>CAWFIP010000003.1:212500-837022 GCA_963815895.1 uncultured Actinomycetes bacterium | reverse complement strand
GACCGTCTGCGGCAGGTCCTTGAGGAAGGACTGCATCCCTTCGAGCAGCGGCTTGAGGAGAACGAGCCCCAGGAGTGTCACGACGACGAGGGCGCCGATCACGGTGACCGTGGCAGACATGCCGCGCCCCAGGCGCGTCTTGCGCTCCACAAGCCTCACCGGACCCTCGAAGACGAGCCCGAGGAAGATCCCCACGAAAACCACCACCAGCGTGTCGCGGATCGAGACGACGGCCCACGTCAGCAGGAAGAGCGCGACAGCAAGCAGCAGCGACTTGAACGTGATCACGATCTGCAGGGGCCGGCCTACCATCGCGCCTGCGATTCGCTTGGGTCGGTAGTCGACGTCGCGACGAGTCGGTGCGGGACGTCCGGCAGGTCATGGTAGGCCGTTTGGCCGAGGTCGACGAGCCAGCGCACGAACTGGAGGTGGACGTTCTCGGCGCCGACGATCTGCTGCGATGGCGGCGTCCAGTCTGAGGGGCTGAGGATGAAGGGATGGTTCTGGGTGCCGCCCATGCCGCCATGTGAGCCGCACAGCTCTTCGAAGGCGGCAACCTCGTCCACGGCCGTCCAATAGGTGCTGTTGACCATGATGTCCTGGCAATGGGGGAAGGTATCGGTGCGCTTCACGTGTAGTGCGGCGTTCGGGCCGAATGAGGCAAGCGGGTCGTCTCCCTCGATGCGCTTCTCATCGAGGTAGTTCGCGCCGCTGCCCCCGAGCACGACGGCTCCGCGACTGTCGGAGCGGACGAGCACGAAGCCGATGCCGGGGTGCGTGCGGAGCGCTTCGACGAGGCCGGGGTAGCGGTCGTCGAGTTGCTCGAGTGTGGCCCGCCCCTCAAGGCGCGGGAACGAGATCAGGCCGAGGCAGCCCGACGCCATCACGGTCACCTCGGGCGGCCCCTCTTTCCCCTTCTTCTCCCGGTGCCTGCGCTTCCGGCCCGACTCGTCCCGCGCACCGCCGATATCGACGGTGCCATCCTTCGCGGTCGAGCTCTTGGTGGCGAGCCGGGCGAGCGCGCCCGACACACCGGACGAGGAGGCCCCTTCCGTCGCCGCGGCGTTCAGGTAGCCCCAGCCCTCGTCGACGCCTCCCGGTACGAGCACCTCGTCAGCACCGCACTTCTCGGTGACGAGATCGCCGAGCGAAAGCCCGTAGCGCTGCTTGAACGTCGCTCCCTGCGACTGGCCATGATCGGCGAGAACGACGAGGCGATAGGGTCGGGAGGCGTCCTCGGCGGCTCGAGCGAGCCGCGCGAACGCCCTGTCGATCTTCGCAAGCTCCCGGAGCGTCTCCGGCCGCTCGACACCCGAGTGATGGGCGACCTCGTCGTAGCCGAGAAACATCGTGTAGATCACCGGTCGCCCGCTGTAGAGATCCTGGATCGTGGACGCCACCTCCAGCTCGCGCTGAAGGACGTTCGTGTACGAGCGAAGGAGGGGGTACGGGAACCACCCACGGTGCACACGCGGCTCGATCTCCAGACGTCGCTGCTGCGTCTGCTGCCAGATCTCCGCCACGATCTCCTTGACGACGAGGATGAACGTGCGGGTCACGTCGTAGGGATTGGCGAAGAACGCGAAGTAGTCCTCACCGACGCGTCCCTCGCGCTTCTCGCGCACGGTGCTCATCGTGATCATCGAGTGAGGTGCGTCACCCGAGACGAGGTTCGCCCTGCTGGCCCCGTCCGCGAACAGCAGGCCCTTGCCGTTCGAGTGGCGCTTCTCGATCTCCCTCGCGTTCTTCGGGCTGTTCGAGACGAACGCTTCCTGCCGGTCCTTCTCCCACCAACGGAAGCCCGGCATGTCCCAGTTCGAGCCCTGCAGGATCCCCGACTGCATCGCTCCGGTCTGCGACGACCAATCACATTCCCACTCGATCATCGAGTGAGAGCCGCCGCGTAGCCAGGCGGCCATCGTCGGCGCGCTCCCGTCCCGCATCGCCCGCACGAGTACGTCGTGCGCGAGCCCGTCGATCTCCAAGAACAGTACCCCTGGAACTCCTGTCGGCGCCGCAGCTTCTTTCGAACTCCGCGCGTGTCGCTTGATCACCTCGCGGTAATAGAGGTCGTCGTCGTCGATCCCCAGGAACAGAGTCACCAGGTTGTTAATCAGCGTCAGGCCGATCGCGACGACGATCGCCGTCCACAACCCGCTGATCTGCACGGAGTCGGAGAGGATGTTCGAGGCCAGCCATACGAAGACGCCGTTCAGAAGGAGGACGCCGAACCCGAGCGTGATCACAGTGAACGGCAGCGCTACCCGAATCAGCACCGGCCAGACGAGCGCATTCAGCAGCCCGAGCACCGCCGCCAGAGCCAGACCGCTCGTCCAGCTCTCGATCGAGAAGCCCTGCAGGATCCAGGCCAGCAGCATCAACGCGACCGTGTTGATCGTCCAGATCACGATCACGCGGCCGATCCGCAGAGACCTCCGCCTGTGTCCGGGAGCCGGTGGCGTGTTCATCTTGTCGCTCTCGGCTGGCTGGCCATACGCCGAACGCTACGCCTGCGGCGGCTGGTCTCTCATCGGCCAAAGAGGCTGATATTCGCGCCTGGAAACCGATGTCGAGCTTGGACGTCCGGGAGCGCCTGCCAGTGAACGGCGGCGACCGTTGCCGTGAGTGATGACTCGCGCCTAGACCAGTGCTTTCGCCAGCTTTCCTTGCTGAGGCGTAGGACGGCGATGGCTAGTTCTAGACCCGCTGGGCGGCCCCTAGACTCCGGTTTCTGCCGTGATCCTGCCGGCCTCGACTGCGTCTGTGAGTGTCTTGTAGTCGCGTTCGTTCTGGTCGGCGTAGGCCTCCGCGAATAGGGCCAGTGAGCGGTCGAAGGTGTCGGCTCCTCCGAGATAGCTCGCGATGGCGACGCCGTCACCCGAGCGCACGTGGGCGCGCGCGAGCTCGGTAGCACAGAGCTTCGCGTAGGTGGCCATCAGGTCCGGCTCCATCAGCTCGATCTGCGCGGATCCCTTCGCGTCCCACAACTGTCGCACGTAGAAGTCGCGCGTGATCTTGTCGAGCGGGTTCTCGGCGCGGATCCAACCGAGCATGATGTCGCTCGCGGCCTGAGTCAGCCGCTGCCCCTCGACGACGCGCTGGCCATGGTTGGCGAAGTCGCTCTTGCCGAGGAACGACTCCAGCACCGAGGCTTCAGCCTCTTTGAACTGCAGGAAGAGCGGGTCGTCGCCGTCGCGGCCGAGCATGAGCATGATGAAGGCGCGGGTGCCGACGCTGCCGACACCGACGACCTTGCGAGCGGCGTGCACGTAGCGGTAGCGCTCGAGCAACTTGCGCCGGTCGCCCGGCAGCGTCCGACGGTAGGAGCGAATCACGCCTCTGAGGAAGTCCTCGAAATCGTGTGCGCGCTCGGCCCAGGCGAGGTCCTCGATCGGCACGACCACGGGCGGGTCGCTGATGATGTGCGGCTCACCATCCACGATCTCGGTCAGCTTCGCGAACGCCTTCAGGCTGTCCTTCGAGCGTGTCTTGGCGATGCCTGCGTCGTAGCGCTTTGCCTGCTTGGCCGTCGCCTGCTTGAGCCACTCTTGCGCGACCTCGTCGACGTCGACGCGTGCGTACCAGAGCGCCAGGTTGCCCATCGCGGCAAACCGTCTGACCCCCTCGCGGTACGCCTGTCCCACGGTCCGATTGATCGTCTCGCGCGTCTTCTTGTCGAAGCCTCGGTCACGGCCTGCGACGGCGAAGCTCGCCACGAGCCGCTTGACATCCCACTCGAAAGGTCCCGGCAGCGTCTCGTCGAAGTCGTTGATGCTGAATACGAGCCGGCGGTCGGGTGCGGCGTACACGCCGAAGTTCGACAAATGCGCGTCGCCGCAGAGCTGTGTGTGCAGACCAGTGCGCTGCCTCCCGGCCAGATCCGACGCCATCAGATAGGCGGCGCCTCGGTAGAACGTGAACGGGGACACGAGCATCCGGCCGTAGCGAATCGGGACGAGCTCCGGCACCCGCGTCTGCGCCTGTTCCTCCAGCAGCTCGACCGGGCTTGGTCGGTGCGGCGGGGGCTCCCAGGCTGCATGCGACGAGCGCGGAACCTCGGCCCGTGCCGCCTTCCCCCGCGCCTCACGCTCCGCCACACTGAAGTGCTCGACCTTGACGGCCGGCGACTGCAGTGCTGAACCGACCTCTCCGTCCTCGACGCTCGTCATCTCCGTCCTCCTCTGCCGCTTGTGTGTAGGCACGGCTTCGATACAGGTGTTTCGGTCCCGGGCCTAGGCGGGCGCGCCCGCGGTGTCCGGCGTGTGTTTGGAGCGCTTGCCTTTGTTGTCTTCGGTGGGGTCTGCGTGCTCGGGTAATCGTCTGACCCATACCAGCGCGAGAAGCGCGAACAGGGCGAGGAACCCGAGCGCGGCCCGCAGTGCCTTGAGCTGCGAGTCGGAGTAGACGGCCACGAGCTCCTCCCTCTGCCTTGGGGGCACGCCGGCGTCCTTGGCTGCCTGGTCGACCCGCTCGACAGAGACGAAGTTGGCGCTTGACTGCGCGGCCGCCGACGCCTGTTGCTTGACCGAATCGGTCAGGTTCGGGTTCGCCATCACCTCGGTCGAGAAGTTCGTCGCCAGCGAGGCGATCAGGATCGAGCCGACGAGCGCCACACCGAGCGAGGCGCCGAGGTTGAGCGAGGTGCCCTGGAGCCCGCCCGCCTCGCCGCCGCGGGAGGGATCGACCGACGACATGATCACGTTGCCGACCTGCGAGGCAAGGAGTCCGAGGCCCGCTCCGAGCAGCGCCAGCCCGATGCCGAAGCCCCATCCGTTCAATTCGGGCCCGATGAAGTAGAGCAGCGCGGCCTCTCCGACGAGCATCGCTGCGACGCCGCGTTGGACGATCAGCTTCGGCGAGTAACGCCCCGTGATCGCCGAGCCGCCGAGCGCGAACACGAACATTGCGACCGACATCGGCAGGATCGTCTTGCCGGTCTTCAGCGCGTCGAAGCCGAGCACCGTTTGCAGGTACAGCGGTATCACGAAGAACGTGCCCTGGATGATGAAGGCCTGGCACCATTGCACCACCAATCCGGCCCGCATCTTCGGGATCTTCGGAAGTGCGAGATCGAGCAGCGGCTCCTTCCCGCTCTCCTTGACCCGTTCCTCCTGCCGGACGAACAGCCACAGCAAAACGGAGCCGATCGCGATCAGCCACAGGGTCGGCGACAGGCCTAGCGGGGAAACGGGCGCCGCGGCCTTCGCCGTCACCCATCCCCACTGACTCGACTTCAAGACGCCAAACACGGCCGCGCCAAGGCCGGCGGCCGACAGCACCGCGCCACCGATGTCGAGCTTGCTCTTGCGGCCGACCGTCGCCGGGATCACCTTCAGGAACAGCATCAAGATCAGCACCACGACCGTCTCGCCGGCGAACACGTAGCGCCAGGAGAGATTTGCCGTCACCCAGCCCCCGATCAGCGGCCCGGCGGCCATCGACGCTCCACTCACACCGCCGAGGATTCCGTAGGCAATCGCACGCTGCTTACCCTGATAGGTCGCGGCCGTCAACGCAGCGATCGCGGGAATCACGAGCACCGCACCGAGGCCCTCCACCAGCGACCAGCCGACAAGCAGCACGGCCAGATTGGGCGACAGCGCCGTCGTCAGCGACCCCGCCCCGTAGACGAGCGCCCCGATCCAGAACGCCCGCTTCGCCCCCCAGCGATCGCCGATCTTGCCGCCGATCAGCATGAACGCGGCCATCACCAGCGTGTACATGGTGATCGCGGTCTGAAGACCCACCACTGTCGTGTCGAGGTCAGCCACGACCTGCGTGATCGACACGTTCATCACAGTCGTGTCCAACACCATGATGAACTGGGCCGTCGCCAGAATCCCGGCTACACCCCAGCCGACCTTCACCCCCGCGGGCGCCGACGTGACGCCAGTGTTGCCCGCACCCTCGCTCACGACAGTGGACACCGTATACCTGCCTCAATCGATGAATAGAGCGCCGAAGAACGAGCGGCCGACCTCGGGCAGCCGCCGCGCCGATCATCCCCCGCCGGCTGTGCCATGCCGCCCATCGGATCAGTTCAGGCCATGCCGGCCGAAGTCCGGTCGCTCACCATGTACGCGACGATCAGCGCGGCCGGGAAGAAGATGAGGCTGAACAGGAAATAGCCGAAGAAGCTGTGCCCTTTGCGGGCAGCGACTCGTGCCGGCCAGAACGCGATCGCGATCCAGGCGATGACCGCCAGGGTTGTCCAGATCCAGAAACCGTTCGCAGCGAGGACCATGTCAGCCTCCTTGATCGTTGGCAGCACCGGGGGCACTGCTATTGCATCCGGTCTCCCCGGGGCCAACGGTTTGTGTGCCCGTGGAGCCGGGTTATCCGTCTGTGGGTGCGGGGAGGGGGCGACGCGCGGCGCCACCCCCTTCTCGCCTCGGTCGGCTAGGAGTTCGCAGCCTTCGTGACCTCGTCGGACGACTGTGCGATGGCCTTCTGGAGCTCGTCGTAGTCGCCCTTGTCGATCGCCTTGTTGATCCGCTTGTCTGAGTTGACGAGCGCAGCCTCGACCTTGTCAGCCCAGGTGTCGTCGACGACCGCTACCACCGCCGAGGATCCCGGGGGCAGGTACTCCTCCATCTCGACGCCCATCTCCTTCTCCTCGTGCTTCTTCTTGAGCTTGCCGACGACGGCGCCGACCCCCGCTCCGACCGCGGTCGCGGCTAGCAACGGCGGCGCGAAGAGCCCGACCACGAGTCCCGCCGTGCCGCCGAGAACAGCGCCGCCTGCGACGTGCGCGTCGCCGTGCTCCTGCACGTCGACCTTGCCGCTCGGGTCGCGGTTCAACACGACGGCCCCGACGACCTGGTAGTCGCCGGCGTCCTCCCCGGCCTTGAGCGCCTTGAAGTCGTCGGCTGCCGCCCCGGTAACCGAGTAGCTGCCGACCACGAGCACGAGATTGTCACCATTCATGACTCCTCCTTCTGTCGGTTTGACGTCTCCCTGTTGGCGGACGGAAGGGGCGCAAACCGGACCCCTCCAGCCTCCTCTGGCTCATGCTTCAGTCCTCGATCTCCGCCGCGATCTCCGCGGCCTCGAGCTCGAGATCGAGCGCTCTAACAATCTTGCTGAGCGCCGAGACGATGCGTGCCGTCCCTACGATCGGAGCGACTGCGGCATAGCACGCCGCGAACCTGATCCGGGTCGATCTCGAGGTCGCTGACAACCTCGAGGTTGGCGACGTACGACGCCGGCGCCGCGTCGACCGCCACGAGCGCGGCGATGCGGACGAGCATCAACCTCTCCGGATCGAGGCTCGACGCCTCGATCGAATCGGCGGTCATGCTCGCGAGAAGATCGAGCACTGGTGTATCTGTCATGGGACTCTCCTTTCAGGAGTTTTCTGGGCTACGGCGGACGCCGTCGCCCGGTATTTCGGGCCGGTGGGAAGAAGGCCAGCACTCTCGGACAGGTCCACGGCCTCGGCTCGGTTAACGGCCCCAAGCTTCTTGTAGATGTGCTGGACGTGGGTCTTCACCGTTGGACGACTGATCCCAAGGTGGTCGCCGATCGCGGCGAGGGTTAGATGCGTCGGGAGGAGAGTGAGGACAGCCGTCTCGGCCGGCGTCAGATGAACCAACGTGCGCGATGCTCTCCTGCGGGGCGCTCTTACCTGGCCTGCCACGCGCCAAACGCTACGCCTGCGGCGGCCGATCTCTCATCGGCCAAAGTGGCTGATATTCTCGCCCGGAATCCGAGTCGAGCGCGGACGTCGCCGAAAGCGCCCGCTAGTGAAAAGGTGGCTGACCCGTGGCCGCGATCGATGACTGGCATCTAGAACGTCAGAGCATCCGCGGGCTTGCCCTGCGCTCGGGCCGCGGTGCTTGCCGGCAGCGCCAGGTGTATCTCAGGATCGCGCTGGCTCGCGGTGCTGCCGAGGCGTAGGTCGGCGCCATCGCGACTTCTTCTCCTCCTCGCGAGCGTCGGCGTCTGCTGAAAGCCTCGGCGGTGCTGGTTCCGCCCGTGCGGTCCGATGCGGTACCGCGAGCCCGACTCGCTCCGTTGCAGGAGGTCGCGCAGCGCAGCCGGGTAGTGCTGGTTTCTGCTCCGGCGGGTTACGGGAAATCGACTCTTGCCGCGCAGTGGAGCGACCTGGATCCGAGGGACAGCGGCTGGGTGCAGCTCGCATACGGCGACAACGACCCCGTGGCGCTGCTCGCCCACGTCGCGGCGGTGCTCGAGCGCACTAGCCCGGTCGGCGGTGACCTTCTCGAGGAGTTGTCACGAAGGACGCCGAGGATCGTCGAGGTCGCCCTTCCCCTCCTGGCTGCCGAGCTCGGTGAGCGTGATCCGTTCGTGTTGGTGCTGGACGACGTTCACCTCATCACGACCAAGAGCAGCCGCTCGATCCTCGCGTTCCTCGTCGAACAGGTGCCATCCGGCTCTCAGCTGATGCTGGTCACCCGTGGCGATCCGGGACTGCGGCTCGCTCGCCTCCGTGCACGCGGCGATCTGGTCGAGGTCGGGGTCGCGCATCTCGCCCTGGACGAGGAGGAGACCCAAGCCGTTGCCGGCCTCGGTGGTCTGGAGCTGTCGGAGGAGACGGCCGAGGTCTTGCGCGAGCGGACGGAGGGGTGGGCCGCCGCGGTCGCGCTGGCAGCGCTCTCGTCGCGAGACCGCGACGATGCGGACGTGAGCGCGGCCGGTCTGACCGGCACTCAACCGCAGATCGCCGACTACCTCCTGGAAGAGGTGATCGAGCGCCAGCCGGACAATCTCAGAACGTTCCTGCTCGGTACGTCGATCCTCGACCGGATGACGCCACCCTTGTGCGATGCGGTGCTCGGCACGAATGACGCGACCGATTCGCTCGAGGCCCTCGCACGCTCGAATGCGTTCGTCGTCCCGCTCGACGATCGCGGCGAGTGGTACCGCTACCACCACCTGTTCAGTGACTTCCTCCGAGCGGAGCTCAAACGTCGCGATCCCGAGTTGCTCTCCGCGTACCTGAAGCGGGCAGCAGACTGGTGCGAGCTGCACGGTAGCCCTGACGAGGCGTTCGCCTACGCGCACGAGAGCGGCGATCTCGCGCAGGCCGGCAGGATCGCGCACGGGCACTGGGACGAGCTCGCAGGTCGAGGACGGGTCGAGACGTTGAGGCTCTGGCTCGACCGCTGCACCGACGAGGAGATCGAATCGGACGCCCAGCTGTCGATCGCGGCAGCCTGGGTGTCCGTGCTCCTCGGCGATCCTGTCCGAGCGAAGCGGTTCGTCGCTGCCGCCGAGCGGAGGCCGCTCGATGTTGCATCCGCTGACGGGGCGACCTCGCTTCGTTCGGCACTCGCGAATGTCCGTAGTGCCGTCGCTCCCGACGGGATCCACGGGATGCTGCGCGACGCCGAGTTTGTCTACATCGCGGAGAAGACCGATGGCACCCGCCGGCTTCTTAGCGCCTGCCGCGCCCTGGGGACGGCGAATGCTCTCCTGGGCCGACCGCAAGAAGCGATCGATGTGTTCGGCGAGGCACTCGCTCTATCGGGCCACCGGCCAGAGCTCGCGCATGTGCGGCTCTACTGTCTCAGCTACATGGCCTTCGCGGCCACAGACATCGGCGATCGGCGAAACGCGCAGAGATGGGCGGTCGAAGCGCTACAGGTGATCGAAGAAGCGCGTCTCGAGGACGCAGCCCAGAGCGCAATCGCCTACGCGGCAGGAGCGCTGGCGAACCAGCAGCGCGGTGACCACACGGCGGCCGCGCGCCAGCTCGACCATGTCCGGCGACTCGGCCCATTGCTCCACGGAGTCCCGTGGCTCGAAGCCGATTGCGCGCTGCACTGCGCCGATATCAGCCTGAACCTCGGCGACCTCGCCGGCGCTCTCGAGTTCGCGCTGGTCGCGAGTGACGCACTCGAGGGCTACCCCGACGCCGGAACGCTTCCTGCCAGGTTGCAGCGACTCGAAGAGCGGATCAGGCGAGGAGAGGACTACAAGCTAACTCCGGCCGAGCTTCGGCTTATCTCTTTCCTGCCGACGCATCTTTCGCTCCAGGAGATCGCTGATCACCTTCACCTCTCACGCCCAACCGTCAAGACTCAGGTCGCTTCGATCTACCACAAGCTCGGTGTCAAGACCAGGTCCGAAGCAGTCGAGATCGTCGAGCTGACAGGCCTCGGAGCGATCGACCGCCGGCTCACGATTTCGGATCCGGCTTCCGACTAAGCGCGCAGCCACGCCCAAGACGTCGTTCGGCCGCTCGTCGGATCGACGCTTCGCGGCTCCGGCGCGAGCTGACCGGCTGTGCCCACGGCGTAGGAGTCGGGAGCCCGAAGGCGAAGCGAACCCAGCGAATGAACGACTACTGGGGCACCGGCCGCATGGAGGCGTTCAGTGACGGTGTCTTCGCTATCGCGATCACGCTGCTCATCCTCGAGATCAGCGTTCCCGAGTCAGAGTTCACCGATCTTTGGAGCGGTATCGCCCACCAGTGGCCGTCGTATCTCGCCTATGTGACGAGCTTCATCACGATCGGGGGGATCTGGCTTGCACACCACGGGATCTTCCGGCGCTTGCAGTACGCGAACAGACAGCTGATGCTGATCAACCTCTTGCTGCTGATGGCGGTGTCGTTTCTGCCCTTCCCGACGAAGCTGATGGCCGAGGCGATCCATGACAATGACGCAGAGCGAGCAGCAGTGATCTTCTACGGTGGGACGCTGCTTGTGATCTCAGCCCTCCTCGGGGTCATGTGGGCCTCGATTGTCCGCGACCGCAACGTCCTCAAGCCCGAGGTGACCGAGAAGGAGATCACCGCGATCACGCTCGCGACCACGCCCAACATCGGCTTCTACGTCGGCGTGATCGTCCTTGCCTTCATCGCTCCCAAGGTCGCTGCCTTCGGCTACCTCGTGATCGCTGTCGTCGCCGTGTTACGAACGCGCGGCGACAGACTGCCCGCACGCGCCACAGCGGAGTAGCGGCGACCGCCACATCGGGGCCATGGCTGGCGGTGTCACCAGCTGGGTCAATCGAGCGTGTGGATCAGGAATGCGGTCGCGAAGCCGAGTGTCGTGACCACCCCGACGAGCTTGCCACCATGTTCGTACGCCTGGGGCATCATCGTGTCCGAGAGCATCGTGAGGATCGCACCCGCTGCGAATGCAAGAACGAACGCGACCGTGTTCGGCGACGAGTGCTGGAAGAAGCTGTAGCCCGCGAGCGAAGCGAGCCCTGAGACCAGGGTGATCCCGATCCACATCCAGAGGACCCGAGCCTTCTTCCAGCCCCCTGAGACGAGACCGGTCGTCGAGGAGATCGACTCGGGCAGGTTGGAGATGAAGACGGCGCTCAGGTAGGCGGCGCCGACCTCTCCCCCCGCGTAGATCGTGAGACCGATGACCATCGACTCCGGAATCCCGTCGAGCACGGATCCGAGCACGATGGCAAGCGCGGAACCGTCCTTCTGGGCGCCTGCGGGGTCCTTACGCTGACTCCCGCCCGAGCGGTCGATGAGCCAGTCGCCACCGAAGAACACCCCGCACCCGGCGAAGATGCCCAGATAGACGGACTGGTTCGCGGTTGCCGTGTTGGCCGCCTCCTCGACGAGATCGAACGCGACCGCGCTGATCAGCACGCCTACGCCGAAGGCCGTGATCAGCCCGATCCAGCGGACGCTGATACGAAAGACGATCGCAAGGATCGCGCCGATCACAAGCGTGGACGCCGCCAGCGTTCCCCAGCCGAACGACGCCCACATCAGCAGCTCACACGGCCTTCACCGCTGGGCGGGCCGCCGCCGCGTCCTCGCGGTCCGCGGCTGTGAACACCGTCGCGAAGTCGTCGAGTTCCCGCCGGCAAGAAGCAGTCGAAGACCAAGTTCCGGGGATGTACCAGCCGCGCGAGCCACAACCTTCAGAGCTTCGCAGCCTCTGTGGGCTCAATCAAGCGTCGGGTCGCGGTTTCGGACGAAACCGTGACTATGCACCATTGGTCCGACTCGAGATTCCCCTGTTACTCCGCTGAAGTCACTCATTCGGCGGTTGGAGTGATTTCAGCCCGCACGGGATTCGAACCCGTGCCGCTGCAGTGAGAGTCGATGTGGATCGTCTGCAAGGGCGAGGGCGGCGTTCAGCAAGCGGCTGCCACGGCGCTGCCACTGGGCCGTTTCAGCCGGCTCCGGCAACCACGATTCGGCTACAGTCCTGGCCCCGGGGCGGTTAGCTCAGTTGGGAGAGCACCAGCTCGACAAGCTGGGGGTCACTGGTTCGAGCCCAGTACCGCCCATCTGAACCCACGTAGCCAAGCGCAAACCCGCATGGTTACGTGGGTCAGGTGTGTCAGGAGTGCCGGGATTGCTCGTCGCGTGCACCCCTCGGTGCACACCTCTCTCTAGAAACTGAGAACGCCACCTCTCGGTGGCGAGCTGCGTCGCCACAATGGGAGAGGGTGCCCGTAGGTCGGGGGGAAGACTGAGGGCACCCTCCCCAAGGGCAGCAGTACGGCCTCAACGTTCGTTTCACTGCTACGCGCCAGCGCTAAACGTCGCACGTAGTCCTGCTCGAGCCTGTTGGCTACTCGTGCTTGATGTCCGCTGGCGCGATGAGTTGTACCGACACGATCGCGCTGCGACGGATCCAGAAGAAGCCGTCGACCTCGATCCAGTTGCCCGAGTACGGCGGCTGCCGCTTTATGAACTTGTCGAGGTGGTCCCGCTCGGCTCCATTTGGAACCGACCTTACGAACGAATCGCGCTGTCTGTCGGGCGAGATCGCGAATATCAGCGCTCCCATCGCCGCGGAGCATAACGAGCAGTCCACCGGAGTTCCGACCGGAGGACATGGCCGCGGAGGGCACGCCGATAGAGCCGCGATGGGTGGGCACAGCCGACAGGTTCTCGAGACGCATGGCTTCGGCGGCGACCGCCTGCTCAAGCTCGCCCGACGCCTCGATCTCGCGCCGCTTGAGAACTTGCTCTTGCCCGCAGATAATCCGCGCGTCGTGCGGGAGGATCCAGCTGACTGACAGGCACTCGAACGCGAAGACGCGTTCCTCCCGTGAAAGCGCGGAGGCCGCGGGCTTTCATCCTGGGACACCCGGGAGCTGGGCCGAGCGGCTCTCCGAACGGGTGCTTCGGACCTCGGGGTTCTTCTGGGCGTCGCGGCAGAGCCTCTTTGAGGTCGTCAACGACGTCCTGCACAAGATCGCGAGCGACGATCGCATCGTTGCCGACGAGCGAGCGCGCTGGGTCCACCGCCAGAAGCGTTTCGGGCACGTCGGCGGCGACTTCGCGATCACTCCCAAAGACGAGCTGCCGGCGGAGTGGTCGTTCCTCCTCGTGGGCGACACTGGTGAGGGCGACGGGTCGCAGTACGCCGTCGCCGATGTTATGGCGCATCACGACGATACGGAGTTCATGGTCATCGTCAGCGACGTCGTCTACCCGGCCGGGGACGTGAACGACTATGTCGACTGCTTCTACATCCCGTACCAGGCGTACCCGAGCCGGATCTACGGCGTCCCCGGCAACCACGACTGGTACGACCTTCTGTCGGGCTTCATGTTCCACTTCTGCGACGCCGAGCCCCTCGCGCCGACCTCGTTCCGGCTTGGTCGATACGACTGGCGAGAGCGCATCGCACGCGTGCACTGGGTCCCGTCCTCGCCGCCTCGACGTGCGCTCCTCCAGGCATACCAGGAGAGACGCGCCGAGTCGCTTCGTTGGCCCAAGCAGCCAGGCCCCTACTACGTCATCGACACAGATGAGCTCAGAATCGTGTGCATCGACACGGGTACGGCGGGCGTGCTCGATCGACAGCAGGCGAAGTGGCTCATCTCCGTCTCGGGCGATCCGAGGCCTAAGATCATGCTCCTCGGCAATCCCCTGGTCGTCGACGGTGCGCATCGGCCCTGCCCGATCCAGTGGATCCATTCGGCAACGGCTGGGTACACGGACGTCGCGAGCATCGTGCGGGAGCCGGAGTTCTTCTATATCGCCGTAGTTGGTGGGGACGTCCACAACTACCAGCGCTACCCGGCGAGGCGAACCATTCCGACCGAGCCGGCTCGGCGAGACGTCCAGTTCATCGTCGCGGGGGGCGGCGGTGCATTTCTCAGCCCAACGCATCGAATCCCGCGGGTGTCGCTGAACGTGGAGGGATTCGCCCCCATCGAAGAGGAGAGCTTCCGTTGCTTCCCGTTGCGCGGTGACTCGCTCGCCCGGTTCAGCCAGATGCTCGGCGTTCGCTTGACTGCGACGTTCCTCGCGTGCGTCGTCGGGCTCCTCGTCGTCGTAGCTGGGGCAGCCGCCGTCGTGCTGACACCGGACTGGGGGCCGGCAACCGCTTCGGCGATTGTGACGCTCGTGCTGGCCCTCAGCGCGATCGGACTGTTCCGCTGGGACGGGCTGCGGCCACTCGTGCGGGCCGAGCTAAGCGCTCCCCTGCTCTTCTTCGCGATCCTGGTCTGGGCGACGCACCCGGACTGGCTCCCGGAGGCGCTGACGATCGGGGTCTTGACTCTCCTCGGCCTCCTCGGGATTGTCCTCTTCTTCGCGATCGTCTTCATGGCCGTCATCGGACGATCGGTTCTCTTCCGCCATACGGGCATCGAGCCGGACGACGCGGCGAGGGTGGTGGGCGATCGGCTGGAGATCGAGCCGACGCGCGAGGCGGCAGCTCGGGCGCAGCCGTCGAAGCAGACACGGGCACGCGTGCGCTCCCTACATCCGATCGGCCCCAGCCGGAAGCTCATCGGGCCACTTTTCAGCGACATTTACGCGGCGGTGCTCGACACCGACGAGCCGCCTCTGTTACGGAGCTTCCTTCGCGTGGACGTTGCGGGCGCGGGCTCCGACCTCGAGGTGCGGATTCGCTGTCTGGGCGTGAGCGGATGGCTCGACGACGAGTTCGACCCGGCGGTCGAGGATGACGTCCTCTGGACTCGCTCGGGGGGCTGGCGGTCGGGCTAGGGAGCTGGCTGCTCTGCCGGCGCTCGTGATCTGGCGTCGGGCGGCGTCGGATCGTCTCGGACACTCGTGAGTGCGTCCCACGAGAGCAGGCGGCCGAGTGACTCGCGGTACTCCGCAACGGCAGGACTAGTTTCGCGGGCCGCGAGCCGGCTCGTTGTCCGGGCCTGCCGATAGGAGCTGAACGCCGAGGCGCTCAAGGCGCGGAGGTAGTCATCGCGGGCGCGCACGGCACGCCAGCCGCCGGTGCGAAACGCCTTCCAAATGTCGGCGATGCGGCTCCGGACGGAGAAGAGGCGCGCGACCTCGTCACGGGGCGCGACTCGCTCGGGCGTGAACTCGCGAATGACCTTCGCCTCCTTGCGCATGGACGCCACGGCGACGACGGCGACGCTCACGAAGAACGCGAAGTACACGAGCAGCCCGGCCCCGAGTCCGACAGGGAACGCCACGGAGCCGGTGGTGTTCCAGAAGCTGTGGAAGCCGATCGCCAGGGTTAGGCCGACGAGCGGCGCTCCGATCTGCACTCGCCGGTCACGGGACCGAAGCGACAGGACGAGTCCGGCGGCGGTGAGCGATGTGAAGAACGGGTGCAGCAATGGCGTCAGAACGCCTCGCAACACAAAGATCTGGAAGATCTCGACGAAGTCCTGCTGCTTCGCGAAGTAGAGGACGTTCTCGGTCATTGCGAAGCCAAGGCCGACCATGGTCGCGTAGACGAGAGCGTCGAGGATCCCCGAGATCGCCTCGCGCCGGCGAATGAAGATGAAGAGAAGCACCGCGGCCTTGGCAAGCTCCTCGACGATCGGAGCAGAGACCGATCTCCCATAGACGGCCCCGGCCTCCTTTCCGAAACCGATCGTGGCGAACGTCGCTCCGGCCGAGTTGAGGACGTACGCGGCGAGGCATGCGATCGACGCCCCCCAGAGGAACGACACGAACACAAGCCAACGCGGCTCGGGCTCGTGGCGATCGAGCCACAACGCGATGGGTACCCAAACGGCGAGGGGAAGGAGGGCAAGACCGAAATACACGGGGACGTTCGCGCGTCCGAAGAACCCGACGAGAACGATGGCCACAGCCAGGAGGACACTGGCGACAGCCAGCGTGCGACGCTTCGTGCGCGGGTCGACGACGACCGTGACGAATCGCTCCGCAACGCTCGGTCGGCGCGGACGTTCGGCCGGAGCCGCGGCGGGATCGGAGACGGGCGCGGCGACGGCTTCGCCAAGGCTGGTACCGCACGCCCGACAGAACCTGGCGCCGGGTGTGGACTCGACACCGCACGCCGTGCATGTGCCGAGCGGACGCACGATCGGCGTTCCGCAGTGGATGCAGAAGCTCGCCCGTGTCTGGTTCGGGTTGCCGCAGGCGGCACAGAGCATGCCGCGGCGATCGTCTCATCCGCGTTCCCGAGATTCAAGCGCGCGGCTTGAACTCGGCACGGTACCGCTCTAGTGTCCGCCAACCATGGAGTTGGTCGTCGCACTCGTCGTGCTCGGCGCGGCGTTCGGGCTCGGATATTGGCAGCTCCGGCAGAGCGGAATCGCCTCTATATGGGTCGTGGTCGGCCTCGCTGTGGCCGCGGCGATCTTGGGTCTCGTCCTCGGATTCCTGTTCGGCGCATTCGCCGTCTTCGTGATCGGCGTCGTCGCTGGCGCGCTGCTCGTCTTCGGCTATCGGTGGTACGCGGGACGCGAACGCGCGGGCACCGCACCGGCCTCGGTTAGCACGGTTCCGTCCCCCACGGCCCTATTGGCCGAGAAGGTGTGCCCCGACTGCGCCGAGCTAATCAAGCGGGATGCTCGAGTCTGCCGCCACTGCGGTCATCGGTTCGCGGAGCCGCCAGATGACCCGGAACCTCCCATGGTTCGAGCCGAGCCGGAACCAGCGGCGGCGCCGGCCGCCCGGGCAGTCGGGAACAGCCAAGCCGCCGCCGCCGCCGCGACGGTCGCGGAGTTCGCGCCGGAGGGCACGGTTACAGAGGCGGCGAGCGGCCAACGAGCGCGGTTCTGCGCTCGCTGCGGGGAAGAGTTCGAGGCGGATGCGGAGTTCTGCGGTACCTGTGGTGGCCCACGCCCCTGACCGCCCCGACATCAGTGCCGTCCTTCACCTAGGCCTCCGAGCGGTCGAACAGTGAAGGTGCGTCGCTGGCTGCTGGAACGGACCGTGGCGATGCGAAAGGCGCTGACCCCCGACCAGCCCGAGGGTTCGGATCGGCAGTTCGCGTTCACTCCCGATCCGATCGACGAGCGTGACGTCATGCCTCCGACCGCGAGCCCGCATCCCATTCAACGCATCCCGGGGGAGCGCGAGGTCGCCCGAAACACCGCCGAAGTCGTCGCGTTTCGAATCCTGGGAACGCCCCTGAGCATCGGGCTGACCGTCCTCCAGAGCAGGTGGCTCGGGCCCGAGGGCCGAGGCGGATACCTCCTCGCGGTCCTCGGTGTCACGCTCATCACGCGCCTCCTCGGGGAGGTCGGGACGGTCGCCACCAATCAGATAGCCAAGGATCCGCGCACGCTCGGGGCGTGGACGGCAACCGCACTGCGCTCGTCGTTTCTCCTCGGTGTCGGTGGAGCGCTCTTGCTTGCTGTCTCGCCCTGGCTGATCGAGTACACCCCGTCCGACTGGATCGCGGAAGTGCCGCAAGGGATTGCCGCACTGACCGCGCTTGCAGTCGCGCCCGCGCTCGTCTCACGCTGCCTGAGCGGGATCCTGCTCGGCGCCGGGCGCATTCGCCTCTGGAGCTTCATCCAGGTTCTGCCGAACGGCATCTCCGTCTGCGGGTTCGCGATCCTCGTGATCTGGCTCGATTGGGGAGTCGAGGGTGCGATCGTTTCGTACGTCGCCGGCCACACTGCGACCGCGATCGTTGCGCTCGCTGCCACCCACCGAATGTGGGCTGGCTGGCTCTTTCGCCACACGCCATGGAGCTACTTGGCTCGCCTCGTGAAGGTCGCAGCAGTGATGGGGTTCGGAAGCTTCCTCATCGTCTTGAACCTCCGTGTCGAGCTCACCCTGCTGCAGAGTCACGACGGGGACGCAGCCGCCGGGATCTACGGCACTGCGATGACTGTCGCCGAGATGCTCTGGTTGATTACGACAGCCATCGCAACCGCGATCTGGGTGCCGATGCTGCACGAGAGCGAAGAGCGCGCGGCAGCGCTCGTACGGAGATCCGCGCTCAAGGGCATGCTCTTTCTGATCCTCGGCGCTTCGGCGGTCGCCATTGCGGCGCCGTTTCTCATTCCCGTTATCTTCGAGGAGAGGTACGAGCCAGCCGTCACGCCGCTTCTTTGGCTGTTGCCCGGAATCATCGTGTACGGCCCGGTACAGATTCTCACCGCGTACGTCTCCGTCCGGCGTGCCCGCCCTGGGTATGGCCTCGTCGGCCCAGTGGGCTCCGTCATCGTGACCGTGGCACTCGCTGCACTCCTCATTCCCAGGTGGGAAGCGACCGGAGCGGCAATCGCCTGCACGATCGGGTACTTCGTGGGTGCGATAGGCATCTGGGTCGTGTTTACGGTTCTCTCGCGGACAATCGCGCGGACGAGTGAGGAGTTCGCAGTTGCCGGCTAGCTCGTCGGACTCACCGCCGACGGCCCTCGAGGGCGCGACACAGCGCGCTCGCAAGCTCGTGCTCGAGAATCCGTGGACGCTTCTGGCTGTGCTGGGTGTGATCTCGCTGATTCTTGCAATGTGGGGGTTCTGGATCCAGGAGGACTCTGACGTCATCGATGGGCCGGCCTCGGCCCGTGACGTCTCCGACGTGCTCATGTGGCTCACATGGCTCACGCACTGGGCTGCGCTCTTCGCGTTCGAGCCTCCTCCGGGTTCCAGCAACGTGCAGCTCGTGGTTGCTCGGTCTCTTGCGATCGCGGCAGCAGTCTTCTTTGCTTGGCGTGGGATCTCCATCCTGTCTCGAAGGCAGGTGGAAGAGCGCAAAGCGCGGAAATCAAAGTCACATGTGATCGTCTGCGGACTCGGGCGCCGAGGTATCCGGCTGGTGCAGGAGTTCAGGCGCAAGGGCCATCGCGTCGTCGCGATCGAGCATGCAGATCGGGTGTCCGCAATCGAAGCCGGGCGCCAGCATGGTGCTCTCGTCATTGCAGGTGATGCAACTGACCGGCACGTGTTGGACCGTGCCGGAGTCCGCCGAGCGCGATGCCTGATCTCGGTTGGACCGAGTGACGTGACCAACGTCGGTGTCGCGACTGCCGTCATGAGCGTCATGCCGGAGACCTTCGAGACGGGTCGTCCGCGACCAAGGGCGATTGTCCACGTTCGAGACGAGCAGCTCGTCGGTGCTCTTAGGAACAGCCCGAGCCGAGCGAGCAGCTCGTACTTGGTTGAGTTCGTGAACATCACGCAGCGAGCCGCGTGGTCGCTGCTCGACTACCCGGAGCCGCTCGACTTCCTTCGCGGAGCGCCGCGCTTGCTGATTGCTGGCGTGGGCCTCATGAGCCAGGAACTCATCGTCGCCGGCGCCCTACTAGCGTCCCGACTCTCGGTTAGTCCGGAGCAAGGGCTCAGAGTGACCGTGGTTGACCGTCACGCGTCCGAGTACCTGGCTCGGCTCAGCAGTCTCTACCCGGAGCTCAAAACATGCTGCGAGCTCGAACCCGTCGACGTCGAACCCGCGATGCTCGTCCACGAGCGAGCCGATCTCTTCGTCGGGAGCGCTCAACCGATGCGCGTGTACGTCTGTCTCGACGACGCGATCGCGGGACTCTCCACTGGGGTTCAGCTCTATCGAAGCATTGGTCATCGGATGGCCGTTGTCGTCGCCGTGCTATCGGAAGAAGAGTCGGCCGGCCGATTCCTCACTCCCGGCGGTGCGTTCGACGTCGGTCCGCAGCTCTTCGGGCTCATCGAGCGGACATGTACGGTCGAGCTCCTCCTCGACACCCCGGTGGAGACGGTCGCGCGGCTCCAACACCTCGACTATGTGCGTGACCGCTTGGCAGCAAGGAAAAAGCTCGGGGACACCCCGTTTCTGCGTCCATGGGACGAGCTAACCGACGCGCAGAGGGAGGAGAATCGCGAGTGGGCAAGGTCGATCTCGGCGAAGCTGGCGGTGGTGAGCGCGGCCGTTCGAGAACTGGTCGACTGGGAGCTTGAGCTCTTCGAGTTCACGGACGAGGAAGTGGAGAGGCTGGCCGAGTTCGAGCACGAGCGCTGGTATGACTGGAGAGCGCGAAATGGATGGCGACACGCGTCAAAGCGGGACGACGACCAGAAGGTGCATCCGGACATGGTCCCATGGGACCTGCTCGGCGAACCCTCGAGAGAGATCGATCGCGAGCAGATCCGCAATATGCCGCGGCAGCTCGCCCGCGCAGGGTTCGAGATCTACAGACTCGATGCAGACATGAAGGATTTCGACACGATGACGCCTACCTCCGTCGTCGGGTTAGACGCATGAGCAAGTCGCATCGAGGCGCAGGCGCGGGACCGGACGAGCTCCTAGCGCGGACGGTCCATCGCCTCTATCTCGAGCAGCGTCTAGGTGCCGGCGAGCTCCTCGGCTCGGCCCCGAGCATGGCCGAGTGGGAGAGCCTGCCCGAGGAGTTCAAAGAGTCGAGCCGAGAGCAGGCGCGACACACGGCACACTCGCTCGAGCTCGTCGGCTACGCCATCCAGCCCGCGGACACGGGGCCGGGGATCACCGCGCTGACCGAGGACGAGGTCGAGAGCCTTGCGGAGCTCGCGCATGAGCGCTGGACCCTTGAGCGACGACGGAGCGGCTGGCGCTACGGCGACACACGCGACGATGATCGCCGGCTACACCCCGACCTCGTTCCTTGGCAGCAATTGCCCGAAGACCGGCGAGACATCGACCGTCAGCTCGTGCGACAGCTGCCGAGGATCCTGGCCGCATCGGGCGAGAGCCTGGTACGAAACTCGCAGGCCGTATGAACGGCCGTCTTTCGGCGAGTCAATCAACCAGATGTCGCATCGTCCGGGACGGCGACGACTCGCACCTCGCCAGAGTCTGACCCACTCGCGAGGTGGCGGCCATCCGGGCTGAAGGCGACCGCAGTCGCGCTGGCGTTGTAGGTCGTACGCCCGACCTCGAGCCCGGTACGGCGCCCGAGGCGCGGGCTGGAGGCCGGTGTTCTCGCTCATCCGTTCGGATTTCGCCAGAACACGAGGTTAGTAGTCGAGCTCGGCGTAGAAGTCATTCGCCACTGGCTTCGCCGCGTACGCCGCTGCGTACAGGTCGCCGTTGCTCCACACCACCCGCTGGTTGAGTGAGATCGCCTGGACGTCCGTTCCCGACTGCAGCACGTAGTACTTCCCCGACCTAGCACCCGATTCGAGCTCGACGTCGCCCTCCTCGTCAAGGATCCATCCGTCGGCCTGTAGGGCCGACGAGGTCGAGCTTGCCATCAACTCGGCATCATGGGCCGACCGAATCCTGGCAACGCTGTGCTCCACCAAACCACCGTCTGTCACGGCGTACTCCATCGCGAGCGCTGCGAGGGCGCCATCGTCGAGAGCGTCCTCGTCACGCACGACGGAATCGGCGACGAGTGTGTATGCACCCACCGTGGGCTCCACCATCGCGCGGAGTTCCTGTTCGGTTTGGGTGTTCGGATCTGGTGTCGGTGTGGGCTCCGCCTCCGTCGTCGTCGGGCTGGTGTCCCCATCACTCGTGACGGCCCACACGACAGCACCTACGACGATTAGGGCGACAACAGCCGCCAGCCCTCCGACCACGCGGCCCGTGATGCGCGGCTTCCGCGACGGCGCATTGGCACGGCTGGCGGATGCGAGCGGCGGCGTCGTTGCGTCAGTCGCATCCAGCTTGATGAGCCGCAGCTGGTCCTGACCGGGCCACATCACCTCGGTTGTGTCCACAGCACGCTCGCACCGCGCACAGTGACTCGCGCCCTTCGTCAGTTCGGCGCCGCAATGCTTGCAGAAGACGTGATCCGCCGTGGGGCGACCCTAAGCCAGCGCTGAGAACGGAGTCAAGAAGCCGTGGGCTCACGCACAGCCTGAAAAGCGGTCGAGATCCGACACGGCAATGCCATCCTCAAGAGCGGGAAGCCCGGCATCGACTCGCAGCGTCCCCCTAGGAGTGAGAGATTGCCGACCATTGACATGCCTCCGGTCGTGCGTCAGTGTCGTCCGAGCGCAGGCGTCAACGCGCAGTCGGGGCGATATTGCGGATCCGGAAACTCGCACTCCTTGCGGTCATGCTCACGGCAATGGTTGCCGTGCCACATGCTGGCGCCGAGCAGTCCTCTAACGATCCCGCGGGCGACGCCGGGGCCGGCATGGACGTGACGAACATCACGGTTCGCAGCACCACGGTGTCCACGGTCACGTTCCGGATCACGCTTTCCCCGATCCTCGCGAATCACGCCCTCAGCTTTCTCTTCGACACGGACAAGAACGCCTCGACGGGTACCAGCGGGATCGACCATGGCATCGTCTCGGTGCCCGGTTCGGCTTTCGCGTTGCTGTTCCAGTGGAACGGAACAAGCCTCGTGCAGATGCCAGCGGCCGTGGTCCGGATCGCCGTGTCCGGAAACGTCGTCGAGCTGGAGGCTCGGCGAAGCGATCTCGGCAACACCACGGGCTTCGCGTTCGTGGCCGGGTCGGTGGACGTGAGCACGAACACCGTCCACGACAATGTGCCGGATTCCGGGTTCCTCGTCTACGACGTTCCGGCGTGCGCCAACGGTGTCGATGACGACCGCGACGGTAGAGTTGACAGTCCTGCAGACGCAGGTTGCTCGAACACCGAAGACGCAGACGAGACCGATCCGCCGCTGAGGCTCGCGGCGGGCAAGCCGACCGCCGTGGGCCTGCCAAGGCCGACGCGGCCATTCACAGTTGTCATGAGCGTCACCCGGAGCGATGGACGTCCGTTTGCGGCCGGGAAGGTCACATGCACCGCCCGGGTTGGCACGGCGAAACTGAAAGCATCGGGCTCGCGCGCGGCCGGCCAGGCACGCTGCACAATGCGGATCACTGAGGACTCGAGCGGGAAGATGGTTCGCGGTACGATCACCGCGCAGGTTGGGTCTGCGCGAGTCGCCAGGGCGTTCGGTTTCCGGGTCAGATGATCCTGAGCCTTGCGCGCCTCGCCGCCACGCTGATCCTTCTCATCGTTCTCGGCGCTTCGGTCGCGAACGGAGTGCCTGGGAGTGTGGGTGGAGCCCTCAAGCCGACGGCAAATGTCGTGACCTTCCTGGACCCGGCGGGCGACAACAAGGGCGGCTCGCCCGACATCACGACCGTGCGAGTCTCAAACGACGATGCCGGCTCGGTCGAGTTCCAGCTGGCCATCCCGAATCGCACGGACCTGCGCGACGGCGACGTCGTCGTCATCTATCTCGACATTGACCGGAACGGTGGCACGGGCTGCGCCCTGGCGCAGGGCGTCGGCGTCGACTTCATCCTGCGTGTCGGCGGGCGGACGGCACCGGTGTCGGATTCGCTGCTCCTCGGTCGTGACGCAGGCGGCTGCAACCCGGACTTCGCGGCTCCGCAGGACTCGCTCGTCAGCCGCTTCGACAGCTCTGTGCTGACGGTTCGTATCGATCGCAGGGAGATTAGTGAGACGCAAGGGTTCCGGTTCTTCGTGGTTGCGAACGTCGAGCCTTTCGGCTCGGACACCTGGGACCCTGCGGGTGACACGAACCCATGGGTCTTCACCGTGGTGGTCGCCCCTACAGGCGATGCGACGGCGCCTCGCGTGAAGGCATTGCCGAGCGCCGGCGCTCGCGGCAAGAGGGCGAAGCTGCGGTTCACGGTCTTCGAGGAGAGCGGCCGTGCGAGAGAGGAGATCACGATCTACCGCGGTAGCCGGATCGTGGCCAAGCAGCGAAGGCCGTTCGGGCCGCGGAGCGCCGCCAAGGTGTATTCCCAGGTATGGCGGGTGCCGTCCGCGACCGCGAGCGGACTGCGCTTCTGCGTTCTCGCTTGGGACGCGGCCGTCAATCGCAGCCCGCAGAGCTGCGCCCGGCTCACCATCCGATGACTAGGCGCTGGAGGCTAGCCGCGGTCGTCGGGGCTACGGCAGTCGCCGTCTTCGTCGGAGCCGGAACCGGCTTCGGAAAGCCTGAGGCTACCGATTGTTTAGGCATACCCGCCACGATCGTCGGCACGGATTCGCGCGACGAGCTTTCGGGCACGACGGGTAACGATGTCATCGCCGCGAACGGGGGAGACGACGTCGTTTTCGCGCTTGAGGGTGACGACGTGCTATGCGGAGGCCCTGGGAACGACATTTTCGTGCCCGGACCCGGCAACGATCGAGTCGACGGCGGGGGAGGTGGGGCAGGTCCAGGCTTCATCGAGCTCGTTGCGTTCAACCTCTTCGGGACGAGCCCCGTCCAAGTGGATCTGCGCGCGGGTCGGGCGACGGGCGAGGGGAGCGACACGCTCCTCAACATCACTGCGCTCTCGGGAACTCCGCATGCCGACGTCTTCATCGGAGATGCGGGCGTCAACACCTTCTTCCCCGGGAACGGCGACGACCGGATCGACGGCGGACCGGGCGACGACCAAGTCGGGTTCGACAGCCCTGTCGTCGCGAACCTGTCCACGGGCACGGCCACGGGAGAGGGCTCGGACCAACTTGCCTCGATCGAGTCGATATCGGGGTCGGGCTTCGCCGACGTGCTAACCGGAAACGGCGGGGACAACTATCTCGCGGGCGACGGCGGGGACGACGTCATCCGGGGCAGCGGCGGCAATGACCGAATTTTCGGCGACGCCGGGAGCGACCGCCTCTTGGGGGAGGCCGGAGACGACGGCACGTCCGGTGACGAGGGAAATGACCGTGTGTTCGGTGGCGTCGGCAGCGACACGCTTGCGGGCGGAACCGGCGACGACACGATCGCGGGAGGGACGGGCGACGACCTCGTGAGCTATCAAGAATCCGCGGGAGTGCAGGCGAACCTGCTTGTCGGCCGGGTGTCGGGGCAGGGCCTCGATGGCGTGAGCGACATCGAGAACGTGAACGGGTCGCCGGCTCGCGACACGATCCTCGGTAACGGCCGGGCGAACTTCCTCTTCGGGAATGCCGGCGGAGACGGCATTGCGGCGGGTGCGGGTGCCGACTTCCTCGACCCGGGCACGGGTGCGAGCACCCTCTCGCATGGGTCCGGGCGGGACTACTGCCTGCAAGGAGGCGGCGCACGACGCTGTGAGATCACCGGCGTGCCGGCGACGCTGCCGGTAGTGCCGGAGGACCCACCCGCGGCCAGATCCCTGATCCGCGAGAGTCCGGCAAACCTCCGAGTCGGCATCGCGATGCAAGTCCCGGCGCGTCTTCGGGGACATCGTGAGCGGCTGCGGACCCTTGCTGCGAAGATGCTGCGCCCATTTGGGTATGACGCGACACGGCCCGCCAAGGCCGCCGGCTCCCGTCTGCTCGAACCACTGCGAAGTGTCGTCCGGTCGGCGGTTCCACCCGGTACTGGATCGTTCCGCTACTTGGGAGTGCCGTCCTGCTTCGCCGAACGGAAGCCGTACCGCACGACGATCGCGCCGCCCGATCAGATCGATCCCGCGGTCACAGACGGATCGCGCGAGCAGGTGTTCTGGCGGGGTGTCCTGTTCAGACGAGACCAGCGGGCCGGCAAGCTCGTTCGTGCGGCGGTCACGCCATGGGTGACCGGGGTCGTCCAGGGGCCGGGAGTGCCTACGGGCTTCCCAGTTTGGACGAACGCCGCCCAAACGAGCTTCGTCTCGTCCTTCAGGTTCAACGTGCCTGCGGGCACGTACGCGTGGGTGGGGAAGATCAAGTGGCTTCGGACAGGCCGCGACGTCACCGACTTCATCGAGCCCCACCTCGTCCACACACCGAAGTTGCAGCCGGACAAGAGCTGCACGTTCGGCGGGTAGCTAGGGGCAGGTCGTGCGGTAGGGCCGGCCGGGGAGGAACTCGCGCCACTCGTCCTCGGTGAGGCTTCGGCCTGCAACGGCGCATAGCCGCGCTTCCATCGCATCGACGTCGGTCCACAGCACGTCGTCCCAGATGGTGACCAGCCCGCCCTGCGTCCCCGTGACGAGGGCGACGCCTTCCGCGCCGAAGTCGACATCTGCCACCGGTCCGCCCGGCGTTGGGAGCCTGGGCGCCAGGAGCTGTCCGGTGCCGGTATCGATTAGGAGCAGCTCACCAGCGCTCGTTCCGGCAGCGAGGGTGTTCTCGTCGGCGGAAAACGAGAGCTTCGCCGTGACGTTCAGGTCGATCGGAAAGCGGAAGCGGGAGCGACCCGTTTCGGCATCCCACACCGAGACTTGCCCGCTCGACGCGGATGCGACGAGACGCCCCGACCGGCTGATGGCGACTGCGTTGACGGGTCTGCCGTTAACAGTCTGGTGCACGGGCTCCCGTTCGAGGACGTTCCAGACTGCAACACCGCCGGCTGTCGCGACCGCGAGCAGCTTGCCGAGACCGCCGAAAGCGAGGTCGGTAGCCGCCTCGCGGGTCCGAATCGGCGGCAGCGCTCGGCCCTCGTTCGCATCCCATAGTCGGACTCGACCGGGTGTACCCCACGCCACGAGATCGTCGCTGGAGAACGCCAGTGGGACGCGTAACCCGTCGGCGCGCGCGGGCTGCAACACGCGCCTGCTTTCGTCGGGCTCGTAGAGAGAGACGCCACGTCCAGCGACGGCGACCCGTGCGCCCGCAGCGTCGATCGCGACGGACCCGACCGCTCCGGTGGGAAGACTGCGCCGAGTGAGCTCGTCGCCTTCGATCGACCAGACGTTCGTGCCTGCGGTCAGGAGCTTGCCGACCGCAACGACCTGTGCTCCATCCGAGACATCGATGTCGGAGATCGGCTCGGCGCCGAACGGAGCTCGGTGGATGGAGCTTGCCGAAGGATCCCAGAGCACCACCACTCCCTGCTCTCCGGCGGTCGCGAGCAGCGAGCCAGCGGGGAAGGCGATGTCGCGAATCGCACCTGCGGGCCCGGAGAGCCGAAGCGAGGGCACCGGAGCAGACACGGGCCAGATCTCGACCTGACCGTTCTTTCCGGCAAGCGCGAGGGAGCCGCCATCGGGGGCGAATGCGAGTGCCGAGAGAGGCTCTGTTGTGTGGCGAGTCGAGCGAGTGCCCGTGCGCGGTGTCCAGACGGTGACGTCGTCTCCCTGGATGTCCAGCGCAGCGACGTTCGCCCCGTCAGGGCTCCAGGCGATGTCTCGCGCGGCCCGCGGAGTGGGTAGTCGGAGTGGTGGTTGCGCACCCGAGACGTCCAGACGCGTCAATGCGCGAACTCCTGAAACGGTGACCGCCTTTCCATCCGGACTGAACGCTGCTGCCGCGATTCCGGCGGGAACGCTCCAACGCCGAAGGCGGGTTCCACGCGACGCGTCATAGATCGCGACACTCGTCGGGCCGACCACGCCGATGCGCTTGTCGTCGATGAACGCAAGCGCAGTGGCTCCCGCGAACTGGATCCGCCGTTCGAGCCTGGGCTGCGGATCAACCCTCCATAGCGAAAGCCAGCGAGGGCCTCCGGCTACCAGCACGTGTCCGTCCTGGCTGAGTGCGATCGCTCGTGCGCGCTTCACCGGGATCGTAGTCCCCGTCCGCTCACGCGCCATGAGATCCCAGACCACGACGTCGCGACTGCCCGCGGCGGCCAGCCGCGCGCGATCCTCGCTGACTGCAACTCGCTCGAGCGACTGACCCGAGTGCAGAAAGCCGTCTACGTGCTGCGTACGCTCGACGGCCTTGATCAGACCGCTGCGAGTCTCGGCGCTCGGGTTGATTCGATACGCCTCCAGGCTGAGGAGTGCTGCGAGATCCATGCGCCGCTCGAGGTTCGTGGCGGCGTCTTGCACCAGGCTGCGTGCGACCGCGAGGTCCCGCTGTCGGCGCGCTTCGTTTCGTTGAGCGACCGCGAACACCCCGAAGGCGAGGGCGGCGAGGGCAAAGCAGGCGAGGGTCGTCCCGGCCAAGCGTGCGAGGCGAACCGTACTTCGGTGCTGGCGCACCTCCTCACCCGCCAAGACGTCTTTTGGCACGCCGTGCAGCGGAGCAGCGAGATCGGCGACTGCGTCGCGGAACCGCGGATGACTCAGCGACAGGTGGGAGTCCGCATGCGCCCACCGCAGGTCGATGAACCGAGGCTCCTCTGCGAACGCGCGTCGCAGCGTGTCCGGCAGGGCGTTCGTGCGCTCCCAGTCGAAGTCACCCGCGTTCGCGTCCCAGACGAGTTCACCGTCGGTCAGCGCGATGAGCAGGTTCGCGATCGGCTTGGTCGAGCGCCAGTGAGACGCTTCGCTGCCGACCCAGACGGAGCTTGCCGCCTGCGGTGACGCGAGCAGGATGAAGTACGAGGAGCTAGAGAGTGCACGTTCGATCGAGGACCAGAGGCCGGGGTTGGCCGAGAGGCTCGCCTCGTCCCGGAAGATCCGAAGCGCCCGTGGCCTGTACCACGGCTTCGCGAAGCGCTGCAGCCCCCGCTGGAGAGCCGGGGCGAGTTCGCCGTCCAGAGCGTGGCTGTAAGAGATGAACGCGTCGTAGGTGTCGGCCGGCGAGTCAGGCAAGGTCGAACCCGCTGCCGATCGCCGCTTGCACGATGCGTGAACGTAACGGAGGCGATGACGCGCAACAAGGGGCATTTGTGTTGAGTCGTCAGATGCGCGGACTCTGTGGCGGGTCAACCCCGGTCACGCAGTACGGCGGCTACGTGCTTTCGGCGTTATCCCCTCGCCTCTAACGACCGGCTGAGGCCAGTACACCGCGGGAGGTGGGCCGCCGTTCTAGCGTGGCGGTGGCGGAGAAGGGAGCTTGTGAACCTTTATTTGTCTTGTAGAAGCGAGCTGGAGCCGTACTTCTTGGCCGCACGCTTCTCGCTTCGACGTTCCTTGAGCGTCCTCTGTGGCTTCTGCTTGACGCCCTTCCTCGGCTTGTCGGAACTCTTGCTCATGACGACCTTTCGTGGGCATTACCGCGGAGGGAGGCGCCCACCGAGGCCGACCAGATCATGGCCCTGCCTCAGTCCGTTCTCCTTAGCTCCTCGCCTCGCGCGCATCGCGCGTCGGTGTGTTGCGGGCTTTGGGCCGGGTCCCGAAAGCAGGGCCAGTCGATCCACTCTAGCTCGTGCGGAGTGCTACAAGACGTTAAGGAGCCTCGGACTTGCTCACGACCGACCGGGATAGAGGCCCAATGAGTCGACACTGCCGAGCAGAGAAGCGCACGGCTTCGGCGGCGAAGCGTGCGCCATGGTCGACGCCAAGCTCCAGTGCGCCGGGGTGTGGTTGCAGCCTTCGCGAGGACGCGAACGCCGACGACGAGTGGTGGGCCGGCTTGGGCGGCCTCGGTGCTCTTCTGCCGCGGCTGGGAGCGGGAGTTCGCCGACGATCGTCCGAACTAGCGGATCTTTGGAGCGGGTCGCCAAGACACGATGATGTGCCCGTTTCTGTCTTCGGCGGCCCTTGCGACGACCCACTTGCCATCGCTTCGCCGCAGGGTTTCCCCGACCTTCGGGACATTTTCGCTAAGCGTGAGCTCCCATTGCCCATCTGGGAAGCGAACGGTGACGAAAGGTGAGGACATGACTTCTCTCTTTCCACTCGTCCTTGGCGCCATGGCTCAGGATTCGAGGTCACGACGAGAGGAGAGCTATGAGTATCTTCAGTGTGCCCGCTGCTCGTAACGCATCAAGGCAACGGCGACCATCGAATCAAGGTGAGAGGAGCCGCAGCAACCGGGTCTACTGTCTCCCCCGCGCTTACGACGGCATAACTCATGACTGCGAGGATGGCTGCGGTCACGAACAGCCACGGTGACCAGAACGTCCGCTTCTTCAGCAGCGCATAGGTGCCGCGAGTCACCAGCGCGATCCCAAACCCCGCGGCCAGGTAGGCGATGGCGACACGCACGCTGCCTCCGTCGTCGCTCGAGAGGCGGGAAAGCGGTATGGCGCTGAGCAACAAGAGCGCGATGCATACAGAGAACCCCACGAAGCGATTCCGACGGAGACGCGCTCGACGTTCCTCGGCGTAGGTCTGCCCACGGCCGGCGGTGAGCTCAAGACTGGACTCGTTCATCTCGTCACGACTCCTCTAGTCGAAACGTTCGTCACCCGTTGCGCAACGGGGTGAGGACTCGGCGAGCCGAGCCCTCACCGTCGCGTACGAGCGGTTGAGCTACGCGGCGACCAGGACGCGGTCACTGCGGACGATGACCTCGCCGCTCGTGATCTTGGGCTCGTTCGGGATCATGTCGTCGAGCTTCTCGTCGCGAACCCACGTGGCGACGAGCTTCGTCGACTCCTTGCCCTGCTCGGTCGTCTCGAAGAGACTCATCGAGCTGAAGATGCCGTTACCGGCATCGACGAGCCAGTAGCCACCGAACCCCGGGAGCTCCTTCAGCTTCGGGACGAGGGTCTCGTTGACCTTGCGGGTCAACTCGGCTACGCGATTCTCGTTCACACCGTCATAGCGGCGAATGGTCGCATGCATGTGATGCTCCTTCTGTCTAAACAGGGACAGAGAATCCAAACGAACTCCCTGCTGCGCTCGGGCCGGTGTGACAGTCGGAGAGGAAGTGCGACCTCGGCGGCTTCAAAGCTAGCCAACGCGCTTCGGCCAGTGTAGCTGCGATTCCCGGGCGCCACCTACTCGCGGTCTTTGACCTCCGCGCGGCGCATGGCTTCATAGACAGCATCCCAGTGGCCCGAGAGCTCCTGGAGAGAGCGCGCCGTGGTCAGTGCGGCGTCCTCGAGCCGAGCGTTCACTTTCTCCATTTCGCCAATCCGCCTTTCGAGGTCACGTACCTTGGCACCGAGGGCGCTCAACTCCTTCGCGATGACCTCATCGTCGTCCATGCCTGGAGAGTCCCACATCCGCCCGGCAGCGCCAATGTCGACGCGCGCATCGGATGCACGGCCTGGCATGCGCAGATCTCAAAGCTGCCCCCGGGTGCAGTGGTTCGTGCGAGTCGAAACGAACGGCTCCGTAATGGTCGGCCGGGCAGCATCGAAGCGTGGCGCGGGAGTCGGTGGTGGCCGGCGCGGGACGATTGTCAGTTGGAGCTCATCAGGGGCAAGAAACAGGTGTCGTCGGATGGCAACGGCCTCCGGCGAACGCGGCTCGAGGTTGAGGCGTTCGGCTCATCGCCACGATTGACGCTGCACGGGTCTGCGATCATGAACAGGCTAATGGCCGAGACTCCGGACCTTCCCGACGCTCCCGACCCCGACCTGGACGAGCCGGGAGAGCCGATCCACGCCAGCCTGGAGTTGGACGACGGCACTCGGAAGCCCTACGACATCCCGCAGACCAAGCGGGAGAACTGCATCGCGCTCGCAGCGAGGGCGGGCGGCGAACAGTATGTGACGCGTTCGATGGTCGAGGCGCATCCCTACGTCACCTGGCGCGACTACAACTACTGGATCATCGAACTGCTCGAATACCAGAAGGGGCGAGACTTCTACTGGGACATGCTGCTGGTGTTCTCAGGGAAGTTCGACCTGCCCGAGACCTACGTCGACCGGCTCGGCCTCCGCCATCTGGAAAGACCGACCCGAGAGGCCTTGCCAAACGCGGACTGAACAAGGCGGCTTGCGCGGCACCTTGCCGAGCGTTCTGGAGCAGGCGTAGCAGCGGCTTCTCTGCGGCGTCGGTGCGATGACCTCGCAGCGACGCGAGCGCAGCCGCCGCTAGCCGCCTCACCGGCTCGGGTTGACGCCCGCTCCGCCCATCACGAAAAGCGCCCGCTAACGCGGGGGTTCGTCCCGAGGCCGCAGAACCGCGCCTCATCTGCAGTCTCCTGCTGCCTCTCCAAACCGTCCCCGCTGCTTCCGCGTGGGAGCCGACGAGGAGAGGTTGTCGCATTTCGCGATTCCAGGAGGGAGGGCGCGTGAGAACATCAGCAATCGTCACCGGCGTCGCTTTCGTTGCGATCGGCATCGCGCTGGTCGTCACTGGGTGCGGGAGCGCGGCCCGAGGCGTCGACGATCCAGGTCCGGTCGGTGATGGGCTCTGGCCCGGAGGTTCCGGCGCCGACTGGTGATGTCAGCTCCGCGCGGGGCGCGTTCACCGGGAGTGTCACCCGATCAGACACAGGCGCCGTCCTGACGTGGCAGATGACGTTCAGCGGCCTCACTGGCGACGCGATCGCCGCGCACATCCACACCGGGGCTGCCGGGCAGGCAGGCCCGTCGTCGTGCCCCTCTGCGGGCCGTGTCAGAGCCCGGCGAGCGGCACCGCGAACATCTCGGACACCGTGCTCGCGGCACTCGAGACCGGCGGCGCGTACACGAACGTGCACACGCCGACGAACAAGGCCGGCGAGATCCGGGGTCAGCTCGGCGTCTCGGCGACGATCGCGACGAGCCTCACGCCGCGGCAGTCGCGACCCCGGCCGACGGGCAACGTCCTGCGGGCGGCTGGTCGGTTCACGGGGACCGTGACCAGGTCAGGCACGACCGGCGCCATGGCCTGGCGACTGACGTTCTCGCACCTCACCGGCCGCGCCCTCGCAGCGCATATTCACATCGGCGCACGAGGGAAGGCAGGCCCGGTGGCCGTCCCGCTCTGCGGGCCGTGCCGGAGCGGCGTACGCGGAACCGTCACCCTGAACGCGGCGATCCTCGCCGCGCTCGAGACGGGTCGCGCGTATGTGAACGTCCACACGAAGAAGAACACGGCGGGCGAGATCCGCGGGAAAGTGCCTGCGCTCCCGCTCAAGCTCACTGCCTGAGCGAGCGGCGCGCGGCCGCACGCGCAGAGCAGTGCACGCGAAACCCGCCGCAATTGGGCGGGTTTCGTGTTTCCGGATCGCAGATGCTCGGGCGAATCTCTCGCCGTGTCGAGGAGGTGCTACGCCTGGATCAGTCGCTTGAAGGCATGCTGGAAGAGTCTCGACGCTCGAGGGAGGAAAACATGGCTAAGGGTTCGACCGAGAACCAACCGGCATCTGAAGTGATCGACAGGAGAATCGCCGAGCTCGGGGACTGGCGCGGGGAGACCTTGAGCAGGATGCGTGAGCTGATCAAGGAGGCAGACCCAGACGTGGTAGAGGAGATCAAGTGGGTCAAGGCGACGAATCCGGGCACTCCGACGTGGTCGCACGACGGGATCATCTGCACGGGTGAGTCGTACAAGTCGGTCGTCAAGCTGACGTTCGCCAAGGGGGCGTCGTTGCAGGACCCGGCCAAGCTCTTCAACGCGAGCCTCGACGGGAACGTACGGCGAGCGATCGACATCCGTGAAGGCGAGGAGCTCGACGCAGCCGCGTTCAAGGCGCTCATCAGCGCCGCGGTGGCCTTCAATACGTCTGGTTCGTAGCGTTCCGACTAGGCTCGAGACATGGCGAGCGCACCGATCATCCTCGTCCCCGGTTTCTGGCTTGGCGCGTGGGCGTGGGACGAGGTTGCCGAAGATCTGCGCGGCCAGGGGCACGAAGTCACTGCGCTGACGCTGCCCGGTCTCGAGTCCGCCGACGCCGACCGCTCCTCGATCACGCTGTCGGACCACGTCGACTCGATTGTCGAGGCCGTCGAGGCCGCGGGCGCTCCCGTCGTGCTCGCTGTGCATAGCGGTACCGGTGCCTCGGGGTATGCCGCGAGCGACCGTATTGCCGAAAAGCTCGCCGCGATGGTCTACGTCGACTCAGGCCCGGCGACGGGCGCGCTCGATCCGGGCTTCGAAGGCGACGAGCTTCCGCTGCCCGACCCGGAGACGCTCGCGGCCGAGGAGAACCTCGACGGGCTCAGCGACGAGCAGCTCGCCACCTTCCGGGAGCGCGCGGTTCCCGAGCCGGGCGGTGTGCTGCGCGAGGCGCCCCAGCTGACGAACGACGCGAGGCTGGACGTGCCAACCGTCGCGATCTGCACCGGGTTCACGTCCGAGCAGTACAAGGACGCCTTGAAGGAGGGCTACGCGTGGCTCGGTGGGTTCGGCGAGCTCCGGGACATCACCTGGATCGACCTGCCGACGAGCCACTGGCCCATGTGGTCTCGGCCGCAGGAGCTCGCGAAGATCATCGGCGACGTCGCGCAGGAAGCCTGAGCGGGCAAGCGTTGATCCATCTCAACGCCCGGCGGCCGTCGCCGCGACCGTAGGGCAAACCGCACACGCGCTCGGGCCGTAGCCCCTTGAAGGTGCATTCGACCCTCAAGGAGAGGAGGGGACCTCATGTCACGATCCAAGCGAGCACGAGCGCTCGTACTGGTGGCGTCCCTCGCCGCCGTGCTCACGGTGGCAGGCTCAGCAGGCGGTCTTCGTGCAGCTGTCAGCGGGTACACGGTCACACCGCTCGTCTCGGACGAGCCCGGGCTTGCCCCGACCACCGACACGCACCTCGTCAATCCGTGGGGCATCGTCGCGGGGCCCACCACGCCGTGGTGGGTGTCGAATAACGAGACCGACACGTCGACGCTCTACAACGGAGCGGGCCAGCCGTTCCCGCCGGCATCGCCGCTCGTCGTCTCGGTCCCGGGTAGCCCGACCGGGGTCGTCTTCAACGGCGGCTCGCAGTTCCTCGTGCCGAACGGCGCGGTGATGGCGCCTGCGCGCTTCATCTTCGCGACCCAGAGCGGCACGATCCTGGGCTGGGCCGGCGGGCCGGCCGCTCAGCTCGGCAAGGACCGGTCGTCGTTCGGTGCGTCGTACTTCGGCCTCGCGATTACGGGTGACCGGCTGTACGCCGCGGACTTCCACAACCGGCGTGTCGAGGTGTTCGACGGGTCGTTCAACGTCGTCACGCCGCCCGGCTCGTTCCGTGACCCGAAGCTTCCGGGGGGCTACTCGCCCTTCGGTATCCAGGCGATCGGCGGCCACATCTTCGTCGCGTACGCGAAGCAAGACGCGGCTGGCGAGGACGAGGTCACCGGACGCGGCCTCGGTGCCGTGGACGAGTACGACGCGAACGGCATGCTCGTCGCGCGCGTCGAGAGGCATGCGAAGCTCAACGCTCCCTGGGGCATGGCCATGGCCCCGGCGAGCGGGTTCGGCCCGCTGTCGGGCGCACTCATCGTCGGAAACTTCGGTGACGGCCGCCTGAACGGCTTCATGAAGAACGCATCGGGGCAGTGGCAGCACGTTGACCAGCTCCGCGGGACGAACGGCCTGGCCGTCGAGATCGAGGGGCTGTGGGGCATCGGCTTCGGGAACGGCGGCAACGCCGGTCCGACCGACTCCCTGTTCTTCGCGGCCGGGATCGACGACGAGGCGCACGGTCTCTTCGGAGCGATCCGCGCAGCGAGCTAGGAACGGAGGCCAGGGCCAGGGCGGCGCCGTCACGTGCGCCGCCCTCGCCTCCGTCCTGTGCCTCCCAGCTCGACGTGTCGGGTGTAACGAGCTCCCGTGCCGGGTAGCCCTGCCTGGTCATCGACAACGAAACGATCGCGAGCGCTGCTCGCAAGGAGGCCGAGATGGGAACGAAGGTACGCGACGTCATGACGGCTCGTCCGCGCGCCGTGACGGCGGATACGCCGGTCACGCAAGTCGCGGAGCTGATGGCATCGGAGGACGTCGGTGCGATTCCCGTTCTCGACGGCGAGCAGCTGACGGCCATCGTCACCGATCGGGACATCGTCCTTCGGGCCGTTGCGAAGGGGAAGGATCCGCGCGGGATGCCGGTCAGGGAGGTCTTCTCGACCGAGGTCATTACCGTGACCCCGGATCAGGATCTCTCCGACGCCCTCCAGGCCATGGCCACGAACCAGGTGAGGCGGCTGCCCGTGGTCGACGACGACAACCGGCTCGTAGGGGTCGTGTCCCAGGCCGATGTCGCCCTCGAGGCGAGGGAGAAGGCCGTCGGCGAGATGGTGGAGGAGATCTCGCGGCCGCCGGAAGGCCCGCGTCAGATCTAGGGCGGTCTCGCGTCGACGAGCAGCGGCATCCGCTCGCGGCTCGTCGACGTACATAGTGAAGGGCGAGCCCGGGGCCCCCTCCTGCTCGCCCCGAAAACGTCGTACGCAGCATGGCGTCGCACGCTGAAGCGGCCCCGGCGGGATTGCCCAAGGGGCTGGGCCTCTCCCTGACGGCGGGGGGAAGCGCCTACCGGGGCCACCGCCGATCCTAGCCCTCTCGGGCGTGCTTCCGGGTCTCTCGTTCCTGTTGCCAGAAGGGAGACGGCATTGTGCGACGAACCTGCATCGGGGCCGGGTCGGCCTGCGGCGTCCCACCTCTCCCCCTGGGGCGCGGATGGGTGATCTCCGGCCCGGCCCTTATTCGTCCCCTTCGGCGGAGTCGTACAGCTCGAGGTCGGAGTTGGGCGACGCCTTGACGTTCCCGTGGCCCGTGCGCTCGAGCACGGCCGGCAGTTGCGCCGGGCCGTCGGCCTCCACGACCTGCTCGCCCTCCGCAAGCGGGATGCACGATTCGACGTCGACCGCCACGCCGTGCGCGGCGAGCACACTGCGCAACTCGGCGAGGTCGACGCCCGTAGGGAGGGTGAGGAGCCACTTCATCGGGCGACCTACGAGGAGCCCTCCCCGAGCACGCGCTTGAGGGCCGCGTAGGCGGTCCCGGCGTTGATCACTCCCCGCCCGAAGTCGGCGTTCCAGCCGGAGCCGTCGCTCGTCGCGCCCTCGACGAGAGCGGAGCGCAGCTGATCCGGCGTCACGCCGGCCCGCGCCGACACGAGCAGAGCCACGACGCCGGCGGCGACGGGCGTGGCGGCGGAGGTGCCGTTGTCGAACGGCACGGTGTCGCCGCCCGGCCGGCCCGGCCCGAAGTTGCCGAAGAGGTGGGAGTACGCGGAGAGATCCGGCTTCTCGCGCTCGAACATCCCGGGTCCCTGGGACGAGTAGCCGATTCGCTCATGGCGGCTGTTGACGGCTGCGATCGTGATGACCTCTACGAGGCTGTTCGAGGCGTGGATCGAGTGCCCGGGGCCGATCCCGGTCGGCTGGCACTTGCTGCTCGGGCAGTTCTCGCCGCAGTTCCCGGCGGCGAAGAGGGTTGGCGCGCCGGAGGCGACGACCTCGCGCACCTTTCGGTGGAGCGGATGGTCGAGGTCCCAGATCTCGTGCGTTGGAGCCTGCTCCCGCGGCGGGACGCCGACGAACCCGTAGCTATTGCTCGTCACGTGCGGCGTGCCGTCGACGCGGCGCTGGTCGAGCACCGCCTGAAACATCGCGAGCGCGCCGCCGGAGTTGGGGATGCCGAGGAACGGATAGTCGTAGAGCTTCGCGTCCGGCGCGGCGACGAGCACGTCCGCGGCGCACATCGAGCCGTGACTCGTGATCTGCGCCGCTCCCGGCGCCTGTGCGCCCGGCCGCGAGAACCCACCGACCACGGGGTACGTCGCCCCGTTGACGCCCTCGTCGATGATCCCGACGACAATGCCTTCGCCCCGGTGACCCTCGTCCCAGATCGCGGCGACGTCGAGGAGCTCGCGAATCGCATCCACGTCGACCCCCGGCTTGAACGGGCGGCAGTCGAGGCCCGCCGGAGCGCCGGGCGCGTCCAGCACCGCGACCGCATCCGCGGGCTCGTCCCTGATGTCCTGCAGGGCCGGGTCCCATTCGACGAAGAGCGTGAGCTCCGAGTTCGGCCACACGCGCATGTCGTCGCGTGCGCTCAGCTCCTCGAGCGTCGCGGCATCCACCAGCGCGGGGACGACGATCGTCGACGACGGGAGGTCGGCATTCGTCTCCGAGCTCGGGAAGGCCTCGAGCTCGGCCGGCGGGGCTTCGCCGGCCGGCGGAGTGAACATCGGGACCGGGACCGTGTCTCCCACCGGCGCGGTCTCCAGCTCCGCGAGCGGCCCGAGCAGCGCCTCGCGCTGGCGGGCGGACTCCTCCTCCGAGGCCACCGCCTGCTGGAAGGCCTCGAACGCATCCTCCTGGGTGGCATCCACCTCGATGAGAACGCTGATCTGACTCATATCGTCACCTCCTGTTCCGGCAGGGTCGCCCCTCCGAGGTCGTCAACTTCGCGCCAGGTACTTCTTGATGCAGTGGACCGACCCGAGGTTCTGGGCGAAGACGTTGAAGTCCGCGAGTTGGTGGACCGTGAACCCGAGGTCCTCCCAGACCTTGCGATTCGCCTCGTCCGTCACGGCCAGGTCTTCCCACGCACCGTGTCCGTACGTCGGAAGCCAGACCTGGCTCCCCTCGTCCTCGTCGATCTGCACGAGGCAGTTGTTCGAGGTCGCGAAGTACCAGAACCGCTCCTTCGCGTCCGGGTCGTCGACGAACGTGAGCGGCAGGGGGTTTCGCACGACCTCGAATCCCTGCGTCTCGAGCTGCCTCGCGACGTCGTCGAACACCTCGTTGAGCCCGTGCGCGACCGAGGGCCGGTCGAGCAGCCGGTCGGCGAGCGCGGGCGAGCCGACGAGCACCCGGTATCGCCCCGATTCGCCCCGGCCGGTCAGGCTCAGGAACATGTCGATGTGAAAGATCGGCTGGTGGTGGCCGGTGCCCTCGTAGAGCACCTCCGTCCACTTGTCGCCGTCGATCCGGACTTCGTGCCTCTCGGTCGCCGGGACCCGCAGGCGTGTCCCGGCGAAGAAGATCTTCCGGTCGCGGTCGAACGTCTGCTGGAAGAGGTCGACGATGAAGTCCTGCGCCTTGCTCTTGTCCTCGGGCATGCCGATGACGGGCTGGTAGCGGAGGAACGTGTCGAGCGTCTCGTAGAGATAGTCGACCCCGATGAGCACGAAGTCGTCGCCGATGAGGATGTTCCCGCCCTGGAAAAAGAGTGGCGACTGCATGGACTGCACGTCGCTCGCCTCCGCGACGAGGTCGGCCACGACGCTGTCCCCGCCGCGCGGGAACGTGAACGGCTCGACGAGAAAGCGCCTGGACGGGTCCGACCCCACGTCCTCGACGACCACGTACGGGTCCTCCGCCCAGACGCTGAAACGGAGGTAGTTGGGAGCCTCTACGATCGTCGTCTGCGAACGCGGCCGCTCGGTGTCCGCGGCCTTCTCGATATCTGCCACGACGGACGAATGCGCGACGACCGTCAGCTCCACGGCCTCGGGCAGCTGCCGGAAGAGGTCGACGAAGACGTCCCGGTACACGTCGTCCCCGCCCGCGTAGCTCGGGTAGCAGAGGAGGACATGCCGGATCGTGCCGTGTGCGCTCGAGACGATTCTTGGTTGCTCCGGCACCGGCCGCTTCACCGTCGCCTCGAACGCCCGCGTCGTCACCGCGGCGCGCCGGATGCTCTCCGTGTCGATCGGCGGAAGGTGGCGGCGGGTGAGGCTCTTCGGGGTGCGAACCGTGTTCAGGCGCAAGCCCTCCATGTCACCTCCTGATGTCGGCCGCCCCGATCGCGGCGAATGGGCGGTCACGTCGGGCATGTCGTCCGGTACGGGAGTCCGGGTGCCAGCTCCTGCCACTCGGCCCGTGAGAGGTTGCCGACGACGAGGCTGCAGACCTGGGCCTCGAGCTCTGCCGGGTCGGGCCAGAGGACACCGTCCCAGAGCCGGACGGTCCCGTCGTCGCCCGCGGATGCGAGCACCCCGCCCGGCCCGAACGCGACGCCGTAGACGGCGCCTTCGTGGCGTCGGAGCGGGCGTCCGAGCGGCCGGAGATCCGGCACGTCCCAGAGGCGGAGTGCGCCGTCGCCACCTCCAGTCGCGAGCACCGAGCCGTCCTCCGAGAACGAGACGCTCTCGACGTTTGCCGGACTGTGGGCGTCCACGGGCTCGCCCAGTGGAGTGCGCGACGACAAGTCCCAGAGCCGTAGCGCGCCTCCGACGCTGCCGGTCGCGAGAGTGCGGCCGTCGGAGGCGAGGGCGACGGCGAGGACGACCTCGCCCTCCTCGAGCGGGAGTCGCCCGAGCTCCCTGCGCTCCTCGACGTCCCAGACCCGAACCGTGCCGTCTGAGCCCGCGGAGACGAGCGTGCCTCCGTCGGCGCTCAGGGCAACGCTCCAGACGGGGCCGTCATGGCCCGTGAGCGGCTCACCGCGTTCGTCGTGCGACGAGACGTCCCAGAGTCGGATCGAGCCGTCCGAGTCCCCCGCCGCGAGCGTGCGTCCGTCGCCTGCGAACGCAATGTCCTGAACGGCGGCATTGCCCTCCAACCGCTTCGGCTCGCCCGTCGCGTCCTCCCAGAGCCAGATCGAGCCACCTGCGTCGGCGGCGGCGAGGACGGACCCGTCCGGGCTGTAGGCGACGTCCTCGACGGCGTCCAGCTCGTCCTCGCCGAGGCGGCGAGCCGGCTTCGCGCCGCGCACGTCCCAGAGGCCGACGGTCTGGTCGTAGCTCCCGGAGGCGACCGTGCTCCCATCCGGGCTCACGGACACCGAGGTCACTCGGTCCTCATGGGCTCCAGTCGGATCGCCGAGGCGCTGGAGACCGTCGGGATCCCAGAGGCGCACCGTCCCGTCGTAGCTCGACGACGCGAGCGTCCCGTCGGGTGCGTACGCGACGGCAATCACCGCCCGCGTGTGTCCCGTGAGGGGGTCGCCGGCCGGCCGGCCGGTCTCGACGTTCCAGAGCCTCACCGTCGCGTCGTCGAACCCCGAGGACGCGAGCGTCTTCCCGTCCGGGCTGAACGCGACGCCCCAGACCTGGCCAGTCCCGCTCTGCAGGGGCCGTCCGATCGCCCGCCCGGTGTCGGCGTTCCACAGGCGCACCGTGCCGTCGAGCGCGCCGGACGCGATCGTGCGTCCGTCCGGGCTGAAGGCGACGCTCGCGACCGTGCCGTCGTGCCCCTCGAGCGCGGCGCCGAGGGGCCTTCCGGTGCGGGCGTCCCACCGCCGCACGGTCCGGTCGCCGCCCGATGCGAGCATCGCTCCGTCGGGGCTGAACGCGACGCTGTGTACCGAGCCGGTGTGGCCTTCCAGGGTGCGCAGGCGCTTCGGCGGGTCGACCTGCCAGAGCTGGACCGTGTCGTCGGAGGCGCCGAGCGCGAACGTCTTCCCGTCGGGACTGAACGCGACCGTTCGTACCGCTCCCGCCCCGGGCTCGATCGGCTCGCCGACCGGGCTCTGGTCCTCGACGCGCCAGAAGCGCACGGACCCGTCGAAGCTCGAGGAGGCGAGCGTCATGCCGTCCGGGCTGAAAGCGAGGCTCCACACCTCGTTCGTATGGGCGCGGAACGGCTTTCCGAGCGGCTTTCGCTCCCGGAGGTCGAAGAGGCGGAGCGTGCCGTCGAAGTCCGCCGCGGCCAGCGTGCTTCCGTCGCGGCTGACGGCGATCGTCCGGACGCCCCTCTCGCCGCCGCGCAGGATCGCGGCTGCGCCCGAGAGCCGGACGTCCTCGAGCGCATCGACCACCGCGCTCGCGGCTTCCGAGGTCGGGCTCGAGCGGTATCCCTCCAGCCCGAGCAGGAGCGCGTTGTCGGGACGGGTCGCAAGCTGCGTCGCAGCGGTCGACGCGAGGGCCAGCGATGTGGCCGCGCGCGTCGCGGTCTGCGCCTCGCTCCGTTGGACGAGCGCCCAAATGCCGAGGCCGCCCACGATCGCGAGGAGGACCGCGAGACCGCCCGCGATCCGGGCCACACGCCGGATCGCGGCCTTCCGGCGGGCGTCCTGCTCGTACTCGCGCCTCCACTCGAGGATCGGGTCCGCGAGCACGTCGTGGAAGAGCTCGTAGCGCGTCTCGCCCGCCCCGGCGGCGGGCGGCGGTACACGGCGGAGGATGCGGCCGCCCTCGGGCCGTGAGAGCTTCTCGAGCACCGTCGTCGCCTCGCTCTCGGAGCGCCCCGTCCACTCGGCGAGGTCGGACGCAGGGTGCGCGATCTTCGTCTTCGAGCGGGTGACGAGAAAGCGGAAGAGATCCGCGGCGACGCCCTGCTCGTCCGCGGTCAGCGTGCCGAGCGCCTCGAGCAGGTGGTTCTCCACGATTCGTTGCGGGCCGCCGAGCGCTTCGAGACGGGCGAGCGTCAGGTCGCGCTCGCCCGCTTCCGACGTCGCCCGCCAGATCCGCTCCATCACGAGCTGGAGGAACGGGGCCTCGACGCCGCCGTTCGTGGCTGGCGTCGTCGCCGCGCGGGCGCCGTTCCGGACGAGCGCGAGCTCTCCGCCCGCGGCGGCGTCGATGACGGCGTCGACGAGTCCAGGCTCGAGCGTGTACGGCGGCTCGTCGCCGTGGCGACGATTCCACTCGTCGACAGGCCCCTCGATCGCCCGACGCGCTGCCGCCCGATCGAGGTGCTCGACCCGGACGTAGTTCGTGAAGAGGCGGGGGATGCTCCCCTTGAAGCGGTCGAGCTTGGCAAGGGCGTCCTCGCGGATCGAGACGAGGAAATGGACGCGGAGGTTCTCGTCGTTGACGACCTCCGGGAATTCGTCGAAGAAGGTCCCCTCGCCCTCCTCGTCCGGGTGGTAGAGGAAGTAGTCCTCGAACTGGTCGAGGATGACGAGCAGCGTGCGGACCTTGCTCGGTCCACCCGCGCAGCGTCCCCACGACGTCCTCGCCGGGAGCCCAGGGAGGCAGTTCGGCGCCGCCGAGCGCCTCGGCCGCGGTCACCCTGATCGTCTCCATGAGCCCGGGGAGCGGGTCGTCGCGCCAGCCGGAGAAGACGCAGACGGTGAACGGCACCCGTCGCGAGTCCGTGAGCGCGGCCGTCTCGCGTTGCAGCCGCAGGTCGTGGACTGCCCCGGCCCGCAGGAGCGAGGTCTTCCCGACCCCGCTCGCGCCGTAGAGCAGCGTCAGCGCGGAGGCGCGCAGGTTCCCCGTGACGACGCGAGTCTCGTTGTCTCGTCCGAAGAAGAACGCCGCGTCCGACTCGCCATAGGGCACGAGCCCGACGTACGGCGTCGACGGCGGCTCGCGCTCGTCCTCGGGCGTGCCGTCCTCGCTCATGCGGTCGCGCTCGAGTCGAAGACCTCCTGCTCGAGCCGGGGTATGTACTCGCGGAGCGGGACGTAGAGGAGGTCGACGTCGCCGCGATCGCGCCACAGCGCCTCCTCGACCTCGCGCACGCCCGCGTCTGTCGGCGCCCGCTGAACTGCCCACGACTTGAGGTCGAGCTGCTGGGCTCCCCAGATCCGGTTCAGGATCACGCGCAGGTTCCAGTCGTGCATCGAGTAGCCGAGGAAGAGGTAGTGGCTCTCCTCCATGCGCTCGAGGAGCTGGAAGGGGATCTGGGTCCCGACGTCGGGACCGACGAGGTAGTCGATGTAGCTGTCCTCGGTGATGACGTAGCTGTCCTGCTTTCCGTCAAGCCTGTCGACGGCCCCGTGCAGCTTCAGGATCACCGGGCGTTCCTCGAGCGACAGCGCCGTGTACTCGTTCGGCCGCTCGATCGGAATGACGTCGCCGATCGGCGGCCGGTGCATGAACCGTCCGTGCATGGGGCCGCGCTTCGCCTCGTACCAGACGACGTCGAACGCTTCTCCGGCCTCGTCGAGCGCGCGTTCGAGCAGGTCGTCGTAGTTCGTCGTCAGGAGGAGCAGCTGCAAATGCCCGCCCTTCCGGAGCACCGCGGGGAGGCGCGCGAAGAGCCGGTGCAGCGAGGTCGGCGGGAAGTTCGAGTCGAAGACCTCGTGCAGGTACCGGTAGAGCCGGCCCTCGCCGAGGATCGCGTCCACGTACTGGGAGACGCGCAGCAGATCGAGATCCTCGTCCGGATAGCGGCTCGAGTCGGCGAGCCGCTTCGCGAGCTCCCCGCCGCTCGGCGCGAACCGACCGGGTGCCCATGAGGCCGTGTCGGGGCGGTCGCAGAGGTTCGCGCCCGCCCCGAGGAAGGGGACGATCTCTCCCTGGCCGAGAAGCTCTGCGACGAGGGAGTAGTGGCGTTCGCCCGGTTCCACGTCCTCTCCGCTACGAGGTCACGTTCGCGCACGTGACGTAGAGCGTCATGGCCTTCCCGCCTCCGGTCTCGTTGCTGACCCGGAAGCGCCAGGTCGAGTCCGAGACCGGCCGCGTGTCGAACACCTTCAGCGCGTCGGTGAACTGCTGGTTGAACGAGTAGCCGGCCCCGAGCGCGACCCTGCCGCCCGGACAGCTGACGCCGAAGGTCGGCGTGCCGTTGTCGTTGTCCGGGACGTTGACGTTCTCGGTCCGGATCTGGTACCCGCCGACGCCTGCTGGGCCCGGCGGGCCTTGGTCGCCCTTCGGGCCGACGCCGCCGATCGACGCCGCGAGCTTCCCGTCGGCGCCGACCACCGGGATCTGGCCGCGGGTCGGGTTGAGCGAGGACTTGTGGCCGTTCAGCTTGCCCGCGTTCGTGGCGAAGTCGGCCCGCTTCGCGCGGGGCACCTGCTCGAGCACGTTCTGGGCAGCATTTCCGAGCGGCGTCGAGCCGACGAGTGCGACGACGAGAGCCGTCGCGGACAGAACGAGTGGAAGTCGCTGGTTCATGATGGGTCCTCCAGTCCGCTTCGAGACGACGCGCGCCGCATTCACGCCTCCGCGATCAGCCGCTCGGCGAAGCGGTGAGCCAGAGCGGAGATCGTGTTCGATGGATTCGGGCCGACGGGGCCCGGCATGACCGAGCCGTCGGCGATGAGTAGGCCTGGATAGCCGAAGACCCGCCCGTAGTTGTCCACGACCCCTTCCGTGATGTCGTGCCCCATCGGGCAGCCCCCGAGCGGGTGCACGGTCACGACGCGGCCGACGTACCACGGCGGGTTGTCGCGGAACTCGCCGTCGAGCTCGCGTGCGATGTCGCGGCCCGTCTGGCGAACGGCCTCGAACGTCGGGTTCGAGCGCATCTTGTTCCAGTCGAGCTCGAGGAGCTGGTCGTCGCTCAGGTGCATCCGGCCGTCCGGGATGTCCCGACCCATCGAGAACAGTGGAAGGGACGTGGACGAGACGGGATCCTTGCCGATGAGGCGCGAGAGGTCTGCGCCGATGTCGCTGGAGCCGCCCTTGCGGAGCCAGAGCCGGAGGAGGCGCTTGACGAAGCGGAACGCGCGGACGAGAGCGGCCGGCTGGTCGCCGATCTCCATCATCCAGTTGATCGTGTCCGGGTAGCCGCCGTCCTGGATGTAGTACGCGCGCCCAGGCCCGCCGTCGAGCGCGTCCGGGACGCGGATCGTGCTCGTGATCACGGGGCCGTACCCCGGCTCGATCGCACGTCCGCGGCGGACGCCGTTCACGGTCTCGTGCGTCTTCTGCGCGAAGACGAGCAGGTCGCCGTTGCCGCAGAAGCGCGTCCCGAGGCGCTTGCTCACTTCCGGGAAGCTCGCCCGGTTCTTGAGCATGAGGTACGTGCTGCCGAAGGTGCCCGCCGAGAGGACGAGGCGATCCGCGGTCAGCACATGCTCGGGCGGCGGTGCCCGTCGCGGCTCGCCCTCGACGGCTCCTGAGTGGTCGACGTAGCGGATCACGTACCCGCCTTCCGGCTGGGGCGCGAACGTCTTCACCTCGGAGCGGATGCGGATGTCCGCTCCGTGCCGGAGCTTCGCGAACGACAGGTAGTTGAAATCGAGCGTGTACTTCGAGCCGTAGTTGCAGCCGAAGTTGCACTCGCCGCACATCCGGCAGGTCTGGCGCACACGACCGTGGAGGTTCGGCTCCTCGCCGCGGACCGGCTCGCCGAGTACGGGCGGCGCGCCCGCTTCCGGCGCGAACGTGATCGCGAGCTTGGGGAGGATCCACTCGAGCCCGAGGCTTGCAGAGGCCTCGCGCAGCGCCACCGTCTTCGGCGTGCGGTCGTACGGGGCGTGCTCCATCGGGTACGGCGCGCCGCGGAGCATCTCCTCGTGCCGCTCGTAGTGGGGCTCGAGGTCGTCATAGGCGACCGGCCAGCTCTCCCAGCCGCCCGCATTCAGATCCTCCTGGACAAAGGTCGAGCGGTCCTTGCGCAGCAGGATGTTCGAGTAGAGGAGCGATCCGCCGCCGAGCCCGCTCGCGACGATCCCGCCGAGCCCGCTGAACTCCCAGGCGTTGAAGATTCCATGGAGGCCTTCGCTCGGGTCCCAGAGGCTGCGGGCAATCGCCAGCGGGCTGCGCGGGAACGAGCCCGGCGGATATGCCTTGCCGCGCTCGAGGACGCAGACGCGCATCCCCGCCTCCGACAGCCGGAATGCCGTCACTGAGCCGCCGAACCCGGAGCCGACGATCACCGCGTCGAAGTGCTCGTCGCTCATGCCTATCCGTCCTCGGCCGGTAGCTCCTCGGTGACGGGTCTGCTCTGAACTCCGTCGTCGCTGTACGCGACGGCGCGCACGACGTAGCGCGCGCCGTCCTCGAGGCGGAACGGGTGCGCGAACACGCCCGTGCGCTCGCGGACGGTGAACGCATGGCTCGCGGGCGGGAGGTCGTCGTCCGGCCTGTCCACGGACACGACGAGCCGCTCCGGCCGCGTGGCGCCCGCCGGCAGCCGCTTGGGGTACTCGTACCGGACCACGACCTGATCCTCGACGCGCGTGAACGTCAGCTTCGGCGCGGGGGGGATGGGCAGGTCCGGGGTCGGGCGCGGGCGGCGCTTGACGGTGCCGCGGGTCGCGCTGCCTCCGAGCTCCACGTGGAATGCCATCGGGTCCTTCCACTGGCCCTTCTGGGTCGGCCCGGTCGGGCTCGAGTCGCTCGAGCCCCACTTGCCGGTCCAGAACGCCCAGCCGGGCTCGCTGTCGGTGATGACCTCGAGCGTCGGGCGCACGAGCGGCCCCTTCCCGTCCGAGTAGTCCGGCGGGAGAGGGAACATCGGCCAGTGCTCGCCCGCGGAGGCGAACGACGCATGCGAGCCGCGGCCGACGAAGACCACCGGCACGTGTCCCTCCGGCGACGGCTGCAGCACGAGGTCCGACCACAGGAGCGCCTCGCCGTCGCGGTGCTGCGCGAATGTCGCCGCGTTCGGGTTCCCGTCCTTGGCGATGCGGATCTGGATCATCTCCCAGTCGCCTTCGTGCAGGCCGATGCCCAGGAAGTTCTTGTCGTTGTAGTAGTAGAAGAACCAGTACTGGAGCCACGTGAAGCCGTTCTTGTCCTTCAGCGCGTGGCCGTACGTCCTGTCCGCGTAGCGGGGATCGGCGTGCAGGCGGCGTGCGTCCTCGACGTAGCGCCGACCGGCTGCGTCGACGAAGTCGGTCGACTTCACCTCGGCTCCGCTCGCGTACTTCTTCTCGCCGAGGAACTCGAGCGTGAGCGTCTTCTGGTCGTCCTTCGGCCGCGCCGACGCGAGGACGCTCCCGCCCTTTCGCTTGAGGACGTTCGCGTAGCTCCATTTGGACCCGTCCTCGTAGAAACCCTCCGGGAGCATGGCCGCGGAGTCGGAGCGGTAGCTCTCGAGCGAGTCGTACTGGAGGTATGGGTTGTAGCGCTGGAGCAGCTCCTCGTCGGTCATGCGCCTCCTCTCAGTTGCCGTCGCCGTCCTGCTGCGGGGCCAGAACCGCGCTGCTCGTCGGGTCCCCGTAGTGCTGGTACGCGGCCCAGAGCGCGCCGTACGTCTCGCGGTCCTGCCACAGCGCCTCGCGGGCCTTGCGCACCGACTCCCCGAAGGGCTCGCCTTCGAGCAGCGACGTGTAGAAGACCCGGGCGAAGAGCTCGGCTCCGATGTCGTTGACCTCCCAGGCCGTGCCGACGTAGTTGCGCACGCCGAGCTTGAAGAACTCGTCCGCGAGGCTCGGGAGGAGACCCGCCTCGGTTCGTGCCTCATCGGGTCTGCGTGCACCGTCGAGCGTGAACGACGTTCGCGCCGAGAGACAGGCGTTCGAGACGATCACGGCCGGCACCCGCTCGAGACGCCCGATCTCGCCCGGCGTCAGCAGGCCGCGGGCGAACACCCACCCGACGCGGTTCGGCTGCTCGGGATCGAAGTCGCCGTGGCCCGCGTAGTGGACGAGGTCGAAGTCGCCGTTCAGGAGCAGGGCGAGGACCTCGAGTCGGTCGGCGGGCTTCACCTCGTAGAGGGCATCGTTCCGCGCGGCGCCCGGAGCGCCGATGCGCGCCTCGACAACCACGTCGTCGCGAGACTCGAGCAGCTCCTTCACCTTCAGCGCCTCGTTCATGGCGCCGGGCAGGTCCTGGCCCTTCTCCGGATCGCCGGGGTCGCCGATCACGAGCGCGCGCAGGCCTCCGCCCGGGCGCGCGGGGCGCGTCGGCGCGGGGCTGTAGGCGGTCCTCATCTGGCGCGCGAACGGCTTTCGGACCGAAAGCGGCCAGACCTCGCCGTTCTGGCTCATCAGCTCCGGCTGCATCTCCCAGTGCAACCGCGCGAGCGAGCGGTCCACCTCGAACACGAACGCCCCAGAGCGCAGCACGTCCGCGAACTCGCCCGGCACGAGCAGACGCTGGAGCAGCTGGCAGAGCTCGTCGACGTCGCTCGCGGGCGGATCCGTCATCTTCACGATGAGGTCGTCGATGACGTCCTTGCCGACGCCGACGAAGCGCTCGGGCACGGTCGCTGCCTGGTGGATCGCCGCCGCCCTGATCGTCTGGCCGTCGTCCCAGAACGAGATGCGGGCGGGGGTCTCGGCCGAGGGCGGCAGCGCCATCCCGCGCTCGACGCGGAAGCGCGGCCGCTTCGTTGATTTCCGCTTGCGGCCGCCTTCGTCCACGAGCCGCTCCAGCAGGAGCTTGCGCACGGTCGCGTTCGGGCCGCAGTGCTGGAGGAGCGTCGTGAACGCAACCCGCTCGCGCGACCGGTCCGCGCCGACGGCCGCCAGGAGGAGGCTCTCCGCGGCGAGGGCGACGCTCTCCTCGATCGACACCCTCCCGCCGGTTCCGCGTTTCAGCCGAGGAGCGAGCGTGAGCTTCACCGAGCTCGGCCGCTGCTCGGTGCTCCGGCGCTCGAGCTCGTCCTCGACCGCGCCGAGGATCTCCTCGGCCCGTCCCCGGTCGAGCTCGGCGAAGACGACGGTCTCGACCGGCGCGTCGTAGATCCCCGACGTGGCGACCTCCTGCGCGGCGTCGGCGATCCCGTCGAGCCAGCCGCTCACGGCCTGCGTGATCGACAGAGTTCCCTCGCCCGAGCCGATGAGCACGGCGCAGACGCGGCGCGCGGGCGGCAGGGCCGTCACCGCCACCACGAGCTCGCCGACGAGCCTGCGTAGTCCGGTCCCGTCGAAAGTCCCCGGACGGCCCATGCCCGCGACGGCGACGACGCGGTTCGCATGCCGCGGGTCGCCCCACGGGAAGAACGACACGTCCCCGAGGTCGGCGTGGAGGCTCCCGCGGGCGGCGTGCTGCGTGATGACGAGCCTGCCCGGCTCGTACTCCTTCTGTCCGCGGACGCCGGAGACCGCCTCGTCGAGTGCGAGCTCCGCGTACTGCGGCGTGACGCCTTCGTAGTGGCCGACCGCATAGACGTCGGCGTCGACCTTGGTGACGTCCCCCCAGACGACCTCGATCGCGATTTCGAGGCTCGGCGCATCCGCGGCCGGCTCCTTCCCATCGCCATCGCGGGCGGCGCCCACGACCGTGACCGCCTCCTCCTCGACGTCGCCGCGGACCGCTGCTCCGCCCGGCCCCTCGCCCGAGCCGAGGTACTCGGCCAGCGTGAGATTCCGGAGCCGCTGCTGCTCCTCCGGGGTCAGGTGCGGCTCGCCCGTCGAGCGCCGCTGCACCTTCGCCTTCTCCGCGATCACCCGCGCCTCGGCGGGAAGCGGCGCGACAGCGTCGCCGGATTCCCAGCGCGCGGTGGCCGCCGCTCGGGTGGTCGTCGCCGGCTTCGTCGTCGCGAGGGCCGTCGTCTTCCCCGTCTGGAGGAGCTCGGTGATGGCGTCGAGCACGTGCACGTTCTTCGCAAGGTCGCCGTGCGTCTCGTTGACCCAGTACGTCGTGACCTCCTCGAGCAGCCCGAGCTCGTGGGGGACGCGGCCGTCGCCGTCGCGCGTCTTGCGATACGAGAACTTGCCGGGGGACTCGATGCGGATCCCGACAGGCGTCTCCCGGTCGAAGCCGGCGACGTAGAGGAGCCGGTGCGGGTCGATCACGGCGTCGAGGTCGCGCTGGAACGCGTCGGCCCGGGCGAGCAGCGGCGCCTTCGCGGGCAGCGGTCCCCAACTGGCGACGTCGTACAGCTTCCCGTGGTCCTCGCCCGGGCCGAGGTCGGCGAGCGGCGAGGGGAGCATCTGGTACATGCCGGGGAAGGTGCTGATGATCTCGAGGAGCTGCTTCATCGAGTGGTGGATGTCGCCCACCGCCAGCACCTTCAGGATCTTCTCCGCGCCCGAGAGCGTCAGCGGGATCGCGAACGAGCCGCGATTCGGCGTCCCGAGCATCACGAGGCGGCCGCCACGCCCTCCGCCCGTCGTGTCGTCCATCGCCTTCCACGTCGCCGGATGCCGCTGAGCGAACCGCCGTGAGACGAGGCCTCCCATCGAATGGGCGACGAGGTGCACGGGCTCGCCTGCGCCGAACGTGGTGATCTCCGCGTCGAGCCGCGCCGCACTCTTGTCGATGTCCTCGCGCCAGTCGAAGGGGAACGGACGGACGTGCCAGCGCGTGTCCAGCTCGAGCAGGATCGGGACGTACGTCAGCTGGTGGAGCCCGGCCGGCCTGACGCGGATCCCCGCCTTCGCCGGCTCGCCCTCGGGCGTCAGCTCGAGATCGCCGATCCGCCCCCCGAGGAGGCGCACGAAGTCGATCCAGATCCGGTCGGCGTCGCCCTTGCGATCGACGGAGTCGAGCTCGGTGCCCATGATCCCGGGGAGGACGAGCACCTTTCCGAGCTTGCCCCGGCGGCGCCCGCGCGCCGCCGCCTTGCGGGCTCGTTCGAAGGCCTCCGCGCCGAGGCCCTGCTCGAGGAGGTCGGCCTCGCGGCCGTCGATCGAGAGCAGCGTGCGGCGGACGCTGTCGAGGTCACCTCGGTCGAGCGCGGCCTGCAGCTCGTCGATGCGCGGAGTCTCGGGCGTGCTCATCGGCCGCTCCCGGAGCAGGGTGCGCCCACGACGCTGCGCGACCGGTGCGCCGCAGCATCGGCGTTAGGCGAGCCCCCCAAGATGACGCTCCTTTCGGCGGTCCTACTCCCGAGCATCATCCTGCACCTCGCCCTGTTGTCAAGATCGTGGCGCCTCGACGATGGGCGGCGGGTCGAAGACCTCGTAGATCTCGCGGATCATGTCCTCGCGGCTTGCATACCGGCGTTCGTCGTAGCAGCCGAGCGGGCTCTCGAGGACGTTGAAGAGGCACTTGTTGCAGTAGGAGCACGGGCGCGGGGCACGATCGAGACCGTCCGCGAAGAGCTGCACGAGGTCAGGGTTCGCGACCAGCGGTCGTGCGATCGTGACCGCGTCGCAGGACCCGTCGGAGAGCGCCTGCCTGATCACCGATGCGGTCTGGAACCCGCCCGTGCAGAGCACCGGGATCGAGACGACGGCGCGAATCGCGGCGGCATCCCCGAGCAGCGAGCCCTCGACGGCATCGAGTGGGCGCTGCCAGCGCTTCTGCATGATCCGATTGATCGGCCAGAGCCGGTAGAGCAGGTAGTTGCGGAAGGCGTGGACGCCGCTCGAGATCATCGTGTCGTAGCTCTTGACGAGCTCCTGGAGCGGCATCCCGCCGGCCGGGTTGTCGGGGTGTGGGAACGTACTGCCGGCCGAGACGTGGATCGCGTCGACGCCCGCTTCCTCGAGCCAGAGGGCGACCTGGGTCGCGTCCTGGATCGTGTTGCCCTTCTTCAGCCACGGCAGGAACGCGTCCGCGTTCTCGGTCGTGCTGATCTTGACCTGCAGGTGAAAGTCGCCACCGACCTCGCGGCGCACCGCTCTCACGGTCTCGAGCAGCAGCCTCGCCCGGTTCTCGAGCGGGCCGCCGTAGTCGTCCTTGCGGTCGTTGATCGCCGACGAGAGGAACTGCGTGAAGAGGTAGCCGTTCGCGCCGTGTATCTCGATCCCGTCGAGCCCCGCCTCGCGGGCACGCCGTGCGCCCGCGGCGAACGCCTCCGCGACGGCGCGCAGCTCGGCCACTGTCGCGCTCTCTGCCTCGAAGCCGTGGAGCGGGTCGGACTTGTTCGTCGAGGAGAGGCCCTTGCGGTCGAGGTCGAGCCCGCGGATGTCCCGCTGTCGCCCGCCGTGCGCGAGCTGGAGGATGTACTTGCAGTCCGCCTCGTGCACGAGCTCGCCGAGCTCGCGCCAGAACGGGATCGTCCCGTCGTGGTCGATGCACGCGTAGCCCGGGACGATGAACCCGCGCGGCTCGACGCCGCACCACGCGGACACGATCGCGCCGACGCCGCCTCGTGCGAACCGAAGCTCCCAGTTCATGCGCGTCCGCGTTCCCGAGCCCTCGTAGTTGTCGAAGCGGCCCGAGATGCTCGAACGCAGCACGCGGTTCTTCACCTCGAGGCTCCGGAACCGGAGCGGCTCGAAGATGGGGTCGTCGTTCACGGGAACGGGGGCGGGTTGTAGACGGTGAGGATCTCGCGCACCATCTCGTCCCGGGACGAGAACCGCGAGAGGTCGTAGCACCCGAGTGGGTTCTCGAGCCCGTTGATCAGGCACTGGTTCGAATAGGTGCACGGCTTCGGCGGCCGGTCGTGGCCCGCCTGCCAGAGCCGGACGAGATCCGGGTTCGCGATGAACGGCCGGCCGATCGTGACGCCGTCGCAGTCGCCGCGCTCGATTGCGCCTGCGATCACGGAGGCGGTCTGGAAGCCGCCCGTGACTACGACCGGGACCGAGACCGCCGCCTTCACGGCGCGCGACTGCGGGAGGTTGATGCCCTCGACGCCGTTCTTCGAGCGCCGCTCCCAGAGCCACTTGAAGATCCGGTTGATCGGCCAGGTCCGGAACATGAGGTAGTTCCGGAAGGTGTGCCGGCCGCTCGAGATCATCGTGTCGTAGCCGCGGACGACGTCGTCGAGCGAGAACGTGCCGGCCGGGTTCCTCGGATGCGGGAAGGACGCGCCTGTCGACACGTGGAAGCCGTCGACGCCGGCCTCCTCCAGCCACTTGCACACCTGCACCGACTCTTCGAGCGTGTTGCCCTTCTTCTCCCAGAAGAACAGCGCGTCGTTGTCGTCGATCGCGCTGATCTTGAACTGAAGGTGGTAGTCGTCGCCGACCTCGCGCCGCACCGCCCGCACGATCTCGACGGCGAAGCGAGCGCGATTCTCGAGCGACCCGCCGTACTCGTCCTTGCGGTCGTTGATCGCCGAGGACAGGAACTGCGTGATGAGGTAGCCGTTGCAGCCGTGGATCTCGACGCCGTCCGCGCCCGCCTCCCGCGCGCGCCGTGCGCCCTGCGCGAAGCACTCGACCATGAAGGCGATCTCGTCGATCGTCATCCGCTCGCACTCGAAGCCGTGGACCGGCTCGGGCTCGTCCGTCGAGCTCCAGCCCTTCTCGAAGCGGATGCCGCCGACGTCGCGCTGTCGTCCGGAGAACGCGAGCTGGACGACGTACTTGCAGCCGTGCTCGTGCACGCGCTTCACGAGCTCGCGCCAGAACGGGATCGTCTCGTCGCGGTCGATGTGCGCGTAGTTCGGGACGATGTGCCCGCGCGGGTGCACCGGGGCGTTGGAGGAGATGATCGTCCCGACGCCGTTGCGCGCCGTCTTCAGGTCCCAGTTGATGTGCGTCTGGGTTCCGGCGCCGTCGTAGTTCGAGAATCGCCCGGCAAGGCTCGAGCGGAGGATCCGGTTCGGCGCCGTCAGGTTCCGGAATGCGAGCGGCTCGAAGATGACGTCCACGGGCGATCGCTCCTCGCGGGGAGCCGCGGGTCCGGTAGCCGCAGAGGTCTCCATGTGGCGTGGCGGCGTGCCCATGGCGAGCTCCGTCTCTCGTGGTCCGGCTCTACGCCGGTGCGTCCCTATCTAGGACTAGTCCCGCCCGTCCGTCAAGCTCGTGTTGCCGATTCGGCAGCGAGCGCCCATAATCCGGGTCGGCTGCGGCGCCCTGAATCCACGGGAACGGGGGAGGCCTGGCATGCACGATCTCGAAGCCGCGCAGAAGGAGCAGGACAAGGCCGCCGCGAAGCGTGTCGCCGCTTCGGCGGACTCGCGTCGGGACAACGTCGACCGGATCCGGAGAGGACCGACACGGAAGGTCGTCGGGACAGAGGACTTCCTTGGCGTGAGCTATCTCGACGCGGGCGTCGCGGCAGCGCGTGCGGTCGGCCGCGTCGTCATCCGTGAGAACGGCAGCATCGCCGGGTTCGGCACGGGCTCGCTCGTGTCGCCGACGCTGCTGCTGACGAACAACCACGTCCTGCCCAGCGCGGACGTCGCCGAGGGCAGCTCGATCGAGTTCAGCTTTCAAGACGGCGTCGACGGAAAGGCGCTCGACCCCGTCACCTTCGAGCTCGATCCGGGGACGTTCTTCCTGACCGACGAGGATCTCGACTTCGCGCTCGTGGCCGTGAAGGCGACGCCGGCCGAGCTCGGCGACTTCTCGTTCAACCGGCTCACGGAGGACGTGGGCAAGGACGCGGTCGGCTCGTTCGTGACCATCGTGCAGCACCCCCGCGGGAAGAAGAAGCAGATCGCGCTGCGCGAGAACCGGGTCGTAGACGTCCTCGACAACCACTTCCACTACGCGGCCGACACGGAGCCCGGGTCATCGGGCTCGCCGGTCTTCGACGACACGTGGCACGTCGTCTGCCTCCATCATGCGAGCGTGCAGGCGCCCGACCACGCGGAGCTCGGCGGCTTCGTGAACGAGGGCATCCGCGTGAAGAGCCTTCGCGCCTTCATCACCGGCCAGACGTTCCCGGCCGAGCAGCAGGCGCTCGTCGACGAGCTCTTCGCATGAGCGGCGACGCGCTCGAGGCGGTCGTCCCCGATCCGGACTACGCGAACCGGAAGGGCTACGACGCGGACTTCCTCGGAACCGGACCGCACAGCGTGCCGCTCCCGGTCCTCCCCGACGACCTCGTCGCCCAGGCTTCGGTGAGCTCGCTGCCGGCCGGAGAACCGGACTACGTCATCCCGTACAACCACTTCAGCGTGGTGGTGAACGGTCCACGGCGGATCGCCTTCTTCACGGCGGTGAACGTCGACGGCGCGTCGAGCATGCGCCTCAAGCGCGAGAAGGACCACTGGTTCGTCGATCCGCGGATCCCCGCGGAGGAGCAGACGGACGAGAGCGTCTACAAGAACAATCCGCTCGACCGCGGCCATCTCGTCCGTCGGCTCGACCCCGCGTGGGGAGCGTCCCGCGAGGAGGCGAAGCTCTGCAACGACGACACGTTCCACTTCACGAACTGCTCACCGCAGCACGAGGACTTCAACCAGAACCAAACGACGTGGGCCGGGCTCGAGGACTACATCCTCGAGAACGCCGACAATCTCAACTTCCGCGTCACGGTCTTCACCGGCCCGGTGTTCGAGGCCGACGACGACCAGTTCGCGGGCGTCCAGCTGCCGCGCGAGTTCTGGAAGGTCGTCGCCATGGTCAAGGAGTCCGGTGATCTCTCCGCGACCGCGTACCTCCTGAGCCAGGCCGAGCTCATCGCGGGCCTCGAAGTCGCGCTCGAGGAGTTCTCGTACGGCGCGTACAGGACCTACCAGGTGCCCGTTCGCCGAATCGAGGAGAAAACGCGTATCTCGTTCGGGACGCTCGCGGACTTCGACCCGCTCGGCGGGCTCGAGGCGGACCGCGCGGACGAGATCGGCGACTTCGACGAGATCAGGCTCTGAGGCTCAGGCGGTCGGCGCCGGCACGGGCGCGTGCCGGCGGTGGAGCACCGCCTGCACGCCAAGGACGACGAGCCCGCCGGCGAGCGCCGCAACTGCTCCCTCGGCGACGACCGTACGAAAGTTGAGCCAGAGGCTCCCCGCGTCCACGTCCCACCGGCATGGCGAGGACCGGACCGCGAGCGGGTCGAGGCAGCCTCCGATCATGGGCAGCGTCTCGATGCCCACCGCCGCGATCGCCGCGACGATGAACGCCGCCGCAAGGCCGCCGACCAGCGGAAGCTCGCGCATCCGCACAGCTGCCACTGCTCCCGCAACTGCCTGCGCTCCGATCGCGATCAGCCATACCCAGTACGTGTACGCACTGGCAATCCCGGGGTGGTCGAGCGTGTCCTCGCCGAACCCGTAACGCATCGATGCGCGGAGCACGATGAAGGCGACGACGCATGCGCTGCCCATGACCAGTCCGATACTCACCGGGTTGAGGGGAACACGGCCGAGGAGAGGGATGTTCAGGCTGCCTCGCCCTTCGAGGAACGCCCAGGGAGCGTCGCTGACCCGTGCCCTCCTCCGAAGCCACGCGGCGAACGGGACCAGCCAGAGGGCAGCGAGCCCGAGGACGATCATCGGCTCGTCGTAGAGGGTGAACGCCCACACGTCGAGCACGACGTCCCACAGCCACTCCGGCCCGACCCACGCCGCATCCGCAGCGGGCGCGTAGTCGACAACCGCGTCCGTGCCGATCAGCGAGCGGCTGTCCCGCGCGTAGTTGAAGACGGCGACTACCACTGCCAGGACGCCGCTCGCGAGCAGCAGGCCGCCCAGCGCGGCGCGCCCCGGCCGGTCCGCGCCGGCGGGAGCGCGAATCCAGCGCTCCGCCGACGAGCCGACCCATCCCAGGAGGAGTACAAGTGCCAGCGCCAGGAGGACGATCCACGGCGCGCCACTGCCCAACGCGGTCTCGAGCACGGTGCTGTTGCCTTCGGGGCGGACCGCCCGTTCCAGCGCGAGTTGCGGGCCGACGAGGAAGCCGGCCGTGAGCGCGAGGGCGAGCGCCCACGTTGGCGGCCGTCGGCGACCCTGCGCGAGCGCAGCCCACGTCCCGCGCCATACCCCGATCCCCACGACGCCCATTACGAGCGGCGCGGCCGTCAAAGCTGCGATGAGTCGGACAGAGAGTGGATCCCCGACGTAGAGACCGACGAACGTGACGAGGCTGTCGTATGCGACCGTCGCAGCTACCCCGGCCCCAAATGCGGCAAGCAGACCGAGTGAGAACAGCCCGCGCGTGTCGTTCACGGCGGCGAGTCGGACGTGCGGGTCCGGATGCACCCGCCAGAGCCCGCGCCAGAGCGACGTCGCCCGTCGTGGCATGCCGGCGAGGATCCTGCGCAGAGCGCCCTGCTCTCCGTCCGGCACCGATGCTCGGACGTCGGCAAAGATCTCGCGTGCCCGGAGGACCGCGTTGCGCGTCAGGTACACGAGGGCCGTGAGCGCCAGCAGCCGCCAGCCGAGCGAGATGACCGTGCCGAGCCCTTCGTCAGCCGCGACGACGGCGAACGGGAGCACTCCAACGAGCAGAAACGCGTACCAGAGCGACAAGGTCGCGTAGGTGAGGTCGACGTCGCGGTTCCGTAGATGAGCGAGCTCGTGTCGCACCACCGCCCGGAATGCGGGCGGATCGGCGAACTGGCGGGTGACGAGGCCACCCATGAGCGCAACCACGTGGTTCCCAGGCCGGCCGAACGCGAGCCCGGTCGGCGACGGGTCGAGCGGGTTCCATCGCCAGCTCGGCGTCTCTTCGAGCTTCGCCTCCTGCGCCAGCTCCTCGAGTTCTTTGACCACGGCGGGTGCGTCCTCCTTCGTCAGTGCACGCAGGCCCCTGCGCCTGGCGATCCAGTGCGGCAGGACGAGCAGGATCAAAGCCGCGACGGCGAGGAGAAGCGCGGTGCCGCCGATCATCCACCAGGCCAACGGACGGGTGACGTTTGCGAGGCAGTCCGAGTACGCGCTGTGCGCCCTCGTGTAGGCGTCCACGTCAATGCCGAGGAGCTCGGGCGCCGGCCTGACCGTCTCGCACCTGAGATACCCGGTCGCGATCGTGCGCCCGCTGTTCGCGAACCAGAGCCAGTTCCAGACGTAGAGGTTCGCGCCCAGCACCGCGAACACGAGCAGGGCGAACCGAAACGTCGTGTCGGATGGGAAGACGAACGGGTTGAGTCGGGCCGCCGGTGGGGGAGAGGCTTCGGCCGGTTCGGCGCTCACGCCGTCGCGAGGCTGCCGACGAGCGAATCGGCGAGGAGCTCCGCCTTGTCTTTCGGGAGCTTGAGCTGCTTCGCCTTCTCGATCGCGAGCTTACGCACCTCGTCGAGCTGCTCGTCCGTGAGCTCCGCGGGTGCCGCGACCGCGGCGGGCGCCTCGTCCTTCTTGTCGTCGCCACGGCGGAGCAGCTTCTTCACGAGCCAGTCGAACGCCTCGTCGCCGTGCTCGTCCGCCTGCTTCTTGAGCTGGGCACGCAGGAAACCGAGCACGTCCTTCGCAACCGTCAGCGCGACGGGCGACAGCAGGATCACTGCCGACTCGACGCCGAACCCGAGCATCGGGTCGCCCCGGGTCTTCTTCGAGGGGTCGTCACCCTCGAGGAATGCCTCGCTCGCGGCCGGGAAGATCACGAGCTCCTCCGGCGCTGCACGCTCCACGACGGAGCGGGCAAGCGCGACCGCGAGCTCGTCGTCGGAGATCGTGCTCATCGCAAGACACCCCCTCCGAGGGTGTTCGACAGCGCCGCAGCAACGATCGAGAGCTTCCTGCCGTGCATACGGCCAACCCCCCGGTTGCTTCGGGCCACTGTACGCCCGGATTCGGACGCTCGCAACCGGGCGATAATCGTCAGCCCGTACGCTGACCGGAAGGAGCCGCATGAAGATCCGCGCAGCCGTCCTCGAAGAGTTCGGACAGCCGCTCGTCGTCGACGAGGTCGAGCTCGCAGAGCCCAAGGCGGGCGAGGCGCTCGTGCGGCTCGCTGCGTGCGGCGTCTGCCACACCGATCTCTACACGGCGTCCGGGGCGGACCCGACGGGATACGCGCCGTGCGTCCTCGGCCACGAGGGAGCGGGCGTGGTCGAGGCGGTAGGCGACGACGTGACCCTCGTCGCTCCCGGAGATCACGTGATCACGCTGTTCGCTCCGGAGTGCGGGAAGTGCGTCCACTGCCTGGACCCGCGGACGAACCGGTGCGTCGCGATCCGCGACCAGCAGGGCCTCGGGTATCTCCCGGACGGCACGACGCGGCTCTCGCGCGCCGGCGCGCCCCTGCGCCACTTCATGGGTACGTCCACGTTCGCCGAGTGCGCGGTCCTGCCCGAGATCGCGCTCGCGAAGGTGTCGCCGGAGGCGCCGCTCGAGGGTTGCGCTCCTTTCGCCTGCGGACTCTCCACGGGGATCGGGGCGGCGCTGTACACCGCACGCGTCGAGCCCGGGTCGACGTGCGTCGTCTTCGGCTGCGGGCTCGTGGGGCTCGGCGCGATCATCGGCTGCCGGCTCGCAGGCGCCGACCGGATCGTGGCGGTCGACCTCTCCGAGGAGCGGCTTGCCATGGCCCGCCATCACGGCGCGACCGACACGAGAGTCGCGGGCGACGACGTAGTGGACTGGATCCGCTCCGAGACCGGCGGGTTCGGCGCCGACTACACCTTCGAGGCGACCGGGAACGTGCAGGTGATGCGCCAGGCCGTGGAGGCGGCACGTGAGGCGTGGGGACTGGCCACCATGATCGGGGTCGCCGGCAAGGGCGAGACGCTCGACATCGTGCCCCGCTTCCTGATCACGGGCCGGCGCGTAACGGGCTCGTCGTTCGGCGGCGTGAAGGGGCGGACGCAGGTGCCGGAGCTCGTGAACCGCTGGCTCGCGGGGGAGATGGACGTCGACTCGTTGCTGAGCCATCGGTTCGGCCTCGACGAGGTGAACCGTGGGTTCGAGCTCATGGAGGCGCAGGACGGTATCCGCAGCCTCGTCGTCTTCCCCTAGAAGCTGATTCAGCTCGGCGACCGAAGCGGGTGGTGGCTCCGGTCGCCGAGCTGCGTGCTGCTACTCGTTCCGCGCTACTCGCCCGGCTTCGGGGGCGGTGGAGGCGGAGGGGGTGGGGGTGGCGGCGGGGGTGGAGGTGGCGGAGGCGGAGGCGGAGGAGGCGGAGGAGGTGGCGTCGATCCGCCACACGCCTGGGCCAGCCGTGCATCGAGCCGGTTCTGCAACGCGTTCAGCACTGCGAGCTGCAGCCTGAGCAGCGTCAGCTGGACTCGCGCCAGAGCCGCCTGCCTCGGATTCAGACCGCCTGCGTTGAGGCGCTGCTGAACCGTCGCTGCAGCTGCTGCCGCATTCGCGACGAGCGAATCCACCTGGGCCGCCGCGGCTGCGAGGGCGTCGCACTGCGCGCTCGGCCCGGGTGGGCCGACCTGTGCGGGTGCGGCCGGGGCGGTGACCGCAGCGGCGCCGACGGCGAGGGCCGCCACAGCCAGTGCGAGGCCGATGGTCCTTCGTGCCGTTCTCAAGTCCTCTCCTCTCGCTTCGTGGCGGCTCCGTTGTCATCGGCAGAGTTGGCAACGGCGCACAGCCCTATGCCAGTGACGCGAGACGAGGTACCCCTGGCGGGGACTTGCAAGAGTGCTCAGGCTTCGTCGAGTACGGAGTCGAGCTTGTGCGCCAGCGCATCCAGGTGGCGTGTGCGGAAGACGGCCGCGCTCCCGTGCGGGACTCGCCGCCAGTCGAGACCGCCGACCGCGATCGTGTCGGGCGTTCGACGCGCCCAGCCGTCGACGAGCTCGACGATCGAGCCCAATACACCACCATCCACGACCGGCTGCCCTGAGACGACGGTCACCGCAGCACCCCCTGACACGTATTCTCGGAACGCCTGTCGAGCTGTCAATCGGAGCGGTTCGGGCCTAGACGGCGGACTCCTACGGGAGCGCGAGCCGCCTGAGGCGGAAACGCGCTCTTGCCTTGGCGCCGAGCCGCGGGTAGCCTCCGCGCCGGTGGGTCGACTCAAGTCCTCGGGGCTGCTCGGGCTGATCGCTCTTGCGTGCGTCGCGCTGCCGGCTGCCGTTGGGGCGACGCCGCTCGGGACGACAGCTCCCGTGGCGGCCGCTGCGAACACGACGACCTACACGGACTCGCAGGGAGAGAACCCGGCCGCGCCGGACATCTCGACCATCGTGGTGGCGAACAACGACGCCGGGGTCATCACGTTCAAGATCAACATCCCGAACCGCGCAGCACTGACTCCGGACATGCTGGTCGCGATGGAGATCGACTCCGACAACAACGCGGCGACGGGTAGCCCGGAGGGCACGGACTACGCGATCGAGCTCGTCCAGGGCGAGGTCTTCCTCTACCGGTGGGACGGCGAGAACTTCACTCGCCGCGCGGGCGACCCCCCGGCGACGTCGCTCATCTTCGCCTACCAGGGCGGGGCAACCCTCACCATCAGCGCCGCCGAGCTTGGGAACACGAAGCAGCTGCGGTTCAACGTGATCGTCATCGCGGGGCTGGCCACCGATCCGGTCACGGGCGACCTCGACTTCACGAACGCGACGGCTGACGTCGCTCCGGCGGCCAGTGCCGGGCTTTACGCGTACGAGGTCAAGCTTGCTCCGGCCAGGTTGACCGTTCGCAACTTCTCGACCATCCCGGCGAAGCCGGCCGCGGGCAAGGCCTTCGCGCTCAGGCTCCAGGCGGCGCGCACCGACACCGGTGCAGTCGTGCAGGGAGGCCGCGTGACGTGCGTCGGTCGCGCAGGTGCTGCGCGGCTCACGGGGACGGGCCGGTTCGTCGGCCGCCAGGCCGTGTGCACGTTCCGGATCCCGGCGACGGCGAAGGGCAAGACGTTCCGCGGGTCGATCACGATCGTCTTCGAGGGCCTACGGGTCGCGAGGAGCTACTCGAGGACAATCGGCTAGCGGTTCGTGCGCCGCTTCGCGCTTCTCTGCCTCGCCGCCGTCGTCGCAACCGCGGGTACCGCCTCGGGAGCGCTCCGTCCGGTCCCGCAGTCGCTGGCAGACGAGTCGTTTCCGCGCCTGAGGCAAGGGCCTCCGGTCTCCGCGGGCTCGAAGAGCACGGCGAGAAGCGCTCGGGTGATCATGACGCTCGCCGATGCGCCGCTCGCGCAGATCGCGCCGCGGAGCGCGTTCTCGACGGTCGGGCACCGCCGTAAGCTCAACTTCTCCAGCTCGTTCGCGCGCTCGTACCTCTCCCGGCTCGACGCGGCGCAGAACGCCGCGATCGTGAAGCTGCACGCGGAGCTCCCGGCGGCGACGGTGTCTCGTCGCTACCGCGTGCTCCTGAACGGCTTCGCGGTCAGCCTCCCGTATACACAGCTGCCGAAGCTCCTCGACCTCGGGCTGGCCGACAAGGTGTATCCGAGCCTGACGTACACCTCGCTCCTGAATCGCGGCCCGTCCGTCATCGGCGCGTCCCAGTTCGCGGGGCTGACGGGAGCACACGGTGAGGGCATCAAGGTCGCGGTCGTCGACGACGGCGTCGACCAGGAGCACCCATTCCTCGATCCGACGGGGTTCACCTACCCGGCGGGCTTCCCGAAGGGGACGTCTACGACCCCGAAGGTCATCGTCTCCCGCGGCTTCGCGAGCCGGGGGGCAAACTCCGCTCCGCTGGACCGCGACAACTCGTTCCACGGCACCTTCGTGGCCGGGATCATCGCGGGCCGTGCCAACACCGACGTGCCCGCCGGTGTCCGTGGCGTGTGCGGCGAGGCGGAGGGCGGCTGCCACCCCGCCGTCAAGGGCGTGAGCGGCGTCGCACCGCGTGCGTACATCGGCAACTACCGCGTGTTCAACGTCCCGCTGCCGCTCGGCGGCTGCTGCTCGGGGACGACACCCGAGATCGTCTCGGCTTTCGAGGCGGCCGTCGCCGACGGGATGGACATCATCAACTTCTCCGGCGGCGGCCCACAGGCGGATCCGCGGACCGACGCGCTGATCCCGACCGTCGCCAACGTCGTCCGGTCCGGGGTCGTGCCGATCGTCTCGGCCGGGAACGACCGCGACTTCTTCGGCCTCGGCACCGCGGGGTCGCCGGCGACGTCGCCGGACGCGATCAGCGTGGGCTCGACGGCGAACGCCCACGTGTTCGGCAACTCGCTCACGGTCGTGGCCCCGTCGGTCGCGATCGGTCGGATTCCGTTCGTCGCCTCCGACAACATCCCGCCCTCCTGGACGACTGCAAATCAGCGCCTCGTCGATGTCGGGACGATCCCCGGCACCGGCGGCAACAGGCTGCTCTGCGAGGGGAGCCTGCCCGGCGCGGCGCTCCGCGGCGCGATCGCCCTCGTCTCGCGCGGCGGTTGCCAGTACGAGGCGAAGGCCGCGCGGGCACGGGAGGCCGGTGCCGTCGGCATGGTGGTCGCCGAGAACCGTGGCGGCGACCCGACGTTCGCGCTCTTCTCCGGCCTGGACGGCGGCACCGTCTCCGACCTGGACGGCGCGCGTCTTCGGCAGGCGATGGCGGGAGCCGGGGGAGCGGTCAGCGTCCGCTTCAACCGTGACGTGCTCGAAGTCGACACGACCTGGGCGGGGGTCCCGTCGAGCTTCTCGGCCGGCGGCCTGACGCCGTTCGGCCACGCGCTGAAGCCGGACATCACGGCGCCCGGGTCGCAGGTCATCTCCTCGACGCTGCCCGAGTTCGCCGGCGACGCGTTCGCCGTCCTCGACGGCACCAGCTTCTCGGCGCCGCATATCTCGGGCGCCGCAGCGCTCCTCCTCCAGCGGCATCCGACCTGGACGCCGAAGCAGATGAAGTCGGCGCTGATGTCCACCGCGGGGCCGTCGTTCTCGAACTCCGCGCTCACGGAGGAGGCGTCGGTGCTCGTCGAGGGCGCAGGCCTTGCGCGGGTCGGCAGCGCTGATCGGCCGCTGATCTTCACGGACCCGCAGTCGCTCTCCTTCGGCTATCTCGACGTGAACGCGGGCGCCGCGAGCCGCGCCATCTCGGTCACGGTCGCGGACGCGGGTGGCGGAGCGGGCTCCTGGTCGGTGGAGGTCCAGCCGCAGGTCGCGACGAGCGGCGCGACCGTCGAGGCGGCGCCGTTCACGATCGGCTCGGGCGGGACGGCGGTCGTGCAGATGGCTGCGCGCGCGGGAGCGGGCGCGCCCGGCGGGGACAACTTCGGGTTCATCGTGCTCAGGCGCGGGTCGGACGTGCGTCGCATTCCGTACGCGTTCTCGGTCACGCGGCCGCAGCTCACCGGCGTCCGCACGACGCCCCTGAAGAAGCTCCAGAGCGGCGACACGCGTCAGGGTGACGATCGCGCGCGTGTGTACCGGTGGCCGACCTCGCCGTTCGCGATCCTCGGCATCTTCGGCGTCGACCCGTCCGTGAACGAGGACGGGAAGGAGACGGTCTACTCGCTCGACATCCCGCGGCAGGCCGTGAACGCCGGCGTCGTCGTCGTGCGGCCGGACCTCAAGATCAACGCCTCGGTTCGGGCGCTCCTGAGCTCGAACGCGCCGATCCATCCGTGGTTCCTCAACTCGCTCGACGAGAACGACGTCACCGGCTACGCGGGCATCCCCGTGAACGCGAACGGCTCGATGCCCGACTTCCTGTTCAACGTCGGCGCAGCAGGAGGCGTGTTCCTGCCGGCGGGGCGGTACTACGTCTCCGTCGACTCGGGCCGCGACCTCTTCACCGGCCGCTCTCTTGCCGGCCCGTACACGCTGCGCTCCTGGGTGAACGACGTCAGGCCGCCGAACGTAACGCTCCTCACGGCGAAGGTATCGGCCGGCCGCCCCACGATCGTCGCCCGCGTGCGGGACGCAGCCTCGGGTGTCGACCCGTTGTCGCTGCTGCTGCTCTTCGGGACGAGCCAGTTGGGCGCCGTCTCGTACGACTCGCAGACGGGTATCGCGGTCTTCTCGATCCCGCGCGAGTCGAACCCGGTCCGGCCGGGGACGGAGTTCATGCGGATCTTCGCCTCCGACTACCAGGAGACGAAGAACATCGGAACCGAGGGCGTGAACCCCATGCCGAACTCCCGGTTCCGAGGTATCCGCATGACGGTCGTGAACGGGCCGGCGGTCAGCTGGATCTCGCCGAACAAGGGCGCTTGCCTGCCTCCGCGCGCCAAGCTCCAGGTCGTCGCGACCTCGCCGTCCGTGATCTCCTCGGTCGGCTTCTTCGACGGCAACCGCCAGATCGCTCGCGTCCGGAAGCACACGGCAGGGATCTACACGTTCACATGGCGCGCGAAGCCGAGGAAGGGCCCGCACGTGCTCCGCGCCGTGGCCTCCGACGTCTCCGGCCGCGAGGCGGAGGCGCCGCGCTCCGTCAAGGTCTGTCGCTGAAGTCCCGCCGCTGCTGAGGCCGCTCCGGGTCTTCCGGATGCACGACGAGCCCTCGCAGCGCGTTGGCGATCTGCGTGCGGAGTGGTGGTCCCGGAGGTCCCGGCGGCAGTGACCAGGCGTACGCGAACTCCGCGCCGAGCAGGAGGATGAACCCGACGACGTAGACGAAGAAGAGGAACGCCATCACGCTCGCAAGCGAGCCATAGATGACGTTGTAGCGGTGGACGTCGAAGAGCGCCCCGAGGACCTTCGCGGCGCCCCAGATCCCGAGCGCGGTGAACGTCGCCCCCGCCAGCGCCGACCGCCGCCCGAGCTTTCCGGCCGGCACGAACCGGTAGAGCAGGAGCGTCATCACGCCGATGAGGACGATCTGCAGACCCTCGCGAACGATGGAGCCCGTCGGGCTCGTCACCAGTTCGAGGTCCAGCTGCTCCGACAGCCAGTCGACCGCGCGCCCGGCGAGCGCGGCGAAAGTCGAGACTCCGATGATCACGATCACGAGGAGCCCCGAGACTCCGACCAGGATGAAGTCGACCAGCTTCGCGCGCGCAGCCGGGCGTCCCTGAGGAACCTTCAGCGCGGCCTCGAGGCCGACGCGGATCGACGCCATCATCCCCGAGGCGCCCCAGAGCAAGGCGACGAGCGAGACGAGGCCGATCGCCGAGAACGGGGAGGCGATGCTCTCGATCGACTGACGGATCTCCTCCTCGCCCTCCGCCGACACGGGCAGGACCCCGAGCAGCTCCTCGATGACGCTGTTGCGGAGCTCGTCGTCCTGGAGGACGAGCCCGAAGATCGAGACGAGGAGGATCGTCAACGGGAAGAGCGAGAAGAGCACGCGGAACGAGATCGCCGCCGCGTACTGGGGACAGCGGTCGCGGAACATGTCCTCCACGGCGCGTGGGAGCGCGCGGACGAACCCGTGCGCGAGGTCGAGTGGCACGCGGAGGAAACGGGTCAACAGCCGACCGTCGTCGGCGACCTCCGGCGCGCCCATCGCGCGGAGTGTACGGAGGGGGTCAGGCGGCGCTCGGTGCGGGCAGGGGATCGCCGACGACGACGCCAGACTGTGCCGCCGTGGGAAACCGCAACGCGCTCGCGCGCGCCGTCGACTCGAACCCGTTCACCATCGTCGTCGTCGCGACGATCGCCGTGAACGCAGTCGTCCTAGGCCTTCAGACCTACGAGGGAGTCGAGGACCGCTGGGGCTCCTGGCTCGATCTCGTCAACGCGATCTGCCTCGCGATCTTCGTCGTCGAGCTGCTCGTCCGGATCGGCTCCTACTGGCCGCGGCCGTGGGAGTTCTTCCGCAACGGCTGGAACGTCTTCGACTTCGTCGTGATCGGGGCCGCGTTCGTGCCGGGGATCCGGCAGAACGCGACCCTGCTCCGTCTGGTCCGGCTTCTCCGCGTCGTGCGTCTCGTGCGCGTGCTGCCTGACCTCCGTGTCCTCCTCCTCGGCGTCTGGCGAAGCGTGCCGCCGCTTGCCTCGATCGGGGCCGTGACCGTGCTGATCCTCTTCGTCTACGGCATGGTCGGCTGGATCCTGTTCGGCGACGAGCTGCCGGACCAGTGGGGGAACATCGGCAGGGCGATGCTCACGCTCTTCGTGATGCTGACCCTGGAGAACTTCCCCGTCTACATGGACGAGGCGATGGACGTCGAGCCGTGGGCGTGGATCTACTTCGTGAGCTTCATCCTCGTCGCGGCGTTCATCGTCCTCAACGTCCTGATCGGGATCGTCCTGAACTCGATGGAGGAGGCTCGGGAGCTCGAGCGGCGGCGCATGCTGCGCGAGCGGTACAAGGTCGAGCGGCGCTCCCCCATCGACCCCGAGGCGCACGCTCCGGTGGCGGAGCGGATCGCGATCCTGCGCGCGGCGCTCGATGAGCTCGAGCTGGAGCTCGCGGTCGGGAGCGAGCGCGAACGCCCGGCGTCCGGAACGAGCTAGTCCGCGAGCGGCTTGCGCAGCGCGAGCAGCTCGTAGGCCGAGACGGGCGCTTCCTTGCCCTTTACCCGCTGCGGAGGGAGGGCCTCGACGACCGCGCCGCCGCCGAGCCGGCGGAACGTGGACTCGCCGATGAGGATCGACCCGACCGGCGCCTCGGCCTCGAGGCGGGCGGCGACGTTCACGACGTCCCCGACGACGCCGTGCTTGCGGTGGCCGCTCGAGCCACCGACGACGCCGGCGTGCACCTCGCCGCTGTTCACGCCGACGCGGAACCGCGGCCAGTCCTCGTGGTCGCGTGAGACGCGCGCGGCCGCGCGCTGCAGGAGCAGCGCGCCGCGGGCGGCGCGGGTGGGGTGGTCCGGCGTCTGGCCCTCCTTGTTGTAGACGACCATGAGCTCGTCTCCGACGATCTGGTGCACCTCGCCGCCCGTCGCCTCCATCAGCGGGACGAGCCGCTCGAAGTACGCGTTGAGCATCTCGGCCGCTTCCGCCGGGTCGTGGCGCTCGGACCAGGACGTGAAGCCGCAGAGGTCGGCGAGCAGGATGCTCACGTCCTGCGAGCCGGCGAGCGTCTCGTCGAGGTAGAGCGCGCTGAAACGCTCCTCGTGCCACTCCGTGCGCGCAACCTGGCCGATGACGACGAACGAGCCGAGCATGAGCACGTGCCACTCCCACCAGCTCACCTGCCAGTTGCGCGCCCAGGCGATCACGACCATCGCCTCGGCGAGGAACGCGAACGCGAGGACGAACGCGAACAGGAATCGTGACGGGCGGCGCCGGTAGAGGCGGTAGTAGCCGAGAGCGGCGAGGGCGTAGAGCGCGATCCCGAGGGCGGCGAGCACAAGCTGCCAGCCGTCGAGCTTCTCCGCGGCGAGTGGGCTCTTGAGGGGCGGGAGCTCGGCGATGGAGACGATGGCCCAAACGACCATGACGCCGAAGAGCAATGCGAGCAGGAGCGGCGCGATCCGCACGACGAGCGCCGCGCGCGGCGGCGCGAGCTCGGTCGCCGATGCCGCCGCGAACACGCCCGCGAGGAGCAGCCCCACGGGCGTCGCGAGCTCGAAGCCGGCGTTCTTCCCGACCAGGACTCCAGGCGTCGCGAGCGCGTGCAGGCCGAGGAAGCCTGCGCTCGCGATCAGCGCGAGCGAGATGAGGAAGAGCCGTGCGTCGCGTCGCCTGCGTGCCGCGACGCTGATGGCGTAGCCGAGCGCGGTCGCGATCGCCGCGGCCGCGAGAACGAGCCAGAAGTGCGCCGGCTGGTTCTCCCACCGCTCGTCGACCGCCGGCCGGGCGAGCAGGAGCCCGAAGAGCACGAGTGGTGCGGCGACGAGCGCGAGCCAGGGCGCGAGGCGCATCGCCCTGCTTGTACCACCCAGCGGACGAGCGGGTAGTCTGGGCTCGTGATGTTCCGGGACACAGCTCTCCTCTAGGTCCCAGGCGCGCGACGCCGCGCATATCCTCTCGCCCGGTGATGGTCCACTCGTGAAGGTCGTGCTGCCCGACGCCACGGAGCTCGAGCTCCCGGACGGCGCCTCCGGCCTGGACGCCGCCCGCGCGATCGGCCCGAAGCTGGCCGAGCAGGCGGTTCTCGTCCGCGCGAACGGCGACACGCGCGACGTGCGGCTCCCGCTTGCCGACGGGGAGCAGATCCAGATCCTCACCACGCGGAACACGGACGACCCGGACGCGCTCCGCGTGCTCCGGCACTCGACGGCGCACCTGCTCGCCGAGGCCGCGATGAGGCTTCACCCGGGGGTGAAGATCGCGATCGGGCCGCCGATCGCGGACGGCTTCTACTACGACTTCCAGTTCCCGGAGCCGGTGGCGGAGTCCGACCTCGCCGCGCTCGAGGACGAGATCCGGCGCGAGATCGCCGAGGGCCGCGAATGGAAGCGCGAGGAGGTCTCGCGCGAGGAGGCCGTTGCCCGCTTCACGGCCGAGGAGCAGCCGTACAAGGTCGAGCTCGCGCAGGGCGCCGACGGCGCAATCTCTCTCTACACGCAGGGAGATTTCACCGACCTCTGCCGCGGGCCGCACCTCCAGAGCGCGACCCCCATCAAGGCCGTGAAGCTCACCTCGCTCGCCGGCGCGTACTGGCGCGGCGACGAGAAGAACCCGCAGCTGACGCGTATCTACGGCACCGCGTTCTACCGCCAGGAGGACCTCGACGCGTACCTCGAGCGCCTCGAGGAGGCACGGTCGCGCGACCACCGGCGCATCGGCGCGCAGCTCGACCTCTTCCACCTCTCGGAGCACTCGCCCGGCTCGCCGTTCTGGCACCCGAAGGGGATGGTCGTCTGGAACGCGCTCGAGGACCTGAGGCGTCGCGAGAATCGGAGGCGCGGGTACTCGGAGGTGAAGACGCCGCTGCTCTACGACCTCCAGACGTACATCACCTCGGGCCACTACGAGAACTACGAGGAGAACATGTTCTTCGTCCGGCCGCACGAGGGCGAGGAGCCGATGGCGCTCAAGCCGATGAACTGCCCCGGCCACATGCTGCTCTTCGGCTCCGAGCTGCGCTCGTACCGCGACCTCCCGATCCGGTACGCGGAATCGTCCACCCTCCACCGCGACGAGCGCGGCGGGACGCTCCACGGGCTCCTGCGTGTCAAGCACATCACCCAGGACGACGCGCACGTCTTCGTCACCGAGGACCAGATCCAGGACGAGATCGACGGCATGATCGACTTCGTCCGCTACCTGTACGACCGCTTCGGCGTGACGCCGCGCGCGGAGCTCTCCACGCGCCCGGAGAAGCGGCTCGGCACGGACGAGCAGTGGGATCGCGCCGAGGGCGCCCTCGAGCAGGCGCTCCAGCGGCACGGCATGGAATACGCGATCTCCCCCGGCGAGGGCACCTTCTACGGGCCGAAGATCGACCTGCACATGACCGACGTGCTCGGCCGGAGCTGGCAGATGGGGACGATCCAGCTCGACTACCAGATGCCGATGCAGTTCGGGCTCACGTACATGGGCCCGGACAACCGGGAGCACTCGCCGGTCGTCATCCACCGCGCGCTCCTCGGCTCCCTCGAGCGGTTCATCGGGATCCTCATCGAGCACTACGCGGGCGCATTCCCGTTCTGGCTCTCGCCCGTGCAGGCGCGCGTCATCCCTGTCGGTGAGGGGCATCGCGGCGCGGCCGGCGCGCTCCGCGAGCGGCTCCTGGGCGAGGGCTACCGCGCCGACGTCGACGAGCGCGACGAGACGCTCGGCAAGCGCATCCGCGAGGCAGAGGTCGAGAAGATCCCGTTCGTCGTCGTATACGGAGATCGGGAGTCCGACGACACGCTCGCCGTGCGCGAGCGGGGCGGCGACCAGTCGACGCTCTCGCTCGCCGAGCTGCTCGAGAGGTTCGGGGAGCTCGCCGCTGAGGCGGATCCACGGTAGGTGCTACGATCCTCGCTCTGCAAGCAGGAGCGAACAGCTTCCTCACCTTCACGGCTTGACGTGCGTCTCGCCACTGGGGGTTCAACCGAGCCGGCCGGCGTGTTGTTTCGTGGTCGGGGTTGGAGGAAAACTGGCCGCTGCTTGCAGCGGTTTTGTCGTTTCGAAGGAGGATCTGAGAGCTAGGTGAAGGGCACTTGAGACCACGCCGCCGCCGGCCCTCTCTGAACGAGAGGGTCGTCCCACGAGCCCGGCCGGAACGGATCAACGAGGAGATTCGCGCGCAGCGCGTACGCCTCGTGGACGAGGAAGGCGGGCAGGTCGGGATCCTGGCAACGCGTGAGGCTCTGGAATTCGCGAGCAAGAAGGGGCTCGACCTCGTCGAGGTCGCAGCCGGCGCGGATCCACCCGTCGCGCGGGTCATGGACTACTCGAAGTACCGCTACGAGCAGGAGCAGCGCGCGAAGCAAGCCCGGAAGCACCAGCTCCAGATCCAGATCAAGGAGATCAAGCTAAGGCCGAAGATCGGGATCCACGACTACGAGACCAAGAAGGGCCATGTCGTCCGTTTTCTGAACCAGCGGGCGAAGGTCAAGGTCACGATCATGTTCCGGGGGCGGGAGACCCTCCACCCGGATCGTGGGCGTGACCTCCTCATGCGTCTCGCGGAGGACGTCAAGGAGATCGGAGCGATCGAGTCGCAGCCGCTCCTCGACGGAAGGAACATGGTCATGGTTCTCGGGCCGACGAAGAACGCAGGAGTGAAGACCGATGCCGAAGATGAAGACATCACGGGGAGCGAAGAAGCGGTTCAAGGTGAGCGGGACGGGGAAGATCCTGCGCCGGCACGCGATGAGGAGCCACAACCTCGAGAAGAAGTCGTCGAAGCGTAAGCGCGGCTTCAGGAAGACATACGGCGTCGCCCCGAGTGACGCGAAGGGCATCAAGAAGCTCCTGAGAGGTGGTTGAGCGATGCCTCGCGTGAAGAGAGCGGTCCACGCCCGGAAGAAACGGGCCAAGGTGCTCGGGCAGGCAAAGGGCTACTACGGGCGCAAGAAGTCGAGCTACCGCTTCGCGAAGGAGCAGGTCGAGCACTCGCTGAAGCACGCGTACCGCGATCGCAAGGCGAAGAAGCGGACCTTCCGCTCGCTCTGGATCGTGCGCATCAACGCGGCTGCGCGGGTTCACGGCCTCTCGTACAACCGCTTCATGGCGGGAGTGCGCCTGGCCGGGATCGAGCTCGACCGGAAGTCGCTCGCGGAGATCGCCGTGTCCGATCCGGACGCCTTCGCGCTCGTCGCCGAGCAGGCGAAGGCAGCGCTCGAGAACGACGCCAGCGAAGCCGCCTGATCCGGGTCTGATCACGTCGCGCCAGAACGAGAAGCTCCGGCTCGTCCGGAAGCTCCTCGGCGCGCGCAAGCACCGCGAGGAGACGGGTCTCTTCGCCGCCGAGGGGGAGGATCTCGTCGACGCGGCGCTCGCCGCCGGAATCGAGCCGGTCGAGCTGCTCGTCGCAGGTGAAAACGTCGAGCTCGAGCTCCTCGGGGAGGTCTCGACGCTCGGGCATGCGCCTCGCGTGATCGGGGTCTTCCGTCGCGACGACCTGCCGCGCGGGAAGCGCGACGTGACGGTCGCGCTCTGGAACGTGGGGGATCCCGGGAACATCGGGACACTGGTGCGCACGGCCGACGCATTCGGCGCCGGCGTCGCGCTCTCGGACGAGTGCGCGGACCCGCTCGGGCCGCGCGCGCTCCGGGCGTCCGCGGGAGCGATCTTCCGCGTGCCGCTCGGCGGGTGGGACGACGCGCCGGGCCGGCGCATCGCCCTCGTCGCGCATGGCGGCGAGCCGCTCTCGACGGTCGCGCTCGAGCCTCCCGTCACGTTCCTCCTCGGTGCGGAGCGCGAAGGGCTGCCGGACGACCTCGTGGCTCAGAGCCACGAAGCCGCGACGATCACGCTGCCCGGAGACGCCGAGTCGCTGAACGTCGCGGTCGCGGGCGCGATCGCGCTCTACGAGCTCGCGCGCCGCGCCACGGCGGTCTAGCCGAAGCCGCCTCCGCCGCCTCCACCGCCGCCTCCGCCTCCACCCGAGAAGCCGCCGCCTCCTCCGCCCGAGCCGGAGCTCGGAGGAGCAAGCGCGCTCCCGAAGCCGGACGCGAGGTCGCCGATCGCGAGGGCGCTGGCGCCGGAGCCGAGGTCGCCGTTCGGCGAGATCCAGTAGATCGCGCTCGCCTGGGCGAGCGCCTCCGGCATGTGGATGTGCGCCCCCTGGAGCACGCGCTCGGCGATCCCGAAGGCGATCCCGTACACGAGGTAGCGCTCCCAGAGCTCGAGCGTGGCCGGCGGGGCCTCGTGGAGCCGGGGGAAGTCCGTGAGATACCGGCGGAAGGCGTCCCAGCGCTCCGCCTCCGCCTGGCCGGCCGGCGTGCGCCTGCGCCAGAGGCGCCGGAAAAAGACGAGCGTCAGGAAGACGAGCACCGCGTTCGCGATGGACGCGACGCCGGCGATGACGAGGAGCACGTCCGAGTAGCGCGGGTACACGGACCGCCAGCCGTTCGCGGCGAGGAAGATCAGCAGGACGCCGATGCCGACGAACGCGAGGGCCGCGAGGGCGAGCGGGAGCGCGCCGATCGACCTGAACCAGGCGAGGTCCTTCGTCTCGTCCACGACCTCGGACTTGAAGGAGGTGAAGCGCGGCGCCATCGCGGTGCGCTCGTCCTCGATGCGGTCCCGGAACCGCGAGAGCCGCTCGGGGCCGTCGACGAGGATCGGGTCGACGACGTTCGCGACGTCGCGCTCCCAGGCGCGAAGCGACTGATCCTCACCCGGCGCGAGCTCGAGATCGGAGACGTGCTGGGTGCGCAGCCCGCCCCAGATCTTCCGCTCGGTCGTGACCGGCTCCGCCTCGTAGATCCCACGCCGGATGAGGTCGAAGAGCGTCGCAGTCCACTCGTACGACCCTGGCTCGCCTCCCTGACGCAGCAGGACGGGGACGAGGGCGGGCTCGGTATCGGTCGGCGGCTCCTGCTCGTACTCGCGGTCGTAGCCCGTCTTGAGCTCTCGTCCGAAGAACGTCCAGACGGCCATGATCACGACGAGGGCGGGAAGCGCGGCGAGCGCGACGACGATGAGGGCGGTGCTGAGCGGGCTGTCGAGTAGGTCGTCGATGCGCTCCTGGTCGCGCTCGAACGATTCCGCGTCGTCGAGCTCGTCCTGCACGATGCGGTCGAGCCCGTCGCCGCGCTTGACCTGCATTCCGGACGTCGCGGTGAACGCCGAGCGCGGATAGAGCGTGCGCAGCTCGACGAACTGGCCAGCGGGGACGTCCAGGGCGCGCAGCAGCGCACTTGCGCCGCGGATCTGGACGTCTCCGCGCACCCACACGGGGTGCCCCCAGGCCTTGACGACGTTCCCCGGGCCGGACATCGTCGCCGTGAGACGCGCGAGGCGCTGCTCCCACTCGTCGCCCCAGACCTTGAGGTTCACGTCGACCACGTCGTCGTAGCCGACGGCGAGGCCGGTCATGCGGTAGCGGATCGTGAAGGTGCGCGTCTCGTTCGAGGCCTGGAAGCGCCAGACGATCCGCGCCCTTCCGCCGAGATCGCGGACGCCGAAAGTGCCGGCCGGGCCGCCGGGCTCGAGGTCCGTCGACGCGCCGGGCCGGAACGCTTGCCCGCGCTCCGAGACGCCGAGCACCTGCAGGCGCTCGCCCTTGCGCAGCGGGATCTCCCGGAACCCGTAGGTGAAGCCGAAGCTCCCGAACGCGACGGTGATGTCTTCGTCGACGAGAACGGCCCCGTTCGACTCGACGTTCGCGCGGACGTCGGCGGAGACGAGGTCGTACGACTGCGCGAGGGCTGCCGGAGCGATCGCGAGCGCGGCGAGTGCCGCGACCGCAGCGATGAGCAGTCGTCGGGTCAGGTGGCGAAGTCGACTTGGGGCGGCTCGCGCTGCGCGTCGTCCTCGACGTCGAAGAACTCGCGCGCCGTGAACCCGAACGGCCCCGCCAGCACGGCGCCGGGGAACGTCTGGATCGAGTTGTTGTACGTCAGGACGGAGTCGTTGTAGACCTGCCGCGAGACGGCGATCCGGTTCTCTGTCTCGGAGAGCTCCGTCTGCAGCTGGCGGAAGTTCTCGTCCGCCTGAAGCTCCGGATACGCCTCGGCAACCGCGAACAGCCGGCCGAGCGCCTGGCCGAGGATGCCCTCCGCCTCAGCAGTCTGCGCGGGCGTCTGCGCCTGCTGGGCGCGGGTCCGGGCGGCCGTGACCGCCTCGAACGTCCCGCGCTCGTGCGCCGCGTAGCCCTTGACGGTCTCGACGAGGTTCGGAATGAGATCCCATCGGCGCTTGAGCTGAACCTCTATCTGCGCCCACGCGTTGTCGACGCGGTTCCGGTAGCGGACGAGCCGGTTGTAGAACGCGATCGCGAGGACGACCAGGAGCAGGACGACCACGATGAGGACGATCAGCCAGATCACGGAGGCGACTCTACTAAGCCCGGCAGCGACAGACGAAGATCATGTCCTCCTCACCGTCGTACGGACGCTTGTCGAACCAGCCGTAGAGCTCGTCGATCTCGAAGCCGGCTCGCTGGAGGACCCACGTCCACTCGGGCTCGGAGAGCCAGTGCAGCCCGAAGGTCTGCGTGACGCCGCCGGAGCGCACGGAGAGCGAGAGCGTGCGCGAGCTCTCGTCCCAGACCGCGCGCTCGAAGATGCCCGGCTCTCGCTCGAGCCAGCGGTCGTGCGTCTCCTCGATGTCCTCGCGGCTGGGCGCGAACACGTCGAAGACGAAGCGGCCGTTCGGCTCGAGCAGGCTGCGCGCGGCGGTGACCGCCGCGAGCTTCTCCGCCTCGGTCTCCATGTGGAGAAGCGAGCGGAACGGGCAGATCACGAGCGGGACGCGTTCCTCCACCGGAGGCTCGCGCAGGTCGCCGAGGCGAAGGTCGACGAGGGCGCCCGTGCCTGCCTCGTCGGCGGCGCGGCTCGCGACCGCGAGCATCTCCGGCGACGAGTCGACGCCGATCACGCGGACCCCGGCTTCCGCGATCGGGATCGCGATGCGTCCGGTCCCGACCGCGAGCTCGACCACCGGGCCGCCGCTCGCTCGCGCGTGCTCGACGTAGAAGCCGACGTCCTCCGTCACGGAGCGGCTCCACGGGTCGTAGAACGGCGCGATGGCGTCGTAGAGGCCCATGGTGCGATTCAACCAGTCCGCCCCCGTAGTGTTCGACAATGGTTGCCGGGAACGATCGCGCCACCCTTCTCGCCTTCTTCGTCGGCGCGGCACTCGCCGGCGCGAATGCGGTCGGCGTCCGCTTCTCGAACCGGGAGCTCGACCCGCTCTGGGGCGCGTGCCTGCGGTTCGCGCTCGCCGCGGTCATCTTCCTCGTTCTGGCAGCCGTCCTGCGCCACGCGTTGCCGCGCGGTCGCGCTTTCTGGGGCGCGGTCCTCTGGGGCACTATCCAGTTCGGCGCGACGTTCGCGCTCATGTACTACGCGTTCGTCGAGCTGCAGGCTGGCTTCGGGCAGATCATCCTCGCGCTCGTGCCGCTTCTGACCGTCCTGCTCGCTGTGCTGCAGGGCCAGGAGCGGCTTCATCTGGCGGCGCTCGCCGGAGCGCTGCTCGCCGTTCTCGGCGTCGCGATCATGTCGAGTGCCTCGCTCCACGGCTCGGTGCCGTTCCTCTCCGTGCTCGCCGGGCTCGGTGGCGCGCTCTGCTTCGCCCAGGCGGCGGTGCTCGTCCGCCGCCTGCCGCCCGTTCATCCGATCACGATGAACGCCGTCGGGATGATCGCCGGCACCGCTGTCCTCTTCGCCGGGACGCTCGTCACGGGGGAGACGGTCGAGCTGCCGAGCGGGGCCGCCACCTGGGCCGCCCTCGTCTACCTCGTGACACTCGGCTCGGTCGCCGTCTTCCTCCTCTACGTCTTCGTCCTCCGCCGGTGGGCCGCCTCACGCGCCGCCTATGCATTCCTCTTCAGTCCCATCGTGAGCCTCGCTCTCTCCGCCTGGCTGGACGACGAGCCCTTGACCGCAGGTCTCGTCCTCGGCGGATTCCTGGTCCTTGGAGGCGTGTACATCGGCGCGCTCCGGTCGCCGGTGCCGGGCCCACGCGAGGAAGGGCCTGAAGCCCGTTCCACGCAGCAGCCCGCGGTCGACACGTTGTCACCGGGCGACAGCTGAGCTACCCTCGGAACATGGCGGCAATCGACCGCACCGCACTGTTTATCCAGCCCCGGCTCGGATCCGGGGCAGCGGCGCGCGCCTAACCTCTCCAGCCGTTCCTCGACTTCCCGCGCCGGGGCACCCCGTCCCAGTGAGCACGCGAGAGGAGGAACGATGCAAAGCGAAGAGATCGATCGCGGTACAGTCGCCGCCGTGGACGCGCAGGAGGTGGAGTCCGAGGCGCTGAGTGCGGTTGCGGCCGCCGAGACGGTCGACGAGATCGAACAGGCGCGGGTCGAGTACCTCGGGCGCAAGAGCGAGCTGAAGCTCGCGCTCCGGGAAGTCCGCGACCGCGAGACGGGCATGACGCTGAACGCGCTCCGCGAGCGGATCGAGTCGGCGATCGACGCGCGCGAGGACGAGCTCAAGCGCGCGGAGCTCGACCGGCGCCTGACCGAGGAACGCGTGGACGTGACCATGCCGGGAGACACCGCACTGCGCGGTCACCTCCACCTCATCACGCAGATCCGGCGGGAGTTCGAGGACATCTTCCTCGGGCTCGGCTACACGGTCGTCGACGGTCGCGAGGTCGAGACGACGCGGTACAACTTCGACGCGCTCAACTTCCCGGAGGGCCATCCCTCGCGATCGCCGCTCCAGACGCTCTTCCTCGACGACGAGACCGTCCTGCGCACGGAGACGTCCCCGTCGCAGATCCGGACGATGGAGACGCAGGACCCACCCGTGTACATCGTCTCGCTCGGGCGCGTGTACCGGCGCGACACACCCGACGCGACGCACACGCCCACCTTCCACCAGGCGGAGGGTCTCGCCGTGGACGAGGGGATCACGCTCGGAGACCTACTCGGGACCCTCGACTACCTGTGCAAGGCGCTCTTCGGCGAGGACCGCAAGACCGACTTTCGGACACACCACTTCCCGTTCACGGAGCCCTCCGTCGAGGCCTTCGTCTCGTGCCACGTGTGCGACGGCTCGGGCTGTCCGGTGTGCCGCCACTCGGGATGGATCGAGGTCGGCGGCTCCGGGATGGTCGACCCGAGCCTGTTCGAGTTCGTCGGTTACGACCCCGAGCGGTACACCGGCTTCGCGTTCGGCTGGGGCCTCGAGCGGATCGCCGTGCTGCGCCACGGGATCCCAGACCTGCGCGAGCTCTGGCGCAATGACCCCCGACTCCTCGGGCAGTTCTGATGCTCGTCCCGCTCTCCTGGCTCGCCGACTACGTCACCGTCGACGCGACACCCGCGGAGATCGCGCGCAGGCTCACGATCTCGTCGCTCGAGGTCGAGCGCATCCTCGAGGTCGGCGTGGCCGACCAGGACGGCAACGTCGGCCGCTTCCTCGTCGGCCGCGTGCTCGAGGTCGGGGCGCACCCCAACGCCGACCGGCTGCGCGTGTGCCAGGTCGACGTGGGGGAGGGCGATGCGCGTCAGATCGTCTGCGGCGCCTGGAACTTCGAGGCAGGCGCCACGGTCGCGGTCGCGCTCCCCGGCGCGTACCTCCCGATCCTCGACGTGCCGCTCGACGAGCGCGAGCTCCGGGGCCAGCTTTCGCGCGGGATGATCCTTGCCGAAGACGAGGTCGGCCTCGGCGACGACCACGCCGGGATCATGCTGCTGCCCGACGGCCTCGAGCCCGGTCGCCCGCTCGTCGACGTGCTCCCTATTCGCGACCGCGTCCTCGACGCGACGCCGACCGTGAACCGCGTCGACCTGCTCTCCATGGTGGGCATCGCACGCGAGGTCGCTGCGCTGCTCGACGGCGAGCTCCACGTCCCGGAGGTCGACGACCCTTCCCTCGTCGACGAGGAGCCGGTGGACATCCGTGTGGAGGACCTCGAGCGCTGTCCCCGCTACATCGGCCGCGTCTTCCGCGACGTGCACCTCGGCCCGTCGCCCCAGTGGCTGCGCGCCCGGCTTCACCTCGCGGACATGCGCTCGATCTCCAACGTCGTCGACGTGACGAATTACGTCATGCACGTCTGGGGCAGCCCGCTCCATGCCTTCGACCGGTCGAAGCTCGCCGAGGGCCGGATCGTCGTGAGGCGCGCCCGGGCCGACGAGGAGGTGCGGACGCTCGACGGCGTCATGCGCAAGCTCGTCCCGGACGACCTCGTCATCGCCGACGCCGAGCGTGCGGTCGCCCTGGCCGCGATCATGGGCGGCGAGGAGACCGAGGTCACCGACGAGACGACCGAGATCCTGCTCGAGGCCGCGAACTTCGAGCCGCTCGGGATCCTCGCGAGCTCGGAGCGCCACGCACTCCGGACCGCCGGGTCGAACCGCTGGGAGAAGGGCGTCGACCCGTACCTCGCGGAGCCGGCGGCGAAGCTGGCGAGCCGGCTCCTCGTCGACCTCGCCGGCGCGCGGATGACGGGCTCATCGGACGTCCACGGCACGCTCCCGGAGCGGCCCGTCGTGCATTTCCGGCCCGAGCGGGCGAACGCGCTCATCGGCCTCGACGTCCTTCCGGATGAGCAGCGCAAGTCACTCGAAGGATTCGGGTTCGACGTCTCGTCGGGGTGGGACGTGACCGTCCCGACCTGGCGCGCGCGGGACGTCGCACGTGAGATCGACCTGATCGAGGAGGTCGCGCGGCCCGTGCTCGACCGCGTGCCGCTCACGATGCCGAAGCGGCGCCACGTTCGTGGGCGACTGAGCCCGAGCCAGCGGTTGCGGCGGCTCGCCGAGGACGTGCTCGTCGGGGCAGGGCTCTCCGAGGCGTACACGTGGAGCCTTGCGGCGAGCGACCCGAGCCCCGACGCCCTACGGCTTCCCGACCCGATGACCGCCGACCAGGCAGTGCTGCGGACCACACTCTTGCCGGGGCTCGTCAGTGCTGTGCAAACCGGCATCGACGTCGGCGCAGACTCGCGCGGGCTCTTCGAGATCGCCCGCGTCTACCTGCCCTCGGGCGAGCAGCTTCCGGGGGAGCGTTGGCGCCTCGCGGCGATCGTCTCCGGCGGCTACGCGGCTGCCAAGGGTGTTCTCGAGACGCTCTACGACGCGCTGAAGCTCGAGCTCCGTGTCGAGCGCTCGAGCCACGCCATGCTGCACCCGGGCAAGACGGCGGCGACCGAGGCCGGGATCCTGGGCGAGCTCCACCCGACGCTGCTCGAGGGAGCCTGGGGCGCGTTCGAGCTCGACCTCGACACGCTCTTCTCGGACGTGCCGGAGAGGACCGTCTACGAGGACGTCATCACGTATCCGGCGGTCAATCAGGACATCGCGGTCTCCGTGGACGAGGATGTCGAGGTGGGCGCCCTGGTGGCGGCCGCGCGCGATGCCGCCGGTCCACTCCTGCGTGACGCACGGGTGTTCGACGTGTATCGCGGGGATCAGGTCGGCGAGCGCCGGAAGTCGGTCGCGATCCATCTCGCCTTCCAGTCCCCGGAGCGAACGCTGACGGACGAGGAGGCGGCCGACCTTCGCGGACGGATCGTCGAGGCTCTGGCGACGACGTTCGGCGCAGAGCTTCGCGCCTAGGGCAATCCGATCGTGGGGCCGCCGCGTACAGAGATCCGATGAGTCGCGCTCTCGTCGTCGTCGCTGCGCTTGCCGCCGCCGTGCTCCTCGGCGTCGCGGACGGAGCGGCAGCTCCGGCGCAGAACCCGACACTGACAGGAACTGTTGGGCCCGACTTCACGATCTCGCTCACGGACGCGCAGGGGAACCGTGTGACGCAGCTCAACCCGGGCACGTACACGGTCACGGTCGACGATCAGTCCGACTTCCACACGTTCCACCTGGAAGGGCCCGGAGTCGACGAGCGGACAGAGGTCGCGTTCACGGGGAAGGTCACGTGGACGGTCACGTTCAGGGACGGCATCTACGTCTACCACTGCGACCCGCATCCGGATCTGCGCGGGCAGTTCGTCGTGGGGAACCCGCCGCCGCCTCCGCCCCCGCCGCCTCCCCCCTCACCACCATCGGGGGGCGGGGGAGCCAAGGGCAAGCTGGTCGTCACCGCCGGTCCGGGCTACTCGATCACGCTGAAGACCGCCGCCGGCAAGGCCGTGCGCCAGCTGCGCACGGGCACCTACACGGTCACGGCTCGCGATCGTTCGCGCTCGCACAACATCCATCTGATCGCGCCGGGCTTCAACAAGAAGACGACGGTCGGTTACGTCGGCACGCAGACGTGGAGGGTCAGGCTCTCGCGTCCGGGCACGCTCCGCTACCAGTGTGACCCACACGCGCGGATGGGCATGCGCGGGTCCGCCCGGATCGTCTCCTAGAGAGCCCTTCCGGGCTAGACGGCGCGGCCGGCGACGCGCCAGACCGGGCCCTGCGTCGAGACGTTCCCGACGTTGGAGAGCACGTTGAGGACGCGGATCCGTCCGGTGATGCCCTCGGCGTCCATGCGCTCGAAGCAGCGGCGCGTCATCGTCGGCGACGTCCCGTAGCCGTTCCGGCCGACGCGGAGGCGAAACGCGAGCGCGTCCGGCACGCGGGTCGGGTTCAGCGGCGCGCCGAGCAGCGCGGCGCGGGCGAGGAAGTCGCTCGATTCGAGCTCGAGCTCGCACAACAGATCGCTCCAGTCGGGAGGAAGCTTCGCCAGCTCCTCCTCCCACGCTTCCACGAGCTCGCGTGTCGCCGGCTCCGCGCCGGCGTCCGTTGCCTCGTGGCTGGGAGCCACGGAGCTCTTGCGGTCGGGCGCCTTCACGTCGACGAGGCCCACCTCGCCCCAGATCCGCTTGGCGTCGAGACGCGACATCAGGTTGCGCACGGACTCGACGCCCGAAGCGCCTCCGGACGGGCGTACTTGGAAGCGCAAGCTGTCGAGAGCGCGCCCCGGCCCGAGCGGTGCGAGGACGGCTGCCGCTGCGGCGAGCGATCCGGGATCCTCCGGCTTGAACGCGAGGCGAGCCTCCTCCCAGCGTTCAGGGAAGGTCTCTGCGATCCGCGCCCACTGGTCGACCGCCCGCATCGGCGGTCAGCTTAGTCGCGTCGGAGACGGGTCACCGACGAAGCCGACGGCAGGGGGATCCCCAACCGAACCGCGATGAGCATAATGGCCGCTCGATGGCGACCGTAGAGGAGAAGGCCGGCCCCGGAGGCCGGGGCGTGTCGGAAGAGGTGCTTCGCCGCTTCTTCCGCGAGATGCTGCTGATCCGCCGCTTCGAGGAGAAGGTCGAGGAGCGGTTCCGCGCCGGCGAGCTGCCGGGGTTCCTGCACGTCGCGATCGGCGAGGAGGCGACCGCCACGGGCGTGTGCGCCGCGCTCGAGCGCGACGACGTCATCGCCTCGACGCACCGGGCACACGGCCACGCGATCGCGAAAGGCACGGCGATCGAGCGGATCATGGCCGAGCTCTACGGGAAGGTCGAGGGCTGCTCGCACGGCTACGGCGGCTCGATGCACCTCTACGACGTCGAGGTCGGCAATCTCGGCGCGAACGCAGTCGTCGCGGGTGGGATCCCCGGGATCGTCGGTGCAGCGCTCGCGTTCCAGTGGCGGAACGAGCCGCGGGTCGCGGTCGCGTTCTTCGGCGACGGCGCGACGAACACGGGGACGTTCCACGAGTCGATGAACCTCGGCCAGCTCTGGAAGGTGCCGGCGATCTTCGTGCTCGAGAACAACGGCTGGGCCGAGTCGACGCCGGCGAAGCAGCATCTGCCGCTGCCCGTGGACGAGCTCGGCAAGCGCGCGCACGCGTATGGGATGAAGCTCATCGAGGCCGACGGCCAGGACGTGGAGGCCGTGTACCTGGCAGCGCTCGCTGCCCGCGAGCACGCCGTCTCCGGCAAAGGCCCGGTGCTCCTCCACCTGCGCACGTACCGGCTCACCGGCCACTACGTCGGCGACCCGCAGATCTACCGCTCGAAGGAGGAGCTGCAGGAGACGCGCGAGACGAAGGACCCGATAGAGCTCCTGCGCGCGCGCCTCGAGCTCTCGGACGACGAGTTCGCCGCGCTCGACGCCGAGGTCATGGCCGAGGTCGACGCGTCCGTCGAGTTCGCGAAGGCTGGCACGGACCCGAAGCCCGAAGACGCGCTCAAGTACGTCTATGCCTGAGATCACGTACCGGGAGGCGGTACGCGACGCCCTCGCGCGCGCGCTTCGCGAGGATGACCGCGTCTTCATCATGGGCGAGGACATCGCCGAGATGGGCGGCTCCATGGCGGTCACCCAGGGCCTGCTCGAGGAGTTCGGCCCGAAGCGCGTCCGCAACACCCCGATCTCGGAGATGGCGATCGTGGGCAGCGGCATCGGCGCTGCGATGCAGGGCCTGCGTCCGATCGTCGAGATCATGTACGAGGACTTCCTCACGCTCTCGATGGAGCAGCTCGTGAACCAGGCGGCCAAGCACCGGACGATGTCCGGGGGGCAGCTGAAGGTGCCGCTGACGGTCAGGACGCAGGGCGGAGCCGGCTGGTCGCCGGGCGCGCAGCACGCGCAGCAGGTCGAGTCCTGGTTCGTCCACGTCCCCGGCCTCAAGGTCGTCTTCGCCTCGACTCCCGAGGACGTCCGCGGCCTGCTCTGGTCGTCGATCTACGACGACAACCCGGTCGTCTTCTTCGAGCACCGCACCCTCTATCCGATCAAGGGCGAGGTGCCCGAGGAGCTCGAGCCGATCCCGCTCGGCAAGGCGCGGGTCCACCGCGAGGGAACGGACGTCACGGTCGTCGCGACGGGCCGGCTCGTGCACGAGTCGCTGGCGGCTGCGGAGGAGGCGGAGAAGGACGGCATCTCCGTGGAGGTCGTCGACCCGCGCACGCTCCAGCCGCTCGACGACGAGGCGATCATCGCGTCCGTCCGCAAGACGACCCGCGCGGTGACCGCGCACGAGGCCGTGACGCGCGGCGGGTTCGGCGCGGAGCTCACGGCGGTGATCCAGCACGGTGCGTTCGACTACCTCGATGCGCCGATCGAGCGCGTCGGCGCGAAGTTCGCGCCGCTTCCGTTCGCGCCCGTGATGGAAGAGCACGTGGTGCCGCACGCGGCCGACGTGCTCGACGCGATCCGGCGCACCGTCGCGAGGGCGTAAGGAGGCGCGTGGCGGTCGAGGTCAAGCTGCCGCGGCTCGGCCAGGGGATGGAGGCCGGGACGATCGTGCGTTGGCTCAAGTCCGAGGGCGACCAGGTCGCGAAGGGCGAGGCGCTCTACGAGCTCGACACGGACAAGGTCACGCAGGAGGTCGAGGCGGAAGCCGCCGGCGTTCTCCTCAAGATCGTGGTGCCCGAAGGCGAAGTCGACGTGGGGACGACCGTGGGCGTCATCGGCGCCGAGGGCGAGGAGGTCGCGGTCGAGGCTCCGAGCAAGCCGTCCGGAGAGGGCGAGCCGACCGCCGAGGCGGCCGAGACACCGGCGACCGACGGCGAGACGGCCGAGGCAGCGAGTGACGAGTCGACGGGCGGGAACGGTGCGGCTGCTGCACCGTCGGCGCCCGCCGACGCGGGCCCCCGCGCGCCGGGCGAGCGCGTGAAGGCATCGCCGCTCGCGCGCCGGATCGCACGCGAGCGCGGCATCGACCTTGCGACGCTGACCGGGACCGGCCCCGAGGGCCGCGTCATCGCCGAGGACGTCGAGAAGGCAGCCGCCGCACCCGCTCAGCAGGCGACGGCGGCAGCATCCACTGCGGCGCCCGCGGAGGTCGAGGTCGTCCAGCTCTCGTCGATCCGCAAGACAATCGCGCGTCGACTGACCGAGGCCTGGCAGGCGCCCGTCTTCCAGCTCACCGTGACCGCTGACGCCTCGGAGCTCGTGGCGACGCGGGAGCGGCTCGTCGAGCTCATGCGCGAGGGCGACGTGAAGCCGACGGTCAACGACGTGCTCACGCGGCTCGTCGCGAGCGCACTCATGCGGCACCGGCCGGTGAACGCGCAATTCGTCGAGGGCGAGATCCGCCGCTATCCGACGGCGAACGTCGGCATCGCCGTTGCGACGCCGAACGGTCTCGTCGTCCCGGTCGTCCGCGACGCGCATGCGAAGTCGGTCCAGGACATCGCCGTCGTCCGCGCCGACCTGGTCTCCCGTGCGCGTGAGGGGAAGCTGCAGCTCCAGGACCTCGAGGACGGGACGTTCACGATCTCCAACCTGGGGATGTACGGCATCGACCAGTTCATCGCCGTGCTGAACCCGCCGCAGGTCGCGATCCTCGCGGTCGGCTCGATCGAGGACCGTCCGATCGTCGTCGACGGAGACCTCATTGTCGCTCCCGCGCTGACGATGACGCTCACGTGCGACCACCGCGCGATCGACGGCTCGGAGGGTGCGGAGTTCCTGCAGACGGTCAAGGCGTACGTCGAGGCGCCGGCGCTCGCTCTCTAGCCGATGGTCATCCGCCGCGGAGGCCGCCAGGACGTTCGGTTCCTGCGGGACATGCTCCATCACGCGTACTACTGGCGCGAGCGCGACCCCGGGGAAGGGCCGGGCCCGGTCGCCCGCTACGTCAAGGGCTGGGGGAAGCCAGGCGACACCGCGCTGATCGCGGTCGAGGACGGTTTCCCGGTCGGCGCCGCCTGGTACCGGCTCTTCACGCGTGACCACCAGGGCTACGGCTTCGTCGACGAGGACACGCCCGAGCTCGCGATCGCGGTCGTCCCGAATCGGCGGGGGAGGGGGCTCGGCGAAGCGCTCCTCGACGCGCTGGTGGAGCGTGCCCGCGGCGAGGGGTACCGGGCGCTGAGCCTGAGCGTCCCGTCCGACGACGCTGCGCTGCTCGCGTTCTACGAGAAGCACGGTTTCACGCGCGTGCACGAGGACGGCGGGGACAGCGTGACCATGCGCCTGGAGCTGTGACCCGCGTCGCTAGGATCGCCGGCAGTCGACCGAGGGGAGTGGAGAGAGATGGAATGTGACGTCGCCGTCCTCGGAGGCGGCCCGGCCGGGTACACGGCGGCGATCCGCGCCGCGCAGCTCGGCGCTCGCGTGGTGTGCGTGGAGCGCGAGCCCGCGCTCGGCGGGACGTGCGTCCGCGTCGGCTGCATCCCCACGAAGGCCTGGGTGCAGACCGCGCACGCCCTCCATGCCGCGCGCGAAGTCGACCCGAAGCTGGGCGTCGTCAGCGCCGAGCCGTCGCTCGACTTCACGCAGGCGAACGCGTGGAAGGACGGGGTCGTCAAGCAGATGACGGGCGGCGTCGCCGCGCTCTTCAAGGCGAACGGCGTCACCTGGGCGCAGGGCAACGGTCGCTTCACCGATGCGAAGACGATCGCGGTCGAGGGCCAGGAGGACGTCACCTTCGCGAACGCCATCGTGGCGACGGGCTCGTTCCCGATGCGCCCGCCCATTCCCGGGCTCGACTCCCCGCGCTGCGTCGACTCGACCGGGCTCCTCGCCCAGACCGAGGTGCCGCGCCGGCTCGTCGTGCTCGGCGGCGGGATCATCGGCTGCGAGTTCGCGTCGATCTTCGAGCGGTTCGGGACCGAGGTGACGATCGTCGAGATGCTCGACCGCCTCATCCCCCAGGAGGACGGCGACGCGACGAAGGAACTCCAGAAGGCGTTCACGAAGCGCGGGATCACGCTTCACCTCGGCAAGCAGTGCACGCAGGTCGACGACACGGGCTCGGGGCTCGTAGTCCACTTCGGTGAGGGCGAGACGGTCGAGTGCGACCTCATGCTCGTGTCCGTCGGGCGCGCGCCGCTCGTGGACGGGATCGGGCTCGAGCAGGCCGGGGTCACGTTCGACCAGCGCGCAGGAGTCGGGACCGACGACCACCGCCGGACGTCGGTGCCGCACATCTATGCCGCAGGCGACGTCGCGGGCTACTGGCAGCTGGCACACACTGGATTTCGCGAGGGCGAGGTGGCGGCGGAGAACGCGACCGGGCACGAGGTGAGCGTCGGCGACCCGGCTGTCCCGCGGCCGATCTACACGGACCCCGAGATCGCGGGCGTCGGCCTCACCGAGGAGCAGGCGCGGGAGCAGCACGGCGACAACGTCGCCGTCGGGCGCTTCCCCTGGGTTGCGAACGCGCGTGCGGTCATGTCCGGGGAGGCGTCGGGCTGGGTGAAGACGATCCACGAGACGACCTACGGCGAGCTGCTCGGCGTTGTGATCGTCGGCCGGCACGCCACCGACCTGATCGAGGCGGCGGTGGTCGCGCTCGACGCCGAGTCGACGATCGAGACGATCGCGGACGGAATGGCGGCGCATCCGACGCTGGGCGAGGGCCTGAAGATCGCCGGCCAGGTCGCGCTCGACCGCGCGGTCGACCTTCCGCCCCGGCGCAGGTAGGCCATCCTGCGTTACCCTCCGACGGTGACCATCTTCAACAAGAGGAACGCGCTCCTCGGATTCATCACCTGGAAGGCGCTCCAGCAGAAGCGGAAGCGGAGGCAGCGGCACATGCTGAAGATCGCCGCGTTCGTCGCCCTCGGAGTCGTCTCGGCAGGTGTCCTCGCCGCCATCCTCGCCGTCGCCCTGCGACGCAACGGGAACGTGGAGGTCGAGGCACCGGACCTGGAGGAGTTCGCGGACGAGCTCGAGGCGGAGCTCGACGCGGCGGTGCCTGAGCCAATCGAGTAGCGAACGCTTCGCCGAGTGACGCCGAAGCCGAAGCCGCTCGCGGGCTCCGACCCGAATCTCATCCGTCCCGCCCTCGCGGGGCTCGTCGCGTACGAGCCCGGAAAGCCCGTCGAGGAGGTCCAGCGCGAGCTGGGACTCGAGCGAGTCGTCAAGCTCGCGTCGAACGAGGGCCCGTACGGGCCATTCCCGGCGGCGCTCGAGGCGATCGAGCGCGCGTCGCTCGAGCTGAACCGGTATCCGGACGGCGGGGCGTACCGCCTCCGCCACGCGCTCGCCGAGCGGCACGACGTCCGCTTCGAGGAGGTCACCGTGTGCGCGGGTGCGGATGCCGTGATCGGCTACGTCGCGCTCGCAACACTCGACCCGGGAGACGATGTCGTGACCGGGTGGCCGTCGTTCGCCAGCTACGTGATCGACCCGCTGAAGCTCGGCGCGAACCCGATCAAGGTCCCGCTTCGCTCGCACCGCTTCGACCTCGAGGCGATCGTCGACGCGATCACCCCGCGAACGAAGCTCGTGTTCGTCTCCGCCCCGAACAACCCGACGGGGACGACCACGACGCGTGCGGAGCTCGACGCGTACTTCGACGCCGTCCCACCGCACGTCCTGACGGTCGTCGACCAGGCGTACTTCGAGTACATCGACGATCCCGATTATCCGGACGTGGTCGAGGAGTACGCGAAGGCGGGCCGGCGCGTGCTCGTCCTGCGCACGTTCTCCAAGATCTACGGCCTCGCGGCGCTTCGTGTCGGCTACGGCGTCGGGTCGGAGGACGTCGTGTCGTCGATCACGAAGGTGCGACGCGCGTTCGACGTGACCTCCGTCGCACAGGAGGCGGCTCTCGCGAGCATCGGCGACACGGACGAGATCGCCCGGCGGCGGACGGCCAACCAGGAAGCAATGACGCTGCTCACGAGCGCGGTGCGCAGCGCGGGGCTCGACATGGCCGAGCCGGCGGTTGCGAACTTCGTCTTCGTCGAGGTCGACGACGCGGCGGCGCTGAACGATGCGCTTCTGCACCGCGGCGTCATCGTCCGGCCGCTCGGCTCGTTCGGCGCGCCCGGGGCGCTCCGGATCACGGCCGGGACGCCCGACGAGATCGCGTTTCTCGCGGACGCGCTGGACGCGGTCGTGCCCGCGCTTCGCCAGGGAGCCTGACGTGAGCGCGACCGCGCCGGTGGACCGTGACGGACGCATGCGCGCGCGGAGACGAGCGGTTCGGCGTCGACGGTTCGTAGCCCTCGTCGTCGTCGCGTGCGCGCTGATCGCCGCCGGCATCGCTGTCGCGCAGACGCGCCAAAATCCGAGCCAGGCGTCGGCCGAGGAGTGCATCGCGGGCATCCACATCGCCTCGCCGAGCTGGCTCGCGGGGAGGCGCGCGTCCCTGCTCGTCGACTCGGTGCTGCTCGGAGGCGTCCAGAGCGTGAAGGGCAACCTCCGCGGCTGGCACGTGGACGTGCTGGGACGGGCCGCGGTGATGGTGCCGAAGCTCGAGGAGGAGATCCGGCTGGCGGGCACGCGCATCGCGCCGCTCGCGATCGTAGGGGTGGGCTACAACTCACTCTGGGAGCGCGATCGCAAGAACTACCGGCACTGGGCGGAGGAGTTCGATCGCAACACGACGAGGCTGGTGGGGACGCTCCGGCGCCAGGGAGCCGAGCAGATCGTGTGGGTCACGCTTCGCAATTCCCGCCGAAGCGTCGTCCCGTCGAGCGCGAGGTGGCAGTTCGACAAGTACTCGTGGTACTTCCCGTACGTGAACGAGCGGCTGCGGCTGCTCGACAAGCGGAATGCCGATGTCGTCCTCGCCGACTGGGCGAGCGTCTCGAACCGGCCGGGCATCACGTACGACGCGATCCATCTCGACCCGGACGGCCAGGCCTTGATGGCGCGGACGATCAGAAGGTCGATCGAGGAAGAGGGAAGCCGCCAGCGCCTCGCTGCGCGGGCCGCGGCCGTCTCCATCTGCCGGAAGCGCTCGTAACCAGGAGCCAACCTGCGGAGCCGTGTGGTCGGGGCTGCCCGGCCGGGACGGCAGGTATCCTCCGGTGCTGGCGCCCATGGCGGGCGCTTGCCCGCTAGCGAAAACTTTCTGTGCGTACGACCCTGAAGAGAGGCCTCGGGCGCGCGGCGCCGAACGGCAACGGGAAGCCGGTGCTTCCGCCCGGCGCCACGTCGCCCGTCTCCCTGTACCGGCAGGAGGCCCACACCCGGTCCCGCATGGGCCGGGTCGCCCGCGTCCTCTCCTGGCTCGGCATCGTCGCGCTCGTGTTCATGGTCGGCTCCGCGGGCGGCGCATACCTCTACTTCCACGAGTCAGTCGCCGCCGTCGCGGCGAAGACCCCGGCCGTGAAGAAGGCCGCGAAGCAGCTCGACATCCCGCTCCCCGGGCAGCCGGCCGTCGCGCTCGTCATCGGCTCCGACCACCGTGTCGCCGAGGGCAAGGGAGCCGCGTCGCGCTCGGACACGCTCATGCTCCTCCGCGCCGACCCGCAGACCGACTCGATCTCGCTGCTCTCCTTCCCGCGCGACATGCGGGTCGAGGTCCACTGCCCGGGCCGGACGCCGTACTTCGACAAGATCGCGCACGCCTACGCGACATGCGGGCCACGTGGGTCCCTGCAGACGGTCAAGAACCTCACCAACCTCGACATCAACTACCTGATCACCGTCGACTTTCTCGGGTTCATCGACATCGTCGACCGGCTCGGTGGCGCGTGGCTCGACGTCGACCGGCGCTACTTCAACGACCGCAGCGGCCCGTCCGGCTACGCCAGGATCGACCTCAGACCCGGGTACCAGAACCTGACCGGTCGCCAGGCGCTCGCCTACGCGCGCTTCCGGCATACGGACTCCGATCTCTACCGGGTCGCCCGTCAGCAGCAGTTCGTGAAGGCGATCAAGGGGCAGATCCAGGACAGCTTCGGCCCGACGGCGCTGCCGAAGATCGTTCATGCGATCACGAAGAACGTCGAGGTGGCGCAGGGAGGCGGCAGTGACGTCTCCGGGAAGACGGTCCTCTCGTACGCCTTCTTCGCATACGGCCTTGCGCGCGGGCACGTCTTCCAGACGCGCATCGAGGGGCTCGAGGGCTTCACCGATCTGACCACGGACTCCTCGAACATCACGCGCGCCGTCCAGACCTTCACCCACCCGGACGTCCAGTCCTCGGAGAAGGCGACTGCCGTCGCGCTCGGCCGCAAGCTGAAGCGGACGGCGCCTGCTGCGCGCGACACGACGATCACCGTCCTCAACGGCAACGGCCGCACCGGATCCGCCACGAGCGCGGGCGCCCAGCTCGACGACCGCGGGTATCAGATCCTGACCCCGCCGAACGGCCTGCCGGCGAACGCTCCTTCCTTCACCTACTTCCGGACGCAGGTCTACTTCCGCCCGTCGGTGCGCGGGGCACAGGAGGCGGCGGCGAAGGTAGGGAATCTCTTCGGCTCCGCCGAGGTGAAGCGGCTGCCGACCGACATCGCACCGCTCGCGAATGGGGCGATGCTCACGATCGTCGTCGGGCAGACCTTTCACGAGACGCTCGCGTCCGCCCCGATCGACCAGACGCCGAAGCGCGAGAAGCCGAACGTCGTGTCCGGAGCGAGCGCCGCGCGCGACCTGCTGCGCGAGCGGCGGAAGCGCGTCCGCTTCCCCCTCATGGTCCCGACCGTGATCGAGCAGAGCTCCTGGACGGACGACGACGAGCCCGTGCGGCTGTACTGGATCGACGACGACCACAAGCACAAGGCGCTCCGGCTCGTCTACCGCACTGCCTCGAACGAGTACTGGGGCGTCCAGATGACAGACTGGGAAGACGCGCCCGTCCTGAGCGACAAGAGCCTCACGCGCCGCATCGGAAAGCGGGTCTACGACCTGTACTACAACGGCCCGAAGCTCCACATGGTCGTCCTGAACACGTCGAAGGGGCGCTACTGGGTGGTCAACACGCTTCTCGACCGCCTCTCGAACGAGACGATGATCGCTATCGCGAAAGGCTTGCGGCCGCTCGGAAGGGTGCGCTAGCCGCATGCGGATCGCGGTCTTCGGTGCCGGCTACGTCGGCCTCGTGACCGGCGCCTGCTTCGCCGACCTCGGCCACGAAGTCGTCGTGCGCGACATCGCCGAGGAGAAGATCGGCGCGCTTCGCGCCGGGAGCGTCCCGATCCACGAGGAGGGGCTCGCCGAGCTCCTCGAGCGCAACCGCGAGCGGCTGACCTTCACCACCTCGGTCGAGGAGGCGCTCGAGGAGGTCGACGTCGTCTTCGTCGCGGTAGGCACGCCGCCGACGCCGTCGGGCGACGCCGACCTGGCGGCCGTCTGGACGGTCGTCGACGAGCTGCCGGAGCTCGATCGACGCATCGTCCTGGCGATGAAGAGCACGGTGCCGGTGGGCACGGGGAGGACGGTTCGGCACCGCCTCGACGAGCGCGGGCTCGAGAACGTCGGCTACGTCTCGAACCCCGAGTTCACGGCGGAGGGCACGGCCGTCCGCGACTTCATGAACCCGGACCGCATCGTGATCGGCGCCTTCGAGTCAACAGACGCCGATGTCGTCGAGCAGCTGCACGCCGGCATCGACGCGCCCGTCGTGCGCGCCGACGTCGCGTCGGCGGAGATGATCAAGCTCGCAGCGAACGCCGCGCTCGTGACTCGCATCTCGTTCATCAATGAGATCGCGAACGTGTGCGAGGCGACCGGAGCGGACGTCCTCACGGTCGCCGAGGGAATCGGGCTCGATCGCCGGATCGGGCCGTCCTTCCTCCGTGCCGGGATCGGCTACGGCGGCTCGTGCTTCCCGAAGGACTCGCTCGCCCTGAAGCAGCTGGCAGCCAACTCCGGCTATAGCTTCCAGCTGCTGAACGCGGTCATCGAGGTCAACGAGCTCCAGAAGCGGCGCGTCGTCGGGAAGCTGGAGGGCCATCTCGGCTCTCTCCGAGGCAAGAAGGTCGCGATCCTCGGGCTCGCGTTCAAGCCCGGGACGGACGACATGCGCGAGGCTCCGAGCCTCGTGCTCGCGGCGAGACTGCTTGCCGAGGGCGCCGAGGTCAGCGCCTGGGACCCGATCGCCGACGGGCATGCACAACTCGACGGCGTCGTCATTGCCGATTCGGCGCTCGAGGCGCTCGACGCATCCGACGCGGCCGTGATCGTGACCGAGTGGCCCGAGCTCGCCGAGCTCGACTGGGCCGAGGCAGGGAACCGCATGCGGAACCGCGTGCTCGTGGACGGCCGGAACATGCTCGACCCCGAGAGCCTGCGCGGGCTCGGCTTCGTGTACGAGGGGATCGGGCGGGCCTCGGAGTGAGCAACGCTCGCCTTCGGCTCGCGTTGATGGGGGAAACCATGTTTCCCCCATCAGCCCCCTTCTTCTTGAGAACGTGGGGAACCTCCCGGTTCCCCACGCCCTTCCCCGCTCATGCGCCAAGGAGCAGCGCATGAGCCTCCCGGCGGTCATCCTCGTCGGCGGCCAGGGGACGCGCCTCCGACCGCTGACGGAGCGCATCCGCAAGGACATGCTCCCGCTCGTCGACCGGCCGTTGCTCGCGTTCACGTTCGAGCATCTCCGCCGGCACGGGGTGCGGCGCGGCATCGTCTCGTGTGGGTACCTGCCGACGCAGATCAAGGCGCACTTCGGCTCCGCCTACGGCGATCTCGATCTCGAGTACCGCGTCGAGGAGGAGCCGCTCGGGACCGCGGGCGGGATCGCGTTCGCCGCCGAGGGAATGGACGAGACCTTCTTCGCGCTGAACGGCGACTCGCTCCGCGACGCGGACCTCGGGGAGATCGTCCGGTTCCATCGCGAGACCGGTGCGAAGGCCACGATCCTGCTGACGCCCGTTGCCGATCCGAGCCGCTACGGCCTGGTGCGGCTCGCCTCGGACGGGCGCGTCTCGACCTTCCTGGAGAAGCCCCGCCCGGAGGAGATCGACACCAATCTCATCAACGCGGGCGTCTACGTCCTCGAGCCGGAGGTGCTCTCGCTGATTCCGGCGGATCGCGCCGTCTCCATCGAGCGCGACGTGTTCCCGCGACTCGCCGAGGAAGGCAGCGTCTACGGGCTTGCGCTCGACGGGTACTGGCTCGACGTCGGGACTCCCGAGGCCTACCTCCAGGCACACCGCGATGTCCTCGAGCGGTCGTTCGCGACGGAGACCGGTGACGCGCTCGGCCCCGACTTCATGCTCGTGGACGGGAGCGCGCAGGTGCACCCCGGAGCGCGGCTCGTACCGCCCGTCTACGTCGGCCCGGGAGCAGTCGTCGAGGACGGCGCCAGGGCCGGCAGCCTCGCCGTCGTCGGCGCCGGCGCACACCTTGCGCGCGGCGCGCTCGTGGAGAGCACCGTCATCGGCGCACGCGTGAAGATCGGTGCGGCGACCGCAGTCGTCGGCTCGATCGTCGGCGACGACGCGGAGCTCGGCCCCGGCTGCGAGGTCAGGAATCTCGGCGTCATCGGCCCGGGCGCGAAGCTCGGACGCGGCAACGCGATCGATCACGGGCTCAGGATCGGCGCCGACCAGCGCATTCCGGACCTCGCGCTGCGGTTCACATGACCGCGCCCCGCAGCCCGCACGAGACCAGCCCGCGGCGGGTGGACAAGCCGTGGGGATGGGAGCTCGTCTGGGCGGAGACCGACGACTATGTCGGCAAGCTCCTCTTCGTCCGCGCGGGCGAGTCGCTCAGCCTCCAGTACCACGAGCGGAAGGACGAGTCGTGGCTCGTCCGGGACGGCCGCGCGAAGCTCGAGCTGGGCGAGGTCGACGGCGACCTCGAGATGACGGAGGTCGCGCCTGGCGACACGTTCCGCTTCCGGCCGGGCACCGTCCACCGGCTCTCCGCGCTCGAGGACACCCTCGTGGTCGAGGTCTCGACGCCCGAGCTCGAAGACGTCGTCCGCGTCGACGACGCTTACGGCCGCGAGGGTACGAGCGCTCCCTAGGAGATGTCCGGCCCGATCAGGGTCGGGCCTCGCGATGCACCGCCATCGCCGCCACGACGAGCGCGACACCGGCGATCTCGAGCGCAGTCGGGATCTGCGGCGAGCACGACGACGCCGATCGACCGTCGCCGTCGCCGGCAGCAGTGAGACCATGAGCGAGTACGTCGCGCGGCGCAGAGTCGCGCCATCGCGAGCTGGTCGAACACGTACGGGATCACCGACGACGCGAGTCCGACGCCGATGCCGCGCCGAGCCGTCGACGGGATCCGCGAGCGCCGGGTGCGGCGCTCCGAGCCGGCGATGGGCGTCACGACGATCGCCGCGACGAGCGATTGCGGCCGCGAGGCCGTCGAGTCGTCCGATGACCGCGACTTCGCGCGAGCCGGTGCGCGAGCACGATGTAGACGGCGAACAGCGCAGCATTCGCGAAGGCGAAGGCGAGCCCGACGGGCTCGCCTTCGAGCTGCACGTTCGGTGAGCAGGTAGACGCCCGCGACGGCGAGCGCGAGCGCGGACGCGTTCCGGCCGCGTCCGGGCACCGAGCTGCCGCGAGCACGATGACGGGCGAGGAACTCGATCGCCGCGACCGTCCCGAGCGGCAGCCGGTCGATCGCGATGTAGAAGCGACGTTCATCGCCGCGAAGACGAACGCGAGCCCGACCACGGTTCTCCGGGTCGGCGCGCTCCGACCGCCGAGAACGCGCGCCACGGTCGCCGCCAGAGCGCGAAGATCGCGGCCGCGCTCGCGATCCGGAGCCAGGCCACTCCGAGCGGCTCGACGCGGGCGAACAGGAGCACCGCGAACGCCGGCCCGAGGTAGTGGAAGACGGCGCTGCCGACGAAGTACGAGCTGCGGCGGCGCGGTCACGCGAACGCGCGCGACAGCGTCCGCGCGAGTGCCGACTAGTGCTGCGACGCGCCATCGTCGACATGGTCGACGCCCGCGTGCCATAGTGGAAGTGGCGAATCGACGGAGTTGGAGGGAGATTGCCTCGTAAAGCTCGGACGAGAGATGCGCGTGCCTTCGAAGCGAACCTCTTCGACGACGTCAACCTACGCATACTCGGCGAGCTTCAGGGCGACGGACGGATCGCGGCTCGCCGAGCTCGGACGCAGGATCGGTCTCTCGGCCCCGGCTGTCGGCGAGCGCGTTCAGCGCCTCGAGCGCGCAGGGGCGATCAGGGGCTACCACGCGGAGCTCGACCCGGCCGCGCTCGGCTTCCCGATCGCCGCGGTCGTCGCGCATTCGCCCGTCTCCGGGTCAGCTCGCAGCGGATCCCGGAGATCGCGCGCGAGACGCCGGAGGTCGCCGAGTGCGCACCGCATCACCGGCGAGGACTGCTACCTGCTGCGCCTTCACCTCCGCTCGATCGACGAGCTCGAGGACGATCCTCGACCGCTTCTACGCCGCACGGTCTCACGACGACCTCGATCATCCACTCGACGCCGGTGCCGCGCCGCGGCCGCCGCTCGGGCGCTGAGAAGTACCCTCACACGACTGTGGTAGGGTTGTGCGGGTGGGGGATGCGATCACGATCGGCGAGGCCAGCCGACGCACGGGGTGGTCGCCTCGCATGCTGCGCTATCTCGAGCACGAGGGCCTCGTCGTCCCGACCAGGACCGAGGCCGGCTACCGAAGCTACGGCGTCCTCGAGCTGAACCAGCTGCGCACGCTCACAGACCTGCGGCAGGGCTTCGGCGTCGAGCTCGGTGAGCTCGCATTCGCCGTTCGGCTTCGCCGCGAGCCCGACCTCCGCGCGGCCGTCGAGACATGGCTGGCGGGGACGAGCTCCGACGGCGAGCACGACACGCCTGCCTGGGTCGAGTGGGAGCAGCGCAAGCACGAACGACTGCTCGCGGCCCATGAGGCCGCCTGAACACGACGACGGACACCGAGAAGAGAGGATCGATGGCGACGACGAAGCGATACGACGTGAAGGACCTGGCGCTAACCCCCGAGGGCGTGCGCCGGATCGACTGGGCCGACCGGCAGATGCCGGTGCTGGCGGCCATCCGTGAGCGGTTCGAGCGCGAGCAGCCCCTTGCCGGGCAGCGCGTCTCGGCCTGTCTCCACGTGACGACGGAGACGGCGAACCTCGCGCGCACCCTGAAGGCCGGCGGCGCCGACGTCGTGCTCTGCGCCTCGAACCCGTTGTCCACGCAGGACGACGTGGCCGCGGCGCTCGTCGAGGAGTACGGCATCGCGGTCTTCGCGATCAAGGGCGAGGACAACGACTCGTACTACCGTCACATCGAGGCGGCCGTCGACCATCGACCGCATCTGACGATGGACGACGGCGCCGACGTCATCGGCGTGCTCCACTCGCATCGCCGTGAGCAACTCGGAGACGTCATCGCGGGCACGGAGGAGACGACGACCGGCGTGATCCGCCTCAAGGCGCTCGAGCGCGAGGGCAAGCTCGGATTCCCCGTGATCGCGGTCAACGAGGCGCGCACGAAGCACCTGTTCGACAACCGCTACGGCACCGGTCAGTCGACGATCGACGGCATCATCCGGGCGACGAACGTCCTCCTCGCGGGGCGGCGATTCGTCGTCGCCGGCTACGGCTGGGTCGGGCGAGGCGTCGCGTTGCGGGCCCGGGGGATGGGCGCACACGTGATCGTCACCGAGGTCGAGTCGACGCGCGCGCTGGAAGCGGCGATGGACGGCTACGAGGTCATGCCCATGGACCAGGCCGCTGCAGTGGGCGACATCTTCTGCACCGCGACGGGCGACAAGGGTGTGATCACCAGGGCGCACATGGAGCGGATGAAGGACGGTGCGATCCTCGCCAACACGGGCCACTTCAACGTGGAGATCGAGATCCCGGCGCTCCGCGACCTTGCGGTCGAGACCCGCCCGGCGCGCGAGTTCGTCGACGAGTTCACGCTCGCCGACGGTCGGCGGCTCTACCTCCTCGGCGACGGTCGCCTCATCAACCTCGCCGCCGCCGAGGGTCATCCTGCGACGGTCATGGACATGTCGTTCGCGAACCAGGCGCTTTCCGCCGAGTGGATCGTGTCGAACGGCGCAACGCTCGAGCGCAAGGTCTACGACGTCCCGCGTGAGATCGACGACGAGATCGCCCGCCTGAAGCTCGCGACGATGGGGATCTCCATCGACCAGCTGACGGAGGAGCAGGCGAAGTACCTCGCGTCGTGGGACGAGGGCACGGAATAGCCGCGAACCTCGAGCCCGAGCGGGTCGTCCGGCTGGAGCCGGGCGCCGTCGTGCTGCTCGACCAGCGGCGGCTTCCCGAGAAGGAGGTCGAGCTCCGGCTCGAGAACGCAGCAGACGTCGCCGCGGCGATCCGGGCGCTGGCTATACGGGGAGCACCGGCGATCGGGGTGGCGGCTGCATACGGGTACGCGCTGGCGGCCGAGCGGGGCGAGGATCTCGACGTGGCATACGAGACGCTCGCCTCCGCTCGGCCGACGGCCGTGAACCTGCGCTGGGCGCTCGACCGGATGCGCGACGACCCGACACCGGAGCGTGCGCGCGCGATCCACGCGGATGAGGTCGATCGCTGTCGCCGCATGGGGGCGCACGCGGCCGGTCTCGTCGCCCAAGGCTCGCGCGTCCTGACGCACTGCAATACGGGCGGTCTGGCGACCGGCGGGTATGGGAGCGCGCTAGGCGCGATCCGTGCCGCATGGGAGGAAGGCCTCGTCGCGCACGTCTGGGTCGACGAGACGCGCCCGCTCCTGCAGGGATCGCGGCTCACCGCCTGGGAGCTCGAGTCGCTCGGGATCCCGTTCGCCGTGATTGCCGACTCCGCGGCGGGTTCGCTCGTGGCTGCGGGTGAGGTCGACTGCGTCTTCACGGGCGCCGACCGGATCGCCGCCAACGGCGACACTGCGAACAAGATCGGGACGTATCCGCTCGCGCTCATCGCGAGTCATCACGACGTGCCGTTCTACGTCGTGGCTCCGACGACGACGGTCGACCCGGAGACGGCCACGGGCGCCGACATCCCGATCGAGTACCGGGACCCGACGGAGGTCAACGCGCGCTTCCCCGCGCTGAACCCGGCCTTCGACGTCACGCCCGCCGCGCTCGTGTCTGCGATCCTCACGGAGGAGGGGATTCATCGAGCGCCGTACGAGGAATCCCTCCCGACGGTGGTCCACGCATGAAAGCCCTCGTCCTCGCGGCCGGCTACGCGACCCGGCTGTACCCACTCACGCTCGACCGGCCGAAAGCGCTGCTCGAGGTCGGAGGCCGCCCGATGCTCGACCGCCTCCTCGAGCGGCTCGACGTGATGGGCGTGGACGAGACGATCGTCGTCACGAACGCGAAGTTCACTCCTCACTTCGAGGAGTGGGCGACTGACAAGCCCGGCGTTCGCGTCCTGAGCGACGGCACGACGTCGAACGACGATCGGCTGGGTGCGATCGGGGACATCGCCTTCGTCATCGACGAGCTCGGCGTCGACGACGACCTCGTGGTCGTGGCGGGCGACAACATCTTCGGCGACGACATCTCGGGCTTTGGGGCCTACGGGCAGGAGGTCGACGCTCCCGTGCTCGCGATCCACGACGTCGGCGACGTCTCGCTGATGCGCGAGTACAACCAGGTCGAGGTCGACGAGCAGGGCCGCGTGACCTTCATGGAGGAGAAGCCGGAGAACGCGCGGACGACGCTCGCCGGGATCGCCCTCTACTACTACCCGCGCAAGGCGCTCCCGCTCATCCGGCAGTACCTCGCGGAGGGCAACAACCCCGACCAGCCGGGCCGGCTCCCGGAGTGGCTCCACTCCCGGACGCCCGTGTACACCTGGCAGCTCCCCGGCGAGTGGTACGACATCGGCTCGACCGAGACGTTGCGGGAAGCCGACGCGATCTTTTCGCAGAGCCGTAGCGACTAGCCACAGACACTGCCCAGCATGCTGGGCGTGCTGCTACCGGAACGCTGCGCCGTGTGCGAGCGCTCGGGCGACGCACTGTGCGCCGCGTGCCGATCCGCGCTCGTGCGGCTTCGCGAGCCGCTCTGCGAGCGGTGCGGCTCTCCCGGGCCGTGGCCGGTCCGCCGCTGCGCGGAGTGCGCGGGCAGGCGGCTCGCGTTCGCGGGCGCCCGCGCGGCGGTGGTCTACGACGAGCGCGCCCGGCGGCTCGTGAGCGAATGGAAGGAGCACGGCCGGCGCCGGCTCGCGGAGGTCGCGGCCTCGATCGTCGCCGACGTCGTCGTCCGGCCCGACGCCGTGACTGCGCTGAGCTACGTGCCCGGTGACCCGGAGCGCGCGTGGAAGCGCGGCGACGTTGGTCCTCGACGGCTCGCTCGGGCACTGGGCGAGACCTGGGAGCTTCCGGTCCACGATCTCCTCCGGCGTGCGAGGAGCCAGCCGCGCCAGCGGGGCCTTGCGCTCGCAGAGCGGCGCCGCAACGTGCGCGGCTCGGTGGTTGCTATCCGCGCGTCGCCGCGCGCGGTCTGCCTCGTCGACGACGTCTACACCTCGGGAGCGACCGCGGATGCCTGCGCCTCGGCACTCCGCAAGGCGGGTGCAGCCCGGGTCGAGGTGGTGACGCTCGCGAGAGCGGTTCGTTAGATTGCAGTCGAGGGCATCGTCTCCCGTAGCAACCGGGAAGGAGAGGCAATGCGACTCCAGGTCAAGGCTCATCACGGTCACCTTCCGACCTCCACGCGCGCCTATGCGGAGAAGCGGCTCTCGAAGCTCGACAAGCGGCTCCACGACCTCACGCTCGTCGAGGTGACGTTCTCTCAGGAGCACAACCCGTCGATCGCCGACGACCACTCGGCGGAGGCGATCGTGTACACGAAAGGGCCGACGATCGTCGCCCGCGAGTCGGCGACGTCGTTCGAGGCGGCGATCGACCAGCTCGTGGACAAGCTCGAGCGCCAGATCGAGCGCTACCGCGACAAGCGGACGCACGAGCTCCGGCGCCAGGCGTCGCGGCACAAGGAGGCCGAAGCCGCGCAACCGGTCCCGCCGGACGAGTCGGAGGAAGAATCGCCGACCGGCGAGGACGAAGCAGCCGCCTAGTGCCGGTCGACCCGGGCCAGCACTGGCTCGAAGCGGGGATCACCGGCATCGCGCGGCCGCGCGAGTGGGACGCCGTCGTGACCGTGGCCGCGCCCGGGATGCCGGGCGACGAGGCGGAGTTCGTCGCGCTCCCGGACGGGCGACTCGTCGTCGAGGGCGAGAACCGGGTCGAACCGAGCCCGCTGGCAGCCGCGCTCGTGGGCGCGATCGATCCTCCGTATCGTGCCGTCGCGGTCCGGCGCGAGGCGCTCTGGGCAGTCGGCGCGGTGTCCATCGAGGTCGCCGCGCTGGCCCCGAGCCCGCGCGGCGGTGAGCTCGAGCTGACCTGGGACGGCTCGACGCTCGCGCTCACCATCGACACCCTGCCGGCCGACCCCGCACAGGCCGACGCGCTCGAACGGATCGCCTCGACCCGGGGCCGCGGGCCGTACTCGGCAAGGGCGCACCGGCTCGCGGACGACCTCTGGGAGATCCTCGTCCTGCCCCTCTAGAGGCCGGTACCCTACTCCCGATGCCCTCCGAGACCATCGGCGGCCGCTTCGAGAAGGTCCTTCGCATGGGCGAAGGGCGTCGCCTCAAGCGCCTCAAGGACAGCGCCGCCTACATCGGCACGCTCGAGCCCGAGTTCGAGGCGCTCACGGACGAGCAACTCGCGGCGAAGACGGTCGAGTTCAAGGAGCGGCTTGCGAACGGAGAGACGCTCGAGGACGTCCTCTTCGAGGCGTACGCGGCCGTGCGTGAGGCGTTCAGGCGCACGATCGGGGTCAGGCTCTTCGACGTGCAGCTGATGGGCGGGATTGCGTTGCACGAGGGCGACATCGCCGAGATGAAGACCGGCGAGGGCAAGACGTTCGTCGCGGTCCAGCCGCTGTATCTGAACGCGCTCACGGAACGCGGCGTGCATCTCGTCACGGTCAACGACTACCTCGCGAAGCGCGACGCCGAGTGGACGCGGCCGGTCTACGAGAAGCTGGGCACGACCGTCGGCTTCATCCAGGCCCAGATGCCGTTCGCGGAGCGCCGCGTCGCCTACGGGTGCGACGTGACGTACGGGACGAACTCCGAGTACGGCTTCGACTACCTGCGCGACAACATGGCCGTCTCGCTCGAGGGCACCGTGCAGCGGAGCCACTCCTACGCCATCGTGGACGAGGTCGACTCGATCCTCGTCGACGAGGCGCGGACGCCGCTCATCATCTCCGGCGAGCCGGAGACCGCGGCCGCGACCTACGTCCAGTTCGCGAAGGTCGCGCGAACGCTCGAGGGTCAGCCTGCGACGCGCAAGTCGGCGAAGGGCGAGGACGAGACCGAGCTCTCCGGCGCCGACTACCTGTACGACGAGAAGTTCAAGACGGTCTCACCTGCACAGGCCGCGATCGAGGCATTCGAGCGGTCGCTCGGGATCGACAACCTCTACGACCCGCACCATGTGCTCCTCGTCAACCACCTGACACAGGCGCTCAAGGCCGAGTCGCTCTACAAGCGCGACGTCGACTACGTGATCCAGGACGGCGAGGTCAAGATCGTCGACGAGTTCACGGGCCGGATCATGGAAGGACGGCGCTGGAGCGAGGGCCTGCACCAGGCGATCGAGGCCAAGGAAGGCATGCGCATCCGCGAGGAGAACGTGACGCTCGCGACGATCACGCTCCAGAACTACTTCCGCCTCTACGAGAAGCTCGCCGGCATGACCGGCACGGCGAAGACCGAGGAGAAGGAGTTCGTCGAGATCTACGACCTCCACGTCGTCGAGATCCCGACCAACGTGCCGGTCGCGCGCCAGGACCAGAACGACCTCATCTTCAAGACGCCCGACGCGAAGTTCGCCGCCGCGCTCGAGGACATCGTCGAGCGCCACGAGGCCGGCCAGCCGGTGCTCGTCGGGACCATCGCGGTCGAGACGTCCGAGTTCCTCTCGCAGGTTCTGCAGCGGAGGGGGATCCCGCACAACGTCCTGAACGCGAAGGAGCACGAGCGCGAGGGCGAGATCATCAAGGACGCGGGCCAGCCTGGCGCGGTCACGATCGCGACCAACATGGCGGGCCGCGGCGTCGACATCAAGCTCGGCGACGGCGTGCGCGAGCTCGGCGGCCTCTACGTGCTCGGCACCGAGCGTCACGAGGCACGCCGCATCGACAACCAGCTCCGCGGCCGCTCGGGCCGCCAGGGCGATCCCGGCGAGACGCGCTTCTACCTCTCCGGGCAGGACGACCTCGTGCGCCTCTTCGCCGGCGACCGGATTCACAACATCATGAACCGCTTCAAGATTCCGGACGACCAGCCCATGGAGGCCGGGATCCTCTCGAAGCAGATCGAGAACGCGCAGAAGAAGGTCGAGGAGCAGAACTTCGTCGCGCGCAAGAACGTCCTCAAGTACGACGACGTCATGAACATGCAGCGCATGGTCATCTACGAGCAGCGCCGCCGCGTGCTCGAGGGCGATGACCTGTCGGAGGAGGTCAAGGGCTGGATCGAGGACGCGGTCGAGGCGGGCGTACGGCAGTTCACGGACGCGGACTTCACCGAGGAGTGGAATCTCCCCGGGCTCATCGCGCACATGCAGTCGCTGTACGGAACGGACATCACGATCGAGGAGCTAGCCGAGGAAGGCGTGAGCACGACCGACCGCGAAGCGCTCGTCGAGGAGTTCGTCGGCGACGCACAGGACGCGTATGCGCAGCGAGAGGAGGAGCTCGGGTCCGAGCTTCTTCGCGACATCGAGCGCTACGTGATCCTCCAGGTCGTGGACACGCGGTGGCGAGACCACCTCGAGTCGATGGACTACCTGCGCGAGGGCGTCCACCTGCGTGCGTTCGCGCAGAAGGACCCGCTCGTCGAGTACCGCGGCGAGGGGCACATCATGTTCGAGGAGCTCGGGGCGACGATCCGCCACGATGTCGTCTTCAGCCTCTTCCACGTCGCGGTGCAGATCGAGCAGCCGGCGCTGGAGCCCATGGAGGAACGGGGCGGAGAGCTCCACTACGAGCACGAGACGTCGGCCGGGGCAGACGCGATCGCCGCCGCCGGCACCAGCGCCGCAACCGCCGTCGCGCCGCGCCCGACCACGCCACTCGACGTCCAGCCGACGGCGGTCAACGAGCACAGGGACATCGGCCGGAACGATCCGTGCTGGTGCGGCTCGGGCAAGAAGTACAAGCGCTGCCACGGCGCCTGACGCGCACTCTTTACCTCCTCCTCGTCGCACTCGCGGGGTTCGTCGCCCTCTGGCTCGCGTACCCGCATGACCCGCTCGCCACGATCGACCGTGAGGTCTCGGAGTGGATCGCCGAGAACATGCCGGACTGGGTCGAGTCAGTGGCGCGCTCCGTCTCGTGGCTCGGGGGGACGACCGGGCTCCTCATCCTCGGCGCCCTGCTGACGGCGCTCCTGGTGCGAGAGCGATCCTGGATCGATCTCGCGTTCCTCCTCGCCGCGTTCGTGGGGTCGCAGCTCGTGGTCGCCCAGCTCAAGGAGGTCGTCGAGCGCCCGCGACCGACCGCAGGCCCCGCGGTACCGCTTCCGGAGTCGTTCGCATTTCCGAGCGGCCATGCCGGGGGAGGCGTTGCCGCGTTCGGCGCCGCGGCGGTCCTGGTCTCCGAGCGGCTCGCGTCCCCGCGCGCCAGAGCCGCGGTGTGGGGCACGGCGGGCGCTCTCGCTGTCGCGTCCGGTCTCTCCCGGATCGCGCTGAACGTGCACTACGTGACGGACGTGCTCGCGGGCTGGTGCTTCGGCCTCGCCTGGCTCGCCGCCTGTCTCCTCGGTCGCGACGTCGTTCGCCGCAGGCTGGCTAGCCGTTCTCGGTGACGGGCTCCCGCGCCGCGAGGCGAGGCGCGAGGATCGCAGCCAGGCCCGCGGCAAGGACGATCGCCTCCGGGAAGGCGTTGTGCCGGCTGAGCGGCGACGTGAAATCGAAGGAGACGAAGCCCCAGACGACGAGCCCGTAGCCGAGCGCGATGCTCACGGCTCCTGGCGCCGAGGGAGCGCTGATCATCTGCGCCACGTGTCCGTGGTGGACGAGTCGCGCGACCCAGGCGCCGACGACGAACGTCAGCGTCCCGACGACGCAGTCGAAGAGGTAATGGTTCCCGGTCCCGACGACGACAGCGAAGACGAGCACGGGGTACGCGAGCGTCGCCCAGGCAAGGCGCGAGCGGGGGAAGAGCCAGATCGACGCGACGGCGAGGAACAGCGCGAACCCGAAGTGCTGGCTGGCGGCTGCGGCGGTCTCGTTGTGGAAGAGCGTTGCGGTCGACCCGGCGAGCTCGGACTGGGCAGGAGGGTGGCCGAGCCCGAGCTCCGGCATCCAACGCGGCGGCGCGAGCGGATAGAGGCCGATCACGAGCGCGGCCGGGATGAAGGACGCGACGAACGTCGTCCGCAGGAGGGGATAGCGGTCCGGTGCGAGCAAGCGCATCGCTGCGATGAACGCGAAGAGGACCGGGAGATGGATGTTCGCGTACAACCAGCGGAGAGCCGTCTCCACGTCCGAGTCGGCAACCAGGCGGATGAGCGACGACTCGAAGTCGAGCGACAGGATGCCCTCGAGGTGCAGAACGTCGCGCGCGTGCTCGACCGAGATGCCCACGCCTCCCTCGAGGGGTATCCGGATCGCATGCCACGCGAGCAGCGTGACCGCGACGATGGCGAGCTCGGCCTCGAGCGAGAAGCTCCTCGTCGTCCATGTCCGCCACGCGCGCACGAGATAGCCATATACCCAACTCGGGCGTTCTCGCACCGGGGGAACCGTCGGGCCGGGTAGAGCAGAACGCCAAGTCGCGTTGCTCGGCGAGGGCGATCTCGGGGTCTGACCCCGGACGCCGCTACCATCGCCGCGTGGCCGAGGCCGACGGCAAGCCGCTCGACGAAAGGCTCGAGGAGATCGGGACCCAGCTCGCCTGGGTCCGTGATTACCTTTGACCCCGACGCCCTAGCCCGCCGCCGATCGGAGCTCGAGGCGGCGATGGGCGTCCCCGGGTTCTGGGACGACCAAGCGGCCGCGACCCGCATCTCGACGGAGCACTCGCGCGCCACGCGCAAGCTCGAGCGGTACGAACGGCTACAGCGGGAGTACGAGGATTCGAAGGAGCTGCTCGAGCTCGGCGAGGACGAGGTGGAGATCGCGCAGCTCGTCTCGCAGCTCGAGAAGGAGCTCGCGCGGCTCGAGGAGGACGCCCTGTTCACGGGCGAGTACGACGCAGGCGACGCGCTGCTCGAGATCCACGCCGGGACCGGCGGCACCGATGCGCAGGACTGGGCCGAGATGCTCCTCCGCATGTACCAGCGCTGGGCAACCGATCGCGGCTTCCAGTGGGACATGATCGAGGCGAGCCCAGGCGAGGAAGCCGGCCTCAAGTCGTCCTCGATGACGGTGCGAGGCGAGAACGCCTACGGGACACTCAAGGCAGAGCGCGGCGTCCACCGGCTCGTGCGCCTGTCGCCCTTCGACGCCGCGCATCGGCGCCACACGGCGTTCGCCCAGGTGGTCGTCGCTCCGCTGCTCCCGGACGACGCGCCGCTCGAGATCGACGACGCCGATCTCCGCATCGACACCTACCGCTCGAGCGGTGCGGGCGGCCAGCACGTCAACAAGACCGACTCGGCCGTCCGGATCACGCACCTCCCGACCGGGATCGTCGTCCAGTGCCAGAACGAGCGGTCACAGACGTCGAACAAGCAGACCGCTCTCCGCATGCTCAAGTCGAGGCTCGCGGAGCTCGAGGAGGAGAAGCGCGAGGCCGAGCTGGCAAAGGAGCGGGGGGCTGCGCAGGACATCGGATTCGGAAGTCAAATTCGCTCGTACGTGCTCCACCCGTACCAGCTCGTGAAGGACCATCGAACCGACGTCGAGGTCGGGAACACGCAGTCCGTGCTGGACGGCGGCATCGACGGCTTCGTGCACGCCTACCTGCTCGCCCGGGCGGCGGGCAAGGTGCTCTGAGGTACGCCCGGAATGTCCGGTAGAATCCCTGCCTTCTACGAGCCGGAGCAGCCTGTGGCCGCAGTCCCCCTCGCCCGGTACCGGATGCCCACCTTGCGACAGACACCCCGATGACGGCGATCGCCGAGCCTGAGATCCAGCCTGCGGAAACGCCGGAGGAGCCGCGGAGCGACGCCGGCGGCTCCGCGATGATCGTCTTCGAGGACGTCCGGAAGGTGTACGAGCCGGGCGTGGTCGCTCTCGACAAGGTCTCGTTCACCATCGACAAGGGCGAATTCGTCTTCGTGGTCGGCGCGTCGGGCTCCGGGAAGTCGACGGTCGTCCGGCTCATCCTCAAGGAGCTCGACGCAACCGACGGACGGATCGTCGTCGGCGGCCGCGATCTCCAGCGCCTCAAGCGCTCGAAGGTGCCGCTCCTGCGCCGCAACGTCGGCTGCGTGTTCCAGGACTTCAAGCTCCTGCCGAACCGCACCGCCTCGGAGAACATCGGCTACGCGCTCAGGGTGCAGGGCGAGTCGAGCACGCAAATCCGCAAGAAGGTGCCTGAGGTGCTGAACATGGTGGGCCTGGCGCACAAGATGGGATCTCGTCCCGAGGAGCTCTCGGGGGGCGAGCAGCAGCGCGTCTCGATCGCGCGCGCGTTCGTCAACCACCCGCCGCTCCTCGTCTGCGACGAGCCGACCGGCAACCTCGACCCCGACACGTCGGTCGGGATCATGCAGCTGCTCTACCAGATCAACCGCACCGGCACGACCATCCTCATGGTCACGCACGACCGGGAGATGGTGGACAAGATGCGGAAGCGCGTGATCGCGCTCGACGGCGGCAAGCTCGTCCGCGACGAGCGCCGCGGAGGGTACGGCTCGGAATGACCCGCTTCAAGCTCCTCATGTCCGAGGCGTTCCGCTCGATCGGCGCGAACAAGTCGACGACGCTGGCCGCCGTTGTGACAGTCCTCGTCGGCATGTTCCTGCTCGGCGTCTTCATCGGCCTCGGAACGTGGCTCGTGTCCTGGTCGGACTCGAAGAAGAAGGAGCTCGCGGTCCACACGTTCGTGAAGGACACGGCGACGTCGAAGGACGTCAACCAGCTGCGGAGCTTCATCGAGTCCGATCCACGCGTGAAGTCCGTCACCTTCATCACGAAGGAGCAGGCGCTCGCGATCATGAAGAAGCGCTCGCCGGAGCTCACCGCGAACCTCGCCTCGAACCCGCTGCCGGCCTCCTTCGACATCGTCCCCGGCAAGGGGGAGGACACCGAGGCGATCGCCCTCGGCATCAAGAAGGCGAAGCTCGCCGCGGTCGACGAGGTGACCTGGGGCAAGGAGGTCTCGAAACGCATCCTCGCCCTCGCCCGCGGGATCCAGATCGTCTTCCTGATCGCGATCATCGTCCTGCTCGTCGCCTCGACCATCGACATCGCGAACACGATCCGGCTCTCGATCTTCGCCCGGCGACGCGAGGTCGAGGTGATGAAGCTCGTCGGCGCGACCAACTGGTTCGTGCGCGGGCCGTTCATGCTCGAAGGTCTTCTGACAGGGCTCGTCGGGTCGATCGCGGCGATCTTCCTGCTATTCCTCGGGCGCGAGCTCGCCGTCCCGTCGATCCTCCCCGACAACAGCAGCTCGAGCGCCGAGGTGCAGGCGCTGCCCTTCATGTGGACGTCGCTGATCCTGCTCTTCGTCGGGCTCGGGATCGGCGCGCTGGGCTCGGGGCTCACGCTCCGCAAGTTCCTCCGCGTCTGAAGCGGAGACCGGGCGTGCCCGGTGCCGCCGCTACGGTTGGCCGATGAGACAGCGTCGGCCACATCGCGGACGGCAGAAGCGCCCGAGCCGCTCGGAGCGTGCGCGCAAGCCTGGGCAGGCTGCAAAGCGCGCCGAGCGCGGGATCGAGATCACCCTCCCGTCGCGTGTAGTCGAGCCCGAGCGCGTCGTCGCGCACCTGGGGCCGACGAACTCCGGGAAGACGTACGCGGCTCTGGAGGAGCTCACCGCGGCGGGCAGCGGCGTTTACGCCGGCCCGCTGCGAATGCTCGCCCAGGAGGCGCATCGCCGTCTCGGTGAGCGCATGGGTGCGGAGAAGGTCGGCCTCGTCACGGGCGAGGAGCGGATCAACGAGCGCGCTCCGGTCATCGCCTCGACCGTCGAGATGGCGCCGCAGTCGGGCGAGCTGCTCGTGCTCGACGAGGTGCAGTGGGCGGACGACGAGGAGCGCGGCTCCGCGTGGACGCGCCTCCTGCTCGGCGGCGAGTACCGGCAGATCCTGCTGCTCGGCGCGCTCGACGCTCTTCCGCTCGTCGATCGAGCGTTCCCGCAGGCCGAGCTCAAGGTCTTCGAGCGAAAGCTGCCCCTGGACTTCGTCGGCGAGCGGACGCTGCAGTCGCTGACGCCGGGCACCGTCGTCGTCGCGTTCAGCCGCCGTGCCGTGCTCGCGCTCGCAGGCGAGGTGAACCGGCGGCATCCGGGCAAGGTCGCGGTGCTCTACGGTGCGATGCCGCTGTCCTCCCGGCGCGAGGAGATCGACCGCTTCCTCACCGGGGCCGCGGAGGTATGCGTCGCGACCGATGTCCTCGGGCACGGCGTGAACCTCCCGTGCGAGACGCTTCTGTTCGCCGAGACGACGAAGTTCGACGGCGAGGCGCGACGGCCGCTCCTGCCCTGGGAGCTCGCGCAGATCGCGGGTCGGGCCGGACGCTTCGGCCTCGTCGAGCGCGGTCACGTCGGGGTGCTCGCCGGCCTCGGCTGGGGCGAGGCCGATGCCGAGCTCGTCGAGTCCGGCCTCGAGCCGCACGTCGAGCTCCCCGGCGGCCATCGCGGGTACCGCGCGGTGGACGAGGCGCGGATCCGTCCCCGGCTGTCCGACCTCGGGATCGACGATCCGCGCTACCTCGACGCCGCACTTGCCGCGTGGCACCGGGTCGCGCTGCGCGAGTGGGCGCACGAGAGCTGGCTCGCCGTCGAGTCGCTCCAGCCGATCCGGCTCCGGCTCGATGCGGTCCAGCGGCGGCTGTTCGAGCGCGGCAAGCGGCTCTCGCTCGAGGACACGTGGAAGCTCGTCAATGCTCCGGTGGACGAGGATGGTCTCGAGCTGCTCTCCACGTTCGCCCTCGCGATCGCCGGCGACCGCGTCGCGCGTCCCTACCTGACATTCCTGCTCGACACGAACCGGCTCAACGGCGCGTCGCTGGAGGACGCGGAGCAGGCGGGGCGCGAGGCGAGCATCCTGCGCTGGTTCGCGCTCCAGTACCCGGGTGTCGGCGGGGTAACGATCGAGCGAGCGGCGGCACTCGAGGAGAAGGCCGCCGAGCGGGTCGTGGCGCGCCTCCGCCTCGAGGTCGAGTCGCCGACGATCGGCCGCTGCCGCTCGTGCGGCAGCCCGTGTCCGCCCTGGTTCCCGCTCTGCGACCGCTGCCAGGCGCGCGAGCGGCGCACGGGTTCGGGAGACGGGAGGCACGGACGCAGGGCGCGCGACGTCCGCGCGGGTCGCGGCCGCGCGCGGTAGGAGCAGCGTGATAGGAAACGCTCCATGACTCCGGACGAGCTGCGCGAGCTGCCGCTGTTCCAGGGCGTGTCCGACGCAGGGCTCGAGCGCATCGCGGCCTGCGCGGGCGAGGTGACCGGGGCGCCCGGGCAGGTTCTGGCGCTCCCGGGTGATCCCGGTTCCGGGATGTTCGTGATCCTCGAGGGGACCGTGAACGTCGACGCTCGTGGAGGGCACTTCGCACTCGGTCCGGGCGACTTCTTCGGGGAGCTTGCTCTGCTCAACCCCGACTCCGAGCGCGTTGCCCGCGTCCGCGCGTCGAGCGCGGTCCGATGCCTCGGCATCCCGCGGGACGAGGCGATCGCCCTCGTGGAGTCCGAGCAGGCGGTCGCATTGACGATGCTCCGCGAGCTCGCACGCCGGCTCGCCGACGCCGTCGACGACTAGAGCGCAGGGCCGGCGCTGCGCCGCCCTACACTCACGCGATGGCCGAGACCAAGCTGATCGCCGACAACCGCCGCGCGCGATTCGACTACGAGCTCATCGAGCGCGTCGAGGCCGGCATGGTCCTGACCGGCTCCGAGGTCAAGTCCGCTCGCGAAGGACAGGTCCAGCTGGGCCAGTCGTACGTCGACATCCGGGGCGGGGAGGCGTGGCTCATCGGGGCGTCGATCGCCGAGTACGCGGCCGGAGGCGGCTCATTCGCGCACGAGCCGGGACGCGACCGCAAGCTCCTCCTCCACCGGAACGAGATCGAGGCTCTGCACTCGAAGGTGCGAGAGCGGGGCCTGACGCTCGTCCCGACGAGCATGTACTTCCGCGACGGGCGCGCCAAGCTCGAGTTCGCCCTTGCTCGCGGGCGCGAGCGGCAGGACAAGCGGCGTGTGATCGCGGACCGCGAGGCGAAGCGGCAGATGGAGCGGGCGCTGCGCCGGCGCCGCTGAGCGCCGTTTCGGCGCGTGCCGGGCCGGGAACCAACCGGCATGACGAACTACACGGTCAAGAACCTCAAGGACGTCGAGGACGCGGCGCCGAAGTTCGGGCTCTCGCCGGATCTCGAGGCGCGGTTCGCCCGCGGGGAGCTCGAGGGTGAGACGACCGGGCTCAGCTACCAGCGCGTCGCGCCGAACTTCCGGATCCCGTTCGGTCACAAGCACGAGGACCAGGAGGAGGTCTACGTGCTCGTGAGCGGCGGCGGCCGGATGAAGCTCGACGACGAGGTCGTCGAGCTCCGGCAGTGGGACGCGGTTCGCGTCTCGAGCGAGACGATGCGCGACTTCGAGGCAGGCCCCGAGGGCGCAGAGCTGCTCGCGTTCGGTGCACCGCGAAACGGCGAGCCCAACGACGCCGAGATGGCGCAGGGCTGGTGGACGGACTAGGCGCTCAGTAGATCCGCTCGCCTCGCCGCAGCATCTCGACGAACGTCTCGATCCGCCGAGCACGCGTGTCCGGCTTCTTCGCCGTCTGGATCCGGTGCAGGATCGCGTATCGGTTCCTGCTGTCGAGGCTCGCGAACTCCGCGGCCGCCGCAGGGTCTCGGTCGAGCTCGCGCTGGAGGTCGTCGGGCACGGTCGACGTGCTCTGCGGGTCGTAGGCGGCGTCCCAGCGACCGTCCTGCTTCGCTCGGTCGATCTCTCGCTGGCCTGCGGGCTGCATGCGCCCCGCCGCGATCAGGGCCGCGACCTTCTCGCGGTTGCGCTTCGACCACATGCTGCGTGCTCGTCTTCGCGTGAACTTCTGCAGGTAGCGCTTCTCGTCGATCGATCGAGCCTGCCCGTCGATCCAGCCGTAGCAGAGCGCCTCGTCGAGTGCCTCTCCGTGCGTGACGGAAGCGACACCGGAGCCCTTCTTCGCGAGGACGAGCCAGACGCCGTCCGCGTCGGTGTGATGCACCTGCAGCCAGCGTGCCCACGCGCCGGACGATTCGAACGCGAGCTCGGGCAGATCGGTCGTCGAGGGGCGATTTGGCACGCCGGAAACGGACAGAGTAGTCTCGAATCTCCCCCCGACGAGGAGAGGAGGGCGCGTTGCGACGCGTAGCGCTGTCCGTGAACGGCGAGCGCCGCGAGCTCGAACTCGAGCCTCGCGAGCTGCTCGTGTACGTCCTTCGTGATCGCCTCGGGCTGACCGGAACGAACGTCGGCTGCGACACCTCCGCGTGCGGCGCATGCACCGTGCTCGTCGCCAAGGACGGAGCGACGGAGTCGGTGAAGTCCTGCACGGTGCTCGGCGTCCAGGCCGACGGCTGGGAGATCACGACGATCGAGGGCCTCGCCCCGAACGGCGACCTCCATGCCGTGCAGCAGGCGTTCCACGACAACCATGCCCTCCAGTGCGGTTACTGCACGCCCGGCATGGTGCTCGCGGCGGTGAGCCTGATCGAGAGCGGTGAGGCGACCGACGAGGCCGCGATCCGGCTCGGTCTCGAGGGGAACCTCTGCCGTTGCACCGGGTACCACAACATCGTCAAGGCGGTCGCGACCGCTGCGGGGGTGAGCTAGATGGCAGTCGCCGAGAGCGAGACCTATGTCGGCAGCGCCATCAAGCGCAAGGAGGACGACGCACTCCTCCGCGGCGGCGGGACGTTCGTCGACAACCTGACGCTTCCCGGGACGCTGGCGATGATCGTCGTCCGCAGCCCGTACCCGCACGCGCGCATCAAGAGCGTGAACGTCGACGCGGCCCGCTCGCTCGACGGAGTCGTTGCCGCGTTCAGCGGCGCCGACCTTGCCCAGGACTGGGCGGGCGGAATGCCATGCGCCTGGCCGGTCACGGAAGACATCAAGATGCCGCCGCACTATCCACTTGCGACGGATGAGGCCCGATATCAGGGGGACGGCGTCGCGGTCGTGGTCGCCGAGAGCCGCGCGATCGCGAAGGATGCGGCCGAGCTCGTCGAGGTCGACTACGAGGCGCTGGACGCCGTCGCGGACGTCGAGAAGGCGCTCGCGGACGATGCGCCGCTCGTCCACTCGGACCTCGGCACGAACGAGTGCTACGTGTGGAAGCTCGAGACGGATGACGTACAGGCGGCGATCGATGCCGCGGACGTCGTCGTCACGCGCCGGTACTTCCAACCGCGGCTGATCCCGAACGCGATGGAGCCGCGCGGCGTGCTCGCGGACGTAGGGCCGACGGGCGAGGTCACGCTGTGGTCGGCGACCCAGATCCCGCACATCCTCCGCTTCACGATGCAGCTCGTGCTCGGAATCCCCGAGTCGAGGATGCGCGTGATCGCGCCGGACGTCGGCGGAGGCTTCGGCTCGAAGCTCGACGCGTACGCCGAGGAGTACCTTGCGGTTGCGCTCGCGAAGCGGCTCGGGCGGCCGGTGAAGTGGACGGAGGAGCGGAGCGAGAACTACGTCGCCACGATCCACGGCCGCGACGTCGTCCACGAGCTCACGTTCGCGGCGACGAAGGACGGGAAGATCACGGCGGTCAAGTCCGAGGCGCTCTGCGCCATGGGCGCTTATCTCCAGCTCGTGACCCCCGGGATCCCGCTCCTCGGGGCGTGGATCTACTCCGGCCCGTACGAGATCCCGAACTACAGCGTGACGTTCACCGGCGTCTTCACGCACACGACGCCGACGGACGCCTACCGCGGAGCCGGCCGGCCGGAGGCGACGTACGTGCTCGAGCGGACGATGGACGCGCTCGCCGCCGAGCTCGGCATGGATCCCGTCGAGCTGCGGCGGAAGAACTTCATCGAGGAGTTCCCGCACACGATGGCCTCGGGCCTCACGATCGACTCGGGCGACTACCAGGCGACGCTCGGCCGCCTGCTCGAGGTGCTCGATCTCGATGCGCTGCGCGCCGACCAGGAGCAGCGGCGGTCGGGCGGCGACACGAAGCAGATCGGCGTCGGCTTCTCGACGTACAACGAGATGTGCGGCCTCGCTCCCTCGCGCATCCTCGGGGCGATCCGGTACGCGGTCGGCGGCTGGGAGAGCGCCACGATCCGCTTCCAGCCGCTCGGCTCAGTGCAGGTCGTGACCGGGACCTCGCCGCACGGGCAGGGCCACGAGACGGCCTGGGCGCAGATCGTCGCCGACCAGCTCGGCATCGGTGTCGACGACATCGAGGTGCTGCACGGCGACACCGCGGTCTCGCAGCAGGGGATGGACAGCTACGGGAGCCGTTCGCTCACCGTCGGTGGCATCGCGCTCTGGCACGCCGGCGAGAAGGTGCTCGACAAGGCGCGCCGGATCGTCGCGCACCAGCTCGAGGTCGCGGAAGACGATCTCGAGTTCGCGAACGGGACGTTCGGCGTGAAGGGATCGCCCGACCGGAACATGACCATCCAGGCGGTCGCGTTCGCCGCCCACTCGGCGCACAACCTCCCGGACGGCATGGAGCCGGGGCTCGAGGAGACGGCGGTGTTCGACCCGCCGAACTTCTCGTGGCCCGCGGGCGCGCATGCCGCAGTCGTCGAGGTCGACACGGAGACCGGCGACACGCGGCTCGTCCGCTACATCGCCGTCGACGACGTCGGCGCGCCGGTCAACCCGATGATCATCGACGGCCAGGTGCACGGCGGAATCACCCAGGGCATTGCGGCGGCGCTGTTCGAGGAAGGCACATACGACGAGGACGCAAACCTCACGACGACGACGATGACGACGTACCTCGTGCCGTCCGCGGCCGAGCTCCCGTCCTACGAGACCGATCGCACCGAGACGCGGGCGGACAACCCGCTCGGCGTGAAGGGCGTGGGGGAGACCGGCACGATCGCGGCGGCACCGGCCGTCATCAACGCTGTCGTCGACGCACTGTCGCACCTCGGCGTGACCGACGTCCAGCTACCCGCGACGCCCGAGAGGGTGTGGCGGGCGATCGAGGAGGCGAGGTCGTGATTCCCGCGAAGTTCGACTACGAGGTCGCCGAGAGCACGGAGCACGCCATCGCGCTGCTCGGCGAGCACGAGGACGCGAAGCTGCTCGCCGGCGGGCACTCGCTGCTCCCTGCGATGAAGCTCCGCATCTCACGTCCCGCGCTCCTCATCGATATCGCGCGCGTGGACGAGCTGAGCTACGTGCGCGACGGTGGCGACCACGTCGCGATCGGCGCAGTCACGCGCCACAAGGACGTCCGCGACGCTCCGCTGATCCAGGAGCACTGCCCGATCGTGTCGTTCACGGCCGGCCAGGTCGGCGATCCGCAGGTACGACACCTGGGCACGATCGGAGGGTCGATCTGCCATAGCGACCCGGCCTCCGATCTCCCCGCCGTTCTCTTCGCGCTCGACGCGGAGATGGTCGTGCGCGGCTCGGGCGGCGAGCGGACGATTCCCGCCATCGACTTCTGTACGGGCGTCTTCGCGACCGCGCTGGCGGAAGGCGAGATGCTCGTCGAGATCCGGGTGCCGAAGCTCGGCCCGAGCACGAAGTGGTCGTACGTGAAGATGGCGCGCCGTGCCCAGGACTGGGCGACGGTCGGCGTCGCCGTCGTCGCGGAGCGGGACAACGGGTCGATCTCGAAGGCGGCGATCGCGCTCACGAACATGGGTGCGACACCGGTCCGTGCTCGCCACGCCGAGGAGGCGATCGCAGGCGGTGCGTCGATCGACGAGGCCGCGGCGCTCATCTCGAAGGACCGCAACCCGCCGTCGGACCATGCGGCGACCAGCGAGTTCCGCAAGCACCTGGCCGAGGTGCTCGGCCGGCGTGCGTTGTACGAGGCGTCCGCGGGCTGAGGCCCGCGGACGCTAGAACAGAGCGAGGGTCGGCTCGCGCTCGGGTAGCGGGGCGCTCTCGAGCGCCTCGCTCAGCACGTCGTTCGGATCGACGCGCGGATCGACGATGAGGCGGTGCCGGATCACGTAGGGGGCGATCTCGCGCACGTCGTCCTCCGAGACTGTGTCGCGTCCGGCGAGTCGCGCGATCGCCTTCGACGCGCTCGCGAGGTGGATCAGCGAGCGCGAGCTCGCGCCGAGCTGCACGCCGGGGACCTCGCGCGTGCGCCGGCCGACGGCGACGATGTAGCGCGCGACCTCGGTGGGGAGGACCGTCTGGTTGAGCTCGTAGCGCGCCTTCTCGAGCCCGACGACTCCGAGCATCGGATGGATGTCGGCGATCATGTCGGGCATCAGGCCGTCGTGCGGAAGGTCGAGCATCCCGAGCTCCGCCTTCTCGTCCGCGTACTCGAGCTCGACCTTGAAGAGGAACCGGTCGAGCTGCGACTCGGGAAGCCGGTACACGCCCTCGAACTCGTTCGCGTTCTGCGTGGCGATCACGAGGAAGGGATCCTTCAGCTTGTGGCTGCGGCCCTCGACCGTCACCTGCCGCTCCTGCATCGCCTCGAGCAGCGCCGACTGTGTTCGCGGCGGTGTGCGGTTGATCTCGTCAGCGAGCAGGACGTTCGTGTAGACAACGCCGGGCTCGTAGACGCGCTCGCCGAATCTCTCGACGTACTCGCCGACGAGCTCGGTCGGGGTCGTGTCCGGGTTGAACTGGATGCGGTTGAAGGACGCGCCCAGCATGTGCGCGATTGCCCGCCCCATGAGCGTCTTTGCGCTTCCGGGCGGGCCCTCGAGGAGGACGTGCCCGCGCGAGAGCGCGGCGACGAGCAGGAGGTCGACCGCGCGATCCTGGCCGAGCACCACCTTCGAGACTTCTTCCTTCGCGCGCTCGCGAAGGTCGACGAGGCTCTTGTAGACCTCCGGCATCGACTCTCCTATCGGCTCTCGGCGGATGTCACGACACGCTCGGAAGGGGCACGCAGGCTCGCGGCGGTTGGCGGCCCGAGGCCGCCCTCTGCGGCGAGCGGCCCCGGGTCTGTTAGCGCTCTTCTCCGGGTACTAGTCGGTGACCTGCTCGACCGGCGTCGGCACCGAGTCGAGGGCCAGCTGAAGCGCTGCTTCCTGTGTGGTCCCCTCGCGCACCATCAGGCGGTGGCGGAGGACGTACGGCGCCATCTCGCGGACGTCGCCGATCGTGACGTGCGAGCGGCCGTTCAGGCGCGCCGCAGCCTTGGTTGCGCTCAGAAGATGGATCAGCGACCGGGAGCTCGCGCCGAGCTCGATCTCGTCCATGTCGCGCGTGCGTCGACCCACGGCGATGATGTACCGGCCGACCGACTCCGGGACGACGGTCGTGTCGATCTCCTCGCGCGCCCGGTCGAGGCCGACGACGCCGAGGAGCGGGCGGACCTCGCCGAGCATGTCCGGCGCGATGCCGTTGTGCGGAAGGTTGAGCATGGCCAGCTCGGCGTCCGCGTCGCAGTAGTCGAGATGGAGCTTGAAGAGGAACCGGTCGAGCTGAGACTCGGGGAGGGGGAACACGCCCTCGTGCTCGTACGGGTTCTGCGTGGCGATCACGAGGAACGGGTCGGGAAGCTTGTGGAAGCGGCCGTCGACCGTCACCTGCCGCTCCTGCATCGGCTCGAAGAGCGCGGCCTGCGTACGCGGCGGCGTGCGGTTGATCTCGTCGGCGAGCATCACGTTCGTGAACACGACGCCCGGGACGAAGTGCGGCTCGCCGCCGCGGAGGATCGATTGCCCGATGAGCTCTGCCGGAGTCGTGTCGGGCGTGAACTGCATGCGCTTGAACGAGGCGCCGAGCATGTGCGCGACGGCACGCGAGAGCAGCGTCTTCGCGCTGCCTGGAGGCCCTTCGAGGAGGACGTGCCCGTGGGCGAGTGCCGCGACGAGCATGAGCTCGGTCGTGCGCTCCTGACCCACGACGACCTTGGAAACCTCAGCCTGCGCGCGTTCCCTCAAGTCTGCGAGCCCCTCGAAACGCTCTTCCATGAGCAATGCCACAGATCTCGTCCTTTCTGTGTGTTTCCCGGGTTCCGGCACGTGGATTTGCAGCCACGACCGGGCTTTTGGCTTATCGGCAGCTATCCTGAGCGCTTGAATCACACATACGGGGGCGACCAGGTATCGACGTGGTCGGTTCTCCGGCAGAGCTGCGAGCCGAGGTCGCCGGTTGGCCTCGTAAATCAACCGGCACCAAAGCAAGTGCGAACAAGAACGAACTCGCACTCGCCGCCTAGCACTAGCTAGGTAAGGCGACGTCGACCCGGATTCGGCCCGAGATCCGGGACTCGGCGCCAACAATCGGGCTCGGCGCCTAGGGAGAGTCCATCGCCCGAAGCGCGACATCAAAGGATGGCTGGCCCGTCGGTGGGTCGTCCGTGAACCGGCCGGCGGGTGAGACGAAGCGCGGACTACGCTCGTAGATGTTCTGTCGGTGCGGCTGCGGACGGGGGTTCGATTCCCCCCGCCTCCATCATTCGCTCAACCAAGCCATTCCTGCCGACAGGCGGCGGGAATGGTTGCACGCGACCGGAACGGTTGTCCGCAGCGTCACAGCGGTTCCATCCTCGACACCCGACCACGTGACGACCGAAATCGTCTGTCACTACGTCGATTCGGAGATGACGCCCCGCCGCGGCCGAGCAACCGTTGAGTCGCCCCAAAAAGCATCACCAATGTAGGACGGAGAGAGGGGAGAGGAAGCCCTAGTATCGCTCTTCCCACCAAGGAGGTACGGCAATGGCTCTTGAAGTCAAGCTTCTCGACCTCATCGACATCGAGCTCGAATCGAGCTTCCTCGTTCTCGCCCGCAATATGGGTCAGAAGGCGCTAGCCAAGACGTGGGGCTCCCTGATCTTGGGCGGCGACGACCCGATCCTTGTCGACACCGGCGCCTCTCACCCGGAGATCATGCAGCGCCTGGGCATGACCGGCTGGATCGGCGAGGAGCAGACAATGGAGAACCAGCTCGCGCGCTACGGCGTGAAGGCGAAGGACGTGCGCTACATCCTGCACACGCACAACCACATCGACCACGCGGGCCAAGACGACAAGTTCCCGATGACGACGACGGTGTGCATGCAGCGCAAGGAGCTCGAGCACTCCGTCTCCGGCCTGATGACTGAGCAGTATCCCGCCGAATACGTGAAGCACCACGTCGACCGGCTCCACATCCCCGGCGCCCTGCGACTCCTCGATCTCGAACTCTCCGGGCCGATCGAGCTAGTGCCCGGCGTCCGCCTCGAGCACGCCGGCGGCCACACCGAGGGATCGATGAACATCCTCGTCGAGACGGCGGCAGGCGTCGTCTGCATTTGCGGTGACGTCATCTACGACGTGCAGGATCAGATCGTGGCGCCGCTCTACCAGATGGGCGACTACGACCCGCAGGTGACGGGCAACCACTCGATGCGCAAGCGCGAGGAGAAGGCTGCGGTCGTCAAGGCCCTCAACTCGGGCTCGTTCGTGGTGCCGTCGCACGACTGGCCGGCGCGCGTCGTCGGTGGGAGGATCGTGGCGCGGCTCGGCGACTCGATACCTGGGCCGGAGGCGCCGGTGGAGATGAAGCTGCCGAGCGAGAGCGGAGCGGTGACGATGACCGTAGACGCAGGCCCCGACCGCATGAAGTCGCCGGTCTAATCGCGAACGGCGGGGCGGGCCGGCAAGACGCCAGGTATCTCCTCGCGCCCCCCCGCGAAGGCACAGTTCGAAGGCTTTCTCAGCCCTAAATAGCGCGGCAACGGCTCTCCTGTCATGAGCGCCGGCACGAGCGAGGAGCGGCCTTGGCCGCTCCTCCGGCCCAACCTCAGACGGGGCGTCGACGTTGCAGGCCGGAACGCGGCTCGAACACGCATTGCGATACTGATGCGTGCGCCCCATCGTGCTTGTGCTGCTGTTGTTCATGGCCGCTTGTGGCGGTCAGAGATCTCGGGACGAGGACGCTCACCTCGTCGAGGCCGCGGCCCGTGGAGATCTCGCGACCGTCAAGCAGTTGCTCGGCCGCGGCGTAGACGTCGACTCGAGAGACGCGCAGGGACGGACTGCGGTCACGGCGGCCGTCTACGCCGACGATCTCGAGATGGTCGAGGCGCTGATCGAAGCCGGCGCCGATGTCGACATCCAGGACGACATGCGCACGAATGCGTTTCTCGCGACCGGCGAGACCGGCAACGTCGAGATCCTCCGGGCCGTCCTTCGCGCAGATCCTGACCTGACGGGCACGAACCGGTTCGGTGGGACGGCGCTGATTCCGGCGGCCGATCGCGGCCACGTCGAAGTCGTGCGGGAGCTCGTGCGGACGGCGATCGACATCGACCACGTCAACGATCTCGGGTGGACGGCGCTGCTCGAGGCAGTGATCCTCGGCGACGGCGGTGCCGCGCACCAGGCGATCGTGCGGATCTTGGTTGACGCGGGGGCGGACATCGAGATTGCCGATTTCGACGGCGTCACGCCCCTCGAGCACGCGCGGCGCAGCGGCTACGAGGAGATGGTGCAGATCCTCTCGCAGCCCGATAAGACCGGGTGAAGGTCGCCGGAGCACGCTGATTCGAGCGTGTCCTGCGCGGGCTTCATGGGTTTCGAGCCAACCGGCGCCGTGTCGCTATCAACTGAGGCAAAGAGCGTCGCTGCGGATCGCAGGTCGGACGCGGGAAGGACGCGCCGGTAGGGGTGAGAGGCGCAGCCGGATAGGCTCCCTGCACTGCACGCCGGAAAGGAGAGGACATGGCCGAATCGGGTGTCGACCTCGTTGCGTTGAACCCGCAACCGCTGCCGCCGAGCGCGAACATCAGGCTCGTCGCACTGAACCCACAGCCGCTCCCGCCGGACGCGACGATCGAGCTCGTGGCGCTCAACCCGCAGCCGCTGCCTCCCGAGACGACGATCAACATCGTCATGCTCAATCCGCAGCCACTGCCGCCGGGCACGAAGATCAACCTCGTCGCGCTGAACCCACAGCCGCTGCCGCCCAGGTCGACGATCGACTTCGTCGCCCTGAATCCGCAGCCGCTGCCGCCGAACGGCACGCTCGACTGCGTCGCGATCGCCGCCCGCGAAGGCTGAGCGACGCCGGGCAGGGCGTCGTCTCGGATGCCGCACTTACGTCAAGAGCTACGGTCGCGGCATGGCGAAGGTCGCGGTCGAGCTCGATCGAGTCCCCGAGACGCTGCTGTGGACGCTCTATCACCGCGCGGTCGAGGCGCGTCGTGCGGACGCGATCATCGCGGATCCCCTGGCGGTCGAGCTCGTCGAGCGGATCGACTTCCCGTTCCAGGAGCGGTTCGGCGACGGAGAGCGGTTCTCACAGTGGCAGGCGCTCCGAGCCCGGTGCTTCGACGGCGCCGTCAGGCAGTTCCTCCGGCGTCACCCCGCAGGGACCGTGGTCGCGCTGGGCGAGGGCCTCGAGACGCAATTCTGGCGCGTCGACAACGGCAGCGTCCTGTGGCTGACCGTTGACCTGCCCGAGGTCGTCGAGCTGCGCCGGCAACTCCTCCCGTCCGACCCCCGGGCACGCGCGATCGCCGGTTCCGCGCTCGATCCGGTCTGGATGGACGACGTCGACGACGCAGCCGGCGTCCTCGTGACCGCGCAGGGGTTGCTCATGTACTTCACACCGGAGGAAGTTCACGTACTCGTCGGCGGAAGCGCCAGCCGGCTGCGCGGTCAGGCGATGGTCTTCGACGTCGTCCCACGCTGGCTCGCCGTGCGCAGCCAGAAGGGCAGCCTCAGGACGGAGTCCGGGTACGAGCCGCCACCGTGGTCGTGGGGCTACGACCGCGACCAGGAGCGGCGGCTGCGACTGCTACCGGGCGTCACGAAGCTCGAGCGTCTGCCGCTCCCTCGCGGGCGCGGCATCGTCCACGGGGTCGTTCTCCCGCTCGCCGCTCGCATGCCGTTGCTCCGATGGCTCGTCCTCTCGGTGCATCGCGCCCGTTTCGGCTGATCGCGACGTGTGCTCCTGATCCTGGCGGTCGAGAAACGCCTTCCAGTCGTACTGGCCCGCGACGACGTAGCGCACGAGGTCGAGCTCGTTCTCCGTCAGGTCAGGCGCGCCGGCTTCACCACTCACCTGGGACTCCAGATGCTCGCGCACGGCAAGCGCCGTGAAGTTGCGCATGAAGTGCCTGCCACCGTTCATCGAACCCAGGATCGACGCTCGCTCGCCATGCGAGCATCCTCCGCGTGGCCGAACGCGTGTATGAGCGGGCGCTCCTCCGTCTAGCATCGGTCGAGCCGTGATCCCCGAGGCGAACCTGGAGAAGACCGAGCACGGCCTCGTCCCCAAGGGCGGCGGCTGGTACGTCCTGAACATGCGCGACGCCGAGTGGCGTCACGCGGACGGCCGCGGCGCGGTCTGCGTCGTGGGCGACGACTTCGAGGGCTGGCGCCGGGAGTCCGACCAGCTGAACGTGAACCCGTTCGTGCTCCAGCCGGGTGAGCCGATGGCCCTGTACCACCGGGAAGCCGACCAGGAGGCGTTCCTCGTCGTCTCCGGCGAGGCGCTCCTGATCGTCGAAGGGGAAGAGCGTCCTCTTCGCGCATGGGACTTCGTGCACTGCCCTCCGCAGACGGGGCACGTCGTCGTCGGGGCGGGTACCGGCCCGTGCGTCGTGGTCGCCGTCGGCGCGCGCGAGCACGACGGACAGCCCGAGTCGCTCGGCTTCCCCGCCGATGAGGTCGCGAAGCGACATGGCGCGAGCGTCGCGGAGGACACGATGGACGGGGGCGTCGCGTACGCGAACGTCCCCGGCCGCGAGCCGACCGCGTATCGCGACGGCTGGCTGCCCGGACCCCGTTCCTAGCGGACTATTGCGCCTTGCCGATCAGGTGGTGCCACGGGCGCCACCAGCGGGTGAGGCCGGCGTGGTCGCTGCCGCCCTCACGTGCGATGACCAGGATGTCCCGGTGCGTCGGCTGGCCGAGGCGCTGGTGCGACCACACGGCGACCGCGTCGTTCCCGTCGAAGTAGCAGAAGATCCGCCCGCCCGGCTTCCCGGGGCCGTGGAGCCACTCGCGCTCGCCGCCCCAGGAGAACGCATTGCACTTCCCGCTGTTCCGCTCGAGCGACGGCTGTCCGCGCAGCGCGCTGTCATACACCGTCCTCAGTGTGCCCCCGTCCGGGTACGACGAGATCTCCCACCGGTCCGGCACTCCGTCGGCGGGCAGGCAGACGGCCGTCTGCAGCGCAGTCGGCTCGGCGACGGTCTGGAACTGACAGTCCTTCCAGATCGCGGCCGGCACGATCGCGTCGAGCCCGGCATCGGCCGCAAGCTCCTCAGGCTCCGCCGGGGTTGTCGGAGATCCTGGAGGCGGGGAGGAGGCGTTACTTTGCTCGGCGCCGCTGCCGGCGGTCAGGTAGACGACGCCCGCAGCGGTCAACGCTGCCAGAACGACGACGATCAGGCCGAGTCTCCAGCCGAGGGACCGGCCGCCCGGCTTGCCGAGGAACATGACGACCCAGCGGCTCTGCGGCCGCGAGTCGAGCTCGGAGTGCACCTGGTAGATGTGGACGGGGTCCGGGATGTTCTTCAGGTGCACGCGCCCGCGATCGGTGAACTGCAGGCCCGCGAGGCGGCCCGCGAGTCGCACCGTCGGCTCGCTGACGATGACGTCTCCGCCGTGCGCGCGGCCGCAGAGCCGAGCAGCGATGTTGAGCGACCCTCCGCGGAAGCTGCCGTCGTCGAGCTCCACCGCCTCGCCTGAGTCGATGCCGATGCCGACCTTGAGCGGTGTGTCGGCGTCCAGGACCGACCCCTCGCCGACCCTTCCCTGGAGATCGACAGCGGCGCGAATCGCCTGGCGCGCCGACGTGAAGACGGCGAGCGCCTCGTCGCCGCGCAACTCCACCAGCCTGCCGCCGTGCGCCTCGACACCCTCGGCCACGAGATCCGCGAACTCGGCCGCGAGCTTGGCCGCCGCTTCGTCGCCGTACTCCTCCGTGTACCGGGAGTACCCGCGAATGTCCGCGATCATGAACGTGCGCAGAGCGCTGGCGCCTGCAGTCGACATCAGGCCAGTATGCGATACACGGTCAAGTCTGTGTCGTTGCGGCTTGACGAAGGACGCGCCGGAACAGCACCCTTGAGCAACTGTCGTGTTAAGGCTCGTCGCACTGCCGCTCGCATTCGTCGCCCTCGTGCCGTTCGGGTCGTCGATCAAGCCCCTGCCTGCGCCGCTGCTCGGGAACTTCGAGAACCGGTACGGCGATCTCGGCTGTCCGGCGGCGTTCTCCGACCTTCGGCTTCTCACCGTGACCCACTGGGGCTTCGACGGGCGGCCGCACACCGGGCAGCTCGTCGTGAACCGGGACGTCGCAAAGCCCGTCGCGACGGTCTTTCGCAAGCTCTACCGGCTGAAGTTCCCGATCCGGCACATGAAGCTCGGGGACCTGTACGGGCCGAGGCGCGCGAGGCCCGCGGACGGCGACGTCAGCGGGTCGTTCGAGTGCCGGAAGGCCGTGCCGTCACCCTGCGGCAGCGGCAGCGGGAACTGGTCGAACCATGCGTACGGGCACGCGATCGACCTCAATCCCATGGAGAACCCGTACGTCGGCTGCGGCGCCGTCTACGACCCGACGAGCCGGCCGTACGTCGATCGCTCACGGCTCCGCAAGGGGATGGTCACGCCCGCGGTCGTGCGTGCCTTCCGCTCGATCGGCTGGGGCTGGGGCGGCGACTGGTCAGGAGACACGAAGGACTACATGCACTTCTCGACGACCGGGCACTGAGCCCGACTACGGCCACTCGGGCGGCCGCGCGTCGCGCGTCTCGAGCTCGTCCCAGTCGGCCCGGACCGGCGCGAAGACGTCGATCACGACTGCACCATCGGGGCCGGTGTGCACCTCGTGCGGTGTGTTGGACGGGATCCTCCACGTTCCGCCTGGCCCGAGCTTGCGCGTCTCGTCGCCGACCCGGAACGTCACCGTCCCCTGGATCACCATCCCGAGCTGCTCGTTCTCGTGGCTGTGCTCGGGCACGACGCTGTTCGCCTCGAGCTCGACGACCCCGAGCGTGAGGCGCTCGCCGTGGATCGTCCGAGCGACCACGCCGTTCCAGACCTGGACGACGTCCATCCCACCGAGATCGTCGAGGTGGCCCACCGCCTAGTCCGCCACCGCGACGATCGCGTCCACCACGAGCGGGATGTTGAATGGAGACGGGCCCTGACCCGGCGCGGAGCGTGCGTGACGGCCCGCGTCGCCCCACAGCTCGATGATCAGGTCGCTGAAGCCGTTGATGACGGCGGCATTCTGGCCGAAGCCCGGTGCCGTCTGCACGTATCCGACGACGCGAAGCCACTCGGTGACGCGGTCGAGATCGCCGAGTGCGTGCTTCAGGGACGCCAGGATCGAGAGCGCGCACAGCCGGGCTGCCTCGTAGCCCTGCTCCACGGTGAGGTCGCTGCCGACGACGCCCTGCATGAGCGGTGTGGAGCCGTCGAACGGCCCATGCCCGGCGATGTACCCCAGGCCGTTGTGGACCTTCACGTGCTCGAAGTTGAACGTCGTGCCCGCGGGGGCGGTGAGCGGTGCAGGCAGCTCAAGACCCAGCTCGCTCAGGCGCGCCTCGATGCGGCTCATCGGCGCCAACCTACTACTCGTCGCGCCTCCTGCGCGGCGACCGGCAAGCGCGATTTGTAACGATCGTCCTCGATGGACGAGGCGCAGCTCACCGCTGAGCTCCGCGCGGTCGACGCCGATGCGCGGCTCGTCATCGCGGTGTTCGCCGTCGTGGGGCGCGCCTCGCTCTCGGTCCCGGAGGTCGGCGAGCTCAGCGGGCTGCCCGAACCGCGACCGGTCGTCGACGACCTCGAGCGCCGCGGTCTCCTCGTGCGTGAGAGCGGAGACCGGTACGCGGTCGCCGCGGGTGTCCAGGGGCGGCTCCGGCGATTGCTCGCGTCGGCAGACGTCGTCGACCGGGTGCTCCGCGGCTTCATCGTGATCGCGGAGGACGGCCGGCTCACGATCGACGACCTCGACGCCGTCCTCGAGCTGACCCGGCTCGCGGCCGAGACAGGTCGCTGGGCCGAGCTGCTCCGGCTTGCGGAGGCGGCCGAGAGCGTGCTCGCGACGACGCACCGTGTCGAGGAGTGGGCCGAGATCGTCGACCGACGCCTCGAGGCCGCGCGGGTCATGGGCGACGAAGACGGTGCGCTGTGCGCCGAGCGGGAGCTCCAGCGCATTTCCCGGCTTGTGCCGGCAACGGCTGCTCCGACGTCCCCAGTCGCCCAGCAGAGACGTTCAGGCGGCGGTCTCAGGACGGCGCTCGCGGTTCTCGGCGTGATCGCGGTCGGCGCTGTCGGGGTCGGGGTGGGCTATCTGATCGCGGACCAGGCGGGGGACGGGGACACTGCGGCGACGGAGACCGAGACTCCGACCGAGACCGCAACGGAGACCGAGACCGTCACGGTGGGCGGCGGGACGGACACGGTGACCGTGACGGAGACGGAGACCGTCACTGAGACCGTGACGGAGACGGAGACGGAGACCGTGACGGAGAGCCCCGTCGGTTAGCCCGATAGGCATGGAGGCCCTGCCGCGCGGGGCCTCAGCTGCGCCAAACTTCGTCTTGCCGCAGACGTCTAGGACTCTCGGCCCGTGAAGGCAATCGGCATCATCGTTCTCCTGCTCGTGATCGGTCTCGGCGCCGTGACTTTCCTGGTCACGAAGGAGCCCGATCGGACGCTGGACGCCCAGGGACAGACGTGGGTCGACGGGTACCACTCCTGGCGCCTCAGCGTGTCCCGGCAGGTGATTGCGGCAGAGAGCGGCATGTCGTTCGAGACGCCGGCCAAGAACGCCCGTTTGCTCGCGCCGCTGCGGAGCTGCGGTCGCCGACTCGCCCGGATCGGCGAGCCGCCGGGCCTGCTGAAGGACGTGAAGGCGGCGGCAGTGCTCGCCTGTGGCGAGGCCCAGGTCGCGCTCGCGAAGAACAACGAGTTCGGCACCGCCGCGTACGCGACGATGCGGCTCCATTTGGCGGAGGTCTCGGACATGCTGCGCCTCGCTCAGCGCAACCTCACGCTCGCCCTCGAAGGCCCCGTCTAGCGCGCACACGTCCGCCGTTGCCACAATGCGGCGATGACGACGCTGCCCTCCGGCACGGTCACATTCGTCTTCACCGACATCGAGGGCTCGACCGCCCTCCTGAAGCGGCTCGGCGACGTCTACCCGGAGCTGATCTCGGCGCACCGTCAGATCGTGCGCGACGTCTTCGAGCTGCACGGCGGGGTCGAGATCGACACCCAGGGTGACGCGTTCTTCTTCGCCTTCGCGCGCGCCCGCGATGCCGTCGCCGCCGCGGCCGAGGTGCAGAAGGAGCACGCGAAGCACCCGTGGCCGGGCGGCGAGACCGTGCGCGTCCGGATGGGCCTCCACACCGGCGAGCCAGCGGTCGGCGAGGAGGGGTATCACGGCGTCGACGTCGTTCGCGCGGCCCGTCTGAGTGCCACCGGTAAAGGCGGTCAGGTACTGCTCTCGGAGACGACGCGGGCGCTTCTCGGCTCGGCGCTCCCGGACGGCGTCGCGGTGCACGCCGTCGGTGAGCGCCATCTGAAGGACATGGACGAGCCCGAGCGCGTCTACGAGCTCGCGATCGACGGAGTCGATGCGCCAGAGGAGGACGCGTCCGCGGCCGGCCGCGGCCGACCAGCCGCCGGGCGAGCAGCTGCGCGTGGACGAGCTGACGAAGCGGATGACCGACAAGATCAACGAGCGCGTGTACGAGGCGCTCGAGCGCTCGCTCGGGAAGCTCGGCGACAAGAACTAGCCGTCGAAGTCTCTCAGCGTCCCCTTCGCGGTCCTTCCCTTGGGGCGGAAAAGGTCGTACGATCCCCCGCGCGCGATCGTTCACCTTGGGAGGGGGAACCGTGTCCAAGCTATCCGTTGCATCGGCCTTCGGGCTGCTGCTTGCCTTCGTGCTCTTCGCGTCCACCGCAGGGGGCGCCGATTCGCCGGTGACGCCGCCGCCGACAGGGCCGGCGAAGGCCGACACCGACGGTGACAAGCTCTTCGACGACCTCGAGTTGAAGCTCGCCGCGCTCGGCGACGCCGACCCGGTGCGCGTCATCGTGACGCTCAACCGAGCAGCGACGATGAGCACGATCGGCACGCTGCAGGCTGCGGTTGGCCGGTTCGACGTCGGCCACCGCTACACGATCGTCCCCGGCTTCGCCGCGACGGTCACGAAGGCGCAGGCCGAGTCGCTCGCGGCGCTGCCGCTCGTCGTCCAGGTCGAGGAAGACTCGATCGTCACGGCGACGAACGCGACCGCCCAGGCGTCCTTCGGCGTCACCAAGGCCCGGATCGACGCGGGCGTCACCGGCGACGGCGACGGAAACCCGAACGTCTACTCGAAGGACGACTTCGTGGCTGCCGTCATCGACACGGGCATCGACGCCTCGCACCAGGATCTCGACGGGGGCAAGGTCATCGGCTGGAACGACTTCGTCAACGGCCAGCCCAACCCGTACGACGACAACGACCACGGGACGCATGTCTCCGCGACGATCGCCGGCTCCGGTGACGCGCGAGCGGACAGGCTCTACCGCGGCGCCGCCTACGATGGCGCGCTGGTCGGCCTCAAGGTGCTCGATGCGACCGGCAGCGGGCTCATGTCGAACGTCACCGCCGCAATCAACTGGGCCGTGACGAACAAGGCCACCTACGGCATCGAGGCGATCAACCTCTCGCTCGGGACCTCCGGCTGCTCGAACGGCGGCGATGCGACGTCGCTCGCCGTCAACGCCGCGTTCAACGCGGGGATCGTCGTCGCCGTGGCGGCCGGGAACGCAGGGCCGGGCACCTGCACGATCGGGTCGCCGGGCGCCGCCGCGAACGCGTTGACCGTCGGCGCCATGGCCGACACGGGCACCGGCGCGGCGCCCGACACGGGGCCGAACGGCTTCTACCAGGCGTCGTTCTCGAGCCGCGGCAAGACGCTCGACGGCCGAATCAAGCCTGACGTCTCCGGGCCAGGGGTCGGCATCACGTCGGCCAACGCCGGGACGACGAACGGCTACGTGGCATTCAACGGCACGAGCATGGCGACGCCGTTCGTCGCCGGCGTCGCGCTGCTCATGCTCGACGCGAATCCGTCTCTCACGCCGGCGCAGGTGAAGAGCATCGTCACGGGCACGGCGATCGACTGGGCCCGCGGCGGCGACAACAAGACCGCCGGGACGACAGGCCAGGACATCGACTACGGATTCGGGCGCCTCGACGGCTACGCGGCGATCGAGGCCGCGAAGGGATCCGACATCGGCACGGCGCCGGACGCACCGGCACACCTCTTCCGAGAGGGAACGCTGGGCGGGACGGGGCAGTTCATCGACTACACGTTCCAGGCAACGTCGACGCAGTTCCCGATCGCGGCGACGCTCATCATCCCGTCGATCAACGGCAACTCGGCGGCGACCCCGGACCTCGACCTGAGGCTGTTCGACCCGAACAACGTGCAGGTCGCGACGGCGCTGACGTCGCTCCGCCAGGATCAGGTCGGCTTCCGGCCGACGCTGACCGGGACGTACAGGCTGCGCGTGGAGTCGTTCGCGGGGAGCGCCGGGTTCTTCGTGGACGTGTCCGGGCCGTTCGGCGGATCGCCGCCTCCGCCGCCTCCGCCGCCTCCGCCTCCTCCGCCGCCTCCGCCTCCACCTCCACCTCCACCTCCACCTCCACCTCCACCTCCACCTCCACCTCCACCACCTCCTCCACCTCCGCCACCACCTCCGCCACCACCTCCGCCACCATCGGGGACGGACTTCGCGGACGCGGCGATCGTCGACCTGGGCACGGCCAGCGGGGCTCTCTCGACCCTGCAGGCGAACGACAACGTGTTCTTCCAGGTCAACGGGACGGCGACGCAGCCGCGGGAGACGCAGTGGCGAGGCCAGTTCACGAACGTCCCGGCGACGCTCACGAACCTCCGCATCACGGTGCGTGACAAGTGCTCGGGCGCCTCGACCCGGACGATCGAGATCTTCAACGTCGTGACCGGGACCTGGGTGCTGCTCGACCAGCGCTCGCTGAGCGGCACGGAGGTGGCGGTCGTCCTCACGCCGCCGGGAGCAGCGTCGCAGTACGTCAACGCGAGCGGGACGCTGTCTGTCCGGCTGCGGACGGTGCGAACGGGCTCGCTGCAGCGCCACCGCACCGATCTGTTGCAGGCGCAGTACGACTCGTAGAGCTCGACCAGATCGCTCCCCGGCCGGTCATGCGGTGCTCCGGTCGGGGAGCGATTGTGCGCGCTCACCCGCGACGAACGCGCCGCGTAGCCTCGAGACCGGCCCGCAACCAGGTCTTCATCCAAAACTCAGGTTGGCGTGATTACGTATACCTCTCGAAAGCGACCAAGGAGCCCGACGTGACCGAGGAAACGCAGGACGTCGCAGTGCCGTCGCCGCAGGAGGCAAAGGAACAGCTCGAGCAGGCGCTCTTCGAGATCCGGCGCGTCATCGCCGGGCAGGACGAGATGCTCGAGCGCGTCCTCGTCTGCCTCCTCGCGCACGGGCATCTGCTGATCGAGGGTGTGCCGGGCCTGGCGAAGACCCTCACCATCAAGACGACGGCCGGCGTCCTCGGCGGCACGTTCTCGCGGATCCAGTTCACTCCCGACCTCGTCCCCTCCGACCTCGTGGGCACGCGCGTCTACCGCGCCGGGGACGGGACGTTCGAGACCGAGCTCGGCCCGGTCTTCTGCAACTTCCTCCTCGCCGACGAGATCAACCGGGCGCCCGCAAAGGTGCAGTCGGCGCTCCTCGAGGTGATGCAGGAGCACCAGGTCACGATCGGCCACGAGACGTTCCCGGTGCCGGACCCGTTCCTCGTCATGGCGACGCAGAACCCGATCGAGTCCGAAGGGACCTATCCGCTCCCGGAGGCGCAGATCGACCGCTTCATGCTGAAGGTGGTCATCGGTTACCCGCACCACGACGAGGAGCTCACGGTGGTGCACCGGCAGCTCGTCGAGGCGCCGGAGCTTCGTCAGGCGCTCTCTCTCGAGGATCTCAAGGCCTTGCAGCGGGCCGTGCTCGACACCTACGTCGATCCGGCGCTCGTGAGCTACGCCGTCGCGCTCGCGACGGCGACACGCGAGCCGGCCGCGCACGGTATGGCGGACATTGCGCCGTACATCGCATACGGGGCGAGCCCGCGCGGCCCCATCAGCGTCGTCCAGGCCGCGCGTGCCCTCGCGCTGCTCCGTGGTCGCGACTACACGCTGGCCGAAGACATTCAGGCTCTCGCACGAGACGCCTTGCGGCATCGTCTCGTGCTCACGTACCAGGCACTGGCGGAGGAGGTGAGCCCGGACACGATCCTCGATCAGGTACTCGCCGCGGTGCCCGTTCCCCAGATCGACCTGGCGAGGTCGAGCGCCGCTTGAGACTTCCGGGCTCAGCCGTCGCCAGCCCGGCCCGCCCCGGCCCGGGGCCGATGCCCGAGGCGCTCCTGCGCGCACTCGACATCAGCATCGGCCGCCGCGTCGAGGGTCTGCTCGCCGGCGACTACCGCTCGTCCCTCCACGGCGAGGGCTCCGAGCTCGCGCTCGTGCGTCCGTACGTCCCCGGCGACGATGTTCGCCGCATCGACTGGAACGTCACCGCGCGAACGAACGAGCCGCACGTTCGAGTCACGCTCGCGGAGCGCGTCCTGGTCAGCTGGCTCGTGATCGACACCTCGGTCTCGATGCAGTTCGGCACCGCCGACCGGCGCAAGGCCGACGTCGCCGAGGGGGTCGCGCTCGCCGTCGGGCATATGGCGACGCGGCGCGGGAACCGGCTCGGCGTCGTCACCTTCGGGGACTCGAACCCGCGCATCCTGCCGCCGCGCCAGGGCCGCGTCGGGCTCATCGGGCTCCTGACGGCGCTCCGGCGGGAGCCGGACGAGGAGCAGCTCGGCCCGACGTCGCTGGGAGAGGCGATCGCGAAGGCGAACGCGCTCGCGCGGCAGCGCTCGCTCGTCGTCGTCGTTTCGGACTTCCGGGGCCGCCGGGACTGGCGCCGCAGTCTTCTGGAGCTTGCGAGCAGGCACGACGTCGTCGCGGTCGAGATCCGGGACCCCCGCGAGCAGGAGCTGACGAACGTCGGCGTGCTCTGGCTCGTCGATCCCGAGACGGGCAAGCAGCTCCGCGTGGACACCCGCAGCTCGCGTCTGCGCGAGCGGTTTGCGACCGCCGCCGCCGAGGAGCGAGGCGCCGTCTCGCGCGCGCTCGCGTCGGTGGGCGTCCGGCACGTCGTGCTGTCGACCGACGGGGACTGGCTGCGCGACCTCGCGGTGTTCCTCCGCAGGAGGCGGCGATGACCGGCAGAGCGGGGAGGGCGTCATGAGCTTCGGGTGGCCGCTCGCGCTCGTCGGGCTCGTGCTCGTTCCGCTCCTCGCCGTCCTCTATGTCTGGCACGACCGGCGCCGAGACCGGGTCGCCGCCCGCTTCGGGAACCCTGCGCTCATGCCGAACGTGGTCGACCGCCAGCCCGGGAAGCTCCGCTTCGTCCCGCTCGTCGTGCTGCTGGTCGCTCTCGCCGCAATGGTCGTCGGTGTGGCGCGTCCGCACGCGACGCTCGACGTCGCCCGCGAGGAGGCGACCGTCGTGCTCGCACTCGACGTCTCTCGGTCGATGAAGGCGGACGACGTCGAGCCGACGAGGCTCGACGCAGCCCGCAACGCGGCGAAGCAGTTCATGGACGACGTGCCGGACAAGTTCCGGATCGGGATCGTCTCCTTCGCGACGCGCGCGGTGGTCGCCCTGCCGCCGACCCAGGATCGCGAATTGGCAGCCCGGTCGCTGGACACGCTCAAGAGCGGAGAGGGGACGGCAATCGGAGATGCCGTTGCCCTCGCGCTCCAGATCGGGCGTCGACAGCGCGAGGACGACGGCTCCATCCCGCCGACTTCGGTGCTGGTCATCTCCGACGGCGCCCGCGACGGCGGCATCCTCGATCCCGACGAGGCCGCGGGGCGCGCACGCAAGCTGGGCGTCCCGGTCTACACCGTGCTCGTCGGCACCCCCGACGGCGTCGTCGAGGAGACGCTCCCGGGCGGCTTGAGGCGGATCATCCAGGTGCCGACGAACCCTGCGATCCTGTCGAGAGTCGCCGAGATCTCGGGCGGCAAGTTCTTCACCGCGGTCGACGAGGAGGGTCTGAACGGGGTGTACGAGGAGCTCGGCTCGCGTCTCGGGAAGAAGCGTGAAGACCGCGAGATCACGGACTTCTTCGCCGCCGGCTCGGCCATGCTGCTCCTGACGGGCGGCGCGCTCTCGGCGGTGTTCTTCCGGAGGGTCCCGTGAGGACGCTCGCAGGCGTGCTCGTCGCAGCCGCGGCCGTGCTCTCGCTCGGCGTGGGCGCTGCGGGCGCCGCGACGCACGAGTGCGACGGGCTGCAGGTGTGCGTCCCCGTCGCCGGTCCCTGGGTCGTCGTCCCCACGAGCAACGGCGTGCCGCGATCCGAGGTGCAGTTCCACCTCTCGTGCCCGCGGAACTACATCGTCGGCGGAACCGACGCAGAGCTGAGCCAGCGTGGGATCGACGTCGGCTTCCTGGCTCGGGTCGGCAGCCCCGTGAACCCCGGGCATCACGACGACGCGGGCGGTGGTCTTCACCGGCTCGTGGACGGGTAGCGGGAGCGCACGCGGCCCGACGTTCCGACCGCACATCGGCTGCCTGCCGGCGAGCGGCGGAGGAGGCAGGGTGCCGACGTCCGTGAGCGTCGTCCGTCCGGTGGAGCCCGCGGCCCGCCGCGTGCGGCAGGCTCGCGTCCGTCCCGGTACGACGACCGTGACCGCGCGCTGCAACGCAGGCGAGCGGCTCGTGGGCGCGCAGCACGCGTTCGGCTTCTACACACGCCGCCCGCCGAGCGCGAGCCTCGTCTCGAGCATCTCCGGAAGCATGTCGGTGAGCGGCTCCCGGGTCGTCGTGCGCGTGAGCGGTGACGCCGAGCTCGGCGGCGTTCGCGCGGTCGTCCAGGTGCAGGCAGTCTGTGCGGTCGGGCGATGAGCTTCGAGCGTCCACTCTTCCTGCTGTCGCTCCTCGTCGTCGCACTCGCGGTCGGTGTCTGGATCCTCGCGGAGCGCCGACGTGCCCGCTATGCCGTCCGCTACACGAACCTCGAGGTGCTCGCGACGGTCGTCGAGAGACGCGAGTGGCGCCGCTACGTCCCGCCCGCTCTCTTCGCGCTCGCGCTCTGCGCGCTCTTCCTGAGCCTCGGCCGGCCGCACGTCAACCGCATGGTCGCGAGCGAGCGGGCGACGGTGATCCTCGTCCTCGACACCTCGCGCTCGATGCAGGCGACGGACGTGAAGCCGACGAGGCTCGCCGCGGCGCAGGAGGCGATGAAGCTCTTCCTCGACCGCGTTCCGAGTCGGCTCCGCGTCGGCCTCGTGGTCTTCGCGGGCGAGGCGCAGGTCGCGACGCCGCCGACCTCCGACCATGCCCTGGTCGAGCAGTCGGTCGACTCGGTCGGCGAATTCCTCATCTTCGGCGGAACGGCGATCGGCGATGCGCTGCAGGCGGCGACCGAGCTCGGCAAGCAGTCGGTCGAGCAGCCGCCGAGGTCCGAGGGGCAGTCGGCCGCACCCGCGCTCGGCACGAGGAGCCTCGCATCGTGGTCGCTCGCGCAGGCCGACGACGAGCAGACACCCGTTCCGGGCTGTCGTGAGAAGAGCCTCGTCTCGATCCTCTTCCTCTCCGACGGCGCCCAGACCCGCGGCCTCCTCGAGCCGCTCCAGGGCGCGCAGCTCGCACGCGACGCCTGCTATCCCGTGTACACCGTCGCCCTCGGAACGCCGGAGGGCACGATCAGGCGCGGCTTCGGCGGCTTCGGCCCGGGCGGCCAGAACGAGCTCATCCCCGTGCCGCCCGATCCGGAGACGCTGAAGGCCATCGCCGAGATGACTGGCGGTGCATTCACCGAGGCGCGGGACGCCGAGTCGCTCGAGTCCGCGTACGCGAATCTCGGCTCCAGCCTGGGACGCGAGCCCGGGCAGGAGGAGATCACGTTCCTGTTCGTCGCGCTCGCCGCCCTGCTTCTCGTCGCGGCCGGCGTGCTCTCGGCGCTCTGGTCGCCGCGTATCCCGTAGCCGGGCGCACCTCCGGCCTTCCGCTCTCGGCAGCCGTGTAGGTTCCCCGCCGGATGCAGGATGACCGGCCCGAGACGCCGCGCCCAGGGTGGCGGAGCAAGAGGAATCTGCTCGGTGGGACGGCGGCCGTCATCGTCATCGGCCTCGTCTTCGCGTTCGTCCTTCCGCAGATCGCCGACTATCGCGACGTCTGGGGCGTCCTCAAGACGCTCAGCTGGAAGGACGCGATCGTCCTGACCGCGGTGACGATCCTGAACCTCGTGACCTTCGCGCCCCCGTGGATGGCAGCGCTGCCGGGGCTCCGCTTCCGCCAGGCGTTCGTGATGAGCCAGGCGTCCACGGCGCTGTCGCTCGTCACACCGGCCGGCGCCGCGGTCGGAATGGCGGGCTCGTTCACGATGCTCCGCTCGTGGGGCTTCGCCGCTGCGCCGGTCGGGCTTGCCGTGGCCGTCACCGGTATCTGGAACCAGCTGTCGACGCTCGCTTTCCCGATCATCGGCCTCGCGCTGCTGACGAGAGAGGACGAGAGCCATGCCTTGCTCCGGACGACGGCCCTCGTCGGCGTCGCGGTCCTCATCGTCGTGCTCGTGGGCTTTGCGCTCGCGCTCTCCAGCAGGGATCGGGCAATCCGGATCGGAGACCTGGCTGCGCGGCTCGTGAACCGCGTCTACCGGCTGCTCCGGCTCAAGCGACGGGTCTCCTGGGGCGGCGAGAGTCTTGCGCGGTTCCGCGCGCAGGCTCTCGAGCTCCTTCGCCGCCGCTGGCACGTCCTCACGCTCGCGACGCTCGCCGGCCATCTCACGGTCTTTCTCGTGCTCGTCGCGTGCATCGAGACCGTCGGCAACACCTCGGCGCAGGTGACGTTGATCGAGGCGTTCGCCGCCTGGGCGCTCGTCCGCATCCTGGGCGCGATTCCGTTCACACCCGGCGGGCTCGGGCTCGTCGAGCTCGGGCTCAGCGGTGCGCTCGTCGCCTTCGGCGCTGCGAACGCGGATGCCGTCGCTGTGACGCTCGTCTATCGCTTCCTCACGATGGTGCCGACACTGGCTCTGGGTATGCTCGCAGCTGCAACCTGGCGGACACACCATCCCGGCCACAAGCTGGAAGGGGGAGCCGACGATCGCTGAGCGACCGTCCCTCGGCTCAGGGAGCGAGGGGTCACGCAATAGGGGTAGGGACGTAGTGGTGCCTCCCCCGTACGGTTCGAGCGTGGCTCTGCCTGCGGCAGGATCGACCGTCGGCTTCGCGCTGCGCGCCCTGCTCGGCGCGTCGGTCGCCGCTGCGCTGCTCGCGCTGCTGGTCGGCGTCCGCTCCGCCCCCGCCGCACCCGTCTCGCTGCTCGGCGACACGTCCGCGTGTCCCGGCGCCGACGACGCAACGGCTCCGGAGGCGGTGCAGCGCCAGGCGGTCGTCTGCCTCGTCAACCTCGCGCGGAACCGTGCGGACAGGGCGCGCCTCGGGACACCGTCGAAGCTTCGCAGGGCGGCCGCGCTCAAGGGCCGTGTCGTCGTGTCGTGCGGGCAGCTCAGCCATACGCCCTGTGGCGCGGCGCCGACCGAGTCGCTGCAGCGTGCGGGCTATCGCTACTCCTGGTTCGGGGAGAACCTCTGGCTCGGAACCTGGGACTCGTTCAGCCCCCGCCAGGTGGTCGAGAGCTGGCTCGCGTCGCCTCCTCACCGGGCGAACATCCTGCGCACCGGATTCAGGCACTTCGGGGTCGCCCGCGCGCGCGCCAACGGCGTGTTCGGCGAGCCGAGCACCGCGGTGTGGGTCGCGACGTTCGCAAGCCCGCTCGGGCAGTAGCGTCGACGAAGGAGTCCTCGCGTGGGTCGTGAAGTGACCCGAACGTGAGGGAGGAGAGCCACCTCGAGGACATGCGGTCCGCGATCCGCGGCGACTTCGAGCGTCTCGCGAAGCGGCGCGGGGGCCAGGAGCTCATGCGCTCGTCGGAGAACGTCGCCGAACACGACCCGGAGCTCCCGGCGCCCGAGCCCGTGCCACAGCCGGAGCCTGAGCCCGTGCCACCGCCGGACCCTGAGCCCGCCCCCGTCCCCGTGCCGGAGCCAGAACCGGTGCCGGGGCCAGAGCCAGAGCACGTGCCCGAGCCCGAGACCGTGCCGGAGCCCGAGCCTCAGGCCGTCGGTGAGGCCGAGCCGACGCGGGAAGACGACGCGCCCGAAGAGCCGGCACGGAGCTTCCTCGACCGCCTGCTCGGCCGCTAGCGCTTCAGCTCTAATTCGGGGAGTGCACAAAGCCGAGCGCGATCGGATCCTGAGGCAGCAGGTCGTCCTCCCCGAGACGCCGAGGCAGAAGCGCGAGCTCGCGGCGCTCGAGGAGGATCTCCGGTCGATGTCGATCACCGGGCAGCCGCTGGCGCTCCGGCTCCGGAACTTCCGCCCGAGCCCGGACGCGTACCTCGCGAGTGCTGGAGGCCCGCTCGCGCACATGCGTCGGTTGCGCGAGATCGAGCTGTTCGTCGCTGCCCACGAGGCCGAGATCGCCGAGGCATGGCATGCGCTGGCTCACGAATGCCTGTGGGACGAGGAAGCGTTCGCGCGCGCATGGCGGGACGCGGCGGCGCGGGTGAGCTTCGACGAGGTGAACGACCTCATCGAGCGGCACAACCGCTGGTACCCGGTCGAGTCTCGCCTCCCGATGGATCCGCAGACGGGCGACCACGCCCTCGTCAACGGCCGCGAGTACCGGCTCCGGCCGCTCGACGCCGGCTGGCTGCTCGAGCGCTTTCCAGCCCAGCTCGCGCTCGCCCGCACCATCTGAACGCAGGCATTCCGCCGCGCCAGGGAGAATGGCGTCCATGACGCTGAGCGAGCTCGCGGTCACCGTCGTGCTCCTCTGCGCTCTCGGGCTCGCCGCCCGCCGCTTCGGCATCTCGGCGATCCCTGCGTACCTCCTCGCCGGCCTGCTGCTCGGCCCGAACGAGCCGAAGGTGCTCACCCTCATCCAGCCGTCGGAGGTGACCGACTTCCTCGCGGAGCTCGGAATCGTCTTCCTGCTCTTCTTCCTCGGGCTCGAGTTCAGCCTCTCGCGCATCAGCCGGACCGGCCGTCACGTCGGTCTCGGAGGGCTCGTCGACCTGGCTGTCAACTTCGGGCTCGGGCTCCTCGTCGGCGTCGCCGCATTCGGGTTCACGTACTCCGCGCTCGTGCTCGCGGCCTGCGTCTACGTCTCCTCGAGCGCGATCGCGGTGAAGGGTCTGATCGACTTCAGGCGCCTCGGCGACGACGAGACCGATCTCGTGCTCGCGATCCTCGTGTTCGAGGATCTCGTGGTTGCGTTCATGCTCGGCCTCGCAGCCGCCGGCGGAGGCGGGGCGCCGGAGACGCTCGTGCTCCTGGCAAAGGCTCTCGCCTTCATCACCGCGGGCCTCGCCGCCTCGCGCTGGCTCGCGAAGCCCATCGACCGTTTCCTCGACCGGCTTCCGCTCGAGTTCTTTCTGCTTGCCGTCTTCGGCTTCCTCATCGGGCTTGCCGCGATCGCGGACGAGCTCGGGCTCTCGGAGGCGATCGGGGCGCTCATGGCGGGGATCGTCCTCTCCGAGACGACGGTCCGCGACCAGATCGAGGAGCGCTTCTTCAGCTTCCGCGACATCTTCGCGGCCCTGTTCTTCTTCACGTTCGGGCTCTCCGTCGACCTCACGGCGCTGTCCGACGTGGGGTGGCTCGTGGCCATCGCCGTCGTCCTGACCCTCATCGGGAAGCTCGGCACGGGCTTTGCGGCCGGCGCGGTCGGCGGCTTCAACCGGCGGCAGAGCTTCAACGCCGGCGTGGCACTCGTGGCGCACGGGGAGTTCACGATCATCCTCGCGCAGCTCGCCTCCGACAACCCGCTCGTGAGTACGTCGGACAAGGAGGACCTCGTCGCCTTCGCGGGCATCTACGTCCTCGTGACCGCGACGATCGGGATTGTCCTGATGAAGGAGTCGAAGCGTGTCGGCCGCCTCTTGTTCCAGACCCCTAGACTGACCGAGGAGTACTGATGCCTGTAGACCTACGAGAGACCCGGCTGCCCGGAGTCGGCGTCAAGTACACGTTCCGGACAGGGAACGGCGGCCGCCTCGCCGTCATCCTCCACATCGACGGGCAGCGGGAGATCTACTACTACCGCCGGGCGGACGATGACGACCCGAGCGCGGTGATCGAGCTCCATGACGACGAAGCCCGGCAGCTCGGCGCGATCATCGGGGGCGCGTACGAGCGCCCGAAGATCGTCGAGGACCTCGAGATGGCACTCGGCGAGCTGCACATCGAATGGATCCCGGTGCCCGACACGAGCCCCGCCATCGGCATGTCGCTCGCGGATGCGCGCCTGCGCGCGCGCACGGGCGTCACCGTGATCGCGATCCTGCGCGAGCCAGAGCCGGTGAGCGGCGCCCAGCCGGATGACGTCATCGAGCGCGGCGACACGCTCGTCGGCGTCGGCAAGGGCGGTCAGTTCCTCGAGTTCCGGCGGCTCCTCGCCGAGGGGCCGTTCGACGAGAAGGCGGCGTAGGGCCTACCCGGGCCGCCGCGCCCGGACGAGCGCGTCGATCGCGTCGCGGTCTTCGCCGTCGACGTCACGGAGCACGCGCTCGGCCTTCTCGACCTCGAGCCCCGGCAGTTCGGCGGCGATGTCGTCGGGTGTGTAGAGGATCGACGGATTGCTCGGGCCGCCGACGCCGTCTGCGATGTTCGTCAGGTCGTGGCCGAGGAGAACGAACGTCCCGCCCGGCGCAAGGGCGTGCGCGGCCCGCTGTAGGACGAGTCGGCGCTCGTCAGCCGGGATGTGCAGGTAGAGCAGGGCGACGAGGTCGTACACCCCTGCGCGCGGCTCGTAGCTCACGAGGTCGTCGCAGACGAAGTCCACGGCGTGGCCCTCGCGCTCGGCACGCTCGCGGGCCTTCCGGATCGCGACCTGCGAGTAGTCGACGCCGAGCATCCGCCACCCGAGCCCGGCGAGCCAGATCGCGTTCTGTCCCTCTCCGCAGGCGAGGTCGAGGCCGCGACCGGCCGGAAGCTCGGAGACCTCGGCGACGAGGAAGCGGTTGGGCTTCGCGCTCCAGAGCAGCCCCTCCTGGGAGTACCGCGCGTCCCAGTCCTCACGCTTCACGCGGTCTCATCCCCCGTGCCGCGACCCGCCAGGTCGCCGCGAGCGTTCCGAAGCAGAGAACCGCGCCGACGAGGTACGGGGCTGCGTCCCTCCCGAGCGTCTCCGCAAGCACGCCGCCAAGGGTAGGGCCGATCAGCGCACCGACCGCCCACGCGCTGTTCATGATCCCGAACGCGAGGCCCTGCGGCAGTCCCGCCGAGTCCGCGCGGTGCGACGTCAGCGCCATCCCGGGGGTGTACATGGCGCCGAACGTGATCGCGGCCGCGCCGACGAGGAAGGCGATCACGATCGGCTCGGTCGCGATCGCCAGGAGCGAGGCGACCGCGAGGGAGCCGGTCAGCGCGACACGGATGGGGAGGAGGCGCCCCCGGCGGTCGGTGACACGTCCGAGGACCGGGTTGATCACGACCTCGATGAGCCCTGCCGCGAAGAACACGGTTGCGATCTGGATCGGTGACCAGCCCGCGTCGTCCAGCGCGAGCGGCGTCAGGACGACGAGCATCCCGAAGAGGAGAGCGGGCAGTGTGTTGAGCCATAGCCCACCCACGAAGCGGCTGTCGCGGAACGCGCGCGCGAGACCCTTCGTGCTGAGCGGCTCGCCGGCCGCAGTAGGACCGAGCACGGTGAGCACGGCAAGCGCCACGGCGACGCATCCGAGCGCTGCGAACGACGTCCTGATCCCGATCGCGTCGGCGGCTCCTCCGAACATGGGCCCGACGATGGCGCCCGCAACCGCGACGCCGAACGCGAAACCGAGCGCCTCGCCGCGGCGCTCCTTCGGCGTCGTGGTCGAGACCCACGAGAGCGCGCCGGCCCACGTGATGGTGCTCGAAAGGCCCTGCACGAACCGGGCGAGGCCGAGCGTGAACGCGCCGCCCGCCAGCGCGAAGACGAAGCTCGCCGCCGCGAGGAGGACCAGCCCCCCGACGACTGCGTACCTGGGGCCGAAGCGCGCGGCGACGATCCCGCCCGGTATGCCTCCGAGCAGCGCGCCCGCCCCGAAAGCGGCGACGAGGAGCCCGGCGCCGACCTTCGAGAGGTCGAACTCGTCCGCGTATCCCGGCACGAGGGGCGTCAGCGCCGTGAAGAGCAGGGCGTCGACGAAGATGATCGTGCAGACGAGGAGGAGCAGGCGGCGCACGAGTCGAGGATACGCAGCGCCCTTCTCGCTCCCGGACACGAACGAACGTGAAAAGAAAATGCACCGAGCCGGTGACGCCTTCGTCCGGCTCTTCGACTGACCGCTGGCTTGCGCCAGCTGCCTTTCGGAGAGCCATCAACCTCGGACGCTCCGTACTCGGTGCAGTCGCGACATTACGAGGCGGTCAACGACGCGTCAAGCGTTGCCCGAACGGAATCGTCCGCAAATTCCGACAACTGTCCCTTCACCTTCCGGACACCAGACGTCGACGCGCGAACGGTCTCTCCGCGAGCTGGTCCACAACGAAATGCACCGAGCCGGTGGCGCCTTCGTCCGGCCTCCCGACTGACCGCCGCCGAAGCGACTGCCGATCGGAGGGCCATCAACCTCGGACGCTCCGTACTCGGTGCATCGGGGACTCTAGGGGCGGCGTACGAGGCCGTCAAGGAGCTCGAGAGCGAACTTCTCGCATTTTGCGAGCTTTTCTTTTCGCACAGTGTCAGATTGCGTTCCGACGCATGTGCTCTAGCTAATCGGGGGAGCGATGAAACGGCCGAGCCGGGTCTGATGGCCCTGGGCTTGGCCGCAAAATTCGCCGAGCCGGGAACGCTTTCGTCCACCTTCCCGACCGGCTTTCCGCTTCCGCGTACAGCTGCTCGGGGGGCTTCGTCCTACCGGCGCCCCGTGCTCGGCGCAGGGACGAATCTATGCAAGGAGACCTGTCCGATCAAGTCCTCGGGAATCGGAACTTGGCGCAATTTGCGTACGTCTCGCTCGCGCTGATTGGACCGCGCCCGGCGCGGGCCGGGATTAGGGTCGCCCCATGCGGGATCGGGCGCGTGCGGTCGTCATCGGCGGAGGAGTCGGCGGCTGCTCCATCCTCTATTGGCTCGCCCGCCTCGGCTGGGACGACGTCGTCCTCGTCGACCGCGCCGAGCTGACGAGCGGCTCGACGTTCCACTCGGCTGGCCTCGTCGGCCAGCTCCGGAGCTCGCTGTCGCTGACGACGATGATGATGAGCTCGGTCGACCTGTACCGCTCGCTCGAAGAGGAGGTCGGGCTCGAGACGGGCTGGAAGGAGGTAGGCTCGCTGCGGCTCGCGTCGTCGCAGGAGCGCATGGAGGAGATCGCGCGCCAGGCGGGATGGGCGAAGACCTTCGGGCTTCCCCTCGAGCTCGTCTCCGCCGACGAGGCGCGCGAGCTCTTCCCGCCCATGACCAGCGAAGGCGTCCTGGGCGCGGCCTACCTGCCGACCGACGGCTACATCGACCCGAGCCAGCTCACGCTCGCGCTCGCGGAGGGAGCCCGCCGGCGCGGGGCGGAGGTCAACACCGGGACGCGTGTGACCGGCGTTCGCCTCGAGCGGGGACGCGTCCAGGCGGTCGAGACCGATCGCGGCGCGATCGACACGGAGATCGTCGTGAACGCCGGTGGGATGTACGCGCACGAGATCGGCGCGCTCGCAGGCGTGACCGTGCCGATCGTCCCGATGGCGCACGAGTACCTCGTCACGAAGCCCTCGGGCCTGCCGACCGACATGCCGACGATGCGCGATCCGTCGCTGCTCGTGTACTTCCGGCCGGAGTCCGGCGGGCTAGTCATGGGCGGGTATGAGCGGCACTGCGCGCCGTGGGGGCTCGACGGGATCCCCGCGGACTTCAACTCCCGTTTGCTCGACGAGGACTGGCCGCGGTTCGAGGAGTTGCTCGAGAACGCCGTCGCCCGCGTCCCGGCGCTCGCCGAGATGGAGGTCATCCGCCTCATCAACGGCCCCGAGGCCTTCACGCCGGACGGTGAGTTCATCCTCGGACCGTCCGACGTTCGCGGTTTCTGGATCGCCGCGGGCTTCTGCGCGCACGGGCTGGCCGGCGCGGGCGGAATGGGGAAGCTCGTGGCGGAGTGGATCGTGGACGGCACGCCGTCCCTCGATGTCTGGCACATGGATTCGCGCCGCTTCGGCGCCGCCTACCGCAGCCGCGAGTACGCGCTCGACCGGACGCGTGAGATCTACGAGACGTACTACGACGTCAAGTACCCGGGCCACGAGCGGAGCGCCGGACGGCCGCTACGCGTGTCTCCGGCGTACTCCCGCCTGCACGAGCATGGCGCAGCCTTCGGCGAGAAGTCGGGCTGGGAGCGCGCCAACTGGTTCGAGCCGAACGCGGAGCGCGGCGACGAGTCGCTACGACCGCGCGGATGGGCCGGGAAGCTCTGGTCGCCGGCCATCGGGGCAGAGCACACCGCTTGCCGGGAGGCGGTCGCGATCTTCGACGAGACGTCGTTCGCGAAGATCGACGTGTCAGGCGAAGGTGCCGCGGACTTCCTCGAGGGTCTCTGCGCCAACCGTGTCGCCCGTGGCGTCGGCGCCGTGACCTACACGCAACTGCTCAACTCGCGAGGGGGCATCGAGTGCGACTTCACGGTCACGCGTCTCGCGGAGGATCACTTCCGGATCGTCACCGGCACGGCCTTCGGCCAGCACGACCTCGCCTGGATCCGCCAGCACGCGCCCGACGACGGGTCCGTGCAGGTCGCCGACCGCACGTCCGCGTTCGCGTGCTTCGGCCTGTGGGGGCCGAGCGCGCGCGACCTGCTGGAGCCACTCACGACGACGGACCTCGCGAACGAGTCGTTCCCGTATATGACCGCGCGGGACGTCAGCGTGGGGCCGGTGCCGTGCCTGGCCGTGCGGGTCACGTACGTCGGCGAGCTCGGCTGGGAGCTGTACTGCGCTTCCGAGTACGGCGCCCGGCTCTGGGACGTGCTGTGGGAGGCGGGGCGGGGCCATGGGCTCGTCGCGGGCGGCTACAAGGCGATCGACTCGCTCCGGCTCGAGAAGGGCTACCGCGTGTGGGGCGCGGACATCACGCCCGAGGACACGCCGTTCGAGGCGGGCCTCGGCTTCGCGGTGAAGCTCGACAAGGGCGGCTTCGTCGGCCGGGACGCGCTCGCGGCCGCAGACGCGCCGGAGCGGCTGCTCCGCTGCCTCGTGCTCGACGATCCTCGCGCGGTTGCGCTCGGCTCCGAGCCGGTGCGGGTCGGAGGCGCGCTCGTGGGCCGGGTGACGAGCGGCGGCTACGGGTACACGGTGCAGCGGTCGATCGCGTACGCGTATCTGCCGGCGGGACACGACGTCGGCACGGCCGTCGAGGTCGAGATCTTCGGCGAGTGGGTCGCCGGAGCGGTGGCAGCAGAGCCGCTCTACGACCCGGACGGGGCGAGGGTCCGCGCGTGACGGACCTCGCCGGCGCGGTCGAGCGCGTCTGGCCCGGCCGCGGTGCGCGGTTCGAGGCTCTCGGCGGCGGGATCACCAACCACAACGTCAAGGTCGAGCTCGACGGCGAGACGTACGTGCTGCGCGTGGCCGGGAAGGACACGAACCTGCTCGGGATCGACCGCACCGTCGAGCTGGGGGCGACCCGGGCGGCGGCCGCGCTCGGGATCGGGCCGGAGGTCGTCGACTTCGTCGAGCCCGAGGGCTGGCTCGTCACCCGCTTCATCGAGGGCGAGATCCCGACGCTCGAGCGGATGCGCGAGCCGGAGACCCTCGAACGGGTCGGCCGTGCGCTCCGCGCGTTCCACGACCGCCCGCCGATCGCGGGGAGCTTCGACGCCTTCCGCGTGGTCGAGGACTACCGGGAGACGGCGCTCGCACGCGGAGGCGAGATCCCGGCCGCGTACGAGTGGGCGCAAAACATCGCGCGGGAGATCGAGGCGCGCCGGGCGGGCGCGGCTCCGGTGCCCTGCCACAACGACCTCCTGAATGCGAACTTTCTCGAAGACGGCGCGGGCATCCGCATCGTCGATTGGGAGTACGCGGGAATGGGCGACCGCTTCTTCGACCTCGCGAACTTCTCGATCAACCACGAGCTCGGCGACGACGAGCGCAGCGCACTCCTTCTCGCCTACCGGGGCGACATCCGGGGCGACGACATGGCGGCGCTCGAGCTCATGCGCTTCATGTCCGACTTCCGCGAGGCGATGTGGGGTGTCGTCCAGCGTGCGGTCTCGACGCTCGACTTCGACTTCGACGCGTACGCGAGCGAGCACTTCGGGCGGCTCGAGCGAACCGCTGCCGAGCCGGCGTTCCGGGCGGCGCTCGAGGCCTGACGTGCGAGGGGCGCCTTGCGGCGCCCCTCGCAGCAACCGTCGATCAAGCCGAGCTAGCTCGCCTCGGTCGGCAGCTCGAACTTGCCGAGCTGCTCCTCCTCCAACCGCTCGAGCTCTTCCTCCGTCCCCATCCGGACGGGTCCCTTGAACCACTTCCTGGCGGACAGGAACCACCAGCCGCCGAAGACGAGGCCGATTCCCGCGAACCAAAGGACCGTGTAGTTCGCCAGCTCCCAGTCGAAATCGGACTCCCAGGGGAGGCCTGCCTTGTAGAGCGGGAAGATGAACAGGATCGTGATGAGCGCGACCCAGGCGATGCTGATCGGATTCAGCCACTTGTAGTGCTTACCGAGAGTCCATGCGCGCGGCTCGTCCCAGCTGTCGCCTTTCCGCCAGCGGAGCCAGACGGGGAGGATGAAGGCGATGTAGAGGCCGATCACGGCAATCGCCGTTCCGACCCCGTAGCCGACGAGGTAGTTCCAGATCGCCGGGATCATCAGGACCGCCGCGAAGACACCGATGCCGAAGACCGACCACACAGGTACGCGGTTGCTCGCCACGCGCCGCCAGATCTGGTGTCCGGGCACCGCGCGGTCGCGGGAGAAAGCGAACATCATCCGGGACGCCGAGGTGATGGACGCCGTCACGCAGAAGAACTGCGCGACAACGCAGATGAACAGGAGCGCCTCTGCCCAGTTCTGGCTCATCGACTCGGCCCAGATCCAGGGGACGACGATGCCGATGTTCTCGAGCGCTCCCTCCGTGCTCGGGATCGAGAACGTCACCGCGAGCAGCAGGATCCAGCCGAAGATGACCGAGACGACCACGGACGTCCACATGCCGACGGCGGCGCCGCGCGACGCGTTGTGCGTCTCCTCCGCCGTGTGCGCCGAGGCGTCGAACCCGGTGATCGTGTACTGGGACAGCAGCAGCCCGAGCCCGAAGACGAACCAGAAGGTCGGGTGCGTGAACCCGACGACGCCGTTTCCGTACCCGGACGAGTTGACGGTCTCCGTGAAGACGTAGCTGAGCGACTGGTGCTGATCCGGGACGATGATCAGGACGCCCACGATGATCGCGACACCGATCATGTGCCACCACGCGGAGATCATGTTGAGCCCCGACGTGATCCTGATGTTCAGCACGTTGATGAGGCAGGCCGCGAGCAGGAAGGCGGCGTAGAGGATGTAGATCGACATGTTCGCCGACGCGCCGAACCAGTCGTCCATGTGGGTCGTGTAGCTGAACCAGTAGTCGAAGAGGACGGTTGCGAACGTCGCGAGGCCGTATCCGATGGCAGCCGTGACTGCGACCTGGCCGATGAGGTTGAACCAGCCGGTCGCCCAGCCCCAGCCCGGGCCCCCGAGCTTCGAGGCCCAGTAGTAGAGACCGCCCGCGGTCGGATAGGCGGACGCAATCTCGGCCATCGAGAGCGCGATCAGCGTGCTCATGAGGCCCACGAGCAGCCAACCCCACGTGACGGCGACCGGGCCGCCGCGTTCGAACGCGACGAAGTAGGACGTCAGGCAGCCGGCGAGGATCGAGATGATGGTGAACGAGATCGCGAAGTTCCGAAATCCGCCCATCGCGCGGAAGAGCTCCTGCGCGTAGCCCAGCTTATGGAGGATCTTCTCGTCCTCCGACGTGTGGTAGCTCGGCGTTCCTGGACCACTGCTCATACGCACCCCCTCGGGCTCAGACGACGTTTCGTCGGCGCTATTACCTCCACCTGATCGATGGCATGTCAATCACGTGAGCCAGACGCACTAGGATCGCCGCCATGCTGAGCCTGGACGAGCTCGCCGGCGAGGTCGAGACCGGAGCGATCGACACCGTCATCGTCGCCTTCACCGACATGCAGGGCCGCCTGATGGGAAAGCGGCTCCACGGCGAGTACTTCGTCGAGGAGGTCGGCGACGGGCACGAGGTAGAGGGCTGCGACTACCTGCTCGCACTCGACATGGAGATGGACCCGATCCCGGGATACGAGATCGCGAGCTGGGAGCAGGGGTACGGCGACTTCGAGCTGAAGCCCGACCTCGACACGCTTCGCCGGATCCCGTGGCTCGAGGCGACCGCGCTCGTCCTCTGCGACGTGCAGTGGCACGACGGCTCGCCCGTCCAGCCGTCGCCGCGCCAGGTCTTGAGGGCACAGGTCGAGCGGGCTGCGGCGCTGGGACTCGAGCCGATGCTGGGCTCGGAGCTCGAGTTCTACCTCTTGCGACAGTCGTTCCGGGAGGCGTGGGAGCAGCGCTACGAGAACCTCACACCCTCGGTCCCGTACATCCTCGACTACCACATCCTCGCCGCGACCTACGACGAGAAGCTCATCAGGCAGATCCGGAACGGGATGCACGCCGCCGGGATCCGCGTCGAGACCTCGAAGGGCGAGGCCTGGCCGGGCCAGCACGAGATCAACTTCCGCTTCGCCGACGCGCTGCGCATGGCGGACAGCCACGTGATCTACAAGAACGGGGCGAAGGAGATCGCCTTCGCCAACGACTGCTCCATCACGTTCATGGCGAAGCCGTTCGAGTCGTGGATCGGCAACTCGTGTCATGTGCACGCCTCGCTCTTCCGCGACGGCTCTCCCGCGTTCGCGACGGACGACGCGCTCTTCGACCGCTTCCTCGCCGGGCAGATCGCCGCGTTCGAGGAGCTCGCGATCTTTCTCGCGCCAACGATCAACTCGTACAAGCGTTACGCGGCCGGGAGCTGGGCGCCGACCACGCTCGCGTGGGGGAAGGACAACCGGACGTGCGGGTTCCGCGTCGTCGGCCACGGCGCGGCGAGGCGCGTCGAGACGAGGATCCCGGGCGGGGACGTCAACCCGTACCTGGCCTTCGCGGCGATCATCGCGGCCGGCCTGCACGGGATCGAATGGGAGCTCGAGCCCCCGCCGGCGCTCGAAGGGAACGCATACGAGTCCGACGCGAAGCGGTTCCCGTCGACGCTTCGCGATGCGATCTCCGCGCTCGAGTCCGGGGAGGTCGCGCGCAAGGCGTTCGGCGACCAGGTCGTCGACCACTACCTGAACTACGCGCGCACCGAGCAGGCGCTGTTCGACAAGCACGTCACGGACTGGGAGCGCATGCGGTACTTCGAGCGCGGCTGAGCCCGACGGTGAGGGTCGTCCTCATCTCGCAGGTACTGCCGGCGGTGCTCGGCTACAGCCGGTTCCTGCGCGGTCTCGGACACGAGCCGGTGGCGCTCCTCTGCACCCGGAGAGGCTCGGAGCGCTACTGGGAGCTCGCCCAGGTCATCTCGGAGGCGCCCGAGGAGATCGATGTCGTGATGCCCGCGACGCGTGCCCAGATCGCGCCGCTGCTCCGCGTCTACGAGCCCGACCTGGCGATCTGCGGAGGGTTTCCGTGGAAGATCCCCGCCGACGCGCTCGCCGTGCCGCGACACGGGATCGTCAACGGCCATCCGTCGCTGCTCCCGCGCTACCGCGGGCCTAGCCCGGTGTCCTGGGCGATCCGAAACGGCGAGACCGAGTTCGGCTTCACGTTCCACTACATGGACGCCGAGCTCGACACGGGCGGGATTCTCGGCCAGGCGGCGATTCCGTTCCACGACGAGCACTCGTGGGACGAGCTCGAGCCGCGGATGGTGGAGGCGATCACCGAGATGTTCCCGCGCGTGCTCGAGCGGGTCGAGCAGGGCGATCCGGGCGATCCGCAGCCGGAGGGGGAAGGGACGTACTACACGTTCTTCGAGCCCGAGTACGTGTGGATCGATACCTCCGGGACGCGTGAGGAGATCGCCCGACAGGTGCGCGCGTGGCGGTTCCACTCGCCGGTCGAGACACCGCGCGGGGCGCTGCTCGACCGCGACGGCGAGACGGTTCGCGTGCTCCGGGTCAGCCGTGAGCCGGCGGACGGCCCGACGCTGGAGTGCGCGGACGGCACACTGTGGATCGTGGAAGAGGAGGCTGCATGAGGCCCGTGATCGGGATCACGACGTACGCGCAGGACGCGCGGTGGGGAGTCTGGCACCTGCCTGCGGCGCTCATCCCGCTCGACTACGTGGACGCCGTCGAGCGCGCGGGCGGCCGGCCGGTGCTGATCCCGCCGAGCGAGGACGGCGTCGAGGAGACGCTCGAGCTGCTCGACGGAATCGTGTTCTCGGGCGGCGCGGACGTCGATCCCGCGCTCTACGGCGCCGACGCCCACCCCGAGACGGACGAGCCCCAGGCGCGGCGCGACCGCGGCGAGCTCGCGCTGCTCCAAGCGGCGCTCGAGCACGATGTGCCGATGCTCGCCGTGTGCCGAGGCGTCCAGCTGCTGAACGTCGCCCGCGGCGGAGACCTCGTCCAGCATCTTCCGGAGACCATCGGCAACGACGTCCACAAGCAGACGCCCGGGACGTTCGTCGAGCACCCGGTCGAGGTGAAGGAGGGAACCCGCCTCGCGTCGATGGTCGGCACCCGCTCGGAGGTGACCTCCCATCACCATCAGGCGCTCTCGCGCCTCGGGGACGGCCTCGTCGAGACGGCGTGGGCCGCGGACGGGACGCTCGAGGCCGTCGAGGACCCGACGAAGCGCTTCACCGTCGGCGTCCAGTGGCACCCGGAGGCCGGGGATGACGACGCGCTCTTCGCGAACCTCGTCGCGGAGGCGAAGGCCTACCGGGCCGAGCGCGACGGTCGTTAGGCTCGCGTCCACGGTCCACGAAGGAGGGTCTGGGTGTACTTCGGGTTCCTCGCGATCTACGTCGTGCTGTCGGCGCTCTTCATCGTCGACGTCCTCCGCCAGCCGGCCAGCGCGCTGTCGGGCGTCGGCAAGACGCTCTGGGTCCTGGCGCTCGTCTTCGTGCCGGTCCTCGCATGGATCGTCTACGGGTTCTGGCGGATCCAGCGCAGCCGCCTCTGACCGCGATGACCCTGACCGTCCTCAACCCCGCCACCGAGGAGCCGATCGCCGAGCTCGAGCAGGCCGGGATCGACGAGGCCGACGCGGCGGTCGCCCGCGCGAAGGCGGCGTTCCCCACCTGGCGCGCGGTGGCGCCCGGCGATCGCGCGCGGCTCCTGCGCAGGCTCGCGGCGCTCGTCGAGGAGAATGCGGAGGAGCTCGCCCAGATCGAGTCGCGGAACGTCGGCAAGCCGATCGCCGGCGCGCGCGGGGAGGTCGGGATGGCCGCGCAGGTCTTCCAGTTCTACGCCGGAGCCGTGGACAAGCACCGCGGTGCCACGATCCCGGTCTCCGGCGGCGTGGCGGCGACCTTCCACGAGCCGCTCGGCGTCGTCGGGCTCATCGTCCCCTGGAACTTCCCGCTGAACATCGCGAGCTGGAAGCTCGGCCCCGCGCTCGCGTGTGGGAACACCGTCGTCCTGAAGCCGGCCGAGCTCACGCCGCTCTCGGCTCTCCGCCTGTCCGAGCTCTGCCTCGAGGCCGGGATCCCCGACGGCGTCGTGAACGTGCTCGTCGGGAAGGGGTCCATCGTCGGGCAGCGGCTCGTCGAGCACCCGGAGGTCGCCAAGATCGGCTTCACGGGCTCGACCGAGGTCGGCCGTTCCGTCATGCAGAGCGCGGCCGGGACGATCAAGCGCGTGACCCTCGAGCTGGGGGGCAAGTCGGCCAACGTCGTGTTCGCCGACGCGGACGTCGAGCGCGCGGCCGCGTCCGCGCCATATGCGGTCTTCGACAACGCCGGCCAGGACTGCTGCGCCCGCTCGCGCGTCCTCGTCGAGAAGCCCGCCTACGAGCGCTTCCTCGAGCAATTCGTCGAGGCCACCGGCGGCGTCAAGGTCGGAGATCCGGCGGACGACTCGACGGAGATGGGGCCGCTGATCTCGGCCGAGCATCGTGAGAAGGTCGCGTCCTTCGTCGACGGCGACACGGCTTTCCGCGGAAGCGTGCCGGGCGGGCCGGGCTTCTGGTACCCGTGCACGATCGTCGAGGCCTCGAACGAGGATCGCGTCGCACGGGAGGAGGTCTTCGGCCCGGTCGCGGCGGTCATCCCATTCGAGGACGAGGCGGACGCGATCCGCATTGCCAACGACACGCCGTTCGGTCTCTCCGGTTCGATCTGGACCCGCGACGCCTCCAGGGCGCTCCGGGTCACGCGCGCGATCGACGCCGGGGTGCTCTCGGTGAACGCGAACACGTCCGTGCGCGTTCAGACTCCCTTCGGAGGGTTCAAGCAGAGCGGCTTCGGCCGGGAGCTCGGCCTCGAGGCGCTCGACGGCTACTCGGAGCTCAAGAGCGTCTTCATCTCGACGGAGGAGTGAGCATGGGCCGACTCGACGGCAAGGTCTGCGTGATCACGGGAGCGGGGGGCGGCATGGGACGCGAGGCGGCCGTGGTCTTCACCGGAGAGGGCGCGAAGGTCTGCGTCGCGGATGTCGACCTCGCTGCCGCCGAGGAGACGGTCACGCTCTGCTCGGGGAACGCGTTCGCGCTGCGGGTGAACGTCGCGGACGAGGACGAGGTGCGCGAGATGTACGACGCGACGACCGAGCGGTTCGGCGGGGTCGACGTTCTCTACAACAACGCGGGGATCTCACCCGGAGACGATGCCTCGGTGCTGGACACGACGGTCGAGGCCTGGGAGCGGGTTCAGGACGTGAACACGAAGGGCGTCTTCCTCTGCTGCAAGCACGGGATCCCGCGCCTCCTCGAGCGCGGGGGCGGGTCGGTGGTCAACGTCGCGTCTTTCGTCGCGCTCCTCGGGGCGGCGACGTCGCAGATCTCCTACACGGCCTCGAAGGGCGCCGTGCTCTCGATGAGCCGCGAGCTCGCGGTGCAGTTCGCGCGCCAGGGCGTCCGCGTCAACGCGCTTTGTCCCGGGCCTGTCGAGACGCCGCTGCTGCTCGCGATCTACGGCGGCGACCAGGCTGCCTTCGAGCGGCGCCAGATCCACTGGCCGACCGGCCGTCTCGGCAAGCCGCGCGAGATCGTGAACGCCGCGCTCTTCCTTGCGAGCGACGAGTCGTCATTCGTGAACGGTGCGACGTTCGTCGTGGACGGCGGCCTGACGGCCGCATATGTCACGCCCGAGTAGGCGGCTGCGCTAGACGCCGACGACCTGCACGGTCCAGCGGCGGTCGCGTTCGCGGTCGAGCTCGAGGAAGAGGACGCGCTGCCACTGGCCGAGCTGGATCTCGCCGCCGCGGACGGGGATCGACTCGCCCGCCGGGCCGAGCAGCATGGACATGCAGTGCGCGTGGCCGTTCGACGCCTCCATGTCCTCGGGGCAGACGTTCTCCGTTCGGCGGTCCCAGTCGTCGTGCGCGTAGTAGTGCTCGCTCGGCACGAGCCTGCGGAGCAGCACGGCGAAGTCCTCGAGGAACCCGCGCTCCCACTCGTTCACCCGGACGGAGCACGTCGTGTGCGGCGAGTACACGCAGCAGATCCCGTCGGTGATCCCGCTCTGCGTGACTGCCTCCTGCACCTCGTCCGTGATGTCAATCACGGACAGCCCGCCAGCGGTGCGCAGGTGTGCCTCGTACTGAAAGGTCTCCACGGCCGGAGCACATTCTGACAAGAGAGACGGGATCTCCGTCGGAGAGCCGTCCCTCAAGGTGCGCGATACCCTCCTCGGCGCGGGCCCGTAGCTCAGCTGGTTAGAGCAGCCGACTCATAATCGGTTGGTCCCTGGTTCGAGTCCAGGCGGGCCCAACGAGACCCGCATAGCCAAGCCGAACCCGCTTGGTTATGCGGGTCAGGTGTGTCTTGAAATTGGTGTCAGCGGGTGGGTTTCTCCCCCACATCACCCCGCTCCCCCCAGAGAGCCCGGTACCCGTCGCGACAGTCCCACGGCCACGATAGGTGGGTACTCGGTCTCTTTCCGACGCACCTGTCCTCTCGCGGGCGTGAGACGAGGCGAAGCTACGCAGACCACGGGCCGACGCCGCCGATCCGCTCGACCGTAATGTGCAGCACGCAGCCGGCGGGCGGCTCGGCCACGGGCGGGAAGGTAACCTCGGGTCCGAGGTAGATGTGGGCAAGTCGCTGCAGCAATTCAGGAGCCCCGCCTTCGACCGCTCGCGCCCGTCCGTGGACGACGAGGTACTGCATGAGCCCCGGCGGCTGGAGCTCGGTGCCCTCGATTGAGAGGGCTACGCGTGGGTCGCGGGCGATGTTTCGGAGCTTTGCCTGACCCACGTTGAGGTGGGCCGAGATGATCTCGTCGCGGTCAAGTCCGACCCAGATGCAGCTGACCTGCGGCGAGCCGTCGTTGTTGAGTGTGACGAGGTGGGCGAGCGAGCCGGATTCGATCAGCTCGCGGGCGCTCTGTGGCAGTTTCATCTGCTGCAAGTCTGCCGCACTTCCGGGATCAGACGGCGTTGGCCGAGCTTCACGTGTTCTGCCCGGAGTGCTGGGAGCGGGAGTTCGGTGAGAACGCGGCCGCGCTAGCTCACGGCTGACCGCACCACACCCCGTTCTTGCGTCGGGTGCCGACTCCACCCTCGACGGTCACCGTGCCTGTCGCCACGGTTCCCTCGACGTACCAGAGCTCACACGCGGTGGGTACGTAGTTGACCATGCAGAAGTAGCTGTCGCGGATCGCTTCGCAAAGAACGCTGTCTACCGTCCGCTGTTTCGTCGCACTACTGCGGACGAGGCGCTCCGCGGCACTGGGCTTGATAAGGGGAGCGGAGGGTTGCTCCTCTCCACCATCGCGCCAGCGCATGCGGCGAGCGTCAGGGCCGCTATCAGGGAAGCAGCATCGCGCTCACTTCGTACGGAGGCTTCCTCATGCTCCGAAGTCTGGTCCGGAGCTTCAAGAAACGCTCAACCGAGGTCGCTACACCCGCCTACGCCAGAAGAACCCTTTCCACCCGAGCGAGACCTGCTTCTGCCCGCTCGGACTCCGGCTGACCGTTGCGCCCCGAGCAGGTTCGAGCGGCGTGGGCGAGCTTCACGTCTTCTGCCCGGGGTGCTGGGAGCGGGAGTTCGGTGAGGACGCGGGGATCTGCGCCCTACGCGACGCCGACCCTGTTGTCGACCAACGCCGACACCTCGGCAAACTGCACTCGCGGCTCGGCGCCATAGAGCTCGATGATCTGTGCCTTCAGCTCCGGCGTGAAGAATGCGCGGGCGGCTGGCTCCGAGTCCCACACGTAGGTATTGCGTGACCGTCCCGGTCTCGTCGTTCCACATGAACACCTTGCTTTGCAGGCCGTCCATCCCCTCGAACATCGGTGCTGCCTGTTCGGCGACCGCGGAGGCGCGTTCGCGGTTGAGGTTCTCTCCTGGGCCGATCGGTGACGATGACTCCGATCGATGCCTGTGTCCTCCTCGTAGCGATTGACTCGGTCAGGGTCGCAGATCTGGCGCACTGCCGAAGCCCGGAAATCCCTAGTCTTTAGCCGCCCCTACGCAGCAGCCGCAGCAGCGTCTTCTCCGCGAGCGTCGGTGCGTGCCCGCGCAGTCGCACCTGACCGCGTGTGGCTCTGGTCCCGACGACGTTCGTTCGGCATGGTCGCCAGTCGGTCCATCGCCAGCCGATACGGTGAATCGTGGGGAGGTTCCGAAGAGAGCGAGAAGATCTCGGCGGCGATCCCGCATAGCCTTCGCAGTGAGCTCGAGCAGAGCGCGCGCGAGAACGACCGCTCCATGAGCGCCGAACTCCGACGCGCGCTGAGTGAATACCTAGCTTCTCCTCCGCTCACAGGTAGTCGCGGTCCCGCCGGGTCGCGCACCGCGCAAGCGCGCAGTCGAGAGCGCGGCCCGCACGGGACATCGGGGTCGATACGTCGAGGGGCATGGTGGTCGCCACCCACTCGGGCAGGGTCGCAGTACGACGGACGCATCGAGGAGATCCGGGCCGGCGTACCAGTGTTCTCGGTACGCAAACGCCGTCCGTAGCGCTCTGTTGCTTCACGACGACGGCGATCTACCGAGGTTGCTATTGCGTTCCCGAGTTCCGATACGTACCGACAGCTGATCCGGAGAACCGGACATGCACTGCGACGGCTCGCGGATCAGCGTGCTTCTTGTTGGCGAGGCACGGAGCGGTCGAGGAGAAATGGAAGGACGAGGAGGATGAGCGACCGGGTCGTGCAGACCTCGGTGCAGACCCGAGGCCAGGAATTTGACGAGTAGCAGGCATGTCTGAGTCCAGGCGGGCCCATTCGACACGGCACAGGTGTGCGGCTTCGCCTAACCACGCGGTGCGCTGGGAGCTGTCCGAGCGATTCATGCGGTCGCGTGACACCCGTCGCGACAAGGACCGCCGCCTCGCTTTCAGTAACGAATTGGCGATACGCGGAGGCGCGCCCAAGCGCGGACGGTGAGCCTCTGACTGGGTTTTCGGCCGTGTCGCGTGCGGTAGCGGCGTTGCTCGAGCGAGATCGCCGCGAATGTCCGTCCTTCCGCTGGCCGAAGATTTCTTCGGTGGAGGCTGTCTCCCCGCCTCGGGGGATCGAATAAGGTCGCCTACGGCCTCGGGTAGCAACCCCCCCACATGGTTGCCTAGGCCTTCCCCCGCCCCGGGGCCGTGCTTTGGCCGGGTCGCCCGCTCCAACGTTCGACGGCTCAGGAGCGGGCGACCCAGCTGGGTTCATGTCGGCCAATCCATGCCGCGGCCCGCTATGTGCGGGGACGTCGCGTGGCGCGAGATTCGAAACGCGACGGGCGGCTCGGCCTCATGCCCTATCTGACTGCGCTTGCTCTCGTTCCGCTCGCCTTCGTACTCCTGCGACGGAACGTCTGGCACACACGCCGCCGTCGCGAGAGCGTCACTCCGGCATCCGCACCGGCGCGTGTCTCGACGTCAGCTGAAACTGCACGAACGCCTGCCTGACGCCCACGGCTGCCGTCTCGTGTCCCAGCAACGACAGGGGGCCCGGGTGGGCGGGCCCCCTGCGTTTTTGACTGGCGCAACTTCGGGGCCAGGCGTATCCGCCTGCGGGGAGAGGAGTCGCGCCGTAGGCCCGTATCTGTGACACATCGCACAGCCGATTTCAGCAGTCCGAGAAACTTTCCACAGCCAAATTGCCGCAAAATCGACAAACTCCGTCGCCCTCTTCCACAGACCGTGTGCAAGGTGTGGGCGAGGCGCGCCGCCGTCGGCCTCGGGCTAGACTCCTCCCATGGCCGAGTACGGCACCCTGCGGGTCAAGACGGGCCTCGCCGAGATGCTCAAGGGCGGCGTCATCATGGACGTCGTCGACGCCGACCAGGCTCGGATCGCCGAGGAGGCGGGCGCCTGCGCGGTGATGGCGCTCGAACGAGTGCCCGCCGACATCAGGCGCGACGGCGGTGTCGCACGCATGACGGACCCGCAGAGGATCCGCGAGATCCAGGACGCGGTGACGATTCCGGTGATGGCGAAGTGCCGCATCGGGCACTTCGCGGAGGCCCAGATCCTCGAGGCGCTCGAGGTGGACTACATCGACGAGTCCGAGGTTCTGACGCCCGCGAGCCTGTCGCACCACGTGGACAAGTGGCAGTTCACCGTGCCGTTCGTGTGCGGGGCGACGAACCTCGGCGAGGCACTGCGCCGGATCTCAGAAGGCGCCGCGATGATCCGCACGAAAGGCGAGGCGGGGACCGGCGACATCGTCAACGCGGAGACGCACATGCGCTCCGTGTTCGGCGCGATCCGCGCGTTGCAGTCCGCCCGCGACGACGAGCTGTACGCAGCCGCGAAGGAGCACCGCGCGCCGCACGAGCTCGTGCGCTGGGTCGCCGAGAACGGGCGGCTTCCGGTCGTCACGTTCACCGCCGGCGGGATCGCCACACCGGCCGACGCGTCGCTCTGCATGCAGCTCGGCGCGGACGGGGTCTTCGTCGGCTCCGGCATCTTCAAGTCCGGTCGCGACCCGCTCATCGAGCACGAGGGCTGGGTCGAGGACGTCTCCCGACGCGCACGTGCGATCGTGGAGGCGACGACGCACTTCGAGGACGCAAAGGTCCTCGCCGAGGTCTCGACGGGCCTCGGACAGCCGATGGTGGGGATCTCCGCGAGCTCGCTTCCGGAGGAGGAGCGGCTCGAGGTGCGGGGCTGGTAGGCGCCTGTTCGCTGAAGTGCCCGAAAGCAGCTCGAATCCAGCCTTTGTGCCCGGGGACGCGCCGCTCACGGTCGGCGTGCTCGCGCTCCAGGGGGCCTTTCGGGAGCACGCGCGCGCACTTCGCAGCCTCGGCGTCCAGGTCGTCGAGGTCCGCAAGCCCGAGGATCTGGACGGCCTCGAGGGGCTCGTCATCCCAGGCGGCGAGTCCACCACGATCATCCAGCTCGCAGAGCTCTACGGCCTCGACGAGGCAATTCGCGGCTTCGAGGGGGCGATCTTCGGGACGTGCGCCGGGATGATCGTGCTCGACCGCAACCATCTCGGGCTCGCGGATCTCGAGGTCGACCGGAACGCGTACGGGCGCCAGGTGCGGAGCTTCGAGGCCGACGTCGACCTCGCGGGCGACGACTTGCCACTGCACGGCGTCTTCATCCGCGCGCCGCGCGTCCGCGCGCTCGGACCGGGCGTCGAGGTGGTCGGGGAGCTCGGCGACGAGCCCGTCCTCGTCCGCGACGGCCGTCTTCTGCTCGCGACGTTCCATCCGGAGCTCACGGAGGATCTCCGCGTGCACGCCCGATTCCTCGACCTCGTGCGCTCCCGGCGAGGCGAGAGACAGCTGGCGACGACCGCGAACGGAGGGGTCGATGGCCGGCCATAGCAAGTGGTCCTCGATCAAGCACAAGAAAGGGGCGGCCGACGCGAAGCGCGGCAAGCTCTTCTCGAAGCTGTCGCGTGCGATCATCGTCGCCGCGCGGGAGGGTGGGGCGGACCCGGCCTCGAACCTCGCGCTCCAGAACGCGATCGAGAAGGCCCGCTCGTACTCGATGCCGAAGGACAACATCGAGCGCGCCATCGCGAAGGGATCGGGCGCCGACGCCGAGAGCTCGGCGTTCGAGTCGGTCGTGTACGAGGGCTACGGGCCGGAAGGCGTGGCGGTGCTCGTCGAGGCGCTGACCGACAACCGCAACCGCACCGCATCCGAGGTGCGCCATGCCTTCGCGAAGCATGGCGGGAACCTCGGCACGACGGGCGGTGTCGCATGGCAGTTCGAGCGGCGAGGAGTGCTTCTCCTTCCGGCCGGCGGTGTGGACGAGGACGAGCTCGTGCTGACGGCGGCCGACGCAGGCGCAGACGACGTGCGGCTCGACGGGTCGACGTACGAGGTCACGACTTCGCCCGAGGAGCTGCGCGAGGTGCGGGAGGCGCTCGAGGCGTCCGGCTTCTTCGTGGACACCGCAGAGCTCTCCATGGTCCCCAAGACGACCGTGCCGATCGCCGACGAGGCGACTGCCAAGCGGGTCGTGCATCTCGTCGAGGGCTTGGAGGACGTCGAGGACGTCCAGGACGTGTATGCGAACTTCGACATCTCCGAGAACCTGCTGGAAGCGGTAGCGTCCTGACATGACCGTGATCACGGAGAGCCAGGCGCAGGCACGCAGAGAGGACCGGATCGAGTCGCTTCTCTCGGCGAGGACGTTCGTCGAGCCGCAGCTCGCGGGGGAGAGGCTTGTCTTCGTCTCGAGCCTTGGCGGGCAGCTCAGCCTCTTCTCGATGGAAGTGGCCTGCGCGGTGCCCGAGCCGCTGCTGCCGCCGCGCATCGCCCTCCAGAACCCGGAGCTCGTGGGCGGCTACTCGTTCCATGTCCATCCGCGCGGCGGGCAGGTCATCGTGATGATCGACCGGGACGGCGACGAGAACTACGAGCCCTACGTCGTGCCGCTCTCGGGCGGATTCCCGCAGGCGCTCGCGCCCGAGACGTTCGCGGGCCGCCGCTCGCACCTTCTCGACTTCGACCCGAAGGAGGGTGTCGCCTACTTCGCGTCGGAGTCGCGCGAGGAGTCGCTGAACACGGCCTATCGCGTGCATCTCGCCAGCGGCGAGGTCGAGGCGCTCGGGGAGAGCGCCTACGGCGCATTCGTCGGAGCCTGGAGCCCCGATCACACGCGGGCGATCCTCGCGGACGGCTACACGGTCGGCGACACGGTCCTGTACGAGCCCGACGGCGACGGTGGCCGGCGGGTCCTCTACGGAACGCTGCTCGACGAGCGTGTCGAGGGCCGCGAGTACGCGCCGCACGGTGTGCGCTCGCCTCACTACGTCGAGAGCGGTAACGGGCTTTTGCTCGTATGGAGCCTCGACGACGACACAGGCAGCGTCGGCTTCCTCGACTTCGAGCGGCCGGGCGAGATCGAGCCGGTCGCCGTCGACGGCATCCGGCACGAGGGTCTGGGCGAGCTCGAGGGGCTCGTGCACCTCGACGGGAATCGCTACGCGCTCCTCTACAACATCGACGGCTGCTCGTGGGCGTACGGCGCCCGGTTCGACGAGCCCGCGAAGCGCCTGACGGTCGAGCGCGTGCTCGTCGGCGAGGGCGAGCTCGCCGGCGGTGTTCTCCACGGCCTCCACTACGACGAGGAGAGCGGCCGGTTCGCGCTCTCCTTCTGCACGGCGACGCTGCCCACGCAGATCTACGTGCTGGACGCTGAGGAGGGGCCGCCGGCCCGCAAGACGAGCGAGCGCCCGCTCGGCATCTCACCCGAGACGCTCTCGGCCGGAGAGGACGCGTCATTCGAGTCGCACGACGGCCTCCGGGTGTCGGCGCGGCTCTATCTGCCGGCGGAAGAGCTCGGCTATGAAGGGCCGAGGCCGCTCGTCTACTACGTCCACGGCGGTCCGCAGGGTCAGGAGCGGCCGAACTTCGCCTGGTTCTCGATGCCGCTCATCCAGATCCTCACGCTCGAGGGCTTTGCGGTCTTCGTGCCCAACGCGCGCGGCTCGAGCGGCTACGGGCTCAGCTACACGAAGCACGTCGACCGCGACTGGGGCGGGCAGGACATGCTCGACCACGTCCACGCGATGACCGAGGTGCTTCCGAAGGACGAGCGCGTCGACGTCGAGCGTGCGGGAGTCGTCGGGCGGTCGTACGGCGGCTACATGACGCTGATGCTGGCCGGCCGGTACCCGGAGCTCTGGAAGGGCGCCGTTGACATGTTCGGCCCCTACGACCTCATGACGTTCTCCCAGCGGATCCCCGAGACCTGGAAGCCGTACTTCGCCCTCGCTCTCGGCGACCCGGTGAAGGACAAGGACTTCCTCGTCGAGCGGTCGCCGAAGACAACCATCGACGGCATCTCGTCGCCGCTGCTCGTGATCCAGGGGCAGAACGACCCCCGTGTCGTCGAGCGCGAGTCGCACGACCTCGTCGAACGGCTGCGGGGCGAGGGGAAGGACGTCGACTACCTCGTCTTCCCGGACGAAGGTCACGACGTGCTGAAGCTTCCGAACCGCGTTCGCTGCTACGACGCGATCGTGGGGTTCTTCGCGCAGCATCTCGCCTGAGTCGCTGTTAGGCTCGCGCCCGGGTTGTCGTCTCTGCGGTTCACAAAACAAGGGGGATCTCCATGCGCTGGTTCCTGATCGTGCTCGCCGTTCTCGCCCTTGCCTTCGCAGGCGCCGGTTGCGGCGGAGGAGACGACGAATCCGCGAGCGACACGGACCGCGATCACGGACTCCATCAGCACGGACGAAACGACGGACGAGACCACGACCGAGGAAGAGACCTCGACCGACGAGGAGACGGACACGGATCTCGGCGGTTTCGCATCCGGAGACTGCCAGGAGCTCGTCAACGCGTCGTCCGGAATCGGCGAAGCCTTGAGCGGTGCGAACACGCCGGACGAGGTCGAAGAGGCATCCGACCGCTTCCACGAGTTCGCGGAGAACGTGCCCGACGAGATTCAGGACGACGTCCAGGTCCTTGCGGACGTGTACGACAAGTACATCGCCGTCATCGCGGACATCGACCTCCAGCCCGGCGAGACCCCTTCGGCCGAGCAGATCGGCCAGCTGACCGCAGCACTCCAGGACATCGACCAGCAGGCCGTCACCGAGGCGTCCGCGAATCTCTCGACCTGGGCGACGGAGAACTGCTGATCCGGAGAAGCTGACCGCCGTTCACGGCCTCGCTCCCCGTCTCATCGGCGAGGGAGGCCGTCCGGAGGGCCGAATACCTTCTGTCCGTGAAGGTACTCGGCATCGACCCTGGGACGGCTGCGTGCGGTTACGGGATCGTCCACGAAAGCGACGGGCGCCACGGGGCGCGAGTCCTCAGGGCGACCGTGCACGGGCAATGGCGGACGTCCGCACGGGAGCGGCCCCAAGACCGCCTGCTGACGATCTTCGACGGAGTGCAGGAGCTCATTGCGGCGCACGCGCCGGACGCCGTCGCGCTCGAGGAGTCCTTCGTGGGTGCAGACGCCCGCATCGCGCTCTTCGTCGGGCAGGCTCGCGGCGCCGTGCTCGTCGCGGCCGCGTCCGCAGGCGTCGACTGCACTGAGTACGCGCCGGCACGTGTCAAGCAGGCCGTCTGCGGCTACGGTCGCGCGGAGAAAGGACAGATGCAGCGGATGGTGCGGATGATCCTCGGACTGGACGCGGAGCCGAGCTCGTCGCATGCCGCGGATGCCCTTGCGGTCGCGATCTGCCACGCGCTTGCGCCGCCGCTCCTCGAGGCCGCCGGATGATCTCGCGTCTGCGCGGTACGCCGGCAGGGAGGACACCGGATGGCCTCGTGATCGACGTGGGCGGGGTCGGCTATGTCCTTGCCGCGACGCCGTCGGCGCTCAGAAGCGCGGACGGTGCGCGAGAGGTCGTCGTCGAGACGTACCTCCACGTGCGCGAAGACGCGCTGCAGCTGTACGGGTTCGGCGACGCCGCGGAGCGAGAGCTCTTCGTCCATCTCATCGGGGTGAGCGGGATCGGCCCGAAGGTCGCTCTCGGTGTCGTCTCGAGCGGATCGCCCGCCGAGCTCCGGCGCGCGATCGTCCTCGAGGACGCCGCTCGGTTCCAGGCGATACCGGGAATCGGCAAGAAGACGGCCGAGCGCATCGTGCTCGAGCTGAAGGAGAAGGTCGGCGGGGACGAGGTGGTCGCGCTGCCGGTGCCTGCCGGCGGCTCCGGGAACGCTCACGTAACCGCCCGGGATGCGCTCGTCGAGCTCGGGTTCTCGCTTGCGGAGGCCGAGCAGGCGCTCGCCGGGATCGACCCGGAGCTGCCTCCCGAGGAACGGGTCCGGCTCGCCCTCCGGAGCGCCGCGTGACGAGCCAGTTCCTCGCCCCGGTGCTGAAGGAGGGCGACGAGGAGGTCGAGCAGTCCCTCCGGCCACGGAAGCTCGACGAGTTCGTCGGCCAGGAGCGCACGAAGGAGCAGCTCGAGATCGCGCTCGAGGCCGCGCGCGGCCGCGATGAGGCGCTCGACCACGTCCTCCTCGTAGGGCCGCCGGGGCTCGGCAAGACGACGCTCGCGACGATCGTCCGCGAGGAGCTCGGCGTCGGGCTGAGGTCGGTCGCGGGGCCTGCGCTCGAGCGGAAGGGCGACATGGCTGCGATCCTCACCGGCCTCGAGCCGCGCGACGTTCTCTTCATCGACGAGATCCATCGCGTCAACCACGCGATCGAGGAGATCCTCTATCCCGCTCTCGAGGACTTCCGGCTCGACATCGTCGTCGGCCAGGGCGCAGCCGCGCGCACGCTGACGCTCGACCTGCCGCCGTTCACGCTCGTGGGCGCGACGACGCGGACCGGTCTCCTCACGACGCCGCTCCGCGACCGCTTCGGCATGACCTTCCGGCTCGGGTACTACGAGCCCGACGAGCTCGCCACGATCGTCCGCCGTTCGGCCGGGATCCTCGGGGTCACCATCGACGACATCGCGGCCGAAGAGATCGCGCGCCGGGCGCGCGGGACGCCCCGCGTCGCGAACCGCATTCTCCGCAGGGTCCGCGACGTCGCCGAGGTGCGGCACTCCGGCGAGATCACGGTTCCCGTCGCGCGCGAGGCGCTCGAGCTCCTCGAGGTGGACGAGCTCGGCCTGGAGCGAACCGACCGCGATCTGCTCGAGGCGGTGCTCCTCAAGTTCGGCGGCGGGCCCGTCGGCCTTTCGACACTTGCCGTCACACTCGGCGAGGAGCCGGACACGATCGAGGACGTGTACGAGCCCTACCTTCTGCAGCTCGGCTTCCTGCAACGCACGCCGCGGGGCCGGATCATCACCGAGCTCGGGCGGGAGCACGTCGGCGGCCGGGTGCAGGCCCCGGCGGCCGAAGGTCTCTTCTAGCGCGTGTCGACGGAGATCTGGACGCCGGGCGCAGCGGGCCCGCTCGACGACCTCGTCGGACGCATGAGGCGGATGGTCACGGCATTCGCGACGGAGTACGAGCTCGAGCAGGTCGAGGTCCGGGTCGAGCTGGCCGACGGCTCCCGACACGTGCTGGAGAGCGTGGACCCGGAGCCCGGATTCGGGTTCCTCTCGTTCGTCCCGCATCGCGAGACCGGCGACGAGCCGCGCCGCCTCGTTGTCCCCATCGGAGCAGTGCGGCTGCTCGAGCTCTCCGCGCCGGACCCCACGCGCGCCTTCGGGTTCAACGCCGGCGCATAGGGGAACGATCCCTGCGATGGGCAGGGTGATCGTTCAGGAGTACGTGACGCTCGACGGCGTCGCGGCGGGACCCGCCGGCGAGCTCGACTTCATCGCGGAGTCCACCAACGTCGACTCCGTGGACAGCGAGGCCGCGCGCAACCAGCTCGACTTCGTGTCCGGCATCGACACGATCCTGCTCGGCGCGGACACGTACCGGATGTTCATCGGGTACTGGCCCGAGCAGACGACCGAGACCGAGCTCATCGCGGACGCACTGAACTCGACGCCGAAAGTCGTCTTCTCGAGCACGCTCGAGAGCGCGCCGTGGGGGAGGTGGGACGACGCTCGGATCGTTCGCGGCGACGCCTCGGAAGAGGTACGGCGGCTCAGGCAAGAGGAAGCCGGCGACATGGTCGTATGGGGGAGCCTCTCGGTCGTCCGCTCGCTCATGGACGACGGTCTTGTCGACGAATTCCACCTCTGGACGTGCCCGATCGTCCTGGGCAGCGGCAAGCGACTCTTTCCGGAAGGGATCGACAAGATGCCGCTGGAGCTGCTCGAGGCGAGGTCCCGAGACGGTGTCGCCTCGCTTCGCTTCCGTCCGGTCTAGCCCGCGTCAGGTGGAGTCGCCGCGAGACGGCGTGGGGAAGAGCACGTCCAGGCTGGTCCGGTACTTCGCGATCGCGCGCTGAGCCCAGACCGCGAACCCCCCGAGTGAGGCGACGAAGAAGATGCTGCCGAGCACTAGCGCGGCAGCGGTACCGAGGTCGAGCCCAATGGCGGCTATGCCCGCAGCGGCTCCTGCGACGACCGAGCTGATGACAGAGACGACTCCCGGCGCGGCGACGAACGCCTGCGTCGGAGGCGGCCACTCGCTCATCGCGGCGGAGGACCGGAGGATGCCGAGGTCGTCGTCGTACTTGCTCGTGACGAAGTAGGGCTCCAGCTCCGGTGAGAGATCGAGATAGGCGTTCCGAATGCGGTTTATCCCCTGCGTCCAACGCGCGTCCTCCCAGTTGACCTGAGAGAGGCGTACGACCGTCACGATCCCGAGGAAGTACACGACCGGGAGCAGAACGAGCGCAAATGCGACGAAAGCGTCGCCGAAGTCGGTCGCCTGCGAGACCAGTGCGAGTGCCACCACCGAACCTCCGAGCGACGCGACGAAGATCGAGGTCCGGCTCATCGCCTCGGTGTAGACCAGGCTTCGCGCCGCGAGCAGGCTCCAGTGCTCGGTCGTGAGGATCTGCAGCGCGTTCGGGCCGAAAGCGTTCGACGGAGGCGCGCCATGCGCCGGCGGAACGCGAGACGAGGAGTCGGGCTCGAGCACGGCTGGCGTTCGAGTCTATGGCGCGCGTCGGCGGGTGTTTCCGTGTCAGCCGCGGTACTGCAGCTCGCGCCACGACGGTACTGGCGCCAGCTCGAGCAGGGCCCTGCCGCCCTCGGGCTCCGCGTACCCGAACTCGCCCGTGTCCTCGAGCCAGTTCACGTCGAGCAGCCCTTCCTTCACGCGATGGTCGAGCCATGCGCCGCGGAAGACGAGCTTTCGGAGCCAGTACACGAGCGACTCGCCGTTCACGAGCGAGATCTGCTCCCAGTGCCGGACGAGGTACAGGCCCAGGCCGCTCTGCGGATCGACGATCCGTCCGTCGGCGACGAGCTCGACGAGATCGCCCGCCTCGTCGTCGTCGAGGTCGTTCGATTCCACGAGTGCGAGGCGGACGGCGGCCGCCGTCACGCGCTCTTCGAAGTCGTCCGCGCTGAACTCGAACCGATGGCCCAGGAACTCGACGACGAAGTCGTCTCCGGAGCGGTAGTTGGCCGTGAGCACCATTCTCAGCGTATCTAGGCTTCCAGCGTGAGCAGCCCTCGCGTCTGGCTCGTCATGGGCGTCCTCGTCGTCGCCGTCTGGCTCGTGGGCGCTGCGGTCACGCGCTACTCGCTCGAGAAGATGGCGTACTACACGCCGATCGCGGTCGTTGTCCTCGGCGCCACGGTCGGCATCGTCCTGCTCTGGGTGAAGGTCGTGCTCGACTCGCTCCGCCGCCGGCGCGAAGAGCGCTGAGCACGGCTTTCCGGGCGCTGTCGCCCTCATAGAGGCCGTCCGACCTCGTCCGTACCGTCATTTGCGTGACGGGCATCTGGACTCTCGACACGCTCGACTCCTCGACCGCCGAGGAGCTCGCGCGGAAGCTCTCGATTCACGACGTGACGGCCTCCGTCCTCGTCCGCCGCGGCTACGGCGATCCCGAGACGGCAGCGAGGTTTCTCGCCGCCGAGATGCCGGGGCACGACCCCAGCCTGCTCGGTGACATGGAGGTGGCCGTCGAACGCATTCGCGCCGCTGTCGACGAGGGCAGGCGGATCTGCGTCCACGGGGACTACGACGTCGACGGCATCTGCGCCACGGCTCTGGCGGTGCTGTTCCTGCGTGAGCTCGACGCGGACGTCGTCTGGCACCTCCCGAGCCGCTTCGAGGAGGGATACGGGGTCTCGAGCGACACCCTCGGACGGCTCGTCGAGGAGGGCGTCGGGCTCGTCCTGACGGTCGACTGCGGGATCACCGCCGTCGACGAGGTTGCGGAGGCGAAGGCCCTCGGGCTCGAGGTGATCGTGACCGATCACCACCGCCCGGGCCCGACCCTGCCCGACTGCCCGATCGTCGCCACGCGACCGTCGGACTACCCGTTCCCGGAGCTCTGCGGGACCGGGGTCGTGTACAAGCTCGGCGAGGCGCTCCTCGGTTCGGAGAGCCCCGCGGTTCGACGCCAGCTCGAGCTCGTCGCCCTCGCGACGGTCGCGGACGTCGTGCCGCTGCTCGACGAGAATCGCGCACTCGCGACGGCGGGACTTCGGGCGCTCGCGTCGACCCGGCGGCCCGGGCTGCAGGCACTCATGCGGAGCGCACACGTCGACCCGGCGACCGTCGACGCATCCGCCATCGGCTTCCGCCTCGCACCGCGGATCAACGCCGCGGGCCGACTCTGCCGTCCCGACATCGCGCTCGAGCTGATCCTCACCGACGATGCGGAGCGCGCGAGGGAGCTCGCGGCCGAGCTCGAAGAGCTGAATCGGGAGCGGCAGGCCGTCGAGGACCGCATCGTGAGGGAGGCGGTCGCGCTGGTCGAGGCGCTTCCGGCGAAGGCGAGCCGGCGGCGCGGGTACGTCCTCTGGAGCGAGGACTGGCACGAGGGCGTCATCGGCATCGTGGCCTCGCGGCTCGTCGAGCGGTTCAATCGACCCGTCGTGCTCGTCGCAGGCTCCGGCGACGGGTGGAAAGGCTCCGGGAGGTCGATCGGGAGCTTCGACCTGCACGGCGCCCTCGCCGCCTGCGCCGCGCACCTCGAGCGCTTCGGAGGCCACCGCGCAGCGGCCGGCCTGTCGATCCTCCCGGAGAACCTCGAGGCGTTCGCCGAGGCGTTCGCGGCGCACGCCGACGCGGTGCTGGAGGAGCAGGATCTCGTCCCCGTGACCACCGTGGACGCGGTCGTCTCCGGCCGCGACCTCACGCTCGGGCTCGCCCAGGAGCTCGAACAGCTCGCTCCCTTCGGCCTCGGCAACCCGGATGTGACCCTTCTCGTCCCCGCGTGCCAGGCCGTCTCACCAGCGACCGTGGGCGAAGGGAAGCATCTCCGGTTTCGCGTTCGCCAGCATGGCCACGATGCAGGGAGCGCAATCGCGTTCGGAATGGGTTCGCAGCTCGACCGGCTCACTGCTCAGCTGGGCGCCGACGGCCGCTTCGACGTTGCCTGCCGGCTGAAGGAGAACCACTGGAACGGAACGGTTGCGCCCCAGCTCGTCGTCCGCCGGCTCTTCGACACGCCGGATGCCTACGAGAGCGTCCGCGAGCAGCTCGCAGGGGTCTGGCAGCAGGGCGAGGAGGCGTGGACGGCCGATGCGCGGCGTGTCTTCGAGGAGCTCGGGCTCGACCCCGCGCAGCCGTCGCGGCGCAGGCAGCTGCTCGAGTCCGACGCGTTCCGCGCCCTCCTCGAGCCAGTGCTCGACGACGAGGCGCTTCCGCGCGCGGCGTGACCTTCGGCCGACTGGGCGGATCAGCCGAGCCCGGGCCGGCCGGGAACCAGCGCGTCACGCATGACGACGGCGAGTCGCCTCGCACGTCGTTGCCTGAGCCAATGTCTGAACGTCCGCATCGTCCCGCTGACTTCGGCGGCCCTGCGGCGCCTCCTGCGCCCCCGAGTACCCCCGAAACGGCGCTGAGTACACTGATTGCATGAGTGTTCTCGACGCCAAGCGACGGCACGAAGACCTCATCGAGGAGCTCATCGCCGAGGTCGAGAGCTACAACTCGGACGTCGACAAGGATCTCCTGCGGCGCGCGTTCGAGACCGCGGAGCGGGCGCACGAGGGCCAGACGCGGCGTTCGGGCGAGGAGTTCATCCACCACCCGTTCGGGGTCGCGCGCATCTGTGCCGAGCTCCATCTCGACGAGCAGACGATCGCGGCGGCGCTCATGCACGACGTCGTGGAGGACAGCGGAGCGGAGGTGGACGAGATCCGCGCGGAGTTCGGCCCGGAGATCGCGCAGCTCGTCGAGGGCGTCACCAAGCTGACCCGGATCACGTTCCAGAGCCGCGAGCAGGCGGAGGCCGAGAACTACCGAAAGATGATCGTCGCGATGGCGCAGGACGTGCGCGTCATCCTCATCAAGCTCGCCGACCGCCTCCACAACATGCGGACGATCGAGTACCTCGGGAAGCAGAAGCAGGCGCAGAAGGCCCGCGAGACGCTCGAGGTGTACGCGCCGCTCGCGCACCGGCTCGGCATCCATGCGCTCAAGTGGGAGCTCGAGGACCTCTCGTTCCAGACCCTCCACCCGCGGAAGTACGCGGAGATCAAGGCGATGGTCGCCGACCAGCGCGCAGACCGCGAGGCGCAGGCCGAGAAGGCCGCGGAGATCCTCGGGGACGAGCTGCGCAAGGCGGACGTGCCGGCGGAGCTCATGGGCCGCGCGAAGCACCTCTACTCGATCTACGACAAGATGGCCAAGCGCGGGAGGGAGTTCAACGAGATCCACGACCTCACCGCGATGCGCGTCATCTGCGAGCGCGCGGGCGACGAGGGGACGCGCGACTGCTACGCGGCACTCGGCCTCGTTCACTCGCTCTGGAAGCCGATGCCGGGCCGGTTCAAGGACTTCATCGCGATGCCGAAGTTGAACCGCTACCGCTCGCTGCACACCACGGTGATCGGGCCCGAGGGTAGGCCGCTCGAGATCCAGGTGCGCACGCGCGCGATGCACGAGGAGGCGGAGTACGGCGTCGCCGCCCACTGGCTCTACAAGCGCGGCCGCGGTGCGAAGGCCGACGACGAGTGGCTCGTGTGGGTGAAGTCGCTCATGGACTCGCAGGAGGAGGAGCAGGACCCGAGCGAGTACATGCGGACGCTCCGCACCGACCTCTTCTCGGACGAGGTCTACGTCTTCACGCCGAAGGGCGAGGTCAAGGGGCTCCCGTCCGGAGCGACACCGATCGACTTCGCGTACGCGGTGCACACGGACGTCGGCCACAGGACGGTGGGGGCCAAGGTGAACGGCCGCATCGTCCCGCTCCACTACCGCCTGAAGAACGGTGACTTCGTCGAGATCCTGACCTCGAAGTCGGGCCGCGGGCCGTCGCGCGACTGGCTGGCGCTTGCGACCTCGTCGCGTGCCCGCAACAAGATCCGGCAGTGGTACCAGCGCGAAACCCGCGGGGAGACCGAGGCCAAGGGCCGCGACCTCCTCGACCAGGCGCTAAAGGCCCAGAATCTCCCGTACCGGAAGCTCCAGGGCTCGAGCGTTCTCGCGCAGGTGATTCGCGAGACGGGCTTCAAGAAGGCCGAGGACTTCTACGTCGCGCTCGGCGCCGGGAAGCTGCAGTCAGGGCAGATTGTCAACAAGGTGCTGCAGCGGCTGAAGACGGACGAGGTCGCCTCGGAGCCTGCGATCACGACGAAGCCCGCGCGTGCGAAGAGCGCCGTCTCGAGTGCGAAGCTCGGGATCAACGTCGTCGGTGTCGAGGACGTCCTCGTTCGTCTCGCCAAATGCTGCACGCCGGTGCCGGGCGACCCGATCGTCGGCTACATCTCGCTCGGTCGCGGGATTACCGTCCATCGCGACGACTGCCCGAACGTCCGGGCACTGCAACGGAACCCGGAGCGGTTCACCGAGGTCGAGTGGGAGGGGGGCGCCTCGGCGGGCTTCCTGGTCCAGATCTCGGTCGATGCCTGGGACCGTGCGCGGCTCCTCGAGGACGTGGCCCGGACGTTCGCCGAGCACGGCGCGAACATCGTCTCCTACGGCGGCCAGGTGCAGGACGGGATGGCACGGAACTGGTACACGGCCGAGGTGGGCGAGGTGAAGGACCTGCGCTCGCTCCTGGGCGCGCTTCGCAACCTCGACGCCGTCTTCGACGCCTACCGCGTCACGCCGTCGTAGGACGACGGCCCGACGGCCCGAGCGACTGCGCGGCGCGCCTCTGTGACCGCAGTCAGTCGAGCGGCCAGCCCGGCCGGTCGCGAAGCGCTGCGAAGTCGTCGTCTCCGCGCGCGACGTCGGCAAGCTCGGGCCTGAGCTCGAGCGCTCGTCCGAGATGCGCGAGCGCGTCGTCGGCCCGCCCGGCCAGCGCCTCCGCACAGGCGAGGTTGTAGAGCGTCGCTGGGTGGTCGGGACGACGCCTGTCGGCGTCCTGGAGCTCCGCGAGATACGCCTCGTAGTTCCCCGCGGTCCGGTGCTGCTCGGCTGCGAAGTAGTCCTCCCACGGGGAAGGCTCGAATGCCTCCTCTCGGGGGCCGCCGACTGCGAGCACGGCCGTCTCCGGCTCCTCGGCGCGCGCACGGCGCTTCACTGCCGGATCGCGGACGAAGACGATCGTGCCCGCCGGCGCGTCGAGCGTCTCGTCGTCGAGCGTGAAGGTCGCGCGTCCTGCGAGCACGAGGTAGACCTCCTCGTGGCCGAGTGACTCCTCCGTGTGCTCCTCGACCACGTCGTCTCCCGCATTGCGCGCGACGTACGCATTCATCCCGAACGCGCCGATGTCGAGCGTGCGGCGTACCGGACGCCAGAGGAGCGTGCCGTTCACGACCGCGATCGGGTCGATCTCGTCGAGCCGGACGCTCTGCCAACCGCTGGCCACAGTTCGACTCTAGACGAGCGGCATGCGCTCGCCGAGGCGGCCTCGAAGGGGCCTCAGGAGGGTCGCTCGGCGAGCGTGACTTCGATCGTGCGGCGCTTGCCGCCGCGCTCGACCGTGAGCCGCAGCGTGTCGCCGGGCTGCTTCGCGTCGACCGCGCTCTGGAGCTGAGCTGAGCTCGTCACGGGATCTCCGTCGACCGCGACGATGACGTCGCCGCCGGTCGGGACCTCGACGCCGTCGACGGTCTTCGTCCCGGTCGAGGCGTGCAGCCCCGCGTCCTCCGCGGGCGTCCCGCTCCTGACGTCGGTCACTGCCACGCCGTCGTCGACCGCCACCATCTGGATGCCGAGATATGCGTGCTCGACGCTACCGTCCTCGACGAGCTGGCTGACGATCGACCGCACGGTGTTCGAGGGGATCGCGAACCCGATCCCGTCGTTCCCGCCGGAGTCGCTCTCGATCTGCGCGTTGACGCCGACGACACGGCCGCGCCCGTCGAGGAGCGGCCCGCCGGAGTTCCCGTGATTGATCGCGGCGTCCGTCTGGATCGAGTCGGTGATCGTGAAGTTGTTCGGCGCGGTCATCTGCCGGTGGAGGGCGCTGACGACCCCGGTCGTCAACGTGCCCTCGAGGCCGAAGGGGCTCCCGATCGCGGCGACCGGGTCGCCGACCTGAAGGCCGCTCGAGTTGCCGAGCGCGAGGGGGACGAGGAGAGACGCCGGTGCGTCGACCCTGATGACCGCGAGATCCGTCGAAGGATCGGTGCCTACGAGCTCGGCGCGATGCGTCGAGCCGTCCCAGAGCCGCACCGAGAGCGAGGACGACCCGTCCACGACGTGCTGGTTCGTGACGACGGTGCCGTCGCTCGAGTACACGAAGCCGGATCCCTGCGCCTGCTGCTGCTCCTGTCCGCCGAACTGGTTGGTCCCGGAGCCGGACGCCGTTATCTCGACGACGCTCTTGTACGCGTCTGCGTACACGTCGGCGAAGGTTGCAGCGCCTGCGGCGACCGGCTCCGAGCTCGAGACGGTGACCTCCCGAACCTGCGGCGTGTCATCGGAGAGCACCGCGAAGGTGCCCGCGCCGACAGCTGCGCCGAGCACGGTGGCCGCGGCGAGTGCCGCGAGCATCGAGACGGTTCGGGTCTTGCCACCAGACATGGCTCCATGGGAGCGGCCGGAGATAAGGAGCGCCTGAAGGAGGGATAAGAACTCGCTAAGACCCCGCGGAAAGGTCGTTCACGTCGCGCACAATGCCGCTCATGCGGAGCGCATTCCCATGAGCATCCTCGTCGTCGACGACGAGCCGGCCGTCCGCGAGTCGCTCCGGCGTGCTCTCGAGCTGGAGGGTTACGAGGTCGAGCTCGCGTCCGACGGAGACGAGGCCATCGCGCGACTCGGGCGCGCGGATCAACCCGATGCGGTCATCCTCGACATCCTCATGCCGCGCGTCGACGGGCTCGAGGTGTGCCGCCATCTCCGCACGTCCGGGAACGCGGTTCCCGTGCTCATGCTCACCGCGCAGGCCGAGATCGACAGCCGGGTCGCCGGCCTCGACGCGGGCGCGGACGACTACCTGCCGAAGCCCTTCGCCCTGGCAGAGCTCTTCGCCCGCCTGCGCGCTCTGCTCCGCCGAACCGGCAGCGAGTCTACCGACACGTTGCGTTTCTCGGATCTCGAGCTCGAACCCGGCACGCGCGAGGTGCGCCGGGCTGGCGACCTGATCGAGCTCACGCGCACTGAGTTCTCGCTGCTCGAGCTCTTCCTCCGGAACCCGCGGCAGGTCCTGACGCGATCGATCATCTTCGAGCGCGTATGGGGCTTCGACTTCGGCCCGACCTCGAACTCCCTCGACGTGTACATCGGCTACCTGCGGCGCAAGACGGAGTCCGGCGGGAAGCCGCGGCTCATCCACACCGTGCGCGGTGTCGGGTACGCCCTGCGCGAGTCCTGAGATGAGCTTTCGCGCACGCATCGCCATTGCCGCCGCTGCGGCTGTCGCGCTCGCGGTCGTGCTCATCTCGGTCGTCGTGTTCTTCGTCGTGCGCGACCAGCTTCGCTCACAGGTCGACGAAGCCCTGAACAACCGTGCCGACCAGATCGCGCACATCCCGATCGACTTCGAGTCGGACGGGGGGAGCTTCACGCTCCTCCGCCCGGGTTTCGGAGAGCCGTCGAGCGTGATGCAGGTCGTGCGCGGCGACGGCAAGGTCCTGAACCCGCTCGGCGAGGTTCGGCTCCCGGTCCCCGATACGGCCGTCTCGGTCGCGAACGGCAGGGCGGCGGGCTTCTACTCCGACGCCGACATCTCCGGAACGCACGCGCGCATGCTCACGTTCCAGTACAGCCCCGGGTACGCGGTGCAGGTCGCCCGGCCGCTGACGGAGGTGGACGAGTCCCTCGCTCGCCTGCGGACCTTCCTCATCTTCATCGCTCTCGCCGGCGTAGGCGGCGCAGCAGCCCTCGGCCTCGTCGTGTCGCGCGCCGCGCTCGCACCGGTGCGCAAGCTCACGGACACGGCGGAGCGCGTGACGAAGACGGGCGACCTGTCGGAGCGCATCGACGTGAGCGGGAAGGACGAGCTCAGCAGCCTGGCGGCGAGCTTCAACAGCATGCTCGCCGCGCTCGAGGATTCGACGCGCGCCCAGCGTCAGCTGGTCGCCGACGCCTCGCACGAGCTACGAACGCCGCTGACGAGCCTGCGCACGAACATCGAGGTGCTCGCGAGCGACCGTGCGCTTCCGGTCGAGGAACGTCGGCGCCTGCTCTCCGACGTCGTCGAGCAGCTGGGGGAGATGACCTCGTTGATCGCGGAGCTGATCGAGCTTGCGCGGGCGGAGCAGCAGACGGTCGAGCCGGAGGACGTGCGGCTCGACGTGGCCGCCGCGGAAGCGCTCGAACGTGCTCGGCGCAACCACCCCGCGGTCCGGTTTGCATCGACTCTCGACGAGTCCACCGTGCACGGCGTCCCGTCCACGATCGAGCGCGCGATCGGGAACCTGCTCGACAATGCGGCGAAGTGGACCCCGGCCGGCGAGCAGGTCGAGCTCGCGGTCACTGACGGTGTCGTGACGGTGCGCGACCACGGCCCCGGCATCGCCGAAGAGGATCTGCCGTATGTGTTCGACCGTTTCTACCGGGCGCGCTCCGCCCGAGGGATGCCCGGTTCGGGACTCGGCCTCGCGATCGTCCGCCAGGTCGCGGAAGCGCACGGGGGCGATGTCGTCGCCGAGCGAGCCGTGGGCGGAGGGACCCGCATGGTGCTCCGCCTGAACGGTGGCCCCGACGGCGCTTCGGCGAACGGGTCTTAGCGACTTCTTATCGCCTTCTAACGCGGCTCTCAGCTCAGGGCGGTTGGCTCCGGCCAATGTTCTACGTCACGTATCTCCTCGCGGAGCTCCGACGCCGCAGCGGCCGGACGACTCTCACGGCGCTCGGGCTAGGCCTCGGCGTCGCCCTTGTCGTTGCGGTGACGTCTCTGTCATCGGGGCTCGACAAGGCGCAGGCCGAGGTGCTCGAGCCGCTGACGGGCATCGGCACCGACATGTCCGTCACGCGTCCCATCGACTTCTCCCCGCCGTCCGGCGGCGGCTTTCCGCAGCTCTCCGACAAGGAGCGTCAGCAGCTCGAGCAGGAGAACGGCGGAGCCCGGCTGGGTCTCACCGACCTCGGCGAGCCCGGTGACCGCTTCTCCCGTGACACGTTCGCCTCCGCCGCGCAGCTTTCGTTTCCGGCGAGCAAAGTGGACGAGATCGGCGAACTCGACGGTGTGGCGGCCGCAGCTGGTGGGCTGACGCTCAACTCGATCCACATCGAAGGGGTTGTTCCCGACCTCGAGCAGGGATCCGGCGGTTTCGTCCGTCCGGCGCCCGGGGCGGGAGGCGGCCAGCCGGACAGCATCGATGCATCGAGCCTCAGCGTCTCGGGCGTCGATCCGCGGAGCGAGCAGATTGGCGCGATCACCCCGGGCCAGGTCACGGAAGGGCGCTACTTCGGGAGCTCGGATGCGCGGGAAGCGATCCTGAACGAGAGCTACGCCGGGCGCGAGAACCTCGGCCTGGGCGACTCGATCACGCTCGGCGGCAAGAAGTTCATCGTCGTCGGTCTCGTGGAGACGCCGCTCGGGGGTCAGTCGTCCGATGTCTATGTGAAGCTCGGCCAGCTCCAGACACTTGCGGACCGTGCCGGCCGCGTGAACACCGTGTATGTCCGCGCCACGAGCTCCGACGACGTCGCTGCCGTCGCCACGGAGATCGAGAGCACGCTCGACGGCGCATCGGTCACGACCGCCGAGGATCTCGCCGAGCGCGTGTCGGGCACGCTCATCGACGCGAAGAACGTCGCCGGCAAGCTCGGCAGCGCGCTCGCCATCGTCGCATTGCTCTCGGCGTTTCTCATCGCGACTCTGCTGACTCTCTCGTCCGTGACGAAGCGCGTTCGCGAACTGGGAACCCTGAAGGCGCTCGGCTGGTCGCAGCGCCTTGTCGTGCGGCAAGTGACGGGGGAGGCGCTCGCACAGGGCCTGCTGGGAGGCGCGATCGGAGTCGTGCTCGGGATCGCAGGTGCGGCGCTCATCGAAGCGCTCGCGCCGTCCCTCGAGGCCACCGTCAACGCCGCGGAGAGCGCGGGCCCGAGATTCGCCGGGCCGTTCGGCCAGGGCTCCGTCGCCTCGGAGACGACCGACGTCGCCCTCAGTGCGCCGGTCAGCCTCGGCCTCGTGCTCGCAGCCGTCGGCCTTGCGCTGCTCGGCGGGCTCATCGCAGGCGCCGCCGGTGGGCTGCGTGCTGCGCGCCTACGGCCGGCGGAAGCGCTACGCCACGTCGACTGAGAGGAGAGGTGATGACCGAATCGGCGCAACCACCGGTGTACGAGCTTTGCGGCGTCTCGAAGACGTACGGCGGCGGCTCGGGCGCGGTGCATGCCGTGCGCGAGGTCGAGCTGACGATTGCGTCCGGCGACGCGGTTGCCGTCGTTGGCCCGAGCGGCTCGGGGAAGACGACGCTCCTGCAGCTCCTGGGCGGGCTCGACCGCCCGAGCGCGGGCAGCGTCCAGTTCGAAGGGCAGGACCTGTCCGAACTCGGCGACGGTGCCCTGAGCAGCCTCCGCCTGTCGACATTCGGCTTCGTCTTCCAGCAGTTCAACCTCATCCCGACGCTCACGGCGGCACAGAACGTCGAGGCCGCGCTCGCGCCGTCGAAGCTGAAGCGCCCTGAGCGCACCGAGACGGTGACGAGCCTGCTCGAACAGGTCGGGCTCGACCATCGCGCCGAACATCTGCCGAGCGCGCTGTCGGGAGGCGAGCAGCAGCGTGTTGCGATCGCTCGAGCGCTCGCCAACGAGCCGCACGTCGTGCTCGCCGACGAGCCGACGGGAAATCTCGACTCGACCACCGGGGCGGAGATCGTGGATCTTCTCCTGTCGCTGTCCGGCGAGGGACGCCGCACGGTGGTCGTCGTAACCCACGATGACGGGATCGCGAAACGCGTCCATCGGACCGTACGCATGCGCGACGGAGCGCTCGTCGCGCCCTGACGCAAACCAAGGAGGACACGATGAAGAAGCGGGACAAGACGATCATCGCCGGGGCTGCAGCGGCGTTCGCGGTGGCAGGTGCCGGGGGCGCAATTGCAGCGTCCGACGCGCTGTCGCCGGAGAGCCGGAGCAAGGCGGTGATCGACGACGCCGCGAAGGAGCTCGGCGTCGAGCCGAGCGCGCTGAGCGACGCGCTGAAGCACGCGCTCGAGAACCGGATCGACGAGGCGGTCGAGGCCGGCCGGCTCACCGAGGAGCAGGGCGAGGAGCTGAAGAAGCGGATCGACTCAGCAGACGTACCGCTCGTGTTCGGAGGAGCCGGACCGGGCGAACGCCATGGGCTCGGTCCCGGATTCGGCCACTTCGGCTCTCTCGCCACCTTCGGCGGGCTCGAGACCGCGGCGTCGTACCTCGGCCTCGACGAGGACGAGCTGCGCGACGCGCTCGAGGACGGCAAGAGCCTCGCCGAGGTCACGAAGGACGAGGGCAAGTCGGTCGACGGGCTCGTGGACACGCTCGTCGCGGCGGCCGAGAAGCGCATCGATTCCGCCGTCGACGACGGCAAGCTGTCGCAGGAACAGGCGAACGAGCTGAAGCAGGGCCTGCGGGGCCGCGTCACGGACTTCGTCAACCGTGAGCCGGGGGCTCTCCCCGAGTTCGGCGAGCACCGGTTCGGGCCGGGCTTCGACCGGCGGTTCGGAGACGGCCCGTGGCCGTCCCACGAAGGGCAACCCGACTTCCGCGGCCCGAGCACATAGGTCGACGCACGGCCTCTTCCAGTCCCCCGTTAGAGGGACTATCCCCAGAACGAGACGGGGTACCTCGTTTCAGGGATTGCATCCCCCGAAGGCGCGATTACAAGGAGGAGAGGGGAGAGGGGAAAGGGGCCGCGCGCCCGCTCCGGGCGGGCGCGCGGACATCTCGATCCCCACCGGTCGAGGCTTTGACCCTCTCCCCCTATCGAACGAGGCCCGTCACGGGTCCCACCGCTCTCCCTGCGTGTCCCAGCCGATCAGGACGTGTTGCGAGATGAGCAGCGCGAAGCGGTCGAGAAACGCTGCCTCGGCCTCGCCGTCGACCCAGAGCTCGCCGACCTCGGAGCCCTTGTACACAACGGGTGTCCGGATCCGCCGCGCCTCGTCCGGCTCACCGGCCTGGGGGCCAACGGTGAGCGTTCCCTCCTCCTGGAAAGCAATTCCCGCCCAGCCGATCTCCGGCTCCTGCACGAGTACGGCGACCGCGGAGCGGAGGATGTCGTCCGCGTCGCCGCCGCGGTTGAGGACACGGTCGAGCGCCTCGAGCGCACGTGTGCTCACGCGCTCACTCCTCGAGAGCGCCACCCTCGAACGCCCGGATCATCTGCCTGAACGCGTCCGGGATCGGAGTCGGCCTCCGCTCGGCCCGGTCGACGAGGACGAGCGTCTGCGTCGCCTCGACGAGGTGCAGCTCGTCCGGGAGCCTCCAGGCGGCGAACTCATAGGTGATGCTCGTGCTGCCGATCCGCGACACGCGCACGAACGACTCGATGAGCTCGTCGAAGCGCGCCGGCGCGAGATAGTCGACCTGCGAGGCGCGCATGACGAACTCGTTGCCGTCGAGACCCGTGAGCCCGCCCAGGTGCCGGTGGTACTCGGTGCGCGCGTGGTCGAAGTAGGGGAGGTACCGGCCGTAGTAGACGATGCCCTGGGCGTCCGTGTCGGAGAACCAGACGCGGGCATACGCCGCGTACCTGTACGGCGGCCGGCGGTCGGTGACGTGCCCGAGCTCGAGCGGGTCGTCCACGCGGCGATCCTACGCAGCTAGTCCCGGATGAGCGCGAGCACCTCGTCGCGCTTCGTCTCCATGAGCTCCGGCGACAGGGCCTCCAGGTTGAGCCGAAGCAAGGGCTCGGTGTTCGACGGCCGGACATTGAAGTGCCAGTCGTCGAAGTCCACCGACAGCCCGTCCAGATGCGAGATGCGGCCGCCCTCTCCCGCGTAGCGCTCCTTCAGCTCTTGCAGCTTGAGCGGGACGTCCGCGACGGGCGTGTTGATCTCACCCGTGAGGAAGTAGTGCTCGCGATAGGGCGCGAGCGTCTCGGAGAGCGCCGTTCGCGTGCGCGAGAGCAGTTCCAGGATGAGGAGGAACGGGACGACACCGGAGTCGGCGCTCGAGAAGTCGCGGAAGTAGTAGTGCGCCGAGACCTCGCCTCCGAAGGCCGCGTCTTCCTTCCGCATCCGGTGCTTGATGAACGCATGGCCGACGCGGTTGACGAGCGGCTCGCCGCCGGCGTCCGAGATCGTCTTCGGCACCGCCCAGCTCGCACGGACGTCGTAGATGACCTTCGAGCCCGGCTGCTTCTCGAGGATCGAGCGCGCAAGGAGCGCGGTGACGAAGTCACCGGGGACGAATTCGCCCGTCTCGTCGACGAAGAAGCAGCGATCAGCGTCGCCGTCGTACGCGACGCCGAGATCCGCGCTTCCCTCGCGGGTCTTCCGGACGATGAACTCGCGATTCTCGGGCAGCAGCGGGTTCGGCTCGTGGTTCGGGAACGTCCCGTCGGGCTCGAAGTTGCACCGGACGACGTCCAGCTGCGGGAGTCGGTCGAGCACGGGCGGGAGCATCACCCCGGCCATCCCGTTCGCGGCGTCGACGACGACGCGAAGCGGCCGGATCGCGCCGGGATCGACGAACGACAGCACCTTTTCGACGAAGCCGTCCCAGACGTCCGCCTGACGCACCTCGCCGCGCTTGCCGACGTCTCCGAAGCCCGCCAGGGCGCGCTCGCGGATCTCGGCGAGCCCGGAGTCGCCGCCGACGGGAAGCGCGCCGCGTCGCACGATCTTCATCCCCGTGTAGTCCTTCGGGTTGTGGGAGGCGGTCACGCAGATGCCGCCGTCGAGATCCAGGTCGGCGACCGCGAAATAGACCATCTCGGTGCCCACGAGGCCGATGTCGATGACGTCGGCGCCGCCGTCTGCCGCGCCCTCGATAGCCGCGGCAGCCATGGTGGGAGAGGAAACCCGCATGTCGCGCCCGACGGCGATCGAGCGCGGCTCGAAATGCTCGACGTACGCTCGACCGATGCGGTACGCGCCGTCCTCGTCGAGTTGGCTCTGGTAGAGGCCGCGCACGTCATAGGCCTTGAACACGGCGGGATCGAGCACGGCTTGATGCTAGAGGGATGACCGCGACCTCGTGCCGCGTTTCTACAATTCAGGTATGGAGCGAAAGCTCGCGACGGTCCTTTTCGTGGACCTGGTCAACTCGACCGGCATCGTCACCGCCTCCGATCCGGAGGTCGTGCGGCGCCGCGTAAGCGAGTTCTTCGAGCGCGTCTCCCACTGCGTCACGCTCCACGGCGGCATCGTCGAGAAGTTCGCCGGGGACGCCGTTCTCGCGGCCTTCGGGATTCCGCAGGCGCACGAGGACGACGCAGAGCGGGCGGCACGTGCCGCGCTTGCGATGCGCAGCGCAGTGGACGAGCTCGGCCTGGTGGCGCGCATCGGCATCGAGGCGGGCGAGCTCGTCGTCGACCAGTCGCGTGACTCGTCCTTCGTCACCGGGGAGGCCGTCAATCTCGCAGCACGCCTCCAGCAGGCGGCCGCACCCGGCGAGATCCTGCTCGGTCCCACGGCGTACCGCCTCGCGGGCAGCAGCCTCGTGCTCGAGGATGCCGGTCCTCTCGAGTTGAGAGGCCTCGGTGCCGCCCACCGCGCCTGGCGCGTCCTCGACGCGCTCGACGGCGGCGCACGGCCGGTCGGTCCGCGCGCGCCGCTCGTAGGCCGCGACACGGAGCTCGAGCTCCTCCACAACACGTACTCGCGGACCGTGCGCGACGGCCGTGCGCACCTGTTCACGATCTACGGCGAGCCGGGCGTGGGGAAGAGCCGCCTCGCGCGGGAGTTCGCCGATGGCGTCGAACGCGCGAGCGTCCTCTCCGGACGCAACCTCCCGTACGGCGAGGGCGTCACGTACTGGCCGCTCGCCGAGATGATCAAGGCAGCGGCAGGGATCTCCGACGACGACCCACTCGAGGAAGCCTTCGAGAAGCTGCGCGCGTGCTGCGAGGAGGAGGCGGTCGCGGACGTGCTCGGCCTCGCCGCCGGAATGCTCGAGGCGCTCGAGGGCGAACGCAGCCCGCAGGAGATCGCCTGGGCCGCGCGCGAGGTCATGGAGACACTCGCCGACGTCCAGCCGCTCGTCCTCTTGTTCGAGGACATCCACTGGGCGGAGGAGCCGATGCTCGACCTCATCGAGCACCTCGCGGACTGGGTTCGCGCCCCGCTGCTCATCGTGTGCCTCGCCCGCCCGGAGCTCCTCGACAACCGCCCGGGCTGGGGCGGAGGACGCGTCCGCTCGACCGCCATCGAGCTCGAGCCGCTCTCCGAGGACGAGAGCAAGCTCCTCGTGGAAAAGCTCCTCGGCCAGTTCGCGGGCGCGACGGGCGAGGCGCTGCCGCAGCTCCCGAGCGACGTTCTCGAGCGCGCGGAGGGCAACCCGCTCTTCGTCGAGGAGACGATCCGCATGCTCGTCGAGAGCGGCAGCGACGGACAGCCGGGCAGGATCCCCGACACGCTGCAGGCGCTCATCGCGGCCCGAATCGACCACCTCTCGCCGGAGGCGAAGACGCTGCTCCAGCGCGCATCCGTCATCGGCCGGGTGTTCTGGGCGAGCGCGATCGAGCACCTTTCGCCCGACCTCGAGGACGTCGACCAGCTGCTCGACGACCTCCTGTTGCGCGAGTTCCTGCTTCGCGAGCCGCGCTCGTCGATCTCCGGCGAGTCGGCCTATCGGTTCAAGCACTTCCTGATCCGCGAGGTTGCGTACAGCGGCCTCGCGAAGCTCGCCCGCGCGCAGCACCACGCGCGCTTCGCCGAATGGCTCGGCGAGCGGGCCGGCGACGAGCTTCTCGAGATCCGCGCACACCATCTCGACCGCGCAGTCGAGTTCATGACGGAGCTCGACGGCGCACCGCCGGAGGAGCTCGCGGAACAGACCGCCGGTGCGCTCGTGAAGGCCGCGAAGCGCGCGATCGCCCGCGAGGCATACGTCACGGCGCGCAAGCTGGGCCTGCGTGCGCTCGAGCTGCGGCCGACGCTCGGTGCGAGGTACGTCGCGGCGCGCGCCGCCTGGAGGCTCGGGGACTGGGCGGCAGTCGAGGTCGAGATGCCGAAGGTCCGCGACCAGGCTCGCGAGCACGACGACCGTGTGCTAGAGGGGCTCGCCTTGACAGGCCTCGCCGAAGCGACCGTGCGCCACGGCGGAGACGTCGAACAGGCGCGAGAGCTGGCCGACGAGGCGCTCGCGATCTTCGCGGAGGAAGAAGACCCCGTCGCGCACTTCGACGGCCTCACGGTCCGCGCGATCGTCGCGTCCTGGCAGGGCTCGGAGGACGACTTCCTGCGCTTCATGGAGCGCGCATACGTCATCGCGCTCGACGCGAAGCGCAAGGACCTCCAGACGCTGGCGGCGCAGTCGCTCGCGCAGCTTCACATCATGAGGCTCGAGCTCGACGAGGCCGACCTCCTGCTGACTCGGGCGCTCGAGCTCGCGGGCGAGAGCGGTAGCGTGCGGGCGCGGGTTCACACCACACTGTCGTACGGCTGGTTCCTGACGATGAAGGGCGAGCTGGACGCGGCCGAGACGGTGCTCGAGGAGGTGCGCACGACCGCGGCTGAGCTCGGGATCGAGCCGTCCGTCGCCGCGGCGCTCATGAAGCTCGGCTGCATCGCGCGCATCCGTGGAGACCACAAGCTTGCGGAGAAGCGGCTGCGCGAGGCGATGCGGATGATCTCGGCGCGCGGAGACCGCGGGACGCTGCCCGACTACCAGGCAGTGCTCGCCGCGACGCTCGCCGATCTGGGCAAGATCGACGAGGCCGAGCGTCTCGCGCTCGAGTCCCGGAGCAACGCGAGCCCCGACGACACGGCGTGCATGGTGGCGGCGACCACAGCGCTCGCTGCCGTTCGTGCGGCGCAGGGCAGCGACGCAGAAGCCGAGGAGCTCTTCGGCGAGGCGCTCGCACTCACCGCTGGTGGCGGCCTCGCGGCCTGGGAAATCGAGCCCCTCGAGCGGCTGACGAGCTTCCTGCGCGACCGCGGGCGCGAGGAGGAGGCCGCGCCCTACGAGGAGCGGCTCGCGGCTCTTTCGCCGCCACCGCCGACGAGCACCGTGCGGATCGCCTGACTCGACTCCTCGTCGGGAGACTCCGAGATCACCGTCGCCGGCCGCGTCATGCGGTCGAGCGCCTCGCGCAACGGCTCGGCGCGCAGCGTTCCCTCTCCGTAGGGCAGGTGCTTCGTCTCGTTCCGGTTCGCGTAGGCGATGTCGGAGAAGTGGATATGGAACGGCGCTCCCGGCTCGAGCACCTCGTCGGCGGCCTCGAGCGCCGTCGCGAACGGCTCGGGCTCGACGTAGGCGCCGTCGCTTGTCGCATGCATGTGCGCGAAGTCGAGGACCGGGCGCACCCAGCTCGTGCGGCGGGCGATATCGAGGACGTCGTCGAGCGAGCCGAGGTCGCGGACACGGCCCATGACCTCGACGCCGAACGGAACCGCGCGGTCCTTTCCCTCCAGCCGCTCGCGTAGCGTCCCGAGCTGCTCGACGACCGCGTCGATCGCGGCCTCCCGCGTGCGCTCGAGGAGGAAGCCGGGATGGAAGACGACGACCTCGGCTCCGCTGGCTGCCGCGATGCCGGCGCTCCGGTCGAGTGCGCCGACTGCCGACGTGAACTTTCGGCCGCTCGGCTCGACGTGGCCCATGAACCCGAACAGCGGCGCGTGGACGGACAGCGCGATGTCGTTCTCACGGGCGAGCTCGCCCAGCCGCTCCGCGAACGGGTAGTCCATCCAGAAGCCGCTTTCGAAGTCGATCTCGCAGGCCGTGTATCCCCGCTCGAGAAGAAGCTCCACGGCTGCTTCCGGCGCTTCGCGAGACGGCAGCCGGGCAGGCCCGACGCGAATTCGCTCGGCCACTGCGCCATCGTAGACCCCGTGATGTGATTGGCTCTCGGCGTGAAGGCGACCATGCTCCTTGCCGACTACGCGGTCGTCTCGGACGGAAAGCTCACGATCGTCGGCGGAGGCTGGTCGCAGACAGGCCCTGAGCCGGCGTCGTTCGGCATCGCCTTGCTCATCCAGGTGCCGTGGGACCAGTCGAACACGATGCACACGTTCACGGTCGAGCTACTCGACGCCGACGGCGCCCACGTCGTGCTCGAGACTCCCGACGACGAGCAGCAGGCGGTCGCGTTCGGCGGCGAATTCGAGGTCGGGCGGCCGCCGGGTCTGAAGCCGGGGACGCCGCTCGACTTCCCGGTGGCCATGAACTCGACGCCGCTGCCCCTCGAGCCGGGCCGCTACGAATGGCGACTGACGATCGACGAGCAGGACCGGCAGGACTGGAGCGTCCCGTTCACCGTCCGTGGTGAGGACGTGTCCTAGTCCAAGTCCGTCCGGTCCGGTCCGTACGCTCGATTCATGTCCAGAACGCCCACACGTATCGATCTGCTCGAGCTCGACATCGACGTGCGCCTCACCGATCTGTGGCGTGAGGCGATCGACGTGGACGAATGGAACCTCGAGGTCATGGCGGCCTTCATCCGCGCGGCGTACGGCAAGGGCTACTGCGACGCGCTCACCGAAGAGTCGCCGGGAGCGCTCTGCGTCGAGCACGGCTACCGCATGCCCGAGCGGCCCGTCCCCGCGACGCGACCCGATTCCGCGTAGTTCCGCCGTCTGCGCTCGGTAATCACGGCCCGTCGTGCGCCTTGCGATTCGGGCCGCTGAGGGCGGGGGTACACTAGCCGCGTGGCACGGAAGGCGAGCCCGGCGCGCCTCGTACTCGCGCTCTCGGTCGCGGCGGTGCTCGCGATCTTCCTCCTCTACACCTCGATTGCGGGTGGCGGGAACCCGTCGGTCGCGCCGAGTGACCTGAACGGCCGGACGGCGAAGGCACAGCTCGTCGGCATCGTCGTGGGGCCCGTGCGCGGCGACTCGCACGCAGGCGGAATGCGCTTCCACCTTCGTGACCGCGACGGGACGCGTGAGACCGCGGTCTCGGTGCTGTACACGGGCTCGAAGCCGGACCTCTTCAAGGTCGGCCGCGAGATCGTCGTCACCGGTCGCCTGCAGAAGGGGACATTCGTGGCCGAGCCGGGCTCGATGATCACGAAATGCCCGTCGAAGTATGCGCCGCAGAAGGCGGACGATCCGGCTTGACGGGTCCCGTCTGAGAGATCCCGTGCTGGAACGCGGCGTCGTCCGACGGAAGGGCGGAGAGCGCCGTGCCTGAGCTCGGTCGCGCAGCGCTCCTCGTCACGCTCGGCCTCGCGACATACGCGCTGGTCGCCGGCGCGGCAGGGGCGTATCTCGGGCGCCGCCGGCTCGCCGTGTCGGCGCAGAACGCGCTCGTCGCAGCGTTCTTCTCGACGGCCGTCGCCGCGGTGGTGCTGCTCGCGGCGCTTCTTCGGAACGACTTCTCGTTCGAGTACGTCGCACGGACGACGAGTGAGGCGCTTCCCACCGCGTACACGATCTCGGCGTTCTGGGGCGGCCAGGAGGGCTCGCTGCTCCTCTGGCTTCTCTTCCTGACCGGCTTCGGAGCGGCGGCAGTCCGGCTCAACCGTCGCTGGGCGAAGGATCTCGTCGTATGGGTCGTTCCGGTCTTCGCGGGCGTGGCGGTCTTCTTCTCGTTCCTCGTCGTCGTGGTGGCGAGCCCATTCGCGACGCAGGCTGCGCCGGCGGACGGCGCCGGAATGACGCCGAGCCTCCAGAACCCGTACATGCTCGCGCACCCGCCGCTCCTCTACCTGGGCTACGTGGGGCTCACCGTCCCGTTCGCGTTCTGCCTCGGCGCCCTTCTCTCGGGCCGTCCTGACGAGCGCTGGCTGATCGCCACGAGGCGCTGGACGCTCTTCGCATGGGCGGCGCTCGGAGTCGGCCAGCTGCTGGGGGCGCACTGGGCGTACGTCGAGGTGGGATGGGGCGGGTACTACGCGTGGGACCCGGTCGAGAATGCGGCGCTCATGCCGTGGCTTGCGGCAACCGCGTTCCTGCACTCCGTGATGATCCAGGAGAAGCGCGGCATGCTCCGCGTCTGGAACGTGCTGCTGGTGCTCCTCGCGTTCTCGCTCTCGCTGTTCGGCACGTTCCTCACGCGGTCGGGCGTCGTCAACTCCATCCACTCCTTCACGCAGAGCTCGATCGGGCCTTGGTTTCTCTTCTTCATCGCGCTGACGGTCGCGGTCTCGCTCGCCGCGGTCTTCTGGCGCCTCCCGCAGCTCCGCTCGCCGACGAAGCTCGAGTCGCCGATCTCGCGTGAGGCTGCGTTCCTCTACAACAACCTCCTGCTGCTCGCGCTCTGCCTGGCGATCCTCTGGGGTGTCGTCTACCCGCTGATCTCCGAGGCGCTGCGCGGAGAAGCGGTCGTGCTGGGGCGCTCCTACTACGACTTCTTCCTTCGCATCTTCGGGCTCCCACTCCTGTTGCTCATGGGGATCGGTCCGCTCGTCGCGTGGCGGCGCGCCTCGCTCGCGAGCCTGATGACGACGTTCCGCTGGCCGACGCTCGTCGCACTCGTCACGGGCGCGGTCCTGATCGTCCTGGGCGCCGGCAGCTCGATTCCAGGACTCGTCGCCTACACGTTCTCCGCGTTCGTCGCGGCGACGATCGTCATGGAGTTCGCGCGCGGGACACGCGCACGGAAGGCGCTCGGAGCGACGGGCTGGTTCAACGCGTTCTCGTCGCTCATCGGCCGGAATCGGAGGCGCTACGGCGGATACGTCGTGCACGCGGCGATCGTGCTGCTCGCGATCGGCATCGCCGGCTCGAGCGCCTTCGACAGCGTCGCAGAGGCGCGGCTGACGAGGGGCGACTCGATGCGCGTCGGGGACTACACGCTCGTCTACCAGTCGCTCGACGAGCGCCAGACGGCGAATGCAACGGAGGTCCGCGCCCAGCTCGGCGTCACACGGGGTGATCGCGACCTCGGCACGCTCGAAGCCGGCAAGAACGCGTACACGGTCGAGCAGCAGGTGTCGAACGAGGTCGGCATCCGGAGCGACAAGCTCACGGGAGAGGATCTCTTCGTCATCGCAGAGCAGATCGATCCCGATGGCACGGTCTACTTCCGAGTGTTCGTGAAGCCGCTCGTGAACCTCATCTGGCTCGCGGGACTCGTCTTCCTGCTCGGCTCGGCGATCACGCTCTGGCCGGACGCCCGCGAGCAGCGACGGCTCGTCGAGCGGATGCGGGAGATCAGCCTCCCCGCGACGCGTTGACGTTGGCGCTCGTGCTCGCCGCGGTACTCGCGATCGCATGCGTCATCGCGGTTGCTCTTCCGTTCATCAGGGAGCCGGAGCCCGAGTCCGATCGCCTCGACGAGCCCGACGAGGACGAGCGTCGGCGCCTGGGGCTCCTCGAGGCGCGCGACCGGTCGCTCGCTGCGCTCAAGGAGCTCGAGTTCGAGCACCGCACCGGCACGCTCTCCGACGAGGACTACCGCGAGCAGCTTGGCCCGCTCCGGCGCGACGCGGCAGAGGCACTCCGCGCAATCGATCGGGAGGGTCGTCCGCCCGGGGAGCGAACCTAGTGGGCATGGGACGGCGGCCGCTGCTCGTCTCCGTGCTGGTCTTGCTGCTCGCGCTGGCCGCGCTCGCTCTGATCGCGCCCGCTGCGGGCCAGGACATCGGGTCGGAGAAGCAGCGCATCGACGCACGCATTGCGGAGCTGCGCGGCGAGATCGAAGCCGCGAAGCAGCAACAAGGTGTGCTGACCTCCCAGCTGTCCGCCGTCGTCGACGAGCTGCGTGCCGCAGAGGCTGCCGTCGACTCGGCACAGTCGAGCCTCGACCACCTCGAGTCGGAGCTCGCAGAACAGCGCGCGCGGCTCCAGCAGCTCACAGCCCTTCTCGAGCAGCAAACCCGGCGCCTCGCCCGCCTCCAGCGTGAGTACGCACGGGTCGTCGCCGTGCTCGAGCAGCGCGTACGGGACGCGTACATCAGCGAGCAGCCCGACACGCTCGCCTTCATCGTCTCGGCGTCGAGCTTCTCCGAGATCGTCGACAACTACGAGTTCGTCCAGCGCGTCGGCGCCCAGGACCGGCGGATCGCGCGCGAGGTGCAGCAGGCAAAGGAAAGCGCTGCGGCGGAGCGCAGGGCGACCGTGCAGACGCGCGCGCAGACCGCTGCGACCGTATCCGTCATCTCGGCCCGGACGGAAGAGGCGCGCACAGTCCGCGATCGGCTCGCTGCACGCCGCGACGATGTGGCTGCCGCACAGTCCCTCAAGCAGTCGGCGCTCGCCGACCTCGGTGCATCACGTACTCATGACCTGGCCGAGGTCGAGTCGCTTGCCGCCGAGAGCGCCAGCCTCGCAGCTGCGATCCAGAGCGCCCAGGCGAGCTCGGGCTCGTCAGGCACGGGGGCGCCGTCGGCGTCCGGGTTCATCTGGCCGGTGAACGGCCCGGTCGTGAGCGGGTTCGGGATGCGGTGGGGCCGCATGCACGAGGGCATCGACATCGCCGTGCCGTCGGGAACGCCGATTCACGCCGCCGCCTCGGGCACGGTCATCCACGCCGGGTGGCTCGGCGGCTACGGCAACCTCGTCGTCGTCGACCACGGTGGGGGCCTCTCGACTGCGTACGCGCACGCCTCCGCGATCCTTGTCGGCGTCGGTCAGCATGTCTCGCAGGGCGACACGCTCTCGCTCGTCGGCTCGACCGGCAACTCCACAGGTCCGCACCTTCACTTCGAGGTGCGCGTGAACGGGTCCGCGGTCGACCCGCTCGCGTATCTCTAGCGTCCGCGCCGCTCTCGCCGGAGCTATGCGGCGCCGTTCGCCGCGGCGGGAAGCTCCGTCGGCGTGACGAGGTGGAGGTCTGGCAACGCGCGCCAGCGCTCGTCGAGCCCGAGCCCGTAGCCGGCGAAGAGCTCATCGGGGACGGTGAACCCGACGTAGCGCAGCGGAAGCTGTGGAACGAGCCGGCGGTACGGCCGATCGAGCAGCGTCACCGCAGCGAGGCTGGCCGGATCCCGCAGCCCGAGTGTCCTGCAGAGGAAGTGGAGCGTCAGCCCGGTGTCCACGACGTCCTCGACCAGGAGGACATGCCTGCCGTCGAGCGGCACGTCGATGTCTTTCAGCAAGCGCACACCGGCACTCTCGGACGTGCCGCCCGTGTATGGGGCAAGCTCGATGACGTCGAGGGTGTGGGGGATGGGCAGCGCTCGGGTCAGATCCGCCAGGAACACGACGCTCGACTTCAACGGCGCCACGAGCAGGGGGTCGAGGCCGTCGTAGTCGGACGCGATCTCGGCGCCCAATTCGGTGACGCGCGCTGAGATGTCCTCGCGGCTCAGGAACACCTCGCCGACCTCGCCGTGCTCCGACGTCGACACTGCGGCTCTCACGCGTCGCGGCACGAAACGGCTACGACGCCCAGCGCAGTCGGTAGCGCTGCGCGAGGCGCTCGATGTCGCGTCGGTAGAAGAGCTTCACGTTGACCTCCGGATAGAGCCTCCGAACCTCGCGGAGCTTCCGGTTCTTGCGGGTGACGAGCGACTGCTTCATCACCGTCACCTCGATGTAGAGATCCTGGTCGGGGAGGTGGAAGTCCGGCGTGAAGGCGCTGACGATGCGACCCTCGTCGTCCGTATCGAGGACGAACGTCCGCGGCTCGTAGTTCCAGCGGATTCCGTAGTAGTCCAGGATCTTCGCGCACTCCAACTCGGTGCGATTTGCGAACCGAGGTGGGTCCAAGCCGCAATATGCCTGGAAAACGGTGCTTTCCGCCCGCACCTTCACCAGGGTAGCAACCGACCCGGACGGCGTTTGCCGGCGTGTTCGCGCTCCTCGGCCCGCGCTTGGCACACAGCCGTAGACTCTGAACATGGCGACGGACGGCCGTGTCTTCCGTATCGCGCACATCTCGGACCTCCACTGCGGCGGGAACTATTTCGAGCCGAGCCTCCTCGAGCGGGCGATCGCGGAGGTCAACGAGCTCCAGCCCGACATCGTCGTGTGCAGCGGCGATCTCACGACGTTCGGGTTCCGCCACGAGTACCTCACGGCGCGCGAGTACCTCGATCGCATCGAGTGCGAGTCGCTCGTGGTGGTGCCGGGCAACCACGATTCGCGGAACGTCGGGTACGTGCACTTCGAGGAGATGTTCGGGAGCCGCAACTCGGTGCTCACGAAGGGCGGGGTCGCCATCGTCGCGGTCGACTCGAGCGAGCCCGATCTCGACCACGGCCAGCTCGGGCGTGGGCGCTACCGCTGGGTCGAGGAGCAGTTCGCCCAGGAGCCGGCGGAGTTGAAGATCTTCGTGCTGCACCACCACCTGCTGCCCGTTCCGGGGACCGGGCGCGAGCGGAACGTCGTCTACGACGCCGGTGACGCGATCGAGTGCCTGCAGCGGGCGGGTGTCCGCCTCGTCCTCTCGGGCCACAAGCACGTGCCGTACGTCTGGCGGCTCGAAGACCTGTTCGTGGTCAACGCGGGGACTGTCTCGTCGCTGCGTCTGCGTGGAAAGACACGGCCCTGTTACAACGTGATCGAGGTTGCCGACCGCCATGTAGACATCTGGCGGCGACATCCGTTCCACGGCCAGGTGAAGCTCGTCACGTTCTCGCTCGACACGCTCGAGTACGCAAAGTTCACCGGCGCCATCGAGGACGAGGTCACAGCTCGCACGTGAAGGCGCTCGCACTCGTCGACGGCGAGCACTATCCGCCTGTCGTCCGTGACGCGATCGCAGAGCTCCCGTACGAGATCGTCGGAGCGGTGCTCGTGGGGGGCACGGAGAAGCTGCGCGGCCGCCCGGAGTACGGCGTGCCGCTGTTCGAGGACGCAATGGACGCGATCCATGACCTCCGCCCGGAGCTCGTCGTCGATCTCTCCGACGAGCCCGTCCTCGGTCCGGTCGCGCGCTTCCGGCTTGCCAGCGCCGTGCTCGCGGCCGGAGTGCCGTACGTCGGGGCCGACTTCCGACTCGACCCACCCTCGTTCCAGCCGTTCCCCGGCCGCTCGCTCGCCGTCATCGGCACGGGCAAGCGCGTCGGCAAGACCGCCGTGACGGGATACGTCGCGAGGCTCGCCGCCGCGCAAGCGAGTGTCGTGGTCGTGGCAATGGGCCGCGGCGGGCCTGCCGAGCCCGAGACGATCACCGTTCCGCCCACGGTGGAAGCTCTCGTCGAGCTTTCCCGCGGAGGCCGCCACGCCGCCTCGGACCACCTCGAGACCGCAGCCCTCGTCGGCGTCGAGACGATCGGTTGCAGGCGGTGCGGGGGAGGGCTCGCCGGCGCCGTGTACGCGTCGAACGTCGAGGAGGGAGCACGCATCGCTGCGGGTCTCGATCGCGACCTCGTGATCTTCGACGGGAGCGGGGCGGCGCTGCCGCCGATCGCAACCGACGCCAGGATCGCCGTCGTCGGAGGGCACCAGGACCCGGGGGTCGTGACGGGGTATCTGAACGCGTACCGACTACTCCTCGCCGACCTCGTGCTCGTGACGATGGCGGAGACCGGTTCCGGCTGGGAACGCGTGCGCGATGCGGTTCTCGAGGTCACGCGGCCCGCCGTGCGCGTCGTCCCGACGGTGTTGCGCCCGAGACCGCAGCGCGACATCCGCGGGCGTTCGACCGCCTTCTTCTCGACCGCTCCACCGGGCGAAGCGCACGCAACGATCGCAGCGCACTTGGCCGAGGAGCACGGCGCGGACGTCGTCCACGTGTCCGGGAATCTCGCGGCCAGGTCGGCACTCCGCGCTGAGCTCGCGGCTGTCGAAGCCGATGTCTACCTCGTGGAGTTGAAGGCCGCCGCGATCGACGTCGTCGCCGAGCACGCGCTCGCCGTGGGGGGAGAGATCGTGCTCGCGGCGAACGACGTGGTTGAGGTCTCCACCGAACGGGTACTTGACGAGACCCTGCTGGAAATGGCACGAATCACATCGTGAGCGACCGCCGCCAGGTCATACCGCTCCCGCTGGGCGAAGAGGTGCCCTTCTCGAAGGGGCTGATGGCACGCGCGCTGATGGTTACCGGCCTCGATCCGGAGCGAGCGCACACGATCGCGCGGCGTGTAGACAAGGACCTGAGCGACCGGAACGCAACGTCGCTCGATCTCGACCGCTTGGGCGAGATCGCGGCCGAGGTGATCGGGGAGGAGGAGGCGTACCGCACGGTCCGTCGGCTCCGCCGGCTCGACGCGTTGCAGCGCCTCGATGAGCCGCTGCTTCTCCTGGTCGGAGGATCGACCGGTACGGGCAAGTCGACGATCGCGACGGAGGCGGCGCACCGGCTCGGCATCACACGCGTCACATCGACGGACTTCATCCGGCAGACGATGCGCGCGTTCTTCTCGGAGGAGTTCATGCCCTCCGTCCACTATTCGAGCTTCGAGGCACGCCTCGCGCTGACCCGCGCCGAGGAGGAGGAGTCGGGCGACGCGGCCATCCTCGGGTTCCTCGACCAGACGAGGAACGTGCTCGTCGGCGTCCAGGCCGCGCTCGAGCGTGCCGCGACGGAGCGCTGGTCGATGGTGCTGGAGGGCGTCCATCTCGTCCCGGGCATGGTCGTCACCGAGGTCCCACACGCCTTCGTCGTCCAGTGCGTCATCGCGATCGAGGACGAGAATCTCCACCGCAGCCACTTCTGGGTGCGTGACTACGCGACCGAGGGGCTTCGTCCGCTCGAGAAGTACCTCGACTCGCTCCCCCAGATCCGCGAGATCCAGGACTACCTCGTCGAGCGAGCGCGACGCCATGACGTCCCCGTGATCGTGAACGACTCGTTCGACCGCGCCATCGCGGACGTGATGGACCTCGTGCTCCGCCGCGCCGACCAGCTCGTCGGCATACCGGCCGCCTGAGCCGAGCGGGCTAGACTGGCCCTCGATGGTCGTTCGCGAAGACGTGGTCGAGGCGCTGCACGGGGTCGAGGACCCGGAGCTCGGCATGGACATCGTCGAGCTCGGCCTCATGTACGACGTCGAGGTCGATGGGCAGAAGGTGAAGATCCTCTACAGCCTCACCTCGATGGGCTGCCCGGCCGGCGCGATGATCGCGGACGGCATCGTCGACGCGGCGCGCGGCGTCCCCGGGGTGGAGGAGGTCGAGGCAGAGCTCACCTTCGACCCGCCCTGGACGCCGGACCGCATGTCCGACGACGCGAAGTTCATCCTCGGCTTCGGATAGCGCCGATTCTCGGGGCGTTTCCGCCGTGGTCAGCCGGGGATGGTGAGGACGACCTTGCCGAACTGCGCGCCCGACTCCAGGCGCTCGTGCGCACGGGCAGCCTCTGACAGCGGAAACGCGCTGTCCACGTGGACACGCGCCCTGCCGTCGCGGATGAGCTCATAGGCGCCGAGGAAGTCGGACTCCATGCCCATGGTCGACCCGTAGACGACTAGCTGCTTCCACCAGAGGCGGTACAGGCGCGCTGGCGGGCTGTGCCCGCTCGTTGCACCGCAGACGACGATCCTGCCGTCGTAAGCGGCTGAGGACAGCGAGCGTTCCCACGTCGCCTCGCCGACCGTCTCCACGACGACGTCCGCTCCGTTCCCTCCGGTCGCCTCTTTCACGGCTGCGACGACGTCCTCTCGCTCGTGATCCACGGCGACGTCTGCTCCCAGCTCCTTCGCTCGTTCGAGCTTCTCGGGGCTCGACGAGGTGACGATCGTGCGCGCGCCGAGCGCGCGGGCGATCTCGAAGGCGGCCAGCGCAACGCCGCCGCCGATGCCCCACACGAGCATCCATTCGCCCTCGCGCAGCGACGCCTTCGTCACCAGCATCCGGTAGGCCGTCTCGAACACGAGCGGGAACGCCGCGCCCTGCTCGAACGACAACCGCTCGTCCAGCAGGTGGACCTGCATGGCGGGGATCGACTTGAGCTCGCAGTACGTCCCGTCGGTGTGCTCGCCGATCACGGTCACGCGACCGTCGTGGACGATGCCGGGGTTGATCACGACGCGATCGCCCTCCTGCAATCCGGTCACGCCGTCGCCGACGGCCGCGACGACGCCCGATCCGTCCGCGCCGAGAATCCGCGGCTTCGGCACAGACGGCAAGCCACGCCGAACCCAGATGTCCAGGTGGTTCAGGCCGGCCGCTCGAAGCGAGACCAGAACCTCGCCAGCCGCGGCCTCGGGATCCGGGACGTCCTCGTACGAAAGCACCTCCGCTCCGCCGTCCTCGTGGATCCGCACCGCTTTCACGAGGCAGAATCCTCGCATGACCGCGGCCGAGCTGAGTCGGCTGGCGTCCGAGCTCGGGCTCGACGCCGTCGGCGCCGCGCCCGCCGAGCCCTACGAGTCGACCGAGGAGCACATTCGCGATCGCAGGGCACGAGGGCTGTTCGCCGACATGCGGTTCACGATGGCGAAGCCCGAGATCTCCTGCCATCCCGAGCAGCTGCTCGACGGGGCGCGAACCGTCGTCTCGGCGGCGCTCTGCTACTACGAGCCGGGCCCGGACCCGGGACCGGACGAAGGGCGTTTGCCCCGCTACACGTGGCGGGACGGCTACGCGGATCTGCGCGCGCGACTCGACGAGCTCGGGACGCGCCTCGGTGGGCGTTACCGCGTGCTCGTGGACGCCAACGACCACGTCGACCGCGAAGGAGCGGTCCGGGCAGGCCTCGGTTTCTACGGGAAGAACACGATGTTGATCACCCCGTCGCATGGCTCGTGGGTCGTTCTCGGGACACTCGTCACGGATGTGGAGATCGAAGCGGCGCACCTCGTGGAGCTGGACTGCGGCTCCTGCCGCCTTTGCATCGACGCGTGCCCCACCGGTGCGCTCGACGAACCCGGCGAGCTCGACGCGACGCGCTGCCTCTCGTACTGGACGCAAGCTCCGGAGCCGATCCCGGAGCAGTACCGTGCCGACCTCGGCGCGACGGTGTACGGGTGCGATATCTGCCAGGACGTCTGCCCGTGGAACCGCGCTATCGAGCGGCGCCGCGCGTCTGCTGCCCCGAGCGCCGATTCCTTGCCGACGGTCTCGCTGCGGGACTGGCTCGAGCGCGACGGCGATGATCTCGTCGCCGAGCTCGACCGCCTCTACGTTCCGCGAAAGGACCCGCGGTGGTTGCGGCGCAACGCGCTCGTCGCGGCCGGGAACGTCGGCACCGACGAGCTCGTTCCGTCAATCCAGGCGCATGCCGCAGGCCCCGACTCGATGCTCAGCGAGGCGGCCGCATGGGCGCTCGAGCGCATCGCCGCCCGTACGACGTGACAACCTCGAATGAGCGCGAGCAGTTGGCTCTCGTGGTGCACGAGGTGCGCAGCCCGACAGCTGCACTCGCAGCGATCGTCGGCGTCGGCACTGGCGGCGTCGACGATGCCTCGCTCCGGACGCTCGTCGACCTCTCGCTCGCGGCGTGTCGCAGCATCGAGCGGATACTCACGGACGCCGATCTCGGCTCTCTCCGGCTCGAGGTGGTCGACGTCGCGGACATCATCCGAGACGCCGCCCTCAGCGCCAGCCTCGGCGGAGCCCGAGTTCGCACGGAGCTGGATGGCGATCTCCCGCTCGTGCATGGCGACCGGGTCCGGTTGCGACAGGCGGTGGACAACCTGATCGAGAACGCCGTGTCGGCGGCGGGTCCAGCGGGCAACGTCCTCGTTGGAGCACGCGCCGGTGCACGGACGGTGATCGTGACCGTCTCCGACTCGGGCGGAGGCATTCCCGTCGAGGACCAGGCGCGCATCTTCGAGCCGGGCGTGCGGCTCGACGCCATGAGTGACGGTTCGGGGCTCGGGCTCGCCATCGTGCGCGCTGTTGCGGAAGCCCATGGAGGAGCTGCTGCGGTCGAGTCGTCACCCGGCCACGGTGCGACGTTCTCCATCGCCCTGCCCTTCGTCGGCGATCAGCCCGCCGGCACCGCGTCCAGCTCGTAGCGTCGCAAGAGCCGTCCCTGCGCATCGTGCTCGGAGAGCCGAAAGGTCGCTCTCGACCCGTCGATCTCTATTCCAGAGGCGGTCGCGATCCGGATCGGAAGGTCGCCGGCCGGCTCGTAGATCTCCGCGTATCCGTCCTGCGCGACCACGACATAGCGTGCTCGAGGACCGGCGGTGATCCATGCGAACCCCATCGGTGCACCCGAGTCGGTCTTGCAGCCAGCGATGTCCAGGCGCGGGTCGTCGAGACGACTGTGCCTCAAGACACCGAACGACGTTCCGCACCAGCGCCGATCGCCTTCCCGCATCCCTCGGCTGTTGTCGCAGCCGTGCAGGCCGGAGTCGGACACGTATGTGACGGTCGAGCTCTCCACGCCGACTCGCTCCACGGCGACGCCGTGCGGGCGAGTCTGCGCGCCCTGCGCACGGATGCACGACGAAGCTGCTGACGTCGTGGTTGCGGTCCGCGCTGAGCGCACATGGACCTTCGTCGCGATTGCGGGGCTCGAGACACGCGCGAGGTCGACCCCTGGCCCGTGCGCGCGCGAACCATCCATGAGCGTGCTCGGCCGGTCGCCGTCGGCGTGGCAGCCGACGAGCAGCATGAGCGTCATGGTCATGCAGAGAGTCGAAGCCCAGGCGCGCCGTCCGTTGAGCGTGTCAACCGCTCCAGCCAATGCGCCGCACGCCCGAGTAGCTCGAGTCGCCCCGGTACGTCCGCGTCCAGATCCCGGTGCCGTAGGCCTCGCCCTTCGCCTCGATGATCTGATCGGTTCCGTCGGCGTTCTTCGCGTAGACGATCCCGATGTGGTTCTGGCTCGCGAACGCGTCCATCTTGGTCGCCGCCGACTTGGTCACGGTCGAGTTCGGCCCGCCGACGCCGTTCTTGAAGCTGGCAGCGGTGTAGGGGCCATGGACGTCCCGGAACATTCCCCATTGGTAGAAGCCGCCGTTGCCAGTGCTCTCGGACTCGCGCCACACCTTGAAGGTGAACCCCGAGCAGTCGGGGCCTTCGCCGCCCGTGCGAGGATCCTCCGATGGGTCACCCGGCGAGTTGTCGCGATCGTCGTCGTTCCAGCAGCCGCCTGCCCATTGATACCCCTCGAAGCGGGCGCGGAGCGCCACCGCGGCCGAGCCGTCGCGTGTGATGAACGGCGTGGGGGTCGGAGCGGCGTAGTTGCAGTTGTTGGCGACGAATCGCGTGTGATACGCCTGCGCGCCGCCCACCGACACGGCGAAGGCGAGCACCACCGCGCCGACGAAGATGACGGTTGAGCGCATCACTCCACCTCCAGGTCGAAGCGGTCGATGAACAGCCCTTCTCGTGTCGAGCCGAGCTGGTAGAGCGCCGAGCCCGAGAGCCTGAATCGGCTGAGCGGCGCTGTCTCGGCCCAGTCGGCCGAGGCGAGAGACATGCTGCGGACGAGCCCGCGAGGGCCCAACACGAGCGCGACGAACTCGTCCTCGGCGTCCGTGAAGGCGCGGACGACCACGAGCAGGTCTCGGCCCAGCGGTTCCGCCAGCTGCACCTCACCGAGCGGGGTGCCGCTCGATATGTCCCACGCTCGCCGTACGACGTCTCCGTCCACGAGGGCGACGCGGAGCTCGTTGCCTGTGCGTAGGACGACCACACCGGCTCCCCCGCCGAATACGCGTCCCGCGTGGCTCGTGAGAGTCGAAACGGAAGCGCCGTCGGCTGTCACGGGCTGCCACTGACCGGACGGCTGCAGGAGGACGGCAGGGCCCGACGGTCCGACCCGAACTTGTGTGGCCGTGCGCTCCGCGAGCTCGTCGACCCCAAGCAGCGCACCGGAGCGGTCGAGCTTTCGCACCAGGGGCGCGTGTCCCAGTCGAGCGCCTTCGAGGACGTACATCGTCCCGTCGGCCCCGACAGCGAGGTCGGCGATCGTTCCGTCCACAGGCACCGGGACTGCAGTGGGTACCGAAGCGCCTCGTGCCCAACGCAGGACGCGCCGGTTCACCTCGTCGAGCAGGGAGACGCTCCCGTCGACGCCGACATCGAACGACGACCCGCCGACCGGCGCGACGTTCGTTCCGCCTTCTAGCCCGACTTCAGCGACACCGCTGCCCCACTGAGCTTCGGCGACACGCTGGTCGGGCCGGTGCGTGCGCCCGAACCGATGGTGACCGAGCGAGATCTCGACCGCGCGTCCGAGCGGCAGGCTGCGGTGTGGCGCAGCTGCCCCGCCCGAGGGCAAGGTCATGGTCACGTCCCCAGAGCCCGCGCGGAGAACCGCGTAGTACGAGAATCCGCGTCGCGAGCCCATGATCGCCGCCGGAACCTGGGCAACAAGCCGACTCTCGCCTTCGCTCGCATCGACGAGCGGAAGGGCCGTGAACGGTCCGGACACCCCGGAGCGGACGAACACCGTCCCGCTCGGATCGCATCCGGAGTCAGCCCCCGGAAGATCCTCGGAGCCCTCGGAGGCCGGGACGCAGTGCACGTCGTAGCTGAGGACGACCCCTTCACCTGCTGCCGTCAGCAACGCTGGAAGGTGGGTGGCGTCGAGTAGCGGCTTCGCGAGACCGACGTCCTGCTCGGCGAAAGCTCGACCCGACGCGAGCGCGAACGTCATGCCGAGAAGCGCTCCGAGAGCGAGGCCTAGCGCTCCTATCCGTCCGGGTAGCGTGCGTCGTCGAACAGCGTCGTGGTGCATGGTGACCTCCGTATGCAGGAAAGACAACAAGCACGGTAGACGTATTGCCGCCGCGTGTCAGGACCGCGCGCGCGTCTCGACGCGGTCTCGTCAGGCTCTTGTGACGTCTAGGAGCGCGCGGATGGAACGCGCAGGAGTTCGCGCTGAAGGCGTCGCGCACGTCGCGCGACGACGTCGCGAAGCTTCTGCGGCTCGAGCACCACAGTCTCGCCGCGGTCGGCGAGGATCTCGGAGAGGAGCCAGTCTTCGGTCTTGTACGGCACGTGTGCCACGGCGCAGCCGTCGGTCAGCAGTTGGGCGCCTCGCTCGATCTTCCATCGCGCGACCGCCGGTGAGTGGAGGAGCACGGCGACTCGCGGGTTCAGGAGGTACGAAGGGTCGAATCCCTCGCGACGCTCGAACCGCTCGTCCGTGAGCTGTGCGGAACGCATGCGGTCGAGGCGGAACGTTCGCGCCCCGTCGACGGTCCGATCCCACGTGTGGACGCGCCAGACAGGAAGCTCACGCTCGATCGTGTACGGCTCGACCCTCCGAAGCGTCGGCTTGTCCTCGCCGTCCTTGAGGTACTCGAGCTCGACGACACGGCGCTTTTCGGCTCCGTCGCTCAGCACCTTCACGAGTGCCTCCTCGTCCGAGGCGACCCGCGGCTCCGGCGTCGCGTTGAGATCGAAGCGTCCGAACGTCTCCTCGAGCTTCTTCCGCACGCGGACGAGCTTCGTGTGTGCGTCCGCCGCGATCGTCGGGCCGACGTACTCGATGGCGAGGCGGATCGCGCGGGCCTCGAGAGGGGTGAGCTTCGGAGGGCGCCGGAAGACGTCGCCGTACAGCTCCTTGTCCACGCGCACGACGTCTCCATCGTGCTCCGAGTAGACGGCGTAGCAGCCTCCTCCGAAGTTGACGAGATTGAGCAGCGAGAGATTGTCCTGGAGCTCTTCGAGCGGGATCGAGAATCGCTCGGCGAGATCTGCGGCGTCGAGGACGGTGCTCTTCTCCTCGCCGCATGCCGCGAGCAGGTGCGCGAGGAGCGCCTGGAGCAGGCCGAATCGCTCGGGGGCGACGGGACCGGTCGGCCGCTCGGTCGCGGGCTGACGCGCGTCGGCGCGCTTCGGGCCGGCCGGGGCCGGGGCATCTCCTTGATGAGCGTCGAGGAGTCGCTGGAGCCCGTCCGCGACTGCCTCGCGGAGCTCATCCGGCTCGAGCGGCACCGCTCGCCCGTTCTGACGCAGGACCCAGCTTGCGAGGAGATCGACCTGTGCGAAATCCGTCTCGAAGACCTCGTCCTCGACGGTCCCGGCGTCTGCCAGCGTCCGTTCGACCCACCATGCCGTGTCGTCGGACACCGCGATCCGTGCGGTGCCGACCGTCTCCCCGATCTGCCATGGCCGCGGGATCCGGTGCTGCTCGACGTCGAAGTCGGTCGGTACTCGGAAGTCGCGCTCGCGCCGCGTGGCAAAGCGGATGTCGCCGCGGATCCTCGAGACCTTGAAGGTGCGGACGGTGTCGCGACTCAGGTCGTGGCCGATCACGTACCAGTTGCCGTCGTCGAGTCGCAGCGCGTACGGATTGACGGCCCGCTCGGCCGCACGAGGCCGCTTCGGGCTCCAGTAGCCGAAGCGGACGGTGCGCTGCTTCGAGATCGCGGCTTCGAGCTTCGAGAGCCTGCCCGCGAGCTCCGGCGAGTAGTCGGGCGCGTTCACGCGGACTCGCTCGGCAGTCTCGGTCGGGGGGCCTGCGAACCCCGAGCGCCCGAGCGCGAGGTTCTGGAGCGCGAGACGGAGCGGTTCGGCGTATGCGAACTTGCCCTCGAGGTAATACAGCGCCGTCTGGAGCGCCGCGAGCTCGTCATCGTCGAGCTCGAGCCGGTCGAGGAAGTAGTTCTCGGAGCGAAGCGTGTACAGCTCCTCGCCCGTGAACTCGTCGCGTTGGGACTGGAGCGGGACGCCGAGGGCGGTCAGCTCGGCGCGGTCCGAGTAGAAGCGCCTGGCGAACGCCTCGTCGGACATCTCGCTGTAGCCCTCGACGTTCGACTTCACGTCGCGCGCGGTGAGCAGACGGCGCTCAGCCATCAGGAACGCAACCAGCGAGAGCTGACGAATCAGCTTGTCGGCGTCATGCGACATGTGGTTGCGAGCTTACCGCTCCGCACCTACCCGGGCCGACGCGGCGATCGCAGGCGCGCGACGCGTCGAATCCGGGCTACGCGGCGACCGTGACTGTCTGCTCGAGATGCTGGTGCGACGGGCAGTAGTCGCGGCTGGGAAGCGGAGTTCGCTGGCACGCCTTGCCCTTGCGAGTGGTCGCGTGGCACCGGGCGACGCCGCCGTCGAGCAATCCGGCCTCGACCTGCTGCTCGATGAACGTCGTCGCGGCACTGACCCCCTCGCGCACCGACCAGGCGACTCGGGCCTGTGCAGTGATGGGGAAGTAGCGGCGGATGTCTGCGAAGAGAGCGCGGTCCGGACGGGCAAAGTAATGCGGGTCGTCGGCGAGGCGCTCCATCGTGTCCTCGCACTGCTCCAGCACGGCGCGCCGGTACTCGAGCCGCGTGCCCGTGTCGACATACGGATCGATGAGGTCCTTGATAGAGCGATAAATCGCTCGCGAGTATTGATACATACAGGAGCGGAGCTGAGCGGCGCGGTCGTCCATCTGGGGATCGAGCTCTCCTGGAAATTCGTTTCCCTGGCTCGTAAATTGCGGAGCGGCGGCCCCGCAGGAAGACAGTGTAGCGACTTTTCGACCGTGTTACAAAGTACGATCAGAAGTCGCCAACGGAGACAACGCGGTCAGGGGACGATGTGCCGCACGACTGCGGTGCGCGCAAAGCCGCGCGCGGGCTGGAGCGAGCTCGTTGCCTCTGCTTCCGAGCTGTATACCCCCGAGAACACGAGCCAGTAACCAGGGTGGAGACTTGCGAAGTGGGACGTGTCGAGGACGCCGACCGTCTCGAGGCCGCCCTCACGCGCTTCGCTCGCCCGCGTTGACGCCGGCTTCTTGCCGCCAGCCTGGGGGAGCGTTGCGAGCGCGATCGTCCACCCTTCCTGCGTCGCAGGCCACTCGACGGTGCCGGTCTGCGTCCCTCCGTCCTCGGAGCCCGTCGCGGTCGGTGCGCTCGCGAAGCCACCGGTGGCCGTCAGGAGCTCGGGACTGCCGCCCGTCTCGGTGGTCGCTGCGACCGCCACGGCCGCACCCGCGACCGCGACGACGAGCCCGAGGAGCGCGCGGCGCACCCAGCCACGGCCCGGGTCCTGGCCGAAACCGTGCGGATGAGGCCCTGGAATGCGCGCCCCGCACTCGAGGCAGTACTCCTGGCCCAGCCCGATGTCCTCTCCGCAGCGTGGGCACGCGCTCATTCCTCGGTCGCCTCGTCCTCCGGCTCGGACACCGCGACTCCCACCGGCCGGCCGCACGTCGCGCAGAACCGCGCGCCGAGGAGCAGGGGCGCGCCGCACTTGCAGACGGCGCCTCCGCCGGAGTGGAGGCTCACGGTTCCGTCGAGCAACGAGTCGATCTCGTGCACGCGAGCTTCGATCGCTACCAGCTCCGCGCAGCGCTCGACGACGAGCCCGGCATTGAAGCGATCGCGCTTGTACATCTCGAGTGTCAGCCCGCCGAGGTCGCGGAGCCGCTCTTCGCGGACGAGCAGGAGCGTCTTACGCTCGCGCTTGAGCTCTCGCACGGGGGGAAGGACGTACGACGCGCCCTGTGCGCCGTCGTCGCCGTTCTTCGATCGGCGGCCGGCCATCAGCCGTGTGCCTGCCTGCGCGGGTGAGATCGTGTCGATGTCACGGTCAAAGCTGGATGACGACGAGCCGCTCCTCCGTCATCTCGCGAACCGCGTACGCAGGCCCCTCGCGCGTGTTCCCAGAGTCCTTGACGCCGCCGTACGGCATCTGGTCGGCGCGGAAGGTAGGAGCCTCATTCACGGTCACGCCGCCGAACTCGAGCGTGCGCGCGGCGTGGAGCGCGGCCTTGACGTCTCCCGTGAAGATGCCGGCCTGCAGGCCGTAGCGGGTTCCGTTGGCGCGGGAGACGGCCTCGTCGAGCGTGTCATATGGCCAGAGGGCGCACACCGGCCCGAACGCTTCCTCCGTCGAGAGCTTCGCGCCGGGCGCCGCGTTCCCGACGACCGTCGGGATCAGCAGGTCGCCCTCGAGCGTTCCGCCGGTCAGGATCTCGGCGCCCTCGTCGCGCGCCTCCTCGATCCACTCGAGGACGCGGTCGCGCTCGGACGGCGAGATCAGCGGGCCGACGTCGGTGTCCTCTTCAGCAGGGTCTCCGACCTTCAGCGCCTCGACGCGCGGAACGAACGCCTTGACGAATTGCTCGTATGCCGACTCCTCGACGTAGATGCGCTGCACGGAGATGCAGCTCTGGCCGGCGAACGAGAACGCGTTCGCCGCGAGTCGCGTCGCGGCGTCATCGATGTCTGCGTCCGCCGCGACGATGACGGGCGTCGCATTCCCAAGCTCGAGGTTCACGCGCTTCCGGACGGCTCGCTCACGGAGCTTCCAGCCGACGGCCGAGGATCCCGTGAAGGTGATGAGCTTCACGCGCTCGTCGTCGACGAGGACGTCGCCGATCTCGCTCGCCGGGCCGCAGACGACGTTGATCCACCCGTCCGGCAGGCCCGCCTCCAGCTCCAGCTCGGCGAGGAGGAGCGCGGAGAGCGGCGTCTGGCCCGCGGGCTTGAGGACGACGGCGCAACCGGCCGCGAGTGCGGGCGCGATCTTGTGGGCGACGAGGTTCAACGGGAAGTTGAACGGCGAGATGGCGCCGACGATCCCGATCGGCTCGCGGAGCGTGAGGGCGAGCTTGCCGACCCCGGCCGGGGAGGCGTCCATCGGGACGACGTCTCCCGCAAGCTTGCGGGCCTCGACGGCGGCCATCGTGTACGTCGAGATCGCTCTCGAGACCTCGACCCTGGCCGCCTTCATCGGCTTCCCCGCCTCGTTCGAGATCGTGCGTGCCGCCTCGTCCGTCCGCTCGGCGAGGAGGTGTGCCACGCGATCGAGGACGGCGGCGCGCTCGTGCGCGGGCAACGGCGACGCCATCGCACGCTCGGCGGCGTCCACTGCTCGCGCTGTCTCCGCGGTGCCGCCCTTCGCGACGCGTCCGACGAGAGAGCCGTCAAAGGGGGACTGCACCTCGATCCAGTCGCCCGTCTCGACCCACTCCCCGTCGATCAGAAGCGGCCGCTCGACCGCGGTCGTCGCCATGCGTTGAGTGTACGGGCGGGGCCGGTCACACGCTTGTACGCTTCGTTCGTGGCCGAAGCGTTCATCGTCGAGGCGGTTCGCTCGCCGATCGGCAAGCGCGGAGGGTCGCTCGCCGACCTCCGTGCCGACGAACTCGCGGCGCAGGTTCTGAACGGGCTCGTAGGACGTGTCGAGCTCGATCCGGCGGAGGTCGAAGACGTCCAGATGGGGTGCGTAACGCAGGTCGGCGAGCAGGCGCTCAACGTCGGCCGCGGCGCCGTGCTCGTCGCCGGCTGGCCGGAGACGGTCCCGGCGACCACGGTCGACCGACAGTGCGGCTCCTCGCTCCAGGCGGCTTTCAACGCCGCGTCCACGATCCAGGCGGGGCACCTCGAGGTCGCGGTCGCCGCGGGGATCGAGCACATGACCCGCGTCCCCATGGGCTCCAACCTCGGCGATGCGGGGTGGGGTGCCGTCAACGAGAAGATCGGCGAGCGCTGGCCGATCGTTCCGCAGGGGATCTCGGCCGAGGTGATCGCGGAGGAGTGGAACCTGAGCCGCGAGCAGCTCGACGAGTACTCCCTGGAGTCGCATCGCAGAGCCGTCGCCGCGATCGAGGAGGGCAAGTTCGAGCACGAGATCGTGCCGATCGAGGTCGGGGCGGGCGGGGCGCTGGTCCTCTTCGCCGTGGACGAGACGCCGCGCCGCGACACGTCGCTCGAGAAGCTCGCATCGCTGCAACCCGCCTTCAAGCCGGACGGCGTCGTGACCGCCGGCAACTCCAGCTCCATCGTGGACGGCTCGGCCGCGATGCTGCTCGCGAGCGGCGACGCGGTCGAGCGGCTCGGCCTCGAGCCGCGCGGACGTTTTGTCTCGTTCGGGCTCTCCGGCGTCGATCCGTACCGGATGCTTCACGGCAACCCGGAGGCGTGCGCGCGTGCTCTCTCGAAGGCCGGTCTCGAATGGGACGACATCTCGGTCATCGAGGTGAACGAGGCGTTCGCGTCCGTAGTACTCCAGTTCCTCGTCGACACGGGCCTGCTCGAGCGCTGGGAGGCTGGCGACGTGAACCCGAACGGCGGCGGCATCTCGCTCGGCCATCCGCTCGGTGCGACCGGGGCACGGATCACCGCGACGCTCCTGAGCGAGCTCTCGAGGCGCGAGGCCCGGTACGGCATCGCCACGATGTGCATCGGCCAGGGTCAGGCGATCGCGGGCGTCGTCGAACGTCTCTGACGCGTTCCCGGACGATCAGCTCTGCTGATGGATATGGAAGCAAGACCGACTGGCGCTGATCGTGTCGCGCACGCGACAATTGGCTCATGTTCGGTCTCATCTTGCTGACATTGCTGGTCGTGGTCGGCCCGCTGGCGTACTTCGCAGGCGCCGACTCACGCATCGACGACGTCGATCGCCGTCGTCACTACACGGGCTGAGAGCCACGCGGCCTTCGCCGCCGCGACGCTAGGATCGCGCGTCGTGATGGCTCGTGACGTCCGAAGGATCGGCGTGGTCGGGCTCGGCGCCATGGGTGCCGGCATCGCGCAGCTCGCCGTCGAGGGTGGCTACGAGACGGTCGGTCGCGAGGTGACATCGGAGCTGGGCGAAGCGGCCGTAGTCCGCATCGCGCACTTCCTCGGACGCAAGGTCGACAAGGGCCAGCTCGGCAGCGAAGACCGGGACGCGGCTGTCGCGCGACTGGAGCTCACGACCGACCTCGAGGCATTCGCGGACTGCGACCTCGTGATCGAGGCGATCGTCGAGGACCTTCCTGCGAAAGCGGCCCTGTTCTCGGAGCTCGAGCGGATCGTGCGGCCCGACTGCATCCTCGCGACCAACACCTCCGCGCTGTCGGTGACGGAGATCGCGGCAGCGACCTCGTCGCCGGAACGGGTCGTCGGCATGCACTTCTTCAACCCGGCGCCGCTCATGCCGCTGGTCGAGGTCGTGCGCGCCGAGCTGTCCTCCGATGACGCGGTGGAGACCGGGTTCGTGGTCGGAGAGCGGATGGGCAAGAAGCCGATCCGCTGCCACGACACACCGGGCTTCGTCGTGAACCGCATCCTGATCCCGCTGCTCAACGACTGCGTCCGCACGCTCGACGAGGCGCGCGTCACGCCGGAGGACCTCGACACGGCGATGACCGCGGGTGCCGGCTGGCCGATGGGGCCGTGCGCACTTCTCGACCTCGTCGGGATCGACGTCCACGTGCACGCGTCGGAGGCCCTTTACGAGAAGCTCCGCGAGCCGCGCATGGCGCCGCCGCCCCGGATCGTCGCAATGCGGAACGCCGGCCTCTTCGGGCGAAAGAGCGGCCGGGGCTTCTACACGTACGCGAGCTGACCGCGCGTCGCGCGACGCCCACTAACACTCTCCTTACACGCTTCTCACCGGCGTCACACGCGTCATGCCGATACTGGGCGTGGAGCAATGCGGAAGCTCATACTCCTTGCGTGCGTAGGCGCCGTCGCAGCCACCCCGGCATGGGCGGCCCGCGGCGCCGATCCCGAGGCCGGGAGCCTCTCGATCGAGCGCGGGAAAGGCACGGTCACGCTCGACGTCCGCGGCAACGTGCTCGGCCGGCTCACGAACGGGACCATCACGGTCACCGACAAGACGCCGAACGACGCATACGTCGCGACCGTCACCGGGAGAAGGATCATCGTCCAGCGTCGCCCGTCGCCGACGAAGACATTCGTCCGTGGTCTCGGGCTCCGGTTCCGGATGCTCGGCGGTAGCTACCGGATCGTGATTCGCGGACAGGGCATCTCGCTGTCGGCCGTCGGGCGCGGCAACGTCTCCATCGACGGTGAGCCGAAGTTCCTCGGCGACGACCTTGGCCTGTACTCGGTCGACAGCGACGTCGACTGCGGCATCGAGCCACAGAACTGCACGCCCATCCCGGACGAGCCGGTCCGCGTGAGGCTCGAGGCTCCTACTGCCCAGTCCGGGCAGAAGGCGACGAACGCCGGATGACCCAGCACAACATCCTCGTCGTCGAGGACGAGACGTCCATCGCGTCCTTCGTCGCCGCGTACCTCAAGAACGCCGGGTATGCGGTGCGGACGGCGGCCACATCCCAGACGGCACTCACAGAGGTCGCGTCCGAGATGCCGGCCCTGATCGTGCTCGACCTCAACCTCCCCGACGGCGACGGAGTCGAGCTCTGCCGGCGAATCCGCAAGAGCTCGGACGTCCCGATCCTCATGCTGACGGCCCGCGACGAGGACGTGGACAAGATCATCGGCCTCGAGGTCGGCGCCGACGACTACATGACGAAGCCGTTCAACCCGCGCGAGCTCGTCGCGCGGGTGAAGAGCGTCCTCCGAAGAGCAGCGCCCGAGCGCCGCCGATCCGAGACCGCAGAGCTCAAGCACGGTGAGCTCGTCATCAACTCGGGTAAGCGTGAGGTGCATGTCGGGGACGAAGAGATACGGCTCGCGCCGAAGGAGTTCGACCTCCTCTGGGAGCTTCTCGACCACCGTGGGATCGTCTTGACCCGCGATCAGCTCCTCGAGCGGGTCTGGGGCTACACGTTCGCCGGCGACACGCGGACGGTGGACGTCCACGTGCGGCAGATCCGGCGGAAGCTCGGTGACGCGTCGCCGATCGTCACGGTCTGGGGCGTCGGCTACAAGGTCGCATCGGAACGCACGCCTGCGGCCTCGGCCTGACGGGCTCTCCGCGGAAAGTCGTACCCTGAGCAGGATGTTGGGGTCGCTCCGATTCAGGCTGACGGCCCTCTTCCTGATAGCCGTTCTCGTGTTCGGGCTCGTCTCGATCGCGCTCGCGGTGCGGCTGTTCCAGGACGTCACCCGGTCACAGTCGACGCGCGAGCTCGAACGCGAGGCGGAGGGTTTGGCGGCCCTCTACGCGGAGTCCGCGATCCAGTCGAGCGACGAGGGGACGAAGGCGCCGGAGTTCGCGGCGAAGACGCTCGAGCTTGCGACCGGCGACGAGCTGTACTACATCGGCCAGTCGGTGTTCCCGGGGCAGAGATTCGGCCTGGAACGGCTGCGGCGTGACGCGCTGGGTGAGGTCGGGCTCCAGCGTGACCGGCTCGTGACGTTCGAGTTCACGCCGCCCGGGGACGATCGGAGGTTCCTCGCCGCGGCGCAGCCGGTCCGCCTCGCGACGGGGACCGAGCCATTCGGCTGGCTCGTCGTCGCGAAGCCGGTCGCCGAGCTGCGCGAGCAGTGGCTCGTCCTTCTCGGTCGCCTCGCGCTCGCGCTCGCGGCCGGCATTGCGCTCGCGGGAGTGCTCTTCTGGTGGCTGTCCCGCAGGCTGACCGAGCCGGTGCTCGGGCTCACGCGTGCGACGGAGCACGTCGCCGCCGGGCGCTACGACGTCGAAATCCCGGAGGGTCGCGGCAGCGACGAGATCTCGTTGCTCACGGAGCGGTTCCGCGGGATGGTGGCGAAGCTCTCCGAGGCCGAGCGTCTGAAGCGGTCGTTCCTCATGTCGGTGTCCCACGAGCTCCGTACGCCGCTCACGGCCATCCGCGGCCACGTGGAGGCGCTACGGGAGGGAATCGTCACCGACCCCGAGCACGTCACTGTGTCGCTCGAGATCATCGCCGCGGAGACCGACCGTCTCGAGCGGCTCGTCGGAGACGTCCTCGATCTCGCGAAGCTCCAGGCGCATCGGTTCACGGTTCGGCACGAGGAGGTCGACATGGGCCGCGTCGTCGACCACGCGTTCGGCGCGTTCGCAGAGGAGGCGCGGCGCAGGGAGATCGACTACCGGGTGTCGGCCGAGGAGGATGCGCCCGTCATCGTCTCGGACGGCGACCGCGTGCTCCAGGTCATCTCGAATCTCCTGTCCAACGCGTTTCGCTGGACGCCCGACGGCGGCCGCATCGACCTCGAGCTGCAGGCTGAGAACGGCGCCGTGAAGGTGGACGTGGTCGACTCGGGCCCGGGAATCCCGGCCGAGCACAAGGAGCGGATCTTCCAGGCGTTCATCTCGCACGACGTGGACGGAACCGGTCTCGGGCTTCCCATCGCGCGCGAGCTCGCATTCGCGCTTGGCGGGCGGATCGAGCTCGAGTCTCAGCCCGGCAGCGGGAGCCGGTTCCGGCTCGTGCTGCCCGTGTCGGTGAACTCCGCCACCGGAAGCCGCTCCGGGTCGGCCCGTACCGCTGGAAGACCGGCCCGCGGCTAGGCCGCGGCGGCGCGTTCCACGGGCTCGTGCTGCTCGTCGTGAGCAGGTGGGGCCGGCTTCTCGGTCGGCAGCCTCTCGACGTGGCCGTTCGTGGTCGTCTCGTGAGTCGCGGCTTCGATGCGGGCCAGCCGTGCATCGATGCCACGCCAGCCGGTGCTGACGAGCTCGACCAGCAACGCGAGATCGTCGATGCGGGCCTGTCGTTCGGCGAGCACGGTCGACTCGATGCGCTCGAGGCGACGGTTCGCCTGGTTGAAGAGGCCTCGGAGCTCTGCGATATGACGCGCGACGGGAAGCACCTCTGAGCGCAGGCCGTCGCGAACTGCTTCACCGACCTTGTCCGGGAGCGCTGCCTCGAGCTCCGCAGCGGAGGCGGTCAGCGCCTCGAGCTGCTGCCGCGAACGCTCGACCGCTGCGTCCAGGCCTGACGCGCCGCCGTCAACGGTCTTCGAGAGGCGCTGCTGAACGCGACTCAGGGCGGCGTCGTCCATCGGCGGCGAGGCTACCCTCACCGTCGGATGGACACCGCGCTCCTCGACTACGAGCTTCCCCAGGAGCTCGTTGCGCAGCGTCCGGTGGAGCCGCGGGACGCATCCCGGCTCCTCGTGTGCCGCCGCGGCGCCGGTGAGATCGAGCATCGGACCTTCCGTGACCTTCCGGACATCCTCGACGGGGAGCTCGCGGTCGTGAACGACTCGCGCGTCGTCCCGGCGCGGCTGCGACTCCGTCGTGCGAGCGGTGGTGCGGTCGAGGTCCTGCTCGTCGAGCGGTTGGGAGAGAACGGCGCCTGGGAGGGCCTCGTCCGTCCGAGCCGGCGCCTTCGGAAGGGCGAACAGCTGGGGCCTGTTCGGCTCATCGAGCCGCTGACGGAGGGTCGCTGGCTCGTCCAGCTCGACGGTGAGCCCGAGGGGGAAGCTCCGCTGCCGCCGTACATCCATGAGCCTCTCGACGACCCGAAGCGCTACCAGACGGTGTACGCGCGGGAGTCGGGGTCGGCGGCTGCGCCGACCGCCGGGCTGCACTTCACGCCCGACCTGCTTCGCCGGCTCGATCATGTGGCAGTCACGCTCCACGTCGGCCTCGACACGTTCCGGCCGGTGAACGAGGATCGGCTCGAGGAGCATGCGCTTCATGGCGAGCGCTACGAGGTCGCACGTGAGTCGTGGGCGCGTATCGTCGAGGCCGAGCGTGTGCTGGCAGTGGGGACGACGTCAGTGCGGGTTCTCGAGACCGTGGCGCGGACGGGCGAGCTGGGAGGGCGCACGACGCTGTTCATCACGCCGGGCTTCGAGTTCCGCCGAGTGGACGCGCTCCTCACGAACTTCCATCTGCCGCGGTCGACGCTGCTCGCGCTCGTGATGGCGTTCGTCGGCGTGGAGCAGACGCTCGAGATCTATCGCGTCGCGATCGAAGAGGGCTACCGCTTCTACTCGTTCGGCGACGCGATGCTCGTCCTGTGACCCCGCCCGTCCAGCACTGGCTCGTCGGGAGAAATCGGCGTCCTGTCGGCACGAGTTCATATCCCTTCCGCGAGCACATCGTCGTTACGCTCGTAGCGGGAGGAGGCGCGGGGAGGCCCCTGGGGACGGCCGCACTTTCCGGCAGCCGGCAACTCACCGGATCGTCGGAGTCCTCCTGAACGCCTTCACCGTCACGGCACGCGACGGCGCCGCCCGGACAGGGCTGCTCAGGACGGCGCACGGCGACATTCCGACGCCCGCCTTCATGCCGGTCGGCACGAAGGCGACCGTGAAGACACTCCACCCGGACGAGGTGCGCGACGTCGGGGCGAACGTCGTGCTCGCGAACACGTACCACCTTCACTTCCGTCCGGGAGCGGACGTCGTCGAGCAGCTCGGCGGACTGCACGCGTTTTCCGGTTGGGACGGGCCGATTCTCACCGATTCGGGCGGTTTCCAGGTATTTTCGCTTCGCGACACGATCCTCGCGCTCGACGATGACGGCGTGACCTTCCGCTCGGTCTACGACGGCGCGGAAGCGAGGTTCACGCCCGAGAGCGTCGTCGAGATCCAGCGGAAGCTCGGGTCGGACATCGCGATGTGCCTCGATGTCTGCTCTCCCGCGGACGCGCCGCCGCGAGAGCTCGAGCGGGCCGTGGAGCTCACGACCCGCTGGGCCGAGCGACAGGCAGAGGGCGCCCGCGCCGACGGGCAGCTCCGCTTCGGCATCGCCCAGGGCAGCACCGACGACGAGCTCAGGCGACGGAGCATCGCGGAGGTGACGGCCCTCCCGTTCGACGGCTACGCGCTCGGCGGCCTCGCCGTCGGCGAGTCGAAGGACGAGATGCTGGAATGCGTCTCGTGGGCGGCGCCGCTCCTGCCGGAGGGCGCGCCGAGGTACTTCATGGGCATCGGCGACCCGGCAGGGATCCTCGAGGTCGTCGCGCGCGGAATCGACATGTTCGACTGTGTCCTTCCGACGCGCACGGCGAGAACCGGCTCGGCGCTCGTGTGGGAGGGCCGGCTGAACCTTCGGAACGCACGCTACGCGACCGACCCGCGTCCGCTCGCAGAGGAGTGCGCGTGCCCGGCCTGTGAGCGCTTCTCACGGGCGTACATCCGGCACCTCGTGACACAGAACGAGATCCTCGGGTTGCGGCTCTTGAGCCTGCATAATCTGTGGTTCGTACTCGACCTGACCGCACGCGCGCGGGCGGCGATCGATCGCGGGACGTTCTCGTCGTTCCGGAACGACACGCTGTCGCGGCTCGCCCGCGGGCCTGAGGAGGAATCGTGGAGTTCTTGATCGTGATGGTGCTGCTGCTCGGCGTGATGTACGTGCTCATGATCCGGCCGCAGCGAAAGCGCCAGCAGGACCACCAGTCGATGATCGACGGCTGTGGCGTCGGTGAGGACGTTCTCACAACCGGTGGGATCTACGGCACCGTGACACATGTGGAGGGCGACGATCTCGTCGTCGAGATCGCGGACAACGTGACCGTGCACATGACACGACGCGGCATCGCGGCGGTGCTCCCGCCGGAGGAAGAGGAGGACGAGGAAGAGATCGTCGACGCCGATGAGATCGAAGATTCCGCCGAAGAGGCGGATGAAGGCTCGATTACGGTGGACGAAGAACCCGTTACGGCCGACGTGGACGGCGAGAAGGCCACCGCCGAGCGGCGCTAACCTGGCCAGCCGAGCGTGAGTCGCAGAACATCTCTCATCGTCGTCGGCTTCCTGGTGGCCGCGCTCGTCGGCGTGGCCCTCCTCGCGCTGCCGTCATCTCCGCTGCACAAGAGCCCGACGCTCGGCCTCGACCTCCAGGGCGGCCTCGAAGTGACGTTGCAGGCCGTGCCGCCGCCCGATCGGGAACTCACGGACCAGGATCTCGACCGCTCGGTCGACATCATGCGGAACCGCGTCGACAAGCTCGGCGTGACGGAGCCCGAGATCCGAAAGCAGGGCTCCGACCAGATCGTGATCCAGCTGCCCGGCGTGAAGGATCCGCAGGCTGCCGCGGCGATCATCGGCAAGACGGCCCAGCTCGAGCTCTACGACCTCGAGACGTCGCTCACCGGGCCGTCGGTCTCGATTCGCGGCGAGCCGGTCGAGTTCGCATCGCTGTACGACCTCCTGGCGCGCGTGCAGTCGCAGGCAGCGGGGGGGACGGCGAGCTCCTACTACGTCTTCAACAAGAACACGAAGCGGCTGGTCGACGGGCCATTCGACACGAAGGCCGCCGCCGACAAGGTGGCCAACAAGCGCCCGGCCGCTCGCGAGGTGCTCGCGGTGCCCGACAAGATGGTCGTCGTCACGTGCGGCGAGAACGCCGTCGTCTGCCCGGGTGGGCCGCAGGGATCCGGCGTCGCGCCCGACCGCACCTACTACTACCTCTTCAAGTACGAGCCGCCCGACATCCCGCAGATGACGGGCGAGGATCTCAAGCTCGACGGCACTCGCGCGGACTTCGACACGAGCCCGGGAGGCGGCGGACAGCCGATCGTGACCATGGAGTTCACGGGCAAGGGCGCGGACAGGTTCGAGGAGATCACGCGCGACGAGTGGACGCGCGGCCGCATCCGCCAGGCGGCGCAGCACTTCGCGATCGTCCTCGACCGCGAGATCCGCACCTTCCCGCAGATCGACTACACGGACAGCTCCCTCGCGGGCGGCATCGGCGGCGGCAGGGCGCAGATCCAGGGACTCGACTCGATCGGCGAAGCCAAAGACATCGCGATCGTCCTCCAGACGGGCGCACTCCCGGTCAACTTCGAGACGCTCGCCTCGGACGACGTCTCGGCGACGCTCGGGAAGGACTCGCTCGAGGAGGCAAAGCGCGCCGCAATCGGCGGACTGATCCTCGTCGCGATCTTCCTGCTCATCTTCTACCGCTTCCTCGGTGTCGTCGCGGTAGCCGGACTCGGCATCTACGCCGCATTCCTATACGCGGCAATCCTGCTCTTCAACGTCACGCTGACGCTTCCCGGATTCGCGGGCCTCGTCCTGACGTTCGGCGTTGCGGCGGACGCGAACGTCGTCATCTTCGAACGCATCAGGGAAGAGGTGCGTGCCGGGAGATCGATACGCGCCGCGATTTCGACCGGATACAGCAAGGGCTTCCACACGATCGTGGACGCGAACGTCGTCACCGCGATCACTGCCCTCGTCCTGTTCGCGGTCGCGACCGCGAGCGTCCGCGGGTTCGCGCTCATGCTCCTCATCGGAACGGCGCTGTCGATGCTGACGGCCGTGCTCGCGACCCGCGGGCTCCTGACCGTGCTCTCGGACTTCAAGTGGTTCGACAATCCGCGCTTCATGGGCGCCACGGCGCAGGAGATCCCGCGCTGGCAGCGCATCGACGTCGTCGGCCGCCGCCGACTCTGGTTCGTCATCTCGCTCGTCGCGATCGGGCTCAGCATCGTCGCGATCATCGTCCAGGGCCTGAATCTCGGCATCGACTTCGACGGCGGGACGCAGGTGCGCTTCACGACGCCGCAACCTGTCGCACTGTCGGACGTGCGGGAACAGGTTGCTTCGATCGGCCAGGAGGGGGCGGTCGTCCAGGGAAGAGGCGAGGCGACGGGAGAGGACTCGTACACGAGCTTCCAGATCCGCACCGAATCGCTCGACCCAGCCGGGCAGACGCAGCTCACCGAGGCGCTGACCGATCAGGTCGATGCACAGATCGAGAACGTCCGAAACGTCTCCGCGAGCTTCAGTCGCCAGATCCTGAACGGCGCGATCGTCGCGATCCTCGTGTCCTTCGGGCTGATCGCGATCTACGTCTCGGCGCGCTACGAGTGGCGCTTCGCGGTCCCGATCCTCCGAACGCTCTTCAACGACGTGCTGATCACGATCGGCATCTACGCTGTCTCCGGGCGCGAGGTGACCGCGGCGACCGTGGCGGCGATCCTCACCATCCTCGGCTTCTCCATCTACGACACGATCATCGTGTTCGACCGCGTGCGCGAGAACATGAAGCTGATGCCGCGCGCGAGCATCGCCACGATCGCGAACGTCTCGGTGTGGGAAGTGCTGCGGCGGTCGATCATCACGTCGTTCATCACCCTGCTGCCGATCGTGTCGCTGTTCCTCTTCGGCGGTGCGACGCTCCAGGACTTCGCGTTCGCGATCATGGTCGGTATCGCGATCGGCGCGGTTTCGACGATCTTCGTCGCGACGCCGCTGCTCGTGAGCCTGATGGAACGCGACCCGGAGTGGGCGCGCCGGCGTGACCAGGAGCCTGCAGAGGCAGCTGCCCAGTCGGTCGGCGGGGCGTTGCTCGCCGACACGCTGACGCCGGATCCGGAGGAGGCGGCGCTGGCCGCCGAGGCCGAGGAGCTGGCGCCGCTGGCCGCCGGGACCGGGACCGCCGCCCCGGCGCCTGGGTCCGCGTCGTCACAGCGCGAGCGACGTCGGCAGCGACGCGCCTCGAGGCCGCATGGCCGAACGCGCTGACGACCGCGGCGTCTTCGAGAAACTGACCCTTGCGGGGATCGGCGCGCTCACGCTCGCCGCAGGACGCGCGGACGACGTCGTCGACGACGTCGCGCGCCGTCTCGGTGTCGAGCGCGAGGAGGTGCGTGCTGCACTCGTGGACGCACTCGCGGCGTGGCGCCGCGAGACGAAGCGGGTGGGCGAGCAGACGGGCGACGCGGCCGGGAGGATCGCCGAGGAGCTCGGCGTCGCAACGCGGGACGTCGTCGACGATCTCGAGCTCAGGGTCGCGCAGCTCGAGCACCGCCTGAAGCTGCTCGAGCGCTCGTCCTAGCCCAGGGCGGCAGGGGCCGCCGTACAATCGGCGGATGGCCGCCCCCGAGGTGAAGCCGCCGCGGAGCCTCGGCCGCCTCTCCGAGATCGCCCAAGTCGCCGCACGGCACGGCTTCGGGTACGCGCTGCGCAAGTACCGGATCGGCGACCTGCTACCGCGCGGACAGCGCGACCAGTACGACGAGAGCGAGTCCGAGCGCGGCCGGCGGCTCCGCGAGATGCTCGACGAGCTCGGACCGACATTCGTCAAGTTCGGACAGCTGCTGTCGACGCGCCCGGACGTCGTGCCGCCGGACATCGTCGCGGAGCTCCGCGGCCTCCAGGACTCGGCACGACCGGTGGGCTTCAACGACATGCGGGACGTTCTCGAGGCCGAGCTCGACCTGACCGTCGAGCAGGCGTTCCTCGAGTTCGACGTCGTGCCGATGGCATCCGCGTCGATCGGTCAGGTGCACCGAGCGGTGCTGCCCGACGGACGTGAGGTCGCCGTCAAGGTGCAGCGACCAGCCGCTCCTGCTCAGATCGAGGCGGACCTCACGCTCCTCTATCAGGCGGCGAAGCTCCTGCACGAGCGCGTGCGCGCGCTCGACTTCGTCGATCCCCGCGAGCTCGTCGACGAGTTCGCGCGCTCCATCCGGCTCGAGCTCGACTACAGCCACGAGGCGCGGAACGCCGAGATGTTCTACGAGAACTTCGCCCGCGACCCGAGCGTCGTCGTGCCGCGAGTGATAGGCCCGTACTCCTCGTCGAGGGTCCTGACGCTCGAGTACCTCCACGGGCGCAAGGTCGCGGACCTCGATCTCGAGGGGATGCGGCCCGACGAGCGCCGCGACGTCGTCACCCGGATGGCGGACACGTGGATGACCATGGTCTTCCGCCACGGCTTCTTCCACGCCGACCCGCATCCGGCGAACATCTTCGTCCTGGAGACGGGAGAGATCGGGCTCGTGGACTTCGGCCAGGCGGGGAAGCTGACGGACGAGGACCTCGCGCGCCTCACCCGGCTCTTCGTCGACGCCGCGACGGAGAACGTCGCTGCGATCCCGCGCCGACTCAGAGAGCTCGGCGTCCAGTACGCGCCCGAGCGCGAGGAGGAGTTCCGGCGCGAGCTGCAAGTGCTCTTCGACCGCTACTACGGGACGCGGCTCTCCGACATCGACCCGATCCAGATCATCCGGGAGGCGTTCCAGCTCATCTACTCGCTCAACCTCCAGCTGCCCTCGCGGTTCGTGATGCTCGACAAGGCGATCGCGACGCTCGCGTCCGTGGGTCAGGAGGTGTACCCGGACTTCAACGTCTTCGAGGTTGCCAAGCCGTATGCGCGAGGGCTCCTCGCCGAGCGGTTCCACCCACGGTTTCTCGCGAAGCAAGCGCGCAACGAGGCGCTTGCTCTCGGCTCCATTGCGCGCGACGTGCCGTACCAGGTGCACGACATCCTCGAGCGTCTTCGCGACGGGACGTTCCAGGTCAAGATCGAGAACCCGGGCATCGACGAGATCGACGATCACATCGACAAGGCGTCGAACCGTCTCTCCGTCGCGCTCGTCGTCGTGGGCGGGTTGCTCGGCTCTGCGATCCTCGGTGTGTTCGCCACTGATGGGCCGCACGTCCTCGGGATTCACCTCCTGTCCGTGATCGGTTTCGTCATCTCGGGCGCGTTCGGGCTCTGGCTCGTCTGGGGCATCTACCGGCACGGGAGGCTCTGAGGCCCTCTTCTCGGGCGCCCGGTCCGCGCCGGACGGCTGAGGACGTCTTGTCACAGTCCCGCTGCAAAGGACATCTGGCGGCCTCCCCGGCCGGCGGCTAGCGTCGAGCCATGCCGAGCGCAGTCCTCGTTGCCGACCCGGAGACGACGACGCGCGAGTACCTCGGTCGGCACCTCCGGGACGACGGGTTCGACGTTTTCGGCGCCTCCAGGCGGAGCGAGGCTCTCGATCTCGCGGAGCAGGCGCGCCCCGACCTGGTGCTGCTCGCCGAGCTGGATCTGTGCCTTCGCCTGCGCAGCGGGGAGCCAGGGCGTACCTGGGACCGGAACGTGCCCGTGATCCTGCTCGCGCCTTCGTCCGACCCTGTCGAGCGGGTGCGTGCGCTCGACCGCGGCGCAGACGACGTGATCGGGCGTCCGTTCGCCTACGAGGAGCTGCTCGCGCGGATCCGTGCGGTTCTGCGCCGGACGACGACGAATCTCGGCGAGGTGCTCGTCGCGGGCGACGTCTCGATCGACCGTCGCACTCGCCGGGTAACCGTGCGCGAGAGACGGGTCACGCTGTCCGCGAAGGAGTTCGACCTGCTCGCACGCCTCGCACACGAGCCCCACCGCGTGTTCACGAAGGAGGAGCTCTTGCGCGAGGTCTGGGGCTTTCGGGCTCTCGGGCGGACGCGGACGCTGGAGTCGCACGCTTCGCGCCTGCGTCGGAAGCTCTGCGTGGCGGAGAGCGACCGCTTCATCGTGAACGTGTGGGGCGTCGGGTACCGGCTGCTCGAGTGACCGCTACGGAAGTGCGCCCTCGAGCTCGAGGAGCGCGACCTTCTTGTCGAGGCCTCCGCCGTAGCCCACGAGGTCGCCCGTCGAGCCTACGACGCGGTGGCAGGGAAGGATGATCGGGATGCGGTTCCGGTTCATGACGGTGCCGACTGCCCGAGCCGCCCTCGGACGACCGACGCGCTCGGCCAGCGTCTTGTACGTCGTCGTCTCGCCGAACGGAACCCTCGACAGCGCATCCAGCACCGAGACGGTGAACGGAGGCAGTCCGCGCAGGTCGAGGGTGAGGTCGAAGACTTGCCGGCGGCGTGCGAAGTACTCGTCGAGTTCCCGGCGAACGTCGTCGACGCTCCGCGTCGAGCGGAGAACCCTGGGGCCTGCGAACGCGGCGAGCCGCTCGAGATCCCGCTCCTCCTGGTGGAACGAGAGCTGGGCGAGTCCCTTGGTCGACACCGCGACGAAGAGCGGGCCGATCGGCGAGTCGACGACGTCATAGCCGACGTCGACGAGGCCGAGCCCTGCTGCCGCCTCCCTGAACCGGCGGTCGAGATCGTTGGAGATGGTCATGTCGTGATCCTCCTCTTGCGAATCCTCCGCACACCCGTCGAGGCCGCCTGGCGGGCGGCATCGGCGCTCGAGCCGAGGGCCTGTGCGATCTGGTCGTAGGAAAGGTCGTAGCCGTAGCGGAGCACGACTGCGGCGCGCTCCTTTGGAGGAAGGCCGTCGGTCAGGGGCGCGAGCTCGTCGTACGCAGCCAGGCCGTCCTCGCTACCGGGCTCGACGAGCTCTTCGGTCGGCTTCGTGCGACGGACGGTGTCGATCGCGACGTTCCTGGCGATGGTCAAGACCCACGCGCGGAGGTGCTCTCCGTGATCGAGCCGCCCGTACGCCTGGAGGGCCCGAAGGAAGGTCTCCTGGAACGCGTCGTCGGCCCGCTCACGCCCGAGGTGTCGCCGAAGGAGGCGCATGACCTCGGCGCGATGCTCCTCGTAGAAGCGCTCGAACGGAGGAATCGCCACCGCATGCATCATTCCCTGTCAACGTCGAGCCCCGCCGATTTGTGAGCATGGCGATATGAGAGCCGCCGTCGTCGGTCACGTCGAGTGGATGGAGTTCGTCCCGGTCGAGCACGTTCCGGCTCCCGGCGAGATCGTCCACGCCACGGAGACGTGGGAGGACGCGGCTGGGGGAGGGGCTGTCGCGTCGGTCCAGCTCCAGAAGCTCGCCGACTCCGTGCTCTTCTTCACCGCGCTTGGTGACGACGACCTCGGCCGACGCGCGAAGGAGGAGCTCGAGGCGCGCGGGATCGTAGTCCACGCCTCGTTCGTCGACGCCCCGCAGCGCCGCGGGTTCACGTACGTCGACGATGGGGGCGAGCGCACGATCACGACCATCGGCCCGCGTCTCGAGCCTCGCGGCAACGACGGTGCGCTTCCCTGGCACGAGCTCGCCCGCTGCGACGCCGTGTACTTCTGCGCCGGGGATGCGGACGCCCTCCGGCGCGCGCGGCGCGCAAAGGCGATCGTCGCCACCGCGCGCGTGCTGGGGACGCTTGCTCGCGCCGCGGTCGAGCTCGACGCGCTCGTCGGCAGCGGGAAGGACGAGGCCGAGCGGTACCGGGCGGGAGACCTCGATCCGGCGCCACGGCTCGTCGTCACGACATCGGGCGCGCTCGGCGGATGGGCCCAACCCGGCGGACCGTTCGCCGGCGGCCCGACCCCGAACCCGGTGGTCGACGCCTACGGCGCCGGCGACTGCTTCGCCGCCGGCCTCGCATTCGCGCTCGGCGCGGGTCTCGAGACGCCCGACGCGCTCGCGTTCGCGGCGCGCTGCGGTGCGGGAGCGCTGGCCGGGCGAGGCGTCCATGCCGAGGCGGTTCCGCTTTCGCCTTGACAAGTATCTCAATTCCGCTATATAGCGTAATTGAGATATGACGAATCCCGAGAACACTCCGCCCAGACGCCGCCACCGACCATCCGATGCGCTCGAGCGCGTCCGCGAGCGTCTCGCCGGCGCCGAGGACGGATGGTTCTTCGCGCAGATCGCGGAGCAGGTCGCCACGCAACGGCAGGCGCGCGGCCTCTCGCAGGCGGAGCTCGCCGCACTCTGCGGCACGACGCAGTCGGCGATCGCCCGCCTCGAGGGCGGGGGGCGCCCGCCGCGGATCGACACGCTGCTCCGTGTCTCGAACGCACTCGACTGCAACCTCGTCGTCGAGCTCAGGCCGCGAACCGTCCCGAAGGAGGCAGAGTCGTGAGCACCTATGCGAGTCGACTCGATCTCGAGGAAATCGAGATCACGAAGACCGAGAAGCTCCTCGCGGTCGTCCTGACCGCGTTCTTCCTGATCGGCGGCGCATGGGCGTACGCGAAGGTCGACAACGTCGTTCGTTCGGAGTTCGTCCCCGTCGACTCGTACCTCACGGCGGCGGAGCATGCGGCGGTGGATCGTGCAAGCGCGGCGCAGGGCCACCTCGCCGGTGCAGAGCAGGCGCTGACGCAGGCGCGCCTCGATCTCGAGCACGCGCGCGAGGCGTACCGCACGGCGCTCGATGCCGGTGAGCCCGCTACGGGCCTCGAATCGGCGTATCACGCCGCGGAGGCCGACTTCTCCTCTGCGCAGGCGGAGGTGGATCGCGCGCGCTCCGACGTGCTCAGGGCCCAGCCGGCGGCGGACGCGGCCTACGCACGCGCGTCCGAGGAGGCGCGCGATGCCTCCGTGCGGGGCGAGCTGATCACATTCGCCGCCCGGCTCGGGCTGCTGCTCACGACACTCGGCTTCGCGTACTGGCTGCTCATCCGCTTGCGCGGGACGGGCTCCCGCTACCTGCCCGTCGCGTTCGCGATGGTCGGCTTCGCCGCCCTGCTCGCGCTCGTCATGGCCGGCGACTACGTCGGCCATCACATCGACGTCGAGCAGCTCGGCCCGCTCGTTCTCTCGATCGCAGGCATCGGACTGACGCTGGGAACGTTCTGGTGGCTGCAGCGCTATCTGGCACGACGGATCCCGCAGCGTCGTGTGCGGAAGAACGAGTGCCCGTTCTGCGGGTACCCCGCCCGCGGCGGCGAGCACTGCGAGGGATGCGGACGTTCCGTCGTCGGTGAGTGCACGACATGCCACGAGGCGCGTCGCGTGGGCACGTTCCACTGCGGCGCGTGCGGCGCGGCCTAGCAGCGGTGACGGATCGGTGACCGGCGAAGCACTGTTCGGGATTCCGTTCGTGGCGGCGCTCGTCGCCGGGATGCCGTTGTCGCTGGTTCGCGCACCCTGGCTCATTCGCATCAGCAACTGGTCGATCGGCGCGCAGATTGGGCTGGTGCTGACGTCGTGGCTTCTCCTGGCCACGATTCCCGGCGAACGATGGACCGCGTCCTCGGAAGTCGCGTGTCCCGACTTCGAGAGCGCCCAGGGAGAGTTGCTCTTCCTCGTCGCCTACTCGTCGATCGCGGTCGGCGGAGTCGCGCTTGCCTCGGCCGTGCTGGGCGTGTATCGGCGCGCTGCGCGACCGGGTCGGGCGCTCGCGGGTCTCGCCACGTCAGCCCTCTATCTCGCGATCTGGATTCCGTTCTTCCTTGCCGCGTTCTGCGGCCTGAGCTGACCTGCAAGGCGAGTCGCCGCCGTTCGGATTCCCGTACCGCAAGACGGGTGCTCGCCGTCTTCGCGTCGCGTGCCCGGGCCACGAAGCTCTGTGTCACGAACTCGACGCACGAAAGGAGACGCAGCCCCATGAGCACCGTTGCCGAAGCCGTGGGAACAACGAGCGCGCGCACGGTCCACCGTCCCGTCGACACCGGGCCGGCGTACTGGGGGCCGGGCGACCACTACACCTTCCTCGTCACGGGCGAGGAGACCGGCGGCGCGTACTTCGTCATGGAGGCGCTCGTACCACCGGGCGGCGGGCCGCCACCACACATCCATCGTCGCGAGGACGAGACCTTTTATCTCGTCGAGGGCGAGATCGAGTTCAAACTCGACGACAAGGTGATCGCGGCACGGCCCGGCGACTTCGTCAACGTGCCGAGAGGGACTGTGCACAACTTCCACAACGCCGGCAACAAGACTGCCCGGCTGGTACTCACGTTTACGCCCGCAGGGATCGAGCGCTTCTTCGAGGAGACGCTCGAGCGCGCTCCGAACGACGCGCAGGACCCACCGGACAACATCGAGGAAGTCGCGGCGCGGTACGTCGCCGCCGCACCTCGGCACGGCCTCGAGTTCGTCTGATGCGGGAGGGGAGGGGCGGCGGCGTTCGCCGCGCCTCCTCTGAGATCCGGTTCTGCGGCGCAGTGCCCGTTCAAGGCCGTGGCGAGCGATCGTCGCCGACCTCGATCAGAAGGTCCGCGTCGGAGGCGCAGTCCCGCGATTCACTGCCGTTGCCTTCGTACGCGTCGAGCGGCACGCCATGCGAGAACGGCCCTGCCGGGCCCTTTTCGCGTTCATGGACAGACGCCGCTACAGGCGCGAGACGTTCGTAGGGTTCTCCGCACCATCGTTGGCTGGATCGCCGCACGGCGCCCCGACCCGGTCGACGCGAGGCTTCGGTCGTCACAGAGGAACTCCAACTACGACCCAAGGAGCCAACGATGATCCACAGCGGCGACACCCTTCACAACCCGGTCACCGGCGAGACCGTCCACGTGGTTCGCTCGGCGAGCGAGACGGACGGCGAGTACGTCGAGATCGAGGTCCGCGTCGAGCCCGACGGCTTCGTCGCGGCCGCCCACGTCCACCCGTACCAGACCGAGGTCTTCGAGATCCTGGAGGGCGCGGTCGGGTTCGAGGCCGGCGGCGAGACGATCATCGCCGGGCCAGGGGAGAAGGTCGTCGTCGAGCCGGGAACGGCGCACCGCTTCTGGAACAACGGGGACAGCCCGGCTCGGTTCCGTTGCGAGGTTCGTCCCGCGCTCCAGTTCGAGCAGCTGCTGGCGAGCATGTACGCGCTCGCCGCCGACGGCAAGACGAATCGCAAGGGCATGCCGAACCCGCTCCGGCTGGCAGTGATCGCGAAGCACCACTTCGACGACGTGCGGCTTCCGCTCGTGCCGGTCTGGATGCAGCGCGCGGGCCTCGCTCTCGGCGCACCGGCGGGCCGGATCCTCGGGTATCGCCCGGTCTACGAGGGCGCTGCGCCGAACGAGCCCGCCCTGGCGCTCTGAGGCATCATCGGAACGGCAACGCGGGAAGGCCCGGAGACGGGCCTTCCCGCATCTCCTCCCGATGCGCGTCGGCGGATCTCGCCTTCTTCGCTAGCCGAAGGTGAACACGTAGGCCTCGACGCCGGCGCCGTCGAAGGTGATCTCGAACGTGCGGTCGGTAACCGGTCCCTGCTGCCGGACCAGTTGATAGAGCCGGGGCTCGACCAACGTCCCGCGGCCCTGCTCGTCGGTGTCCAGCCCGTGGCCCGTTCCGGGAGGAGCTCCGTCGAGCAGCACGCGGAACGACACGGGGGTCCCCTCCTGGGAGCGCAGGACGAGGTGGACGTCGCGGGCGTGGAAGCGGAACGCGATCGTCCCACCGGCTCGCTGCAGGACGCTCGCACGCCCTTTGACGGCCCAGTCCCCCGACAGCGCCCAGGAATTGAGTCTCAACGGATCCGGTACCGAGTAGGTGCGCGGCTCGTCGACGGTGACACCGCCGGGAGACGCGAAGTTGCGCCCTTGCTGGTAGCCGACGTACGTCTCGGGAGAGTCGAGTGTCGTCCAATCGGCCTGCGCCTCGAGCCCGTCCCCCCGGACGGAGACGAAGTCGTCAGCGACGTCCTCCCGGCCCGCCTCGCGCAGCAGTTGCTGGATGATGCGCTCGCACTCGTCGTACCCGCCCTCTCCGAACTGGTGATGCCGGATCCGCCCTTCCGCGTCGGCGATGTACACGGCAGGCCAGTAGTGGTTGCTGAAGGCCTGCCACACGGCGTAGTCGCTGTCCAGTGCGATCGGATAGCCGACGCGCATGTCCTTGGCGGCCTCGACGACATTGTCGATGTCCTCCTCGAACGGGAACTCAGGCGTATGGACGCCGACGACGATGAGCCCCTGATCCGCGTATCTCTCGAACCAGGCGCGGATGTAGCCGAGCGTGCGGAGCCAGTTGATGCACGTGTACGTCCAGAAATCGACGAGGACGACCTTCCCGTGCAGGTCGGCCAGGCTCAGCGGCTCCGAGTTGAGCCAGCCGGTCGCCCCGTCGAAACCCGGCACGTGGCCCTCGACGGGCAACTCGGCGGTTCCCGCGTGGCGGTGCTTGCCGAACAGGCTCACGTCTCGCTATCTCCGACGTCGAGGGTGCTGCTCACGTCGAGGGTGCTGCTCACGAGGACCTCCGTTCCGGGTCACGCTCTGGACACGACCTCTCTGGCCAGGCAACGCACTCGACCCTACTCCCGCCGCTCGAGCCTGAGCAACAAGCGCGCTCCGGCCCCGTCTCGAAGGAGTCCGTCCATATCTGCCCCGGATGGGTGAATTGGGTTGCAGGGTGGAGGAAAGTGGAGTAAGGTGGGGCATCGTGGGGGAACACAGATCCCACCGAATCGGCCCTTCATGTTCTACGGCGAGTACGAGCACACCCTCGACGAAAAGCACCGGCTCACGTTGCCGGCGCGTTTTCGGCATTCGCTGGCGAGCGGCGTCGTCCTCGCCCGCGGGATCGAGCGGAACGTCGACGTCTACCCGAGCGACACGTGGCACGAGAACATGGCCCGGATCGCCGAGCTGGACTCGCTCAGCCGTGAGGCGCGGGAGATGAAGCGGTACGTGTTCGCCGGGGCTGCCGTGGCCGAGCTCGACCGCCAGGGTCGAGTGCTTCTGCCGCTGCACCTCGCGGAGCACGCCGGGATCGGGAAAGACGTCGTCGTGGCGGGCGTCCACGACCACGTCGAGATCTGGGACCGGGCCGCCTGGACGGCCCACCTGAATGCGATCGAAGGGAGCGCGGGCGATGTTGCCGAACGTCTTGCGGACAAACGCGGCTGATCACGTCCCGGTACTCGCGGACGAGGTGCGCGAGCTCCTCTCCGTGCAGCCGGGTGAGACGGTCGTCGACGGAACCTTCGGCGCGGGCGGCCACTCGCGGCTGCTCGTCGAGGATCTCCGTGGGCAGGGCAAGCTCGTCGCGATCGACCGCGACCCCACCGTGCGACCGTACTTCGACCGGCTCAAGGCGTCCTCGCGTGGAGTCCAGCTCCGGTTCCTCCGCGGCGACTACGCCGTCGTCCTCGGCCAGCTGGCGGCAAACGGGGTGCGCGCCGATGCGGTGCTGCTCGATCTCGGGCTCTCGTCCATGCAGGTGGATCGCCCGGAGCGCGGCTTCTCGTACGCAACCGACGCGCCGCTCGACATGCGCATGGACCCGTCCGACGAGCCGAGTGCCGCGACCGTCCTCGCAACGTGGGACGAGCGCGAGCTCGAGACGATCTTCCGGACGTTCGGGGAAGAGCGCTACGCGAGACAGATCGCGCGCGGGATCGTGCGTCGTCGCGAGGCAGCTCCGATCGAGCGCACCGGCGAGCTCGTCGACGTCGTTCGCGCGTCGATCCCGGCTCCCGCGCGCTTCGGCGAGGGGCATCCCGCTAAGCGCGTCTTCCAGGCGCTGCGCATCGAGGTCAACCACGAGCTCGAGTCGCTCGAGGCCGGACTGCCGGCCGCCTTCGAGATGCTCCGCCCGGGAGGGCGGCTGGCAGTCATCAGCTTCCACTCGCTCGAGGACCGGATCGCGAAGCGCTTCCTGCGCGATCGAGCCCGCGGGTGCACGTGCCCGCCCGAGTTCCCGGTCTGCGTCTGCGGACGCGAGCCGGAGGCACGTCTCCTGACCACGAAGCCGGTGCGCCCGTCGGCGCACGAGATCGAGCACAACCCGAGGGCCGCATCGGCCCGCCTTCGCGTCGCCCTCAAGGTCGCGGAGGCGTAGATGTCCTCAGTCGCACAGCGAGAGACGATCGGGGCCGGACGCCGCAGCCGGACCGCCAAGACTCGGGGTCGCTCGGATCGGACGAAGGCGCGGCCACGGCTCCTCGCCGGGGGCGTCTTCTGGATCGTGCTCTTCGGCGCGCTGCTCGCAGGCGTCGTCGCGGTCAACGTGGCGGTTCTGCGTCTCAACCTCCAGCTGGACGGCGTCTCCCGCGAGCGCACGCAGCTCAGGGCCGATCTCGCGAACGTTCGAGCCGGCATCTCGAGCGCCGCCGCCACGGCGCGGATCGAGAAGGCGGCGCGCGATGACCTCGGCCTCGTGCAGGCAGAACCCGACGAGATGATCTACGTGACGCTGGGGCCCAGGTGAAGATCGCCGCCGCGAACCGGCGGATCGTCCTTCTCGCGGCCGTCTTCGCGGCCCTTCTCGTCGCGACGCTCGCACGTGCGTTCTGGCTTCAGGCGGTCATGGGCGCCGAGTACGCGGCGCTCGCCGTGCGGCAGCACCGCGAGACCGTGGTCGTGCCCGCCGCGCGCGGGACGATCTCCGACCGCAACGGCGATCCCCTCGCGATCGGCGAGCAGGCGGTCACCGTCTACGCGAACCCGCGCCAGATCACGAAGCCGAACGAGCTCACGCTCGCGGTGTCGAGGGCGTTGCGGATCGACCCCGAGGTGATCTACCCACTCGTCACCGACAAGTCCAAGGGCTTCGTGTACCTCGTGCGCAAGGCGAACCCGCTCGCCGCTGCGAAGCTCGAGCGGCAGAGGCTCCCGGGGCTCGGCTTCATCCGTGAGGAGCTCCGGACGTATCCCCAGGACCGGGTCGCGTCTGTCGTGCTCGGCTATGCGGGCATGGACAACAAGGGGCTGGAAGGGCTCGAGCGGTCGCTCGACAAGGTGCTCTCGGGGCGGGCCGGCAGCCAGACCGTCGTCAAGGACTCCCAGGGCCGCGCGCTCGACGTCGTGAGCATGCGCCCGGAGACGCCGGGGAAGAACGTCCGGCTCACGATCGACCACCAGATCCAGGCAAACGCCGAGGACGTGCTCACCGACACGGTGAGCCGCTACGGCGCGAAGGCCGCCTCGGCGATCGTGATGGACCCGCAGACCGGCGCGATCCTCGCGATGGCGGCCGCTCCCGGGTACAACGCGAACCGCTTCCCGACCACGCGCGCGGACCGACGGCGCAACCGGGCTGTGACGGACACGTACGAGCCGGGCTCGACGTTCAAGCTCGTGACCGTCGCAGCGGCGCTCGAAGAGGGCACGGTCACGCCACAGACGACGTTCCTGCTTCCGCCGCAGCTCCGCGTCGCCGACCGCGTCATCCGCGAGGCGCACACGCGCGGAACCGTGCGGTACAACGTCCGCCAGATAGTCGAGTACTCGTCGAACATCGGGACGATCTCCGTCGCGCAAAGGCTCGGCGAAGGGCGCCTCTCATCCTGGGTCGACCGCTTCGGCTTCGGGAAGCTGACCGGGATCGACTTCCCCGGCGAGTCGCCGGGGTTCGCGCTGCCGCTCGACCAGTGGTCGGGCTCGACGATCGGCACCGTCCCGATCGGGCACGGCATCGCGGTCACGCCGATCCAGATGGCGCGGGCATACGCAGCAGTCGCGAACGGCGGGCGGCTCGTCGAGCCGCATCTCATCGACCGCATCGGCGGCGTGACGATAGAGCACCCACGGGGCAAGCGCATCCTCTCCCGCGACGTGTCGACGCAGATGCTCTCGCTTCTGCGCGGCGTCGTTCTCGAGGGAACCGGAACCGAGGCGGCCGTGCCGGGCTACACCGTCGCCGGGAAGACCGGGACCGCGGCGAAGATCGACCCCGACGGGACGTACTCGACCTCCCGCTACGTCGCCTCGTTCGTGGGTCTCGTGCCGGCGACGAAGCCGAGGCTCGTGGTGATGGTCATGGTGGACGAGCCGCGTGGCGCGTTCTACGGCGGCGAGGTCGCGGCGCCTGCGTTCAAGGAGATCGCGCGGTTCAACCTCCAGCACCTCGAGGTGCCGCCGGACGCACCCGAGACCGCGACCCGCTGACCCTGACCCACGCCGGAGGCGACCGCGGGCACGTGGGCTAGCCTTCCCGGGCGGTGGAGCTCGAGGCGCTGATCCGCGCGCTCGCCCCGACCGAGGTCAGGACGGGCGAAGTGGCCGGAGCCCAGCCGGTCGAGATCGGCGACCTTGCCTACGACACACGGAATGTGTCCCCCGGCGCCCTGTTCTTCTGCATTCCCGGCGCGAGGGTCGACGGTCACGACCTTGCCTGGGAGGCGCTCGAGCGGGGCGCGGCCGCCTTTGTCGTCGAGCGCGAGCTCGACGTGCGAAGCCCGCAGCTCATCGTCCCCGACAGCCGGGCAGCGATGGCGGTCGGCGCGGACGCCTTCTTCGGCGAGCCGACGAAAGAGCTCGAGGTCGTGGGCGTGACGGGGACCAACGGGAAGACGACGACCGCGTTCCTGCTGCACGCGATGCTCGAAGCGACCGGGAGGAACGCCGGCCTGGTGGGCACGGTCGAATGGAGGATCGGCGGCATGAAGCGCCCGGCGCCGTTCACGACGCCGGAGTCAATCGACCTCCAGCGGCTCTTCCGCGAGATGCTCGACGCCGGCGACCGCAGCGTCGCGCTCGAGGCGTCGTCGCACGGGGCGGTGCTCCGGCGGCTCGATCGCGTCCGGTTCGACGCGCTCGTGTTCACGAACCTGTCCCAGGATCATCTCGACCTGCACGGGACGATGGAGGAGTACTTCCTCGCGAAGAGGTCGCTCTTCGCGAGCGCGCTGCCGCCGCCTGCGGCGGTCAACGTCGACGACGAATGGGGCGAACGCCTGGCGGAGTCTCTTGCGGATGTGCATCGAGCGCCGCTCGTGACCTTCGGCCTCGGCGACCGCGCCGAGATCCGGGCGCAGGACCTCGAGCTGACGCCGAGCGGCAGCACGTTCCGGGCGGCCGGTATGGACTTCGAAGTCCCTCTCCCTGGGATCTTCAACGTGTCGAACGCGCTCGGCGCCGTGGCTGCGGGATTGCTCCTCGATCTCGACGAGGACGCGATCGTGAAGGGCATCGCGAGCGTCGACGCCGTGCCCGGCCGCTTCGAGCGCGTGGACGACGGCCAGCCGTTCACCGTGCTCGTCGACTATGCCCACACGCCGGACTCCCTCGAGACGGCGCTCGGCGCGGCGCGGGACCTCGCCGAGGGGCGCGTGCTCGTGGTGTTCGGGGCGGGTGGCGATCGCGACCGGGGCAAGCGTCCGCTCATGGGACGCGTCGCGGCCGAGCTCGCGGACGTCGCGATCGTGACGTCCGACAACCCACGCTCCGAGAGCCCGCTCGCCATCATCCAGGACGTCCTTCAAGGCGCCGGCACGGGCGTCGAGATCGACCCAGACCGGCGCTCCGCGATCGAGCGCGCGATCGGCCTCGCCGGGGCCGGTGACGTGGTGCTGATCGCCGGCAAGGGCCACGAGCAGGGCCAGGATCTCGGCGGCGTCGTCCAGCCGTTCGACGACCGCGATGTCGCCCGGGAAGCACTCAGCCGCCTGCGATCGTGATCGCCCTCGACTTCGACGAGATAGCCGGTCTTCGCCTGGGGCAGCTCGAAGGGGGCGCGCCCGGCTCGGTCGTCGCCGGCGTGAGCGCGGACTCGAGGCAGGTGGCCGCGGGCGAGCTCTTCGTCGCGCTGAACAGGGGTGTCCAGTATGTGGACGATGCTCGTGCACGCGGCGCGGTCACGCTCGTCCCGGACGACCAGGACGTGGCTCTGGCGGCTCTCGCGGGTCTCGTTCGGTCGAGGAGCAGGGCGCAGGTCGTCGCGGTGGTGGGCTCGACGGGCAAGACCTCGACGAAGGACATCCTTCGGGCGCTCGCCGGCGCGCACGTGCCCACGATCGCGTCCGAGCGGAGCCTGAACAACGAGATCGGGCTCCCGCTGACGCTGCTCCGGATCGAGCACGACACGGCGGTCGTGGTTGCGGAGATGGGGATGCGCGGCATGGGCCAGATCGCCGATCTGTGTGCGATCGCGCGTCCGAAGATCGCGCTCGTGACGAGCATCGGGCCGGAGCACCTCGAGCTTCTCGGCTCCGTCGAGCAGGTTGCCGCGGCGAACGCGGAGGCGATTGCAGCGCTGCCGCCGGGCGGAACCGCGGTCGTGCCTGCCGGTGCCCGGGAGCTCGACTCACACCTGGATCGCGACGACATCGAGATCCGCCGCTTCGGGCCGGAGGCGGTCGAGCTCGAGAATGGTCACGGCACGTTCCACCTCGACGGGCACGCGATCGAGCTCGAGCTTCCGTTCACCCAGCGCCATCAGGCGGTCAACACCCTCGCGGCGCTCCACGCGTACGCCGCCCTCGGCCTGCCGCTCGAGCATGCGGGTGACGGCGTGCCGGACATCGCGCTCTCTCCCTGGCGCGGCGAGGAGCTGCCGCTTCCGGGCGGCGGCTTCGTGATCAATGACGCCTACAACGCGAACCCGGACTCCATGCGCGCGGCGCTCGAGCATCTCGCCGAGCGGGCAGGCGAGCGTCGGAAGGTCGCGATCCTGGGCGAGATGGCCGAGCTCGGTGAAGGCTCGAACGCGTTCCACGTCGAGATCGGAGCGCTCGCGAAGGAGCTTGGAGTCGAGGTCGTCGGCGTGGGGGAGAGCGGGCGAGCGTACGACCCCGTCGCCTGGGCGCCCGACGCCGAGCACGCCGTCGAGGCCGCGCGTTCCGCCGTCGAGCCGGGCGACGCGGTCCTCGTCAAGGCGTCGCGCGCGGTGGGGCTCGAAGGCATCGCAGGCGAGATAGCGAACTTCGCCGAGGCATGGTCCCCGTCCTGATAGCGGGCCTGCTCGCGATGGTCGCCGCCGTCGTGATCGGGCCCAAGTTCATCGAGAGGCTACGGGCGCGGAACCTCGGTCAGCACATCCGGGCCGAAGGTCCAGCGTCGCATGCGGTGAAGCAGGGGACGCCGACGATGGGCGGCTTGCTCATCATCGGATCGGCGGTAATCCCGTTCCTCGCTCTCTCGCAGTACACGACGGAGGCGGCGACGGTTCTCTTCATCACGCTCGGCTGCGCCGCGATCGGCTTTGCGGACGACTTCCTGAAGCAACGACGGCAACACTCGCTCGGTCTCGCCGGCCGCTGGAAAATGCTGTTCCTCGTCGCGATCACCGTCGTCGCCGCACTCCTCCTGCGTGAGACGGCGGGCTTCGACACCTCGCTCTACATCCCCGTCGTGAGCTGGAACCTCGAGCTTGGCGTCTTCTACTACCCGTTCCTCTTCCTCGTCATCGCGGGCACGGTCAACGGGGCGAACCTCACCGACGGGGTCGACGGACTGCTCCCCGGCGTCGCCACGATCGCGCTGCTGACCTTCCTGGCGATCGCCGGCATCTCGTGGCTCCGCTCGGGCGACCCCGGGGCGCGCAGCGATGCGTACCTCGACCTCGCCACGCTCGCGGCTGCGCTCATCGGCGGGACGATTGGCTTCCTCTGGTACAACGCCTTCCCCGCCGAGGTGTTCATGGGCGACACGGGCTCGTTCGCACTCGGCGGCGCAATCGCGGGGTTCGCGATCGTGACGGACACCGAGATCCTGCTTCTTCTGATCGGCGGCATCTTCGTCATCGAGGTGCTCTCGCTGATCATCCAGGTGGTGAGCTTCAAGCGGACGGGGCGCCGCGTGTTCCTGATAGCTCCGATCCACCATCACTTCGAGATGAAGGCCTGGTCGGAAACGAAGATCATGGTCAGGTTCTGGATCGTCTGCGCGATCCTCTGCGCCTCCGGCTTCGCGCTCTTCTACCGCGACTTCCTCCAGTTCGTCCAGCAATGAGCCCGGCTATGAGCGACGCGCCAGGGCTCCGCGGCCTGCGCGTCCTCGTCGTCGGCCTCGCCCGCTCGGGCAAGGCGGCCGCCGAGGCGCTGCTCGGCGAGGGCGCAGACGTCGTCGCCTACGACCGCGACGAGCGCCTCGAGGCGGACGCCGAGCTCGGAAGGCTCCGCGGCCTGGGCGTCGAACTCCATCTCGGAGACGAGGAGGACACGTTGCTGCAGGGGACAGATCTGCTCGTGAAGAGCCCCGGCGTCCCGGGGGAGACGCGGCTCGTCGCCGGCGCGCGCACGCGCGCCATTCCGGTCTGGAGCGAGATCGAGCTCGGCGCTCGGCTGCTTCCGAACCCGCTCCTCGGCGTCACCGGGACGAACGGCAAGACCACGACGTCCGAGCTGCTCGGCGCGATGTTCCGCGCCGCCGGGCAGCCGGTCGAGGTCGCGGGCAACATCGGCCGCCCCCTCACGTCTCTCGTCGGCTCGGTTCCCGAGGACAGTTGGATCGTGTGCGAGCTCTCGTCCTTCCAGCTCGAGGATGTCGAGCTGCTTCGGCCGCGCATCGGTGTCCTGCTCAACCTCGAGGCGGACCACCTCGACCGCCACGGCACGTTCGAGTGGTACGTCGACGCGAAGCTCCGCATGTTCGAGCAGCAGACGGAGGACGACATCGCGGTGCTGCCGCGCGGTTTCGGGGAGGTTCCCGGCGGCGCAGTGCGAGTCGAGTTTCAGTGGGACGATCCGTTGCCCGCCGAGCCGCGCATCCCCGGCCCGCACAACCGCGAGAACGCCGCGGCCGCGACGGCGGCGGCACGCGCCGCCGGGATCGGCGACGACGCGATCGCGGAGGCGCTCCGCACGTTCGCCGGCGTGCCTCATCGCATCGAGCTCGTCCGCGAGCTCGGTGGCGTCCGCTATGTGAACGACTCCAAGGCCACGAATGCAGCCGCCGCGAGGCGCGCGCTCGCCTCGTTCCCGGACGCCGCCTTGCACGTGATCCTCGGAGGCCGCGGGAAGGCGGAGCCGTACGACGAGCTTGCCGCATCGTTCAAGCCGGGCGACCGTGCGTATCTCATCGGCGAGGCGGCGCACGAGCTGTCCGAGGCGCTGTCCGCTGCGGGCGTGCCGAATCTCGACGCCGGCGACCTCGAGGCAGCGCTCGCGGCTGCGTCCAGGACGGCAGCGCCCGGAGACGTCGTCCTTCTCTCGCCGGCCTGCGCGAGCTTCGACCAGTTCGAGGACTTCGAGGCACGCGGCGACGAGTTCAGGCGTCTCGTCGAGGAGCTGTCGTGAAGGCCGCCGACGCACGGTTCGACCAGCGCCTCCTCACGCTCGTCACGCTCGGGCTCGTCGCCTTCGGGCTCGTGATGGTCTACAGCGCGACATCGGCCGCGGCCGCGCTCGGCAACGGCGATTCGATGGCGTTCCTCGAGCGCCAGGCCGTGTACGCGATCCTCGGGATCGTCCTCATGACGCTCGCGGCCAGGTTCGACTACCACCGCCTGCGCTACCTCTCGCCCGCGTTGCTCCTCGTAGCGCTCGCGCTCTGCGCCGCGGTGCTCGTCGCGTCGCCCGCCGTGAACGGTGCGCACCGCTGGTTCATCCTGGGGCCGGCGAGCTTCCAGCCGTCCGAGCTCGCGAAGCTCGCGCTCTGCATGTTCACGGCCATGCATTTGTCCCGCCGACCGCCACCGCGTACGTTCGGCGAGCTGCTGCGTCCGCTCGGGGTCCTCACCGGGATCTTCTGTGCGCTCATCGTGCTCGAGCCCGATCTCGGGACGACCATCTCGCTTTGCGTGATGATGCTCGCGCTGCTCATGGTCGCCGGCGTGCCGATGCGCCTGCTGGTGACGGCGACGTTCCTGGCAGCCGCGATCGGGCTCCTCGCGATCTGGGTGGAGCCCTACCGGCGCGCACGCGTCTTCAGCTTTCTCGATCCCTGGAGCGACGCGCAGAACTCGGGATTCCAGATCATCCAGGCGATGATCGGAATCGGATCGGGAGGCTGGACTGGAGTCGGTCTCGGAGAAGGCCCGCAAAAGGCGCTCTACCTGCCGGAGGCGCACACGGACATGATCTTCGCGGTCGTCGGGGAGGAGCTCGGCCTCCTCGGATCGGCGTTCGTGGTCGGTTGCTTCGCGGCCTTCGGGTATGCGGGGTTCCGGGTCGCGCTTCGCTGCCGCGACCCGTTCGGGAAGCTGCTCGCCGCCGGACTGACTGCGCTCGTCTGCGGTCAGGCGGCCATCAACCTCGCCGCGGTGCTCGGCATCGCCCCGCTGACCGGAATCCCGCTCCCGTTCGTCTCGTACGGCGGCTCGAGCCTCATCGTGCTGCTCGTGTCCGTGGGCATTCTCCTTAACATCGCCGTGAATGAGCGGGTCGTCGAAGCTCGTGTGCCTGATCGCGGCCGGCGGGACCGCAGGTCACGTTCGACCGGCTCTCGCCGTCGGGGAAGCTCTTCGAGAGCGCGGAGTGGAAGTGACGTTCGCCGGGTCACCAGACCGCGTCGAGTCGCGGCTGGTTCCTGAGGCTGGCTTCGAGCTCGACACGTTCTCCGTCTCCGGCTTCCCTCGGAAGCTCGGGATCGAGCTCGTCCGCGCGGTCTGGCGGGCCGTGCGCGCGCCGTTCGCCTGTCTGCGCATCCTGGGACGCCGCGCTCCGGACGTCGTCCTCGGCGGCGGAGGGTACGTGGCCGGGCCGATGGTGCTCGCCGCACGCCTCAAGGGCGTGCCGTCGGCGCTGAGTGAAGCTGACGCGCACCTCGGCCTCGCAAACCGGCTCGCCGCGCCCCTGGCACGCCGTGTGTTCCTCGCGTACGACATCCCGGGCCGTGACGGCGCGAAGTACCGCGTCGTCGGCCGGCCCATCCCGCGAGATCACCTCGGCGCCGATCGCGCGGCCGCCCGCGCTGCGTTCGGGCTCCCTCTGGACCGGCCCGTACTCGCCGTGTTCGGCGGGCTCGCCGGCGCCCAGGCGCTCAACGAGCTCGCGGTCGAGACCTACGGCGAATCGGATCTCGCGGTGTTGCACATCGCGGGCGACCGGGACTTCCCGGCGCTGCGGCCGAAGGTCACGCGTAGTGACTACGTGTTGCTCCCGACCGTGGAGCGGTTCGGTGACGCACTGGCGGCTCCGGACCTCGCGATCTCGCGCGCGGGCGGGACGGTCTGGGAGCTCGCCGCCTCCGGGACACCCACGATCCTCGTTCCGTACCCGCACGCGACCGCAGACCACCAGTTTCAGAACGCGGTTCATTTCGAACGCGGCGGAGGAGCCGTCGTCGTGCGGCAGGAGGAGCTCGCGCGCATCCCCGCGCTCGTGGACGAGCTGCTCGACGATCCCGAGCGGCTGCGGCGGATGAGCGACGCGATGCGCGCGCTCGCCCGGCCGGACGCTGCCGAGGAGATCGCCGACGAGCTCGTGCGACTCGCGTCCTCTCGAGGCGGCAGATGACGGTGAGCGACCGGCCGCTGGAGGGCCGGCGCATCTACTTCGTCGGCATCGGTGGCGCGGGGCTCTCCGCGTACGCGAACATCGCGCGGGCATGGGGGGCGGAGGTGCGCGGCTGGGACCTCCGCGAGACGATCTTCATGGGGACGCTGGACGGGGTCTCGATCGAGATCGGCGGCGAGCCGGAGCCGCCACCGGGGTTCGAGGTGGTCGTCTCGAGCGCCCACTCCGGGCGCGTCGAAGGACATCCGCGGGCCGAATTCCTCGCCGAGCTCGTCTCGCTCCGGCGGTCGATCGTGGTCGGAGGAGCACACGGGAAGACGACAACCGCGGCCATGATCGCGTTCGTGCTCCGCGAGCTCGGTGCCGACCCCTCGTGGATCGTCGGCGGCGTCGTGTCGCAGCTAGGCGGGAACGCCGGCACGGGCACGGGCTGGCTCGTTGTCGAGGGGGACGAGTCCGATCGATCGATCGCGCTCCTCCGACCCGAGATCGCCGTTCTGACGAACGTCGAGCTCGACCACCACGCGACCTTCCTCTCCGAGGCGGAGCTCGAGCGGTTCTTCGACGAGTGGCTCACGGAGGTGCCCTCGGTGGTGCGCGGCCCGGAGCTCCAGCCGTTCGAGGGCGAGCTGGGTGTTCCGGGCGCCCACAACCGGCGGAACGCCGCGGCGGCGCTCGCAGCCCTCGAGCTCGCAGGGATCGAGCGAAGGGACGCAGAGGCAGCGCTTGCGCGCTTCATCGGGGTCGACCGACGCTTCGAGCTGGTCGGCGACCGGGGCGGCATCCGGGTGTTCGACGACTACGGGCACAACCCCACGGAGATCGCGGCCACGCTCGAGACCGCGAGGACGATCACGGAGGGGCGCCTGCTCGCCGTCTACCAGCCGCACGTGTACGAGCGCACCCGGCATCTCGCGTACGAGCTCGGCGATGCGCTCGGCATCGCGGACGTAGCCGTCGTGACGGACGTCATCGGAGGCCGCGATGCGCCACGGGCGGGCGTGACCGGGAAGCTCGTGCTCGACAACGTGCCGGCTGGAGTCCGGCGAGGGTGGGCGCCCGAGCTCGACGACGCCTCCAGACTTGCGCTGTCGTGGGCGCGTCCGGGCGATGTCGTGGTGACGCTCGGCGTGGGGGAGCCCTGGCGCATCGCGCGCGCCATCGTCGAGGGGCTCGAGAGCCGGTGACCCTCGAAAGCGGAGCCCCGCTCGCGCGCTTGACGACGATCGGCACCGGTGGCCCCGCGAAAGCGCTCGCTCGCCCGCGCTCGCTCGCCGAGCTCGAGAGCGTGCTCGCCTATGCGGAGGGGGAAGGGCTTCCCGTTGCGGTCGTCGGGCTAGGGTCGAACCTGCTTGCCGCGGACGACGGCGTCGATGCTGTTGTCGTCCGGCTCGAGGGCGAGCTTGCAGCTGCCGACGCCCGCGGTGATCGGCTCGTTGCAGGCGGCGGTGCGACGAACGCGGTCTGTCTCCATCGGGCCAGGTCCGCCGAGCTCGGCGGGTTCGAGTTCGCGTGCGCGATTCCCGGGACCGCCGGCGGAGGCGTCCGCATGAACGCGGGGGCCTACGAACGCGACTGGTCGCAGATCCTCGAGCGGGCGCTCGTGTCGCGTGCCGCGGGATCGGAGTGGCTCTCGCCCGAGGAGCTCGGTCTGTCGTACCGGCACTCGGAGCTCGCGAACGGCGACGTCGTGGCCGTGGTGGAGTACCGCCTGGAACATCGGCCGGAGCAGGACATCAGGCGCACGGTCGCCGACCTCGTCGCACGTCGGAAGGCGACGCAACCGACGAACAAGCGGACGTTCGGGAGCGTCTTCAAGAACCCGGACGGGTCGATCGGGGCGGGTCGGATGCTCGAGGAGTGCGGTCTCAAAGGGCACAGGATCGGCGGGGCGATGATCTCGCCGATGCACGCGAACTTCATCGAGAACGCGGACGGCGCGACGAGCGCCGACTGCGTGGCGCTCATGGTCGAGGCCCGGCGGCGCGCACGCGAGCAGTTCGGCGTCGAGCTCGAGCGCGAGGTCGTCTTCCTCGGCGCAATCGAGCTCCCCCCGCAGTGACGTAGGAGGGCCGCCGCGCGCGGCGAATCGTCTCCCCATGGCCGGTGGGGGACGAACCGAGCCGGGATCGCGCCGGCGTGCACGCGCGGAAAGCGCCGTCGTCCCGCTGCCGCGGTCGGCCGCCGGCGATCGCCTCGACCTGGTTCGCTTCGTCCCCTCCGGCCGGTCCCTGCTCGCGACCTTCTCGATCGTGGTCGTCGCGCTCGGCGGCTACTGGGTCGCCCGTCAGACCTCGGTCTTCGCCGTGCAGGAGATCGAGGTGCGTGGAGCACCTCCGCAGGTGACGCGCGAGGTGCAGCGAGTCGCGCGACAGGTCGTCGGGACGAGCCTTCTCGACGTGGACGCCGCGGCAATCGAGGGATCGGTGCGGGCGCTCCCGTCCGTGGCCGCGGCATCGGTGGACCGCGCGTTCCCGCACACGCTGGTGATCCGCGTCGCGCCGGTATGGCCGGTCGGCGTCGCCCGTCGCGGCGGCGACGCGTGGCTCGTCAGCGGCTCGAACCGCGTGATCCGGAAGATCGAGCCACGAGCCGAACCGGGGCTTCCGCGGCTCTGGCTGCCCCGAAAGGTGCCCGTCGAGCTCGGGAGGCCGCTTCCCACCTCCTACGAGCCCGTGACACGCGTCTTCGCCGGCCTCCGGGACGTGCGTGTCCCCGGACGTGTCAAGGCGGTCCGGACGACGCCCACGGGGCTCGTCGTCGTCCTGCACACGGGGGTCGAGATCACCCTCGGCGACCCGACGGACATCCTTGTGAAGCTTGCCGTCGCTGCCCGTGTGGCGCCGCTCCTCGACGACGGGATGATCTACCTCGACGTGAGCGTGCCCGAGCGCCCGGTGGGGAGCCGATACCTCAACTCTCAGGTTGAGAGTGAGACTTCATTCGACTCGGCAGGCTGATGGTTCCATTGACATCGCCGGGAAGGAGGCCTACCCTCGGAGGCGAAAAGTGCGCCGATATCGCACGTTCAACACGAGCTTCAGCTTCAGACAGGTTGAGACATGAGCAATCAATCCGGTAGCTACCTCGCAGTCATCAAGGTCGTCGGCGTCGGCGGCGGCGGCTCGAACGCCGTCAGCCGGATGGTCGAGGCCGGCATGTCCGGCGTCGAGTTCGTCGCGGTGAACACCGACGCGCAGGCGCTCCTGATGATCGACGCGGACGTGAAGATCCACATCGGGTCGAAGGCGACGCGCGGCCTCGGCGCCGGCGCCGACCCACGGGTCGGGCTCGCGGCGGCGCAGGAGAGCCACGACGAGCTGAAAGAGGCGCTCAAGGGCGCCGACATGGTGTTCGTCACCGCCGGGGAGGGCGGTGGCACCGGGACCGGCGGCGCGCCTGTCGTCGCGGAGATCGGCCGCGAGCTGGACGCGCTAACCGTCGGCGTCGTCACCAGGCCGTTCCAGTTCGAAGGGCGCCTGCGCGCGGAGCAGGCCGAGGTCGGCATCCAGAACCTTCGCGACAACGTCGACACGCTGATCGTCATCGAGAACGACCGCCTTCTCCAGGTGGTCGAGAAGACCACGCCCATGACCGACGCGTTCCGGATGGTCGACGACATTCTCCGGCAGGGCGTCCAGGGCATCACAGACCTCATCACCGTCCCGGGCCTCGTCAACCTCGACTTCGCCGACGTGCGCACGATCATGCGAGACGCGGGCTCCGCGCTCATGGGCATCGGCGTGGCGCGCGGGGAGAACCGGGCAGTCGAAGCCGCGCGTGCCGCGATCTCCTCGCCGCTGCTCGAGACGTCGCTCGACGGTGCGACAGGGATTCTCCTCAACATCACGGGCGGCTCGGATCTGGGACTGTTCGAGGTGAACGAGGCCGCAGAGGTGGTCACGAGCGCTGCGGACTCGAACGCGAACGTGATCTTCGGCGCGGTCATCGACGACGCGATGGGCGACGACGTGCGGGTCACCGCGATCGCCACCGGCTTCGGCGGTCGACCACGCCGCAGGCGCCGTGAGGCGGGAGCCGAGGCGCCGGAGCGCGAGCGGCGCCCGGCAATGACCGGCCCGAGCGTCACGGACGTCGAGATCGACATTCCGTCCTTCCTCAAGGAGGACTAGCCCCGGTCACACGGCGGGCGCGAGTCGCTAGAGTCGTCGCCGTCGTGGAGGCCACGCTGAAGCGCACGCCTCTGTACGCGCGCCACCTCGATGCGGGCGCGCGAATGGTTCCCTTCGCCGGGTGGGAGATGCCCGTTCAGTACGAGGGGGTCATCCAGGAGCACCGTGCGGTTCGCACGGACTGCGGCGCGTTCGACGTATCGCACATGGGCCAGATCCACGTGGACGGTCCCACGGGGCTCGACTTCCTGCAGGAAGTGCTGTCGAACGACGTCGCGCGGCTGGACGACGGCGAGGCGCAGTACACCCTCCTGACGAACGAGCGAGGCGGCATCGTCGACGACCTCATCGTCTACCGGCTCGGGCACGGCCAGTACCTGGTCGTCGTGAACGCCTCGAACCGCGGTGTCGCCTACGAGTGGCTGAAGGACCGAGAGCCGCAGGGAACGGAGGTGCGCGACGCGTCGGACGAGTACGGGCTCGTCGCCGTCCAGGGGCCGCGCTCGCTCGAGCGCCTGGGCCTCGGGGAGGCGCCGGCATTCACGCACGCGATGGGCGAGATCGACGGCATCGAGGTGATGGTGAGCCGAACCGGGTACACCGGCGAGGTCGGCGTCGAGCTCTGCTGTGCGGAGGACGACGCGCCGGCGCTGTGGGACGCCGTCCTCGCGCGCGGCGCCGTTCCGTGCGGGCTCGGCGCGCGCGACTCCCTTCGCCTCGAGGTCTGCTACCCGCTGCACGGGAACGACATCACGCAGGAGACGGACGCGATCTCGGCCGGTCTCGGGTGGGCATGCCGACTCGACAAGGACTTCACGGGCGTCGACGAGCTGCGGCGGATCAAGGAGGACGGGCCTACGCAACGGCTCGTGCCGTTCGTCATGGAGGAGAAGGCGGTTCCCCGGCAGGGCATGGCCGTCGAGGGCGGCGGCGAGGTGACGTCGGGGACGCATTCACCCATGCTCGACCGCGGGATCGGCATGGCGTACGTTCCCGTCGAGCACGCCGGTCCCGACTCGGAGCTCGTGATCGACGTGAGGGGTAAGCCGCGCCGAGCGCGGATCGTGAAGAAGCCGATCTACCGGAAGGAGTCGTAGCCAGGTGGCAGCCGCCGAGAGCTATCCCGAGGACCTGAAGTACCACCCGGAGCACGACTGGGCCCGCATCGAGGGCGACGAGGCAGTGCTCGGGATCACGTGGTTCGCGCAGGACGCGCTCGGCGAGCTCGTCCACTTCGAGGCTCCCGAGACAGGAATGACGGTGACGAAGGACGCGTCGTACGGCGAGGTCGAGTCGGTCAAGGCCGTCTCGGACATCGTGTCGCCGCTCTCGGGCGAGGTGCTCGCGGTGAATCAGAAGGCCGTCGACGAGCCCGAGGTCGTCAACGAGGACCCGTACGGCGACGGCTGGCTCGTCCGCATCCGGATGTCGGACCCCGGCGAGGTCGACCTACTGCAGGACGTGAACGCCTACAAGGCGCACGTCGCCGAGCAGTGAGCTAGCGCGTGGGGTATCTGGCGCTCACCGACGCCGACCGCGAGGAGATGCTCGCCGCCATCGGCGTCTCCTCCGTGGACGAGCTGTTCGAGCAGATCCCGGAGGGCGTGCGGCTCGACCGCGAGCTCGACCTGCCTCCGGCGCTCGGCGAGCCGGAGCTCGTCCGCCACATCGAGGAGCTCGCGGGCCGCAACATCTCGACCGCCGAGGAGCTCTCGTTCCTCGGCGCCGGCATCTACGACCACTACGTGCCGGCGGTCGCCGATGTCGTCCTCTCGCGGGGCGAGTTCCTGACGGCGTACACGCCGTACCAGCCAGAGATGAGCCAGGGGGTCCTCCAGGCGATCTTCGAGTACCAGACGGTCATCTGCGAGCTCACCGGGATGGACGTGTCGAATGCGTCCGGATACGACGGTGCCACCGTGGCGGCGGATGCCTGCTTCGTCGCGCGGCACGTCACCGAACGGCGCAAGGTCGTGCTCGCGGAGGCAGTCAATCCCCAGGTGCGCCAGGTCGTGAAGACGTACGCCCCGGGCTTCGGGCTCGAGATCGTGGAGGTGCCGCACCGGGGCGGCGTCACGGACGCTGACGAGCTCGCAGAGGCGGCGCGGGATGCGGCTGCAGTGATCTTTCAGCAGCCGAACTTCCTCGGCTGCCTCGAACAGGCGCCCGATCTGGCCGAGGCGGCGGCGGACGCGGGTGCGCTGGCGGTCGCCCACGTCGACCCGATGTCGCTGGGCGTCCTCGAAGCGCCGGGAGCGTACGGCTGCGCCATCGCGATCGGCGAGGGGCAAGCGGCCGGGAACTGGCAGTCGTACGGCGGCCCTCACTACGGCTTTCTCGCGGCGCGGAACGACCTCATCCGGCGCATGCCGGGACGTATCGTGGGCGAGACCGTGGACGTCGACGGACGGCGGGCCTTCGTGCTCACGCTCCAGACGCGGGAGCAGCACATCCGCCGCGAGAAAGCGACGTCGAACATCACGACGAACCAGACGCTGCTCGCGTTCGCCGGCCTCGCGACGCTGTCGTGGCTCGGGCCGGCCGGGCTCCGGGAGGTGGGGGAGACCTGCCTCGCGCTCACGCAGTACGCGCGCGAGCGCGTCCCGCTCGAGCCTGCCTTCGACGCACAGCCGTTCAAGGAGGTCGCGTTCCGGACGCCGATCCCTGCCCGGGAGGTCGTCCGGCGCGCGCGCGAGCACGGGGTCCATCCGGGCTACGCCCTGGGCCGCGACTACGAGGGCATGGACGACGTGCTCCTGGTAGCGCTGACGGAGAAGAAGACGATCGAGGACGTCGACCATCTGGCCGCGGTGCTCGAGCAGGTGTGCGCATGAGCGTGCAGGAGCCGGGCCGCGCCTGGGCCGACGCCCACCTCATCTTCGAGCAGTCCCGGCCGGGTCGCCGCGCGGGCCGACCGCCGCGGCCCGATCTGCCGGTTCCGGAGGTCCCGGAGGGCCTGCGCCGGTCGCATCCTCCGCGTCTGCCCGAGGTCTCGGAGCCCGAGCTCGTCCGCCATTTCACGACGCTCGCCGACCGCACGTTCGGCGTGGACACGGGCTTCTACCCGCTCGGCTCTTGCACGATGAAGCACAACCCGCGCGTGCACGAGCGGCTGGCCGGGCTCCCGGGTTTCCGTGACCTGCACCCGTACCAGGAGGACGAAGCCGCGCAGGGCGCGCTCGAGCTCATGTGGCGGCTGCAGGAGATCCTTGCGGAGATCGCCGGGCTGCCGGCGGTGACGCTCCAGCCGGCGGCAGGCTCGCAGGGCGAGCTGACCGGACTGATGCTCATGCGCGCGTACTTCGCCGATCGCGGCGAGGAGCGCGACACGATCATCACGGCCGACACCGCGCACGGGACGAACCCGGCCAGCGTGACGATGGCCGGGTACAAGCTCGAGAAGGTCGGCACCGACGCGCGCGGGAACCTCGACCTCGATGACCTGCGGGGCAAGGTGAACGAGCGCACCGCCGGGCTCATGCTCACGAACCCCTCGACGCTCGGGCTCTTCGACGAGGGCATCGAGGAGGTCGCGCGGATCTTCCACGACGCAGGCGCGCTCCTGTACTACGACGGCGCCAACCTCAACGCGGTCGTCGGCATCTCGCGGCCCGGGGACATGGGCTTCGACATCGTCCACTACAACCTGCACAAGACGTTCTCGCAGCCGCACGGCGGTGGTGGGCCCGGTGGTGGCCCGGTGGCCGTTCGCGACACGATCGAGCCGTACCTGCCCGTGCCGCGCATCGTGCGCGACGGGGACGAGTACCGCCTCGACTCCGGGAAGCCGAAGTCGATCGGCCGCGTGCGCGGCTTTGCGGGCCCGTTCGGGGTCTTCGTCCGCGCGTATGCGTTCATCCGGGCCTACGGGCCCGAGTTGCGAGAGATGTCCGAGGTGGCCGTGCTCAACGCCAATTACCTGCTCGCGCGCCTCCGCGACGTCTATGACCTCCCGTACGACCGCCACTGCATGCACGAGTTCGTGCTCTCGGCGCGTACGCTGAAGCGCGAGCACGGCATCACCGCGCTCGACGTCGCGAAGCGCCTCATGGACTACGGCATCCACCCGCCGACCGTGTACTTCCCGCTCGTCGTCCCCGAGGCGCTGATGATCGAGCCGACGGAGACGGAGCCGAAGGAGCGGCTCGACGGGTTCGTCGAGGCGATGCGCCGGATCGCCGAGGAGGCCGCCTCCGCTCCGGACCTTCTGCACGAGGCGCCTCACGGGAGGCCGGTGCGCCGGCTCGACGAGGTGCGCGCCGTGAAGCAGCCGATCGTTCGCTACCGGTTCGAGCAGGCAACCGAGCGTGTGGAGCCCGGGCTCGTGGAGGCCGAGTGACCGGCGCGACCCTTGCCGTCGCGGAAGAGCTCGTCGCGCTCTCGCACGAGCTCGTCCGGGCCGTGCAGGAGCACGACACCGCGCGGCTCGACTCGCTGCTCGCGGAGGAGTTCACTCTCGACGGCGCCGCCGGGACGCTCGCTCGCGAGGAGCTCCTCGAGGCTGCGGCCGGCGCGTACGCGATCGAGGACTTCGCATATCTCGAGATCGACCCGGAGATCTACGGGAACACTGCGGTCCTCGTCTCGCGCTACCGGCAGGCGGCGAGGCTCCACGATCGCGACGCCAGCGGTGAGCTCCGCATCACGGACGTCTGGGTGCGTCGGGACAGCCGGTGGCAGATCGTCCGCCGCCACGCGACGACCGAGCGCTAAGGCTCGCGCGGCTCCCAGAGCTCGAAGCGGTTGCCCTCCGGGTCCGTCGCCCACCCGAAGCGGCCGAACTCGAGATCCTCGACCTTCTCGTCCACGTGTACGCCGGCGGCACGAAGCTGGTCGAGCATCGCGTCGAGATCGCGCACCGTGAAGTTCACCATCCCCTGCTTCGCCGACGGCCAGTAGTCGGTGTCCTCGGCAAACGGCGCCCAGACCGTGTTGCGGCTCTCCGGGAAGATGACGTAACCGTCGCCCGCCACCGGAACGCCGAGATGCTCTGCGTACCACTCGACGAGCGCCTTCGGGTCACGAGCGCGGAAGAACACGCCTCCGACTCCCGTCACGTGCTCGCGTGCGCCGCCTTCCACGGCGCGAGCATAGAGCTTGCGAAGATGGCCTTCATGGCCCTCGAGCCGACCGTGACCCGGCCGCGCTTCGCGCCCGGCTACGGGGTCCCGGACTCACCCGACGGCATGCTCCCGTGGAGCTGGGCCGAGGAACGTCTCGAGGCGGCGCGCAACTACTGGATCGGCACCGCGCGGAGCGACGGCAGCCCGCACGCGGCGCCCGTATGGGGTCTGTGGATCGACGACGCGGTCCTCTTCAGCACCTCGCCGCATTCGCGCAAGGGCCGCAACCTGGCGCGTGACCCGCGGGTCGTCGTCCATCTCGAGAGCGGGGACGAGGTCGTCATCGTCGAGGGCGAGGTGAAGCCGGTTCCGCTGAAGCCTGGAGCCGCGGACGCGTACGAGAAGAAGTACTCGTTCAGGCCGGACCCGGAGTCGCCTGACGGTCTCTGGTACGCGCTCCGCCCGACGGTCGCGTACGCGTGGCTCGAGAGCGCCTACCCGCGGACAGCGACCCGCTTCGCCTTCGACTGACGCGGTGCGCTCGCGAGCTGGCCGCAGGCCGCCTCGATGTCCCGTCCCCGCGTGAGCCGGACGGTCGCGGGGATGCGCGCGCGGTCGAGGACGCCTTTGAACGCCTCGATCACCGAACGTGACGAGCCGTCGAACGTCCCCGTCGGGTTGTACGGGATGAGGTTCACCTTGAACGCCCTGGGATCGAGCACCGCGGCGAGCTCGCGGGCGCGCGCCGGCGAGTCGTTGACACCGGCGAGGAGGACGTATTCGACATAGACCTTTCGACGCCGGAGTGCGACGTACCGCAGGCACTCGGCGAGGACCTCCGGAAGCGGATAGCGGTCGTTCACAGGCATGAGCTCGGAGCGCAGCGCCGGGTCCGCCGCGTGCAGGGAGAGTGCGAGCCGGATCGGCTGCTCGACGTCGTTCACGAAGCGCTGGAGCCCGGGAAGCCAGCCGACGGTCGAGATCGTCGTGCGGCGATGCGTGATCCCGACGTCCGGCAGGCGCATCGCGGAGTCCAGGACCGCATCCGCGTTCAGGAACGGCTCGCCCATTCCCATGTACACGGCGTGGTTGACGGCCCCGCTGCGCCGGAAGTGGAGTGCCTGATCGAGGATCTCCGATGCCGTGAGGTTCCGCCCGAACTGCATAGCGCCGGTCGCACAGAACGTGCACGTGAGCGGACATCCGGACTGCGAGGAGAGGCAGAGCGAGCGCCGGCCGTCGCGGTACCGCATGAGCACGGTCTCGACGGGGTGCCCGTCGTGGGTGCGGAAGAGCGTCTTGCGCGTGCCGTCGCGAGACTCGCGCTCGGTGACGACCTCGAGCGTAGAGAACGGGACCGTCTCGGCGAGTGCGCCGCGGATGCGCTTCGGTAGCGTCGTCATCTCCTCGTACGACGCCGTGCCGCGTGCCGTCCACTCCCAGACCTGGCGGGCGCGGTAGGCGGGCTCGCCGAGGTCGGAGAGCGTGCTGTCGAGAAGCGCGAGATCCACGTCGTGACGGTAGCGTCTCTTCCACGATGGACCTGATCGATCTTCGCTCGGACACCGTCACGCAGCCCACCGACGGCATGCGCGCCGCGATCGCTGCGGCAGCGGTCGGCGACGAGCAGAAACGGGAGGATCCGACCGTCACGGACCTCCAGGACCGCGTCGCCGCACTCCTCGGGCACGAGGCGGCGCTCTTCGTTCCGACCGCGACGATGGCCAACCAGATCGCGCTCAAGCTCCACGGGCGTCCGGGCGACGTCCTCATCGCGGAGGAGACGTCGCACGTCCTCGTCTACGAGTACGGCGGCGCCGCTGCGCACGCGGGCCTGATCACACGAGGGTTGCCCGGAGTCGCAGGGCGCGTCACTCCGGCACAGGTACATGCCGCGGCGACACCGAGTACGAAGGTTGCCGACCAGCGGGCCGCGATCCTCTCGCTCGAGGACACGCACAACAACGCCGGAGGGCGCATCTGGCCGCTCGAAGACCTCGACGCCGTGCTCGCAGCGGCGCGCGAGCACTGCCTCGCGGTTCACCTGGACGGCGCACGCCTCCTGAACGCCTCGGTCGCGCAGGGAATCGCGCCGGCGGAGATCGCCTCCAGGTTCGACACGGTGACGCTCTGTCTCTCGAAAGGGCTCGGCTGCCCGCTCGGCGCGCTGATCGCGGGCTCGCACGAGCTCATGGAGCGCGCCTGGCGCGAGAAGCACCTCTTCGGCGGTGCGATGCGCCAGGCCGGCATCGTGGCCGCCGCGGGTGTGTACGCGCTCGACCACAACGTCGAGCGGCTCGCGGAGGACAACGCGAGGGCGCGGACGTTCGCGGAAGGCCTCGTCGCCGTGGGCATCCCGATCGACCTCGAGCGGGTCGAGACGAACTTCGTTCAGGTCGACGTCGGCTCGCTCGGGCTCGGCGCCGCCGATGCGCTGGCGCGTCTCAGGGAGCACGGCGTCGGGCTCTCCTCGACGATTCACCCGACACTCGTGCGCGCGGTGACGCACCTGCACATCGGCGACGAGGACATCGAGCGGGCGGTCGAGGGAGCGGCGGCGGCGCTCGTCGGCACGCCTGCCGGCGCTCGCGGCGCGTAGCCGCTAGCGGACGACCAGCGTGGCGCTCGCTTGCCGCCGCGCCGGGTACCAGATGCGGAGCTGCGTGCCCTTGGCCGCGCCGAGCGTGCGCCTGAAGTAGCCCCGGGCCGTGGTCCTGCTCGTCCTTCCGACAGCTGTCCATGTCCCGCCGACGCGAAGCTGGAGGACGTACGCCTGTGGACCGCTCCCGGGTCGCACCTGCCCCCAGACCGTCGTGCGGCTGCCCTTGCGCGTGACCTGGGTCAGCGGGAGCATCGTCGCGCTCAGCGCCGGCTTCGGGTCGCCGTCGACCGTCTCGAGGCCGCTCTGCCAGCGCGCGAGGTCGGGCTCGTCCCGGTAGAGGTAGTGGATCAGCATCTCGACGCGCGGGGCGTCGTACACCCTGCGCGCCGCGTCGGAGACGAACTGCGCCTGCGTGTGCGGGCTCACGCCGAACGGGTCCGGCGTCGACTGGTACGCGTACTCGGTGAGCCAGATCGACGCGCGCGGGAAGGCCTTGCCGACCTCCCGGAGGAGCCGTTCGAGCGTGGACATCGAGATCGTCTTGCAGTGCCCGCACCCGCCGGCGAACGGCGTGTCGCCCGGGTAGTCCGGATACGGGTGATGCGCGTACGCGTCGAGCCGGGCGCCGGCGCGGTCCATCGCGCGGATGAAGTCGACAGGTGGCACTCCGCCCTGGCCGCCTCGCGGCGCAGTGACGCCGCCTGCGACCTGCGCGCGCGGGTTCGCGGACTTGATGCCCGCGTAGCCGGGATTGAGGATCCTCGAGACGTAGAGCCGCGCGGAGGCGGGCTTGAGCCAGATCGGCTTGTTCGGCTCGTTCCACATCGTCCAGTGGCGGACGAACGTGTATCGACTCGCGACGGCACGCGCGAAGCTCTCGAAATCGGAGCCCGAGCGAGGCGCCGTGTTCGGCGCCCCGTCGGTCGCCCAGTGGGGCGTTCCCCAGAGTGTCACGACGGGATCGAGACCTGCCGTGCGGAGCGCGCGCAGAAGGCGATCCGAGCGGCGCCAGTCGTACCGGCCCGGCGACAGCTCGATGCGATGCCAGTTGAGCGTGACACGCACGACGTCGAGGCCCAGCCGGTCGAGCTCGGTCACGCGCTCCCGGAGCGTCCCGGGCCCGAACTCGAGCCACGCGTCATCCTGGATCCCGAAGCGCACGTCGGAGGCTGCAGCCGCCTTCTCCGAGGGGAGTGCGGCGGCGGCGGCGAGCAGGCAGACGGCGACGAGAGCGACCCGAAGGGTCATTGACCATGAATACCCGTCCGTTCGCCAGGCGAAAACGGGCTTCAGAGGTTCTTTACAGGACCTTCTCGGGAGCTTTCAGCGATCGCCGGCCGCGTAGAACGCCGCGACGACGACGGCGTACCCGCCGACGAGCAGGAAGCCGCGGAGCCTGCTCGAGTTGCCGCTCCAGAGGATCACGGTGGTGTAGACGGTCGCTCCCGCGAGTGCGGCGATCTCGACCGGGCGGAACGAGAGCGCAAGCGGGTCGATGAGCCACGAGAGGAGCGCGACGGCCGGGATGAGGAACACGGCCACCTGCGCGGCGGACGCGAGCGCGATTTCCCCGGCGAGCGCGATCTTGCCGCGGTACGCAACGACGACCGCCCCGCCGTGCTCCGCAGCGTTCCCGACGATTGCGATGATCACGGCCGCGACGAAGAACTCGCTGAGCCCGACCTGGTGGGCGAAGACCTCGACCGAGCCGACGAGGATCTCGGCGACGAGCGCCGTCGTGACGGTCGCCAGAGCCAGAACGACGAGCGACATGGGGAGCGACCAGCCGTTCATCTCGCCCGAGCTCGCGACGTGGATCCTCGAGTGCCGGCGGAGCGAGTACCACGTCACGCCGACGTAGATCAGAAGCAGCGCGATCGAGACCGGCACGGACAGGGCGGCCAGGCTGTCGCGGTCCGGATCGCCGGTCCAGCCGGGGATCGCGGGGATGAGGAACAGGATCGTCGCGACCGCGAGCAGCCCGAACGAGAGGAAGCTCGACAGGCGGTCGAGCGTTCCCCGCCCGCCGGCGATGAGAGCCGCCCCGAGGACGAGGAGGAGGTTCGAGACGACGCTGCCCGTGAGTGAGCCACGCACGACCTCGGTCAGCCCATCGTTCACCGCGAGCAGCGCGATGATGAGCTCCGGCGCGTTGCCGAAGGTTGCGTTGAGAAAGCCGCCGATGCCGGGGCCCGTGTGCTCTGCAGCGTGCTCGGTGGCCTCGCCGATGATCCACGCGAGCGGGATGAGCGCGATCGCGGCGAGCACGAACTCGGCGGTTCCCGAGAGGTCGGCGAGATAATGCAGGGCGATCACGATCGGCGCTATCGCCAGGCTTGCGAAGAGGATCCGCCTCACCACCGTCGCGGAAACCTATCGGCGTGGAGCAGGTGGACGGCGGCCGTACGTTCGGCGAAGCGCGTCGCCAATGCCTGAAAACCTTCGACTTGTCAAGTCTTGCGGCGCGTGGGTCCGCGGGAACACAATCGGCCCATGAACGAAGCTGCGGTGACGGTCGGGCTCCCTCTCCGAGCGCAGGACGAGGTCGAGTGCCGCCGCTGCGAGGTGCACTGCGAGAAGGTCGTCCATCCGGGCGCCTGCCTGTCGCGGGGCTGCCCATTCGTATACGCGTACGAGGCCTGGGGCCGGACGTACATGGGCTGCCTGCAGAAGGTCTTCGACGTCGAGATCGACCTCGATCTCCTCCAGGCCGCTGAGTCGGGCCGCGCCGGCTTCGGCGCGGTGCGCGCCCGCCGTGCGCCGCTGCCGATGTGCGACGTCGAGGTGATCGCGTGCTACGGGAGCCGCGAAGACGACCTCGGCTGCCGTAACCCCGAGTTCCACGAGCTCCCCCGCGAGCGCGCGGGGTTCCGCGTCTTCGCCCGCGTCAGCGACGCGAGCTAGCGGTCGCAGCCCGGCGCCCGCGGTCCCTCCGCCGGCGTTTCCCGAGCCGGTGCAGCCGCCGTAGCTCGTCGATGTCGCCCGTCGACAGTCCGCCCTTCGGCCAGGTCTCGAGCAGAGCCGGGAGGCCGTCGAACGCGGGGTGGCCGAGGAACGTCGCGAGCCCGTTCCCGATCAATCCCTGAGCGACCACCTCGTGCCGGTCGCGGTTCGCGCCGAGCGGCACCGCGGCGTCGTTGACGTGAAGGCAGCGGATCCGCCCGATGCCGATCCTGCCGTCGAGCTCGTCGAGCGCCCCGTCGAGCGCGTCCGCGGAGGAGACGTCGACGCCCGAGGCCCACCAGTGGCACGAATCGATGCAGATCCCGAGCCGAGAGTGGCCGTCGAGCGCCTCGTAGAGCGCGGCGAGCTCGTCTGCGGACCGACCTATCGTGTCGCCCGCGCCTGCGGTGTTCTCGAGGCAGAGCCAGAGGTCGTCGGTCGTGAGCTCGAGGAGGTCGCGGAGGGCAGGCGTCAGGACGCGCAGTGCGTCGCCGAACCCGTATCCGAGGTGGGAGCCGGGATGGAAGACGACCGAGTCGGCCCCGATCGCACGCGCGGTCTCCATCGTCGCGCACATCGCCGCGAAGGACTTCGACCGGACCTCCATGTCGCGGCTCGCAAGATTGACGAGGTAGAGCGCGTGACATGCGACCGCCTTCACACGTGCCTGCTTCCGCCGGGCGCGGAAGCGCTCGATCTCCTCCGGCGTGTGCTCCGTCGCCTTCCACTGGCGCGGGCTCTGCGTGAAGACCTGCACCGCGTTCCCGCCGATCTCCTCGATCCGGTCGATCGCGTTGGAGATCCCGCCCGCGGCGGACACATGGGCGCCGAACAGCACGTGACTACGCTACTCGGGTCGTGTCCGTCCGCGTTCGCATGGCGCCGTCCCCGACGGGGCTCCTCCACATCGGCGGAGTCCGCACGTTCCTCTTCAACTGGCTCTTCGCCCGCGGACGCGGCGGAGAGTGCCTGCTCCGCATCGAGAACACGGACACGTCGCGCGAGGTCGAGGAGTCCGTCGCTCAGATCGAGCGGTCGCTCCGCTGGCTCGGGATCGAGTGGGACGGCGAGACGACGTTCCAGCTCGATGTCATGGAGCGGGCGGCGGAGGAGGCGCAGCGCCTCGTCGCCGAGGGAACGGCGTACGAGGACGAAGGCGCGATCCGGATTCGTATGCCCGACGAGGGCGTGACGGGCTGGGACGATGCGATCAAGGGGCGCATCGAGTTCCCGAGCGCCGAGCTGGAGGATCTCGTTCTCGTCCGTTCGGACGGGCGGCCGACCTACAACTTCGCCTCCCCGCTCGAGGACTGGCTCGACGGGATCACGCACGTCATCCGCGGCGACGACCACGTCTCGAACACGCCGAAGCAGATCCAGGTGCTCACCGCACTCGGGGCCGAGCTTCCCGTCTACGCGCACGTCCCGAGCGTCTTCGGCGAGGACGGCAAGAAGCTCTCGAAGCGTCACGGCGCCGTGTCCGTCGACGAGTTCCGCGACGCCGGCTACGTGCCCGAGGCGCTCATGAACTTCCTCGCGCTCCTGGGCTGGGCGCCCGACGGCGAGACGACGATCATGTCCCGGGACGAGCTCGTCGAGCGGTTCTCGCTCGAACGCGTCGGCTCGAGCCCTGCCACGTTCGACTACGCAAAGCTCGACTGGATGAACGGCGTCTACCTGCGCGCGCTCGACCCCGCCGAGTATGCGGACCGTCTGCTCGGGTGGCTGCGGGAGCACGGCTACGACTGGCCCGAGGACACCGTGCACGCGGCGGCCCCGCTCGTCCAGGAGAAGATCGGGCGGCTCGCCGAGTTCCCTGACTTCGCCGGCTTCCTCTTCCACGACGTCGAGCCCGACCCGGCGCTGCTCGACGGGCGCATCCTCGGAGCCGCCGACGAGAAGCTCGTGATGGCCGAGCCGTGGACGACGGAGGTCATCGAGCGCTCGCTCAAGGAGCTCTGCGAGGAGCTCGGGGAGAAGCCGCGGACCGTCTATCTGCCCATCCGCGTCGCCGTCACCGGCTCGCGCGTGTCACCCGGCCTGTACGAGAGCCTGGAGCTTCTCGGCAAGGACCGCTCGCTCGAACGTATACGGTCCGCATCCGCGGCATGACGACGTTCGGATCCCTTATCGGCACGGAGCTCGGCCCATCCGGGTGGATCGACGTGTCCCAGGAGCGCATCGACTCCTTCGCGGAGGCGACGAACGACCACCAGTGGATCCACGTCGACCGCGAGCGTGCCGCGTCGGGCCCGTTCGGGTCGACGATCGCGCACGGCTACCTCACGCTGTCGCTCGTCGTCCCGATGCTCGGTGAGGTGCTGCCTCGCGACGCTGCAGGTGGCCAGATGGTCGTGAACTACGGCGTGAACCGCGTGCGCTTTCCCGCGCCTGTTCCGTCGGGCAGCCGGATCCGCGGCCGGTTCCGCGTGCAGTCGTTCGAGGACTCTCCGGCCGGGGGTCGCGCGACGATCGAGGCGACGATCGAGTGCGACGCGACGGAGAAGCCCGTATGCGCCGCCGAGCTGGTCGTGCTCACCGTTCCCTAGCGGCTGTCGGAGCTCAGATCAGGCCGCGACGGATCGCGGTGGCCACGGCCTCGGTCGTGGAATGCGCATGGAGGGCGATGCGTGCCCCGGCGCGCTCGGACTTGATCGTGTGCACGGAGAGCCCGAGCTCCGTCGCAGCCTCCTTGGCGGAGAGCCCGCGTGCGGCCTGCTCGAGCGCACGGAGCTGCGCGGGCGTGGGCGCGAGCCCGCGTGCGTCGCGATGGACGTACCGGTAGCTCCGCTCGACGTCGTAGGTCTCGATGAGCGGCAAGTGGGCCATGTCGGCCAGCACCCTGTCGAACGCAGCCCAGCCGCGCCCGGTCGTGTCGGTGCGCCAAAGCTCGAGCGTACGCGCGGCGCGTGCGGCGATCTCGTTCTCCGTGAACGGCCGTCGGGCTACGGCGGCCGGTGCGACGTCTTCGGCGGTCCCTTCGACGCGCGGGAGCAGTTCCCGGCGTGTGCCCGACCTCCGGACAAGCGGTACGTGCAATCGCCCCTGCGGCATGGGCGCTCTCCCCTCATGACGGCTCCGCACGGATGTGCGGGTTTTGCAGCGCTTTCCAGCCTAGCTGGCGCTGGCTCGGTTGACTAGTGCACGATTGCGCCCGCAACCACGCGGCTCACATTCCGCGACACCTGGCTGCCCTTGCGCGCTCCAGTCGGAGCCGGCCGCGGTCCGGTGGGTTGCGCGCCCGGCTTTTGAGGGCTGCTGCGGCTGTTCTGGGAGCGATCAAAGACAGGGGATTTCCGGGTTTCGGCAGCGCTCGAGACCTGTGACTCTGGATGAGTCAAGCGCTACGAGAGAGCTAGAGGTGAACGACATGCACGTGCGCGCCGGGCACCACCGAAGAGGCGTTTGGTCGGCTGGGGTGTTGGCATTCCTGATCTTGTTGTTCGCTGGGTGCGGCGACGAGGCGTCGACGCCGTCTGCGTCCTCGGCGGCGCAAGAGACCCAACTACGCAGCGCACCGGTTGTGCTCGCACCGGAGCTCGTCGGCACCTGGGACACACGCACGTGGCTCGATCAATCCGGGTCACAGCAGATCGTGCGCACGTACGTCTTCTCGCCCGACGGTCGCTACGAATACACCCTCGCGATGTGCCGATCCTCGACCGACTGCAGCCTCGAAGGCCAGGAGTCGGGGTATGCCCAGGCCGCGAACGGCATTGTGTCGCTCGAGCCTCAGACCGAGTCGGCCGAAGGGTCTCGAGCCTGGCCGTACGTCGTCTTCCGGGATCCCAACGTCGGCGATGTCCAGCTCCACCTCGCACTCCCTGACGGGCAGGTCGACATCTTCTACCGAGGCTAGGTAGCGGATCGACTCGCCTGTCTGACGGGGTCCGAATGTCGGGCCGCTCGGTGGATGCGTTCAGCGTGGAACCGCGGCGGCGTCCGCCGTGTCCGGCGCAGCGCGGCGGCTTCTTGTATCGCCCGGTCTCTTGAGCCTGAGCTTCCGCCGGTCGTTCGAATCCAAGGCAATGGAGGCGCCGTTCGATCTCCCGCCCGATCTGATCCCGGCGCTCCACGCGGGCCTGCCATCAGGCGCTTCGGAAGAGCCGTGGGACCTGGGACACGATGACGGGAACCGGTCCCGCTACTCCGATCCGGAACACCGACTCTGTAATCGCGGCTACGGCGTCTCACGCTGCCAATGGCAGACGCCAGCCTCGGGAGTTGTCGCTCGAGGAGCTTGTTCCCTTCGGGACGGTCCGGTGCGGGCTCTGCGGCTGGCCGATCGAGAGGGGCCACGACGGGGAGGGCGGGACAGATGGGCAGCAGCACGTCAGTTGCGAACGTGCTCCGAACCAACCGCCGCCGTTCACGCCGCGGATCTGGTCACGGAACTGGTGAGCGTGGCTGGGCCGGCGGCTGCGTTCGTGTCGCTGCGCGGGCACCGAACGGACGCTGCGGAGAAGACGCTGCTGCGGCTGCTCTCGAGCCACTAGCCACCACCCTCCTCCGGTGTAACCATGCAGGACTGAACCAGACTGCAACCAGTGGAGGACGCGGAGAGGAGCCCTGATGCGAGCAGTCATTCCGACCGCGATCGTGGCGGCGCTCATCGCGGTGGCACCGGCCGCTGCCACGACGTACACGTCCGCGACGACGGCGAGCGTGGTCGACACGACGTCGTGGTGTAAGGCCGTCATCGATGCGAACACGAGGGCCGGGACGATGAAGAACAAGCGCTTCCTTTCCCCCAGCAGGATCACGCCGGTCATGTGGAAGAAGGTCGTCGACATGGCCGTCGCCAACGGCAGCAAGTTCATCGCTCTCGCGCCGAGCTCGATCAAGACGGCAGTCACGCATCAGATCGCGTACTACAAGCACATCAAGGCCAATCACTACTCGAAGACCACGCCGCTCGCGCCGATGACACTGGCCGACGTCAAGAAGATCACGGACTTCGAGCGCACCCAGTGTGGGATCAAGTTCACCACATGAGCGGGAGCGTAAGGAGCGGGCGTTCTCACCGAACTCCCGCTCCCAGCACTCCCGGAAGACGGTGGGCTCGCTACGTCTCCCGCTCGCCAGGTCCATCGTGATCTCCGCGAAGTGCTGGAGCCTCGGTGAGCCGCTGGGTTCGTTCGACTCGGGTGGCACGGGTGTTCGGGGCCACAGAAGTGGGAAGGCCCGCCTGGGCGGGCCTTCCCATAACTACAGGCTGAGGGACGAAAGGCTTTGCCTCAGCGGTGGTTCAGCTCAGTCAGTGAGGACTGAAACTGTACGGCCCTTCCCAGTGCCAGTTGAGACCGTCCCCATCGTTGGCCCCCCGCCAGTCCGAGGCGAGCCTGGCATGGAAATGCTTGAACTTCCCTGTTCCACCGAAGAACACGCAAGTTCCGTAATACCCGTCAGGGAGATTGCAATGGCCGAACGCCTTGTTGTTACCGGGCCCCGGCGGGTCAAGGATGGCATCACTGGAATTCGATTCCGGCTGGAGATAGAAGATTTTCGTACCTACCGGGGCCCAGTTGACGTTCGAGGTGTAGAACGTGCAGTACGAACCCGGCAGGCCGGTGTAGTTGGCGCAATTCTTGTCCGCCTTGAGAGTTCCGCTTCGCGGGTTGGCGGATGCCAGCGGCGCGACCGCGACAGCTAGCGCAACCACGGCGAACGCCAAGATCAATCTCTTCATCTGCTTCCTCTTTCCCGGGCCACACCTGGAAGGCGGACCCAAACACATGAACGGAGCAGCGCCTCCAGAAGCGCTGCCTCAGCAGGGCTGAGACGAGGTGGCAACGAGGAAGAAGAGCTGACGGCGAAGAAGGACGGTGGACTCTAGGCCACCCGCGCGACTGGCTCGGTGTCTCCGACCCGGGACCATCACACCCTAGACCCGTGTTGTCAAGATTGTGACAAGCACGGAGCGCGGCGCGACGCCGAGACACTCGCCCGATCCACCACCCACAGCCCGCCCGCCTCAAGCTCCGCTCCGCGGCGTTCTCACCGACCTCCCGCTCCCAGCACTCCCGGCAGAAAACGTGGAGTTCACCTAGAGCCTGTCCGCCATTCGTCGTCGGCGTTCTCGTCCCCGCGAGGGTTGCGTCCGCACCTCAGCGCACTGGAGCTTGGTGTCCATGGCTCGAACGATGGCGCGTCTCGAAGTTCGCTGCATAGAGGCTCATTCAGACGTGTCTATGACGTCTGTGCGCCTGCGATGCCAGAAACTCCAGCCGATCAGGCTGACGCCAGTTAGCACAGCGGGCCAGCCAAGCAACACAACGCCGATCAAAAGCCCCGCCAGGAGGGCTCCCAAGCTGTCGTACTCAAACAGCGTCGCGACCACTCCGATGCCTCCCCCGACGAGTACGCCACCCGCGATAAGCAACGCGCCTGCAAGTAGCGGTCGCTTTCGTCGCTGATAGAGGCTGCCGCCCGCGACGAGGGTCGCGCCAAGGATGCAATGTAGACCCAGCGGCATCCAGAAGGCCGCTAGGAGCAGGCCGAGGATGAGTGCCAGACCCGCGTAAAGCCACAGAAGGGCCGCGATGAGCCAGACGGTCGTGCGTCGGGCGACATTGCCGGGGGTCATCGTGATGTCTCTCTCTGGCTGCATCGCGTGCATCGTCTCCGAAGGCGCTCAACGCCGCCTCAATGTGGCGACAGGAAGCTCTAGACCAGAGGGGCGACCGGAGCTTGGTGTCCATGCCTCGAACGATGGCGCGTCTCGGGTCCGCTGCCCAGACGCTCATTTGGACGCGCCCTCACCGCGGCGGCGATGGTGCACTCGCTCGCGTCGACACAGGTCGAGGAAGAGCTGATACCGCCGATGTTCGCGTTCGGATAGGCGGCGGACTAGCGTCGAGGGATCACCGAGGGATCACCGTTTGACCTTTCGCGGCATCCCCGGCACGCTTGACCGACGGTTCTAAGCCAAATCCGTGTAGTCAAGCGGCGCTTGAAGGCCCATACGGGATTCGAACCCGTGCCGCCGCCGTGAGAGGGCGGTGTCCTAGGCCACTAGACGAATGGGCCCTGCGAGGGGGGAAGGATAGCCGATCGACCGTGGACTCAGAGGGCGGCTTCCGGCTCTCGCGTGTCGAGCCGGTCCTCGAAATCCTTGCGGATCGCCTCGCCGCTCGAGAGCACCTGCTCGTAGCGCAGGCGGCGCGGGGGGAGGCTCACGATGCGGACGTTGTCGTCACGATCGCCATGACAGCGTGCGTAGGCAGCCGCCTCATCGAGGGGCCGTAAGCGGTCGCGCTTCCGCCGTCCCCACACTGTGCCCGACACCTACCAGAAGGACAGGGGAAAGGGAACCCGCGCGCGACCGCCGGCCCCGCTCTTTGCGTCGAAAATCGCTTCCGTCAGGAGGCTGCCCAGCGACAGCTCCACGGGCTCCAGTCGCGTCCCGTCTTCACGAAGAGCTTGTACGCGGCGACGGCCTGCTCGTACGCCGTGTCGCCATGACCCGCGAACGCGCGGGCCCAGTCGCCCATCTGGAACAGGCCGAGGTACTGGCCGTTGCGGGCGGTCGTCTGGTGACCGGACTCGCACCATGCGACCGCGAGGGCCTGGTGGCAGTACCGCCCGAACACCCCGCAGATCGCAGCGCGGGGCGGGGCGTGCGCGAGACGTCGCGCCTGGTTCCCTGCGTCGCGAGCGCGGATGAGCGTCCGGTAGTAGCGAACCTCCTTCGTCGCCGTCGCCAGGTGGCGCTTGGCCCGCTGGAGCGCGGTGGCGCGCTTGCCGGACGACTGGGCGAGCGAGCGATGTGTCTGGAAGAAGCGGATCGCGCTGCGGTACTTGCGGGCGGCGTTGACCTTCGCCGCGAGCTTCTGCTCGAGCGTGAGCGACGCCTTCGCAGACTTCGCCTTTCGTGCCTTGCTGTGGGCGCCGTTCTGCTGCCCATTCGCTGCCGCAACGGCCGGTGTCATGACGAGAAGCATGCACAGGCCAACGATGAGAGCTTTCAGAGCCGGTACCTCCTGATCGGGGACAGGTGCGCGGCTCATCAACAAGAGCCGCTCGTGTCGGTCGCCGCTAAGGACCGTATCCGAATCGATACGAGCTAAACCCCGATCGCTTACAGAATGCTAAGAAAGCCTGTTACAAGCGTAAACGGCTTCGACAACAGCGACGAGGCTGCGGGGCAGGGATTCGAACCCCAACTTCCCGGTCCAGAGCCGGGCGTCCTACCGTTAGACTACCCCGCAACGAGCGACGGTGAGTCTAGCCGCTCTGCGCGCCGCCTCGTGGCGCGCCCTCGGGCCCGATCTCGAGCCGATAGACCGGCACGAGCCGCTTTTCGGCCTCCGTGTCGATCCTCGCCACGACCTCGATGTACGGCTCGAGGCCAGACCCCCGCAGCTTCGCTTTCAGGAGCCCGTCGACCTGGTAGATGCCCGACGAGTTGTTCATGAGGATCTCGACCATGACGGGCCGAGCCTGGCCGTCGGCGATGCGCACCTCGTCGATCGCCGCGGCGGACAGCGAGTGGATGGACACGGAGCCGCGCTCGAACGGAATCCTCGATCTGCCCTTGGCGACGTCGAGCGCGTCGGCGACGCGGAGCACGCCGGCCTCGAGCGCGAGCGGCTCGCCGTCGGCACGGTGGCTGATGATCGCCTGCAGCGCCTCCGAGACCACCACGGTGCGCTCGGGCTCCTCGTAGATGCCCTCGAGGAGCTCCCGCGCCTTCGGCTCGGCGAGGAAGAGGCTGAACTCCTCGTGGTCGCGGCGGTGCACGGACATGCCGACGTCGTGCATGAGCGCCGCGAGCACGACGACGACCTCGGAGTCGTCGGTCGTCATCCTGTAGTCGCTGACGAGCGACGGCGTGACGCCGTGCTTCACGAGTTGCCGCAGGAGCTTGACCGCGATGTTGGTGACGATCTGGACGTGCACCCAGGAGTGGTCGTTGATCTGGAGGCGCACGACTGCGTTGACGTTCGCGACGTGCCACCACGCCTTGAGCTGCTTGTCCGCCTCGACGTTCTCGAGCAGCTGGCGCAGCTTCCGGTTCCCGCGGACCGGCACGCGGATGTGCATGCCCGCGACGGCTTCGGCCGGTGTGAGGCGGGTATCGCGGAGCGCCTCGTCGGAGAGCGGCCCCGTCGCGTTCTCGACGACTTCGGGTAGCGCGTCGTCCTGTTGCTCGCCCGGCTCCGGCTCGGTCGCCATGCCCGAAGCCTACGCCGTGCCGCGCCGTCGCCTCGGTCAGGCGACCTGCGCCGCCCAGTCGCCGTAGAGGCTCGTGTAGAGGCCGCCGGCGGCGATCAGCTCGGCGTGCGTGCCCTGCTCGACGATCCGGCCGTGGTCGAGCACGACGATGAGGTCGGCGCCCTGGATCGTGGAGAGGCGGTGCGCGATCACGAATGCCGTCCTCCCCGAGAGGAGCCGTCGCAGGCCCCGCTCGATGCGCCGCTCGGTGCCGATGTCGACCGACGAGGTCGCCTCGTCGAGGATGAGGATCCGCGGGTCCGCGAGGAGCGCACGCGCGAATGCGACGAGCTGCCGCTGGCCGAGTGAGAGCCGGAAGCCCCGCTCGCCGAGCTGCGTGTCGTACCCGTCCGGAAGCTCTGCGATGAACGCGTCGGCCCCGACCGACGCCGCCGCGGCTTCGATCTGCTCGCGGCTCGCGTCGGGCTGGCCGAAGGCGATGTTCTCGGCGACCGTTCCCGCGAACAGGAAGCCTTCCTGCGGGACGATGCCGAGCTGGCCGCGGAGTGACTCCTGCGTCACGTCGCGGATGTCCTGCGCGTCGATCGTGATCCGCCCGGAGCGCGGGTCGTAGAAGCGGGCGAGGAGCTTTGCGATCGTCGACTTCCCGGCGCCCGTGTGCCCGACGAGCGCGACCGTCGTTCCGGGCACGACCTCGAGGTCGAAGTCGTGCAGGACCTCGGGCAGGTCCCCGTACCCGAAGCGCACGTGCTCGAAGGCGACCCGTCCTTCGATGCGCTGCAGCTCGTCGGCGCCGGCTCGATCTACGACCTCCGGCTCCTCGTCCAGCACGTTGAGGATCCGGTCGAGCGCCGCGGTCGCCGAGAGGAACGTGTTGTAGAGCTGGGAGAGCTGCTGGACCGGGTCGAAGAAGTTCGCGAGGTAGAGCGTGAACGTGAAGAGGGTTCCGACGCTGAGGTTCCCCTCGATCACGAGCCACCCGCCGAACCCGAGGACGATGGCGGTTGCGAGCGACGAGAGGATGTCGACCGCGGGGAAGTACACGCCGTTCAGCACGACCGTCTCGTAGTTCGCGGAGCGGTAGCGGTCGTTCACGCCCCGGAACGTCGTCTGACTCGTCGGCTCACGCGTGAACGACTGCACGACGCGCATCCCGGAGATGTCCTCGGCGAGCGTGGCCGTCACGAGGCCGAGGCGCTCGCGCACCCGGCGGTATGCGCGGTTCGAGCGGATGCGGAACCACGCCGTCGCGGCCGCCATCAGCGGAAGCACGACGAGGGTCGCGAGGGCGAGGCGCCAGTCGAGGATGACGAGGACCACTGCGGTGCCGAGGAGCAGGAGGGTGTTCTGGATGAGGCTCGAGACGCCGTCGGTGACGAGCTGGTCGAGCGCCTCGACGTCATTGGTGATGCGGCTGACCGTCGCGCCTGTGCGGTTGCGCTCGTAGTACCCGAGCGAGAGCTGCTGGAGGTGCCCGAAGAGCCGGACCCTGAGGTCGGCCAGGCCGCGCTCGCCGACCCAGCCCGTGAAGTACGTCTGGAGGCCGGAGAGCACGAACGCGGCGACGCCCGCGAGGAGGAACGCGGCGACGATGATCGTGAGCGCATGCAGATCGCGGTCGTTGATCCCGCGGTCGATCGCGAGGCCGGCGAGATAGGGCGGAAGAAGGGCGACGCCGGTGTACGCCACGAGCGTTACGACCGCGAGCAGCGTTCGGCCCCGATACGGCCGTGCCAGCTCGACGAGCGCCCGCAGGCGGCGGCGCGTCTGTGCCCACGTCCAGTCGTCGACGCGGGCGCCGCGCGCGTCGGTGAGGTGGGTCCCGGCTTGCCAGACCTTCATCGGGTGGCCTCGGTTCGCGCCCGTCGACTCGCGGGGACCCTTCTATTACGGGGCACCCCATCCCACCACCCGCCGCCAGCGTAATGCTGGCAACGGCACGAGTGGGACACGGGTTCGTGCCGGATTCGTGCCATTCGCCGACTCACCCGGCGATCACCTGCTGGAGCAGCCCGTGCTCGTGGATCTCCCGGAACAGCGGGCTCTCGTCGAGGAGCTCGGCCTGCGTCCCGCGAGCGACGATGCGGCCATGGTCGAGCACCACGATCTCGTCCGCGAGGGCGATCGTGGAGAGGCGGTGCGCGATGATGATCGTCGTCCGTCCCCGCATCGCGACGCGGAGGCCGGCCCGGATCCTCGCCTCCGTCGTCGCGTCGACCGAGGCCGTTGCGTCGTCGAGGATCAGGATCCGCGGGTCGACGAGCAGTGCGCGCGCGATCGCGAGGCGCTGGCGCTGGCCGCCGGAGAGCGTGAGCCCGCGCTCGCCGACGACGGTCTCGTACCCGTCCGGGAGCTCAGCGATGAAGTCGTGTGCCTGCGCCGCGCGCGCCGCGGCCTCGACCGCCTCGTGCGGCGCATCGGGGACGCCGAAGGCGATGTTGTCGCGGACGCTCGCGGAGAAGAGGAACGGATCCTGCGCGATGACCCCGATCTCGCGCCGGAGCGTGCGGCGCTCGAGATCGCGGACGTCGACGCCGTCCACGAGCACCCTCCCGGCGGTCGCCTCGTAGAAGCGCGGGACGAGCGAGGCGAGAGTCGTCTTGCCCGAGCCGGTGCGCCCGATCAGCGCGAGCGTCCGGCCCGGCTCGACTGCGAGGTCGATCTCCTCGAGCACCGGCCTGCCCGGCTCGTACGCGAAGTCGACGTTCTCGAACCGGATGGCGCCCGGGCCCGGCGCCAACGGGAGGGCGCCGATGCGGTCGGAGATCTCCTCGGGCTCGTCGAGGACCTCGAAGATGCGCTCCCCGCAGGCGACCGCCCGCACCGCCTGTCCGACCCACATTCCGAGCATGCGCAGAGGCATGACGAGCATCGCCAGGAGGAGGTTGAAGGCGACGAAACTCCCAGGAGACAGCGATCCCGACACGACCATGCGCCCGGCGACGAGCAGCACCGCCGCCTGAGCGATGATCGGCATGAAGGTGAGCAGAGGAACGTAGAGCGCCCGCTGCCGGTTTGCGACGAGTGTCTGGCGGAAGACGGCGTCGGCGGCGCGCGAGAACTGCGCCTGCCGCCGGTCCTCCTGCGCGAAGGACTTCACGACGTGGACGCCGACGATGCTCTCCTCGGCCACGGTCGAGACGTCAGCGAGCTTCTGCTGAACGCCCAGCAGGACCGGTTGCGAGACCTTGCTGTAGCGGTAGGCGATGAACACGATCAGCGGCGTGATCGCGAGGGCCACGAGCGCGAGCTGCCAGCTGTAGAAGAAGAGGACGATCGTGACGACCACGACCGTCACGATGTGCTGGGCGAAGAAGATCAGCCCGTAGCCGAGGAAGAAGCGCACGGACTGGAGGTCCATGGTCGCGCGGGACATCAGCTGCCCCGTCTGGCTGCGGTCGTAGAAGCCGAACGACAGGCGGAGGAAGTGCCCGTACAGCTCGTCGCGCATGTCGTACTCCACGCCGAGCGCCTGCCGGCCCGAGATGAACCGGCGTCCGACCATCAGCGCAGCCCGGACGACCCCGAGCGCGAGGATCACGACGATCCAGAAGGCGAGCGACCCGGGCTCGGCGTCGCCCTCGAGCTCGTTGAAGACGACGCCGGTGACGACCGGGACGAAGATCGCCGCCAGCTGCGACCCGATGGCGAGCAGCGTGGAGACGATGAGCGACGCCCGGTACGGGATCAGGAACCCGAGCAGACGCACGAAGGTGCGCCAGCCCGAACGTCGGGGCTCCGTCGGATCCTCCTCGCCCGCCACCTCGCCGTAGGGTACGGATCGTGCTCGCGGCGGTGCCGAACGTGTCCGAGGGGCGTGACGCGTCGGCGATCAGGGAGATCGGAAAGGCGTTCGCGTCCAGTGCCCGTCTGCTCGGCTCTCACTCGGACGAGGACCACCATCGATCAGTCTTCGTGCTCGTGGGAGACGAGAGGGGTCTCGTCGACTCCCTCGTCGCCGGCATCGCGGCCGCCCGCGACCGCATCGATCTCCGCCGGCACGACGGTGCGCACCCGCGCGTGGGTGCCGCGGACGTCGTGCCGCTCGTGCCGCTCGTGCCGGGCGACCTCGGCCTCGCATGCGAGGCGGCGCTCGCCGTCGCCGAGCGCACCGGGGTCGAGCTCGGCATCCCCGTGTTCCTCTACGGGGAGGTGGGTGATGGAGCGAGGCCCGTCTTCTTCCGCCGTGGCGGCCTCGACGAGCTCGAGCGGCGCATCGCCTCCCGCGAGCTCAGCCCGGACTTCGGGCCACACGAGGTCGACCCGCGGACAGGAGTCGTGCTCGTCGGAGCGCGTCGCCCGCTCGTCGCGTACAACGTCGAGCTCGAGACGGACGATCTGGCCGTGGCCAAGGCGGTCGCGGCAGCGGTGCGGGAGTCGAGCGGCGGGCTCCCGGGCGTGCAGGCGATCGGGCTCGAGCTCCGACGGTCGGGACGGATCCAGGTGAGCATGAACATCGTCGACATCGAGCGGACGCCCCTGCACGAGGCGGTCGCCGCGGTCGCTCGCGAGGCACGTGCCCGAGGCGTCGAGCCCGGTCCGGGGGAGCTCGTCGGCCTCGTCCCGGCCGTCGTTCTGAGCGCGGCCGAAGACGCCGGGGTCGAGCTGGACGGCGTCGACGAGTCGCGCGTCCTCGAGCGGCTTGCCGGGCTCTAGACTCGGGCAGCCGTGTCCCGGACGATCCAGCTCACCGGCGACGACCTGGCGCTCGAAGACGTCTGGGACGTGGCATTCCACGGCGCCGAGGCAGAGCTTGCAGACTCCGCGCGGGAGCGGATGCGCGCCGCCCGTGAGCTCGTCGAGTCGATCCGCGGCGAGCACACGTACGGCGTCAACACCGGGTTCGGCCGGTTCGTCTCCGCCCACATCCCCGAGGAGCTCGCGGCGGAGCTCCAGCTGCGGCTCCTGCGGAGCCACGCGTGCGGGGTCGGCGAGCCCTACCCCGACGAGGTCGTGCGCTCGGCGATGCTGCTGCGCGCGAACGCGCTCGCGAAAGGGTTCTCGGGCGCCCGCGTCGAGCTTGCGGAGCTGCTGCTGCAGTGCCTGAACCGCGGCGTCCTGCCGGTCGTGCCGTCGCGCGGCTCCGTCGGGGCGAGCGGCGATCTCGCGCCGCTCGCGCACCTGGCTCTCCCGCTCGTCGGCGAAGGCGAGGCGGTCGTGGACGGAGAGATGCTCGACGGCGCAGCCGCGCTGCGGCGCGTGGGGCTCGAGCCGATCGAGCTCGTGAGCAAGGAAGGCCTCTCGCTCGTCAACGGGACACAGTTCATGTGCGCGATGGCGGCGCTCGGCGTCGTGCGCGCGCGCAGGCTCGCGCTGACCGCCGATCTCGCCTGTGCGCAGTCGCTCGAGGCGCTGCAGGGCTCGCGCACGAGCTTCCGGCCCGAGGTCCACCGCGCGCGTCCGCTCAAGGGCCAGCAGGACGCGGCCGCGAACATCTGGAGGCTCCTCGACGGGTCGGCGATCATCGAGTCCCACCGCTGGTGCGACAAGGTGCAGGACGCGTACTCGATCCGCTGCGCGCCGCAGGTCCACGGCGCCTCGCGCGACCTCATCGACTACGTCGAGGCGACAGTCCGGGTGGAGCTCAACGCGGCGACGGACAACCCGCTCGTGCTCGTCGAGGCAGGCGACATCGTCTCGGCCGGCAACTTCCACGGGCAGCCGCTCGCGTTCGCGCTCGACGCCCTCGCGCTGGCGGTCGCCGAGCTCGCGAGCATCTCGGAGCGCCGCGTCGAGCGCCTCGTGAACCCGAGCCTCTCCGACGGGCTCCCGCCGTTCCTCGTGGAGGAGGGCGGCCTCAACTCCGGGTTCATGATCCCGCAGTACGTCGCGGCCGCACTCGTCTCCGAGAACAAGGTGCTCGCGCACCCGGCGAGCGTCGACTCGATCCCGACGAGCGCCGGCCAGGAGGACCATGTCTCGATGGGGAACGCGGCCGGCCTGAAGGCGCTTCAGGTGCTCCAGAACGCCGAGCACGCGCTCGCCATCGAGCTTCTCGCCGGCGCGCAGGCCGTCGAATTCCTCGCGCCTCTCGTGCCCGGCGTCGGTGTTCGGCTCACACGTGATGCGGTGCGCGCGCGCTCGGAGCGGCTGGAGGAGGATCGGTCGCTCGGTCGCGACATCGAGCTCGTCGCGGCGGCGATCCGCTCCGGGGAGCTGCTCGCGCCGGTCGAGGCCGAGCTCGGCGTGCTCGTGTGAGCGGCGTCGCCGTCACGGACGCCGCCGTCGAGGCGCTGTGCGGCGATCTCACCCGCGTGCGGGCACCCCGCGGGACGGCGTTGAACGCGCGCTCGTGGCAGACGGAGGCTCCGCTGCGGATGCTTCTCAACAACCTCGACCCCGAGGTCGCGGAGCACCCCGAGAGGCTCGTCGTGTACGGCGGCTCGGGCAAGGCTGCACGCAGCCATGAGGCGCTGAAAGCGATCGTCGCCACGCTGCTGCGGCTGGGCGACGACGAGACGCTCCTCGTCCAGAGCGGGAAGCCCGTCGGCGTCTTCCGGACGACCGAGTGGGCGCCTCGCGTGCTGCTCGCGAACTCGCTGCTCGTGCCGCGCTGGGCGAACTGGGACGAGTTCCGGCGGCTCGAGGCGGAGGGCCTGACCATGTTCGGGCAGATGACCGCGGGGAGCTGGATCTACATCGGCACCCAGGGGATCCTCCAGGGCACGTACCAGACGTTCGCGGCGGCGGGAGAGACGCACTTCGGGACCTCCGACCTCTCGGGCCGCACGATTCTCACCGCGGGGCTCGGGGGCATGGGCGGAGCCCAGCCGCTGGCGGCGACGATGGCGGGCGCAGCCGTGCTCTGCGTCGAGGTCGACCCGACCCGCATCGAGCGGCGCCTCGAGACCCGGTACCTGGACGAGGCGTCCACGTCGCTCGACGACGCGCTCGCCCGTGTCCAGACGGCCGCCGCGGAAGGCCGCGCGTTGTCGGTCGGGCTGCTCGGGAACGCCGCCTCCGTCTTCCCGGAGCTCGCCGCACGCGGGGAGCACTTCGATCTCGTCACCGACCAGACCGCGGCGCACGACCCGCTCACGGGCTATGTGCCCGCCGAAGTGCCGATCGAGGAGGCGGACGCCCTGCGCGCCCGCGACCCGGACGCGTACCTCCGGCTCGCGCGCGAGTCCATCGTCGCCCACGTCACAGCCATGACGGACTTCGCGGCGGCCGGATGCCACGTGTTCGACTACGGGAACAACCTGCGGGGCGAGGCCCTCGAGGCCGGGCTCGCGGACGCCTTCTCGTACCCCGGCTTCGTTCCCGCCTACATCCGGCCGCTCTTCTCTCGCGGGATCGGGCCGTTCCGTTGGGCCGCGCTCTCCGGCGACCCCGCCGACATCGCGCGAATCGACGAGGCGCTTCTGGAGCTGTTCCCGGAGGACATGCTTCTGCGCCGCTGGCTCGAGCTGGCGCCAGGGCGGGTCGCGTTCCAGGGGCTCCCGGCGAGGATCTGCTGGCTCGGGTACGGCGACCGGGCGAAGGCAGGGCTCCGGATCAACGAGCTCGTGCGCTCAGCCGAGGTGTCTGCGCCCGTCGTCATCGGGCGCGACCACCTCGACTCCGGCTCCGTCGCGTCGCCGTACAGGGAGACCGAGGCGATGCGCGACGGCTCGGACGCGATCGCCGACTGGCCGATCCTCAACGCGCTCCTGAACGTCGCCGCGGGCGCGACCTGGGTGAGCGTCCACCACGGCGGCGGCGTCGGGATCGGGAACTCGATCCACGCGGGCATGGTCGTCGTCGCCGACGGGAGCGAACGCTCCGCGGAGAAGCTCGAGCGCGTGCTGACGACGGACCCGGGGACCGGCGTCATGCGCCACGCCGATGCGGGCTACGAGGAGGCCCTCGAGACGGCCCGCGGGTACGGGATCGACCTGCCGTCGGTCCCGGACGGCGGCGCGTGACGGCGACCGCGCCGCTCCTCGTCCGCGACCTCGCGCAGCTCGCGACGCCCGCCGCCGACCCTGGCCCCGCGCGCGGGAGGGCGCTCGGCGAGGTCAGCGTCATCGAGAACGCGTTCATCCTCTGCGAGGACGGCCGGATCGTCGCCGTCGGGCAGATGCGTGACCTGCCTCGGCTGCCGCGTGAGGTCGAGGAGGTCGACGGGCGGGGGCTCTCCGCCGTTCCCGGCCTCGTCGACTGCCACACGCACGCCTGCTTCGCGGGCGACCGCGTCGAGGAGTTCGCCCTCCGATCTGCGGGAGCGAGCTACGAGGAGCTCCACGCCGCGGGCGGCGGCATCCTCTCGACCGTGCGCGCCACACGAGCGGCGGGCGCGGAGGGACTGCGGGAGTCGCTCGACCGTCATCGCGCGTGGATGCTCCGCGCAGGCACGACGACGTTCGAGGCGAAGTCGGGCTACGGCCTCGACCGCGAGACGGAGCTCGCACAGCTGAGGGTCGTGCAGGACGCCGGCGGGATCCCGACGTGGCTCGGCGCGCACGCGGTTCCGCCGGAGTTCTCGGACTCGGGCACCGACGCCTATGTCGACTTCCTGCTCGCGGAGGTGCTGCCGGAGGCGGCGACGATCGCGGAATCCGCCGACGTCTTCCTCGAGCGCGGCGCGTTCGACGCGGAGCAGGCTCGGCGATACCTGGAGGCATGCAGGGCGGCCGGGCTCGAGCTGAGGCTGCACGGCGACCAGTTCACGGAGTCGGGAGCGATCCCGCTCGCGATCGAGCTCGGGGCGCGCTCGGTCGACCACCTGGAGAGCACCGGCGCGGCGGGGATCGCCATGCTGGCTGCGAGCGACGTCGCGGCCGTGCTGCTGCCCGCGAGCGCGCTCTTTCTCAACCGTCCGATGCCACCGGCCCGGGCGCTCGCGGATGCCGGCGCCATCGTCGTCCTCGCGACCGACTTCAACCCCGGCAGCGCGTTCTGCGAGTCGCTTCCCCTCGTGTGCGGGCTCGCGTGCACGCAGCTCGGGCTCTCGCCGGCAGAAGCGCTCGTCGCGTGCACGCTCAACGCCGCGCACGTTCTCGGCCGCTCGGAGCGGAAGGGGAGGCTTGCGCCCGGCCGGGACGCCGACGTCGTGCTTCTCGATGCCGACGACTGGCGCCATCTCGCGTACCACCTGGGCGGTCCCGTCGTGCACACGGTCGTGCAAGGCGGCGAGATGGTCTGGAACGGCCGGGCATAATCGCCCAATGCCCTCGCGGAAGCAGAAGCGCCGTCGTGCCAAGGAGATGCGGCACGAGTACGTCTGGGAGGACTCGGAGGGAAACGAGCTCGAGCCGGACGAGGTTCCGACCCGGAAGGCGAGCACATCGCCGCAATCCTCGCGGGGCGGTCGAGAGGTGCAGCCGCCCTCCTGGAACCGGACGCTAAAGCGCGCCGCGATCTTCGCTCCCGTCATGTTCCTCGTGGTGATGCTGCTCTCGAGCGACGTGTCGCTCGCGAGCCAGGTCATCCAGGCCGGCACCATCGTCGCGATCTTCATTCCGTTCAGCTACTTCCTGGACTCGATCTTCTGGCGCTCGTACAAGAAGCGCCAGGATCGCCAGGAGGGGACAGCCGGGCGACGCGGGGGCTGAGGGAGCGGGCACGTGGCGCTCCTCGTCGAACAGCTGTCGCTGGGCCCGCTCGGGACGAACTGCTACGTCGTGCGCGCGAGCTCGAGTGCCGACGAGGCGGCGGTCGTCGACCCGAGCGGAGACGCGACCGAGCTACGCCTGCTCCTCGCACGGATGGGCACGAGCTGCGCCGCGATCCTCGTGACGCACGGCCACTGGGATCACCTGCTCGGTGTCGCCGACCTCGCGGAGGGAACGGGCGCGCCCGTGTACATGGCCGCCGGGGAGCGCGAGCTCCTCGAGAGCGCCGCGTTCGCTCCGGCGGAGGTCGGGCTGCGGCCGTACACGCCCGACGTGCTCCTCGACGGAGGCGAGTCCATCGAGGTCGCGGGGAGCACGTTCGACGTCGTGTCCGTGCCGGGGCACTCTCCCGCGCACCTCGCCTACTACGCGGACGGGAGCCTGTTCGCCGGAGACGTGCTGTTCGCCGGTTCCGTCGGACGCACGGATCTGCCGGGAGCCGACTGGGAGACGCTGATCGGGTCGATCCGGTCGCTCCTCGACGCGTATCCGCCCGAGACGGTGGTCTACCCCGGTCACGGTCCCGCGACGACGCTCGGTGCCGAGCTCGATCGCAACCCATTCCTCGCCGACCTGCGCGCGGAGCGGCAGAGGTGACGCGCGGGCCGAAGGTCGAGCGGCCCCGCGGCACCCACGACGTCCTGCCCGCCGAGCAGCCCCTCTGGCGCCGCGTCGTCACGGAGGCCGAGGCGCTCTGCGACGTCTACGGCTACCGGCCCATCGTCACGCCGGTGTTCGAGGACACGGCGCTCTTCGAACGCACGTCGGGAGCAGGCTCCGACGTCGTCCAGAAGGAGATGTACACGTTCGAGGACCGGAACGGGCGCTCGCTGACGCTGCGTCCCGAGGCGACGGCGCCGATCTGCCGCGCATACGTCGAGCACGGCCTCCATCGCGAGCCACAGCCGGTCAAGCTCTACACGGTCGCGCCCATGTACCGGTATTCGGCGCCGCAGCGCGGCCGCTACCGGGAGCACTGGCAGCTGTCGGTCGAAGCGATCGGGACCGACGACCCGGCGATCGACGCCGAGGTGATCGAGCTCTACCACGCTCTGCTCGGACGGCTCGGGATCACGGAGTTCCGTCTGGCGCTCAACTCGATCGGCTGCAAGGAGTGCCGTCCCGCGTACGTCACACGCCTCCGCGAGTGGCTGGACGGGAACCTGGGCCGCCTCGACGACGCAACGCAGGAGAAGGCCGCGACGAGCCCGTTGCGCGTCTTCGACAACATCGAGGCGAAGCCGGACGCGGTCCGCGCGGCGCTCGAGGAGGCGCCAACGATCGGGGACTCGCTCTGCGACGCGTGCCGCGAGCACTTAGCCGCAGTTCGTGCGCACCTCGACGCGTACGGCGTCGCGTACGACCTCGTGCCGACGCTCGTCCGCGGGCTCGATTACTACACGCGGACGACGTGGGAGTTCAGCGGGCCGGATGAGGGAGCGCAGAGCACGCTCTCCGGCGGGGGCCGGTACGACGGGCTCGTCGAGGAGATCGGCGGTCCTCCGACGCCCGGCGTCGGCTTCGGCGCGGGAATCGAGCGGCTCCTGCTCGCGCTCGAGGATGCCGGTGTCACCGCGGACACGCCGAGCGTCGACGTCTTCTTCGTGCTCGAAGACGGCGCGCCGCGGCTCGAGGTCGCGTCCTGGCTCTCGGGGCTGCACAAGCGCGGCATCGCAGCGGACACGGACTACGCGGGACGGTCGGTGAAGGGGCAGCTGACCCAGGCGGGCCGCCTCGGGGCGTCGACGACCGTCATCGTCGGGCCGGAGACCGCGACGCTGCGCCGCGCCGGGGCGGCGGACGAGGCGATCCCGCACGCCGAGATCGTCGGCAGACTTCTCGGATGAGCGAGTGGCGCGACCTCATGTGCGGCGAGCCGCGGGCCGCGGACGTCGGGAAGACGCTGACGCTCTCCGGCTGGGCCGCTCGTCGCCGCGACCACGGCGGCCTCGTCTTCGTCGACCTTCGCGACCGTTCCGGCGTCATGCAGCTCGTCGTGAACCCCGAGCGCTCGCCCGCCGCGGCGGAGATCGCGAAGGACATCCGCAACGAGTTCGTCCTGCGGGGGCGCGGGGAGGTGGTCGCGCGCTCGCCCGAGACCGTGAACTCGAAGATGGACACGGGCGAGGTCGAGCTCCAGGTGGACGAGCTCGAGATCGTGTCGCGGTCGACGACGCTGCCGTTCCAGCTCGACGACGAAGGCGTCGACGAGACGCTCCGGTTGCGTTACCGCTGGCTCGACCTGCGCCGGGACAAGCTCCAGCGGAACATCGTGCTGCGGGCGCGGCTGGTGGCGACGATTCGCCGGGTCATGGAAGCGCACGGCTTCCTCGACATCCAGACGCCGATCCTCTTCAAGCCCACACCGGAGGGCGCACGCGACTTCGTCGTCCCGAGCCGGCTCCAGCGAGGACGGTTCTTCGCGCTCCCACAGAGCCCGCAGATCCTGAAGCAGCTGCTCGTCATCGCCGGCTTCGACCGCTACTACCAGATCGCCATCTGCTTCCGGGACGAGGACCTGCGCGCGGATCGCGTCCAGGAGATCACCCAGCTGGACGTCGAGATGGCGTTTCCGGACGTCGAGTTCATCCTCGGCCTGATGGAGGAGATGGTCGGGGAGGTGTGGCGCGAGTGCAGAGGGCACGAGGTGTCGCCGCCGTTCCGGCGCATGACGTACGACGAGGCGATGCTCCGCTACGGCTCCGACAAGCCCGACCTCCGCTACGCCCTCGAGATCGAGGACGCCACCGAGCTCACGCGGGGATCCGAGTTCGGCGTGTTCGGGAACGCGCCGGCCGTGCGCTACCTGCGAGCCCCCAAGGCGTTCTCGCGTGCCGAGCTCGACCGGCTCGAGGCGTTCGCGAAGGAGTGGGGTGCGAGAGGCCTCGCGTACCTCGTCTACGACGAGAGCGGCGACGTCCGATCCCCGATCGCGAAGTTCCTCTCCGAGGCCGAGCTCGAGGCATTCCGCAGCGAGCCCGGCTCGACCGTGCTCTTCGGTGCCGGCGAGCCTGCGCAGGTGGCGCGCGTGCTCGGCGCCCTGCGCGAGCACCTCGCGCGCGAGCTCGAGCTGATCGAGACGGGCACGTTCGAGTTCGTGTGGATCACGGACTTCCCGATGTTCGACTGGTCCGAGGAGGACAAGCGCTGGGCGGCCGTCCACCATCCCTTCACGCGTCCCACGCCGGAGTGGGAGGACGGCTTCGAGGGCGACCCGGCGGCTGCACGCGCGCTCGCGTACGACCTCGTCGTGAACGGCAACGAGATCGGCGGCGGCTCACTGCGAGTGCACGAGCCCGAGCTCCAGTCGCGGGTCTTCGACGTTCTCCAGCTCTCGGCCGAGGAACAGCGCGCGAAGTTCGGCTTCCTGCTCGACGCGCTCGCCATGGGCGCGCCCCCGCACGGTGGGATCGCCTTCGGGATCGACCGCATGCTCATGGTCGTCGCCGACGAGGCGAACCTCCGAGACGTGATCGCGTTCCCCAAGAACCAGGCCGGGTTGGACCCGATGAGCGGGGCACCGTCCGAGATCTCACACGAGCAGCTCGAGGAGCTCGGCATCCGCGTCGTCGAGCCGCAGCCGGTGGAGCAGGGGTGATGCAGGGCTCGCTCGGCGAGCATCTCGTGCTGCTCGCGGCGGTCGCACTGCTCTGCGGCGTCGTCGCACTCGCGGTCGGCGAGCAGCGCGGGACGGACACGACGTCGGCCGCGCTTACGAGCGCGGTCGCGCCGGGCGGCTGGAATCACGCGTTCGCCGGCTCGCGCGGCCCGGTGGGCGACGCGCAGCGGACGACCTGCGGGCAGATCCTCACCGGGAGATCGCTCGGCGTGACGCATCCCGTGCTCCCGTGCGGCGCGAAGCTCGTGCTCCGGCACAACGGGACGCAGGTGTTGACCGAGGTGATCGACAACACGCTGGTCGAGCCCGGCCGTCAGATCGAGCTCACGGCCGCGCTCGCCCGGATGCTCGGGCTCGGCCGGGACGAGACGGAGGAGATCGACTGGCGCTTCGCCGTCGAGGCGACCGGGTAGGATGGCCTGCGCTCGACCCTGTGCGTGGCTTCGGCTTCTACGTGAACCAACATTCACGGAAAGGGAGCCGGCGTCGGGGATAGGCGTTGCCGACGCCCCGCACGGCACCCACCTGGCATGCCAGGTTCGCAATGGCCGTCGCTTCATCGGCAGGGTGGAGCACGTCTGCGCAGCGCTAGCCTGAGCGAGTGGCGCGGGAGATCTTCGGAGACGCAACGCAGAACGGCAAGTGGGCCGGGATTCGGCTCGCCGTCGAGGGCGATCGGATCGTCGAAAGCGACGCCGACGGGCTCGAGCGGCCGCTCGCAGGGCTGACGCTGCTCGAGGCGGCTCGGGTGTCGGGTGAGCCGCTGGTGGTCGAGGCCCTCGCCTCGGCGCTCGGCCAGGTCTTTGTCGCCGGCTCCGACCCGGAGCGGATCGCCGTCGCGATGAGCGGCGGCGTGGACAGCGCCGTCGCGCTGCACCGCGCGGGACCCGGGGCGATCGGCGTGACGCTCCGTCTCTGGCAGGACCCCGCAGGCCCGAGCGCCGAGCGCGCCTGCTGCTCGCCCGCTGCGGTCGCCGCTGCACGCGCGACGTGCCACGCGCTCGGCCTTCCGCACGTGACGCTCGACCTGCGCGAGGAGTTCCGGGCCGAGGTCGTCTCGCCGTTCGTCGACGCCTATCGCGACGGCGACACGCCGAACCCGTGCACCAGGTGCAACGGCGCCTTCCGCTTCGACGCGCTGCTCGAGTTCGCGTCCCGCGCGGGCGCGGGGAAGCTGTGGACCGGGCACTACGCCCGCATCGTCGAGCGCGACGGGATGCGCCTGCTCGCGCGCGGCCGCGACCCGGAGAAGGACCAGTCCTACATGCTCGCGACCGTCCGGCCCGAGGTGCTCGAGCGCGTCGCGTTTCCGCTGGGCGACCAGACGAAGGAGGAGACGCGCGCGGAGGCGAGGGCCGCGGGCCTGGCCGCAGCGGGGCGGCGGGAGAGCCAGGAGGCGTGCTTCCTCGCGGGCGACGACTACCGGAGCTTCCTCGAACGGCAGGGCCTCGCGCCGGAGTCCGGCGACGTCGTGGACGAGGACGGCGAGCGCTTGGGCGGGCACGACGGCTACTGGCGCTACACGCCCGGGCAGCGGCGCGGCGTGGGTGTCGCGGCGGCGCGTCCGCTCTACGTGGTTCGCACCGACCGCTCCGCCAACGCCGTCGTCGTCGGCCCGCGTGAGTCGCTCGCGGTCCGCCGCGTCGAGGCGGACGGGGCGCTCTACGCGCCCGTCTCGAGGGCCGACGTGAAGCTCCGCTACCGCTCGGCGCCGGTGGCAACCGAGGTCCGCGAGGCGAACGGCGGTTTCGCGCTCGACCTCGAGCAGGAGGCGTACGGCGTCGCGACGGGGCAGGTCGCGGTGCTCTACGACGACGACGTCGTTGTCGGCGCGGGCGTCGTCACCGGCGTTTCGTAGAGAACCAAAGCGTCTAGGATCCCGGTCGATGACCGTCGTCGCGTCGACCGCCGGAGACGTTCTCGACTACGCGCTCGCGTTCTTCTTCGTCCTGAGCGGGGTCGGGCTGGCCTACATGCTGTTCCGCCTGGGCGGGACGTTTCAGCGACTGTCCTCCTTCATCCGGGGAACGGAGCGCGAGCTGCTGCCGGTCATCGAGAAATCGGGTGGGACGGTCGACCGCGTGAACCGCGAGCTGGACAAGCTGGACACCGTCACGGACAGCGCGGTGTCGATGGCCGAGAGCGCCGATACGGCCGTGCGCGCGGTCTCGACAGCGATCACGACCCCGGTGAAGAAGGTGACCGGGCTGTCGGCCGCGATCTCGCACGGGCTCTCGGCGTTCCGCTCCCGGCGCAGCCCGGGCGAGGCGATGAACGTCGCGAAGGAGGCTGCACGCCGTCGCGAGGCTGAGCTCGACGAGGAGCTGCGGCGGGCCGGCACCGCTGCAGATCCGGCTCCGGCCCCGTGGCCGAGCGCGGACGCGACGACTTCCGATCCGGACGTGCCGCCCGCCGCGTAGCCCGCGGCAGGACGGCCAACAGGCGCTCGTAGAATCCCTGCATGCGCACGTCCGACGAGCTCCGTGAGGGCTTCCTGTCGTTCTTCGAGGAGAAGGGCCATCTGCGCGTGCCGTCGGCGTCGTTGGTCCCGCGCGCCGATGACCAGTCGAGCCTTCTCACGACCGCGGGCATGCAGCCGCAGATGCCCTACTTCCTCGGTCTCGAGCCACCGCCGGCGCCGTTCACGACGACCTCGCAGAAGTGCTTCCGAACCGTCGACATCGACGAGGTCGGGCTCGACGGCCACCACCTGACGTTCTTCGAGATGCTCGGAAACTTCTCGTTCGGCCAGTACTTCAAGGAGGGCGCAATCGCGTTCGCGACGGAGTTCATCCAGGAGCGCATGCAGCTCGACTGGGACCGCGTCTGGGTCACCGTGCACGCCGGTGACCCGCAGCTGAAGCTCGGGCCCGATACCGACGCGATCGAGCTCTGGACCGGGATCGGCATGCCGCCCGAGCGCATCGTCCTACTTCCGACCTCCGAGAACTTCTGGTCGGTGGGCGGGCCCGGTCCGTGTGGGCCGGACTCCGAGATCTACTGGGACTGGGGTGAGGAGCACGGCTGCGGCGAGCCGGACTGCGCACCCGCGTGCCCGCGCTGCCACCGGTTCCTCGAGTTCTGGAACCTCGTCTTCATGGCGTACGAACAACATCCCGACGGGACGCTGACGCCACTGCCCAAGCAGAACATCGACACGGGACTCGGGCTCGAGCGCGGAGCCGCGATCCTGCAAGACGTCCGCACGGTGTACGAGAACGACGGCTACCAGCGGATCATGGCGTGGATCGAGACCGAGTCGGGCGTGGCCTACGGCGACTCGGATGTCTCCACGAAGGCGCACCGGATCCTCGCCGACCACGGGCGCGGGATGACGTTCCTCGTCGCCGACGGCGTGACCCCGTCCAACGAGAGCCGTGGGTACGTCCTCCGCCGGATCATCCGCCGCGCAGTGATCCAGGCGCAGCGCATCGGCCTCGCCGCTCTTCATCCGCTGACCGGAGTCGTCGTCGAGCAGATGGGGCACGCCTACCCGGAGCTCCAGGAGCGAGCAGACGAGATCGCGGAGGTGGTCCGGACGGAGGAAGAGCGTTTCCAGGAGACGCTCGATCGCGGCATGAGGCTCTTCGACGAGCGCGCGGAGAAGGGCGCCATCTCCGGCGAGGACGCGTTCACGCTCGCCGCGACGTACGGGTTCCCACTCGAGCTCACGGTCGAGCTCGCCGAGGAGCGCGGCCGCGCCGTCGACGTCGACGGCTACCACGCCGAGATGGAGCGGCACCGTGAGGTTTCCCGCGCGGGGGTCGAAGGAGACGTCCAGCGCGCCGCGGAGTTCACGCGTGCGGCGGGCTTCGAGACGGAGTTCGTCGGCTACGCGAAGACGGACGTCCTCACGCAGATCGGCGCGCTCGAGAGGCTCGACGACGGCGCCTTCCTCGCGAAGCTGCGCGAGTCGCCGTTCTACGCGTCCGGTGGCGGCCAGGTCAGCGACCGCGGGTGGATCGAGCTCGACGACGATTCCGGGACCCGCGCCGAGCTCGTCGAGGCGTACCGGTTCGGCGACGACCAGGCTCTGCTCTTCCGCGGCGAGGGCTTCTCCGAGGGTGCCCGTGTACATGCCGTAGTCCCCTGGAACGTGCGCTTTCCGACGATGGCGAACCACACCGCGACGCACGTGCTCCACCAGGCGCTGCGGGACACGCTCGGCGACCACGTGCGCCAGGCGGGCTCGGCCGTGCGCCCCGACAAGCTGCGCTTCGACTTCACGCACGAGCACGCGCTCACGGCCGAGGAACGGGAGCGGGTCGAGCAGATCGTGAACGAGAAGGTCTTCCAGAACCTCCCGGTGCACGTCTTCGAGACACCGATCGAGGAGGCTCGCCGGCTCGGCGCGATGATGCTCTTCGGCGAGAAGTACGGAGATATCGTCCGCGTGGTCGAGATCCCGGGTTTCTCGACCGAGCTCTGCGGCGGCACGCACGTGAGGTCGACGGCCGAGATCGGGCCGTTCGTCGTCCTCTCCGAGGGCTCGGTCGGGTCCGGTGTGCGGCGCATCGAGGCGGTTACGTCCGGCGAGGCGTGGGCGCTCCTCGACGCCCGCTCGCGCGAGACCGCCGAGCTTCGCGCCGAGATCGAGAGCCTCCGCAAGGAGGCGAAGAAGCGGCCTGCTCCCGCCGCCCCGGCGACGGAGGCACCGGACGCGTCCGTGCGCGTCGAGAACGGCGTGAACGTCATCGTGCAGTCGGTCGACGGCTTCGATGCCGATGCGCTCCTCGATCTCTCGGACACGTTCAAGCAGCGGCACGCACCCGCGGCGGTCGTCCTCGGGTCGCGCGAGGACGGGTCGGTCCACCTCGTGGCGAACTTCGATCCCGGCGTGGCCGAGCGTGTAAGCGCCTCGGACGTCGTGAAGCAGGCAGCTGCGATCGTCGGCGGGGGAGGCGGCGGCAGGCCGACGATGGCACGGGCGGGAGGCTCGGACCCGGAGAAGCTGCCGGACGCACTCGCAGAGGCCGAGCGCCTCATCGTCGGCGCTCTCCAGTGAGGATCGTCGCGCTGGACTACGGCGCCGCTCGCACCGGCGTCGCCGTCTCCGACCCGACGGGCACCATCGCCACGCCGCTGGGCGTCGTGGAGCGCGCGGCAACGCCGGCTGGTGTCTCCGAGATCCGCGCGATCGTCGCGGATCAGGGCGCCGAGCTCGTCGTCGTCGGCCTTCCGCTCACCCCCCGCGGCGAGCACGGCAGCCAAGCCGAGGAGACGGCGGTGTTCGTGCAGGCCCTCGAGGACGCGCTCGACGTCCCGGTCGAGACGTACGATGAGCGCTTCACGACTGCCCTCGCGGCTCGGGTTCCGGGAGATCTCCCCGAGGACGCGCGTGCGGCGGCACACCTGCTCGGCAGCTACTTGGCATGGAAGAGCACACCGGAGAGCTGACACCGCCGCGGCGTCACCGGCCGGGCCGCGGCCGCGTCTGGGCTCGTCGAGCGGTCTTCGCGGTGATCGTGGTCGTGGCGCTCGCGGGGGCGGCCTGGGCTGGTGCCGCCCTCGTCCGGGGCGAAGAGGATCCGCCGCCTCCGGCGCCGGTCGCGCAGCTCCAGATCCTCAGGATCATCTTTCCGGAGGGCTTTACGCGCCGCGAGATGGCCGACCGTGTCGACGCGGTACGCGACATCGCGATCTCCAAGCGGCACGTCACCCCGCGCCTGACGCGCATCGGCTACCTGCAGGCCACTGCTGCGGCGGTCCCGCCCGCAGAGTTCCGTAAGGATTGGCCGGGCGACCGGATCGAGGGCTTCCTCTTCCCGGCGACGTACGAGTTCACGGAGAAAACGGCCGCGAAGAAGCTCGTCTCGGACCAGCTCGCGCACTTCCGCAGGCAGTGGCGGAAGGTGAACCTCCGCTACGCGAAGTCGAAGAACCTGACGCCCTACGACGTCCTGATCATCGCGTCGATGATCGAGAAGGAGACCGTCGCGCCGGAGGAGCGCAAGCTCGTCGGCGCGGTGATCTACAACCGCCTGCGGAACCGCATGACGCTCGGGATCGACGCGACGATCCGGTACGGGCGCAACGTGCCGGGGACGGAGCCGCTCAAGAAGTCGGACATCGAGAGCGACAACCCGTACAACACGCGGAAGCGCCTCGGCCTCCCTCCGACCCCGATCTCCAATCCCGGGCTCGCCTCGATGAAGGCAGCGGCTCGGCCGGCGAGCGTCGACTACCTCTACTTCGTCCGCAAGCCCGACGGCGTGCACCACTTCTTCACGGCGAGCGAGTCCGAGTTCTGCCAGAAGTCGCTCGAGTACGGGTACGGCGGCTGCTGACGCCGCCGTCCAGCTGGCACCATGCATCGGCAATCGAACGGGGGAAGGGGTTGACAATGCGTGCAGGACTTGCGCTTCTCGTGGCTGTCGGCGTGCTTGCCGGCCTGAGCGCCGCATCCACTGCAGCGCCGACGGCGACGACGGTCTGCTACCAGCTGCAGGGCCCGTACGCGAAGTGGTCGCTGCCTGCGTCCGTCGCGCGCGCCGCGGGCGTGTCTCGGACGGTGGCGGGAAGGTCATGGACTGCGTTCGCGACCGGCGTGGCGTGCCAGCCGAAGGCGGCCTCGACCTACCTCCTGAAGAAGTACCCGGCCGGCCGGAGGACGGCGGGTGGCGTCATCAGGCCTCCGCTCAGGGGCTTCAACGCCTGCGCCACGGACAGCGTGGGGAAGGTCGGCTGCGTAGGGAGCAACCTGAAGACGTTCACGCTCCTCGAGACCGGCCCCTACTCGCTGAGCCAGATCAAGCAGCTCACTGCGAGCGGCCGCCTGCCCATCAGGTAGTCGACGCCGACGCGATACTCCCGCCGTGACGCGCATCGGCGGATCCACACGCCTCGTGGGCATCCTCGGCTGGCCGGTCGAGCACTCGCTCTCGCCCCGGATGCACAACGCCGCGTTCGCGGAGCTCGGCCTCGACTGGGCCTACGTGCCGTTGCCGACGCCGCCGGAGCGGCTCGCCGGCGCCGTCGAGGGCCTGGCCTCGCTCGGCTTCGTCGGTGCGAACGTGACGGCGCCGCACAAGCTCGCCGTCGCCCTGCTGTGCGGGGCCGAGGAGCCCTCCGTGAACACGCTGCTCGTGCGGGACGGGCACGTGGAGGGTCGAAGCACGGACGCCGCGATCCTCGAAGGCCTCGAGAGCGTGCGGCCGGTCGTGCTCGGCGACGGCGGCGCCGCGCAGGCGTTCCTCGAGGCGCTCCCGCACGCGCGCCGGTACTCGCGCCGCGCGGAGTGGCCACCGGCCGCGGACGATGCCGACCTGGTCGTCAACGCGACCGCCGCCCGCGACGAGGTTCTGGTCCAGCTCGGGGCCGGCCAGACCCTCGTGGACCTCCCGTACCCGGAGACGGCCACCGCCGCGGCCGCACGGGCGGCGGGCGCACGGGTCGTGACCGGCCTCGACGTCCTCGTCGCGCAGGGAGCCGCTTCGTTCGAGCTCTGGACAGGCGTTCCCGCCCCCGTGGACGTCATGCGCGCCGCAGTCGAGGCCAAGTAACACATTGACACTTGGGCCTCTAGGCTTGACGCGATGACGCTCGACCTGGTCACAGCCGGCGAGTCGCACGGCCCGGCGCTCGTCGCGATCCTCACCGGTCTTCCCGCAGGGCTTCGCGTCGAGCGCGCCGCGATCGACTCCGACCTTGCGCGGCGGCGCGAAGGCTACGGGCGGAGCCCGAGGCAGAAGCTCGAGGGCGACGAGGTGGAGGTCGTCGCGGGGCTGCGTCACGGCATGACGCTGGGGACGCCGCTTGCGCTCGTCATCCGCAACCGCGACCACAAGAACTGGACCTGGGGGATGAGCCCCTGGCCGCCCGAGGGCGAGCCAACCGGCAAGGGAACGCAGCCGGTCACCCTGCCGCGCCCTGGGCATGCCGACCTCGCCGGAGTCCTGAAGTACGGCCACACGGACGTCCGCAACGCACTCGAGCGCGCGAGCGCCCGCCAGACCGCGAGCCACGTCGCCGCCGGGGCGGTCGCAAAGGCGCTCTTGGACGCGATCGGCGTCTCGGTGGCCGGGAGGGTGCTCGAGATCGGCGGCGCCACCGACGACGACGGGATGCGCGAGGCGACCGACGCGGCGAGGGCCGACCGGGACACCCTCGGTGGCGTCGTCGAGGTCGTCGCAACCGGTGTCCCGCCGGGCCTCGGGTCGTACGCCGAGAAGCGCACGCGGCTCGACGCACGGCTCGCGGCGGCGCTCATGGGGATCCAGGCCGTGAAGGGGGTCGAGATCGGGGACGGGTTCGACCTCGCCCGCCGCCGTGGATCCGGGGCACACGACGAGATCGACCCGGGCAGACGCCGCACGACGAATCGCGCGGGCGGCATCGAGGCCGGGGTCTCGAACGGCGAGCCGATCGTAGTCCGCGCCGGGATGAAGCCGCTGCCGACCCTCATGCGCCCACTGGCATCCGTCGACCTGGCGACCGGCGAACCGGCGCAGGCGCTCGTCGAGCGGAGCGACGTCCAGGCGGTCGAGGCGCTCGCCGTGGTCGCCGAGGCGGCCGTCGCGTGGGAGCTCGCCCGCGCCGCCCGCGAGAAGTTCGGTGGCGACGCACTCGAGGACTTCGTCGGGGCTCACCGTGCGTACCTCGCGCGCATCGACCCCGAGAACGCGCCTTGACCGCGCTCGACCGGCACGTCGCGCTCGTCGGCTTCATGGGCGCGGGCAAGTCCACACTCGGACCGCAGCTCGCGGAGCGTCTCGGGCGCCCGTTCGTCGCCGTCGACGACGTCGTCGAGCGTCGCACCGGACGCGCGATCGCGGAGATCTTCGACGAGGAGGGCGAGGCTGCGTTCCGCGCGCTCGAGGAGGACGGGGCGGCCGAAGTCCTCGGACGGCGAGAGCTCGCGGTCGTCGAGCTCGGCGGGGGCGCGCTCGGCTCGGAGCGAACACGGGCGGCGCTCGGGGAGACGGCGTTCACGGTGCTGCTCGACACCCGGGTCGACGTCGCCTGGGAGCGCGTCGCCGGGAGCGACCGGCCGCTCGCACGGGACGAGACGCGCTTCCGGGCGCTTTACGAGGAGCGACGGCCGGTGTACGAGCAGGTCGCGGACGCGCGCGCATCGGATCTCGCCGGCGCCGTGCTGGCCGCCGCGGGCGTCGAGGTGGGGGAGGGCGCTCTCGACCGGCTCGGGGACGCGGTCCCGGGAGACGGTCCGGTCGCGCTCGTCGCGGACAGCACGGTGGCCGGGCTCCACGGGGTTAGCGTGCGCGCCGCCCTCGGCGACCGGCTCGCGTCCGAGCACGCGGTACCGACGGGTGAACGGGCCAAGTCGGTTGCGGAGGCGGAGCGGCTCTGGTCGGCTCTCCGCCTCGACCGCGGTGGCACGCTCGTCGCGCTCGGCGGCGGCTCGACGATCGACCTGACCGGCTTCGTCGCGGCGACGTACATGCGGAGCGTCCGCTGGGCGCCGGTACCCACGACGCTCGTTGCGCAGGTCGACGCGGCGCTCGGCGGCAAGACCGGCATCGACATTTCGGAGGGGAAGAACCTCGTCGGCGCGTTCCACTGGCCGGTGCGCGTCGTCGCGGACCCCGACGTGCTGCAGACGCTGCCGCCGGCCGAGATCACGAACGGGCTCGCCGAGGTCGTGAAGACGGGGCTCCTCGCCGGCGAGGCAGTCTGGGAGCTCCCGCGAAGCGAGCAGGTTCGGCGGTGTGCCGCGTTCAAGGCGGCGGTCTGCCTCCGCGATCCGCACGACCGGGCCGAGCGGATGCAGCTCAACCTCGGTCACACGTTCGCGCACGCGCTCGAGGCCTCGTCCGGGTACGGGCTCCCGCACGGGCGCGCGGTCGCGCTCGGCCTGCTCGCGGCGCTCCGCCTCTCGGGCCTCGAGGGCGAGGTCGCGCTCGTATCCGATGTCCTTCGACCCGAGAAGGTCTCGGTCGACCGGGATGCAGCGTGGTCCGCGCTGGCGCGCGACAAGAAGAACGTCGGCGGCTCGCCCCGGCTCGTGCTGCTCGACGCACCGGGGAAGCCACGCTGGAACGTCGAGCTTCCCGCCGACGATGTCCGCGCGGCTCTCGACGAGCTGATCGCGTAGGGTCGCGCCATGCGTGTCGTCGTCCTGAACGGCGTCAACCTCGACGCGCTCGACCGGCGCGATCCGGAGCTCTACGGCGGGCTGACGTTGTCCGAGCTCGAGACCCGGATCTACCAGTGGGCGAACGCGATCGGCTGCACAGTGCGCTGCCGGCAGACGAACCACGAGGGCGAGTTCGTCGACTGGTGTCACGACGCGCTGGACTGGGCGGACGGCGTCATCGTCAACCCCGGGGCGTGGTCGCACTACTCCTGGGCGATCCACGACGCGGCGGAGCTGTTCAGCGTCCCCGTCGTCGAGGTGCATCTCTCCAACATCGAGGAGCGCGAGGAGTGGCGGCGTTTCTCGGTCCTCGAGGGGCTCGTGACGAAGCGAATCATCGGCAAGGGGCCCGAGGGATACCGCGAGGCGCTCGAGTTCCTCGCCGCCCAGGAGGGAACGTGACGCGGATCGAGCGGCTCGCAGCGCTCCTCGAGCAGCCGCTCCTCGTCGCCGGCCCGCCGTACATCCAGGCCGGGCAGGCAAACGTGCGCTATCTGACCGGCCTCGACAGCTCGAACTCTGCGCTCCTCGTCGAGCCGGACGCAAGTGCGACGTTGTTCGCGGACTTCCGCTACGCGGCGCGCGGGCGCGCCGTCGAGGGCGTCGAGTTCGTCGAGACGCAGCGCAACCTCCTCGTCGGCGTCGCCGAGCACGTCTCCGGTCGTCGAATCGCGTTCGAGGAGGCGAACCTGCCGTACGTCGGGTTCCGGCTTCTGCAGGAGGCGGGCGTCGACGCCGTCCCGACGGCGGGCCTCGTCGAGTCGATCCGTGCCGTGAAGGACGACAACGAGCTCGAGACCATTCGCCGCGCCGGCGCGCTCTCCGACGAGGTCTTCGCGGCGCTCGCGCAAGAGCGCTTCTCCGGCCGCACGGAGCGCGAGCTCGCCTGGTGGGTCGAGCGCGCGTTCCGCGACGCGGGCGCGGGCGGTCTCGCCTTCCCGGTAGTCGTCGCCGCGGGGGAGACGGGAACGACCCCGCACGCAATCCCGGGTGATGAGCCGATCTCCACGGGCGTCCTCGTCATCGTCGACGCCGGCTGCACCGTCGACGGCTACTGCTCGGACTGCACGCGCACATTCGCGGTCGGCGAGATCTCGGACCGGCTGCAAGAGCTCTACGCACTGTGCCTCGACGCCCAGCTCGCCGGCCTGGCGGCGGTCGGGCCCGGCGTGTCGGGACGCGACGCCGATGCGGCGTCGCGCGTCGCGATCGCGGAGGCAGGGCTCGGCGAGGCGTACGGCCACGGCCTCGGGCACGGGGTCGGTATCCAGATCCACGAAGCCCCGGTCCTGCGCCCGGAGTCCACCGACGTGCTCGAGCCGGGGAACGTCGTGTCGGTCGAGCCGGGTATCTACCTCCCGGGCGTGGGCGGAGTGCGGATCGAGGACCTCGTGACGGTCAGCGCGGACGGCGCCGAGCGGCTCACGCAGTTCACGAAGGAGCTGATGACGGTCGACTGAGGTCGGCATGGTCGGCTCCCGCGCGCCGCTACCCTTCACCGGCGCATGGCCGAGACGGTCAACACGAACCAGTTCCGCAACGGGATGCACATCGAGGTCGACGGTGACGTCTGGCGCATCGTCGAGTTCCAGCACGTGAAGCCCGGCAAGGGCGGGGCGTTCGTACGCACGAAGCTCAAGGGCCTCGACACCGGTGCGGTCGTCGACAAGACCTTCAGAGCGGGGGAGCGATTCGCCCGCGTCCACACCGAGGTCAAGACCGTTCAGTATCTGTACGACGACGGGTCCGAGGCGCACTTCATGGACCAGGAGACGTACGACCAGTTCGGGCTCCCGCATGCGGAGGTCGCTGACGCCCTCCCGTTTCTCGCGCCCTCCAGCTCGGTGCAAATGCTCGCCGTCGACGGCAAGCCGGCTGGCCTCCAGATGCCCGCCTCCGTGGAGCTCACGGTCGCGGACACGGAGCCCGCGGTGCGCGGCGACACGGTCTCCAACGTGACGAAGCCGGCGAAGCTCGAGACCGGCGCCGTCGTCCAGGTGCCGCTCTTCGTGGGTACCGGAGAGCGCGTCAAGGTCGACCCGCGCGACGGCCGGTACATCTCCCGCGCCTGAACGCGCGCGCGGACTCGCCTGCTCGAGTCGGTCGCTAAGGTCCACGGTCGTGCCAAAGCTCGTCGACACGACGGTTCGCCTCCTCTCGCAGGAGCCCCTCGCGGGCGCCCTGCCGAGCGCCGAGATCCTGCGTGTGGCGGAGATCCTCGACCAGGCCGGGTTCGCGTGTCTCGAGATCTCGGGCGGCGGTGTTTTCGACGCGACCGTCCGCCGGCGTGCCGGGACTCCGTGGGAGCGGATCCGTGCGATCAAGGCGCGTGTCTCGACGCCGCTCGGGATCGCGCTTCGCGGACGCTTCCTCGTCGGGTCGCAGCCGGTCGGCGGCGACATCGTCTCCCGGTTCGTCGCGTGCGCGGCCGAGAACGGCATCGAGGTCTTCCGGCTCCACGACCCGCTGAACGACGTCTCGAACCTCCGTGAGGCGGGCCACGCGATCACGAGCGCGGGCGGGGCCTTCCACGCCGGGCTCGTGTACAGCCCGGGACGAACGGGCGAGACCGACACCCTCGTGGAGCAGGCGAGAAAGCTGCCCGAGCTCGGAGCGACGCGCGTGATCGTGAACGACCCGACGGGCGCGCTCTTCCCGCACCGGGCGCAGGAGCTCGTGGCGCGGATAAAGGAGGCGAGCGGGCTTCCGGTCGGCTTCTACGTCCAGGGCGCCGCCGGGACGGGGCTCGCGGGCGCGCTCGCGGCGGTGGAGGCAGGTGCCGATCTCGTCGCGACGGCGGTCTACCCGCTCGCGCTCACGCTGCACCGCGTGTCGGGCGAGTCGCTCGCCGAGTCCCTCGAGGGACTCGGGCACTCGTGCGGCCTCGACACCGCGCGGCTGTGGGAGGCCTCCGACGTGATCGACGAGTACATCGGGGACGAGCCGGTCTCACCCGTTGCCCCGCGCATCGCCGTACGCGCGGCGGAGTACGACCTCCCGCCGGGGCTCGTCGCAGCGCTCGACGTCCACCTTCGCGCTCACAGCGCCGAGGATCGGCTCGAGGAGGTGCTCGAGGAGGTGGGTCGCGTCCGCGGCGAGGCCGGTTGGCCTCCGCTCGCGGCCCCGATCGGCCAGATCCTCGCGAGCCAGGCGCTTCTGCACGTGCTCGAGGCGCGGCGCTACGGCAGCGTCATCGACGAGTTCCGCTCGCTCGTGCAGGGCGGGTACGGCGAGACGCCGGAGCCGGTAGACACGACCGTCGAGCGCGCCGTCGCGCTCCTGGCGCCGCCGACGCCGGTCGAGGAGGAGCCGCTGACCGCGGAGGACGTCCGTGAGCAGGCCGAGGGCCTCGCAGCGAGCGAGGAGGAGCTCGTGCTCATCGCGATGTTCGGAACCGACGCCGAGGAGCTCCTGCGCAAGATCCGTGCGCGGCACTCGCGCGAGACCGCGCTCATCGCCGAGGACGCGGACGCCGAGCGCGCGGGGCGGATTCGCGAGCTCGTGAAGATCGTCCAGGAGAGCGGCGTCGGGGAGATCGAGATCGAGGACGAGGGCATGCGCGTGTCGGTGCGACGTGCGGACGAGCCACTCCTGCCGGGCGCAGCGCTCGCTGTCGCCGGCGCCGAGGCGCTGGACCCTGACGCAGCGTCCCAGACCGCCACAGGCGTTGCGGACGGGGTCATCCGCGTCGAGTCGCCGATGGTCGGGGTCTTCTACCGCGCGTCGAGCCCGGGAGCGCCCGCGTTCGTGAACGTCGGCGACACGATTCTTCCCGACCAGACGCTGTGCCTGATCGAGGCCATGAAGCTCTTCAACGAGCTCAAGTCCGAGGTCGCGGGGACGGTCAGCGCGATCCACATCGAGAACGGGCAGCCGGTCGAGTTCGGGCAGCTCCTGTTCGAGATCGACCCCGTGCTCACGCCGCCAGCGGTCTAGGCAGGGCAGGCCGATGTTCTCCCGCGTGCTCGTCGCGAACCGTGGGGAGATCGCCGTGCGCGTGATCCGTGCGCTCCGCGAGCTCGACATCGAGGCCGTCGCCGTGTACTCGACGGCCGACGCCGACGCGCTCCACGTGTCGCTCGCCGACCAGGCGGTGTGCATCGGGCCGCCCGCCGCAGTCGACAGCTACCTCCGGATCCCGAGCGTCGTCGCCGCCGCCGAGACGACGGGCTGCGACGCAGTCCATCCGGGCTACGGGTTCCTCGCGGAGAACCCGGCGTTCGTCACGGCGTGCGAGGAGAACGACCTCGTCTTCATCGGGCCCACGACGGAGGTCATGGAGCGAATGGGGGACAAGGTGCGCGCGAAGGAGGAGATGCGCGCCGCGGGCGTCCCGCTCGTTCCCGGCACGAACGGCGCCGCGGGGCTCGACGAGGTGCGTCGTGCAGCGCTCGAAGCCGGCTTTCCGGTGCTGCTCAAGGCGTCCGCCGGCGGCGGCGGGAAGGGGATGCGGCTCGTGGCCGACGAGTCGGAGCTCGAGAGCGCATTCGCAGCGGCGGCCGCCGAGGCGCAGGCTGCATTCGGCGACGGCACGCTCTACCTCGAGAAGGCGATCTCGCCGGCTCGCCACGTCGAGATCCAGGTGCTCTGCGACGCCGCCGGGAACGTGCTCACGCTGGGCGAGCGCGAGTGCTCGATCCAGCGACGGCATCAGAAGCTCGTCGAGGAGTCTCCGTCCGCGGCCCTCGATCCTGCCACGCGCGAGAGGATGGAGGCCTCCGTCGAGCGCGCGTGCCGCTCGATCGGCTACAGGAACGCGGGCACATTCGAGTTTCTCCTCGGCGCGGACGGCAGCTTCTACTTCATCGAGGTGAACTGCCGCCTCCAGGTCGAGCACCCGGTCAGCGAGCTCGTCACGGGCATCGACATCGTCCGCGAGCAGATCCGCATTGCCGCCGGGGAGGAGCTCGAGGTCGTTGGCCGCGCGCCGAGGCACGGCCACGCGATCGAGATCAGGATCAACGCCGAGGATCCCGCGCGAGGATTCGCTCCCGCCCCGGGGACGGTGCGCCGCTTCCGGCCGCCGCTCGGGCCGGGCGTGCGCGTGGACACGGCCATGAGCGACGGCAGCGAGATCCCGCCCTACTACGACTCGATGATCGCGAAGGTCATCGTGTGGGACGAGACGCGTCCGGCCGCCATCGCCCGCGCGGTTCGTGCGCTCCAGGAACTCGACGTGGACGGCATTCCGACGACGAGGGACGTGGCGCTCGACATCCTCCGTTCCGAGCCCTTCCGCATGGGCTCGTACTCCACGTCGACGCTCGGTGAGCTCGAGGGCCGCGTGCCCTCCCTGATGCCCGCATGAAAGGGACCGGCCGGCGCGCGAGCCGCCGCACGGCGCTCTTCCTCCTCTACCAGTGGGATCTCACCGGGCAGCCGCTGGCGTCGCTCTACGAGGGCACGCCGGACGACTTCGCCATCTCGCTCGCGGAGACGGTGTCGGAGCGCGCCGACACGCTCGACCGCCGCATCACCGAGACGTCCGACGAGTGGCCCGCCGACCGGCTGGGTACGCTCGAGCGGAACGTCCTGCGGATCGGCGTCTACGAGCTCGAGGAGGGGACGGTGCCGCCCGAAGTCGCGATCAACGAGGCCGTCGTGCTCGCGAAGCGCTACGCATCCGAGGACGCCGCAAAGCTCGTCAACGGGATCCTCGCGCGCGTCGCCCGCGAAGTGGAGGCGGCATGACGCAGGCGAGCGAGGCTGTATGAGCTCGGCCGAGGATGCCATCGCTCGCGCGGAGGAGCTGCTGGTCCGTCTGAATGCGGGCCGCGACGAGCTCGAGCGGCTCGCGGGCGCCGAGGACCTCGACGCAGAGGCCGCCGTCCAGACGATCGCGGAGCTCGCCGAGCTCGCGAAGCAGATCGAGGCCGAGCTGACCGTTGCACGGGGGCTCGCCGACGCGGGCGCGACCGGCGCGGATGCCGGTACGTAGCGCGGACGAGCTTCGGGACGCGATCGAGGCGTACCTCGGCGCGCTGCCGCTGACGAAGGAGCTCGGAGGCCTCGAGCAATCGCTGCGCTATGCACTCGAATCGGGCGGAAAGCGGATCCGGCCGATCCTCTGTCTCGCGGTCGCCGAGGCGGCGGGCGGCTCCGTCGAGGACGCACTGCCCGGTGCGGCTGCCGTCGAGCTGGTGCACACCTTCTCGCTCGTGCACGACGACCTGCCCGCCCTCGACGACGACGACGAGCGGCGCGGCCGCCCGAGCGCCCACATCGCGTTCGGCGAAGGCGTCGCGCTCCTCGCCGGCGACGCGCTGCTCGCGGAGGCATTCCGGCTCGTGCTCTCGTACGAGCGGCCGGAGCCCGCGCGCGAGCTCGCCCAGGCGACGCTCGGGATGATCGGAGGGCAGTACCGCGACATCACCGGCGATGACGCCGACCTCACGGATCTCCACCGGCTCAAGACTGGACGCCTCTTCTCGGCCTCGGTCGGCCTCGGGCTGTGGGCCGCGGGGACGCCGGAGGATGCTCAGGCGCCATGGCGCGCCTTCGGGGACGAGCTCGGTCTGCTCTTCCAGGCGGTCGACGACATCCTCGACGGCGACGGCCTTTCGAGCCGCCTGGGAGCCGAGGGCGCACGCGAAGTCGCGGACCGCGCAGCCGAGCGCGCGCACGCGCGTTTGTCGGAACTTAACGCTGACGCATCGGTTCTTTCAGATCTCGTAGCCGGTCTGTTGACTCGAACCGGTTGAGGGTAGACAGTGGCCCGTCCGTGACTACGATCTGACCTTCACGAAACGGCCAGGGCCGCGCGTTCCCCCAACCTCCTTGCGCGCGCGTCCGTCTTTCTCTCCTCTTGTACACCCGCCTCCGCCTTCTGCTGCCCGTGCTCGCGCTTGCCGCGATCGTTCTCGTCACCGCAACCGCGGTGCCGATCGTCGTCCTCGCCACGGGCGGCTCGGAGGCTGCGGCGGCCGCAGTGGTCAAGAAGCGGACGAAGGTGAAGCGCGCTGCGAAGAAGCGCGCCAAGCCATGGCCGACCCTCGGCGAGCGGGCGGCAAAGTACGCGCTCGGCGCCGTCGGCGTCCCGTACCGCTGGGGCGGGACGTCGATGTCGGGGTTCGACTGCTCCGGGCTCGTCTACTGGGCGTACCGGCGACTCGGTGTCACCGTCCCGCACAACTCGTACGCACTGTGGTCCGCCGGCCGCCACGTGTCCCGCGGCGGCGCAAAGCCCGGCGACGTGCTCGTCTTCAGCGGGCTCGGGCACGTCGGCCTTTACCTCGGCCATGGCCGGATGGTGCACGCACCGCACTCGGGCACGGACGTCCAGGTCGTGAGGCTCGCGCGCTCCAACTATGGAAGCCGGCTCGTCGGCGTCCGCCGCTTCACGCGCCAGTAGCCACTTCAGTAGCCTCGGGCCGGTGACGCAATGCCGGTGAAGAAGCGGCTGGACACCCTGCTCGTGGAGCGAGGGCTCGCGGAGACCAGAAGCCAGGCGCAGGCGCTCGTCCTGGCCGGCCGCGTCCCCGGGTACGAGAAGCCCGGGCAGCAGGTGGACGACACCGCCGAGGTCACGGTCGACATGCCGCCCCCGTACGTGTCGCGAGGCGGCGAGAAGCTCCGGAACGCTCTCGACGCACTCGGCATGGACGTCGCGGGCAGAGACGCCGCGGACATCGGCGCCTCGACCGGTGGGTTCACCGACTGCCTGCTCCAGGCCGGCGCGGCAAGGGTCGCGGCGATCGACGTCGGCTACGGCCAGCTCCATCCGCGGCTGCGCGCCGACCCGCGAGTGACCGTCCTCGAGCGGACGAACGCCCGCACGCTGCAGGAGCTCCCGTTCCCACCGGATCTTGTCGTCTGCGACGTCTCCTTCATCAGCGCGACGAAGGTTTTGCCTCCGGTGCTCGCCGGCGCCAGACCGGGCTGGCAGGCGCTCGTCCTCGTGAAGCCCCAGTTCGAGGCCGAGCGCGCCGACGTCGGGAAGGGCGTCGTCCGCGACCCCGAGGTGTGGAGGAAGGCGCTCCGAAAGGTCATCGAAGCCGCGCGCGGGTGGGGTGGCGCGACGGTCGGAGTCGTAGACTCCGGTCTACCCGGCCCCAAGGGCAACCGGGAGTTCTTCGTCCATCTCATCCAGAGCGACGCGCCTCCCGACTCCGATGACATCGACCGCTGGATCGCCGAAGCCACCCGCGCAGAGTAGGACCGTGACGCGGGCCGCAGTCGTGACGCACGGCAAGACCGGCCAGATCGGCGCGGGGCTCGCGCGGCTGCAGGCGGTCGCGGCCGAGCACGGCGTCGAGCTCGTCTTCCCGGGCGACGAGGCCGAGAAGCACGGCGTCCAGGGCGTCGGCGACGTGTCGGAGGCCGACGTAGCCGTCGTCCTCGGCGGCGACGGGACGGTACTGCGCGCGCTCGCGCTCTTTCTCGGAACGGGAGTCCCGGTCATCGGCGTGAACTTCGGGCGCGTCGGCTTCCTGAGCTCGATGGGGCGCCGCGAGCTCGAGGCGGGGATGGCTCGCGTGTTCGCGGGTGAATACGACGTCGTGGAGCTGCCGACCCTCGAGGTCGAGCACGCAGACGGATCCTCGCGCGCGGTCAACGACGTCGTCATCGCGAGCGCGTCGCTCGGTCGGATGGTCGAGCTCGAGCTCGCCGTCGGAGGCGAGGAGCTGGGACGCCAGCCCTGCGACGGCCTGATCTGCTCCACGCCCTCCGGGTCGACGGCCTACAACTTGTCGAACGGCGGCCCCGTCCTCATGTGGGGTCTCGAGGCCATCGCGCTGACCTGGGTCGCCGCGCACTCGCTGCACGCCCGTCCGCTCGTCATCCCGCCGGGCGACGACGTGATCGTCTGGAACCGGACGCCCGACCTGGACGTCGCAGTCCTGGTCGACGGCCACGGCGTGTCGACCCTCGGGCCGGCCGGGCGCGCGGTCGTCCGGATGGGCGCCGAGCGCTCGCTCCTCGCGACGCTCCCCGAGGCAACCTTCGTCAGGCGCTACCGGCAGAGCTTTGCTTCGTAGGCTGCGGATCGAGAATCTCGTCCTCATCCGCGAGGCGGACCTCGAGCTGGCGCAGGGCCTCAACGCGGTGACCGGCGAGACCGGTGCAGGGAAGACGATCTTCGCCCAGGCGATCGGGCTCATCCTCGGCGCACGCGCCGACGCGTCCGCCGTGGGGGCCGAAGGGCGCGAGGCGTACGTCGAGGCCGAGCTCGACGTCCCCGACGGCTTCTTCGACGACGAGGAGGTCGCGGCGCTCGCGGAGCTCAGGCCCGAGGGCGAGGCCGGGCTCGTGCTTGCGCGGCGCGTCTTCGGTGACGGACGCACACGCGCGTATGCCTGGGGCCGCTCGGTCGCACGCGAGGACCTCGCCGCAGCCTCGGAGCGGCTCATCGCCATGTCCGGGCAGTTCGAGCAGCGGCGACTCGCACGCCCGTCGTTCCAGCTCGACGTCCTCGACGCGTTCTGCGGGCCGGAGCAGCTGGACCGCCGGCGCGATGCCCGCGACGCCTGGCGGGCGCTCGCGGCGGCACGACGCCGGCACGACGAGCTCACCCGGGACGCGGACGGCGTCGCGGCACGACTCGCAGAGCTGGAGCAGCTCGCCGAGGCGACGGAGGATCTGGAGGCCGGGGAGGAGGACGATTTGCGTGCCCAGCGCGAGCGGCTCCTCCACGTGTCGGAGCTGGGGAGGGGCGTCGCGGAGGCAGCGGCTGCTCTCGCACCAGAGGACGGGGACGGCGCCGTGTCGCTCGCCGCCCGGGCCGAGCGCGCGCTTGCTCCGATCGAGCGGCTTGCGCCAGAGCTCGGCGTCGCCGCCGGCGAGCTCCGCGACGTCGCGCTGCGCCTGCGCGAGGTCGGCAGCGACCTGCACGGCTTCCTCGCCTCGCTCGACGCCGACCCGGCCCTGGTCGAGGAGGTCGAGAGCAGGCTCGAGCGCATCTCCGACCTCAAGCGGCGCTTCGGGTGCGCCTCGTACGAGGATCTGCTCGCACGCGCCACGGCGGCCCGCTCCGAGCTCGAGGCGACGGCCGGAGGGCACGACCCGGTCGAGGCGGCGGCACAGGAGGTTGCCGCGGCGGAAGCGCACATGGCTGCGCTGTCCGAAGCGCTCCGTGCGGAACGCGGTGCGAAAGCCGAGCCGTTCGCGCAGGCAGTCGCGGGCGAGCTGCAGGGACTTGGAATGGGGGAGGGCGAGTTCCTTGCGGAGCTCCGCGAGCGCGACGCAGGCCCTGCCGGCTCCGACGAGGTGGCATTCCTCGTGCGCCCCAACGCCGGGCTCCCGTTCGGTCCCGTCGCGGAGACGGCATCAGGCGGCGAGCTCTCGCGAATCGCGCTCGCGCTCGCGGCCGTCGCGGGAGGCGAGACGCTCGTCTTCGACGAGATCGACGCCGGCATCGGCGGCGTCACGGCGCACGCGGTCGCGTCCACGCTCCAGCGACTCGCCGAGCGCGCCCAGGTCCTCACGATCACGCATCTCCCGCAGATCGCGAGCATCGCCGACCGGCACTTCCGCGTCGAGAAGCTCCCCGGCGACCCGACGCACACCCGCATCGAGGAGCTGGACGACCTCGTCCGCCGCGAGGAGCTCGAGCGCATGCTCGGCGGCGAGGAGTTCATCGCCGCCCTGAAAGAGCGCTGAGGTGCCGACCACCCGCGCCTCGCGTGAGCTTCTCGCCTCGCCCGAAGACGTGTGGCGCTATCTCTCCGAGCCGTACCACCTGAGCGACTGGTGGCCCCGCATCGCGACCGTCGAGCCGGACCGCCGCGGCTTCGCGGCCGGAGCCCGCTGGAGCATCCGCTCGAGCGAGCCGACGTACTTCCGTCGCGCTGCTTCCGAGGACACCCTCCTCGTCCACGAGGTGAGGCCGATGTCGGTTTTCGCCTTCGAGCTCGTGAACGCGAAGCTGAAAGCCGAGCTCATGCTCGAGCAGACCGGCCCCGCCGTCACCAGGGCCGACCTCAGCGTGTCGGGACCGTTCCTGCTCGGCTTCTCGAGGAGTCTCCCGAAGGAGGCGCTCGTCCGTCTGCACGACCTTTGCCAGACCGGCGTCGAGATCTGACCCCGGTTCCGACACCAGACCCTGGTACGGTTGGATCCCGTGGCCAAGTTTGTTTTTGTCACGGGCGGCGTCGTCTCCGCGCTCGGCAAGGGAATCGTCGCGGCATCGCTCGGGCGACTGCTGAAAGCGCGCGGGCTTTCCGTCAGCGCGCAGAAGTTCGATCCGTACCTGAACGTCGACCCGGGGACGATGAGCCCGTTCCAGCACGGTGAGGTCTTCGTGACCGAGGACGGTGCCGAGACCGATCTCGACATCGGCCACTACGAGCGCTTCATCGACGAGAACCTTTCCCGAAACGCGAGCCATACGGCCGGTGCGATCTGGGAGTCGGTTCTCCGCAAGGAACGCAAGGGCGAGTTCCTCGGCGCGACCGTCCAGGTCATTCCGCACATCACGAACGAGATCAAGGCCCGCATCCGGCGCGCGGAGAAGGTCGTGCCGGCCGATGTCGTCATCTCCGAGATCGGAGGGACCGTCGGCGACATCGAGTCGCTCCCGTTCCTCGAGGCGATCCGCCAGTTCCGGCGGGAGGTCGGCAACGAGAACGTCCTGTACCTGCACGTGACGCTCGTGCCGTTCATCCCGGCAGCGGGAGAGCTGAAGACGAAGCCGACGCAGCACTCGGTGAACGAGCTTCGCCGGATCGGTATCCACCCCGACATCGTCGTCTGCCGCTCGACCGAGACGCTCTCCGCCGATCTCCGCGAGAAGATCGCGCTCTTCGCGGACGTCGACCCGCGTGCGGTCGTCGGCGCGCCCGACGTGCCCGACGTCTACATGGTGCCGGAGTACCTGCAGGCAGAGGGCCTCGATGCGCTCGTCTGCGAGAAGCTCGAGCTCGAGACCGGGCCTGCCGAGCTCGGGGAGTGGCGCGAGCTGACGGAGCGCAGCCGCGACCTCGAGGAGGAGGTCGAGATAGCGCTCGTCGGCAAGTACGTGAAGCTCCACGATGCGTACCTGTCCGTGCACGAGGCGCTGAAGCACGCAGGCGTCCATCACGGCGCGCGGGTTCGGGTCCGCTGGGTGGACGCCGAGAACATGTCCTATGAGGAGGCGGTGCGCGAGCTCGAGCAGGCCGACGGCGTGCTCGTTCCCGGGGGCTTCGGCTCCCGAGGCTGGGAGGGGAAGATCCTCGCCTGCCGCGCGGCACGGGAGCGCGAGATCCCGTACCTGGGCATCTGCCTCGGGATGCACGTCGCCGTCTCGGAGTTCGCCCGGCACGTCGCCGGCATGGACGGCGCGAACTCGACCGAGATGGACCCGGAGACGCCGTATCCCGTCATCGACCTGCTCCCGGAGCAGAAGGAGATCGAGGACCTCGGGGGGACGATGCGGCTGGGCGCGCAGGCTGTCGAGCTCGAGCAGGGAACGCGAGCGCGGGACACCTACGTCGAGCCGGTGATTCACGAGCGCCACCGCCACCGCTACGAGGTGAACAACGAGCTGCGTCCGGCTCTCGTCGACGCGGGCCTCGTGATCTCGGGGACCTTCCAGGAAGGGCGGCTCGTCGAGATCGTCGAGCTTCCGGATCACCCGTGGTTCGTGGCGAGCCAGTTCCACCCGGAGTTCAAGTCGCGGCCGACGCGTCCCGCCCCGCTGTTCCGCGACTTCGTCGGCGCCGCCCTCGAGCGCGCGCGCTCGCGGGCCGGAACGGCCGTTCAGACCGCCTAGACGCGGACGACGACGCCCGCGCCCGGGTCGAGGACGAGTGTGCCCGCCACGTCCTCTCCATCGCGTGCGCGCTCGGTACCGATCGCGACGACACCCTTCACGCCCCGGATCTCGACCTGTTCCGACCCGAGGTTGACGGCGACGACGATTCCGTCCCCGCGCCGCCAGGCCCAGGCACCGGACGGGGCATCCAGCTCCTCGTAGCGTCCGCTGCGGAGCTCGGGCGTCGATCTCCGGAGAGCGATGACGTCCCTCACGAAGCTCAGCGTCGAGGCGGGATCGGCCCGCTGCTCCTCCGCGTTCCGGCTCGTGTCCTCGAGCGGAAGCCAGGGATCGACCCAATCGCCGGCCGGGGTCCAGGGAAACGGCGTCCGGCACGCATCGCGAGGAGGAGTCGCAACGTCGCGGATCCGGTCCTCGGCGACGTGCCCGTTCGGCAGCGCCAGCTCGTCGCCCTGGTACAGGCACGGCGTTCCGCGGAGGCCGAGCAGGACGAGCAGCGCGCACCGGGCGAGCGCCTCGTCACCGCCACACCAGCGTGAGGCGAGCCGACCCGCGTCGTGGTTCGAGCCGATCCAGCATGGCATGGCCCCGTTCGGGAGTGCAGCCTCGGTCTCCGCGACGACGGCACGCATCTCGTCGGCGTCGAGCCTGCTGTGGACGAGCGCGAAGTTGAATGCGAGATCGAGCTCGTCGGAGCCTGAGCCGTAGTACGAGGCCCAGCGGGGGACGTCGAGCACGTACACCTCACCCACGAGCACGCGCGCCGGATCGAACGAGTCGCCGAGGCGGCGCCAGCCACGGAGGACGTCGTGCGTCTCGGGGCGGTTCATCGAGAAGACCTGCCGGAGCTCGCCGGGGCGCCCGGCGGGAGGGTCGTCGCGCAACTCCCGGTCCTTGTAGAGCGCATGGCACACGTCGATCCGGAAGCCGGCGATCCCGCGCTCGAACCAGAAGCGCAGGATGTGCTCGAACTCCGCGTGCACCTCCGGGTTCCACCAGTCGAGGTCCGGCTGCGCGGCCGCGAAGTTGTGCAGGTAGTGGCGCCCGCGCTCCTCGTCGAGCGTCCACGCGGGCCCGCCGAAGATGGAGCGCCAGTTGTTCGGGATCTCGTCCGACCAGACGTAGAGCTCGGGCCGCTCGCGGAACCACGGGTGCCGATCGGACGTGTGGTTCGGGACGAGGTCGAGCAGGACACGGATGCCCCGGCTCTCCGCCTCCGCCACGAGGCGGTCGACGTCCTCGATCGTGCCGAAGTCGGGATGGACGCCGGTGTAGTCGGCGACGTCGTACCCCCAGTCGACATTCGGCGAGGGGTAGATCGGGCTCAGCCAGATTCCGTCGACGCCGAGCCACTCGAGGTGCTCCAGCCGGTCGATGACCCCCGGCAGGTCGCCGATCCCGTCCCTGTTCGAGTCCGAGAACGAGCGCGGATAGATCTGGTAGAGCACGGCATCGCGCCACCAGTCGTCACGTCTCGGCGTTTCAACACCCATCTCCACGTGGAACGATTACCAGCATGGCGGAGATCGTCTTCGACGAGGTGTCCAAGATCTATGACGACGGCACCCTCGCGGTCGACGGGCTCGACCTCGAGATCGAGGACGGCGAGCTCATGGTGTTCGTGGGGCCGTCGGGCTGCGGGAAGACGACCGCGCTCCGCATGCTGGCAGGCCTCGAGGAGATCAGCGAGGGGACGATCTCGATCGGCGAGCACGTCGTCAACGACCTGACGCCGAAGGAGCGCGACATTGCGATGGTCTTCCAGAACTACGCGCTCTACCCGCACATGACCGTCGCGCAGAACCTTGCCTTCGGCCTCAAGTATCGGAAGCTGCCGAAAGACGAGATCAGGAAGAAGGTGGAGGAGGCGGCGGCGGTCCTGCAGATCGACGAGTTCCTGGACAAGAAGCCGAGGGCGCTTTCCGGCGGCCAGCGTCAGCGTGTCGCGATGGGCCGCGCGATCGTTCGCAACCCACGGGCGTTCCTCATGGACGAGCCGCTCTCGAACCTCGACGCGAAGCTCCGGGTCCAGATGCGGGGCGAGATCCACGACCTGCAGCGCCGCCTCGGCGTCACGACCGTCTACGTCACGCACGACCAGACAGAGGCGATGACGCTCGGGGACCGCGTCGCGGTCATGCAGAGTGGGCGGCTCCAGCAGGTGGCGACGCCACAGGGCCTCTACGAGCGTCCCGTGAACGAGTTCGTCGCCGGCTTCATCGGATCGCCGTCGATCAACATGGTCGAGGCCGAGCTCGCGGCGTCGAACGGTGGGCTCTCCGTGACTTTCGGCGAGCACACGCTGAACGTCGACGAGTCGCTCGCGCGGAGCCATCCGGACCTCGGAGAGCACGTCGGGCACAACATCCTGCTGGGGATCCGGCCCGAGGACATCGAGGACACCGAGGTGGACCCGGACGCGGGCCAGGTCATCGAGACGACCTGCGACTACACGGAGCTGCTCGGCGCCGAGGTGCTCGTCTACTTCACGGTCTCGGCCGTGGGCGTGGTAGCCGGCGTGGCGGAGGGAAGCGACCCCGCGCTGAGCCCGGCGGGCGCAGGCACGGCTGTGAACGGCACGCGCCTCGTCGCGCGCGTCGACCCGAAGACGAAGATCACCGAGGGCTCGAGGGCCAGGCTGGCAGTGGATACCGGGCGGCTCTACTTCTTCGACCCGGAGACCCGGCTCGCGATCTGATCAGCCCTTGACGGCGCCTGCCGTCAGCCCGGCGAGGATCCTCCGCTGCAGGACGAGGGTCATGACGATCAGAGGCAGAGTGACGAGGACCGTCGCGGCCATGATCTGGCCCCAGGGCGTCTGGAATGCGCTGCCCGACTCGCCCGTGACGTTCACGATCGCGACGGGAACGGTGCGTTTCTCGGGCGTCGCCGTGAAGGAGAGCGCGAACAGGAACTCGTTCCAGGCGGCGATGAAGGCGAGCAGCCCGGTCGTGACGAGGGCCGGGGCGAGGAGCGGGAGCATGACGCGGTAGAAGACCTGCAGCGGGCCGGCTCCGTCGATGTACGCCGCCTCCTCGAGATCCTTCGGAAGCGCACGCATGAAGCTCGTCAGCACCCAGATCGTGAACGGCAGGGTGAAGATCATGTAGCTGAAGATCAGCGACTGGAGGGTGTTGTAGAGCCCGAGCTTGTTGATGGACGTATAGAGCGCGCCGAGGATCGCGATCTGCGGGAAGATCGTCATCGAGAGCATGAGGTAGAGCGTCGCCGTGCGGCCGCGGAAGCTGAAGCGTCCGAGCGCGTAGGCGGCGAGGGAGCCGATTGCGAGCGCGAGGATCGTGACGGACGCCGCCACGATCGTCGAGTTCACGAACGCGTGCTGGAAGTTGTCGTTGCTCAGCACGTCGCGGAAGTGGTCGAGTGTCGGATCGGTCGGGATGTACTTGACCGGGGTGAGGAACAGCTCGTCGTCCGGCATGAACGCGGACCGCAGCGCCCAGTAGAAGGGGAAGAGCGCGAACACGAAGATCACGCCGATCAGCAGGTAGAACGGGATCCGCCGCACGAGGTGCTTGAACGAGCGGCGCTCGGCACGCCGGCGCGCCGCGAGCGCCTTCGCGCGCTCCGCCCGTTCCGCCTCGGCCGCGACGGTCACCGTGATTCCACCCGGAGCACGGTCGTGTAGATGACGACGAACAGCGAGATGATCAGGAAGATCGCGACGCTGATCGCTGCGCCGTAGCCGACGTCCCCGATGGTGACGATCGTGTTCTGGTCGAAGATCGCCATCGTCTGCGTATCGGGGCGGCTGCCGAAGAACACGTAGAAGACGTCGAAGACCCGCAGCGCGTCGAGCGTCCGGAAGATGACCGTGACGAGGATCGCGGGGAGCAGGAGCGGGAAGGTGATGCGCCAGTACTGATGCCACTTGCTGACCCCGTCGACGTCAGCGGCCTCGTAGAGCTCGGTCGGGATGACCTGCAGCCCCGCGAGGAGGAGCAGGGCGACGAACGGTGTCGTCTTCCAGATGTCGACGACGCAGACCGAGGCGAGCGCGGTGCTCGGCTCCGCGATCCACGCGACGCCCTTGTCGATCACGTGGATCCGCATGAGGAAGTCGTTGATGACCCCGAAGATGTCGTTGTACATCCAGCGCCACATCTGCGCCGCGACGACGGTGGGGATCGCCCAGGGCACGAGCATCACTGCGCGCATCACGCCGCGGCCCTTGAAGCCCGAGTTCACGACGAGGGCGATGATCATCCCGAGCACGAGCTCGAACGAGACCGTGATTGCCGTGAACTTCAGCGTCAGCCAGACCGAGTCCCACCAGTAGGGGTCATGGATGAGGTTGCGGTAGTTATCGAGGCCGACGAACTCGACCGGCTGGAGGCCCGCGAGGAACTGCTCGTTCGTGAAGCTCTGCCAGACCGTCAGCCCTAGGGGATAGATCGCGACGAGCGCGACCACCGCCAGGGCGGGGATCAGCAGCATCCACGCGAGGCGCGTCTGCTTGCGGCGCAGCCGACTCGACCGGTGCCGCTTCGCTTGCCGCACGCGCACCGCCTGTGGCGTCGAGCTCACGCCCGGTCCACCCGTACGGGAGGACAGGAGCTTCCGCCCCTGTCCTCCCGCGCGTCGTGCAACGACCTGAGCCGCCTACTTGCCAAGCAGACGGTTGAGCTGCTGTTCGATCCTCGGGAGGATGTTCTTGGCGTCCTGCCCGTTGAGGATCTGGTTGATGCCCTGGTAGATCGCCTGCGAGCCCTGCTGGTACTTCGCGCCGAGCTGCGTCGGGCGGGTCACCCGGGCGACGTTCGCGATCGCCGGCTTGAGCCAGGGATTGGCCTTGACGACGGCCGGATCCTTGGCGACGGCCGGGATCGTGGGCGGGTTCGTGCTGTAGATCGCGTTGAACTTCTGCGCTCCGGGGCTCGTCATGTAGCGGACGAACTCCGTCGCGACCGGCACCTTCTTCGAGTACTTCGAGATACCGAGCAGCCAGCCGCCGGCGGTTCCGACGGACGGGTTCTTCCCCGTGTGCGGAAGGACCGTCACGTCGAACTTGCCCTTCACGGCCCCTGCCTGGCTCACGGAGTACGCATACGGCCAGTTGCGCATGAAGGCCGCGTTTCCGGCGGCGAATGCCTCGTGCGCCTCGGTCTCCTGGTACGACGTCACGCCGCGGGGGGCGACGTTGCCGACCCAGCTGCGCTGGAGATTGAGGATGGCCGCGGCCTTCGCGTTGTTGATCGACGCCTTGCCGCCGTCGATGAAGTGGCCTCCGCCGCTCGACGCGATCCACTCGAGCGCGTCGCACGTCAGGCCCTCGTACGAGTTGCCCTGGTACACGAATCCGGCGAAGTCCGGGTTCGACCCGCTCTCACCGGCCTGGATCTTCTTCGCCATCGCGCCGAGCTGCGCCCAGGTCGTCGGCGGCGAGCTGTAGCCGTACTTCTGGAGCAGATCGGTGCGGTAGTAGAGGATCCCGTAGTCGCCGAAGTAGGGCATCGCGACGAGCTTCCCGCCGAACGTCGCACCCTTGATGATCCCCTGGGAGTGCAGCTTCGCCTCCTTGGAGAGCGCGGGCTTGAGGTTCGTGAGGAAGGGCGCGAATGCGCCGGGCCAGACGACGTCGAGCATCATCACGTCCACCGACGACGACTTCGACGAGAAGAGCCGCGCGAGCTGCGCGTACGAGTCGGTCGACGCTGCGGGATGCGGGATCACCTTGACCTTGATCCCCGTGTCCGCCGTGAACCGCTTCGCCAGCGCGAGGTCGCGCTTGTGCGTCAGCCCGATGTTGTCGCCGATGAACGTGATCGACTGACCGCCGTACTTCGCCTTGATGGCCTTCGCGTTGGCGACTTTCGGCGGCTTGACGTTCGCCTGCGTCAACGCCTCGGGGCCTGCGCTTCCGGTCCCGGCGATCGTCAGCGCCACCAGGAGAGCAAGAGCACTCGTCAGCCCTCCTGCGACAAGCACTGCTCGTTTTCTCACGTTGTCCGTCCTTTCTGCAGCCGCGACGGCGCGGCCTGCCCTTGGAAGGTGTGAGGCTGTTCGTTCGAGGCTTCGCCGTCCCAGATACCCGTTCGAAACCGATCTGAGACACGAAGCGCACACGTCATCGCGGCGAGCGATGGAACGACCATGAGCTAGTGGCGATTATGACGATCTCGGCGATTCCCGCGGCGCTCGTAGGATTGGGCCTGTGACACAGCCGGAGCTGACGTCCCCGATGCTCGACCTCTTCCTCGAGCTCTGCTCGATCCCGAGCCCGTCCGGGCAGGAGCGCGCGGTGACCGACAGAGTCGGCGAAGAGCTCACGGCTCTCGGCCTCCAGTGGGACGAGGACGACACGGCAGCGGTGCTGGACGGGACCGCCGGCAGCATCTACTGCCGCGTGCCGGGTGAGAACGGGCACGGCGACCCGATCTTCCTCTGCGCCCATACGGACACGGTTCCGCTCGACGGGCGGCTCGAGCCATTCGTCGAGGACGGCGTCGTCCGCAACGCAGGAGGGACGATCCTCGGGTCGGACAACAAAGCCGCGGTAGTCGTGATGCTCGAGGCCGTCCGGCAGATCGTGAAGGAAGGACGATCGCACGCGGGCATCGAGCTGGTCTTCACGCCGAAGGAAGAGGTGGGACTCCAGGGCGCCGCGGCGTTCGACCACACGAGGCTCGTCGCACGCACGGGCTTCGTCTACGACCAGGGCGCGCCGATCGGCGAGATCGTGCTCGGCTCACCTCACGCGTACACGCTCGACCTGCGCTTCCACGGGCGGGCCGCGCACGCGGGGATGGTCCCCGAGGAGGGTCGCTCGGCCATCGCGGCCGCGTCCCGGGCGATCGCGGACTTCCGGCTGGGCAGGCTCGACGACGAGACGAGCGCGAACGTCGGTGTGATCACCGGCGGAACGGGGCGTAACGTCATCCCCGAGTGGTGCTCGTTCCTGGCCGAGCTCCGCTCGCACGACGAGCGCAAGGCCGCCGACCTGCTCCGCGAGATGCTCGAGACGGCCGCCTTCGCGGCCAGCCTCGGCGAGTGCGAGCTCGAGTCGGAGGTGCGGCCGAGCTTCCCCGGGTACCGCTTCCGCGAGAGCGACCGGCCGGTGCAGCTCGCGGCGAGCGCACTCACCGCGTGCGGCTTCGTGCCGAGCTATGCGCTCTCGGGAGGAGGCGCGGACGCGAACGTCTTCAACGCGCACGGGCTCGAGTGCGCGAACCTCGCGAACGGGATGATGGAGATCCACACGCCCGACGAGCACATAGCGGTCGCCGACCTCGAGGCGATGGTCGGCGTCACGCTCGCGCTCGTGGACGCTGCACGGGGCGACTAGGTTCGATGGAGACGCGCCGTCTCGGGCCCGTCGTCGGACTCGGCACCTGGTCCACCTTCCGTGGCGATGCAGCGCTCGCTCGACGCCTCGTGGGCTCATCGCTCCCCGCCGGGACGTCCGTGTTCGATACGTCGCCGATGTACGACTCCGAGGAGGCGCTCGGAGCCGCCGTGCAGGACACCCGCGACCAGGTCACGATCGCGACGAAGATCTGGGCCCGCACGCTCGACGAAGGGCGCCACCAGTACGACGCGCAGCGCCGCTGGTTCGGACGCGTGGAGATCGAGCAGGTGCACAACCTCGTCGCCTGGCGGGAGCACCTCGGCTGGATCGAGCAGGAGCGGGACGAGGGCCGGATCGACCGCGTCGGCGTCACGCATTGGAGCCCGGGCTCCTTCGCCGAGCTCGACGAGGCGCTTCGCACCGGGCGCTTCGACACGGTGCAGATCCCGCTGAACCCGTTCGAGCGCGAGGCCGAGAGCCGGATCCTGCCGCTCGCGGAGGAGCTGGGCATCGCCGTGATCGTCATGCGGCCGCTCGGCGGGAGCGACGGGCCGCGACTCCGTCGCGAGCCACCGGTCCACGAGCTCGAGTCGCTGCGGGCGTTCGGCGTCGAGACCTGGGGGCAGGCGCTCCTCAAGTGGGCGCTCTCCGACCCGCGCGTCGATCTCGTCATCCCCGCGACGACACGCCCTGAACGCGTGGCCGAGAACGCGGCGGCCGGCTCGCCTCCCTGGTTCCCGCCGGAGGAGCGAGAGCGGGTCGAGCGCCTCGCGCTCGCCTAGGGTGTCAGGGTATCCGTCGCGTGAACGTGCGGAACGCAGACGCGATCGTCGTGGGCTCGGGCTCGGCCGGGGCGGTCGTCGCACGGCGACTCGTCGACGGCGGGGCGCGTGTCCTGCTGCTCGAGGCGGGCGGTCGCGACGACAGTCCCGCGATCCACGACCCCGGCCGTGTGCACGAGCTCTGGCTCTCCGACGTCGACTGGGCGTACGAGACCGTCCCGCAGGCGCACGCGCACGGACGGCGGCTCGCATGGCCGCGCGGCAAGGTACTGGGTGGATCGAGCTGTCTCAACGCGATGATCTGGGTGCGCGGCGCGCCCGAGGACTTCGATACGTGGGCGTATCTCGGCGCCGACGGCTGGTCGTGGAATGACGTCCGTCCGGTGTACGAGCGCCTCGAAGCGGAGCTAGACGTGCTGACGGCGTACGAGGCGGACGCGATTCACGTCGCGCTCGCCGCGGCCGCGCAGGAATGCGGCATCCCGCTGAACGCGAACTACAACGGCGTTTCGCAGGACGGCGTCTCGTTCATGCAGTTCACGATCCAGAACGGCGTCCGTCACAGCACCGCGGCGGCGTACATCCGTCCCATCGAGACCAGCGAGCGTCTCGAGATCGTGACCGGCGCGGCTGCACAGCGTCTGCTCTTCGACGGCACGCGCTGCGTCGGCGTGGAATGGTCGAACGGCAGCGCGCACGCCGATCAGATCATCGTCTGCGGCGGCACGATCGGCTCCGCCCAACTGCTCCTGCTCTCAGGGATCGGGCCTGCCGAGCATCTGCGCTTGATCGGGATCGACGTCGTCGCCGACCTGCCCGGAGTGGGGGAGAATCTGCACGACCACCTCCTCTCGCCTGTGATCTTCAGCGCGGAGCGCGAGATCGGTCCGCCCGCGCCGGGCCTGCCCGCGTGCCAGACGCACCTCTTCTGGCGCTCGCGGCCGGGACTGCTCGTCCCCGACATCCAGCCCATCCACTTCATGGTCCCGATGTACGAGGAGTGGATGTCCGGGCCGGAGAACGGCTTCACGCTGCTCGGCGGGATCGTCCGCCCGCTGAGCCGGGGGACGCTCCGGCTGACCGGTCCGAACGCGAGCGATCCGGTTGCGCTCGACCCGAACATCCTCGCGTGCGAGACCGACATTGAGAGCCTCGTCGCGGCGGTCGAGCTGTGCCGACGCATCGGCGCCGCTGATGCGCTCCGTGACTGGGGTGTCACCGAGCAGTACCCGGCGTCTCGCGAGGTGGATGAATACGTCCGGCAGACGGCGATCACGTACCACCACCAGGTCGGCACATGCAAGCTGGGCGCCGATCCGCTTGCGGTCGTCGATCCGCGGCTGCGCGTACACGGCATCGAGGGCTTACGGGTCGCGGACGCATCGGTGATGCCGATGGTCACAACCGGCAACACGAATGCCCCTTCGATCATGATCGGGGAGCGTGCCGCTGACTTCATCCTCGCCGATGCTTGAGCTGACGGGCTCGATCGAAGCCGACAGCTCTGCGCTCAGCGCGTACATCGCGCGTGGCGAGGCGGACCCGAACTCCGCGCGCACCGACTTCCTGCGGGCGCACGCGGAGACGGTCTACGCCCTGCTGACCGACGACCTGCGCAGCGCGGTGCGGGATGAGGACCTCGTGTACGCCGCCGCCGAGCGCTTCCCCGGCCTCGTGCCAACGCGGGCGGAGGTCGAGGTCGAGCGCGAGCGCAAGCTGCCCGACAAGCAGGGCATCGAGATCGCGCAGGGCCTCTTCCTCTCGTTCGTGCTCGCGTCGCCGCGCTGCGGCGCGCACCTCGTGTGGTCGATGTTGCGTCCGACGCAGGAGGCGCTCTCGCGTCTCGACGACTTCCGCGCGACCGGCGTCGCCGACCTCGGCGGAACGTTTCTCGAGCGACGCGGGAAGGCTGCATACATCGAGATCCGCAACGACCGTCACCTGAACGCCGAGGACTGCGTCACGCTGCCGACGACGGAGGTCGCGATCGACCTCGCGCTGCTCGATCCCGAGATCGAGGTCGGCGTCATCCGTGGCGCCGTCGTGAGCCACCCGCGCTATGCCGGCCAGCGTGTCTTCGGAGCCGGCCTGAACCTGACGCACCTCTACCACGGACGGCTCGACTTCATGTTCTTCGTCACGCGTGACCTCGGCTACGTGAACAAGCTCTTCCGCGGCCTCAGCTCCGACGAGTTCCGCCCGGACGAGCCGGAGCAGACGACGGAGAAGCTGTGGGTCGCCGCCGTCGAGACGTTCGCTATCGGCGGCGCGTGCCAGATCCTGCACACGGTCGACCACGTGATCGCGACGCGCGGCACCCGGCTGTTTCTCCCCGCGCGCAAGGAGGGCATCCTGCCGGGAGCGTCCAACCTCCGCCTCACACGTTCCGTCGGTGATCGTCTCGCGCGGCAGGCAATTCTCTCCGGCCTCGAGTTCGAAGCGGGGACGCCGAACGGCGACCTGCTCTGCGACGAGACGGTCGACTCGTCGGACGCGATGGACGAGGCCATCGCCCGACGTGTCGACGGGCTGACGAACTCGGGCCTGGTAAACGCCGCAGGCAATCGCCGAGCATTGCGCGTCGGCTGGGAACCGCTCGACGTCTTCCGGCAGTACATGGCGACGTTCTGCCGGGAGCAGGCCTACTGCCACTTCAGCGAAGCGCTCGTCCGCAACCTGGAGCAGCACTGGAACGCGCATGAGCGCAGTCTCTGAGCAGCTCCCGCGCGACGACCTCCGCGAGCTACAGCTCGGACGACTGCGCGCAACGTTCGGCCTGCAGATCGAATCGCTCGACGACATCGCAGAGCTGCCGTTCACGTTCAAGTCACAGCTGCGCGAGGCGTATCCATTCGGTCTGCTGCGCGTTCCGATTTCGTCACTCGCACGGGTGCACGCATCGAGCGGGACACACGGCAAGCCGACCGTCATCGGGTACACCGCCGCGGATCTCGACGCGTGGACGGAGCTGATGGCGCGCTCCATGACGATGGCCGGCGTCCGGCCCGGAATGCTGATTCACAACGCGAACACCTACGGCCTGTTCACAGGAGGGCATGGCTTTCACCAAGGCGCCGAGCGCATCGGCGCGGCTGTCCTACCCGTCTCCGGAGGCTTCAGCGCGCGGCAGGCGCTGCTGCTCAACGACCTCGGCGCACAGGTGCTCGTCGCGACACCGTCGTACGCGCTTGTGATTGCACAGGCGGTACGCGACGCCGGCATCGATCCCGCGACGCTGAAGCTGGAGCTCGGCCTCTTCGGCGGCGAGCCGTGGACGGAAGGCCTGCGCGGAGAGATCGAGCGCGCGCTGCCAGGCCTACGCGCGGTCAACTTCTACGGCCTCTCCGAGATGTGCGGCCCCGGTGTCGCAACCGAATGTCTGGAGGCGCGCGACGGGCTGCACGTCCACGAGGACCACTTCCTCGTCGAGATCGTCGACCCGGAGCTCGGGACACCGCTGACGGAAGGTGTCGAGGGCGAGCTCGTCTTCACGACGCTGCAGAAGGAAGCGATGCCGTTCCTCCGCTACCGCACGGGCGACATCGCGTCGGTGACCTATGAGCCCTGCGCGTGTGGGCGGACGACGGCGCGCATCCGGGGCCTGCGCGGACGGCGCGACGACATGATCATCATCCGCGGCGTCAACGTGTATCCATCGAACGTCGAGCATGCGCTGCTCTCCGTCCCCGACGCGGCGCCGCACTATCAGCTCGTCGTCGAACGGACGGGTCTCATGGACGAGCTGATCGTGCAGTGCGAGCCCGCCGACACCATGGTCGATGCCGCAACGCTGCACACCGCCGTCGAGCACGTGCTGCACGAGCAGCTTGGTATCCGCGTGCGCGCCGAGGTCCTCGCGTGCGGTGATGTGCCACGCAGCGAGGGCAAGGCCGTGCGCGTCGTCGACAAGCGCTAGGCGCTTCGGCCCGTGGAGCGTTTGGCGGTGCCTCCTCGCGTGCGCGCCGGTATCGTCCTGCCGCCATGCGTATCGGCGTCGCGAAGGAGATCAAGCCGCAGGAGTACCGCGTGGCGCTCACGCCGGCCGGAGCGAGGGAGCTTGCGCAGCGCGGGCACGAGGTCGTCGTCGAGGAGGGCGCGGGCGTCGGGAGCGCGTTCCCGGACGAGACGTACGAGCGCGCGGGCGCGTCGATTGCGTCGGTTGACGAGGTGTGGGAGCGCTCGGAGCTTCTCCTCAAGGTCAAGGAGCCGATCGCGGCCGAGTATCCGCGCCTGCGCGCGGGGCTGACGCTCTTCACGTACCTCCACATCGCCGCCGACGAGCCGCTGACGCGTGCGCTCGTCGACTCGGGCATTACCGCGATCGCCTACGAGACGGTCGAGACCGACCGGGGAGCTCTGCCCCTGCTCGCGCCCATGAGCGAGATCGCAGGCCGGCTGGCGCCTCAGGCGGGAGCGCATCACCTCGAGAAGCCGAAGGGCGGCCGTGGGGTGCTGCTCGGCGGTGTGGCCGGAGTCGCGCAGGGCCGCGTCCTGGTCATCGGGGGCGGCATCGTCGGTTACAACGCCGCAGTAATCGCCCTCGGGCTCGGCGCGCAGGTGACGATCCTCGAGCGCTCCGTCGACCGCATGCGCCACCTCGAGGAGATCCTCAGCGGCCGGGTGACGCTCCTCATGTCCTCGTCGCTCCAGGTCGAGGAGTCGCTGAAGGAGGCCGATCTCGTCATCGGCGCCGTGCTCATCCCCGGCGCGCTGGCACCGAAGCTCGTCACCCGCGAGATGCTCGGGGCGATGAAGACGGACTCGGTGCTCGTGGACGTCGCGATCGACCAGGGCGGCTGCGCGGAGACGTCACGACCGACCACGCACGACGAACCGACGTACACGGTCGACCGCGTCATCCACTACTGCGTCGCGAACATGCCGGGCGCGGTACCCGTCACCTCGACGCGGGCGCTGACGAATGTGACGCTTCCGTACGTCGAGGCGATCGCGGATCACGGGGTGTCGGGCGCGATCCGTCGCGATCCGGCGCTCGCGCGCGGCGTGAACGTCGTCGGCGGGCACGTGGCGTACGAGGCGGTTGCCGAGGCGCACGGCCTCGACTACACACCGCTCGACGACGCGCTCGCGGCGTCCGTCGTCTAGGCCGTTACCCGGTCGCTTCGCGCTTCGACCTGCGGAAAAGGCGGCCGGCGCCCGCGCCGTCGTCCGACGGTGGCGGGGAGTCGTCGCTCTCCTTCTTCTTGCTCGGCCGGTCCTTCGTCGGGAAGATCCTGATCGCCGCGTACGTGATCAGGCCCGCCAGAGAGACGATGGCGACGATGTACAGCGCGAGCAGGAAGATTCCGAGGACGTCGTCCAAAGCCGTCGTAGAATAGCGCCGTGCCTGGAGACGCTCCCGCGCACGCGCTATCGCCTTGTCCGCAGGCGCCTCGTCCGTTGGCGTTTCATCGGCTGGCGCCTGGCCCGGTGGCGAGCCGGTAGTGCCCCGTGCGTGCGTGATCGTCCTCGACGCAGTCGGGGCCGGTGAGTTGCCCGACGCCGCGGAGTACGGGGACGAGGGCTCCAACACGCTCGGTAACCTCGCCCAAGCGATCGGCGGGGTCGACCTTCCCAACATGGAGGCGCTCGGGCTCGGGAACGTCCTTCCGCTCGAAGGCTGCCCGCCGCAGCCCGGCGCACCGGCCGTGGCCGGACGCCTCCTCGAGCGCTCGAAGGGCAAGGACACGACCACGGGGCACTGGGAGATGATGGGAATCGTCACGCCGACGGCCTTCCCGACGTACCCGCACGGGTTCCCGGACGAGGTGATCGACCCGTTCATGAACCGCACGGGCCGTGGCGTCATCGGCAACAAGCCGGCTTCGGGGACGGAGATCATCCAGGAGCTCGGTGAGGAGCATCAGCAAACCGGCAAGTGGATCGTCTACACGTCCGCGGACTCCGTGTTCCAGATCGCCGCGCACGAGGAGACGATCCCGCTCGAGGAGCTGTACGAGGGGTGTCGCGTCGCGCGCGAGATCCTCACCGGACGTCACGCGGTCGGACGCGTCATCGCGCGGCCGTTCACCGGCGAGCCGGGCCACTACGAGCGAACGCCGAACCGCCACGATTTCTCGCTCGAACCGCCTCGCCCGAACTACCTCACGACGATCCGCGACGCTGGGCGCATCGTCTACGGCGTCGGGAAGATCCCGGACATCTTCGCCCACCAGGACGTCGACGAGGAGCTTCCGACGAAGTCCAACGTGGAGGGCATCTCCCGCACCGTCGAGCTGCTCCAGGAGATCGAAAGCGGCTTCGTCTTCGTGAACCTCGTCGAGACGGACATGCTCTGGGGACATCGGAACGACCCGGAGAACTTCCACCGCTGCCTGCAGGACTTCGACCGGCGCCTGCCGGACATCCTGGAGGCGCTCGTGACGGGAGACCTCCTCGTCATCACGTCCGATCACGGCTGCGACCCGACGACGCCGTCGACGGATCACTCCCGCGAGCACGCGCTGCTCCTCGCCTACGCGGCGGGCCGGAATGCCGCCGGCCGCGTCCACGAGGAGGGCGAGCTCGGCGACGTCGGCTTCACCGTGAACAGCTGGCTCGGCGGCAAGACGCCGGCGAGAAAGCTTCCTGGCCGTCTCATCGAGCTGTAGCGGGCCGGACACGCTCCGCGAACGGCTGCCGACGGAGTTCGGGCATCATCGTCCGGCGTGATCCGGGCCGCAGACCTCATCGAGAAGAAGCGCGACGGCGAGGAGCACTCGCCGGAGGAGATCTCCGCGCTCATCGACGGCTACAACACGGGCTCGGTGCCCGACTACCAGATGGCGGCCTGGTGCATGGCCGTCTTCTTCCGCGGGCTCAGCGGGCGCGAGACGTATGCGCTGACGGATGCATTCATCCGCTCGGGCGACACGCTCGACCTCGGCTCGATGCTCGGCAGGCGCGTCGTCGACAAGCACTCGACGGGCGGCGTAGGGGACAAGACGTCGATCGCGGTCGGCCCGATCGTCGCGGCCTGCGGCGTCCCGTTCGGGAAGATGAGCGGGCGCGGACTCGGGCACACGGGCGGCACGCTGGACAAGCTCGAGTCGATCCCCGGGTTCCGCGTCGAGCTGACGACGGACGAGTTCGTCGCGCAGGTACGTGACGTCGGCCTCGCGATCATCGGCACGACGGAGAACCTCGTTCCCGCGGACAAGAACCTCTACGGGCTTCGCGACGTGACGGCGACGGTGGACATCGTCCCGCTCATCGCCTCCTCGATCATGTCGAAGAAGATCGCCGCAGGCGCGGACGCGATCGTCCTCGACGTGAAGGTGGGCGACGGCGCGTTCATGAAGACGCTCGACGACGCGCGGATCCTCGCCGACCAGATGGTCGATCTCGGGCGTCGTGCCGGACGCGAGGTCGTCTGCCTCCTGACGGACATGGAGCAGCCGCTCGGGTATGCGGTCGGGAACGCACTGGAGATCCGCGAGGCGATCGCGACGATCACGGGCGAGGGGCCGCCGGACTTCACCGAGCTCGTCCTCGATGCCTGCGCGCGCCTGCTCTCGCTCTCCGACCTCGAGCTCGATCTCGACGAAGGGAGGCGGCGCGCGGAGGAGGCGACGAAGAACGGTTCCGCGCTCGACGCGTACGAGCGGTGGATCCGTGCGCAGGGAGGCGACCCCGATCCTGGGCTGCTTCCGACGGCGCCGGTCGTCGCGGAGGTCAGGGCTCCGCGGGCGGGCGCCGTGACCCACCTGGGCGCTCTCGCGGTCGGAATCGCGGCCCTCGAGCTCGGGGCCGGTCGACGTCGGAAGGAGGACGCAGTCGACCACGCGGTCGGCGTCCTGCTGCGCGCAAAACGTGGCGACGAGGTCGCTGAGGGGGACGTGCTCGCAGAGATCCACGCTCGCGACGACGCCTCGGTGGAGCGTGCGGCCGCCGCCGTGCTCGCCGCGTACGAGATCGGCGACGAGCCGCCGAGAGCGCACGGGATCCTCCTCGACGTCGTCGAGTAGCTACCTCGTCGCGATGAGGACGACGAACTCGTCGTCCGGCGACGGCGCCGTCTCGACGTGGTCGCCGTGGACAACGACGTCGTCGAACCCGGCCTGCTCGAGCATGAGGCGCAGCTCGTGCACGAAGTAATAGCGCGAGTCCAGCCGCTGGGTCTCCTCGGCCTCGAGCTTACCGTCCCGCCACAGCTCGACCCGCATCTCGAGCGCGATGGACTGGTCGAGGGGATCGACGTCGAGGAGCCGAGATCGAAGGGCATACTCGCTTCCGTCCGCTGCACGCTTGCCTCCGCCGGGTCGTCCCTCGGGCAACGGCAACGGCAACGGCAACGCGCTTCGCTCTTCCCTGGGCCAGTACCTCCAGTGCATCGGGTCGGCGTACGGAACCTCAGCGTCGAGGAGGAGCGTTCCGCCCGGCTCCAGGTGCTCGTGGAAGCGTAGGAGCGCGTTGGCATCCTGCTCACGCGTGCTGCCGAGCCCGAAGGCGCCGCACACGAAGATGGTGCGATAGCGGCGCGGAAGGTCGAGCGCGTGCATGGGCAGCACGGAGAGGTTCGGCGTGAATCCCTCGCGCTCGGTCTTCTCGCGGCAGAGGGCGACCATGTCCGCGGACACGTCACAACCGTCGACGTCGAGCCCGGCACGGAGGTACGGAAGCAGGAGCCGGCCGGTCCCGCACGCGACGTCGAGAGCCGGTTGCCCGTCGTTCTCGATGAACTTCTGGAAATACGGGAGCTCGTGCGGCCGGAAGTCGTCGTTGAACTCGGCCCAGTAGCGGGCCACGAGACCGTAGTGCCAGGTCCGAGGGTAGTCGGCCGCCATGTGCGTGAACCCTACGATGCGGCGGTGCCGGAGCTGCCCGAGGTCGAGACGATTCGCGGCCAGCTCGCGCCGCGTCTCGAAGGACGGACGTTCGCGGTCGTGGACATCCTCGATCCGCGCCTTACGCGCCCGCTCGACCCGCGCGAGGTGGCGGCCGAGCTTCAGGGCGAGCGGGTCGTCGCCGTCGAGCGGCGCGGAAAGTACCTCGTCGTACGGCTCGAGGGCGGCGGAGCGCTGCTCGTCCACCTCCGCATGACGGGCAGCTTCGGCTTCGAGCCGACGACGCACGAGCGTGCGGTTGTCGAGCTCGAGGACGGCTCCCGCCTCGTATACCGGGACGTTCGGCGGTTCGGGACGTGGCTAGTCGTGCCCGGCGACGAGCTCGAGCCGTACATCGGCGGGAAGAACGGGCCGGAGCCGCTCGGCGAGCGCTTCACGGCCGCATGGCTCGGCTCCCAGCTCGCGCGGCGCCGTGCGCCGCTCAAGGCCGTGATCCTCGACCAGCGCGTCGTCGCGGGCCTCGGGAACATCTACGCGGACGAGGCGCTGTGGCGGGCGCGGCTCAGCCCGCTGCGCGCGGCGAACAGCCTTGGCGACGAGGAGATCGCTCGGCTGCACCGCGCGATCCGCGCGGCGCTGCGGCTCGGCATCGAGCGCCAGGGCTCGACGCTCCGGGACTACGCGCAGCCCGACGGCTCGTCCGGCGAGATGCAGGACGAGTTCCGCGTCTACGGGCGCGAGGGCGAGCCGTGCCCGCGCTGTCGGGCGCCGATCGCAAAGGCCCGCGTCGGCGGCCGCGGCACCTGGTACTGCCCCAGCTGTCAGCGCCTCCCGTAGGGCGCCGTCAGCCGATCGGAGCGGTCTCGCGGTCCTTGCGCTCGGCGACGACCGAGATCGCGGCCGCATGGTTCAGGAGGCCGGCGTCGAGCGTGCCTTCCGATGCTCCCGTGCCGGCGATCCGGGCCTGGCGCCGGCGGCGCTGCACGCCCTCGGCTGCGAGGTAGCTGCCGACGACGAAGACGATGGCGGCCGTCTGCGCGATGAGCCCCTGCCAGGTCGGGAACAGGCCGAGCCAGAGGCCGGCCCAGTACGGGAGCTCCAGGCCCTGGATCGGCGTCACGCCGATCCAGCCGACCTTCTGCATCGTCTGCACCGTGGTTCCGACCATGACGACGAGGACGCCCGTGATGAGGACGCCCGTGGCGATGAGGAGCTTCTTGTGGGGCAGCTTGCGCTCGAGCTTGATGACGAGCACGAACACGCCGACCACGCCTGCGAGGCCGAGGGCGACTCCCTGAAGCACGGTGAGCGCGCCCGCCTCGAGTGTCATCGCCTGCAGGAACAGCACCGTCTCGAAGCCCTCCCGGTAGACGCTCGTGAACCCAAGGAGCACGAGCCCGAGCACCTGGGCCGCAGCGAGCGACAGGCCGGCCCCCGCCAGGAGGCGCCGCTTCCGCTGGTGGAGGCTCTGGAGGTTCTCCTGCCAGTACATCTTGTGGAAGAACCAGTTGAGGATCAGGAGCAAGGTGCCGATCGCGACGAGCGAGACGACCGCCTCGAGCTTCTCTCCGTAGCGGGCCAGCGACGTGAGCAGCGTCTGCGCGACGATCCAGGTCGCGACGCTTGCGAGGAACGCGACGCCGACACCGAGCATCATGGGCCGGCGGAAGCGCCGCTTGTCTCCGACGAGGCTCGCCATGAGGGCGGCCAGGATGAGCACCGCCTCGAGCCCTTCGCGGAAGACGATCAACGCAGAGTTCGTGATGACCGAGACGCTCGATCCGGGGCCGTTCCCGACCCGCTCCTCGGCGCGCATCAGCGCATCGTCGAGCGCCGCCCGCGTCGTGGCGAGCTCCCCGGCCGGGCTGCGCTGCTTGATCAGCTGAACGAGGCCGTCCTTGCCCTCGGCGCCGTACCAGAAGTAGCCCTCGACCTCCTGGAAGAGGGACGGCGCGAGCCCGCGCAGCCGCTGCTCCGGCCCGAGCTCGAACACGCCGTACGCCTCGAGCCTCGCCTGCTCCGACCGCTTCCAGTCGCCCGCCGCTGCCGCCGCCTGCAGCCGGTCGAGCGTCGCCGAGATGACGTCGAAGTCGGCCGCCTCCGTGGCTTCCTTCCACTCGGACGGATAGAGGTCGGAGATGAGCGCGAGCGCGTCCTCGGTCGTCGCCTTGACCGTTGCGGGATCGGCGACTGCGTCGCCGCGGGCCGCATCGGCCAGCGCTGCGCCGAGCTCGTCGAGCGCGAGGCCGAGGCGCCTGGTCGATGCGGCGTTACGGGCGGCGAGGCTCGGCTCGAGGTCGTGGAACGCCGCGGCAGCGCCGTCGCGGAACGTGACGGCCTCCTGGATCTCGAACTCGAGCGTCACGCGGCCGTCCTGCACGCCGCGGCCGTACTCGATCGGCACGAGCCGGAGAAAGCGGTCGAGCTGCCCGGCGCGGCGCACGATCTCGTCCTGCGTGAGAGGAGCGGCACGAAACGTCTCGAGGGCATGCTCGACGTCTACTAGCGGCGCAGCGATCTTGCCGCCGGTCAGCGAGGCGGTCGCGAGCTGCTCGAAGGACGCGGTGAGGCGGCGCTGCGCGCGAACGCCGTTCGCGCCGCCGTACACGGGCGCGACGATCCGCCAGTAGCCGAGCGCGAGCGCACCCATCTCCGCGCGCGTGGCCGTGAACCCCTGCTCGTCGGCGTCGCGGAGGCCCGTGAGCGCCGTGCGAAGCCTCGAGTCGTAGGTGTCGAGGAGGTCGCGGCGCACGGTCGCCGCCGCCTTTCTCGGGCGGATCGTGCCCGCCGAGAGCTCGTCGAGCGCGACGGTCGCGTCCGCTGCGGCGCGCGAGAAGCGCGTCGGCGGCCGGAACTCCCGCACCAGCAGCCAGCTGCGCGCCCGGGCGACGTCGCCGTTCGCCCCGGCGCTCGTCGCCTCGAGGAGCGACGCGCGGAGAATCGTCGTCCAGACGGCGGCCCGCGCGGCGGACAGAGCGGGCTCGTCGCCCCGCTCGACGGCGCTCTCGGCGTCGGCCAGAGCCTGCTCGGCGCTCCTGAGCGCCTGCGGATGACCCGCGAGGACGCCCTGGACGGCGTCCTCTGCAGACGCGATCCGCGCCTCGGCCTCCGCCCGGTCGCCGAGGATCAGCGCCGAGCCCGCGTCCGAGAGCGCGAGCTCTGCGTCCCCCGCGAGCTTCCACGGTGCGGGGGCGGTGGGGGCGGCCGCGGTTGCCGAAGCGGCGAGCCAGAGGCCCAGCGCTGCGAGAGCCGCGAGCGCCCGCACCATTACTGCGCGATCTTGACCTTGAGTCGCGCCGCGGACTGCGTGATCTGCCCGGCGATTGCCGTCGCGCGCCCCTGTGCGGTCCGGCCGAGCGAGTCGGCCTGCTCCGGCGTGAAGCGGCGTCCCGACGACTCCTGCTTGCGCAGCTTGCTCACGAACGACCACAGGCTGTCGAGCTCTCGCTTCGTCTGGGCAGCCTGCTGCTGGTCGACCTTCGAGATCGCGGGCTGGATCCCGGCATAGATGACCCGGAGGCCGCCGAGGATGTCGCCGATGTCGGAGAGGCGTGAGACGACGTTGAACGCGTCGCCCTGCGCGCGGTCGCCGAGCACGAACCGGGAGACCTTCCACTGCCCGAAGTACTCGCTCATCGTCGGCACCATCACGACGACCGCCGTGAAGGCATCCGACGGCGTCGGCTTCCACGCGCGGCTCGAGCGGTCGAGCTTCCCGGCGTAGAGGACGAACGCGTCCGCCGCCGCCTTGAGCACAGCCGCATCCGGAAGCGTCTCGCCGAACTCGGTCTTGCCGTCGGCGTCGAGGTCGGCCTTGACGCCCTTGGCCGTGTACTGGGGCAGCGTGCCCCAGAGCATCCCCTCGGTGAGGTTGTAGAGGTTGCCAGGCTTCTGGAGGACGCGTCCGTCTGCGAGCTTCAGGTCGAACGGGACCGCGCTTGCCGGATCCTCCTTCGCGCTCGAGCCCGCATCGAGGATGACGTCGTACACCGAGAGGGACGGCGTGCCGGCGACGACTCCCTCGACGCGCTCGTAGTACGGGTTCCCTTCGATCCACAGCGCCTTGGCGCGGGTGAGGACCGGCCGGACCGACGCCTTCTTCGAGGCCCAGAGGGCCGCGTAGTCGAAATCGGACGACTTCGCGAGCGCGAAGTAGCGGTTCGCCTCACGCTGGAAGCGGGTCGTGAATCCGCGCAGCTGGGAGGTGTGCTTCAGGAGGTACGTCTTCGTGGGGGCGAGGTTGGCGCCCGGGGGCGCGGCGGAGGGGCTTGCAGCGCTCGTGCCGGCTGCCACGGCAACCGCTGCTCCGAGCACGAGCACGACCCCTGCGGCGCGCCGAACGAATGCTGGAAAGGTATTCATGGCAGGCGATGCTAGCCAACCCGGCGATTCGATGTAAGGGGAACCTTACAACAGGTCGTTTCGAGTACCTGGCCGCCTCGGGGTGCTGAGTCACGAGGGCCGACTCCGAGCCTAGACTTGGCCGCGTGGCCCGCAGCTACAAGACCGAGGCGGTCGTGCTGCGCTCGTTTCGATTCGGCGAGGCGGACCGCGTCCTCCACGTGTACACGGCCGATCGGGGACGGGTCGGCGCCGTCGCGAAGGGCGTGCGCAAGACGAAGTCGCGGTTCGGGGCACGACTTGAGCCGCTCTCGCACGTCGAGCTCATGCTCCACCAGGGCTCGGGCGAGCTGCACACGGTCACCGGGGCGGCGCTCGTCGACCCGCATCGGCCGTCCCGCGAGGATCCGTACCGGCTCTCGGTCGGGCTCGTCGGGGCCGAGGCGATGCTCCGGCTCTTCGTCGAGCAGGAGCGGAACGAGCGTGCGTTCGAGGCGGTGACGCGGTTCCTGTCCGTCCTCGACACGCTGCCGGCCGGCATGCGCGGCCGGGCGGCGCTCGACCCGCTGGCGCTCGCGTTCCAGCTCAAGCTGCTGTGGCTCTCCGGATACTTCCCGCACCTCGAGGCCTGCGTCGAGTGCGGCGAGACTGGCGGCCTGACGGGCTATCTGCCGCAGGCCGGGGGCGCGGTCTGCGCAGCCTGCGCGCCGCTCGAGACGGTCGAGCTGACTCCCGAGGGGACGCGCTGCGTCCTCGGTCTCGTCTCGAGCCCGCTGGCCGAGGCGCACGCGCTCCCGCTCGGCGAGCGCGCAGCCAGGGACGCGCTCTCAGTCGTCGTGAGCTCGTACGAGTTCCACGGCGGCTTCCGGCTCAAGACGCTGTCGGCGTGAGGCGCGATCTCGGCGACGGCTACGAGCTCGACGACGATCCGGGCCGCATCGATCGCGAGGCTGTCCATCGCTACCTGAGCGAGGTCTCGTACTGGGCGCAGGGCAGGCCGCGCGAGGTTCAGGACGAGCTGATCGACGATGCGGCCCGCGTCGTCGGCCTCTACCACGAGGGGCGGCAGATCGGCTTCACGCGGACGCTGTCCGACAATCACACGCAGTCGTACCTCGCGGACGTCTACGTCCTCGAGGAGTACCGCGGCCGCGGCCTCGGCGCCGAGCTCGTGCGCTTCACCGTCGACGAAGGGTCGCTCGTCGACACGAAGTGGTTCCTGCACACACGCGATGCGCACGCGCTCTACGAGCGCTTCCGCTTCGGGCCGCCCAGCGAGCGCGTCATGGAGCGAAGGGCGGTGTGACCGAGCGTTCGGGCGAGCAGCTTGCCGCGCTCGCTCGTGTAGACGCCGTGCTGGAGGGAGCCGGCCTCGAGTACTGGCTCTTCGGGGGCTGGGCCGTCGACTTCCACTACGGCTCCGTCACGAGGGCGCACGACGACGTCGATATCGCGATCTGGCTCCGCGACGTGGCCCGAATCACCATGCTCCTCGAGGCCGAGGGCTGGCGGCACGTACCGAGCCAGGAGGACAACGGCGGAACCGGCTTCGAGCTGGGTCCCGTCCGGCTCGAGCTCACGTACCTCGTCCGTGAGACGGACGGCATCGTCTACATCCCGCTTCGTGACGGACGCGCGACATGGCCGGACGGCGCGTTCGGTTCTGACGTGCTCGAGCTGATGGGCACTCGCGCACGCGTCCTGGCGCTGGCAGCGCTCCTGCGGACCAAGTCGGTTCCGCGGGACGACCCCGACGACGCCCCCAAGGACAGGGCGGACTACCGCGTGCTGCGACAGATCGCCTGAGCCGGAGCTCAGGCCGCCTTCGGCGGATGCCACTCCTGCGCGAGGCGGTCGAGCACGACTTCTCGAGCGCCGACGATCGGGATCCGCTCCTGCTCGAGCGAGTCGCGGTCGCGGATCGTGACCGTGTCGTCCTCGAGGGTCTGCTCGTCGATCGTGATCGCAAACGGCGTCCCGATCTCGTCCTGGCGCCGGTAGCGGCGGCCGATCTGGCCGGAGTCGTCGTACTCCGCGACGACCACCCGGCGAAGCTCCTCGTAGAGCCGCTGCGCACGTCCCGTGATGTCCTCATTTCGGGGAATCAGCGGGAGCACCGCGACCTTCACCGGGGCGATCTCCGGGTGCAGGCGCAGCACCGTCCGCGGACGGTCGGCGACGACCTCCTCGGCGTACGAGTCGACCAGGAACGCGAGCAGCGTCCTGTTCACGCCCGCCGCCGGCTCGATCACATACGGGACGAAGCGCTCGCCGGTCCCCGAGTCGACCCACTCGAGCCGCGTGCCGGAGGCGTCCGTGTGCGCGCTCAGGTCGAAGTCGCCGCGGTTCGCGATCCCCTCGAGCTCCGACCAGCCGATCGGGAAGAGGTACTCGATGTCGCTCGTCCCGCTCGAGTAGTGCGAGAGCTCGTCGGCCTCGTGCGGCCGGACGCGGAGGTTCTCCTCCCGGATCCCGAACCGCAGGTACCAGCGCATCCGCTCGTCGATCCAGTAGCGGTACCACTGCTCCGCCTCCGCGGGTGGGACGAAGTACTCCATCTCCATCTGCTCGAACTCGAGCGTGCGGAAGATGAAGTTCCCGGGCGTGATCTCGTTCCGGAACGCCTTGCCGATCTGGGCGATCCCGAACGGCGGCTTGCGCCGTGCGATCTGCGCGACGTTCTTGAAGTTGACGAAGATGCCCTGCGCGGTCTCGGGGCGCAGATACGCGTCGAGCCCGGTCTCCTCGACGGCGCCGATGCGCGTCTTGAACATGAGGTTGAACTGGCGCGCCTCGGTGAGATCGCAGAGCTCCGTCTCGCCGGGGTGCTTGCTGGGACGCACGCCGCACTCGCTCTGGTCGAGGTGGTCCGCGCGGTAGCGCCGCTTGCAGTGGCGGCAATCGACGAGGGGGTCCGAGAACCCGCCGACGTGCCCCGACGCCTCCCACACGCGCGGATGGAGGACGACCGAGGAGTCGAGGGCGACGATGTCGTCGCGCTCGCGGACCATCGCCTCGAGCCAGCGCGCCTTGACGTTCTCCTTCATCAGCACGCCGTAGTGCCCGTAGTCGTACGCCGAGCCGAGCCCGCCATAGATCTCCGACGAGGGGAATACGAAGCCGCGCCTGCGCGCGAGCGAGACGATCTTCTCCATCGTGACGGCGTCCGACATCGTCCGGACGTTACTGGTCCGCGCGGGGGCCGTATAGCCTCAGCCCGTGCCAGAGCAGCCCGAGCGCGCGGCCGTCGAGCTCCACATCGTCTCCGACTCGACGGGGGAGACCGCCGCCCGGCTCGTCCTCGCGCTCGAGGCGCAGTTCCCCGACCAGCCGTTCGCCGAGATCCGGCACCCCAGAGTCGAGAACGTCGAGGACCTGCACATCGCGGTCCAGCAGGCGCGGGGCCGCCCGGCGGTGATGGTGTACACGCTCGTGGAGCCCGGGTTGCGCGATGCGATGCGGCAGCTCTGCCGGCGGGCGCGTGTCCACTACTGCGACCTGCTCGGGCATCCCATCGATTCGATCTCGCGCGTCGCGGGAGTCGCCGCCCAGATGCAGCCCGGCGCGCGGGCGCCGCTCGACGCGCAGTACTTCAAGCGGATCGAGGCGATCGAGTTCGCCGTGAAGTACGACGACGGCGTCGGGAAGGGGCTCGACGAGGCGGACGTCGTGCTCGTCGGCGTGTCCCGAACGTCAAAGACGCCGCTCTCGATCTACCTCGGCTACCTGGGGCAGAAGGCCGCGAACGTCCCCGTGGTCGGAGGGATCGACCTGCCGCCGGAGCTCTTCGAGATCGACCCCGCGAAGATCGTCGGGCTGACGATTGCGGCGGAGCGCCTCGCCGACATCCGCACGGTGCGCATGCGGAGCATGGGGTCGCCCCGGCGGGGGTACGCCGAGCTCGAGGAGATCTACTCGGAGCTCGAGGAGGCAGCGGCGATCCATCGTCGCCTCGGTTGCCCGGTGATCGACGTCACCGAGCTCTCGGTCGAGGAGACCGCGGCGAGAGTCATCCGACTCGTCGAGCGTCGGCGCCGCAAGGCGGCGACGACGTGAGTGACCCGTACGGCTCGCCGGGCGAGCCGCCGCTTCGGAACTTCCTGCGCCCGCCGCCCGGCGGCCGCGGCGACCTGCGCGAGAAGGGCTGGGCGCCGCCGCTGCGGTTCGCGGCCTGGTGGTCGCTGCTCTTCGTGAGCATGCTCGTCTTCTACGTGCTGCTCACGCCGATCTGGCTCGGCCTGCGGGCGGCCGCCTGGATCGCGGAGCTTCGTGCGCGCACGAGCCGCGGCTGATCAGCCGGCCGGCTTGGGGTCGAGGCGGTAGACCGTGCCCTGGGCCGACATCGCGTAGACGCGCCCGGAGCCGTCCACGCCGAAGCTCGCGAGCAGAGGAACCTTCACCTCGAGGACGTCGGACCGCCTGACGGTCGCGCCGTTCAGCCCGACGGCGGTGATCGTCCCGGCGCACAGGTCGCCGTAGAGGTACCGGCCGGCGAGAGCCGGAATGCGCGTGTCGCGCGCGACGACGCCGCCGATCACGACGCAGTTGCCGTTGTCACGCGAGAAGTCGAAGAGCGGGCCGACTGCGCCCTCGCACGACGCCGTCGAGTCGAAGACGAACGTCCCCTCGAAGCACGGCCAGCCGAAGTTCACGCCCGCGCGGTCGAGCGCCACGAGGTCAACCTCCTCCCGCGTGGTGGCGCCGGCGTCGCCGATGAGCATCGTCCTCGTGGGATGGTCGATCCAGAAGCGCCAGGGGTTGCGGAGGCCGTAGGCCCAGATCTCCGGACGAGCCCCGTCACGGCCGGTGAACGGGTTGTCGGGCGGCACGGCGTACGGGTCGCCCCTCCGCGGGTCGATGCGGATGACGTCCCCGAGCAGATCGTCGAGCGTCTGCGCGAAGTGCCCGGCGCGGTTCACTGCACCTGGATCCCCGTCGCCGACGGACGCGTACAGGTAGCCGTCAGGGCCGAACTGGAGCATCCCGCCGTTGTGGTTCTCGTACGGCTTCGGGATGGTCACGAGCAGTCGCTCGCTCGAGGTGTCGACGACGTCGGGGTTCGAGGCGTCACGCCGGAACTCGGAGATGTGGATGTCGCCGTACGGCCCGATCCGGGAGTTGTAGAACGCGTAGACGAGCCCGCTCTGCGCGTAGTCGGGCGCGAACGCAATCGCCAGGAGCCCGGACTCACCTGTCGATGTGACGTGCTCCCGGAGGTCGAGGAACGGCTGCGCGAGCAGCTGTCCGTCGCGCACGATCCGCACCGTGCCCGTCTGCTCCACGACGAAGACGCGGCCGTCTCCCGAAGGCGCCGTGACGAGGACCGGCCGCTCGAACGTCCCCACCGGGGTCAGCACCGCGGCCGATGAAACCTCGGCCGGCGACGGGTCGGGCGGAAGCGGGGCCGGGGGCGGCGCGACGACGGTGAAGGTGCCGCGGAGGCCCTTCGGAACACGCTTCCCGACGGTGAAGCGGTACGGGTACATGCCGCGCTTCGGGAAGCGCACCGACAGCGTCTGGCCTTTCCCGGACAAGAGGACGCGCGTACGTCGTCCGTTGATCGAGAAACGCTTCGCGGCGCGGCCCTGGTTGCGCACGACGAACCTCACCGTCTCGCCGGCGGGCGCGGAGCGGCGGCTGATCGTGAAGGACGCATCGCGGACGACGACACGCACCGTCAGCGGGGCCTGGGCACGCGACACAGCGGAGCCCGCGAGCACGGCGGCAACGCCTCCGACCACTGCAAGCGCAAGCCAGCGACCGGATCGGCGACGCACCACGCGGACAGGCTAGCCACGGCGGCGGCCGGAACCGCAAACGCTTACAGAGTCTTCGAAAACGACCGAGCGCTACAGGTTTCGCGCGTCGAGCGGCGTCTCGGAGCCCGCCTCCACGCGATAGGCGCTGGCGCCCGGCCGCGAGGCGACCACGTCCTGGAGTTCCGTGCCGACGAAGTGGAGCGCCGCGCCGTCGTCTGCCGCGTACCCGGCCGCGAAGCCTCCGTCGACGAGCTTCCGGTACACCGGCCGCCGGAGCTCCTCCCCGTCGTAGTGCGGGCAGAAGCTCCCTGGCAGCAGCGCGAGGCCGTCCTCCAGGGGTCCGAGATCGAGACCGAACGAGTCCGTGACGCACGCCTCGAACCAGCAGTTCGCACCCGCGCTCACGCCGCCCAGCACCGCGCCGCGATCCCAGGCGTCGCGCAGGGCGCGATCGATCCCGTGGAGGCGCCAGAGGGCGAGGGCGTTCGCGGTGTTCCCGCCCGAGACGTAGACGACGTCCTGCTTCGCGAGATGCTCCACAGGGCGCTCGGGCGCCCCGAAGAGGCGGAGGCAGCTCGGTTCGCAGTCCCGGCGGGAGAACGCCTCGAAGAAGGCCGCGATCACCCGGTCGGAGTCGCCGGACGGTGTCGGGAGAAAGCAGACCCGTGGTCGGGGCGAAGGAGAGAGCGACAGCAGCAACCCGTCGAGCGCCGACTCGGGCTCGGCCATGAAGCCGCCTCCTCCCATGGCCAGGATCTGCCGGACGGTCTGGCCGGGCACCGCACGAGTGTAGATTCCTCCCGCAAACGCGGCGCTTGTGATCTGGCGCGGGTTGGGTCTCGGGAACTGCCTGTGCGGCGAGCTCGCTGCCTAGACGCTCTGTCGGGCGTTTCCCGCTACCACGATCGGGGTTCTCCCTGATGCGTTCGCGGCTGCGGCGTGGGAGCGTCTGGGTGAGAGAGGAGGTGTGAGATGTCCACCATTTCGCATCCGCCTGCCGGGGCTGCTGAGGAGCAAGGCTGGGTCTCGCTGCTTCGTCTCAAGGAGGTCTGGGCGTCGCTCGCGATCACCGTGATGTGGGTCGCTGTGGCGGTGACTGCCGTCTGGGGTTCGGACTTCACGGGGGCGAGCAACGATGGCAACAGCTCGACCATCCCGTCAGGCATCTTCGTGGCGCTCTTCGCGTCCATCGGCACGTGGGCTGTGGCGAAGTACGCGTTCGGTCGAGCGCGAGAAAGGCAGAGCGAGGACGAAGGGAAGGAGGCGTGAGATGACAGCGCTTGCGCCCGTCTTCAACGCGCCGGCCCGGTCAGGGATCGCGGACAGCGCAGAGAACTGGGAGTACCTGGTCGCCCCCCTTCAAGAGGTCAAGGGGCTGAAGAAGGCTGACGACCCATGGGCGCCCGATCAGCTCAACGAGTTGGGCATGCAGGGCTGGGAGGCGATCGGCCTCTCGCTCAAGTACGGCGACTTCATCGCCTGGCCTGTCGTATTGCTCAAGCGGAAGCTGAACTGAATGAGGACCGTCGGCTGGGATCGCGGGGGAGCCCACAGAACCCCTCGCGATCCTGTCGACGCCGACCCACAGTGGCGGCGCGATCGGCTCAGCCTCGACGCGAGCCAGGAGCTCGTGGCCGCGATCTGGAGGACCCGGTGCACCGTTCACCCCAGTACGAGATTGCACCGGATACGCCTGAGGCAACCGCCTAGCCAGTGCGGGTCTTCACATGCAGCCTGGTGCGGGTAGATTCCCCCCGCAAATGCGCTACTCGTGACGTGGTGGGGGTTTGCGGCCGCGCTGCGGCTGCGAGACCACACCGGGACCACGCCGGGACGACGAAAGGGCCTCCGAAGAGGCCCGTTTCGTGCGGTTCCTTGACGGAGCGTCGCTGCGTCTAGCTCTTGGCGTACTCCTCGGCCGTTCGCGCCTCGAACTCGAAGCCGACGAAGGTTTCGTCGCCAACAACCCATGCATCGTGACCGGGCTCGATCACGTAGGCCTCACCTGCCCCGATTTCCCCCTCCGTGCCGTCCTCGTGCGTCACGTGCATCCTGCCGGACTGCACGACGCCCACATGCCGCGCCTGACAGCTCTCGGTCCCGGCGACCGGCTTCACGCACTCCGACCACTTCCATCCGGGTTCCAGTGTGAGGCGGGCTGCAGTAGTGCCACCCAGCCTGACGACGTCTACTTGAGTCTTGTCAGGCTTCCGGGTTTCATCAGGTGCCTGGAAATCACGGACTTGAAGTCCTGCCATCTGGATCGCCTTCCCTTCCATCACTCGTCCAAGCGGCCCGTACCGGGTCGCGGGTCGCCCACAGTCTCTCACCTCCCTTCGTCTATGAGGACCGCCGTAAGCCGCTCGGCCTTGACCTCCGCGACCGGCATGACGTGCGTGTACACGTCGAGGCTCATCGACGGCTTGGAGTGTCCGGCACGCTCCGCGAGTTCCCGTGCGGGCACACCCGACTGATGCCAGAGGGTGAGCCGCCGGTGCCGCAGATCCGTACGCGCTCCCGGCCGTGACAATCCGCAGCCCGGGGCCGAACGTCGAGCGTATCCGGATTAGCGAACGGGGGGCAAGACCGTTCACCACTCAGACCACACGGCACGTCGTCCAAGCGCGGGGTAGCTCATGTGGTCTCTGCTGGCAACGATACCGAGACCACACCGGGACCACACCGGCAGCGCATTTCGCGACATCCGCGGCAGGGACGACGACGGAACCATGCGGATTCGGCTCCCTGCCTGGGGCGCGTAGATTCCCCCCGCTAATGCGCTACGTGTACGACTTCGACGAGGACTCGGGCGGCGGACGGGAGCTCCTCGGCGGCAAGGGAGTCGGGCTCGCTGAGATGACGCAGCTGGGTATCCCCGTCCCGGCCGGCTTCACGATCACGACCGACGCCTGCCGCGCGTACATGGCGGCAGGTGGTGACGTCCCAGAGGGTCTCGACGACGAGGTCGCGCGGCATGTGGCGGCGCTCGAAGAGCGCACCGGCAAGCGCTTCGGCGACCCCCATGACCCGCTCCTCGTCTCCGTCAGAAGCGGCGCGGCGATCTCGATGCCCGGGATGATGGACACCGTCCTCAACCTCGGGCTCTCGGACGTCGCGGTCGCGGGGCTCGCCGAGTCGACCGGCAACCCACGCTTCGCCTACGACTCCTATCGGCGCCTCATCCAGATGTACGGCGAGGTCGTGCAGGGTGTCGACGGCCAGCGCTTCGAGCAGGCGATCACCGACCTCAAGGCCGCCCGCGGGGTCACGCAGGACGTCGAGCTCACGGCAGACGACCTCCGCGAGCTCGTCGGGACTTTCAAGGAGATCTTCGAGGACGCCACCGGCCACGGGTTCGCTCAGGACGCGAGCGACCAGCTCCGCCGCGCCTACCGCGCCGTGTTCGATTCGTGGGAGGCGCCGCGCGCACGCGTCTATCGCAGGACGTACGACATCCCGGACGATCTCGGGACGGCGGTGAACGTCGTGCAGATGGTGTTCGGCAATCGCGGCGAGAGCTCCGGAACCGGGGTCTGCTTCACGCGCAACCCCGCGACCGGCGAGAAGCGGCTGTTCGGCGAGTTTCTCGCGAACGCGCAGGGCGAAGACGTCGTCGCGGGAATCCGCACTCCCGAGCCGATCGAGCGCATGCGCGAGCGGATGCCCGAGGCGTTCGAGCGGCTCGTGGAGACGCTCGACCACCTCGAGGCGCACTACCGCGACCTCCAGGACATCGAGTTCACCGTCGAGGAGGGGACGCTGTACCTCCTCCAGACGCGCACCGGCAAGCGGACTGCCGCCGCCGCGCTGCGCTCGGCGGTGGAGATGGTCGACGAGGGGCTCATCTCGAAGGAGGAAGCTGTCGCGCGGATCGACCCGGGCCAGCTCGACCAGCTCCTCCATCCACGGATCGACCGCAGCGCCGACTTCGAGGTCGCGGCGAAGGGCCTCAACGCGTCACCCGGCGCCGCCGTGGGCGCCATCGTCCTCGATGCGCAGACCGCCGAGGCGCGTGGGCGGGCGGGCGAGAACGTCATCCTCGTCCGCTGGGAGACGACGCCGGACGACTACCCCGGCATGCACGTCTCGCAGGGGATCCTGACCGCCCACGGCGGGATGACGTCCCACGCCGCAGTCGTCGCGCGAGGCGAGGGGAAGCCGTGCGTCGCAGGCTGCGAGGGCCTCTACATCGACGTGAAGAACGGCACCGTCACGCTGGGCGAGCACGAGCTCCAAGCCGGCGACGTCATCACGATCGACGGTGGAACGGGTGAGGTGATCATCGGCTCGGTACCGCTCGTCCCGCCTGCGATCGACGAGAACTTCGGGACGGTCCTCGGTTGGGCCGACGATTTCCGTCGTCTGAGGGTCCGGGCGAACGCCGACACGCCGGCCGATGCCGCGAAGGCGCGCGAGTTCGGCGCCGAGGGCATCGGGCTCTGCCGGACGGAGCACATGTTCCTGGCCGAGGACCGCCTCCCGATCGTCCGCGACATGATCCTCGCCCGCGACGAGGAGGAGCGGCGGACGCCGCTCGACCGGCTGCTCCCGATGCAGCAGGGCGACTTCGAGGGGATCTTCGAGGCTATGGCAGGCCTCCCCGTAACGATCCGCCTCCTCGATCCGCCGCTGCACGAGTTCCTGCCCCCGCTCGAGGAGGCGACCTCGGACGCGATGCGCGAGCGGATCCGCCAGCTCCACGAGGCGAACCCGATGCTCGGGACGCGTGGCTGTCGGCTCGGGCTCCAGTTCCCCGAGATCTACGAGATGCAGGTGCGCGCGATCGTGCGCGCCGCCCGCGCGGTCGAGGAGCGGACAGGCGACGCCCCTCTGGTCGAGATCATGCACCCGCTCGTCGGCTTCCGGGAAGAGCTTGCCCGCCTGCGCGAGCTGACCGCGCGCGTCGCAGCCGAGGAGCCGTCCGTCGAGTACCTCTGCGGGACCATGATCGAGCTCCCGCGGGCCGCGCTCCGCGCGGACGAGATCGCCGAGGAGGCCGACTTCTTCTCCTTCGGCACGAACGACCTGACCCAGACCGCGCTCGGCTTCTCGCGCGACGACGCGGAGGGCAAGTTCCTCACCTACTACCTCGAGCACGGGATCCTCGAACGGAACCCGTTCGAGGTGATCGACGAGGACGGGGTCGGCGACCTCATGCGGATCGCGGTCGAGCGGGGGAGAGGCGCCAAGGCGGGGATCAAGCTCGGGATCTGCGGCGAGCACGGCGGCGAGCCGCGGTCCGTGACGTTCTGCCACAAGATCGGCCTCGACTACGTGTCCTGTTCGCCCTATCGCGTGCCGGTCGCGCGCCTCGCGGCCGCGCAGGCGGCGCTCGCCGAGACCGGCGTCACCGCGGTCGCCATCGGCGGCTGACCCGTCGGTCAGACGGTCGCCAGCGCCACGGCGATGCTGAGCACGCCGACCCCCGCGACCGCGAGGGTCGCGAGTGCGGGCTGCCGGCGGAGCGCGAGAAACGCGAGGATCGCGCCGGCGCCGCCGATCAGCCCTCCGATGTGCCCGCCGATCGAGATTCCGGGGATGATGACCGTGAGCGCGAGGTTCAGGACGACGAGCCCGAGCGCCTGTCCGCCGAACACGTAGATCCGGCGCCACTCGAGGATGAGGGCCGCGCCCATGAGCCCCCAGATCGCTCCGGAGGCTCCCACGGTGAGGGCGTTCGGCGACCAGATCAAAGCGCCGGCGGACCCGGCGAGCCCCGACACGACATAGAGCAGCAGGTAGCGCCAGTGCCCGAGGTAGCTCTCGAGCGCCGGGCCGATGAACCAGAGGACGAGCATGTTCATCCCGAGGTGCAGCGGTCCGTAATGGAGGAACGGTGCCGTGGCGAGGCGCCACCACTCGCCGTCGGCGACGATCGGGCCGAAGAGGACGCCGTTCTCGTAGATCCAGTTGCCGGTGCCGTTGATCTGGCCGCCGAGCAGCAACTCGAGCAGAAACACGCCCACGTTCATCCCGATGAGCGCGAAGGTGATGAACGGGCCGTAGCGCTCGAGCGATCGCGTCGCGGTTCGCGCCGCCCGTGTCGGGGCCGGCGCGCGTCCGGCGACGCCTGCGTGATCCGGGCAGCGGATGCCGACCGGGCCGAACGTCATGCAGTCCGGGCAGATCCCTCGGCCGCAGTCCGAGCACGAGACGTACGTCTCGCGGTCGGGATGCCGATAGCAGTGCAGGGGCTCGGCCAAGGCGGGTTAGCGTACCCCTGTGCGTGTCCATGTCGCACTGACACCGGATGAGGCGGGCCGGGCGCCGACCGGGGTCGTCATCGACGTGATCCGGGCGACGTCGACGATCTGCCAGGCGCTCGCATCGGGATACGAGCGCGTGCTCTGTGCAGCCGAGGTGGACGAGGCGTTTGCGCTGCGCGACGAGCTCGGCGGCGTGCTCGGCGGCGAACGCGGGAACGTCCTGGTCCCGGGATTCGATCTCGGCAACTCGCCGCGCGAGTACCTCGAGGCCCGGGACGGCGGCCTCATCCTGACGACGACGAACGGGACGCGCGCGATCGTGTCGGCCGCGGGACGCTGCGAGCGAGTGCTCGTGGCGTCGCTCCTGAACCTGGCCGCCGTGGTCGACGCCGTGCGCGGGCACGGCGACGACGTGCTCGTCGTGTGCGCGGGGGTAAAGGGCGCGCTCGCGCTCGACGACGCCTTCGTCGCGGGGCGCATCGTCGAGGAGCTCGGCGTCGAGCGCACGGACGCGGCGGAGGCTGCGGCTCGCCTCGTCTCGACGTGGGACGGGCCCGACGAGGCGTTTCGCGCGTCGCGAAGCGGGCGCAACCTCCTCGAGAACGCACCGGCGCTCGAGGAGGATCTGGCGTTCTGCGCCCGTGAGAGCGTTCTCGACGTCGTGCCGCGCCTGAGCAGCATGCACGGGACCGCCGCCGAGCTCCTCGTCTAGCGGACGATCCGCGCGACGACCTGGCGGTCGTACGTGCGCACCACGAGCCGGTCCCCGCGGAGCTTGATCACCTCGGGCGCGCTCGGCACCTCGAGCCGGTCGAGCACGCGGCCGCTTCGCCGATCGAGCAGGTAGAGGAAGTCCGGCTCCGCCGTGAACCCGTAGCCGGAGACGATGAGGTCGTCCGTGACGACGAATGTGCGCGCGTTCGCGACGAGCGCCCGGCTCCGCCAGAGCGTCTTCCCCTGCTCCGGGTCGATCGCCGTGATGTAGGCGTTCCGCCCGTTGGTCGCCGTCGCGTACGTGAGGTGCGTGTTCGAGACGTAGACCGTCCCGCCGCCTTCGCGCGCGAACGTGACGTCCTCGTACCAGCCGCCGCCCGGCGGACGGCCGAACCTCACGAGGTCGAAGGCGAACGGAACGTCCTTCTCGCGAGCGTTTCCCGCCAGGAGATAACGGCCGCCGTACACGGCGAAGACCTTCAGCCCCTGCCGGATCGTTCTGTCCAGGTCGGCCCCGCGGTAGGTCTTCGGGACGTAGGACGGGCGAGCCGGTGGCTGCTGGGTCGGCGCGACCGGCGAGCTCTGCCTCGCCGACACGAGCTCGAGGCGCGGACCGCGCGGAGTCATGTCGCCGGCAGGCGCAGGGAACCCCGGGCTCGCCATGACGACAGCGGGGCGCGGCGCCGCCGCCGCCACGGCAGCCACGCACAGGGCGACCAGCGCGATTGCCGCGGCTCTCATCTCGAGGACGATACGGAACCGACGTCTAGACTCGTCACGCGTGATCGTGAACCGCGATGAACAGAGTCGCGGGCCGGCGTCGTCGTTCGCACAGGTCGCCGACTCGTACGAGCGCGGGCGGCCGAGCTACCCGGAGGAAGCTGTCCGCTGGCTCGTCGGCGACGAGCCGCTCGACGTCGTCGACCTCGGAGCGGGGACGGGGAAGCTCACGCGTGTCCTCGTCGAGCTCGGGCACCGCGTGACCGCAATCGAGCCGCTGCCCGAGATGCTCGAGCTGCTTCCTGCGGCAGCGCCCGGAGCAAAGGCCGTCCTCGGGAACGCCGAGGTGATCCCGCTCCCGGATGAGTACGCGGACGTCGTCACCGCCGCGCAGGCGTTCCACTGGTTCGACCTCGAGGTTGCCCTGCTCGAGATCGCCCGCGTCCTGCGGCCGAACGGGCGCCTCGGGCTCGTCTGGAACATCCGCGACGACTCCGAGGCCTGGGTCGCGGAGCTCAGCACGCTGATCGGGCGCGAGTCCGTGATGCTTCCCGACGTGGGCGAGCCGCTCGCGAAGAGCGAGCTCTTCGAGCCTGTCGAGGAGGAGAGCTTCCGCTTCACGCAGGTCCTCGACCGCGCCACGCTGCTCGACCTCGTCGTGTCGCGAAGCTACTGCGCGAAGCTGCCGCCCGCGGAGCGCAAGCCGATCCTGGACGACGTCGAGCGCCTCTTCGACGAGCACGACGTTGACGGCTCGATCGAGCTGCCCTACGTCACCGAGTGCTACCGCGCGACGCGTCGCAAGACATAAACAGGCCTTGACAGGAGAACGTGTGTTCGTATAGAACATACGTTCCCATGATCGCTTGCGTCCTCATCCCCGGGTTCGAGCTGAGAGCGGCGCTGCGCGCTCAGCCACGGCTCGCAACCAGCCCCGCGGCGCTTGCTCCGGAGGCGGGAGAGGAGCCGCTGCTCGGGCCCGTGACGGCCGCCGGAGAGGCCGCAGGCGTGAAGCCGGGGATGCGTCTGGGCGAGGCGCTCGCGACGTGTCCGCAGCTCGTCCTCGTCGACCGGGATCCCGCGGCGGTCGAGCGGGAGTGGGAGGGGGTCCTGCGCCGTCTGGAGGACGCGGGGTTCGCGGTCGACCCGGCCGAACAGGGTGTCGTCTACTTCGAGACGAAGGGCGTCGAGCGGCTGTACGGGGGCGTGCAGCCGGCGCTCGACCGGGCGCTCGCAGCCGTCGGGTCCGGCTGGGATCCGCGAGTCGGCGCGGCGATGCGCCGGTTCACGGCCCTGGCCGCCTCGAGTGTCGCCCGCCCCGGCCAGATCGTGCTCGTGCAGGAGCAGGAGGAGCAGGAGTTCCTCGAGCCGCTGCCGCTCTCGCTGCTCCCGCTCCCGGCCGACCGGTACGCGGAGCTCGAGGGGCTCGGACTTCGCCGCCTCGGCGAGCTCGCGCAGCTGCCCAGTGCGGCTGTCGCGGATCGGCTCGGCGTGGACGGCCGGAAGGCATGGCGGCTCGCGCAGGGCGGAAGGAAGGCGCGGGTGCGCGGCCGCAAGCCCGCATTCGAGCTGGCAGAGGCGATGACGTTCCCCGACGCCGTCGGGAACGAGCTCACCCTGCGCAGAGCCCTCACCTCGCTCCTCGAGCGTTTGCTCGCCCGCCCCGAGCGGGCCGGTCGTCCCTATCGGAAGCTCGCGCTCTCGGCACGGCTCGTGGGTGGAGGCTCCTGGCGACGCGCGGTGACGCTGCGGGATGCCACGACGGAGGCTGCCCGCTTGCGCGCCGCGCTCGGGCCGAAGCTCCAGGAGCTTCCCGCGCCCGTGCTCGAGCTGCGCCTCGAGGCGGTCGAGCTCGCAGATCACACCGGCCAGCAGCTCACGCTCGTCGAGCCGGCCGGCAAGGAAGTGGGCACGCGCCTGCGCGAGGGTCTGCGCCAGGTGCGGGCCAGCACAGGGACGGGTTCGGTCTGCGCGGTGGTGGAGGTCGCGCCGTGGTCGCGGATTCCGGAAGCGCGAGCGCTCGTCGTACCGCGGGACGACTGAACGCCCCGCGGCCGGCACTCGTCGAGCCGCGGTTCGACGGGTCGCCGAAGCTCGTGAACCGGCAGCTCGTCGCGGTCGTGCGCGAGGAGTGGCGCGTCGTCGACCGCTGGTGGACGGACGAGCCTGTCGATCGCCGGTACTTCGACGTCGTCCTCGAGAGCGGTCAGAACGTATGCGTCTACCGTGACCAGGAAGCGAGCACGTGGTTCACCCAGAACGCCTAGACGTCGAAGACGTCGTGGCGCTCGTAGAAGGCCCGGTCCGGCTCGACGCCCTGAGCCCGAAGGTCGCGAAGCTCCTTGCGGTACTGGACGAAACCTCCTGGCGTATGGAGGTTGAGCAGCCTCACCGGCTCGTCGCTCACGTTCCGGAACCAGTGGACGACGTTCGGCGGAGCGAGGACGTAGGAGCCCGGAGTCGCGGTGAACACCTCGTCTCCTACGTGGAACTCGAGCTCGCCCTCGAGGATGTAGAACGAGTCGCTGTGCCCCTTGTGGAAGTGGGGATCGACGCCGCTTCCGGGGTCGAACGTGATCTCGAGCAGCGCGAGCTCCGGACGGTCGGCCTTGACGGCTCCACCCTCACCCGGATTCAGCGCAATCGAGCCCTGTGCGCCCGGCTCGCTCATTCAGACGGCCTGCTCGACGAGGCGAATCCACGCACCGGACGCGGCAGAGGGAACGAGAACCCACTCGCGCATGGGGCGACCCATGCCGGGGTCGAAGGACTCGGCGCCCGGGAGAGCGAGTGCAGCCTCGCGCTGCGCCGCGTCCGTGAGCTTCACCGTGAGCCCGCCGTCCTTCCAGAGCCCGGCGACGACCTTTCCGTTCTCGCGCTTGAGGCACGGCATCCCGAACATCTTCGACTCCCGGAGCGGGTGCCGGGCTGTCACCTCCGCAACGAGCTCCTCCCAGGTCATGCGCTCAACCTATCCCGGGAGCCGCACCGCGATCGCGGATCGGGGATCGGCGACGTCAGCGGGCGGGTCGAACTGGTCGAAGTCGGGGTTCCGGCCGCGGAGGTAGTCCCCGAACCCGCACGTCGGCACGTGGAGGTTGAAGGCCCGTGCATCCGACGAGCTGGCGTTGTCGAAGCCGTGGACGACGTTCGGGGGCATGAACACGAGTGTCCCGGCGGGAAGTGCGTGCGATCCGTCGCGGAAGTGGAACGTGAACTCTCCATCGACGATGAGGAACCCGTCCGCGTGCTCGCGGTGCACGTGCCGCTGCGCTCCGTGCTTGCCCGCGCCATAGTGGAACTCGGAGATGATGATCTCGTCGGTCTCGACGAGCACGGTGGCACGCCGCCCCGGCCGGTCGGTGACGTTGTCTCCCTCCGTGCCTCCCGCCCGTCGGACGACGACGAGCCCGGGATCGGCCGACACGGCATCGGCCGCCGGCCGTTGGTCGAACGGGGCGACATCGCCACGGATGTAGTCGCCGAAGCCCGAGCCCGGCGCATGGAGGACGAGGAACCGCGCCGGCGTGTCGCCGGTCACCTCGACATCGTGGACGACCTGGGGCGGGACGAACGCCCAGCTCTCCGGGCCGATCCGATGCACGCGATCCTCGAGCGCAAGCGCGAGCTCACCCTCGAGGACGTACAGCGCCTCGCCGTGCCGGACATGGACGTGGGGCGACCCCTTTCCCCATCCGGGAGCGGCGCGCACGTCGACCGCGACGAGCTGCTCGACATCGACGAGGAGCGTGACGTCGAGCTTCCCGGTCCGGAGGATGACTTCGCCCTCAGCGACCTCGACCATCTACCGGCAGCCTAGATGGCCGGGTACGTCGAGCTTCACGCGCACTCGGCCTACAGCTTCCTGGACGGGGCGTCGCAGCCCGAGGAGCTCGCGGTCCGGGCGGCGGAGCTCGGATACGAGGCGCTCGCGCTCACGGATCACGATGGCCTGTACGGCTCGCTCGAGTTCGCGCACGCGGCGAAGTTCTTCGGCGTGCGCCCGATCACCGGCGCCGAGGTGACCCTCGACACCGGCGTAGGCTCGACGGAGCCGGCAAAGAGCGGAGGCGCTGGCTTTGCCGGCGTCGAAGCAAAACGCGCGCACGTCACGCTGCTCGTCCAGTCGAGGCCGGGGTACGGGAATCTCTGCCGGCTGCTGACCGAGGCGCATGCGGGCACGCGTGTCTTCGCGGCCGGAGCCCGCCTCGCCTCACCGCTGCAGCCGTCGGTGCCGCTCGAGCGCGTCGCGGAGCTGTCTGAGGGCCTCGTGTGCCTCTCGGGCTGCGCACGCCAGGGTCTCGGCGTTGTCGACCCGAACGGGGCCGCACGCCTGGCGGGCGCCTTCGGAGACCGCTTCTACGTCGAGCTCCAGCGCCCGTACGAACGGGGCGACGCGCGCCGTAACCTGCTGCTCGGCGATCTCGCCGAGCACCTGGGCGTGGACACGGTTGCGACCGGCGACGTCCATGCCCACCATCCGCGGAGGACGCTGCTCCAGGACGCCCTCGTCGCGATCCGCTGCAACACGTCCCTCGAGGGCTGCGAGCCCGAGCGGCGCGGCAACCGCGAGAGCGTGCTGCGCGCTCCCGCGGAGATGCTCGAGCGCTTCCCCTTCGACCGCCGGGCGGCGGAACGGACCGTGGATCTCGCAGCCAGGCTCGAGTTCGACCTGACGGAGGAGCTCGGCTACCGCTACCCCGACTTCTCGGACGGCAGCGAGCCGGCAATCCGGCAGCTCGCGACGATCTGCCGGTACGCGCTCGAGGATCGCTACGACCCGAGTGTCAAATTGACACAAGGCGGCAGGGCTCTCCACCGCGAGGCGCAGCGGCGGCTCGAGGACGAGCTCCGGCTCATCGACGAGCTCGGCCTCGCGGGCTTCTTCCTCCTGCACCGGGAGGTGCTCGAGCTCGCGCGCGAGATCGCGCTCGAGGTTCGGGGGAGGGACTCGCCGCGCCGGTTCCTCCCGCCCGGGCGGGGACGCGGCAGCTCGGTCGGCTCGATCGTCTGCTACCTGACGGGCCTGTCGCACGTCGACCCGGTGGCGAACGGCCTCTCGCTCGGGCGCTTCCTGAACCGCGAGCTCGCTTCGGTGCCGGACATCGACCTCGACTTCCCGCGTGACATCCGGGAGAAGCTCATCGTCGCGGTCACCGAGCGCTACGGGCGCGAGCACGCGGCGCTCGTCGCGAGCTTCGCCACCTACCGCTCGCGTGGTGCGATCCGCGACGTGGGCAAGGCGCTCGGCCTCCCGTATGCCGAGCTCGAGCGGCTCGCGCGCCTGACCGACGGGTGGAACGCGCGACGCGTGCGGGAGGAGCTCGAGCGCCTCCCGGACGGAGAGCGCAAGCTCGAGTCGCGGCGCTGGCGGGCGTTCGCCTGGCTCGCGGGCGAGATCGCGGGGCTGCCGCGCCACGTCTCGCAGCACCCGGGCGGGATGATCGTCTCCACGCGGCCGCTCGTCGAGCTCGTCCCCGTACAGCCCGCGGCGATGGCCGGACGGCAGCTCTGCCAGTGGGACAAGGACTCGTGCTCGGACGCGGGCTTCCTCAAGATCGACCTCCTCGGTCTCGGGATGCTCTCCGCGGTCGAGGACTGCGTCGAGCAGATCGCACGCACGCAGGACGAGGTGATCGACCTCTCGCGCATCCCCCTCGACGATCCGGATGTGTTCGCGGAGATCCAGCGGGCCGACACGGTCGGGACATTCCAGATCGAGAGCCGCGCACAGATGCAGAGCCTCCTGCGGACGAAGCCGGCAAACCTCGACGACCTCACGATTCAGGTTGCGCTCGTGCGGCCAGGTCCGATCCAGGGCAAGGCAGTGCACCCGTACATCGACGCGAGGGAGCACCTCCGCCGGGACCCGTCGTACGTCTGGCCCGTCGACCACGAGCTCCTGCGGGAGCCGCTGCGCGGGACCTACGGCGTCGTCGTCTTCCAGGACCAGGTGCTCGAGGTCGCGATGACGCTCGCGGGCTTCACGGTGGGTGATGCCGAAGGGCTGAGGCGGGCAATGAGCCGCAAGCGCAGCCACGAGGCACTCGAGGCGTACCGGGGGCGCTTCGTCGAGGGGGCGGCGGGAAACGAGGTCGATGCGGAGACCGCGAACCTCGTCTTCGACAAGCTCGTCGGCTTCTCCGGCTTCGGCTTCCCGAAGTCGCACGCTGCGGCGTTCGGCCTGCTCGCGTACCAGTCGCAATGGCTGCGGCGGAACCACCCCGCGGAGTTCCTCTGCGCGCTCCTGAACGAGCAGCCGATGGGCTTCTACCCGCCGGCGACGCTCGTGCGCGACGCGCAGCGGCGCGGGGTGGAGGTGCTTCCTCCGAACGTCAACCTGAGCCGTGCAAAGTGTGAGCTGGAAGGCGCACGCGTTCGCATCGGCATCAGTTACATCGCGTCGGTGGGCAAGGACGACGCGGAGACGCTCGTCGCCGAGCGCGACGCAAACGGGCCGTACCGCGACGTCGCCGATCTTGCGCGCCGCAGCCGGCTTTCACGCGAAGAGCTGGAGGCGCTCGTCAAAGGCGGCGCCTGCGACGCCTTCGGCAAGCGGCGGGACCTCCTGTGGGAGCTGGGCCTCGCGTTCCGGCCGCAGTCCGTGCCCGGGACGGGCGGGGAGGCGAAGCAGCTCCCGCTCACGCTCGATCCGACGACGGAGACGCCCGAGCTGCGCGACCTGACGCGCTGGGAGCGGATGCTCGCCGACTACCGCCATACGGGGCTCTCGGTCGGGACGCATCCGCTCGCGCTCCTCCGCGCGCACCTTCCCGACGGGACGCTCTCGAGCGCCGACCTCGTCGATCACCCGCACGGGCGCCAGGTATCCGTGGCGGGCATGACCGTCGCCCGTCAGCGCCCGTCGACCGCGAAGGGCATCGTCTTCATGCTGCTCGAGGACGAGCACGGGCAGGTGAACCTCATCGTCCCGTCACAGGTCTACGAGCGGCACCGGGCGACCGTACGCGCCGAGCCGCTCGTCCTCGCGCGTGGCCGCTTCGAGCGGATCGGAGAGAACCGCAACGTTCTCGTCTCGCAGCTCGAGTCGCTCGGCCCGCTCGCCCGCCAGGTGGCCGAGAACGACACCGTGTGGGCGTCGCTTCCGCGGCCGCACTCATTCGGCCGCAGGTAGTGCCTACGCCTCCTGGAGCTTCCTCGAGAGGGTGAAGGCCGTCTCGACGAGCGTGAGGTGCGTGAACGCCTGGGGGAAGTTGCCGACGAGCCGCCCGCGCTCGGGGTCGTACTCCTCCGAGAGCAGGCCGAGGTCGTTCCGAAGCGAGAGCAGCCGCTCGAACAGCTCGACCGCCTCGTCGAGGCGTCCCTGCTGAGCCCAGACCGCGGCCAGCCAGAACGAGCAGGGGAGGAAGACGCCCTCCCCCGGCGGCAGCCCGTCGACGTCGACGTTCTCCTCATCCGCGCGATAGCGCTCGACGAGCCCATCCCGCATGAGGTCGCGCTCGATGGCCGCGACGGTCCCGACCACACGTGGGTCGTCCGCAGGCAGGAAGCCGACAAGCGGAATGAGGAGCAGGCTCGCGTCGAGCCGGTCCGAGCCGAAGTACTGGACGAACGAGTTGAGCTCCGTGTTGAACCCCTCGGTCAGGACCGCCTCCCGGATCTCCCGCCGGTTTGCGCGCCAGCGATCGACAGGGCCTTCGCGGTCAAGCCGCATCGCCGTCTTGACGGCGCGGTCGAATGCGACCCACGACATGACCTTCGAGTGCGTGAAGTGGCGCTGGGGGCCCCGCACCTCCCAGACCCCCTCGTCCGACTCCTTCCATCCGGACTCGAGCCAGTCGAGGGTCTTCCGCGCGAGCGCCCATGCGTCTTCGGACGCGGGGACCCCCTGCCTGCGTGCGTGGTAGAGGGCGTCGATGACCTCGCCGTAGACGTCGATCTGGAGCTGGCCCGCGGCACCGTTTCCGATTCGCACCGGCTGCGAGCCCTCGTACCCGTCGAGCCACGGGAGCTCGAGCTCGACGAGGCGCCGCTCGCCGGCCACGCCGTACATGACCTGGACGTCGTCCGGGGAGCCGGCAATCGCGCGAAGAAGCCAGTCGCGCCAAGCCTCCGCCTCCTCCGTGTATCCGGCGCGTATGAACGCGAGCAGCGTCAGCGTGGCGTCGCGCAGCCAGCAGAAGCGGTAGTCCCAGTTCCGGACGCCGCCGAGTGCTTCCGGGAGAGACGTCGTTGGCGCAGCCACGATCCCCCCGGTGGGCGCGTAGGTGAGCGCTTTGAGCGTGATGAGGGACCGCCGAACCGCCTCGTCCCACGGGTGAGCGCCCGCGCAGCGCTCGGACCACTCCTCCCAGAACGACACGGTCTCCTTGAGTGCCGTCTCCGGCTCGATCGGCTCGGGCGGGCTCTCGTGCGAGGGCGACCACGTGAGCACGAACGGGACACGGTCTCCTTCGGCGACCGTGAACGACGCATGGGTGTGGAGGTTGCGCCCGACCAGCTCGACCGGCGTGCGCAGCGTGACGAGATCGGGCCCCGCGACCGCTATCAGCGTCCCCTCGACGTTCCGTACCCAGGGGACGATCGACCCGTAGTCGAAGCGAAGCACGAGCTCCATCCGCATCTCCACCTTTCCGCGGAGGCCCTCGACGATGCGAACGACGTCCGGCTTCGTCTCCCTCGGAGGCATGAAGTCGATGAGGCGCACCGCCCCCTCGCTCGTCTCGAGCTCGGTCTCGAGGACGAGCGTGTCGCCGCGGTAGCGCCGGCCGGTGGCGCGGAACTCACCCTCGGGCTGGAGCGTCCAGTGACCGTTCTCCTCGGTCCCGACGAGCGAGGCGAAGCATGCGCCGGAGTCGAAGCGGGGGAGACAGAGCCACTCGATGCAACCCTCCCGGTTGACGAGGGCGGCGCTCTGCAGGTCCCCGAGGAGGGCGTAATCCTCGATCGGCGCCATCAGTCGTCCTCGAGGAAGCTCGTGTACCGGCGGAACCGCTTGGCCGCGGCACGGTTGAAGGCCCTCCGATAGTCGTCCGCCGCGCGACCGTCGAGCGTCGACGCGTACGTCTCCCGAAAGTCGTGGAGGCGGTCGCCGATCGTGTCCACAACGAGCTGATAGTCCCCGTACAGCTCCTCGGATTGGTCTGCATCCGCATTCGTCCAGGCCGCGTCGGCATCGGCCGCCTCCTCGAGGAGCGCCTCCTCGTCGGTCGCGAAGAGGTCGAGCTGCGTCCGCACGACGTCTCCGAAGCGACTACGACCGAGCATCGGCGGAAGACTAGGCATCGCGCGGCAGAATGCCGCGATGCCCACGGGGACGTCGTTCGAGGAGGCGCGCGCGCAGTTTCCCGTGCTCGAGCGCCACGCGTACCTCCAGGCCGGAAGCGTCGGGCCGTTGAGCAGGGCGACCCTCGATGCCATGGTCGGGGACGAGGAGCGATGGATCAAGGACGGTCGCGGGAGCATCGCGCGCTTCGAGCGCATCCTTGCCCTTCGCGAGGAGATCCGGGAGCGGTTGGCGGCGCTCGTCGGTGTCGATGCGATACATGTCGCCCTGACCGCATCGACGACGGACGGCTGCAACATCGTCCTCGCCGGGCTCGACTTCGGCCCGGAGGACGAGGTCATCACGACCACCGACGAGCACTTCGGGCTCATCGGCCCCCTCCACACATCTCGGGCACGGGTCGTCGTCGTCGAACCGGATGCGTCGGCGATCGTCGCGGCGGTCACGCCGCGCACGCGGCTACTGGCGCTCTCACACGTCCTGTGGACGACGGGGCAGGTGCTTCCGGTCCACGACCTTCGGGAGCGAACGGGGCTGCCGATCCTCGTCGACGGCGCGCAGTCGGTAGGGACGATCCCGGTGGACGCGCGAGGGCTCGACTTCTACACGATCTCCGGCCAGAAGTGGCTCTGCGGTCCGGAAGGGACAGGCGCACTCGTCGTGGCCGATCCGGACGGACTGCGGGTCGGCAGACCGAGCTACCTCTCACAGCAGCGATACGAGCCCGACGGGATGTTCGAGCCGCGTGCGGGAGCCGCGCGCTTCGACCCGAATCTGACGCCGAACGCTGCTCTCGAGGGGCTCAGGGTCGCCCTCGACGCGCCGCCACCGTGGGCCCTCGAGCACGCGTCGGAGACGGCCGAGCGGCTGCGGGCCATGCTCCGCGACGTCGACGCGGACGTCGTCGTGCCGGACGAGCGTGCGACGCTCGTCTCCTGGCGCGCCCCGGCGGATGAGTCGGCCCGTGTCGTACGGCGCCTCGCGGAGTCCGGCGTGATCATCCGCGACCTCCCGGGTCGCGGCCTTCTCCGCGCTTCCGTCGGCTGGTGGACGAGTGACGAGGATCTCGATCGCCTCGTCGCCGCTCTCTGACACCGTGTAGCTTGGCCAGGCCGTGTGCTTCGACCTCGACTCCGCGCCGCCGATCCCGCCGCTCTCGGGTGCAGCGGTCTCGCACGAGGATCTCGTGCTCGAAGCCGCCGACGGCACCCGGTTCGCAGCGTTCTCCGCGAGCCCCGAGGCGCCGTCCCGCACCGGAGTCGTGATCCTCCCAGACGTTCGCGGCCTCTACCGCTTCTACGAGGAGCTCGCGCTGCGATTCGCCGAGCGCGGATACGCGGCGGTCGCGATCGACTACTTCGGCCGGACGGCCGGCGTCGAGAAGCGCGACGACGACTTCGAGTACATGCCGCACGTCGAGCAGACGACGTCGAGCGGCGTCCAGGCCGACGCGGCCGCGGCGGTCGAGCACCTCCGTGCCGCCGGCGCCGAGGCGGTCTTCACCGTCGGGTTCTGCTTCGGCGGCAGGAACTCGTGGCTGGCGGCTGCGAGCGGCCACCGCCTCGCGGGCGCCGTCGGCTTCTACGGCCGACCCGGAGAGGGCCGCGACGGCTCGCCGGGGCCGACGCAGCGAGCGGGGGAGATGGCCGCGCCGATCCTCGGGCTCATGGGAGGCGACGACCCTGGGATCCCGCTGGACGTCGTCCAGGAGTGGGACGCCGCACTGGACGAGACCGACGTCGAGCACGAGATAGTCGTCTACCCCGGTGCGCCTCACAGCTTCTTCGACCGGAAGCACGAGGAGTTCGCCGAGGCGTCCGAGGATGCCTGGAACCGCACGCTCGCGTTCCTCGAGCGCTACGGCCCCTAACGGATCAGCAGCTCAGGCGGCGTCTGCAGCCGTCCGCAGCCCGAGCTCCTTCGCGATCGGCTGCAGTGCCGCGACGACGTTCGCGATGTGCTCGTCGAGCTCGAGCTGCAGGAGCTCCGCGCCCTCGTAGACCTCGTCACGGTGCACGCCGGCCGCAAACGACGGCTGCTTGAGCTTCTTCTTCACCGACTTCGGCTCGAGCCCGTCGAGGCCGGTCGGGCGGACGAGACCGCACGCGTGCACGAAGCCCGAGAGCTCGTCGCATGCGAAGAGCACCTTCTTGAGCTGTGTGTCGCGCGGCATCTCGAGATGCTCTGCGTGTGAGAGAACGGCCTCGATGAGCTCCTCGGGGTAGCCCTCCTCCCGGAGGATCGGGGCGCCGTCTTGCGGATGCTTGTCGAGCGTGGGGTGGATCTCGTAGTCGAAGTCGTGCAGGAGCGCGACGCAACCCCAGGACTCCTCGTCCTCGCCGTAGAGCCGGGCGTACGAGCGGACCGACGCCTCGACGGCGAGCGCGTGCCGGAGTAGCGCCTCGCTCTTCGTGTACTCCGTGAGCGTCGCCCAGGCCTGTTCACGTGTGGGCTGCACGGCGGAGTACCATAGCCGCCGCCGTTGGAACCTGAGTCGAGCGGGCGCGCAGTTGCGCCGTACGGATCATGGTCGTCGCCTCTGAGCGCGGACGTCGTCGCGCGCGCAGGTGTCCGCCTCACGATGCCGTGGCTCGAGAACGGTGTCGTGTACTGGCTCGAAGGCCGGGCTGACCAGGGCGGCCGAGTCGCGCTCGTGCGCTCCGAGCCCGGCGGGGAGCCGATCGAGGTGACGCCGGCCGACTTCAACCTGCGGACGATGGTGCACGAGTACGGGGGAGGCGCGTACTGCATCCACGACGGCGTCGCCTTCTGCTCGCGGTTCGACGACCAGCGCCTCTACCGCGTCGCAGCCGGCGAGTCGCCGATCCCGATCACGCCCGATGTCGAGGGAAGGCGCCATCGTTACGCCGACGGCCGCGTGACCCCGGCCGGCGACATCTGGATCGGCGTGCGCGAGCGCCATTCGGAGACAGGTCATCCGGCAGAGGTCGTGAACGAGCTCGTCGCGCTTGCGACCGACGGCTCGGCGGAGCCGCGTGTGGTCGCGGAGGGGCGCGACTTCTACTCGAGCCCACGTATCTCGCCCGACGGCACGCGCATCTGCTTCCTCGCCTGGGACCTGCCGTGGATGCCCTGGGACGGATGCGAGCTGTTCGAGGCCGAGCTCGCGGACGACGGCACCCTCGGCACGCCGGTGCTCGTCGCCGGCCGCGACGGCGTGGAATCGATCTGGCAGCCGGAGTGGAGCCCGGCCGGCGCTCTCGCGTTCGTGAGCGATCGCAGCGGGTGGTGGAACCTCGAGCGCATCCAGGCCGGCGAGCGCACCGCCGTGCATCCCGCAGAGGCGGAGTTCGGATACCCGGCCTGGATCTTCGGCGGCAGCTCGTTCGCCTTCCTCGACGACGGGACGATCGTGTGCGCCTACGAGCGAGACGGGCGCACCTCGTTTGCGCTCGTTGAGCCCGACAGCGGCGGGCTCGAGCCGCTCGACGTGCCGCACGACGCCTGGTGGAGTACGCCGTTCCTCGTGGCCGAAGGCTCGACCGTGGTCTTCATCGCGGGCTCGGCGACGATCCCCACGCAACTCGTCGTGCTCGACGTCCCGAGCCGCGGCACTACCGTCCTCCGCACGAGCCTCGACGTCCCGGTCGACGCGTCGTATTTCTCTGTCCCGCGCGCGATCGAGTTCCCGACGGAAGGCGGGCTCAGCGCCCACGCGCTGTTCTATCCGCCCGTGAACCCGGGCTTCGCTGCTCCGGTAGGAGAGCTTCCCCCGCTCATCGTCTCGAGCCACGGTGGCCCGACGGGTGCGGCGTCGCCGATCTTCGACCTCCAGACGCAGTTCTGGACGACCAGGGGCTTCGCGGTGGTCGACGTCAACTACGGCGGCTCGACGGGATACGGGCGCGAATATCGCGAGCGGCTGAACGGCCAGTGGGGCGTCGTCGATCTCGCGGACTGCATCAACGCGGCCCGATACCTCGCAGGCCTCGGAGAAGCGGACTCGGACAGGTTCCTCATCACGGGAGGAAGTGCCGGCGGCTACACGACGATCTGCGCGTTGACGTTCACCGACGTGTTTGCGGCGGGCGCGTCGTACTTCGGCATCGCCGACCTCGAGCCCACACCCGACGGTCACACGCACAAGTTCGAGCTGCGCTACGAGCACACGCTGCTCGGCCCGTACCCGGAGGCTGCCGACATCTTCCGCGCGCGGAGCCCGATCAACTTCGTCGATCGGCTGTCCACGCCGATGCTCGTACTCCAGGGGACCGACGACGAGATCGTCCCGCAGGAGCAGGCCGAGCTCATCGTGGGCGCTCTGCGCGAGCGTGAAGTCCCGCACGCGTACCTTCTCTTCGAGGGCGAGGGGCACGGGTTTCGCAAGGCCGAGAGCATCGTCGCCTCACTCGAGGCGGAGCTGTCGTTCTATGCACAGGTGCTCGGCCTCGAGCTCGGAGGTACAGTGCCGACCCTCCTCGTCGAGCACCTCACTGCCGCACCGACCGCCGACTGATTCTCGAAACTGTCGATCCGATGGCCCTCAGTACCATTGCCCGCGCCATGCAGTCCTTCGTGATCGAGGGCGGGCGCCCGCTCTCCGGCACGGTAACCGCGTCTGGGAACAAGAACGGCGCGCTTCCGATCCTGGCCGCGTCCGTGCTCGCCTCCGCCGAGGTCCGTCTGTCGAACGTTCCGCGCATCGAGGACGTCGAGACGATGGTCGAGCTCCTCGCGGATATCGGCGCCGACGTCGAGTGGACGGGCGACAACGAGGTCCGTATCGATCCGGCGGGCGTCTCGAAGACCGACCTCGATCCCGACCTCTGCCGCCAGATCCGTGCGTCGTTCCTGCTTGCCGGCCCACTGCTCTCGCGCTTCGGCCGCGTGACCGTGCCGCCTCCCGGCGGTGACGTCATCGGGCGCAGGCGGCTCGACACGCACGTCCATGCGTTCACCGCTCTCGGTGCAGAGTTCGACCTGAACGGCGCCTACGAGCTCTCGGCGAACGGACTGCGGGGGACGCGCCTCTACCTCGACGAGGCGTCGGTCATGGGAACCGAGAACGCGATCATGGCCGCGGTCCTCGCCGAGGGGAAAACCGTGCTCGGGCACGCCGCGTGCGAGCCCCACATCCAGGATCTCTGCCGCTTTCTCGTGTCGCTCGGCGCGAGCATCTCGGGGATCGGGTCGAACTGCCTCCACATCGACGGCGTCGACCTGCTCGGCGGGGGCGACTACCGGATCGGGCCGGACCACATCGAGGTCGCGAGCTTCGTCGGCCTCGCCGCGGCGACCGGGGGAGAGGTCGTCGTCGACGGCGTCGAGCCCGACGACCTGATCTCGATCGTCCCCGCATTTCGCAAGCTCGGGATCGAGATGGAGGTGCACGAGTCGTGGGTACGCGTTCCCGCGGGCCAGAACCTCCACATCGAGGACGATCTCGGCGGCCAGGTGCCGAAGATCGAGAGCGGGATCTGGCCGGCGTTCCCTGCCGACCTCACGTCGATCGCCGTCACAGTCGCGACTCAGGCGCAGGGCACGATCCTCATCTTCGAGAAGATGTTCGAGAGCCGCCTCTTCTTCGTGGACAAGCTCGTCTCGATGGGCGCGCGGATCATCCTCTGTGACCCGCACCGCGTCGTCGTGACCGGTCCCGCTCGGCTCTACGGGGAGCGGCTCGAGAGCCCGGACATCCGCGCCGGAATGGCGATGGTGCTCGCGGCGCTCTGTGCCGAGGGCCGGTCGACCATCGGGAACATCCGGCAGATCGACCGCGGCTACGAGCGCATCGACGAGCGTCTTCGCGCACTCGGCGGGAGCATCGAGCGAGCGGACCTGTGAACCGCGAAGCCGTGGCGCGGATCTCGCTCGGCGCGGGGCCGACGAGCGTCGCTACGGGGATCGCGATCCTCGATCATCTCGTCGGGGAGCTCGCCGACACGGGCGGCTTCGCGCTGAACCTCGAGATCGCGCCCGACCAGCCGGAGGCCGAGGTCGGAGCGGCAGGCAGCGCGCTCGGGGACGCTCTCGTGCCGCTGCTCGCGGCGTCGGATGCGTCGGGACGCGGCGTCGGCATCGTCCCGTCCGACGAGGCGCTCGCAATGGTCGTCGTCGAAGCCTCGGGCAAGCCCCTGGTCGCGTCGAACGCCGATCTGACGTCGACGCGGGCCGGCGGTCTCCAGACCGATCTGGCCGCGACATTCCTCGGGAGCCTCGCCGACGCCGCTGGACTCACGATCCACGTCCGCCTCATGGAGGGGGACGACTCCCAGCACGTCCTGCTGTCGATCTTCAAGGCCCTCGGCGTCGCGCTCGCGCAAGCCTGCTCGCCGGCGCGCGTGACCCACTGAGCGAAAGGACTCCATGGCCGAGAAGGACGTCATCCGCACAGACCGCGCACCCGGGCCGTTCCAGGGAGCGCCGTACAACCAGGCGATCGTCGTCGGCGATCTCGTGTTCGTCGCGGGTCAGCTCGGGATCGGCCTCGAGACCGGCGAGCTCGTCGGGCCCTCGGTGGGGGAGCAGACGGAGCAGATCATGCGCAACCTCGCCGCGATCCTCGAGGCTGCGGGCTCGAACCTGGACCAGCTGGTGAAGACGACCGTGTTCCTCGTCGACCTCGGAGACTTCTCGGGCATGAACGAGGTGTACGCACGACACGTCGGCGACCGCCCGCCGGCGCGCTCGACCGTCGGCATCTCGCAGCTCCCGAGCGGCGCGCGGGTCGAGATCGAAGCCGTCGCACACGTCTGAGTCCGGCGGGCACCGCCGCTGGGGCGGGGAATGCGTGCAGGAATGAGGGGCACAATGCGGCCATGCGGGCCGAGGAAGTCATCGCATCCCACGGGAACACCGATTTCGACGCGTTCGCGGCGATGCTCGCCGCGCGGCGCCTCTACCCGGCCGCGGTCGTCGCCGTCGGCCCGCTGAACCGGAACGTTCGCGACTTCTACCGCCTGCACGCGGACGAGCTCGACGGCGTCGTCGATGCGAGCCGACTCGAGCTCGACGCGATCCGCCGGCTCGTGGTCGTCGAGGCCGCGCAGGCATCTCGCCTGGGCGAGCTCGAGCAGGTCGCGCTCGATCCGGCGGTCGAGAAGGTGCTCTTCGACCACCACGGCGGCGAGCTGCCCGAGTGGGTCGAGCCCGAAGTCGCCGTGCTGTCGTCCGACGGCGCGCTCACGACGACGCTCGTCGGAATCCTCGCCGAGCGCGAGCTCGAGCCGACGACTCTCGAGGCGACCGCGTTCGCGCTCGGCATCCATGAGGACACCGGTTCGCTGACCTACCCGACCACAACCCAGCGCGACGTCGACGCGCTCGCCTGGTGCCTCCGCCACGGCGCCCGCCAGGACCTCGTCTCCCAGTACCTGCACACGCCTCTGGCCGAGTCCGAGCGGAAGCTCCTGAACGCCCTCATGGAGGCGCTCGCGCCCGTCGACGCGGGCGGGGAGGAGGTCCTCGTCGCGGCGCTCCGCTGGCCGGAGTACGTGGAGGGGATCTCGAATCTCGCGCACAAGATCGTCGACCTCACGGACGCCCGCGCACTCGTCGTGCTCGTCGAGATGGACAGCCGCGTGTTCGCGGTCGTGCGGAGCCGGAGCGATCGGCTCGACGCGTCGGTGCTCGCCGGGGCCCTCGGCGGCGGAGGTCACGAGGGCGCCGCCTCGGCGATCACGCGCCTCGGGCTCGAAGAAGCTCGCACGAAGGCTCTCGATGCCCTCGCCGGCGCCGGCCGCGAGCCGCGACGCGCACGCGACGTGATGTCCACGCCTGCGCGCACGGTCGGTCCCGCCGACAGCGTCCGCGATGCGATGGTCCTCTGCCAGCGGCACGGTCAGAGCGGCGTCTTCGTGACCGAGGACGGCAGGGTCGTCGGCGCGGTCAGCCGTGAGGACCTGGACAAGGCGATCGGCCACGAGCTCGCCCACGCCCCGGTGCGCGGGATCATGAGCGGACGCGTCCAGACCGCGTCGGAGGACACGCCTCTGGCCGAGCTCCAGTCGCGTGTGGCGGCCGCGGAGGACGGGCGTGTGGCGATCGTTCGGGACGACGTGCTCGCCGGCGTCGTCACACGGACAGACCTCCTGCGAGCGCTCGAAGGGATCGAGCCGGATGTCGTCGAGCCGGGCGACAGCCTCGCCGGGCCGCTCGGCGACCTCGTACGGCTGCGACCGGTGTTCGATGCCGTGGCGGCACTCGGCGAGCGGGCCGAGGGCATCTATCTCGTGGGAGGCACGGTGCGCGACATCCTCCTCGGCGAGGAGAGCTTCGACGTCGACATCGCGGTCGAGGGCGACGCGATCGGCCTCGCGCGCGATCTCGCGGCCGTGCTCGGCGGGCGCATGACTCCGCACGTGAAGTTCGGGACGGCCGTCGTGCAGTACGGCGACGGTGCGCGAATCGACGTCGTCACCACGCGCACGGAGTTCTACGACGCCCCCGGCGCGCTCCCGACCGTCGAGCGCGCCGGCCTGCGCGAGGATCTCTATCGCCGCGACTTCACGCTCAACGCGATGGCCGTGTCCCTCAAGCCCGCGGACTTCGGCCGGCTCGTCGACCCCTTCGGCGGACGCGAGGACCTCGACGCGCGCCTCCTGCGCGTCCTCCACAACCTCTCGTTCATCGACGATCCGACGCGGATCTTCCGCGCGATCCGCTACGAGGCCCGATATGGGCTCCGTCTCGAGGAGCACTCGGCGCGGCTCGCCCGCGGGACGATCGAGATGGGGCTCGTCGGCGACCTGTCGTCGGCGCGGCTACGCGACGAGCTCGTAGCGCTACTCGAGGACCCGGGCGCGACAGGCGGGATCCTGCGCCTCGGGGAGCTGGGGGTGGACCGTGCGATCCAGGCGCGCCTGCGCGCAGACTCGGAGGCGGCCGAGCTGTTCGAGCAGGCCCGTGCGCTGAGCGCCGAGCTCAGCGTCGACGTCCCCGCCTGGCGGCTGGGGATCGCCGCGATCGCGCGCGACCTCAGCTCGGACGAGGCCTACGACTGGCTCCAGCGCCTGAAGCTGCGACGGCGGGATGTCGATCGCATCGCCGGCGCGATCCGCATCGCACCGCTGATCGCGGAGCGCCTCGGCACGGAGGAGCTGGACGCGGCGCAGGTCGTCGCGCTGGCCGACGCCTATGCGCCGGATGCGCCGCTGCTCGCGCTCGCGCGCGAAGACCGGCCGGAGCTGCGGCACTACTTCACCCGGCTGCGCGACGTTCGGCTCGAGATCGGCGGCGCCGAGCTCGCGGAGCTCGGGTTGTCCGAGTCGCCGCGCGTGGGCGAGGTGCTCGACGAGTTGCGCCGGCGGAAGCTGAACGGCGAGCTCGACGGGCGCGAGTCCGAGCTCGACGCCGCTCGCGAGCTGATCGCCACGAGCCGGGTGCCGGACGACTCGTGAGCGTCGCCTCGGCCATCGAGATCGCCGAGCGGTACCGGCGCATCCGGGAAGAGGTCGGCGACGGCGTCACCGTCGTCGCCGCCACGAAGTACGTGTCCGTCCCGGATATGGGCGCGTTGGCGGATGCCGGTATCGAGGTCGTCGGCGAGAACCGCGCACAGGACCTGCTCGCGAAGCACGAGGAGTACGGAGACGCGTTTCGCTGGCACTTCATCGGTCATCTCCAGTCCAACAAGGTGAAGGTCGTGAACCCGATCTGCGAGCTCGTCCACTCCCTGGCGTCGGACTCGGCCGCACGGCGCCTCGAGGTGCCGGCGCTCGTGGAGGTGAACCTGACGGGTGAGGAATCGAAGTCCGGTGTCACGCCGGCGGCGGCCGCCGAGCTGGTCGAGCGCTATCCGCACATTCGCGGCCTGATGACGATGCCCCCGCTCGCGACTGATCCGGAGGAGTCTCGGCCGCACTTCCGCAGGCTTCGCGAGCTTGCGGGCGAGCTTGGGGTCTCCGAGCTCAGCATGGGCACGTCCCAGGACTACCGTGTCGCGGTGGAGGAGGGAGCGACGCTCGTCCGGATCGGCGAGGTCCTCTTCCGTCCATCCGGCAGCGACGGCCGTCGGCACTAGAATCGGCGCCGGAATGGGTTTCTCGGATCTCTGGAACCGGACGCTCGTCTACTTCGGCATCGCCGAGGACGAGGAGTGGGACGAAGACGGCTACACGACGAACGAGCAGCTCGAGGAGAGCTATCGACGCCGCGACCGCCAGAACGTGCGGCGGCTGCCGAGCACCGCGGAGGACGAGTGGACGGCCGACGAGACGCCGTCCGAGCGCCAGCCGACGCGGCTCCGGCGTGTGGATCCCGGCCCGCCGGCGAAGGTCCACCTCGTCGTGCCCCGGAGCTTCAACGACGCCCAGCAGATCGCCGACCGCTTCAAGTCGCAGATCCCGGTGATCCTCAATCTCCAGAACGCGGATACGGATCTCTCGAAGCGGCTCATCGACTTCGCGAGCGGCCTCACGTACGCGCTCGACGGGAGCATGCAGCGCGTCGCCGACAAGGTCTTCCTGCTCACGCCGCGCAACGTCGAGCTCTCGGCGGAGGAGCGCGCACGCGCGCTCGAGCGTGGCGGCTTCTACAACCAGGCCTGACCTTCAGTAGGAACAGCGAAGAGCGCGGCGAACACGCGTCCGATGGGCGCATCCGCCACGTTAGCGCTGCTTTTCGACACTGCGTCGTCGCTGCAGCAGTTCGTCCGCGTCTTCGTGGGGATCTACATCCTCCTGATCTTCATCTACATCCTGCTGTCGTGGGTGCGGGTGCCGTACTCCCGAACGTTCGCGACCGTCGAGCGGTTCCTGGACGAGGTCGTGTCTCCGTATCTGAGGGTCTTTCGAAATCGGCTCCCAACGCTTGGCCCGATAGACATCTCACCGATCATTGCCGTCGCCGTGCTGCTACTCGGGCAAGAGCTCGTGAACTATGTGATCGGGGCGCTTCTCTAGAGGAGGTCGTATGGCGCTTACACCGGTAGAGATCAGACATGTCGAGCTGCGTCGCACGTGGTTCCGCGGCTACCGCCGCGGCATCGTCGAACGGCTGCTGACGGATATCGCGGACAGCTTCGAGGAGGTCTGGCGCGAGCGCGCCGACCTTGCGGACAAGCTCGAGGAGCTCGAGTCGGAGGCGTCCAAGCACCGCGAGCTCGAGTCGCTCCTCCGCTCGACGCTCGTGTCGGCCGAGCGAGCCGCACAGGACGTGCGGGAGCAGGCGAGGCGCGAGTCGGACCTGATCGTCCAGGAGGCACGCGCGGAAGGCAGGCGCGTCACCCGGGCGGCGACAGCGGAGAAGGACCGGCTCGAGGAGGAGATCCGGCGGATCCGGGGGCTCCTGCGAAACGCGCTCGAGGCGATCGAGACGTCCGGCGCCGAGCCGAAGGAGAAGACTGTGGCGACGCCGCAGGTCGAAGGCGTCCCGGACAGCGGCTTCAGGAGGCTCGCGGGCTAGAGCGACCTCGAACGAGTGCCGCCGAACGCGGTGGATATCCTTCGGGCCGTGGACGGCACGACCACCCGCGTGCGCCTTCGCGTCAGCCCCCGGGCAGATCGCGCCGGCATCGTCGGCCGCCATGCGGAGGGCTGGAAGGTGCGTGTCTCGTCCGCGCCCGAGCAAGGACGCGCCAACGACGCCGTCATCGCTCTCCTCGCAGAGGCGCTTTCTCTTCCCCCGGCGCAGCTCGAGCTCGTGCGCGGCAGGAGCTCCCGGGACAAGGTCGTCGCCGTCGCCGGCCTGTCCGAGGAGACCGTGGACAGACGCCTTGCCGAGGCGGTGCGCTGACATGGCGCTCGACCTCGATCGGGTTCGCGAGACACTCGACTCCGAGCGCGCTCGCCTGCAGGCAGCCATCGCCGGGGTCAACCACGAAGGCTCGCTCGAGGAGGAGACGGGAGACCTTTCCATCGGTAGGGACGACCACATCGCAGACAGCGCGACGGACACGTACATGCGTGAGCTCGACGACGGGCTCGAGGAGAACGCCGAGCACCTGCTCGACGAGGTGGACGCCGCGCTCGCCCGGCTCGACGCGGGAACGTACGGCACGTGCACGAAGTGCGGCCGCGACATCCCCGAGGCCCGCCTGCAGGCGATTCCGTGGGCCTCCCTCTGTCTCGACGACAAGCGCGTACTGGAGGGCGGGTGAGCGAGCCGCTGCCCAAGGACGCGCAGCCGGTCGACGTCCGCATCGGCTCGGCGACGAACGCCGTGCGGCCGATCCTCGCCGCGGAGCGTTCGCTCGCGGCGGGGCGGGCGCAGTGGATCGCGCTCCTCGCCGTTGCGGGTGCCGCGCTCGTCGCCGACCAGGTGACGAAGCAGGTCGTCGCAAGAGCGCTCGCGGTGGGGGAGACGGCGGACATCATCGGGCCGTTCTCGCTCCATCACGTGCAGAACTCCGGGATCGCCTTCGGGCTGTTCTCGAGCCGCACCACGATCGTGATCGCGGTCACTGCGGTCGCGGTCGGGTGGATGATCTGGTTCTTCGCACGAACAGGGCGGCGACACCCGGTGTTGCCGGTCGCGCTCGGCCTCGTGCTCGGAGGCAGCCTCGCGAACCTCATAGACCGCGTCCGGCTCGGCCATGTGACCGACTTTCTCGACCTGGAGGCGTGGCCGGCCTTCAATCTCGCCGACACGTTCATCGTCGTCGGAGTCGCCGTCCTGTTCGGCGCGCTCGTCCTTGCCGACAGGCCCCGTCGGATGCATGGTCCCCGGCGTGGCGACTCTCCGCTTCACGGTCGCTGAGGACGACGCCGGCTCGCGCCTGGACCGGGCGCTCGCCGCTCGCTCCGAGATCGGCACACGCTCCCTCTCCGAGAGGCTGCTGCGCGACGGCGCGGTTCGCGTGGACGGCGCGGAGCGAGCAAAGAGCCACCGGCTCGAGCCCGGCGCCGTCGTCGAGGTCGTCCTGCCGGGACCGGCCGCGAACGTGGCGCCCGGGCCAGTCACGGTTGCGCTGGCTTACGAGGACGAGCATTTCTTCGTGCTGGACAAGCCGGCCGGGCTCACCGTGCACCCCGCGCCGGGAGTGAGGAGCGCGACGCTCCTGCCGCAACTCCTGACGCTCGGCGCCGGAGGCGGTGCCGACCCCGAGCGTCCCGGGATCGTCCACCGTCTCGACCGTGACACGTCCGGCCTGCTCGTCGTCGCGCGCACCGAGGACGCGTACGCCGGCCTCCAGGAGGCGATTCGACGGCGCGAGGTGGAGCGCCGGTATCTCGCGCTCGTCCGCGGCCGTCCGCAGTCGCGAACCGGACGCATCGATGCGCCGATCGGCCGGGACCGCGGCGAGCGTACGCTGCGCTCGCTCGACACCGACGAGCCGCGGAACGCCGTGACCCGCTTCGAGCTCGTGGAGCTCCTTCCCGAGCACGCGCTCCTCGAGGTCGCACTGGAGACGGGGAGGACTCACCAGATCCGCGTGCACCTCGCCGCGATCGACCTCCAGGTCTCCGGCGACAAGCGTTACGGCGTGCGGGGTGACCTCGGCCTCGAACGGCAGTTCCTGCACGCGCACCGCCTTCGCTTCAAGCATCCGGTGACCGGCGACGAGGTCGCCATGCGCTCCGAGGTCCCGACCGGACCTCGCTGCCGCCCTCGAGCGGGCGCGGAAGTCGTAGAAGCCTCGCCGGACGGCTACAATCCCCACGTTCTCGTCCCACGACCCGGCGACACGTCGGAGCGGGGGTGCCGTTGCTCTGAGCACGGTTCCGCCCGGCCCGTCGGCGAACGACAATCAACCAGAGGAAAGGGGCTGATCGCGTGTCAGTCGTATCGATGCGGGAGCTGCTGGAGGCCGGCGTTCACTTCGGCCACCAGACGCGCCGCTGGAACCCGAAGATGCGCCGCTACATCTTTGCCGAGCGCGGCGGCATCTACATCATCGATTTGCAGAAGACGCAGGAGCTCCTCGAGGAGGCGCATGCATTCGGCCGGAACCTTGCGGAACGAGGCGGCACGATGCTCTTCGTCGGCACGAAGAAGCAGGCGCAGGACGCGGTCGCGGAGCACGCAGCGCGCGTCGGCATGCCGTACGTGAACAACCGCTGGCTCGGCGGGCTGCTCACGAACTGGCGGACGATCTCCGACCGGATCGCGTACCTGCACGACCTGCGCCGCCTCAAGACCGAAGGCCAGCTCGAGCTGCTTCCGTCGAAGGAGCGCATCGCCATGACCGCGGAGCTCGAGAAGCTCGAGGCGAACCTCGGTGGCGTCGCGGACATGAAGCGCCAGCCGGACGCGGTGTTCGTCATCGACCTGAAGAAGGAGCAGCTCGCCGTGCGAGAGGCGCGCCGTCTCGGCGTGCCGGTGGTCGGGCTCGTCGACACCAACGCCGACCCGGACGAGGCCGACTTCGTGATCCCGGGCAACGACGATGCGATCCGTTCCTGCAACCTCGTCACGAGCGTCGTGGCGAACGGGATCGACGCGGGCAGGACCAAGGTGACCGAGGCCGAGCTCGAGCGACGGCCCGAGACCGCGCAGGCGGAGCCGGCCGACGAGCAGCAGGCCGCCGACGAGACCGCCTCCGACGAGGCACCCGCCGAGGCTGAGCAGACCGCAGCCGTCGGCGCGGAGAGCGGTGAGGCCCAATGAGCACCACGATCGGCGCATCGCTCGTCAAGGAGCTCCGCGACCTCACGGGCGCAGGGATGATGGACTGCAAACGCGCCCTCGAGGAGACGGACGGTGACATCCAGGCCGCGCGCACGCTGCTCCGCGAGCGCGGCATGGCGTCGGCCGGGAAGCGCGCGGGCCGCGAGACGACGGAGGGGCTCGTCGGCTACATCGTCACAGACACGGCAGGCGCAATGGTCGGCATCGGGTGCGAGACCGAGCCGGTCTCGAGGAACGACGAGTTCCAGTCCTTCGCCGAGAGGGTGCTGCGCGCGGTCCACGCCGAAGGCGAGGGCGCGGCCGAGCGATTCGACGAGGAGCGGCTCGAGCTCATCGGCAAGCTCGGCGAGAACATCGTGATCGTCGACCCGGTGCAGTTCGAGGTCTTCGACGGCCACGTCGTCGAGGGCTACGCGCATCCGCCCGCGAACAAGATCGGCGTCCTCGTCGATCTCGAGGGGGGCACGCAGGAGCTCGCCCGGCAGCTCGCGATGCACATCTCGTTCGCGGCGCCCGAGTGGGCGACGCGCGAGGAAGTGCCGCCCGACGTCCTCGAGGCAGAGCGTCAGATCTACATGAACACCGACGAGGTGCAATCGAAGCCCGAAGCCGCGCGTGAGAAGATCGTGGACGGCATGCTCGGCAAGCGCTTCTTCGCGGCGACGCCAGGTGGCGTCCTCTACGACCAGCCCTGGATCCACGAGCCGGCCCAGACGGTGGGCCAGGCGCTCGAGGAAGCCGGCGCCGCGGTCGCACGATTCGCGAGGATCTCGGTCGCCGGATGACAGTCCGCTCCGAGGAGGCCGCCGAGCAGGCCTCTTCGGAGGCGCCCGCGCCGTTCCAGCGCGTGCTGCTCAAGCTCTCGGGCGAGGCGCTGCTCGGCAACCGCACGTACGGGATCGAGCCGGGCACGGTGGCCGCGATCGCGGACGAGGTGCGGGCGGTCCACGAGTCCGGGACGGAGCTCGCGATCGTCGTCGGCGCCGGGAACATCTACCGCGGCGTCGCGGCGGCAGCCGACGGCATGGACCGCGCGACCGCGGACTACGCGGGCATGCTCGCGACGCTCCTGAACGCTCTCACGCTCCAGGACGCGCTCGAGCGGGCGGAGGTGCAGACGCGCGTCCTCTCGGCGATCACGGTCTCCGAGGTCGCCGAGCCGTATATCCGCCGCCGGGCGATGCGCCACCTCGAGAAGGGCCGGGTCGTCATCTTCGCCGCGGGCACCGGCAACCCGTTCTTCACGACGGACACGGCCGCGGCACTCCGCGCGCTCGAGATCGGCGCCGGGGCGATCCTGATGGCCAAGAACGGGGTCCAGGGCGTCTACGACGGCGATCCGAACGAGAACCCGGACGCGCAGTTCCTCCCTGAGCTCTCGCACATCGAGGCGATCGAGCGCGGGCTGAAGGTCATGGACACGACCGCGCTCTCCCTCTGTATGGACAACCGTTTGCCGATCTACGTCTTCGAGCTCGCCGAGGGGAACATCCGCCGTGTCGCGGCCGGCGAGCGCGTCGGCACGATCATCTCGACCCCGGACTAGAGACAGAGCAAGTAGGGAGAAGGAGGAGCGGAATGGCAGCGATCGAGGAGTTCCTCACCGACGCCAAGCGGCGGATGGACAGGTCGATCGAGGCGACCCACAACGAGTTCAACAGCATCCGCACGGGCCGGGCGTCTCCGGCGCTCCTCGACCGGATCATGATCGACTACTACGGGACGCCGACGCCGCTCAAGAGCCTCGCGTCGATCAGCTCGTCCGAGGCGCGCCTCCTCACGGTTCAACCCTTCGACCCGGGTGCGATGAAGTCGATCGAGCGCGCGATCCAGGAATCGGACCTCGGGCTCACGCCCTCGAACGACGGGAAGCTGATCCGGCTGCCCATCCCTGCGCTCACCGAGGAGCGTCGCAAGGAGCTCGTCAAGGTCGTGCGCCGCGTGGCCGAGGACGGGAAGGTCGCGATCCGGAACGTGCGCCGCGACTGCCTTCAGCACCTGCGGGAGCTCGTCACGAACGGCGACGTGGGCGACGACGAGGAGCGGCGGGCCGAGCAACAGGTGCAGAAGGTCACGGACGACCACACGAAGGCGATCGACGACCTCCTGAAGGTCAAAGAGGCCGAGATCATGGAGGTCTGAGCCGCCGACGGGCATCAGGCCAGCTGCATGACGGAAGACAGCACGAACTCAGTCGCCCAGGCAGACGACGACTCGCCTGCGCCGCCCGGCCACGTTCCTGAGACGGGAGGCGTCTCGTCGATCGCGATCATCATGGACGGCAGCGGCCGGTGGGCCACCGCGCGCGGGGTCTCCGTGGCGGAGGGCCACCGCGAGGGCGCCAGGGCGCTCAGGAGGACCGTCGAGGCGGCGATCGACCTCGGGATCGAGTCGCTCGCCGTCTATGCGTTCTCGACCGAGAACTGGGCCCGGCCTCCCGACGAGGTCGAGTCGCTGCTCGAGCTCCTCGACGAGACGATCGACCGCGAGCTCCCGGACCTGGCACGGCAGGGCGTCCGCACGCGCTTCGTCGGTCGGCGCGACCGGATTCCCGAGCATCTGCAGCGCAAGATGGCGGCGCTCGAGGACGAGACGGCCGGAAACGACACGCTCTTCCTCTGGATCGCGTTCGACTACGGGAGCCGGGCCGAGCTCGTACAGGCCGTCCAGCGCCTGATCAAGGACGGCGTCGCGCCGGAGGACGTCTCCGAGCAGACGCTCGCGCAACGGCTCTACGCGCCGGAGCTCCCGGACCCCGACCTCGTGATCCGCACCTCCGGCGAGCAGCGCATCTCGAACTTCCTCCTCTGGCAGTCCGCGTACTCCGAGTTCGTGTTCATGGACACGCTGTGGCCCGACTTCGACGCAGGACAGCTCCAGGCCGCGGTCGACGAGTTCGCCCGTAGACAGCGGCGATTCGGCGGACGCTGACCCGCTCGGCCGGAACGCAGGTGGCCGAGCTGAGCCGGACCCCGGATGTGAGAGGGTGCGCAGCGGTATGAGCCCGTTCTGGTCGCGGATCGCGGTCGTCGTGATCCTGCTCCCGCTCGTTATCGGCATCGTCTATCTCGGCGACTGGTGGCTCTTCGGGCTCGCGGTCGTCGGCGGTCTCATCGCGCTGCACGAGCTCTACGGGATCGCACGCCAGGCGCGACCGCTTCTGCTCGCGGGCTACATCGGATTCGTCCTCTGCATGCTCGGCGAGGAGCTCGGCGGGGTTCCGTGGCTCCTCGGAGGGATCCTCAGCACGCTCCTTCTCTCGTTCCTTTTCTTCGGGCTCTCGCACGAGCGGCCGTCGGCGACGGCGGCGTTCGGCGTGACGATCCTCGGCGTCCTCTGGATCGGCGGCGGGCTCGGGTCGCTGCTCCTCATCCGGCACATCCCCGAGTTCGGCTTCTGGGCCGTCATGGCGGTCCTCTTCAGCGTCTTTGCCGCGGACACCGCCGCCTACTTCGTCGGCCGCACGCTCGGCCGGCGCAAGCTCGCACCGGCGATCTCGCCGGGAAAGACGTGGGAGGGGTTCATCGCAGGGGTCGTCGCCGGGACCGTGGTCGCCTTCCTCATCCTGTACCGCGATCACGAGGACTTTCTCTCCATCCCGCAGTCACTCACGCTCGGCGCGGTGGTGGCACTTGCGTCGGTTGCGGGGGACCTGTTCGAGTCGGCGGTCAAGCGCGATCTCCAGGTCAAGGACTCGGGCAGCCTGCTGGGTGGCCATGGCGGAATGCTCGACCGCCTCGACGCGCTCCTCTTCGCCGGCCCGGCGGCGTTGTACGTGATCCTGGCATTCGGTGCCGGTTAAGTGCCGAGTGGAACCCTGGCAAGGACGACTCGGATGACTACCTTTCGATCGTGAGCGGGGAGAGGGAGGTCACGCGCGTCGCGCTGCTCGGCGCGACGGGGTCCATCGGACGCCAGGCGCTCGACGTGGTCGCGGACGACCCAACGCTCGAGATCTGCGCGCTTGCCTCCGGGTCGCAACCGCTAGACGTGCTCGCGGCGTCGCTCGGCGTGGAGCACGTGCAGGTCGGTGGGGATCTCACGCGCGTCCTCGATGCCTCGGAGCCGGACGTCGTGCTCAATGCCGTCGTCGGGTTCGCCGGCGTCGGCGCGACGCTGTGGGCGCTCGAGCGGGGCGTGACGCTCGCGCTCGCGAACAAGGAAAGCCTCGTCGCAGCAGGCGACCTCGCGGTTGCCGCATGGGAGCGGGGTGGAGGCCTGTTGCTCCCCGTGGACAGCGAGCACTCCGCGCTCTTCCAGTGCCTCGAAGGGCGCGCGCGCGAGACCATCGAGTCGGTCGTGCTGACGGCGTCCGGTGGCGCCCATCGCGACCGGCCGCTCGACGAGCTTCCGCACGTGACCGTCGAGGAGACGCTCGCGCACCCGACGTGGTCGATGGGGCCGAAGATCACCGTGGACTCGGCCACGCTCGCGAACAAGGGCCTCGAGCTGATCGAGGCGCACTACCTCTTCTCGATCCCGTACGCGGGCATCGAGGTCGTCGTCCATCCGACCTCCGTCGTGCACGCGCTCGTGCGCTTCCGGGACGGGGCCGCGCTCGCGCACCTGGGATATCCCGACATGCGCGTGCCGATCTCGTATGCCCTGACGTATCCGGAGCGCCGCGCGGTGCCGCTCCCGCAGCTCGACCTCGCATCGGGCCTGACACTCGAGTTCTCCGCGCCCGACCGCGAGCGGTATCCGTTGCTGCGGCTCGCGCGTGAGGCCGGAGAGCGGGGAGGCACCTACCCGTGCGCGTTCAACGCGGCGAACGAGGTCGCCGTCGGCGCTTTCCTCGACGGCCGCGCTGGATTCGCGGACATCGCACCGATCGTCGAGGAAGCGCTCGAGCGCGTGGACGGCGCGCCGGCGCGAAACCTCGACGAGCTCGTCGTCGCCGACGGGGAGGCAAGACGGCTCGCGTCGAGAAAGCTGGTGCGCTCATGAGCAACGCTCGCCTTTGGCTCGCGTTGGTGCGGGAGACCATGTTTCCCGCACCTGCCCCCTTCTTCTCGAGAGCGTGGGGAACCCCCCGGTTCCCCACACCCCTCCACGCTCATACACCAACCGAGGTTGGCCTATGAGCATCTTCATCGCGATCCTCGGCCTCGGGTTCCTGATCCTCATCCACGAGTCCGGCCACTTCTTCGCCTCGCTCGCGGTGGGGCTGCGCCCGCGCCGCTTCTACGTCGGGTTCCCACCCGCGATTGTCAAGCGGAAGCGGAACAACATCGAGTACGGGCTCGGGGCGATCCCGATCGGGGGCTTCGTGACCATCCCCGGGATGCACCGCCCGATCCCGCACGACGCGGAACGGCGTCTGTCGCGAGCAGTCTCCGAGGCGCCTCCGCTCGCGGGCCCGTTCGACCGCATCCGGCGCGGGCTTGGCGCCACCGACCCGCACGAGGCGGTTCCCGCGATCGAAGAGTTCGAGGAGGCTCTCGGCAAGCAGAAGATCTCGCCCGACGCCCTGGCGTCGGCGGAGAAGGGCCTGACCGAGCTGAAGGATGCGCTCGGGCCAGACGCGTACTGGAAGGCGGCGACATGGAGGCGGCTCGTCGCGATCTTTGCTGGCCCTGGCGCGAACATCGTCCTCGCGATCGTGCTCATGTCGATCCTGTTCATGACGAGTGCGGGCAAGGCGACGTCCGAGATCTCCGCCGTGCAAGACGACTCGCCGGCGGCGCAGATGGGCCTCGAGCAAGGTGACCGGCTCGTCTCGATCGGCGGCCGGCCGGTGACGAGCCCATCCGAGATCTCGAACCTCATCTCCGGCTCCGAAGGGAAGCCGATCGCCGTCGTTGTCGCCCGAGACGGCGAAGAGGTCAAGCTCGGACCCACCGCTCCCGAGCGCGTCGGCGACGCATACCGCCTCGGCATCATCCTCGGCGCTGAGCCGCTCGGCCCGATCGAGGCCGTCGGGCATGCCTTCGATGTGACGTGGCTCGTAACCGTCGAGATCGGGAAGTCGCTCGGGCGCCTGGCGGTGGGAGAGGGGCGAGAGGACATCTCGAGCCCGATCGGCATCACGCAGGTGTCGTCGGACGCGGTCGAGCGCGGAACGGAGAACTACCTCTGGGTGCTGAGCCTCGTCTCGCTGTCGCTCGCGCTCCTCAACCTGCTGCCGCTGCTCCCGCTCGACGGCGGGCACATTCTGTTCGCGCTGCTCGAGGGCGCCCGCGGCCGCATCGTGCGGCGCGAGGTCTACGAGCGCGTGTCGGTCGTCGGCCTCGCGGTCGTCCTGCTCCTGTTCTTCATCGGGATCACGAACGACATCGGCCGCCTGTCGTAGGGCGCCGGGCTACGCTCTAGCCGTGTCGAGCGAGCGGCAGATCAGGGTCGGCAGCGTCGCGATCGGCGGGGGAGCGCCCGTCGTCGTGCAGTCGATGACGCTGACGAAGACGCACGACGTCGAGGCGACAACCGGGCAGATCGCGGCTCTCGCCTCCGCTGGCTGTGAGGTGGTGCGCGTCGCCGTCCCCAAGAACGAGGACGCAGCGGCGCTGCCGCTCATCGTGCGGCTCTCGCCCATCCCGGTGATCGCGGACATCCACTTCAACGCCTCACTCGCGGTGAAGGCGATCGACGCCGGTGTCGCGGCGGTGCGGATCAACCCGGGCAACATCGGCGGGCCGGACAAGGTCGAGCAGGTCGTGCTCGCGGCGAAGCGCGCCGGGGTCCCGATGCGCATCGGCGCCAACTCGGGCTCGCTCCCCAGGCATCTCGAGGACGTCGCCCAGCGCGACCAGGCGGAGGCGCTCGTCGTGGCCGCGCTCGAGGAGGTCGAGCTGCTCGAGAGGCTCGACTACCACGACTTCAAGATCTCGGTCAAGGCGACCCACGTCCCGACGATGATCCGCGCGTACCGGATGCTTTCCGCGAAGGTGCCCTACCCGCTTCACCTCGGAGTGACCGAAGCTGGGACGGAGTTCGCCGGTGCGATCAAGAGCGCCGTCGGCATCGGCTCGCTCCTCGCGGACGGCATCGGGGACACGCTCCGCGTCTCGCTGACCGCCGATCCGGTGAAGGAGGTCGAGGTCGCCTGGGAGATCCTCAAAGCGCTCGGGCTCCGCGAGCGCGGTCCGGTCATGATCGCGTGCCCGTCCTGCGGGCGGGACAACGTCGGGGTCGAGAGCCTTGCGCGGGTCGTCGAGGAGCGTCTCAAGACGTATCCGGATGCGTTCGAGGTCGCGGTGATGGGCTGCGCGGTGAACGGGCCTGGCGAGGCAGGCGATGCCGACTTCGGAATCGCCGGTGGCCGGGACGTCGGCTTCATCTACGCGCACGGCCGCGTGCTGCGGAAGGTCTCCTCCGAGGTGCTCGTGGACGAGCTCTTCAACGAGATCGACCGCTGGCTCGCGGACGGCATGCAGCGTCCGAAGCGGCTGAAGATGGCGAAGCCGGCCGCGCTCGCCATGGCAGAAGCCTCGCTGATCCCGCTCGACTAGTCTGGCCGGACAACGATGATCGCCCGGCAGTCACAGCTGTTCATCCCGACGTTGCGCGATGACCCCGCCGACGCAGAAGCGGTCTCGCACAGGCTGCTCGTCCGCGGCGGCTACATCCGACAGGTGACGGCCGGAGTGTGGAGCTTCCTTCCGCTCGGCTGGCGTGTCCATCAGAAAGTCGTCCAGATCATTCGCGAGGAGATGGACGCGATCGGTGGCCAGGAGATGTTGATGCCTGTGCTGACCCCGTTCGAGCTCTGGCAGCAGTCGGGCCGCGACTACATCGCTGAGATCTTCAGGCTCCAGGACCGGAACGGGCGGCAGTACGTGCTGCCGATGACACACGAGGAGACGGTGACTTTTCACGCGAAGGAGATCGCGAGCTACCGGCAGCTGCCGCAGATCCTCTACCACTTCTCGATCAAGGAGCGGGACGAACTGCGCTCTCGCGGCGGCCTGCTGCGGCTCCGCGAGTTCATCATGAAGGACGCGTACTCGTTCGATCGCGACGAAGCCGGCCTGGACGAAAGCTTCCGCAAGAACGAACGCGCCTACCACACCATGCTCGAGCGCCTGGGCATCGAGTTCTACTACGTCGACGCGGAGTCGGGAATGATGGGAGGCAAGGAGTCGAAGGACTTCCTTGCGCCCGCGGGATCAGGCGAGAACACGCTCGTGACGTGCGAGCAGTGCGACTACGCCGCGGATCTCGAGATCGCGCAGGGCGTCCCGCGCTCGCCCACGTTCCCGGCCGCGCTGGACGGTCCTGAAGAGGTCGAGACGCCTGGAGTTACGACCATCGAAGCGCTCGCAGACTCTCTCGGCATCGACGCGGCCGCGACCTCGAAGGCCATGCCGGTCGTGAAGACCGACGGAACGCTCGTTCTCGGCCTGGTGCGTGGAGACGACCGGCTCGAGGAGGGGAAGATGGCCAGCGCGCTGGGCTCCGACTTCCGGGCAGCGACGGACGACGAGATCCGCGAGGCATTCGGAGCCGACGGTGGCTCGCTCGGTCCCGTCGGGTTCGGCGGCGAAATCATCGCCGACGAGACGCTGCGCGATGGCCAGTTCGTAGCAGGGGCGAATCGCACGGGCTGGCATCTGAGGGGCGTGCAGGCGGGTCGAGACTTCGAGCCGCGCTTCGCCGATCTCCGCCAGCCTCGTGAGGGGGATCGCTGCCCGAAGTGTGGCGGAGCGCTCCGCTTCCAGACGGCGATCGAGCTCGGCCACATCTTCAAGTTCGGAGCGCGGTATTCCGAGCCCCTCGGCGCGACGTTCCTCGATGAGGACGGGAAGGAGAAGCCGCTCGTCGGCGGGAGCTACGGCATCGGCCCCGCGCGTGTGATGGCGGCGGTGGTGGAGCAACACCATGACGAACGCGGGATCGTGTGGCCGAGGTCGATCGCGCCGTACGACGCCCATGTGCTCGCGCTCCACGGCGGGTCCGCGGAGGTATTGGGGATCGCGGAGGCAGTCGCGGAGACGCTCGGAGGGTCGGGCCGCGACGTCCTGCTCGACGACCGCGACGAGCGGCCGGGCGAGAAGTTCGCCGATGCCGACCTCATCGGCGCCCCGGTCCGGGTCACCGTGGGCCGGAAATCGCTCGAGGACGAGGCAGTCGACGCCCGCACGCGCGATGCCGCCGAGGACAACCGCGTGGGGGTGAGAGACGTGCTCAAATGGGTACAGGACCTGGATGGCTAAGCGACGGCGTTATAGCGACGACCACTTCGGGCCGACGATCGAGCGACTGATGGTGGACACGGGGACGACCTACCGTGGCCTCGCCGACAAAGCGGACCTCTCTGCGGGCTACCTGAACCACATCGTCCACGGGAACCGCCCTGTCCCTTCGAACGACGTCATCGAGCGCATCGCGCAGGCGCTCGAGGTCGAGCCGGAGCACTTCCGGGAGTACCGGATCCGGGTCATCACCGACAAGCTCGAGGCGATGCCCGAGCTCATCGACCGGCTTTACAAGCGCCTCGCCTGATCAGGCCACGCGCAAGGCGACCCGCTAAGGTGTCCGAGCCGCGGGGCGTGGCGCAGCCTGGTTAGCGCGTCGGTCTGGGGGACCGAAGGTCCCGAGTTCAAATCTCGGCGCCCCGATGCGAAAAGGCCCCGCATACGGGGCCTTTTTGTGCGAAAGCGACGCGAGGTCGACGAACGAGCTGCGACCCACCGGCACGTGGAAATGCCCCCTTTGCGCTAACCGATCCGCGAGATGTCACGCGTAGGGTCGATCTTGAGGACCTCCGTGCTATTCCCCCCGCCGGAGGTCCTCCATTGCCAGTACCCCGTTAGGGATCATCCTGAAACCGTGCGAGACTCATTCAGGGGTTGGGCGCGATGATCGAAGGAGTCGCGATGGGCAGCAAGGCCGGGGAGCGTGAGACGCTGAGGCCGGGTCAGCGTGTCGAACGCCTGCGAGAAGCGGCTGACACGCGCGACTGGGACCTCCTGCGGAGCCTCTGTCATCCCGATGCACGGCTCGTGCTCCGGATGACCGAAGGAGCGGCGCTCGCGCTCGATGATGCGCTCGCGGTCCTTCGAGCCGATGCTGAAGCGGGAGCCTACGAGCCGACGCACTACTACATCGACGACCTGGACGAGTCGGCTGCAATCGCGGTCGGCTCGGTGATGGGTCCTCACGATCAGAAGCCGAAGCACCTGTGTTGGCTCCTGACGTTCCGCGACGGGCTCCTGTACCGACAGGCGCTTCACGAGACGTCGAACGAGGCGGAGGAGCTCTACAGGAAGTTGGGCCTCGAGCTTGGCATCACTTCTGGGCCGGAGGACGAACCCCGCTAGCCGCGCTTCGAACCACGCGAGAGACGAGCTTTCGTGCGCCGCTGGTGCCGCCCGTCCTCGCGAGCACCCCAGACGAACAGCGCAGCCACGATCGCGATGGAGACCGCGCTGACCGCGACGAGCAGGATCCCGAAGACGGTGAGTGCGGACATCAGGCTCGAAGTGTGCCCTCGCGACGACGCGCAGAAACGTCGGTCGCGACAGAGAGGGTCGTCGAGATCCTTCCTCCTCCGGGGCAGGGCGTCGCGCGTCGGTGCGGCCTGGCTTGCCGGCGACGTCAGGCGCTGGCGCGGCGACGTAACACACCCTCTTGCCTGGGCGCTCACGGCCTGATTTGCTCTGAGGTGAATGCGCGTCCTTGTCGTCGGGCGTCCGACGATCCCCCCGTCGCGGCACCGCTGGACGCGCATTCCCCACCTCGAGCCGCGGGTGGGTAGAACCGGCTAGTCGTCGTCCTCCGTGTCGGCTGGCTCCGCGGGCGTGCCCGGCGCGGCGACGAGGATGTGCGCCTCGAGCGGATCGAGCTCGAGATGCAGGACGCCGTCCTCTGGCGCGAGCTCGAGGGAGTCGTCGATGGAGGCGAACTGCCGCTCGTCCGTGAGGCCGTCGAGACGCAGTTCGACCGACGCGCTCTGGGTCGTGCTCGCGTTGACGACGACGACCGTCGTCCCTCCGCCGTTTTCGCGTGCACTCGCCCGCACGAGCGGCGCCCCCTCGCCGTCGATCTCGACCGGTAGGCGAGGGGTCAAGAGCATCGGCCATGCCTGTTCGATGAGGTCGAGCGTGGACCGAATGGCGAACGCAGCTGACAGGTCGAGCCGCGAGGGGAAGATGCCCAGCCCGTTCGCCCCTCCCGCAATTGCGAGCAGCATCTCGGCGCGGAGCGTCTCGGCCGTGATGGCGGCGTCGAGCCGTTCCGGGCACTTCATCTTGGCTGCCTCGATCCACTGGAGCGTCGGCTTTCCCTCGGCGAGCTCGAGAAGCGCGACCTGGACATCGTGGTTCAGCGCGAGCTTCTCGGGGCTGCAGAGGCTCTGCAGGGGATAGAAGTCGACGCCGAGGACGTCCGCCTTCTCCGCGAGCCCCTCGTAGTAGCCGGGGTACTGCCACGGAAACTCGCCGGTCCCGGGCGCGAAATGCTGCGTGAGCGTGAGAAAGGTGACCCGTCCGGGCTCCTCGATGTCCGGAAGCGCCGTGGGCTCTAGGCCGAGGCCGTCCGGCTCGTCGGGCTGCGTGTACCCGATCAGGCCGTCGGAGGCGAGCTTGCGCTCCCCCCAGGGAACCGTCCAGTACGCGCGATCCTCGAGCGAGTCGATGCTGTCGAGCAGGTGCCGCTCCCCGGCGCCGCAGCTGTGCTCCCACTGGAACACGTTGACGCCGGCGTCCAGAAGGTTGCCGACGGTCGGTGGGCAGGCTCCGTACGCCGTCACCGGGAAGAACGGCTTGCCGTCGAGCTCGACCTTGCCGTCCTCGACGCTCGCCTCGGGCGCAAACGGTCGAGATTCCGTCTCGAAGGAAAGCTCGGGCTTGTCGTCGCCCGTGTGCGAGAGGACCTCGACGACGTACTCGGTGTCCGGGACGAGCCCGAGAAGCTCGATCCGGTGCTCGCGACCAGCCGAGTCCGAGGCGAAGTCGACCGGCTCGTCGTAGCCGAAGCCGACGACTCCGGCGACGTCCTGGTCGGTCGTGAACCGAACGATCGCGGAATAGGCGCCGACCTCCTCGACCTCGAGGTCGTCGGCGACCACGGGAGGCGGCGGAGGATCGACGATGGACCCGGGCGGATCCGTGACCTCGGACGGCAGTGTGTGCTCCACCATCGAGGTCCCGCCGACGAGCAGCGCGTCCTCACGGTAGTCGTAGAAGCCGGGGTTCGCGGCCGGCCCGAAGTCGTCGACGATCGACGGCGGTACCCAAGCGGGGTGGACCGGAGCCTGTGCGCCTGGAACCGGCCGCACCTCCGGCCGAGCTCTCCGACTCACTCCCGCTCGAGCGCGGCGTAGCCGACTGCGACTCCGAGCTCGGTGCGGCCTCAGGCTTGGCGGAGGCGGAACCGGGGCCGACCGCGGTCTGGCCGGCAGCATTCGAGCGTGAGCCGTCGGCGCCGGTCCCCGGCGTGCGCGAGAAAGCCATGACGAGTGCAAGCGCTACGAGCAGCGCTGGCGCCGTTACCGCAGCCAGCCGCCCGAGCCCCGGTCGTCCCAGCATGTCCGCTCCCCTGGTGAACCCCCTTGCTGCCGGGCGCACCCGGCAGCTCTCTCCCTGGCATCAAGGTACTCCTCTAGAGCGGCGCCGACAACGGGCCGGACGAAGCTGTTACCGAGTTGACATCAAACGGCGACAGCTGCGCCGATTGCGAGCGAGCTCAGTACCAGCGGCCGCGCGCGAAGCCGCCGAACGCCAGCAGCCCGATGACCGCGACGATGACCCCGATCCACAGGCTCCAGAAGATCGCGACCAGGATCCCGAGGATGACGATGAGCCCTCCGAGGCTGATGCCTGCCATCAATCCCTCCGTGTTCGACGACGACCATTCCCTTGGTGTCCGGCGGGATACCCCGCGGAAGCGCGAGTGCAAACGCGCTCGGGAGCGAACCGATGACGATGCTCTGCCGAATGAAGCGGCGATGCGCCGCGCCGCTCTCGTCACACTCGCCGTCGCGGTCCCGTACACCGCAGTCGGTCTCTGGGTCGACCGCTACGTGGGACACGGCGGCCAGCTCCTGCTCGGGCTCCTGACAGCTGCCGTCCTCGCGGGCCTGCTCCTGCTCCATCCGCGCTCGGTGCGCGTGCAGACGATCGGTGTCGTCGGGATCGCGACCTTCGGCGAGGTCGTGGGCTCGCTCATCTGGGGCCTCTACTCGTATCGCCTCGACAACCTGCCCGCATTCGTCCCGCCTGGCCACGGGCTCGTGTTCCTGTGCGGCGTGTCGCTCGCAACGCTGGCGGAGGCACGTCGCACGACGCTGCTCGCATGCGCCGTCGTCGGAGCGACGGTATGGGGGATCGCCGGCATCGCGGCACTCCCCGCCCGTGACCTCGCCGGCGCGATCGGCTGCGCGTTTCTCGTCCTCGTCGTGCTCCGGACGGGCCGACCGGTCTACGCGGGCGTCTTTCTCGCAGTCGCGGCGCTCGAGCTCTACGGGACGGCGATCGGCACGTGGACGTGGGAGGGAGTCGTCCCGGGCCTCGGGTTGTCCCAGGGGAACCCACCGAGCGGCGTGGCGAGCGGATATGTCGTCTTCGACATCGTGGCGCTCGCGCTCGCGACCCGTGTTAGCGCCGATTGGCTTCGGGGCATACCACGGGCGGCTCGCGCAACCGCGACACGCTTCTAGCAAACTCCCGTCGTCCCGCCGACCGAAGGAGAGTCAAGATGCCGATCGCACGAGTGACCGAGATCAGCGCGACGTCCTCGCAGAGCTTCGAGGACGCGATCAAGCAGGGCCTCGAGCGCGCGAACGCAACGCTGCGAAATGTCAGGGCCGCGTGGATCAAGGAGCAGCAGGTGCGGCTCGAGGGCGGCGCGATCACCGAGTACCAGGTGAACATGCTCGTCACGTTCATCCTCGACGAGTAGCTCTCGCCGAGACGGGCTAGTCCGCGAGAAGCGCCTGGAGGGACTCAGGCGGAACGTCGTCTCCGGCCGTGATCAGCTCGCGGGCGGCGTCGACCTTGCCCCAGACGTCCCAGAGGAGGAAGCCGCGCGGCTTCCCGTCCGCGACGTAGCAGACGACTCCCTTGCGGTTCGGCTCGGCCCACTCCGCAACCGTGTCGAGCCGCGAGTCGACGTCCCCGACCGCCTCGTACCCGAGCTCGAAGAGGTCGGAGTAGAAGAACGGAAGGTGGTCGTACGGCGCGTCCGCTCCGGCCATGTTCGCGCCCACGTGACGGCCGTGCGTGTTCGCGTGATCCTCATGCTCCACCCGACGCGCGCCTCCGAGCGCCGCGACGGGGAACCGGGCGACATCGCCTGCGGCGAAGACGTCCTCGCGGCCGCCAGCACGGCCGCGGTCGTCGACGACTATGCCGTCGTCGACCTCGAGGCCGAGTGTCTCCGCGAGATCCGTGTTCGGGACGATGCCGAGGCCGGCGACGACCTCGTCCGCGTCGATCGTCTTGCCGGACTCGGTCTCGACGCGGTAGCCGTCGCCTTCGCGGTCAACCGTCGCGACCATCTCGCCGTCGAGCACCTCGACCCCCTTCGAGCGGTAGTAGTCGTTCACGTACTTCGAGAGCTCTGCGGGGAAGAGGCGGGAACCGATTCCTGGATCGGGGAAGACGATCGACACGGTGCAGCCGTTCATCGACAGCGCCGCGGCGATCTCAGAGCCGATGAAGCCGCCACCGATGACCGCGACACGAAGTCCGTCGCGCACGCGGTCGCGGAGGTGCCGATAGGTGTCGTAGGTGCGGTAGTAGATGACGCCGTCCGGCGCGGAAGGAAGCTCTCGAGGGCTACCGCCGGTCGCGAGCAGGACACGCTCGTACGCATACGTGTCGCCGGCGTCATCGGTCGCCCTCCGCGCGTCGAGGTCGACCGAGACGATGCGCCGGTCGACGCGTACGTCGACGCCGAGCTCGTCGGTCTTCCGCCAGATCGAGTCCTCCTCCTTACCCGTCCAGAGAGCCTTCGTCAGCGGAGGACGCACGTACGGGGGATGCGGCTCGCTCCCGACGAGCCCGATCGTCCCCTCGTGGTCGTGATCGCGGATCCCGCGGCACGCCGCATCGCCGGTCATGCCACCTCCGACCACGAGATACCGGTACTCGGGCACCGTCGGGGATCGTAGTAGAGCGCGCTGGTCTGAGTCCGGCGCACGCGTTAGAGTGCCGCGCTGAATGAAGCGAGGGCGTCGCGTGGGCACGGTCATGGGAGGCGCGCTCGCCATCGGCGTCGCGCTCCTCGGTTCGCCCGCCGCTGGCGGCAGCCCGGGTCCCGCGGTACAGGCCCGCGCGGAGACCGCCGAGTCGGCGATCTTCTACTACCCGTGGTACTCGACGCCGGCGCGGGACGGGCACTGGGCGCACTGGTACGTGGCCGCCGAGGACGGGGAGCACGTGCTCTCGACGCCGTACTACCCCGCCAGAGGCCTCTACTCGTCGTCGAGCGCGAAGATCGTCGGGGCGCAGATGCGCGAGATCGCCGCGACCGGTGTCCGGACGGTGATCGTCTCCTGGTGGGGGTGGGAGTCACCCGAGGATCTGCGCCTGCCACTCGTCGCCGCCGCGGCCGCCGCGCAGGGCCTCGACGTCGCGGTGCATGTCGAGCCGTTCCGGGGGCGGACCCCGGAATCCACCGCGGAGTCGATCGAGGCGCTGCACGCAAAGGGGTTCACCGACTTCTACGTCTACGACGCGGACCGCGACCCCGCTGCCGACTGGGCAGCTGCGCTCGAGCCGCTCGAGGACGTGCGTGTGTTCGCGCACACGCATCTCGTCGGGCGAGCGAAGGCAGCGGGCTTCGACGGCCTCTATACATACGACGTCGCGACCTGGAACGGGAACTCGTTCGCCCGCATCTGCACTCAGGCTCATCGCGCGGGGCTCCTGTGCGCGCCCTCGGTCGGCCCGGGGTACGACGCGCGCCTGGCGACACCCGACGAGATGGTTCGCCCGCGGCTGTTCGGAGCGACGTACGACCGCATGTGGCGGGCGGCCGTCCGCGCAAACGCGGACGTCGTGACGATCACGAGCTACAACGAATGGCAGGAAGGGACCCAGATCGAACCGGCGCGAACCCAGGTCGAGCGGCAGGGCTACGAGGGAGCTTGGGGCAAGCGCGGACAGCCTGCGCAGCGCGCGTACCTCGACGCGACGTCGCGCTGGACGTCGCGCTTTCGCGCCTCGCTCACTCAGTAGAGCGCGGTCGCGAGCCGGCGCCGGTACGCCACCGTCACGGGATCGTCCTGCCCCAACCTGTCGAAGACGGCGACCGCCAGCTTCCGCAGCCGTTCGCGCTCATCGGCCGGCGCTCCCGGAATCGCATCGAGGATGAGGTCGAGAGCGCGCGCGTCGTCGCCCTTCTCGAGCGCGGCACGGACGTCCGGAAGCTCTCCGCTCTCGGCGAGCTCGGCAAGCTCCGCGTCGATCTTGGGCGGCGCCAGCAGCGAGTCCACGAACGACGAGACCGCCGCCGGGCCGACCGCGCCCACGAACTCCGCAACGACGCGCCCGTCGCGGAAGCCCTTGACCGCCGGGATGCCCTGCACGCCGTAGGTCGCTGCGAGCCCCTGCTGCGCGTCGACGTCGATCTTCGCCAGCTCGACGGCGCCGTCTCGCGCCTCGACCTCCTTCTCGAGCACCGGCGCCAGGGCATGGCACGGGCCGCACCACTCGGCCCAGAAGTCCGCGATGACGGGTAGCTCCCGCGAGCGCTCGATGACGTCCTGCTCGAAGGTCTCCTCGGTGACGTCGGTCGGCATGCACCGACTGTAGCGCTACACCTCCGTGACGACGGCCTCGCCGCTGCAGCTGGAGACGAGCACACCGGGCAGTTCGTCGTCCTCCACCCCCGCGAGAGACGGATGGCTCGTGTCGATCGCGATAGCAGGCCAGGCCTCGAGCCCGAGTGAGGACGCACCCCGCTCCGACCCGAATGCGAGCAGCTCGCCGGTCGTGAAGACGCCGCGCCGTCCGGTCTGACGACGAGCGATCCCCTCGAGCTCGCGCAGCTCCTCGAGCGGGTCGATCCGGACGTTGGAGTCCGATCCGATGGACAACGGGATTCCTCGATGGCGGATGCGCTCGGCGGGAAGGAACCCGTCGCCGAGGTCCGCCTCCGTCGTCGGGCACGCACAGATCGTCGACCCCGACGAAGCGAGGAGGTCGAGCTCCACGCCGTCGGCGTGGGTCGCGTGGACGATCGTCGTGCGCTCTCCGAGGCAGCCTGCGCTCGCAAGCAGCTCGATCGGGCGGCACCGGTGCTCGGCGAGGCACTCCTCGATCTCCTTTGGCTGCTCGTCCGCATGGACGTGGAGCGGGAGCGCATGCTCTGCGGCATACCGGCCGACCTCCTCGAGCCAGTCGCGCGGGCAGGCACGGACGGAGTGGGGGGCGAGCCCGACCGATATGTCACGGGCACGGAGCTCCTCGACCTCGGCCAGGTACGCGGACACGGACTTCTGTCGGAAGCGAGCGAGGCCGCCGCGGGCGTAGGCGACGTGCAGAAGCACGAGGACGACTCCCGCCGCGTTGGCCGCCTCGGCTGCCGCGAACGCCTCGGCAAGCCCGAGGTAGTGGAACTCGCCGACCGCGGTGTAGCCGGCCGACCGCATTTCGCGGTAGACCTGCTCGTATGAGGCGCGCACGAGCTCCGGTGTCTGGCGCTCCGCCTCGGCGAGCATGGAGTCCCGCCACGCCCAGAAGTCGCCACCTGCCGCCCGACCGCGAAGCGCACGCTGGAACGTGTGGCTGTGAGCGTTGACGAACCCCGGGAGGGCGCGGGTCGCGGGCACGAGCGGCGACGCTAGCACCATCTAGGGTTGCGGAATGGGCTGGGTCGAGGCGCGGCGTCACATCCCGAACGCGCTCACGATTCTCCGCTTCGCCGCGATTCCGGTGTTCGTGTGGCTCTTTCAGGAAGCCGGAGACGGGGCAGCGTGGGGGGCAGGCATCTTCTTCGCCGCCGCTGCGTTGACGGATCAGCTGGACGGGTACCTGGCGCGCCGCTGGCACGTCGAGTCCGCTTTCGGGAAGGTCGCGGACCCGCTGGCCGACCGGCTCATGATCGTCGTCGCGGTCGTCCTGCTCTGGCTCGAGGGGAGGCTGCCGCTCGCCGGGATGCTCATCGTGCTCGCCCGCGACCTCGTCCTCGTCGTCGGGTACAAGCTCGTCGTCCCGCGAGGCTACGAGTTCGAGGTCAGCTTCCTCGGAAAGCTCGCCACGTGGATCCTGTACGCGTCGCTCTGCTTCGTCATCGTCACGCCGAAGGGCACGGATTGGCCGCTCGTGCTCTTCTGGATCGGCGTCGCGCTCGCCGTCGCCGCGGCGGCGGAATACGTCCTGCGCGCGCGGCGGACGATGGCGGAGCCGCGCTAGCCGCGAGCGGCGCGGCAGGGAGAGATGCGGGCGCGGCGAACTAGGACCGCGGCCGAAAACTCTCAACCTGAGGTTGACCCCTCGGAACCGCGGCTGCTTTACTCAGGTGACCAACGAGGAAAGGCGCGACGTGGAACCACTCCCCGATCTCCCGACGCTCTCAGACGACGAGCTCCGCACGATGATCCGCGAGCTCGAGAAGGAAGAGGACGAGATCTCGTATCGGCGGCGCATGCTGCACGGCCGCATCGACATCCTGCGCGCCGAGCTCGTGGCGCGGCTGCGTGAACAGGTGAGCGCCGGCGAGGCGCAGCTCGCGGACGTCGAGCGCCTCAGCGAGATCCTGGCTACGAAGGCCGTGTCCTCCGGCGGCGGGGGCGAGTGAATCACATCTACTGCCCGGAGTGCGGCTTTCAGAGCCCTGCGAGCGCGAACTACTGCCCTCGTTGCGGTGCGCTCCTCCAGGCGGACACCGGAGTCGAGACGACGATGAGCTTCGACCTCGAGTCCGGTGCTGACGAGCCCGATGCGGCCCTGGCAGCGTCACTCGGTGGCCCCGCGCTCGTCGTCCGGGCCGGTGGCGGGATGGCCGGCCAGACGTTCCAGCCCGAAGCGGGGCGGACCCTGATCGGACGCTCGCCCGAGTGCGAGATCTTTCTCGACGACGTCACCGTCTCGCGCCGCCACGCCGAGCTCGAGCGAGTGGGCGATGTCTTCACGATTCGCGACCTCGGAAGTCTCAACGGAACCTATGTCAACCGCCGACGCATCGAGTCCGCCGTCCTGGAGAACGACGACGAGGTGCAGATCGGCAAGTACCGGCTGACCTTCCTCCGTCGATGAGCACCGTTGCCGCCAGACGGCGTGGGACCTCGGTCGCCGAGCCCAAGCTGCGCACGATCGGGGCGATCTGCGACGAGCTTCGCGAGGAGTTTCCGGACATCTCCGTCTCGAAGATCCGCTACCTCGAAGACCAGGGCCTCATCGCGCCGCGGCGGACGCGGGGCGGATACCGGCTGTTCTCGCCCGAGGACGTCGAGCGTCTCGTAACGATCCTGCGCCTGCAGCGGGACGAGTTCCTTCCGCTGCGTGTGATCCGGCAGGAGCTCGACGGGCCAGGGGCATCCTCGGATCGCACGCGCCGACGCAGCGCGGGCCTCACCGGGCAGGAGGACGAGATCGACGCTTCCGAGCTCTGCGAGCGCGCCTCGGTCTCACCCGAGTTTCTGCGCCAGCTCGAGGAGTTCGGAGTTGTCGTCTCGCGCGTCGAGGGCGGGGACCACCTCTACCGCGAAAGCGAGGCCGACATCGCCGCGGCCTCGGCGCGGCTCGCGCGCTTCGGCATCGATGCGCGGCATCTGCGCACGATCCTGACCGCCGCCGGGCGCCAGGCGGCGCTCGTCGAGCAGCTCGTCTCGCCGGGACTCCGCTCGCGCAATCCCGAGCGCCGAAAGGCTGCGTTCGACGACCTCGAAGCGCTCTCGGGCGTCGCGCAGGAGCTCTCGCACCTGCTCTTCCTCCGCGATCTGCGCGCGACGGCCGACAGGGCGAGCGCGTGACGCTCGACCTCGCCTCGAAGATCCGCGACGTCCCCGACTTCCCGAAGGAGGGGATCCTCTTCAAGGACGTCATGCCGCTCATCGCCGACGCGGAGTACTTCGCGGAGTCGATCCGGCAACTGGCCGAGTGGACGCGCCCACGCAACCCGGATCTCGTGCTCGGCGCGGAGGCGCGCGGCTTCATCTTCGGCGGCGCGCTCGCGTATGAGCTCGGCGCGGGGTTCGTCCCGGCGCGCAAGCCGGGCAAGCTGCCGTGGGAGACGGTCGAGGCGACGTACGCGCTCGAGTACGGCACCGACAGCCTCCAAGTCCATCGCGACGCGATCCAGGAGGGGGCGCGCGTGATCGTCCTCGACGACGTGCTCGCGACGGGTGGCACGGCCAAGGCGAAGTGCGAGCTCGTGGAGCAGCTCGGCGGGACGGTCGCGGGCGTCGTCTTCCTCATCGAGCTCACGTTCCTGAACGGCCGCGACAAGCTGGCCGGGTACGACGTGCACTCGCTGATCCAGTACTAGCGACCCGTGCGCTCTCCGGGGGATGCGGCATCCGGCCGTCCGGTTACAAGACGAACTGTGTACGACCCGTTGACGGGGCTCTACTCGCTCTCGTGCCCGCATCGTGGGGAGGCACGCCTGCGCCTGTCCTCGTTCCGAGCGCTCGACCGCCTGCCGGGGCCGTCGACGCCGGCCGTGTTCAGCGTTCTCTTCGCCTGCCCATGCGGCGAGGAGCATCCAGGGCTCATCGCGCATCACGACCTCGACGTCGCGCCGCTCGGGCTCGGCAGCGACCTGACGTTCCGAAACGTGCTGACCGACCACGACGACTCCGTCGGCCAAGAGCTGGCGGACCTCGCGGCAACGCGGATCGGAGCGGGGGAGTGGCCCTGGAGCTTCTTCTGCTGTCTCGAGGCCCGACCGCGTCCGATCACGCCGTCCGCGATCGCGCGGATCGACGCCGAGCGCGCACGCGAGGAAGGACGCCTCGCGGTCGCCGTCCGCTGCCCCGCCTGCTCGACGACGTCGGTCAACGTCGTCACCCATCACCATGTCGACGTGCCGTTCTGGAACGACGTCAGTGTCGCGGTCGCGGACCACGTGTTCGCCGACGATGCGGTTCGCGCAGCCGAAGGCTTTCGGGAGGAGCTCGCGTCGACGAGCTTCGACGAGCGCAGACTCGTCCTCTGACGCTCTAGCGTGGCGCAGACCCCTCCCGCCAGGGATCGCGGCCCACACCGGAACCCCCGATAGGGACCCCATGAGCGCCGCCGCCAGCACCAAGGCCGCAGCGGCAGGCTCGCCCCGGCTTCATGCCGACGTCAAGAGCTTTGACGTCCGGGATGAGAAGCGGGAGCCTGCGCTGAGCCGGCTGGAAGACGCTCTTGGCCGTGACTTCGCAGACCGCCTGGTCTCGGCTCTGAGCGCGCAGTCGAAGCGATAGCCTTCGGGCGAACGAGGGGAACTGCCGCAAACGCGTCGGGGGGCGCGACCAGGGAGTCTCGCGCCGGCTCAGACCCTGTCGCCGGCGCCGCGCGTGCGGATGAAGAGGAAGATCGCCGCGGCCGCGACGAGCGCGACGATGAACGACGTTCCGCCCGGGAGCTTGATCGCGAGCGCTCCGAGCCACATGAAGAGGAAGAACACGAGGGCCCACAGGAAGGCCTGGACGCCCTTGTCCATGCTCGGCATGCGCAGGTGCATCGGAGAGGATCCTAGCTCCGGTCAGTCAGGCGCACGGCCCCAACCCGAATGAGAGCTCGCCGGACCAAAAAAAAGTTCACCGAGCCGGTGGCGCTTTCGTCCACTCAGCCCGCTGACCTTCCGCTTCCGCGTAGAGCCCTCAAGCTGAGCTTCGGCCTAGTCACGCTCCGTGCTCGGTGCAAGCGGCAACCTATGGGACCTGCCCTGGGAGGTCAAGGCCGTCGTTCACCGGATTGGCGCATTTTGCGACGTTTTTCTCCGGACACATGCTCGGGCGGTCTGCGTAGGATCTCGCCGTGCGCCGCACGGTTGTCTATGGCGCCGCGGCGGCGGCGCTCGGGCTTGCCCTCGTCCTGACGCTCGCCGGCGTCGGCGATGATCCTGACGCCCTCACGAACGCGCAGGCGTTCGTACTCGGGATCGTCCAGGGGCTGACGGAGCTGCTGCCGGTCTCGTCGTCCGGGCACCTCATCCTCGTCCCGTGGCTCGGCGACTGGACGTACCTCGAGCAGCACGACCGCTTCAACCAGACGTTCGACGTCGCGCTCCACCTCGGAACCCTCGTCGCGGTCGCCGCCTACTTCTGGCACGACATCCTGCGGCTCGTCGCCGCACTCTGGACCTCGTTGCGCAGCCGCAGGCTCCGGACGGCGGACGAGCGCATCGCCTGGTTCGTCGTCGTCGCGACCATTCCGGCCGGCGTCATCGGGCTCGCCGGCGAGAACGTGATCGCGGATCACCTCGGAGAGCCGTGGCAGATCGCGATCTTCCTCGCGCTCGGCGCCCTGCTCCTCTTCTGGGCCGATCGATCGTCACAGGAGCGTGCAATGGGCGACCTCAATCTCAAGCAGGCCCTGCTCATGGGGTTCGCACAGGCGCTCGCGCTCATGCCCGGCGTGTCCCGGTCGGGCATCACGATCACCGCCGGGCGCTTCCTGAAGCTCGACCGGGACAGCGCTGCCCGCTTCTCGTTCCTCCTCCTCCTGCCGACGGTGCTCGGCGCGGTCATCTTGAAGGGAGTGGGGGACGTGCTGCTCGGCGACCTTCCCCCCGGCTGGCAGGGCCCGTTCCTCGTCGGCACGCTCGCGTCGCTCGGCGCCGGTCTGCTCGCGATCGACTGGTTGCTCGGCTACGTCCGCCGCCACACCTACGACGTCTTCGTCGCCTACCGGCTCATCGCGGCGGCGATCGTGATCCTGTTGATCCTGAGTGGGGTGCGGGAGGCGACCTTCTAGAGCGGTCTACGCGTCCTGCTACTCGACGTGACGCACGGACTGTCGGGTTCGCTCAGGGGCAGGCGTTGCGATCTGCTTCGAATCCGTTGCGGCGGGGTATGCACTGCTTCCCGATCAACCGCAACGGAAGGATGAAATGCCGGAGATCACCACGCCGAAGGAACTCTTCCTCCACGAACTCGGAGACATCCTCTACGTCGAGCGCAAGCTTGCGGAGGAAACGCTTCCGACGCTCATTGGAGAGGTCACCGACGACGAGTTCAAGACTGGGCTCGAGACCCACCTCGGAAAGACGAAGCAGCACGTCACGAACGTGGAGCAGGTGTTCGACATCTTTGGCGAGGAGGCGCACGAGGAGGAATGCGTCGGCTTCGAGGGCCTCAAGAAAGAGCACGACGAGCTGATCGAGAAAGCGAGTTCGTCGCTCACCGACTCGATCGATCTCGGTGCGGCTGCCCGCACTGAGAATTACGAGATCGCAGCCTACGAAGGGCTCAGGCGTATGGCCAAGGCACTAGGCGAGGAAGAAGCCGTGGTTCTCCTCGACGCCAACCTCGCCGACGAGAAGGAAGCTCTGCGCGAGGTCGAGAAGATCGCGACGCGGATCGCCAACGAGTCGGTCGCGCAGCCAGTCAGCTCGTAGCTCGACGTTCACCTCAAGCACGAACAGGAAGGTCCCGGTGTACATGCCGCCGGGACCTTTCTCTTGGTTCCCGTCTCCGGCGCCGCCGGGCACTTCCGCACGCGGTACCCGTCGCACACGTCATTCCCCGGCAGTCACCGAAAGCAGCGACTGTCCGAGAGGTTGGGGAACAGGCTGGACGGCTTGCCCAAGCGCCTCTCACGTTCCAACTTGACATAACGCACGTTATCGTGCGTTCGAGTTAGCAAGCCGTTTGCCCAAGCCGTTCCCTCTTCCTCGGAACGCACGACTGGATTCGGGCGAGCCCGTCGGCGAGGTTCTTCCCGCGTCGGATGAAGGTAATCCTGGGTCGTCGCAACGTCCACCTGAAGGTACGGAAGCCGTCTATTCGGTTCCCCTGGCCCGGAGCGTGCTTCCTGGGCTGGTGTTTGGCTTCGCGTCCGTCGAGAGCGAAGTTCGAGTCGGCGCGAAGTCGTTGACGGTCCGAACCCGCCGACGGTTTGCGGGCGCGCTTTCGTGCCCCCGCTAGACGTGCGCCGGCTCCGACTCCGGCTCCTCCACCTCCTCAGCCGCTCCCTTCTCGACGTCAAAGGTGAGCTGCACGTCGTCGTAGTCGACGCGAACGCGATCGTCCGGTTGCAGCGCCCCGCTGAGCAGGAGCCGCGAGAGCTCATTCTCGAGCTCTCGCTGGATTGCGCGTCGCAGCGGCCGGGCGCCGAACTCGGGGTCGAAGCCGATCTCGGCCAGGTGCTCGACGGCCTCATCCGTGAACTCGACCTCGATGTGCTGCGCGCGGAGGCGCCTCGCGACGCGCTCGAGCAGCAGCCGCGTGATGTGCTTGAGCTGCTCCATCGTGAGCGCCTGGAAGACGATGATCTCGTCGATCCGGTTGATGAACTCCGGCCGGAAGCTGTGCCGGAGCACCCCCATCAGGTCCTCCTTCAGCTCCTCGAACGAGCCGTCTTCCTTCCGCGCGAATGCCTGGATCCGGTCGGCACCGAGGTTCGAGGTCATGATCAGAATCGTGTTCTTGAAGTCGACTGTCCGGCCCTGACGTATCGGTGAGCCGGCCGTCGTCCAGGATCTGGAGCAGGATGTTGAAGACGTCTGCGTGCGCCTTCTCAATTTCGTCGAACAGGAGCACCGCGTACGGCTTGCGACGGACGGCCTCAGTCAGCTGGCCGGCTTCCTCGTGGCCGACGTAGCCGGGTGGCGCGCCGACGAGCCGGCTTACGGTGTGGCGCTCCTGGTACTCGCTCATGTCGAGGCGGACCATTACGTCCTCGCTGCCGAACAGCGCCTCCGCGAGTGTCCGCGCGAGCTCCGTCTTGCCGACGCCGGTGGGTCCCAGGAACAGGAAGCTCCCGTCGGGGCGGCTGGGGTCGGCGAGCCCGGCGCGGGCGCGGCGAACCGCCTCCGCGACGGCCTCGACGGCCTCGTCCTGACCGACGACACGCTCATGCAGGCGTTCCTCGAGCTTCAGGAGCCGGTCGCGCTCCTCCTGGGTCAGTTGTGACACCGGGATGCCAGTGCGGCGCGAGACGATTTCGGCGATGTCCTCCATCGTGACCTCGGGTGCCCGGGCGCGGACTTCCTTGCGCCCGTCTTGCTCGGCCCGGTGCTCCTCGATCTGCGCCTTCAGCTCGTCTGCCCGCTGGTAGTCCTCGGCCGAGATCGCCTGATCGCGTTCGCGCCCCATCCGGCGGAGCTCCTCCTCGGCCGCCCGAGTGTCCTCCGGCTTCGCCTTCGAACGGAGCCGGACGCGGGCGCCCGCCTGGTCGATCAGGTCGATGGCCTTGTCGGGCAGGAAGCGGTCGCGGATGTAGCGATCGGACAGTTCCGCCGCCGCGACGATGGCCTCCTCGGTGATGCGCACGCGATGGAACGCCTCATAGCGGTCCTTGAGGCCGGTGAGGATCTCGATCGTCTCCTCGACGGTGGGCTCGGAGACGAGCACGGGCTGGAATCGCCGCTCCAGGGCCGGGTCCTTTTCAATGTTCTTCCGGTACTCGTCGAGCGTCGTCGCGCCGATCATGTGCAACTCGCCGCGCGCGAGCGCCGGCTTGAGCATGTTGCCGGCATCCATCGCGCCCTCGGCCGCGCCGGCGCCGACGACGGTGTGGATCTCGTCGATGAAGACGATCAGGCTGTCGGCGTTGTCGGTTATCTCGTCGATCACGCCCTTCAGGCGCTCCTCGAACTCGCCGCGGTACTTGGTGCCGGCGATCATGCCCGCCATGTCGAGCGCAACCAGGCGCTTGCCGGTCAGAGTCTCAGGCACGTCATCGTTCACGATCCGCTGGGCGATGCCCTCGACGATCGCGGTCTTGCCGACCCCGGGATCGCCGAGCAGCACGGGGTTGTTCTTCGTGCGCCGCGAGAGGATCTCGATCGTCTGCTCGATCTGGTCGGCACGGCCGATGACGGGATCGAGCTTGCCGTTCCTGGCCTCCTCCGTGAGGTCGCGGCCGTACTCGTCGAGCGTCCTCGTCGTGCTCGCGGGACGGCCGCCGGCCTCGCCGGTCTCGACCCCGCGGATGACCGCGCCGCGCAGCTTGGTGTGCGTGATCGCAAACCGCTCGAGCAGCTCGCCCGCCTCGGTCTCAGTGTCCTGCGCCAGCCCGAGGAGCACGTGCTCAGGCCCCACGTACGACGCGCCGATCTGGCGCGACTCCTCATAGGCGGCCAGCAGGGCGGCCTTCGCGTCCGGCGAAAGCGACGGCGCGACGTCGGTGCGCTCCTGCTCGTCGGCCTCGTCCTCGATCTGCGCTGCGATCGCGGCGGGGTCGGCTCCGACCTGCTCCAGCACGTGTCGGACGACCTCGTCCTGGGTCGCGGCCCAGAGGAGGTGGGTGGAGTCGACATCCAGGCTCCCCCACTCCATCGCCTTCTGAGCAGCGCGCTGGAGCAGCTGCCTGGTCGCGTCGCTGAAGTACTGGGTGACGTCGATCTGCTCGGCCGGCCGGCGCGGCCTCGTGGTGGTTGTGCCACCGTCGGCACCGGGGCCACGCCCGCCGAAGGCGCTGTCGCCGAAGAAGTCGGAGAAGAACTCGTCGAAGAGGCTGCTCCGGCCCGAAGGGCGATCGCGCCGCTCCGCGGCTCTGACCCTGGAGCTCCCGGAGGTGCTCTTCGCAGACGGCGATCGTTCGCTCTTCGCCGTTCTGTCTGATCCGAACCGTGGCAACGGCGGGCCGACGCCCGTCGATCTCGCACATCGTGGTGGCCATGGATGTCCTCCTCCCAGCAGGCGCTCCGTACACGCGAGCGTTGGGCACCGACGCGCCCGCCTAGATGGAAAGATCGCGTGCCCGAGGGTGTGCCCGTTTAGTAGCCGCCGAAACTATCGCCGTAAGACGTTCAGCCGGTAGCTGCGCCCGCTCTACGGGCCGAGGTGTCGGCTGCTGGTCGACAACAGGGTTGCCGTAGCGTGGGAAGCAGATCCGCAGCGTTCACCGAACTCCCGCTCCCAGCACGCCGGGCAGAAGACGTGCAGCTCGCGGAGCCTCAACTCGCGGCGGCTGCGCTCGTGTCGCTCCGTGGGCACCGGACGGAGGTGTCGCCGAAGCAGGTGACGCAGCTCGGCCCGAGGCTCTTCTCGTTCTCGGCAGCCGCCCGCTCGAGCCGCTCCCGCAGCTCACGGTCGACGAGCACGGTGACGCTCGTCGGACACGCTTTCTCGTCAACTATCGCAATAGTCATTCTGCAAACTAATCCTACCAAATAGCTTGCACTGAAAGTGTCTGGGCGTCGGACGAACCGCTATCCGAAGCGGTGGCGGATGGCGACGCGCATAGCCTCCGCGGCAAGAGCTACGGCAATGACAAGCGCCGTTGCAGGGTCAGCCCACCACCAGTCGAGCAACGAGTTCGCCATGAGTGCGACAAGCGTGATCGCGGCAAGCGCAGCGGCGGCGAGAGTAAGAACACCATCCCCGCGAAGAGCCGGGCTACCGAGACGGGCGGCGACGCGCAGCTTCATGGCCCCGAGCAGCGGCAACACCAGCACCGAAATCGCCGCGATGCCGAACCCGAAAGCCGACGACTCGGGATGCGAGCCGTCAGCCAACGCTCGAACGGCCTCGAAGCCGACGTAGATGGCCACAACAAGCATCGCGGCGATGACCCATGTCTGTGCTCGGCGTTCGAGGTGTTCGGCAGCGACCGGATCGGTTCGTTCCTTCCGAAATCTCCACACGAGCACGGCCGACGCGGATGAATCGAGGAGCGCATTGAGAGCGAAGCCGGCGAGGGCGAGGCTGCCAGTGGTGAGCCCGATGGCCAACGCCGCCGCGCCGACGACACCGTTCCAGACGATGGTGAAATACGAGAGCCGTAGAGCAGAACCGACGAGCGAGCGACGCTCGATGTCGGTGTGCGGAGCTAGATCGGAAAGCACATGCGCCTCCAGCCGGTCGGTGACGAGTTGCCGACCAGCCTTCCCGGCGCACCAAGGCGCCTTATACCTGTTCCGTCGCTAGCTGACTTGTTCCGCGGTGGGTACTCCCATTAGTGTCGCGGGAGTCGAATCGGCTGGAGGAAAGGGAGAGCGTGAAAGACGATCAGCGGAACGCGCGGATCTTCGGAGTGCTCTTCATCATCACGTTCCTGACGTCCATCCCGGCGTTGGCTCTCTTCCAACCCGTTCTCGACGATCCCGCCGGCTACATCGCCGGTGGCGGGAAGGACAACCAGATCTACCTGGGCGCCTTCTTGGAGCTCCTTCTCATCATCGCGAATGTCGGAACGGCCGTGGTGCTCTACCCGATCGTGAGGAGACAGAACGAACTCCTCGCCATCGGCTACGTCACTGCACGCGTCATCGAGTCCGTCTTCATCGCCGGCGGGATTATCTTCGTGCTCGGCGTCGTCAGCCTCCGCCAAGACTCTCCGGACGCGGCCGACCTCGCCGTCTCGCTCGCAGCGCTCAAGGATTGGACGTTCCTGTTCGGCCCTGGCTTTATCGTCCCCTTCGGGAACGGGCTGATACTCGGCTACCTGATGTACAGCTCAGGCCTCGTCCCGCGGCGCATGGCCTGGCTCGGACTGATCGGCGGGCCACTCCTCTTGTTCTCGAGCATCGGCACCCTCTTCGACTGGTGGGGCGTAGGCACCACGGTGCCAGCCATCCTGGTCATCCCCGAGTTCTTGTGGGAGTTGTCGCTCGGCATCTACTGCGCCGTCAAGGGCTTCAAACGCGATGCTCCCATCCTGTCCGCGCAGCCTCCGGCCACAAGAACCACTTAGAGCAGCCAAAGCAGCGTCTTCTCCGCAGCGTGCGTTTCGACTTCAGCGCAGAGAGGTGAACGCACTAGTCCGCACGTTATCGTGCGTTTGGCTGAGGCTCGGGGAGCGGCGAGCAAGCCAACGCGCGTTGTCATCCGCCCCGCAAGCGATCTGGTAGGTAGGGAGCGTGATCGTTGCCCTGCACGTGGCGACAGGCGCTGCTGCCGGCGCCGCCAGCGGCTCGCGGCTTGCGGCTCTCCTTCTGGGGCCGGTTCTGCACGTCGCCGGCGACCGCCTTCCGCACCAAGACTTCGACTCACGTCGGTTCGAGATCGGCAGCGGTCTCGCGGGCATCCTGCTTCTTGCCGCACGGCGAGGCCCGCTCGATCCAGCGACACTTGGCGCCGCAGCGAGCTCGGCGCCCGACCTCGAGCACGTCCTTCCGTTCCTGCGCCCGCGCGGAAGGAATCTCTTCCACTACCGCGGCTGGCACCGCTCGGGCCCGTTCCCGGCACGCCTGCAGCTCCTGCTCGCCGTCGCACTTCTCGCCGCACTCAGCGCGCCGCGGAACTGAGCCGGATAGCGCACGAGCCCGCAGTCAGCGTGAGTTCACCACGTGCCTTGTCTCGACCGCTGGAGCGCCGTTGGTCGGCCGGGTCGCACGTAACCGGGGAACGCCGAGCGCGTAGAGGGCGACGACGAATCCCGTGCTGCTGAGCGACCAGCCGAGCAGGACGAGAGTGAACGACGAGCCGACGAACGCGCAAACCGCGAACGAAGCGGTTCCGAGCCACAGGAGCGCCGCCGTAGCCGCCCACGCCCGGACGCACGTGTGCGTGATCCCGGCCCACGCGCCGGCCGCGAGCATCGTCACGGCGAGGACGAGCAGCGGGATTTCCACCAGAGGCTCCATACCTCGACGGTAGCCCGGGTGGTTCGCACTCCATATGGCGCAAACGGGTCGCATTTCCGCGGATCAGTCACACTTCCGTGATGGACACCGGCCTGGCGCTCGGCGGCGACGTCGAGCAGGCTCTGGAGAACGTCGCCGTCCCGAGCTACGTCCTCGACAACACCGGGGTCATTCGGTGGCTCAATCCGGCAGCCGAGCGGCTCGTCGGCGACGTCCGCGGCCGCCACTTCACCTCCGTCGTGGCGCCCGAGGACACCCGGCGCGCCCGCGAGCTCTTCTCCCGGAAGGTGCTCGGCACGTCCCCGGCCACCGAGGCGACCGCCGTCCTGGTGAGCCGGACTGGCACGCGGGTGCCCGTGGAGATCAGCGCGGCACCGCTCATGAACGGTGAGCGGGTGGTTGGCGTCTTCGGGCTGTTGGACGAACGCCCCGACGACAGCCCCTCGCCCCCAGCGCATCTCACCCCTCGCCAGGTCGAGGTGCTTCGCCTTCTGGAGCAGGGCCGCTCGACGAAGCAGATCGCCGCCGAGCTCCACCTGAGCAACGAGACGGTCAGGAACCACATCCGCGGTCTCTTTCGAGCCCTTGGCGTCCACTCCCGACTGGAAGCCGTCGCCGCCGCCCGGGCCGCATCGACCTCCTGATCCAGGCGCCGACCTGCGATAGTCGTCTGCGTGGCCGAAACGAGGACGTACAGGGTGTCGCTCGCCTCGAAGGATGCGTCTGAGGCGGCAGACCCGTTCTTCAGGTACGAGGCCCAGGAACTGCCGGAGGAAGGCGAGATCATCGACGTCGTCCGCTTCCACCGCGGGCGCCGGATTCGCGCGCGTGTGACCCACGTCGACGCCAACACGAGCCCGCCGATCGCCGCCACGCAGATCTAGCGCGTGGCCGTCGAGCGGTCGACGTGAAGCAGAGCCGCTAGGTCGCGAGCTCTTCCTGGCCGGACGGGACGACTCCCTGGGCGGTCACGAGCTCGTCCTTCTCGGACGGGACCACTCCCTCGGCGGTCACGAGCTCCTCCTGCTCGGACGGGACCACTCCCTCGGCGGTCACGAGCTCTTCCTGCTCGGACGGGACGATTCCCAGCGCACGTTCCTTGCGCTCGGCCGCTGCAGCGCGCTTCTTCTCCTCCTTACGCTCGCGACGCTCCCGGACGGTCCGTTCCCGCGCCGCTTTGGCCTGGGTTTGCTGCCGATGGTTAGCCACGTAGTTCGATCCTCTCTGTTGGGTGTGGAGCTTCGTCCTTCGGTCGCTCTGGCGCGTCCGCTGACGTATGCGATGCGTCCGATTCGGCGTCGACCCGTCGCGGGAGGTTCCATGCGATCCGGTCTCGCTCGCGGTCGGTAGCTCTCGGCTCCGCCTGCTCAGCCGCTGTGGACGCTTGGCCCAAGGAAGCTCTCCTTCCGATGAGGCTCACACCTGGCGCAACTCGTCGAGGGTGCAGCGGCGGAAGGAGAGAGCGTGTCCATCGAGCCTAGCACTCCTCGGAGCCGCAGCCGGCCGGCGATCGAGCTGGAAACGATGGACTGGGCAAGGTCTGACGCCTGTAACCGCCAGCCCGACGGGTACGCTTGGAGCGTGAAGCTCGAGGTCGGGGACGTCGTCGTGTACGCCCCCCTCGGCGTGGGCCGTGTGTCGCTCCGGGAGAAGCGCCTCGTGGACGGTATGGAACGCGAGATCGTCGTGCTCGATCTCGCCAACGACCTCTCGGTGACGCTGCTCGTCGAGAATGCGCATGAGCTCCTACGGCCCGTCCTCGGCGAGGCGGGTCTCAAGCGCGTTCAGGAGACCCTGCAGGAGGACGGTGTGTGGAGCGCGGAGGTCTGGTCGACCCGTCTGAAGGACGCCGAGGCCAAGCTACGACGCGGTGATCCTCTGGAGCTCGCCGAGATCCTGCGAGACGGCGCCTGGAGGGAGCGGACTCTGACCGCGAAGGGCACGCCCACCCAACTCTCGACGAGCGAAAAGGGGCTCTGCAGGAAGGCACGGGAGCTCCTGTCGGGGGAGATCGGGTTCGCACGGGGCCTCGACCCGACGGTCGCCGAAGCGTGGATCGACGAACAGCTCGCGGTCGGGGGCGCCTGAGCCACCGGCCCACGGGCTCGGGTCAAACGCGCCGCCCGAGCCGCGCGCCCACGAGGACGGCGACGAGTCCAACTAGGACGTTCGCCGAGACGGTCAGGATCGCGACGGTCGTGAGCCGGGCCTCGAGGAGATCCAGGGTCTCCTGGGCGAAAGTCGAGAAGGTCGTGAATCCGCCGCAGAAGCCGACGACGAGCGCCGCCCTGAGCCAGGCGGGCGTGTCATGGCGATCGACGAGCGCGGCGATGAGGAAGCCGACGATGAGGCAACCCGTGACGTTGACGACGAAGGTCGCCCATGGAAAGTCCGACACGGTGTGGCGCTCGATCAGGGCGTCGAGGCCGTAGCGCGACAGCGACCCGATGGCACCACCGAGGAAAACACCCAGGACAACGGACATGAGAGCTCCCTTCCGTCCGTAGGAGCTATCAGCCGTTGGCGGCGGTTGATGGCGAGCCCCATCGCCCCGAGCGTTCCTAGTCTAGTCGCCCTCCCCTCATCGGGGGGCATTTCGCCCCGACCCCTAGACAGAGCGCCGCAGACGCGAGAGAGTAGAGGCTCACCTCGTTCGTCGAACCGCGTAACCGTCGGCGCGTGACACAGATTGACATCGACCAGATCCTCGTCGTCGAGGACATCAGACTATTGCTCGAGCAGTCCGAGCAGATCGGGACGATCCGGGCGTCCGATCTCGCGGAGATCGCCGAGACGTTCGAGCTGACCGAGCTCGAGCAGGAAACGCTGCTGCGCGAGCTCGACCAGCGCGGAATCGAGATCGTCGAGCTTCCTGCGCCGCAGTCCGAGGTCGTGGCCGCGATCACCGCGCCCGTCGAGACCACGACGGACGCACTCCAGCTCTTCCTCCGCGAGGCCGGCCGCCACCAGCTGCTGACAGCCGCGCAGGAGGTGGAGCTCGCGAAGCGCATCGAGCGCGGGGACATGGACGCGAAGGAGCGGATGATCCAGTCCAACCTCCGCCTCGTCGTCTCGATCGCGAAGAACTACCGTAACCAGGGTCTCCCCTTCCTCGACCTCATCCAGGAGGGAACGCTCGGGCTCATCCGGGCGGTAGAGAAGTTCGACTGGCGCCGCGGGTTCAAGTTCTCCACCTACGCGACGTGGTGGATCCGCCAGGCGGTCGCGCGGGCGCTCGCGGACAAGGCGCGAACGATCCGGATGCCCGTCCACATCGTCGAGCGCCTGCAGAAGATCAACCGAGCCGATCGCCTTCTCTGGACACAGCTCGGCCGTGAGCCGACGCTCGACGAGATCGCGGATGAGGCGTCCCTCACCGTCCAGCAGGTGCTAGAGGTGCGAGCCGCGGCACGCGCATCGACGAGCCTCGACGCTCCGGTCGGCGAGGGCGACGACGCCGTGTTCGGCGACTTCGTCGCAGGCGACGAGCCTCTGCCGGAAGAGGCGGTCGAGCTCAATCTCCGCAGTGAGGCGCTGCGCAAGGCGCTCGGCGCTCTCCCCCAGCGCGAACGCGAGGTCGTCGTCATGCGCTACGGGCTCACCGGCGCGGAGCCCCAGACGCTCGAGGAGATCGGTCGTCGGCTCGGGCTCACGCGCGAGCGGGTCCGGCAGATCGAGCTCGAATCGCTCCGCCGTCTCGCGGGCCTCCGCGAGATGGAGTCCGTGGACGCGACCTAGCCGCAGCGTTACGTGCGGAGGTAGAGCTCGAGCCCAGGCGCGAACGCCCTGAGCTCACGCAGCGCGCGCGCCTCGAGTTGGCGGACACGCTCGCGGGTGATGCCAAGGTTCGTGCCCACCTCCTCGAGAGTGCGCGGACGCACTCCATCGAGGCCGAAGCGCTCGACGACGACCCGCCGCTGCCGAGGCTGCAGCTTGCCGAGCGCGACCATCAGCTCGGAGGCACGGGCGCGATCCGCGGTCATCGTCTCTGGCTGGTCGGCGCTCAGATCCGGGATGAGGTCCGAGACCATGCTGTCCCCATCGCCGATCGGCGTCTCGAGGCTGACGGGGTCCTGGACGAGGTCGAGGAGCTCCTGGACACGCTCTGGCGTGATGCCGATCTCGACGGCGATCTCGTCGAGCGACGGATCGCGGTTCAGCTTCTGCCCGAGAAGTCTGCGGGCCTTCGTCACCTTCCGCACCTGATCGGCGACGTGAACCGGGAGGCGGATCGTGCGGCCTTGCTCGGCGAGCGCGCGCGAGATGGCCTGCTTGATCCACCAGGTCGCGTACGTGGAGAGCTTGAAGCCGAGCTTGTAGTCGAACTTCTCGACCGCGCGGATGAGCCCGAGGTTGCCCTCCTGGATGAGATCGAGGAGCGGCACGTCGGCGCGCGTGTAGTTGCGTGTGATCGACATGACGAGGCGCAGGTTGCACTCGATGAGCTTGCGCTTCGCGGCCTCGTCGCCTTCGTCCTTGCGGCGCGCGAGCTCGCGCTCCTCGGGCGGAGTCAGGAGGCGGCCGTCGCCGATCTGGCGAACGTAGAGCTTCAGCGGGTCGTCGGCATTCGGACCGCTGAGATCCAGGCGCTCGCGCGACGGGACGTCGTCGGGTGCCGACGATTCCTCGTCTGTGGGGTCGAAGAGATGCTCGGCCGCATTGCCTTCCACGGCTGCTGTATCGGCGCACGATTCCGCCCGCTTGAGGGAGAGAACGCCGGGACGAGGGATCCGACGAATGAACGAGAAGCAAACGCAACGTCCTGCAAACAGTGTCCTCATGTCGGTCGTCTACTGTGAGTAGGTCGTTCTACGGAGGGTTGCGGCAGCGTCATGTGCGGCATTGCGGGTTACAGCCTGAGTTCCGACTCGAGGATCGAGCGGACGCTGGCCGCGCAGGCACTCCTCGCCGGGATCTCGGAACGCGGCGCGGATGCGGTCGGCTTCGCGCATCGCGTGGCGGACGGATCGGTGGCGGTGACGAAGCTCCGCGGTGGCGCCAGCGCTCTCCTGGACGAGATCTCGGTCCCGGGTGACACGAACCAGGCGTTGCTCCATGTCCGTGACTACACGAAGGGCACGCCCGACATCGAGGTCAACAACCACCCGATTCGGCACGGCGCCGTCGTCGGCGTGCACAACGGCGTGATCGCGAACGACGATGCGCTGCTCGCCCGCTACGGGATCGAGCGCGAGACCCCCGAGATGACGGTCGACTCCGAGGTGATCTTCGCGCTGATGGAGCGCCGCGCGAGCGACGGTCGTGCGCTCGGCGAGCTCCGGGGGACGATGGCGACGGCGTGGCTCGACGAACGACGCCCCGAGAGCCTCTTCCTGGCGCGTGGGATCTCCCGCCCGCTCTGGCTCGGGCTGACGGACACCGACCTTTTCTTCGCATCGACTCGCCGCGCGCTCGCGATCGTCGAGGCTGCGCTCAAGCTCCGGCTCGACCCACGCCAGGTCAAGGAGGGGCGGCAGCTCGAGGTCGTCTCGGGTCGCGTCTCGCGGGTCCGCCGCTTCCGTCCGGACAAGAGCTATCGGGAGGAGATGGTCTCCCCCGTGCACTCGCCGCACGAGGCCGTCTCCTGCCTCGCTCATTTCGCGAAGATCGCGGCCGCGGCCGCCTAGCGCCTCAGAACGGGTAAACGCAGCCGAGCGGCTCGAGCAGCTCGTTCGCGCGAGCGCGCGCGCCGTGCGCGGCCGACTCCTGACCCGCGAGCGCAATCGACTCGGCGACTTCGAGCGCGACGCATGCGGCGTCGTAGTGACGTCCGAGTGCCCGAAGCTCCGCCTCTACCGACGCAAGCGCACCCGCGGACATCTCGTAGTCGCCGTCGAGCCGTGCGAGCAGGCCGCGCGTCGCGGTCGTGACGATCTCGGCGGCACCGACTGCATCCGCTGGCGCGAACTGTCCGGAGACCGCGACGAGAGCGTCGCGCTCGCCGAGCGCTGCGAGGGCGCGTGCTATGGGGAGCGCGCCTCCGGCGAACGAGAAGTTCGGGTCGAGCCCCTCGACGATCTCCGCTAGCCGCCGCGCCTCGCTCGAATCGCCGGCAAGAAACGCCCGCGGCATCGCCACCGTGATCATCGGGAGGATCCGCTGCGGCTCGTCCGTCGCAAGGGCGTCCTCACGGAACTCCGGAAGATAGGCGTCGACGAGCTCGAGGTTCCCTCGGCGAAGCGCCTGCCCGGTCGCCAGCCACAGCCAGACGAGGCGGTTCGTCGCACGCGTGACCTCACCGAGCTCGAGGACTGCGTCGGCCTCCTCCCAGCGGCCGGCCGGCACGTACACGAGCACCGCGAGGGACAGCTCGAGGTAGCTTCGATACCCCTCGGCCGTGAGGCCGCGCTCCACCTGGGACGCGTAGCGCGTGACGATTTCTTCGGCGGGCCCGATCGGGCCGGCGAGCGCTTCCGACCAGAGATAGTTGACAACGGCGCGCACCGCTTCGTCGGGAGCGCCGGCCCGCTCGGCAAGATCGATGATCTCGGACATCTCGTCGAGAGAAGGCAAGCCGTGTGCGGCACGGGCGGTGATCAGGTTGATCCGCGCATTCGCCTCCGCGGCGAGCTCGTTCGTGCGGCGCGCGACGTCGATCGCACGCGTCGCGGTCGCATCGGCAGTCGGCAGCGCGCGCAGCATCTCGATCTGCGAGAAGCGCGCGAGGGCCCGTGCCAGCTCAGGAGACTCCTCTCCCCCTTCGAGCGTCGCGACGGCGGCCTCCGCTGCCTCGAGCGCTTCCGCCCAGTAGCCGCGGAGCCATGCGGCACGCGCGCGCAGGCCCAACGCATCCGCACGAAGTCTCGTATCCCCCAGCTCGTCCGCGATCGTCGTCACCTCGGTCAGCCGCGCGAGCGCACGCTCGTAGTGCGACGCGTGGATGTCCACCTGTGCAGCGGCCACGAGCGCACGCGACCGGTCCTCGGGGCCTGCGGCGAGCTCGAGCGCGCGCTCGAGCAGACGCTCCGCGGACGAGTACGCCCCGCGGCGGGTCGCCGCGTCGCCGGCCGTGAGGGCAGCCCGGAAGGCCGACCGCCTGAGCTCCTCGTCGTCCTCGCCCCAGCGGATCGCCTCGTCGAAGTGGAACGCGATGAGCTCCATCGTCTCGGCGTGGCGCTCCGGGACGGCGTCGGCGAGCCATTGCGCAACCCGCCGGTGCAGTGACCCGCGCTCGTAGCGCGGAAGAGTCGTGTACGCGACCTCATGCGTCAACGCGTGCTTGAACATGAACTCCCTGCGTCCGGAGAACGCGGACTCGGGCTGCTCGGAGACGATGGCGCGGCGCCCCAGCGAGGCGACCAGGTCGTCGTCGACGTCGACGGCTGACGGCCAGAAGACTCGACCCATCACCGAGCACCGGCGCAGCGCCTCGCGCTCGCGAGACTCCAACAGGTCGAGGCGGGCGGCGATCACGCCGTGGATCGAATCGGGAACGCTCGTGATCGCGAGACGATCTGCCTCGATCCAACGGCCGTGCCGCTCCTCGATCGCGCCCTGCTCGACGAGCATCGCGAGCATCTCCTCGAGGAAGAAGGGGTTGCCCTCGGCCGGCGCCAGGATCCGGCTCGCGACCTGGTCCGGAATCGCGTCGGAGCCGAGAAGCGCGCGGAGCAGGCTCTCCGCGTCCGTGGAGCTCAGCGGTGCGAGCGTGAGCGCCGAGGTGTCGAGCCGGCCTGTTCCCCAGGACGGCCTCGCGTCGAGGAGCTCCGGGCGCGTCGGGCAGACGATGAGGACCGCGGTGTCCTCGAGGCCCGCGAGGACGTCGTCGAGGAGGTCCAGCAACGGCTCGGATGCCCAGTGGATGTCCTCGACCACGAGCACCACGAGCTCATGCCGCCCGAGCGCGGCGAGGTACTTCGTCCAGGCGTCGTGCAGCGCTTGCCGCACCTCGCCGCCCATGCCGATTCCGGCCGAGCGCTCCGGGAGCGACAACCCCATCGTCAGCCCGACCGCCTGGGCGATCGCGGCTTGCTGTTCCTGCGGCACCGCTCGCGCGATGGACTCCTCGAGCTTCGCCAGCGCGACATCGGTCGGCTCGTCCTCGCGGATGCCGGCGAGTGCGCCGGCGACCTCGGCGAGCGGCAGGTACGTGATCCCGTCGCCGTACGGGACGCAGCGGCCCACGAGGACGCGCGCGCCCTCGAGCTCCGCGACGAACTCCGAGACGAGGCGGCTCTTCCCCACGCCCGCCTGTCCGAAGACCGTGACGAGCTGCGGGCTCCGCTCGCGTGCAACGCGGTTCGCTGCAAGCCGCAGTAGCGCGATCTCGTCCTCGCGACCAATGAACGGCGCGGACGCGTCGCGGACGCTCCCGAGCGGTCCGACGGCTTCGAGCGCGCTCCACGCGTGGACGGGCGCCGCCTTCCCTTTCGCGTCGAGAGCGCCGCGCTCGCGATACGAGATCGCGCGCTGCGTCGTCTGCCTCGTCCGCTCGCCGACCAGCACCTCACCCGGCTCGGCGAGCTGCTGAAGCCTGGCTGCGACATTCACCGCATCACCGGTGACCATGAGCTCGCCACGGGCTGCGGCCTCGCGTCCTGCGATGACCTCGCCCGTGTTGACGCCGACGCGGAGGCCCACCTCTCCCCCATGCTTGGCGCCCACGCGCTCCGCGAACCCGTCGAAGCTGTCGCGGATGGCGATCGCTGCCCGCACGGCGCGCTCGGCGTCGTCCTCGTGCGCTTGCGGGATCCCGAAGACCGCGAGGATCGCGTCCCCTACGAACTTCTCCGTGACGCCTCCGTAGCGCTCGACCTCCGCGTTCACGAGCGCGAAGAGATCCGCCTGCAGCGTCCTCACGTCCTCCGGGTCGAGCCGCTCTCCGAGCGCGGTCGACCCCGCCAGGTCGGCGAAGAGAATCGAGACGACGCGACGCTCCTCCAGGTCTGGCACGACTCCCGCCCGAAGCGCTCCGGCCTGGAGGGCGGTCCCGCACGAGGAGCAGAACGCGGACGAGACCGATTGCTCGACGCCGCAGGCAGGGCACTCGATGCGCATGGACGCACCGCAGGTCGGGCAGAAGCGGCTGCCGGCCGGCACCTCGGAGCCGCATGCGACGCAGGTGGTTGGCACGGGTCGAGTTTAGGTTGCGCTACCCGCGCCCAGAGTCCCGTCCGGGCGCACGTCGACACCGTCCTCGCGCAGCTGCTCGCGAACGAGAAACTGGAAGGCCGTCCAGGCGCCGCGCGGCACGTCGATCAGCCGATACACCTGCCACTCGGAGAGAAGCTCGGGGTCGGCTCGGCGCGCGGCTGCCCAGTCGGTCATCTTCGGCAGGCGCCCCAGTCCCCGCGCGAGCGCGGCTCCTTGCTCGACTGCGCGCTCGAGCCGCTCCTCGCCCACGGGGACGTCGAAGCCCGCCTCGCGCAGAGCATCGGCCAGGGAGCCGAACGTATGTGTGTACGTCGAAGCGGAAGGCAGTGTCCTCCTGCGCGCAGCGAGATCGCTCGTGCGCGGGGTACGGCCGAGCTCCTCGCCGAGCGCCTTGAGCTGCTCCAGGAGGTCGTCGCGCGTGAGGAACCGCCGCGGATAGAGACCGGCCGCGCGCTTGGCCGCATTCCACGTCCCGAAGTGCTCGATGACAGTCTGCGGGTGGATTCGTGCGTCCGCGTCGTCCGCGAACTCGCGCATCGTCGGCGAGCGGCCGAGGCGCTCGGCCGAGGCGCGGAGCTCCTCGAGGATCTCCTCGTTCGAGTACCTGCGCCGCAGGCCGGCGCGAAACGCGGCGAGCTCCGCTTCGTCGATCCGCACGCGGGCACGCTTGCGCGACCGTGGTCGAGCCATATGCGCAAGCAGCTTAGAGCGTTTTGAGAAATCTGCAAGTAGTTCAGAGCACTCGATCCTCCTCCCCACCCGCTACCCTCGCGCCCGTGCGGGAACTCCGTTGAAGGCGCGCATTCGGCTCGAGACGATCGCGGCCCGCGCCGTCGGGCGGCTCTCGCGCGCGGCCGGCCGCGGAGGCGGGACGACGATCCCCGGCAAGCTGCTCTGGAAGGTCGATCCGTCGGCGGTCGACGCGCTCGCCGCACGGCTGACGCAGGGCGTCGCGCTCGTCTCCGCGACGAACGGAAAGACCACGACGACTGCGATGGCGGCGCGGATCCTCGGCGCCAGCGAGCCGCTCGCATGGAATCGAGCCGGGGCGAACCTGCTCTCCGGGATCGCGTCCGCGCTGGTCAGCGCCGACGGGGCACGACTCGGGCTCTTCGAGGTCGACGAGGCGGCACTACCGGAGGCGATCGCCCGTACGCGGCCGCGGACCGTTTCGCTCGGGAACCTCTTCCGGGACCAGCTCGACCGCTACGGCGAGCTCGAGATCGTCGCGGAGCGCTGGCGCGACGCCGTGCGCGGACTGCCCGAGGACACGACCCTCGTCGTCAATGCGGACGATCCCGTGGTCGGCGACCTCGCGGAGGGCCGGCATCAGGCTCTCCGCTATGGCCTCGACGACGCGAGACATGCGAGGCCCGCCCTGCAGCACGCGGCCGACTCGAAGTACTGCGTCCGTTGCGGCACACCGTACGAGTACGACGCCGCGTACGTCGGCCACCTCGGCGCGTACCGCTGCCCCGCCTGTGGGCATGCTCGCCCGGAGCTCGACGTGGTCGCGAAGGACATCGAGCTGACGGGACTTCGCTCGTCCCGCTTCACCATCGCCGCACCGGGCGGCGAGATCCGCGCCGATCTCGCGCTGCCCGGCCTCTACAACGTCTACAACGCGACGGCCGCAGCGACCCTTTGCCTCGCTCTCGGCACGCCGCTCGAGTCGATCCGAGAGGGCCTCGAAGGGTTCAGCGCCGCATTCGGCCGCTTCGAGCGGATCGCGCAGGGGCAGAAGACGATCGTCATCCTCCTGATCAAGAACCCTGCCGGGGCGAACGAGGCGTTGCGCACGCTCGAGACCGGCGTGCCGCCGGTACTCGTGGTGGCGCTGAACGACGCGATCGCGGACGGACAGGACGTGTCCTGGATCTGGGACGTGGACTTCGAGCCCCTCCTCCCCCACACCCAGCGCGTGGTCGCGACCGGGGAGCGCGCGGCGGAGCTCGGCCTCCGTCTGCTCTACGGCGGTCTCCCGAAGGACCGGCTCGAAGTCGTGCCGGCGCTCGAGGAGGCGCTCGACCTCGGGCTCGAGCAGACCGAACCTGGCGGCGAGCTCGTCGTCCTACCCACCTACACGGCCATGCTCGCGCTACGCGCGCTCCTCACCGAGCGCGGGCTCGTGCCCGCGTACTGGGACGAGCCGCGATGAAGCTGCGCGTCGGGCACCTCTACCCGGAGTACCTGAACATCTACGCCGACCGCGGCAACATTGCCGTGCTCTCGGGCCGCGCGGAGCTGCGCGGGCACACGCTCGAGATCACAGCGCTCGGCGTCGGGGATGAGATCCCACCCGACGCGTATGACCTCTACTACGTGGGCGGCGGGCAGGATCGCGAGCAGGCGGCCATCGCGCCGGACCTCGCGGCGAAGGGACCGGCTCTGGCGCAGGCTGTGGCCACCGGCGCCGCGCTGCTCGCCGTGTGCGGCGGCTACCAGCTCCTCGGACGTGGCTACCGGGGACGCGACGGGTCGTTCATGCCCGGCGTCGGGCTGTTCCCTCACGAGACCGTCGCGGGCACGACACGGATGATCGGCGACGTGCTGCTCGAGTGCGAGCTCGTTCCCGGGCAGCGGCGGACGGTCGCCGGGTTCGAGAACCACGCCGGACGCACGTTGCTCGACGATGGCGCGGAGCCGCTCGGACGCGTGCTCCACGGCTTCGGGAACGACGGCGAATCGGGATTCGAGGGCTGCCGCGTGCGGCGGGCGATCGGGACCTACCTGCATGGTCCCCTGCTTCCCCGGAACCCATGGCTCGCCGACTGGGTTCTCGCGCAGGCAGTCGCCCACGCCACGGACGAGGAGCCTCCGGTCTTCGACGAGCAGCCGGACGAGCTTGCCACTGAGGCGCACCGCATCGCCGCGCAGCGGGCGAAGGCTCGCGGCGGACGCCGCTGAGACCGAAGCCGCGCGAAAGAATCTTCGGCTTGCGGCCCCTTGCCTTCGTCGCGACGCTGTTTGCACGCACGAGCTCACGTCGCACGACATCGGGGGTGGATGGCAGTGAACGCACCGACACGGACGCGGGAAGTGCCGCCTTCGCCGTGCGAATGCGTGGAGCGTCTTCGCGCGGCAGTGGACGAGCGCGACTGGGCTCAGGTCGATCGCCTGTGCCATCCGGATGCACGCGTCGTGTTGCCCATCTCGGTCGGCGCGGCGCTCCCCCCGAGCGAGCTCGTCCCCGTGCTCCGGTCGGCGACCGAGCAGAGCATGTATGCCGCATTCCTCTACTACGTGGAAGAGGTCGACGAGCACGCCGCCTGCGCCCTTGGCTCGTTCCATCGCTTCCCGGGAGGCCAGGCAGACGCAACGCCGGCGTGTTGGCTCGTCACGTTCGTCGACGGCCTTCTCTTCCGCGAAGCGCTGTTCGCCTCGATCGCGGACGCGCGTAAGGCGTACGGCGAGCTCGGGATCGAGCTCGGGATCCCGAGCATTGCCGATGCCCTGTCGGAGGCCGTCTAGGGCCCGACCCGGCATCGGACGCGGGCACGGCCTTCCCCCGGCGTGTTCTGTACCGGCCAGCCGCGAAACACGAGCCACGCCGCCAGTCCCCGGGCTCGTGTTTCGCAGGCTGACTTGTGACAAGTGTCGCAGACTCGAGAACGCCACGACATTGGCGCGACGTTGCGGCACGACCGAACGAACGCGAATCGGAGACGAAGCGCTCCTTCGTCTAGGCTGAGACGCGTGGACGACCTCGACCGCCGCAACGTCGGCATTCGGATCGCGCAGGCGCGTCGCGAGAGCGGGCTGACCCAGAACGAGCTGGCCGCAGCGCTGAGCGTCACGGCCCGCTCGATTCAGAACTATGAGTCGGGAGTGTCCGTGCCGTATCGCCACCTGCGAACGATCGAATCGATCACCCACAGGCGTCCGGGCTGGATCCTCGACGGCGAGGGGAACGGCACGCTGGACGGGAAGATCGCTCAGCTCCAGGCGACGATCGAGACGCACCAGGCGGCGATGGAAGTCCACCTCAGGCTCATGACCGAGCATACGGAGCGTCTTCGGGAGCAGCGGCGCGTCAGCGAGATCCGTCGCACGCGTAGGTCGTCAGGCCCGGGTCGTTAGGTCCGGGGTCGTCAGGCGCGACCCGCTGCGACCCGCGGTGCTCTCGAACGAGTTGCGCGGGCGAAGCGCAAAGACCATCCGAACCGTCGTTCCCGCGTCGCGGCCGGACGATACGACGTAACGGCTGGTCAGGCGCTCGATCAGCTTCAGCCCGAAGCCCTTCTCGTGCATGACCCGCGCGTCAGCGAATCCCGCCCCGAAGTCCGTGACGATGACGACGAGCTCCTCGCGAGAGCGCTCCAGCACGACGTCGACGACGCCCTCGGGCCCACGAGCAGGCTCGTATGCGTGCAGGGCCGCGTTCGTGATCGCCTCGCCCGTGCAGAGGACGATCGCGTCGACGACCGGTTCCGGGGCGCCCGCCTCCGAAGCAGCCTCCCCGACCGCGCCCCGAATCGAGCGGGCGCTCTCCAGCGTTGCGGGAGACGTCGTTGCGAGGCACGTGATCAGGCTCACGAAGCCAGGGTTCCCGGAAAGCCGAGCGGAAAACTCGCGGACGTGTCGGCGGCGCTACTCGTCGAGCGGCTCGAGCAGCATGATCACACCGTGCGGCGTGCCCTCGCCGTCCTGCATCTGGGTGACCAGCACCTTGCACTGAAACTCACGGCCACGCCTGTTCAGCGCTCCGACAACGCGCTCGGCCACGTCCGCCGACCCTCCGGTGACCGTACGGATGTCGTCACGGAGCTGATCGACCGGTAGGCCGAAGTCAATGGCGAAGACGCTCTTGCCGAGGACGTCGGTCGTTCCCAGGCCAAAGAGCTCCTTGGCCTGCTCATTCCAACTCTGGATGTTGAAGTCAGCGTCCACCACGATCACGCCGGCACGCACGCCACCGAGGACGGATTCCAGGAAAAGGTTGGCCCTGTTGAGCTCCGACGTCCGATCGTGGAGCTCCGCGTTGATGGTCCCGAGCTCCTCGTTCGTCGACTGGAGCTCCTCGTTCATCGTCTCGAGCTCCTCGTTCGTCGACTGCAGCTCCTCGTTCGTCGTCTCGAGCTCCTCGTTCGTCGACTGCAGCTCCTCGTTCGTCGTCTCGAGCTCCTCGACAGTGGACTGGATCTCCTCGTATGCAGTCTCGAGCTCGCGCCGGGAGCGTTCGAGCTCGGCTTGCAGCCCGTGCGCGTCGGTCACGTCCGCGAACGTGATGCTCACGCCGAGGTCCGTCCCGGCGACGACCAACGGCACGACCTCGATGTCCAGGTAGCAATCCTCTCCCGACGGCGATCTCCAACGCACCGCCGACTCCATGTTCGAGCGCCGCTCGGAGAGCGCCCGATCGATGCGCGAGCGGAGCTCGCTCGGTCGGTACGAGAGCTCGAGGTCCTGGAACGGGCGGCCGATGTCCGCATCGGAGACCCCGAACTCGGTTCGCGCGCGTCCGTTCACGGCGACGAGAGTCCCGGAACCATCCAGCACGATCTGCGCGATCGTCGCGCTCTGGAAGACGGTCGACTGTAAGAGGTCCGGGGACGAGTCCTCGCTCGGCGCGGCGTTCGGAGTGCGTGCGGCCGCGCGGTCACTGAGTTGCGGAACCCGTGAGAAGAGCCGCCGCTGGACGTCGACCGGCACGAACATGCTCGTGCGCGTCAGGAGCATCTCGGACTTTCCGAGGAAGAGATAACCCCCCGGCTTCAGTGCGAACTGGAAACCCGCGTAGACGCGCGACTGGACCTCCGTGTTGAAGTACATGAGCGTGTTGCGGCAGACGATCAGATCGACGCGAGAGATCGGCGCGTCCTTCACGAGGTCGTGCCTTCCGAAGATGACGGAGCGCCGCAAGTCCTTCCTGAACGCGTAGCTGTGGTTCTCGGATGGCTCGAGGTACTTCTCGCGAAGCTCGGGGGGTATCGCATCGACTGCCTTCGCGCTGAAGTTCCCTGCGCGTGCCTCCGCGAGCGCGTCCTCGTCGACATCGGTGGCGTAGATCTTGGCCCGATCGACAATCCGTCCGATGCCCAGCGCCTCGGCCAGGAGCATTGCGACGGAGTACGCCTCCTCCCCCGACGCGCAGCCGACGGACCACACGCGAATGTGCTGGCGCCCGTCGTTCTGCTCCACGATCGCGGGAATCGCCTGCTGCGCCAGCGTGTCCCATGCGCTCTGGTCGCGGAAGAAGCTCGTGACGTTGATGAGAATCGTGTTGAAGAGGTGCGTGAACTCGTCGGGATGCACCTCGAGGAAGTCGTGGTACTCGTCGTAGCGCGAGATCCCGACCTCGTGCATCCGCTTCTGCACGCGGCGCATGAGGCTCGCTCGCTTGTAGCCCGTGAAGTCGAACCCGCGGTTGTCGCGCACGTAGTCGAGCAGCGCCTCGAACGTCGGATCGACGTCCTGCGTCGACACGCTTAGGCCCCCACAACGAGGGCGACCAGGGCCTGAGGAATCTCGTCCACGGGCAGGATGAAGTCGACCTGGCCAGTGCTGATCGCTGCGCTCGGCATCGAGAAGAACTCGCTCGTCTCCTCGTCCTGGGTGATGACGGTCCCCCCCATCTTCTTGATCGCCTTCACGCCCATCGCACCGTCTTTCCCCGACCCGGTGAGGACCACGGCGATCGCGTGCTCCCGGAATGCCGCGGCCACGGATTCGAAGAGGAGGTCCGCAGACGGGCGTACGAAGTGGACGAGCTCCGATTGCGTGAGCGACAACGTCCGGTCCCCGTTCGCCAGGAGATGCCTGTCGGGCGGCGCGATGTAGACGGTGCCGTGCTCCATCGGCTCCCCGTCCTCCGCCTGCTTCACATCGAGCACCGTGCGTCGGCTGAGGATGTCGGCCATGAGGCTCTTGTGGCGTGGATCGAGATGCTGGACGACGAGCAGCGATGCAGGAAGCTCCGCGGGCAGGACCGATAGAAGCCGAGTGAGAGCCGCAAGCCCGCCGGCCGAGGAGGCGACGGCGATCGTGTCGAAGCTCGGCGTCGTCTCCACCCGAAAAGTCGACTCGTCTGTCGTTGCGGCGCCGTTCCAGTCGCTCATCCGGCGGGGCGGGCGCTCGAGCGTGGGTTCGCGGCGGAGCGCATCCTGCAAACAAGTGTATGCCCGCCCGCACGAGTCCCCTTTTCGCCGGCCGTCGCGCCTTGGCCTGGCTGTGAGCGGCGAGTCGCCGCCCACAGCCAGTTCTTCGATTCAGGCGGGAGGAGGACTCACGGATGTTCGTTCCACGGCACGCGGGGCGCCCAAACACGTCCCGTGTCGAAAGACGTTGCGCGGGCGACTCGTCTCTCAGGGAACCCACATCTGGCCGAGGTAGACCGCGGGATCCCCGGGTCGCCAGCGTTGGAGGAAGCGCTGGATCGGCGGATGGAGGCGGACCCCGTCCAGCTCGTTCGGATGGAAGAGGCGGTGACCGCCCACCGCCGCGTCCTCCGAGGCCACGTCCTCGAGCGTGTCGTCCATCACGTCTGTCGCGAAGATCACGTGCACGACGTGCTTCCGCACGGGGCTCTTGTCCGGGGCGATCGAGTCCACGAGCGCGATCGGGCCCTCGAGCGGCAGTTCCTTCCCCTCCGGGAAGAGCCCTGTCTCTTCCCAGAGCTCCCGCTGTAGCGCCCGAACGAGGCTCTCGCCACTCTGCACCCCGCCCCCGGGGAGCAGCCAGACGTCGCCGCCCAGCTTCGAGTGCCGGCAGAGCAGCATCCGCCCGTGCCAGCGCACGATCGCGGAAACGCGAACCCTCGGAAGCTCTTCGGTCAACTCGCGGACGACCCGAATCCGCGTGTGCCGCGCTCGCTCGTTGCCAGCTCGTCGACCTCGACGAGCCGTACCGAGGGGACCGGCACGACGACGAGCTGCGCGATGCGCATTCCCGGTTCCACGGTGAAGGGCTCACGCGCGTCGGTGTTCAGGAGCACCACACGCAACTCGCCGCGGTAGCCGGAGTCCACGAGGCCGGGCGAGTTCACGACGCCGATCCCGTGGCGGGCGGCGAGGCCGGAACGCGGCTGCACGAATCCGGCGTAGCCCTCCGGGATCTCTACCGCGATCCCGGTTCCGACCGACGCCCGCTCGCCCGGATCGAGCGTGATCTCGTCGCAGGCAGCAAGGTCGAGCCCTGCATCACCCTCGTACGCCCGGCTCGGGAGCACGGCGTCCTCTCGCAGCCGATGCACTGCGACCTCGACGATGTCCCCCATCACCGAGCCGAGACCTCGGTATCCGGCTCGCCGGCGACGAGGTAGCGCGCGAACCGCGCCACTTCCCGCCGCGGCAGCCGCGCCCGGACGCGAACGCCGTCCTCGGTGTCGCGTCGCTCCGCGATCGGAGCGCCGAGGTCGTACAGCGCTGCGAGCGCCCGTCCGTCCTCGTACGGGACGAGCAGGCGAACGTCCTCGAACCGGTCCGAGAAGAGCTCGGCGACACGGAGCTTGAGCTCCTCGAGGCCCTCGCCCGTCCCGGCCGAGACCTGGAGCGCCCGCGGGAAAGCGTGGCTCAACCGGCGGCGCGCCAATGGATCGAGGAGGTCGACCTTGTTCAGTACGAGCTCGACCGGCACGTCGTTCGCACCGATCTCCGTGAGAACGGTGTGCACCGCGGCGATCGTCTCCCGCAACCTGTCCTCGGGCAGCGACCCATCGGCGACGTGCAGCACGAGGTCGGCGACGAGGGTCTCCTCGAGGGTCGCGGCGAAGCCCTCCACGAGCTGCGTCGGAAGTCGTCGGATGAACCCGACGGTGTCGGTCACGAGATACCGCTTGCCCATGTACTCGAACGCACGCGTCGTCGGGTCGAGCGTCTCGAACAGCCGGTCGTCGACCGTCGCGTGCGCACCCGTGAGCGCGTTCAGCAGCGTGGACTTCCCGACGTTGGTGTACCCGGCGAGCGCGATCGTCGGCGTCGCCGAGCGGGCTCGCTCCTTTCGCCTCACCGCGCGCTCCGCGCCGAGGCCCCGTAGGCGCCGCTTGAGGAGCGACACCTTCGTGCGAGCCTGCCTGCGGTCGGACTCGAGCTGCGACTCGCCCGGGCCGCGCGTCCCGACGCCGCCGCCGAGGCGCTCGAGGTGGTGCCACATCCCACGCATGCGCGGGAGGTTGTACTCGAGCTGCGCCAGCTCGACCTGGAGCTTGCCCTCGGCGCTCCGTGCGTGCTGGGCGAAGATGTCGAGAATCAGCTGCGTCCGGTCGACGACGCGCGCCTTGAGCGCGTCCTCGAGCGCACGCTGCTGGGTCGGCGTGAGCTCCTCGTCCACGAGCAGCACCTCGGAGCGGCTCTCGGCGTACTCTGACTTCAGCTCGGCCAGCTTGCCCTTGCCGACGAACGTCTTCGGATCCGGCCGGTCCCGGTTCTGAACCAGCTCCGCAACAGGGTTGACCCCTGCGGTACGGGCGAGCTCCCGAAGCTCCGCGAGCTCTTCAGCGCCGTCCGCTCCCTTCGCGAACACGCCGAGGACGAACCCGCGCTCCGGCTCCGCCCCCGGTCTGGGATCGGGCTGGCGCGTTGTCACAGGCGGGATTATGGCCGCTGTAGGCTGGCTCGGTGACTCCGCTCGCCGAGCGCCTCGCGGCACGCACGCTCGAGCTCGTGAACATCCCTTCGGAGAGCGGTCACGAGGACGCGATCCGCGAGCACCTGCTCGCGCTCGTTCCGCCGTCGTACGTCGACGCGTTTGCGGGCGACGAGGTCTTCCTCTTCGTGCCGGAACGACGGCCGGGGACGCCGCTCGTCGTCCTCGCCGGCCACTACGACACCGTCCCGGCGCAGGAGAACCTTCCAGGACGCATCGGTGACGGCGCGGTGCACGGTCTCGGCGCAAGCGACATGAAGAGCGGTGTCGCAGTGGCGCTCGAGCTCGTCCGCGACCTCGCCGAGAGCCCCGCCGCGGCAGCCGACGTGGGACTGCTGCTGTTCGGCCGCGAGGAGCTGCCCGTCGAGCACGATCCCCTCCCCGCGCTCCTCAAAGGCTCCGAGGTCGTGCACGAGGCGGCGCTTGCGATCCTCCTCGAGCCCACGGACGGCGTCGTGCACGCAGGCTGCCTCGGCAACGTCATCGCGCGGCTGACGTTCCACGGCCGCAGCGGGCACTCGGCACGGCCCTGGGACGCGGACAACGCAATCGCGCACGCGGTCGAGGGGCTCCGCCCGCTTCTCACCGTCGAGCCGCGGAGGGCCGTCGTAGGAGGACTGCCGTTCGTCGAGGTCCTCTCGGTGACGCGGCTGGATTCCGGCATCGCGGACAACGTCATTCCCGAGAGCGCGACCGCGACGCTGAACCTCCGGTACCCGCCGGACCGTTCGCCGGATGAGGCGGAAGCGCTCCTCCACTCGCTGGTTCCCTCCGGCGCGACGTTGGACATCGTGAGCCATGCGCCCGCCGGAGCCGTCGTCACGGACAATCCGCTCGTCGCGGCACTCGTGGGCGCGGGCGCACGGGAGATCCAGCCGAAGCAGGCATGGACGAACGTGGCGGACTTCACGGCGCACGGCATCGACGCGGTCAACTTCGGCCCCGGGCACACGCGATACGCGCACCGTCGCGACGAGCAGGTCGAGATCGCTGCACTCGTGCACGCCTACGAGACGCTCCAGCGGCTCGTCCGCGGCGGGATCGGAGAAGATGGCGCGTGATGGGGCTGGCGGAGCAGATCGAGGCCATCTGGGAGAGCGGAGAGCTCGACGCCGATGCGATCGAGGGCGCCGTTGAGCTCCTCGATCGGGGCGAAGCGCGTGTCGCCGAGAAGCGCGACGGCGAGTGGGTCGTCAACGACTGGGCGAAGAAGGCGATTCTCCTGTACTTCCGCCTGCGCAAGGTGGAGCCGATGGAGGTCGGCGGCCTCCACTTCCTGGACAAGATCCCCGTGAAGGACGACTACGCGGAGCGCGGCGTGCGCGTCGTACCGCCCGGAGTCGCTCGGTACGGGTCGTTCCTCTCCGAGGGCGTCGTGCTCATGCCGGGGTTCGTCAACATCGGCGCCTGGGTCGGGCCCCGGACGATGGTCGACACGTGGGCGACCGTCGGCTCGTGTGCGCAGATCGGCGCCGACGTCCACCTCGCCGGCGGCGTCGGCATCGGCGGTGTGCTCGAGCCTCCGCAGGCGCGGCCGGTCATCGTCGAGGACGGCGCGTTCATCGGCTCGCGCGCGACGATCGTCGAGGGAGTCGTCGTCGGAGAGCGCGCCGTGATCGCGCCACAGGTCGTCCTGGCTGCCTCGGTCCCGGTGATCGACGTCACCGGCCCAGAGCCGGTCGAGCACCGCGGGTATGTGCCGCCCGGCGCCGTCGTTCTTCCGGGCACGCGTCCGAAGCGCTATCCGGCCGGTGAGTTCGACGTTCCGTGCGCGCTCATCGTCGGCCAGCGAAGCGAGTCGACGGACCTGAAGACGTCGCTGAACGACGTCCTCAGGGAGTTCGAGATCGCCCAGTGAACGAGCGCGCGGTCGCCGAGGTCGCGCTGTTCACGGACGACATCGGCTCCGCGAAGCGCTTCTACACGGAGCTCCTGGGAGCGCCGCCGGTCGCCGACTGGCCCGGAGGAGCGATCTTCGCGGCCGGGGGCGCAAAGATCCTCGTCCACGAGCGCGGCGCCGCGATGGACGACGGCCCGCCGAACGAGGACCACTTCGCGCTCGCGGTGGACGACTTGAACATGGCGTGCGCCGAGTTGGTCGCGCGCGGCCTCACATTCGTCCTCGAGCCACGCGACTACCCGTGGGGCCGTTCGGCGTACCTCCGTGACCCGGACGGCCGGCTCGTCGAGCTGGCCCAGCTCTAGACGGTCTCGCCGCGGAAGATCTCGACCGCAGGCCCGCTCAGGATCGCTCTCCCCTCGCGGATGTCGACCGTCAGCGTGCCGCCCGGAAGATGCACGTGCACCGGGCTCTCGCACCACCCGTGCGTCACGGCCGCAGCTGCCGCGGCGGCAGCGCTCGACCCTGACGCGAGGGTCTCCCCCACGCCGCGCTCCCACACGAGCACGGCGAGGTCGTTCTGGCTCACCGCCCGGACGAGCTGGACGTTCGTGCGGCCGGGAAACAGCTCGTGCGTCTCGACGACAGGCCCGATGCGGAGGAGCTCCTCGCGGGACGGGTCACGCCGAATCACGGCGTGCGGGTTGCCGATCGTGACCGGTGTGACCTCCAGGCGCTCGCCGTCGACCTCGAGCGCCACCGGCTTCCCGACCTGAACGTCACCGAGATCGATCTCGACGTCCACCCCGTCGACGCGCGCGGGCAACGCACGATCGCCGATGCGCAATCGCGGGAACGCGACTCCGCTCCGGCGCGCGAGCCACATCGCTGCGATGCGCGCCCCGTTCCCCGAGAGCTCCGCCGTCGACCCGTCCGGGTTCCAGACGACGACCTCTGCCTCTGGACCGCGAATCTCGACGATCTCGAGAATGCCGTCAGCGCCGACGCCGCGATGGACGTCGCAGAGCCGACGGACTGCGTCGGCGTCGAGCGGTGCATCCAGCTCCGCCCGCTCCAGCAGCAGGTAGGTGTTACCGAGCGCGTGCCACTTCGAGAATCGCATTTGCAACCTCCGCGGGGGGCCTCGGCGAGCCCGGGCCCGCATCGATCATGACGATGCCCGGGATCCGGCGCATCCACTTCCGCTGATACGCGGCGTAGCGACGCGTGCGTAGGACGATCTGCTCCCGGGCCTCCTTCGGCGGGAGCTCAGCGATCTCCCACAGGCCGAGGGTCTTGGCCGCAGTGCGCGACACGTGCCCGTTGCGGAGCGCCGCCCGCACCTCCTCGACGACTCCGCGACCGAACATCTCGTCGGTGCGCGCCTCGATGCGTCGATCTAGCTCCTCCTTCGGCACATCAAGGCCGACGACGACCGTCGGCTGCCTCGTCTCGACCGACCAGAGCCTGCTCTCCACCGGCGCCAGCGATGCGCCGGCCTCGGCGAGCTCGAGCGCACGGACCACCCGCCTGCGGTCATTCCGGTGGACGGAAGCGGCCGCAGCGGGATCTCGGCGTTCGAGCTCTGCGTACGCGGCTGCAGGGTCCTCGTCGTACGCCGCCTCCCAGCGCAGGCGCGCTCCCTCCACCGGAGCCGGAGGCAGGTCGAGCTCGGCGAGTGCGGCGCGCAGATAGAGCCCGGTCCCGCCCGCCAGGACAGCGCTCCCGCTCGACTCGACGAGCTCGTCGATCGCGTCGTGTGCCAGCCGTTGGAACTCTCCGACGGATCCCTCATGCGCCAGCGGCCATGCGGCCACGAGCCGAGTCGGTCGCTCCGGCTGGTTCGTGAGGATCGGGAGGCCGTCGTAGACCTGCATCGCGTCCGTCGAGACGACTTCCGTCACCAGCGCGTCCGCGAGCGCCTCCGCCACCGCCGTCTTGCCCGACGCCGTCGGGCCGAAGACCGCAACGACCTTCGTGCGCATCAGTCGTCCAGCAGGCGGGCCCGGGCCGCGTCGAGATCGGCGTCCGCCGCCCCACCGGCACGCAGGTAGGACGCCACGTCGCCGTACCGGCGATCGATCTCCTCGACCACTCCTCGCATCCCCTCGGCGGGCGTAGAGGTGATGAGCCGGCGCCAGTCGCGTTCCGCCTGGTCGGCGCCCTCCGCGATCCAATCCCTGGTCCGCACGGCGAGGTGCTGCTCGCTCTGGGCGTAATCGAGCGAGACCTCGCCGATCGGGACTCCCGCGAGACGAAGCAGGAGCGCAGTGACGAGCCCCGTCCGGTCCTTGCCCGCATGGCAGTGAACGACGACGCCGCCAGGAGCGGCATGGCCTACGGCCGCGACCGCCTCCGCGAGCTTCGCGCGGTGCTCCTCGAGCACCTCGAGATAGATGACACGGGTGAACCCCGTTGCGTCGCCCTGGGCCGTCCCGAGCTCCTCGAGCTCCGCCCAGCGCTCCTCGTCCGGCTCGCCGAAGAGCGAGATGTGGACGATGTCGAGGTCGACGTCCCGCGGCGGGTCCCGGTCGAGCTCCACCTGGTACCGAAGATCGACCACCGTGCGCACCCCGTACTCAGTCAGCGCGCTCCAGCCGTCATCCGAAAGCCTGCGGACGCTGTCCGCGCGGACGACGCGCCCGAACTGCGTAGCCCGTCCGCCCTCGGTCGCATGGCCGCCCAGGTCGCGTACGTTGACGCAGCCGTCCCACGTCAGCGTGCGCAAGCTAGGCGGCGACTGCGGTGAGCTCGGCACCGTGTAGCGTCGTCGAGGTCGAGCCGTCGATCCGGACGGCGACCAGGTCACCAGGGGCCGCAGAGCCCTCGAAGTTCACCGTCGTGTTCCGCCGCGTTCTGCCTCGCAAGACCGAGCCGTCCGTCCGGCTCGGGCCTTCGACGAGGACCTCCTCGACACGGCCGACGCGCTCGGCGTTCCGCTCGGCCGCGATGCGCTGGACGACGTCCACGAGCCGTTCGAGGCGCTGGTGCTTTACCTCGTCGGGAACCTGGTCCGGCAGGTCCGCTGCCTCCGTCCCCGACCGCGGCGAGAAGATGAACGTGTACGCGCTGTCGTAGCGCACCGCCTCGACGACCTCGATGGTCTCCTCGAAGTCCTCGTCCGTCTCACCCGGGAAGCCGACGATGATGTCGGTGCCGAGCGCGAGGTCCGGGATCGCGCCGCGCAGCGTGTCCACCAGCCGTAGGTAGCGCTCGCGGTGGTACGTGCGCCGCATGCGCTTCAGCACTCTCGAGGATCCCGACTGGAGCGGGAGGTGCGCGTGCTCGCACACCGTCTCGCACTCGGCCATCGCGCGGATCACCGGATCGCGGAAGTCCTTCGGATGCGGGCTCGTGAAGCGGATCCGCTCGATGCCATCGACCGTGTCACACGCCCGGAGAAGCTCGCCGAACTCGGTCCTGATCGCGGGTGCGAGGTCCCGCCCCCAGGAGTTCACGTTCTGGCCCAACAGCGTCACCTCACGGACGCCTTCGGCAGCGAGCCGCGTCACCTCGGCGACGATCTCCCCGGGTCGCCGGCTCTGCTCGCGGCCGCGGACCGCCGGGACGATGCAGTACGCGCACTTCGAGTTGCACCCCATCGACACCTGGACCCAGGCCTGGAAACCCCGCTCACGCTGAGCCGGGAGGTCGGCGGCGAAGTGCTCGTGCGTCCCGAACTTGCCGCGGGGAACCGAATAGCCTCCGGCTGCGATCCATTCGCCGAGGTGCGGGATCGAACCGGGCCCGAATGCGACGTCGACCGCCGGGTACAGCTCGAAGATCCGGTCGCGCTGTGCCTCCGCATAGCAGCCTCCAACCGCGATCACCATGTCGGGCTGCTCGCGCTTCCGTGCGGTTGCGTTGCCGAGGTACGCGGCGAGGCGCGTGTCGGGCTTCTCACGAACGGTGCAGGTGTTGAAGACGACGACATCGGCATCGTTCGCCGACGTAGCCTCGCCGAGGCCCAGCGACTCGAGCATGCCCTTGATCCGCTCCGAGTCGTGAGCGTTCATCTGACAGCCGAACGTCGTGACGTGGTACCGGCGCATGGGCGATCCAGTCTAGCCCCGCCTCGGATGCGCTCTTCCCCGGAGCAGCCTCTCTAGACCGCCCACTCGGGCAGGTCGCGACGCCCCGGCTCGCTCGCCCAGACGTCACGCTGCTCGATCACGAGCCCGTCGTCGTCGAACCGCAGCAGCGAGGTGCCTGCGAGCGCCTCGACCGTGTCGTCCGGGGCGACGATGACGCCCCACCAGTCGACCGCAGCGCGGTGGCCGGAGACGATCGGCTCGCCGAAACGGCACTCCGCCTCCTTCTGATCGGAAAAGGCCCACTCGACGTATTCCCTGGGGCTCTGTCGATCACGGAACGGATGCGAGTAGAAGACCGCGTTCCGCGCGTAGAGCGCATCGATCGCGTCGGCGTCTGCCGCCGGCCACGCCTGCGCCCAGACGTCTGCCCAGCGCCTAGCGGCGGCGGCCGTGTCCACTACGAGACCTCGTCGCGGTCGAGTGCGTACCAGACGTGCTCGCGCCCGTGCCAGAGCGCCGTCCCGCCGAAGCGCATCCCGAGACGCTCCATGACGGCCCGCGAGCGCGCGTTCTCCGGAAGCGTGAAGCTGTACAACGTCTCGTCGGGAAGATAGTCGCGCCAGACGTCGATCGCCGCGCGGCCTCCCTCCGTGGCGAGGCCGCGACCCCAGTAGCCGTGGTCGAGCGTCCACCCCACCTCGACCGGGTTGTCGACGAGCGGCCAGTCGTCGTGTCGCAGAAGCCCTATGCGCCCGATCAGGCGCCCGCTCTTCCGCTCACAGGCGGCCCAGGTGGCGAATCCGGCCTCGTCCCAGAGCCGGCGGTAGTCGGCGACCCGGTCCGCGCCACGCGCCGCCGGCATGTGCTCGAGGTACTCGGGCTGGGAGTAGATCTCGTCGAGCCGCTCCGCGTCGTCGAGGCGCCACGTGCGAAGCACGAGGCGATCAGTCTCGACGATCTCGGGTAGGAGGTAGCTCACGAACGGGCGAGTACGGCTACTTCGCGACCTCGATTGCTCGGGACTCCCGGATCACGATCACCTTCACCTGACCCGGGTACTCGAGCTGATCCTCGATCTCGCGCGCGATCTCGTGCGAGAGAAGCGCCGCGGTGTCGTCGTCAACCTCGCTTGGCTCGACGATGACGCGGATCTCGCGGCCCGCCTGGAGCGCGTAGGCCTTCGCCACGCCTGGCTTCGCCGTGGCGATCGTCTCGAGCGCCTCGAGCCTCCGGATGTAGTTCTCGAGCGACTCGCCGCGCGCTCCCGGCCGAGATGCCGAGACCGCGTCGGCGGCGATGAGGAGCACTGCCTCGACCGTCTGAGGCTGGACCTCGTAGTGATGAGCCTCGATCGCGTGCACGACCCCTTCGGACTCGCCATAGCGCTTCGCGAGCTGCGCCGAGATCAGCGCGTGCGAGCCTTCGACCTCGTGGCTCATCGCCTTTCCGACGTCGTGCAGGAGAGCTGCGCGCTTCGTCGTCTTCACTCCGGCGCCCAGCTCCGACGCCATGAGCCCGCCGAGGTGGACGACCTCGAGGGTGTGCTTGAGGACGTTCTGCCCATAGCTCGTCCGGTAGCGGAGACGCCCCAGGACCTTTACGAGCTCCTCGTGCAGCTCTCCGCAGTTCGCCTCGAAGACGGCCTGCTCCCCGGCCTGGCGGACGTGCTCGTCGAGCTCCGTCTTCGCGAGGTAGTACATCTCCTCGATTCGCGCCGGGTGGATCCGGCCGTCCTCGATGAGCTTGTCGAGCGTCAGGCGCGCGATCTCCCGCCGCAACGGGTCGAACGAGGAAAGCACGACCGCGTGCGGCGTGTCGTCGATGATGAAGTCGACGCCGGTCAGATGCTCGAGCGAACGGATGTTGCGACCCTCGCGTCCGATGATGCGGCCCTTGAGGTCGTCGGATGCCAGCTCGACCACGGTCACCGTCGCCTCCGCCGTATGGCTCGCGGCCACCCGCTGCAGGGAGTCGGCGATGAGCGCGCGGGCACGCCGGCGCGAGTCCGCCCTGGCCTCCTCTTCCATGTGCCGAACGTCGCGGGCGAGCTCGTGCCGGATGAGGTCCTTCGAGCTTTCGAGCAGCTGGTGCTTCGCCTCGGCGGAGGTGAGCCCTGAGAGCTTCTCGAGGATGGCAACGGAGTCGTGCTTGGCGTCCCGGAGCTCCTCCTGCAACTCCTTGACGTGGATCTCGCGGTCGCCGAGCCCCTGCTCGCGCCGCTCGAGCTCGTCGAGCTTCGCGTCGATCTCCTCTTCCTTCTGGAGGACGCGCTCCTCGACCTTCACGATCTGGTTCCGGCGGTCCTGAACCTCGGTCTCGATCTCGGCCCGGAGGACGACCGCCTGCTCGCGCGCGTCGACCTGGGCTTCACGGCGAATCGCGTCCGCCTCCCGCTCGGCGTCGGAGAGGATCCGGCTCCGCTCCGACTCCGCCTTTCGGACTCGCGAGCGTGAGAGCGACGTGAGGACAACCGCAGCCGCGACTGCCCCGACGAGGATTCCGATCACCACCGCAGCGACCGTGAGCATGTGCCCTCCGTTGAGAGGAGTCGATTACCGCGGATCGACCGCGGTGCTCACACCGCCACTCGGCCTAGCTCGGCCGCGCCTAGAACCGGTTCTGCCCCTGGACCGCGACGAGCCCAGAGGGGTAGCTCTAACGCTGGCCGCACCCTCCGAGGTCGGGGGTCGTGCCAGATTTGGAGGACGAAGTACGTGTGATCGCTGTCATCGGTTCAGAAAACGCCGGATCGTAAAGCGCAACGAGCAGGGAAAAATGTCGGAGTGAAGCGCGGTCATCCTAGCTCGTCCTCGAGGCCCGTTGCAACGAGCGCGACGACGGACTCCTGGGAGAACCCCTTCCCGCTCAGGTAGCGCGCGGTCTTGGCGGTGAAGCCGCGCCGCTCTGCAATCCGGAGTGCGCGCGCAGACTCTGGCTCGAGCGACGCGATCGCGTCGGCCACGAGATCATCGTCGATGCCAGCCCCGGCGAGGTCGTGGCGGACGAGCGCGTCGCCCGCTCCCCGCTCGGCGAGGGCGGCTGCTCGCGACTCGGCGAACCGCCTGTCGTCGATGAGGCCGGTGCGCTCGAGCGTCGCGAGCGCATCGGCGCGTTGCGTCTCGTCGTACCCCTTCTGCTCGAGGCGCTGGTCGAGCTCCGCGGCGCTGCGGTCGCGGTGGCGCAGCGTGCGAAGTGCCGCGTCGACCGCTTCCGGCGTCTCGGGCCCCGACACGCGTGGCCTAGGTCTCGACCGCGGCGGCCTCGGACACCTCCGCCGCTTCCTCCTCCTCGGCTTCCTCCTCGGCTGCCTTTCCGGGCGCGATGACGCCCTCCGCGGCCGCGCTCGGGAGGAGCCGCGCAGAGATGACCTGATCCTCCGGTGCCTCCGCCTGGATCGCAACGAGGATCTGCTGGACGAGATCCGGGTTCTCCGCAAGGAACGCGCTCGCATTCTGACGTCCCTGGCCGAGCCGCTCGTCTCCGAAGCTGAAGTACGAGCCCGCCTTCTGGACGATCTTCTTCTCGAGCGCGACGTCGAGGACGGTGCCCTCCCACGGGATCCCGGCGCCGTAGACGATGTCGAACTCCGCCTGCTTGAACGGCGGTGCGACCTTGTTCTTCGCGACCTTCACGCGCACGCGGTTGCCGACCGCCTCCGCGCCGTCCTTCAGCGTCTCGATGCGGCGGATGTCGAGGCGAACCGAGGCGTAGAACTTGAGCGCGCGGCCTCCCGGAGTCGTCTCGGGGTTACCGAACATGACGCCGATCTTCTCGCGCAGCTGATTCGTGAAGATGCAGATCGTGTCCGTGCGGTTGAGCGTGCCCGCGAGCTTTCGCAGCGCCTGGCTCATGAGCCGCGCCTGAAGGCCGACGTGACTGTCACCCATCTCACCCTCGATCTCCGCCTTCGGGACGAGAGCCGCAACGGAATCGATCGCGACGATGTCGAGCGCACCCGAGCGAATGAGCAGCTCGGTGATCTCGAGCGCCTGCTCTCCGGTGTCGGGCTGCGAGACGAGGAGCTGGTCGATGTCCACGCCGATCCGGCGCGCGTAGGACGGATCCATCGCGTGCTCGGCGTCGATGAAGGCGCAGATGCCCCCGCGCCTCTGGGCCTCGGCCATCACGTGGTACACCAGGGTCGTCTTGCCGGAAGCCTCGGGCCCGTAGATCTCGACGATCCGGCCCCGGGGAAGGCCGCCGATCCCGAGCGCGAGGTCGAGCGCGAGCGAGCCGGTGGACACCGCGCCGACCGCGACCTGAGGCCGGTCGCTCATCCTCATGACCGATCCCTTGCCGAACTGTCGCTCGATCTGGCCTAGTGCGGTGTCGAGCGCTTCCTCACGACTCATCTGTCAGCCTCCTAGCTCTTTCTCTTCAACTCCGCAGTTTCGAGAATCTCGTAGCGGGCCCCGGACGGGTGCAGGCGTGATACGAAAGCAGCCGCCTCGGACGACACGAACGCGCCCAGATCGGGCGGCGCTGCGGCAAGAGGCGGGCGCTTCGGCCCTCTCTCGCGCCGGCGGTTGCTGAAACGCACGACGGTCGCGTGCGGAAGCCACTGCCGGGGCTCGCGCGCGTAGACGCCGAGCGCCTCGAGGCGTCCGTGCAGGCGGTCGGCAAGCCGCATGGCCTCACCGGAAGGATCGTCGAGAACGAGCATCCCCACCGATCGCGTCTCGCGGTAGCGCTTCGGGACAAGCTCGAACGCGGTCGTCTCCGCGGCGGACGATCGTAGAGCGTCGACGATCGCAGGGAGCTCCGCGCGTGGTCTCGATCCGAGGAAGGCGAGCGTGACGTGAAAGCCCTCAACCGGCCGCACGAGCTCGCGAACCGGGTCGGGAACGCTCGCCAGGAGCTCCGAGTCCCGCCAGCGTTCGAGCCCGACCGCGGCCTCGTGAGGGAGCACGAGAGCGAGGAAGAGACGGAGCGTCGCACCAGGCGGGTCACCGCTTTCGAGGGTACCCCTGGGGCTATCGCCCTTCGTCACGGTTCTGTGTCAAGTGTCGGCGGAGAAGATGGAGGGCCGCCGTGGTCGCCCGGCCGCGGATCATCTCGCGGTCGCCGGGGAGGTCGATGCGGCGCGCTTCCTCCCCGTCGGGACCTGCAACGTGCAGGAAGACGAGGCCGACCGGCTTCTCGTCACTTCCGCCGTCAGGCCCGGCGATCCCCGTGACCGAGACGGCGACGTCCGCCGTGAGCCGAGCCCGTGCGCCCTCCGCCATCGCCTGCGCCGTCTCGGCGGAGACCGCTCCGTGGTCCTCCAGCACGGGTCGCGGGACGCCGAGCTCCCCCGCCTTCACGTCGTCGGCGTACGCGACGACGGCTCCGCGGAAGACGTCGCTCGACCCGGGGATCGCCGTCAGCCGGCCGGCGACGAGCCCTCCCGTGCACGACTCGGCCGTCGCGAGCGTGTAGCCGCGCTCGCGGGCGAGCGCGAGCACGATCTCGGCGACAGGCCGCTCGTCCTCCGTGAACAGGTAGCGGCCGAGGGCCTCGCGGAGCGCGCCGGCGACCTCGTCAGCCCGGACCTCCCCGCCCGGCTCGACCACGAGGTCCACGTGGATCTCGAACTCGCGTGCGCAGATCGTCGCCTCGACTCCGTCGCCGTCGCCGCCCGCAGCCGCGAGCGCCTCCGCGACGGCGGACTCAGGCGTCCCGAAGAACCGAAGCGTCCTGCGACCGCGCGCGGGCGCCCGGTCCAGCACCCGTCGCACCGGCGGAGCGTCAACTGCCCGCTCCCACAGCCGCTGGAGCTCACGCGGCGGGCCTGGGAGAACGACGACCACGGCGCGGTCGGTCTCGAGCACGAGCCCGGGCGCCGTCCCCGCGAGACCGAGCGAATACGCGCCCTCCGGGATCGTCGCCTGCTTGCGGACGCCCGGCGCGAACTCGGTGTACGGCCGTCCGAGACGCTCGGCGATCATCGTCGACACCGTCGCGATCTCGCGCTCGAGAGCCGGATCGACGACGAGCTCCACGCCCGCCGCCCGCGCAACCCGCTCGACCGTGCGGTCGTCGTGCGTCGGGCCGAGACCGCCCGAGACGAGACAGAGGTCTGCGTCGAACCCTTCCGCGAGCGCCCGGTCGAGGTCGTCGGGCCTGTCACCGACGATCGTGATGCGCTCCGGCTCGAGGCCCAGCCGGAGAGCCTCGGTGGCGAGGAACGGCCCATTTCGGTCCTGGCGCTCGCCGCGAACGAGCTCGCTGCCCGTGACGACGATCGCCGCCCGGGGACGCGTCAAGACGAAGCCGGGACGATGCGCCGCGACGTGACGGTGAACGCCGTCCCGTCGGGAAGGTCCTTGCGGTTCCCGTTGAGGCGCACGAGGACGTGCTCGGGCTGGGCGAGGACGAGCTGGAGCCGACGCGCCTCGAACTCCTTCCGCTGGCCCCTCTCGAGCGTCCCCGTGTAGAGGAGCCGCCCGGACGCGGTGCCCTCGCGAACCTCCATCCACGAGCTGCCGCCGTTGGCCCGCACGACGAGCCGTGCGCGACCCTTCGCGGGTGCCGTCTGCACGGCCGGGTTCTGCCCCAGCCCCTCGAGGTTCGGCACGCCCTCGCTCTCGGGCCCGCCGAAGCGCCAGGCCGCGATCACGAGTGCAGTGAGGATCGCGATGCCGAGCAGCGCCAGCACGGCGATCCTCGACTCACGCGGAGACCGGTCTCGGCTGCGTGGCTGAGGCGTGCGCCGGAAGGGAACCGGGACGTCGTCGTCGCCGACCGCGAAGCGCGAGTTGTACTCGTCGACGAACGGCTGACCGTCGAGGCCGAGCGCCTCGGCGTACGAGCGCAGGAAGCCCCGCACGTACGTCGGCGCGGGAAGGATCTCGAACTGCTCGTCCTCGAGCGCGCGGAGGTACTTCGGGCGAATCTTCGTGCGCTCTTCGAGCTCGGGGAAGTCGAGGTCCTGACGGGTGCGGGCCTCGCGGAGGCTGGAACCGATGTCGAACACGAATGGGGGATTGTAGAGGCTCTGCCTCTTTCGTCAGTCCCGTGACCCGACGTACTCGAGGAGCCAGTACACGCCGAGCGCGACGAGGGCGCTCGCGACCAGGCACAGCCCGATCACGCCGAGGACGTGCCCCACCTGCGCGGACCGGCCGGGACGCCCCGAGAGCGCAAGTGAATCGAGTCGGCGCGCGCGCCGTGCGAGCAGGAGCGCCGCGATCCCGAACAGCGCCGCGACGGGGATCGCGACACCGGCGTGCAGGAGCTCGTACTCGTCGCTGAAGCGCGTGAGGTAGATCGCGACGGGCAGCGTCGCGACGGAGAGCGCACCGGCGACGGCCGATCCCCAACCGGCTCCTTTTCCTCGTGCCGCCACGCTACTGCTTGACGTACGGTCGGCCGATGGCGCGAGGCGGGATCGAGCGTCCGATGACGCCCGCGACCGCCACCAGGGTGAGCGCGTAGGGAAGCGCTTCGAAAAGCGTCGAGACGGAGGTGGAATACGTCTGCAGGGCGGCGGCGAGCGCGCTCGAGAAACCGAAGAGAAGGCACGCCACCGCGGCGCCGAAGGGCCGCCAGTTGCCGAAGATCAGCGCGGCGAGGGCGATGAACCCGCGGCCCGCCGTCATGTTCTGGTCGAACGTCTCGACGAAACCGAGTGACAGGTACGCACCGCCCGCGGCGGCGAGCATGCCCGAGAGCGTGACCGACCCGTAGCGGATCAGATAGACGTTGATGCCGACGGTGTCGGCGGCCCGTGGATGCTCGCCGACCGCCCGGATCCGGAGCCCGATCGGTGTCTTGAAGACGACGAGCCAGACAGCCACCACGAGCACGAACCCGACCCAGATCATCAGGTTGAGGTCGCCAAACACGTCCTCGAGGAAGCCGCCGATCACGGGCACGCTGTCGAGGAAGCCGATCGACACGTTCGGGATCGAGTCGATGCCGGTCGGCGTGCCGGTGTCGCCATAGATACGGATGAAGAGGTACGTCGTCAGCCCGAGCGCGATCAGGTTGATCGCGGTGCCGCCGACGATCTGGTCCGCGCGCAGCGTGATCGAGAAGAACGCGTGCAGTAACCCGAAGACCCCCCCGGACGCGATCCCGATCGCCAGGCCCGTGATCCAGTTCCCCGTGACGTCTGCACCCCAGATGGCGAAGAACGCGCCCGTGAGCATCATCCCCTCGAGCCCGATGTTCACGACCCCCGAGCGCTCTGAGAACAGCCCGCCGAGCGATGCGAAGAGCAGCGGCGTCGCGTACCGGAGCGCCGCGCCGAAGAGCGCGCCCCAGACGACGACGGTCTCGAGGTTCCCCACGCTCGAGCGTGTGGCGAGGTAGCCGATGCAGAGCCCGATCACACCTGCTCCGATCGCGTACCCCCCGATGCGCCGCTCGCCCCGGATCCACGAGCCGATGCCGATCGTGAGCGCGAACAGGCCGATGACGACCGGGACGACCGGGCTCCGGACCGTGAACGGCGGCAGGGCCGAAAGCGCCGCGGCGATCCCGACGAGGACGCCGACCCAGGCGACTGCGCGCCAACCGTGCGGCAGGCGGTCCAGCAGGCGCCTCATGCCGGCGCCGCCCCTGTTGGCTTTGCCTCGTCAGCTTTCTTCCGGCGCGAGCGGTGGAGGAGCAGGAGGATGACGAACTGCGCGCCCACGAAGAGCACGACGAGGCCCTGGATGATGATCGCAAGGCTCGAGGCGAGGTCAGGCGGGAAGATCTCCGGGTCGAGGTTGCGCGAGGCCGTGCCCGTCTCGAGCCCGGCGAAGAGAAGGGCCGCAAGACCGACGCCCACGGCCGTGTTCCGGCCGAGCAGCGCGACCGCGATACCCGTGAACCCGATCGTCGCGCCCTGGATCTGCGTGACGTCGAGCCGGAACTGCCACCCGAGCGAGTCGAGGGAGCCGGCCAGGCCCGCGAACGAGCCCGCGATCGCCATGGCGCGAAAGTAGTTCCGCGCCACGCTGATCCCGCCGTAGCGCGCGGCGTCCGGGTTGAACCCGACCGCGCGCACCTCGTATCCGAGCGTCGTGCGGTTGAGCAGGAAGGCATAGACGACGAGGGAGATGAGCGCGACGAACACGCCGATGTGGAGCCCCTGGAGCAGCGGGTCGCCCCAGAACACGGGCAGCTTCGCCTTGTCGGGGACGTCCGCGGACGACGGCACCGCGTCCGACTCCGTCGTCTGAAACGGCCCGCCGATCCCGAAGAGGTACGACGCGGTCCAGATGACGATCCAGTTGAGCATGATCGTCGTGATCACCTCGTGGGCGCCCACTGTTCCCTTGAGGAAGCCTGCGATTCCCGCGACGAACGCGCCGGCGAGCATCCCCCCGATGACCGACGCGACCACGAGGAGCACCCGCGGCAGGTCGACGATGTCCGGAAGCTCCGTCGCGACGAGGATCGCAACGGCGGAGCCGGCGATGTACTGGCCCTGTCCTCCGATGTTGAAGAGGCCGCAGCGGAACGCGAACGCGACCGCGAGCCCCACCAGCACGAGCGCCGTCCAGAGAATCAGCGTCTGCTGGAGGTTCGCCGCCGCGAGAGACGAGACGTCGTCCACGTTCCACGGGAACCAGACCCGCCCGTCGGACCACGGGAGCCCGATGCTGTTGCTCCCGATCTCGAAGAACCACGAGAGGCCTGACCCGCGGAAGATCGCGCGGTAGGTCTCGAGCGTGTCGCCCAGGTCCTTCGTCGTCAGGAGGACGACGAAGCCGCTGATCAGGAAGGCCAGGATGACGGTGATGACCGGGGCGATGACGCCACCCCACCGGTCCACCCAACTCTTGCTGTCCTCGAACTCGGCCCCCGGCGGCGGCGCGTCGACCTGGCTGACGGTCATGTGCCGGTCTCCGACTCGTGACGGTGGAGGGGTGTGGGGAACCGGGAGGTGCTCAACGCTCTCAGGAAGAAGGAGGCAGATGGCGGAGACATGCTTTCCCCCATCAACGCGAGCCGAAGGCGAGCGTTGGTCACGCTGCGATCTCGCGCTTTCCGCCGCCCGTCATGGCGACACCGAGCTCCTCCTCGGTCGCGGTTGGCGGGAACTCGCCCACGAACTTGCCTTCGTAGATGACGAGGATGCGATCGGCGAGAGACAGGACCTCCTCCAGCTCGAGCGAGACGAGCAGGACCGCGCGCCCTTCGTCGCGCTCCTCGACCAGCCGCCGATGCACGAACTCGATGGCGCCGACGTCGAGGCCCCGCGTGGGCTGCGCCGCGACGAGGACACGCGGATCGCGGTCGATCTCCCGGGCCAGGATGACCTTCTGCTGGTTCCCACCGGAGAGCGCGCCGCCTGGCGTCCGCGGCCCGCCTCCTCTGACGTCGAACTCGCGGATCAGCCGCGCAGCGCGCTCGAGGAGCCGCTTCGGGTGGAGCCACCCGAGCCGGGAGTAGGGCCGCTTGCGGTAGTCGTGGAGGCCGATGTTCTCCGCGAGCGAGAACTCCAGCACGAGGCCGCGGCGCTGCCGGTCCTCGGGTACGTGTCCGACGCCCACGTCGAAGTGCTGCTTCGCATTGGCGTTCGTGACATCGCGCCCCTCGACGAGGATCCTGCCCTGCTCCGGGTGACGGAGGCCCGTGATCGCATCGATGAGCTCGGTCTGGCCGTTCCCGTCGACGCCGGCGATCGCGACGATCTCACCGCCGCGGACCTCGAACGAGACGTCGTTCACCTTCACGAGGTCGCGGTCGTCCTTCACGGTCAGGCCCTCGACGACGAGGATCGGGTCGGCCGGCTGGCTCGGGGCCTTGTCGATCCGGAGCACGACGTCGCGGCCGACCATGCGGCGCGCGAGCTCTTCCTCGGTCGCGCCCGCGGTCGGGACCGTCTCGATCACCTTTCCACGGCGCAGAACGGTCACGCGCTCTGCGATCTCGAGCACCTCGTTCAGCTTGTGGCTGATGAAGATGATCGACAGGCCCTCGCGCTGGAGGTTCTTGAGGATCCCGAAGAGCTCGACGGCCTCCTGCGGCGTGAGCACCGCGGTGGGCTCGTCGAGGATGAGGATGTCCGCCCGCCGGTAGAGCGCCTTCAGGATCTCGACCCGCTGCTGCTGGCCGACGCTGATGTCCTCGATCTTCGCGTCCGGGTCGATCGCGAAGCCGAAGGACGAGGCCAGTTCTCGCACGCGGTTCCGCGCCGACTTGTAATCGAGAAGGACTCCGTCCCGCCGCGGCTCGACCGCGAGCACGATGTTCTCGGCGACCGACATCACGGGGATCAACATGAAGTGCTGGTGCACCATGCCGATCCCACGCGCGATCGCGTCGCCGGGCGACGCGATCCGCACCTGCTGGCCGTTGATCAGGATCTCGCCCTCGTCCGGGCTGTAGAGCCCGTAGAGGATGTTCATGAGCGTCGACTTGCCCGCGCCGTTCTCGCCGAGTAGTGCGTGCACCTCGCCCCGGCGGAGGTCGAAATCGACGTGGTCGTTCGCGAGTGTCCCCGGAAACTGCTTCGTGATCCCCCGAAGCTCGAGAACGGGTGGTTCCGCGCTCATCGCGGGCGATTCTAGGGGGTGGGGCGAGGCCCCACCCCCTAGAACGTGCGTCTAGTTCGACGCCTTGAACTTGATGATCGGCCGGACCTTGATCTTGCCCGAGCCGATCTGCTTGCCGACCGCGACCGTGCGAGCGACGAAGCTCTTCTTCACCTTGCTGTTCACGGAGCCGAGACCGACACCGTTGTTCTTCAGGCTGTACTGGTAATCGGCCTGCGGCTTGAACTTGCCCTGCGAGGCCAGACGCGTGATGTCCTGCACTGCCACGTTGACGCGCTTGAGGGCGCTCGTGAGCATGTGCCGGCCGAGATAGAGCTGGTCGGCGTCCACGCCGATGCCCCAGATCTTCGCCTGCTTCGCGGCGGTGAGCGCGCCGAGGCCGCAGCCGCCGGCGACCTGGAAGATCGCCCGCGTGCCCTTCTGGATCTGGGCCAGCGCGGTCTCCTTGCACTTCGCCTGGTCGGAGAAGGTCGGGTCGTTGGCGTAGTTCGCCAGCACCCTCACCCGTGGGTTCGCCTTCTTGGCGCCCTGGATGTAGCCGCTGATGTACTTCACGATCGCCGGCACGTTGTTCGCCCCGACCGCGCTGATGATCTGCGGGCCGCCCTGGCTCTTCAGCTGCAGCGCCGCGAGGTAGCCGACGAGGTAACCGGCCTCGTGCTCGGCGAACTGGATGCCCGCCGCGTTCTTCGGCTTCTTCGAGTAGAGCGCATACGGCTCGTCGATGCCGGCGTACATGAGATCCGGGTACCTCGGCGCCACGGCGTCGATCGCCGTGTAGTTGAGGAAGCCGACGCCGAAGATGAGGTTGTACCCCGCCCGGCTCGCCGCGAGCGCGTTCGGGATGCGCTCCGCCTCCTTCTTCGTCTGGTACACGCGCGTCGGGATCCCGAGCTCCTTGCCGATCGCAATCCGGCCCTCGTTCGCGAGCTGGTTGAACGAGCGGTCCTGAAGACTCCCGATGTCCGTGAAGATGGCCATCTTGAAGTCGCCCTGCTTCGGCTTCGCGGAGCCGACCGAGCTCACGATCAGCGCAGCCGCGGCTGCAAGCGCCAGCACGACGCCAATCGCTGCTTTACGTCCCTTCAACTTGCCCTCCTTGAGAAATGGACCTACCTGCCGCCCTGATTGGACGCCTGATCTAACCGTAAGTTTGGCGTTGTCGCCAGTGCCTTACGACCCGATAACAGGCTATCCGAGCGTCAGACCGTGTGCAGGTCCGCTTCGGAGACGAGCACGCGCCTCGGCTTCGAGCCCTCGTAGCCCGAGATGATGCCGCGGCGCTCGAGCATGTCGATGAGACGGCCCGCGCGTGTGTAGCCGACGCGCAGCCGGCGCTGGATGAGCGACACGGACGCGGTCTGCGTCTGGACCACGATCTCGATCGCGCGGTCGAGCAGAGGATCCTCGTCCGGGTCGAAGTCGACGTCCTCGTCCTCCCCGCCCTCGAACGCGCCCTCGGGCGCCTCGAGCAGCGATTCGTCCAGCTCCTGACCGCGCTGGGAGCGGCATTGCTCGACGACGAGCGCGACCTCTTCCTCGCTCACGTACGCCCCCTGGAGCCGCTGGAGCCTGGAGGTCCCGAGCGGCTTGAAGAGCATGTCGCCCTGACCCAGCAGGCTTTCTGCACCGGCCGTGTCGAGAATGACGCGTGAGTCGGTCTGGCTGGAGACGGCGAAGGCGATGCGCGAAGGGACATTCGCCTTGATCATCCCGGTGATCACGTCCACGGACGGTCGCTGGGTCGCGAGCACGAGGTGGATGCCGACGGCGCGGGACTTCTGCGCGAGCCTGATCACGCAGTCCTCGACCGCCTGCGGCGAGACCATCATCAGGTCCGCGAGCTCGTCGATGACGACCAGCAGGTACGGAAGCGTCTGCTCCCCGCGCTGGCGCAGCGCCCGGTTCGCCTCGGGCAGGCTGCGGGCCCGCACGAACGACAGGCGCTCGTAACGGCGCTCCATCTCCGCGACGACGTTCATGAGGACGGTCGCCGCCTCCTTGGGGCTCGAGACGACGGACGTGAGCAGGTGCGGGATCGACTCGTAGTAGTTGAGCTCGATCCGCTTCGGATCGATGAGGATCATGCGCACCTCGTCCGGGGTCGCGCGCAGGAGCGTCGACGTGAGGATCGTGTTGATGCAGCCCGACTTTCCCGATCCGGTCGTGCCCGCGATGAGCAGGTGCGGCATGCGCGCGAGATCGGTCCAGACGGAGTTCCCGGAGATGTCCTTCCCGAGCCAGACCGCGAGCGGGCTCGCGGAGGCGGGCAGGTCGTCGTAGATGTCCCCGAGCGTGACGAGCCTCGGCGAGAGGTTCGGGACCTCCACCCCGACCGCCTGCTTGCCGGGAATCGGAGCGAGAATGCGGATCTCCGTCGTCGCGAGCGCGTACGAGATGTCGTCGCGGAGAGCCGCGACCTTCGACACCTTCGTGCCGGGGGCGAGCTGGAGCTCGTAGCGCGTGACGCGCGGGCCGGAGATCTGCCCGCTCACGACCGCATCCACGCCGAAGTCGGCGAGCGTGCGGACGAGCAGGTCGGCCGTGCGCGCAGAAGAGTCGCTGTTGCCGGCAGGCGTCGCCGGGGAGCGCTTGAGGACCTCGCGGTCGGGCAGCCGGTACTCACCGTGCTCCGTCGACGCCCCGAGGACGCTCTCGATGCTCGGTTCCAGCTCGGCGTCGGTCTCGGCGTCGGGCACGAGCAGCCGCCCGTACTCGGCCGACGGCGCGTCGCCGACGACGTCCGGGAACGCCTCCGCGCCGTCGAGGAGCCGCGTCGGCGGCGCCTCCGGCGCGGGCGGCAGTACGGGAAGCTCGTCGGTCGTGCTCTCGCGGGACGGCCACTCGAGGGCCTTGCGGGCGCCCGAGCCCGCGGTGCGGACGACGTGGCCCGTGTGCCGCAGGATCGCGCCCGTGGACGCTCCGCTCACGAGCAACGCCCCGGCGAGGAGCAGCGCCCCGCCCACGATCGCGGCGCCGGTGTCGCCGATCATGCCTGCGAGCGCTCCGCCGAGCGCGAGGCCGATCCAGCCGCCGCTGTCCTTCCCGAGCAGCGTCATGAGGCCGAGGAAGCCGACGCCGAGGCCGAGGCGGAACGGGCGCACGTCGAGGAGCTCGCTCCGCGCGAGCATGAGGCTTCCGATAGCGACGAGCACGAGCGGGAGCCCGTACGCGGCCTCTCCCATGACGGCGGTCAACGCGTCGGCGAGCCAGGACCCGACGGCCCCGCCGTCGAGACCGAGGTAGAGGATCACCGCGAGCACGAGGCCGAAGGCCGCAAGCGTCAGCCCGAGCAGCTCGTGCTGCTGGTGGGAGCTCGTCTTCTTCGTCCGCTTCTTCACACGCGAGGGGACGCGTGGCCGAAGCGGCCGCCTCTTCTTGCGGCGCGCCATGTCGCGCGTTTCGACGTTCCGGTCTCCGATCCTGCGCGTGCCCCGCTCAGGCGGGCTCGAAGGCGGCGCAGAGCATCCCGAAGTAGGTCGGCCGGTCGTACGAGAGGAAGTCAGCGTTGAAGCCGTCGCCGAGCGCGCCGTGCAGCACGACCATCTGCCAGAGGCTGTCGGCGCTCGCGTCTCCGACGATCGCCTCCAGCTCGGCGAGCTCTCCGAGCCGGTTTCCGCGCACGAGCTCGACGACGCGCTCGTCGTAGTCCGCCGCGGCGGAATGGAACCCGTACGGCCCGTCAGCGTCGTGTGCGTGCCCGTGATCCGCGCTCGCGACGAGAGCGGCTCGTCGCCCTTCGCACGCGGCGACGAGCGCCTCACCGGCACGGACGTGGTCGGTGAGGGACCTGTCCCGCGCGGGGCTCAGCACGACGACGGGTCGCGTCGACCCGCCCAGAAACGAGAGCGGGATCGACGTCCCCCAGTCCATCGGCATCTCGGCAAGCACTTCGTCGTTCGCGCCGTAGCTGATGCCCACAGCGGGCAGCCCGGCAGCGCGTAGCTCCTTCAGCACGGCCGCAGCGAGCTCGCGATCGACGCGGCACGAGAGCTCATCACGGGCCGCCTCGAAGCCCACGGGGCCGGCCATCGTCGCCGCTGTGACCACCCCGAAGGCACCTTCGACGTGCACGTTGTGCGGCGTCGTTACGACGACGACGTCCGGGTCGGCCTTCTCGAGGCGTCGCCCGAGCTCATCCATCGCCATCCGCGTCGGGGATCCATCGTCGAATGCAGGGTCGCCGTGCGGGGCGATCGCCCCGAAGACGATCATCAGGCGTCCGCGCGAATGCGCGCTTCGGCGAGGATCCGCTCCGCGTCGGCGCGATTCCCGTACCCGTGCGTCTCGACCTTCGCCTCCTCGAGGTCCTTGTACACCTGGAAGAAGTGCTCGATCTCGTTGCGGAGCTCGGCCGGCATGTCGTGGACGTCCGAGACGCGCATCCAGGCAGGATCCTTGAGCGGCACGCAGATGATCTTCTCGTCCGGCCCCTTCTCGTCCGCCATGTGGAAGACCCCGACGACCCGCACGCGGATGCGGCAGCCGGGGAACGTCGGCTCGCCGACGAGGACGAGCGCGTCCAAGGGGTCGCCGTCGCCGCCGAGCGTCCCCTCGATGAAGCCGTAGTCCGCCGGGTACGCCATGGAGGTGAAGAGCCGGCGGTCGAGCACGATCGCCCCGAGCTCGTCGTCGAGCTCGTACTTGTTGCGCGAGCCGGACGGCACCTCGACGAAGACGACGACGTCGGACACGACCGGAGGCTAACGGAGGCTCGTGATCCGCTCGACCAGCAGCTCGAAGAACGCGTCGGCGTCGACGTCGACCCCGACGTGGACGTTCGCCTGACGGCCCGTCCGCTCCCACAGGTCGACGACCGTGCGGCCGCGACAGAGATCCGACACGAGCTCCACCTCCACGTTCCGGCGACGCGTCTCCACGAGCCCGGGCCTGATGACGTGCGCGACCGCGACCGCGTCGTGGATCGGCGCACCGTCCCAGCCGTACGTCTCGCGGTGGTAGCGGCTGAAGAAGTCGTTGAGCTCAGCGACGAAGATGCCGATTCGACCGGCCGCTCGCAGGCGCTCGGCGACCGGCGGGCCGAGGATGGCGCGATGCGTCACGTCGAGCCCGATCATCGTCACCTCGAGCCCGCTCTGGAACACGCGCTCGGCCGCTTCCGGATCGGCCCAGATGTTGAACTCCGCGGCGGGCGTCATGTTGCCCTCGGCGATGGAGCCGCCCATCACCACGATGCGCTCCAGGCCGTCACCACCGTGCAGCTCGAGGAAGCGGGCGACGTTCGTGAGCGGGCCGGTGGCGACGACCACGACCGGCCGATCGCTTTCCTCGACGCGTTCCTGCATGAACCCGACGGCGTCGTCCGAGCGTGCCACGCCGCTCGGAGGAGGAAGGGACGGCCCGTCGAGACCGCTCTCGCCGTGCACGTGCGCGGCGACCTCCAGCTCGCGGACAAGCGGCTCAGCCGCGCCGGCCGCAACGGGCACGTCCGCGCGGCCGGCGAGCTCGAGAACACGAAGCGCGTTCGCCGTCGTCTTGTCGAGCGTCTGGTTCCCGTAGGTCGTGGTGACGCCGAGCAGCTCGAGCTCGGGGCTCCCGAGCGCAAGCAGCAGCGCGATCGCGTCGTCGTGCCCCGGATCGCAGTCGAGCAGCACGGGGACCGGCGGCATGCGGGCAGTATCGTGGCCGCGATGGCAGGCGTCCGCGAGAAGGTCCGCGAGTTCGCGCTCTCACTGCCCGGTGCGGTGGAGGACCACCCGTGGGGCGAGGACGTCGTGAAGGTGCGCGGGAAGATCTTCGTCTTCCTGGGCCAGAGCTCTCCGAGGTCGAAGCGGATCTCGGTCAAGCTCGACGAGTCGAACGCACACGCGCTCTCGATCGACGGCGCCGAGGAGACGGGCTACGGGCTCGGGAAGGCGGGCTGGGTGACGATCCCGCTCCGGGCGGAGGGCGTGAACGTGGCGCTCCTCCGCGAATGGGTCGAGGAGAGCTACCGCATCGTCGCTCCAAAGCGCCTCGTGGCCGAGCTCGACGGCGCTGCGACGAAGGTGTCCTAGTGTCAAATCGACACTAGGACAGGATCGCGTCGACTTCGTCGGCGGTCGGCAGCGACGGCTGCGCGCCGAGGCGCGAGGCGGCCAGGGCTCCGGCAGCGCAGGCGCGCTCGAGCGACTCCTGAGGTTCGCGTCCCTCGAGCAGGGAGACGAGCAGGCAGGCCGTGAACGCGTCCCCCGCCGCCGTGCCGTCGACGGCCTCGACCGGGGGCGGCGCGGCGCTTGCGATCTCCTCGCCGTCCTCGAGCAGCCGTGCGCCGTCGGGGCCGAGCGTCACCGCGACGAGGCCGTCCCGGCGCGACAGCGCCTCGAGCTCGTAGCGGTTCACGACCGTTAGATCCGGATCGAGGCCGATCGGGCGTGCGGGCGCCGCGTTGAGGCAGAACACGCCGGTGCACTGCTCCCACGCCGAGATGACCGCCTCGTTCGGGATCTCGAGCTGGCAGAGGACCCCGTCATGGGGTGGGATCTCGACCTCGCCGAGGGTCCAGTTGGCGCCCGGCGCGACGACGATCTGGTTCTCCCCGGCCCCGTCCACGTAGATGAGCGCGACTCCCGTCGGCTCCGCGGACGTCGCGAGTACCAGCTCGACGCCACCGTCCCGCAGCTCCGCGAGCGCCTCGCCCGCGAGGTCGTCCGCGCCGACCGCGCCGAGCAATGTGACGTCCGCGCCGAGGCGGGCGCAGGCGACCGCCTGGTTCGCCCCCTTCCCGCCCGGAACACGCGAAAAGGTCGCACCCGTCACGGTCTCACCCGGCCGTGGGAGGCGCTCGCATTGCGCCACGAGATCGAGGTTGATCGACCCGACGACGACGATGCGCGGCGCCACGGCGCCTAGGCTACGCGGCTCCGTGACGTCCGACTACGCGGCGAGCGCGCGGAGATCGTCGACCGTCGAGTCGAAAAGCGTGTCACGGAGGTCGAAGAGCCCTGCCCAGAGCGACGAGCGATCGGGCTGCGCATCGAGGCTCGCGGCGACTGCGAGCCCTTCCAGCGCCCGGACGAGGACGGCGAGCTCGAGGTACACCGACGCGACGCGATTCGGGCAGGCATGGACGCCCGCGCGGTCGAGGATCGGCTGCCATTCGACGAGCTCTCCGGCGCCCGGCCCCAGGTACCAGGAACGACCCTCCGCCCGCTCGGGCTCGAGCTCGAGCAGGTAGCGGGAGAGCGGCTGCTCCAGGCCGGCGAGCGCGGTCTCGACCCGGTCGGCAGCGCGGCGAAGGGCGGCCTGGCGCTTGCCGGCTGTGGAAGGCACCGCCTCTCCCCTCCCCCAGCGCTCGAGCAGCCGGCAGAACGCGAGCGATGCGACCTGGCAGGCGCGGAGCTGAGTCACGAGCCGCGTGGCGGACAGCCCGCTCGCGGCGTTGCGCTCGATCACTGCGTCCCAGCCCGGGTTCAAACCTCGATCACCACCGGCAATATCATCGGTCGCCGGCGCGTTCTTTCGTAGACGATCTGGCCGACGGCATCGTGGAGGTGCTCCTGCAGGAGCTTCACCTCGACCGAGTGGTGCGCGACGAGCTCCCGGACCACGCGATCGGCCTCGGCGCGCAGCTCGTCGAGGAGCTCGTCGGACTCCGCGAACCCGCGTGCGATGAGCTCGGGCGGCGCGATCTCGCCGCCGTTCGACTGGGCGAGCGTCGTCACGACGATGAGCACGCCGTCGTCCGCGAGGCGCCGGCGGTCCCGAAGCGCGACGTCCTTGATATCGCCGACCCGCAGCCCGTCCACGAACGTCACTCCGGACTCCACGTGGTCGACGATCCGCGCGCCGCCGCGCGAGAGCTCGATGACGGCGCCGTTCTCGGCGAGGATGATGCGATCCTCCGGCACACCGGCCTCACGCGCGAGCTTCGCGTGCGCCGCCAACATCCGATACTCGCCGTGCACGGGCATGACGTAGCGCGGACGGAGCAGCGAAAGCATCGTCCGGAGCTCCTCCTGATAGGCGTGGCCCGAGACATGGACGGGCGCGATCTCCTCGTGGAGCACCTCGGCACCGAGGCGTGCCAGCTGGTTGATCGAGTCGTGGACGTGCAGCTCGTTCCCCGGGACCGGCTTCGCCGAGATGATCACGGTGTCGCCTTGCTCGACCGAGATCGTCGGATGGTCGTTGTACGCGATGCGGGTCAGCGCGGACATCGGCTCACCCTGGCTGCCCGTGCACATCGCGAGGATGCGGTCCGGAGGGAGGTCTGCGGCCTCGTTCGGCGACACGATCGCGTCTTCGGGAATGTTCACGTAGCCGAGGTTCCGCGCGATGTTGAGGTTCTTGCGCATCGAGCGCCCGACGATGGTGATGTTGCGCCCGCACTCGATCGCCACGTCGGCCGCCTGCTGCATGCGGTGGATGTTCGACGCGAAAGAGGCGACGAGGATACGGCCGGTCCGGATGGGGAAGAGCGCGCGGAACGTCTCCCCGACAAGCCGCTCGGAGCCCGTGGTGCCGGGGCGCTCCGCGTTCGTCGAGTCTCCGAGAAAGAGGTCGACCCCGCGATTCCCGATCTCAGCGAGCTTCCCTACGTCCGTCCTGCGCCCGTCAACCGGCGTGTGGTCGAGCTTCCAGTCGCCCGTGTGGACGACGCGGCCGGCCTCGGTGTCGATGACGAGCGCGACCGCGTCCGGGATCGAGTGCGCCACACGGACGAGCTCGACCCGGAACGGGCCGAGCTCGAGCGGGTCGTCGCCGGGCGACGCCTCGATGAGCTCGGCCGCCTGCCCGAGCCCATGCTCGTCGAGCTTCGACTTGACGAGGGCCAGCGTGAGGCGCGTCGCCACGACGGCGTCCACGTCCACCTCGCGCATGAGGTAGGGCAGCCCGCCGACGTGGTCCTCGTGGCCGTGTGTGAGCACGACCGCCCGGACGTGCTTTCCGTCCAGGTACGCGACGTCGGGCAGGAGAAGGTCGACGCCCAGGTGCTCGTCACGCGGGAACGCGAGCCCGGCATCGACCACGAGCACCTCGTTCGCCGTCTCGTAGACGGTCATGTTCTTGCCGACCTCGCCGAGGCCGCCAAGCGGGATGATTCGGAGCGCGTCGCTCATCTGGAGGACGGAGTGTACGGGCGGGTTCCGGAGGGGACCCGTGCAGCGACCCTGCGGCGCGCTAGAGCGGGAAGACATCGACGGCGAACAGGTCGCCGTCGATGCGCTCGGCGTGGAGCGAAACGTCCCCGTGCTCCGCGGCCAGCGCGTCCAGCGCCGGAAGCGGCTCCGTCGTCTGCTCGTCGTCGACGCTCAGCTCGCGCACGCCGCCGACGACGCTCAGCACGACGACGTCGCCCTCGAAACCCGGCAGCTCGGCGACGGCGATCTTTTCGGCGATCACCGACCAGGCCTCGCCGTCGCTTCGCACCGCGGCCGCACGGTACGGAGCGGGAATGTTCCCCTCGACGGCGTCGGCGAGCGGTGCGAGCGATCCGTCGGGAACGTCCTCGTCGACGATGAGCGTCCCGTCCGCAAGCGCTACGAAGACCACCACATCGCCGGTCAGGTCCGGGGCGCGCGCCGATGTATGAGCGTCCCACGTTCGTCCTCGCGGCGCCTCGGACACGCCCGGGATGCCGAGCGCCGGATCACCGTCCGTCGGCTGGCCGGGCCCGCCCTCCGTCTGCACGCCCATGAGCTCCGAGAGGAGGTCGCGCGAGCGGGACACTAGACGGCCGCCGGCTGAAGCAGCCCGAGTCGTTGGAGGCAGCCGCGAACCGCCACCTGCTCGTCCTCGTCCGCCTCGACGAGCGGCAGCCGGAGGCCGCCGACGTCGTGCCCGAGGAGGTTCAGCGCGCACTTGATCGCGATCGGGTTCGGAGCGACCCGCAGCAGGTCGATGGACGGCCGCAGCTCCTCGTCCAGCGCACGTGCGCCCTCGACATCACCGTCGCGGAACCTGCGCACCATCTCCTTGACCTGCGGGCCGACGACGTGGGTGTGCACGCATATGCCGCCCCTTCCGCCGAGCTCGAGGAACGGGAACACGATGTCGTCGTCGCCCGCATAGAGGTCGAGGCCGATGTCGACGATGCGCCGCGCCTGCTCGAGGTCAGCATTGGCCTGCTTGACGGCGTTCACGCTCGGGATCTCCGCGAGCTGCGCGATCGCCTCCGGCTCGAGGTTCAGGCCGACCCGCGCCGGGATGTTGTAGACGACTATCGGCTTGTCGGACACCTCGGCGACCGCCTTGTAGTGCTCGACGATCCCACGCACGGGAGGCTTGTTGTAGTACGGCGTGATGATCAGGAGGCCATCGACGCCGATCTCGTGCGCGCGCTTCGTGAGGTGGACCGAGTGCTCGGTGGCGTTCGTGCCCGTGCCCGCGATGACGGTCGCGCGGCTGCCCACCTCGTCCACAGCCGCCTCGTACAGCGCGATGCGCTCGTCGTCGGAGAGCGTCGGGGACTCGCCGGTCGTGCCCGTGACGACGAGGCCGTCCGAGCCGTTCTCCACGAGATGCGATGCAAGCGACCGGAAGCGCGGAAGGTCGAGCGATCCGTCTTCCTTGAACGGCGTGACGATTGCCGTAAGGATCTCGCCGAGCACGTCAGCGATTGTAGGAGACGGAGAGGGCACGCATGGTCAAGGAGTTCAGGGACTTCCTCCTGCGTGGGAACATCGTCGAGCTCGCCGTTGCGTTCGTCATGGGCCTTGCCTTCGCGGCCCTGGTCAACTCGTTCGTGAACGACCTCGTCATGCCTCTCATCGCGATGATCATCGGAAAGCCCGACTTCAGCGGGCTCACGTTCACGATCAACGATGCGGTGTTTCGGTACGGGGCGTTCATCACCGCCGCCATCCAGTTCCTCGCGATCGCCGGGGCCGTGTTCTTCTTCATCGTCAAGCCGATGAGCGCCATCGTCGCCCGCATGCGGACGCCGGCCGAGGACGAGGTGAGCGACGACGAACGGCGCCACCAGGAGCTCCTCGAGGCGATCCGGGGGATCAGCCGCTAGCGCCCTCGAAGGCTGCGCGCGCCTCGTCGTCGAGGAACACGAATCGAACCTCGTCGAAGCGGCCCTCGAGAGGGCGCACGGCCTCGACCGCGATCGGGGCAGCCTTCTCGACCGGGTAGCCGTAGATCCCCGTCGAGAGCGCCGGGAACGCGACCGTTCGGCATTCGAGCTTCTCGGCGAGCTCGAGCGAGGTGCGGTACGCGGACGCCAGGAGCTCCGCCTCCCCCGCTCCGCCGCCGTGCCACACGGGACCGACCGCATGGATCACATGGCGAGCCGGGAGGCCGCCCGCGCCTGTCGCGCGCGCCTGGCCGGTCGGGCACCCGCCGAAGTGAGCGGCCTCGTCGAAGATCTCGCGCCCGCCTGCGCGGTTGATGGCGCCGCTGACGCCGCCGCCCGGCGCGAGCTGCTCGTTCGCTGCGTTGACGATCGCGTCCACCTCCTGCGTCGTCAGGTCTCCGACGAAGAAGGTGATCACGGGAGCGCGTCGAGGCCCACCGTGAGGCCGCCCGGCAGCTCGCCAACCCTTTCGAGCGCGTACAGGACACCCGGGACGAACGCCTCGCGTGAGCTCGTGTCGTGTCGGATCGTCAACGTCTCCCCCGGTCCGCCGAAGATGACCTCCTGGTGCGCGACCATGCCCGGGAGACGTACCGAGTGGATCACGGGCTCTGTGCCCATACGCTCCGCCGTCGCCTTCGCCGTACCGGACGGCGCATCCACCTTGGCCTCGCTGTGCAGCTCCACGATCTCGGCCCGCGGGAAGACGCGCGCCGCCTCCTCGGCGAAGCGCATCATCAGCACGGCGCCGTGAGAGAAGTTCGGCGCGTGAAAGCACGGAACGCCTGCCCGGCGGGCGGCGGCGTCCACGGCGTCGTGGTCGAATCCGGTCGTCCCGATGACGACCGGGACGCCTTCCTCGAGGCAGCGTTCGACATTGCCCACGACGGCCTCCGGGCGGGTGAAGTCGACCGCCGCGTCGCAGCCTGCGGGACCGGCGACGAGCGGGTCGACGACTTGATGGCCCGCCTCCTGGAGCGCCGGCCCGAGCACCGATCCGACCTTCCCGGCGGCACCGTAGAGCGCGACGCGCACGAGCCCCTTACGCGGCCTTCAGGAGGCCGGGATTCACCTGCGCGACCGCCTCGCGGAAACGCGCCTCCTCGGGGCCGATTCCCGCTGCGGAGAGCCTCCCGGGCGCGTAGAGCTCCCGCGCGAGCGCGGCGACGTCCTCTGCGGTGACCTTCTCGAGCCGGCGCAGGATCTCGTTGACCTCGAGCAGCGGCCGGTCCGTGACCATCGCCTTCCCGAGCCTCGTCATCCGGTTGGACGTCGACTCCAGCGACAGGAGCAGGCGGCCCTTCAGGTTCTCCTTCGCGCGCGAGAGCTCGTCCGCGCGCACGTTCCCGCTCGCGAGATCGTCGAGCTCCGCGACAGCGATCTCGAGGCAGAGCGGCAGGTTCTCGCTTCGCGTGCCGACATAGAGGCCGACCTGCCCCGTGTCGGCGTACTGCGATCCGTAGCTGTAAACGGAGTACGCCATGCCCCGCTTCTCGCGGATCTCCTGGAAGAGCCGCGACGACGCGGAGCCTCCGACGATCGCGTCGAGGATCGATGCCGCAAAACGGCGCTCGTCGTCGTTCGCGATGCCCGGTGCCGCAAGGCAGACGTGGTACTGCTCCGTCTCCTTGCGCAGGAAGCGCAGGGCGGGGCCCGGGAGGCGGCGTACCGGCTTGCGCGGGGAGAGCCCGACCCCCGTCGCGGCGCCGTTCCGACGCTCCTCGACAAGGGCGGCGAGCCGGTCGTGGCGGACGTTCCCTGCGGCGGCGACCACGAGCCGCTCGCCGACGTACGCGCGGCGGTGGTAGCCGGCGAGCGCGCGCCGGGAGACGGTCGAGATGACGTCGGCGCGGCCGATCACCGGGCGTCCGAGAGGGTGCGACCCGAAGACGGCCTCGGCGGCGAGATCGTGGACGAGGTCGTGCGGCGTGTCCTCGACCATCGCGATCTCCTCGAGCACGACCTCGCGCTCCGAGTCGACCTCCGCGAAGACGGGCCGGTAGACCATCTCCGCCATGACGTCGATCGCGAGCTCGAGCCGGTTGTCGGGGACGCGCGCGTACACCATCGTCGTCTCCCGCGAGGTCGCGGCATTCAGCTCGCCGCCCAGCTCGTCGAAGGTCTCGGCGATCTCCTGGGCCGTGTATTTCGGGGTGCCCTTGAAGAGCAGGTGCTCGATGAAGTGCGAGACCCCGGCTCTCGAGTCGGGCTCGTCACGCGCACCTGCGGCGATGAAGAAGCCGATCGCGACCGAGCGCACGCCGGCGATCCGTTCGCTGATCACGCGCTCGCCCGTGTCGAGCGCGGTGAGCTGGTGCTTCTCCACGCGCGGATTGTAGGGGCGGCCTTGCGGCCGCCCCCGGTTCCCTACGAGCGCTCGCGCGGGCGGCCGCGGTCGCGGCCCCCTCGGCGGTCGCCCCGTGGGCGCTCCTCGCGCTCCTCGCGCGGCGGAGCGTTCTTCGCCCGCTCGATGAGCTCCTCCGGCATCACGAGCCCGCCGTCCTCGTGCTTCGCGACGAGCTTGAGCCCGATGCGACCACGGTCCTTGTCGACCTCCTGGACGACGACGTCCACGGTGTCGCCGCGGCTCATGACGTCCTCGATGTGGGCGACCCGGCCAGGGCCGACGTTCGAGACGTGGAGCAGCCCGTCCGTGCCCTTCTTGAGCTCGACGAACGCCCCGAACTGGGTCGTCTTCACGACCTTGCCGGTGTACGCGTCGCCGACCTCCGGGGACTTCGTGAGCGCATGGATCGCGGAGATCGCAGCCTCGGACTTCGTGCCCTCGGTCGCGTAGACGAGGATCGTGCCGTCCTCCTCGATGTCGATCTGCACCTCGTAGTCGGCCTCGAGGCCGCGAATCGTCTCGCCGCCCTTGCCGATGACGAGCCCGATCTGCTCGGGGTCGATCTTGATCGTGGAGATCCGCGGAGCGTGTCCGGCGAGCGCCGTGCGCGGCTCCGGGATGACGGCGAGCATCTGGTCGAGGATGGACGCACGCGCCTCGCGGGCCTGCGAGAGCGCCGAGCGCATGATCTCCTGGGTCACCCCGGTGATCTTGATGTCCATCTGCAGGGCGGTGATGCCGTCCCGCGTGCCCGCGACCTTGAAGTCCATGTCACCGAGGTGATCCTCGGCGCCCTGGATGTCGGTCAGGATGACGTACTCGTCGCCCTCCTTCACGAGCCCCATCGCGATGCCCGAGACGGGCGCCTTGATCGGGACGCCGGCGTCCATCAGCGCGAGTGTCGACGCGCAGACCGAGCCCATGGACGACGAGCCGTTCGACTCGAGCGTCTCGGAGACGATCCGCACCGTGTACGGAAAGTCCTCGGTTGCGGGGATCGACGCCTCGAGCGCCCGCTGCGCGAGCGCACCGTGGCCGATGTCGCGGCGCTTCGGGCCCCGCATGAAGCCCGTCTCCCCGACCGAGTAGGGCGGGAAGTTGTAGTGGTGGATGAACCGGCGGGTCTGCTCCCGGGAGAGGTCGTCGATCTTCTGCCCCTCCTTCGCCGTGCCGAGCGTCAGCAGGCTCATGATCTGCGTCTGGCCCCGGGTGAAGATCGCGGAGCCGTGCGTGCGCGGGCTCACCGTGACCTCGCACCAGATCGGCCTGATCTCCTCGGCGGAGCGCCCGTCCGGGCGCCGCTTGTCGACCGCGATCTTCTTGCGGACGAGGTCCTTGTAGATCGCCTCGCACGCGCGCTTCACGTACTGGCGCGTGACCGAGTCCTTGGTCGCGGCCTCGCCCTCCGCCGGCGCGGGGCCGATCGGGAACGGCAGCTCGACTTCCTCGATGATCCGGTCGTAGAGCAGGCTGCGCTTGGCGGACTTGAGCTCCTTCGAGTCCTGCTCTGCATCCGTCAGCTCACGGAGCTCGGCCTCGAACTGCTCGCGTACCGGTCCCTCGACCGCCGCGAGCTTCACCTTCTCCGCGATGAGAGCGAACGCCGCCTTGACCTGCGCCCGGCGGACCATGTCCTCCTCGGTCGACGACATCGACACCTCCGGGGCGTCGACCTCGATGAGCTCCTCGACCACGTGCGCGGCCTCGCGGAGCCCGACCTCGGAGATACCGCTCCGGATGGCGTCGGCGTGCTTCGACTCGAGCTCTGCGGTGAGCTCGAGATCGACCCACTTCGGCTTGCCGACCTGCGCGCGCAGATCCTCGAGCGTCTCACAGATCTTGATGATCTCGACGTGCGCGAGCTCGAGCGCCTCGAGGATCGTGTCCTCGGGGATCTCGTCTCCGCCGGCCTCGACCATCGTGAGCCCCTCTGCGGTGCCGACGACGATGAGGTCGAGCGTCGACTCCTCGAGGGCTTCGAGCGACGGGTTCACGACGAGCTCGCCCTCGATGCGGCCGACGCGGACGGCCCCGATCGGGCCCATGAACGGCAGCGGCGAGATCATGAGCGCCGCGGATGCCCCGTTGATGCAGAGGATGTCGTGCGGCGTCACGAGATCGGCCGAGAGGACGGTGCAGATCACCTGCACCTCGTTCTTGAAGCCTTTCGGCCACAGCGGCCTGATCGGCCGGTCGATCATGCGGGCGGTGAGCGTCGCGCGCTCGCTCGCCCGTCCCTCGCGCTTGAAGAATCCGCCCGGGATCTTCCCGGCGGCGTACATCCGCTCCTCGACATCGATCGTGAGCGGGAAGAAGTCCGCGTCAGCGCGTGCGTCGGGCCTGCCCACCGCGGTGGCGAGGATCATCGTGTCGCCCGAGCGAACAGTGACCGCGCCGTCGGCCTGCTTCGCGAGCTTTCCTGTCTCGAAGACGATCTCCTGACCGCCAACGTCGACAGACACCGTGGCAATTTGCCCGGTGGCTTGTGTCGTACTCATGTGGTTATCCCTTCACCTTTCTTCGAGGAAGGTGGAGGTTTGAGTCAGCTCCGGGGCGGGCGGGTGATCACGCCGTGGAGCTCGCTCAAACTTCCACCTCCCGACTTGGGGAGCTCCTCGCCTACCGACGCAGGCCGAGCTCCTTGATGAGGGCACGGTAGCCCTCGAGATCCTTGCGCTGGAGGTAGTCGAGGAACCGGCGGCGGCGCCCGACGAGTCGGAGCAGCCCGCGCCGCGAGTAGTGGTCCTTCGGGTGCGTGCGTAGGTGCTCGGTGAGATCGTTGACGCGTTGGGTCAGCATCGCGATCTGCACTTCGGCCGACCCGGTGTCGGTCGCCGACCGGCCGTGTTTCTCGATCAACTCCAGCTTCGTTTCCTTCGTGAGGCTCATGCTTCTCCTCCTGTGGACGACTCCGCAGTCCCCGCCCGGCGTGGAAGGAACACGCCCGAGCCGCGGCTGCGGTCTCGCGGAATGGTACCTGGATCCGCCTCCAAATTGCGGGTCTCGGGCAGGATCTCGCCATGAAAGCGGGGGTTGCAGCCGGGCATCCGGCCACGGCGGAGGTGGGTCTCGAGATCCTCGCGGAGGGAGGGACAGCTGCTGACGCGGTGGTCGCGATGGCGCTTGCGTCCTGTGTCGCGGAGACCGTCATGAGTGGGCTTCTCGCCGGTTGCCATGCGATCGCGTTCGACGGCTCGAAGGTCCAGAACCTCGACGGGTTCGCGGCCGTGCCGAGCGGCAATGGCGACCTGACGGAGCTTCCCATCGGCTTCGGCGAGGAGGTCGTCGTCTACTCGATCGGCCCGGCCTCGTTTGCGGTTCCCGGACTGCCCGCCGCGCTCGGCACGCTCTGGGGGTCCCTCGGGCGCCTGCCGTGGCCCCGGCTCGTGGAGCCCGCGTCGCGGCTCGCCCGCGCGGGCGTCCCGCTGCCGGAGATGCACCAGCGCTCGCTCGACATGCTGCGGGATCTCTTCGTGCTCGAACGAGGCGGCGAGCTCTTCGCCCCGACCGGCAAGGTGCTCGCGGCGGGCGACGTCCTCGCACAGCCGGGTCTCGTCGACGCGTTGGATGCGCTCGCGGACGAGGGCGCCGAGAGCGTGTACCGGGGATCGATCGCGGAGGCGCTCCTCCGCATCGACGGGGTCGTCATCACAGCGGACGACCTCCGCGACTACCAGGCACGCTGGCGCGAACCGGCTCTCGTTCCCTGGAACGGACGGCGTGTCGCGACGCGCGGAGGCCTCTCCGGTCTCCCCGAGCTCCTGCCGCGTCTCCCCCGCCTTTCCGGCCTGGGCGAGATCGAGCGGGTCGTCGCCCTCGTCGAGGCGCTCGAGACGGCGGAGCGCGGCGGAGAGCACACGACCAACATGGTCGCCGTGGACGGCCACGGCCGAGCCTGTGTTCTCACCCATAGCCTCGGCGTAGGAGCCGGCGTCTGGGTCCCGGAGCTCGACCTCCAGCTCAACAACCTCCTCGGCGAGACGGACATTGCTTTCGGGGACCCGCAGCGGGGCGACCGTCTGGAGAGCCGCATGGCGCCGAGCCTCGTCTTCGACGACGTCGGTCTCGAGCTGGCGATCGGCGCCGCCGGGGCGACGCGCCTCCGGACCGCGCTCGCGACGGTCCTCGCCGGGGTCCTCGACGAGGGCCTCGAGCCCGAGGAGGCCGTCGCCCGGCCACGCGTCCACCCCACTCCCGGGCTCGTGGACGCCGAGCCGGGAGTCGACGAGCACGCGCTCGAGGAGCTCGAGGCGCGTGGGCGGACGGTCCGCCGTTGGAAGCGGGTCCACCACTACTTCGGCGGAGTTAGCTGCGTCGGAAGAACGGGAGCCGCGGGAGACCCGAGGCGGAGCGGCGCCTCGTTCGTCTTCTGACTACTTCAGCAGGAGGCCGTCGATGCGCCTGGAGGCGACGAACAGGCCCACGAGGCCCATCGTCGCGAGGTAGAGCACGTCGAGCAACTGGTAGGCGCTGACCGTCCCGGTCGAGAGCGTCCGGACGAGCTGGATCCCGTGGTAGAGCGGTAGCGCGCGCACCATCCACTGGATGACCTCCGGGAACACGGTGATCGGATAGAAGGTCGCGGAGAACAGGAACATCGGCAGCATCACGAGCTGGACGAGGTCGAAGTCCTGCCAGTTCCGCATCCAGGTGACCGCGGCGATGCCGGCCCCGGCGAATCCGAAGCCGATCACGAAGCAGGCGGGGAGGATCAGCACGCCCCACCACGACTCGATCAGGCCGAGAACGAGCAGGATGTTGAAGAACGCGAACGAGTAGAGCAGCGAGCGTACGACCGCCCACATGGTCTCCCCGACCGCGACGTCTCGCGGGCTGATCGGCGTCGAGAGCATCGCGTCGTAGACCTTCGCGTAGCGCAGCTTCCAGAAGACGTTGGTCGCGTCGTAGAACGCCCCGTTCATCGCCGAGGCCGCGAGCAGCGCGGGCCCGACGAACGCCGCGTACTCGAGCGTCTTGTCATTGAAGACGAAGTCCCCGATGAAGTCCCCGAGCGGGTACACGAAGAAGACGAGGTAGAACAGCGGCTCGAAGAACCCCGAGAGGAGGATCATCCAGGTCCGCCGGTAGACCATCGCGTTCCGCTCGACCACCTGCAGCCCGCTGACCTTCGAGCGGCGCCAGGGCGTGAGCGGGATCCGCGCGACCAGCTCGCTCATACGAGCAGCCTCCGCCGATACGACCAGAATGCGGCCGCAAGGCCGAGGGCGGCGAACACGAGGAGGTACGCGAGGTGCGCGAGCGCGCTCGGCTCGAGATCTCCGAGCGTGAGCTGCCGGCAGAGCGCGACGCCGTGCGAGAGCGGCAGCGCGTAGGCGACGACCTGGAGCACGCCGGGAAGCTGCTCGATCGGGAAGAACGCCCCCGAGAACAGGAACATGGGCAGGATCACGAACCGGAAGATCGCGACGAACGATGCGTCCGACTCCGTGTATGCCGCCCAGGCTGCGATCGGTGCGGAGAACACGAGCCCGACGAGCACGGTCACCGGAATCGCGAGGATGCCGAGCGGCGACGCGACCGCTCCGAAGGCCGCGATCACGATCAGGTAGACGGACGCGGTGATGAACATGCGGAAGGCGATGAACGCCTGGTGCCCGAGCACGATGTCCGGGATCCGGAGCGGCGTCGCGAGCATCGCGTGGTACTGCCGGCTCCACTTGATCGCGGACAGCACCGGCCAGCTGGACTCGAAGGACGCGATCTGCATGGCCGTCGCGGCCAGGAGACCCGGCGCCACGAAGTCGAGATAGGAGACGCCCTCGGGAAGGTTCGCGCTCCGGTCGACGACCGTGCCGAGGCCGTACCCGAAGGCCAGCAGGTAGATGATCGGCGTCACGACCGTCGAGACGATGGTTCCCCGCCACACGCGCCGGTACTGGGCGAAGAAGAACTCGAGCGGACGGACCGCGAGCGCGTACGTGCTCATGTGCCAACCCCGGTTGGCGGATTAGCGGGGAGGGGCGTGGGGAACCGGGAGGTTCCCCACGCTCTCGGGAAGAAGGGGGCGGATGGGAGAAACATGGTGTCCCCCATCAACGCGAGCCGGAGGCGAGCGTTGCTCACTCGATGAGGCTGCGTCCGGTCAGGTGGAGGAACACGTCCTCGAGCGTGCTCCGCCGAACGAGGACGCTCTCCGGTACGAGCCCGCGCTCGTGGAGCCCGTGTGCGGCCGCGTCGCCGTCGTCCGTGTAGAGCAGGACGCGGTCGGGCAGCGGCTCGACGCGTGACACGAGCCCGTCGGTCAGCTCCGCGAAGTCTCGGGGACGCCCTTCGTCGTCCCCGAGCCGCAGCTCGACGACCTCGCGGGTCGAGTAGCGCTCGATGAGCTGGCGCGGCGACCCTTCGGCGACGATCTTGCCCTTGTCCATGACGACGAGCCGGTCGCAGAGCTGCTCTGCCTCGTCCATGTAGTGCGTCGTCAGGAGAAGCGTCACGCCCTGGCGCTTGAGCCTGTACAGGCGGTCCCAGACCACGTGGCGGGCCTGCGGATCGAGGCCGGTCGTGGGCTCGTCGAGAAGGATGACCTCGGGCTCGTTGACCAGCGAGCGGGCGATCGTGAGCCGGCGCTTCATGCCGCCCGAAAGCGGCTCGACGCGGTCGTTCGCGCGCTCGGTGAGCTCGACGAACTCGAGCAGCTCATCGGCCCGCGCCTTCAGCACGGAGCGTGGCAGCCCGAAGTAGCGGCCGTAGACGATGATGTTCTCGCGAACCGTGAGCTCGAGGTCCAGCGAGTCCTCCTGGGGCACGACCCCGAGCCGGCCGCGGATGTCGACGCCGTCGTGGTCGGGGTCGAGCCCGAACACGCGCAACAGCCCGTCGGACACCGGCGAGACGCACCCGATCATGCGCATCGTCGACGTCTTCCCCGCGCCGTTGGGACCGAGGAAGCCGAAGGCCTCCCCGCGCTGGAGGTCGAAGTCGATCGCGTCGACTGCGGTGAGATCGCCGAAGCGCTTGACGAGACCGCGTGCCTGGATGAGCGGCTGACCGTTGCCCGAAGCCACGAACCGAAAGCTAGATGAAGGCGTCGGGGCGGCGGTGCCTGCTCGTCAGACCGGACGAGTCGCCTGTCGCGTCGCTTCGACGTCGCGTGAGATCTGCTCGACGAGCTCCGGTTCCGACTCGAAAACGGCCTCGTCGCGCAGCCGCGCCCAGAGCTCGAGCAGGAGCCTTCGGCCGTAGAGGTCGCCCTCGAAGTCGAGGAGGTACGGCTCGATGCGCCGCTCGGTGCCGCCGTAGTGCGGGTTCGTGCCGATGGAGACCGCCGCCCGGTGCCCGAGCGCCGATCCGGCGTAGATCCCGAAGCGCGGCACCGCGAGAAGCGGGTCCACGGCGAGATTGGCCGTCGGATACCCGAGCGTCCCGCCACGCTGGTCGCCGGTGACGACCGTCCCGTCGAGCTCGAACGGCCGGCCCAGCATCTCGGCGGCCGTGACGACGTCGCCCTCGGCGAGTGCCGAGCGAATCGCGGTGGACGACACACCCTCGACCTCCAGCGGGATGCGGACTTCGAAGCCGTGCCGCTCGAGCAGCTCGAGATCGCCCGCGCGCTTGTTCCCGAAGCGGAAGTCCTCCCCGGCGACGACGACCTCGCAGCCGACGGAGCGCAGGTAGTCCTCGGCGAACTGCTCCGGGCTCAGCTGCTGGAGCTCCGGCGTGAAGCCGGCCACGATCGTCGTCTCGACACCGGCTTCCTCCAGCAGCTCGAGGCGGCGCTCGAGCGTCGTCAGGAGGTCCACCCGATTCCCGAGGGCGATCCGCGGATGCGGGTCGAATGTGATCACTGTCGGGGCGAGCCCCGTCGCCTCCGCCGCGCCGACGACCGCTCGATGCCCCCGGTGCACGCCGTCGAACGTGCCGACGGCGACGGCCCGCGGCCTGCGTTCGACCTCGCGCGGAGCCGATGCGACCTTCACGCCTCGAGCCTCGCGAGGGCCTGCTCGGGCGGGATGATCGTGTCGGCGTCCGCCTCGTCGACGGAGAACGGCCCGATCTCGGTCCGGCGCAGTGTGCGGCAATGCCCGCCCAGCGCCTCCGCGATCGAGCGGATGTAGGTGCCCGACGAGACGAGGAGCTCGAGCCGCGCGAGGCCGTCCTCGTACGATCCGAGGACGAGCTCGTGGACGTGCATACGTCGCGTGGGCATCTCCACCACCACACCGCGCCGGTGCAGCTTGTACGCGCGCTCGCCCTCGATCTTGACCGCGGAGGCGGCCGGGATCGGGAGCTCGACGGCGCCCCTGAGCTCCTCGAGACGTCTCTCCAGCTCGTCCCGCTCCGGGGTCTCGTGCTCCTCGACGACCTCGCCTTCCGGATCGCCCGTCGTCGTCGTCGCGCTCAGATCGACTTCCGTCACGTAGCGCTTGTCGAGGCCGACGAAGCGCGGCTGGAGCCTCGTCGACGCCCCCGACAACAGCAGCAGGAGGCCGGTCGCGAACGGGTCGAGCGTTCCCGCATGACCTGTGCGCGCACCGGTCGTGCGGCGAACCGCAGCCACGATCGCGAACGAGGACGGGCCTGCCGGCTTGTCGGCGAGGATGATCCCGCTAGGGCTGAGGGACCGCGGCGGCACGTTCGAACTCCTCGACGATGAACTGCTTCAGCTCGTCGAGCGGAAGCTCGCTCGAGAACCCGGCCGCCTGCTGGTGGCCGCCGCCGCCGCTCTTTCGCGCGATCACGGACACGTCCATCTCGTCCACGGAGGAGCGAAGCGACACGCGGTGCGTCGGCCCGGAGCCCGCGGTCGGCGGCTCGCGAATGAAGGCCGCCATGACGGCGCCTTCGACCGCGCGCAGGTAGTCGATGATGCCCTCGGCGTACGGCTCGGTCGCTCCCGCGTCGACGAAGTCCTCCTTCAGCAAGCAGGAGATGACGAGCCTCCCGCCCGCATGTACCTCCGCCCGCTCGAGCGCGCGCGCGAGGAGCTTGAGCTTCGCGAACTGCACGGTCTCGTACACCGTCTGGAACACCTTGTGCCCGTCGGCGCCCGCTTCGATCAGGTCTGCCGCGAGCCGGAGCGCCTTCGGGCTGGTGTTCGCGTACTGGAAGCGGCCCGTGTCGGTCACGAGCGCGGTGTAGAGCGGTTCCGCGATCTCCGGGGTTATCTCGATCCCGAGCACCTCGAACAGGTCGGCGAGGATCTCGCCGGTCGAGGACGCGTCCGGGACGATGAGATTGACCTTGCCGAAGCGCGTGTTGTCGTGGTGGTGGTCGATGTCGAGGACGAGCGGCGCGAGCTCGAGCACCGACGGGTCTGGGCCGAGGCGCTCCTCCTTGGCGCAGTCGACGGCGACGAGCACGCGGTCGGCGTGATCCGCCGGCGGCTCGCGCAGGATCCCGTCGAGCTCCATGAACTTGTACTCCGCGGGCAGCGGCCGCTCGGGGCCGGACAGGAACATGACGCTGTCCTTCCCCAGCTGGGTCAGCGCAAGATGCATCGCGAGGAGCGACCCCAGCGCGTCGCCGTCCGGATTCTCGTGCGATGCAACGAGAAAGCGGTCGTTCTCACGAAGCGCGGCCGCGACGGCCGCCATGTCATTGGTCTGCGTCATCTTCGGGGTGCTGCGCCTCCGGCTGGGGCGCGAGCTCGTCGATCATCTGCGTCAGGCGCACGCCGCGCTCGACCCCCGGATCGTAGGCAAATGCGAGAACGGGCGTGCGGCGAAGTCGCAGCTCGCGGCCGACACTCGCCTGGAGGACGCCGCGGGCCGCGGTGAGCCCTTCGAGCGTTCGTTCGCGCTCGCGCTCGGGGCCGAGCACGCTCACGTACACGGTCGCCTGCGAGAAGTCCTTCGTCGCGTCGACACCCGTGACGGTAACGAACCCGATCCGCGGGTCCTTCAGCGTCGGGATCGTGTCCGAGAGCACCTGCTTGATCGCCTCGTTCACGCGCCGCTTCCTGTCACTCACCGGGAACCACCACCTCGCGCTCGAAGCTGACAACCTCGAAGTCCTGCGAGCCCAGGAAACGCTCCGCGGCGTCGAGCAGCTCGTGCAGCTCGCGATGGCCCTCGGAGGCGCACGCGACCGTCAGCCGTGCGCGCTGCCAGAGGTCGTGATGATCCACTTCGGCGACGGAGAGGCCGAAACGCTGGCGCAGGTGCGCCTTTGCCGACTTCACGTGCTTCCGCTTGCCCTTGAGCGAGCCGGCTTCCGGAAAGTGAAGCTCGACGGTCAGGATGCCGACGTACCCGCTCGCCATGGCGCGTATTCAAGCGCCGCGAGGCCCGTGGAGGCTACGAGGTCTCGGCGGGGGCCGCTGTCGCGGCCGGCGCCTCGGCGAGATCGGTGCGCTCTACCGCGCGGGTCTCGAACGCCTCGAGCACGTCGCCTTCCTTAACGTCGTTGAAGCCGTCGAGCAGGATCCCGCACTCGAAGCCCTCGGTCACCTCGCGGACGTCGTCCTTGAAGCGCTTGAGCTGCGAGATCGAGGTCTCGTGGATGACGGTGCCATCGCGCACGATGCGAACCCGCGCGCCGCGACGGACGACGCCGGTCGTGACCATGCAGCCGGCGATCGTGCCGAGCCGGGAGACGCGGAAGAGCGCTCGCACCTCGGCCTCGCCGAGCGTCTCCTCCGTCTCGACCGGGGAGAGCATCCCGACGAGGGCTTGCTCGATGTCCTCGGTGAGCTGGTAGATGACGCGGTACGTGCGGATGTCGACGCCCTCTCGCTCTGCGAGCTGCCTCGCCTCCGCGCTCGGCCGGACGCTGAAGCCGACGACCAGCCCGTTCGACGCCGACGCGAGGTTGATGTCGTTCTCCGTGATCCCGCCGACGCCGGTGTGGATCACGTTCACGCGCACCTCGGAGTGCTGGATCTTCTGAAGCTCGCCCATGAGCGCCTCGACGGAGCCCTGGACGTCGCCCTTGAGGACGATGTTGAGCTCCTGCACCTCGCCGGCCTGGAGGTCCTCGTGCAGCGTCTCGAGGGAGACGCGCCTCCGGGGACGCTGCGCGAGCTGCTCGCGGCGGAGCCGCTCGGCGCGCACGTTCGCCAGATGCTTCGCCTGGCGCTCGTGCTCGACGGCCCGGACGAATTCGCCCGCTGAGGGCGGGTGCTCGAAGCCGAGCACCTCGACCGGCTCGCCCGGCCCGGCCTCCTTCACCTTCTCGCCACGGTAGTCGTAGAGGGCGCGAACCTTTCCGGCCGAGTCTCCCGCAACGACGGCGTCGCCGACTCGGAGCGTGCCGCGATGCACGAGCACTGTGGCAACCGGCCCACGGCCGACGTCGAGCCGCGACTCGATGACGACGCCGGAGGCCTCGGCGCCTGCATTGGCGCGCAGGTCGAGCTCGGCGTCGGCGACGAGGAGGATCTTCTCGAGCAGGTCGCCCAGGTTGTCCTTCTGCTTGGCCGAGACGGCGGAGAACTGCGTGGTGCCGCCCCAGTCCTCGGGCTGTAGGCCTTCAGCAGCGAGCTCGCTCTTCACCCGGTCGACGTTCGCGTCCGGGACGTCCATCTTGTTGACGGCCACGACGATCGGCACCTCCGCCGCGCGGGCGTGGGAGATCGACTCCTTCGTCTGCGGCATGACCCCGTCGTCGGCTGCGACCACGAGCACCGCGATGTCGGTGACCTTCGCGCCGCGGGCGCGCATCGCGGTAAACGCCTCGTGGCCGGGCGTGTCGAGGAACGTGATCTTGCGGCCGTCGACGTCCGCCTGGTACGCGCCGATGTGCTGCGTGATGCCGCCGGCCTCGGTCTCCACGACGGAGGCCTCGCGGATCGCGTCGAGCAGGGTGGTCTTGCCGTGATCGACGTGGCCCATGATCGTCACGACGGGCGGACGCGGGACGAGATCCTCCTCGGCGTCCTCGAACGCCGCCGGCTCGATCTCCTCGTCGGCCGCGTGCTTGATCGTGATCTCACGCTTGACCTCGGTGGCGATCACCTCGACTTCCTCGTCGGAGAGCGACTGGGTCGCGGTCCGCATCTGGCCGAGGTTCATGAGGATCTTGATGAGCTCGGGCATCGGGACACCGAGTGCCTGCGAGAGGTCCTTGACCGTGACGCCGGATTCGACGGTGACGGGACCGCTCGGGGGTGGCGCCGGCGGCTGGCGAGGCGTCGGCGGTGCGTTGCGGTCGCGCGGCTGGCGGCCGTCGCGCCCGCGTGCGCCGCCGCCCTCGATGACGACACGCCGTTTGCGGCCACCGGGGCCGCCGCGGGGGCGGATCGGGCGATTCGGCCTGTTTCTTCCGTCAGCCATCGGCGGTCAGCTTACTCCTCGTCCTCGGCAGACTCAGCCTCGGGGGACACCGCGACCGGCGTGTCCTCGAGCGGCTCGTCCTCGGCGACCTCGGCGTCGCCGTTCGTCTCGGCGATCGCGGCGGGCGCGGCCTCGGCCTGCGGCGGCGCGGCGGTCGCCAGCGCCTGGTGGGCGGGGACTCCGCAGTAGGCGGAGCCGGGCAGCGCTGCGTTCGGACAACGCTTTCCGTTCGAGAGCACCGCGCCGCAGCGGCCGGAGTACTCCTCGTCGTCGCTCGCGCCGGCGTACGCCGCGTCGGCCTGAGCCTGTGCGAACTCGGCCTCGGACTGGATGTCGATCTTCCAGCCGGTGAGACGGGTCGCAAGCCGTGCGTTCAGGCCCTCCTTGCCGATCGCGAGCGCGAGCTGGTCGTTCGGGACGATTACCGTCGCCTCGCGCGTGTCGTCGTCGATGTAGACCTCCCGCACGCGCGCCGGCGAGAGCGCCTTAGCGACGAAACGGGCCGGCTCGGTGTTCCAGGGGATGATGTCGATCTTCTCGCCGCGAAGCTCCGAGACGACCATCCGGACGCGCGAGCCACGCGGGCCGACGCACGCGCCGACCGGATCGACGCCCTGCATGTGCGACTCGACCGCGATCTTCGAGCGGTAGCCCGGCTCGCGGGCGACGCCGCGGATCTCGACCAGGCCGTCGGCGATCTCCGGCACCTCGAGCTCGAAGAGCGCACGGATGAGCTCCGAGTCGCGGCGCGAGAGGATGACCTGCGGCCCCTTCGTGCCCGACCTGACTTCGGCGATGACCGCCTTGATCCGCGAGCCCTGCTCGTAGCGCTCGCCGTCGACCTGCTCCGATCGCGGAAGCAGCGCCTCGACGCGACCGAGGTCGACGAGCACGTTGTTGCGGTCGCCGGCCTGCTGGACGATGCCGGTCACGACCTCGCCGTGCCGGTCGACGTACTCCTCGTACATGATCGCGCGCTCCGCCTCGCGGATCCGCTGCTGGATCACCTGCTTCGCCGTCTGCGCGGCGATGCGGCCGAAGTTCTCGGGCGTGACGTCCGTGCGGACGATCTGATCGGGCGGCACCTGCGACCAGTCGAGATCGAGGTCCTCGTCGGCGATGAGCGTGTGCTGGCGCTCGCCGGTCTCCTCCTCGACACGCTCGAGCTCGGCGATCCGGGCCTCGCGAGCGGTCTCGAGCAGGTTCGTCTCCACGTCCGACGGGATCTCGATCCCGTCGACGCGGAACTCGCCCTCGTCGTCGAGCTTGACCTCGGCATGCCGCGCGGCGCCCGGCGTCTTCTTGTACGCCGCGAGCAGCGCATCTTCGAGAGCGGAGATGAGGATGCCCTCCTCGATCCCCTTCTCCTTCTCGATCGCGTGAATTCCTTCGATGATCTCCTGGCTCATGTGGTCAACCCCTCGTCGATCAGATTGCCCCGGACGATGGCGTCGTACGGGATGCGCAGCGGGTCGGAGCCGGACACGCCGAGCGTTACAGCGTCCCGGTCCGCGGCGAGCACTTCCCCACGGAAGCGGTTGCGCCCATCGAAGTCACGCCCCGTGCGGACCGCGACGCGATGGCCGAGCGCCGAGTCGAAGTGCTCCGGCTTGCGCAGGGGCCGGTCCGGCCCGGGAGACGACACCTCGACGCTGTAGTTCTCGAGATACGAGCGGAGCTCGTTCGTCACCCGCTCGCACAACCCGTGGTCGACACCGCCCTCATAGTCGATGTAGACCCGAAACCGGCTCGGCGAGAGCAGCTCCACGGCCAGCACCTCGACACCCGGCACGGTGCGCTCGACCGCAGGTGCGATCTCGTCCTGAAGCGTGCGTTCACGGGCGTACGTGGTGCTCATGGGCGGCGTTCTTGGCTCCTCTCAAAAAAAACGGGCGCGAAGCGCCCATTTCTCCAAGCAGGTGAAATGTGGTGGCCGAAGGATAGCACCGTCCCCCGGCTTGGCTCAGCTCGAAGGCGGCTCCTCGTGCTGGGCGATCCGCACACGGTTCCCGCCCGGGTCGACCGCGTGCGCCTCGCGGATTCCCCACTCCTGGCCCTCCGCCTCGACGCCGACGGCGGCCGCAGCGACATCGAGATCGTCGACGCGGACGTACAGCAGACCGTTCGGCACGGCGTCTCCGCTGTGCTCCGAGAGCATGATCCGCGCGTCGTCCGACACGAGCCCGAGGAAGAGCGGTGAGTGGTGGTCGAAGCGGTGCGTGAACTCGATCTCGAAGCCGAGCTTCCCGTACCAGCCAGCCGATGCCACTGCGTCGCCGGCGTAGAGGATGGCCGTCGCCGAGCGCGCTCCCATGCGCTCGACGATAGCGGCACGGGCGTCTACGCCTCGAGCACGATGGTCACCGGCCCGTCGTTCACGAGCGCGACCTCCATGCGGGCGCCGAACACGCCGCGTGTCACCGGGACGCCTTCGCCGGCGAGCACGTCGCAGAACGTCTCGTACAGCACCTCCGCCTCCGCGGGGTCGGCCGCATCGGTGAAGCTCGGCCGGTTCCCCTTCCGCGTGTCCAGCGCGAGTGTCCACTGGATGCCGCGTCGGTAGATAGCCGCAGCGGACGCTTCCCACGACTACCGATGCCGCAGCGCCCGTACCGAGGGATGCTGGAGACGGAAGGAGGTGGACTCTGATGGTTGTCGCTCCCGCTCCACGTCGGGTGTCCATGCCTTCCGGTCAGGGACACTCGCACAGTCGTCTTGCTCGGTGGGCGGTAGGGCTGTCGGCTGGGTTCGGGGCCGCATTTGCATCGTCAATCGCAATCATCGCGAGCGCGTATGCCGTCGGAGGAGAGGGTGGAATCGAGGACACCTGGCTCGGGATGCTCCTTGCGGCCATCACGTCGGTCGGCGTATTGGGCTCGCTCGCCGCGTTCGTGCTGGCCATCGTCGCGAGGGTCCAGCGCGAACGCTGGGCACTGCTCTGGCTGCCACTCTGCGTGTTTCCCGCGCTCGTCCTCTTCGTGATGCTCGGCGAAGTCTTCTGGTGGGAGTAGCGATCCTCAGACGTCGAGGACGATCGTGACCGGTCCATCGTTGACGAGGGAGAGCTCCATGCGCGCTCCGAACACGCCCGTCTGCACCGGAACACCTTCCCGTCGAAGGGCCTCGATGAACTCCTCGTACAGGGGCTCTGCCACTTCGGGGCGCGCCGCCTCCGAGAAGTCGGGCCGAGTTCCCTTCTGACGCCTGCTATCCGCGATGAGGGTGAACTGGCTCACGACGAGCGCCTCCCCCTGAACGTCGAGGAGCGAGCGGTCGAACCGACCTTCCTCGTTCCCGAAGATCCGCAGCCTCGCGACCTTGCCCGCGAGCCTGCGCGCCTCCTCCTCGCCGTCGCCTCGCGCCACGCCGAGGAGCACGACGACCCCCGGCCCGGTGGCGCCGACGACGCTCTCGTCGACGGTGACGGAGGCCTCTCCCACGCGTTGGATCACCGCCCGCATCGCGCCATTGTGCGTACGGCTCACGCCGAGCACTTGCGAAGCCGATATTCGTCCGGATGGAAGCCGCACAACAGCCGTGGCCGAAGTTCGGGTCGCTGCTCGTCCGCGACGGCCTGCTCACCGAGGAAGAGCTCGAGCTCGCGCTCGCGGAGCAGAGCGGGACGGGTAAGCGACTCGGCGAGATCCTCGTCGAGAAGGGGACGATCACGCGTACCCAGGTGGCCCGCCTCCTCGCCGAGCAGGTCGAGATGCCGCTCGTCGAGCTCGGTGAGTCCGAGGTCGACATCGCCGCGGCCGCGCTCCTGCCCGAAGCGCTCGCGCGCCGCTACTCGGCGCTGCCGATGGGCTTCCTCCCCGACGATTCGCTCCTGGTCGCGGTTGCCGACCCCACGAACGTGCTGCACTGGGACGAGCTCAGGCTCGCCCTCGGCGTCCCGATCCGGTTCGGGATCGCGCCGCCCGACGCGATCGACGCCGCAATCTCCTTCGTGCATCAGGAGTCGGTGGACGTCGTCGAGGACGGCGAGGAGCCGAACGACGCGGCCGGCATCGTCGACATGCACGAGTCCAACGGCGACGCGCCTGCCGTCGCTCAGGTGAACAAGACGATCCAGCGCGCGCTCGCGCTCGGCGCGTCGGACATCCACTTCACGCCGCAGCTCCGCGCGCTCGAGGTTCGCGCGCGCGTCGACGGCGTCGTGCGCCGGATTGGAACCATCCAGAACTCCCAGCAGGCGGCCGTGACGACGCGGCTGAAGGTCATGGGCCGGCTCGACATCGCCGAGCGACGAGCGCCGCAGGACGGGCGTGTCGCCGTGCGCACGGGCGGGCACACGGTCGACCTCCGCATCGCAGTCCTGCCCACGAAGTTCGGCGAGAAGATCACGCTGCGCGTGCTGAACCAGGCTTCGGCGCCGCGCTCGCTCGCGGAGCTGGATCTCGACCCGGAGACGGAGGAGGCGATCCGGAGCGCGATCAGCCAGCCGTTCGGCGCCGTCATCACGTGCGGGCCGACGGGAAGCGGGAAGACGACGACGCTCTACGCGGCCCTGCACGAGCTGAACACGCCGGAGCGCACGCTCATGACCATCGAGGACCCGGTCGAGTACATGACGGCCGGGATCGACCAAGTCGAGGTCAACCCGCGGGCCGGGCTCACGTTCGCCCGCGGACTCCGGACGATCCTCCGTTCCGATCCCGACGTCATCCTCGTCGGCGAGATCCGCGACGAGGAGACGGCGCAGATCGCCGTCCGGGCGGCGATGACGGGCCACCTCGTGTGCTCCACGATCCACTCGCAGACAGCCGCTTCGGCGGTGCGGCGCTTCACGGACATGGGAGTCGAGCCCGGGCTCCTGGCGGCGACCTTGACATGCCTCGTGTCGCAACGGCTCGCCCGGCGCGTCTGTGTCGACTGCAAGGAGACGTACCGCGCGACCAAGGCCGATCTCGTCGCACTGGGCCGGCCGACGGAGAGGGCGGGCCGACGCAAGCTCGCACGCGGCGTGGGCTGCGCAGCGTGCGGCGGGACGGGCTACAAGGGGCGCATCGCGCTCTTCGAGGTGCTGACCTTCACGGAGGAGCTCCGCGAGCTGATCGCGGGCGGCGCCTCCACGGTCGAGCTTCAGCGGGCAGCCGTCGCATCCGGCATGCGGCCCCTGTTCGACGACGGCGTCCGGCTCTGTCTGGAAGGCGTCACGACGGCCGCCGAGATCAAGCGCGTCGTCGGCGACCCACGCTAGCTCTCCTGAGGCGTCTCAGGCTCGAGCTGGTCTACGGGATCGGTACGCGGCCGCAGCGAGCGGGCGAGCTTGATGTGTGGCTTGGCCTCGTCCTGCTTCCCCTGGTTCACGAGCGATCGCGCGAGACCGTAGTGCGCGAACTCGTCCGAGGGCGCAAGCTCGACGAGGACTCGGAACTCGGCCTCCGCCTCGGCGAAGCGGCCGAGCCGGAAGTACGCGATGCCGAGCGCCTCGCGGATCGAGCGCGAGCTCGGCTCGCGGCGCTTCGCCTTCTCGAGAGCGACGGTCGCCTGCGCGTTGCGGCCCTCCCGCATGTGGCCGCGGCCCTGCTGGAAGAAGTCGTAGGTCTCACTCACCTCTCGCCTCTCATCATTGCCAGCCGCGCAGCGAGCGGAGCGACACGAACCCTCGCACTCGGGCCACGACGGACAGCTCCCCTCGCACGGCCCGGAGCAGCGACTGAAGCTCCTGACGGGCACGCCTCGCCGCAAGGCGCGTGTCGGCCGGAGCTCCGAAGCGCGCGCGTCCCGCCTGCGCCACGAACGGTCCTGCGTCGAACCCGAGCTTCTCGCCGACTGCGCGTCGGAGATCCTCGAGCGTCGCGCTCCGCGGGACCGCGACGCCCTGGTCCCGGAGGAACCACTCGAGCTCGTTTCGTGTGGCGGCTGCGACGCGTCGCGGATCGTTCGTGAGATAGCCGACCCTGCGCCTGAGCCACTTCACGAGGCCGATCGCCACGGCCCCGAGCGCGGCGAGCGCCAGCCCGATGGTGAGGATCGAGGGCCGGTCGTTTCCGGATTCTGCGCCGGGCGCGTCGAGGCCCTGGACGAGATCCGCGCGCTCCTCGGCGCGGACGACGTCGCTCAGGCTCCCCCGCCGCAGCGCCGCGACCGTGGCCGGCGAGTCGGACGCGAACGAGTAGGACGTGGAGAACGTTCCGCGTCCGGGCGTCGGGTCGAAAGGCACCCAACCGTGGTCCGGGAACCACACCTCGACCCAGGCGTGCGCGTCGTGGTCGCTCACGACCCAGGCTCCGTCCTGGAGATGGCCGCTCGTGAAGCCGACCGCGACACGAGATGGGATGCCGAGCAGGCGCGTCATGACGGCCATCGCCCCGGCGAAGTGCTGGCAGTACCCCGCGCGGCTGGTCGTCACGAAGTTGATCAGCGCGGGCCGGTCGCTTACCGGCGGCCGCTCGTCGTAGACGAACCCACCGCGCTGCCGGAGCCACGACTCGAGCGCCAGCACGGCGGCGTACGGGGACTTCGCGCCTTGCGTGAGGAGGCGCGCGCGCTCGTAGAGCGGCCTGTACGCGCCGAGATCGGCATAGGAAGGGTCGTCGAGGATCGCGTCCACGCGTCGCGCCCGGTTCGGCGCTCCGAAGCGCGGCAGCTCCCGGCCCCAGAGCGCGAGATACCGACGCGCCGCCTGCGGATACCGGGCCTTCGCCCTCAGGAGCGCCTCCGGGGCGGGATCCGGGACGTAGCTCCAGACCTTGTACCGCGTGCCTCTCGGCAGCGTCCTCTGTGCGCGCACCATTCCGCCCGCGAATGTGAAGAGCGTTCCCAGGGATGGCGCGTCGATCGAAACCGGCGTGCCCGCTGCGACGAGCCGGTCGTCCACGAGCGCCCTCACCTCGACGCGCTGCTCGAGCCAGGTGCTCTCGTCACGTGCGCCCGCCGGCGCAAGATCGTCGAGGACGAGCCGTCCACCTTCCCCCCGCGTTCGGACGACTGAAGGATCCTCGAACCAGCGATCCGCGATGAACTCGTCGAGCGTCGACGCCCGCCAGTACTGCGCGCGGTCCGTGCCGGTGATGCGCAGAACCTCGGTGGTGGTCGGCGGGAAGGCGATCCCGTCGTACCGCGCCTCCCAGACGAAACGAACGCCGAGCGCCCGCGGCGCAGGACCGCGCACGTTCCACGCTTGCCAGTCGACGACCGCCTCGCGCGTGAACGAGGTAGCGGAGGAGACCCACGCTGCCCCGCCGACCACCAGGGCAGCGACGACGAGGCCTCCGACGAGCGTCCGCAGCGAGCGTGCGCGCAGCACGAGGGCGATCGAGAGCGCCCCCGCAAGGGCGAGCGTTCCGACGGCGACCGCGGCGTCGTCGAGCAGGGTCGCGGGCCAACCGGCACCGGCGATCGTGACCGCCGCAGCCGCAAGCGGCTGGCGCGCAGCGACGAGCAACGCAATAGCCGCGGCGAAGCCGAAGACCGCCAGGGCCAACACGCCGTGCATTTCCGGTCGACGAGACGGATCGAACGGCAGCAAGACGTCGTAGTAGTCGCCGACCCCCTCCCCGAACGCGTCGAGCAGCGGCCCGAGGACGCGCTGGTCCCGATACGGCAGGAGCTCCCAGGGTTGGGAGCCGAACACGACCCACGTCGCAGCCGCCAGTGAGGCGAGGAGGAGGACCACTCGGGCCGGCGTCCCGCGCGCGAACGCGGGCAGCAGCGCGAGCGCCGCCACCAGCAGGAGCTCTCCCGACAGCCTCGGGTCCTCGAGCCGGCCCCAGGACACGACGATCGCCACGGCCGGAAGCGCCGCGGCGGCGAGCGTCCGGGCAGCCGAGCTAGCCACTCGCACGCGCCTCCCCGCGGGACGCTTCGAGCGCGGTCGCGAGATCGTCCCCGTGTCGCACCACCGCGATCGGGATTCCGGCCGCGGACAGCTGCAAGACCGCCGGTACCGCCCTGGTCGGCCGGCCCGCGTAGCTCGGCGCGTCGATCCACACGACGGCGACCGCACGGCGGCTCGCCAACTCGAGCAACCGCCTCGCGGCCGCGGGGCTCCGGGTCGCCGTCACGACGACGAGCTCGGGTGCGTGGTCGACGCCCCTCGGCGGCCGCTCGAGGAACCGCGCGAGATCACAGGCTGCGCTCGCCCGCACCGCGGCGAGGGCGCTCAGTACCGAGCCGAACTCGCCGTCGAGGGAGGACGCCGGCGTCACGCAGTCGGCCTGGGCGGTCGTGACGAGCCCGCTTCGGCGTCCTCGAGCGACGTGAGCGCGGAGGATCGACCCCGCTGCCCGCACCGCCGCGTCGAAGCTCGACTCCGGCGACGTCCCCGCATCGCCTGCGGGGTCGCAGTCGAGGAGGACCACGAGGGACTCGCGCGGCGAGTCCTCGAGCTCCTTCACCATCAGCCGGCCGCGGCGGGCCGTCGTCGGCCAGTGGACGCGCCGCAGAGACTCGCCCTGCTCGTACTCCCGCACCGAGTGGAAATCGAAACCCGACGGCCGCCGCAGGAGGAACCGCCGGCTCTCACCGGGCAGCCTGCCCCTGTCGTCGAACAGCGTTCGGAGCGCCACGAGCCGTGGCTGCACGAGCGCGCTGACCGCGATTCCCAGCGGCCGCGAGCGAACCTCGAGCCCGAGCGGGTCGCGGAGCTCGATGTGCGCGTCGTCGCTCTCGAACCTGCCTCTCGGAAGCGCTCCGAGCGGAAGCTCGCCCGTCAAGCGGCTGTCGTGGCTCCGGAGGCGGCACTCGTACGGCCCGACGCCCTCGATCCTTCCGACGACGACGGCAGAGCCGAGAGGGAGGCGAGACCCTCTGCGCGCCTCGATCCGCAGCGTGACCTCGTCGCCTTCCGTCGCCGGATCCGGCGCGATCGTCGCGCGGAGGTCGACAGGGCTGCCCGCCAGAGCGACCCACAGGCGTGCGACCAGCGCCGCCAGCAGGAGCCCCAGGCCGGCCACGCCGAGCGGGCGGGACGCGAAGACGATCGCGGCTGCGAGCACGACCCCGCCGAGGACCAGTGCCCCGCCGCGCCGCATCACACCGGAACCGGTGTCTCGTCGAGCGCCCGGCGAACCGCGTCCACCGCGTCGGCGCCAGCCGTCCGTGCCTCCGGCGCGGGGATCAGCCGGTGCGCAAGGACCGCGACCGCGACGCTCTGAATGTCCTCGGGGAGCACGAAGTCGCGGCCGCGGGCAACGGCGCGCGCTTTCGCGATGCGGAGAAGCGCGATGCCCGACCGCGGGCTCGCCCCGAGCGCGAGCTGCGAGCTCGCGCGCGTGTGCCGCAGGAGCGTGACGACGTAGCGGTTGACGCTCTCCTCGACGAACACGCGGCGTGCGGCGTCGATAGCCGCGAGGACGTCCTCCCGCGTCGCCACCGCCTGGAGGTCGTCGAGCGGAGGATCGGTGGTCTGCTCCTCGAGCATCCGCGCCTCCTCGGCGAGCGGCGGATAGCCGAGCGAGAGAAGCGCCGTGAACCGGTCGAGCTGCGCCTCGGGGAGCGGGTACGTCCCCTCGTACTCGATCGGGTTCTGGGTTGCGACCACGAGGAACGGGAGCTCGATGGCGTACGTCTCGCCGTCGATCGTCACCTGGCACTCCTGCATGGCCTCGAGGAGGGCCGACTGCGTCTTCGGCGAGGCGCGGTTGATCTCGTCCACGAGGAGCACGTTCGCGAAGACCGGGCCGGGCCGGAACTCGAACTCGTTCGTCTTCTGGTTGAAGACGTTGACGCCCGTCACGTCGCTCGGGAGGAGGTCCGGCGTGAACTGGAGCCGGGAGAACGTGAGGTGCAGCGAGCGGGCAAGGGACTTTGCGAGCACGGTCTTCCCCACTCCCGGGAAGTCCTCGATGATCACGTGCCCCTCGGCGAGGAGGCACAGGACGCAGAGCTCGAGCGTCTCGTGCGGCGCGCGCACGGCACGCTCGAGATTCGCGACCACGCGCTCGACGACGTCGGCGGCGGAGGCGTTGCGCAGGGCCGCCGCCTGCTCTTGGGGTGCCGCCGCTCCCTCGGTCATCGCTCCGCGATGATCCTTTCCACCTCGTCCAGCACGGCCGCGGCAATGCGGCTCTTCGGCGCCCTCGCAACGTGCTGCTCGGACCCGTTTGACACGAGCACGACCTCGTTCTCGAGGGTGTCGAACCCGATGTCCGAGCGGCTGATGTCGTTGAAGACGATGAGGTCCGCGCCCTTCGCTTCCCGCTTCTCGCGCGCTCGCTCGAGCCCGGCGCCCGCGCCGTCCGCGGCGAAGCCGACGATCACCTGCTGTGGCGTCCGACCGGCTCCAAGCGCCGCGAGAACGTCGGTCGTCGGTGTGAGCTCGACCGTCCAGGGAGCGCCGTCCTTCGGGCGCTTCTCCGTCTCGGGTGCTGCCGGCCGGTAGTCGGCGACCGCGGCGGCCATGACGATGACGTCCGCGTCCCCGCGCGCCAGTGCCTCCCGCTCGAGGTCGGCGGCGGTGGGCGTGTCGACGACGGTCACCCCGAATGGCGTCGGAACCGCGAGATTGGCCGCCAGGAGCGTCACTTCTGCCCCGCGCCGACGGGCCTCCTCGGCCACGGCGACGCCCATGCGCCCCGACGAGCGGTTGCCGAGGAAGCGCACCGCGTCGAGTTGCTCCCGCGTGCCCCCTGCGGACACGAGAACCTGTCGACCGGCCAGTGCGCCGGAGGGACCGGATAGCTCCCGCTCGACGGCCTCGACGATGTCCTCCGGCTCGGCCATCCTCCCGGGCCCCGACTCGCCCTCGGCGAGCTCCCCCTCCGCCGGCCCTACGAACACCACGCCACGTGCGCGAAGCGTCTGCGCGTTCGCCTGCGTCGCGGGATGCGCCCACATGCGCACGTTCATCGCCGGCGCGACGACGAGCGGGCCGTCGTGTGCAAGTGCCGCCTCCGTGAGGACGTCGTCCGCGAGCCCGTGCGCGAGGCGTGCGAGCGTGTTGGCCGTGAGCGGCGCGATGACCAGCAGGTCGGAGCGCTCGAGGTGCGGGTACGAGCCCTCGCGCGGCGACGTGCGGGCGAGGGCGAAGAAGGTCTCGGGCGCGACGAAGCGCGCAGCCGCCTCCGTCACCATGGGGTACACGTCGTGACCCGCTCTCACGAGCAGGCGCACGAGGGTGCACGCCTTGTAGGACGCGATCCCGCCGGTGACGCCGACCAGGATGCGTGCCATAGGCGGTCTCCGGCTAGACGGGCGGGTACTTGTACGTGATCTTGCCGCTCGCGACTTCCTCCATCGACATCGTGAGGTAGTTCTTCGAGCGGGATTCGATCAGCGGCGGTGGGGCTTCTTCGAAGCCCATGCCCTCGCCGAGCTGGTGGTGATAGTTGTTGATCTGCCGCGCGCGCTTGGCCGCGACGATCACGAGGGCGTACCGGGAATCGACCTTCCCGAGCAGTTCGTCTATGCGGGGATGAATCATGGGCGGCTCATGGTACCTGCGAGCGACAGCTCGCATTCGACGATCGCCGTGAGAGCCGCTGTCGCCCGCTCGAGATCGTCGTTTCGCACCATGTAGCGGAAGCGGTGCGCCTGTGTGAACTGCTTGCGCGCCAGCTCTATCCGCTCGCCGATCTCACCCGTGCTCTCGGTCGCGCGGTCGCGCAGCCGGCGCTCGAGCTCGGCCAGGTCGGCCGCGATGAAGATCGTGACGCTCCCCTCGACCTCTTCCTGCACGTTCAGCGCACCGTCCAGCTCCAGCTCGAGCACGCAGACACGCCCTTCCTCCGCGATCCGCTCCATCTCGGACTTCAACGTGCCGTAGCGCTTGCCCGAGACGTATGGGACATACTCGAGGAAGTCCCCTGCCTGCACGCGGCGCTCGAACTCCTCGTCGCTCAGGAACCAGTACTCGCGTCCGTCCTCTTCTCCGGGCCGCTGCGGACGGGTCGTCGCGGACACCGCGACCTCGAGAGCCGGGATCCGCTCGACGAGGCCCTTGATCAGCGTGCCTTTGCCCGCGCCCGACGGGCCGGTGACGACGAAGACGGGCCTCGAAGGCACCGTCGGGTTAGGCGCGGTGGTTGAAGAGGTCGACGAGCTCGGTGCGCTGGCGCTCGGACAGACCGCCGACGGTCTTGGACTGGCTGATCCGGCACGTGTTGAGCAGCCGAGCCGCCTTCACGCGCCCGAACTTGGGGACCGCCATGAGCATGTCGAAGACCTTCGCGGTCGACACGAACTCGGGCGGCGTCAGGAGGATCTCCTCGATATGGACGTCCCCCGCCTTGAGGTCCCGCTTGAGCTGCGCCCGACGGACTCTCACGTCGTTTGCCCTTTGGAGCGCTTCCATTCGCTGGTCGAGCGATCGGGCGGGCGCCTGGGCGTGCGTCTTCGACGTGACCATGAGCCGCACGAGTCTAGCAACATCGCTCCCCGCGTCAAGCAGGAACTTTTCGGGCTATTTGCAGGACTTTTTAAGTTGTCCGATCTGCAGACTAGACGACAGACGGAGCTCGGCGGGGACGATCGTGCTCTCCCGCGCCCGCTCCGCCGTCAGCGGGCAGCCCTGGCATCGTGCTCGAGCTCGCGTCGGACCCTCGTCGGCGCCGCCGGGTCCGAGAACAGGATCGTTCCGAGCGCGACGCCGGTCGCGCCGACCCCCGCAAATTCCTTCGCGTCCGCTCCGCTCGCGACTCCACCCATGCCGACGATGGGCACCGAGATCGCCGAGGCGCATGCGTGGACGCACGCCAGGGCGATCGGCTTCAGGGCCGGGCCTGAGTAGCCGCCCGCTCCTCGTCCGAGGCGCGGCGAGCGCGTTCGCGGGTCGAGCGCGAGCCCGCGAATCGTGTTGACCAAGGACAGAGCGTCGGCACCCGCGTCGACGACAGCGCGTGCGTTCTCGGCGACGTCCCAGGATGCGGGCGAGAGCTTCGCGTAGAGGGGCTTTCGCGTAGCTGCGCGTGCAGCCTGCACGAGCACGGCGGACGTCTCCGGCGCTTCCTCGACGTTCGGGCACGAGAGGTTCAGCTCGATGGTCGCGACCTCTTCGCGCTCGTCCAGGCGTTCGCAGGTCGAGGCGTAGTCGGCGGCGGAGAATCCGCCCACGGAGACCCAGATCGGGACTCCGAGCGCGCTCAGGCGGGGCAGGACGTCGTCGAGAAACACGTCGATTCCAGGGTTCTGGAGCCCGATCGAGTTCACCATCCCGTGCTCCGTCTCGGCGATGCGCGGCGGCGGGTTTCCCTCGCGCGGGAGCGGGGTGACGGTCTTCGTCACGAACGCATCGAGGCTTTGCGCGACGGAGGGCGCCGTGAGCGCATCGAGGCATCCGCTCGCGTTGAGGATCGGCATCGTCATCGGCTTCGGAGTACCGGCCCGGACACACAGAGGCGTTCGTAGTGGTCGCCGATCTCGACGACGCAGCCGTAACAGGCGCCGTATCCGCAGGCCATCGGTGCCTCCCAGGCGAGCTGCGCGCCCGGCACGAGCACCGCGAGCGCCTCGAGCATCGGCTCGGGACCGCAGGCGAGAACGTCTCCGGGGTCCTCCGGCAGAAGCTCGGTCACGAATCGCGGCTCGATCGCCACGTCGGCCTGCGGGAGCAGCGCGGCCGCAGCCGCGTGCTCGTTGCTCCGGAAGCCGAGCAGCGCCGGCGGATGGCCCAGCGCCTCGGACAGATAGGGGAGCGGCGCGATCCCGATTCCGCCACCGACGAGCAGCGGGCGCTCGACCGAGAGATCGAAACCGGTGCCGAGGGGTCCGAGCACGTGGATCGCGTCGCCCGCGGCGAGCGCGCAGAGCGAGCGTGTCCCGGGGCCGATCGGGTCGACGAGGAACGCGAGCTCCCCTTCCGGCGCGAGGCAGAGGCTCATCGGGCGAGGGAGCACGCGCCCCGGGGCCTCCAGCATGAAGAACTGCCCGGGAGCCCCGGGCTCGAGACCGCCCCGCTCGACGCGGAGGAGCGTGTACCGCCCGACGGCGTCGGTCCCGCGCACGGACAGCAACTCGCGAGCCGGCAGCTCGGTGAGCGCCTTGTGGCTCTGAGCCACAAGGCTCACGCCTGGATCCCGATCCGTTCCTGGAGCGACAGTGCCGACTCCGCGCGCGCGTTCGCGATCGCGTGCACGGCCGCGGCGGCCCCGGAGATCGTCGTGATGCAGGGAACCCGCGCGACGAGCGCCGCCTCGCGGATGAGGTAGCCGTCCGCGCGAGTCGCGCTTCCCTGCGGCGTGTTGACGATGAGGTCGCAGCGTCCGCGGCGCACGAGATCGACGACGGTGTCCGCATCCGACAGCGCATCGGCCACCTTCGCGATCACGTCGACTTCGAGACCGGCTGCCCCCAGCGTGCGAGCCGTTCCCTCGGTGGCGACGAGCTCGAATCCGAGTCCCGCCAGCGCCGCCGCGACGGGCACGGCCGCTGGCTTGTCCTCGTCGCGCACGGAGAGGAACGCCGTGCCCGAGGTCGGAAGCGGCCTTCCGGCGGCCCGCTCCGCCTTTGCCAAGGCGGTCGGGAGGTCGGCCGCGCTCGCCATGACCTCGCCCGTCGAGCGCATCTCGGGGCCGAGGACCGGATCGGCGCCCGGGAACCGAGAGAACGGCAGGACGGCAGCCTTCACGCTCACCTGCGTCGGCCTGGGAACGCCCAGCGCGAGATCGCTCAGCTTCTGTCCCGCTGCCAGCCTGCAGGCCGCGTCGACGAGGTTCACGCCGATCGCCTTGCTTGCGAACGGGACCGTGCGCGAGGCGCGGGGATTCGCCTCGAGCACGTACACGGTGTTGTCGGCGATCGCGAGCTGGACGTTCAAGAGCCCGACGACGCCGAGCGCAGGCCCGAGGCGCCGCACGATGTGCTCGACCTCGAGCGCGGCAGCGAGCGTCAACGACGGCGCCGGAAGCACGCATGCGGAGTCGCCGGAATGCACGCCCGCCTCCTCGACGTGCTGCATGACCGCGCCGATGAGGACTTCCTCCCCGTCGCACAGCGCGTCCACGTCGAGCTCGATCGCATGCTCGACGAAACGGTCGAGCAACACGGGCCCGTGCACCGCCGCCATCGCCGACTCGAGCTCCATGTCGTCGTAACAGATGCGCATCGCGCGCCCGCCGAGCACGTACGACGGCCGGACGAGGACCGGGTAGCCGATCCCATCGGCTGCGGCGATCGCCTCGTCGGCGCCGATGACGATCGCCCACGGCGGGCAGCGGATGCCGAGCTCGCTCGCGAGCGACCCGAACCGCTCACGATCTTCCGCGAGGTCGATCGCCGCGTGCGGCGTCCCGAGGATCTTGTAACCCGCCTCCTCGATGTGCCGAGCTAGTCGGAGCGGGGTCTGGCCGCCGAATTGCGTCACGACGCCGACCGGCTGCTCCCGGTCGCAGACCGCGAGCACCTCCTCCGGAGAGAGCGGCTCGAAGTAGAGCCGGTCCGAGGTGTCGTAGTCCGTCGAGACCGTCTCCGGGTTGCAGTTGACCATGACTGCCTCGTAGCCGAGCGACCGGAAGGTCTGAGCGGCGTGCACACAGCAGTAGTCGAACTCGATGCCCTGCCCGATTCGGTTCGGCCCGGATCCGAGGATCACGACGCGCGGCTTGTCGCCCGACGGAGCGGCCTCGTCCTCCTCGCCCCAGGTCGAGTAGAAGTAGTTCGAGGCGGCATCGACCTCGCCCGCGCAGGAGTCGACGCGCCGGTATGCGGGGCGAATGCCCTGCTCGTGGCGGAGCCGGCGCACCTCGAGACCGGTCAGGCCAAGCTGCGCTCCCACCGTGTCGTCGCCCCACCCCGCCCGCTTCGCGCGCGCGATGTCGCCCGACTCCAGCTCCGCGCGCGCGAGCTCGATCTGCTTGCGGAACCAGGGATGGAGATCCGCGGGCAGGTGCTCGTCGTCGAGGCTTTGCCACGGCGTCGGAGAGCCGTGCTCGAGCTCGCGTGAGCCGTGAGCCTTGAGCAGCGCCTCGCCGAAGGTCCTGCCGATGCCCATCGTCTCGCCGACGGACTTCATCTGCGTTCCGAGCGTCGGATCGGCGCCGGGGAACTTCTCGAAGGCGAAGCGCGGGAACTTGACGACGACGTAGTCCAGGGTCGGCTCGAAGCTTGCCGGGGTCGTCTTCGTGAGGTCGTTCGGGATCTCGTCCAGCGTGTAGCCGACGGCGAGCTTCGCGGCGACCTTCGCGATCGGATAGCCCGTGGCCTTCGAGGCGAGCGCGGACGACCGCGAGACCCGGGGGTTCATCTCGATCACGCGCAGCTCCCCTGTCTCGCGGTGGCGCGCGAACTGGATGTTCGAGCCGCCTGTCTCGACCCCGACTGCCCGAATGACCGCGGCGGCCGCGTCGCGAAGCTCCTGGTAGGCCTCGTCCGAGAGCGTCATCTGGGGCGCGACGGTGACCGAGTCGCCGGTGTGCACGCCCATCGGATCGAGGTTCTCGATCGAGCAGACGATGACGACGTTGTCGATGCGGTCGCGCATGACCTCGAGCTCGAACTCGTCCCAGCCGCGCACGGACTCCTCGACGAGAACCTGGCCGATCGGGGACTCCGCAAGGCCGCGCTGCACCTGCGTACGCAGTGCTGCGAGGTCCTCGACGAATCCGCCGCCGTGCCCGCCCAGCGTGAACGCGGGGCGAACCACGAGCGGCGGCTCGAGGCCGTCCAGCTCGTCGAGCGAGGTCACGATCCTCGACGTCGGTACCTCGAGGTCGCAGCTCATGACGGCCTGCCGGAACTCCTCCCGGTCCTCCGCCCTGCGGATCACGTCGACGGGTGCGCCGATGAGCTCGACGCCGAGCTCGTCGAGGACGCCGCCCTCCGCGAGCTCTATCGCGAGGTTGAGCGCCGTCTGGCCGCCGAGAGTCGGCAGCAGGGCGTCGGGCCGCTCGCGCTCGAGCACGGATGCGACGCTTGCGGGGTCGAGCGGCTCGATGTACGTCCGGTCGGCGAAGCCCGGGTCCGTCATGATCGTCGCCGGGTTCGAGTTGACGACGATCGTCCGGTACCCGTCCTCGCGAAGCACCTTCAGCGCCTGGCAGCCGGCGTAGTCGAACTCGCAGGCCTGGCCGATGACGATCGGCCCGGAGCCGATCACGCAGACGCTCTCGATGTCGCGGCGCGCCGGCACTAGCGCTGGAGCTCCTCGACCCACGATCCGAGGATGTGCCACGCGTCGTGCGGCCCCGGGCCTGCCTCCGGATGGAACTGGACCGAGCGTGCGCGGAGATCCGGGAAGTCGAACCCCTCGACCGTGCCGTCATAGAGTGAGACGTGCGTCGCCTCGCGTTCGTCGGACGGCTCGACCGCGAAGCCGTGGTTCTGGCTCGTGACGAGCACGCGGCCCGTACCGCGCTCGAGCACGGGGTGGTTCGCGCCGCGATGGCCGAACGGCAGCTTGAACGTGCGGTGGTCGGTGGCGAGGCCGAGGAGCTGGTGCCCGAGGCAGATCCCGAGGATCGGCGTGCGTCCTATCAGCCCGCGCACGGTCTCGACCTCGTCGCGCAGCGGCTCCGGGTCGCCCGGCCCGTTCGAGAGGACGACTCCGTCGTATGTCGCGAGCTCGTCGGCATCCACCGAGTGCGGGAGCACGGTCACCGAGGCGCCCGCTCGTTCGAGTCGGCGCAGGATCGAGCGTTTCGTCCCGTAGTCGACGACCGCGACGCGGACGCCGTCCGGATCGCCGAGCGAGTACGGCTCCTTCGCCGACACGGCCGCGACGAGCGCCTGGCCCTCCATCGGCGGCTGCGCGCGGACCTGTTCGAGCGCCTCGGCGACGGGTAACTCGCCCTCGTCCGCGACCGCGGCTGCGCGCATGGCGCCGGCGTCGCGCAGCTTCAAGACGAGCGCTCGCGTGTCGACGTCCTCGAGCCCGACGAGCCCGTGCCCGCGCAGCCAATCCGCCCACTCGGGCCCGCCCAGCCGGCGCATGATCGCCGCACGCGCGTGCGGGTCGCTCGACTCGCTCCGCTCCTCGGAGACGCCGTAGTTCCCCACCATCGGCGCCGTGAAGCACACGAGTTGCTCCGCGTAGCTCGGATCGGTGACGGTCTCCTGGTAGCCGGTCATCGCCGTGGTGAACACGGCCTCGCCGAACACGACGCCATCGGCGGCGACCGATCTGCCGCGGAAGACCGCCCCGTCCTCGAGGACGAGATACCCGGCCTTGTGGCTCTGAGCCACAAGGGTCACGCCGCGAACACCTCTCGCCCGTCGGCGACGGTGCGGACGACCCGCCCCGTGAGCGTCTGCCCGAGCAGCCACGAGTTCTGCGAGCGCGAGCGGAACGACCCGGCGTCGACCTGCCACTCGGCGGCGAGGTCGAGCTGGACGAGGTTCGCGCGCGCTCCTACCTCGATCCGCGGCTCGGGAAGCCCGAGCGCACGCGCCGGGCCGGACGACATCCGCTCGAGAACCGTCTCGAGCGAAACGACTCCGGGCGCAACCAGGTACGTGTAGAGCGCGGAGAACGCGGTCTCCAGCCCCGTCACGCCGAACGGTGCCTCCTCGAACGGCACCTCCTTCTCGTGGACCGCGTGCGGCGCGTGATCGGTTGCGACCGCCGCGATGGTGCCGTCGCGGAGTGCGTCCACCAGCGCTCGGCGGTCGTCCTCGGCGCGCAGCGGCGGGTTCATCTTCACGTTGGGATCGAGTGAGCGAACCGCCTCGTCCGTGAGGCACAGGTGATGCGGCGTCACCTCGCCCGTGGCGGCCATGCCCGCAGCCTGCGCCGCGCGCAGGGCCTCGACCGACTCGCGCGCGGACATGTGCATCACGTGCAGCGGCCGCGCCTCGAACTCGGCGAGAGCCAGATCGCGTTCGACCATGACGCTCTCGGCGACGGAGGGATACCCACCGAGCCCGAGCTCCGCGGCAACCGTGCCCTCGTGCGCGTGCCCGCCCCTGGAGAGGTCGGGATCCTCACAGTGGAGCGCCAGCGGGCGACCCGCGAGCTCGCTGTACTGGAGCGCGCGGCGGAGCAACCCGGCAGAGACGACGGGGCGGCCGTCGTCCGTGAATGCGGCCGCGCCGGCTGCCGCGAGCTCCGCCATCTCCGTGAGCTCACCGCCGTGCTGGCCCTTGCTGATCGCCGCCATGAAGCCCGTGGGGATCAGCGCCTCTTCCTGCGCCCGCTCGACGAGCGCTCCGAGCACGGAGGCGCTGTCGACGACGGGGTCGGTGTTCGGCATCGCAAGGATCGCGCAGTAGCCTCCGGCGGCTGCCGCCGCGGTGCCGGAGGCGATGGTCTCCTCGTCCTCGCGGCCGGGCGTCCGCAGGTGAACGTGTGGGTCGACGAATGCCGGCGCGACGACGATCTCGCTCGCGGCGGCGGGCTCGATCGCGGTGATCACGCCGTTCTCGACCGTGATCGACAGGCACTCGTCGATGCCCTGCGTCGCCGCCAGGACGCGGCCCGTGACGGTGAGCGAGTCGCCGCGGCCGTTTCGGCAGAAGAGCGTCACGCGACCTCCACCGCCTCGGGCACGCGCGCGGGCGAGACGGTGAGCAGGTCGTAAAGCACCGCCATCCGCACGACGAGGCCCGAGCGCACCTGGTCGGTGACGAGCGCCGCCTCGGAGTCGGCGACGCGCGGATCGATCTCCACGCCTCGGTTCATCGGCCCGGGGTGCATCACGACCTGTCCGGGGCGCACGCGCTCCGGCGTGATCCCGTACAGCGCCGTGAACTCGCGGAGCGAGGGCACGAACGCGGAGCCCGGCTCCATGCGCTCGCGCTGCATGCGGAGCACGTAGACGACCTCGGCGTCCGCAATGCTCGCGATGTCCGTCGACACGTCGCACCCGAGCACCTCGATGCCGCGTGGAAGCAGCGTCGGCGGCCCGACGATCGTCGCATGCGCGCCGACGAGCTCGAGCGCCTGCACGAGCGAGCGCGCGACACGTGAATGAAGGATGTCGCCGACGATCGCGACGTGGACTCCCTCGAGGCGTCCGAGGGCCTCCTGGATCGTGTACAGGTCGAGTAGCGCCTGCGTCGGGTGCTGGTGCTTCCCGTCGCCCGCGTTCACGACGTGGGCCTCGGTGACGCGCGAGACGAGGTCGGGGGCGCCGATCGACGGATGCCGGATGACGATCACGTCCGGGTCGTATGCGGAGAGGGTGAGCGCCGTGTCCTTCAGCGACTCGCCCTTGTCCACGGACGAGCCGGACGAGCGCAGCGACATCGTGTCCGCGGAGAGGCGCTTCGCGGCGAGCTCGAAGCTCGCGAGCGTGCGCGTCGAGGACTCGTAGAAGAGATGGACGACGGTGCGGCCGCGGAGCGTCGGCAGCTTCTTGACCTCGCGGTCGAGCGCCGAGGCCATGCCGCGCGCGGTCTCCAGGATCCGCTGGACATCGTCGCCTGCGAGGTCGCGAACTGCAAGGAGATGGCGGCGCGGCGGCGCGGGCAGGCGCAGCTCAGACATCGGAGTCCTCCGTCTCCCGCAGCAGGAGCACCCGGTCGACCTCGTCCACCTCGACGAGCTCGACCTGGATCCGCTCCGTGCGAGCGGTCGGCAGGTTCTTGCCGACGTAGTCGGGCCGGATCGGCAGCTCGCGGTGACCGCGATCGACGAGCACGGCGAGCTGGACGCGCGCGGGCCGCCCGAACTCGAGCAGCGCGTCGATTGCTGCGCGGATCGTCCTGCCCGTGTAGAGCACGTCGTCCACGAGCACCACGGTCTTGCCCTCGAGGGAGAACGGGATGCTCGTCGCACGCACGACCGGCTGACGTCCGGGCGCGCGACCGCCGTCGCGCACGTGGACATCGTCGCGGTGGAAGGTGATGTCGAGCGCGCCGAGCTCGAGCTCCGCTCCGCTCCGCTCGGCGACGAGACGCCGCAGACGCGACGCGAGCGGGACGCCGCGGGTCTGGATGCCGACGAGCGCGACCTGCTCGAGGCCGTCCCGTTCCGGCCCGGTCGCGCGCTCGATGAGCTCGTGTGCGATGCGCGAGAGCGACTTCGAGATCGCGTCCGCGTCGAGGACCGGCGTCGGCGTCCGACCTTCGTCGAAAGGCCCGGCCTCACGGCCGGGGGACTGTGGGTGCTGCGTCGTCATCGTCTCCTTTCCGGCCTCCCTGGACCGGGTTAAAGGGTCGGGGCAGTCTAGCCGCCGCGTGCGACGGCGAGATCGGAGGTTCCCGGACCGCCCATCCTCCGGCACTGGCAGGCTTCCACGGTGCGAGCACGCGGCGGTCTCGATCGCTCCATCGCCGGGCTCGTCGTCCTCGTCGTCGCGTCGACGGCCGTCCGCTTCGCACTGTCGCGCGACGTCGCCGCACCCTGGATCGCGCCCGACGAGCAGCTCTACGGCCTCCTTGGGCGCTCGCTCGTCGCGGGAGACGGCCTCCAGGTGCTCGGCGAGCCGGTCCCGTACTACAGCCTCGTCTACCCACTCGTCGTCGGCATCCCGTTCATCGGCGGCGACCTCGCCGCCGGCGTGACCGGAGTCCAGCTGCTTCAGGCCCTCCTCATGTCGCTGACCGCCGTGCCCGTCTTCCTCTGGGCGCGTCCCCTCGCCGGTCCACGGTGGTCGCTCGTCGCGGCGGGACTGTCGGTGCTCATCCCCGGTCTCGTGTACAGCGGCCTGCTCATGAGCGAGGCTCTCTACTACCCGGTTGCGACGCTTGCCGTCTGGGCGCTTGCGTGGTGTCTCCGGCAGCCGACGCTCACGCGGCAGGCGCTCCTGCTCGGCGCGGTCGGGCTCGCGCTCGCCACGCGGCTCCAGGCGGTCGGCTTCGTCGCGGTGATCCTCCTCGCGCTCGGCCTCCTCGCGGCGTTCGAGCGCTCGACGACTCCGGTCCGACGGATGTGGCCGACGCTCGCCGCCCTTGGCGCCCTCGCGCTCGTATGGATCGGGTGGCGGATCGCACTGGGCGGCGTCGGCGAGCTCCTCGGCGCGTATGCGCCGCTCGGCGAAGCGGGGTCGTACTCGGTCGGCGACGTCGCGCGCTCCATCGCCTGGCACATCGGCTCGCTGGCGCTGCTGACGATCGCCGTCCCGCTCGTCGCGCTCGGCGTCCTCACCTGGCATGCGCTCCAGGGCAGGGAGACCGATGTCCGCGCGCGGGCGCTCGTGGCCGCCGCCGTCGCCTACCTGGCCGTGACGGTGCTCGAGGTCAGCGCCTTCGCGTCGCGGTTCGTCGACCACGTCACCGAGCGGCAGCTCCTCTCCGTCGCGCCCCCCGTGTTCGTCGCCTTCGCGGTCTGGCTCGCCCGCGGCCTGCCGCGCCCGCAGCCCGCGACGTCGATCATCGCGATCGCGGTCGCCGCCCCGACGCTCCTGCTTCCCCTCGATCGGGTCGCGACGCCGGCGACGGCGCCGGACGCGCCGTCGATGATCGCGCTCGAGCGGCTCCGCGACGTGCTCCCGGAGAGCACGTTCGAGACGCTCTACGCGGTCGGCGCGGCCGTGATGCTCGCGCTCGCGGTGCTCATTCCGCGCCGCTTCGCGCCGCTGCTGGTCGCTCTCGTCGCCGCTGCGTTCGTCGGAGGCTCCGCCGTGGCCTCGGACGAGATCGCGGATCGCTCCCGCCTCGAACGCGACCGGACGTTCGCCGGTGCCGCGCGGGACTGGATCGACGCGACCGGCGCGAATGACACGACACTCCTCCTGACGGGCGACCGGTTCTGGCCGAGCGCCTGGCAGGAGCTGTTCTGGAACGAGTCCATCCGCCAGGTCGCACGGGTTCGTGGCGCCGAGTCGCCCGGGCTCATCCCGCAGGTCCTCGTGTCGCCCCGATCCGACGGGCAGCTCGAGACGGCCGCGGGGACGACGCTCGACCCCGACTATCTCGCCGCGCCTGCCAACGTCACGGTCGCGGGCGAGCGTCTGGCAGACGTGCCGGCAACGGAGGACCAGCCGGGAATCGCGGTGTGGAGGACGGAGCATCCCGTGCGCCTCCTGCAGCGGGTCACCGGGATCCGGCCGAACGGCGACCTCCACGGTGGCGAGTCCGCGCGGATCAAGGTGTTCGCGTGCGGGCCGGGACGGCTCGAGCTAACGCTCCTCGGCAAGCAGGGGCTCCCGACCCGCATCCTTCTCGACGGGCAGGTGGTCGCCGAGAGCGTGATCCCGCCGGGAGCGGTCTGGCGACCGAGCATCCCCTCGTCGGGGTCGCGGGACGGGACCGGCGATTGCGTCTTCCAGCTGCGAACCGAAGGCCTCATCGGCTCCACCCGGGTCGAGTGGGTGCCGGAGGCGACCTCCTAGAGCTCGCCGGGCTCCTCGTCCGACTCTTCCGCGAGCGCCTCGATGGCGTCGCGGGCGGCCTCGACGGCGTTCTCGGGGACGAGCACCTTCAGCGGTGGGTCGTCGGTCGCCTCGGGGTCGTGCTCCGCGGCGAGCTCGAGCTGCGAGGTGATGCCTGCAGCCGAGAGCAGGTCCTGCAGCTGCTCGGCTTCCGTCACGTCGCCTGCGACCGCGACCTGAACGAGGCTCGTCATGACGTCTCGGACCCTATCGCAGCCTTCTCGGAACGCGCGCCCGAGCGCACGAGCTCGGGTGGGCCCCGCTCGGGGAACGGGATGTCGACGACGTCGAAGTCACGGGGCACGACCGCGTCCGGGAAGAGCTCGCGGGCCTCCTGGACGACCTCGTGGCCGAAGTAGCGCGTCGAGAGGTGCGTGAGCGCGAGCAGCCGTACATCGGCCTCGCGCGCGACGAGCGCGGCCTCCCCGGCGGTCGAGTGCAGGGTCTCGCGGGCGCGCTCGCGCTCGTCGGCGAGGAACGTCGCCTCGTGCACGAGGACATCTGCCCCGCGAGCCGCCTCCACGACGGATGACGCAGGAGCCGTATCTCCCGTGAGGACGAGCGTGCGGCCGGCGCGCGCAGGGCCGAGCACCTGGTCCGGCGTCACGAGCGTGCCGTCCGCCAGGGTGACAGGCTCTCCCCGCTGGAGGGCTCCCCGCTGCGGCCCGTCGGGCACGCCGAGAGAGTTGGCGACCTCGACGTCGAAGCGGCCCGGGCGCTCATGCTCGACGAGCCGGTAGCCGGTGGCCGAGACTCCGTGGTTCACGGCGAACGTCTCGAGCCGGTACTCCCCACGCTCCAGCGTCTCGCCGACCTCGAGCTCGGTGAGCTCGAGCGGGTACGTCAGGCGACCGAACACGCGCTTGAGCGTCGAGACGAGCTCTCGGAGGCCGGTCGGGCCGTAGATCGTGAGCGGCACGTCGCGGCCGCGCAGCGAGTACGTCTTGAGCATCCCGGGGAGCCCGAGGTAGTGGTCGGCGTGGTAATGCGTCAGGAAGATCTCGCGCAGCTCGAGCAGCCCGACGTCGCAGCGCAGCAGTTGGCGCTGCGTCCCTTCAGCGCAGTCGAAGAGCAGGCGGTCTCCCCCGCGCCGGACAAGCGTGGCGGCCGGTGCACGCTGGGCCGTCGGGGTGGAACCGGACGTCCCGAGGAAGACGACGTCGAGTTCCACGGCGGCCGATTGTAGTTCCTGACTCGAGTACCGACCCGACCTGTGGCAACAGGCTCAAAGTCGCGGGCGCGACTGCCGATACAGGCGGCATGTCCCGGGCCTACCGCTCGGCAGGCTTGGCGAGGTCCCTCGCCCTGCTCTGGACGTTCCTCCTCGCCACCGCGGCGATCCTGGTGGTCGGCGCCGTCGTGCTCTCGTCCCTGCTCTCGAAGAACCTCGAGGACGAGACGTTGGCCGTCAACGCGCAACACGTCGCCCTGTACACGGACAGCGTGCTCACACCGGTCCTCGTCCGTGGAAAGCGCGTCAGGGTCGGCGAGACGGCGCTTCGGCGCCTCCGCGCGGCCGTCCACGCTCGGAACGACATCACGGGCGTCTCGGTCTGGTCGCGCAAGGAGCACCTCCTCGCATCGACGTATCGCCGGAGCAGGTCGGCCAAGGCGGCGGACGAGGTGACCGACGTGCTCCGAGGCAAAGGGCCGCAGGTCGCACTCACCGAGGTCGCCACGCGTCCCGGGGGCTCGCAGCGCTCGAGGCGCCAGATCGTGGTGTGGGCGCCGGTCCGCGCGGCCGGGGGGCGTCTGCTCGGCGTCGCGGAGGTGCGGATCGCGCCGAAGTCCCTCGATACGAGCGTCGCAGCGGCGAAACGCACGATCTGGATCGCGGTCGTGCTCGTCTTCATCGTGCTCGCCCTCGCGCTCGCCCTCCTCGTCCGTGGCGCCTCGGCGCGTCTCAGCCGACAGAACGACGCCTTCCACGAGCAGACTCACGAGCTCCTCGAGTCGACGCAGCTCCTCGAGGAAAGCCTGCTCCAGACCGTGGAGACGCTGAACGCCGCGGTCGAGGCGCGCGACCCGTACACGGCCGGCCACTCCCAGCGAGTGCGGCGCGTCGCGCTCGCCGTCGGCCGCACGCTCGCACTCCCGTCGAAGCGGCTCGGCACGCTCGGCACCGCCGCCCTGTTCCACGACGTCGGGAAGATCGGGATCCCGGACTCGATCCTCACGAAGGCCGGGCCCCTCGCGCCCGTGGAGGCCGTGATCATGCGCGAGCACGTGACGCGCGGTGCGGAGATCGTCGCGAAGGTGTCCTCGTTCCAGGAGGCGGTGCCCGTGATCCGCCATCACCACGAGCGCTGGGACGGGCTCGGCTACCCGGACGGGCTGAGCGGGCAGGAGATCCCGCTCGAGGCGGCGATCGTCGGCCTCGCCGACGCCTGGGACGCGATGACGACGGACCGGCCGTACAAGAAGGCGCTGTCGTTGAACGATGCGCTAATGCAGATCCGCGCCGGGCGCGGCAAGCAGTTCAACCCCTCCGTCGTCGACGCCTTCACGGAGGTCGTTCGGCGGCGTCCGGCGGAGGTCATGCCGCCGGGCGCGTCGAGCCAGAGCGCGGCCGCCGGCTAGCCCTCAGGGCTCGCGGCCGATGACGAGATCCGTGTAGACGGTCTCGCCCTTGAACTTCTTCGCGGCGGGGTCCCACGGGAAGAAGATCGCGTTCCGCCACGCGAGCTTCTCGCCGGTCGGCTCGTGGTCGAGCCAGCGGCCCTCGTGCGTCGCCGTCACCCGCGCCTCCTCGCAGACCCCCTGCGGCCCGACGACGATGTACTCGAGGTCGAAGTGGATGTCGGGGAACGCGGTGAGGAGCTCCGTGTAGAACCGCGCGGCGCCCTCATGGCCCTCCCAGCGGGCACCCGTCCCCATCACCTCGTACACGCAGTCCTCCGTGAGGGTGGAGATGAGCCCGGGTAGGTCGCGGTTGTCCTCCGCGATGGAGTGCGCCTTCCACAGCTCGCGGATCTCCTCGAACTCGTCGAGGTCGACCGGCCGCCGCAAGAGCTCGAGGATGCGCTCGCTCGCCACGAGACAACCCTAACCGCCCTCCCTGCGCACGCCCATCGCTCTCGGGTGGAAAGGGGATCGAAAGGGGGGAAACCCGAGGTTTCCCCCCTTGGATCAGCTAAGGGAGCACGAGCCGTTGGCCAGGCACGATCGTCGTGCCATCTATCCCGTTGCGGCGCTGGAGCTTCCAGACGCCCTCCCGCGGGTCGCCCGCATAGGTCGCGTCGACGATCGTCCAGATCGTCTCCCCCGCCTGCACGACGTGGTACCGCTCGGGGCCTGTCGCTCCGCTCTCGCGGGCGAAGACGGCCCAGAGGAAGACCGCGACGACGAGGACGACTACGACCCTTGCGAACATCTGTTCGTACCATAGACGAACAGGTGTTCGTATGTCAAGCTAGCGCGCGCTGAGGTACATGACCGTCCGGCGGGCGCGGTTTGCCTCCGCGACGAGCTCCACGGCGATGCCGGCGGAGGCGCGCTCGGTCGTCGGTTTTGCGAGCTCCACGGCGAGCGGCCGGTGACCCGTGAGCGCCGCCGCTCGGCAGCGGGGCCCCGTCGACCCGCGTACCGGCATGCCGCTCGTCCGCGCAGCCGTCACGCAGACGCGGGCTCGTGCGTCCTCCCCGGCCGCGACGCGGACGGCGAGGCCGCCCGCAGCACGCCGCTCGACGGCCGCGCTCGCGCTCAGCACCTCGAGGCGCGGCGCCCAACGCATGGGTGAGCCCGTGCATCCAGCGGCCGCCGCGTCGGCGATCGCGCCGCGCACGGCCTCGGCCGCCGGGCGCGCCGTCCCGTCGAGGCGCTGGAGCGCTGCCTGGAACCCGCTCCGGAGGCCGTCGTCGCGGAAGCCGAAGAAGCTCACCTCGGCAATGTCCGCGTCGCAGGCGGCTCGTCGCACGAGCTCCGCGTAGACCGCCGCCTGCGTCAGCTCGTCCGTCACGACGACGTTCTCGAGCCCGCTGTAGCCGGGCTGGCCGGCGGTGCTCACCTGCCAGCCGACCTCGTCGAGGTGGATCTTCAGCCCCTCGAGCGTCGTCGGCTGGGCCGTCCCCTGGAACGCGTCCCAGAGCGCCTGCTTCACGCGGTCGAGATTGACGAACCCCGCGTTCGGCCACCCGTAGCCCTTGTCGAGCGGGTCCGTCGCCTTGCTCGGGTACGGATGGAAGCTGAACCCGTCCATCAGCGGCAGCTCGCGTCCGCTCGCCCGGTACCAGTTGCCGAGCGCCCGGAGGAAGCGGACGGGCGAGGTCGAGACATTGTTCTTCGCGCGCGGCCGGTCGTTCCCGCGCGGGGACAGCCCCACACCGACCACCTTGATCTCCGGATCCACCGCCTTCAGCGCGTCGTAGGCGGTCGCGAGGTACTGGCCGAACACCGGTGCCGACAGCATCCGGCCGCGCGGATCGAACTGTGGACGCCAGAAGGCGGGCTGATTCGGCTCGTTGCCGACGACGAACTGCTTCACCTCGGGGTAGATCGACGCCACGGCCCCCACGTAGGAGCCGAAGATCGACGGGCTCGAGAGGCCCGCCTCGATCTCGCGAGTCGGGTACGGATAGACCGCGAGAACGACTCGCAAGCCGGCCTGCTGCGCGGCCGGAATGGTCTGGTCGAGCAGAGCCTTGTCCTGGATGGTCGTCGGCTCGCTGGGCTTGAAGCGGACGGGCAGGACGATCTGCCGCATGCCGAGGGCGGCCATGTCGCCGTACATCGAGGCGCCGCCGTCGCCGAGGTACTTGCCGGTCGCGTCGTTCGCCCCGACGTCCGCGGCGCGCGCGGTCGAGCCCACGCCGAGCAACGCTCCGGCCAGGAGCGCCCCAGCGAGCGTCATTGCAACCTTGTGCTGCCGCATTCGACCCATCCTGGGGCTCCCCATTCGCCCCTCCAGCGGCTCGCAAGCCTAAAGTCGCGTCAGGACAGCGTCAAGCAGTTTTGCGCTGCCGAAGCGAACCGGATCGTCGGCGGGAAGGCCGGTTTCCGCCTCCGCAGCGCCGATCGCCTCGCGCGCGGCGTCCTCGTCGAGGCCACTCGTATTGAGCGCAATGCAGGCGACGACCGCCGGGCGGGCAGGCAGCGAGATGCGCTCGTAGAGCTGCACGAGCACCGGGAGCGGCGGAATCGGGTGGCCCGGACAGCCCTCGATCTCCGTCGATCCGGGCACGTGGCAGAGCACGAGCGCGTGCGGCGCCGACCCGTGGACGAGCCCGAGTGTGACGCCCGAGTACATCGGGTGGATGAGCGAGCCCTGCCCCTCGACGAAGAGCAGCGTGCCGCCGCGCTCGACGCCCTCGACGACGAGGCGCTCGGCGGCGCCCGCGAGAAAGTCGGCGACGACAGCGTCCACGGCGATTCCCCAGCCGGCGATGGCGATGCCGGTCTGGCCGGTGGGGACGAAGACCGATTCGAGGCCGCGGTGGCGCGCCTCGAGGTCGAGCTCGACAGCGACCGTCTTCTTGCCGATCGCGCAGTCCGAGCCGACGGTGAGGACGACCTTCGCGTCGTGCTCGAGGTTCGCGCCCGTGGGGACGTTCAGACCGGCCGGCGGCTTCCGCAGGTCGCGCAGCTGTACGCCGTGCCGCGCCGCGAGCTCGACGAGCTCGGGGTCCTCCGACACGAACTCGTGGAGCCCGCTTTCCACGTCGAGACCCTTCGCGATGCAGCTCGTGAGGAGCTCGCGCCACGCCGGAGGGAAGCGGCCGCCCTGCGTCGCGACACCGACGATCGCCACCGTCGGGTTGAAGCAGAGCGCGTCGTTGACGCTTCCGACGACAGGGATTCCGTCGTGCATCTCCCCCGCCCGTGCGGAGTCCAGGATCGCAACGACGGGGTCCGTCCCGTAGCGGACGATTCCGCGCAACGTCTTCCCGTAGTGCGGGTCGTGCGAGAAGCCCTCGCCAAGGATGAGGATGCGCCGGTCCGTCACAGCCGGAATCTAGAGCGGAACCAACTCGCCGAGCGCGTCACGCACCCGGCGCGACCCCCAATCCGGGAGCCGTGGACGGAACCTGGACGCCGTCGACGAGCTCCACGCCCGGGCACGGGTCTTCGCGCAGGAGGAGGTTGCCGTCGAGATCCACGTGGTCGCAGAGCGGGGCGACGCAGCAGGCTGCTGCGATCCCGAGGCCCGATTCGAGCATGCAGCCGAGCATCACGCCGAGGCGCAGGGCTCGCCCGGCGTGCGCCATCCGGGTCGCCTCACGGATACCGCCGGACTTCGCGAGCTTGATGTTGATCCCGTGCGCGATCTCCGGCGCAGCGCGCAACGTCGGCGAGCGTGTGGCAGTCCTCGTCGACGAAGATCGGCACGGGCGAGCGCTCCCGCAACGCCTGGCCGCCGTCGTCGCCTGCCGGAAGCGGCTGCTCGCAGTACGCGACTCCGAGCTCGTCGAGTTGCGGCAGCGCCTCCAACGCCTCGTCGAGCGACCATGCCTCGTTCACGTCCACCTGGAGCGGCAGGTCGGTGACGCCCCGCACCGCCTGCACGCGCGCGACGTCGAGGCCGTCCCGACCGCCGAGCTTCAGCTTCAGGCGGCGGTACGAGCCTGCGGCCGCCTCCGCGCGGCGCGCCATGTCGTCCGGGTCTCCGAGCCAGATCGTCCACGACGTCGGCGGCCCAGAGCGTGGAACGCCGAGGAAGCGCGCGGCCGGAATTCCGAGCAGCTTTCCCTGGAGGTCGTGGAGGGCGCCGTCGATCGCCGCCTTCGCGGCCTGCTCGCCGGGCACCGCAGCGAGCCGCTCGCCGATGTCCTCGAGCGCGAACGGGTCGTCGCCGATCAGCCCGGCGTGCTCCTCCACGAACCGCTTGGCCGACCGCGCCGATTCGTCGTAGCGCTCGGCTGGCGCGCCCTCGCCGTAGCCGGTCGTGCCCTCGTGGCTGAGAGAAACGTGGACGACGTCCGCGAAGTCCGTCGACTCCCGCGCGATGACGAACGTCTCCGCGAGCTCCAGTCGGACGATCCGTGGCCTCGACGTCCATGCCGTGAGCCTAGTCTGGGTGGCTACGGGGAGGAGATCGAGACGACGTACGCGACGACGTCGGCCTCGTCCTGGCCGGACACCAGGCCGCCGGGCATGATGCCGCCACCCTGGCGCACGCGTTCGGTCACGAACGCCGCCTCGAGCCCGGTTCCTTGAAGCGCAGGGCCCGAGCCACCGGTCCCGCCCATGCCGTGGCAGCCCGCGCACTTGCTCTCGAAGACCACCGCGCCTCGACCTGCATCGCCGGTCGCCGTCGCACCGCCGGCGTCCGCGGAGGGCTCGAAGACCTGCGCCTTCGCGAACGCGAACACGCCGAGCGCGATCACGAGCCCGACGAGCACGGGCCGCCACAGTCGGCGTGTCAGAACCCGAACCTCACGTTCGTGAAGTACCAGAGGCTCGAGGTGAGCCAGAGAACGACGAGGATCGACGCGAGCGTCAGCCCTGCTGCGGGCAACGCCCACCCGGGAACCTCTCGGTCCCGGACGATGATCACCTTCGCCGCGAAGGCGCCGTACACGAACGTGCCCGCGAGCGAGTGCACTGCGACCCGTGCATCCGGCGTCTGGAAGCCGAGGATCGTCACGCAATGGAAGAAGACCGGCAATGTGAGCAGGAATGCGATCCGGCCCGACCACCGGTGCGTCGTCGCGATCGTCGCTCCCCGTTCGGGCAGGAAGTGAACCCGGTCGTAGATGCGCGCCGCGGTGACGAGCTGGACGACGACGAACGCGAGCGCGGCGGTCGCGAACCATGCCTTGAACGCGATCGTCGACGAGAACACGGTCGTGATGAGGTCCGTGTACGTCTCGTTGACGTCGGCCAGCGGCACGCCGGGAGACTATGACTTCGTGGCTCAGAGCCACAAGAGAAATGGGCGGTACACTCCGCGGCTCGAGCGCCCGTAGCTCAGGGGATAGAGCGCGCGCCTCCGGAGCGCGAGGTCGCAGGTTCGATTCCTGCCGGGCGCATAATCGCACCCTCTACGGGCACCCGGACGCGAGGCTCGCCCGCGAGCGTATCCGCGAGGCGTTCAGCAGCGCGCCCGCGTTGCCCGTCCCGATCGTGACGAACACGCGATCGTCTTAGCCCCTGCCGCGACCGCGCGTTAGCAGGAGTGCCAGCACGATGACTGCCGCAGCGGCCAGGAGAAGGCCGTCGTCCAAAGCCCAGCTGGCGCTGAACAGTGAGTCGATCACCACCCCGGCGAAGATGAGGACGAGCGCGACCACTAGCCCGACGCGGATTCTGTGCCACCGAGCGAGCCTGCCCATGAGCCCAATATAGGGCGGTGTACGAGCGATACGCCGTAGGGGCGAGGGCGGTCATTACTCCGAGTCACGCCGTGAGTCACGCCCCTGCGATTTGCAGGGATTCGTTCCTATCGGGCGCCTTCGACCGCTCGGAAGAAGACTTTGGCTCAACCCGTGCGGCGTGAACCTGTCGCGCGTGTCACGAGCGCACGTCTCGTGCCAGCCGCTCGCGCCGTTTGTGAGACGGGCGACGCATGGTCTCCCAGTGGCACGCCCGTGACAGAAGTCCTTCCGGATTGGTTGTAGGGTCGATGAACTGCGGCGGGTTGTTCAACGACGCAGGAGGTGTCGTCTCATGGGAGCACCGCTCGAGAAGCGCGTCGCGCTCGCCTCGCTCAACCGGTTCCTCGACGATTGGATCAAGTCGGTCGACATCGAGCAGGTTCGAAGCGTTGACGCGCCGCAGCTACACAAGTGGATCGAACGAAGGGCCCGCCCGCCGGCGTCGAGGCGCAGGCTCGGCAAGATCCTTCGCCCCCTAGCCACGCGCTCCGACCTGCTCGCCGTTCTCATCTCGGGAGCGACGTCCGTCAAGGGGGGGACCAAGGACGTCGTCCTCGTCGCGGTGCCCGCGGACGTCAGAGACGGCGTGCTCGATGCCGACGTCTTCGTCGTCTTCGGGGACAGCGATGACGACGGCGGAGGTAACGGCGGCAACGGAGGGGGGAACGGCGGCGATGACAATGGCGGCAATGGTGGCAATGGCGGCGATGACAACGGCGGGGGCGACGACGACGACCAGGAGGATTTCTGTCAGTACAAGAAGTGTGTTTGTGCGAACCCGGACAACTGTCTCTGCTGCAGCACAACGGTGTGGGGCGAAACGGAGTGCCCCGGCAACGAGTGCGAGAACAACGACGATTGTGGAGGCGGCGACGACGAGGTCATCGAGGACATTCTGAGCAGCTTCTGACCGACAGTGAGTTCCGCCGCTGCGGCGCTGACGTCGCAGCGGCGGTACCACCCGATGACACGAAGCCGCGGCGGGTTCTGGCGGGAACGCTGCGCAGGTTCGACTCCTGCCGGCGCCACTCTCCTAGGTTGGCTGTCGGTCGTCAGCCGGGGTCCATTCGCAGGACCAGACGTCGGGTTCAGTCGGGTTGGTCTCCGTACTCATCGAACGCGGATGCCAACGCAGGTCATGCGCGCGTGTGCGGGATTGGCGCTTGAACCCGTGTAGTCGGAGCGCTAATCCGGTGCCAGCTCGAAGCGCGCGATGACTCCTTGGTCGCTGCCTGCGGGTACCGGGCGTTCAGGATGACGCGTCGCCACCCAGGCAACTCCGCGCTCCGGGTAGGCGACGACATCTGGGAAACGCTTGGTCGAAATGCCGAGCATCCTCACCGGCTGATCCGTGGGATTCGAGAACGTGTGCAGCCCGTCCGGGCCTTCCGGGAAGTAGACGACGTCGCCGGCTGACAGCTCCTCCTCTCCCTCGGGCGTGCGAACGGTCAGCGTTCCGCTGAGCACGAAGAACATCTCCTCGACGCCGTAGTGCATGTGCATCGGACTGTCGGGCGCCCGAGGCAGATACTCGATCAGCGACGCCCCGAGCTGGTCGGCCCCGAACGGGTGCCCGAACCAGCGGACACGGTTGATGTTGTCGTCCACCTCATCCCAGGGGTCGTCCTGGAGAAAGTTCAAGCGTCGCATCCAAACCTCCGCGTCTGTCGGGTCACTGCACGGAGATCATGCTCTTAGTTGGGCCAGTGTTCGGGAATGTCACATGAGCGTGCTGTTGGATCGCTCGGCAAGGCCGAATCGTTCGAACCGGGCCCTGTGGCGACTCCGCCGCACCTGCTCGCTATGGCACTCCTAGCTGCCGGAGATCATCGTCGGAGAGCCGAGCGAGCTTCTTCGGCACGACCATGCGCCAGGCATCGAAGACGAGCTCGCGGAGCTCGTCCTTGTCGATTGCTTCCAGGCGAACGACCAGCCATTGGTAGCGCATGTCGGACGGCTTCGGGCGCAGAAGCTTGTCCGGGTACGTCTCGAGCGCAGCGTCCCGCTCCTCCCTCGGAAAGGCAAAGCCCATCAGCGTCTCGTCGCGCGAGAAGGCCAGATACACGATGCGTCCGACGCGGAACTTGATCCGGCGTCCGACGAAGACCTCGTACGACCGCGGCAACCTCGCCGTCAGATCGCGCACGTCGTCGATCCTCACGGCCATCTCGCGGCGAGGTTAGGTCATGCGCGCGGCCACGCGCGCCGGGCTACGACTCACGGCCGCGGATCGCCTCCTCGCGAACCTTTCTGACCCTCTCAGATCGCGTGCGTTTGGTCGAGCGATATGAACGCAGCCTGCCCGACTTGACTCGTTGCCTGTCCACTCGTCAGCGGGCAACCTTTGGCAGATGGCGAGCTACGGCGCTTTCGCGCGCTTCTACGACGCCGTCCAGGGAGACGGTTCCGAGAACGCTGCGTTCCTGCGCAAGCTGATCGAGGGACATCACCCGTCTGCTCGAACGGTTCTTGAGCTCGCGTGTGGCACGGGCTCGATCCTCAAGCGGTTGCGGCCCGTCTATGAGGTCACCGGGCTCGATCTGTCAGCGCCCATGCTCGAAGTCGCCGCCGAGAAGGTGCCGGACGTGCGTCTCGTCGAGGCCGACATGACGCGGTTCGTCCTCGGCGAGCAATTCGACGTGGTGCTCTGCGTCTATGACTCGATCAACCACCTCTTGGAGTTCTCGCATTGGGAGGAGGTCTTCGATCGTGCCTACGAGCATCTCGACGACGGCGGCATTTTCGTCTTCGACATCAACACCGAACGCCGGCTCGCAACCCTCTGTGATCGTCCCCCATTGGTTCAGTGGTTCGGCGAGGGCCATCTCTTCGTGATGGACGTCCAGAAGGGCACCGATGGCATCGTTGTCTGGGGAATCCGCGTGTTCGAGCACGCGGGCGGAGATCGCTACCTCCTGCACTCGGAGGACATCCAGGAAGTGTCGTTTCCGCGAAGCCAGGTCGAGCAGAGCCTGCGAGAGCGGTTCCGGCGTGTTTCCGCGCACGATTCACGGAGGAAGCATCCGACGACGGCGTCCGAGCGCATCCACTTCATCGCCGCGAAGTAGACGCTCGCTTGGCTGGGCCAGTGTTCTGGAATGTCCCCTGACGCAGCCTGGGCAGAGGCCGATGAGTTACGGATCGCCGTGCGGTCCATCTTCGAGAGCAACATCTACGTGCAGCCGGAGGAGGCCGCCGAGAGAGGAGTCATGCGATGCCGCGGTACCTGATCTCGTTCAATGCCCACGCGATGGACCACATCCCCGACGAGGACATGCCCGCCGTGACCAACGCCTCGCTCGCGGTGGTCCAGGAGGCCATCAACGCCGGCGTGTGGGTCTTCGGCGGCGGACTGGGAAACCAGAAGGCGAGCATCGTGGCCACGAACGGAACGGTCACCGACGGCCCGTACCCGGAGGCCATCGGCGGACTCTGCGTCGTCGAGGTACCGTCACGCGAGGAGGCGCTGGAGTGGGCCGCCAGGATCGCCGTCGCCTGCCGCTGTGCTCAAGAGGTCCGGGAGTTCATGCCCGACCCGACCGTAGGCAACTAGACGACACTAAGCCTGCGCCAGTGTTCGGGACTGTCCCTCGGCGCCAGGAGTCGGTGCGACTAGCCGATCAGAACGGCGGTATTCCTCCTGCGCCGTCGACTCGGAAGTCGTCGCCCGGATCCCACGGCGGATGTTCCTTCTCGTCTCCGACCCGGTACGTGTCTGGCACGGGTGGGGGCGTGTCGTCTGTCAGCCAGCGCCAGAGGCGAGCGGGCAGTCGGATCAACCAGCGCACGGTCGGAGCGTAGGCGAGCCTGGAGTGATTACCGCCAGGTGTCGATCGCGCCAGCGTTCGCGAATGACGCCCGATCTCGTTTGGGACGTCAGTCGACTTGCTCAGCCAGCCCGATGAGAATGCCCTCGGGGCCTCGGACGTAGCAGAGCCGATACACGTCTTTGTAGTGGACCACTTCGTCGACGAGCTGTGCGCCGTGGTCGCGGAGCCGGGCCAGCGTATCGTCGAGGTCGTCCACCGCGAACATGACGCGGAGGTAGCCGAGGGCGTTTACCGGCGCGTTCCGGTGATCGGCGACCGGAGGCGGCGTTAGAAAGCGCGAGAGCTCAATCCCGCCGTGGCCGTCCGGCATCCGCATCATGGCGATCTCGACGCGCTGGTCGCGCAGTCCGGTGACGCGCCCTGACCAGTCTCCTTCGGGCATCGCTCGCCCCTCGAGTTCGAGGCCCAACTCGGCGAAAAAGGAGATCGCGGCATCAAGCGACTCCACCACGATGCCCACGTTGTCCATCCGTTGAAGCGCCACGCGGTCATTGTCGCGGATCGGAAAAGATCGCCGATGAATTGGCCGGAACCGATGAGTTTTCGCTGGCCATCCCCGTCTCTACCGCGTACGGATCCGTAAGCGCCCAAGACGTTCTCGCCAACACCACGAATTCGGGAGGCAACTTGAAGCTTCTTCTCACGTCCGCTGGCATCAAGAACGCGAGCATCCACGACGCACTGGTCGAATTGCTGGGCAAGCCGATTGCCGAGTGCGACGCCCTCTGCATTCCCACGGCGTTGTACGGGCATCCCATGGCGGGTCCTCGCCAGGCGTGGCGGTGCATCAGCGGGCAGGAGCCTGGCACTCCCACGGTCGGACTGGGCTGGAAGTCCATGGGAGTGTTGGAGCTCACCGCCCTGCCGAGCCTCGACGCAGAGCGCTGGGTCCCGCTGGTCCGAGAGACTGACGTCCTGCTCGTCGAGGGCGGCGATGCCGCGTTCTTGTGCCACTGGATGCGGGCGTCCGGCTTGGCAGACCTGCTGCCGTCGCTGCCCGAGACGGTCTGGGTTGGGGTGAGCGCCGGAAGCATGGTGATGACCCCCCGGATCGGTGACGACTTCGTGATGTGGCCGTCCGCGACAGACGACCGCACCCTAGGGATCGTCGACTTCTCGATCTTCCCGCACCTCGACAACCCTGACCTGCCGTGGAACACGATGGCCACCGCAGAAGAATGGGCGGCCGGCTTGTCAGGCCCCGCGTACGCGATCGACGACGAGACCGCCTTGAGAGTGGTCGACGGTACCGTCGAGGTCGTCTCCGAGGGGCACTGGAAACTGCTCACGCCCTAGGACTGAGACCTGGGCCAGTGTTCGGGAATGTCGCTTGAGGAACTTGCGGCGTGACTCAGCGGGCGATCGTCCAGGTGAGGCCGCCGTCGGTGCTCCTCGCAAATCGCTCCTTGCGGCCCTGGAGTGCCGCGTAGATCGTCGCCGGGCGCGCGGGATTGACCGCGAGCGCACCTGCGGGGATGTCCGAGAATGCCGGAGTCCAGGTGTCTCCCCCGTTTGTCGTCTTGTAGATGCCGCCTGTTGATCCGGGTCGCGGGTATAGGCCCGCGTACACGGTTCCGGACCGCTGCGGGTCGACCGTAAGCGCGGTGACGACCTGTTGCGGGAGGCCGTGAATGACCGGCTGCCAGCTCGCTCCGGCGTCGGTGGTGCGGACGAGAGTGCGTCCGATCGACGCGTACACCGTGGTCGGACGCTGGGGGTCGACCGCGAGCGCGTCGCCCCAGCCGTCCGGACTGGTGAACACCGAGTTGGGACCTCCAGTCACGTGCCAAGTCTTGCCGGCGTCGGTCGACTTGTAGATCGAGGTGTCAGAGGTGTTGACGCTGGAAGCGATCGCGTAGATCGCCTCTGGGCGTGTCGGGGCGATCGCGAGCACGGAAACGACACTCCACTTGTGGTGCGGCTTGAACACGGTCTTCCACGTATGGCCGCCGTCGATGCTCTTGCGGACGGCATCGGCGCCCGAGTAGACGATGCTCGTGTGGGCGGGATCGACGGCGATGGCGCCTACCCAGCCGGTGCCGCGGTTGTATTCCGGAGTTCCCGGCCTGCCGAACGGCACCTCCCCCCGGCATGTCGGGCAGACCTTGTGTTTTTTCCGAGGGAAGAGCCCCCGATTGAAGGCCAGCCAGCTGCGGCCGCCGTCGACCGTCTTGTAGACGGCGACGTTGGTGCCCGCATAGAGCGTTCCCGGATGTCGCGGATCGGCGGCCAGTGACTGCACCTCTCCCGTCCAGCCGATGCCTGTCGTTGCCGTTGCGTGCCAGTGCTGACCGCCGTCGGTCGTCTTGTACACATGACCTCTCGTGGTGCCGTGCGGCCAGCTGACCGTCAAGACGTACACGATGTCCGGCCTGCGCGGGTCGAAGGCGAAGGCCTGCACGCCGCCGGCGCCCGGCGGGAGAGCAGCAAGCGGTGACGATTGCGCACTCGCTGCCGGGCTGTGCGCGTCGCGAGCGCGAGCAGGCGTCGCGGCTCCCGCGCCACCGCCGCCACTACCGCTGAAGCCGATGAACGAGACGACTGCGATAGCGGCAACGAGGAGAGCGGCCGCGCCGTACCGCCTTCGTCGGCGGCGCGCACGCTTTCGCGCCTCCTCGATCAGCGCCTCGACGAGCGCCTCGAGCTCGTCGTGCGTGACAGGATCGCTGGGGCGAGCAGGGCGAGGAGGACGCGGAGGTGCCGTGACGCTCATGCGTGCATTCCTGTCACAGTGGAGCTACTATGAATAGCACTATGCTCGATGTCAAGGTGAACAGGCAGGATCCGACCGACCTCTACGAGCAGGTCGCCGGCGAGATCCGACGCGCGATCGCAGAAGGCGAGGCGAAGCCCGGTGAGCGCCTCCCTCCGGCGAAGGACCTCGCCGTAGTCCTCGGCGTGAACACCAACACCGTGCTGAGGGCGCTTCGGGTACTCCGTGACGAGGGACTGCTCGAATTCCGCCGCGGCCGCGGGATCTCGGTCGCCGGGACGCCCGAGCAGGGCGCCGTTATCGCGCGCGCGAGGGAGCTCGTCGAGTTCGCCCGCCGCCAGGGCTACCGGCTCGACGAGCTCGTCGAGATCATCGAGGACGTCGGCTAGTTCATCTCGGTCTCTCCACGCGTACCCCGGCGAAGAGTCGCCTCGCTGCCCGAGTCTGCGGGAATGTCGCTTGAGGAGGAAGAGGAGGAGCGGCTCCGCTCCGCCGAGGTCGAGCGCCACCTGCATCTCGTACGATCGCGGATGAGGATGTCACCTGACGACGTCTGATCCGATCGCCGAGATCATCGGCGACTATCGAGCCTTCGCGGCGATGCAGCGCGACCGTCTCGCTACGCGTGGCATCGACATCTCACCGTACGCACTCAGCCACCTCGCTGTCCGCGTAGCCGATTGGGACCTCTACGTCCACCAGCGGACGCTTCTCGAGCGCCACGCGAGGGCGAACCGCGAGAACGTCTGGAACGGGCGTCCGATCTCCTTGATCGTGCTCGCCGAGCCGCTCGATGTCCTCGACGGGGCTCCATGCTCGCGCATCGAGCTCATCCCGCCCGTGCACCAGCGTGTCTACCGGATGGGCCTGGAGCATCTCGGCGTCGTCGTCGGTGACGAGTTCGACGAGTTCTCGCGCGTGCATCGGGCCGTACTGACCGGGCAGCAGTTCCAGAGTGCCGACGTCGATCCGGTCTACGTCCTCTTCGAGGACTTCACCCACGTGAAGTTCTACCGGCGCTCCTTCTTCGACGTCGTCGAGGACGAGGTAGGTCGCTTCGAGGGCGTCGTCCACGTCGACGACTGGGTGCCGCAGCGCCTCGTCACCGCCACCGGCCCGAACCCGCTGCCGCGGTGACCTAGTCTCCTGCGGAGCTACAAGACCTCCCGGTGGGCCAGTGTTCGGGAATGTCACCCGAACGGGGCGGTCATACTCCGCGCGTGGGTGGACGCTGCGAGAGCGACCCGCCGGGGCCTGACCCGGAAGGAACCAGTCTTCGAACGGCACGGCTGAGGCTTCTCCCGCTGACAAGCCGCGACGAGTCCGACCATGCTCGTGCATCGAGGAATGCAGCGGACGCCTTGCGCGACACCCGCGCGGCCGATGTCCAGTGGCGCGAGCACGGCTTCGGCCCGTGGGCCGTCCGGGACAAGCAGGGCAGCTGCTTCCTCGGCTGCGCCGAGCTGCGTCTCGCCGGCGAAAGCATCGAGGGCATCGCCCCCGACGAAGTCGAGGCGGGCTGGTGGGTGACCGAGGACCGGCGGAATGACGGCATCGCGACCGAAGCGATGGAAGCGGCGATCGACGATCTCTTCAGCCGCACCGACGTCGAGACGATCACGGCGTACATCTCGGACGGGGGAAACGAAGCATCCCGCCGCGTGGCAGCCAAGCTCGGATTCTCGGTACGCGGCCGAGGCCACGGGCGCTCGGGCGAGCCGATGACGGTTTACACGCTTCCCCGCGATGATTGGCTGCGACAACGGCCCTGAGGCAAGCGCTCGGAGTAAGGACCGTCTCGCCTGCGCGAGCGTACTGTCGCTAGGGAGGTAGGCGGGGATAAGGACAACTCTGTGGTTGACGCCGCTACGGAGTCACGTGCGCGCGTCGGACAGGATCGGAGAATCCCGCCTGAATCCCCACACGGCCGCGTAGATGCCAAGGGACAACTCCCATAGGAACTCAGGGATCACCGTAATGGCCGGCACGGTGCTTCCGGGCTCCCACCAATCGAAAGGGTGCCGATCCCCGAGAGGATGATGAGCGGCCCTCCGATGAGACCGAGCCAGCACATGCCCCGCGGGACGAGGCGGGAGCTGTACATCAGGTAGCCGAGTATCAGGCCGTTCCCCCAGCCGACGATGAAGCCCGGACCGAGCAGGAACGTCCAGTCTTTGAGCGCTGCGAGCGAGACGGCGAGGTCCCCCGCGTCCGGAGAGTCCTGGCGCAGACTCACGATCCCGAGCACGAAGATGATCCCGGCCCCGATGAAGGCGCTCTCGACGAGACGAGCGGTGACGTAGCCGAGGGAGAGAATCTCGTTCTGCCGCCTGAGGATCGGGTACACGACGACGGCGGTTCCGACGTTCGCGATGATCAGCAGCAGCTCCAGGAGCGCACCGAGATAGATCTGACTGTCCTCGCCGCCACCGGCGATGTAGGCGGCGGGATCGTCGAGAACCGGCTGGTAGAGGGCAAGAGCCGGGATCGGGTGACGAACGTGATGAGGAACAGCACCCCGAAGATCCGGGCATCTCTCTGATCCGAGCTCATCCAGGACGTCGCCTATCCGGAAACCGTCACGCTCAAACAGCTTGGCGTCCGATTGACCGCGGCCCGAGACCCTGAAACGATGCGCCGGCGGCTGGCGTCGCTCTACTAGAGAGGAAGGTGCAGGACATGCGCAGCTATCTCGTTGGGCTCGCGGCTGCCGCAGCGCTTCTCCTCTCGGCGGCAGCACCGGCAGCAGGGAACGGCCCGTTGGCCGGATACTCACTCAGGGCAAGCCCGATACCAGGCTGCGCTCCGCAATGCCTGCCGCGGGGGTACACAATCCCGGCGAACCTGGCGGCCGGCAAGTATCAGACGAAGTACTTCTTCGCCGGCAAGATGAGGCTGTCATTCGCCGAGGCCTGGTTCTCGGACGAGGACAGCACGGGTGAGTTCAACGCGCACTCCAGGCTGAACCCGCAGTCGAGAGTCATCTTCTGGGAAGACGTGTACGCGGTAAAGGTCTCGGGGACGTCCGCGGCGCGCGTCGGCCCGCAACGCCCAACAGCGGCTGGTCTCATCGCCTGGCTCCAGAGCAACCCGAACCTGACGGTGTCCAAGCCGGCCGCCGGCAGGATCGGGACGATCCGCGCCCGTGTCGTGGACATCGGCGTCGCCAAAGGCGCAGTGAACGACGATCCCGGCTGTCCGGCGAAGGCATGCGCGAACTTCCTCGGATACCCGCAGTGGGGGGAGTCGTACGGGATCGCCGGGAAGGCGGTAAGCCGCTTCTACTTCGCCGACGTTCGCTATGGCGGTCGGCAACATCTGTTCGTGGCCGTAGCAGAGGCGCTCGGGAAGGCCCAGCTCAGGGCATTCCTCCCGGACGCGACGAAGATCTTCGCGTCCGTTCGCATCCCCGCGTCTTCCGCGTGACGAGCGCACGCTCGCGGTGAGCTACGACTGCGGCACGCCCGTCTCTCCCTCATCTCGGCCTCTGCGAGGATGAGCCGATGGCGGTGAAACGGCCCGAGGAGATGAACAACGCGTTCGCCGAAGCGGTGAGCTCCGGGAAGGTCGAGCGCGTGCTCGCCCTGTACGAGCCCGACGCGCTCCTCGCGCCACGGCCCGGTGAACGCGCCTCCGGCCTCGACGAGATCCGGGCGGCGCTCGACGAGTTGCTTGCGCTCGGCGGAACGATGACTTCGCGCAACGTGTGGTGCATGCAGGTCGGCGAGCTTGCCTTGCTGCAGGGCGAATGGCACCTGAACGGGACTGCGCCCGACGAGTCGCCGGTCGAGCTCTCGTCGCGCACGGCCGAAGTCGTCCGCCGCCAGGCCGACGGCTCGTGGCTCTACGTGATCGACCACGCCTTCGGCGCCGACTAGCCGACCGCTTCCGCTTCTTTACCGGCGCTCGCAACGGGGAAAGACCGAGAAATGAGCCACGTGAGCGGGACGACGTCGATCCACCGATACGGCGACGACCCGAGCCAGCTCGCAGAGCTTTTCCTCCCGGGTGGTGGCGCAGGCCCGCATCCAATCGCGGTGGTCGTGCACGGCGGCTACTGGCGGGCCCAATTCGACCGCTCGTTGATGACGGGGCTCTGCCTGGACCTCGCCGCCCACGGGCTCGCCGCCTGGAATCTCGAGTACCGGCGCGTTGGGGCGGGTGGAGGGTGGCCCGAGACACTCCTCGACGTCGCGGCCGGAGTCGACGCGCTCGCCGACGCCGACGCTCCGTTCGACCTCGGGCGCGTCGCGGCCGTCGGCCACTCCGCCGGCGGTCAGCTCGCGATGTGGGCCGCAGCGAGGCCGAGGCTCCTGCCCGACGCTCCTGGAGCAGAGCCTCGCGTCGAGATCGGAGCCGTCGTCTCCCAGGCCGGCGTCCTCGACCTCCGGCTCGCAGCCGCGCTCAACCCGTCCGCCGAGCCGACGCGAGCGCTTCTCGGCGAGCCCGGCGAGAATCCCGAGGCGTACAACGTCGCCTCACCCGCGGAGCATCTCCCGCTTCTCATCCCGCAGCTCCTGCTGCACGGCGACCGCGACGACATGGTCTCGATGCGCATCGCCGAGTCTTATGCGACGCGCGCACGCGACGTCGGGGATCCATGCGAGCTCGTCGTCCTCCCCGAGACCGGGCACTTCGAGCACATCGACGCCCGCTCCGAGGCCTGGCGGATCGCGCGAGAGTGGCTCGTGGACTACGCGAGCGCCGCGCGGAGCTGAGCGACGAACGCCTCGAGAGCCTTCGCCCCGTCCTCCGCCGCAAGGAGCGCGGCAGAGCCGACGACGACGCCGTCCGCGAGCTCCGCCGCGGCGGCCGCATGCGCGGGGCTCGACACGCCGAAGCCGGCGTAGAGCGGAACGTCGGTGAGCTTCCGAGCGCGCTCCACCAGAGGCGCAAGCGCGGGCGAGAGTTCCGCACGCGCGCCCGTCGTGCCGGTGACGGTGACGAGATAGAGCCAGCCGTCGGTGCTCGCCGCTGCGAGCGCGATGCGCTCGTCGGTCGTCGTCGGCGCGACCAGATGCACTCGTGTCAGCTCCGGGCGCTCGTCGGCGGGCAGGTCGGCAACGATCAGCGACTCGGCGCCCGCGTCGCGCGCCTCGCTCGCGAAGCGGTCCCATCCGTACGCTTCGAGCAGCGACGAGTACGTCATCGGGACGATCGGGAGCCCGATCCTGCGGCGGACGTCGCGCAGGCACTCGAGGCAGGCCGCTGTGCGCATCCCTGCTGCCAGAGCCCGCTCCGCGGCGCGGCGGACCACCGGGCCGTCGGCGAGTGGGTCCGAGAACGGGAACCCGATCTCGAGCACGTCGGCGCCGCCCGCCTCGACGGCAGCTGCAAGCTCGGGCGTCTCGACGCCCGCCATGAGGTAGACGACGAGCTTCTTCAGTGGGTGAGCACCTCGGCGAGGTCCTTGTCGCCGCGGCCTGAGAGCCCGACGAGCACGATCTCCGCGTCGACGTCGAGGGCGCGCGCCAGCGCGTGCGCCGGCTCGAGCGCGGGCAGGATGCCCTCCGTCTTGGCCAGTCGGTGAAACGCCGCAAGCGCCTCCTCGTCGGTCGCGGTCACGTAACGGGCGCGCCCGGAGTCCCGGAGAAACGCGTGCTCGGGGCCGACCCCCGGGTAGTCGAGGCCCGCCGAGATCGAGTGGGCGTCGACGATCTGGCCGTCCTCGTCCGCGAGGACCGACGACCGGGAGCCATGGAGCACGGCGGCGCGCCCGCTTCCGAGACTCGCCGCGCCGGCGGCCTCGACCCCGACCAGCGCTACGTCCGCGTCGTCCACGAACCCGGCGAAGAGACCGATCGCGTTCGAGCCGCCTCCCACACAGGCGACAACGGCGTCCGGCAAGCGGCCGACCGTCTCGAGAGCCTGCACGCGCGCCTCGCGCCCGATGACCGACTGCAACCGGCGCACGATCGCCGGATAGGGATGCGGGCCGACGCAGGAACCGATCAGGTAGTACGTCGTCTCGACGTTCGAGATCCAGTCGCGGATCGCCTCGCTCGTCGCCTCCTTCAGCGTGCGCGTCCCGAACTCGACGGGCTCCACCTCGGCCCCGAGAAGCCGCATGCGCTCGACGTTCGGGTGCTGCCGGCGCATGTCCTCGGAGCCCATGTACACGACGCACTCGAGGCCGAAGCGAGCGCAGACGGTCGCGGTCGCGACGCCGTGCTGGCCCGCGCCCGTCTCCGCGACGATGCGCCGCTTCCCGAGCCGGACCGCAAGCAGGGCCTGCCCGACGGCGTTGTTGATCTTGTGCGCGCCCGTGTGGCAGAGGTCCTCGCGCTTGAGCAGGATCCGGCGGCCTCCGGGAGCGAAGCGCTCGGCGTCGTAGAGCGGCGTCGGGCGGCCGACGTACCGCGTGCCGAGCTCGTCGAGCTCCGCGGCGAAGCCCGGATCGGCGACGGCCTCCTCGAAGCCGCGCTCGAGCTCGTCGAGCGCGGGCACCAACGTCTCCGGGACGTAGCGCCCGCCGTACGTCCCGTACAGGCCGGCCGTCACCGGCGCGCCGCCGCGACGTACGCATTGATGCGGTCGTGGTCCTTGACTCCCGGCTCCCGCTCGAGGCTCGAGCTCGCGTCCACGGCCCAGGGACGCACCTGGTCGATCGCGGCGCTCACGTTCTCCGGCGCGAGCCCTCCCGCGAGCATGACGCGTCCCTCCGCCTTCGCGGCCCGCGCCAGGTGCTCCGGGTCCTCCTCGCGCCACGGGAGATCGAGGACCCGCGCGACCTCCCGTCCTCCGCGCAGCAACGCGGCGTCGCGCGCACGCAGCTTGCCGTCCTCGCGCGGGTAGAGCTGCACGAGATCGGCCGCCGCGTCCGGCGGCTCGCCGACGCACACCGCGACCGCGAGCACCCCGTCCGGGACGGGCAGCACGTCGGGCGCGTAGCGCGGGCTTCCCTCGACGAGGACGAAGCCGACCATGTCCGCTCCTGCAGTCGCCGCGGCAGCGACGTCCTCTTCCCGCGTCAGCCCGCAGACCTTGACGAGCGGCCGTGACAGGAGCTCGACGAGCTTCCCGGCAGGATCGGGAGCCCGCATGAGCGCGGAGCCGACGAGGATCGCGTCCGCGCCTGCGAGCTCCGCCTCGGCCCCCTGCACACGCGTCTCGATCCCGCTCTCCGCGACGACGACGCGGTCGCTCGGTGCGCGCGCGACGAGCTCGAGCTGGGCCCGGCGGTCGATCTCGAACGTCGCGAGGTCGCGTGCGTTGATCCCGATGACAGGTGCGCCGAGCGCCTCCGCTCGCGCGAGCTCGTCCGAGTCATGGGCCTCGACCAGCGTGTCCAGACCAAGCTCGTCGGCGACGGCGAGGAGCCGCCGCAGGGTGTCGTCGTCGAGGTCGCGGAGCAGGAGCAGGGCGGCGTCTGCCCCGGCCTCCCGTGCCACTCGAAGGTCGTCCTCGGTCGAGAAGAAGCCCTTCGCCAGCAGCGGCACGCCCGCTGCCGCCCGCGCGGCCCGCAGGTCGTCCCACGTACCGCCGAAGCGCTCGTCGACGAGGATGGAGACGGCCGCCGCCCCGGCGCGCTCGTACTCGGCGGCCAGGCGGGCGGGGTCGGCATCGGGGCGCAGGTCGCCGGCGGACGGCGAGCGGCGCTTCACCTCGGCGACTGCGCCGAGGCCGGGCGAGGCGAGCGCGTCCCTAAACCGCATGCGTGAAGCGGGCGAGCTCGTCGAGACGGATGGCTGCGGCGCCGGAGTCGACGGCCTTGCGCGCAAGCTCGTACCCCTCCCGGAGATCGGCCGCCTGGCCGCCGGCCGCGATCGCACCCCCTGCATTCAGCAGGATCGCGTCGCGGCGCCCGCCGTCGGTGCCGGCGAGCACAGACCGGATCGCCGCCGCGTTCTCCTCGGGACTGCCGCCGCGCAGCTCGCCGGGGTCGCAACGCGAGACGCCGAACTCGAGCGGGTCGATCGTCCGCTCGTGGACGTCACCGTCGACGACCTCGCACACGAGATTCGACCCGGCAGGCGAGAGCTCATCGATCCCGTTCGCGCCGTGGACGACGAACGCACGCCTGGCCCCAAGGCGCGCGAGCACCTCCCCGACCGTCCGGACGAGCTCCGGCGCGTACACGCCCACGATCTGGGCGCGCGCGCCGGCGGGGTTCGTGAGCGGGCCGAGCACGTTGAAAACGGTACGCGTCGCGAGCTCCCGACGCACGGGCGCGGCGTGCTTCATCGCCGGATGATGAAGCGGGGCGAACATGAAGCCGAAGCCGAGCTCGTCGATCGAGCGCCCGATCTGCACCGGCTCCAGGTCGAGCTCGAACCCGAGTGCCTCGAGGACGTCCGCCGACCCCGAGGCGGACGAGACGGCGCGGTTTCCGTGCTTTGCGACGGCCGCTCCCGCAGCTGCGGCGACGATCGCGGCGGCCGTCGAGATGTTCAGGGTACGGGCGCCGTCCCCCCCGGTCCCGGCCGTGTCCACGAGGTCCTCGCGCGTCGTGCGAACAGGGAGCGCATGCTCGCGCATCGCCTCTGCACAGCCGGCGATCTCGTCGACCGTCTCACCCTTCGCCCGCAGGGCGACGAGGAAGCCGCCGATCTGTGCGGGTGTCGCCTCGCCGCGCATGATCTCGCCCATGACCTCACGCGCCTGCTCCCGGCTGAGGTCGCGACGGTCGAGCAACTGCTGAATCGCCTGCTGGATCACGTGTGGCGGAAGTGTGGCCGACTAGACAGGCTTGCGCCCGATCAGGCTCGCGTAGGCGATGTGCCCGAAGAACTCGCCTGCACCGGAGCGTCGGCGCGCCTCCGCCTTCAGCGCCCCGCCGGCATCCGACGACACGCGCCCACTCGCGACCAGCGCATCGGCGCCGCGGTCGACGATCGCGAGCATGTAGCCGCCCGAAGATGGAGCCTCGACGTAGCTGTGGCTCCCGAAGCGCTCGATCTCGAAGCCGGCCTCCCGGACGAGCCTCGAGAGCCGCCGCACGAGCCAGCGGTCGTGTACGAGATAGTCGACGCAGGCCTCGACGCACATCTGGAGTGGGTCGAAGTCTCCGAGCGCGCAGGTGGCCGTCGCGTAGTCCCCGTCGAACACGGCCAGCAGCCCGCCGGGCCGAAGGACGCGCAGCGCCTCGAAGAGCGCAACCTCGGGGCCCGGAACGTGACAGAGCGTCGTATGGAAGACGAGGACGTCGAAGGCGCCGTCCTCGAGTGGCAGCGCGCGGGCGTCTCCTTCGACGAACCTGAGGTTCGGAAGATCGGCGCCGAGCTCTCGGGCCTTCGCAATGAAGACAGGCGACGGGTCCACGCCGACCGCCTTCCCGACGCCCGGCCAGGCGGCAAGCGCGCGGGCGACAGGCCCTGGGCCGCATCCGACCTCGACGACGTGCGCGTCGGGCGGGAACTCGACGTGTGAGAAGTACGCCTCCCGCATCTCCTGCTGCTGTGGATCCGCGGCACGCAGCTCGAGGATCTCGACGAGCCCTTCCAGCACCGCCGGATCCGCCTCGGTGATCGCCGCGTAAACGTCAGGCACTCGATCCCCCCTGGCGAGCAGCTCCGTCCCGAGTCTTCTCCTCGGTCGGGGCGGTGTCAAGGCGCTCAGGCGTCCAGGTGCCGGAGCTCGTCCCAGGCCTCGGCCCAGGATCCCCGCGGTCCAGCGCAAACGAACACCGCCCCTCCTTGCTCCTCGTTGTCGAGATCGACGCCGTTGTCGATCGTCGCCGCGCGTCGGCAGTCCCGGAAGTCGATGGACGGATCCCGGTAACCGAGGACGATGACCGGGCCGGAGGATCCTGGAGGGACCCCGAAGCGGGCGTACGCGTTGTGCCCGGAATACGCGCGTGGCAGGCCATAGGCGGGGCCGAAGCGATCGACGGCCCCCGCCTCGCCGTAGTTCCCGGTGAAGACGACCGCGGTCGCGCGCTCCGAGGCGGGAAGCTCGACGTAGACACGCGCGACCGTCCGCACCAGCTCGGGCCAGCCGACCGTCTCGATCGCGTCCTCGTTCAGATCGGGTATCGGCGTGTCCTCGAGGCTGTCGACTGGTAGCGCAGGAAGCGCGATCGCGACCGACAGAACCGCCGTGAGCACGAGCGCGGCCGCGATCAGCACTTTTCGCACGGGCTTCGCGAGCCACGGCTCGACGACGACCGCACCGGCTGCGAGCAGGCAGAGGAGGAAGGGCGCGGAGTAATACGGCTTCCCGCCGACCACGAAGAGCAGGACGAGGAGCGCGACATACGCGATCCCGAGCGAACGCCAGGGCCTCAACGCCTCCCGACGCAGGAGCGCCCACAAGCCGACGCCGAGCACGGGCACGAGCAACGGGCCGAGGAGCAATAGCTGGAGCGGGACGAGCGTTGCACGGCTCTCGCCTGCCTCGTCGTTCCGGATGTCCTCCGCGAGCTCGAGCTGGGGCCAGCCGTGAGCCCCCTGCCAGACGAGGTTCGGGAGCCAGATGACGAGCGCGATCGCGACGCCCGCCCAGAGCCACGGGGCGCGAAGCACCGCGAGCAGCCGGCGGTCCACCGCAAGACCGACGGCCAGCGCAGCAACGAGCAGCAGCGGCAACATCTTGTTCTGCAAGCCGACGCCCACAACCGCGCCGGCGGCGAGCCAAAGCCTGTCGTCGCCACCACGCAGGATGCGCGCAACGACGAGGAGCATCGCTGTCCACGTGAGAGCGTCGAACGTTGCAGTGCTCAGGAGATGCCCCACGGCAAGGACGAATCCCGAGGCCGCGGTCGCGACGGCCGCGACGAACTGCCCGGCCGATCCCGCGCCCAGCTCGCGGGCGAGCAGCGCGACGAGTACGACGACGATGGACACGACCAACGCCGACACCACACGGAGCCCGCGCGGAGACTCCCCGAAGATCGCCTCGCTGACCCACCCGAGAAACGGCGTCAGAGGCCCTTGATCGTCGTAGCCCGCAGCGGGGTGGCGGGCCGCCGTGCGGAAGTAGAGCTCGTCGCGGTGGTACCCGTACCGATTGGCCAGTGCGAGCTGCAGGAGGAGCTCGAGCGCGGCGACCGGCAGCACGAGACGGGCCGCGAACGGCGCGCGCGACGTCACAGGCACCGCTCGAGCGCGGCGAGCAGGCTGTCGACATCCCCCTCGTCGTTGTACGGCCCGACGGAGACGCGCAGCAGCCGGCGTCCCGCCCACTCGTAGACGGGCACCTCGACCCGATGCTCCTCCCAGAGGCGCCGCCACAGCTCGTCCGGGTCGCCTGGCGGCAGCTCGACGGCGCGCATGAACGGCGCCGGCTCGCCGGCGACCCGCGGGAATCCCTGATCCGAGAGACGCCGCTCGGCGACGTCGGCGAGCGCGCGCTGGCCCTCCGCGTCGAAGGTCGCATGCACCTCGATAGACCTCGGCACCGCCAGGTAGGCAGCCGGATCGCGCGTACCCGCCCACCCATGGCGCTCGCCGAAGTCGGCGTCGTCACGGTAGCCCCAGCTGATCACGAGGGGCGCGATCCATTCGTGATGCTCCGGCCGGGCCCAGAGGAACCCGGCGCCCTTCGGCGCGCACAACCACTTGTGGCAGTTCCCGGCGTAGATGTCCGCGCCCAGCGCCGCGAGGTCGAGCTCGAGCTGGCCGGGAGCGTGGGCGCCGTCGACGATCGCGAGCGCGTTCGCCTCGTGCGCGGCCGCGCAGATCTCCGCGACGGGAAGCACGAGCGCTGTCGGCGAGGTGATGTGGGAGACGGATACGGCCCGCGTCTTCGGCCCGATCCGCTCTGCGAGCCCGTCCGGCTCGCACACGACGAGCGTCGCCCCGGCGAACTCCCAGGTGCGAGTGATCGCGCCGTACTCGTGCGCCGTCGTCAGGACCTCGTCGCCCGGCTCGAGACGCAGCGAGCGGATTACCGCGTTCAGCGCCGAGGTGGCGTTCGGCGCGAAGACGAGGTCATCCGCACGCGCGCCCACGAACCTCGCGAGCGCCGCGCGAGCGTGGAAGAGCTCGCCGGGCTGCTCGCCTCCGCCCCAGAACCCTCGCGCCACACGCCGCGTGAAGAAGTCCGTCGGCCCACGCTCGAGCTCCCGCTGGAGCCGCTGGTACTCGTCGAAGACGGCGGTCGTGCAGGCGCCGTAGCTCCCGTGGTTCAGGTACACGACGTCCGGGTCGAGGAGGAAGCCGTCGCGCACGCGCGGCTAGTGTCTCACGGTGCGCGAAGTCGTCCGCACGTACTTCCCCCCCATTCCCCGCTCGGTGGCGACCCTCCAGGTCGGCGGGCTCCTGAACTCGTTCGGAAACGGCGTCGTCATGCCGTTCCTCTTCATCTACCTGCACAACGTCCGCGGCATCGGGCTCGCGGTCGCGGGCCTCATCCTCGCGACGCACGCGCTCGTCAGCATCGTGGCGGGGCCGATCTTCGGGTCGCAGATCGACCGCTTCGGTGCGAAGGCGATGCTCGGCCTGTCACTCGCGATCCTCACCGTCGGCTACGCGGCCTACGCGTTCGTCGAGGTGCCCTGGCAGGGCTTCCTCGTCGCCGCGGTGAGCGGGATCGGCGTCGGCGGCTTCTGGCCGTCGCAGTCCACGCTCATCGCCGGTCTCACACCGCCCGCGCAGCGACCCGCGGCGTTCGCGATGCAGCGGGTCGTGATGAACCTCGGCTTCGGCCTCGGTGCCCTCACGGGCGGGCTCATCGCAGCCGCGGACACGCCGCGGTCGTTCGAAGCGCTCTTCCTCCTCGACGCGGTGTCGTTCCTCGCGTACGGGCTCGTGATGGCCGCGCTCGTCCCCTCGCCCGATGGGGTCGGCGCGCATGCCGCCGGACGGTCGGGCTCGTACCGCGACGTGCTTCGCCACCGTGCGTTCGTCGGGGTCGTCGTGCTGAACTCACTCCTGATCTTCGCGGGCTACTCGGGCTTCGACGTCCTCCCGGTCTACGCGAAGAACGAGGCAGGCCTCAGCGAGACGAGCATCGGGCTCCTCTTCCTCGTGAACACCGCGGTCATCATCGTCGCGCAGCTCCCGATTGCGCGGCTTGCGCGGGGACGAAGGCGCATGCCGGCGCTCGCGCTCTTCGGGCTCCTCTGGGGCGGCGCCTGGCTTCTGGTCCCCTTCGCCGGCGCCGCCGCGTCGACCACGACGGCCATGGCGATCCTCGTCGTCGTGATGGTCGTGTTCGCGATCGGGATGTGCCTGCACGGCGCCGTCGCGGCACCGCTCGTCGCAGATCTCGCCGAGCCGCACGTCCTCGGGCGGTACATGGCACTGAACGCCCTCTCCTGGCAGATCGGCTTCGCCCTCGGCCCCGCCCTGGGCGGGCTCGGCCTGTCGTTGTCGCCGAACGGCGTCTGGATCGTCGCGGCCGTGCTCTGCCTGGCCGGCGCCGTTTCCGCGCTCGCGCTCGAGGGCTCCCTCCCGCACGGAGCCCGCCGGACGCCTCTGCCCGCCGCAGCGGGCGCCTAAGGGCAGGACAGAAGAGGCGTCCGGAGTACCATGACGAACATGTTCCCGACGTTGGACGACCCCCTCAGTCCCCGTGCCGAGCCTTCCTCGCATCCGGCGTTCCCGCTCCCGCAGCGCGGGCGAGGTCGTCGCACGCCCGGCGCCGGTCGTCCACGAGCTCACCGCTAGCGGACTCACCTGGGTCAACGTCGTCGCGCCCGACGTGGCGACCGCGCAGGACCTAGCGGAGCGTTTCGGCTGGCACCCGCTCGACGTCGAGGATGTCGTCTCGAAGCGCCAGCGGCCGAAGGTCGACGACTACGAGGACGAGGGGTACCTCTTCGCCGTCCTCCACTTCCCGTTCTACGACAAGCAGATCCAGCGGCTGAACGCCGCCGAGCTCGACATCTTCATCGGGCACGACTACGTCGTGACCATCCCGAACCGGGAGCTGCACCCGGTCACGCGCCTCTTCGCCAGATGCGAGGAGGACGAGGCGTTCCGCGAGAACCTTTTCGCTCGCGGCTCCGGCCGCCTCCTCTACGAGATCCTCGACGACCTGTTCGACTACTGCTTCCCGATCCTCGACAAGATCGCGCACAAGCTCGACGTCATCGAGGACGAGGTGTTCGAGGGCCGCTCCTACGAGGTCGTCCGCGACATCTCGAACGTGAAACAGGAGATCATCTCCTACCGCAAGATCATCAAGCCCGAGCGCGCGACGCTGCGCGTGCTCGAGCGGCGCGTCGAGAGCTTCCTGCCCGAGGAGCTCGAGCTCTACTTCGACGACATCGTCGACGCGGCCGAGCGCATCTGGGACCTCCTGGACAACTACAAGGAGGTCGTCGAGGCGATCGAGTCGACGAACGAATCGGTCATCTCGCACCGCCAGAACGACGTCCTGCGGGTGCTGACGATCATCTCGACGACGATGCTCCCGCTCTTCGTCATCACCGGCATCTTCGGGATGAACGTCCTCTTCCCGGGCGAGGGGACCACCTGGGCGTTCTGGGTCATCCTCGGGCTGATGCTCGCGGCGATCGTCGGGATGCTCGGCATTTTGCGTTTGAAGCGCTGGTTCTAGGGTTTCGCCGAGCGCCGCGGGCTCCGGCAGATGTCTGCCCGGATCTCGTACTCCAGGAGCCGTCACCGCAGGAGGATCGAAGAAAAGAAAAGGGCCGGCTTCCCGGCCCTCAATCCTCCATACTCCCCCCGCGGAGGAGCGTAGCAGCGGGGAAGAGCGTCTTACGATCCGCTGACGAACGGCTTGCCGCTCTGCTTCTTGTCGAGACCCAACAGCCTGCGGATTCTCGCCGCCACGCTGCGCATGACCTTCATCGTCGTTCCTCCCTTCGATCCTCGGTCAGTTGCCCTTCCACGTCCAGAAGGGCAAGGGCGGCGTCACCCGATGGCCGGTTTGGCGCGGCGCGCACGGAGACGGCCGACGTGGCGCGCAAGACGCTGACGCTCATCCGAGAGCAGCCTGACTTCCTTCATCTCGACCTCACTCAGCGACGGCCAGCCGCGGAAGAGCAGAGAGATGCGTTCGTCGCGGGTTTCTCTCGCGAGTCGAAGGTCGTCCCGACCGAGCTCTGTGATCCTCTCGGGCAACCTCGCGATCGGCCGTTGCGGAAGATTCCACGCCTTCCGATCGGACTCCCAGTCGGTGTCCGCCGTGGCCGGCGCTGCGTCGGGCCGCAGAGCTTTCCTCATGGAGACTCCTTCCTCTGGGCTCAGACCCTGCGCAAACTCGATGAGGGTGCAGCAGCGGAAGGAGAGAGCACTTTCTCAGTACCACTCTACAGGTGGTGCCTTCGCCTTCCCTCCTCGGCCGGGGAGCGGTCGGCGGCGCTCGGGGATCGCAGCTAGACTGGTGAAGCGCGTTGGCTAGCTTTGAAGCCGCCGAGGTCGCACTTCCTCTCCGACTGTCACACCGGCCCGAGCGCAGCAGGGAGTTCGTCTGGATTCTCTGTCCCTGTTTAGACAGAAGGAGCAGCACATGCATGCGACCATCCGCCGATACGAGGGCGTGGACGAGAGCCGCACGGTCGAGTTGACGACCAAGGTCAATGAGAAGCTCATGCCGAAGCTCGCCAAGCTCCCGGGGTTCGAGGCCTACTACCTGATCGAGGCCGGAAGCGGCGTCTTCAGCTCGATGAGTCTCTTCGAGACGACCGAGCAGGGGAAGGACTCGACGGACGTCGTCGCCTCGTGGATCCGCGACGAGGATCTCAGCGCGGCGCTCCCCAACCCACCCAAGATCACGAGCGGCCCCGTCGTCGCTCGAGGCAACGGCACGGCAGTCGCGTAGCTCGACTGCCTCGCGCTCGACGGTCGGGGGCATCGGCTCTACGGGCCCCCGACCGCGACTCGCGCCGGAACAGGACGATGGACGAATGCAGTTAGTGAGGAGTGGTGACGAGATGGACGATCTCAGCACGGACGTCAAGTGGGGCAGTCAGAGCTCGTACGAGACGGAACGCCAAACGCGCCGAAGGCGAAATCGGGTCACCGGATACGTGGTGTGCATCGCGCTCTGGTTGCTCAGCGCCGTACCGCTCGTGCACCTGTCGAGCGAAGATGGCGGGGGCGCGGGTGTCGCCGCCGTGTATCTGATCGCTGGGTTTGGGATCGCGGTGCTGATACGCGGGATCTATGTGCTGGTGACGAGGCGTGCCGTCTTGTCACCGTGGTTGTTCATGACGGCGGCCCTCCTAGCGATCACCAGTTACGGAGTGCTGAGCGCCGGGGAGCCAACGGTCATGCCGAGCTCTGGGGACACCGCAGCGACGGAGGTGTCCTTGAAACAGTGACCGCCGCGCGTGCGCTGCGCTCGATCTCGGCGGGATGAACGTGCTCGTCGCGCGCGTCAGCCAGCCCAGGTCGACGGGACGTCGGCGCCCCCTTCTTCCGAGACCCGCGGCCCGAAGCGGACGAGGGCCGGATGCGAGCTGATCTTGCCGGCGACGAGTGACTCGCCCATGCGGAACGAGGTCGCGCGCTCGAGGAGAGCTCGTGGTGCGATCGACAGCACGTCGGCGACGTAGGCGAGGTCGCCCGCCGACGCCATCCGCATGAGGACGAGGTTGTCGCACTGGGAGACGACGAGCTCGTTCACGCGATGGGGCCGCTGCGTCGAGACGAGCAGGTAGAGCCCGAACTTCCGCCCCTCGGCTGCGATGCGAGCGGCGTGCTGCGTGGCGAGCGCCGTCACTGGATCGTCCGGCTCGCGTGGGCACACGTTGTGCGCTTCATCGATCACGACCAGGACCGGCTCGCGCTCACCCCTGAGCCGCCACAGCTCGGCGAGCACGCTCTCCGCCGCGATGGCCTTCTCGCCGGGGGTACCCAGCGAGCCGAGGTCGACGACGAGTGCGCGAGGCCCACCCGGCGCAACCAGGTCCTGCAACGAGCCCTCGTCCCCCGTCGACCAGACGGGCCACTGGTGAATGCCGAGGTTGCGCAGACGTGAGCCGAGCGCCTGAACGCCGGTGCTGTCCGATGCCAGCAGGCGGTCCGCCAGCTCGCGCGCGGTCGATAGGGAGCCGTCGAAGCCAGACTCGAGAAGATCGACCAGTGCGCCGTACTCATCGCGGTCGCGAATTGGATCGAGTCGGAGAATCGCAGCCTGCTCTTCGCCGTCGCAGTCGGTGAAGCGCACGTGCAGCCGCTCCGCACCGTCCTGCCCGCCACTTCGGACGAGCAAATCGGCAACCGCGCCTCGATACCTCGACGCGGCGTCCTCCTCGACGCCGTCGCGCACCTGCTGGAGCCGAACGAAGTCCGAGTTCGGGTCGAGGACGATGATCCGAAGCGTCGTCTCGAGCAGAAGCTGCTCGAGCATCGTGCCGAGGGCGTACGTCTTCCCCGAGCCGGATTGACCACACAGGAACGTGTGCCGGTCGAATCCGCCCGCATCGAGTTGGAACCGAACGCCAGGCTCGAGGACGAGCTCGCCGACATCGAGTGACGCACGGTCGGGCCGGGCCTCCTCCAGCCAGCGCTGGACGGCGTCCGTGTCGGCCCGCTCGAACGCCACATCGTGGAACGGGCGCGGGTCTCCTCCGAGGAGCACGCCGCGGCCGCGTGCGAGCGCGATTCGCACGTTTGGGACGGAGCCGCTCCCGCTGGGCATGGCGGCCGCGAGCTCGGCCCCTTCGACCCAGTCCTGCTCGACCGTGTGGACCTGCCCCAGAACGCCCGCCTCGATCGAGACGTAGCCGCCGGATTCGACTGCGAGCCCATGCAGCGAGCACTGGAACGTGAAGTTCCGGCCGTCGACCGAGGAGGCCGTCGCACGGACAGCGGCCTCGAGCTCTCGACGCGTTTCGCTCATCGCACGATTCTCGCCGCTGCGGCACGAGGCCGCACGACGAGGCGCACACCGGGACGAGCGCGCTGCGCTCGACCGCAACATGCGGGCTTCAGTCCGGCTTGACGAAGTGGCCGATCGAGCCGGCGGGCGTCAGCCAGTGCGAGGCGATCGTGTACGGCCCGCGGACCGCCGTGAGCGGCACATGGCTGGTGTATTCGAGGACCGCTTGCTGGACCTCGAACTCCGCGTAGCAGTCGTGGACAACCAGATGCCCACCAGGACGCAGCTCGGGCACGAACGCATCCAGGTCTGCGAGGCAACCCTCGCGCGTGTGGTCGCCGTCGACGAAGAGGAGGTCGAAGTCTCCGATCTCCGGGAACGAGTCGGAATGCGAGTTTCCGACGAGGAGCTCGACGTTGTGGCCCGTACCCTGCTCGGCGAAGAGCTGCTCGAGGCGTTGGTCATCTCTCGGAGCGACGTCGATCGACCAGATCGGGACTTCCCTGTTGGCCGAGCTCAGGAGGAACGTGCTCCCTCCGTGGAAGCGCCCGATCTCAACGATCCCGCGCGTCGCGAGCTGGGCGAGGAGGTAGAGGTACTCGCCCTCCCACGGATCGAGACGAATGAGCTCCCGAGGAAGCGCCGAGTCGGAGGGAAGCGGGTAGTGCCTCCGAGTCGCCGAACCCGGGTTCCCGGACAGCAGACGCGCTGCGAGCCGGAACCGGGCGAGCCGCCCCTCGGGCACGACGACGACGTGCTTCCGGCGATACGCAGAGGCGTACGCCTCGTAGAACTCGGCGTACGAGATGCCGGGCAGATCGGTCCGTGCGCCCGCGCCGTACGAGGCCATGGACCGAGCGGCGATGCGGTCCCTCAATGACGGCATGACCAGGGATCATTCCCCGGCGCGGCTCCGCCAAACACGCTCAAACGGGGGAGCCTCGGTGTGACGCACTGGCCGAGCCCCGGGGCGTACCCTGGTCTCGTGCCCCACGCCTACGACATCGTCGTGGTGAACCGGGCCGGCCTGCGACGGACCATCGCGCACACGAGCGAGGAGCCGCTCGAGCAGGGCGAGGTCATCCGGCTCGACGGCCGCTTCTGGATCGTGGCCGAGGTCGGCTCCGGCGCGGACACGCAGCAGGTGGAGGGACCGGACGCTCACCACCATGTGGCCGAGCACGCCGTCGCGAAGCCGGCGCGTTACCGGATCCGCATGCGGCATCCGGACGGGCTGGAGGAGGTCGGCGTCTTCCGCCGTTTCCGGACAGATGCCCCTCGACTCGGGCACGCGTTCGCGACCTTCGAGGACGGCAGCCCGGAGAGTTGGGAGATCGTCGAGGAACACGTGACCGTCGACGAGCTGGGAGAGCCGTACATCGAGCTTCTTGCTGAGCGCGACTTCGCCGAGTACGACGAGCCGCCCGACCACGAGCTCGAGCATGCTCTCGCGCGCGCCGTCGAGGGCCTCCCCACCGAGGCGACCGCGACGTTCGACCGCGCGGCCTCGGCCGGGCTTGCGGTGGAGCTCGTCGGCCTCGAGCCCGACGAGGTGCCCGACTGGTCCGAAGCCGAGCGCTTCGTCGATGCGCTCGTCCTCGAGGAGATCGAGGACGACCTGCTCGAGCAGTGCGGGGTCGATCCTGACCGCGATCCACACGAGACGTGGATCGCCCAGGTGCAGGCGCGCCTCCGCGAGGACCTTGCCCGCTTCCGTGCCGACCTCGAGGGCGACCACGTGCAGATCGAGGAGTGGGAGTACCTCGACGGCAGGATCTTCGCCTCCGTCGGCGGCCCGGCGGACGAGGCGGACCCGAACACGGGGTACGGCTGGCTCTGCCGCCTCGTCGACGGCGGCGTGCTCGGTGCCGCGGGCTTCTCGCGCGTCCGCAAGTCCGAGATCGGGGTCTGAGCCCGTTGCAGGTCCGTAGGGCGGCTTGACGAAGTGCGCCGAATACGTAACTGTTGACACGATCTTCGGGGGAAGGGGTCGGGCAACTGCGGCAGGCGACGGCGCTGTCCGTCGCCGTGCGCTGGCAAACCGCTCGGCTCCGCGGCTAGCATCCGGCCCGTGGGGACGAGGCTCGTCGGCTTGGCGACCGCAGCTGGGCTTGCAACGCTGCTCATGGTTACCCAGGCGGGCGCCCAGACGACCTTCCAGGACCCCGAGGCCGATCAGCGCAACACCGAGGACCTCGTCGCGCCGGACATCACGAGCGTCCAGGTTTCCAACACGCGCGACGGCGTCGTCACGTTCCGGGTCACGATCGGCGACCACGGCACGCTTCCGCCTGCGTCGGCGATCGTGCTGCTCTTCGACACGGACCGCGAGTTCGGAACCGGCGATCAGGGGTTCGAGTACGCCGTCTCGCATCTCGTCGACGAGTCGAGCCAGGCATCGATCGTCCTCGAGCGTTGGGACGCGAGCATCTTCAGGCTCGTCGCCATCCCCGCGACGGCCATCACCTCGAACTTCGAGGCCGGGGTCTTCACGGTGAGCGTCCCGCGCGGCGCGCTCGGCAACACGATCGGCTTCGACTTCGGGCTCTACGCTGCGCGATTCGACCTCGACGGCGACGACCATGCGGTCGACGACGCCCCGAACACGGATCTCTGGACCTACGACCTGTCGGGCCTCCCCGCGCCGCGTCTCTCTACGCAGCGCCTGGTCGTGACGCCGGGGCGGCCGGTCGCTGGACGGACGTTCACGGTCGGCGCGCTCGTGCGCAGGTCGGACACGGGCGGTGCCGTGGGCGCCGCCACCGTCACGTGCACTGCGCGCGTCGGGAAGGCGCGAGTCCGCGCCATCGCGGCATTCAGCGGCGGCCAGGCCCGCTGCGTCGTCTCGATTCCGCGGAACGCAACTGGCAAGGCGCTCCGAGGCACATTGACCGTGCGGGCGGCCGGGGCGCGCCTCAGTCGCCCGTTCAGCTACCGCGTGCGCTGACTCGACGGCGCCGGGGACGACCTCCGGCCAGGACCCCCGCCGCATCGGGGCCCCGGCCTGTGGTCCGCCAACCGGAACTCAGAGAAGGATGCGGACGGCCGTGTCCGCCGGACAGCCGCGGTGCACGAGCTCGGTCGCGTCGTGCAGATCGATCTCCACGTGAGACGCGAGCATGAGCGCCGTGCCGACGTCGTAGCCGGCGCGCACGAGCTCGTCGAAGCGCCAGCGGAGGATGATCTCGGCTTCGGTCTCATCGATGGCCTCGAACTGGGCCGCAGTCATATCACGCTCCACCTTTCGTGATCGCTGTCGGTTCACAGTTGACACGCGGAGCCCTGATCCGGCCCCCGCTGCAGGTACAGAGGGAGCGGGCCAAAGGTCTGGTTCGAGGTCTAGCACCCCCCTCTGTCGGGGGAGAGCTCGCGGCGTTCCGGCCGGCTTCTAGACGCGGGGAAGCTCGTCGACGCCCTTGCGCCGCTCGCGGTCTTTCCGCTGCAGGAGCCACACGAGCCCGATCAGGCCACCGAAGACGACCAGCATCGCCGCGCCGAGCCCGACCTGAACCCAGATGTCCTCGAAGATGATGATGACCAGCGCGGCGACGATGACCATCAACATCGCAGCGCCTGCGAGCTTCCACGGGTAGCTCATCGGTGGGGCGAGTCTACGGCGCGGGGCGGCCGCCCCGCAACCGGCGGCGCGCCCGGCGACATGCGCTGGTAGAAACCGCGAGATGGTGAAGCCGCTCTGGGCACCCTGGCGGCTCGAGTACGTCCAGCAGGCGGACGAGGCCACCGGGTGCGTGTTCTGCTCCGAGGCGGCGGGCGAGCTGCCTTCCGAGGAGTCCCTCCTGCTACGTCGCGGAGACCGAACTGTTGCGATTCTGAACAAATTCCCTTACTCGTCCGGCCATCTGCTCGTGGCGCCCGTTCGGCACGTCGGAGACTTCTCCGAGCTGACCGAGGAAGAAGCCGTTGAGATACACCAACTCGCCGTGGCGGCGATTCGCGCGCTCGACGATGTCTATGCGCCGAACGGCTTCAATCTGGGATGGAACCTCGGCCGAGTGGCCGGCGCCGGGATCGCCGACCACGTCCACCTCCATGTGGTGCCCCGCTGGGGCGGAGACACGAATTTCATGCCGGTCCTCGCGGACGTGAAGGTGCTTCCGGAGCACCTGCTCGCGACCCGCGACCGCCTCCGCGCGGCGCTCGGCTGACACCGGGTTCGCCCCGAGGCTTCACCGGATCCCAATCCAAGGCTATTGACCAGACCCTCCGGAATCTGGGACATTCGAGGTAATCGCGGACCAGGGGATCCGCGTCACTGAAGGAGGGGGAAATGAGGAAGAAGATCGCGCTTGCGTTCGCGACGGTCTTTGCGGTAGCCGCCGTGGGAACTACCGTCGCCTCGGCGAGCGGCCCGACGATCGTGGCCAGCGGGTTCGCATGTAACGTCTTCGACGGCAACGGCCAGCTGTTCGTCACGACGAATTCCGTCGTCACGCTCTATGACAGCGGCAAAGTCGTCTTGAAGTGCAACGGCAACGGTGCCGGAGCACCCGCGTTGACGTTCTACAACTACGCCAACACCGGCGTTCCCTGTGCCATTCCGGGGTACGGCCTGACGAACGACTGGAGCAACAAGGTCGGTTACAACGGCAACTCGCAGCTCACCTGCACGACCTTCGCTCAGGACACCGACGGCCCAGACCTGGCGAGCGTGTCGGGCGGAGCCGCAGGAATCGGTTAGCAAGGGGTCCGCGCGCGCTGTCGCGCGTGAAGGAAGACTCGAACGGGCCGCCCAAGGGCGGCCCGTTCGTCTTCTTGTAGGGCGCGCCGTCTAGCCAGCAAGCCCGCGGTGCTCGCGTGCTCTTGCCGACTCGAGAGCTTCACCGAAGCCCAATCCCAGCCCGGTTGACCGACCTGGCCGAGTATGAGACATTTGATGCAATCGCGGACTAGGGGATCCGCGGATCAAAGGAGGGGGACATGAAGAAGCTCGTAGTCGCGGCTGCGACGGTGCTTGCGGCCGCCGCGGTCGTGACGGGGGTCGCCGCAGGCTCCGGTGGCGGCGGCACGCTGATCGCCGAGGACTTCGGCTGTGCCATCCTCGATGGCAACGGCAGCACGTTCGCAGCGAGCAGCTCGCAGCTCTGGGTCTACTCGAACCAGCAGCAGACGAAGGTCAAGCTGCTGTGCCAGGGCGACGGAGCACCCGCCGCGAACCTGACGTACTTCAACTACGCCAACACCGGTCTCCTGTGCGGCGTGCCGCTTGCAGGCGCGACCACCGACTGGCAGGACAAGGTGGGCCGCAACGGCAATTCGCAGCTGACGTGCTCCGTGACCTTCACGGGTGACAGCGTCGATCCGACGGCGATCGCCGCGGCGGTTGCCGGAGGCGGTGCCGGAATCGGCTAGTCCCACGCACGCGCGGTAGTACGCGCGCTGCCGAAGCGAACGACGAGCGGGCCGCCCACGGGCGGCCCGCTCGCTCCCCGTTCTATTGACCGGGCTCGCCGAATATGAGACATTCGTCGCAATCGCGGACCAGGGGAGCCGCGTACACCAGAAGGAGGGGGAATGAAGAAGCTCGTAGCCCTCGGGCTGACGGTATTTGCCGTGGCTGCGTTTGCCACGACCGCTTCGGCGACCGGCCCGACGTTCGATGAGTCCGGCGTGTCGTGCGGCGTCTTCGATCGTGACGGGAGTTTGGTTCTGACCACCGACTCGCGCCTTGTCGCGTATGCGAGCGGCAAGGTCACGCTTCGCTGCGAGGCAGACGGGACTCCCGGCAGCAACATCGTGACGACCTCAGGGTTCCTGTGCGGCCTGGGGCCGTTCGGGACAACGACCGACTCGACGAACAGGGTGGGCAAGAACGGTCACATCCAGCTGTCGTGCACCGGCACCGTCGACCCGAGTGCGGATGCTGCTAGCGCAGCGGCTTCGGGAGTTGGAGCGGGCTAGTCGAATCACCCGCGTGGCACACGCCGCGCACGAAGTCGCGAAGCGGGCCGCCCTAGGGCGGCCCGCTCGCTTCCCTGGATTGTGTTTCGCCTAGTCGCGGAGTACACCGAGCACGGCCCACATCCAGCGCGGCGTCGTGGCCCAGTCGTAGAGACTGACACCGATCGTGCCGCCGTCGTCAGCCACCGCGGCGGTGAAGCCCGCGAGCTCATCCGCGCCGAGGCGGTCGGCCACGCCCCCTGCGACGTGGATCGCGACGTCGGGATCGCGGGTCTGCGTGCGTAGGAGCCGGAGCGCGCGCGTGACGTACCCGTACGTAGCATCGAAGCCCTTGAACGCTCCGCCCGTGTAGACCATCGGGGCGAACGCGTCCGCCGTCTCGGCGAGCTCCGCCCAGGGGAACCCCGGCCAGACCGACTTGTGCCGCTCGAGCCCGCGCGGGTTGAAGGGGATGATCGCGAACGGGGTCGAGCCTGCCTGCGCGCGCACGGCGCGCGCGAGCGTCACGGCGCGCTGCGAGCGGAGCTTCACGTTTCGGAGCTTTGTCGCCTCGACGTCGAGGCCGATCCCGTCGAATCCCTGCCCCGACGGAGTCGTGAAGCGGAGCATCGCGAGCGAGCGGCGCAGGTCGAGTGCCGGGTTGACGTGGCCCGGCAGGTACCAGGCTACGACCCGCACGCCCCGCGCGTGCAGCGCGTCGACGAAGTGTCCGAGCGGCCCCGGCCGCACGACATCGCTCGCAGCGCCGTAGTTCGCCGTCTCGACCCAGACGGTGTCGACGCTCCGGGCCGCGATCCTGCCGGCCGCCGACTCAGGAGCTGCGAACACCCCGCCGTCGTAGATGTCGACCCAGGTTCCGAGCCCGCCGAAGACCGACTCCTGCGACCCTGCACCGGGCGCCGCCGTGGGCGCTGCACCGGCGCTCGCGAGCACCGTCGCGAGCGCGAGAACGACGAGCCGGGCGCGCATCCCCGGGACTGTACGGACGAGGTGTGAAGACGATGTCAGAGCCGGCGTGGCATCGCCCCGACAGGCCTCCGCTCGGCGGTCGCGGCTAGAATCGGCCGATCTGGCGGACGTAGCTCAGTTGGTAGAGCACTGGCTTCCCAAACTAGTGCTCACCCCGCGTCCTCCTCCCCGCTCCCTCGCAATCCCTTTATCCATGCGGGATAGCGCCCCGTAACCGGGACCTCGGCCCCGAAACGGCCGCTGCTGGCTGAACCACAGGGCCGCAGCCCGATTTATGGGCACGCGCGTGTTCGTCGCGCCCATCCGCGCAAACCCTGTGTTCATGCGGGTTTGCGCGGGCGCAGATCCTTCATCTTGACCCCCTCCTGACCGCTGAGATCGACCCCTCCCTGAGCACCGGTTGGCAAGACCGGTCGATTCGGGGCGTATGCAGGACATGCGGCCACCAACAGCGGCAGCAACGACGAAGAGCAGCGGTGGGCAGTGATGGCACGAGCGAGAAAAAGGAATGGACCTGCGCTCCTGTCTGAACGTACTGGGGGGCCGGGGCATCCCCCCGGATTGCGCGCGTGTGGATGAGCCTCTCCCAGGGACTCCACCCCCGCACCGCGCAGCGATTTCAGGATTCGCCTGAGCCGCACCGCATGACGATTTCAGGATGGGCGAGTCGCTGACCGAGCCGGATCAGGTGCCCGGGCTTTCAAAGACAAGTGGCTCCCTCGTTTTGGGCCGCGCTTCCGCCCCCTAGCCTCGGGACAGGTGGTCAACAGGCGACCCACGAAGGGAAGGAGCACACGATGAAGCGCACCACTGTCATTCTCGGAATCGCCGCCGCGATGGGCGTTTTCGTACCAAGCGCTGCAGGATCTCCCGATCACGCGCCCGGACTCGCGCTTGAGTGGGGCACTGGAGCGCAGCCCGTCTACCTGGTGTCGCCCTCGCAGACTGCGCCGCAGTACCGAGGGAGCGGCCCGCGTTTCGAGCTTCACTGGGGAGACGGCGGCCCCCCGAAACTCGTCCAGATCGATACGGAATGATCGAGACGCACCGCTCACACGATCTGACAACGAACGACTAGTGCGAGGCCGTCCTGTCGTGAATCCCCACCGCTCATGGGCGAGGCGTGTCAGGGTCCCGCGTCAGGCGGGGTTGAGCACTACGGCTTCTTCGGAGGCGGCGTCTTTGGTGGCACGTACGGCGCGTCCGAATGCTTGGCAATCGCCTCTATGTGCTGCTGCTTGTTCATCTCCTGCGAGACGCTGCCGGACTCGGGCGGCGTGGGCGGTTCCTGTCGCGTGATGCCCACCTTCTTGGCGATCTTGCCGATCTTCACCCGCAACTTGCCCAGAAACTCTTGCATGAGGGGCGAGCATACGACGAACGGGCTGCTCAAGCCTCGGACGCTCTAGCCCGCTCCTCGATCCTCGCGAGTCGATGGGTGGCTAGGCGGGGTGGGCTGGACCGCCCCGCATCGGGCGTCCGAGAAGTTAGTCAGGTCTCGTCGCTATGTCGGTGGTGCTGGCTTGGTGGTCCAGAAGAGTTCTGGTGTGCCGAAGAGGACACGCTGCAAGGCATGCGGCGAATCGACACGGTGACGATCCTCCTCATGAACGGCGACGACTTCTCATGGAACCTCCCGGCCATCGGGCGATCCCGAAGACCGGAGCACAACGGCGCTGTCACCGTAACACCGGCATCCGGTTCGCGCCGTCCACCAGAAGCGGGCGATGGGACTTGAACCCACGACCTACGGCTTGGGAAGCCGACGCTCTACCAACTGAGCTACGCCCGCGTAGACCGAGAGTATGCCCGGTCCCGCCTGCGGCTCCTGATACCTCCTGCGGATTTCATGACCGGTTTCCCAAGCCAGGTGTCGTGGGGTTCGAGTCCCATCGTCCGCTCTCGAAGAAAGCTCGCGTTAGCAGGGTTTTCGTCGCCTCGGAAAATCGTTACCGCGGAGACGGGGCTCAGCCCGCCGCCATCCGTGTCCGGAACGGCCGGACAGCCTGCATGCGGCAGAGCGTGCTCGTCAGTGGGCGGGAGCGCCTGCGTCCTCGGACTCGTCGAGGTCCTCGAGCTCGTAGCGAACGATCTTCCCGCCGCGCACGGTGTAGACCAGCCGGTGGGTCTTCACATGCGCGACTTCACCCGATTCCTTCGACGTGTAGATCAATCGATTGAGCGAGCCCACTTGGCCCTCCCCAAAATCCTGCAGCTCGCCCCGCTCCTCTGCGACGTCGAGACTATCCGCGCCTCCGAGATCCTCAGGCGCTCCATCGTCGGCCGCCCCTCCACCGGAGTACCACTCGAGAACTGCGTCGATCCCGCGGAGCGTGGCTACTCCGCCGCCCTTCGGGACAACCCACTCCACGTCTTCAGCAAGGACGGCCTCAACCGCTCCACGCTCGAAATTCGAGGCTCGCCAGCTGTTGACGACTTCCATCGCGTCGCTACTCACAACGAGAGCTTACGTCCCCGATGCTCCTCAGTCGTCACTTCGCCGGCAACGCCCGTACGGAGCATGTGACCGGCTGCCGATTGACCTCTTTGCGTCAGTTCGCCGGCCAGCCTCGGCTCGTACCGTGGAGCAGGAGGCTTCGGTTTGCCCCCCCGCGCCGGGGCCTCCAGTCTTTACGGCTTCGCAGCAGAGCCGCACGTGGCGTGACACACGCGGTTCTTCGTGAGCTCGAGTCCCATTTCCCATCTATAGAAAAGGCCCGCAAAAGCGGGCCTTCCAGTTTCGCGTTCGGGGTTTGAACTCTACCGATCGCGCGTCGCTCAGCGGTATTCGCTCGGCTTGGGAGCGATCGGCACGAGGTGGACGAGCGCGGGACGAGGTCGCCGGACCGGCATCCTCCAGTCGTGCCCGAGACCGACACCGGGGAGAGACCCGGAACGCTCCTCGCGATTCCGCGCACGGTGGAGCGGGCGGCGGGAGACCTGGTCCACCAGGCATTCGAGCGCCTGCTCTCGTCGGACGTCGAGGTCACGACTGCCGCCGAGGCGAAGCACCTGCTCGCGAACGACGAGGACACGGAAGAGATGACGGACGCGATTCAGCGATTCGTCGGCATCGCGACGCCTGTCGCTCGGATCGCATTCCGTGGCGCACGGTTCACGCGCGTCCCGTGGGTCCTGGTGGCGTCGTCGGCGGTGTCGATCGGGGTGACGGTCCGAAACGGCATCCGCGAGCTCCAGGCAATCGCGGCGCTGCTGACGCACCGGTTCGAGCAGGAGACCGGCTCGCCCCCCGATCCCGCGCTTCTTCGCAAGCTGACGCTCGAGCTCTATCTGAAGCCGCGACGGGCTCCCGATGCCTCGGATCTCGGCCTCCCGCTCGCCCGGCTCGCCCGACGCTGGATCGTGAGCGGCGCACTCGGTCGGAACACCCGGAAGAAGACCGAGAAAGCGCTGGATGCGGCGGAGCGCCTCGACCTGGCGCGCTGACGAGCGGCCGCCTGGTCTAGCGGCCACGGGACGGTGGAGCGTCCCGACGCATCGCGACATACTCCGCGGGTGGCGAGCGACGATCGACAGCGCCCTGGCCTTGCAGGCGCGGCTGGGCGTGCAGCGTTCTACCCGGCCCGGGCGGCCGCGCGTGCCTGGCGAGGTCCGCTCGAGGAAGCAGTGGACGAGGTTCTCTCTGCGCCGGAGATCGCGCGGGTGGTCGACCGCGCGCTCGCCGGTGCGTTACCCGAGGAGATCGCACGATCGATGGTGCGACACCGAGTCCTCGAGCGCATCGCCGCCGAGCTCGCGGCGAGCGGGGAGCTGGAGCGCCTCGCCACCGAGGCGCTTGGGAGCCCGCAGACGCTCGAACTCACCGACAGAGTGCTGTCGAGCGACGAGATGCAACGCGCCGTACGCCACATCGCCTCGAGCCCCGAACTGCGTGCCGCGATGGCGCAGCAGACAGCAGGCCTCGCCGAGGAGGTCGTGGGCGGCGTTCGCGCCTCGGCCGTGAGGCTCGACGACCGGGCCGAGCAGGTCGTCCGCCGCCGGCCACGAGTCGAACCGGCCGTCTACGGAGGGATCGCGACCCGTGCGATAGCGCTTGCGACCGACGCAGCCCTGACGCTCGTCCTCCTGATGGCGATAACGGGCGTGGTTGCGCTCATCTCGTCTCTGGTGGGAGGGCTGCGCCCGGAATGGCTGGCCGGTGCGCTGCTCGGTTCCGGCTGGCTCCTGCTGACGGGAACGTACTTCGTTCTCTTCTGGAGCTCCGCCGGCCAGACGCCGGGGATGCGGCTGCTGCGACTGCGCGTTCGCGGTCCCGCGGGTACCACCCCCTCAGTGGGGCGTTCGCTCATACGTCTGATCGGGCTCGTACTCGCGATCGTCCCGTTCTTCGCGGGCTTCATCCCCGTGCTCTTCACCGAGCGGCGGCGAGGGCTTCCAGACCTGCTCGCGGGAACCGTTGTCGTCTACGACGGATTGCCGCCAAGCTCGTCGTAGGATGAGAACGACGTGCACCACCGAGGTTGACGACCGTTCTTCGACACGAGCTGGCGGCCCGGCGAGATCGAGCCCGTCAGTTAACCGACGCCAACCGAAAGGAGACACCATGCCCCCGACCGACACTCCGGTCCTCGACCTGATCGCGAGCATGACCGCGAACTCGCTCGAGGCATCGAGCCTCGATCCGGAGAGCCTGATGCTCGTTCGCATCGCGGCGCTCGTCGCGGTCGACGCGCCGGCGGTCTCGTATCTGCTGAACCTGGGAGCCGCGAGCGAGATCGGCGTCGAGGCCGAGCAGGTCCGCGGCGTGTTGGCGGCGATCGCACCGATCGTCGGCACCGCGCGCATCGCGTCCGCGACGGGCAAGATCGCCGACGCGCTCGAGGTCGCGATCGAGATCGCGGAGTTCGAAGAGGACGAGAACGCGGAGTAGCCGCGCTCACGGGAGCCGCCCCTTCCCTATGGAGGGGCGGCTGACGTGGCCGCTCGCAGCGAGCGGAGTCGCACTCCCCCACCAAGGAGGCACACATACTCTGGTTCATCCTGGCCGCGATCATCTGGATCGCAATCGCGTTCTGGCCGGCTCGCGTCGCCGCCCGGAAGGGGCACAGCTTCTTCCTCTACTTCCTCTTCAGCCTGGTGTTCTTCCCGCTTGCACTGCTGGTGGCGTATATGGTCGATGATCGTCGTGTTGCCACTGCCTGACGAAAGAGCGGACTGAGTCGTGAGCGACGCCGAGAAACCCGAGCCGAAGGAGAGCACGAAGCCCGGCGGGCCTTCGAAGGCGCGGATCATCGGCGCGCGCGTGCTGACGGTCGTTGCCATCCTGCTCGCGCTCGTCGGGATGATCGCGTTCTACGTCGAGCACACGGTTCTCGACGACGAAGGCTTCGAGACGATCGCGCGGAACATGATCGAGAACGACGAAATCCGGACACAGGTCGCGGCCAAGACAGTCGACACGCTGTTCGAAAACGTCGATGTCGAGGCCGCGATTGCCGAGCGACTTCCACCCGCACAGCAAGGGCTCGCTCCGGTGCTCGCCGGTCTCGCGCGCTCGGGCGCGGATCGGGCGGCTGACGCCGCGCTCGAGCGGCCGCGCGTGCAGACCGTCTGGGTCGAGGTAGCGACAAGAGCGCAGCGCCAGCTGGTGCTGCTGCTGGACGACGACACGACGTTCATCCAGACCGAGGGCGGCACGGTCGTGCTCGACCTACGTCCGCTCGTCATCCAGATCGGCGACCAGATCGCGGTCATCGGAAAGATCGCTGAGAGGCTCCCGGAGTCCTCGGGGAAGATCGCGATCATCGAAGAGAGCCAGCTTGAGACGGCTCAGACGGCGACGAAGGTCCTGCGTGCCGTCGCCGACTGGATGTGGCTCGTCGCGCTCGCGGTCGCCGCGCTCGCGATCTGGCTTGCGAAAGGTCGCCGACGGCTCGAGCTCCGGGCACTCGCCCTGGGTCTGCTCGTCGTGGGGCTGCTGATGCTGGCCGTGCGCCGCTTCGCCGGCGACTACCTCGTCGACGAGCTCGTGAAGGACGATTCCGTCAAGCCCGCGGCACACGACGCGTGGAGCATCCTCACCCAGGTCCTGGCCGACCGCGCATGGGTGTGGATCATCCTCGGCGTCATCACACTCGTCGGAGTCTGGTTCGTCGGCGACACCGCCCGCGCTGCCCAGGCGCGCCGTGCCGGCTCACCCGTCCTCGAGAGCCGCCCGACGACCTATGGCATCGCGGCCGTCGCACTGCTCGCGCTGGTGCTGGTCGCTCCGCAGCTCGCCCGCGGCTGGCTCACGGGGCTCGTTCTGATCGTCCTTGCAGTCGCCGGCATCGAGGTCGTGCGAGGAATCGCCCTGCGCGCGACGCCTCGGCCCGACTAGCCGGCTTCCTTTGCGTCGCGCGGCGCACGCAGTCGTACACCGGCGCGAAGTTCACGTCGTCATCAGCCGTCGGAGAGGGAGAAGACCATGACTGCTAGCGACTCTCCACGCCAGGGCTCCACCTGGCAGCCCGAACGCGCACGCGTGAAGTTGTTCCCGCTGCTCGTGTCGTGGTTTGCGACGGGGGTTGCCTTGATGGTGGCCTCATGGGCACTTCCCGGCGTCGACATCGGGACCTTCTGGGGGGCGCTCGTCGTCGCGGCGGTCGTGGCGGCGCTGAACGCGGTCATCCCGCCCGTGCTCGCTGCGTTGCGATTGCCGCTCACGCTCGTCCTCGGCTTTCTCCTCGTCCTGATCGCGGACGCCCTCATCCTTCAGATCGCTGCCGAGCTGAACGTGACCGACGGCGTGTTCAGCGTCGACAACTTCGGGTGGGCACTGCTCGCCGCGTTCGTCGTCGCCGCCGTGAGCGTCGTGCTCGCCGTGCTACTCGGCTCGGACAACACGGGCGCGATCCGCACCGCGCAACGGATCGCCAAGCGCCAGGGCATCATCGCGAGCACCGACGTCCCCGGGATCGTCTATCTCGAGATCGACGGCCTTGCAAAGCCCGTGCTGCAGCGCGCGATGCGCGACGGCAACGCCCCGAACATGGCGCGCTGGGCGCGCGAGACGCACTCACTCGCCGAGTGGGAGACCGACCTGTCCTCGCAGACGGGTGCGAGCCAGGCGGGGATCCTCCTGGGATCCAACGAGGACATCTCCGCCTTTCGCTGGGTGGAGAAGGAGACCGCGACGGCGATGACGTGCTCGGCACCGCCGGACTGCGCGGAGCTCGAGCGTCGGCTCGGGACCGGCATCGGCCTCCTCGTCGACGGAGGCGCGAGCCGCGGAAACCTGCTCTCCGGCGAGGCCGAGGACGTGATCCTCACCGTGAGCCGGATGGAGGCGGAGAAGAAGTCCAATCCCGGATATCGGGCGTTCTTCGCGAACGGTGACAACGCGACGCGCACGCTCGTTCTCTTCGGGTGGGAGGTCATCCTCGAGTGGACGGCCGCCCTGCGCGCGAAACGCCGCGACGTGCAGCCGCGCGGCCACCGCGGTGGCATCTACCCACTGATGAGAGGCGCGCTCTGCGTCTTCGTTCGGGACCTCATCGTGTCGGGCGTGCTCACCGACATCATGCGCGGACGCCCCGCGATCTACGCGACGTTCTCGAGCTACGACGAGGTTGCGCACCACTCGGGCCTCGAGCGTGCCGACACGCTGGAAGCCCTGCGCAAGCTCGACGACCACTTCGGCCAGATCGAGCTTGCGTCCCGCTACGCCCCTCGGCCGTACGAGATCGTCGTCCTCTCCGACCACGGCCAGACGCAGGGCGCGACCTTCAAGCAGCGCAACGGGTACGGGCTCGACGACCTCGTCGAGCGCTCGCTGGCCCGCGGCGACGTGTCGGGCATCGCCGGCGGTGACGAGCAGAGCTCGATGGTCGGGCTTGCCGTCAGCGAAGCGACAGGAAAGAAGGCGAAGAAGCCCAAGAACGACGTCTCCGACCGCGACGTCGTCGTGATGGGCTCGGGCAACCTCGGGCTCATCTACCTGATGGAGGAACGGCGCCGGCTCACGCTCGAGGAGATCGACGAGCGGCACCCGCAGCTCATTCCAGCTCTGCGCGAGCACCCGCACGTCGGCTGGTTGCTCGTTCGCTCCGTCCGAGCACGGCGCGGTCGCGCTCGGCGCGAACGGCACTCACTACCTCGCGGCGGGCCGCGTCGAGGGCGAGGACCCGCTCGCGCACTTCTCGCCCCACGCACCGCAGCATCTCCTGCGCACCGACGGGTTCGAGCACGTCGGCGACATCATGGTCGGGAGCTTCTACGACCCCGACCTCGACGAAGGCTGTGCGTTCGAGGAGCTGATCTCGTTCCACGGAGGCATCGGCGGGCTCCAGACGCGGCCGTTCATCCTCCACCCGGAGCACCTCGAAGTTCCCGACGGCCCGATCCTCGGAGCCGCCAGCGTGCACGGCATCCTCGCGGGCTGGCGCCGGCAGCTCCAGAACGGGCGGGTCGACGCCGAGCAGCGCCAGGAGGCACCGGTGGAAGTGGCCGAACCGGTCGGGCAACCCGGGTAGCCATGGCTCTGCCGTCCGATAGCCCGTAGCGCTCAGCGTCGGCCATGAACATCGTCTGGGCGATCCTCATCACGGCCGCCGTGGCCGCGGTGGCAGTGGCGGCGCTGTTGCTCGTGCGCCGTCGAGCTCCCGAGGGCGGCTACTTCGAGGACGGCGATCGCGCGGCGGGTGTCTTCGGAGTGCTCGCGACCGGGTTCTCGGTGCTGCTCGGCTTCATCGTCTTCCTCGCGTTCGCGAGCTACGACCAGTCGCGCGCCGGAGCCGAGCAGGAAGCCCTGGTCCTCGTGCAGCAGGTCGAGAACGCCCAGCTCTTCCCACAGGCCGCTCGGGGCGAGCTGACCGCGGAGCTCGTCTGCTACGGACGCTCGGTGGTCAACGACGAGTGGGACCGGATGACCGCGGGCACCCAGGGCGACGCAATCAACCCGTGGGGAGTGAAGCTCTTTCGCACGCTTCAGATCGGTCCGGCCTCAGTCCGCGACCGAGCAGTCCGCCTACGACAAGTGGCTCGAGCAGACGTCGGCGCGCGAGGAGGCACGTCGGGATCGCATCCATGGCGCCGTCGGCGTCATCCCGATCCAGCTCTGGATCGTGCTGTTCTTCATTGCGGCCGTCATCTTCGTCTTCATGCTCTTCTTCGCCGACCGCGGCGAGCGTGCGGTCGTCCAGGGCATGTTGATCGGCTCCGTGGTGTCGGTGATCACGGTGCTGCTCCTCTTGCTCAACGGGCTGAACTCGCCGTTCCACGACGGCGTCGGCGGACTACAACCGGTCGCCATGGAGCGCTCGCTGCGCATCATCGACGACGCGCTGAGCGCGATCGATGCCGAAGTGGAGTTCCCCTGCGACGCGGCAGGTGCACCGGTGTCTTCGTGAATGCCGAGGGCGGCGGTCGCGATCGCGTCGAGCTCGTGGCCACGGTGCTCCTCGCCGTGGCCACGGTCGCAACGGCATGGAGCGGCTATCAGTCGACCAGGTGGAACGGCGAGCAGGCGAAGGCCGGCGCACGCGCCAACGCGCTGCGGATCGAGTCCGCCAAGGAGGCAGGACTCGCCAATACCCAGACGGTCGTCGACGTCTCGGTCTTCACGGACTGGGTGAATGCCTATGCCGAGGACAAGACGGAACTCGCGGACTTCTACTTCACGCGCTTTCGCAAGGAGTTCAAGCCCGCAGTCGCCGCATGGATCGCAACCAGGCCGCTCAAGAACCCGAACGCTCCCCCGACACCGTTCGCCATGCCGCAGTACACGCTCGAGGCGCGCGACGGATCGGAGCAGCTCAGCGCCGACGCCGAGGTCTCCGCCGCCGAGGCGCGGCGAGACATCCAGCGCGCATCGAACTACGTGCTCGGCGTCGTCCTGTTCGCCTCGTCGCTCTTCTTCGCCGGCATGAGCACCAAGCTGGCGTCGCCGAGACTGCGCGTCGTGATGCTCTCCCTCGGCTGCACCGTCTTCATCCTCACTGCCGTGTGGATCGCGACCTCGCCGGTCAGCTTGTCCGTGTGAGCCCTCGATACTCACCAGCCACGAGAAAGCCCCGGCGAACCGGGGCTTTCCGCTCTAGCAGGGAGGGGGACCGCTGCTAGCAGGTTGGCGCGCTGTCCTGAGATACGCCCCCGCTGACTCCCCGGATTGCGTCACTCGACGCGAAAGGCCCGCACGCGGCGGGCCTTTCGTCTTCGAGCGGTGCAACTCAGATCCCGAGGATCTGCTTCTTCTTCGCCTCGAACTCCTCCTCGGTGAGGATCCCCTGATCCTTCAGCTGCGCCAGCTGAGCGAGCTCGGCGGCGTAGTCGGGCGCCGCGGGTGCGGCCGCCGGAGGTGGAGGCGCCGCGGCCTGCTGCGCCGCAACCTGCTCGTCGTACGCCTGCTGGTCCTGCGCCGCGTACTTCTGATCCTGGCGGTGACGCACGGCCCCGGCGGTCCCGGCGACCACTGCCGTCGTCGCCGCGGCCCGTACGAGACCAGGTCCTCTTCGTCTCATCATCTGGGTGCTCCTTCCTAGGCCGTGGCCTGCTCGAGCGCCCACTCGCGGGCGGCCTGGACGACCTCGTGCGGGAGACGCTCGAAGGCGACGAGCTCGCCGCCTGCATCGCGCATCGACTGGGCGACCTTGCGCGCCCAGACGTTCTCCCAGACGAGCACGGCAGCCGACGAGTTGGGCGGGAGCCCATCGGCGGCGTCGATCAGATCGTCCTCGTTGAAGAGCCCGCCCACCTCGACGCCCGCACTCTCGAGTGCGGCCTGCACGTCGGGATCGAGCTCGGTCAGCTCCATCGCGACGGTGTTTCCGTCCTCGTCCTTCAGCACGAATGCGATGTCGATGATGCGGATGGTCCCCGAGTCGACGAGGTCGGCGAGCGCCGGCCCGATCTCCCCCCGGAACTGGTTCCCGGGGAAGGCGATGATCGCGTAGTCGACTGGCCCTATCTCTTCCATCGTCTCTCCTCTCCCATACGTTCGCGCCTACGCCAGTGCCTTGGCCTTGATGGCGTCGAACTCCTGCTGCGAGATCGCGCCCGAGTCGAGGAGACCCTTCGCCTTCTCGATCTCCGCGGCGGCCCCGCCGCTTCCGGCCGTCTCGCGAACGTATTGGTCCATCTGCGAACGTTGCGCTTGTGCCTGTGCGATGTTGCGGTCGGCCATGCCGTCATGGTTGACGAGCAGGTAGACGAACACGCCTAGGAACGGCACGAGGATCACGAAGATGATCCAGAGCACCTTCGACACTCCCGACGTGTCCTTCCGGCGGAAGAGATCGATGAAGACCGTGATGAGGATCCAGAACCAGATGACCCACAGGAAGAAGATCAACATCGTCCACAGGACATCTAGGAATGGATAATCGGCGGCAAGCAACCTGAACCTCCTTTTCGATTCGCCTCTACTCTCTCACACTCGACCGCGCCAGGTCGGCCGAGTCGCGCGTCGTCAGAGCCCGGTCATGACCTCGATCCGGCCCGACCGCTCGGCTTCGCGCAGCGCCTCGAAATCGCGTTCGTTCTGGTCCGCGTAGAGCTCGGCGAACCGCGCGAGCGACCGGTCGAAGACGTCGCTCTTGCCCAGGTACGCGGCGATCGCGATCGCTTCACCCGAGCGCGCGTGCGCGCGAGCGAGGGTCCATGCACAGAGCTCGCCGTACACCCGCAGCGAGGTCGCGTCCATCGTCTCCACGGGTGCGGAGTACTTGGAGTCCCAGAGCTGCCGGATGTAGAAGTCACGCTCGACTCCGTCGAGGCCCGTCGTCCGCAGCCAGCCGAGCATGATGTCGCTCGCCGCCTGCATCAGCCGTTGGCCCTCGACGACGCGTTGACCCGAGGTGTCGAACTCGCTCTTGCCGAGGAACGGCTCGAGCACCGACGGCTGCGCCTCCTTCGCCTGCATGAACAGCGGATCGCCGTCGTCACGGCCGAGGAAGAGAACGATCCAGGCTCGCGTGCCGACGCTCCCCACGCCCACCACCTTGCGCGCGATGTCCACGTACCGGAAGCGCTCGAGCAGCCTGCGCCTGTCACCTGTGAGGGTTCGCTGGTACCCGTCGATCAGCCCGCGGACATAGTCCTGCAACTGTTCCTTCTCACCCGGCGGCACCAGATCGGCGATGGGGACGATCAGCGGCGGGTCGCCGACGATCCGCCGCTCGCCATCGACCATCGTCGTCAGCTTCGCGAACGCTCTGATGCTGTCCTTTGCCCTGGCCTTCTCGACGCTGCGCTGGAAATTGCGGAGCTGCTTCTTGTCGAGGGAGGCGCGAAGACGAGCGATCACCGCGTCGATGTCGAGACGCGCGTACCAGATGTCGAGAGTCCGCATCTGCGCGAACTCCTGGATCGCTTCGCGGTACCGCCGCGTCACCGTCAGCGCGATCTTCTCGCGCACTCGGTCGTCGAAGCCCAGGCTGCGCCCGGCGACGGCGAAGCTCGCAACGAGGCGCTTCAGATCCCACTCGAACGGGCCTGGAAGTGACTCGTCGAAGTCGTTCAAGCTGAAGATGATCCGCCGGTCCGGCGATGCGTAGCCTCCGAAGTTCGAGAGGTGCGCGTCCCCGCAGAGCTGCGCCTTGAGGCCGCTGTCGGGCAACCGCGCGAGGTCCGACGCCATCAGATAGGCGCCGCCCCGGTAGAAGGCGAACGGTGACGTGAGCATGCGCCCGTACCGGATCGGCACGAGCTCCGGGACACGCGTCCGCGCCTGCTTCTCGAGCAGATCCACGGGGTCGGGGCGGTCGGCCGCGGGCTGCCACTCCGCATGGACCGAGCGAGGGACCTTGGCGCGCGCCGCCTTGCCATGTTCGAGCCGAGCGCGTGGCGTCAAATGCGGCGCCATGGCGGCGGTCTGCGCCGCGCTGGAGCTCACGGCGGCACCGGACTCGGCTCCATGGCCCCGGCATCGTCTCGAGCCGCGCGAGCGCCGGTGTCCTCCGCGTGGTACGAGGCAAGCAGGCGCTCTTCCTCGTCGTGCTTCGGGAACATGAAGAAGACGAGGACCGCGCCCAGGAGAACGAAGACGAGCCCGGCGGTGTACGCCCAGTCGTCCCCGTCCAGGAACGAGCTCTTCGCCGCCGCGACGATCGCGTTGGCGTCCTGCGGATGCTGCGCCGCAATGGCCTCGGCGCCGTCGAACGACTTCGTGAGCTGCGCCTGCGTCGAGTCGGTGACGTCCTGACCGGACGACGTGATCGCGGCCGACATGGCCGACGCATAGCCCGCGGTCAGGAGCGCACCGAAGGTGGACTGCATGATCGCGCCGCCGAGGTCGCGCTGGAGATCGGCCGTACCCGAGGCCATGCCTGCCCGCGTCACGGGCACCGAGCCCGTGAGCGAGTGCGATGCGGGGGTCCCCGCCAAGCCGATACCGGCGCCGATGAAGACGTACGCGAACGCGATCTGCCAGTACGGCGCGCCTTCGTCCCAGAGGACGAGCATCGTGCCGAACGCGAGTATGAGGAAGACATAGCCGCAGAGGAGCGTGAACCGGGCACCGCGCGCCTCGACGAGCTTGGCCGACCGCGGCGCTACGAGGACCATCACGAGCGCCGCCGGGAGGATCGCGGCACCTGCCTCGAGCGTCGAGTAGCCGAGGACGTTCTGCAGGTACTGCTGGCTGATGAACGCAGCCCCCATGAGCGAGCCGAAGACGATGATCCCTGCGCACGCCGCGACCCAGAAGATGCGGCGGCTCGCGACGTTCAGGTCGTAGAGCGGGTTCTCCGCACGCCGCTGGCGAATGTAGAAGCCGACGAGCGCCGCCAGCGCGATGGCCGCGAGGCCGGCGACGAGCGCTCCCTCGTTCGGGACCGGCGCGAAGTTGATTCCGAGGATGAGCGCCCCGACGAGCAGCACGGACAGGATCCCGCCTAGGTTGTCCACGGGATCCGACGTCTCGTTCACGTTGCTCGGCACGTACAGGAACGCCAGAACGAGCGCGAGCACCGCCAGGGGCAGGGTCACGAGGAACACCGACTCCCAGTCGAACACCTCGAGCAGCGCGCCTGCGACGAGCGGGCCGAGCGCTGCGATCCCCCCGCCGAGAGCAGACCAGAGGGCGATCGACTTGGTCCTCCCCGGACCGGACCAGAGCGCAGTGATCAGGGCGAGCGTCGTCGGATACGCCATACCGGCGGCGATGCCGCCACCGACCCGCGCGACGAACAGCACCTCGTCGGACGGCGCGAACGCCGCGAGCAGCGACATCGGGATCGCGAGCGCGGTCCCGATGACGAGCATCATCTTTCGCCCGTAGCGGTCGCCCAGCGCTCCGAGGTACAGCACGGAGGCAGCGAGGCCGAGCGAGTAGCCGACCGCGATCAGGTTCAGGGTCACCTGCGACGAGTCGAAGGCCTGACCGATGGACGGCAGCGCGACGTTCGCGACGGACAGGTTGAGGTTGGCGACCGCGGCCACGGCGATCAGCGAGATGAGGACCAGCCCTGCTCGCTTCGGCGCGGTGTCGGCGGCGGGCGTCGCGCTCATCCGTGCATCATCCAACGTCCCGGGGCGTGGTGCTGTGTCATGACAATGCGACGATCTCGTCGACCCGGTCGACTCCCTCGGATCGGTGTGTGATCAGAAGCACGGACCTCTCCCCCGCCTCGTCGAGCACGTCGTCAATCAGCTCCTGGGCCGTCCGCTCGTCGAGGTGGGCGGTCGGCTCGTCGAGGATCAGGACTGGCGCGTCGATGAGCAGGGCGCGAGCGATCGTCAGCCGCTGGCGCTGCCCACCGGAGAGCCGCGCTCCGTCCTCGCCCACGAGCGTGTCGAGCCCATCGGGAAGCGACGCGACCCACTCGCCGAGGCGCGCACGCCGGAGCGCGTCCTCGAGCTCGTCCTCGGTCGCGTCCGGCCGCGCGAGCCGGAGGTTCTCCCGAATCGTCGAGTCGAAGACGTGAGCCTCCTGGCCGGCAAGGGCGAACGTGCGTCGCACGTCCTCTTGCCGGTACTCGCGCACGTCGCGGCCGGCGATCGTGACCCGCCCCCGCTCGGGGTCGAGGAACCGGAGCAACAGGTTCGTGACCGTGGTCTTGCCCGAGCCGCTCGGGCCTACGAGCGCGACCCGGCGACCGGGCTCGAGTCGGAGGTCGAAGCCCTCGAGCGCCGCCGCCTCGTTGGCCGCGTACCGCGCTGTCACTCCTTCGAGTGCCACGACGACGCCACCGCGCGAATCGTGCGTCGCCGGATCGGTCGGGTCCTGAACCTTCGGTACCCGGTCGATCACGTCGAGCAGGCGGCGGCCCGACGCGAGCGAGACGGACAACTCCCTTGCGGCGGTGGGAAGCCCGGCGACCGCCTCGAACGATGACAGTGCCAGCAGCGCAAGCGTCGCGACGAGCACCCGATCCAGCGTGCCCGTGTCGTGAGCTGCCACGGCCACGGCGAGCACGGCAATCGTGGTCAGCCCGGAGACGGCCACGACGAGCCCGTCGGCCAGACCTCCGGCGAAGGCGTCTCGGCGCGCGATGAGCGCGAGCTCCCGATCAGTCGTGCGGATGTCGTCGAGCACCCGTTCCTCGCGTCCGTACGCCACGAGCTCGGGGGCCGCTTGGAGGAGCTCGACGAGGTCCGCGGTGAGCCTGCCGCGGATCGCAGCCTGCGTCCTCGTCGCACGGCCGGCCCAGAGCGCCACCCCCGGCACGACGGCCGCCCCGACAACGAGCCCGGCCGCGAGGACGACCGCTGCGGCGGGGAGCACGGCCGCCGCGATGCCGATACAAACCGCGCCGACCGTGCATGCGATGACAGGCGGGCCGAGACCACGCACGTAGAGGCCCTGGAGCTCGTCCACGTCCCGGACCATTCGCGTTAGGAGGTCGCCGCGCCGAAAGGCGTCGAGCTCGCCCGGTGCGAGCGGCTCGATGCGCTCGTAGAAGCGGGAGCGAACGCGCGCCTGCGCACGAAGCGCGAGATCGTGCGAGGAGAGCCGCTCCAGATACCGCGCGAGCGGCCGGGCGAGGCCGAAGAACCGGACCGCGACGATCGTCGTCGTCAGCGCCAGGATCGGTGGATGCTCGGCGGCGCGGGAGATCAGGTAGCCCGCGGTCGTCATCAGGCCGACAGCGAAGGCGACGGCAAGCGCCCCGAGCAGGACGACGCCGGCGGCGCGCGCCCGGGAGATCTCTGCCAGACCGAGAAGTCGACGCAGCGCCGTCACGGAGCGGTCTCCGCTGCGAGGACGGTCCGACCCTCGTCGAGCAGCACGACCCGGTCGGCCCGCTCGGCGAGCTCGGGCCGGTGGGCGATGAGCAGGATCGTGCAGCCGTCCCCGAGTCGCTCGATCGCATTCCCCAGGGACTGCGCGTTGTCCGGGTCGAGATCCGCCGCCGGCTCGTCGAGGATCACGAGCGGCGCATCGCGGAGGACCGCGCGTGCGAGGGCGATACGTCGTCGTTCGCCAGCGGAGACGGGCCGCCCACCGTCCCCGACACGCGTGTCGTATCCGTCCGGGAGCGCAGACACGAAAGTGTGCGCTCCTACGAGCCGGGCCGCCGTCTGCACGTCCTCGTCGCTCGCACCTGGATCGCCGAAGCGAATGTTGTCGGCGACGGTTCCACGGAAGAGGCTCGGATGCTGCGGGACCCAGGCGATCTGTTGGCGCCAAGCGGCGGCGTCGCAGTCCGCAAGGTCCACCCCTCCGATCTCAACCCGCCCGCGCGTGGGCTCCGCGAAGCGCAGCAAGAGGGACGCGATAGTGCTCTTCCCCGCGCCGCTTGCTCCGACGAGCGCAACCGTCTCGCCCGGCCGAAGCTCGAGTTGGACGCCGTCGAGGACGAGCGCAGAGCGGCTCGGGTATGAGAACGAGACGTCTTCGAAGACGACCGGCGCGTCGCGCGGGCTCGGGGGCCGCCGGCTTCCCGGCGTCGTCGAGGCACCCGGCTCGTCGACGAGGTCGAGAAGGCGCTCCGCGACCGCGCGGCCGTCTGCGCTCGCATGGAACTGCGCGGCCAGGTTCCTGAGCGGAAGGTAGAGCTCGGGAGCGAGCAGGAGGATGGTGAGCGCCGGCTCGAACCCGATCCCCCCGTCCACGAGGCGCACGCCGACAGTGACGGCGACGAGGGCGATGCCGAGCGTCGCAGCAAGCTCGAGAACCGCACCCGAGAGAAATGCGACCCGGAGCGTTCCCATCGTCGCGCGCCGGTATTCGTCGCCGACCTCCTCGATTCGGTCGGCCTGGGCGCGGCCCCGGTTGAACGCGCGGAGCGTCGGCAGGCCGCGCACGACGTCCAGGAAGTGGGACGAGAGCAGGCCGAGCGCACGCCACCGCTCACGGGTCCGCCGCTCGGTGTACCGGCCGATGAGCCACATGAAAAGCGGAACGAGCGGCAACGTGACGAGCATCACCGCCGCCGCCACGAGGTCGATCGCGGCGACCACGGCGAGCACCACCACCGGGACGATGCACGCCAGCACGGCCTGCGGCAGGTACCGGGCGAAGGTGGCCTCGAGCGCGTCGACGCCGTCGACCGCCGTGGCCGCGACCTCGGCGCTGTGAACGCCGTCGAGTGCCTTCGGCTGACCCCGGAGCCTCGCCTCGACAAGATCGATGCGGAGCTGCGAGAGCACTTTCCCCGCTGCCCGGCGGCCGACGACCTCGAACCCCCATGCCGTGACCGCACGTCCCAGCACGACGGCCACGAGCACAGCGAGCGGCACCGAGACCGCTGCGAGCGACGCTCCCTCGAACGAGCGCGCCGCCACGTGGGCGATCAGCGCGGCCTGCCCGAGGACGAGCGCAGCGGTCGCCACGCCGATCGCGATGTCCGCCGCGAGCAGCCTGTTGACGGCACGCGTGCGGCTCGCCAGGCGCGCATCGAGGATGCGCATGCTCCGAGCCTACGGGCCCTGGTGCGTGACCGGCTCGGAGACCTCGGGAGCAGCCGACTCGCCACCACCCAACCGTTGCCGGAATACGTAGTACGTCCACCCCTGATACAGGAGGATGATCGGGACGAAGATCACGGCGACGACCGTCATGACCTGGAGCGCGTAGTGCGAGGACGAGGCGCCGTCGACGGTCAGGCTGTTCTCGAAGTCGGTGCTCGAGACCATGACGCGCGGGTAGAGGCTCGTGAAAAGCGTCGCGACGAGCGAGATCGTCCCGACCGCCGTCATTGCGAACGCGCGTCCTCCACCCTCCCCGCGCAGGGTGAACGCGACGGCGAGAAGGAGAGCGACGATGCCCGACCGCAGCCGGGAGCGCCGGCGGGAAGAGATCCTTGTCGTTGCGGTCCATCGCGACCGCGACGGTCCACACGAGATAGACCGCGGCCAGCACGGCACCGGGAATCGCGAGCTTCCGCGCCGCACTCTCGGCACGGGCGCGGAGCTCACCTGTCGTGCGGAGCCCCAGGAACGTCGCCCCGTGGAACGCGAAGAGCGCGACGACCGCGACGCCCGCGAGCACGCTGTAGGGGCTGAACAGATCCAGGAGGTTGCCGGTGAAGTCGCCGTCCGAGTCGATCGGGGTGCCGTAGACGAGCGACGACAGCCCGATCCCCCAGAGAAGAGGCGCGCCGAAGCTGCCGATCGTGTTCGCCCATGCCCACGTCGACCGCCACCCGGGCGTCTCGCTCTTCGAGCGCCACTCGAACGAGACGACGCGAATGATCAGGAAGAACAGGATGAGCAGCAGCGCGAGGTAGAAGCCCGAGAACATCGTCGCGTACCAGGCGGGGAAGGCCGCGAACGTCGCTCCGCCGGCGACGACGAGCCAGACCTCGTTGCCGTCCCAGACCGGTCCGATCGTCCGCAGGGCGGTACTCCGCTCCTCGTCCGAGCGCGGGACGAACGGAAGCAGCATCCCGACCCCGAAGTCGAACCCCTCGAGCAGGAAATACGCCGCCCAGACGACGAGGATCAGGCAGAACCAGAAGGTCTCGAGGTCCATCAGTACGTCACCGCCGGAGTGGCGAACTCGTCCCCTTCGCCGCCGACCTCGGGCGGGTCGACGCGCGCGTAACGGCGCATGAGGACGAAGTCGACGATCAGAAGCACGACGTAGAGGACGACGAACGTGCCGAGACTCGTCGCGATGGTCGCTGTCGAGACGCTGGGCGAGTTGGCATCAACCGTCTTGAGAAGACCCCAGACGATCCACGGCTGGCGCCCGACTTCAGAGAGCACCCACCCGGCGAGCGCTGCCATGTACGGGAGCGGGATCGTGAGAACGCCCGCCCACAGGAACCAACGCGTCGATGCGAGCTTCCCGCGCCAGTAGAGGAACGCGCCGAGCGCGAACACGAGGAAGACGAGCGTGCCGGCGTACGCCATGATCCGCATGCTCCAGTACGTCGTCCGCACCGGCGGGATGTAGTCGCCGGCGCCGTACTCGGACTGATCGGCCTCCTGGAGCGGGGTCATCCCCTGCACTTCGCCGTCGAGCGACCCCGTTGCGAGGAGCGACAGGAGCTTCGGAATCTGGATCGAGAAGGACGGCGTTTGGTCGTTCTCGGTGAAGCCGCCGATCTGGAAGAGCGAGAACGCGCACGGCTGGCACGTGTCCCACTGCGCCTCGGTCGCGGCGATCTTCATCGGCTGGTAGTCGGTGACGACGACGCCGAGATGGCTACCCAGTCCGAGGTTCACCGCCGAGATCGGGACGCCGACGATCAGCGCAAGCTTCGCCGCATGGCGGAAGAGCTCCTGATTCCGCCCACGGACCAGGTGCCAGCAGGCGACACCGAAGATCACGACGGCCGCCGTCGTGAGCCCCACGAGCAGGACGTGGATGTAGGCCCAGATCGCGAACCGATTTGCGAAGAGCTCCCAGACGTTCGTCAACTCCGCACGTCCGTCCGTCACGGTGGAGCCGACCGGCCGCTGCATCCACGAGTTGGCGGCGATGATGAAGAACGCCGACGCCCAGCTCCCGAGCGCGAAGAGCCAGATCGTCGCGAGGTGGACGCGCTTCGACAGCCGGTCCCAGCCGAAGATCCAGAGCCCGAGGAACGTCGACTCGAGCATGAACGCGGCGAGGCCCTCGATCGCGAGCGGCGCACCGAAGACGTCGCCGACGAACTCCGAGTAGACCGACCAGTTCATCCCGAACTGGAACTCCTGCACGAGACCCGTCGCAACACCGATCGCGAAGTTGATCAGCATCAGCGTCCCGAAGAAGCGCGCGAGCCGGAGCCAGGCCTCGTCGCCTCCCCGGTACCAGAGCGTCTGCATGATCGCGACGAGCGGCGCCATGCCGAGCGTCAGCGGGACGAAGAGGAAGTGGTAGAGCGACGTCGTCGCAAACTGGAGCCGCGCGAGGTCGACAGTCGTGATCGCGAGAACGTCCATCAGCGGGGATTCTCCCTCTCAGCGGCCGGGCTTGGACTGGCAGCCAGGCTCACTGCGGTGTTATCCCCCACGCCGCAGTCGCACTCTCGCCGGGCTCGATGACGATCAGCCCGTCACCTGTCCGAAACGCGTTCGGTGCACACGTCATCGGCTCGACGGCGAGCCCGCGACGACTCACTTCCGCAAGGTCGCCGGTGAACACCATGAGGTACGGATAGCTCTCGTCGACCCACAGGGTCGCGCTCCGCCCACCCTCGACCGCGGTGAGCTCCACGGAGGCGATCCCCGAGTCGTCGCGCTCGAGATCGGTGAACCCGTGGTCGAGTCTTGCGTCGCCGATCCGGCGTCCGGCCCGAAAGTCGAGCTCTGTCCCCTCGACCGGAGTCGTGCCGGTCGGGAGGCCGCGCTCGTCCGAGTCGAGCACGGTCCGCGCAGGTAGTCGAAGCACGCACGTCGTCGACCGCTTCCGTGTCCAACCGTGAGGTACGGGTGCGCGCCGAGCCCGACGGGCGGCCGGCGCTGCGCCGACGTTCGTCGCCGTCGTCCGCACCGTGAGCCCCGTCTCGGCGAGCTCGTACTCGATCCCGATCTCCAGCGTGAACGGATAGCCGGGCTGCGGATGAACGACGTGCTCCGAGCACGACACGGTGCGGCTCGTGCTCCGCTGGGCTGCCAGGCGACCCAGCGGACGAGACCGTGGATCGCGTTCGAGCGCTCGAGCTCGTTCAGCGGAAGCTGGTAGCGCTGTCCCGTCGAACTCATAGCTGCCGTCCTGTAGCCGGTTGGGCCAGGGAGTGAGCACCTGGCCGCGTCCGGCCGTCGCCATCTCGTCCGCGTCGTATCCGTCGAGCACACTCCAGCCGTCGACGGAGTACGTGCGGAGGCCGCCGCCGACCTCGACCGCGACGACCCGCTGGTCCTCGAACGCGATCTCGAACTGCTCGCCGGAGGGAGCGCGCATGCCCGGTCCCGCGCTACGCCAGCCGCTCGAGCAGGTGGTCGCCGACGCGGAGCGAGTTCGCCATCGCCGTGAGCGCCGGATTCACGGCGCCGATGCTCGGGAAGACGCTCGTGTCGACGACGTAGAGGTTGTCGAGCTCGTGCGCCTTGCAGTTCACGTCGAAGCACCGACGCGCTCGGGTCGGTTCCGAAGCGGGCCGTGCCCGCCTGGTGCGCGCAGCCGGCGATCGGGATGTCGTTCTTCATGTATGCGAAGCGGTGGATGAGGTGGTCCGGGTTCATGTCGAGCTCGCCGAGCAGCGACTTCACCTTTGCGTAGAGCCGCTTCTTGGCCTCGAGGTTCGTCTCCGTGTAGGTGAGCGTGATGTTCCCGTCGCCGTCGACCGTCACCCGGTTGTCCGGCTGCGGGAGATCCTCGGTCGAGAGCCAGAAGTCGATCGCGTGACGTGCCATCCGCTCGAGCGTCCACTCGGGCGCGAGCCTCGTCTCCCGCGGTCGCTCGCCGCGGAACATCGGCGCCGTCGACTTGCCGACCATCTGGACGTTCCCGAGCGGGTACTCGAAGTCGTCCAAGCCGAAGTAGAAGTCGTTGAGCCCGAGCGTCTTCTGGTACGCGGTCGGGTTCTCCTCGCGTGAGAGCGCGAGGACCGCCGTCGAGTCGTGGAACATGTAGTTGCGGCCGACCTGATCGGAGCCGTTCGCGAGCCCGTTCGGGTGCTTCTCGTTCGCCGACTCCAGGAGCAGCTTGGCCGTGTTGGCCGCCCCGCAGGCGACGACGACGACATCCGCCGAGAATCGCTCCTCCCCGCCCTCCCGATCGACGACGACCTCGGTGACGGCCGTGCCCTCACCGTTCGTGTCGAGCCTGGCGACCTTCGCGTTCGTCAGCAGCGTGACGTTCGGATGCTCGAGCGCCGGTCGAACACCGAGCACCTCGGCGTCGGACTTCGCGTGGACGAGGCACGGGAAGCCGTCGCACGTGGCGCAGCGGATGCACGTCGCTGAACGGCGGGTTCGACTCGTCGAGCATGATCCCGCACGGCGCGTGGAACGGCCGGTAGCCGGCGGCCGCCAGGTCGTCGGCGAGCTGCTGGATCCGTGGCTCGTGCGACACGGCCGGATGCGGGTACGGCGCGCTCGACGGCGGCTCGGTCGGATCCTCTCCGCGCGCGCCGTGCACGTGGTAGAGCTGCTCCGCGAGCGTGTAGTACGGCTCGAGCTCGTCGTAGGAGATCGGCCAGGCCGGCGAGATGCCGTCGTGGTGCTGCAGCTCGCCGAAGTCCTCCTTGCGAAGCCGGTACAGCGCCGCGCCGTACATCTTCGTCGCGCCGCCGACGAAGTAGTGCACCCCCGGCTGGAAGGGCTTGCCGCTCGCGTCGTACCACGTGTCCGGCGAGACGTAGCGGTTGTCCACGAAGACGTCCTGGTCCGACCAGTTCTCGGGCTCGCGCGGAAGCCAGTCGCCGCGCTCGAGCAGGAGGATGCGCTTGCCGGAAGGTGCGAGGTGGCGGGCGAGCGTGCCGCCGCCCGCGCCCGTCCCGATGATGATCACGTCGTAGTGTCCATGCGTCCTCACTTAGCGAGATGCTCAGACTCCGAGATCTGCTCGGCGACGATGATCCGCGCGGCGGCCTCGATCAGCGCGAGGTGGGAGAACGCCTGCGGGAAGTTGCCGAGGTGCCGGCCGGTCGCGACGTCGAACTCCTCCGCGTAGAGCCCGAGCGGCGAGGCGATGCGCAGGAGCCGCTCCATGAGGTCGCGGGCGCGCTGCTTCTCGCCGACGATGGCGAGCGCGGACACGAGCCAGAACGAGCAGATGAGGAAGGTGCCCTCCTCGCCCGAGAGCCCGTCGTCGGTCTCCTCGGTCCGGTAGCGGAGGACGAAGCCGTCCTCGGTCAGCTCGTCCGCGATGGCGAGCACCGGTCGCGCGGAGGCGCTCGTCGTCGCGCGGGCAGGAACCCGAAGATCGCAGCGAGCAGGAGCGAGGCGTCGAGCGCGTCCGTCTCGTAGTGCTGGCGAAGGACGCCGCGCTCGCTGACACCGTGCTCGAGGATGTCCGCCCGGATCTCCTCCGCGGTCGCCTCCCACGTCGCCTGCAGCTCCGGGTCTCCGCGGATCTCCGCGAGCTTCGCGGCCCGGTCGAGCGCGACCCAGCACATGAGCTTCGACGACACGTAGTGCTGCGGCTCGCCGCGCGCCTCCCAGATGCCCTGGTCGGGTTCTGCCACACCTTCGTCGCGCACTCGGCCTGCGACCTGACGATCGGCCAGAGGCGGCGCGGGAGCCGCTTGCTCCGGCGGGTGTGGAGCAGGATCGAGTCGAGCACGGCCCCGAAGACGTCGTTCTGACGCTGGTCGAAGGCGCCGTTGCCGATCCGGACCGGGCGGGCGCCCGCGTAGCCCGACAGCTCGTCGAGCGTCGACTCCGTGAGGTCGCGGCGGCCGTCGATCCCGTACATGATCTGCAGCGCAGCCGTCCTCGTTCGGCTCGACGTCCGCGACGAACTGCATGAACTCGTCGGCCTCCCAGTCGAGGTTCAGATAGTGCAGCGCCTGCAGCGTGAACGTCGTGTCGCGCATCCAGGTGTAGCGGTAGTCCCAGTTGCGCTCGCCTCCCGGGGTCTCGGGAAGCGACGTCGTCAGCGCCGCGACCGTCGCTCCCGTCGGCATGTAGGTCAGTCCCTTGATCGCGAGGGCCGAGCGCTGGATCGGGTCGCGCCAGCGATGGTCCGGGATGCGCGCCCGGCCCAGCCACGAGCGCCAGAAGCGCGTCGTGCTGCGCGATCCGCGCCTCCGCCTCGTCCGCGTCGGCGGGCGCCGCGAGCTCCTCGGCCCACGAGAGCGCGCAGTAGGCCCGCTCGCCCGGCTGCGAGGACGTGCCGCGCCCGCACGCGGTCGCCCTCGATCCCGAGCGCGAGGTCCGTCTGGAGGCGGATCGTCTGCCCGGCACCCGTCGCGTCGGCGAGGTGCCGACCGCCGTCGACCAGCGTCCACTCCGCCGGCTCGCTGCCGTAGTCGAAGACGGGCTCGCAGACGAGCTCGACCTCGACCGACCCCTCGAGGCACTCGACCGTGCGCACGAGCAGGTGGTCCGCGTCGTCGTCCGCCGGCGGCCGCGTGTGGGGCGTGATCGCGTCCTCGTGATCGCTCGGCCCCATCGTCAGCGCGTCGCGGACGACGATCCAGCCGCTCGGCGTCTTCCAGGTCGTCACGAGGACGTTCGTGCCCGGGCTCGTACTGCGCGGGCCGTCGGATGGTTGATGTCGAACGGCGCGAAGCTGAACGTGCCCGCCCCGCGGTCGAGCAGGCTGCCGAACACGCTCGGTGAGTCGAAGCGTGGAACGCAGAGCCAGTCGATCGCGCCGTCCGGCGCCACGAGCGCACCCGTGTGGCAGTTGGAGAGGAACGCGTAGTCCGCGATCGGGGTGAACGGCGACGGTGCTGCGGCGCTCTGCGGAGCGTGCGCCGTCGCCGGCTTCGCGGCGCTCACGACACGATCCAGGGCTCGTGCCAGCGGCCGTGACCCGCGACGAGCTCGTCGGCCGCGTCCGGGCCCCACGATCCCGGCGCGTAGACGTGGACCGGCGGTGGTGCATCGAGCAGCGGCTGCATGATCCGCCACGTCTGCTCGACGCCGTCCTGCCGCGTGAAGCGCGTGCGTCTGCCCGACCAGCGCCGCGTGGAGCAGGACCTCGTACGGCGTCGGCGCCCTCGCCGCCCATCGTCGGCGAACTCGACGTCGAACAGGATCGGCGCCGCCGTGCCGCGTGTCCGCGCGATGGGCGTCGAGCACGATCCGCGCGCCCGTCGAGGGATCGAGCTTGATCACGAACTGGTTCGGCTCGGGCCGCGCTCGAACGCGGCGAAGCCGAGCCGCGGCGGGTGCTTGAAGACGAGACGGACCTCCGTCTGCGTCACCGGGAGCCGCTTGCCGGCGCGGATGAAGAACGGCACGCCCGACCAGCGCCAGTTGTCGATCTCGAGCCGCAGCGCCGTGTACGTCTCGGTGGTCGAGTCCGGCGCGACGCCGTCGATCCCGAGGTAGCCGTCGTACTGGCCGCGAACGTAGTGCGCCGGGTCGGCCGGCGCTGATCGCGCGGTAGAGCGACGACCTTCGCGTCCTGGATCGTCTTCGCGTCGCCTCCGGACGGGGGCTCCATCGCCGTCGCGCCCACCACCTGCATGAGGTGGTTGACGACGACGTCCCGCAGCGCGCCGACCGGGTCGTAGAAGTGGCCGCGATCCTCGACCCCGAAGTCCTCGGCCATCGTGATCTGCACGCGACTCGACGTAGTTCCGGTTCCAGACCGGCTCGAGCATCGTGTTCGCGAACCGGAGGTAGAGGATCTCCTCGATGCCCATCTTCCCGAGGTAGTGGTCGATCCGCAGGAGCTGCGACTCGTCGATGTACTGGTGCAGCTCGTCGGCGAGCGCGCGTGCCGACGCCTGGTCGTGGCCGAACGGCTTCTCGACGACGACCCTCGCGTTTGCCGTCACGCCCGCTCTCGCGAGGCCGCCGACGACCGTGCCGAAGAGCGAGGGCGGAACCTCGAGGTAGAAGACCGGGCACTGCGCGCCCTCGATCGCTTCCGCGACCTCCGCGTAGGTGGCGTCGTCGGTGAAGTCGCCGTGGTGGTACGAGAGCCGCTTCGCGAACCGAGTGAACACCTCCTCGTCGAGCTGCTCGCCGGTCGCCGACGATCGAGTCGCGTGCGCGCTGGACGAGCTGCTCGAGCGTCCAGTCGTCGAATGCGACGCCGACGATCGGGCAGTCGAGGAGCCCTCGCTGCTCGAGTCGGTACAGCGAGTGGAACGTCATCACCTTCGCGAGATCGCCTGTGATCCCGAAGATCACGAGGACATCGGCGGGCCGTGCGTCCGCGCCCGTCTTCGTTCCGATTGCCTGTGGAGCCTGTGTTGCGCTCATTCCCCCACCTCTCTTTGTTGTCGCGGCCGACGACGCTCACGCGAGGCGGGCGAGCCTAGGCCGAATTCGCTTGTGGTGTCCAAGGAGAGCCGGGATCACGCTTCCCGAGCGATCGCTCCACCCGGGACGCGAAACCCGCGCTCCCTCCCGTTCCTCGATCTACTCATCCGCGTCGACCGTGATCCGCCCCACGCGCTGGTGTGTGAACTCGCTCCCCACCCAGTCGACGATGGCCTTCGCACGGTCCTCGTTCGTCGGAAGGAGCGCGAGGTGAACTGTCCGCCACGCGAACTGCGCCTTGTGCCCCTTCATCGTCTTCCCGCCGAGCATCTGCACGACCGCCGCATTGCGCCCGATCGCGGCCATGGTGCCCTTGTCCTTGTACTTGAACGGCTTCGTCGACTTGCCCGCGACGCGGCGGGAGATGGTCTCTCCCACGTGCTCTCCCGACTGCAGCGCCACCGAGCCGAGCTGCGGCAGCACCTCGTCCGTCTTCGAGTCCGTGATCGCGGCGACGTCGCCCACCACGAAGACACCCGGATAGCCGGGAAGCTCGAGATCCGGCCCGACGGCGATCCGATTGCCTCGCTGAAGCTCGATCCCGAGCGACTGGACGAGACTGTTTCCCTGGAGCCCCGCGCCCCAGACAAGCGTGTGCGCGGAGATCACTTCACCCGTGGAGAGCGTCACGCGCGTCGGCGACACCGACTTCACCCGAGCGCCGGTCATGACCTCGACCGTCCGCTTCTCGAGCGCGTCGTTCGCGTATTCGCGCAGGTTCGGCTTGAACATCGCGAAGATCTCGTCGCCCGCCTCGACCAGGACGATGCGCGCCTTCTCCTGGGGCAGCTGTGGGTAGTCCTTGTCGAAGTTGTTCCGGTAGAGCTCCGCAAGCGCTCCCGCTGTCTCGACGCCGGTCGGCCCGCCTCCCACCACGACAACCGTCAGGGCTCCGTCGTCGACGAGGGCGTCGTCCTTGTCGGCTGCCTCCCAGCGTCCGAGGACGTGATTCTTGAGCCTGACGGCATCCAGCAGCGTGTACATGGGAAACGCGTGCTCGGCGGCGCCGTCCGTGCCGAAGAAGTTCACCTGCGCCCCGAGGGCGAGAACGAGGTAGTCGTACGCAATCGGCGCCAAGCCGTCGAACTGAACCGCCTTCGCGTCGAGATCGATCTCCGTGATCGGCGCCATGTGGATCGTGGCGTTGTCCTGACTCTTGACGAGGTCGCGGAGCGAGTGCCCCACCGCCGTCGTCTCGAGCAGGCCCGTCGCGAGCTGGTAGAGCAGCGGCTGGAAGGTGTGGTAGTCGTGCTTGTCGACCACGACCACGTCGACGTCCGCATCGTCGAGCTTCTTCGTCGCTCCGATCCCGGCGAACCCCCCGCCGAGGACGAGAACCCGTGGACGCTCGCTCATCTCAGCAGCCCCCGTTCCGTGTCGACGCGCCCGCGGCCGAACGCATCGACTCGTCCCCACCGACCAGGAATGTCGAGCAGCTCGATGCGGCCGATTCCGCGGGCGAGGGCCGGGTCAACCACCAGGTGGTCGCCGAGCGGCTCGAGGCCGAGCATCGTCCGCAGGAGCAGCAGTGGCGTGCCCGTCGACCATGCCTGCGGGCTGCACGCGGTCGGGTACTGGACCGGGTACTTCGTGACGCCACGTGCGTAACCGCCGAACGCCTCCGGCAGCCTGCCGTCGAACATGACGGCCGCGTCGAGGATGCCGGCAGCGATCTGCGCCGCCTCGTCCTTGAACCCGTACCGACGCAGGCCCCAGGCGATGAAGGAGTTGTCGAACGGCCAGACCGTGCCGACGTGGTAGCCGATGGGGTTGTAGCGCCCCTCGCCCTCGGCCAGCGTCCGGACTCCCCAGCCGGAGAAGAGCCGGGGTCCCAGAAGGTGCTCGGCGACCGACTTTGCCTTCGCCTTGTCCACGATGCCGCTCCACAGAAGATGGCCGTTGTTGGAGGCGAGGACGTCGACCTGCTTGCCCTCGGTGTCGAGTGCGAGGGCGAAGTACCCGCCGTCCGAGACCCAGAAGTCGCGGTTGAATCGACGCTTCAGATCGGCCGCCTCGCGCTCGAGCCGATCGGCGAGCGCCGGGTCCTTCCAGACGAGCCGGGCGAGGCGCGCACCGCGCACCTTCGCGTCATAGGCGTACCCCTGCAGCTCGCACGTCGCGCGCGGGAACCCCGGCAACCGGCCGTCGCGGTACGAGATCGAGTCCCACGAGTCCTTCCAGCACTGGTTCTCGAGGCCCGTCTTCTCGTTGCGCCGCTGGTACCAGACGTAGCCGTTGCCGAGGAGGTCCGCGTACTCGTCGATCCAGTTGAGTGCAGCCCGTGCCTCGCTCTCGAGCTCCCGCACGAGCTTGCGGTCGCCCGTCCAGCGCTCGTACTCGTCGAGCAGCACGACGTAGAGCGGCGTCGCGTCGGCGCAGCCGTAGTACGGCGAGTGGGGGCGCTCCTCGAATGCGGTCATCTCGCCGTAGCGCATCTCGTGCAGGATCCGGCCGGGATCCTCGTCTCGGAAGTCGTCGATGCGGCTCCCCTGCCAGTCCCCGAGTGCGCGCAGCGTCGTCGCCGCGAGCTCGGGCGTGAACGGCAGCGCCTGCAGGCTCGTGAAGATGCTGTCCCGGCCGAACATCGTCATGAACCAGGGCAGGCCGGCGGCCGGCAGGCTTCTTCCCCCGGCGACCGGCGGCGAGAAGCGCAGCGCCGCAAGGTCGACGAGGCTGCGCCGGTACGTCGCGCGGAGCTCGTCCGAGTCGCACTGGAGCCGAGGCGCCTCCGCGATCCACTTCTCGAGGCTGAGCGCCATGCTCGGCCGTGCGCGCTGTGCCCCACGCGCGTACTTGGGACGCACGTAGGTGCCGCCGGCGCCCGATGCCGTGACGACGTCGAGGTCCGTGGTCCAGCTCTTGTGGGGCTCGATGCGAACCTTGAACGTCAGCCCGCTCTTGTCCACCCGTGCCGGCGCCGAGGCGGAGATCAGCGTCTCCCGCGTGAACTTCTCGCGCCGGTAGCCGAGCCGCAGGGAACCGGACTCGACGCGCGCCGAGTACGTGCCCTTCTTCGCGAGCGCGTCCTTGACCTCGAACAGGTCGGCGAAGTCGCAGCCCGCCTCGACGCGAACGACGAGGTCGACCGGCTTCTCGTCGTGGTTCAGGATCGTGAGCTCCTCGTGGAAGCCGTTCCCGACGGCCCGTTGCCGGATTACCGAGAGCTTGGCGTCGATGTAGACCGTGCCCGTTCCCGGCACGAGGAAGAAGCGGGTCTCGAAGTACTGCAGATCGTCGACCGAGAGCGGATTGAGCCGCTGTCCGTTGACGGTCAGCACCCACTTCGAGAGGAAGCGCGTGTCGAACGAGAACAGACCCGTGGGATCGGTCAGCGACGCTTCGATGTCACCGTTCGCACTGCTGACCACGAACGTGTTCCCGTCGAGAATCTGGACGAGGCCGTCGGCCATCACTTCCTCGCGATCTGTTTGGCCGCACGCCGCCTGCGCGGGCGCGGCGGGCCGGGCAAGAGCCGTTGAAACAGGACGAGCAGGTTGATGTCGCCCTCGACGTTCACCTCTTCGCGCAGGAGCGCAGCCAGTGCGTTCGCCTCGCCGCTCGCGATGCGGCCGAACAGCTCCCGGTCGGTGGAGACGACGCAGTCCGCTCTCGCGTTTCGACGCGACACGGCGATGTCGCCCTTCTTGAGCTCGACGAGCCAGCGCTCGGTCCGCTTGCCGTCGGCGATGTCGAAGCGCAGTGTCCCGGATGCCTTCCGCAGGAGTGGCTCCTGACCACGGCTCTTGAGCGCGGTGAAGAAGTCGACGGTCGGATCCGCCGTCATGCCGTCTTCTCCCTCGGCGCGACGCCGACGACGCCTAATCCTCCACCGAGGCAGACCACCTTCCCCCCTGCCATGACGAGACACTACGCCTCGCTGTCATGTCATGCGACGGGATGTCTACTAGACGGGGACAACGCGAAGCGCGCGCATTGACCAGCCTGGGAACGCGTTACGCTCACGCCCATGTCCGAGGCTGCAGCAGCTCCGAGCCCGTTGACGCCCGAGCAGGAGTCGAAACCGCGCCGGGTCGTGAAGATCGTGGCGTGGCTCGTAGGCCTCGTCCTCTTCCTCGCGGTGCTCCACGTGCTCGGCGTGGACGTCTGGGGCTGGCTCGAGGAGCTCTGGGCCACCGTCACCGAGATCTCTCTCGGCTACCTGATCCTCGGCTGCATCTTTCAGGCGCTCCAGACGACGCTGACGGCACTCGGTTGGTACGGCATCCTGCGCTACGCCTATCCCGGCGGCGTCACCTACATGGCCGTCCTCGCGTCGTACGCGGCGGGTGTCGCCCTGAACAACTTCCTCCCCGCGAACATCGGCACGTTCGTGACCCTGCTCATGTATGTGGCGGTCGTCCGGGGCGCGACCTTCCCGGGCATCCTCGCGGGCTACCTCGTCCAGAAGATCTTTTATCTGATCGTCGGGACGCTCATCTACCTGTACCTCTTCCTCGAGATCGCAGGGTCGTTCGAGTTCCAGTTCGGGAACGAGTGGGACGCGATCTCCAACCATCCGGTGCTGGTGGTCGGCATCGTCCTCGGTGGCATCTTTCTCCTGACGATCCTCGCTCGGGTCTTCTGGCGCTGGTTCAAGGGAATGTGGGAGAAGGCGAAGCAGGGCGCAGCGATCCTCGGTGACCTCCGCGCCTACCTGAAGTGGGTCCTGCTCCCGCAGCTCGGCGGCTATGTGGCGAAGGTCGGGGTGATCATCGTCTTCCTCGCCGCCTACTCGATCCCAGTGACGTTCGGCTCGGTGATGAGCGTGCTGGGCTCGAACCAGCTCGCGAACCTGCTGTCGCTCACGCCCGGCGGCATCGGCGTCAACCAGGCCTTCAACGCGTTCGCGCTCGAGAGCTACACGGACTCGACGACCGCCACCGCGTACTCCATCTCGCAGCAACTCGTCACGACCGCGTTCAACGTCGGCTTCGCGGTCATCCTCATGTGCATCGTCTTCGGCTGGAGCGGCGGCTCCACTCTCGTGAAGAGCTCCTATTCCGACGCCAAGGTGAAGACCGCCGAGATGAAGGCGAGTCGCAAGGAAGGCAAGGGGCTCCTGGGCGACGGCGGCGACGACGCCGGGCCGACCGAGTAGGGCGTTCTACGTCGCGGCCGGCTCGGGCGAGAAGCTCGTCGAGTCGTCGGTCGTCTCGTCCTTGGTCTCCGCGCCCATCGCGATCACGACGGCTCCAACGAGCGCCAGCGCGAGGCCGCCGACTCCGAGAACGATGTGCCACGCCGGACGCGCGAGGCGCTCGTCGAGCACGAGCGCTCCGATCGTGATCCCGACGATCGGGTTGGCGACCGACACCGTCGCCACCGAGGGAGCGAGCTTTCCCGTGCCGAGCGACACCTGCTGGACCACGAACGCCGTGATGCCCGTGATCGCCATCGCATATGACTCCCAATTGGTGAGCACGGCGTCGAGCCCGTCGTGCAGGCTCTCGACCGTCGGCTTCGCGAGCGCGGCGGACAATCCGAAGAGCACCCCGGCCGCCGTTCCGTAGAGCGCCGCCTTGCGCGTGAGCGAGCCCCGGCCGCCGAGGAACATCAGGACGACGGCGATCCCGGTGAACACGATGAGCACCCCGGCCCACTCGCTCGCAGGAGCGTTGTCGACGCCGCCGTCGGGGTCGGCGAAGACCGTGAACGCCGCGAGCCCGCAGACGATCACGACGGCGCCCAGGATCTCCTTGCGACCGACCTTCTGATTCGTGAGCCAGTAGCCGAGTGGCAGCGCGAAGACGACGGTCATCACGAGCAGCGGCTGGATGACCGCCAGCCGCCCGCGGTCGAGCGCGGCGGCCTGCAGGACGTAGCCGACGAGCAGCGCGACCGTTCCGAAGAGCCACCACGTCTGCTTGACGAGCCGGAGGAACGAGCTCGGCGAGCCGAGCGACACCTCCCCCATCCCGACGGCGCCCTTCTGCTGCAGCGTCGCCGCGAGGGCGAAGAAGAACGCCGCGACGAGAGCGAGGCCAGCACCCACGGTCCGGCAGCCTAAGCGCCACGCTCGGTACCCGCAACGTCAGCCGAGGGCCTGTCCCGGCCCAGGACGTCCGAGCCCTCGTACGACGCGTGAAACAATCGGCGCGAGCATGGCCCCCCTGCGAGAACGCGCCGCCTGGAAGGCTCTCGAGCAGCACCACGCCGCGGTCGGCGATCTTCACCTGCGCGGGCTGTTCGCCGAGGATCCGACGCGCGGAGACCGCCTGACCGCCGAGGGGGCGGGCCTCTACCTCGACTACTCGAAGAACCGCGTGACGGACGAGACGCTGCGCCTCCTCGTCGAGCTCGCCGAGGAGTCCGGGCTTCCCGAGCGCACGGAGGCGATGTTCCGGGGCGACCGCATCAACGTCACCGAGGACCGCTCGGTGCTGCACGTCGCGCTGCGCATGCCGACCAGCTCGTCCCTCGTCGTCGACGGCGTGGACGTGGTCGCGGAGGTGCACGCCGTGCTCGACCGGATGGCGGCGTTCTCGGACCGGATCCGCTCCGGCGATTGGAAAGGCCACACGGGCAAGCCGATCAGGAACGTCGTCAACATCGGGATCGGCGGCTCCGACCTCGGCCCGTCGATGGCGTACGAAGCGCTCCGCCATTACGCACAGCGCGACCTGACGCTGCGCTTCGTCTCCAACGTCGACTCGACGGACTTCGTCGAGGCGACGCGCGACCTGGCCGCCGACGAGACGCTCGTCATCGTCTCGTCGAAAACCTTCACGACGCTCGAGACGATGACGAACGCGCACACGGCGCGCGATTGGGCTCTTGCCGCGCTCGGCGACGAGTCGGCGATCGCGAAGCACTTCGTCGCGGTCTCGACGAACGCCGAGGCGGTGGCCGCGTTCGGCATCGACACCGCCAACATGTTCGAGTTCTGGGACTGGATCGGCGGCCGCTACTCGATGACCTCGGCGATCGGGCTGTCGACGATGATCGCCGTCGGCCCGGAGCGGTTCCGGGAGCTGCTCGCCGGCTGCCACGCGATGGACGAGCACTTCCGGTCCACCCCTCTCGAGCGCAATCTCCCCGCACTCCTCGGGCTCCTCTGCGTCTGGTACGGCGACTTCTTCGGCGCGCAGACAGTCGGCGTGATGCCGTACGAGCAATACCTCGAGCGCTTCCCGGCGTATCTCCAGCAGCTCACGATGGAGTCGAACGGCAAGCACGTGACCCTCGACGGGCGCCCGGTTGACTACGAGACGAGCGCCGTGTTCTGGGGCGAGCCGGGGACGAACGGCCAGCACAGCTTCTTCCAGCTCGTCCACCAGGGGACGAAGCTCGTCCCGGTCGACTTCATCGGGTTCGGACAGGCGCTCGAGCCCGTCCGGGACCACCACGACATCCTCTTGGCAAACCTGTTCGCGCAAGCGGAGGCGCTCGCATTCGGAAAGACCGAGGAAGAGGTGCGCGCGGAGGGCACGCCGGAGGCGATCGTCCCGCACCGGGTGTTCGAGGGGAACCGCCCCTCGAACGTGATCCTCGCGGAGCGGCTCACCCCCCGCTCGCTGGGAGCCCTCGTCGCCCTGTACGAGCACAGCGTCTTCACCCAGGGGACGATCTGGGACGTCAACTCGTTCGACCAGTGGGGCGTCGAGCTGGGAAAGGCGCTCGCGCAGAAGATCATCCCGGAGCTCCAGTCGGAGACCGAGCCCGAGCTCGCGCACGACAGCTCGACGAACTCTCTCATCCGCCGCTACCGAGACCTTCGGTGACCGTCCGCCTATTGCTCTCGGATGTCGACGGGACGCTCGTCACGCCGGAGAAGCAGCTGACGCCGCGCTCGATCGACGCGGTTCGCGCGCTGCGCGAGGCCGAGGTCCTGTTCGCGATCACGAGCGGACGACCACCGCGAGGGATGGAGATGCTCGTCGAGCCGCTCGGCCTCAGCACGCCCATCGCCGCGTTCAACGGCGGTCTCATCGTCGAGCCCGACCTCGAGGTCGTCGCGAAGCACCTCGTCCCCGAGGCGCTCGTCGGGCGCGTGATCGAGCTGTTCCGTTCGTTCGGGCTCGCGGTGTGGGTCTACCGCGGAGCGGACTGGCTGGTCGACGATCGCGACGGCCCGCACGTCGCGCGCGAGTCCTCGACCGTGCAGTTCCAACCGACCGTCGTCGAAGGCTTCGAGCACGTGACGACCGACATCGCCAAGATCGTCGGCGTGAGCGACGATCACGACGCGGTCGCTGCCGCCGAGGCGGCGGGCCACGACGCGCTCGGCGACCAACTCTCCGTGGCGCGCTCGCAGCCCTACTACGTGGACGTGACGCACCCGCGGGCGAACAAGGGAGACGTCGCCCGGTTCCTTTCTGCCCGGTACGGGATCCTCGAGGAGGAGATCGCGAGCATCGGCGACATGCCGAACGACGTGCTCATGTTCGCGCACTCCGGCCTCTCGGTCGCAATGGGCAACGCCCACCGGGAGGTCCAGCGTGCCGCGCGCCAGGTGACGACGTCGAACGACGAGGAAGGCTTCGCGAACGCCGTGGAGCGGTTCATCCTGCGCTAGAGAGGAGAGACGAGTGGCAACGGACACGCCAATGCAGCTGGGAATGGTCGGGCTCGGCCGGATGGGCGCGGGACTCGTTCGGCGCTTGCTTCGAGACGGTCACCGCTGCGTCGGCTACGACGTCTCTCCGGATGCCGTGCAGGCGCTCGCAGCGGACGGCGCCGAGGGCGCCGCATCGCTAGAAGAGCTTGCCTCGAAGCTCGAGAAGCCGCGGGCGGTCTGGATCATGGTCCCCGCCGGCGAGATCACCGATGCGACGATCCGGGCCGTCGCCGAGGTGCTCGAGCCCGGAGACGTCGTCATCGACGGCGGCAACACCTACTACCGCGACGACATGCGCCATGCGGACGAGCTCCGAAAGCGAAACATCCACCACGTGGACGTCGGCACGAGCGGCGGTGTCTGGGGTCTGCAACGCGGCTTCTGCCTGATGATCGGCGGGGAGACGGAGGTGGTCGGGCGCCTCTCGCCGGTCTTCGCATCGATCGCGCCGGGTGTCGACGCCGCGCCCCGCACGCCGGGACGCACCGGCGAACCGAGCCCGGCGGAGGAGGGCTACCACCACTGCGGCCCGAACGGGGCCGGCCACTTCGTGAAGATGGTCCACAACGGCATCGAGTACGGGCTCATGGCCGCATACGCCGAAGGCCTGAACATCATCGAGAACGCCGACGTCGGTCTGCACGACCGGGACCGCGACGCCGAGACGGCGCCGCTCGCAGAGCCTCAGTACTACAGGTACGACATCGACACGACGGAGGTCGCCGAGGTCTGGCGGCGGGGCAGCGTCGTCGCCTCGTGGCTGCTCGATCTGACCGCGACCGCGCTCCACGACTCCCCCACCCTCGACGAGTTCGCAGGGCGCGTGTCCGACTCGGGCGAGGGTCGCTGGACCTCGATCGCGGCGATCGACGAGGGCGTCCCGGCCCCGGTTCTGACCACCGCCCTCTACTCGCGCTTCGCGTCGCAGGGCGCGGACGAGTTCGCGGACAAGCTCCTCTCCGCAATGCGCAAGCAATTCGGCGGTCACGACGAGAAGCCCGGATCGTGAGCAGCGAAGAGCAGTCCTCAGCGCCGTACGAGCCCAAGGCGCCGGCGATCCTCACGGTCGACGTGGGCGGGTCGCACGTGAAGATGCTCCTGAACGGCGAGAGCGAGCGGCGGCGCTTCGCGTCGGGGGACGAGCTCACGCCCGGGCAGATGGTCGAGGGCGTTCTCGAGCACACGCGGGATTGGGAGCGCACGGGCGTGTCCGTCGGCGTGCCGGCGCCGGTTCAGGATGGCCGCGTCACGCGAGAGCCGGTCAACCTCGGGGGCGGCTGGGTCGGCTTCGACTACGAGGCCGCATTCGGAAAGCCGACGAAGGTCGTGAACGACGCAGCCATGCAGGCGCTCGGCAGCTACCAGGGGGGCCGCATGCTCTTCCTCGGGCTCGGCACGGGCCTCGGCTCGACGATGATCACGGACGGCGTGATCGAGCCGATGGAGCTCGCCCATCTCCCGTACCGCAAGGGGACGTACGAGGACTACGTCGGCGAGCGCGGCCTCGAGCAGGTGGGCCGCAAGCGCTGGGAGAAGGAGGTGTACAAGGTAATCGAGCTCTTCACCGAGGCGCTCGAGCCGGAGTACGTCGTGCTCGGGGGCGGGAACGCAAAGCGGCTCGAGTACCTCCCGGAGAACGTCCACCTCGGCAGGAACGAGGACGCGTTCCTCGGCGGCTTCAGGCTCTGGGTCGACAGCCCCTCATGAGCCCGGGCTGAGCAGCCGCTCGAGGTCGTACTCGAGCAGCTCGCGGATGTGGTCGACGGTCACATCCGCCGGCGGGAGCTCATCCACGATCGCCGCATCGTTCGCGAACTGCCCCTGGCGCGGGAACACGGTCGTGACCCGCTCGCCCCACGCCTCCTTGACGGCGGTGAGGATGCGCAGCTTGTCGTCGACGACGACGTAGCGCTCGGCCGGGTAACGGCGCTCGACGTCGTCCAGCTCCTCCTCCTTGTGGACGTAGACCAGGACCTCGCCTGCGACCGCGGCGGTGATCCCGGCCAGGTCGAGCTTGCGCGGCTGGAAGACCGACTCGCCGTCCGTCAGCGCGACCGTCGTTCCCCACTCGCGCAAGCGGCCGAGAACGTCGAGCGCGCCCGGGTACAGGCGTTCCGCGAACGGATAGTCGAGCAGGTACGAGGACAGCGCCGCGACGCGCATGTCGCGTCCGCTCTCGAGCCAGGCCTGCTGGAGCGCTCCGAGGTAGTCGCGGTAGCCGAGATCGACGAAGAGCTGCTCCTGGATCTCCCAGTACAGGTCGCGCGTTGCCTCCCCGAGCTCCTGTGCGAAGTGCTCGCGCACGTCCTCTCGGAAGCGGTCGTTGTCGAGCAGCGTGTTGTCGACGTCCACGAGGAAGACGACGCTCGGAGCCACGACCGTCGGGTCAGCTCTCGGCGGGCTGAGCGTGCGCCGACGCAGCCGCGTCCGCGGCGCGGTCCTCGGGATTCGGAAGGGCGACTGCCGCAAGCCAGCCGACGGCAGCAGCGAGCACGGCGATCGGCGCGACGTCGGCTGACGCCGAGCCGATCAGCAGCGTCGCGAGCAGCACCGCCGTGAAGGGCACCCGGAGGACGGCGGCTACCCCAGCCGCGATCCCTGCGGCCACGGCCGGCGTCGTCTCGAGCCCCGGAAGCACATCAGCGCCAACCATTGCGATCGCGACTCCGATCGCGAGCGCGGGGAACACGGGGCCGCCGCGAAAGCCTGCACCGAGCGACAGCGCGTAGGCGAGGCCTTTCGCGAGGACGAGGAGCGCGAGCACCCCCGCCGACCCCTCCGCGACGATGGCGGGGAGCTCTGTCTGCCCCGAGAAGAGCACGAGGTCGACGGGCCGGTCGGCGACGGCCCGGAACACGACCGCGAGGCCACCGACGAGAAGCCCGGCCACAACGAGCATCGCCTCCGGCCTCGCAGCACCTCGAGCCTTGACCAAGTGCGCGAGGTGCCTCATCGCGACGACGGCGATCGCAATGACGACGGCCAGGACGAGGCACCAGGCGATGTCGACGATCTTCACGGTGTCGTACGCGGGCAACGGCGGCAGCGTCAGCGACGCCTGGTGCAGACCGGGCCAGTCGCCGACGCCCGTGAAGACGAGCGCCCCTGTCCCCGCGGCGACGAAGCCGGGAAGGAGCGCGCGACCGATGTCTCGTGCGGGAATCTGGCCAGACGCGGCAGTGACCTCGAACAGGAGGAATGCGGCGATCAGCGGCCCGCCGAAGAGCGCGGCTATGGCGGAGAACGCACCGGCCAGGGTCAGCAGCTGCGCTTGCGTCTCGCCAGTACGCACGAGTCGAACGGCGACCGTGCCGAGGCCGAGGCCCAGCGCGATGAGCGGCGCCTCGGGGCCGAGGACGATCCCGAGCCCGAGCGACGCGAGCGCCGCGAGAAGGATGCTCGGGAGCTCCACGGGCTGCACTGTCCCCAGGCCGAGGCCCTCGAGAGGCGAGTGGCCTCCGTGGCCGGGAAGCCGGACGAAGAGCGCGACCAGGATCCCCGCGAGGCCGGTGACGGCAATGACGTACCAGCCCGGCGGCGCTCCCCAGTCGAGCTCGTCTGGTACCCACTCCCAGACGACGTGGGTCACGTCGTGGATGAGCGTCTGGAAGAGCACGGCCGCGAACGCAACCGGGAAACCGAGTAGCGCCGCGTAGACGAGCGTCTTCAGGTAGCCGATGGCCTGCTGATCCATGCGCCCGGACCCTAACCCGGGTCGCGGCGGGTATCAGCGGACGAGTCGGAGGGCGGCGTCCTCGATCTCGTCCTCCGACACGAGCACGAGGCGCGCCGCGTCGCCGAGCGGGACGAACGAGTCCTTGCTCGTCACGCGGGCCAAGCGCCCGTCGAACCCCGCGTCCACGAGCGCCGCGAGGACGCCCTCCGAGACGCCGCCGGTGCGCCGGGTCTCGTCGACGACGAGCACCCGGCCGGTCGCATTCGCCTCCCGGAGAAGGTCCTCGACGGGCAGTGGGGCGAGCCAGCGGAGATCGAGCACTCGCGCGTTCACGCCCCGCGCTGCCAGCCGGTGGGCGACCCGTACGGACAGGTAGAGGCCGTTGGCCCAACTGACGATCGTGAGGTCGTCACCGTCCCCGTACGTTCGCCCAGACCCTAGGGGGACGTGCTCATCGGAAAGCTGCTTGACCCAGCCGTCGTCGCCCTCGTCGAGGAGATCGCGCGTGTGGTAGAGCGCGATCGGCTCGAGGAAGACGCAGACGGTACCGTCGACGAGCGCGGAGGCAGCGCAGGTCGCGAGCATCGCCGCAGCATCGTTCGGTCGCGCCGGGGACGCGATCACGAGCCCCGGGATGTCCCGCAGCACGCCCACCGCGTCGTCGTTGTGGAAGTGGCCGCCGAATCCGCGCTGGTACCCGTAGCCCGCGACCCGCACGACCATCCCGTTCCGGTACCGGCCCTGCGAGAAGAACTGCAACGTCGCCGCCTCACCGCGCAGCTGGTCCTCCGCGTTGTGGAGGTACGCGAGGTACTGGATCTCGGGCATCGGCAGGAACCCGCTCACGGAGGCACCGAGCGCGAGACCGAGGATCGAGGTCTCGTCGAGCAGGGTGTCGAAGACCCGTGCGGCGCCGAAGCGCGCGTGCAGGCCCCGCGTCACGCCGTAGACGCCGCCCTTGACGGCGATGTCCTCCCCGAACAGGAGCGCCTCCGGGTGCCGTTCGAGCACTGCCGCGAGCCCGGTGTTGATCGCCTGCGCGAGCGTGAGCAGCTCGTCGCCGGCGAACCGGATCGCGTCGGCGACGGCGGCGACCGTGGTCGGTGATCGCGGCGCGAGCGGCGCCATCACCTCCTCGGCCGAGCTCATCTGCGGCAACGCGACAGCCTCGAGTGCTTGCGCGCGAACGCGCTCCCGTTCGGCCACGTACTCGTCCGCGAGCTCCTCGCCCGTGCGCCGCCCGGAGGCGACGAGCCAGCGCGCGGTTCCGAGGAGCGGGTCGCGCTCGTAGTCCTCGCGAATCGCGCGCGGCGCCCGATAGGCGATCTCGGCGTCGGCGCCGGCGTGGCTCAGGTAGCGGACGGTGCCGAGGTGGAGCACAGCGGGTTTCCGCTCTTCGCGAACCCAGCCGGCGAGCTCGCGGGCGGCCTCGAGCACCGATGCGGGATCGCTGCCGTCGGCCTGCTCGTAACGGATCGTCTGACGTGACCGCAGCGCCGCTTCTACCCAACCCGCCGGGGAGGGCACGCTGATCCCGAGGCCGTTGTCCTCGCACACGAAGAACAGCGGGACCGGGAGGCGCTGGAACGCGCATTGCGCCGCGGTGTTCAGCGCAGCCTGCGCCGTCGCGTGGTTCACGGAGGCGTCCCCGAAGGAGCAGAGAACGATGGCGTCGCTTGCCCACGGCCCCGCGACGTCCAGCCGGGCCGCGCGGTCGATCGCGAGCGCCATCCCGACGGCACGGGGCAGGTGCGAGGCGATCGTCGACGTCATCGGGAGGACGGCGAGCTCGTGCCTGCCGAACACCTTGTGCCGGCCACCGGCGATCGGCTCCGACGTGGCGGCGACGACGCCGCGCAGGACGTCTTCGACGCCGTCGATCTCCGCCCGGGCCGCGCGGGCGAGATAGAACGCGCCCGAGCGGTAGTGCAGGAGCGCGGGATCGTCGGGCCGCAGCGCGAGAGCGACGGCGGCGTTCGACTCGTGGCCCGCGGAGCCGATCGTGTAGAAGCTCCGCCCGTGCTGCTGGAGCCAGCGGGCGGCGTAGTCCGCCTGCCGGCTCGAGACCTGCGCGCGCCAGATCTCGTTGGCCTCGGGCGGCGCCGGGACCGGCTCGGAAGGGGCTCGAAGCGCCCTCAGAGCCCCGAGGAGGTGCTCCTCGAGCGGATCGAGCTCGTCGACCACGAATGGGTCGCGTCTACGCCGTCACGGGCTGCTCGAGCTCGGCCTTCCACTCGCCCGCCACTGCGAGCGAATTCATCCGCGCGCGATGGGCGAACGCGGCTTGCGCGGCGTCCTTGTTTGCCATCTCTCCGCCCCACACCTGGAGCGCCGACTGCTGCAGCGCGCGTCCGTACGAGTACGAGAGCGGCCACGGGCCGCGGATCCGGTTGATCGCGTTCAGGTTCTCCGTCGCCTGGACCTCGGACTGCCCGCCGGAGAGAAACACGATTCCTGGGATGGCCGCCGGCACGACGCCGTGGAAGCAGTCGATCGTCGCACGCGCGACATCGTCCGGCCCGGCCTGCGTCGGCGATCCCTTGCCGGAGATGACCATGTTCGGCTTGAGCAGCGTGCCCTGCAGGTCGATGCCCTCGTCGTAGAGCTCGGAGAACGTCTCGTGCAGCGTGCGCGTCGTGACCTCCCAGCACACCTCGAGCGAGTTGTCGGCGTCCATGAGCACCTCGGGCTCGACGATCGGGACGATGCCCGCCTCCTGGCAGAGCGCCGCGTACCGCGCGAGGGCGTGCGCGTTGGCCGCGATGCACGCGTCGGTCGGGATGCCGTGGCCGATGGTGATCACGGCGCGCCACTTCGCGAATCGTGCGCCCAGGCCCGCGTACTCCTCGAGCCGTGCGCGCAGCCCGTCGAGCCCCTCGGTCACCTTCTCGCCGGGGAAGCCCGCCATGTCCTGGGCCCCGGTGTCGACCTTGATCCCAGGGATCGAGCCCTTGGACGCGAGCACCTCTGGGAACGGCGTCCCGTCCTCCGCGCTCTGCCGGATGGTCTCGTCATAGAGGATCACGCCGCCGATGAACTCCTCCATCCCCGGCGCGGTGAAGAGCAGCTCGCGGTAGAACCGCCGTGTCTCCTCGGTCGACTCGACACCGATCGAGTCGAACCGCTTCTTGATCGTCCCGGTGCTCTCGTCGGCCGCGAGGATGCCCTTGTTGTCGGCGACGATCGCGCGGGCCGTGTCATGTAGGTCGTGCGCGGCCATCAGCGCGCTCCTTTCGTGAGGCTCTGGATCTTCGACAGTGGATGTGACGCCTGAATCCTGCGGAACGTGCCCGAGCGCGAGCGCATGACGATGGAATCGGTCTCGACCCGGTCCTGCACGACGCGCACGCCGCGGAGCAGCGCACCGCTCGTCACCCCGGTCGCGGCGACGAAGAGATTGTCACCCCCGACGAGGTCGTCGGCCGTCAGCACTCGGTCGACCTCGTAGCCCGCGCTCACGAGCGCCTGGCGCTCCTCGTCGTTGCGTGGCCAGAGCTTGCCTTGCATCGCGCCGCCGACGCTCTTGATCGCAGCTGCCGAGATGACGCCTTCTGGCGTCCCGCCGATGCCCATGAGCAGGTCCACCCCGGTCCCGTGTTGCGCGGCTGCGATCGCAGGCGCGACGTCACCGTCGCGGATGAGGTTCACGCGCGCACCCGCCTCGCGGAGCTCGGCGATCAGGTCGTCGTGGCGGTCGCGCTCGAGGACGACGACGGTCAGGTCGTTCACGTCGACGCCCTTTGCCTCTGCCACACGCTCGAGGTTCTCGGTCGGTGTCGCGTCGATGTCGATCGCGTCGGCGCCGCCCTCGGCCCCGACGGCGATCTTGTCCATGTACAGCGCGGCGCCGGGGAAGAACATCGTCCCCCGCTCGGCCACCGCGATGACCGAGATCGCATTCGGCATGCCGAGGGCCGTGAGCCGCGTCCCCTCGAGCGGGTCGACCGCGACGTCGACCTCGGGCCCGGTGCCGTCCCCGACCTCCTCGCCGTTGTAGAGCATCGGGGCCTCGTCCTTCTCGCCCTCGCCGATGACGACGACGCCGCGCATGGAGACGGTGTTGATCATGAGCCGCATCGCGTCGACGGCCGCCTGGTCGGCGGCGTTCTTGTCGCCGCGTCCGATCCAGCGCGACGCGAACGTCGCAGCGGACTCCGTGACGCGCACGAGCTCGAGCGCGAGGTTCCGGTCCGGCGTAAGACGGTCGACCGCTGCCACGACCAGATGCTAACGCGGAGGCCGAGAACCCGACCTCGCCCGAAGCTCACATCGAGTCTGGAGCCTCGACCCCGACCAGGTCGAGGGAGCGCGCGACCACGAGCTGGGTGGCGCGCGACAGCGCGAGGCGGAACGCCTCGTTCTCCGATCCGAGCACGCGGTGATGGTGGTAGAAGCGGTGGAAGTCGTCCGCCACCCGGATCGCGTACGTCGGCAGCGCGTGCGGCGCCCGTCGCTCGGTTGCCTCGGCGACGAGAGCGGGGAATTCGAGCAGCCGCTTCACGAGCTCCCGCTCCTCGTTCTCGAGCGGCGCGGCGAGCTCGACCTTGTGGCTCTGAGCCACAAGCTCCCCACGCTCCTCGGCCGCGTTGCGGAGGATCCCGGCTATCCGGGCGTGGGCGTACTGGACGTAGTAGACGGGGTTCTTCTGCGTCCGCTCCGCCGCGAGATCCATGTCGATGTCGATCGTCTGGTCGTGCCCGCGCGAGACGAGGTACCAGCGCGCCGCGTCGACCCCGATCGCTTCCATCAGCTCGTCGAGGAAGACGACGTCGCCGCGGCGCTTCGACATCTTCTTCATCTGCCCGCGCTCGACGAGGTGGACGAGCTGGTACACGAGCACCTCGATCGCATCGCTCGAGTGCCCGAGCATCCGCGCGAGCGCCCGGAGGCGCGCGACGTAGCCGTGATGGTCCGCGCCGAGCACGTAGACCAGGTGGTCGAAGCCGCGCGCGAGCTTGTTGCGGATGTACGCAGCGTCGGCGGCGAAGTACGTCGTCGTCCCGTCCGACCGAACGAGCACGCGGTCCTTGTCGTCGCCGTGCGCGCTCGTCCGCGCCCACACGGCTGCGTCCTCCTCGTACGTATCGAGGAGCGCGATCGCCTCGGGAATGTCCGCCTCGACCTCGCTCTCCCGCGCCCAGGTGTCGAAGTGGATCCGGAAACGCGCGAGCGTCGCCTCGATCTGCTCGAGCGTCGCCGGTACCGGGTCGCCGTCGAGCTCGGCAAGCTCGTTCATGTACGAGCCCGAGTAACCGTCCTCCGGAGGCTCCGCACCGCGCCTGATTGCCTCGACGGACGCCCGGAAGCGCTCCATCTGCGCGCCCGCGTCGTTGTAGTAGTACTCGCGCTCGACGTCGTGCCCCGCGAAGGCCAGGAGTCGCGCGACCGAGTCGCCGTACGCGCCGTTCCGCGCGCTCGCGACGGTGATCGGACCGGTCGGGTTCGCCGAGACCATCTCGACCTGGATCCGCTGCGGCGTCGCGCTGGAACCTGCGCCGAACGCGTCGCCCGCGGCGAGGATCTCGCCGAGCGCCTCCGCGAGCCACGCGTCGGAGACGTGGAGGTTGACGAACCCCGGCGCCGCCGTTTCCGCGCGCACCACGAGACCACGCTCGAGCGCTGCCGCGGCGATCTGACCTGCGATGTCGAGCGGTGGCTCGCGCCGTGCGCCCGCGAGCCGGAGCGCGGCGTTCGTCGCGTAGTCGCCGTGCGCAGGGTCGCCCGGTCGCTCGAGCGCAACCGGGATCTCTGCGATCTCGGCGAGCGCCTCCTCGAGGCGCGAAAGGGCGTCGACCTGAACACTGGCCACGCCACCATCCTAGGCAGGCCGGTGGCGTGCCCGGCCCCGTCTGAGTGCGCTAGTCCGCGTCCTCCGGCTCGACCGCGCCGTCGCCGGACGAGCCGTGGCCGCTCGAGTCGCCGCCTCCGGAGCCGCTCCAGCTCGAGTCGCTTCCGCCCGAGTCGCCCCCGCTCGAGTCCGAGCCGCTGGAGCTGCTGCTGCTCGAGTCACCACTAGGCCCGGAGTCGCCGGACCTGCTCCCACTCGAGTCGTCGACCGTCGTCTCGCCGCCGGAGCCCCGCCCGGAGGAGGACGAGCCGGACGAGGTTGAGCCAGAGCCGCTGCCCGAGTCGTCGTCCGAGCCGCCCGAGCTTCCGCTTCCGGACGAGCCGGAACTGCCCGAGGAGCCGCTGTTATCGTCGCCGGACGAGCTCCCACTCGAGGACGAGCCCGATCCGCCCTGAGCGTTCGGGGAGTCGTCACCGCCTCCACCCTGTCCGCTCCTGTCGTCGTCGCGCGCGTCGTCTCCGCCCGAGCCCGGACCCGAGTTGTCGTCTCCATCGTCGTCGCCTCCGCCGGGGCCGCTCGAGCCGCTCCGATCGTCACCGGACCGGTCGTCGGACTCGTCGCCGGAGCCGCTTCGACCGGGACCGCTGGAGTCGACGGACGAGCCCGTGCCCGAACGCGAGTCGTCGACCTCCACGATCGCGGCGCGCTCAGCTCGGTCTCGGCCGGCGCGCTCCGAATCGACGGAGCCGACTGCACCGACCGTCGTGACGGCCACCGTTGCGGTTGCGACCTTGACGCCGACCGAGCCGGCCGTGAGCTTCGCGAGCAGCCCGCCTCCGACGACGGTCGCGCCGACGCCGCCGGTGCCGGCGGTGGCGAACCCGGGGATCGCCTGCGCGAGGGCTTCCTCGACGGAGACCGGGACGACGAGCACGCCTGCGATGACCGGCTTCAGCCGGTGACGCATCGCGAGCCGTGCCCGGAAGAGCAGTGCCTCCGTGGCCGGCCGGGAGAGCCCCAGCGCCGCCGCCACCTCCCCGTAGCGCAGGCCGTACAGGTCGCGCAGCACGACCGCTTCCCGCTGCCGCTCTGGAAGATCTGCAAGCGCCGCGCGGATCGCCTCGAGTTGCGCGCTCTGCTCTGCCTCGTCGCCTGAGGTCGGGATCGCCGCGAGGTCCTCGTCGGAGATCGGAAGCGGCGCACGCATGCTCGCCGCGATCCGCGTACGGCACTCGTTGCGGGCGATCGTGGCGAGCCAGGCGGCGTCGTTGCGCACGTGCGTCCTGCCGAGGAGCGCTCGGTGGGCGAGCAGGAACGTCTGCTGGGACGCGTCCTCGGCCTCATGACCGTCGCGAAGCAGCGCCCGGCAGATGCCGTAGACCATCCGGCCGTGCTTGTCATAGAGGTGTGCGACCCGCGCGGACGCAGCCGCGCGGGTCGCGTGTTCCTCGTGCTCGAGATGTGGCGCCGCGGTCACCGGGTCAGGTTAGTGGTCGCCGCCGCCATGGCCGACGTGCCCGCCACCGGGCCCGCTGTTGTCATGGTCGCCGTTATCCGAGTCGTCGTCCGTGTCGTCACTGTCGTCGCTGTCGCCCGTGTCCGTGTCGTCGTCGTTGGGCGGATTCGCGACCTGGTCGTCCTCGTGCCTCACATCGCGGAGCATCCACACGCCGAGTAGGAGCACGCACTTGATCTCGACGAAGTCGCCCACCGTGAAGCCGGTCAGCGTCTGGCCCGCCGAGAGCGCGCATGAGGCGGTGACGGAGCCGGACGACACCGTCGGAGGCGCCAGCGACGTCAAGGTCCCCTTGAGCTCGAGCTTGCCGGCGTCGTCTGAGCTCGACCCGCCGCTCGAGATGCTCGAAGAGCCTTTGCGCGCAGAGCCTGCGACGACGACATCGCGGGCGAGCACCCGCGAGCCGTTGCCGCGCGCGCGGAGCGTCGTCCCGCGCAGCTGGACCCGCTGGCCGACATGGATCCTGGACTGTGACCCGGGCACGCGCAGGATGTGCGCGATCCGGCTCGAGTCGACCCGGACGAGATGGTTCGCGGGCAATGTCTGCGCGACCGTCCCGCTGATCTTCACGCGAGAGCTGTCCTCCCCGGCGCCTGTCGCCGTCGCGGGCGCGAGGAGCAGGAGTGCCGCAAGAGCGGCTATCGCCATACGTGTCATCGCACGTCCTTTCGGAGCTTCCACCTGTCCAGAGCCCGAAAGGGGTCGAAAACGTGCGCTGCGATATGTGAAGGAGTTAGCGCTGCTGGGCGTGCGCGGGCGTGGGCGCGGCCGACGAGATCGACGCCGAGATGCCCTCACGCTGGAGGGCGAGCTGGACTTCCTCGCGCGCCTTGTAGATGCGCCACTTGACGGTGGCGAGCGTGATCTCGAGCGTCTCGGCGATCTCCGTGTACGAGAGGCCGACGATGTCGCGCAGGAGGAGGGCCATCTTCAGGTCCGGGTTCAGCGCCGCGACGGCGCGCCAGACGGCGTCGATCGCCTCCGTGCGCTCCACCGGTGCGTCCACGACCTCGAGCGGCGGGACGTCGTCGAGCGCGACGACGGCGCGTGGGCGCCGCTCCATCGCGCGAAGCTCGTCGAGGACGCGGTTCTTCGTGACCTGGAACAGCCACGTCGTGAAGCGCGAACGGAGGGAGAAGCTCGGGAGGCCCTGGTAGACGCGCAGGAAGACCTCCTGGGTCAGATCCTCCGAGAGGGAGCGGTCGCCGCCCGTGAGCCGCAGGACATAGTTGTAGACCGGCTGCTCATATGTCCTGACGATGATGGAAAACGCCCGCTCGTCGCCCTTTTGCGCCTTGCGCAGGACACCGAGATCTGGCTGGGGGAGCGGCACGGCTGCGTGAGTATAGAGCGGCGTGTTGTGGGGTTTGTGCCGAAGAGTTACGCGCGCGTTGCGATTACTGAACCGTTCATTTGAGGCGGCACAGGAAGCCCGAGGAGCGTGAGCATCGTGGGGGCGAGGTCGGACAGTTCGCCTTCAGGACGCAGGCTCAGCCCTTCCCGGGTCACGATCAGCGGCACGGGGCTCGTGGTGTGCGCCGTGTGCGGGCTGACCCCGTCGGGCTCGAGCATGATCTCGGCATTCCCGTGGTCTGCGGTCACAAAACACAGACCGCCGGCGGAGTGCACCGCGTCGACGACCGGCCCGAGGCAGCGGTCCACCTCCTCCACGGCAGCGACGACGGCGGGGATCGAGCCCGTGTGCCCGACCATGTCGGGATTGGCGAAGTTCACGACCGCGAAGCGGTAGCCGTCGCCCACGGCGCGCGCGAAGCGGTCGGCGACCTCGGCGGCCGACATCTCCGGCTTCTTGTCGTAGCTCGGAACGTCCCTCGGCGAGGGCACGAGGATCCGCGTCTCCCCCTCCCACTCTGCCTCCTGCCCGCCGTTGAAGAAGTACGTCACGTGCGCGTACTTCTCGGTCTCGGCGACGTGAAGCTGGCGTGCGCCGGCCTTCGAGAGCACCTCCGCGAGCGTGTTCGTGACGGTTTGCTCCTCGAAAGCGACCGGGCATGAGAATTCGGAGCGGTAGCGCGTCATCGTCGTTAGGTCGTAGCCGGCTTCGAGCAGCCGCTGCGAGAGTTGCCGTGCCCGGTCGGGCCGGAAATTGAAGAAGATCGCCACGTCTTCCTCGCGCAGCCGCGGACGGTCCTCGACCACGATCGCCTCGATGAACTCGTCCGTGACGTCGCGGTCGTAGCTTTCCCGCACGGCCCGAACCGGGTCGCTCGCCTCGTCGCCCCCGTGGCAGATCGCGGCGTACGCACGATCCGTGCGCTCCCAGTGTTGGTCACGGTCCATTGCGTAGTAGCGGCCGCACACGGTTGCGATTCGCTCGACGGGAAGCTCGGCGAGGTCCCGCACGGCCGAGTGCGGGGAAACGTCGCGCCCGTCCGTGAAGGCGTGGATCCACGTGCGCTCGGCCATCCCCTCGCGCTCGGCGAGCTCGAGCAACGCGCGCAGGTGGTCGATGTGCGAGTGGACGCCGCCGTACGAGACGAGCCCGAGGAGATGGACGTCGGCGCCCCGCTCGGACGCGCGCCGGAACGCCGCGACGAGCGCATCGTTCTCGAAGAACGACCCGTCCTCGACGGCCTTGCTCACGCGCACGAGGTCCTGGAGAAGGATCCGGCCGGAGCCCAGCGTCAGGTGGCCGACCTCCGAGTTCCCCATCTGGCCAGGTGGCAGCCCGACCGCTCGGCCGGAGGCCGCGAGGGTCGCATGCGGGTAGCGCTCCCAGAGCTCGTCGAAGAACGGGGTGTTCGCAAGCTCGACCGCGTTCCCGGGCCCGGGCGGAGCGATCCCCCAGCCGTCGAGGATGACGAGCGCGCAGAGGGGGAACGTCACGCGGGCGTCGCCGCCGTCTGGCCCGCCTGGCAGATCGCCTTGAAGTCGAGGGCGTCGAGCGAGGCGCCGCCGACGAGCGCGCCGTCGACGTCAGGCTGCGCTAGCAGCGTCGCTGCGTTCTCCGGCTTCACCGACCCGCCGTACAGCACGGGCGCCTCATGGAGCGATTTGACGAAGGCGTGCGCCTCCTGGGCGAGCTCGGGCGTCGCGGTGAGACCGGTGCCGATCGCCCAGACGGGCTCGTACGCGATTACGAGCCGCTCGTGCTCTGGCAATGCGGACACCTGGCGCTCGAGGACGCGCTGCGTCTCGCCGGACTCGCGCTCCTCCGCCGTCTCGCCCACGCAGGCGATGACCTCGAGCCCCGCCTCGAGTGCGGCGTCGGCCCGCAGCCGCACGGTCTCGTCGGTCTCGCAGAAGTGCTGCCGCCGCTCGGAGTGGCCGACGAGCGTGCCCTTCACGCCCAGCTCGAGGAGCATCGGCGCCGAGATCTCGCCGGTGAAAGCGCCTTCGAGCTCCCAGTGCACGTTCTGGGCGAACACGCTGATCCCGGTGTCCCCGAGGCCTGCGATCGTCGCCTCGAGCGAGGCGAACGGCGGGCAGACGACGACGTCGACGGCTCCGAACCGCTCCGGGAGGTGGCGGATCGTCGCCGCGTACTGACGCGCCTCGTGCGCCCCCTTGAACATCTTCCAGTTGCCCGCGATCAGCACGACCCGTGCGATCTTAGGCGACGCTCGCTGTTAGCCTCCGACGCGGTGGGAGCGACGGGGGCGATAGAGAACTGGGAGCAGCGCTTCCGCGCGCCGGTGACCTTCCTTCCCTCGTGGTCGCCAGAGGCGGCCGACCGCGTCGTGTACGCATCGAACGAGTCCGGGATCTGGCAGGTACACGCCTGGGACCTCGTAACCGGCGACCGCCGCCGCGTGACCGATCACCCGGTCGGCGTCCTCGACGGTATGCCGACACTGGACGGCACGGGCGTCGTCTGGTTCCAGGACGACTCCGGAGACGAGTCGGGCCGGTGGCTCGTCCAGCCCTTCCACGGGGGCGAGACCCGCGCGTTTCTCGACGGCGTGCCGGACGGGTGGAGCGGCGGCCTGGCTCAGGCCCCGGGGGTCGTCGCCGTTGCGGTGAGCGACCGCGACGGGTTCGCGATCTACGTGTCGCTCGACGGAGGCCCCGCGCGCGAGATTCATCGCTCGCAGGAGTCCGTCTACCTCGGCGCCGAGGGCGGTGGGCTCGGCGGCGCGCTCTCGGCGGACGGTTCCCTCCTCTCACTCGAGCACTCCGAGCACGGCGACCTGATCCACCCCGCACTTCGTGTGGTCGATCCGCGCTCGGGCGAGACCGTCGGAGAGCTCCGAGACGAAGGCATGTCGCTGCACGCCAAGTGCTGGTCGCCGGTCGCAGGTGACCAGCGGCTCGCGTTCGAGCACGAGCTCGGAGGAGACGAGCGGCCCGGGATCTGGGATCTCGCAACCGGCGAGCGCGCGAACCTCGCACCCGACCTCGAGGGCGCCGTGACCGTCACGGACTGGTGGCCGGACGGGTCGGCGCTCCTCCTCCAGAACAGCTTCGAGGGCCGGTCGCGCCTGTACCGCTACGACCTCGCAACGGGCGGGCTCGAGCTCGTGCCGAGCGAGCAGGGCTTCGTGTCGAGCGCTCGGATTCGACCGGACGGGCGCATCTGGTTCGCGCACGAGCAGGGTCACCGCCAGCGCCTGATCCTCGACGACACGGGGGCGGAGCTGCTGACCCCCGAGGAGGGGCTCGCGCCGGCCGGACGCCCGTACGAGTCCTGGCACTTCGAGAATCCGCACGGTCAGCGGGTGCACGGCTTCTACGTGACGCCAGACGACTCGGACGGACCGTTCCCCGTGCTGATGTTCGTACACGGCGGCCCCACGTGGCTCGACTTCGACCGCTGGCAGCCCGAGGTGCAGGCGTACGTCGACGCCGGGTTCGCGGTCGGCATGGTCAACTACCGCGGCTCGATCGGGTACGGCCGCGAGTGGCGCGACACGCTGATCGGGGACATCGGCGGTCCGGAGCTCGAGGACGTAAACGCAGGCCTGCAGGATCTCGTCGCCAGGGGAATCGCCGATCCGGAGCGCGCTGTCGTCGGCGGTCACTCGTGGGGCGGGTACGTCACGCTGCTCGAGGTCGGAAAGCACCCGGAGCTGTGGGTGGCCGGCATCGCGGGCGTCCCGGTAGGCGACTACGAGGACGGGTACGAAGAGCTCTCACCGCTCCTCCAGGCATACGATCGCGCGCTCCTCGGCGGCAAGACGCCGTCAGAAGTGCCCGAGCTCATGCGCGACCGCAACGCGATCAACTTCGCGGACAACGTCACCGCGCCCGTGCTCTTCATCATCGGCCGAAACGACAGCCGCTGCCCGTACCGGCAAGCGATGCGCTACGTCGACAAGCTCGCCGAGCGCGACCACCCGCACCAGGTGTACGTCTTCGAGACCGGCCACGGCTCGTTCGACGTCGATGAGCGCGTGCGGCAGGTCTCGACGGTGCTCGACTTCCTCGCCCGCAACGTGCCGGGCATCCGCGCAACGGCGCCCGTCTGAGCCGCTAGGCGGGCGGGATCGCCGCAACGCCGGGAAGCTCCTTCCCCTCGAGCAGCTCGAGCGACGCGCCGCCACCCGTCGACACCCAGGAGACACGGTCCGCGAGCCCGAGCTCCTCGACCGCGCGCACGGAGTCGCCTCCACCGACGACCGTGTACCCGTCGACCTCCGCCACCGCCTGGGCGACGGCCTTCGTGCCCTCCGCGAATCGAGGCCACTCGAACACGCCCATCGGACCGTTCCAGAAGACGGTGCGTGCGCCGCGGATCTCGGCTGCGAAACGCTCCCTCGTCTCGGGGCCGATATCGAGCCCGAGCCAGCCGTCAGGCACGTCGTCGAAGGGCACGACTCGGGCTTCGGCGTCCTCCGCGAACGCCGCTGCGGAAACGACGTCCGTCGGGAGCAGGGCCTCGAACGGCAGCGGGCTACCGTCCCTGAGCTCCTCCGCCATCTTCCCGCCGACGAGGACCGCGTCGGCGCGAGCGCCGAGGTTCCGGAGCACGCCGAGCTTGTCCTCGACCTTCGCGCCACCGGCGACGAGCACGAACGGCCGCGCGACGTCGTCGAGCAGGCGCCCGAGCATCTGGAGCTCCCGCTCGAGCAGTAGCCCCGCATAGGCAGGCAGGAGCTGGGCGACGCCGACCGTGGATGCGTGCGCCCGGTGTGCCGAGCCGAACGCGTCGTTTACGAACAGGTCGTGGTCGTCCGCGAGCCGCCGCGCGGTCTCGGGGTCGTTCTTCGTCTCCCCCACCTCGAACCGCGTGTTCTCCAGGACATCGATCCGCTCGTCTGGGAGCAACTCCCGAAGCTTTGCCGCGACCGGCTCGATGCGGAAGGCCGGGTCAGGCCCTTTGGGCCGTCCGAGGTGGGAGCAGACGGCGATCGCAGCGGCGCCGCGCTCGAGCAGGAGCTCGAGCGTCGGTAGCGCGGCGCGGATCCTCGTGTCGTCCGCGATCCGACCGTCCTCGAGCGGGACGTTCAGGTCGGCGCGGACGAGGACGCTCCTCCCGTCGACCTCCGCATCGCGAACGGAGCGCGGTCCCCTCACGCGTGGCTGAGCTTCACGGCAGCAGCTTGCCGATGAGGTCGACGAGCCGGCACGAATAGCCCCACTCGTTGTCGTACCAGCCGAAGACCTTCACCTGGGATCCGCGCACCATCGTGATCAGGCTGTCGTAGATGCACGAGTACGGCGAGCCGTTGATGTCCGTGGAGACGATCGGGTCCTCCGTGTACTTGAGGATCCCCTCGAGCGGCCCGGCGGCGGCTGCCTTGTAGGCACCCTGGACCTCCTCCACGCTCGTCTCGCGGCCGAGCTGGACCACGAGATCGGTGAGTGATCCCGTCGCGACCGGCGCGCGCACCGAGATGCCGTCCACCTTGCCCTGGAGGTCGGGCATGACGAGCCCGATCGCCTTCGCGGCACCTGTGGAGGTCGGGATGAGATTGATGGCCGCGGCACGCGCCCGGCGGAGGTCCTTGTGCGGGAAGTCGAGGATGACCTGGTCGTTCGTGTACGCGTGGATCGTCGTCATGAAGCCGGCCTCGATCCCGCCGAGCTCGTGGAGCACCTTCGCGAGCGGCGCGACGCAGTTCGTCGTGCAGGAGGCGTTCGAGACGATGTCGTGCGAGTCGGGGTCATAGGCGTCGTCGTTCACGCCGAGGACGACCGTGACGTCCGGGTCGGTGGCCGGGGCGGAGATCACGACCTTCTTCGCGCCGGCGGCGATGTGCTTCGCGGCGCCCTCGCGGTCGGTGAAGAACCCCGTCGACTCGAGGACGACGTCGACTCCGAGGTCACCCCACGGGAGCGCGGCCGGGTCGCGTTCGGAGAGCATCTTGATCTCCTCGCCCGCGGCGCGCAGCACGCCGTCCCCGAGCTCCACGTCGCCCTGGTACGGCCCGAGGTTCGAGTCGTACTTCAGGAGATGCGCCATCGTGTTCGCGTCGCCGAGGTCGTTCAGGGCGACGACCTCGATGTCGGAGCCCAGCGCTGCCTGCGCGCGGAAGAAGTTCCTCCCGATGCGGCCGAACCCGTTGATCCCGACGCGAATGCCCATTCGTCCTCCCCTTCCGTCCTCGGTCAGTAGTCGGCCGAGACTAGCGCGATCCGAGCTCCTCGACGCGTCGGAGCCGCCGGTGCAGCGCAGCCTTGCTCGCCGGCGGATCGGCCCGCGCCGCGAGTTCGCGCAACGAGTGCGTCGGGTGGCGGAGGCGAAGCTCCGCCGCCTCCCGGAGCGGTTGTGGGAGGCGTTCGAGGCGGCCCTCGGAGCGCAGGCGCTCCGCCGCCGCGAGCTGAGCCTCCGCGGCCGCGCTCGTCCGGACGAGGTTCGCGTGATCCGCATTCGCGAGCCGGTTCGCCTGCGCGCGAGTGGCCGCGATGACCGAGCGCTCCTCGAGCGCCAGCACCGTCTCCGCCGCCCCCATGAGCGACAGCAGCGACTCGATGGCGTCCCAGCTCTTCGCGTAGGCCACCGCCTGCCCGCGGCGCTCGACCGCCGTGAGTCGCACGTCCTCTCCGTCCGCCACATCGACCAGGAACGCCGCGCCGTCGAGCGCCGCCGTCCGCAGCTCGAGGTGCGCCGAAGCGCGACCCGAGAGCGAGCCGCCGCCGAGGAACGCACCGCGGAGGTACGCGCGTCGGCAGCACGCGCGCGCGACGACCCGGCGCGGCGGGCGCTCGAGCGGTGCGTGCCTGCTGTCGAGGACGCCCGCCGCGACGAGCACCCCGAGCGACTCGTCCCCGCCCTCGACGTGCAGCTGGTACCGCGTCGCCCGATCGAACGCGCGGCGGCGATACGTCCGGAGCTCGGACCGGATTCCCTCCGCACGCAGGAGCGCGAACGCGCGCCGTGCGACCGCACCGCTTGCGACGTCGAGGTGCAACGCCCAGCCGCCGCTCCCGCGCAGGTGGAGGCTCCCGGCCGAGTGAAAGAGCGCGGAGAGCTCCGCCAGCCGGTCGCAGTCGCGCTCGGGGGAGATCTGCGCCAGCTCCTCCCGGATGTCCTCGGACGCCCTCACAGCGAGATGCCTTCGAGGGCGAGCAGGCGGCGCTTGACGCCGACGCCGGCCGACCCGTACCCGCCGATCCCGTCGGACGCGACGACACGATGACAGGGGACGAAGAGCATGAAGTGGTTCGTCGCGCAGACGGTCCCCACCGCGCGCCCGGCGCGTGGGTAGCCCGCGAGCGCCGCGAGCTCGCCGTAGGAGACGACCTCGCCGCGCGGGACACCGCGCAGCGTCGAGACGACGTCGCGCTGGAACGCGGTGCCCGCCGAGAGGTCGAGCGGCACGTCGGCGAGGGAGACGTCCATGCCCGCGAGGAACGAGCGTAGGAGCTCGGCGAGGGCGTCCGGGTCGAGCAAGGGCGACTCGTCGTCTTGGCGCTGGGACGCGACGAAGCCGTCACCCTCCCGTGCGCGGTCGGTGGCTACCGTGCCAGAAGGGGGGCTCGCTTCCCCCAGGGGGACGGCTGGAGCACCATCCCGCGTCGCGCCGAGCGCAACCACACTCGCTGACTCGAACTCGAAGTCGTGCGCGAGCACGACGCCGTCGTCCGTCCAGAGCTCACCGACGCCCCAGCCGTCGACCTCGTACCACGTTCGCACCGCCCGCACTGCTCACCGACTTTACAATCGGCCGCATGAGCGCCCACGGAATCTTCCGGCCGCCGCCGCCGGTCAACGAGCCGATCAACTCCTATGCGCCGGGCACGCCCGAGCGCGACGCGCTGCAGGCACGCCTGCGGGAGATGCAGAACGAGCGCGTGAGCATCCCGATGGTCATCGGCGGCAAGGACGTCCACACGGACGAGACCTTCGACGCCGTCATGCCGCACCGCAAGAGCCACGTCCTCGCCGACGTCAGCAGGGGCGGCCCTGAGCACGTGCAGCAGGCGATCGACGCCGCCCGTGCGGCGCACGCCGAGTGGTCACGCACCCCCTGGCACGAGCGCGCCGCCGTGTTCCTTCGCGCCGCCGAGCTCCTCTCCGGTCCCTGGCGCACGACGCTGAACGCCGCCACGATGCTCAACCAGTCGAAGACCGCCCACCAGGCAGAGATCGACGCCGTCGCGGAGATGATCGACTTCTGGCGCTACAACGTCGACTACATCACGCGCATCTACTCCGAGCAGCCGTACTCGCCCACGGGCACGTGGAACCGGATGGAGTACCGGCCGCTCGAGGGCTTCATCTTCGCCGTGAGCCCGTTCAACTTCACGTGCATCGGCGGCAACCTCTCGAGCTCGCCTGCGCTCATGGGCAACACGGCCGTCTGGAAGCCGGCCTCGACGGCCGCGCTCTCGGCCTACTACCTCATGCGGATCATGCAAGAGGCAGGCCTGCCCGACGGCGTGATCAACCTCGTGTACGGCTCCGGCGCCACGATCGGGGACGCGGCGCTCGCCAGCCCTGATCTCGCGGGGATCCACTTCACCGGCTCGACCGGCGTCTTCAACGGCATGTGGGAGACGGTCGGCCGGAACATCGGCAGCTACCGGAACTACCCGCGGATCGTCGGCGAGACCGGCGGCAAGGACTTCATCCTCGCCCATCCGTCCGCCGACGCGGAAGCGGTCGCGACGGCAGTCGTCCGCGGCTCGTTCGAGTACCAGGGTCAGAAGTGCTCGGCGGCGTCCCGCGTGTACGTGCCGTCCAACCTCTGGGCCGAGGTGCGCGACCGCATCGTCGAGGACATCGACACGATCAAGATGGGAGACCCGACGGACTTCGAGAACTTCATGGGCGCCGTCATCGACGCGTCGGCGTTCAAGACGCACAGCGACGCGATCGCCGAGGCCCGGTCGTCGGGCGCCGAGATCCTCGCAGGAGGTTCGACGGACGACTCCGAGGGGTACTTCGTCGAACCGACCGTGATCTCGACCGACGACAGCAACTTCAGGCTCCTGCGCGACGAGCTCTTCGGGCCGATCGTCACGACGTACGTCTACGACGAGAAGCGCTGGGACGAGACCCTGCGGCTCGTCGACGAGACTGCGCCCTACGCGCTGACGGGCGCCATCTTCGCGAACGAGCGGTCGGCGATCGAACAGGCGCACGACGCGCTCCAGTACTCGGCCGGGAACTTCTACGTCAACGACAAGCCGACCGGCGCCGTCGTCGGGCAGCAGCCCTTCGGCGGCTCGCGCGCGAGCGGCACGAACGACAAGGCGGGCTCGATGTGGAACCTCATCCGCTGGGTCTCGCTGCGCACGGTCAAGGAGACGTTCCTCCCGCCGACGGACTACCGCTACCCGTACCTCGCCCCGGACGGTGACGGGCGCGGGAACGGGAAGACCTAGCCGCTAACGCTGCGGGGGAGGGAGCGCGGTGACCCGCGTCCTCGACGGGATCAGCGCGTTCCTCGACCAGCTCGCTGCGGTCGACTACCTGCCCGTCTTCTTCGCGGTGCTCGCGCAGCTCGCGAAGCTCGGGTGCACGAGCATGGCCTGGAGGAACGTGCTCGCGGCGGCCTATCCGAGAGAAGCCGTTCCGCGGCGCTCGATCCTCGCCGCGTACCTCGCGGGAGTCGGGATCAACGCCATCATCCCGATGCGGGCGGGCGACGCGGTGCGGATCGTCCTCGCGCACCGGGCAATCCCGCGGAGCACCTACACGACGGTGGTCTCGACCACCCTCGTCCTCTCGATCTTCGACATCGTGGCGGCGTCAACCATCCTCGCCTGGGCCGTCTTCACGCAGGACGAGCTCCCGGGGCTGGGCGAGCTGCCGGACCTTCCAAGCTTCGACTTCGGCTGGCTCCTGCAGAACCCGCTCGCGGCCCAGCTGCTCCTCGCCGCGATCCTCATCGGCGTCGTCGTGCTCGGGTTCTGGATCCACCAGCACGTCCTCAACTTCTGGGGGCGCGTGCGGCAGGCGTTCGCGGTGCTCCGGAGCCCGCCCCGCTACCTACGCTCGGTGGCGCTGTGGCAGGCCGGCGACTGGACGTGCCGCCTGATCGCGATCTGGTTCCTCCTCGACGCGTTCGACATCCCGCAGTCGTTCGAGAACGTGCTCCTCGTCCAGGTCTCCGCGAGCGTCGCGACGCTCCTCCCGCTCACCCCGGCCGGCATCGGGACCGAGCAGGCGTTCCTGCTCTACGTGTTCAGGGGCACGGTGCCGAGCTCCCAGCTCCTCGCGTTCAGCGTCGGGCTCAAGCTGATGACCGTCGGGACGAACGTCGTCGCGGGATTCACCGCGATCGCCGTGACGCTGCGCACGCTCCGGTTCCGCCAGGCGATGGGACCCGTGGACGAGCCGCCCGCCTCGACCGACCCCTGACCTAGGACGGCCCGGCCTTGTGCAGCGTCGCGTAGACGGTGCGGGCGGTCTTCTGCGGGAGCCCGGGCACGCCCTCGAGCTCTTCCTGCGACGCCTCCAGGAACTTGTCCACCGAGCCGAAGTGCTTGAGGATCGCGCGGCGGCGAGAAGGCCCGATTCCCGGGAGCGTCTCGAAGATCGTCTCGAACGCCTTCGAGTCGCGCTTTTGCCGATGGTGCCGGAGCGCCCGCCTGTGTGCCTCGTCGCGGATCTGCTGCAGGAGCTGGAGCGCGGGGCTCGTCCGGTCGAGCGCGATCGGGTACGGCACGCCCGGGACGAACACTTCCTCTTCCCTCTTTGCGAGCGCGATCACCGCGACGCGTGGGAGGTCTAGCTCCTCCATCGCCGCCCGCGCCGCTGCCAGCTGACCCTTTCCGCCGTCCACGACGACGAGGTTCGGGATGCAGCCGAAGCTCTCGTCGACGTCGCCCTGGCGAGCCCGTGTGAAGCGACGCCTGATCGCCTCGCGCATCGCGCCGACGTCGTCCTGCCCGTCGAGCCCCCGGATCGAGAAGTTGCGGTAGTGCGCGTTCCGCGGGCGCCCCTCCTGGAACACGACCATCGACGCGACGATCGCCTCGCCCTGGATGTTCGACACGTCGAAGCACTCGATCCGCACCGGGAGGCTCTCGAGGTTGAGCACCTCACGGAGGTCCTCGAGCGCCGCGGCGCGTCGAGAACGGATCGCGGCACGGCGGGCGGTGTCCGAGTCGAGCGCGACACGCGCGTTCTCGACGGCGAGGTCGACAAGTCGGCGCTTCTCGCCGCGCAGCGGCGCCCGAACGTCGACCGGCGCGCCGCGCCGTTCGGAGAGGAACTCGGAAATCGCAGCCGTGTCGGTGATCCCCGCAGGCACGAACACCTGCGGCGGGATGCTCGGCAGAGTGCCGTAGTACTCGATCACGAACGCCTCGAGCACGGTCTGCTCGTCTTCGCCCGCGACGTTCTCGAGATGGAAGCCGTAGCGGTCGATCATGCGGCCGTCCCGGAGCGGAAAGACCTGCACGGCCGCCTCCTGCCCGTCGAGGGCCAGCCCGATCACGTCGACGCTTCCGACGTCGCGGCGGTCGGCAGCCTGGCGCTCGCTCAGGTGCCGGATCGAGTTGAGCCGGTTCCGGTACCGCGCAGCCTCCTCGAAGCGCTCGTCCGCGGCCGCCTCGCGCATCCGCTCCTCAAGCTCGCGCTGGATCGACACCGTGTCGCCCGAGAGGAAGCCGATCACGCCCTCGATCACCTCCCCGTACTCCTCGCGTGAGATCGCCCCGACGCAGGGCGCGAAGCAGCGGTCGATGTGGTAGTCGAGGCACGGGATTCCGGAGTGGCGGCCGGGACGCGGGCCCTCGCAGGGCCGGAAGCGGAAGACCCGGTTGAGCACGTCGAGCGTCTCGCGGACCTTTTTCGCGTTCGCGTACGGCCCGAAGTAGACGGTTCCCGGCCGGTGCCGCTCGCGGGTGAACATGATGCGCGGGTACTCGTCCGTGAGGGTCACCGCGATGTACGGGAACGACTTGTCGTCGCGGAGCCGGATGTTGAACGGCGGCCGGTGGCGCTTGACGAGGTTCTGCTCGAGGTGCAGCGCCTCCGCCTCGTTCCGCGTGACGATGACCTCGACGTCGTCGATCAACCTGACGAGCTGGGCCGTGCCGGCGCGCCCGTCCCCACCCTGGAAGTAGCTACGCACGCGGGAGCGCAGGGACTTCGCCTTCCCCACGTAGAGAACGTTGCCGTGCTCGTCCCGGAAGAGGTACACGCCGGAACTCCGCGGCAGCTCGCCGAGCCTCTCTTTAACGCTTGTTTGCAATCTGTCGCTAGCGTAGCCCCATGCGAACGAGCCACCTCGGGGCGTTCGTGTTCGCGATCGGGGTGCTCGCGATGCTGGCGATCGCGCGTCCCGCAGTCGCCGGTCCTGGCCTCGTAGCCGGGGCCGTCGAGGACGACCTGCGCGCCTCGACGCTCGTCGACGCCGAGACGCGGATGGCTCTCATGCGCGTGTCGGGATTCCGGGCCGTTCGCGTCACGAGCTATTGGCAGCCGGGCGACAAGCAGCCGACCGAGGGCGAGCTGCAGGTCCTCCAGAACGTCGCTGCCGCCGCGGACCGGAACGGCATCCGCCTCTACGTGACCGTGATGCACCCCGGCTCGCGGACGACACCACTGACGAGCGACGCCCGCTCGGATTTCGCCTCGTACGCAGCGACGATCGTGCGCGAGGCGCCGGCGGTACAGAACCTCATCATCGCCAACGAGCCCAACCTCAACCGCTTCTGGCTGCCGCAGTTCGCGCTGGACGGGTCGAGCGAGGCCCCCGCTGCGTATCTCGCACTTCTCACACAGGCCTACGACGCGGTGAAGGCGGTCTCCCCCGAGGTGACGGTCTACGGCGGCGCGGTCTCCCCGCGCGGGACCGACCGGCCGAACGGGATCCGCCCGACGCACTCCCCTACCACCTTCATCCAGGCGCTCGGAGCCGCCTACCGCGCGAGCGGCCGGACGCTGCCGATCATGGACGCGTTCGTGATCCACGTGTACGGAGACGACTCGAGCATCCCGCCGACGAAGGCCAACCCCCTGACGACGGAGATCGGCGTCGCGGACTACGACAAGCTCGTCGCGCTCCTCGGGCAGGCGTTCGACGGCACGGCACAGAAGGGCTCGACGCTCCCGATCCTCTACGGGGAGTACGGCGTCGAGACGCAGATTCCGGCCGCGAAGCAGAGCCTCTACACCGGCACCGAGCCCACGACCACGAAGCCCGTGCCCGAGGCGACGCAGGCTGAGTACTACCGGCAGGCGCTCGCGCTCGCGTACTGCCAGCCGAACGTCGTCGGGATGCTCCTCTTCCCGTCGAAGGACGAGCGCGCACGGCCCGCCTGGCAGTCCGGCCTCTGGTACATCGACGGGACGGCGAAGAGCAGCCTGCCGCGCGTCACGGAAGCCCTCGAGCGGACGATGGGCGGCTCGGTCGCGAAGTGCCCGGGCGTCCAGCTGAACGTGCACACGACGTATCTCCGCTTCGGGACGCGCTCCGCCGCGAAGCGCGGGACGTTCAGAGTGAGCTTCTCGTGCGACCTCGACTGCTCGTACGAGGTCCGCCTGCTGCGAGTCCCGGGCGGCACGACGCGTGTCCTGCGAAAGGGCCGGGCCGAGGTCGGTGCGCTCACACGGGTCGATCTGGGCGTGCTGCGTCCCAGGGCGGGCGCCTACCGGTACACGCTCCAGCTCGTTCACCCCGTGAACCCCGGTCGGCCGACGCTTCGCCGGGGCCCGGTCTTCCGGCTGCCCTAGTCCTCCTCAGTACTCGTGCTCGAGCCGCCACGTGCGAAAGACGACCCACGCGCACGCACCGAGCACGACGAAGAACACGAGTGCGTCCTGTCCTGCGGCGCCGAGGCCGATGAGCATGCCGACGTCGACGACCGCGAGGATGATCGCCGCGTAGAAGAGCCGCCGGTTTCGGTCCGACCACGCCTCGAAGTCCCCGCGCCGCTCGCGCCAGAGCAGGAAGAGGAAGAACGCGATCGCGAGGAAGAAGGCGATGCGCACGAGCCCGCCGACCGTCGCGAGCACCGGCTCGAGCGAGAGGATCACGACGACCAGCGCTACGAGCGCCACGATCCCGAGCCCCCGAGCGAGCGGAGGGATCCGTTCCCAGAGCTTTCTCATGAACCTGTCATGAACGCGCGCACCGAGAGCGCGGCCGCGAGGAGGGTCGTGCCGGCGAACCAAAGGAGTCGCCGGCGCGCCTCCGGCGGGGCGTAGAACCACGGCACGAGCACGGCTCCCAGCGCGAATGCGCCGTAGGCGTAATGGAGCCGGTCCGGAGCGCGGCGGCCGTCGGAGAGGAGCAGGAGACCGACGGCGGCCTGTGCGATGAGGACGGTCTGCGCGAGCACGAGGCCATGGCTGACGAGAGCGCCCGCTCCGCGTCGGTAGGCGACGATTCCCAGTGCGCCCGCAGCGACGCAGACGGCGATCGCGGCGATGCCGAGCACCTCGTGGACGGATACCATCGCGCGCACCCTATCCAGAGTCCGGCGAAAGGCAGTGCATGGCGCTCGAGGCCGCGATCGTCCCGGCCAACGAGGTGAGCTGGGAGGATCTTCAGGCCGTCTTCGGCGCTCGCGGCGATCCGTCCCGGTGCTGGTGCCAGCGATTCCGGATGGCGCCGAAGGAGTCGTGGGCCTCGGTCGGCGCCCCTGAGCTCGCCCGCCGCTTCCGCGAGCAGACGGCCTGCGGTAATGCGGAGTCCAAGACGACGAGCGGCCTCGTCGCGTTCCTCGACGGCGAGCCCGTCGGCTGGTGCGGCGTGGACCGACGATGCGCTCACCCACGCCTCTTGCGCAACAACCGCGTTCCCTGGGAGGGCCGCGACGAGGACAAGAACGACGACAGCGTGTGGGCCGTGACCTGTTTCGTCACGCGCGCCGGCTACCGGAAGCGCGGCGTCGCCTACGCGCTCGCGCAGGCGGCCGTCGGCTTCGCGCGGGAGCGCGGTGCCCGGGCGCTCGAGGGCTACCCGATCCTCACGACGCCGGGCCTGGAGATCACGTGGGGCGAGGTCCACGTCGGAAGCCGCAGCATCTTCGAAGCTGCCGGCTTCACCGAGGTCAGCCACCCGACCCCGCGGCGCGTCGTGATGCGGATCGACTTCTAGAGCTCGAAGCCCTCGCCGGGGCGGCAGCCTCCGCGATACCCTGGTCTGCCCAAGCGGAGAGCCGAGACGCTCCCAGTCGACGAACGGAGGGAAGCCTTGCCAGCAGAAGAAGGTCGGCCCGCCCCGGACTTCACCTTGACCGCGGACGACGGATCGGCGGTCACGCTGTCGGCCCTGAAGGGACAGCCCGTGGTGCTCTATTTCTATCCCAAGGACGACACGCCGGGCTGTACCGCCCAGGCATGCGGGATCCGCGACTCCTGGGGCGCGTTCGAGGACCGGGGCGCGGTCGTCCTCGGCGTGAGCCCCGACCCCGAGAGCTCGCACGTGAAGTTCAAGGAGAAGTACGGCCTTCCATTCACGCTGCTGGCGGACACCGATCACGAGGTCGCCGACGAGTACGGGGTCTGGGTCGAGAAGAACTACGCGGGGAAGACGTACTGGGGCAACGAGCGCTCGACCTTCGTCATCGACGCGGCAGGCAACGTCGCAAGGGTCATGCGAAACGTCAAGCCCGACACGCACACGGACGAGGTCCTCGCCGCGCTGCCCGAGTAGGGGCGAGAACCTTGTGGCTCAGAGCCACAAGGACTGCTCGAACGCGAAGTACAATGACCGGCCCGCGGATGTGGCGGAATTGGTAGACGCGCACGGTTCAGGTCCGTGTGCCCGAAAGGGCGTGGAGGTTCAAGTCCTCTCATCCGCACCTAACAAGCGATCTGCTCGATTCGCTCGTCTCACTCCAGGATGACCCTCATCCGAGCCCTCACCGTCGTGAGCACCCTGGTGATCACGCTCGTCGTCCTCGGCGGCGTCCGTCTCGAGGGTGAGGGCGCCCCTGAGGGAGCCGCGGCCGGCGCACGGACCGAGGTCGTCGTCACGCTCGCCTCTCCCGCACTCGCGCTCGCACCGCGTACGCGGGCGCGCATCGACGCGGAGCAGCGCTCGTTCAGGCGGGCGCTCGAACGGGATCTGCCTTCGGCGCAGGTGCACTGGCGGTACCGGCTCGTCGCGAACGGCTTCTCCGTCTCGCTCCCACGAGCGGACGTGCCGCGGCTGCGAGACGTCGCGGGAGTCCGCAACGTGTACCAGGGCGGGTTCTACGCTCCGACACTCGACCGGTCGCCGGGCCAGATCGGCGCGCCGGCGCTGTGGGCTCCACCGCTGAGCTCGCTGGGGCAAGGGATGAAGATCGGGATCATCGACACCGGGGTCGACCAGGAGCATCCGTTCTTCGATCCCGCCGGGTACACGATGCCTCCCGGCTTCCCGAAGGGGCAGGCGCGCTTCACGACCGCGAAGGTCATCGTCGCGCGCGCCTTCCCGCCGGCCGGCCCGAACCCGCGGGGCGCGTCGCTCGCGTTCGACGGTGTCGAGTCGAGCCACGGCACGCACGTCGCCGGAATCGCCGCCGGCAACGCAAACACCCGGACGAGTGGCGGCCGCGTCCTATCCGGGGTCGCGCCGCGCGCCTACATCGGGAACTACAAGGCTCTCGTCAGGAGCGACTCCGGTGTGAGCCCGATCGAGAATGCGGCTGGGCTCGTCGCGGCGATCGAGGCGGCTGTCCGCGACGGGATGAACGTCATCAACCTCTCGCTCGGCGAGCCGGAGATCGAGCCGAGCCGGAACGTCGTCACGCAGGCGCTCGACGCCGCAGCGGCAGCCGGCGTCGTGCCCGTCGTAGCCGCCGGGAACGAGTTCAACGACGCAGGCGCCGGGTCGGTCTCCTCACCCGCATCCGCAGAGTCGGCGATCGCCGTCGCCGCGCTCGAGGTCGACGGGGCGCCTGCGAGCGCGATCCACGCGGACTTCTCCTCTGTCGGGCCGACTGCGCTTTCGCTGCAACTGAAGCCCGAGGTCGCCGCGCCCGGCGTCGACATCCTCTCGTCGGTTCCCGGCGGCGCGTGGTCGTCGCTCTCCGGCACGAGCATGGCGAGCCCCCACGTCGCGGGCGCAGCGGCCCTGCTCAAGCAGCGCCACCCGAGCTGGTCGGTCGCAGAGCTCAAGTCGGCGCTCGTCACGACCGGGAGACCTGCCGAGACGGGCGAGGACTCGGTCGCGGGGCCGACCTTCGTCGGGGGTGGCCTCGTATCGCTGGCCGACGCCGACCGGCCGCTCTTCTTCTCGAGCCTCAGCACGATCTCCTTTGGCCTGCTCGAGGGCCGGGACTTCGAGGTCCCGCGTGAGCTGCGGCTCGCGGACGCGGGCGGAGGCGCCGGTCCGTGGACCGTGAGCGTCGAGTACATCCGGCGGGCACGCGGGACGACCCTCGACGTCGGCTCGCAGGCAACGGTGCCCGGCGTTCTCGGGCTCCAGCTTCGTGTGGGCGACGCCGCCCAAGGCGAGACGAGCGGCTATCTGATCCTGCGCCGCGGCGCGGACGTGCGCCGCATTCCCTTCTGGGGCCGCGTCGCCGTGCCACAACTCGGGAAGCACCGCCTGCTGCCGCTGCGCTCCCCGGGCTTCCACACGGGCACGACGACGGGACGCCCCGCACTCGTCACCAGGTACCGCTACCCGGAGGACCCGTCCGGCATGGGGGTCACGACCGTTCTCCGCGGGCCGGAGGCGACCTATCGCGTCCGGATCTCGAGACGCGTCGCGAACTTCGGCGTCGTCGTCACCCGGCAGTCGCCCGGGACGCAGGTGGAGGCGCGGATCGTCGCCGGCGTGGACGAGAACCGGCTCACCGGTTACGCGGGGCTCCCGATCGCCCGCAACCCGTACCTCGACAACATCTTCGACTCCGTACCGGCGGTAGCGGCGCTCGCACCGCGCCAGGGCGTCTACACGGTCGTGTTCGACAGCGCCAGGCCCGCAGGCGCCGGCCGCTTCGGTTTCCGCTTCTGGGTCGACGACGTGACGCCGCCCACGCTTCGGCTGCGCACGCCTGCCGTCCCGGCCGGGAGCCCGCTACTCGTCGGCGCGACCGACCGCGGCTCGGGCGTTTGCCCGAACCTCGTCACGGCGACGATCGACGGCCGGTCCGTCCGGGCCACGTTCCGGAGCGGCGTCGTCAGGATCGCGACGGACGGCCTGTCCGCGGGCCGGCATCGCCTCCGGCTTCAGGTGTCCGACTACCAGGAGACCAAGAACACCGAGAACGTGCCGGGAGTCCTGCGCAATACGCGCACGCTGACGGCGACGATCACCGTACGTCCGTAGGCTCGAGACAGCTCGGGCGCCGCCGGAGGTCCGGGGCCCCTTAGGTGCGGCGGTCCTTCTCCTCGATCGTCGGCAGCGACTCGAGATCACGCTGGACGCTGCGGATGAACTCGTCGCTCTCATCCTCGGGCGTGATCACGCGGAAGCTCTTCTTGCGCCGCTTCCGAGCCCGGTCCCGGCGCGCGTCCGCCCCGAAACGGCTCGACAGGCGCGGCGTCTCCACCGCCACGACAAGCGTGGCAGCTGCTACCAGCAGCACGAGCCACGGCCAACTCACCTTGCCGATTGTAGCCCTGCGCGCATGGTTCGAAAGAAGAACTACGTCACGAACACCTGCATCGGGAGCTGCGAGAGCGGCTCGCCGCCCGAAGACGTGACGAGCCACGTCTCCTGCATGTACAGGCAGTCCTCGCCGTTCGCGGCGATCGCGTGCGGGTGCATGGAGAAGACCATCCCCTCCGCGAGCTCCGTCTCGACGCCCTCGCCCACCTTCGGAAACTCGATCATCGTCATCCCGATCGAGTGCCCGGTGACGTGGCCGAGGTGGTAACCGCGGTCCGTAAAGCCCTGCGAGACGGCCCGATGGAGGTCATGGCACGTCGCGCCCGGCAGCATCGCCGAGCGGGCCGCGTCGAAGTACTCGACGTAGGCCTCCGTCATCCGCTCCGTGTCGGCCGAGAGCGACGTCCCGGAGGCGGCGACGGCCCGGGAGACCTCGACCCAGTGCATCCCGGGGCCGGCGATCTCGAGCGACGGCAGGAGGAACCTCCCGAGTGTCTCGCTCGCGACGCGCGATCTTGAACTCGGGGCGCGCGAACGAGCCTGTCTCGGCGTCATCGCCGGTGAGGACCATGTTCATCGTCAGCCGACCGCAGCCCTCGGCGACGAACCACTCCTCGGCCGCGGCCATGACCTCCGCCGCCGACTTCCCCGGCGCGTAGCTGTCGAAGAAGATCTCGAAGCCCCGCTCGTTGATCCGAACCGAGTCGCGGACGGACGCGAGCTCCGCCTCGCTCTTGACCGCGCGGGCGAGATCGAACTCGACGTCGAAGGGCACGAGCTCGAGCCCGTCCAGGGCGCGGTAGTCGCGCGGCGCCATGATGTAGTCGAGCCCGTACACGCCGACCCGCTTCCAGCCTGAGCCCTCAGCCCGCTCGGCGATGTGCGCACCGGGACGCTCGTGGAACACCTGCTCGATCTCGGCCGTCCCGTGCTCGCCGACGTAGCGGGCCTCGGCCGGGAACACGATGAACGGCTCCCCGTCGGCCGGGACGACGACGTACGCGTAGCGGTGGACGATCTGGAAGCCGGACAGGTACGTGACCGACCCCTCGAAGCCCGTGTACTCGCTTCCCGAGACGACGAGCACGTCGAGGCCGTGCTCGCCCATCGCCCTCCGCACGTTCGCGTAGCGGCGGTCGAGCTCAGCAGTCAGAGCCATGAATCCTCCAGTGCCTTGACGAGTGCGGTGACGGCGGTGTTGAGCGGCGTCGGAACGCCGAGCTCGCGCCCGAAGCGGGCGATGCCGCCGTTCAGGTAGTCGATCTCGGTGCGCCTGCGCGCATCGACGTCCTGGAGCATGCTCGCGCGATGCTCGTAGGCGACATCGGGCCGGGCGGCGTGGTCGATCAGCTCCTCGGGATCCGCATCGAGCACGATTCCCTGGGCCGCGGCGACTGCCTTCCCCTCGCTCACGAGCCCGCTGACGAGGGCGCGAAGGCCTGGCCGCTCGCAGACGCGGCCGTGGGTCAGTCCCGTGAGCGCTCCGACCGGGTTCGAGGCGGCGTTGAAGATGACCTTCCGCCACTGGGCGGGGCGCGCGTCCGCGACGGCCGTCGCGGGCATGCCGCTGCGCGTGCACGCCTCGGCGAGCTGCTCGATCTCGTCCGCGCGGGCCGGGCTCGGCTCGAAGGGGCCGAGTGTCGTGTCGCCCTTGACGTCCCACTGCACGACGCCAGGGGAGAGGATCTTGCCCGCAGGGAACGTCGTCCCCCGGATCACCCGCGCAACGTGGGGCGCGATCGCCTCCTCGTTCCCGACGCCGTTCTGCACGGACGCGACCGCGCCGTCCGCGAAAGCCCGGGCGGTCGCTGCGACGGCGGCTGCAGTGTGCATCGCCTTCGTCGCGACGATCCCGAAGTCGCAGGCCGGCAGCTCGGCCGGGTCGCTGGTCGCGCGCAGCCTGCCGACGACCTCTCCCGCCCCGGTCAGCCTGAGCCCGTCCGCGTTGATCGCGTCCACGTGCGCCCGGTCGAGGTCGTAGGCCCACACCTCGACGTCGTCGAGCTGCGCGAGATTGGCGGCGAACAGCGAGCCCACCGCGCCGCACCCGACCACGCACACCCTCACTTCGCCACCGCCGGTCGGAGCTTCGGGATCCGGAACTCGCGCCCTCCGGTGAGCCCTCCCGGTCGGACGATGAGGACGAGCGCCATGACCGCGCTCACGACCACGATCCGCGATCCGGAGGGCAGGTCGACCGTCACTCCGAGAAACGTCATGCCGTCCTCCATCTCCGCGAGGACGGAGTCGAGGGCGCTCACGAAGAGCGCGCCGACGACCGCGCCCCAGAGGCTCGTCGCGCCCCCGATGACGAGCATCGCGAGGGTGATGAACGTCAGGTCGAGGTACACCGCGTCCACGTTGATCGGGATGAAGTGGATGTACAACCCGCCGGCGAACCCGGCGAGGAAGCCGGAGAGCGCGAACGCCGCGAGCCGCTGCCGATAGATGGAGACGCCGACCGCACGCGCGGCTGCGGGATCCTCACGGGTCGCGCGAAGCTGCCTCCCGAGACGGCTGCGCTGGTACGCGAACGCCGCGACGATGACGAGAACCGCTCCGATCGTGGCCTGCAGGACGTCCGTCGTCTCCGGCACCGACGAGAACGTGTTCAGCCCGGGCCCGATCTTCTCGTAGTAGCGAAGGATGTTGTTCGTGATGCCGAGCACCGCGAACGTCGCGATGCCAGCCGCGAGCCCGGACAGCCGCATCAGCGGCAGTCCGACGAGAAGCGCGAACGCACCACCCACCGCCGCCGCGATCAGGAGCGACGGCACGTTCCCAACCGTCGTCGAGCTCAGGAAATCGAAGAGGTACGGCATCGTCGCCGGTTTCTCCTGCTCGGGAATCGAGAGGACACCGGCGGCCCAGACGCCGACGGCGAAGAAGCTGATGTGGCCGAACGAGAGGACGCCGGAGTTCCCGACGAAGACGTAGATCGCAACGACGGTCGAGACCGAGATGAGGGCGGTGACGAAGTAGATCTCCGTCGTCTGGGACACGAAGGTGCCGAGCACGCCCGCCGCCACGACGAGCGCCGCCGGGCCGAGCAGCTCCAGCGCCTCGCGTCGCGCTCTCACACCCGCTCCACGAGGCCGCGCGTCCGTGTGAACAGCCCGTCCGGCCGGACGAGGAGCACGAGGATGACGGCGCCGAACAGGAACGACGGCAGGTACTGGCTCTGGCTCGACGGAAGCGCGCCGCCGAGCAAGCCGGAGACGTACCCGATGAGAAAGCCGCCGAGCGTCGCGGAGAGAAGCCTCGTCATGCCGCCGACCACGACGCCCGCGAGCACGAGGATCGTCTCCTGCAGGGCGAAGGTAGGCGTCACCGTCGGGAACTGGACGGTCAACATCACCGCGACGACGGCCGCGAGAGCGCCGGCGATGAGGACCGACACCGTGCTCACGGCGTTCGCGCGCACGCCCAGCATGCGGGCCGTCTGCGAATCGATCGCCGCCGCTCGCATGTGGAGGCCGATCGACGTCCGGTTCAGCAGCGCCACGAGGAGCGCGAGGCAGACGGCGGCGGTGACGATGGCGACGATCGTGATCTTCCGGATGTCGAGGCCGCCGACCTCGATCGGCCGGTTCAACTCGACGAGTGAGTTCGCCGTCTTCCCGAGCGGGCCGAACCAGAGCAACGCGATCGATTGGAGCAGGAACGCGATCGCGAACGTCGCGATGAGCATCACTGCCGCGGACTGCGTGCGTAGCGGCCGGAAGACGACCCGCTCCATCGCGAGCGAGAGCGCGAGCACCACTGCGAAGCAGAGGGCGATCCCGACCCCCACGGGCCAGTCGCGCTCCGATGCGAAGGCGATCGCGAAGGCACCGGCCATGATCAGCTGCCCGTAGGCGAAGTTGATGAGTCGCAGCACGCCGAACACGAGCCCGATGCCCACGGCCATGAGCGCGAAGACTGCGCCGAGGCCGATCGCGTCGACCTGAACCTGCAGATCGACGGCGTCGGTGGCGAAGTCGCTGAGGCCGCTGGCGATCATCGCGTCACGAGAGATAGGCCGCGACCATGCGCTCGGTGTCCGCGGCGTCGTCTGGGGTCAGGGTGATCCGCAGCTCGCCGTTCGCGAGGACGTGCGTGCGAGAGGCGAGCGCCACCGTCCGTTGTGCGCGCTGCTCGACGAGGAGCACGCCGATGCCGCGTTCCGCGATCGTCGCCAGGGTCGAGAAGACGAGGTCGACCACGGCCGGCGCGAGCCCCAGCGACGGCTCGTCGAGGAGAAGGAACGTGGGCCTGGCGACGAGCGCCCGCGCGATGGCCAGTTGCTGCTGCTGGCCGCCCGAGAGAGCGCCGGCGTGGCGGTCGCGGAACTCCTGGCACACCGGGAAGAGCTCGTAGATCTCGGCGAGATCCTCCGCCGCGCCCTCGGAACCGCCGCGGGCCGCGAGCCCCAGCCTGATGTTCTCCTCCACGGTCAGCTCCGCGAAGAGCCGTCTGCCCTCGGGGACGAGCGCGACGCCGCTCCTGGCGATCGCTTCGGGCGTGCGCCCGCGCAACGAACGCTCGCCGAGGAGGATCTCGCCCGCACTCGCGGGGACGAGGCCCATGATCGCGTGCAGCGACGTCGACTTCCCTGCGCCGTTCGGGCCGATGAGCCCCACGATCTCGCCGGGCGCGACGTCGAGCGACAGACCGCGCACGGCCGCCACGCCTCCGTAGGCGACGTGGAGATCCCGGATCGCGAGTGTCGTCACTCCTGCACCGCCGGCTCGCCGAGGTAGGCCGCCGCGACGTCGAGGTTGTCGCGGATCTCGCCCGGCGTCCCTTCGGCCAAGGTGCGTCCCTGGTCGAGGACGTGGATGCGGTCACAGACGTCCATGATCAGCGCCATGTTGTGGTCGATCAGGAGGACGCCCGCGTCGTGCTCGTCGCGGACCGAGCGGACGACCTCCGCGAACGCAGGGACCTCGGCCTCGGGAAGGCCGGCGGCCGGCTCGTCCATGAGGAGGAACCTGGGCTCGGTGGCAAGTGCCCGCGCCACGCCGAGTCGTCGCTCGTCGCCATGTGGAAGCGACCCCGCCCGCGCCTCCGCGTATGCGCCGAGCTGCAGCGACTCGAGCAGACGGTCGGCGCGGCGCTGCGCCTGCCGCGGCGATGCGCCTACCCCGAGGGCGGCAACCTCGACGTTCTCGCGGACGGAAAGACCCCGGAACGACCGGCTGTGCTGGAACGTCCGGGACAGGCCCGCCCGCCCGCGACGGTGCGGACGCCAGCGGGTCACGTCTCGCCCCTCGAGCTCGACGGACCCCTCGTCGGGAAAGTCGAAGCCCGTGAGGACGTTCACGAGCGTCGACTTGCCGGCGCCGTTCGGGCCGATGAGACCGACGACCTCGTGCCGTGAGAGGTCGACCGACACGCCGCGGAGGGCGTGCACGCCCTCGAACGCACGCGAGACACCGGCGGCCCGGAGCGACGCTCCGGACCGCCGTGCCTCCTCAGGCTGAGACTCCGCCAACCCTCAGATCTTCGGGACGACCTTGGCCTTGATCGTGCCGACGACCCGCGGGGTGTTGTTCGTCACGCGAATGACCCGGTACAGGCGGCCTGACACCGTGTGCACTGTGGGCGAGAACGTCACGAGCCCCGACAGGGTCGGAACGTTCTTGAACCTCGACATCTGGGCGGCCAGCGCAGTGCCGTTGGCGTTGCCACCCGTCCGCTTGAGCGCGAGGTTGATCCCGTCGATCGCCGACCAGCCGGTCACGAACGCTCCCGTGCTCCCGCCCTTCGCGATCGCCGCCGCGTACTTGTTCCGCAGGGCGTTTACCGCCTTCGACGGATCGTCGCCGAAGGCCGATGCGAACGTCACGTAGTAGTAGTTCGAGAGCTTCGGATCGAGCGTGCCGTACCAGTAGTTCCCGTCGCCGGCCCACGAGTTGAGGATCGGCGTGTTGTTGCCGAGCGTCCGGAGGCCCGTGATGATCGGCACCTGCGCGCCGAACGGAGGCGCGGTGGCCGTGACGATCACGTCGGCATCCTCCGCGTTGAGGCGCGTCACCGTGTTCTGCCACGACGCCGGGCTTCCGCCCGCGGACTGGTACGTCTCCTCGGTCGCGATCTTGCCGCCGAGCTGCTGCCAGCGCGCCTTGAACGCCTGGACGACGTTGCGGAAGTAGACGATCACCGTGTCGGTCGCCAGGGACGCGTTTCGCCAGCCGCGCTTCCACGCGTACTCGGCCATCGCCGATCCCTCGTCCTGGGCCACGTTCCCGTACGAGAACGCGAGCCGGCCCTTCGCCCCGAAGCGCTTCGGCCCCATCTGGTCGGTGCCGATGCACGCTGCGACCGTGAGCTTGCCGCGGTCGATCGCGTACTGGATGACCGGAGCGGCGTAGTCGACGTCGCACGTGGTCATGATGATGTCCGCGCCCTGCGAGACGAGCTTCGCGGCGCATGCCTTCGCGATCGCAGGCTTGTTGCCCTGCGTGTTGCAGGTGATGAGCCTGTACCTCGCCGGGTTCGACCTCACCCTGTTGAGCTGCGCGACGCGCTCCTTCGCGGTCGCGAGCGCCGGGCCGTCGTACGCCGCCATGTTCCCGACGCCGTCGTAGGCCCACCCGATGACGACCGTCTTCTTCTGCTGCGGCGACGCGCTGGCGACGGCGACCGCGGCGACTCCCACCGCGGCGATCGCGGTGAGCGCCAGCAGCGTCTTGATCGCTCCCTTCATGTACGTCCTCCTGGGTTTCGACGTTTCATGTCCTCGCCGGAGCGACGCCCGCTCACCACGAGTCTTCCTTTCCCTTCACGAGCGCATAGAGCGCCGCGTGCAGCGGAACCTGCACGTCGTGCCGTTCCGCCTCCCGGACGAGCGAGCCCGTGATGAGCTCGATCTCCGTCCTCCGACGGGCCTCGACGTCCTCGAGCATGGAGGGGTAGTGCGCGGACCCGCGCTGCGTCGCGAGGACGTTCATCTCCCACGGGTCGTCGTGCAGCTCGATGCCGGCCGCGCTTGCGACTGCCTTCCCCTCGTCGACGAGGCCGTGGACGAGATGCCCGAGGTCGGTCGGCTCGGCCTCGGCCGCGAAGTGCGGGTCGTGCGGCAGGTGCGTCAGGGCCGCGACCGGGTTGACCGAGGCGTTGAAGATCAGCTTCGACCACTGCGCCGGCCGGAGATCGGGCAGCGCCTCCACGTGCAGGCCCGACGCGGAGATCAGAGCCGCGATCTCCTGGACGCGCTCATAAGGCGTGTCCTCGAACGGGCCGAGCCACGTCTCCGTGTCGAGGATGTACTCGACGTGCGTGTCCGAGTGCTTCGTCCCGCTCATGAACGTCACGGCGGAGACGATCGGCCAGTCGCCGTGCTCGCGGACGATCTCCTCCGCGCCGAGGCCGTTGAGCACGGTCATGACGGTGGCACCGGGAAAGGCTCCGGTCATCGCGCCGAGCGCGCCCTCGAGGCCGTTCGCCTTCGTCGCGACGATGACGAGATCCGTCACGCCGAGCGCCGCGGCGTCCGTCGAGGCCCGCACGCCGGACCGAAGCTCGCTCCTGCCGCTGATCCGGAGCCCGTCGCGCTCGAGCGCCTCTGCGTGCTCCTGGCGCCGCGTGAGCACCGTCACCTGCGAGACCTGCGCCAGATGCCCGGCGAACAGGCTGCCGATCACCCCTCCACCCACGATGCAGACCCGCTCGATCATGCCCTGGCCCTCAATCCGTAGCGATCATCCCTGGCCGTGACATGTCAGTCAACTCGTACGCGTCTGGCCCCGCTTTCGGTTCACGATCCGCCTGAACTCCGCGTCCGTGACGAGGCCCCGCTTCTTGACGCCGAGCTGCTTGACCGCGTCGAGAAGCTCCGCCTGGCGATCCTCGGGAAAGTCGAGCTCGAGCTCCTCGAGCTTGATGCGGATGGAGTCGACCCCGCTCTTCTTCCCGAGGACGATCCCCCGCTCCGCCCCGACGAGCTCCGACGCGTACGGCTCGATCGCCGGCGGGTCGTGGAACTGCGCCGCGACGGCCCCTGACTCGCGCGTGAAGAGGTTCGCGCCGGTGATCGGCTTCCACGGTGCGAGCGGCGTCTCGGAGAGGCTCTCCACGAGTCGTGAGAGCTCGCGAACGCGTTCGAGGCGCAGCCGCGTCGGGATCCCGTAGAGCGCCTCCAGGGCGAGCGCAACCTCGAGCAGGTCGGCGTTGCCCGCCCTCTCCCCCATGCCGTTGACGGTTCCCTGCACCCAGCTCGCCCCCGCCTGGACTGCGGCGACCGCTGCAGCCGTCGCGAGCCCGAAGTCGTCGTGCCCGTGCCAGTGCACGGGCACCTCTGCGCCGACGCGGTCCGTGATCTCGCCGACGAGGTAGGCGGCTGCTTCCGGTGTCGCGATCCCGAGCGTGTCGACGACGACGATCTCGGCGGCGCCCGCCTCGACCGCGCTCGCGTACGCCTGCTTCGCGAACGTGAGATCTGCCCGGCTCGAGTCGACGCCGAAGAACGCGACGCGAATCCCGTTCTCCGCGGCGAGGGAAACCGCAGCCCGGATGCGGTCGATCATCGTCTGGCGCGAGACGCCGAGCGCCTCCAGCTTCGCGTCCGAGATCGGGCTCTCGATGACCGAGGCCTTCAGGCCGAGCTCGACGAGAGCCTCGACGTCCGCGGGGACGGCACGCGAGAAGCCCCAGATCTCCGCCTCGAGGCCAGCCTCGAGGATGAGCTCGATCGAGCGCCAGTCGTCCGCCGACACGCGCGGGAAGCCGGCCTCGATCCGGTCCACGCCCGCTTCCGAGAGGGCGGTCGCGATGGCGAGCTTGTCGTCGGGCGAGAGCACGACGCCGACGGTCTGCTCGCCGTCGCGGAGCGTCGTGTCGTAGAGACCGACCGTCAGCTTCCGCTGCGGCTCGAGCGCCCGCGCGTTCACATCCCCGGTCCACACCTTCGAGCGGTCGATCGTCATCGCGGTTCCCTATCCCATCAGAACCGCGGCCTAGGCGGCCACGATCCCGTCCGGGAACGGCGAAAGCTTCTGCGCGCCATCTTCCGTGACGAGGAAGTTGTCCTCGACGCGCAGCCCGCCGCCGCCATCCATATAGCAACCTGGCTCGATTGCAAGCACCATCCCAGTCGCGATCTCGCCGCCTCCCGCCTGGTGCGCGTACGGGGGCTCGTGCGCCCGCGCGCCGACGCCGTGGCAGATCGGGTGCGACGGCTGGCCCGGATAGCCGATCTCGTCGATCCCCGCCCGGACGAGGCGGTCGAGCTCCGCGAGGCTCGCGCCCGGACTGGAGTGCTCCACCGCGCGGCCGTACACGGCGAGGAGCCGCTCCTCGAGCTCGCGGTACTCGGGCGTGAGCTCGCCGACGACGAGGTTCTTCGTGTGGTCGCACCAGTAGCCGTCCACGCACACCCAGATCTCGAAGAGCGTCGGCTCGCCTTCGACGATCGGCCTGCTCGTGGTGGCGGTGAACGTCTTGATCCCGGGGCCGGACCACACGAGCGAGAACCCGAGCGCGAGGGCGACCTGCCCCTTCCAGCCGGTGCCCTCGCCGTGGACGAAGCCCTCCCACTCGGCCGCGATCTCCGCCTCGGTCATGCCCGGCTCGATGACGAGCCGGCAGTGCTCCATGGCCGCCGCCGCGATCTCGTTCGCGAGCCGCATGCGCTCGATCTCCTGCTCGGTCTTGACCGCGCGCGCGGCTGCGAGGACGGGAGTGGCATCCTCGACGTCCGGCCCGAAGGCCGTGAACCAGTCGAGCGTGAACGTCGTCGGCTCTCCCACCATCCGATCGGCCGCCTGCGTTCCGAGTGAGAGCTCGAGCCCCACGGTCTCGTACTCGGCGCACGCCGCGCGGGCGACCTCGAGCACGCGTGTGAGCGGCGGGCGGGGATCGTCGGGGTGGTACCCGTGGAACAGCCGCACGTCGGTCGTCCAGGCCGTACGCGCCGCATCCTCCTCCGAGGCCTCGAGGCAGACGAGCACCGGATCGCCCTCGCGCGGGAAGACGCACGCGTCGTACCCCTTCATGCCCCAGAAATTCGTGAGGTAGAGGACGTTGTCGGGTGTGCGCGCGACGATCGCGTCGAGCCCGCGCTCCCCCATGAGCGCGCGCATGCGGTCGAGCTTCGCGTCGTCCCGTGGCCAGGCCACAGGACGATCCTATGGCCGAATCGCCTGTTCCAGCTCCGTGAAGGCCTGCCCCAGAGCGTCGATCTTCCTCTGGCGGCCGTCGGGCCCGGTCTCGATGGTGCACTTGAGGTTGCGAAGCTCGAGGGTCGCGTCCACGAGCTCCCCCGTCTCCATAACGAAGGTGACCCTCTCGGGCGCGCCAGGCCTGGGCACGGCGTCGATCCCGCAGCTCACAAGACCCTCCTTCGGGAGGCCACCAGCAGAGCCGCCGTTGTCGACGATGCAGAACTCCGCGTCGCGCATCTCGAAGCCGTTCCGCCGTAGGGCCGCGACGGCCTGCGGTTGGCTAATCGGTACCGCCTCGCCCTCGGCGCAGGTGACCTCGATGCCGCCCGACGTCCCGCCCCCGCTGGACGAGCTGCCCGCCACGAGATCCTCCTCGACGACGTCGCTCGCAGGCGGCGCCTCGATCTGCACGTCGGCGCCGAAGTCGAAGAACTCGAACGTCGCCGTTCCGTCGTCGTCCTCGAGGGAGATGCGGCGCACGATGCCGTCGTCGCCGACCCAGACCTCGACAGAAGTGTTCGACGAGCACTCGAGCTTGGCCGCCTCGCAATCCACGACGAGCCGGTACCGAACCGTGGCCTCGCCCCGGACGTCCTCCTCGCCGACGCGCTCCGTCTCGCTGCTCGCGCTGCGGAGCAGCCGCAGCAGCTTCTGCGGCGACAAGCTTGCGAGCGACGTGTCGTCGTCGACGTCCCCTTCGAACTTGACCCACTTCTCGCTCGTCCCGGTGAAGACCATCCCGCGAACGTAGAAGTCGTTGCCGATCGCGATCGCGTCGAGGTCGCCGGAGCCCTCGTACTCGCAGTCGACGCGAACGCGCTTCGCCGCGTAGTCCGCCTCCCCGGCGCAGGAGACGGGCGCCGAGCGACCGTTCGATCGCTGGACGCCGGACAGCTCGAAGCGGCCCGTGCCCTGCGCCTCCGTACGCTCCGCCGCCTGCGCGAGGTTCGGCTCGGTCTCGGCCCCGCCGCAGCTCGCGGCGACGAGGCAAAGCACGACGAGGATCAGCGAGCGTCTCAGGATGCGGCCTCCCAGACGACGGTTCCGTTCCGGCGCACTATGCGCCCGATTCCGTCGTCCGGGTAGTGCCCGCATACGACGAGCACGTCCTGGTCGACGAGCTCGGGCAGCAGCGCATGCCGAGTCTTCGCGCTCTCGGCAGAGTCGATGTCGGAGACGTAGACCCAGTCCGGCTCCTGCAGGAGCGCCGGGTGCACCGCGACGTCGGCGATCAGCATCGCCCGCTCACCCTCGGACTCGATGCGGACGGCCATGTGGCCCGGGTAGTGGCCCGGCGCCTCGAACGCGGTCACCCCGGGAGCGAGCTCGACGTCGCCCGTGACCTGCTCGAAGCGGTCCTCGAGCGTCAGGATGCAGCGCCGCACATGCGGCCGCGTGTCCTGCGAGCTCGCGAACGCGAGCGAGTCTCGATGCACGACGTAGCGCGCCCGCGGGAAGAGCGGGACTCCCTCGAGATCCGTGTTCCAGCCGACGTGGTCGATGTGCATGTGGGTCAGGAAGACGACGTCCACGTCACTGGGCGAGACCCCGAGCGTCGCGAGGGCGCCGGGCAGCTCGCCCTCGCTCAAGGCGGTCCAGTCCCAGAGCCCGGGCGGGCCGACGCCCGTGTCGACGAGGACCGTCGTGCCCGCGGACCGGATCAGGTAGCTCCGGGCGGGCATCCTCCAGTGCTCATCGTCGAAGAGCTCCGGGTAGAGCTCCCGATACGGCGCCCACGCTTCTGCCGGCACCTCCGGGTACGCCTCGCCGTACGTCGCGAGCAACCCGACAGCGTCCGCCACCACATCGAGCGCCACTGAACCGACCTTCACGCGTGCGCCCTCGTCAGAACGGGAGGAAGAGGAACTGCGGGAGCCGCAGCTCGTTGAGGTTGACCTCGACGGAGACGTCCGCTTCCGGCAGCTCGCCTCGCACACGCTCGGCGATCTCCTCCGCCTGCTCCTCGGTCAGGGCGCCGACGACGACGTAGCGCCAGCGCTGCGCGACCGGAAGGCCCTCGCTCTCGAGCCGCTCGGCGGTCGCCCTGGCCTCGTCCCGACCGGCAAGCCCCCCGACGACGACGTGCCAGTCGTACTCGTGCGTCTGGCGCGCTTCCTCGGCCTCCGCGGCCTCCCGCGCCTCGTACTCGGCTTGCTCCTCCTCAACGCTTGCGGGAAGCGGGATCGACGCGTCTTTCCATGCCTCCTCGACCGGGTGCCAGCGCGTCACCGCGATGTCAGCGGTCAACCCGTCCTCGTCGACGAGCGCTCGCATCGTCCGCTCCGCCTCACGCGCCTGCTCCTCCGTCCCCGCGTAGAGGAAGATCCTCGACCCGTCGCGCGTGACCATGATGTCGCGCCCGAGGCGCTCGCGCGCGTCGTCGTCCAGGTCGCGTGCGCGAAGGCGCTCCCGCACGTCATACCCGTGCGCGGCGTCGTCGAGGTCGACCTCGATCTGGAACTCGTCGTCCACGGGCGCTGACGCTACCAACGCCCGCTACCAGCGCACCCGGGAAGGCGCGGGCTCGCCGTGCGCCTCCTGCCAGGACACGACGGGGTTCCGGAGGACGCCGATCCGCTCGATCTCCGCCTCCATCACGTCGCCGGGCTTGAGATAGAGCGAGGCCGCGTCTGGCGAGAAGCCCGCGACGCCCGAGACGGTTCCGGTCGAGAGCACGTCGCCCGCCGAGTAGCCGAGCGCCGAGTAGTGGCTCACGATCTCCGGGATCGTCACGGACATGCGGCCGGAGTGTGAGACCTGGCGCGAATCGCCGTTGACGCGGAGCTCCATCGCCAGGTCATGCGGGTTCGGGATCTCGTCCGGGGTCACGATCCACGGGCCGAGCGGGCAGAACGTGTCGATCGCCTTGCAGAACGAGAACACTCCCGAGCGCATCTCGCGCCGCTGGATGTCCCGCGCCGTGATGTCGTTGAAGATGACGTAGCCGCCGACGTAGTCCCCTGCCTCTTCGGGGGCGAACCACTTGCCCGGCTTCGAGATCACGACCGCGAGCTCGAGCTCGTAGTCGAGCTCCTCCGTGAGGTGCTCGGGGTACACGACGGGCTCGTCCGGCCCGACGATCGCGTCCACGTTCTGGAAGAACACGATCCAGGGCGCGATCTCGTGCGTCCACCCCACCTGCTTCGACTCGTCCTCGTGCTCGCGGAAGTTGCCGGCCGTGTGGAAGAACTTCTTCGGGACGATCGGAGCGCGCAGCCTCGTCTCCGCGAGAGCGACGCGCTCGCCCGTCTCGTCGGCGCCGCCGCGCTCGAAGTACTCGCGCATCGTCGGGACGTCGAGGACCGCGATCACCTCGCCGTCGAGGACGCCGACCCGGCGATCCTCTCCGAACGTCACGAGCTTCACGCGAGTGCCCGCCGCCGGGCGGCCCTGAGGAGCAGAATGCGGATGAGCCCGCTGAACGGCCGGATCACGAGCCAGTAGCGGCGGAACTTCCTCCGGGAGGCGGGATCCGGCACGTGAACCCGCGTCTCGGTGGAGAGCGAAGAGGGGCCGATGCGGAGGTCGATGACCGCCTTGCACACGTCGGGCCGCGAGTAGGCAAGGAAGTCCTCGGCAGTGCTCGGGCCGGGGGGCTCGAGATTGCCGCGCAGCCGCCAGAACTGGCCTGTCAGCCCGAGCGCGATCCCCTCGCCGGGGACGTCGTCGAGGACGACCCCGGGGAACGCCTCGACGAACGGCTTCGTCGCTTCACCTGTCGGGCGACCGAGCCGACGCATCCACCACAGCCCCTGCGCAATCGGGATGTCGGCGAGCGACACCGCGCGGAGCGCCTCATCGATTCGTCGTGGTTGTGCGTCGATCGCAATCCGGTGCCGCTCGGAGAACTCGTACACGGGTAGGAACTCGTCGAGCGCTCTCATTCGACGATCTTCCAGAACGAGTTCTTGACCACGACCTCGTCGCCGCGGAACGTCCAGATGTCGCAGCCACGAACCTCGAGGCGCTGTCCATCGACCGTAGTGCCTCGAAGTGTCCATTCAGAGACTCCACGCTCTCCGGAGACGAAGTCGCCGTGGCCTTCGTAGCTGACGTCGGGAATGCCCGTGAAGCGGGCCCTCAGGCCTTCAGTTACCGCTTTCTTCCCCTCGAACCGCCTACCCCACGGATCCGCACCGCGCGGCGCTTCGAAGACGCAGTCTTGTGCGAAGAGGGACATGATCGTGTCGAGATCGTGCCGGTTGAAGCCGTCCAACATGCGCTCCAGCGTGGCCATTCTGGTGCTGTCAGTGCTCATCTGAGCCTCCTCACTCGGCGACTCCACAGACCCTCATCGCTGCGCGAGCGTAGACCTCGGCCGTCTTCACGAGCCCGTCGATCTCGAGGTTCTCGCCCTTCACGGTGTCGAGGAGCCCGGTCGAGGTCCCGTAGTTCACGGTTGGGATGCCGTAACGCGTGAGCGCGGAGGCGTCGGAGAACCAGCGCGTCACGTCTCGCTCGGGTGCCGCGCCGAACACCTCGGCGTGCGCCTCGTCGAGGGCGCCGATCAGCGGGTGGTCCTCCGCGATCTCCGCACCGGGTGCGGTCACGTACACCTCGCCCTCGACGCCGTAGTCCGGAAATCGCGCCTGCAGGCCACGAACGAAGTCGAGCACCTCACCGCGTGCCGTCGCCATCTCCTTCGTCGGCGGGACGCGAACGTCGAGAAAGAGATCCGTGCGGTGCGGAGTGCGGGACACACGCCAGCCGAAGCCGCCCTCGAGCGCGCTCACGTTCACGACCGCCTTCGTTCCGCGATACGCGTTCGACTCGTCCGCCTCCCAGGTCGGGATCCACTCGAGGACAGCGTCGAGGACCTCGCGCATGCGGAGGATCGAGTTGCGGTCGCGGCGCCCCTCCGTGAACGCGGTGTGAATGAAGTCGCCCTGTGTCGAGATGCGCAGCCAGAGGGAGCCGAAGTGCCCGAGCACGACCTTCGACTCGGTCGGCTCGCCGAGGATGCACATGTCCGCCACCCCGCCGTGCGTCACGAGGTACCGGGTCCCCGCCGCGTACCCGCGGAACTCGGCGCCCTGCGCGTCGCCCCACTGGGACTTCTCGATCTCCCCGCTCACGGCCGCGACGAGCACGTCCCCCTGCAGGCGCACGCCGGCGTCGTCGAGCGCGCGAAGCGCCTCGACGTAGCAGGCGAGCGCGCCCTTCATGTTCGAGATCCCGAGCCCGTAGAGGCGCCCGTCCTCGACGAACGCCTTCGGCTGGAAGCCGGGAACGTGCGCGAGCCATGCCTCCTTGCCCGAGTACGACGTGTCCATGTGGCCGTTGAACATCAGGCTCGGCCCGCCACCGGCACCAGGCCGAGTGGCGAGGACGTTCGCGCGACCGTCCTCGACCTGCTGCCACTGGACCTGAAGGCCCATGTCCGCGAACGTCTGCGCGACGAGCTCCGCGAGCGCCTGCTCGGAGCCGGTGAAGCTCGGCGTCTCGATCGCCCGGCTCGCCCACTCCACGAGCCGATCGCGGTCGACGGCGATCGTCACGAGGGCCGTTGCCCCGACGCGAGCGTGACGGAGACGGGAACGTCGAACCCGTCCGGCGCGCGATAGACCTCGAGCAGGCGGTCGAAGTAGTCGCGGATCGCTCGCTGCACGTCGTCAGGCTGGCCAACCATGAACGGACGCATCCGCACCGATCCTTCCGCGAGCCCGTGCCAGAGCTCATCGGTGCTCGTGAGAGGCAGCGAGTACTCGACGGTCACGACGGCGACGTCGGCGAAGCCCGCGTCCACGAGCAGGCTCGTGAACGCGCTGTCGTCCGCAAGGTGGAGCATCGGCGGCCCTACCGGGATGTCCGGCGACGGCTCCCCGCCCCCGGCGGCGAACGCCTCGAAGACGACACCGAGCCACCGGTTGCGCGCGGGCTCGTCCCACACGGTGAATCCGGCCCGCCCGCCGGGCGAAAGGACACGTGCGGCCTCGCGGACGGCGTCCTCGGGACGGCCGAGGTGCAAGAGGAGAAACGCGGCGGTTACAGCGTCGAATGTCCCGTCCGCGAACGAAAGGGACGTCGCATCCCCCTGGACGAACTCGACGTCGACCCACGTCGAGCGCGCGAACTCGAGCATCGCCTCCGAGAAGTCGAGCCCCGTCGCCCTCGCGCCTCGATCGGCGGCTCTTCTCGCGACGTAGCCGGGACCTGTCGCGACGTCGAGCAGCCGGGTCCCGTCGCCCGCGCCGACTGCGTCGAGCAGCGGGTCCGCTGCAGTCACCCGGCCCGCGAGCGCGTCGTAGGCGGCCGCCTCCTTCGTCGACCAGCCGGCCTGTTCGAATGCCTCGAACGCTGCGGGGTCGAAGTCGGTCACGGCCTGAAGCATGGGAGCACCTTCTCGCCGAAGAGCCGGATCTGGTCGTGCCGGCGATCGCCCCAGAGCTCGAGCATCACGTGCGTGCAGCCCGCCTCGCGGTACTCCTCGATCGCTGCGATGCAGTCCTCGGGCGTCCCCGCGATCGGCTTGCAGCGGTCGAGGAGCGAGTCGGTGACCTCCGCCTTCGCCGCGAGCCGGCCGCCGCTCTCCATCGCCTCTGCGACCGGCGCGAGCTCATCCATCCCGATCTCCGCGAGCTCGAGCAGCGTGTCGGCCGAGCCCTTGATGTTCTGGAACTTGTTCGCGAGGTACATGCCCGCGATTTCCCGGGCGCCGTCGCGGCCCGCATCCCGATCGGTCTCGTGGATCGAGGCGACGATCGTGCAGCCGATGTCGATGTCGGCCTTCACGTTCTCACGCGTGTAGCGGACGAATGCCGGCGTCGTGATCGACGGGGTGAGGCAGCCGTCTGCGATCTCGCCCGAGAGCGCCTGCATCTTCGGCGCCGTGGCTGCGACATAGACGGGCGGAACGCCGCGCGGGGTGTGAGCGTCGTCCCGGAGGCCCGGAACGGACGCGCTCCAGGTGTCGCCCTCGTACTCGAACGGCTCCCCGCCGAGGACACCACGCACGATCGTCACCGCGTCGCGCATCGGCCCGAGGGTCTTGTTGGTCTGCGAGCGGATGTTGTTGAGGAAGATCTTCGAGGTCCCGAAGCCCAGCAGGAACCTTCCCGGCCCTGCCGCCTCCTGCACGACGCGCGCGTCCATGGCGACCTGCACCGGATGGCGCGTGAACGGCGAGATGATCCCCCAGCCGATTGTCAGCCGCTCGGTCTCGTGGGCCATGAGCGCGGACACCACGGTCGACGACCGGGCCTCCATCCCGTGCTTCCGCCACCAGGGATAGGCCTCCGCGAGCCAGATCGTGTCCATCCCCGCGCGATCCATCACGCGCGCCGACTCGAGCATCTCCTCGAGCGGCTCCATCGTAAGCTGCATGACGCCGATGCGGAAGGGAGGGCTCATCGTCAAGAGGTCGACTCGAAGCCGAGGGACTGCTTGGGCGTGTCGAGGCCCTCGAGCCGTGCATAGAGCTCCGCGATCGTCACCGAGGACCGGCCGCGGTCGCCCTCGACCCCGTGCGCAGCGAGCCACGAGCCTGCCTCCTCGCCGCCGAGCGGCGCGAACAGCACGTTTGCCGCGCTCCGCCCCGGCCGGGCGACGGCGGGATGGAGCTTTCGGATCTCCTCGTTCGTCGTCACGAGCACGAGGACGCGCAGGCCCTGGCCGATGAGCCCGTCCGCCAGGTTCAGGAAGCGCGAGAGCCCCTGCCCGATGACCGCCTTCGCGTCCGGCTGGAGCAGCTCGCCGGTGTCCTCGAGCACGAGCAGCCGCCACGGCTTGCGGCGCGTCTCGGCCTCCTCGGAGGACTCGTTCACGATCGTCGCCTCCGAGGCGGTCATCTGGACGGCGCCCGGCGCCGCGTGCCAGCCTGCGAACTGCGCCTCCCACTCCTGCTGGAGGATCACGTGGAGCAGGTAGTCGGCGTGCTGCCCGAAGAACGAGTCGGGGTCGACGATGTAGTGCAGGTCGCACCAGTCGCGCCACTCCCATGCGAGCGCGCGGAGCGCGAACGTCTTCCCTGTCCCGACGTCCCCGTGCCAGAGGACGAGCTGCCCTCCGTGCGCCGGCTGGAAGTCGGTCATCAGGCGCGCGAGCGAGGCGTTGGTCGAGGAGGCGTAGTTCGCCTCGATGTCGGACCACGCCGGGACGGAGATCGTGCGCCATGCGGGCTGCGGGCCATGCGGGCCATAGGTCCAGAAGGTCACCGTGACCTCCTGGGCGCCCGACGGGTCCGGCGCCGGCAGGAGCTCTCGGAGCCGCTCGATCACCGACCGGGCCGCATCGTCCGAGTCCGCGGCGACCGCCACGTTCGCCTGGCCGGAGAAGAGCCCGACGTCGACGACCGCGCCCTCCGTCCGGATGACCTCGCGCCTTCCCCAGCGTGTCGAGTGCACGAAGATCCGCTCGCCCTCGAGCGCCACCGTGTTCGCGCGCGTCGCCCAGTTGTCGGCGTGCAGCACGGGAACGCCGCCACCCAGCACCTGCGCGTTGAAGACCGCGTTCGCGAGGTCGTCGTGCTCGACGCCGTGCGACGCGGCGAACGGCATGTGCGGCGGGCGCCGCGGTGTCTCGGGCTCGGTCACGTGCCTCGGGTCAGGCCTGTGCTGCGACTGCGACCCGCTTCTCGAGCGCCCCGAGCACGTCGGCGACCTGCTGGTTGACGATCGGCTGGAGGACACGCTGGCCCATCGAGCCCACTGGCCCGGCGATCTTCACGTCCGCCTCCCACGCCATCGACGTCCCGCCGTCGGACTCGGAGAGCGTGAACGACGTCGTCATGTCCATGAGCGCGCCCACGCCCTGGCCCTTCGCGCGCATCGAGGAGAACTCCGGTGGCCGCTCCTCGAGCTTCTCGAAGTTCATGGTCATCTTGAGCCCACCGAGGCCGAGCGGCACCTTGACCTTCGCCGTCCAGTGCGTGTCGTCCGTGATCTCGAAGCTCTCCACGCCCGGCATGAGCTTCGCCATCTCGGACGGCTCCGAGATGACGCTCCAGACCGTGTCGCGCGGCGCCGGCAGCTCCTTCGTGCCCGAGACGATCATCGGGACACCACCGCGACGTTCTTCCGGCTCGTGTCCGGGTCCTGGAGCATGGCCCACACCCTATGCGGTGGGTTGCAGCTGGTGTCGACGATGGGCTTCCCGGCCGACGCGAGCGCGTCCTGGATCGCGGCGCAGATGCAGTGGATCCCGCCGCCTCCGCCCTCCCCCATGCCCTTCGCGCCGAGCGGCGCGACCGGGGACGGAGACTCCATCGCGCCGGTCTTGAGCGGAGGCATGTCGAGCATGTGGGGGACGTGGTAGTCGTAGAAGTTGGCGGTCAGGAGCGTGCCCTCCTCGTCGTAGACGAACTCTTCGTGGAGCGCGGCGCCGATCGCGTGCGCCGTCGCGCCGTGCACCTGGCCCTCGACGATCTGCGGGTTGATCCGGACGCCGCAGTCGTCCACGGCCGCGTAGTCGACGATGTCCACCTCGCCCGTCTCCGGATCGATCTCGACCACGGCTGCGTGGATCTGCGTCGCGTACGTCAGCGTCAGCTGGCCGGTCTTCTTCTCCGTGTCCACCATCCCGAAGTACGGCCGGCAGACGTAGCGGTGGTTCAGCGTCGGGTTGAACTCCGGCGGGAGGAACGCGTTGTTCGCGTTCACGATCGCGCCGAGCGCCATGAACGGCAGCGCCGCCTCCTCGGGCCCGTCCTTGATCCGCGCGAACCCGTCTGCGAGCTCGATTGCCTCCGCAGGCGCCTGCAGCACCGCAGCGGCAAGCTGCACCATCTCGTCGCGCAGGAGCTCGGACGCGCCCTTCACCGCGCCCAGCCCGGTGAACGCGAACTGGCTCGCGTACGTCCCCGAGAAGCCGGCGTGCGAGTTGAACCACGAGTCGTGGCCGCGGCGCACGTTCACCTGGTCGGGCGGGCAGCCGAGGATGTCCGCGACCACCTGCGCGGCAGTCGTCTCGTGCCCCTGGCCCTGCGGGACCGTGCCGAGCGTGACCACGACCTCGCCGAAGATGTCGAGCTTCACGGACGCGGCCTCGTTGTTCCCGGAGAACTGGAGCTCGGGATTGAGCAGCGTCGACTGGCCGAAGTTGTTCGTCCCCGAGTCGAGCGTCGAGCCGATCCCGAAACCGAGCAGCTTCCCGCGGGCCGCCGCCTCCTTCCGTCGCGTCTCGATCGACCCGTGGTCGATGAGCTCGAGCGCGATGTCGAGTGCCTTCGCGTAGTCGCCCGAGTCGTACACGCAGCCGTTCGGCGTCTCGTACGGCATCTGCTCGGTCTTCACGTAGTTCTTCTTCCGGATCTCCACCGGGTCGAAGCCGAGCTCGGCGGCGACGATGTCGATGATCCGCTCCGTCAGCCAGAGGTGCTGCATCCGCGAGTAGCCGCGGTTCGGCGAGACCGGTGACTTGTTCGTGCAGACCTGTGTGAAGTCGACCTGCACGTTCCGCCACGCGTACATCCCGGGCGTGACCTGCGCCCAGATGATGCAGCCGAGCGGCTCGTAGCGCGGGAACGCCCCGCAGTCGTCGAGCGCGCGCACCTTGAAGCCGGTCATCTCGCCGTCGGCCTTCACCGCGACCTCGACGTCGAGGAACGTCCGCTCGTTCCCGTGCGCGTTGGCCGTGTGCTGGTCGGTGCGCCACTCCGTCCACTGGACGGGACGCCCGAGCTTCCGCGCCAGGAGGCAAAGCACGACGTACTGCGGGTGCAGGCAGATCTTGTTGCCGAAGCCGCCGCCGATGTCCTGCGTGACGAAGCGGAGCTTGTCGATCCCGGTGCGGAGCGCGGGCGCCATCCAGATCGCCCCGACCCCGGGCATCTGGTGGTTGCAGTGGAGCGTCCACTCCTCCGTGCCCTTGTCGTACTCCACGAGCGCGCCGGCGCACTCGAGCGGCGTCGACGAGAAGCGGTGGAAATGGAGACGGTCGATCTTCACGACGTGGTCCGCCTCGGCGAGAGCAGTGTCGACGTCGCCCCACTCGAAGACGCCCGACCAGACGACGTTCGAGCCGGCCTCGTCGTGCAACACGACCTCGTTCTTCAGCGACTCCGCCGCGTCGACGAGCACCGGGAGCTCCTCGTAGAGGACCTCGACCAGCTCGGCGGCGTCGCGCGCGAGCTCGCGCGTCGAGGCGCACACCGCGGCGACCGGCTCGCCCATGTGCCGCACGCGGCCGACGGCGAGCGCGTAGTCCTGGATGTTGCCGCCCGGCTCGACGGACATCTCGAAGAAGGGGTCTGTCGAGATGGCGACCTCGTCACCGGTGATCGTGCCGTACACCCCGTCGAGCTCGAGCGCCTTCGAGACGTCGATCGAGACGATGCGAGCGTGCGCGTACGGCGTGCGCACGAAGTGGACGTAGCCCATCCCGTGGCGGCGGACATCGTCGAAGAAGGTGCCCTGGCCCTGCACGAGGCGCCTGTCCTCCCGCCGCGGGAGGCTCTGGCCGACGTAGCCCTTCTCGAGGGTCTGCGGCGCGGCGGTCTCGACGGCGGTGGACCCGCCGTGCGGGGTCATGACTCGCCCCCGGCCGCGACGACGGCCTCGACGATGTTCACGTAGCCGGTGCAGCGGCAGATGTTGCCCTGGAGCGCATACCGCACGTCCTCCTCGGTCGGCCGCGGGTTGCGCTCGAGCAGCGCGGTCGCGCTCATGAGCATTCCGGGGGTGCAGTAGCCGCACTGGAGCGCGTGGTGCTGGTTGAACGAGCGCTGGAGCGGCGTGAGCTCTCCGTTCGGGGCAAGGCCTTCGACCGTCAGCACGGACGCGCCGTCGGCCTGGACGGCCAGGAGCATGCAGCTCTTCACGGGACTGCCGTCGACGATCACCGTGCACGCGCCGCAGTTCCCCGTGTCGCAGCCGATGTGCGTCCCCGTGAGGTCGAGGTCGTCACGGATGAAGTGCACGAGGAGCTTGCGTGCGGACACGTCGCGCTCGTACCGCTCGCCGTTGACCTCGATCCCGATCGCCCTGCTCGCAGTCGGTTCCGCCGCCACTACGCTCCTTTCCTCCTGGACGCCGCCTCGAGGACCGCCCGGACTGCGGCGACCTCCGCGAGGTGCCGTCGGTAGTCAGCGGACCCGTGCACGTCTCCCGGTGGGTCGAGCGACGCGCCGAGACCCTCGGCTGCGCCGCGGACTGCGTCCTCCGAGAAGTCGCCCGTCAGTTTCTCCTCCATCGCCGTCGCGCGCACCGGGGTCGCCGCCACGCAGCCGAGCGCAATGCGCACGCCGTCGTCCGAGACCGTCGCCGCCGCGTTCACCACGTACGTCCCCTGCTTCCCGATCGTGAGCCCCGCGAACCCGTCGCCGGCGCCCTTCGACGGCGGCACGGAGACCTTCGTGAGCAGCTCGCCCTCGCCGACGGCGGTCATGTACACGCCCTGGAAGAAGTCATCGGCCGACACGGTCCGCTCGCCGCCCGCACCGCTGATCGTGAACGTCGCCTCGAGGACGGCGAAGAGCGGCGGTAGGTGGTTCGTCGGGTCGGCGACGCAGACGTTCCCGCCCACGGTGCCGCGATTCCGGACCTGGACGTCGCCGATCGTCGAGGCGACCTCGGCGAGGATGGGTCGCGCCACATCGACCTCGGACGAGGCCATGAGCTGTGAGTAGCTCACCATCGCCCCGATCTCGAGCAGCCCGTCCGTCGAGAAACCGATCGAGCGGAGCTCCTCGAGGTCGGCCAGGTCGACGAGCACCTCGGGCGAGGTCACCCTGGCCTTCATGACGTTGATGAGCGTCTGACCGCCGGCCAGCGCGCGGGCCCCGTCGTTCCCGGCGAGGAGAGCGACTGCTTCGTCGACGGTCGAGGGCCGCGCGTACGCCACCTCGCGCAGGAGCATGTGCGAGATTCAATCCGGCGCTGCCGTGACATGTCAAGCGAGAGCCGCTCCCCGGTCGAGCGGGCGCGGCTCCCGCGAAACGAGATAGTTTCCGCGACGAGATGGCGACGGATCGGAGCGAGCGTCCGGACATCGGGTCGGTGTTCGACGACCACGTCGCGGCGGAGTTCGTAGACATGGACCTCGAGGCGACGATGGCGACGATGACCGACGAGCCGTACGTCTACCACCTCCCCGCGATGACGGGCGGCGTGGGCGCCGCGAACGTGCGCCAGTTCTACGGCGACCACTTCATCGGGAAGTGGCCGACGGACATCGAGATCGCGCCGGTGTCGCGGACCGTCGGCGACGACCAGGTCGTCGACGAGCTCGTGCTCTCCTTCACGCACGACATCGAGATGCCGCAGCTGCTCCCGGGGATCGCACCGACCGGAAGGCACGTGCGGCTCCCGTTCTGCGTGGTCGTGAAGTTCGAGGACGGGAAGGTCGCGCACGAGCACATCTACTGGGACCAGGCATCACTCCTGGTCCAGATCGGCGCACTCGACCCGGCCGGGCTCCCCGTCACCGGCTCGGAACAGGCAGGGAACGTGCTCGACCCCCGAGCCCATCCGCTGAACGAGCTGATCCGCGCCGCGCGCTAGACCGTGCCGTAGAGCGCGAGCACGATGCGGACGAACACCCTCGTCTCGCCGTAGAGGCCGTGCTCACGCACGGCGCGCGCACCCTGGTACCAGCCGGCGAGCGCAAGGTGCACGTCGCCGCCGACCTGGTCGAGCTGCCAGCGCAGGAAGCGCACGCCCGCCCGCACGTTGCCCTCGTACGTCCGCGGCGTCCGCACACCGAGCAGCACGGTGTCCACGAACTCCCACGACTCGGGGAGAAGCTGCATGACGCCGAGCGCGCCGACGCTCGAGACGACGTCGTGCTGGAAGCCGGACTCCATCCAGGCAAGGGCCCGGACGAGTTTGCGGTCGACCCCGTACACGCCGGCCCAGTGGTCGAGGGCCGCGCGCACGGCGTCGCGCGACGGCGCAGGAGCCGGGGTTGCCTGCGGCGTCCGCACGACGGCCCCGCGCGGAAGCAGGAGCCTCTGCCCGGGGACGATCACGTTCATGAGCGAGAGGCGGTTGCGACGGGCGAGTTGCCACGGGCTCACGCTGTAACGGCCGGCGATCGAGAAGAAGCTCTCCCCCGGAAGTACCGTGTGCGTGCGGATGGGCACGCGATTCGCGAGGGCTCGGTACGTGAACGGCCCAGCAATCCCGTCGGGCTCGAGTGTGTGACGGCTCTGGAACCGCCGGAGTGCGACAGCGGTCGCACGGCTGAAGCGTCCGTCGACCGCGCGAGGCCCGAGCCCGTAGCGACGAAGCCGGAACTCGAGTACCGCGACGTCCCAGCCGACAGCCCCGACGCCAAGGTCGCGCTGTCCGAGCAGCGGGCGTCCACGCGAGCCGAACGCGCGGCGCGTCCTCCGATCGATCTTGCCGTCAGCCTTCAGGCCCTGATTCCGCTGAAACACGATGAGCGCGTGGCGTGTCCTCGGGCCGACGACTCCGTCGACGGGGCCGGGATGGAGCCCGTGCGCGCGGAGTGCGACCTGGACCGCCGCGATGCGGGCGTTGGCACTCACTCCGTCGTCCGCGGCGAAGCCGCACACGGCAACAGACAAGGCTGAAGTTGCGGCGGCGAAGCGTCGCATGAGTCGCCCTTCGCGACACGGGCGCTCCGTCCTCCCTCGACCAACAGAACGGCAACCCTCGAGGAAGGCCGAGGAGCACGCCGGTACAATCCTTCGGCTGCCTTCCCCGGTAGCTCAATTGGCAGAGCATCCGGCTGTTAACCGGAGGGTTGTTGGTTCGAGTCCAACCCGGGGAGCCTCAAGAAACCCGTGCAATTGCGCGGGTTTCGTTGTCTCAGGACTCTACTGGCTGACGGACTGATTTGTGTCCGCGTCAGCGCCCTGTCAGCGCGCTAAGTCCAGTCGTACTAATCGATCACCAGCTTGACGAGCTTCATCCCATCGTCGTCCTCGGTCTCGACCGTTACCCCGAAAATGAAGACACCGGCGTCCCACGTATTCGACCCGATTGGAACGATGTCGAGCGTGTAGAAACCGGTCCCCGGCTGGTTGACCACCTCGTCGATGACGGAGAGGGATCCTCCGAAGGCGCCGAGGAGCTGCGCCAGCCTGAAGTTGGTCTCCGTGAGATCTACGACCCCTTTTCCGTCGCGATCTGTGATCGCCAGGCAGATGCAAGCTCGCTCGCTGTTTCCTGGGCTCGCCCTGGCGATTGAGGTGATGGCTGCGATGTTCAGTTTGGCCATACCGTCTACCTCCTCTTCCGACCCCACATAGCTGCGAGAGCCAGTGTCATTGATGCCCGTGCACTCGTGCGCCACGCGACTGGAGGTTCGCGGCGGCGGAAGGAAATGAGGAGGGCGCCCCGCGAGAGGCGCCCTCATTTCGTACCGAGCTCAGTACCGCGGGCCCGACTACCTGCTCTTCCGAAGCGCGACCTCGTAGCGCTTGACGGCTGTCCGCTGTCCCGGGGTCTCGGGCGCCGGCATGGCGTCGAGCACCTCGTGCCCGCGCTGGTAGTCCTCTTCGCTGTCGAAGAAGAGGATCGCGATCGCCTCGCTCGAGCCCGGGTCGTGAAGCATGACCATCTCGGACGGGTTCAGTCCTTCGGGTTGTTCGCCTTCGTCTATCTCCCGCTTGAGCTCCTCGATGCGCTCCGAGGAGACCCCGGAAAAGGTTACGACGCGAGCTAGCGACATACGTGCTCCTTCCGTGCGGTTGAGTCGTCGTCCGAGGCTACCTCGGGCGCCGTAGCCGACGACGCGCCGCTGAAGGTCAGAACAGCATGAGAGCGGGCGCCGGACCGGGTGCCCGCTCGTGCGGCGTGTAACGCGGTACGCATTCTAAGTAGATTTCTGCATAATAGGCGCATGACGGCCGTCGTCATCCTCGGCGCCTCGGGCTACTCCGGTCAGGAGACACTCGATCGCGTGCTCGCCCATCCCGAGCTCGAGCTCGTGGCGCTCGGCTCCGACTCCCTGGCCGGCAAGCCCGCTGACACGCTCGACCCGCGCCTCCAGAAGCTCGAGCTGCCGGACTTCGTGACGAACGACGCTGCGCTCGCGACGCCGGCAGACCTCGTCTTCTGCTGCCTCGACCACGAGCGCGCGGCCGCACTCGTGCCGCCTCCCGACACCGTCGTCGTCGACCTGACGGGCGCGCACCGGCTCGGGAGCGCCGAGGACTACGCCACGTGGTACGGCTTCGAGCATCCGAATCCGGGACAGCTCGACGACTGGTGCTACGCGCTGCCGGAGCTGGCGCCGCCGACGGGCACGCTGATCGCAAGCCCCGGCTGCTATGCGACCGCCGTGCTGCTCGCGCTGGCGCCGATCGCGGCGGCGATCGACCCGGGGAGCGTCGTCGTCGATGCCAAGTCGGGCGTGTCCGGCGCCGGACGCGCGCTCAGGGCGACGTCGCACGCGAACGCCGTGCTCGACAACATCTCGCCCTATCGGGTCGGCGCGCACCAGCACGAGCCCGAGATCGCGCAGGTCCTCGGGTTCGACGTGTGCTTCGTGCCGCACCTGCTGCCCGTGCGGCGAGGCCTGCTCGCCACCTGCTACGTCGCCCCCACGGAGCCCGACCTCCGCGACCGCCTCGACGCGGCGTACGCAACGAGCCCCGTCGTGAGCCTGCTGCCCGAAGGTGCGATCCCGGACCTCGCACGCGTTCAGGGCACGGACGCAGCGGAGCTCGCGGTGTTCACACACCGCGCGACCGGCCGCACGATCGTCATCTGTGCGCTCGACAACCTCGGCAAGGGCGCAGCGGGCCAAGCGATGCAGAACGCGAATCTCGCGCTCGGCCTCGACGAGACCGCGGGGCTCCGCCTCGCAGGAGTGCTCGTATGAGCGTCACCGCTCCCCGGGGCTTCGTCGCCTCCGGCGTGCATGCGGGAATCCGCAATGCCCACCTCGACCTGGCAGTCGTGCGCTCGCTGCAGCCCGCCGTCGGCGCAGCGATGTTCACGCGCAACCGCGTGCTCGCGGCACCGCTCACCGTCTCGAAGGCCCATCTCGCCCAGGCTGAGCCGCAGGCGATCGTCGTCAACTCGGGCGTCGCGAACGCGGCAACCGGCCCGCGCGGAGAGCAGGATGCATTCGAGACCGCGGCCGAGGCTGCGCTCCTCCTCGACCTCGAGCGAGAGCAGGTGCTCGTGCTCTCGACCGGCGTGATCGGTCCCGCGCTCCCGATGGAGAAGATGACGACGGGTCTTGCCGAGGCCGTGCCTCAGCTGAGCGAGGAGGGCGGGCATGTCGCGGCGGAGGCGATCCTCACGACGGACACCAAGCCGAAGGAGGCAGTCGTCGCGCGGGACGGGTTCGTCGTCGGCGGGATGGCGAAGGGCGCCGGGATGATCCACCCCGCGCTCGCGACGATGCTCGCCGTCCTCACGACCGACTACCCGCTGGAGTCGGGCGAGGGCGACGCGTTCCTCAGGCCCGCCGTCGACCAGACCTTCAACCGGATCTCCGTCGACGGCGACTGCTCGACCAACGACGCGGTCATCCTGCTTGCGAACGGCGCGAGCGGCTGCGCGCGCGACGACGCGAGCTTCGCCGCCGCGGTGCAAGAGGTCTGCGCCGACCTCGCCGCGCAGCTCGTCGCCGATGCCGAGGGCGCCACCGTGCTGCTCGAGATCGAGGTCGAGGGCGCCGCGACGCAGGACGAGGCAACCGCGATCGCACGCCGCATCGCGACGTCGCCGCTCGTGAAGACCGCGGCCTTCGGGCGCGACGCGAACTGGGGCCGCGTCCTCGCTGCCGCCGGCTCCGCACCGTACAACGGCGGCTTCGCGGCGCTCGACCCGGCGTCCGTCTCATTGCGCTTCAACGGGACCCCCGTGTTCACGTCGGGTGCACCGACCGATCTGGAGCCGCAGCTCGAGGGCGCCGTGTGCAGGATCGAGCTCGACCTCGGCCTCGGCAGCGGCTCCGCCGCGTACCTCGCGTCCGACCTGTCCTACGACTACGTCCGCATCAACGCGGACTACCGGACGTGAGCCTCGTCGTCGTCAAGGTCGGCGGCGCCGTCACCGCCGACGCCGCGACCTGGGTGAACTCCCTCGTGGCCCAGAGCCACAAGGTCGTCGTCGTGCACGGCGCAGGGCGGCAGATCTCCGACGAGCTCGAGCGCCGTGGGCTGCCCGTCGAGTTCGTCGACGGTCGCCGGGTGACGAGCGCTGCCGCGCTCGAGGTGGTCCGCGAGTCGCTTGCAGCGGTCAACGCCGAGATCAGCGCCGCCATCGGGCCGCACGCGCTTCCCCTGCCCGACGGCGTCCTCGCGGCGATCAGGATCCCGGAGCTCGGCCATGTCGGGCGACCAATCCCGGCGGCGCCGAAGCCGATCCTCGACGCGCTCACCGCCGGCGGGATTCCCGTCATCGCGCCGCTCGCATACGGGCCGATGAACGTGAACGCTGACGAGGCGGCCGCCGCGCTCGCGGTCGGGCTCGGCGCCGAGCGCCTCCTCTTCTTCACCGATGTGCCCGGCGTGATCGTCGAAGGCGAGGTCGCGATCGCGATCGTGGCGGACGAGGCGGAGCGCCTCATCGACGCGGGAGAGTTCGCAGGCGGGATCGTCCCGAAGCTCCTCGCGGCCACGCGTGCGGCGCGCGGCGGGGTTGCTGTCGAGATCGGCCGGACGGCGGTCGTCACGTGACCACCGCGCTCGGCACCTCGAGGCTCCTGCCGACGTATCCGCCGGTCCCGGTGACCTTTGTCAGCGGCGAGGGAGCGTGGCTCGTCGGCGAGGACGGCCGACGCTACCTCGACTTCGGTGGGGGCATCGCCGTGGTCTCCCTCGGCCACCGCCACCCCGCCCCGCTCCAGGCGGCGCAGGACCAGCTCGACCTGATCTGGCACGCGTCGAACCTCTTCGGCACGCGCCCTGGCGCGGAGCTCGCGCGCCGGCTCTCCGACCGCTTCGGCGGCGCAGGGACGCAGGCGTTCCTCTGCAACTCGGGAGCGGAGGCGATCGAGGCCGCGATCAAGTACGCGTGCAAGGCGACCGGGAAGCACGGCATCGTCGCGCTCGAGGGCTCGTTCCACGGGCGCACCGTCGGCGCGTTGTCCGCGACCGGCCAACCGGCGAAGCGGGCCGCGTTCCAGTCGCTGCTCCCGCCGGTGACGTTCGTCCCGCCCGGCGACGTCGCCGCGCTCGAGGCAGCTGTCGGGCCCGATACGGCCCTGATCTTGCTCGAGGTGATCCAGGGCGAGGGGGGTGTGCGTCCACTGCCGCCCGAGTTCGTGAGGGCAGCAGCAGCGCTCGAGCCGCTCCTCTGCATCGACGAGATCCAGACAGGGGTCGGCCGCACGGGGACGTTTTTCGCCTTCGAGCGGATTGGCGTGCTCCCGGACCTCGTGACGCTGGCAAAGGGGCTCGCCAACGGCCTGCCGATCGGCTGTCTGCTCGTCGCGGAGCACGCCACGGGCGCGTTCGTCCCCGGCGATCACGGCTCGACGTTCGGCGGCAACCCGGTCTCGTGCGCCGCCGCGTGCGCCGTGGTCGACGCGATCGACGAGCAACTGCTCGCCAACGTGCGCGCGCAGGGAGCCCGGCTGCACGCGGGGCTCGCCGCCCTGCCCGGTGTGACCGACGTGCGCGGTTCGGGCCTGCTCGTCGGTGCGGACGTCGCGAGCCCGGCTGCCGAGGTCGCCGCAGCCGCGCTCGAGCACGGCCTCGTCGTCCTCACGGCGGGCGAGCATGTGCTCCGCCTCGCGCCGCCGCTCGTCGTCGGCGCCGACGAGGTCGACCACGCACTCACCGTCCTCGAGGAGGTCCTCGGATGAACCGACAGGAGCGACAGGGCGCCATCCGACGCCTCGTCCGCGAGCAGCCGATCTCGACGCAGGCCGAGCTCGCCGCGGCGCTGCACGCCGCCGGCCACGACGTCGTGCAGACGACCGTCTCGCGCGACATCCGCGAGCTCGGGCTCGTCAAGACGCGCGACGCGACCGGCCGGCTCGTCTACTCGCTGCCCGAGGACGCCGCACCGCAGAGCCTCGGCCCGAGCTTCCGCCGGGTGGCGCTCAGTGTGGAGTCGAGCGGCAACCTCGTCATCGTCACGACGCCGTACGGCTTCGCGAATGCGCTGTGCGAGGAGATCGACCGCTCGTCCCACCCGCGGATCCTCGGCACGATCGCGGGCGAGAACACCATCCTCATCGTCGCCCGTGAGGGCGTCGCCGGCAGTGAGCTGCGCGACGAGCTCCGCGCCTACCTCCTCGAAGGAGCCGCGTGAACCTGAGCACGCTTCCGGCCGCACTCCCGGTCGACCTGCGCGGCCGCTCCGTCACGCGCGTGAGCGACTTCGCCCCGGCGGAGCTCGAAGCCGTGCTCGACCTGGCGGCCGAGCTGAAGCGCCAGCGAGTCGCCCGTGAGCCGCACCGCCCGCTGGAAGGGCTGTCGCTCGGCCTGTTCTTCCGCCGGCACTCGACCCGCACGCGCGTCTCGCTGACGGTCGCGATGACGCAACTGGGCGGCGCGGTGGTGGACCTCCCCGCATCGGAGCTGCAGCTCGCCCGCGGCGAGTCGATCGGTGACACCGCGCGCGTGCTCTCGCGCTACCTCGACGGCCTCGCCGTCCGCACGGCACCACAGACGGAGGTCGACGAGCTCGCCGCCACGGCGTCGGTACCCGTCGTCAACGCCTTGACGGACGACGAGCACCCGCTCCAGGCGCTCGCCGACCTGCTGACTGTCCGTGAGCGCTTCGGCGGCCTCGACGGCGTCCGCATCGCGTGGGTCGGCGACGGGACGAACGTCTGCGTCTCGCTCGCGACCGCGTGCCGGCTGCTCGGGGTCGAGCTCGTGTGCGCGTCGCCCGTCGGCTACGAGCCTCGAGACCTCGAGGTCGTTCGCGATCCCCGCGAGGCGGCGGCCGGGGCGCAGGTGCTCGTGACCGACACCTGGACGAGCATGGGCCAGGAGGACGAGCGGGCACAGCGCCTCGAAGACCTCGGGCCGTACGCCCTGGACGAGAAGCTCCTGGCGCACGCCGCCCCCGACGCGATCGTCCTGCACTGCCTGCCCGCGCACCCCGGCGAGGAGATCGCCGCCGACGTGCTCTACGGGCCACGTTCGGCCGTCTGGGACGAGGCCGAGAACCGGCTGCACACCGCGAAAGCCCTGCTCGCGCTCCTCCTCGGCTAGCTACGTCAGCTCGGCGAGCGACTGCCGCACCTTCGCGAGCCGCGCCTGAAGCTCCGTCGTCCGCGCGAGGTCGGCACCCGCGAGATCGCGCTTCAGCTTGCGCTCGCGCAGCCGGAGCATGAGCTCCTGGCCCGTCCTCCGGTCGATCGCCTTCTGCGCCGCGAGCGCGTCGAGCTCCGCGAGGAGCCCGGTCAGCTCCGGGTCCTCCTTCTTCGAGACGAGCATCGCCTGGAAGCGGCGGTGGAGCTCGGAGTCGAAGTGCTCCGGCGTCAGCTCCTCGAGCCCTGAGAGCAGTTCCGGATGGGCGACGCATGCGGCGAGGACTTCCCGCTCGAGCCGGTCGCCCACACCGAGGAGACGGGGCGCCTCCGGCTCGCCGGACTGCGAGGCGGCGCGAGCAGAGGCGGGCGCGATACCGCCAAGCGTCTCCTTCGGGAGGTCGAGCCGGTCGGCGACGAGGCGCAGCGCCTCCTGGCGCTCCGGCGAGTCCTCGGCCTTCGAGAGCACCTCGCGCGCGCGAACGAAGGCCTCCTGCCTGTCTGCAGAGCGCTCGAGCTCGAGGCGCACGCGGTAGAGCAGGTAGCTCTCCGCCCCGCTGAGCCGTTCCTCGAAACCTTCCGGCGCGTCGGCGGGGTCCTGGCCACGCGGCAGCGTGACGACCTTCACCTCGAAGCCCTGTGCCGCGGCGAGCTCCATCCCGCGCAAGGTCGCGTCCTGGCCGGCCGCGTCCGCGTCGAAGCATAGGTAGATCTTCCGCGTCAGCCGCCCGAGCTCGCGCAGCTGGCGCTCGGTCAGCGCCGTCCCCATCGAGGCCACGACCGGCTCGAAGCCCGCCTGGCGCAACGCGATCACGTCGGTGTTCCCCTCGACGATCGCCGCGCGGTCCTGTTTCGCGATCGCCGTCCGCGCGAGATGGAGCCCGTACAGGATCGAGCCCTTGTGGAACAGGTCGCCCTCGGGCGAGTTGACGTACTTCCCCCGAAGCGGATCGTCCTCGTCGAGCTTGCGTGCCTGGAACCCGACTACGCGGCCGCGGACGTCGGCGAGCGGAAACATGAGCCGGCGCGGGAAGTAGTCGCCGCCACGGACGGTCGTCAGGCCCGCGGAACGAAGCTCGTCCGCCGAGAAGCCGCGTTCGCGCGCCTTCTCCGCGAGGCCACGTCCTGGCGCAAGCCCGAGCCGGAACTCCTTCGACACCTCCTCGCCCAGGCCGCGCTCAGCGAGATAGGCGCGCACCGATGCACCGCCGTCTCCCTCCCAGAGCAGGCGCTCGAAGTACCCGGTCGTCTGCTCGAGCACCGCATGGAGCCGCTCCCGCCGCCGACGAGCCTCGTCCTGGTGCGGCGAAGTCTCCTCGTATTCGAGCGTGACGCGGAAGCGCTCGGCGAGCCACTCGACGGCGCCGACGAAGTCGAGATTCTCGCTCTCACGGACGAAAGAGATGACGTCTCCGCCCTTCCCGCAGCCGAAGCAGTAGTAGAGCTTGTCGACGGGGTTGACCGAGAAACTCGGGGTCTTCTCCTCGTGGAACGGGCAGCGCCCGGTGAAACGCGAGCCGGAGGCACGTCGGAGCTGCGTGCGACCCGAGACCACCTCGACCATGTCCGCCGCGGCGGCGACGTCACGCACCGAGGAGTCCTTGATTCGCGCCACGCGATGAGACTACTCGGCAGCGAGGTCATACTCTCCCACCCATGGCAGGGGGCACATCGCGTCGCGAGCGCAAGGTCGTCACGGTCGTCTTCTGCGACCTCGTCGGCTTCACCGCTCGGGCCGAGTCGATGGACCCGGAGGACGTCGAGGCGCTACTCCGCCCGTACCACGAGCGCGTTCGCGCCGAGCTCGAACGCCACGGCGGCACCGTCGAGAAGTTCATCGGCGACGCCGTCATGGCTCTGTTCGGCGCGCCGACCGCACACGAGGACGATCCCGAGCGTGCCGTGCGCGCCGCGCTCGCGATCCGGGAGTTCGCAATCGAGGAAGAGCTCGAACTACGCGTCGGAGTCACCACCGGCGAGGCGCTGGTTCGCCTCGACGCGCAGCCTGAGGCAGGCGAGGGCATGGCCTCCGGCGACGTCGTGAACACGGCAGCGCGCCTGCAGAGCGCCGCCCCGGTGAACGGGATCATCACGGACGAGACGACGTTCCGCGCGACCCGGTCGGTCATCGACTACGAGGCTGCGGCCGCGGTCGAGGCAAAGGGCAAGATCGCGAGCCGATCCCGGTCTGGACAGCGCTCGGCGCCCGCGCGCGCTTCGGCGTCGACACCGCACACGAGGCGCGCTCCGAGCTGGTCGGACGAGATCGGGAGCTCGCAGCTCTCCGGGACGCCTTCGATCGCGCGCGTCACGCGCGCACGCCGCAGCTCGTGACGCTCGTCGGCGTTCCGGGGATCGGGAAGAGCCGTCTCGTGTACGAGCTCAACCGGATCGTCGACGCCGATCCGGAGCTCATCACGTGGCGCCAGGGACGCTGTCTCGCGTACGGCGACGGCGTGACGCTGTGGGCGCTCGCCGAGATCGTCAAGGCTCAGGCCGGGATCGCCGAGCAGGACTCTCCCGCCGACGTGGCCGAGAAGCTGCGCCGCGCCGCGGACGATGCCCTGCCCGACGAGGACCTCGCCTGGGTCGAGTCGCACCTGCTTGCGCTCGCCGGGCCTCGCCGAGGAGACCGAGCTCGGTGGGAACCGGCGGAATGAGGCCTTTTCCGCCTGGCGGCGGTTCCTCGAGGGCCTCGCCGAGCAGCGTCCGGTCGTGCTCGTGTTCGAGGACCTGCACTGGGCGGACGAGAGCCTGCTCGACTTCGTCGACGAGCTCGTCGACTGGGTGACCGACGTCCCGCTGCTCGTGGTCGCGACCGCACGGCCCGAGCTGCTCGAGCGACGGCCCGGATGGGGCGGCGGCAAGCTCAACGCGACGACGCTCGCCCTCGCACCACTCACGAACGACGAGACCTCCCACCTCCTCGGAAGCGTGCTCGGAACGCCCGTTCTCGCTGCCGAGACCCAGACTGCACTGCTGGAGCGCGCCGGTGGGAACCCGTTGTACGCCGAGCAGTTCGCCGAGCTCTACGTCGAACGGGGCTCGACGGACGACCTCACCGTGCCCGAGACGCTCCAGGGCATCATCGCCGCCCGCCTGGACGGCCTCAGCCCGGACGAGAAGAGCCTCATGCTCGACGCGGCCGTCGTGGGGAAGGTGTTCTGGACCGGCGCGCTCGGCTTCCACGACGGCACGGAAACGGCGTTTCACTCGCTCGAGCGGAAAGGCTTCGTCCGGCGACAGAAGCGGTCACTCGGTCGCCGGAGAGAGCGAGCTCGCGTTTGCACACGCGCTCGTCCGCGACGTCGCCTATGGGCAGATCCCGCGCGCCGAGCGCGTCACAAAGCACCGGAACGTCGCCGAGTGGCTCGAGTCACTCGGACGGCCCGAGGATCACGCCGAGATGCGGGCGTACCACTGGCGTTCTGCCCTCGATCTCGCGCGCGCGAGCGGCACCGACAACCCCGACCTCGTCGACCGCGCACGCTTCTCCCTTCGTGACGCAGGCGACCGCGCGTCCGGGCTCAACAACCACGCGACTGCCGCATCGCTCTATGACGACGCGCTCGGGCTATGGCCGGACGGCGACAGCGAGCGGCCGGAGCTTCTGTTTCGACTGGCCGTCGCGCTGCACGAGGCATACGACGAGTCACGGCAGGAACGTGCTCTCGAAGCCGCCCGGGATGCCTTGCTCGCGGCCGGCGACACGGAACGTGCGTCCGAAACGGAGGCATACCTCGCACGCGTCTTCTGGGATCGCGGTGACCATGACCTCGTCAGCGAGCACCTGGCTCGCGCGGAGGACCTCGCCGGCGAATCGACGTCCGTCGCGGCGGCGCGGGTCCTCGCTTTCTCCGCACGCATCCGGAACATCGCAGGCGAGACCGAGGAAGCGCAGCCTCTCGCCGAGGCGGCGTTCGCGATGGCGACCGAGCTGGGTCTCGAGGAGCTTCGCGCTCACGCGCTCACGACGATCGGCATGACGAAGAACGATCTGGATTTCGGGACTGGCACCGCCGACATGGAACGCGCACTCGAGATCGCCCTTGCGGCGGACTCCCCGGTCGCGGCAACGACCGTCAACAATCTCGCCGTCCAGGCGACGTTCGCCGCCGAGTTCCCACGCACCGAGGAGCTCTACGACGAGGCGACTGCGCCTTGCCGAGCGATACGGAGACGCGTCCTCCATCCGGTTCATCCGCGGCAACCGCGTGTGGATCGACCTCATGCTCGGACGCTGGGACGTGGCACTGGAATCGGCGAACGCGATTCATCGCGGAGTGTGAGGCAGGATCACCGCACACGATGGAGCCGTTCGTCCGGGAGGTGCGTGCCGCGGTGTTGATCGGACGCGGAGACCGGGACGGGGCGTTACGCGACCAGGCGCATGCGCTCGAGCGGGCCGCGACGCGGAACGAGCCGTTTCACTGGCTCGGCACAATGGCCGGCAGCGCAGCGCTCTACGTCGAGGTCGGGCAGATCGACGAGGCGCGGAAGCTGGCCGTACGGATTCCTCCGCTCGTTCGCGAGATCGGGCTTCACGGCGCCCTCACGACACGGCTCGGGCCGTACGCCGAGACGCTCGGGATCCTCGACGAGCTCCGCGAGGCCGTGGCCGTGGGCGCGGGACCGTCAGTCCCGGTCTGGCGCCGTGTCATGGAGCACGTCCTCGCGGGCGAGCTCACCAGCGCCGCGGACATCATGGCCGCGGCGGGGAACCCCCACATCGAGGCACACCTCCGCAGGCACGGCGGTCTGCGAATGCTGGTCGCGGGTCGGACGACGGACGCCGAGATCGAGCTCGAGCGGGCGCTCGCCTTCTACCGCTCGGTCGACGCTTCGGCCTATGTCGCGGAGATCGAGAGCGCGCTCGTCGAAGCTCAGAGCGAGTCCGCGTAGGCAAGCGCGAAGCGGTCGGTCATCCCCGCGATGTAGTCGACGATCTTGTCGACGTCGTCGCCGGCGGCGACGAGGTGGTCGAAGATCGCGCGCACGGTCTCGTGCGCCTTTCGGTGCTCCGGCTCGACCTGCGAGCCGAGGTAGACCCGCTCGAACATGAACGCCCGGAGCGAGAGCATCGCCTCCCCCACCTCCGTCGACTGCCGGATGTCGTCGACGCCTTCCGACGTGGCGACGATGTCGTGGACGAGCGTGTCTATGCGCGTGGAGCCCGTCGGCCCGAGCACCTCGATCTCGTCGTGCGGAAGATCCTCGTCTCGCAGTAGGCCGTAGCGGAGGGCGTCGTCGATGTCGTGGTTGATGTACGCGACGCGATCGACGAGCCGCACGATCTTGCCCTCGAGCGTCGCCGGCTCCCGCTCCCCCGTGTGCGTGAGGATCCCATCGCTGACCTCGTGCGTGAGGTTGAGCGAGTGGGCGATGCGATGCGACTGCTCGTTGTGCCGGAACCGTCGGCCGAACCGCTCGTTCAGCGCCTGGTCCAGTGCGTCCTCGCCCGCGTGCCCGAACGGCGTGTGGCCGGTGTCGTGGCCGAGGCCGATCGCCTCCGTCAGATCCTCGTTGAGTCGCAACGCCCTCGCGACGACGCGGGAGATCGCAGTCGTCTCGAGCGTGTGCGTCATGCGCGTCCGGTAGTGGTCACCGGCCGGGTCGATGAAGACCTGGGTCTTCCCCTTCAGGCGGCGGAACGGCTTGGAGTGGACGATCCGGTCGCGATCACGCTGGAACGGCGTCCGGACGTCCGACTCGGGCTCGGGAACCGGCCTTCCGCGCGTCTCGAACGACCGCACTGCGAACGGCGAAAGGCTCGCCTCGAGCGCGCGGATTCGCGTTTCGAACCCTTCGTGCTCCTGTCTGGTCAGCCCCATCTCGCCAGGGTAGTCGCGCGGCCGCACTCAGGTTTCCATCGCGGGAACGTCGTGCGAGTGGGGCATCAGGTGCGGGACGGCGGCACCGACGAAGAGCACGGAGAACGCGAAGCCCACGGCGCCGTAGCCCCCGGCTGCGAGAGCCAGGCCGCCCACTCCGGCTCCGACGAAATAGCCGAGCTGGAGTGCGGCGGTTCGCACGCCCGTGACCCCCAACCGGAGCTCGGGCGCAAGGCCGAGGCCGCGCGCGCTTCCGGCGAGCGTGCGGCCTCCGGCGATGAACGATAGGAGCGCGAACATCGCGAGGCTGAACCACACCGAAGGGCGAACGGCACCGAGCACGGCCACGGTCGCCGCGGCGCTGAGCGCCAACAGGACGAGCAGGCGCCGGTCGTGTCTGTCCACCCACCGGCGAAAGAGCATGTTCCCCGGCACGTACACGAGCGCACCGATTCCGAGTACGAGGCCGGCCTCCGCGATGGAGAGCCCGTACGACTCGACGAACAGCGCGCCCATGAACACGAGGGCGCCGGCCCATCCGGAGAACGCGAGCAACTCGCCCACCGACCAACGAACCACGCCGGGGTAGGCGAGCACAGCGCGGAGGCCGGCGCGCGCTGAGGCAGGCGGCGTGGACGGCCTGCGTGCGAGGAGGGCGCCCGCGACGACGGCGGTCGCGAGCGGGATGGCAAGCCATGCGAGTCGCCAGCTGACCTCGCCGACGACGCCGACGACCGGCATTCCGACGATCCAGGCGAGCGGCGGACCGAGAAGCGCGATCGCAAGCACCCGCGATCTCTCTCCGGCGGGGCTCCACTCCGCGGTCGCCGCGAGCGCCGCCGAGTAGGAGACGCCCATCCCGGCCCCGACCAGCGCCTGCGCCGCGGCGAGCATCGCGAACCCGGTCGCGGCGGCACTCAGGAGTGCGCCCACGACGAGGATCGCGAGGCCGGCGCCGAGGAGCTCGCGCAGCCCGACCCGTGCCGCGAGCAGTCCCGTCGCGAGCGCCGTGGCTCCGGCCACGAGGCCCGAGATGGTGCGCAGCTGCCCGGCCGCGGCGACCGAGACGCCGAAGTCCGCTGCGACCTCGGGAAGGAGCGGGTTGAGGACGACGAGGGCAGCCTGCGACGCTGCGAGCACCGCGAGGAGGGTTGCTCCCACGATGCGGCTCGCGGGCTGCGTCACAAGATGATCGGGACCGTCCCGCCGTCCGCGCTCCAGGCGGCGCCGGTCACGTACGACGCGCGGTCGGAGCAGAGGAACACGATTACGGCGGCGATCTCCTCGGGCTCTGCGAGCCGTCCGAGCGGCCGGCCGGCGCCGACCTTGGCGAGCACTTCGTCGCGATCTCCCTGCTGCTCGGCAAGTCCTCCCTCGCCGAGCCACGCGTCCGTCGCGGTCGGCCCCGGCGTCACGGCGTTGCAGCGGATTCCGTCACCGGCATAGAGGTCGGCCACGAGTCGTGACAGCGAGAGCACCGCGGCCTTCGTCACCGAGTAGTGCGGCATGCCGGTCGACGGCCGCTTCCCTGCGGTGGAGGAGACGTTGACGATCGCGCCACCGTCCTGCCGGAGCGACGGCAGCGCGGCACGGATCGCGCGCACGTAGCTCATGACGTTGAGGTGCCAGTTGGCGTCCCACTCGTCGTCCGTGACGTCCTCGAAGCGCGCATGCCGTGCGACGCCGACGTTGTTGACGAGGACGTCGAGACCTCCGAGAGCCCCGACGGCCTCGGCCACGACACGCTCCGGCTCCCCGGCGACGCCGAGGTCTGCGGAGATGTGGGCCGCCTCGCCGATCCCTGGCGCGTCGCCTCGGCCACAGGTGACCACGCGCGCCCCCTCGGCGACGAGCAGCCGCGCCGTCTCGAGCCCGATTCCGCGCGTGGAGCCGGTCACGAGGGATGCGCGATCACCGAGTCCGAGCTCCACGGGCGGCTAGCGTAACGAGGTGGGCGAGACGACGATTCTGCTCGTACGCCACGGCGAGACGGACTGGAACGCCGAACGACGCGTACAGGGCAAGACCGACCGGCCACTGAACGACACGGGACGCGCACAGGCTCGCGCGCTCGCGGATCAGCTCGCCGCGGTGCCTCTCGCAGCGGTGTACTCGAGCGACCTCTCTCGCGCGCTCGAGACGGCGCGTGTCGTCGCCGACGCTCGCGACCTGCACGTGACGCCCGAACCGGGGTTGCGGGAGCGCGACTTCGGCACCTGGGAAGGCCTGACCGACGTGGAGATCCTCGAGCGCTTCCCGGAGTCACGGACAGGGCCCTGGGGTGACGCCGAGACCCGCGACGAGCTCGAGCTGCGCGTCCTCGCCGCCCTGCGCCGAATCTCCGAGAGCCATCCGGGAGAGACCGTCCTCGTCGTGACCCACGGCGGCCCGCTCCGCGCGATGTTGGCGCACGTCTCGGGCGACGGGAGCGGTCCGATAGCGAACTGCCACGTGCTCGAGCTCGCGTTCCGGGACGGCTGCTTCGGGCAAGTCGACCGCGTCACATGACGCAGCCGCTGTATCCGCGCCCTGCCGGGTAGCGACCTTATGGGCCGGGTTGGACCGGATGCCGGTAGGCGCCGAAGTCGACCGCGACGTACGGCTCATCGCCGACCACCCAGGCGTCGTGCCCAGGCTCGATGACGGCGACGTCACCGCGGCCGAGCTCGGCTTCGCTCCCGTCGTCGTGGATGACGTTCAACCGTCCCGAGATGCAATACATCACGTGGGTCATCTCGCACCGGTCGGTGCCGGCGATGGGCTTGACGTGCTCGGACCACCGCCAGCCGGGCTCGTACGTCACGAACAGCACGGCGCGGCCGTCGACCTCGAGGACATTTCCCGCGCCCTTGCCTCCGAGCGAGCGCCGCTCGTCCGGCGCCCTGACGTTCTTGACCGCAATCCCGCTCATCGTCGCTCCTCTCCGTCGGATGGCGACACGGATCGTCGCCCAGGCACGCCGACGGCACCGTCCTCCGAACGGATGACGGGCGGTACGAACGGGGGCGAGCTCGACCGAACTCCAGGGCGACGGCACCAACCCGGCGGCCAAGCGCATCTATCGCCGGATCCTCGCCTGCCGGATAGAGACAGGTCTATAGTCGGCGGCGCAACGCCTGGCACGGTTCACCAATGAAGACTTTCAACCTCAACAGCGACGAGTGGGACGGGACGAGGGACCGCGAGGGTTGGCGTGCCAAGGGCATGCTTGTCGGCCAGCGCATCGGCGGTGAGCTGATCGGCGCCACCATGTCCGAGGTCGAGCCTGGCAGCAGGCTCTGGCCCTACCACACGCACCATATGAACGAGGAGTGGGTGATCGTGCTGCGCGGTGAGCCAACGCTGCGTACGCCCGAGGGTGAGCAGGTATTGAAGGAGGGTGACGTCGTCTGCTTTCCGCGGGGCAAGAAGGGTGCGCATCAGATCATCAACGGGACGGACTCGCCCATTCGCGTTCTGATGCTCTCTTCGATGATCCCCGGCGAGATCATCGAGTACCTCGACACCGGAAAGATTCTTGCCAAGGACGCCGCGGACGAAGACATCATGTTCGCCCGGCCGGGGCCGACAGCCGAGTACTGGGAAGGCGAGGACTAGCTCCGGGGGACGCTCTCGTCGCTGTCCTACCGAGCGACTTGCGGCTTGCGCAGGACGTACCCGTAGTAGTTGCTGGCGCCGAAGAAGAGACCCGACTCCGATGCCTGTAGCAAGCGGTCAGCCCAGGCGCCCGCTTCGGCTTCGGTCATGGCCCCAGCCGTCGGCATGAGCTTGCGGAAGGAGTCGATCGCGGGGAGCCAGAAGTCGGCTTGGCCCACCTCGGCGAGGACGTAGGGAAAGGACGCAACGAGCTCGAGCCCGGCTTCGTGAGCAAGCACCGGCATCTGGCGCATGATCCGCGGGTTGGTGACGATGGCGCCGATGAGAGCCTCATCGTCGCGTCTACCTCGATCTGGATCGGGGTGGCCGAAGGTGAGTGAGGCATAGTCCCCGTCGAAGATCCCGATCGAACCGCCGGGCTTGGCGATGCGGGCAATTTCGCCCAGCACCGCGGCGGGGCGCTCCACGTGGCTTATCAATGTGTGTGCGATTACCGCGTCGAATTCATCGGCGCCGAGATCGAGGCTCTGTGTGTCGCCGACGCGGAACTCCACGCGGCCCGCGAGGTTCTCGTCGCCCGCCAGCCGCATGGCCGCGCCGATGAGAAATGGGCTCTGGTCGATGCCCGTGACGTACCCCGAGAACCCCGACCGTTGGGCGACTCGACGCGACGCAACGCCGGTGCCGCAGCCGAGGTCGATGACCGCCTCGGCGCCATCGATGCGCATGGCGTCGAGATACTCGTCCATCATGCGCACGAAGGCCGGGTGCCGCCCACGCCCCTCGAGGCGTGTCGCGATGGCGTCGAGAACGCCCTCGTCCAGCGTGTCGGTCACGCGATAGGGGTCGATGCTCGTCATGCCCCCTCCTTTGAAAGACGGTCAAGCAGATTGACAGCTGCCGCGCGCCGCGCGCTTGCAGTACGTGTGCAAAGGGCCGAGGTAAGAAACGGCCCGCTTTTATCGTGGGCGAGGTCGCAGGGCTCGTCAGGATCGATGAACTCGCCACACAGGGCGTACTTCATGGAACATCGAGATGGCGTTGAGTTCTCTCAGCGCACCGTTTCCTCTTGCTCCGGCTCTCATTACGGTTGGCACATGGGACCGAGAGGACTTGCGGCTTGTGCCTTGATCGTGGCCGGCTGGCTCGGCCTCTCCTATGCCGCACTCGAATCCGGTGCTGCCGCGCAGGTGATTGCCGTTGGAGCGGCCTCACTCGGTGCGTTGGCGGGACTGGTGGCCGTCTGGGTCTTTTCTACGAGCAAACGTCTCTTCCGCCCTGCTGCGCCGCGCGTAGACAGCGTGAGCCGGACAGCGCAACTCGGATAGCGCTCTCGGGGCACCTGGGCGCAACAGGACCGGTGCTTCGGCTCTGGCCGCGCTGACCGTCCTTCAGGGCCGGACGCTACCGTTTGCGCTGTGTCCCGGAACGACGAGCTAGAGCGCTACCGAGCGGCCCTCAGGCGACGACTGATCACTGAGTTCGTCGAGCGATGGGGAGTTTGCGAGCGGGGCCACGTCCTGACCGACCTGAACCGCGACGGGCTGGGACGCTGCTGGTGCTGCACCCGCGCGCACGAGCGAGCGTTCGAGACTCCGGAACCCGGGGTGTGGTCCGGGAGCGCGGGGTAGTCGCCGCCTTATCGGTCAGCGGTCAACGCTCGAACGCTCCCCAAGCCGGGTGCCGTTGCTTCACGTGCCGGAAAGAAATTCACCGAGCCGGTGGCGCTTTCGTCCACTCCGCCCAGTGACCTTCCGCTTCCGCGTCGTGCCCTCAGGCTGAGCTTCGACCTACTCGCGCTCCGTGCTCGGTGCGAGGACGAACCTAGGGCGTGATGGAGGAGCCGTCAAGGCGCGTCCTCATGGAATTCCCGCAGTTTGCGGCCTTCTCCTCGGTGGCGGCGTGCCATACGAGTCACGGGATAGGGTCGCCAGGGATGCCCGCGACGGCAGTCGACCACGAGCACCGCGTCACGCCGCGAGAGCTCTTCTTCGACCTCGTCTTCGTCTTCGCGTTCACGCAGGTCGCGACGCTGCTCGCGAACGACCCGACCTTCGCCGGGGTCGGCCGCAGCCGTCGCGCTGTTGCTCGCGCTCCCCATTGCGACGACGGTCCCTGGGCTCGCTGCGCTCGCGCTCGTCACGGCCATCTGGGCGGCGTTGCACGCCTACGAGCTGATCTGGTGGCGTGAGGCCCGCGCCGAGTCGCGCTCGACGCTGGCCCCGGAGTAGGCACAGCAGGCGGTGTGCTACGCCTCCTGGGGTAGCGGCTCGACCACCAGGCGCGCACCCGTGTGAACTGCGGGCTCGGGTATTCCGACGAGCTGGCCGCCAGGACATCGCTCGGCCTGGGTGCGACCTGGATTCGAGATCCCGAGCGCTCCGAGGACGCCGCCCGCCGCAACCAGCGCGGCGCAGATGACGACAGCCTCGTGAAACGCGCGCACCGACTCGCTGTTGGCCGCGAACGTGTCGCCGACGAGCGACTGCGCGACGACGACGCCCACGATCGACACGCCGACAAGGCCGGCGACACGGGCGACGGCGTTGTTGATCGCAGAGGCGATGCCGGCGTCGTTTTCATCAGCATCGGCGAGCACGGTGGCGACGAGCGGCGCGACCGTGAGCGAGAGTCCGAGAGCGAAGACGAGAAGCGCGGGCAAGAGGTCGGTGACGAAGTTCGTGTCGATCCCCGTGCGAAGCAGCAACAGGATGCCGGCGGACGCGAGGAGCGGCCCGCCGCCCATGAAAACCCTCGGGCCGAAACGGTCGGCCAGTGCGCCGAAGCGGCGCGAGAGGGCGAACACGACGAGCGTCACCGGAACGACTGTGAGCCCGCTCTCGAGCGCGGTGTAGCCGGCGACCTCCTGCAGGAAGATCGTGAGGAAGAAGAAGAGGATCCCCAGACCTCCGTACATCGCGAGCGTCTCCACGTTCCCGACGGCGAAGTTGCGGCGCGAGAAGAGATCGAGCTCGAGCATGGGCTCGGCAGCTCGACGCTCGTAGGCCAGGAACGCGGAGAACGCGACGACCCCACCGATGAGCGGCAGGACGATGACGGGGCTGCTCCAGCCGTAGTGGGGCTGTTCGATCAGAGCGAACACGACTCCACCGAGACCGGCGGCGCAAAGCCCGGCGCCGATGAAGTCGACCCGGCGCCCCGCTTTCGTCGTCGTCTCGGGGACAGCGGCGAGCACGAATCCCACCGTGGCGAGCACGAGCGGAACGTTCAGGGCGAAGATCCATCTCCAGGAGGCCTGATCCACGATCACGCCTCCGGCGAGTGGACCGATGATCGCCGCGATTCCGCCCCAGGCGGTCCACGTCCCGATCGCCGCCCCGCGCTGGTCGGGCGCGAAGGTCGCCACGATGATCGCGAGCGAGCTCGGAACCATGAGCGCGGCGGCCGCACCCTGCAGCGCTCGCGCGCCGATCAGCACCTCGATCGTCGGCGCGAGCGCGCACGCGACCGAGAAGACACCGAACGCCGTCAGTCCGACGGTGAACACGCGTCGCTCGCCGTAGATATCCCCGAGCGAGCCGCCGACGAGGATCAGCGACGCGAGCGCAAGGAGGTACGCGTTCGACACCCACTGCTGGGCCGAAAGCCCTCCGCCGAGATCGCGCTCGATCGCCGGCAGCGCCACGTTGACGATCGACCCGTCGATGGTGGCGACCCCGGATCCGAGGATCGCCGCGAGAAGCGTGAGCGTCTCTCGGCGCGTCACGTGGGCGGCTCGCCGAGCACGGTCGCTATGTCATCGACCGCGCCGCCGCCGCGAGCTCCTCCGCAGGTCGGAGCTGCGGGCGAGTCACGCCTGCTGCCGCGTAGGCGTCGTCCTCGTCGAGCGTTTCGTGCTCGAGCAAGGCGGCCGCGAGCGTGTCCAGCCGTTCGCGATTCTCGCGGAGAAGCTCCAGTACCTCTTCGTGAGCTTCGGTGACGATGCGGCGCACCTCTTCGTCGAGCAGCCGCTGCGTGTCCGGGGACACCTCGGCACCGCTGGGGAAGTACGGTCCCGACCCGTCTCTGGGAGCGAGCGCGATCGGGCCGACTGCGGAGCTCATCCCCCAGCGTCCGACCATCCGCCGCGCGAGGTCGGTCAGCTGCTCGATGTCGGATTCCGCGCCGGTGCTGATCTCGCCGTAGACGACCTCCTCCGCGGCGCGGCCGCCGAGCGCGACCTTGATCTTTGCGATGACCTCCGGCTCCAGGTAGTTGAAGCGATCGCTGTCCGGCGCCGAGAACGTCACTCCGAGCGCCATTCCGCGAGGGATGATCGAGACCTTGCGCACGGGATCGGCGCCGGGCGTGAGCATCCCCACGATCGCGTGCCCGCCCTCGTGATAGGCCGTTCGCCGCCGGTCCTCGTGGCTCAGCATGATCCGCCGTTCCGCGCCGAGCACGATTCGCTCGAGCGCGTCGGTGAAGTCTCCTTGCTCCACGACCTCGTGGTTGCGCCGGGCGGCGGTGAGCGCGGCCTCGTTCACGAGGTTCGCGAGGTCGGCTCCGACCATGCCCGGGGTGGCGGCGGCGATCCGCGCGAGGTCGACGTCGCCGCCGAGAGGGACTCCGCGCGTGTGGACACGGAGGATCGCCTCGCGACCAGCGCGGTCGGGAGGCTGGACTGCGACGCGGCGGTCGAACCTCCCGGCTCGGAGAAGCGCAGCGTCCAGGACGTCGGGCCGGTTGGTCGCGCCGATCACGATGACGCTCGTCGACGAGTCGAAGCCGTCCATCTCGGTGAGGATCTGATTCAGGGTCTGCTCGCGTTCGTCGTTGCCGCCGCTGAAGCCGGCGATGCCGCTCGTCCGTGAACGGCCGATCGCGTCCAGCTCGTCGATGAACACGATCGCAGGAGCATTCGCCTTCGCCTGCTCGAAGAGGTCGCGCACGCGCGACGCTCCGACACCGACGATCGCCTCCACGAACTCGGACGCGGACTGCGAGTAGAAGGGGACGTCCGCCTCGCCGGCGACCGCACGTGCGAGGAGCGTCTTACCCGTCCCCGGAGGCCCTGCGAGCAGGACGCCGTGCGGGATCCGGCCGCCGAGACGGAGGTAGCGATCGGGGTTGCGGAGGAAGTCGACGACCTCGCTCAGTTCCTCCTTCGCTTCCTCGATCCCTGCGACGTCGGCGAAGGTCACCTTGTCGCCCGAGGGCTCGTAACGGCGCGCGCGGGAGCGCCCGAACGAGCCGAGGACGTTCTGCATGCTGCCGGCACGACGGAACAGCCAGAACAGGAGGAAGACGAACAGGATCGTCGGCCCGAAGCCGAACAGGAGCGTCTGCCACCAGCGTGCGCCGGTATCGAGTGGCTGTGCGTTGACGACGACGCCGTTCTCCTGCAGCACCTGCGACAGCTCGTCGGTATCCGCGAACGCGGGGATCTCCGTGCGGAATCGAGTCGTCGGCTTCGAGTCCTCGAACGTCGTCTCTTTCTTGAACGCACCCTGGATGTCCGTCCCTTTGGACGTGATCTCATCGACGTTGCCCACTCTCACCTGCTGCAGGAAGAACGGGCTGTACGGGACGCGCTCACGGGACTCCGGCCCCATGACGCGGCTGGTCAGGAAGAGGTCGCACGCGAGCAGAACGACGAAGAAGACGATCCAGCGCGGACTCGGCCGGTACCACGGGCGTACTGGCTCCGTCGGCGGCGATTCGCGCGGCGCCCGCGGTGGCGTCTCCTTCGCGGGATCGTCGGCAGGTGGCACGGTCCTACGCTACTCCTGTATGACGGAGCTCAGCCACTCGCGTGGCGCTCCTCATGCTCATGGACTTCGAATGTGGCCCAAACGACTGCTCGTACACTCAGGGCGATGACGCTCCGCGAGGTTGTCGGCAGGCTCGAGGAGTTCGAGGTCGGAATGGTGATCTACGCCGAGAGAGTCCCGGATTGGACGGGTTCGTCCAGGGCCGTCGTCGCACCGGCAGGGGACGATCGAGAAGGGCTGAGCTACTTCCTGGAAGTCGATCTCGCCCGGGAGGCGATCCGTGTGTGGTCCGCGTGGCGAGGGGGGCTCGAGCCAGACGAGGACCAGCGTCTCGAGGCGGTTACGCACTACGCCCTCCACGACTCGTTTCTGCCCGCGTCCCGCTGATCCGGACGCCAGGTAACTCTCGGCTGGTTCGGTTGCCGGTTGCCGGTGTGTCGAAGTGGTTGTCGCGTCGCTCAGGCGCGATAGGCGAGGAGTAGTGTGGGTGATGTTGCCTACCGAGTAGGGAGATCGGTCGAAGCCGCCCTACTTCGAAGGGAGGTACTCATGAGCAGCACCGTCGAGACCGCAATCGAGATCCAGCCCTTCCAACTCGAGATTCCAGATCAGCAGCTGGACGACTTGCGCCGCCGGATCGAGGCGACGCGCTGGCCCACCAGAGAGCTGGTCACAGATCGGTCGCAGGGCGTGCAGTTGGCGACGGTTCAGGAGCTCGCGCGCTACTGGGCGACCGACTACGACTGGCGCAAGGCCGAGGCAAGACTCAACGCCTTGCCCCAGTTCACGACCGAGATCGACGGGTGTGGACATCCACTTCATCCACGTGAGGTCGAGTCACGAGGACGCGATGCCGCTGATCATGACCCACGGCTGGCCCGGCTCGGTCATCGAGCTGCTCGAGACCGTCGGCCCGCTGACCGACCCGACCGCGCACGGAGGGCAAGCGGAGGACGCATTCCACCTCGTGCTGCCGTCGCTGCCTGGCTACGGCTTCTCCGGCGAGCCGGCCGAGCTCGGCTGGAGCGCCGGCCGCGTCGCGCAGGCCTGGGCGGAGCTGATGCACCGCCTCGGCTACACCCGCTATGTCGCCCAGGGCGGCGACGTGGGCGCACTCGTCACCGACGCGATGGGGCGTCAGGCGCCCGAGGGGCTGCTCGGCATCCACATGAACTTGCTCGTGACGGTGCTGGCCGGCCCCCCGCCGGCGGAGTCCGAGCAGGAACGCGCGGCGGCGGATCAGCTCGCCACATTCAGGGAGAGCGGCTTCGGCTATTTCCTGGAGATGGCCACCCGGCCGCAGACGATCGGCTATGCCCTGCTGGATTCACCCGTCGCCCTGGCTGCGCTGGCTGCTCGACCACGACACGGACAGCTACTACAAGATCTCCCGCGCCTTCGTCGACGGCGAGCCCGCGGGCAATCTCACGCGCGACCACATCGTCGACAACATCACCCTGTACTGGCTGACTGGCACCGGCGCCTCGGCGGCCCGGTCGTACTGGGAGGACGGACTGGCTCTCGCTCAAGCGCTCGCGTCCGGCCAGGCTCCTCCGGAGGTCTCGCTCCCGGTCGGCTTCACCAGCTTCCCCGGCGAGATCTGGCGCACGCCGCGCAGCTGGGTCGAGAACTCCTACCCCAACGTCAGCTACTTCAACGAGGTCGACAGGGGCGGGCACTTCGCCGCCTGGGAAGAGCCGGAGCTGTTCTCGAACGAGATCCGCGCCGCGTTCAGCGCGTTGCGCTGATCGAGGCATGCGGGCGGCACGCACGCGCGCTGTGCGCGCCGCCCGCGAGTCTCGAGACTCCGAAGGCGCGCGTCAACGTTCGAGACGTCCGCCGAAACTCCGACCTGGTGCTGACCGAAGCGGTCCTCGACGGCTGGACCCTCTACGGAGAGAGAATGTCTCACAACGGGGACGTCGTACAGTCCAAGATAGGAGGAGGCAGAGATGTCCTTCGTCTCACGCGGATTCCGCGGTCGCCGCCGCGAGGAAGCTGATTCCTCGCGCGTTCCGCCGGGTCAGTACGTCACAACCGACTATCCGGTCCTTTCCGCCGGCCCGACACCGCACACACCGCTCGAGCGCTGGGACTTCGCGATCGTGGGCGAGGTCGACGAGCCGCGCCGCTGGACGTGGGAGGAGTTCCGCGCGCTCCCGAGCGAGGATGTGACGGTCGACATCCACTGCGTCACGAAGTGGTCGAAGCTGGACACCGTCTGGCGCGGAGTATCGGTCGACACGCTGCTCGAGGGGATCGAGACCTCCGCCGAGTACGTCGTCCAGTACGCAGACGGCGGCTACACGACCAACCTGCCCCTCGAGGACGTCACGGACGGCAAGGCATGGGTGGCGTACGCCTACGACGAGGAGCCGCTCGATCCCGAGCACGGCGGGCCGGCGCGGATGCTCGTACCGCACCTCTATTTCTGGAAGAGCGCGAAATGGGTGCGAGAGCTGCGACTCCAGGCGACGGACGAGCCGGGCTTCTGGGAGGTCAACGGGTACCACAACTACGGCGATCCATGGCAGGAACAGCGGTACTGGGGCGACTGACCTGGAAGGTCGCCGAGGTCTTGGACGTCGCGACCGAGACGCCTCGGGTCAAGACCATCGCCTTCGACGTCCCGGACTGGACCGGCCATCGCCCGGGACAGCACGTCGACGTCCGCCTCACGGCCGAGGACGGATACCAGGCACAGCGCAGCTACTCGATCGCATCCGCGCCTCACGGGACGCGCGTCGAGCTGACGGTGGAGCGCCTGGACGACGGCGAGGTCTCCTCGTACCTGACCGACGAGCTTCGGCCAGGCGACCGGATCGAGCTGCGCGGTCCTATCGGCGGTTACTTCGTCTGGGAGCCGTCGCAAGGCGGCCCGCTGTTGCTCGTCGGCGGCGGGTCGGGCACCGTGCCTCTGATGGCGATGATCCGCGCTCGTGCCACGGCCGGAAGCGAAGTCGACACGCGGCTCCTCTTCTCTTCTCGTGGATGGGATGACGTGATCTACCGCGAGGAGCTCGAGCGGCTGGACGGCAATGGCCTGCGTGTCGTGCACGCGCTCACGCGCTCACAGCCGCCCGGATGGACCGGCTACGCGCGCCGCGTGGACGCCGAGATGCTGGCCGATGTCGGCCCCCACCCGGCCGAGCGACCGCTCGTCTACGTCTGCGGGCCGACGCCGTTCGTCGAGGCCGTCGCGGAGGCGCTCGTGCAGCTCGGTCATGAGGCCCACATGATCAAGACCGAACGCTTCGGACCGACGGGAGGATGAGATGGACGAGCTGATGCTCGACGGCAATGCGGTAGCAGGCCTTCTTCAGGAGGTGTTCGCCGTCGAGATGACCACCGCAATCGGTGTGTGCGGAGGCTGCGGCGCGATCGAGGCGATGGGGTCGACCCACGTCTTCCGAGGCGCCGGGGTCGTCCTCCGGTGTCCGCACTGCGACAACGTGCTGGTGAAGGTCGTCAAGGACGACACGCGCATGTGGATCGGCCTCCCAGGCGTCAGCACGCTCCAAGTGGCCGTCTGACCGCTCGGCACTAGGATGGCGAGCGATGAGCGACCCCAGCAGCGGATTCGTTCCTCGCGGGCCGCAGCGAAGCGAGCGTGGCGAGCGTGGCTTCTGGAGCTACCTCTGGTGGTACATCCGGCACAGCGTGCTGGGCAAGACTGACCACCGCCTGTAGACCCGCGGACACGATGCTGGGGCACGGAAAGGGTGTTGCTCGCCATCGCGACGGGCCCCGGACCCCAGTGGGACCACGCCGGCATCTCACTCCGCGACAGGCACGACCGGGACATCCGCTCTGTCGAACCTCTTGAGTCCCCTCCAGCGTTCGGGAATGAGCGCGCCGGGCGTGCGCGGCGTTGGGGGGGTGATAGCTGTTGCTTAGCCCGATGGGCGAGGCGTAGGCTCGTGCCAAGTCCCTACCCAAGGAGGTCGTCATGACCACCACCAGCGTGCTCCCCGACGTCGGGATCGAGCTTCGGGAGGGTTACGCCGAGATCGGCGACACGACCTTGCACTACGTCGAGGCCGGTGACGGGCCGCTCATCGTTCTGCTGCACGGCTTCCCGGAGTTCTGGTTCGGTTGGCGGCTCCAGATCGCGCCGCTCGTCGGCGGCTGGCTTCCGGGTCGTCGCGCCCGACACGCGTGGCTACAACCTGTCCTCGAAGCCGGAGGATTTCAAGGAATACGGCGTCGACCTGCTCGCCGACGACATTCGCGGTCTGATCGAAGAACTCGGTGCGGAGTCCGCATTGTTGGTCGGTCACGACTGGGGCGGAAGCATCGCCTGGACCGTCGCGATGAATCACCCCGAGGTGGTGGACCGACTCGTCATCCTCAACGCAGCGCATCCGCGTCGGCTTTCAGAGGGACTGCACCATCCGAGCCAGGTTGTGAAGTCGTGGTACTTCTTCTTCTTCGCGGTCCCCGGACTGCCCGAGGACGTGGTGCACCTCAGAGACTGGCACTTTTTCCGGCACTTCCTCAAGAGGCAGACCCGCCTTACACACCGGAGGAGATCGACCGCTACGTCGAGGCGTGGTCGCAGCCAGGAGCAGCGTCCGGGATGATCAACTACTACCGCGCCTCGGTCCGACAGTCCGCAGAAGGAAGCCGTTGCGAAGCTGCGACCGATTTCGGCGCAGACACTTGTGATCTGGGGCGAGGGTGATTCGTACCTTGGCTCCGATCTCGCCGAGCCCGATCGTGACGACGTACCGAACCTCGACCGCGTGGAGCGCCTGCCCGACGCGTCGCACTGGGTGCATCACGACGAGGCCGAACGCGTCAACCAACTGCTCATCGACTTCTTCGCCGGCGCGGCATAGGACTCTCAGAGGGCGGATCGAGCACCTCTTGGCCGCCAGACCGCTGCACCAATCAGGGAGGTCGGTATGAGCACAGTCCAGACCGCCATCGACATCCGTCCCTTCCACGTCGACATTGCCGAAGAGAAGCTCTCCGAGCTGCGCGACCGCATCGCCGGAACGCGCTGGCCCTCCGGGGAGCTGGTCGAAGATCGGTCGCAGGGCGTGCAGTTGGCGACGATCAAGGAGCTCGCCCGTTACTGGGCCGAGGAGTACGACTTCGGCCGGATCGAGGCGAGGCTGAACGCGCTGCCGCAGTTCACGACCGAGATCGACGGCGTGGACATCCACTTCATCCACGTGCGCTCGCCGCACGAGGACGCGTTGCCGCTGATCATGACCCACGGCTGGCCCGGCTCTGTGATCGAGATGATCGACTCGGTCGACCCGCTGACAGAACCGACCGCGCACGGCGGCAGCGCCGAGGATGCCTTCCATCTCGTTCTGCCCTCCCTGCCCGGATACGGCTTCTCGGCCGAGCCGGTCGAGATCGGCTGGGACCTGGGCCGGACCGCACGGGCCTGGGCCGAACTCATGCGCCGCCTCGGGTATGGCCGCTACGTGGCCCAGGGCGGCGACGTCGGCGCCGGCGTCACCGACACGATGGGCCGCCAGGCACCCGAGGGTCTGATCGGCATCCACACGAACCTGCTCGTTCCGGCGCTCAACGGCCCCATGCCGACGGACACCGACGAGGAACGCGCCGCGGCCGCACAGATCGCCACCTTCCAGCAGTCCGGAAACGGCTACTTCGTCGAAATGGCGACCCGCCCGCAGACGATCGGCTACGCCCTGCTCGATTCCCCCATCGCCCTGGCCGCCTGGATGACAGACCACGACACGGACGCCTACTACAAGATCGCGCGCGCCTTTGTCGACGGGCAGCCCTCGGGCAACCTCACACGCGACCACATCCTCGACAACATCACGCTGTACTGGCTGACCGGCACCGGCGGGTCCGCGGCACGGTCGTACTGGGAGGCCTACGGCCCCGACGCCCCGGCCGCGAGCCAGCAGCCCCTGCCGCCGCCGGCGATCCCGGTCGGCTTCACGACGTTCCCCGGCGAGATCTGGCGGACGCCGCGCAGCTGGGTCGAGGCGAGCTACCCGAACGTCACCTACTTCAACGAGGTCGACAAGGGCGGCCACTTCGCCGCCTGGGAAGAGCCGGAGCTGTTCTCCTCCGAGCTCCACGCAGCGTTCAAGTCACTCCGCTGATCGGCAACCCAAGAGCGGCGCGCACGAAAATGCGCGCCGCTCGCCGCCGCCTGCGGAGCGTCTTTCGCTCTCGCCAACCGCTGCTTGCGGGCCGTCTACACAACGACCGTTCGATTGGGCCAGCGTTCAGGAATGTCCCTTGACGCCGCGACCCTGGATGCGGCAGGCACGCCCCGTGGTCGGTCGGTCATGATCGCGTCACGATCACTGCGCGAGGTCTGATGGCGTGAGCGAGGTTCTCTCGGAGGAGGACGACGCCTTCGGGCGCCTACTGCTCGATTACATGGCGGGGGAGACTGCTCAGCTGGTCCTTGAGCTCGACGACGGCCGCGCAGGGCCGGCGCTTCCAGCGGATGTGTTCTTCGCCGAGCACCGCGAGTGGCCCGCCCAGGAGCAACGGGTGTTCGAGTCCGTGGATGGACGCGTTCTCGACATCGGCTGTGGGGCCGGGAGGCACAGCCTCGAGACGCAGCGGCGCGGGCTTGGCGTCGTGGCCATCGACATCTCTCCGGGGGCGGTCGACGTATGCCGGCGGCAAGGAGTGCGGGATGTCCGCCTCCTTCCTCTTGCTGCCGTCGATGCGACGCTCGGTTCCTTCGACACTGCTCTGATGATGTGCGGGAACTTCGGTCTCGTCGGAACGGCAGGGGATGCCGTGCTCATGCTCCGGACGCTTCACGGGATGATGACGCCGAACGCGAAGATCGTGCTCGATTCGGTCGATCCGCACCAGGACAACGACTCGGCGGACATCGCCTACCAGGAGAGGAACCGCGCCCGTGGGCGCCTACCCGGGCAAGTGACCATCCGGCTTCGCTATCGCGATTCGGCCACACCTTGGTTCGAGCTACTCAACGTGTCGGCTCGTGAGCTGGAAGAGTTGGCTGCCGAGGCTGGGTGGCAACTTGCTGATCTGGTGGAGGGCGAGCCGGCTGAGTACTACGCGGTCCTCGAGAAGAGGAGCCAGGCAAGCGCAAAGCGCTGACGGCCGGACTCGGCAGCGCGGGAAGCAGCTAAGCGCAACCCATCCGTTGGATAGGCCCTGGCCTGCGCGAGCGTCCTCTCGCTTGAAGGCGTTCTGCGCAAGACCGGGACAGATCCGTTCAACTCATGCTGACCATCGAGGAGCTACTCAGCCCAACCCCACGTCCGTCAACGGTCGTGTCCCTCTCCTGGTTGCCTGACCTGACACCCACTACGAGGCACCACCGGTGAACCACGAGCAGAGCATTTGGCGACGTCCGCGGCAGGGGGCCCCGCTCCGTTGAGCGCCATCGGCTAACGTCCGCCACTTGGAGGACTACACGAACAAGTACAAGGGCGAGCAGATCGAGGTGGCCCTCTTCGGCGGCGACTACCAGGAGGGAACGCTGACCGCGTACTGCTCGATCGAG
>CAWFIP010000003.1:0-205000 GCA_963815895.1 uncultured Actinomycetes bacterium | reverse complement strand
CGAGCCCGTACGCCTCCATCACCTCGCGACCGGCGAGCAGGTTGTAGAGCTGATCGGTTCCACCGAGCTCGATGTCGGCCTCGACCGCAACGGAGTCGTACGCCTGCATGAGCGGATACAGGAGCTCGGAGACGGAGATCGGCTGGCCGGCCGCGTAGCGGTCGGAGAAGTCGTCGCGCTCGAGCATCTGCGCCACGGTCATGATCCGCGTGAGCCGGATGACGTCGGCGAAGCTGAGGCGTGAAAGCCATTCGCTGTTGAAACGGACCTCGGTCTGCTCGGGGATGACGATCTGGTACGCCTGCTCGACGTAGGTCTGTGCGTTCCGGTCGATCTCCTCGTCCGACAGGATCGGCCGCTCGGCCGAGCGACCCGAGGGGTCGCCGATCCTCGTCGTGTAGTCGCCGATGATCAGGACGCCGGTGTGGCCATGATCCTGGAACGCACGCATGCGCTGGAGCGGGACTCCGCGCCCGACATGGATGTCGGGAGACGTGACGTCGATGCCGAGCTTCACGCGGAGCGGCCGGTCGAGCTCGAGCTTCGCCTCGAGGGCGCCTTCGGGCAGCACGTGCACCGCGTTGCGGGTCAGCTCGCCGATCAGATCGCTGCTCATCTGCCGTGCGCGGGCACGACGTGCGCGGATGTGACCTCGTCCGGAGACCGGCAGCCGAGGAGCGCGAGCGCGTTCTCGGTCTCGTCACGCAGGAGCTCGAGGACCTGGCGCACGCCAGTGTCTCCGCCGTACGCAAGGCCGAAGACGACCGGCCGGCCGACGAGGACGGCGCGGGCACCGAGCGCGAGAGCCGTGACGACGTCTGTCCCTCGGCGGACGCCACCGTCGACGTAGACCTCGGCCCGCCCGTCGACCGCCTCGACGACCTCGGGAAGCGCGTGCAGACTCGCGATCGCTCCGTCGAGCTGGCGGCCTCCGTGGTTCGAGACGACGACGCCCGCCGCGCCGTGCTCGCACGCGAGAAGCGCGTCCTCGGCCGTGACGAGACCCTTGACGACGACCGGCACCTTCCACCGCTCGCGCAGCTCCGTCACGTACTCCCACTCCAGCCCTGCCTCGATGAGGTCGAGCGAGCTGTCGTCCTCGACGCCGCGCGCGAGGGCCGCGGCGTACGCAGGCACCACCTCGTCCGGCGCGACGAAGCCGGCACGCTCCTCCCGGTTGCGACGGCCGTACACGGGAAGGTCGGCCGTGAGGACGAGCGCCGAGAAGCCGGCATCCAGCGCCTGCGCGATGAGCTCGTTCGTCACCTCGCGGTCCTTGAACACGTAGATCTGGAGCCAGTGCGGCGCATCCGGCGCCGCTGCCGCCACGTCGGCGGGCGTCGCGGTCGCGACCGTCGAGAGGCACATGAGCGTGCCCGCCGCGGCGGTCCCGCGCGCCGTCGCGACCTCCCCCTCCTCGTGCGCGATCGACTGAAAGGCGGCCGGAGCGGTGAGCACGGGCATCGACACCGGAGTGCCGAGCACTGTGGTCTCGGTGGTGACCGACGAGACGTCGACGAGCACCCGGAAGCGAAGCCGGAAGTCCGAGAACGCGTCCCGGTTCCAGCGCAGCGTCCGCTCGTCGCCTGCACCGCCCGCGATGTACGCCCACGCCTCGGGTGAGAGCACCGCCTCGGCGGCGCGCTCGGCGTCGTCGACGGTGACGATGCTCGAGATCGGCTCCATCGGAGGAGCCTAACGCGGGCCGCGCGGCGAGAAGGACCCGGCTAGAACGGATACGGAGCGAGACTCCAGGCGGCCGCCGCGTACCAGATCCCGAACACGAGGCTGAGCGCGCCGAGCGCCGGGACGACGAGGCTCGAGACGGCCGCCACGGGGCGAGCGGCGAGCGTCAGGCCGAAGCCGGCGGTGACGACCGCCATGGACACCGCGGTGAAGACCGCCAGGAGGAGGAGCGACGCCACCGCGACGGTCTCGTTGGGGATCGCCGCCAGGAGCAGGAGCCCGACGCCCGCGCTTCCGCCCATACCGTGCACGAGACCGATCCCGAAGGCGCCGGCGGGCGTCCGTACGTGGTGCCGGTGGTGCCGATCCGGGTCGGCGTGCGCGTGGAAGTCGAAGTACCCATGCCGCCAACGGACGAGGAGCCGAAGCGCGAGGAACACGATCAGGGCGGCGACAGCGCTCTCGGCACCCTGCTGGAGCCGCTCCGGGAGGTAGCGCTCTGCGAGAAGGATCGGGATCCCGAAGACGACGAGCGTTACGGCGTGGCCGGCCCCCCACCAGGCGCCGAGCTGCGCGCCGGCCCGAGCCGCTCGATTGCGACCCGACGCAACCAGGGTCGTCATCGCCGCGATGTGGTCGGGATCCGTCGCGTGGCGCAGGCCGAGCAGCACCGCGACGAAGAGGACGACGGCGACCGATGCGCCATCGGAGAGCCCAGCGATCCAATCGTCGAGTCCGAACATGACCCTGGTTCGTCGGTCGCGTCGAACCGGTTCGACCCGGCTCAGAGAACTCCGGGAAGTGCCTTCGCGGTGATGACGACGCCGACCACGAGGATCAGCGCCGCGCTGACCGCGGGCAGCGCGCGCACCACCGGCCCGTCGAGCGAGAGCCTTCCGAACGCACGCTGGGCGAGGACCGCCACGAGTCCGATGGCCGTGATGGTCGCGGCAAGCCCGACGCTGAACGCGACGATCAACGCGAGACCGAGCCCGACTCGATGAAGCGCGATCGCGCTCAGGAGGACGACGAGTGCAGAGGGGCACGGGAGCAGGCCGGCGGCGATGCCGACGCCGACGATGCCCTTCGACGTCAAAGCGTCGCCGTCGTCGTGATGGTGATGCTCCTCGTGGTGATGATCCGCGCCGTCGTGCGCGCCGTGGTGGTGGTGGTGGTGGTGGTGGTGGTGGTGGTCGTCGGCGTGTCGGGCGCGCAGCCGCTGGCGCAGAACGCCGATGCCGACGGCAACGACCAGGAGGCCGGACGCGAGAGTGAGCCACGGATAGAGCCGCTCGGGAACGATGAATTGGGACAGGGCGAGCGTCACGAAGCCGATCGCGAACACGCCCGCCGTGTGGGCCGCGGTGACGGTCCCGCCGAGCATGAACGCGTGCCGCGGCTGCCCGCGGGTGCCGACGAGATACGCAGCGACCATCGCCTTCCCGTGCCCGGGGGTCAGCGCGTGCGCGGCCCCCCAGAACATCGCGACGAGAAGCGAGATCAGAAGGACTCCGGGCGTCACCTTCCCCCGCTCGATCAAGGCCTCGAAGCCGCCCCCCTCGTGTGATGCGGGTTCGGCGACGCCGATCGAGGGCGGGACTCCCGGCGACTCGCCGAGGTCCACGGTCGCGGCCGCGGCCGAGACGTCGGAAGGCGAGCTGAGCAAGTCCTCCGGATACGCGCGAAGCTCGTCGCTCGCGCTCGTCTCCGGGACGCTCGACCGCGAGACCTCGGCACCGTCCCTCGCCGAGAGCGTCACTTCCCTCCAGCCGATGCGGCCGGGGAACGCGTTGTCCTGGAAGCGGAGCTCGGACCCGGTCGCGCTCGCCTCGTAGACGACGTCGAGCCGCAGGGTCCGGAGCCCGCCCGCGCCGTCTCGCGCGGCGACCTTGTGGTCGAGCACGCGCAGCGGCACCCGTTTTCCGTCGAGCGTGAGCTCGAGCTCCCGCGCGAGACGCGCGGGATATCCGGGCCGGCGCACGTCATCGCCGATCTGGAAGGTCGGGATCTCGGCGAGATCGAGGGCGTAGTGCACGAAGACGCTGTCGCCGGACGCCTCGATGCCCGCATACCGGTTGACGGTGAAGTTCCCGAGCGGGTGCGCCTCCGCCCCCGCCGGGGCGAGGAGGAACGCGGCGACGGCGACAAACACGGCGAGAACGACCTTCACGGGCCGTGATTCGCCGAACCCGGCAAGGCGGTTCACGCTGGAAGTATCGAGGTGGCCGGGGCCGTCCCGAAGGACGGCCCCTAGCCTCTCCTTACCGGCCGTTGCCGGAGTCGAGCTTGCCCTTCGTGTTGTCGAAGCCGCTCTGCGGATCCGCGATGTACGGGAAGGATCCGAGGAGCCTGCGGTCGTCGCCGTCGACGCCGTCGCCGAGCGGGACTTTCTTACCCTTCAGGAAGCCGGCGACGGCCTGCTCCGCGACGTCGACGACGTCGTCGCCGAGCCGCCGGCCGTTCGGCCAGCCCTGGTTGTCGCCGGCGAGCACGCCGAGCCGCTTCGGGCTCTTCGTGACCGGGATGTTCAGGTTCAGGCGAAGCAGATCCGCCGGCCGGGTCGTGCTCTGGTTCAGCTGCGGCACGCCGGTGAGGAGCACGGCGACGAGGTCGTCGCGGTCGTCTTCCGGAACGCCCAGCTTGTACAGCTGGTTGAACACCTTCGCCAGCAACGGGCTCTCGTAGTACTTGCGGAACCGCGCGTCCTGCCACGGCTGGAGCGTGTTCCACTGGTCCTTGAGCGCCGTCGGGATGATGACCTCGTTGACCAGGGGGTTGCCGAGTCGGTTCACCTGGATCCAGTCGCCCCGGTCCCCCGTCGCGGAGCCCCTGTGCCGGGTCGTGATCATGCGCCGTTCGACCGACGCCCAGACGCCGATGGTCCCGTTCCTCGGGTTCAGCCGCGCGATCGGCACCTGCACGCCGAACGTGTGGACGCCGTAGCCGGCGAAGAAGTCCTTGCCGCCGCCCATGTTGCCGGTGCCCTTGCGGATGGCGACGAGGTCGAAGATCGCGCCGATGTCGCCGAAGAACGGATCGTCGCGCTGGCCCGCGAACGCCTTCGAGTTGCCGCCGTCGAACGACACGATCGACTTCGTGACGAGCGAGCGGTAGTTCGGGGTCGAGCGAGGCCCGATGTTGTTCGGCGGGGTCGTGCCCCTCGCGACGACGTCGGGCTCGGCGGCCCGAATGGAACGCGAGACCGTGAATGGCTGGGCCGTGTCGCCGAGGAACAGCGGGCCCGTCTTCGTCCGGAACTGGAACCGGTACGTGACGTCCGGGCGGGCGTCGCCGTTCGTGTCGACCTTGAGGTTGTACCTCGCGTTCGGCGAGAACGTGTACCAGTTCGGCCCGGCGGCCGGATCCTCGGCAGGGATGACATTCGCGAGGATCGTGACCGTGCCCGGCTTGTCCGGGCTGCGGAACGCGTAGACGTCCGTGAGATCGGCGGACGGGTCCTCCGCGATGAGCGGAGCCTCCCGGTGGCTCGAGGCCGCACCGACTCCCGGACCGAGAGTTGCGGCGCCGGCGACCGCTGCTGCGAGCAGCGCGACGGCGGCGACCGCGACTTTGCGTGGTGACATGCTCACTCCTTTTTCATGGGTCGGAACAGCGGTTGTTCGTGGGACCCGCAGGGCCGGTTCGGTGCACTGAAAGACGCTGCAAAGGCGATGAACCGAAACCTGCCGCGGTGCGAACAAGGGCGATGGAGGTTCTCGCGCACACCCTGGTAGCGTTCGGCCCGCCCGAGCCCGCTTGGTCGATGCGCCGCCAGCACGCCCACCTGTCGGACGAGGCCCTGGTCGCGCTCGTCGCCCGGGGCGATGAACCCGCGCTCGCCGAGCTCTACGACCGGGTCGGGCGCGTCGCATACGGCCTGGCGCTCCGCATCGTCCGGGACGAGCGGCTCGCGGAGGACGCCGTGCAGGAGGGCATGCTCGCCGTCTGGCGCACCGCGGCGTCGTTCCGGGCGGAGCGCGCAAAGGCGAGCACCTGGATTCTCACGCTCGTCCACCGGCGGGCGGTCGATCTCGTGCGGCGCGAGGAGCGCCGGCGCGCCGAGCCGCTCCCCGAGGAGATCCCGACGCGTACCGGGGACACGGGAACGCCGACGGACGAGGCCGCCTGGCTTCGTTACGAGCGGGAGCGAGTCCAGGCCGCGCTCGCGCAGCTGCCCGACACGCAGCGCGAGGCGATCGAGCTCGCCTACTACGGCGGCTACTCTCAGTCCGAGCTTGCGGAGCGGCTCGGCGTGCCCCTCGGAACCATCAAGAGCAGGATGTTCGCCGGGCTCGCGCGCCTGCGCGAGCTCCTCGACGAGTCACAGCAGGAAGGGTCATGGAGACCGGAATTCACGAGCTGACCGCCGCCTACTCGCTCGACGCACTCGACCCGGAGGAGCGCCTCGAGTACGAGTTGCACCTCCGCGACTGCGAGGCGTGCCAGGAGGAGCTTGCGTCACTCTCGAGCGTCACCGAGGCGCTCGCGGTGGCGGCCTCCGGCCCTGCGCCGCGTCCGGAGCTCCGCGACCGCATCATCTCGGCCGCGCGCGCGGAGCCGCAGACCGTCGTCCCGTTCGAGCCCCGCGGCAGGCGGGCTCTGCCGGCCCTCGCGGCGGTCGCCGCGGTGGCCGCGGTGGCCGCGCTCGCGATCGGGCTCTGGGCGAGCCAGCTCCGGGGCGACCTCGACGATGCGCGAACTGCGCTCGAGCGGCAGCGAGCCGCAGCCGTCGTCCTCGCGGACCCGGACGCGCGAACAGTCGCGCTCTCGACCGGGCAGGGGCGCCTCGTCGTGGGCGAGAGTGGCCGCGCGGTGCTCGTCCTCGGAGACATGGGGCCGGCACCGGCCGGGAAGACGTACGAGGTCTGGGTCGTCGAAGGCGAGTCGGCCGTGCCTGCAGGCCTGTTCCCAGGCGAGAGCGGTGCCGACCTCGTCGCCGTCGACGGGGCCGTCGGCGAGGGCGACGTGGTGGCAGTGACGATCGAGGACGAGGGCGGCGCCCAGACGCCGTCACTCCCGCTCGTTGTCGCCTCCGAGCCCGTCTAGCCTCCGCAACTAGACCCAGTCGGGTCAGTCGGCAAGCTGCAACACTTCACCCCTTGCGACGACGCAGAAAGACGGGGATGCCGCCAATCAGGCGGCGGCGGGTTCGCAAGCTCAGACTGGCGGCCCTGCTCGGCATCCTGCTGGTGCTGGCGGCGCTCGCGTTCTCGTTCGGGCTCGTCCGCGCGGTCGCCGGGGAGATCGGCCAGCTCGACCCGGCCGCTAACCGCGGTGACGTCGACACCATCGTCTACGCGTCGAACGGACGCTCCGTGCTCGCAGTCCTGCGCGGCGATGAGAGCCGCGTCCTCGTGGGCACGGCCGAGATCGCGCCGATCATGCGACAGGCGATCGTCTCGGTCGAGGACCAGCGCTTCTTCGACCACGACGGCATCGACCTCCGAGGCGTCGGGCGCGCTCTCTTGGCCGACATCCGCTCTCAGGCGATCGTCGAGGGCGGCTCGACGATCACCCAGCAGTTCGTGAAGAACGCCTACATCCGGAACGAGCGGACGCTCGCCCGGAAGGTGCGCGAGGCGGCACTCGCCTGGCAGCTGGAGCAGCGCTGGAGCAAGGACCGGATCCTGACCGCGTACCTCAACACCATCTACTTCGGGAATGGCGCATACGGGATCCAGCAGGCGGCACGCACCTACTTCAAGAAGAGCGCGAAGGAGCTCGAGCTGGCGGAGGCCGCGCTCCTGGCGGGAATCCCCGCGGACCCGGCGCGGTACGACCCCGTCACGAACCCGTCGAGCGCGAAGCTCCGCCGCAAGTACGTCCTCGGCATCATGCTCGAGCAGGGGAAGATCACGCGCCGCGCGTACCGGCGCGCGCTCGAGACCCCCCTGCCGAAGGGGGACAAGGTGCGGCTCCCGGACAACGCCGGGCCAGCCCAGTACTTCGTGAACTACGTGAAGGACCAGCTCGTCGCGAAGTACGGCGCCGGGCGTGTGTTCGGCGGAGGGCTCAAGGTCACGACGACGATCGACCTCCACATGCAGCAGCTCGCGCGCCAGGCGATCGAGCGCATCCTTCGCAACCCCGACGGTCCCGCCGCCGCACTCGTCGCCATCGATCTCAAGACCGGCGCAGTGAAGGCGATGTTCGGCGGCCGCAACTTCCGTGAGAGCCAGTTCAACCTCGCCGCCCAGGCCAAGCGGCAGCCGGGCTCGGCCTTCAAGCCGATCGTCCTCGCGACGGCGATGGGGCAGGGGATCTCGCCGCTGACCGAGCTCGAGTCGAAGAAGGTGTTCATCGACGCCGGCGACCGCATCTGGCCCGTGACGAACTACGACCACACGTACCTCGGCCGCGTGAGCCTCGCCCGGGCGCTCGTGTCCTCGGACAACACGGTGTACGCGCAGCTCACCGACCTCGTCGGGCCGAAGGCAATCGTCGAGGAGGCGCACGAGCTCGGGATCAAGAGCCCCCTCGACGCGTACTTCTCGATCGGGCTCGGCTCCGGCGCCGTGAACCCGCTCGAGATGGCACGCGCGTACTCGACGATCGGGAACGGCGGCCGTCGCGTGGACGGCTCGCTCTTCGGTGATACGCCCCGAGTGGTCGAGTCCGTCGAGCGGATCCGCTCCCATCGCGTCGACGAGAACCTCCCCGAGCCGAGCGAGGTCATGGAGCCGGGAGAGGCCGAGAACCTGACCTCGATGCTGGAGGACGTCGTCCAGTCGGGAACCGGTGTCCGGGCCGCCGTCCCCGGAGTCCAGGTCGCCGGCAAGACGGGCACCACGGACAACTACGCAGACGCGTGGTTCGTCGGGTTCACGCCCGAGGTCGCAGTCGCGGTCTGGGTCGGGTACCCGGACGAGCTCGTGCCCGATGAGGACCGAGTTCGGCGGCGAGCCAGTCACGGGCGGAACGCTCCCCGCGCTCATCTGGAAGGAGTTCGTGAGCCGCTACGAGAAGGCGAAGGACGACTCCGCGGAGGACACGTCGTTCGACAGCGCCCCGTACCTCGGCGCGGTTCCGATGTGGGTCGTGAAGCGCGGAGGCAACTGGGTCCGCGACAACCAGTACTGCCGGGGCGCGAAGCTCATCGTCTTCGTCTCGGGACATCTCCCGGAGGACGTCGCGGACTGCAAGCCCAACGAGGTCTCGGTTCCGAGCGTGATCGGCATGCGCGAGGCCTCGGCTGTCGCGTTGCTCGCCGCGCAGCCGCTCGGCGCACGGCTCGTGTACAAGCCGGCGCGAGCGGGCAAGACCCCGGGGACGGTTCTCGACCAGATGCCGCGCGGCGGCGGACTGTCGGCGAACGACGACGTGACGCTCGTGGTCTCGAAGGCCCGCTACGGGATTCTTCCGAACTTCGTCGGATCGAGCGCCGCCGACGTCGGCCGCGAGCTCAAGCGTCTGCGGCTCCGCGGGCGCGTGGTCACGTCCGACGGCGACGCCGGCACGGTCCTGCGGCAGAGCCCGTCGGCGGGCGTCACCGTCGCGCCCGGGCTCGTCGTCAAGCTCGTGGTCGGGGACGGCTGACGAACGCAGAGCCCACGAGCGCGTAGCGCCAGGGCAGGTCGGTCGCGCTCGAGATCCCGACCCGCGGGCCGGTGACGACATCCGGCTCCTCGACCCGAGGCAGCAGCGAGAACGGAGCCTGGTCGAGCGCGCACCCGTCGTGCTCCCCGCCGATACCGAGCGCCTGCGTCAGCCGTCCGGGCCCCGAGCACAGCAGCCTGGGGTCGGCAAGGCCGCGACGGGCGGCCATCATCTCGAGCCCGACGGTCGGCTCGAGTGCACGTAGGAGCACGGCGGCGCCGATCCCCTCCGGCTCGCAGACGACGTTCGCGCACCAGTGGATCCCGTACGACCGGTAGACGTAGAGGCGGCCCGGCGGCCCGAACATCGCCGCGTTCCTCGGCGTCTGCCCCCGGTACGCGTGGCTGGCCGAGTCGTCAGGCGAGTAAGCCTCGGTCTCGACGATCACGCCACCGACTCCGTCCACGAGCAGCACGCAGCCGACGAGCTCCCGCGCGACCTCGTGCACGCTCCGGGAGAAGAGCTCGCCGAACCACGCGGCGTCGATCGCCGCGGTCGCCGACTCCACCGGAGGCTCGGGCTCGGACGGCCTCAGAAGAGCTGTTCGTTCTCGCCCGGACGCGCGGTTGCCGCGAGCAGGCGGCGCGCGCGACGGCCGAGGTCACCGAGGTCGACGCGACCCTCCTCCGCGGCGGAGGCGAGCCGTTCGGCGAGGTCGAGCGCGCCGTCGAGCAGGGCCGAGTCGCCGGCCTCGTGCCCCATGTCGTGGAGGATCGTCCGCTCCGTCCGGGACGCGACGAGCGGCTCCTCGACGCCCTCGATCCAGACGCGGGTACGGCGTCCGCCTCCCCGATCGTCACCGACGATCGGCTCCAGGGCGTAGATCTTGTCCGCGCGCGCGTACTTTCCGAAGCCGAGGAACACCATGCGGGGCGCCGTCATCTAGCTGATTATCGCCGGTTGCAGCCTCTCGTCCGCGGGGCGCGGCCGCGCGAACCCTCCGGCGTAGAGCGCGACGGTTGCGACGAGGACGAGAGCCCACGTGAGGTTGAGCCCCGGCTGCGTCGCCTCCGGGACGTCCCACGACGACCAACCGCGCTTCACGACCTGCTCGTGCCAGAAGTCGTTGACGACGTTCGCGACGCCGTAGGCGAGCATCAGGCACACGAGGACGGCATACGCAGTGCGGAGCCGGCGTCCCGTGAGGAGCGGCCGGGAGAGCAGCAGCGCCGACAGAGCGAGGAGAAACCCGGCCGTCGAGTGATGCTGGCCGAGGTGGACCGCGGCTCGTGCCTCCTCTCCGGGCTCGGCATACAGCTCGCTGGTGAGGAAGAGGCCCTGCGGGAAGTGCACGCCGACCGCAGCCGTGATCCACGGGATCGAGACGGCGACGAGCACGATCGCCACGACGATCCGGGCACGATCGCCCGTGCGCGCCGCGGCGAAGCTCCAGCCGGCTCTCCGGCCGGCGGCGATGGTCAGCCCGAAGGCGAGCACCACGCCCGCGGCAGGGATCACATTGACGGGACGAGCGTCGAGATCGTGCGGGTCGATGACGCCGGGCCAGCCGACCACGGCGCAGAGTGCGAGCGCGGGCGCTCCGACGAGCCACGCGCGACGCGGGAGCGCGTCGAGCGCGAGCAGCGTGAGCGCGAGCGCGGCGAGCGCGATCGGGAAGTTGAGCAGGACGAGCGCACGGCTCAGCCCGCCGTCGAGACCGGAGCGCGAGACCTCGTACGTCTCGTTCGGATCCAGCCGGGAGTACACGACGAGAACCGCAACGAGGTTTGCGAGGTGCAGTCCCCAGACGGCGATCCCCTCGCCCTGGGACGCACCTCTGTTCACTGGTCGAGCGCCGCCCGGAGGGCCTCGACGACGTACGCCTGGTCGTCCTCCTCGATCCGGGTGTGGAACGGGAGCGCGAGCGTGCGCGCGCTCGCGTCCTCCGCGACCGGGCAGAGCCCTTCCCGGAACCCGTACCGCTCGCGCATGTACGGCTGGAGGTGGATGCACGGGAGGTAGCGCGCCGTCTGGACGCCCCGTTCTTCGAGCACTGCGATCACGGCCTCACGATCCGTGCCTCGAGGCAACGCGATGACGTAGACGAACCACGAGCGCTCGTGATCCGCGTCGTCGTCGCACGGGAGCTCGAGCCCCTCGATGCCTGCGAGCAGCTCGCCGTAGCGGGCCGCCGCGCGCACCCCGAAGCTCGAGGATCTCGGGAAGCCTCTCGAGCTGTCCGATCCCGATCGCGGCGCGGATGTCGTCGATCCGGTAATTGAACCCGAGCCGCGCGTGCTCGAGCCACCCTCCGCCGTCCGCGCGTCCCTGGTTCCGGAGGCTGACGAGGAGCCGGTGCTCCTCCTCCGAATGCGTCGTCACCATCCCGCCCTCGCCCGTCGTGATCTGCTTGTTGGGGTAGAAGGCGAACACGGCGGACGGGCCCTGCGACCCCACCGGCTCGCCCTTGTACCGGGCTCCGAGCGCCTCGCATGCGTCCTGGATGAGCGCCAGCCCGTGCCGGTCGCAGATCGCCTTGAGCTCGTCGAGCTCGCACGGGTAGCCGTAGATGTCGACAGCGACGACGGCCTTCGTGCGCACGGTCACCGCCGCCTCGACTGCTGCGGGGTCGAGGTTGAGCGTCCGCGCGTCCACGTCCGCGAACACGGGGATCGCGCCCTCGTAGATCGCGCAGTTCGCGGAGGCGACGAACGAGTACGGGCTCGTTACCACCTCGTCGCCCGGCCCGATTCCCGCGGTGACACAGAGGAGGTGGAGACCCGAGGTGCCACTCGACACCGCCGCAGCATGCGGCGCCGCGACCACCTCCGCGAACGCCTCCTCGAAGCGGTCGATCGTCGGGCCGAGCGAGAGGCGTCCCGACCCGAGCACCTCGGCGACGAGCTCCTCCTCACGATCGCCGACCCAGGGCGCGCTCAGGCCGACGCGCCGGGTGGCTTCCTTCACGCTCGGGCGGGCGCCATCTCGACGACGTCGAGCCAGTCGGTCCAGCGCTCGTCGAGGCCGTTCACGGCGGCCAGGTAGGTCTTCTGTAGCTCGAGCGTGACGGGGCCGACCCCGATGTGGCGGCCGTCGATGGACCGCACCGGCGTCACCTCGGCGGCCGTGCCCACCATGAAGACCTCGTCAGCGAGGTAGAGGTCGCTGCGGATGAGTGAGGTGTCCTCGACCGTGTAGCCGAGCGCACGCGCGATCTCGATCACCGAGTGGCGCGTGATGCCTGGAAGGATCGAGTGCCCGAGGTGCGGCGTGCTGATGACTCCGTCGCGCACAACGAAGATCGTCTCCCCTGGCCCGTCCGCAATGTGGCCGCTGGCCGCGAGCATGATCGCCTCGTCGTAGCCGGCTCGGCGGGCTTCCGTCGTCGCGAGCATCGAGTTGAGGTAGACGCCCGTCGCCTTCGCGGCGTGTGGGATCACGTTGGGCCCGACTCGCTCCCAGCTCGAGATCGTGGCTGTGATGCCCTGCGACTGGCTGTCCGCGCCGAGGTACGCGCCCCACGGCCAGCTCATGATCGCGACGTCGATCGGATTGTCGGTGGCAGCGACGCCGAGCTCGCTGTAGCCGTAGAACGCGATCGGACGGATGTAGCACGACGCGAGACCGTTGGTCGCGACGAGCTCGTGCGTCCCCTCGCGAAGCTCGTCGGTCGAGTAGGGCATCTCCATGAAAAGGATTCGCGCGGAGGCGTCGAGGCGCTCGAGATGCTCGCGCAGACGGAAGATCGCGGGGCCCTTGGCGGTGTCGTAGCAGCGGACACCCTCGAACACGCCCGTGCCGTAGTGCAGCCCGTGCACGCCAACGTGGACCTTGGCGTCGGCCCAGTCCACGAGCTCCCCGTTCATCCAGATCTTCTCGGTCTCTTGCATGGAGTTAGCGCTCCTTCGGGTTGGCCTCGACGCCGGCGCTCCCGCCGGTCTGAAAATCGTACGGTCGGTCCTCCACCACGTCCACAGGCCGCGCGCGCGCGAGGCGCGCGAGCTCGACCGGGGCGATGCCGACGATGTGCTGTGACGAGCCCGCGCCCGCCCACACGATCGGGTGCCCGAGCAGCGTGCGATCGAGCAGGACCGTGCTCACGCGCGAGAGCGCGAACGGTGCGACAGCGCCCGGGGCGAAGCCTGTCGCCTTCTCGACCTCTCCCCCGCGCGCGACCCGCGCGGACTCGGCGCCAACCGCGCGCGCGACCTTCTGCGGATCGCACCTGCGGTCGCCCGGGACGAGCGCCAGCACGGCGGTCGAGTCGCACATCACGACCATCGACTTCACGATCTGGGCGAGCTCGCAGCCCACCGCTGCAGCGGCGTCGGCAGCCGTCGGCGTGCCTTCCGGGAATTCCTCGATCCGCGCTTCGGCACCCGCCTCGCGGAGAAAGGAGGAGACCCGTTCGACGGGGTCGGGCCAGGTCGACACCACGCGCAGACTACCCCCACCGCCGGGACTGCCGCAGGTCCCGGGCGGCGTCAGCCGAGGTCGATGAACCGGGCGTCCACGAAGCCGGCGTCCCGGATGCGCTCGACGAGGTCGGGCGTCGCCGGTGAGTCGATCGAGAAGGCCATGAGCGCCTTCCCGCCCTCGCCTGTGCGGGACACCGCCATGTTCGCGATGTTGACACCGGCCTCGCCGAGCATCGTTCCCACACGACCGATGACGCCGGGCATGTCCTCGTAGCCGAGGAAGACCATGAGCGGCGCAAGCTCGATGTCGATCGCGTACCCCAGCGCGCCGGCGAGGAAGAGACGGTGCTCAGGCCCGACGGTCGTCCCGGAGACCTCGATCTCCTCGCCGTCCGCGACGACCAGGAGCCGGACGAGGTTGATGTAGCGCTGGGACGAGGCGAAGCGCTGCTCGGAGACCTCCAGTCCCCGCTCCGCCGCGATGATCGGGGCGTTCACGTAGTTCACCGCCTGGTCGACGCGACCCTGGAAGACGCCGTTCAGGGCGGCCACGGTGAGCAGCCGGGTGTCGTACTCCGAGAGCGGGCCGTGCGCCGCGACCTCGATCCTGCTCGGCCTTCCCGTGACGAGCGAGGAGGCGAGCCGCCCGAGCTTCGCCGCGAGCGGGATGTACGGGCCGAGGACCTCGAGATCCGACTGATCGACGATCGGGATGTTCACGGCGGTGGCCACGAGACCGCCCTCGAGCGCGGAGACGACCTGCTCGGCGATGATCAAGCCCGCCCGGTCCTGCGCCTCGGCTGTCGACGCCGCGAGATGCGGCGTCACGACGACCTGGTCGAGCTCGAGCAGCGGGCCCGAGTAGGGCTCCTCTCCGAAGACGTCGAGCGCGGCGCCCGCGACCTTCCCCGAGCGGATCGCCTCGGTGAGCGCGGCCTCGTCCACGAGCTCCCCGCGGGCGGCGTTCACGATCCGCACGCCGTCGCGCATCGCCGCGAACGCCTCGGCGTCGAGGACACGCTTCGTCTCGTCGTTCAACGGGAGGTGGAGCGTGATCACATCCGCCGCCGCGTACACCTCTTCGAGCGTCGCCGACTCCACGCCGAGCTCTCGGAACCGGTCGAGAGCGACGAAGGGGTCGTACGCGAGCACGCGCATCCCCAGCGCGAGGGCACGCCTCGCGACCTCCTTCCCGATCCGCCCCAGCCCGAGCACGCCGAGCGTCTTCCCCGCGAGCTCGATCCCGGCGAACTTCGGCCGTTCCCACCGCCCGGCCTTGAGTGCGCTGTGCGCCTGCGGGACGTTGCGTGCGAGCGCCAGCATGAGCGCGACCGTGTGCTCGGCCGCCGAGACGACCGTCGACTCGGGCGCGTTCGCCACCACGATCCCGCGCCGCGTGGCGGCGTCCACGTCGACGTTGTCGATCCCCACGCCCGCACGGCCGATGACCTTGAGCCGTTCGGCGAGCTCGATCAGCGGTGCGTCGAGCGTCGTCGCCGAGCGGATGACGATCGCGTCGAAGTCGCCGATCACCGACGCGAGGTCGGTCGTCCCGTCCTCCACGACGTCGAACTTGCTCTTGAGGAGCTCGACCCCGGGCTCCGCGATTGGCTCGCGTACGAGAACGCGAAGTCGAGCGGGCGCGGCGTCAGCCGACACGCACGGAGTCCCCGTAGGCCTCGAGCGCACGCGCGACCCCCGCGCCCCGCTCGAGCTCGACTCCGCCCTCCACGAGGAGCGTCTCGACGGCGCCGAGCGCGGTCGTGATGTCGAACACGTCGTAGTAGCCGATGTGGCCGATCCGGAACATCCGCTCGCCGAGCTCCCCGTGGCCGCCTGCGACCGTGATCCCGAACCGGTCGCGAAGCGCGAGCACGAGCTCCTTGGCATTCACGCCCTCGGGGGTGAGGATCGCCGTCACGATCGCGGAGCGCTCCTCGTCCGGCGAGAAGAGCTCGAGGCCCATGGCCTTCGCGCCCTCGCGGCAGGCGCGGCCGAGCGCAGCGTGACGGGCGAACGCGTTCTCGAGGCCCTCCTCGAGCAGGAGCGCGAGTGCGGCGTCGAGCGCCACGACGAGGGAGACGGCGGGCGTGAACGGCGTGCTTCCGGCCTCGAGTGCCTTTCGGAGCTTCTCCCAGTCGAAATAGAACCGCGGCGTCGTGGAGCGCGCGGCGCGCTCCCAGGCCTTCGGCGAGACCGTCACGACCGAGAGGCCGGGCGGCGTCATGAGCGCCTTCTGCGAGCCCGCGACCACGACGTCGAGGCCCCAGGCATCGGTCTCGAGCGGCACGGCGCCGAGGCTCGACACCGCGTCCACGACCGTGAGCGCACCTGTCTCGGCGACGACGCGTCCGAGCGCCTCGACGTCGGCGACGACGCCGGTCGACGTCTCCGAGTGCACGAGGACCACGGTCTCGGCGCCCGTCTCCGCGAGCTTCGCGCGGAGGTCGTCCGGTTGCGGGGTCTCGCCCCACTCGTAGCGAAGCGACTGCACGTCGGCGCCGTAGGTCGCCGCGAGCCTGGCCCAGCGCTCGCCGAACTCCCCGGCGGATACGACGAGGACGCGGTCGCCGGGCGACAGGAGGTTGACCACGGCCGACTCGAATGCTCCCGAGCCCGAGGCGGTGAAGAGCAGCACGTCGTTCTGCGTCCGGCACACCTCGCGCAGACGGCCGAGGCAGCGCAGCATGAGCTCGCGGAAGTCCGGGCCGCGGTGATGGAGCACGGGTCGCGCGCTCGCCTCGAGCACCTCGGGGGGCACCGGAGTCGGCCCAGGAGCCATGAGATAGCGCTTTCCCGCCATTGGCTGTGAGCCTAGCGGCGGACGACGATGCGAACGCCGCTCAGCGCGGGCGATGGCCGGAGAACGTGAGCAGCTGCTGGAACGTCGGGCGATTCGTCCAGCGCATCGAGTCCCTGAACGAAGCCGACGTGAACCGGATCCGCTCGCGCGTCGAATCGGCCCGCCAGCGAGACGGATCGGAGCCCTGAACGGCCTCGAGCTCCGCAGCTGCGTCGTCGACGGCGGCCCAGAGCGCCTCGCGGCAGGCAACCGGATCCGCGGCCCCGCAGTAGCGACGCGAGTACGCGCCGCGAACCGGACGACCGAGGAGCGTCCGCAGGTCCTTGTCCATGTACCCGTACCAGCCCGCGCCGTACGCGGATCCCGAGGGCCCGGGATCGTCGCTCCTCGGGTTGAGCGCTGCGAGACGGGCGGTGAGCGGACCGAGAAGCGGCGCGAGAACGGCGTCGGAGAGACGCGGCCACGCCGCGTCGAGAACGGCGGCGCCTGGCGCGTCGATCCGGCCGTCGAGGTCGGCGTCGAGGCGGCTTCCGCCGGCGGACGCCCACGCGTCGACGAGCGCGGCGGCCGCCTCGGCCCGCTCGGTCGGCGCGGGCCCGGCACGGAGGACATCGCGCACCAGCGGCCAGAGGAGCGCCACACGCAGGTCCTGCGTCGCTGCCTTGTTCATCGCCGAGGTCACGCTGGCGAGCGTGTGCTTCTGCTTCCGCGCGAGCTCTGTCGTGAGGAGCTCGACCCGCTGCACCGGCCCGTACGCGAAGTTCGAGTCCGCCGCGCCGACGTCCGGCGCCGGCCGGTTGTTCCAGTTGACGATGATCCCGGAGGCCGGGTTGACCGCCCGCGCATGCGCCGCGAAGGGCATGAAGCCACGCCAGTCGTACTCGCCCGTGCCCGCGGTCGGGAGCCCAGGGTCGATCCCGGGCGCGCGCCGGGGAAGCCGCCCGCTCGAGAAGAACGCGATATCGCGGTCGTCGGCGTAGAACCAGTTCAGCGTGAACTCCACGCCGTTCATGGTCTGGAGGAACTGCTTCGCGGACGAGACGCGTGCCGTGTTCAGGTCGTAGAGCGCCGGCGCGCTGACAATCTCGCGCCCTCGCGTCGAGCGCTGCATCGAGATCGCGACGCGCCTCCCTCCCACCGTCGCGTAACCGAGCACGGGCCCGTGCGTCGTCTCGTAGTACGCGACCGGCTGGTCGGGCGCTCGGGGAGCCCGGAGAGACCCCGCCGGAACGCGGCGCATCACGACGCACTGGCCACGGTAGAGGTAGTGGAGATCGTCGTCGCAGAGCGTCTCGACGAACAGGTCCACGTTGTCGGCCTGCGACGCAGTTGCGCTCCATGCGAAGTCCGGCCCGCGGCCGACGACGACGAACGGCACCCCCGGGAACACTGCGCCGCGGGTGGCGAAGCCGGCGCCGGAGAGCTCCATCTCCGCGAAGAACTGCGGGAAGAAGTATCCGACCTGCGGCCCCGCAAGGAAGATCGGGTGGCCTGTTCGGGAGCGCTTCGCACCGATCAGGACGGCATTCGACGCCGCTGGAGGCTGCGTCGGGGGGACGCCCGTGAAGCTGCCGTCGTCGACGACGACGCTCCCGGGAGCCGACGCAGGAGGAAGGTGATACGGGAACGCGTTCTTCAGCGTGAACGGCGCCTCCGGGTCGTTCGCCGAACGCAGGTCTGCGAAGACCCGACGCGCGTCATCCGGGCCGAACCGCTTGGCGAGCGCGTCCAGGAACATCGCGTTCTGGACCTCGCGCCCGCCGTTCTGTCCGAAGCGGGACGCGACGAGGGCCGTCAGCGCGATGACGTCGTTCGTCGTGAACTGCGCAGCGGGAACGCTGTTCAGCCGGTTCCACGCATTGATCCCCGCGGCGTACGCACGCATGATCGCGAGGATGCTCCGGCCCTTCGGGCCGAGCGACCGGAGCGCATCCACCTGATTGGAGAGGAATGCCTCCGCCTCCCGGCTAGGGACGAAGTTCCGCCCCGAGAACGCGACCTCGAACGGGTCGAGACCCGGGACGTCGAGGGCCGCGATCCGCGCTGGTCCCCGGAGGAGCTGGAGGAGCGTGCCGCGGTCCTCCGCCGTGACCCAGCCGGCACCGAACGCCACGTCCGCCTCCGTCTTCCCGGTGATGTGAGCGACCCCGAAGCTGTCGCGAACGACCGTCACGCCGCCGCGGGGCTCGTCCCGGGTTCGAGCGCGATCCTTTCCGAGACCGAGCGGCGCGGGCTTGAAGTAGCGGCCGATGTCGGCCGGTGCGACGTTGCCGCCGAGCACCGTGAGCCCGTCGTAGAGGGCGGCTTGGTCCCGCGTGTTCCGGTTGAACGTGAGGCTGCCGTTCTCGCCGGGCGGCAGGACCGACCATGCGGCGGACGCGTAGTCGCGCTTCGGCGTCGCCGCGTCGCCAGGCGTCAGGGCGAATACGAGCATGGTGAGGACAACCACCCCCACCGCTGCCTGCCTTCCCACGCCGAGGAGGGTACCGGAGCATTCTTCTCATAGCCATGCGGGTTTCCGCCCCGCGCCGCCGGTCTACAGTCCCCCGCGTGGACGCCCTCCTCGCCTTCGCGGCGGCACTGATATCGCTGCGCCTGTCCGCGGAGCTCGTGCGCCGCGCACTCGACCGCCGGAGCGCCGCCTTCGCCGCCTGGGCGGCCGCGCTCGGCGCCTATGCGGTCGCCGCGGGTGCGCTCGCATGGGGCGCTGCGGCCGGGTGGAACGAGGCGTCCTTTCGGCTCTACTACCTCGGCGGAGCGCTACTGACAGCGCCGCTCCTCGGCGTCGGTTCGCTCCTCCTCGTCGGCCGCCGCCTCGCCGCGCCCGTCGGCCTCGTGTACGCGGGGCTCGCGATCGGCGTCGCCATCGCCGTTCCGCTCCAGCTCGAGCTCTCGGGAACCGACGTGCCCGATGCGCAGGACGTGTTCGACCTCTGGCCGGCGCGCGTGCTCGCGATCGTCGGCAACTCCGTCGGGACGGTCGCCGTGGTCGCGGTTGCGCTCGCGACGATCCGCCGGCGTCCTCTCGGGAACGCTCTCATCCTCGCGGGAGTCGGCGTTGCGGCTCTCGGAAGCGCGCTCGGCGGGCTCGGTGTCGGTGCGCTCGCGCCGATCCTCGCGAGCGCGGCGATCCTGCTCTACCTGGGGTTCGTTGCGCCTACTCCCGGTCGGAGTCCCTGAGCTCCAACTCCTCGTCCGCCTTGCGCGCGCTCCGCTCGCGGAGCCAGATGCCGGCGAAGAGCCCGACGACGGCGAGCGCGATCGCAGCTTCCGCGATCGCCCCCGGGACGCCCCCGTGCGCGAGGACCGCGTGGATCAGCCCTGGTTGAGAAGCCACAGGCCACCGACCGTGAACAGCACCATCAGCACGAGCATCGGGCACTGAGAGCGTAGAGCGTCGCTCCGACGAGGGAACAGCGACACCGCGCGGTCATGCGCGATCGCCAGCCCGGCGACGTGTCCGATCACGAGCCCGAACCACTGCACGTACCAGACGGTCTCGGGTGAGACGATCGAGTAGTTCGGCTGGAAGTCCGCGGTCCCGAAGACGTCCCAGCCGCGCCCGAGCGGGTCGGAGGCGAGCGGGATGATGAACTGCCCCTGGATCAGGAACAGCGAGAAGTAGTGCGCCAGCAGGTACGCGAACGCAATCGGGACCAGCGAGAGCAGGAACTCCGGCACGAGTGAGCGCACCGGTTGCCGGACGAGCCGCGCGGCGACCGCCATCGCCGCGAGGTAGGCGACCGCGACCGCCACGACGAAGACGAGGAGCCCCGCGGCGTTGACGAGCGAGATCGTCAGATCGGCGCGCCAGGTCGGAACGTCCACGAGGTGCTCGCGCACGTTCGTCAGACGGTCCTGCCAGATCGTCGTCCTGCTGAAGCCGTCGAAGCTCGTCGAGCCGAGCATCACCGCGATGACCGCGAGCGTTCCGGTGGTGGGATCCGCGCCCGCCAGGCCCGTGAAAGGCCATCGCAGCGCGATCCGCCCGTCCCGCAGCCTGATCGGGGCAATGCGTGCGAGAAGCCCGAACGCGGCGGCGAAGCCCTCGCCCCCGTCCGTCCATGCCGACCGTCCGAACACGGCCATGCCCGCGAGCGCCCAGTACGTGTAGAGGGCAACGGCGACACCGAGCACGCGCGGGTCGGCCGGGCGCGGGTGGGCGAGCTCGAGAGCGACGAACGAGAAGAGGGCGAACGCGGCCGGGTACCGTCCGAGGCGTTGCGGGTACCCGAAGAGCGGCGACGCCTGACGCCCTCCGAGCTCGATCAGCCAGACGACGAAATCGGCGATCGCGCGCCACGGGGAGAGGACGCTCCAGACGTTGCCAAAGAGGACGGTGAGAAGCGGGATCCCGAGCCAGAAGATGACGTAGATGAATGTCGGCGCGAAGTTCTCGAGCGAGATCGTCGTGCCCCACAGCGCCGACCAGAGCGTGACGACGAGCAGCAGGGCGGAGAACGTCTGCAGGACCACACGAAGCGCCCGCGAGAGGAAGACGCGGTCGAGTGCGTGTGCGAGGAGCCGGCCGCCCGATCGGCGTTCGAGCTGCGGCGTGGGCCAGAGGATCCCGAGCGCGACGAACGAGACGACCAGGACGATCGAGGCCCCCGCGAAGAAGAACGAGTCCGGGACCGGGAGGTCGCGAACGCCCCCGATCCCGTGCGCGATGAAGATCACGGGTTGACGGTCAACTCGGCGATCTGTACGCCGCGATCCTCGAGCTCGATCTCGAAACGGCCCGGAATCGTCGCCTGGAAGGCGATGCGCGCCGGGGCTCCGGGCGCGACGTCGCGCATGAGGTCGTAGCCGTGGACGTGCACCTCGTCGGCGACATCGGACCTCACGAGAACGACCACGCCGTCGCCCTTGTCGGTACTGGCGCGCACGATGCCGCCCGCAGGGACTCCTCCGCGGACGACGACGCGCACCGTCGTCGGCGGCGCGGGCGCCGGCGGAGGCGGCGGCTGAGGGGGCGGAGGCGGAGGAGTCGTCTCGGTCTGGGTCTCGGTCGTGGTCGCCGTCGTGCCGGCCTCGTCGTCGGCGCCGCACGCGGCGAGCGTCAGGAGGACGACGAGCAGTGCTGCGATCGGTACGACACGCCTCATCCTCTGCCTCCACGGGTCGGGACGGTTCGCGCCACGCCGCGCGGATGATACGGATGGCGCCGGGGCTTCCCGGAAGGATCAGGACCCGAGCGACGCCCGAGCGACCGGCGCCCAGCGTACGGAGAACTCCGGGTTGAGCTCGAGTGCGCGCCCGTACCACGTTCGCATGGCGGATCCATCGCCGGCGCAGCCCTCGGCGTACCCGCGGTGGAAGAAGAGCAGCGGGTCCCTCGTGCCGAGGCGGAGGGCGCGGGTCGACCATTCGAGCGCTTCGCCGCACCGCCCCGCGCGCGCGAGTGCCCAACCGAGTGCGTCGTCCCCGTAGATCGAAGGACGCTCGGCCCGGGCCAGGCGCGCGAGCGCGACGGTCCTGCCTGCGTCGAGACCGCGGTCGGCGCGGTACACGGCCGACTCGAGATCGACACGGACACCGTTGGCACGCAGGAGCCGCTCGACGACCATCACCGTCGCGCGTTGCAGTCGCGCCTCGCGCGCCCTGCCGGCCCGGTCGAGAAGGTCGGCGAGCAGACTCACGGCCGCGGTCGTCGGCACGGCTTCGGCCGCGCGGCGTGCGGCCTCGGTCGCGGCGTGCGCACGGCCGGCAGCTACCTCAACCCGCGCAAGCTCGTAGCGGGCGGAGGCATAGCCCGGGAAGATCCGGAGCGCCTGCCGGACGTGGCGTCGCGCCTGCGGGACGCGGCCGAGCGTCAGCTCGAGCTTCGAGAGCTCGACGAGCGACCAGGCCGTGGGTTCTGGCTCCCCCGCGGCCGCCTCGCGGGCGAGTCGCATGGCCTCGAGCGCACCCACGAGGTCCCCGGTGAGCTCGCGCGCGTACGCGACGCGTGCGTACGAGCCGAGACTCGGACGAAGCGAGACCATCCGGTCGAAAGCTGCAAATGCCTCGTCGTATCGTCCGAGCTCGACGAGCGCGTCGCCGATCACGCCGTACGGGCGGGCCGACCCCGGCAGCAGCCGCTTCGCCCGCAGTCCGAGGCGCAGGGCCGCACGGAACTCGTGCCGGATGAGGGCGAGCGAGCCGAGTCCCAGCACGGCGTTCGGGTCGTCTGCCCGCACCCGCAGGGCCGCGTGTAGCGCGGATTCCGAGCGAGGCAGGTAGCTCGCGTCCGCGGACTCACGCCAGCGCACCTGGTATGCGAAGCCGAGCGCGAGGAGCAGGTCGGCGTCGCCCGGACGAGCGCGGTTCTCGTCCTCGAGGCGGGCGATGGTCTGCGCCGCCACGCCTCCCGCCGCGCCGGTCAACACCCGGTCAGCAAGGGCCGGGCCCGGGGAAGGGGATCCGGCGACCGGCGCGGCAGAAGACGACTGTCCGAATGGAGACTCGGCGAGAACGCCGCCGACCAGCGCCCCGAGGGCGAGCGCCGCCGCAGTCGCGCCGCCCACGAGGAGTGCCGTCATGCGTCGCATCGCCGAGCCTCCACCTCTCCCCAGGGCCTACCGGTGACCCGTGTGCTCGTAGCCGCGGTTGGGTGCCGCGACGTATGGGAACGCGTTCAGGAACGTGTTCTCGTTCGCGTCCACCCCGTCGCCGATCGCGTTGTTCGGCGACAGGTTGCAGAGCCCGAGCGCTCCGGCCAGGATCGGCCCGTAGCCGCAGGCGACAGCCCGCAGCTCGATGTCGGTGACGTCGTCCGCGAGCCTCCGCCCGTTCGGGAAGCCCTGGAAGTCACCGGCGAGCGCCCCGAGCGGGCTCGGACTCGCCGTCGGCGCGATCGCCGTGTTCAGCCGCAGGAGATCGGCCTTCCGGTCCCCGGTGGAGTTCAGGCCCGGGATGCCCGTCAGGAGAACCGCAACGAGATCCTGGCGGTTCATCGTCGGGGCGTCCGGCAGCACCGGGTAGAGCAGGTTCACGAGCCCGGCGAGCTCTGGGCTCGTGTACCGGTCGACGAAGTCCGCGTCGTTCCTCGGCTCCGACGCGTTCCAGAGGTCCTTCTTCCCGAGCGGGATCAGCACCTCGTTCACGAGCGGGTTGCCGAGCCGCGAGACCTGCACGAACGGCCCGTTCGAGTCGATCGTGCCGTCGCCGCGGAGGACGCTGATCTTCCGCCGGCTGGCACTGGCGTAGACCCCGATCGTCCCGTCGGCCGCCGGAGCGCGGAGGAGATCCGTCTTCGGCACCTGGATGGCGATCGTGTGCGTGTTGTAGTTCAGGACCCCGTCCTGCCCCGGCGCGGTCGCGAGCGGGATCAGGTGCGCCGCGTTGAACGGGCGGAGCCCGGCCAGGTCGAAGATCGACCCGAGGTCGACGAAGAACGGGTCGTCACGCGGCCCGGCGAAGACCTTGCGGCCGCCGCCGAGATCCGTGACGCCCTGGAACGCGTCGTACGTCGGGTTCGAGCGCGGCCCGATGTTCACCGGCGGAACCGGGATGTCGGAGCCGAGCGTCGTCCGACTGTCACGCGTCACGCGGGTCACGGTGTACGTCTGCTTGACGTTCAGGTCCGGATCCGTCGGAGACGTGACCGGCCCCGTGTTGTAGAGGAACGTGTTCCGGTTGCCGATCGACGTCTTGAACCGGAACTGGTACGTGACGTCGTCCCGCGCGTTCCCGTCGTTGTCGACGTGGACCTCGTAGAGCACGCTCGGGTCGAAGCGGTAGTAGTTGGGCCCGCCCGCAGGATCCTCGAGCGGGATGTAGTTGGCGATGATCGTGACGGTGTTCGGCTTGTCCGGGCTCACGAACGCGTACACGTCCGTGTTGTCCGCAGCCGGGTCGTCGCCGATCAAGGGCGCCTCGCGGTGGCTCGACGCCGCCGCCGTTGACGGCCCGATGACTCCCGTGAAGGCGGCCGCCGCTGCCGTTGCTCCCACGCCCACGATGAGCGCCAGGAGCGTGATGCCCCTCTTCATGCCCTCTCCTTTCCGGAGGTAGCGGTCCGGCCTGGTTCGGCCGGGACCGCTGTCCGGTTCGGCGGCCGAGGGGTCGACGTGCGGGTTGCTAGCCGGAGAGCTTGGCCCTGACGAGCTCGGAGACGACGCGCGGGTTCGCCTGCCCGTCCGTCTCCTTCATCACCTGGCCGACGAAGAACCCGAGCAGTCCTTCCTTCCCGCCGCGGTACGCCTCCACCTGGCCGGGGTTGGCCTCGAGGATGCGGGCGACGACGGGCTCGAGCTCCGCAGTGTCGGAGACGGCCTCCTGCGCGAGGTACGGGTCGGCCGAGAAACCCGCGTCACCGAGACCCGCGATCGCCTCGTCGAACGCACTGCGCGGGATGCGGTCGCGCGCCTCCACGAGCTTCGCAAGCTCCGCGGGAGCGACGGCTCCCGGATCGACGCCGGCGCCGACGAGCGAGTTCGCGATGACGTTCGCCGCCCCGACGCGGTCTGCGCCGGCGGCGACCGTTTCCCCCCAGAGCCTGTCGAGCCCACCGGTGACGAGCACCGTGGCGCGCTCGAGATCGAGCTCGCCTGCCAGACGCCGTATGCGGTCGGCCGGAAGCTCCGGAAGCTCCGAGCGGAGCGCCTCGACGAGCTCGCGGGCCGGCTCGACCGGGACGAGGTCCGGTTCGGGGAAGTAGCGGTAGTCGTCAGCCTCCTCCTTCGCGCGGCGCGCAGACAGCGTTCCGCTCGAGGCGTCGAAGTCGTAGGTCTGCTGCTGCACCTCTCCCCCGCTCTCCCAGACGCCGATCTGGCGCTCGACCTCGGCCTCGATCCCGCGTGCGATGAAGTTGAACGAGTTCATGTTCTTGATCTCGGTGCGCGTCCGGAGCTCATCCGACCCCTCCGGGCGGACCGAGACGTTCGCGTCGACCCGCAGCGTCCCCTTCTCCATTTCCGCGTCCGAGACGCCCAGCTCGACGATCGTCTGCCTGAGGAGCTGCAGGAACCGCTTCGCGTCCTCCGCGCCGCGGATGTCGGGCGCCGTGACGATCTCGACGAGCGGCGTGCCGCCGCGGTTGTAGTCCACGAGCGAGTAGTCCGCCCCTCCGACACGGCCGGTGCGCCCGCCGACATGGACCGTCTTCGCGGCGTCCTCCTCGAGGTGGGCGCGCACGATCCCTACCGAATTGCCGCCTTCCGCTGCGGGTACGAGCAAATTGCCGTCAACGCAAAGCGGCCGATCGTACTGTGAGATCTGATAGCCCTTGGGGAGATCGGGATAGAAGTAGTTCTTCCGCGCGAACACCGCCTGCTCGGCGATGTCGCACCCGAGCGCGAGGCCGAGCTTGATCGTCCACTCGACCGCCTTTCGGTTCGCGACCGGCAGGGCGCCCGGGAAGCCGAGGCAGACCGGGCAGGTCTGCGTGTTCGGCTCCGCCCCGAAGCCGACCGGGCAGCGGCAGAACATCTTCGAGCGGGTCTTGAGATGCACGTGCACCTCGAGCCCGATGACGGTCTCCCAGCCGCTCATCGCCAGCGCTCCGGGACGGTGTCGAACGCGAGGGCGCGCTCGAGCGCATGGCCCACGCGAAACAGGGCGTTCTCCCCGAACTGCGGGCCGACGAGCTGGAGCCCGACGGGGAGCCCGTCCGAGAGCCCGCAGGGGATCGAGAGCCCCGGGAGGCCGGCGAGGCACGACGGGATCGTCAGCAGGTCGCTCGCGTACATGGAGAGCGGGTCGGCGGAGCGCTCCCCCACGGCGAACGCGACCGTCGGCGAGGTCGCGCAGGCGAGTACGTCGAAGCGCTCGAACGCCGCGCGATGCTCCTCGATGATGAGCGTGCGGACCTTCTGCGCCTGTCCGTAGTACGCGTCGTAGTAGCCGGCGGAGAGCGCGTACGTCCCGAGCATGATCCGGCGCTTCGGCTCGTCGCCGAAGCCCTCGTCGCGCGTCCGCTGGACGAGCTCCTGGTAGCTGTCGCCGTCCGCACGCGGCCCGTAGCGCACACCGTCGTAGCGGGCGAGGTTCGAGGACGCCTCGGCCGGCGCGATGAGGTAGTAGCAGGGCATCCCGTAGCGCACCGAGCGCGGGAGCGAGCACTCGCCGACCTCGGCTCCGAGGCCCTCGGCCGCATCGATCGCCTTGGCGACCGCGTCCCTGACGCCGGGCTCGATCCCCTCCGCCTCGATCAGCTCGGTCGGGAGCCCGATGCGCACGCCGTCGAGCGACTCCTCGTCGGGGAGCCGAACCGGCTCCGGGAGCTCCGCGGTCGTCGAGTCGAGCGGGTCGCGCCCGGCGATGATCGAGTAGAGGAGCGCGACGTCGCGGACCGTCTTCGCGACCGGGCCAACCTGGTCGAGGCTCGACGCGAACGCGACGATGCCGTAGCGGGAGACCGTGCCGTAGGTCGGGCGCAGGCCGACGTTGCCGCAGAGCGCTGACGGCTGCTTGATGGAGCCGCCGGTGTCGGATCCGAGCGCCCACGGCGCCATCCCTGCAGTGACCGCCGCTGCCGACCCGCCTCCGGACCCGCCCGGCACACGCGCCGGATCCCACGGGTTCCGCGACGGCCCGTACGCCGAGTTCTCCGTCGACGAGCCCATGGCGAACTCGTCGGTGTTCGTCTTGCCGAGCAGCGTGAGACCCGCCGCCTTGCAGCGCTCGGCAACGGTCGAGTCGAACACGGGGACGTAACCGGCCAGGATCTTCGACCCGGCTGTCGTCTCGACGCCCTTCGTCGAGATGACGTCCTTGAGCGCGATCGGGACGCCGTCGCCCTCCGCGTCGTCGACCGTGCGCAGATAGCAATGAAGCTCGTCGTCGCGGTCCGCGATCGCCTCGAGGTACGCGTCGCGCAGCTCCGGGGCCGAGACCTCGCCGCGCTCGAGAAGCCCCTTCGCCTCCTCGGCCGTGAGCCGCAGCGTGTCGACTACCGCCATGCCGGCACCTTGAAGTGGCCGTCCTCCGCGTCGGGGGCGTTCGCGAGCACGTCCTCGAGCGGCAGCGAGTCGCGCGGGACGTCGTCGTCCTCGACGTTCACGAGGTCGAGCGGGTGCGACGTCGGCTGGACGTCGGCGAGGTCGAGCTCGGACACGATCCCGACCGCCTCGAGGATCTGATCGAGCTCCTTCGTGAGCCGGTCGATCTCCTCGTCCGTCAGCGCGAGCCACGCGAGGCGCGCGACGTGTAGCACTTCGTCTCTGGATATCGCCATCGCTACGGGATCCTCTCTAACGCGACGGGCCCCCTGTCGGGAGCCCGTCGCAACGTCGATACGAGTTCGGTCAGCTCGCTGCTGCGACGACGTTCGCGGCCTGGGCACCCTTGGGCCCCTGGACGACCTCGAACTCCACACGCTGGCCTTCGGTGAGGGTCTTGAAGCCGTCCATCGCGATCGCGGAGAAGTGGACGAAGACGTCGTCGCCACCCTCGCGCTCGATGAAGCCGTAGCCCTTCTCGTTCGAAAACCACTTGACGGTGCCCTGCTCCACGTACTTTCCTCCTACAAGCTAAACGCCGACCCCGAGCCAAACGCTCGAGCGGGTCGACGCGATGACTACAACGAGGAAACCGTAGCGCCTACGCCCCGGGCACTGCAAGACCAAGGCGCCGATGGCGTGCGGCCTTGAGCGTATTTGCGAGAAGCATCGCGATCGTCATGGGCCCGACGCCGCCCGGGACCGGCGTCATGAGCCCGGCGACCTCGACGACCGACTTGTCCACGTCGCCCACGATCCCGTTCTCCGTGCGCGTGACGCCGACGTCGATCACGGTTGCGCCCGGCTTGACCATGTCCGGCGTGACGAGCCCGGGGCGACCGACCGCGGCAACGAGGACGTCGGCGCGACGGGCGTGGTCTTCGACGTCGACGGTCCGGGAGTGACAGATCGTGACCGTGGCGTGCTCGGCGAGGAGCAGCATCGCCATCGGCTTCCCGACGATCTCGCTGCGTCCGATCACGACGGCCTCGCTGCCGCGCAGCGGCACCTCGTGCTCCTCGAGCATCCGCATCACGCCGAGCGGCGTGGCGGGCACGAGATGCGGCTCGCCGAGGAATAGCCTCCCCGCGTTCTCCGGATGGAACCCGTCGACGTCCTTCGCCCAGTCGACGGCCCGCGTCACCGTCGGCTCGTCCATGTGCTCGGGCAGCGGAAGCTGGACGAGGATGCCGTCGACGTCGTCGTCGGCGTTGAGCTCGGCGATGACCTCGAGCACCTCGCTCTCCGCGGTATCCGACGGGAAGCGATGGTCGCGGGAGTCGATTCCCGCCTCGTGCGAGGCGTCGTGCTTCTTCGAGACGTAGATGTGCGACGCAGGATCGTCGCCGACGAGGATGGTCGCGAGGCACACGGGCTCGCCGAACGCTGCTACGTCCTCCGCGACCTGCGCGCGCACCTTCGCGGCGAGCGCCTTCCCGTCGATGAGCTGTCCCGGCACGGCTCGTAGCCTACTTTTCGGCCTGTCGTGGCGGAGGAGGGTGGAGTGCGAGGCCGAACCTGCCGATACTCGCTGGACCACCTACGGGCAGGTTGCGGATGTTGCTCAGGATCGTCCTCATTGCAGCGCTGATCGGAACCGGGCTCTTCGTCGCCAAGGAAGAGCACGTCTTCGAGCGCGCCGGGATCGTGGGTCACTGCCAGGCAGTGCAGGCGCCAAAGGGCGACGACGGCCAGTGGTACGGCTGCTACGAGGGCGTGATGACGGGCTATCCAAACCTCGTCGGGGACTCGTGCGACCGCTCGGGCAGGCGGCCGGGCCTCGAGTACTGGCGCTGCCCGGCAGGGCTCACGCAGGGCGTCAGCGGCTAGCCCCGGCGGTTGACCGCTGGACAAGGCGGCTCGCGCACGACATAGTCCCGCGCGATGTGTTGTCTCGTCCTCGTCGCGGGCCTCATCGGCCCCCGTGTCGCCGTCCTCGTGTGGTGGATCTTCGGCGACAAGGTCGACATCGCATTCGACTCCTGGATCTGGCCGCTGCTCGGGCTCCTCTTCCTCCCCTGGACGACCCTGGCGTACCTCATCGTCTGGTCGCCGATCGGCGGAGTCGAGGGCGGCGAGTGGATCATCGTCGCGCTCGGCTTCGTGGCCGACGTCCTGACGTATACGAGCCGGGCCGCGGCCAAGCACTACCGGACCTCGTCTAGCTACTAGGCAGCCGTGCGGCGCGAACGCGGAGGGGTCTCAGCCCCAGAAGCGCTCCACGGAGACTCGGTGGGTGTCGAACGTGACGTTCACACTCGCACGTACGACTGAACGGCCGCGAGCGCCTCGTCCAGGATCACCACCGCTCGCGCGATCTCCTCTTCGCTGACCACGAGCGGCGGCGCCAGTCGCAGCGTCACTCGGCCAAGCGAGCGCTGCTTCCTTCTAATTCCTCGAGCACGTACCGAGGCGCCGCCGCGGATGCGACCCGCCCACTGTCAGCTTCGAGTCAGCGTCCAGACAACGGGGTGTCGAGCGCCGCGCCGCGTGTTGCTGACACCGACGATCTGGTTCCGCGCATTGATCGCGGCCGAGTCGCTCTCTGCACCTCCGAGCGTCCCGAGGTCGGTGAGCGTGCCGCTCTCCCAGACGAATGCGTGCACGACCGCGCCGCCCGGGGGAACGCGAGAGCCGATCACCTGGCCTCCATCGTCGATCGCCACGACCGCCCCGTATGCGGATCCCCGATAGAGCGCGTGAATCTTCCCGCTCGCCCACACAACCGGACGCGGAGTCCCATTTGCCGATCGGCTCGAGCCGACCACGTCGCCACGCCTGTTGAGAGCGACGGCCTCACTCGTCGCGTAACCGGCTCCGAGCGTGCCGAGATCGGTCATCACGCCCGTCCGCCAGACGAAGGCATGCCCCTGCTGGCCGGTTTGCGTGACCTTCGAGAGGTAGCTGGTACCGACGATCTGGCCCGAGCTGTTGATCGCGGTCGCCGTGCTGCTCGTAAAGCGCGTCCCGAGAGTTCCGAGATCGATCATCTTCCCGCGCCGCCAGAGAAATGCGTGCTGTGATCCGTTCTTCGTCGAGCTGGAGCCGACGACCTGGCCCCGTTCGTTGATGCCGGACGCGTAGCTGTCGGAGCCACCCAGCGTGCCGAGGTCGGTCATCTTCCCGTGCTGCCAGAGGAACGCGTGCACCATACCGCCCGCAGTGAAGCTCTCCCCGATGACCTGCCCGCGATCGTTCAGCGCTCGCGGCCGGCTGCTCTTGCCACCGAGTGTCCCGAGATCCGTCATCTTCCCGTCCTCCCAGATGAAGGCGTGGACGTGTTGCGGCTTTGAGGTGAGACTCGTACCGATGACCTCCCCGCTCGCATTGACCGCCGACGCACCGCTATCCCGACCGCCGAGCGTTCCGAGATCCTGCATCTTCCCGTTCTGCCACATGAACGCGTGCTGCTTTCCTCCTTCGGTGCCGTTCGTGCCGACGACCTGCCCGCGCGCATTGACCGCTGCAGCGCTGCCGCTCGTCCAGCCGGCGCCGAGCGTCCCGAGATCGACAATCGTCCACCGCGGCCCACCGACCGCTTCGTGCGTCGCGGCGCCCGCTCCGGACGTGAGAGCGAAAGCGACGCCGATGGCGACGGTGACTACCGCAAGGGTTGTGCGACTCATGACGTCTCCTTGGTATCGAGTTGCGTCGTCGCTTCGAGTGTCGCGTCGGGTACGCGACGTATCCATGGACGCCGGATGGACGATTGATGGAAATCAGCTCTGAACCACGCGCATGCGTCGAGTACGACGTTCACGGAGGCCGGCTGATCGTCGTGACGAGTGCGGGACGGCAGGAGATCCACGTCCGGCCTCAGGTGCACAGGCTCGTGCGATTCATGGCGGAAAGGAACGCCGCGAACGGTGGAATCCCGGCGCTCTGCGCCAACGACGAGCTCATGACTGCGGTCTGGTCCGACGAGCCGATGCACACGCACACGGAGCTCGCGCGGCTTGTCTGGGAGTTGAGACGAGAGCTCGAGCCGCTTGGGGCGACGCAGGTCGTCGTGAACGAGAGACGCCGCGGCTATCGGCTCGTCACCTGCGCTGAGGCTGCGTCGAGCACTTCCACCGGACCACCCGCTGCCGATGTTCCGATCCGTGCCGGGCCCGACCCGACCAGACCGGGTCGTCGGCTTCTTTGGATCCTCGCCGCGCTCGGGGCACTCGCCGTGGGTCTCGCGGCAATTGCGGCTGTCGCGTTGACGAGGGATTCTGGCGGAGTCCCGGCAGCCGAGAGTGTCGACGAACGCCGATACCGGAACGTTCGTCGACCGGATCGAAAACGTGCTCGAGCAATCAGCCGCGGGACGACGCGAGATCCGCGCGGCGCTGAACGCCGGGTTCAGCTGCTCGATCTCACCCGACGAAGCCGCCCGACGAATCTCCAGCGTCGCCGATAACCGCCAGAGCGTCCTCCAGCAACTCGGCAGTCTCCAGACGCCGACGCGGGAGGCGGGTGACATCGTGACGTTGCTGCAGCGCGCGCTCCAGCAGTCGATCGAAGCGGACCGCCACTACCGCGACGGGTTCCTGGAGGTCCAAGCGGGCACGCGCTGTCCATTGCCGTCCAATCCGAGCTTCGACCTCGCTGCGAAGTCGGACAAGCTCGCCACGGTGGCAAAGAAGCGCTTCGTCGCGGCTTTCGACCCGCTCGCGCAGGAACGCGACCGTCCGACGTGGTCGGCCGACGGTTTCTAGCGCCGATCGGGAACGAGAGGCGCCGAGCGGACTCGAACCGCTGAATGAGTGATTTCAGGAGTGGGGGTCGTCGGCTCTATCTATTACGCGCTCGCGATCTGCCGTGTATCTCCCAATAACCCGTCGGCGCGAGGATCGTCAGGTGACCGGACGATCCTCGCGCAACGGGAGTGGATGTGTGCTCAGCGAGCCGGGCTGGGAACGTGGTAGCGGGCGACGAGCCGCCGACCGCGAGCGCGACGCCTGCGGCAGCGAGAGCTCCGATCAGTGCGTCGAGCCAATCGAACGATCCCGTGCTGCTCCTGTCGACGCTGATCATGGGCGACATCTTTCTCGGGGCGAGGCCCTGGATGCGGCCCGCCTGACGCGCCCGTCCGCGACACTCGCAGAAGCCGGGGACGGATCAGGTCTCTCAGGCAGGCGAGCCGCGCTCGTCGACCCGAGGGGAAGCGCTTCCGTACGGCGCGCGAACCTCCAGGACGTCCGCGTACACCTGCCACTCGAGCCGCTCGATCGCCACCTCCGCCGGCAGCTCGAAGCTGTGCCGAAATCCGTCCGGACTCGCCGCGGTCACGGTTCGACCTGCGAGCTCGACGTACAGCCTCTCACTCGAACCCCGTGGGACCGCGCACGTTACGACGAAGACGTGCGGCGTGTTGCTCACGCCGGTACCTCGTCGCGACACGCGTGGTGCTTACCGGTAGCCGTTCGGGTCACCACGGACCGTAGAAGCCGCTGTTCGCCTCGCGCAGCGCACCGACGTAGCCCGCCCGCTCGTAGGCCGCCTGGTCTGTGCCAGTGGGCACTGCGAGCATTCCGCGCAGCTGGTCGACGGCAGTGAATCCCTTGCCTTCCATCCAGTCCGACAGGCCGTCGAGGAGTACGGTTGCATGCTCGGGACCGTGCCGCAGCAACGCGGACGCGGTCATCACGACGTCGGCGCCGGCGAGGAGGTACTTGGCCACGTCGGCCGGGGTCTCGACACCGGTCGTCGCGGCGAGCGAGGCCCTCACCCGTCCATGGAGGAGTGCGATCCATGTGCGTGGCAGCCGGGCCTCGGCCGGGCTGGAGAGGCCGACGTGGCGCACAACAGCAAGCGTATCGGGGTCGATGTCGGGTTGCAGGAAGCGGTTGAAGAGCACGAGCGCGTCCGCGCCCGCCTCGTCGAGCCGTCGCGCAATCTCGCCAGTCGAGCTGAAGTACGGGCTCAGCTTGACCGCGATCGGGACGCCGACCAAGTCCTTGACGCGTGACAGGACGTCGAGGTGCCTCTGCTCGACATCGCGGCCCGAGATGCGCGGGTCGCCCGGCAGGTAGTAGATGTTCAGCTCGATCGCGGCGGCGCCGGCATCCTCCATCGCCCGTGCGTAGTCGGCCCAGCCGCCGGGGGTGACGCCGTTCAGGCTGGCGATCACCGGTACGTCGACTGCTGAGGCGGCGCGCTCGAGCAGGCTCAGGTACTTCCGTGGGCCGGCCTCTTCTTCGGCGCCCGCCGGGAAGTAGGAGAGCGACTCGGCGAAGCTGTCAGTGCCGACGTCCAGCAGCCGCGCATTTTCGGCCGCCTCGCGACGCAGCTGCTCCTCGAAGAGCGAGTAGAGGACGACCGCGCCCACGCCGGCATCAGCCAGCCGCCGTACGCCGTCGACCGTCTGCGAGAGCGGCGACGCCGAGGCGACGAGCGGGTTCCGCAGCACGAGACCCATGTAGCCGGTCGAGAGGTTCACCGGCCATCCTTCCGAGCATCTGCGGCGAAGTGCTGCGCGCCGCGCGTCGCCATTTCCTCATACACGTCCCAGCGCTGATCGAGTGCCTGCTCGGCCAGCGCGTGCAGCCGTTCGGCCTCGGCCGGATCGCTGTTCGTCAGCGTGCGGTAGCGGAGTTCGCGATTCGTGTACTCCGCGAGTGGAATGCGCGTCCGCGGCGAGTCGAGCAGGAACGGGTTGCCGCCGGCGGCACGGAGCACGGGGTCGTAGCGGACCAGCGGCCAGTAGCCGCTGGCAACGGCGCGGTACTGCTGGTCGAGCCCGTCTCGCATCTCGATTCCGTGCGCGATGCAGTGGCTGTATGCGAGCACCAGTGAGGGGCCGTCATAGGCCTCTGCCTCGCGGAAGGCGCTAAGCGTCTGCTGGGGATCGGCGCCCATGGCGACGCGGGCGACGTAGACGCTGCCGTAGGCGATCGCCTGCAGGGCGAGGTCCTTCTTGGGCACTGTCTTGCCGGCGGCAGCGAACTTGGCGACCGCGCCGAGCGGAGTCGCCTTGGACATCTGGCCGCCGGTGTTGGAGTAGACCTCGGTGTCGAGCACGAGAACGTTGATGTCGCGGCCGCTGGCCAGGACGTGGTCGAGCCCGCCGGAGCCGATGTCGTAGGCCCAGCCGTCGCCGCCGACGATCCAGACGCTGCGCCGCACGAGGTGATCGACGACGCTCTGCAGGTCGGCGACATCGGTTGCGTCCAGCGCGTCAAGCCGCCGCCGGAGCTCCGCCACGCGCTCGCGCTGCGCCCGCAGCTCCGACTCCCGCAGTTGCGGCGCCTCCAGGATCTCGTCCACCAGCTCCCCACCGACCGCATCGCGGAGCTCGGCGAGGCGCCGGCGCGCTAGCTCGGTGTGCCGGTCGGCGGCGAGCCGGAAGCCGAGCCCGAACTCGGCGTTGTCCTCGAAGAGCGAGTTCGACCAGGCCGGACCACGCCCGTCGGCGTCGGTCGTCCACGGCGTGGTCGGCAGGTTGCCACCGTAGATCGACGAGCAGCCGGTTGCGTTCGCGACCATCAGCCGGTCGCCGAAGAGCTGCGAGAGGAGCTTGAGGTACGGCGTCTCGCCGCAGCCCGTGCAGGCACCGGAGAACTCGAACAGCGGCTCGAGGAACTGGGTGCCGCGCACCGTGCCGAAGTCGACCCGCGAGCGGTCGCTCGCGGGCAGCGTCTCGAAGAAGGCGATGTTCGCCCGCTCGGCCTCGACCAGCGGCTCGCGCGGTGCGAGGTTGATCGCCTTGCGGCCCGCATCGCCCGGCGCAACCACGGGGCACGCCTGAACACAGAGCTCGCAGCCGGTGCAGTCCTCGACGTAGACCTGCAGCGTGTACCGGGCGTCCGGCAGGCCCACCGCCTCAAGTGGCGCCGATCGGAACCCGTCCGGTGCGCCCTCCAGGCGGGCCTGGTCGTAGTACCTCGAGCGGATCACGCTGTGCGGGCAGACGAAGCTGCAATTGCCGCACTGGATGCAGAGCTCGGAGTCCCAGACCGCGACCAGCTCCGAGATGTTGCGCTTCTCGTAGGCCGCCGTACCGCTCGGATAGGTGCCGTCCACCGGCAGCGCACTGACCGGCAGCTCGTCGCCCCGGCCAGCGAGCATCTCCGCCGTGACGGTGCGAACGAACTCGGGTGCGTGCGCGGGCACGACTGGCGGGAGCCCGCGGCTTGCCGTCACCCGCTCGGGTACGTCGACTCGGTGCAGACCGTCCAGCGCGCGGTCGACCGCAGCCTGGTTTCGCTCGACCACCTCTGGACCGCGGCGGCCGTAGGTCTTCTCGACCGCAGCCTTGATCCGCTCGATCGCCTGCTCGCGCGGCAAGACTCCAGAGAGGGCGAAGAAGCAGGTCTGAAGGACGACATTCGTCCGTCCGGCGAGGCCGACCTCGCGGGCGATCTGCCCGGCGTCGATCGCGTAGACATCGATGTGCTTGGCGAGAATCTGCTCCTGCACCGGGCGCGAGAGCGCCTCCCACACCTCGTCCGGCGGGCGTGGGCAGTTGAGCAGCAGCGTCGCGCGGTCCGCTGCGGGGCCGAGCACGTCGACTCGGTCGAGCAGCCCGAACTGGTGGCATCCGACGAAGCCGGCCTGCCGCACGAGATAGGGCGCCCGGATCGGCGTCGGGCCGAAGCGGAGATGCGAGACCGTCTGCGAGCCAGACTTCTTCGAGTCGTAGACGAAATAGCCCTGCGCGTGCAGGCCCTCGTCCCCGAGGATCTTGATCGTGTTCTTGTTCGCGCCGACCGTCCCGTCCGAGCCGAGGCCGAAGAAGATCGCGCGCACCGTCTCGGGCGGCTCGATGTCGAGCGACGCGTCGTAGTCGAGGCTCGTCCCGGAGACGTCGTCCTTGATGCCGATCGTGAACCGGCGCCGCGGCCGCTCTCCGGTCAGCTCGGCGAACACGCCAGCAACCATGCCCGGCGTGAACTCCTTCGAGGACAGGCCGTAGCGGCCGCCGACGATCCTCGGCATCACCGCCCGCTCGCCGTCGCCAAACGACTCGGTCAGAGCCGCGACCGTGTCGAGGAAGAGCGGCTCCCCGATCGAGCCGGGCTCCTTCGTCCGATCGAGGACGGCGACGTGACGCACGGTTGCGGGCAGCGCCTCGGCAAGCGCCTGCGCCGGGAACGGCCGGTACAGCCGCACCTGCGCCACTCCGACCCGCTCGCCGCGCGCGTTGAGCGAGGTGACGGTCTCACCGATCGTCTCCCCACCCGACCCCATCACCACGAGCACGCGCTCGGCCTCCGGGTGCCCGGTGTAATCGACGATCCGGTAGCGTCGACCGGTGCGCTCGGCGAGGCGCCCCATCGCGTCCTCGACCGCGTCAGGCACGCGGGCGTAGAAAGGGTTCACGGTCTCGCGCGCCTGGAAGTAGACGTCCGGGTTCTGCGCCGTGCCGCGGATGAACGGCCGCTCAGGTGACAGGGCGCGGTCGCGATGAGCCCTCACGAGCTCCTCGGGCACCAGCGCGCGCAGGTCGTCGTCGGAGAGCAGGTGGATCGTGTTCAGCTCGTGGGAGGTCCGGAACCCGTCGAAGAAGTGCACGAACGGCACCCGGGTCTGGAGCGTCGCGGCCTGCGCGACGAGCGCGAGGTCATGGGCCTCCTGAACCGAGGCCGAGGCGAGCAGCGCGAAACCCGTCTGGCGGACCGCCATCACGTCCGAGTGGTCGCCGAAGATCGAGAGCCCCTGCGCCGCGAGCGATCGGGCGGCCACGTGTAGCACCGCCGGCGTGAGCTCACCGGCGATCTTGTACATGTTCGGGATCATCAGCAGCAGGCCCTGCGAGGCAGTGAACGTCGTCGCGAGCGCGCCGCTTTGCAACGCACCATGCAGGGCGCCGGCCGCCCCGCCCTCGCTCTGCATCTCGACCACCGCGGGCACGGTGCCCCAGACGTTGGGCCGCCCCTGGCTAGCCCACTCGTCGGCCAGCTCGGCCATCGGCGACGAGGGCGTGATCGGGTAGATGCAGCAGACCTCGTTCAGCCGGTAAGCGACCGAGACCGCCGCCTCGTTCCCGTCGACTGTGGCGCGATTCTCACTCATGCTCGGCGACCATCTCGATCGCGTGCACCGGGCACTGCTCGAAGCACGCCCCGCAGCCGGTACAGCGCTCGTAGTCGAACCGGTAGCGGTACCCCTCGCCGAGCTTGATCACGGCGTCCTCGGGGCAGGCGCCCAGGCAGCCGTCACATTCGAAGCAGTTGCCGCACGACAGGCACCGGCCCGCCTCGTAGACTGCCTCCTCGGCCGAAAGGCCGCCGACCACCTCGTCGAAGTCCGCAATCCGCTCCTCCGGCGGGAGCTCGGGCTGCTGCCTGCGGGCGTTGTCGCCGAAATACCAGAGATGAAGCTTGTCGAAGTTCGCGAGCTCGTGCTTGGGTGAGCTCACGGCCGCGGCACTGCGCAGCCAGGCGTCGATATGGCGGGCGGCCTTCTTGCCGTGGCCCACGCCCACCGTCACCGTCTGCTCGCTTGGCACCATGTCCCCGCCCGCGAACACGCCGGAGCTGCCGGTCTGAAGAGACGTGGACACTTGCACGCTCCCGTCGCGCGCGATCTCGACTCCCGGCACTTTGCGCAGGAAGGCGGTGTCGGATTCCTGGCCGAGCGCCAGGATCACCGTGTCCGCGGCGAGCGTCTCGAACCGGCCAGTTGGCTGCGGGTACCCGGACTCGTCAAGCTCCATCACCTCGACCTGGAGCTCCGGACCGTCGAAGGCAGTGATCGTCCGCAGCCAGTTGATCCGCACGCCCTCCCGCTCGGCATCCTCGGCCTCCTCGAGATGTGCAGGCATCTGCTCGCGGGTCCGCCGATAGACGACAAGCGCATCATCCGCACCCATCCGACGAGCGACCCGGGCCGCGTCCATCGCCGTGTTTCCACCTCCGTAGATCGCCACGCGCCGGCCGATCACCGGCCGCTCGCCGGAGGCAACGCCGCGCAGGAACGAGATCGCGTCGACGATCCGGCCGGCGTCACCGGCCGGGATGTCGACCCGCTTCGAGAGGTGCGCCCCGACCGCGACGAAGACTGCGTCAAAAGCGCCCTCCTCGCGCTCGGCAACCAGGTCCTCGACCTTGTGCCCGCATGTCACTCGCACCCCCATCGCCGCGATCCGGCCGACCTCGCCGGTGAGCACGTCGCGGGGCAGCCGGTAGGCCGGGATGCCGTATCGCATCATCCCGCCCGTCTCCTCGCCGGAGTCCCGAATCTCCACCTCGTGACCGAGCCGGGCGAGATGGTAGGCGGCCGACAGACCGCACGGCCCGGCGCCGACCACGAGCACCCGCTTGCCGCTCGTGACCGCCGGCGGATCGAATTGCCAGCCCTGCTCCAGCGCGAGGTCGCCCAGGAACCGTTCGACCGAATGGATCGAGACGGCGCTGTCGAGGTCGGCGCGGTTGCAGACGCTCTCGCACGGGTGGTAGCAGACCCGTCCGTGGATAGCGGGCAGGGGATTATCGGCGACCAGCTGGCGCCAAGCCTGCTCGTGTCGGCCCGCCTGGGTGTGCGAGAGCCAGGCCTGGATGTTCTCGCCGGCCGGGCAGCCGGCGTTGCACGGCGGAAGCAGGTCGACGTAGACGGGCCGACGCTCGCGGACCGGGCCCGCGTGTGATCGTCGGTGCAGCAGATCCGGCAGCGGCGTAACGTCCCGCATCGGGTCGCTCATGCCTGCCGCCGCGGTCGGGAAACCATTGCTTCTAGGCTAACTCGCTTGCCGTGAAAGCGGGCTGCCCGCGGTGGACGCGCTCGTCGAACGGGCACAGGTCGTGCTGGTCGGCTCGAGGCTGCCGCACGCTGTGAGTGCCCAGCCGCGGAAACCCCGATCCCGTCTACTAGTTGTCCCCGCCCGCCTCAAGCTCGTGCTCTTCAATTCGCAGAGCACCTGCAAGCTCTGGGTCATCTCTGCGCAGCTCGTCGATGAATCGCTCGGCGTCCTCTCGGCGAGTGAGCTTTCTCGGCCGAACGGATGGTTGCCGCTCATCGCGCGGACGTCGATCGAGTACACGATCAGCGTCTGCCTCCTAGGCTGAAGGGCGCGGCGCATCACCGCCAGGCACGACGGCGCCTCAGTAAGACTCGCTACCGGTGGCATCTCATGCCTCCTTTCCGCTCCCCAGGTTTGCGCCTGCCGCGCGCGAGCGCATCCGGGACGACCCGATTCGACACTGCAGGCTACCGACGGCTGTCCGTCGGTACGGATCGGGAAACGGAACCCTGACGCGTGCTTCCGTCGCCGGAGCACCAGCCTCAACGCAAGCGCGATGGAGCGAGGGATCCCTCTGTCCTACGGATGCCTTCGTGATCACGAACCGTCCCTCCGGAGTCTGCACGACGAGCGCCGACTTGCCACGTGGGAGACTTCGAGTCGGCAGCCACAACGGGTCCTGGGTATTGCGCTCGGCCAGATCGTTGGCGGCTCCGACATGGCTCCCGCGGAGATCCAGAAAGCCGCAAGCGAGGCTGGTCTCCCGGACACCATCGACCTGCCGACCTGTGACGTGGTCGACGAGACGATCGACACCGGAAGCGAGGCGCGTTGCTTCGCCCAGTACATGCGCATCCACGCACTCGAGGCAACGGGCGGGTTGAGCTACGCGCAGATGGGGCGATTCCAGTCCGCTGATAACCCCGACGATCCTGCGGGAACGAGCGACGAAACCGCGGCCGCGAAGGACGAAAATGGCCAGCCGGTCTCGAACGGCGCCCGGAACATCTGGATCACTGAGACGGCACTCGCGACCGCGCTGAACGTCTCCTACATGGCGGAGAAGATCGCGATGCTCGGGATCGTGGTCGAGATCGCTCTGGTGCTGACGGGCGTCGGCCTCGTGATCCTCGCTGTCGCGGTCTTCGGCCGCAACCGCTCGGAAGGCGAGGTGTCGCCGGCATAGCTCTGTAGCTGCGCAACTTCCAGACGACGTGGGCCGCCTCACCGGCGGCCCACGCAGTGCCACTGGGAGATCGTCGGCGCTAGACAAGCTCCTTCCAGAACAGCTTCACGTCCTCTGCCGGGAACGTCTCGGTCTCGAACACCTCGAGCTTCGCGATCTTCCCGAGCACGCGGAACGCGGTCTCGAGATCGGGATACTCGAAGATGCCGAGGTACTCCCACGGGCCCATGACGGCGAGGAAGCGCTCGACAGTCCCACCCTCGACTTCGACGATCTTGTGGATCTGCTCGAAGTACTCGGGGGTCTTCTCGACGTGCTCCCGCGCGATGGGCGCGAGCTTGAAGAGCCCGACATAGGTGAACATAGAAACCTCCGATTCTCAGGGGCATCGCGTAGAGCCCCATCACCAGCGAGTCTCTCTCCGCTTAGCGACCGAGTCATCCGTAGAAACAGGCAGATCGACGCGCCTTGCTTGGACGCGCTTGATCATCGGGCAACCAGCCACGGCCCCGAAGAGTCATCAAGCATGAGGTTCATCGCTTCGCTCCCACTGGCGAGCGACAATGCCGTCGCGAGCTCGGCCCCGCGGGGAGCTGCGCAACCCGGCGTGTCAGGGCTTCCCCCGATGCGTGCGACTACGCGCGGGACGATCCTTGTCGGGTGAGTTGACTACATCAGCGCGCAGGTCTCGGCGGGTGAGCTGGTGATCCGCGCGATGACGTTAGACGAGCGCGCGAAAGGTGGGCACGCCAGCACGCCGCGGTCGAGGCCAAGCTGACACCAGCCGAGCGCACCAGACGGGCCGCGGCCCTCAAGGTTCGGCGAGCTACGGAGCGCCACTGCTCGCAAGTCGGCTGACGACAGCGCGGGCTTCGCGCCGCTGTGCGCTACCCGCCGTCCAGAAGGTGCTCGAGGAGCGAGGCGTACTGCGTGAGCTGGCGGTCGGGCAGGAAAAGCTCCGACACGCGGTCGAGTGCATTCGCGCCGAAGCGCTCGGCCTCCTCCGGCGACTCGAGCAAGCGCGCAACGAGGGCGCCGAAAGTGTCGAGGTCCGCGGGATCGCGGAGAAGAAGTCCACTCTCCTCGTCGGTTATCTGGTCGACGATCCCGCCGACGGCGCTCGCGACCATCGGACGCGCCTTCCACATCGCCTCGGCGACAGTGAGACCAAATCCCTCCGCCAGGCTTTTCTGAACGACAACCGCGGCGTGCCGCTGCAGCGCGTTGATGACGAGAGCGTTCTCGACCGGATCGTCCATCGGTACCGCGACGAGGTGCGTCCGCGAGCGGTCCTCGGGTGCGAGCGACTGCCAGAGCGCGACGGTTTCCTCCCAGATCACGCGGTCCTCGGGGTCGTCTCCGACTGTGTCGACCGCTGGGCCAGCGAGCACGAGCTGCGCGCGGCTTTCGGCGGGAACTCCACGAGCGAACCCCATTAGCACCCCTGACATGTCCTTCATCCGATCCCAGCGCGAAACCTGCACGACCAGCGGGACGTCGACGGCGGGCGGCCCTTGCTCACGGACGGCGCGGACCGGCCGAAAGCCGGGTGCGGCGGCTCTGTTCGATGCGATGATCCCGCAGGCGGCGAGCACGCTCTCGACTCGCTCGCGCTGGAGCCCCTCGTTCTTGGGTGCGAGTGGGTCGATCGAGGGCGGGATGACGGCGAGTCGGCTGCCGTCGATCCACGCGGGCGCGAAACTCAGCCGCGAGAAGACGAAGGCGTCGGCGCCCTCGACGTACGGCCGCAGGAACGACCAGGCGCGCCTCGCCCACTCGTTCTGGACGTCCAGCCCAACGTGGCAGCGCCAGATGACCGGTACGCCGAGCTCGGCGATGGCGGGGACGAGCCCTGCCGGCTGAGGGTCGTGGACGATGACGACGTCGCCGGGGTGGATTGCGGCGAGGACCCCAGGGGCGTTGTTCGTGATCGTCCGCTCGTACGCGTCTCGTTGCCTCGGCCCGAGGTCTCCCCCGTCCCCCGGGCCACCGTAGAGACCGTTGTGAAGCCGCTTCGTGATCGCGAAAAACTCCGCGTCGCCCTCGATCACGAGCCAGTGCGAGTCGATACCCGCTCCGACGGCGTAGCCGAGCAGTGTCCGCAGCATCTCGGCCACGCCGCCGCCTGCCGCGGTGGAGTTCACGTTCACGATGCGTCGACCTGCGAGCCGCGCACGAACGACTTCCGCCGCGTGCTCGAGGCGCTCCACCCTCTCCTCGCCGATGAAAGGCTCCAGCCGACGAGGATCGAGAGGCTCGATCCGGACATCCTCGGGCCCCGCCGGTCGCGTCATGGCCGCACAGCCTGGCACACCACCCCATCGACCGGTGCTCGGGCATCGGGGCTGGTTCGGGTGCCACCCCTCGGACGCGAAGGAGGCCCGGTGCCTGGTGGCGGCAGTTCGAGCCGAAGACTTACGCCGCTCGACGAACCCTTGACCTAGAGCGCACTCGAAGTTCTATCGTCAAGGCATGGCCGCCATCGAGTCCGCAGAGCGGGCACTGACCATCGCCGAGGCGGCTCAAGCCTCCGGGCTGAGCGCGCACACGCTTCGCTATTACGAGCGGACGGGGTTGCTCGAAGCCGTGACCCGTAACGGGAGCGGCCATCGCCGCTACCGAGAGGTCGATCTCGAGTGGATCTCGTTTCTCACGAAGCTTCGCGCGACCGGCATGCCAGTTCGCGAGGTTCGCCGCTACGCAGAGCTCATGAAGGCGGGCGAGACCACGAGTGAGGTGCGTCTCGCACTACTGGAAGCGCACCGCGACAACGTACTCGCGGGGCTCGCGGCGACCGCGCGCAACCTCGAGCTCGTCGAGTGGAAGATCAGTGTCTACAAGGAAAGGCTGGGACGAGCATGAAGAGGCGTACGCTTCGAGACCTGGAGGTATCCGCCCTCGGGCTCGGGTGCATGGGCATGTCCGCCTACTACGGCCCGACCGACGAGGACGAGGGCGTGAAGACGATCCAGCGCGCCCTCGAGTTGGGCATCGACTTCATCGACACGGCACAGCTCTACGGTCCGCTCACCAACGAGATCCTGGTCGGCCGCGCGATCAAGGGCCACCGCGACGCGTACGTGATCGCCACGAAGTTCAGTCGTCGGCTGGACGACGCCGTCCCGGGCGACATGAGCGGCGTCGGGCCACAGGACGGCTCGGCCGAGCACGTGCGCAGGTCGATCGAGGGGTCGCTCGAACGGCTCGGGACGGACTACATCGACGTGTACTACCAGCACCGCGTTGATCCCAAGGTTCCGATCGAGGAGACCGTCGGCGCGATGGCCGAGCTGGTCGAGCAGGGCAAGGTCCGCCACATCGGCCTGAGCGAGGCGGCACCGGAGACGATCCGACGGGCGAATGCGGTTCATCCGATCACGGCTGTGCAGACCGAGTACTCGCTCTGGAGCCGCGACCCCGAGGCGGAGATCTTGCCGACGTGTCGCGAGCTCGGGATCGGGTTCGTCCCCTACTCCCCGCTCGGGCGCGGGTTTCTGGCCGGTCGGTTCACCTCACCCGACGAGCTCGACGAGCAGGACTTCCGTCGTAACGGCCCACGGTTCACGGGTGAGAACCTCGAGGCGAACCTCAAGCTTGCCGGGAAGGTCGGGGAGATCGCCGCGGAGAAGGGTGTCACGCCGGCGCAACTGGCGATCGCGTGGGTGCTCGCACGCGGCGACGATCTGGTCCCGATCCCCGGCACCAAGCGACGCACGTACCTCGAGCAGAACGCCGGCTCGGTCGACGTCGAGCTGACACCGGACGACCTGGCGCGCATCGACGCGGAGCTCCCCCGAGCCGCAGGCGAACGCTACGACGAAGCCGGTATGAGGGGCGTGAACCTGTAGGAGGGGGCGCGTCGTCCCGGGCGGACGCGCATGACGTCCTCAGGCTTGCCGCGCCGGGTCCCAGCCCGTGGTCAGGCCTTCGTTGAGACTGTCGAGCCGCGCCATCTGCGCTTCGTCGAGCGCGAAGTCGAAGACGGCGGCGTTCTCGGCGATGCGACTGGGATTCGACGAGCGCGGGAGCACCACGAACCCCTTCTGCAGCGACCAGCGGATGAGCACCTGTGCGGAGGTCCTGCCGACCTCGGCGGCGATGGCCGCGACCGTGGGGTCATCCAGCCGGCGCCCCTTGGTCAGCGGGCTGTACGCCTCGACCGCGATCCCCTCCTCCGCGCAGCGGTGGAGCGTGTCCTGCCGCGAGCGGTAGAGGAACGGGCTCAATTCAATCTGGTTCACCGCCGGGGGCACTGAGGCACGCGCCATTAGCTCGTCGAGGTTGCGGACGAGGAAGTTCGAGACCCCGATCGAGCGAGCGAGGCTCTCGGCTTGGAGCTCTTCGAGCACGCGCCAGCTCTCGAGCCGGCGCTCGTGCGGCCAGTGCAGGAGATAGAGGTCGACGGCATCCAGACCGAGCCGCTCGAGCGAGTCCGCGAAGGCGCGGCTAGCGGTCGACGCACCCTGGTCCGCGTTCGCGAGCTTCGTTGTCACCCACACGGAGCCTGGCGGAAGACCGCTCGCCCGGATCGCGGCACCGACGTCGCCCTCGTTGCGGTAGATGGCAGCAGTGTCAATGTGCCGGTAGCCGGCCGCCAGCGCCGCCTCGACCGCCGTCTGGGTGTCGCGGCCGGGCGCGATCTGGAACACGCCGAAGCCGAGCTGCGGGATCGCCCGGCGGTCGCGAAGCGTGATCGTCGGCTGCTCGCGCATGCGCCTACGAGCCTGCCGACGCGTGCACCACCGCGATGTTGAAGTAACCCGTCCCGAGCGCTCCCCAGAGCCGCAGCCAGAGGGCGACGTACATCTCCGTGCCCCGAGCCGCGCTGATACCGCCGAGGTCGACGATGTGCGAGGCCGGCCACCCGAACTCTCGCAGCATTCCGGCAACCTGCGCCTTGGCGTCGCTGTGCTCGCCGCAGACGAAGACGTCATGCTCGCCGGGAACCTTCGTCGGGTCGACCATGACGTCGCAGTTCATCGTGTTCAGCGCCTTGACGACCTTCACGTCGGGAAATGCACGCTGGATCTGCTCTCCGAGCGAGTCCTGTGTGCCGACGCCAACGGCTGGCGGCCGGCCTCCGGAGAAATCGAGCACGTTCGCGACGTCGATCAGGACCTTCCCGGCGAGGTTCGTGGCTCCCGCCTGCTCGAGCGCGGCGATCGAGTGCTCGCCCGCGGTGCAGTTGAACACGAGCTCCCCGAACGTCGCCGCGTCGGCGAATGTGCCCTCGCTCGCCTTCGGGCCAGCTTCCGCCACCCACTCGTTCGCCTTCGCGTTACCCGCCTCGCGCGAGCCCATCTTCACGTCGTGGCCGAGCCCGACAAGCCGGCTCGCGATCGCGTTGCCGACCATGCCTGTCCCCAGGACTCCGACGTTCATCATCGCTCCCTCCGTCGATGCCGTGCGTCAGAGCCACAGTTAACAGGCTAGTTAGCCGCCGATTGGCTTCCGCGGGCGCATGCTCCACCATGGTTACCGGAGCCGGCGCAGCTCAAACGGTGCGTTTACCGGCAACTGGACTGAAAAGAATTCACCGAGCCGGTGGCGCTTTTGTCCACTCGGCCCGTTGACCTTCCGCTTGCGCGTGGATCGCGCCCGCGGAGCACGCCATGCCTCCGTCGCGACAACAGTCGATGTCTATGGGCACCTCGAAACGGAGGACCTAGTCCGCGGCACGGTCAAAGCGGGTGAGCGATGGAAGTAGTGATTTGAGCGGACCGCCGAAACCGTCCGCAGTTTGCGGGAAGTTCGCGGAGCTAGAGGCGCCGAGCGGACTCGAACCGCTGTACGAGGCTTTGCAGGCCTCTGCCTAACCACTCGGCCACGGCGCCAGCCGGGGCATCGTACCCAGGGCCTCGGAATCGTCCTCCGCGCGGAATACGGTTCGCCGCGTGAGCGAGCCTGCGGAGGACACTCAGCGCGAGACCTGCCTCCGCTGCAGCGCCTCCATGGAGTGGCGGCACGGGACGTGGCAGTGCCCGCGCTGCCGGTTCAAGATCGGTTGCTGTGAGGGCGAGACCGGTGAGTGCCGCGACAGCGGACGCTAGGCCAGGCCCTCCGCCTCGTACTCCCGCAGGAAGCCCTCGAAGAGCCGCCTGTGGCCCTCTTCGTCGCGGAGGATGTCGATGACCATGTCCTGCGTCACCCAGTCGACTCCGTCGCAGGCCTCGATGATCTTGTTGTAGTGCTCGATCGCGCCGGTCTCTGCTTCGATCACGCCGCGGATGACGTGCACCACGTCGGTCTGCTCATCCGGCGGCTGGAGGTACGACTGCTCCGCCTGGAACTCGAGTGACCCCGGCACGACGCCGTACAGCTCCTTGATCCGGTCCGCGTATCGCTGCGCGTGGCCGAGCTCCTCCTGGATGTCCTCCGCGAGCGCCTCCCTGATCTCCTGCGCGCGGACGCCGTCCGGGTTGACGGAGTTCGAGATGTAGCTCATCACCGTCTCGAGCTCCATCCAGTACGCGGTCTTCAGCAGCTCGATGATCTCGTCGCGCTTGTCCGCGCGGTCGGACGACAGGATGCCCTGCGCGGATGCTGTTCGGGTAGCCATGGCGATGCCTCCTTGGTTCGCGGTGTCTCACCGGTGAGTACCACGGAGCCGCCCGGCGTAAGCGTCCTACGGGAAAGCGTCGCTCCGGGGCGAGAGGTCGAGCGCGCCGCCGTTGCGGCAGTCGGGCGGGACGACGTACTCGAAGCTCGACGCGCCGCGAAGCCGGTTCTCGACGAGCTGCTGGCGCATCATCTGCCGCGCCGTGCCCTCCGAGAGCCCGAGCCGTTGCCCCAGCTGGACGCCGGACTGCAACGCGTAGCACTCGGTCGTGGCCTCGTCCCGAACGCCGCGCAGATGCCACGCCTCGTGCGCGAGCACCGCAACGGCGCGTGCCGTCTGGCTCGAGGTCACCTCGTCCTCGAAGGCCAGCCGGTACAGGTCGTAGCAGCGCTCTGGGGTCAGGTACGCGCGGTCGCCGCCGACGAGGGCGACGCCGTCTGCGTGCTGCACGGCCCCGACGAAGTCGCGCGACTCGTCGCAGCGGATCGTCACCTGCTTGCCCGCGATCGCCGACGCCTCCTCCGAGAAACGGTCCACGGCCGCGAGCCGCGTCTCGCCGTCGAGGCCGTCCCAGCCCGTTCTGCTCTCGACGAACCAGACGACGAGCGCAAGTGCGCCGATCACGCCGATGCCGACGGCGAACTGCCGCAGTCGGTCTCGCACCGTTGGGCGCTCACGGAGGACGGGCGCCATGAAGTCGTCGTCCGCCTCCCGCGCCTCCTCGATCAGCCCTTCCAACTCCTCGTCGCTCTCGCCCGAGTACGGGATCCAGAGCTCCTCGTCACCGTCGTGCACGAGCAGGAGCTCGTCCGCGTCGTCCTCGTACCCGTACAGCTCGCGGTCGAGCGCCTGCGGCGCGCGGTCGGGGCGCGTGTGCGTGTCCCCGCGGAGCGCGCTGACGAGGAACGCGACCTCGAGCCCGAGCACGATGAGGAACGGCAGCCAGATCGGAACCGCGGAGCGCAGCTCGTCGGGACCGAAGATCCAGACGACGACGAACGCGACGAGCACGACGCGAACGGCGCTGATGGAGACCGGAAGCCGCTCCGCGAGCTCGTCCACGTGCCGACGGTAGCGCCCTCGCCGAACCTGGCCGCGACGCGGGAGCACGCTGCTAGCGTCCTGCCGTGGCCGCCGGCTCGTCGCTCGTCCCGGAGAAGCTCGACCAGGCGGTCGAGATCCTCGACGAGCAGGACGTCGATCTCTGGCTCACGCTCGTCCGCGAGACGCTGCTCACGACCGACCCGTGCCTCGATCTCGTGGCCGGCGTCTACTGCGCGTGGCAGGGCGCGTTCCTCGTCTCGCGCACCGGAGAACGCATCGCGATCGTCGGCCGGTTCGACGCCCCGAGTGTCGTGCAGCTCGGCGCCTACGATGTCGTCGGCTACGACGAGAGCGTGCGCCCCGCGCTGCGGGAGGTAGTCGAGCGTCTCGCGCCGCGATCGATCGCGGTCAACTACTCGGAGAGCGATCCCGCCGCTGACGGGCTGACTCACGGCCTCTGGCTCGTTCTCCAGGAGACGCTGGCCGGGAGCCCGTACCGTGAGCGGCTCGTCTCGTCCGAGGGAATCGTCAACGCGCTGCGCGGCCGGAAGTCGCCCGACGAGGTGCGCCGGATACGTGGTGCCGTCGAAGCGACGGAGGAGATCCTCGAGCGTGTCGGAGCCGAGCTGCGCCCGGGCCAGTCCGAGGTCGAGATCGCCTCGCGGATGCACGACGAGGTGGCCGCGCGCGACCTCGGCTACGCGTGGGGCAAGGAGCACTGCCCCGCGGTCAACGCCGGCCCGGACAAGGAAGTCGGGCACAGCGCGCCCGGAGACCTGCTCACGAGTCGCGGGGAGCTCCTCCACGTCGACTTCGGCGTGTCGCGCGACGACTACTGCAGCGACCTGCAGCGGGTCTGGTACTTCCTCGACGAGGGCGAGACGTCACCGCCGGAGGACGTCGCCCGTGCATGGCAGGCGCTCTGGGACTCGGTCGACGCCGGCGTCGAGAAGCTCCGGCCAGGTGCGATCGGCTGGGAGATCGACGCGGCGGCGCGGAAGAGCCTCGTGGCGGCCGGCTTCCCGGAGCCGAAGTACGCGCTCGGCCACCAGCTCGGGCGCACTGCGCACGACGGCGGGACGCTGCTCGGCCCGCCCTGGGACCGGTATGGCACGGCTCCGATGGGGCGCATCGAGGAGGGCAACGTCTTCACCGTCGAGTTCGGGACAGCCGTCCCCGGCCGGGGCTACATCGGCCTGGAGGAAGACGTGCTCGTCACGGCCGACGGCGTCGAGTGGCTGAGCACGCCGCAGCGCGAGCTCTGGCTCGTCCGCTAGCCGGATCGAAAGGAGAGCCATGAAGGGCGACTTCAGCCGGGACACGTTTCGCCCGGCCAACCGCTACACGAGCGTGCGCCTGCAGCAGGGCCGGGTCCTTCTCGACTCGGACTGGAACGAGCAGGCCGCGATCAGGGAGCACTCCGAGCGGGCGCGCTTCGAAGCGGTCGTGGGGCGCAGCGGAGTCCCCGAGGACGGCGGGCTCGCACTCCGAGCACGCGAGGACGGCACGCTCGAGATCTCGGCAGGACGGGCGTACGCGGGCGGGCTCGCTTGCGATCTCGATGTGACAACAGCGTTCGATGAGCTGCTTGCGCAACCGCTCGCTCCGGTGCCGGGCCGTACGGACCTCGTCTTCCTCGACGCCTGGGAGCGGCACCTCACGGCAGTGGACGACCCGGCGCTCGGCGAGGCTGCGCTCGGCGGCACCGAGACGTCGACTCGGCTCCGAGTCGCATGGAGACCCGTCGTCGTCGAGGATGTCGGAGACCCGACGTGCGAGGAGATCGACAAGCTCGTCTCGAGCCGCGGCGCCGGCGCCGCGCGCGCGGCCGCGCCCGGTGGGTACCTCGGGCTCGAGAACCACCTCTACCGGATCGAGATCCACGACGGAGGAAATCTCGGCTCCGCTTCGTTCAAGTGGTCACGTGACAACGGCTCCGTCGTCTTCGGTATCGCCGAGCTGCTTGGCCCGGCGAGTGTGAGACTCACCCCCGCGCCCGACCCGCGTCACAGGCTCGAGGTCGGCGACTGGGTCGAGATCAGCGGGGAGGCCTCAGAGCGAACGGGTCGTCCGGGGACGCTCGCGCAGGTGGAGTCGCTTCGCAACGAGGGGCGCGAAGTCACGGTCGACCGGTCGGTCGAGGCGCACCGCGACGAGCCGCGTCCCCGTGCCCGGCGCTGGGATGGGCCAGCGACCACGACGAGCTCGGAGTGGATCGCGCTCGAAGCCGGGATCGAAGTCCGCTTCTCGGGCAACGGGCTGCACTCCGGCGACTATTGGACGTTCCCGGCGCGTGCCGGAGCGGGAGCGGTCGAGTGGCCCGAGGAGCCGGCCCAGGGACCGGAGCACCGATCGTGCCCGCTCGCCCTCGTCAGCTGGGAGCGTTCGACCCCGGTCGTGCGCGACTGCCGCCGCGTCTTCTCGCCGCTCACCGAGCTGGGGGCCGAGGTCGCGCGCCTCGCGGCGGAAGTGGCCGAGCTCCGTCGACAGCTCGACGCAGTCGTGCGCTGAGGCTACGCCCAGACGCGTCGCGCCACATCGCCGACGAGCCGGAGCTTCGCGTCCTGCTCCTCGAGCGTCATCGTGCGTGCGATCTCGCCCGACGCAAAGCCGCACTGGGGGCTGACGGCGAGCCTTTCGAGCGGAACGTGCTGCGTCGCCTCCTCGATCCGCGCGACGACGTCGTCCGCGTCCTCGAGCGTCCCGTCCTTCGTCGTCACGAGGCCAAGCACCACCTGGTGGTGAGGCAGCACGTCCGCGAGCGGGGCGAAGCCGCCTGCGCGATCCGAGTCGTACTCGAGCAGGAGCCGGTCGAGGTTCTTCAGGCGCGGGAAGACCTCCTTCGAGATCACCTCGTAGCCGCCGGTCGCGGCCCACATGCCGCCGGGAGCATTCCCGCGGCACATGTGCATCGCGCGCGTGACGCCGGTCAGGCCCTCGAAGACCATGCTGTCGAACTCGGCGTCTGCAGCGACCTCGTGCGCCATGTCGTGCCCGTGCTCCTCGAAGGCGGCACGGTTGCCCGGATCGATGTGCCACTGCGCATAGTTCGGCGCGTCGATCTGGATGTAGTCGCAGCCGAGCTCGACGAGCCGGTCGACGACGTGCTCGCGCAGGATGCGCGCGACGTCCTCGATGAACTCGTCCGACGTCGCGTAGGCGTCCTTCGAGTACTCGGGATGCCAGTAGATCCGGTGCCAGCTCGGCGCGGGGATCGTGTACTTCGTCCGCGCCTTCGCATTCGCCTTCAGGAACGTGTACTCGTCGGTGACGATGTCGCGGTCGACCTCGAGGCGGCGCGTGACGAACGGCTCCTCGGGCGGCAGGCCCGAGGTGTCCGCGGGATCGCCTGCGCCCGTCTTCCAGAGGTCGCGCCACCCGGACTCCGCGTTCAGGAACTCGAAGCCGCTGACGGGTGGGCGGAAGATCGGGTCGTCGAAGATCGGGATGAGCGCGATCCAGCCGTTGCGGCGGTACTCGCCGTCGGTGATCGCCTCGATGCCGGCGTTCTCCTGCAGGGCGATCGCGTCGAGCACGGCGCGATCCTCGGCCGCGCGCACCTCGTCCGGGTCGGTCGTGCCCGCGCGTGCCGCGTCCCTGGTCTCGCGGAGGTACTCGGGCCGCAGCAGGCTGCCCACGACGTCCGCCCGCACCACCGTCGTCGCTGTCCTCGTCGCCATCCGAAGCCTCCTCCAGACGCTGGGGCTCGTACTCGAACGAGCCTATAGGGTCCCGAAACGCATGCGTGACCTCGAAGGCAGGGTCGCCTTCATCACGGGCGGCGGCAGCGGAGTCGGGCTCGGCATGGCGAGGGCGTTCGCCGCCGCCGGCATGCGCGTCGCGATCGCGGACATCCGTGCCGACCACCTCGAGGCGGCGATGGCCGAGCTCGACGGCGCCGTGCACCCGATCCAGCTGGACGTGACCGACCGCGACGCGTTCGCGCGCGCGGCAGACGAGACGGAGCGCGTCCTCGGGAACGTGCACATCCTCTGCAACAACGCCGGCATCAACCTCTTCAACGACCTCGCGGACGCGACCTACCAGGACTGGGACTGGGTGCTCGGCGTGAACCTCGGCGGTGTCGTCAACGGGACCGTCACGTTCGTGCCACGGATCAAGGCGCACGGCGAAGGCGGGCACGTCGTGAACACGGCGTCGATGGCCGCCTTCGTCGCCGGCCCGGGCGCGGGGATCTACACGACCGCGAAGTTCGCCGTGCACGGTCTCTCCGACGCGCTCCGCTGGAGCCTCATCCCGCACGGCATCGGCGTCTCCATGGTCTGCCCGGGGCTCGTCAAGAGCAAGATCTACGAGAGCGACCTCATCCGGCCGCCGGAGCTGTCGACCGACGTGACCCCGGCCGACCAGGAGTTCATGCGGATCCTGCCCGGGCTGCACGAGGCGGGGATGGACCCCGACGAGATCGGCGAGAAGGTCGTCCGCGCGATCCGCGACAACCGCTTCTACGTCTTCACGCACCCCGATCACCGCGACGAGCTGCGCGGGATCTTCGACGAGATCATCTCCTCCTTCCCCGATGAGCCCGTGCCGCCCGACCGGCTCGCGGTCGAGGACGGCCGGCGTGCCGGGAAGGCACGGGCGCTCGACTCCTGGCCGGACGACTGACGTGGAGGTCGAGGGCAGGACTGCGTTCGTCACCGGGGGCGCGAGCGGGATCGGGCTCGGCATGGCGAGGGCGTTCGTCGCCGCAGGCATGAACGTCGTCATCGCGGACCTGCGACGCGACCACATCGAGGCGGCGCTCGCGCAGCTCGAAGGCGAGAACGTGCACGCGATCGAGCTCGACGTCACCGATCGCCAAGGGTTCGCGCAGGCGGCGGACGAGGCGGAGCAGGTCTTCGGGAACGTGCACGTCGTCTGCCTGAACGCCGGCATGGGCATCCTCGGCCCGGTCACCGCCGCACGCTACGACGACTGGGACTGGGGCCTCGGCGTCCTGCTCGGCGGTGTCGTGAACGGGGTCCAGACGTTTCTCCCGCGCTTGCTCGCGCACGGCGAAGGCGGTCACATCGTGAACACGTCCTCGATGGCCGGCGTCCTCCCCATTCCCGGCGCGGCGATCTACATCACGGCGAAAGCGGCGTTGATCGGGCTCTCCGAGGCCTTGCGCAGCGAACTCGCTCCCGAGGGGATCGGCGTGTCGGCGTTCTGCCCTGGCCCAGTGCAGACGAACATCCGCGAGGGCCGCCGAACGCGCCCGGAGCGCTTCGGCGACTCGGGCTATGCAGAGCTCGAGCGCGAGCTCGAAGAGCGGCCGAACTCGCCGCTCTGGATGGACCCGCTCGAGTGCGGTGAGCGTGTGCTCGAGGGCATCCGCCGAGACGACCTCTACATCTTCACGCACCGGGAGTTCCAGGAGGGCGCGGACGAGCGGTTCCAGGCGATGCTCGCGTCGTTCCCGGACGAGCCGCGAAACGAGGAGCGGGCCGAGGCGATCGGCTTCCTGCTGTCGAACGAGGTCTTCCGCGACGTGCTCGAGCGCCGCTCAGGTCTCTGACAGCTTTGTTGACAACTTTGTGAGAGCAGGGTTACGCTCGTCCGATCGTACGTCTCAGCAGCGAGCGGACAGTTCAAGCGATGCCGCGAGCAATGCAGGTCGTGCGCAGCGCGAGGCCTGGTGCCGCAAGGCCACTTCGACGGGCATGCCTTTGAACAGGCAGAAGGAGGATACGAATGCGTCCCGCGACTAGCGTCGACAACGTCCGGAAGAGGCGCGCGAAGGTCGCCGTCATCACCCTGGCGGCGCTCACCGCCGTCGCCCTCGCCCTCGCGGCCGCGGGCTCGGCCCAACGGCTGAGCGTGCTCGACTACCAGGCCTACGTCGGCGGCAAGGGCAAGGCGAAGCCGAATCTCGCGCCGGTGACGCTCGGCTACATCAACGGCCAGGGCGGCCCGCCCAACTTCAACTTCCCGCAGGCGACGAGCGTGATCCGCGCCGGCGTGAAGATGGTGAACGCCGAGCTCGGCGGCATTCACGGCCACCCGCTCCGCCTCAGCGAGTGCTTCTGGGCACAGGCCGAGGAGGAGGGCGTCCGCTGCGGCCAGCAGATGGTCAACGAACGGGTGAAGGCGATCATCTACGGGTTCGTGACCGTCGGGAACCAGTCGATCTACGCGACCGTGAAGGGCACGATTCCGATCGTCGGCGTCGTCACCGCCAACCCGGCCGACCCGACCGCGAAGAACGCCTTCTTCCTGAACGGGAGCCAGACGAGCGTCCTCGGCCCCTTCGGCACGTACACGAAGACGCGTCTCCCGAAGGTGAAGACCGCGGCGATCGTCTACCCGACCGACCCCGGTGCAATCACCGCCGCGGCCGCGCTCGGGAAGGGCCTGCGGCAGGCGGGCGTCAAGCCGACCCTCATCGGCGTGCCCCCGCTCGCGACCGACCTCATCGGGCCTGCCACCCAGGCGAGCTCCGCCGACATGATCGTCGCCGCTCTCGGCTTCACGACGTGCGTACCGTTCGCGCGGGCGATCGACCAGATCGGCTACAAGAAGCCGATCCTGTCCACGCCGATCTGCACGTTCATCCCGAAGGGCGCGTACGCGGGCGGCGACACCCCGAAGTGGACCTACGGCATCGCCCAGACGCTCGTGAACTTCCCGGGGCCGCAGTCGAAGCTCTACCTCAAGAAGGGCCTCCAGTACGGGTCTACGGTGAACGACATGCTGTGGGTCTTCGCCGAGGGCGCCTGGGAGGAGCTGCTCGCGACGGTGAAGATCATGAACCGGATCCCCTACGCGAAGCTCACACCGGCCAGGATCATCGCCGGCTTCAAGACCTTCAAGGGGCCGCTCGTCCTGGGTCCGCCACAGATCGCATGCGGCAAGGTGGCTCCCGCAGAGCCGGCCGCGTGCGGGAACCAGACGCAGTTCTACAACTACATCGGCAAGGGCAAGTGGAAGCCAGTCACGGGCTGGCTGAAGCCGCCCGGGGTGAAGTAGCCGGAGGAGAATCGAAGTACGGCGGGCCTGGCACTGCCAGGCCCGCCGACTCTGGGCTGTCGAACGATGCGTGACAACCTCCTCTACGCAGCGCTCGGCCTCGGCGCGGGCGCCCTGATCGCGAGCATCGCGCTCGGCGTCGTTCTCATCTACCGGGGCTCCGGCGTCATCAACGTCGCGACGGGCGCTATCGCGATGGTCGCCGCCTACCTCTTCTGGGCGTTCAGGACCGACTACTTCGGCTTCCAGCTCCCGACTGCGCCGGCATTCGTTCTCACGCTCGTCTGCATGGCCGTCTTCGGCGTGCTCATCGAGCTCGCGATCTTCCGCCCGCTGCGCAACACGGCGCCGCTCGCCAAGCTGGCCGCATCGCTCGGGCTCCTGCTCGTCCTCGAGTCCGCGATGATCCTGATCTTCGGAAACAGCCTGAAATCGGCGCCTGCGGTCCTCCCCTCGGACACGGTCATGGTGTTCGACCGCGTCGTTCCGAAGGACCGGTTCCTCCTCGCCGGGATCGTGATCGTCGTGGCCGCCGCGCTGACGGCGCTCTACCGCTGGACGCCCTTCGGGCTGGCGACGCGGGCGGCGTCGGAGAACGAGGCCGCCGCCATGCTGTCGGGCCTCTCCCCCAGCCGGCTCGCGATCGCGAACACCGTCCTCGCGTGCGTGGTCGCCGGGGGGCTGGGCGTGCTCGTCGCGCCGCTCATCGCGCTGGACGCGCAGACGCTGGCGTTCCAGGTCGTGCCCGCGCTGGCGGCGGCCCTCCTCGCCGGCTTCACGTCGTTCTTCATCGCGTGCTTCGCCGGCCTCGCCATAGGCGCGATCCAGGCGCTCCTCGTCTACTGGTCGACGCAGGGCTGGTTCCCGACGGACAGCTCTGGGACGCCGATCCATGGCCTGCCCGAGCTCTTCGTCTTCATCGTCGTCGTCCTCGCGCTCTTCCTGCGGGGTGCGAGCCTCCCCGGTCGTGGCGAGCTCGTCGAGAAGCGGCTGCCGGCCGTGCCGCGCCCTGAGCGACTTCTGCGGCCAAGCGTGATCGCGGCGGTGGTCGGTGTCGTTGCGCTGATCGTGTTCCCGTACGACTTCCGCCAGGCGACGATCAACTCCATGCTCGGCATCGCCATCTGCCTTTCCCTCGTCGTCATCGTCGGGTTCGTCGGGCAGATCTCCGTCGTGCAGCTCGCGCTCGCAGGCGTCGCCGGGTTCACGATGTCGCACCTGACGACCGACGTCGGCGGGATCTGGGCGGAGTTCCCGATCTCGCTCCTCATCGGCGCCGCCACCGCCACGATCGTCGGACTGCTCATCGCCATCTCGGCTCTCCGCGTGCGGGGCGTCAGCCTCGTCGTCGTGACGCTCGCGGCGGCGGTTGCGCTCGAGCAGTTCGGGTTCCTGAACGAGCGCTGGGGCGGCCAGGCCGCGGGGTCGCCCGTCGAGCAGCCGAAGCTCGGAGGGCTCGACCTGTCGCCGAACGCCGGCTTCAGGGGCCTGGACGACAAGATCCCGAGCCCGGTCTTCGGCTTCCTCGTCCTCGCGGGCGTCATCCTCATGGCGCTGCTCGTCGCCAACGTGCGGCGGTCGAGCCTCGGGCAACGGATGCTCGCCGTGCGCTCGAACGAGCGCGCTGCGGCGGCCGCGGGCATAAACGTCCGCAACACGAAGCTCGCGGGGTTCGGCATCGCGGCCTTCGTCGCCGGCATGGCCGGGGCGCTCTACGCGTACAACTTCGGGTCCGTCAGCTACAGCCGCTTCGGGGCGCTTGCGGCGCTCGCTCTGATCGCGTTCACGTACTTCGGCGGCATCACGATGGTCTCGGGCGCGATCATCGCCGGGATCGGGGCGACGGAGGGCCTGCTCCCGCACGGGTTCGACGAATGGCTCGGGCTGTCGGGGAACTGGGCATTCCTCATCGGCGGTATCGCGCTGATCATCACGCTGCTCGTCAACCCGGAGGGCATCGCCGGGACGGGCTTCACCAAGAAGATGCAGAAGCGCAAGCGGCTCGCGGCCGAGGCTGCGGCGGAGGCCCGGGCACGCGGCGACGCGCTCCCGCAGGCGGCCGAGCGGCCGGTTCGCTCGGCACCCCGTGCGCCGCGGGCGGAAGGCGGCGCCGTGGTCCTCTCGGCGACCGGGATCTCCGTGTCGTTCGGCGGCCTCAAGGCCCTCGACGAGGTCGACCTCACGGTGTCCGAGGGCCAGCTCGTCGGGCTCATCGGCCCGAACGGCGCCGGCAAGACGACGTTCATCGACACGATCTCGGGATTCGTTCCCTACCGAGGCCAGTCCGAGCTCGACGGGCGTGCTCTCGACGGGCTGCCCGCGCACGCACGCGCCGATCGCGGTCTCGCGCGCACGTGGCAGTCGATCGAGCTGTTCGACGACCTGAGCGTGCGCGAGAACCTAGCCGTCGCCTCCTACCACCCCTCCGTATGGGCGACGGTCAAGGAAACCCTCTCGCGGCCGGTGAGAAGCACGACGGCAGCCGATGCGACCCTCGAGCTTCTCGGCCTCGAGCGCGTGGCGGACGCGATGCCGGAGGAGCTCACCCAGGGCCAGCGCAAGCTCGTCGGGATCGGGCGCGCGCTCGCCGCGGAGCCGCGACTGCTCTGCCTCGACGAGCCTGCCGCCGGTCTCGACGCGCGAGAGGGCGAGGCGCTGGCGCACCATCTGCGCGAGGTCGTGGACGCCGGCACGCCGCTGCTTCTCGTCGATCACGACATGGGCCTCGTCCTCGGGATCTCCGACTACGTCGTCGTGCTCGAGTTCGGCAAGGTGATCGCCCAGGGCCCGCCCGAGGCCGTGCGGCGCGACCCCCTCGTCGTGAAGGCCTACCTCGGAAGCGCGGCCTCCGAGCTCCAACCGGCGGTCGACGCCTCATGAGCGAGCCCCTTCTCGGCATCCAGGGCCTGACCGCCGGCTACGACGGCGCGCCGGTGATCCGCGATCTCGAGATCGTCGTCGCCCCGGGCGAGGTCGTCGCGCTGCTCGGCGCCAACGGTGCGGGAAAGACCACGACGCTCCGCGTGATCTCCGGGCTCGTCCGGCCCATGAGCGGCACCGTGTCCTTCGACGGACAGGACATCTCGCGCACCTCGCCCACGAAGCGGGCGCGGATGGGGATGGTGCACGTCCCGGAGGGCCGCGGCATCTTCTACGGCCTGACGGTCGCGGAGCACTTCCGGCTCGGCTACAGCGGCGAGCGTCCGGACGAGGAGGCGGCGTACGAGTACTTCCCGAAGCTCAGGGAGCTCCGCACGCGGCGGGTCGGCCTCCTCTCAGGCGGGGAGCAGCAGATGCTCGCGGTAGCCCGCGGGCTCGCCCGCCGGCCCCGCCTGCTCCTGCTCGACGAGCTCTCGCTGGGGCTTGCGCCGGTGATCGTCGAGGGCCTGCTGCCGGTCGTGCACCAGTACGCGCTCGACGCTGGATGCGGCGTACTGCTCGTCGAGCAGCACATCCAGCTCGCGCTCGAGATCGCCGACCGTGGATATGTGCTCTCGCATGGGGAGATCGTGCTCCACGACAACGCGAAGGTGCTGCAGGCGGACCGGGAGCTCCTCATCTCGAGCTACCTCGGCGAGCAGCAGGTCCCGATCGGGGAGCCCGATACGGGCCAGCTAGGATCGACGACAGACTCCGGGAGGCAGTGAGATGGCGAAGTTCAGCGTCCTGAACCCTGAGGGATTCCCGCCGAAGGTGAGTGCGCGCGGCATGGCGCCGAGCCTGGACGAGCTCGACGGCAAGAAGCTCTTCCTCGTCGACGTCGGGTTCGCGAACTCGGACAACTTCATGGCGCAGCTGCACGGCTGGTTCGAGGAGCACCGGCCGACGATCCGGACGGAGGTCGTGCGCTGGCACAACCAGCACATCCCGGACCCGGAGCTCTGCGAGCGCATCAAGGAAGACGGCGACGCCGCGATCATCGGCGTCGGCACCTGACCGGGCTGCGCGCCGGAGGTCTCCGGCCACGTCGTCGATCTCGAGTCGAAGTACGGGGTCCCGACCGTGGGCGTCCACGTCCACGTGTTCGCGCACCTCGTCCGCACCACCGTGAAGACCCAGGGCATGCCGAGCGCCAGGCAGGTGTTCGTGCCGACGCCGCTGATGAACACGTCGCCCGCGGGCCTGCGCGAGTACGTCGAGGGGAACGACCCGATTCACGGAAAGCCGTTCATGGCCGAGGTCTTCGAGCAGCTCACACGCCCCGTCCCGGACGGCGAGCTGCGCGGCGAGGACTGGGACCGCTCGACGCCGCGCTACGTGGAGGCAGACAGCGAGGCCGACATGCACGCCCTCTTCCAGGAGCGCCGCTACACGGACTTCATGCCGATCGTCCTGCCGACGGAGGAGCGCGTCGAGCTGATGCTGAAGGGAACGAGCCACGCGCCGGACGAGATGGTCGGGAAGCTCCGCCCGACGATCGGCGTGGAGTACTGGCACTTCGACGTCGAGAAGGTCGCGGTGAACGCCGTGATGGCCGGCGCGGCACCCGAGCACTTCCCGGTGCTCCTCGCGCTCGCCGCGAGCGGCGACACGGGGCGCCAGAGCAGCATGTCCTCGATGGGGAACATGGTCGTCGTCAACGGCCCGATCAGGAACGAGATCGGCATGAACAGCGGCATCGGCGCGATGGGTCCGTACAACTACGCGAACGCCGCTATCGGGCGCGCATTCGGCCTCATCTCGCAGAACCTGCAGGGTGGCTCGGTGCCGGGCGAGACGTACAACGGCTCGCAGGGGAACAACTACTCGTACAACTGCATCACGTACGCCGAGAACGAGGAGGCGAGCCCCTGGGAGCCGTTCCACTTCCAGTACGGCTACGGCAAGGACGACAGCACGGTCACCGTCTCCTACATCTGGGGGAGCGTCTGGGCCGAGTACCTCCGCACGTACTGGCAGGAGAAGCTCGTGGCGATGATCTGCGGGCTCGAGCCGGGCATGGGCTGCACGCTCGTGCTCGATCCGATCGTCGCCCGTGAGTTCGTCGAGCGCGGCCTCGAGACGAAGGAGCAGATCGCCCAGTGGATCCACGAGAACGCCAAAATCCCGCAGCGCCGCTACTGGGACCACGTGATGCTCAATCTCATCCACGAGGAGGTCGAGGCGGGGGTCGAGCCGTTCGCGACCTACTGGAACGCGCCGCCCGACGAGCTGATCCCGGTCTTCGAGCCCGACCGCATCAACATCGTGGTCGCCGGCGGCGAGACGAACGGCCACTTCAGCATCTTCATGGGCTCGCCGATGCGGGCGAAGTTCCGGACGAACAAGGGTCAGAAAGTCGCGATCTCGGTCGACGAGTGGCGGTAGCCGCTCAGACGGAGATCACGACCTTGCCGACGTGCTGCGCTCCCTCGAGGTAGCGCAGCGCATCCGGCGCCTGCTCGAACGGGAACACCCGGTCGATCACCGGCTTCAGGTGCTCGGTCGCGAGCGCACGGTTCATGTCCTCGAACATCGCGCGTGACCCGACCCGGATCCCCTGGACGCGCAGCCCCTTGAGGGCTATCGGGTGCGGGTCGATCCTCGTCCCGAGCCCGCTCAGCACACCGACGAGCGAGACCGTGCCGCCCGGCCGGGTCGCCCTGATCGACTCGTCGGTGGTGCCCGGGCCGCCGACCTCCACCACGTGGTCGACACCGAGCCCGTCCGTGAGCTCGAGCACGCGGTCGGCCCAGTCCGGTGTCGTCACGTAGTTGACCGTCTCCCACGCGCCGAGCTCCCGCGCGCGTTCGAGCTTCTCGTCGCTCTTCGAGGTCGCGATCACGCGTGCGCCTGCCATCTGCGCGAACTGGAGCGCGAAGACCGAGACGCCGCCTGTCCCCTGCACGAGGATCGTCTGGCCCGGCTCCGCGTGCCCCTTGATCATGAGCGCCTGCCACGCGGTGACCGCGGCGCAGGGGAGCGTCGATGCCTCGTCGTCGGTGAGGTAGTCGGGGACGTGAACGAGGCCGTCCTCGTGCAGGACCACGTGGTCGGCGAGCACTCCGTCGAGCCCGCCCGCGAGCACCGAGCCGTAGTCCGCGGGCATGAGCGTGTCGCCGTCGAGCCAGCGCTGGAAGACGATGCTCGCGACGCGGTCTCCGACCTCCACGCGTGAGACCGCCGAGCCGACCTCGACCACCTCGCCGGCGGCATCCGAGCACGGGAGCAGCGGGAGCCGAACGCCGCGCGGAGCGATTCCCTGCTCGACCATGAGCACGTCCCGGTAGTTGAGCGATACCGCCTTGACGCGGACGCGCACCTCCGCGGAGTCGAGCGCGGGATCCGAGCGTTCCTCGAGCCCCAGGCGCTCGATGCCGAACGCGTCGGCGAGCCGCCAGGCTCTCACCGGGTCGTCACCGGGCGCGGTCGGCCAGGTACCGGTGCGCCGCGACTGCCGCGGTCGCCCCATCACCGGCGGCGCTGACCGCCTGACCCGCGGCGTTCGCCCGCACGTCCCCGGCCGCGAAGAGCCCGGGACGCTCCGTCTGCATCCAGATGTCCGTTGGGACGTGCCCGCCCGAGTCGAGCGCAACGACGCCTTCGAGACAGGCGGTGTTCGGGAGCCGGCCGACGTGGACGAACACGCCTTCGACGGGGACGGTCGAGGACTCCCCGCTTGCGAGCTCTCGCACACGGACGCCGCTCACGCGGCCGTCGCCGAGGATCTCCTCGAGCGCCGTTCGGTGCCGGATCTCGACCATGGAGCTCTCGCCGATCCGTCGCCGATATGCCTCCTGCCCGCTCAGCGCCTCCCCCGGGTGGATGACCACGACCCGCACGTCGTGACCGGTGAGCTCCAGCGCCTCGAGGAGCGCCGAGTCGCCGCCGCCGGCCATGGCGACGAGCTTGCCTCCGTACAGCGGGCCGTCGCAGCTCGCGCAGTGGCTCAGCCCCTTGCCCTCGAACTCGTCCTCACGTGCGACTCCGAGCCTCCTCGGGTTCGAGCCCGAGGCGACGATCACCGCGCCTGCGACGATCTCGCCTGTGTCGGTGGCGACGGCCCAGTCGCCGTCACGTTGCTCGACCCGTAGCACCTCTGTCATCTCGACGGCCCCGCCGGCGTTCATGACCTGCTCCTGCATGCGAGGGCCAAGCTCGAAGCCGGCAACTCCTTCGGGGAAGCCCGGGAAGTCCTCGACGCGCTCCGTGTTCATGATCGCGCCGCCCATTCCGAGCGGATCGAGAAGCACTGTCGTCCTGCCATGGCGTGCAGCGAAGAGCGCCGCCGTCAGCCCGGCGGGGCCACCACCGACGACCGCGATGTCGTAGTCCGCCACCAGCGAAAAGCATATGGGTCGGGCCCCGACGCATTCGACGCCCGACCCATGCTGTCGAGCTCAGACCTCCGGATTGCCGTTCGCGGACTCAGCGGAGATCGGTGCGAGCACGTCCCAGTGCTCGACGATCTTTCCGTGCTCGTCCAGCCGGAAGATGTCGGCGACCTTGCTGCCGAGCTCGGTGAAGATGGGCACCGCACCCGTGAGCAGGCCATGCGTCACGACGAGGTCGCACTCCGCGACCACCCGTCGAATGTCGATGTGGATGTCCGGGAACGCCGTCGTTGCGGAGTTCACGAACTCGATGAACGCAGGCGCCCCGCTCTTCGCCAGCGGGTTGTGCTGGATGTAGAGATGCGGCTCGCCGGAGTGGTCGAGATCCTGGCCCGGCTTGTCGAAGCCGACGTACTTGTCGACGGCGTCCTCGGGCTCCTTGTCGTTGAACGCCCTCGTGTAGTACGCCACGACATTCGCCTTGTTGCGGTCGAGCTTCCCCTGGCCGCGCACGCACGCCTTGTTCCCGGCGCGCGCCGTGGTGTCGGTGCTGCTGCTGCTGCCGGTCCCCGCGGACGCGACGCCGAAGCTGAGCGCCGCCACCGCGAGGGAGGCTGCCGCGATGACTCGGGACGGGGTGAGAAACCTCATGCTCCCTCCTTTGTGTCGCGTGTCTCTTTGCCGGAGGCCTTCTTATACATCGCCCTCGCCTCGCTCCCGAAGCCAGAACCGCGGCTATGGTCGGACCGTGGACGGGATTCCCGTGACCGGAGTGAGCGAGCTCGTCCTCGAAGTGGACGATCTCGAAGCTGCCGAGCGCTTCTACGCGGGAGTCCTGGGGCTCCCGGTCGTCGAGCGCTGGGGTGACCGGGAAGCGATCTGGGTGATGGCTGGCGAGCGAACGCGGATCGGGCTCTGGCGTCCGTTCGTCGGGATCGCCGGTGGACGCGGCGGCGAGCACGTCCACTACGCGTTCCACATCGCGGAGGAGGACTACGACGCGGCGATCGAGCGGCTCCGCGAGCACGGATACGAGCCGGAGGAGCACCGGTTCGACGCGTACAAGGAAAGTCGCGCGGCCTACGTCAGCGATCCGGACGGGAACGTCGTCGAGCTCTGGACCTGGGACGTCGCTCGACACCTCGAGCGCTGAACACCTAGATCGGGATCTGCGTCAGGCGGCAGACCTGCCTGCCTTCGTTTGAACGCAGTTGTCCGGACGACTTCCCTCCGACGCAAGCGGCTGCGCGGGCCCCTTGGTGGTGACGAGTGTCGAGATGGACACGCTGAACGCGCGCACGCATCGATCCAGAAGCCGCCTATGCGCACTTCGCGGACGGGGCCCTCGCCGTCGTCCGGATACGCCCACCTGTCCTCGGCGCCCATCGCGAAGGATCCGCCACCGAGGAGCACCATTCCGTCGAGCGAGGCATTCCCGGCCATGGTCGGGAATGCCTCCGTCACTACCGTCCCGTCGCCATGGCGCGACGGTGTGCAGCATCCGTCTCCGCTCACGGCCTCACTGGCGGTTCATCACGACCTGCATGCGCTCCTCTGCGGTGATCAGGTGATCGGCGTCCTCAGCGTCCTCGCCGAGGTCGATCTGCACCCAGTTCACCGTGCCGGAAAAGTGGCTCGTCGCGCTCGTGTAGTCGTCGCTGACGGGAGAAGCCGTGTCGGAGCCGATGTCAGTAGTCTCATCGGCGGAGAAGACCATCGGAACGGTGCCCTCGACGCGGCCTTCGCCAACCTGCGTCCCGTCGAGGTACAGCGCGACCGTCCCGCCCTTGCCCAGTCCACCGCCGTCGTAGGAGAACTCCACTCGCACCTGGTGCTCTCCCGGCGGGATTGCTGAGTCGCCCTGGATCTTGAAGCGCTGGAGCGCGAGCAGGTTGTAACAGTAGGTGGGCTTGCCGTCCTTCGCGTACAGGCTCCAGCCAGCGTACGCGCCGCCCTGGGCGATGATGACGCCCTCCGCGCCCGTGTCCGGGACGACCACCTCGGCCGTCACGGCATGCGACTTGTTCTTGATGTTGATGGTCGTGTTCTCGGTCAGGCGCGCCAGGCCCCCGAAGAGCAACTGCGTGTTGCCCTTCACGAGCGACGGCCGACCCGCGAGGTCCGAGTTGAAGCGCTCGACTCGGCGATCATCGAGTGGCAAGACGTTGTACTTGCGCGCTTCGTCGATCCAGAGCTGCTGGAGCTCGGCGAGCTTGGACGGCATTTCGGCTGCCAGATCGTGCTCCTGGCTCCAGTCCGTCGGCTCGTACAGCTCCCACACGTCATCCTCGAGTGCCGGCAGGTCCGGCGTCATGACCCACGGCGTCGAGTGCCGCGTGACGGCGGTCCAGCCCTCGTGGTAGATGCCTCGGTTGCAGAACATCTCGAAGTACTGAGTGCCACGCCTGTCCGCTTCGGCCGCGCCGTCGAACGAGTAACGCATGCTCACGCCTTCGATCGGGTGCTGCGCGACGCCGTTGACGACCGTCGGGTGGGGCAGACCGGCTGCGTCGAGAACCGTCGGCGCGATGTCGATGACGTGATGGAACTGCGAGCGCACCTCGCCTCTCGCCGTGAACCCGTTCGGCCAGTGCACGATCGTGCCGTTGCGGGTCCCGCCCCAGTGCGACGCGACCTGCTTCGTCCACTGGTACGGCGTGTCCATCGCGTGTGCCCAGCCGACCGCGTAGTGGTTGTAGGCCGCAGGCGTGCCGAAGTCGTCGATGTGCGCCGCCATGAACTCGGTGGTCTCCAGCGCGGCGGCTCCGTTGAGCATCATCAGCTCGTTGAACGATCCCTGCACGGTCCCCTCAGCGCTCGCGCCGTTGTCGCCGATGATGTAGTAGACGAGCGTGTCCTCGAGGACCCCGAGGTCGTCGAGCGCGTCGATCAGGCGCCCGACGTGGTGGTCGGTGTGCTCGAGAAAGCCTGCGTAGATCTCCATCTGGCGAGCGAGGATGGGCTTGAGGTCATCCGGCATATCGTCCCAGGCAGGAATCTCCTCGTGCCGCGCTGTCAACGTCGTCTCCGGCGGCACGACGCCGAGCTCCTTCTGGCGCGCCAGAATCTTCTCGCGCAGCGCGTCCCAGCCCTCGTCGAACCGTCCCTTGTACTTGTCGGACCACTCCTTCGGCACGTGGTGCGGTGCGTGCGTCGCGCCCGGCGCGTAGTAGACGAAGAACGGCTTGTCGGGCATGAGCGACTTCTGCGAGCGGATCCACGTGATCGCCCTGTCGGTCATGTCCTCGGTGAAGTGGTAGCCCTCCTCGGGCGTCTTGTCGGGCTCGACCGCAGTCGTTCCTTCGTAGATGGCCGGGTAGTACTGGTTCGTCTCCCCGCCGATGAATCCGTAGAAGTGCTCGAAGCCGCCGCCGCCGGACGGCCACGCGTCGAAGGGGCCGAGCGGGCTCGTCTGCCACACCGGAACCTCGTGGCACTTGCCGAACTGTGCTGTCGAGTACCCGTTCATGACGAGCGTCTGCGCGAGCGGAGCGCACGTGTTCGGCCGCAGCGAGTTGTAGCCGGGAGCTGAGGTCGCGAGCTCCGTGACGACGCCCATACCGACGGTGTGGTGGTTTCGGCCGGTGAGCAACGCGGCTCTGGTCGGCGCGCAGAGCGCCGTCGTGTGGAAGCGGTTGTACTTGAGACCCCGGCCGGAGAGACGCTCCGCGGTCGGCGTTGCGCACGGTCCGCCGAATGCACTCGACGCGGCGAAGCCGACGTCGTCGAGCAGAACGATCAGTACGTTGGGCGCACCCTCGGGTGGCCGCAGCGGCTCGATCGGCGGGAACGTGGCGTCGGGGTCCTTCGCGTCGAACGGCAACGGCCCGCCGTACGGTTGGTCGGGGATCGGAAGCACATCTCTTTGCATCTGGGAAGGACTCACTCGTACCACCTTTCCGTTCCAAAGCTTGCGGACCGCTGGACGCCTTCTTGAATCCATCGACGTGCACGCTAGAGGGTCTCGTCTCCTTCTTCGTCGTGCTGATCAGTGGAGACGGTGATTCATGAACGCCTTATTCGCGCCAGAGAGTTCGGTGAGCCGGCGCTCCGTGATGGATGGCGGACCTGAACCGGCATCCATCACGCAGCCCCGTCCCTTCGGCGCAGAAGAGCCCAGCGACAGCGTCGAGCAGGCCGCACTTGAAATGAGAAGAGATCGCCCCGAGACATCGCCGGTTCCTCACGTCCTGCGTTCCAGCTGACCATAGGAGCGTCAGCCACAACGCCGACCGATTGTTAGGGCCGGAAGAGCTTGCTCGCCGCACGATTGGGCGAGACAAGTCCACGATAGCACCGTGTCGGTGTCCACGTGCCCGCCCTTTCCCACCGTTTCCTACAGCTTGCTGACCCGCTGCTGACCCGCGGCACGCGGCTACTGGCGGCTACCAGGCACTCCGTCGAGAGGTTGCGATGGTCGTCGCCGGCCCGTGCGCTATGTCGTATGCCCGACCGGTTGCTCGACGGTGTCGGGCACCCGCGTGCTCCCGTCATGTGCCGTGTCCGGCGCCTCGTCGTTGCTCTGGAGCTGACGCCTCCAGCCGGCGAGGATGCCGTGGACGCTCGCGGCGCCCAGGATCGGTCCCGCCGGGACCTCGAGCTGATCCGGATGGAGGATGAACGGGCGCGTCTGGAGGCCTCCGATGCCGCCGTGGAAGGAGATCAGCTCCTCGAACGCACAGCCCTCGTCGAGCTCGGGGTCGTAGAAGCTCCCGACCATGATGTCGCCCACATGCTGGAAGCCGTCGGTGCGGAGCAGGTGCTGCGGCGCATGAGGCGAGAAGTGCTCGAGCGGGTCATCCCCCTCGACGCGAGCTTGCGCGAGGTAGTTGGTGCCGTTGGCACCGAGCACGACCGCTCCGTGTTCGGAGGACCGGACGAGCAGCCAGCCGACGTGGGGGTGTGCCCGCAGAGCCGGTAGGAGCTCCGGGTGGCGCTCGTCGATCTCCTCCATCGTGAGCCGGCGGCGCTCCTCCATCAGATAGATGAGTCCGAGGTTGCCCGAGCCCATCACGACGACGTCGCGATCGGAGACGTCGTTCTTGGGACGCTTCTTCTCCGTCGTCGTGCTGGTCGCCTCGGTGACGGCGAGACCGACCATCGCGTTCTGCTCGTCTCCACCCGCGATCCCGGAGACCTCTCCGCTCGCAAGCGAGCGCTCGACGAGCTCGTCGAGGCCGTAGCCGTTGCGTTGCTTGAAGGTCGCTCCCTGGGTTTGCCCGTGGTCGGAGAGAACGACGATCTCGTACGGGCGCGGGGCGTAGTGGGTGGCGCGCTCGATGTGGCCGAAGTGGTCGTCGAGCTTGCGCAGCGCCTCGAGGGTGTCGGCGCGCTCGAGGCCCGAGTGATGCGCGACCTCGTCGTAGCTCGAGAAGGTCGCATAGATCGCTGGGCGCCCGCGCATGATGTCGGTGAGAACACCCGACACGATCAGGTCGCGCACGAAGACGCAGAGCGCGCCGCGCATCAGCGGGTAGATGCCGCCGCGATGACCGCGCGGCTCGACGTCGCGGCGGATCGCGCGCAGAGCCGCGACCCATTCGAGGATGACTTCCCAGCCGAAGAGAACGAGCGTGCGGATCGCGTTGTCACCGTTCGCGAAGAACGCGCGGTAGCCGGGATTCGACTTCTTCTCGGCGTCCATCCGGCTCACGGTGAGGATCACGTCCTCGGCCTCGCCCGAGAGCAGGTTGCCGCGGCTGGCGCCTCCGTCGACGAGGAGGCCGATGCCGGTCCCGAGCCGGCGCTCGAGCTCGGCGCAGTCGGCAGGCGCAGAGCAGGTCATCGTCGTCGCCGTCTCCTTCTCGACCCAGCGAAAGGCGGAGATGTCCTCGTTCGAGCCCAGCAGGATGCCCGCCTGGCTCGCACCGGTCTGCGAGGAGAGATCGGTCTCCCACTCGGCCAGTGAGTGCGTCTCGCGCGCCCAGCGCGCCATGTTCGGGGCATTGCCGTCGCGCATCGCGCGCTGCAGCACGGGCTTTGCGAGCCCGTCGATCTCGAGATAGACGATCCCGGGGACGTCGGTCGAGGCGATGATGCCCTGGCGCTTGGCGATCCGTCGTGCCGTTCGAATCGACCCCATGTCGTCCGAGCCGAGAAGCACGTCGAGCACGAGGCTTACAGCGGCGACGATGAACGCAGCAAGCAGAGCCCAGCCGAAGTTGTCGACGCTGAACACGCCGTCGGTGATGTTCAGCTCGGCGGCGAGCAGGAGGATGAGCGCGTCCGCGATGAGGACGAGGAGGAAGCCGAGGACGAGCGTCAGCGGCAACCGCAGCGCGGCGAGCACCGGCGGGATGACCGCGTTCAGCGCAGCGACGACCGCTGCCACGACGAGCGCACCCCAGAACGTCCCGATGTCGACGCCGGGAAGAGCCCATGCGGCCACCATCAAGGCAACCCCCGTCGCAAACCACGAGACGAGCAGCGGGAACAACTTCACGCGTGCGCGTTCGGGCTGCCAGGTCGTCGAGCCCCGGGATCGTTGAGAGTCGCTAGCCGTCATGGTCTTCTCCCCCTCCGACGGCTGATGACGATGCATCCTCCGCGGCTCCGTTGTCGTGGTGGCGACGGAACAGTCCTCCTCCGGACTTCTCGCGCTCCGCCTTCTTCTCCGCCTTCTTCTCCGCGTGCGCTTCCTTCTGCTCGGCGACCTTGACCTTCGCGTCGTCGTAGGACTGCGTGACGAGCTGCTTGCCACCCTTCCAGCCGAAGACCGAGACCACGAGCACGATCGCGAAGAGGACGTTCCAGGCCGTGGTGATCAGCTGCTGCGCCGTCGAGTAGTCAACCGCGGTGTCACGGGCAACGTCGCAGCACGTGTCGAGTGCGAGCGCGTTCGTCGCCTGCGTGATGCCGACGGCCCCGGGCGTGACCGAGACGACGTTTGCGAGCGAGCCCGACCCCGTCACCCACATGACCGACTCGAACGTGACCGGGATCGTGAAGGCCGCGAGCATCACCGCGATCACGCCGAGCTTGCAGAGCCAGGACGCGAACGAGGGAAGAAACGAATGCGTGAAGTACTCCTTCGGGTGGGCGAGGATGGCGCCACCTTGCTTGGCCTTCTCCCAGAGCTTCTTCAACTGCTTCCAGAAGACTTTGGAGACGATCACGATCAGGAAGACCGCACCTGCAGCGATGAGGATCGTTCTCAGAGGATCTTCGGAGACGTTGCCGAGGCTCTCCGTGAAGGATCCGGGCACGGAGAGGAAGAGGTAGAGATAGACGAACGTCCCGGCGACGGTGAAGAAGATCTTCTGGACGAGGTAGGCGGCGAGCGCCCCAGGGAACGTGCAGGCCGGGATGATGGCCGTGAACATGACCAGCGTCGCGAACGTGCCGATGTTCGCGGGTAGGAAGTTGTTCATCGCCACGCCGACCGCATAGGCGGTGACGATCGGCCAGAACTCGACCTGGCCCGGGTAGGCCGCGCGCAGGATGCCGTAGTAGGAGAGCCCGGCGAAGACCGTCTGGCCGGTCTGCAGCGTGAGCGCCGCGACCAGGTAACGGGCGGGAATGTCCTTTATCTCGTCCCAGAGATCGGACAGCCAGCCGACCACGTCGATTCCGAGCAGGTTCAGGACGACGACGACGAGCGCGATGCCGATGAGCCAGGCGGCGACCTTGACCAGGCGTCTCCCGCGGGAGGGGTCATGGAACGGGTGCACGGCCGAGGGCTGGGCGGCGATCTCGCTCATCGACGCCGATCCTCGTCGCCACCCCTTGACGCCACATCATCCAATCTGGATGAATCGCGCCGAGCGGCGAGCGGCGCGGAGCGGCACGATTCACCCACGTTGGACGATGCCTCGCCGCCCCTGACGCTCCAGCGTTTTCGCCGACGTAACCGCGCCCGGAGAAAGGTCGTGCGCTTGCGTCTCGGAAGCCATCGTTTCGCTGGAAAGGAGCAACCGTTTAGAACTCAGACGAATTCGGCCAGAGTTGCTGAACGGTGAGCCCACCGTGGTCACGCTCGTGGCGCGCCGTATGACGTCCCGTCGTAGTCATGATGCGGGATCGGAAGCTCCGAGGGGTTCATGGCCCACGGATGCCCGTACGCCTCGAACCCGGAAATCATTGGCGGCGGAAACGTCGGGTCGGTAAAGGCGCCGACTGCGACCCCAATGACGTCCGGCGCGACGGAGATATCCCAGTACACGGTCGAACCGCACTCAGGGCAGAAGTGATACGTGGCCCCCCCGCTGTCGCAGGAGCGAAACGTGACCGGCTCCCCGCCGCCCTCACTGGGAAACGTCCACGTCGTCGATTCGCCTTCTATCGTCACCTGCTCTCTCGGAAGTCGCGCTTGGACGCTCAGTACGGTGCCCGTCCGCTTCTGGCACTCGTAGCATTGGCACAGGGATATGCGCTCTGGGTCGGGTCCTTCGTACGCAACGCTGAGCTTTCCGCAATTGCAAGAAGCCTTACGGGTGGCCATTTCCCCTCCTATCTCGAATGCATGCCGAGCAATCCGCTCGCCCTCGCAGGCTCATCGGGGAGCGGCCCCGGGAGCCGCCCCTCCCTTGAAGGGCGGCTGACGGCGGCCGGCGTTACCTCTAGCCCTGCTCCTGCTCCTCGAGCTCGAGCTCTGCGACCTCGATCGCGACCTCGAGCGCCTCGGCGATCTTGCCCGTGGCGGAGGCGATGCGTGCGGTGCCGACGATCGGTGCGACCGCGGCGAGCACACCGCGGACCTGCTCGGCATCGACACCGATCTCGCTCGCGGCACCGAGGTTCAGCAGGTACGACACCGACGGCGCATCGACCGCGACAAGGGCCGCGATGCGAACCAGCATCAGCGTCTCCGGATCGAGATCCGACGCTTCGAGCGAATCGGCCGTCATGCCTGCCAGGAGGTCGAGCACCGGCGTCTCGCTGGTAGATCCAGCCATGATCCTTCCTTTCGTTCGTTCCTTCGAGTGTGTCACGGTTGTCTAGACCACCGGTCGAAGTGTGTCGGGTAGATCACCCCCCTCGATCTCGCTCAGCCGCCAGCCCGTGTCGAAGAACGGCTGAGAGGGCTACCGTAGGCCGCCCCCCAAGCGGGTCGCATCACCCGGATCGGATGAACGTGAACCTCCGCGACTCGCCAACGCGGTTGGCCGCTCGAGCAACATGCATCACCGGTCCAGGCCGGCGTGCGCGGCGGATATCACCTCGTTTGGATGACGACCGGCAGCCGTGCATTGGCGACGCTCGTCCCGTGGAGCAACAGCGAGCCCCGCAGGCATCGGCTCCGAGGGAGCCGGAGGCGCTCGCGGCGACGGGTGTGCGCTCGGTCCCCAAGATCGGGGTCTGGGCCTGGAGTTTCGTCGGGGTCGTGGCTTCGACGGTCATCGTGGTCGCCGCGTTCGGCGCCGTCAGCGAGATCATGCTCCCGCTGCTCTTCGCGGCGGTTCTCGCCGTGATCTTCAAGCCCCTGGCCGGAAAGCTCGAGCGTCGCGGGCTGAAGCCGGCTCTCGCAGCCGGCGTCATCGTTCTCGGTCTGGCCGCGTTGATGACGGTCGTCATGGTTGCGACCGCGCGCGGCATCCTCCAGCAGAGGGACGAGATCGGTGCCTCGGTCGACGCGGCGCTGGCGAATGCGAGCGTCGAGCTCGACGTCGACGAGGAGTCGCTGGACGAGGCTCGAGCGGCGGCCGAGGAGACGGGTCCGGCGATCGCCGAGGGATTCGTCACCAAGGTGGTTGCCGGTATCGATGCACTGGTCGGTCTGGCGGGCGGCGTGATACTCGGCGCGCTCATCATGTACTACCTGCTGAAGGACGGCACCAGGCTGCGGCGATCCATCGTCGCGCAAGTCGCCCCCTCGATCCGCGACGAAGTCGACGGCTTCATGAGTGAGGCGTGTCAGATCCTCCGCAGCTACGGACGCGGCCGCACCGTCATGTCCGCCGTCGTTTCCGTCGTCATCGGCATCGCCAGCCTCCTACTCGGCCTTCCGCTCGTGTTCACGATCGTGGTGGCGAACTTCATCGGCGGCTACATCCCCTACATCGGCGCCTTCCTCGCCGGCGGGCTGGCTGTGATCATCGCCCTCGGCGACGCCGGGCTCGACGTGGCTGCCGTGATGCTCGTGGTGGTGCTTGCCTCGAACCTGGTGTTGGAGAACTTCGTGGAGCCAAAGGTGATGGGCCGCACACTCGACATCCATCCGCTGGTCGTGCTCGTCGTCACGGCGCTGGGTGGCTTTCTCTTCGGCATCGTCGGCCTCATCCTGGCCGTCCCGTTCACCGTGATCGCCGGCAAGGCGCTCGCCCGCCTTCGCTCGAGAGGCTTCCTCACCGTCGTGGCCGACAGAGCCCAGCCGACCATTCAGAAGATGCTCGACTGACGTGGCCGCTTTGCGAACAGTGGCCACAGCCCTGGACCTGACTCGCACGCAATGAGCCAACGGAGGCGACACTGAACCGATGAGCACGCAGAAACCCCTGATAGAGGAAACGAGGCTCGAGAAGCGGCTCGACAGATGGGTGGAACGTGCCGTCACGCCGCGAGGAGCCGCGATCGTGATCGCCACCGCAACCATCGCGATCACCGTCGCGTCCGCCGCCCTCATGACGGTCATCGACAGAGACGACTATCCGTCGCTTGGGTCAGGGCTCTGGTGGGCGGTCCAGACGACCACGACCGTCGGGTACGGCGACCACGTTCCCACGAGTGCTGCCGGACGAATCCTCGCCGTGTTCGTGATGCTGTTCGGGATCGGCTTTCTGACCATCATCACCGCGGCGATCACGAGCACGTTCGTCGCGGACAACGCGCGGCGAGCAGATAGGGGCGGCGGCGCCGAGGCTTCGACGGCGGAGCAGGTCAGCGAGCTCGACAGACGGCTCGAACGGATCGAAGCCGCCTTGGCCGGTGCGCCGCGCGGCGATCCGGCACCTTCGAACGCCGACCTCCCGACGGCGGATCAGTTCCGTCAGCTCGACGCGCGACTCGAGCGGATCGAAGCCGCAGTCACTCGTCCCACGTAACGCTCGGCCGTCGGCGGCTCGACCCAATGCATGCCGCGATTCATCCGATCGGTATGAGGTAGACGAGCGCTTTCGCGGCCATAGTCCCCTCACGTTTCGCCGTGCCATGCGACCAATGGAAGCGAGGGGGGCCAGAGCACGATCATGGCGGTCTTCGAAGAGCAAGAGTCGTTCGGGAGACGACCACCGCAGCGCGCTGCTCGCGCATCGAGCCGGCCCGAGTCGTGACTCGCACAGACAAGTCGTTGAAGGACGAGGCGATGAGCGACATCGACGGTCGACCGCCCGACCCAGCCGAAGGTGGTGACGAGGCTCCTGACGCCGACGGCGGCGATCTCGGCGAGCTCACTGCCTCGACGCCGAGTGCGACGGGCACGACCCAACGCCACGTTGCGCTCGCTGTCCCGTTGAGGGCCGTGGAACGGAACCGCCGAGTTGCGGCGAGCGTTCTCGCCGGAGGGTTCGCCTATCGGATTTTCCTGTGGCTGCTGCCGTTCGGCCTGGTGGTTGGAGGCGGCCTCGGATTCGCCGACGCCGACAACACCGAGGATGCAGTCGACGGCGGCGGTCTTCCGGGCGCGGTCACCAACGCGGTAGGCGACGCTGCGCGTTCTGCGAACTCCAACTCCTGGTGGCTCCTCGCAGTGGGCGTGCCGCTTCTCCTCTGGGCGGGATTCACCGGTGGGAAGGCGATCCAGCTCATTCATTCGCTCGTCTGGGACGAGCCCCCTCCCAAGCCGAAGCCACTCAAGACGTCACTTGCGTTCACCGGCACGGTGTTGGCGTTCCTCGCCGCGATTGCACTCACGTGGTGGGTCCGTGACAACTGGCCGGGCTTCCTCGCTCCGGTTGTCACCGTAGCCCCGCTCGCTGCGCTGTGGGTCTGGGTCTCGCTTCAGCTTCCGCACCGGGACGCCCCCTGGCGGGCGCTGGTGCCCGGTGCGCTCCTCGTCGGGATCGGTTTCCAGGTGCTCCACGAGGCGATCGGCTACCTCCTCGTACCGAAGCTCGAGAAGTCGACCTCGCTCTACGGCGGTCTCGGCGCCACGACGACGCTCCTCTTCTTCATGTACATGACCGCGCTTCTCGTCGTCACCGCGCCCGTCCTCAACAGCTCGCTCTATGACGAGCTCCGCAGCAGGAGGCAGGACGAGCCCGAGGTCGGAGCGACCGCGGCGGCCTGAGCGTCTACCGGTAGTCGCTGGCAGACGCTGCACGCAGCACGGCCTCGCGCGATGCGTTTCAGCTCGCGGAATCTGCGCGACTCGGCAGCTGATTACACTCGTCCCATGGCGATGGACTTCGACGTCCAGCGGCTCGAGCTCGGCGACGTCGTGTTGATCGAGCTCGACGACCAGGACGGTCACGTCGAGGCCAAGGTGGTGCAGCCGATCGATCGCACCGATACGGCGGTGCGCGTCACGCTGCGAGTCGATGGGCGTGAGGACTTCGTCAGGGAATGGCGTCTCGGCGAACGAGTGACCGTCGTGCGAGGCCCTTGAGGGCCGCAAGGCACGGACGGAAAACGCTACGAAGAGAGCCGATGGCCGCGCCTAGGAAGCCCTGGCGGCCCCCGGGCCTCTCGGCCCGGGGGCCAGCCACCGCGTACTCGCTCGTCAATACGCAGCCGGAGCCACGCGTCGATCGTCGACCATGTACGCCACAAGCAGCGCGAGCGGGAAGAAGACCAGGCTGAAGAGGAAGTAGAGGAAGAAGCTGTGTCCCTTCCGGGCGGCAACGCGAGCCGGCCAGAAGGCGATCGCGATCCAAAGAACGGCCAACAGGATGTACCAGAGCATGTGCTGCCTCCTTCGAGTGGATGGAGTCCGTATGAGAGTGAGATCGCGTGGCGACTGTGGGCGTCGCCGCTCGGCTGCTCAAGCAGGCCGACCGGCTACCTCGACGGGCTCCGGCTGCGAGCTCCCTGTTTGATTCTGCTCCTCGTAGCTGTGCTTCAGGTGTGTGTAGAGGACGGCGAGAATGCCCCCTGTGACCGCCGCTGAGGTGAGAAGAGAGAGCAGTGAGTACTCGCCGAGCCTGGTCGAGCCTATGAGGTACGAGAACCCGCAGTTGAAGGCTGCCCAGAAGAAGCCGCCAAGCAGCGAGAACGGGAGAAACTTCCTGTACGGATAGCGTTCCAGGCCCATCGTCACGCCGATCACGAACCGCATCCCGGGCACGAACCGGCCGGCGACGATCACCAAGCCGGCGTTCGAGCCGAGCACCTGGAACGCCGTGCCGATCTTGGGGTCTTGCTTCGCCTTCTCCAGCTTCTCGGCCAGGTACTTGCGACCGACCGTCCTCGCGAGCCAGTACAGGGTGCTGTCGCCGAGGACGGCGCCGAGTCCGCCCACGAGGATCAGCCCCCAGACCTTGAGGTCCAGGTCTCCGGACGCGATCAGCGTCGCGCCCGTGTTCAGGAGCGACTCGCTCGGGAAGACGGGAATGATCGCGTCGAACCAGACGAACAGGAATGTGAGGAGGTACGGGCGCTCGACGCCCTGGATGTCGATCGAGCCGAGCGCCGCGACGAGCTCCGGCACGACCCAGATCAGAGCGAGCGCGCCCAGCGCGATGCAGAGGATCTTGCGCAGGCTCGGTAGCTTCCGACTCCCGGACGTACGGGCTTCGTCGTTCATCGCGAGCAACTCAACCCCTTGAGGCTTGCTCGCGCGTCATCCTTTCTGGGTGAGATTTGCGCGCGGGGGCAAGATCGAGCTCTCGAGGAGCCCCACCTCGATCGCGCGCTCGATCGCCTCGCTGCGCGAGGAGGCGGTCAGCTTGCGGTAGATCGAGACGGCTTCGGTCTTGACGGTGTTGCGCGAGATGAACAGGCGGCTTGCGATCTCCGGGAACGTGAGGTGGGTTGCGAGGTAGGGGAGCAGTCGGAGCTCCGCACCCGTGAGGCTCATCGCCCAGGCGCCGGCCGGGCCCTCGGTCGCCGCCGCGACTCGATCGTGCAGCTCCTGCGCATCCGCGACGAGGAGGCCGAGGTCGGGGCGGAGCTCGATCACGCCCTCGGTCTCGGTGAGCACCGTGCGGGCGGCGGCGGCCTCGCCGAGTACGAGATGTGCGCGAACGAGCTCGAGCCCGACTTCGACGGTCAGCCAGGGAAGGCCGTGGTCGAGGAGCGGCCGCAGGCGGTGGGCGCGTGCGAGCGCCGCGCGGGCATCCTCCCGTCTTTCCTCATGGAGCGCGATACGCGCGCTCACCACGTGGGCGAGCGCACCCGACGAGTAGTCGCCGAGACTGTGCTCCTCGGCGAGAGCCTGTGACGTCCGCGCGTGCTGGCCGGCCTCGCCCCAGGCGCCCTGGCGGGCTGCGAGGAGCGCGAGTTGGGCCTGTGCGACGAAAACGTCTTCGAAGGCGCCGTTGGCGAGCCCGCTTTCGATCGTCGCGGCGAAGTCCTCGGCTGCGAGCTCGGTTGCGCCGAGCAACCCATGCGCGATGCCCCGAGCGAGCAGCGCAACTGAGATCCAGACACTCTCGGGGGAAAGCTGGTCGAGCGCCGCATTCGCGTCCGCGAGAGCGCGGTCGACACCGTCTCTCATCATGTGCGCTCGCAATGTCGCGACCCAGGGCATGATCGTCGCGCTACCGTCCGACAGCGGGATCGCCGAGGTTGCTCCGTCGGCGAGGGCGAGCCACTGCTCGGCTTCATCGGTCCGTCCGGTCAGCACGCGGAGCCAGGCCCCGTAGACGGCGAGCGCAGGATAGGCCGCGAGGTCGGCTTCCCCGAACCATGAGAGCCACCCTTCCGCTGTCTCCATGCGGCCGTCGTAGTAGGCAGACAGGAAGACCGCGTCGACCAGCCCTGCAACGGTGCTCGTCTCGCCCGCAGCCTGGCCGTATGCGATCGCTTCCTCGGGCAGGTCGTGCTCGGTGCACCAGGCCATCGCCCGGGCGTTGAGTGCAGACACCAGGTCCTGGTCGCTGCGCGCGAGCTCGTTCCGCAACAGCTGGCCGAACAGGTGGTGGTAGCGGTACCACTCGCCGCGCCCGTCGAGGCGCACCACGAAGCCGTTCGTGCGTCCGAGCGCCTCGAGCGTCTGAGCCGATCTCGTCGTCTCGAGCACGACGTCGCACAGTTCGCCGCACATGCGCTCGAGGACAGAGGTGTGGGTGAGGAACTGCGCTTCGGCCTCCGGCAGACGCGAAAGGAGCTCGAGGCGGAAGTACTCGGAGACGAACCGATCGTTGCCGGAGAAGGTCTCGACGGTCGGTGCGCCCGGCGCCCCCGCCCGCATCGAGAGGGCGGCAAGGTACAGCCCTGCGGGCCAGCCCTCCGTGCGCTCGGTGAGCTCGGAGAGCTCGCCTGCTTCGAGTTCGACGCCTGCAGCCCCGAGCAGCAGCCTGGCTTCCTCCTCGTCGAGGCGGAGGTCCGCCACGCTGAGTTCGTGCACCAAGCCTTGCGCCCGCCAACGCGCGAGCGGTAATACGGGCTCCTCCCGACTCGCGACCGCGATCAACGAGCCGGCCGGGACATACGGGAAGAGCTCCGCCAGCACGTCCAGGCAGGACGGATTGCCCACGGTGTGCAGGTCGTCGAGCACGAGCACCAGCGGCGTGTCGACTGCGGCCAACGCGGCCCCGACACGCGAAACGCGCATCGCCCCTCCTGTTCCGCCCCGGCCCGAGAGCGCGGCGAACACCTCCGACGGGAGGGGCGCGACCCGGTGGATCGCCGCCGCGATGTAGCGCAGGAACACGACGGGGTCGCCGTCTCGCCCGTTGAGTGCGACCCACGCGAACGGACGGAGGTCAGTCTCGGCCCACCGCGCAAGCAGCGTGGTCTTGCCGTACCCGGCGGGTGCGACGACGGTTGCGAACGGGACGCTCCCCGCGCAGAGCCGCGCGATTACGTCCGCCTTTGCCACGGTTCCGGGCCGGGTCAGCGGTGCGGCAAGCTTGGCCTCGACGACGTCGAAGGGCAGTCCCGTGGCGGTGACGGCGGCCATCCCGAACGAGCATGCTAGTGACGTGTGCCGCGTTTGAGAACCCACTGCCCGGCTGGATCGGTCGAGAGTCTCGCTGCAAAACGGTCACTTTTCGCCTCTCCCATGCCCCGGTGATCGACGGGCGGGACTGGTACGTGCGCCGATAGGCGAGGCCGCCGCTGATCCATCGCCCGTCCTCGTTCAACGGTCACGCCCGGGCGCTGGTCGATGTCGGTGCATGGACGGCGTCATCACCACGGCTTCTTCAGCCGGATGAGCCGTCCGCCCGCATGCCCACCGCGACGACCTCGAGTGCGGGCGCGGTCTCCTCACGGGTCGAGCTGTTCGAGCGCGTCCTCGACGTCGTAGCCGAGTGCAAGCGCGAGCTTCGGCGCAGCCGAGACTACTCGCGCGGCGCCGGTCACCGGCACGACGGCCTCGAGGGCGGCGACGATCTCGTCGCTCCGAGCCCCGGCCGCGAGTGCGTGCGCGACAGCGTGCTGGAACGACGACGGCGCCGCATCGACAGCGATGGTCGCGGCCACGCGCACCAGCGCGGCGGTTTTCGACCCGAGGACCGAGGAACTCGGCGTGCTTTCGTCGGCCAGGAGCAGGCCGAGGAACCTCTCGTCGTGAACGGCGAGCCGGCGGAGGCGCTCCTTATAGTCATCCATCGCGCTTCCAGGGATTCCACCTTGTGAAGGCTCAACCCGCCTCATCCTTATGGGGTGAGATCCGCCCGTAACCGCAAGTAGGGCAGCCAGTACCGCGGTCGCCGCCAGGGCGCCGAGCAGTCCCCCGGCGATGAGCCGGTGCGGCGCGGCCCGCGTCAATGGCTGGAGAAGCGTGGGGGTCATGTCGCCGCCGGCCGATGATCGCCGGCGGCAAGCACCCATAAACATGCGACCCGTGAGTGTGTGCTGGCGATGAGCATCGTGGTTGGGGCGCCTAATCGAGCAGATGGATGGTGAACGCCACTGCGAACCCCAACGTCGTCACGACTCCGACGAGCTTCCCGCCGTGTTCGAACGCCTCGGGAAACATCGTGTTCGCGAGCATGGTGAGAATCGCTCCGGCCGCGAACGTGAGCACGAAGGCGATCACCCCCGGCGAGGAGTTCTGGAACAGGCCGTAGCCGGCGAGCGACGCCAGCGCGGAGATCACCGTGATCCCGATCCACATCCAGAGGATTCGCGACTTCACCCAGCCGCTGCTGACGAGGCCGGAGGTCGATGAGATCGACTCGGGCAGGTTGGAGATGAAGACCGCAGCAAGGTAGGCCGCACCCACTGCCCCGCCTTCGTAGATCGTCAAGCCGATCACCAGCGACTCGGGGATCCCGTCGAGCACGGTTCCGAGCACGATCGAGAGCGGGTTGCTGCCGCCCTTCTCCTCGGCGCCGGTCGGATCCTTGCGGTCGCCGCCGCCGAGGTGGTCGATCAGCCGATCGCCGCCGAAGTACACGAGGCAGCCGGCGAAGAGACCCGCAATCAGCGCTCCGTTACCGGTCGACTTCGCGGCCGCCTCTTCGACGAGGTCGAATGCGACCGCGCTGATCAGCACTCCTGCGCCGAAGCCCATGATCAGCCCAATCACACGCACGGGGATGTGGATACGGAGCGCGATGACGGAGCCGATCACGAGCGATGACGCCGACAGCAGCCCCCAACCGAACGCAGCGCCCATCTAGCGCCTGGGCTCCCGAGCCTGCAACACGGTGATCGAGCGGTGTCGCATCAGGCGAGCGTGAACGAACGACGGATGCCCGGCCTCATCCAATCGGGGTGATTGCGCCCTGTCGCGCCGACGGGATCCCGCGTGGTACGGCCGAGCACGGCGTCGCTCGGTTGCTTGCCGCGTGCGAGTCTGGCCCCGAGACGGGCCTACGAGTCGCTTTCTCGTGGTGAGCGCATTTCATGCCATCGGGATGACGTGGGCCAGCGCGCCCCTGCCCATACTCGGCTCAGATTTCACCGCATCGATTCGTGTGCCCGCATCGAAGGCGCAGAACCAACCAATCCGGGGGTGACCAGATGTCCGTTACCAGCGAGAAACTTCACTCGATCTCGGCGACGCCCGACCGGCTCGAGACCAGACTCGGAACGCTCGAGTTCGAGGACGGCGTTCCGAGCCGCGAGACCGCCGAGACCGTGTACGACCACCTCGACTTCACGCACGCCCTGAACGTGTTCCTCAACGGCTTTCCTGGGGCGTCGACGCAGGCGCTGCTCAAGGGCATCCACGACGCGGGAGCGGAGAACAACTCGATCCTGATCTTCTCGGAGTTGATGGACTCGTCATCGCTGTTCTTGACTGCTAACGCCGACACCGTCTACTTCATAGGCATCGTCGATCTCACCTCGGGACCGATGGTTGTCGAGACGCCTCCGGGGGCGCTCGCTCTGTTCGACGACATGTGGTTTCAGTGGATCGTCGACTTCGGCCTTCCGGGTCCGGATCGCGGCGAGGGCGGCCGTTTCCTGCTCGTCCCGCCGGGCTACGACGGCTCCCTGCCCGACAGCGGCCTCCACGTCCGGCACTCGCGCACGACGAGGGTGCTGCTGCTCGGACGGTCGTTCATCAACGAGAACCCTGGGCAGGACCCCGCTCAGACCGTCGAGGTCATCAAGAGCACGCTCAAGCTCTACCCCTATGCCCAGGGCGGCTTCGGGACGAGCATCGGGACGTTGCTCGAGGGCCACGTGCACCCCGATCCGCCGCCGGACATTCCCGAGACGAAGTTCGTCGAGGGAACCGGGAAGGCGTTCAACACGATCCCACCGAGCGACTTCGGCTTCTTCGAGCTGCTGAACGAGCTGGTCCAGGACGAGCCCGCGGGGAGCAACACGAACATCGAGCTGATGGGGGACCTGGCCGCGATCGGGATCGTCAAGGGCAAGCCTTTCGAGCCGGACGAGCGGATGCGGGGGATTCTCGAGGATGCGGCCGCCGTCGGCAGTGCGGCCTCCCGGGCGCTCGTCTTCGACGCGCGGGAATCCGAGGGGTTCGGGTATTACGACGACGGATCGGCGTGGGGCATCCCGCTCTGGGTCGGCGGATACAGCTTCGAGACTCCGCCGCCGCTCGTCACCAAGGAGGGAATCGAGCCGCTGCCGGCGACCGGCGCCCGGACGTTGAATGCCCGGACCTCGTTCTTCTACGCCTACACCGGGATCACGCCGGCGATGTGCATGCGGCTGACCGGAGTCGGGTCGCAGTACATCGTCGCTTTCAAGGACAGCGAAGGCCAGGCCCTCGACGGCGCCAAGACCTACCAGGTGACGCTTCCGCCCGACATCCCGGAGGCGCGCTTCTGGTCGCTGACCCTGTATGACAACCAGACGCGCTCGATGCTGCAGACACCGCAGCGTTACCCGCGCGCCGGGAGCCAGGCATACCCGACACCTGCGGCGACTGCTGACGCTGACGGCTCGACGACCATCACGTTCGCGCCCGAGCGACCCTCCGACGGTCCGGAGGGCAACTGGATCCAGACGACGGAAGGGAAGGGGTTCTTCGTGATCCTGCGGCTGTACAGCCCACTCCAGCCCTACTTCGACAAGAGCTGGCGCCCGAGCGAGATCGAGCCCGTGGGCTAGCAGGCGACCGCGCTGAGCGCCTGTTCGACTACCGAAGGGAGCCGAACAGTCGCTGGAGTAAGCCGAGACGAACGGCGACCGACGTCGGGAGCGACACGGCGACGCCCGTCGGCGACGACTACGGCCAGCGAGACAGCGAGTTCACCGGCACGGTGCAGTGGGTGCAGATCGACATCGACGAGGCTGCCCAGGACGCCGACCACGAGCTCGACCGAGCGAGCTGATCCGAGTCGCAATAGGGAGGCAGTAGCTCGAGTGGCTCTGCGCTAGGGCACGGTTTTTCACACGATCTGGGTGATGAGGCGGGATAGGGAACTCATTACCTTCTCGGCACACAACAGAACTGGGGGCCGTAATGCACGCCACTGCTGCAACAAAGACGCCTGTGCCCGAAGCGATCACGACCCCGTCGAGCGTCAAGGCCGGGATCGGGGCGCTGGAGTTCGCCGACGGCTACCCGACGCATGAGACCGCCGCGACGCTGCGTGACCACCTGGACTACCTGCACGGCGTCGAGACGTTCATGAACACCATCTCCGGCGTGTCCGTGTTCGCCATCCGCAAGGGGTTCCAGGATGCCGGGATCGCGGATGGCGACGTGCTGATCTGCTCCGGGCTGATGAATTCCCGGTCGCTGTTCTTGACCGCGAATGCCGACACCGTCTACTTCTGGTCCTTTCACGACCTGTCGCAGGGCCCACTGGTGTTCGAGACCCCGTCCGAAACTCTGGGCCTCTTCAACGACATCTGGTTCCGCTGGATCGGCGACTTCGGCCTGCCCGGTGCGGACCGCGGCCAGGGCGGGACCTACCTGCTGGTCGGCCCCGAGTACGACGGGCCGCTGCCCGAGGGCGGCTGCTACGTGCGGCACTCGCGCACCAACCACGTGACCTTGATCGGCAGGGCGTTCATCAACGAGAACCCGGGCGATGACCCCGCCCCCACGGCCGACCGGATCAAGGAGCAACTGAAGATCTACCCCTACGCCCCCGGTGGCCTCGGCAGCAGCGTCGGCGCCTACCTGACCGGGCAGGGCCCGCTCGGCAAGCTGGGCACTCCGGAGAGCCCCCGGTTCGTCGAGGGGACAGGACTGGCGATGAACACCGTCCCGCCGAACGACTTCGGTCACTACGAGATGCTCGATGCGCTGGTGCAGCTGGAGCCGGCGGAGGCGCTGGATACCGAGCTGGCCGGTCAGTTCGCCGCGATCGGGATCGTCAAGGACGAGAAGTTCGCGCCCGACGCCCGACTGCGGAAGATCCTCGACGACGCAGTGGCCGTCGGTAATGCGGCCTCTCGGACAGTCGGGATGGGTGCCCACCCCGCCGACGACTTCCGCTACTACGACGACGACTCCGCATGGTGGAACATGCTGTTCGTCGGCGGGTTCGAGTTCACCAACCCGCCGCCCAACATCACTGCCGAAGGCGTGCAGCCCTTCCCGAACAAGGGGGCACGCCAGCTGCACTCACGGACGTCGATGTTCTACACCGCAACCGCCATCACCCCCGCCATGTGCATGCGGCTGGCCGGCGTCGGGTCGCAGTACCTCGTCGCCAACGTCGATGCCGCCGGCGAACCCTTCGACGGCGCGAAGACCTACCGGGTGAGGCTGCCGAAGGACATCCCGGCGGCCCGGTTCTGGTCCCTCAACCTGTACGACAACCAAACCCGCTCCCTGCTGCAGACCGAGCAGCTCTATCCCCGGGCCGGCAGCCAGGAGTACCCCTCACCTGCCGCGGAGGCCGAAGCGGACGGCTCCACCGTCGTCTACTTCTCGCCCGCCCAACCCGACGATGTCGCCCCCGGCAACTGGATCCAGACCGACCCCGAGAAAGGCTGGTTCGTCATTCTGCGCTGCTACAGCCCGCTGCAACCCTTCTTCGACAAGACCTGGAGGGCCGGCGAGATCGAGGCTGTGGGCTAGCAGGCGACGATGGTTCTGTGCGCTCGAGGGCACCGGCGACCGCGGGGAAGCATCTCCCGCATCCGATGCCCTCGCGGTCGCCATCCCCGAGTCCCGCTTCCGGTCAGTGATGCAGTACGACCGCCTGACCCGTTCCATGCTCCAGACGAACCAGCCGCATCGCAGCCTCGGCAACCGCTCCGGCACCGTCGAGACGAATCCGGACGGTACAACCGACATCTATCTCGGGGTCTCGACGCGGCCGAGCCGGATGCCGTCGCCGTGCGGCCGCTGGGCACGTGAAGCACGTCTCGAGGGAATCACGCTGTGAAGGGACGCCCTAAGAAGGACAACCAATCCTCACCGCGCGCTTCGACGCCGTCGTCGGACGCGGCCGAGTACGGCGAGCACGAACCGTTCCAGGCGGCAAGGCCGGAGCCGCTGCTCACCAGGGCGATGCCGGTCGCGGGCGAGCTGCCGCGCTATCGGGCGCGCACTGCGCGCGGCGACCTCGTCGCCGGGGTGACGGTCGCGGCGCTGGCGATCCCGTCGGCGATGGCGTTCGCAGAGGTTGCGGGGCTTTCGCCCGTGAACGGCCTCTACGCGCTCCTGCTTCCGACCGTCGCGTATGTGCTCCTCGGCTCGTCGCGGCAGCTCGTCATCGGGCCGGAGGGCTCGATCTCGACGCTCGTCGCTGCGGCAATCCTGTCCCTTGCGGTCGCCGGTAGTCCCGATGCTGCGGAGCTGGCAGCGATGCTCGCACTGCTCGTCGCGGCGTGCTTCGCGCTCGCCTGGGTGCTCCGCCTGGGCTGGATCGCCGACTACTTCTCACGTCCGGTGCTGGTGGGTTACATCCACGGTGTCGCCGTCATCCTCGTCATCGGTCAGCTCGGGAAGATGCTCGGTCTGTCGATCGACGCGCTGGACCCTCTGCCGCAGCTCTGGGAAGTCGTGCGCGAGCTCGGCGATGTCAGCGGCGCCACAGTCGCCCTCGGCGCCGTCGCGCTCGCGGTTCTCCTCGTGCTCGGCCGCGTCATGCCGCGGCTACCGGCGGCGCTCCTGGTCGTCGTCGCAGCCATCGGTCTCTCCTGGGCGCTCGACCTGCAGGACCACGGCATCGCCGTACTTGGCCCGATTCCCTCAGGACTGCCGAGCTTCGTCCTGCCCAGCCCCGCCTGGCAGGACGTCGTCCACCTCGTGCCCGCGGCGGTCGGCATCTTCCTCGTTGCGTTCGCGGACGAGATCCTGACGGCACGCTCCTTCGCCGGGAAGCACAACCAACACGTGCGCGCATCCCAGGAGCTGCTCGCGCTCGGCGCTGCCAACGCCGCGGCCGGCGTCACCCAGGGTTTCTCCATCGGCGCAAGCGGCTCGCGCACGGCAGTCAACGACAACATGGGCGCGCGTAGCCAGATGGCAGGCATCGTCGCTGCCTCGACCGTGGTCGTGATCCTGCTCTTCCTCACCGAGCCGGTGCAGTACCTGCCGAAGGCCGTGCTCGGCGCGGTGATCGTCTCGGCAGCGATCGGCCTCGTCGACCTGAAGGCCTGGCGCAGTCTTGCCGCGGTCGACCATGTCGAGGTTGCGATCGCCGGCGTGACGACAGCGTGTGTTGTGGGGTTCGGGGTGCTGCAGGCGCTCGTTGTCGCCGTCGGTCTCTCGGTGATCGACACCGTGCGCCGAAGCGCGAGCCCGCACGATGCGGTGCTCGGCTGGGTCGACCGCCTTGGACGGTATGCGGACGTCTCTCTTCACCGCTCGGCGACCGTGACCCCCGGCGTCGTCGTGTACAGGCTCGACGACCGGCTCTTCTTCGCCAACGCCCGCTACTTCAAGGGGCGTGTGCGCGAGGCGATCCGCGGGGCGCAGGCGCCCGTGTCATGGCTCGTCTTCGACGCCGAGTCAGTCACGCATGCCGACTCGACAGGACTCGAGGCCCTCGAGGAGCTGACGAAGGACCTCCGGCGTGACGAGATCACGCTTGTGGTCGCTCGCCTCAGAACGCGCATGGAGGAGCAGTTCGAGCTCTCCGGCCTGACCGAGACGATCGGCCCCGAGCACTTCTACCCGACGGTGCAAGCCGCCGTGCAGGCAATCGCAAGCTCCGAGGCGGCGCGCTCGAGTGACAACGCGGAGCTAGGCGTCGCGGACGCTTAGCGCGGGATCTGCATTGCAAGCAGCCGTGAGTCTTCCCCAGTGGCACCAGTCTGGCTTCGTTGAGCCACTGATGCTTACTACTTCCTGCCGATTCCGGTAGTTCGCTGACCCGCTGCTGACCCGAGCGGCCGATCATCTGGTCCGCTGTGCAGGCGCATCCAGACCCTTCGCCCCGGCCATGTCAGGATGCGCCAATGGACGACGCCGTCCTCGAGACACCGCCCACGCCGGAGCTGCTAAGCCGCCGCAGGCACGTTCTGACTCTCAAGCGCGTCGTTGTTGTCATCGTTTTGGCCCTGCTCGCTGTCACCTTCAGACGGCGCCTCCGATTCGCGCGCGAGGTCTTCAGGCACAGGCGACGGCTGAAGCTCGCCTTCACCGTCCTCATGCTTCTGCGCCATCTGCGCAAGGCCTGAGTTCTGGTTGCTTCAGGCGAAGGAACGGAGAGGGCCCGGCAAGCCGGGCCCTCTCGGTCGAAGTGCTGTCCGTCGAGCTAGACGGCGACCATGACGCGGTCGCTGGTAGCGACGACGCGGCCGCTCGTGATCTTGGGCTCGTTGGGGATGATCGTGTCGAGCTTCTCGTCGCGGATCCAGGTTGCGACGAACTTCGACGACTCCTTGCCCTGCTCAGGTGTCTCAAAGAGACCGAGCGAGCTGAAGACGCCGTTGTCATCCTCGACGAGGAAGTAGCCCTTGAACCCGGGCATCTTCTCGAGCTTGGGGACGAGGCTCTCGTTGACCTTGCTGGTCAACTCGGCCGAGCGATTCCGGTCCACACCGTCGTAACGGCGAATGGTGACATGCATGAGATGCTTCCCTTCGTTCCGATCAGTGCAGGAAAGTCCAGACGAACCCCTGCTGCGCTCAGGCCGGTGGTGCTACCAAAGAGGAAAGAAAACCTCCGCGGCTCAAAGACAGGCCAAGCGCTAGGACCACCATAGCTGCGATACGCCACGCGCCGTGTTGCGTCTCGCAAAGCCGCTCCCCGACTGACCTCGCTCGTGCCGAGATGATGTTCCGGTACCGGAACGCCGCCCTCGCTTTTCCCAGGAAGGATCACCTCAAGCCGGATCGTTCGAACAGCGCAGCTGCAGGCAAGCCGGACCCCACTAGGTGGTCGATGTTGTGACACCGCGGCTCAGGTCAGCGTCTCCCGGGAGCCGGGTCGTCCGTATCGGAGCCTCCGAGAGCCGAAATAGATCGACTGCTGACCCAAGTGCTGACACATGGTGGATTGACCTTCTGACGCTTGAGGGCGCATAAGAAAACCCCCTGTCTCCAGGGGGTTTCGATGGAGCGGATGATGGGGCTCGAACCCACGACCTTCTGCATGGCAAGCAGACGCTCTACCAGCTGAGCTACATCCGCCAGCGGCCCCGGATTATAGCCGTGCCGCTCTAGCGCCCCTCGGCGGCGTCCAGCGCCTCGTTCACGAGGCGGTCTGCGAGCTCGTTGTGCTCGCGGCGCACCGCCGTGAAGGTCACCTTGCCGATCTCCCGCGCCAGCCGCGCCGCCTCCAGCGAGAGCTCCTTGAGAGCTGTGTTCTTCACCTTGTACTCGCCCCGCATCTGCTTCACGAGGAGCTCGGAGTCCGAGACGACCTCGATCTCCTCGAGCCCGAGGTCGCGTGCTCGCTCGAGGCCGGCGATGAGCGCGCTGTACTCGGCGACGTTGTTCGTGGCGACGCCGATCGCCTCTCCGCGGGCGTCGAGAACCGTCCTGTCCTCCGCCTCGAGCACGAAGCCGTAGGCCGCCGGACCGGGGTTCCCGCGGGAGCCGCCGTCCGTGAAGAGCTTCGCCTTCACTGGTCGACGAGCGGGTACACGTCGTATGCGGGCTCCTCGTACGGATGCGCGAGCTTCAGCGCGACGACGGCGTCGCGAATGCGCCCTTCCGGGACGACCGTCTCGACACGAAGCTCGGCCACGCGCTCCTCCCTCCCACTCTCGCCGAGAGCAGGCGCAGTGCCGATGCGGCCGAAGAACGTGCCCGTCCCGACGGCGTACCAGGAGCACCGCTCGTAGTCGCCGATCCGCCCGCCGCCGGCCTCGAAGACGGCATCGCGCGTCGCGTCGAGCGCCTCCTCGGGCACGAACCACACGAGCTTGACCCGGCTCATGGGGACAACCTATCGATGACGTTCTCGAGCAGTCCGCCCGGCAGCTCGCGCACGCCGCCACAGTGGAACCCGCCGCACACGTGCGCTGTCCCCTCCCCGCGCCCGCCGGTCGCGCTGCACACGAGCTCGGTCACGAGCTCGAGGATCTCGCCCGAGCGCTCGCGCTCGGCGGCGAACACGACGCTCACCTCGAAGACCGGAAGATCCTCGTACCGCATGGCTGCCTCCCTCCGTCGGGGCGCCCGCCCGGGATGGACGGGCTACCGTCGGTGGCGAGGCGAGCCGGTCACTCGGTGTTGTCGATCTGGGCGCGCTGCAGCGTCCCCGAGTAGTCCACGTACACGGACTTCCACTCGGTGAAGACGTCGAGCGCGGCCTGGCCGGCCTCGCGGTGCCCGTTGCCGGTCTCCTTCGTGCCGCCGAACGGGAGGTGCACCTCGGCGCCGATCGTCCCGGCGTTGATGTACGTGATCCCGGCCTCGAGGTCGCGCATCGCGCGGAACGCCCGGTTGACGTCGCGGGTGAAGATCGACGACGACAGCCCGTAACGGATCCCGTTCGAGATGCGGATCGCGTCGTCCTCGTCCGAGAAGCGGATGAGCGAGAGCGTCGGCCCGAAGATCTCCTCCTGGGCGATGCGCATGCCCGGCTCCACGTCGCCGAAGATCGTCGGGCGGTAGTAGAAGCCGCTCGCGAGGTCGCCGTCGTCGGCGATCTCGCCGCCGGTCAGGAGCGTCGCGCCGTCGTCCTTGCCGATCTGCGTGTACGAGTCGATCTTCTCGAGCGCCGCGCTGTTGATCACGGGGCCGACGTCCGAGTCGTCCTCCCAACCGGGACCGAGCCGGAGCGCCTCCGCCCGCTCGACGAGCCTACCGGCGAGCGTGTCGTAGAGACTCTCGTGGACGATCACGCGGCTCGTCGCAGTGCAGCGCTGGCCGGAGGTTCCGAACGCCGACCAGACGATGCCGTCGACGGCCAGGTCGAGATCGGCGTCGTCCATGACGATGATCGCGTTCTTGCCGCCGAGCTCGAGGTGGACGTGCTTGAGCCGGTCTGCGGCGGCTTCGAGCACCTTCACTCCCGTCTCGCGCGAGCCGGTGAGCGTGATGACGGGGACGTCCGGATGCCGGACGAGGCGGTCGCCGACCGCTCCGCCGCCGCCGTGGACGATGTTGACGACGCCCTTCGGCACGCCGGCCTCGTCGAGCAGCTCGACGAAGCGCTGGCCGAGCGCGGGCGTGTCGGTCGCGGGCTTGAAGACGACGGTGTTCCCCGCGACGAGCGCGGGCGCGATCTTCCAGGACGGGATCGCGATCGGGAAGTTCCACGGCGTGATGACGCCGATGACTCCGATGGGCATGCGGACCGACATCTGGAACTTGTTCTGGAGCTCGGAGGGAGTCGTCTGCCCGAAGAGGCGCCGCCCCTCGCCGGCCATGTAGAAGCTCATGTCGATCGCTTCCTGGACGTCGCCGCCCGCCTCGGCCTTCACCTTCCCCATCTCGTGCGTCATGAGGTCGGTGAGCTCGGCCTTGTGGTCGGTGACGAGCTGTGCGAAGCGGAAGAGGATCTCGCCGCGCTTCGGCGCAGGCACGAGACGCCACTCCGCGTATGCCTCCTTCGCGGCAGCGACCGCCCGGTCGACGTCCTCGGCGCCCGACTTCGGGAAGACGCCGATCAGCTCGCCGTCCGCGGGGCTCCTCGACTCGAAGGTCTCGCCGGTCGCGGCGTCCACCCACTCGCCTGCGATGTAGTTCTTGAACTCCTTCACGGTTGTCGCCATGACGCGATTGTAGGGGCGACCCTCGCGTCGCCCGCCGTCAGCCGACTACCGCGCGACGTTCGGGATGACGCGGCCGTTGTCGTCGAGCTGCGCGTTCCAGCTCGTGAACCCGGCCTCGATCTCGGCCATGTCCGACCCGCGGTCGGCGAGGCGGATCGGCTGCGTCGCCTCGGGCAGGACGCGGTACTGGTACCAGGTGATCTCCCATGCGAACGTGAGCACGACCTCGCTGTTGACGCCGGACAGCGGCACGATCGAGACGAGCGGCGAGCCGAGCGCACGCGTGACGCCCTGGATCGTCCGCGTGAAGAGGCTCGCGTTGAAGAGATCGGCCGCCTCGACGAGCGCGGCTTCGCCGTCGGACAGCCGGCGGAGAATCGGCTCCGCCATGACCGGCTCCGTCTCGTCGGTCTTGACTCCGAGGATCTGCGCCCAGCGCGGCCGCCGGCGGCGTCCGTGCGGCGAGATCGCGGGCGACATCGGGCCGCCCTCGCGAACCCAGCCGTACTCGAGTGCGACGTCCTGGCAGAGCGGGCAGACGTCCACGAACTCGAGGCCGTCAGGCGAGAACCGGAGCGCGTACTCCCCTTGCAGCAAGGTGCGCTCGCAAACGGCGCACTGGCGTACGACGCTCGCCTTCGTCACGCGCATGCGCGGACCCTAGCAGGGAGTTCCAGGTTTTCCACAGCCCCGCGAGGCGCTACGCCTTGGCCGTCTCCTGCTCGCGCTTCGCCTCGTCCATGACCTTCTGGGCGACGTGCGGCGGGACCTCCTCGTAACGGAGGAAGTGCATCGAATAGTCGCCCCGACCGCCCGTCATCGAGGTGAGCGACTGGGCATACGTGAGGAGCTCCGCCATCGGGACCTCGGCGCGAATCGTCGTCATTCCGCCGAGCGGCTCCATCCCATGGAGGCGTCCTCGCCGCGAGTTCAGGTCGCCGTTCACTGCGCCGACGGCGTCGTCGGGAACGGTGACGTCGAGCTCCATGATCGGCTCGAGAAGAACCGGGTCCACGTTCAGGTAGGCGTCCTTGAAGGCCATCGAGCCTGCGATCTTGAACGCCATCTCCGAGGAGTCGACGGTGTGGTACGAGCCGTCCACGAGCTCCACGCGCACTCCCTGGATGGGCGCCCCGGCGAGCTCCCCGTGCGCGAGCACCTCCTGGATGCCCTTGTCGACGGCGGGCCGGAACCCCTGCGGGATGACGCCGCCGACGATCTTGTCGACGAACTCGTAGCCGCCTTCGGTCGGCGTGATGATGATGTGGCAGTCGCCGAACTGGCCGCGACCGCCGGTCTGCTTCTTGTAGCGCGCGTGCGCACGGGCCTCGCGGCGAATCGTCTCCCGGTACGGGACGCGCGGAGGGTGCAGCTCGACGTCGACCCCAAATCGGCGCTTCGCGCGATCGAGCGCGATCTCGACGTGCATCTGGCTCATCCCGGAGAGGATCTCCTCGCCGGTCTGCTGATCGCGCCTGAGACGGAGCGTCTGGTCCTCCTCCGCAAGACGGCGGATCGCCGAGGCGACCTTCTCCTCGTCGCCCTTCGTCTTGGGCGTGATGGCGAAGCTCATCACGGGCTCCGGGAACGCGAAGTCCGGCAGCTCGACCTCGACCTCCTTGTCCGTCAGGAGATCGCCCGTCTGCGCATCCTTCAACTTCGCGACTGCGCCGAGATCGCCCTCGCCGAACTCCTGCGCGGGATGATGCTCCTTGCCCTGGAGCTGGAGCAGCGAGCCCAGGCGCTCCTTGCCCTTTCCGCGGAGGTTCACGAGCGTCGAATCGGGAGTGACGGTGCCCTTCAGCACGCGGAACACGTTGATGCGCCCGGCAAAGGGATCGGCCACGGTCTTGAACACGAACACCGCCGTGCCGGCTCCGCCGACGTCGATGGACGAGGCCTTCTTCGCCGGCGAGGGAACGCCTTCGACGATCAGGTCGAGCACGGCATGCGTCCCGAGGTTCTTCGTCGCCACGCCGCACGCAACGGGGAAGACCTCGCCGTTCGTCACAGCGGTCTTGAGTGCGGTTGCGACCTCCTCCGCGCCGAGCTCCTCGCCCTCGAGGTAGCGCTCCATGAGCCCCTCGTCGGTCTCGACGACCGCGTCGAGGAGCTTCTCCCGGTACTCGGCGGCGAGGCCCGCCATCTCGTCCGGGATCGGGCTCGCATCGCCCTCCTTCGCCCCCTCCGGGCTCGCGTAGGCGCACATGTGCAGGACGTCCACGATGCCGGAGACCTCGTGCTCCTCGCCGATCGGCAGGTGAACGGCGACGCAGCGCGTGTCGAGCTGGTTGCGGAGCGCCTCGAGCGTCCGAAAGAAGTCCGCGCGCTCGCGATCGAGCATGTTCACGAAGACGATGCGCGCGAGCCCGAGCTCGTCGGCGAGCTTCCAGGCACGGTTCGTGCCGACCTCGACGCCCATCACGCTCGAAACGGTGACGAGCACGCCCTCCACGACCCGCGCCGCGGTACGTAGCTCCCCCTGGAAGCTCGGGTCACCCGGGACGTCCACGAGGTTGAGCTTCCGCTCGTGCCACTCCGTGTGGGCGAGGGAGGTCGAGATCGAGAGCTGCCTCTTGTGCTCGTCCTCGTCGGAGTCCGACACCGTCGTCCCGGCTTCGACCTGGCCGAGACGGTTGATCGCGCCCGACTGGAAGAGGAGCGCCTCGACGAGCGACGTCTTTCCCGTCCCGCGATGGCCGACGACGGCGACGTTCCGGATCTTGGCGGGCTCGGGCATGGGCGGGCAGACCTCCTTGTGCTCGGTTCGGCCGCAAGCTTAGACCGAGCCGGAGGGACGGCTGCGCCGCTACTTCTCGGCAGGTTCGCGGGTCGCGCCGGCGAGATGCGCCTTGAGGCGCAGGATCGCCTTCGTATGGAGCTGGGAGACGCGCGACTCGGTGACACCGAGGACCTCGCCGATCTCGCGGAGCGTGAGCTCCTCGTAGTAGTAGAGCGTCACGACGAGCTTCTCGCGCTCCGGGAGACCCGAGATCGCCTCGGCGAGCGCCTCCTTGATCTCGGTCTGCTCGAGCGAGAACTCCGGATCCGGGCCGCTGTCGTCCTCGATCGTGTCGATGAGGGCGATCTGGTCTCCCCCACCGGAAGGCGACCAGAGCTCGTCGAGCGCCGCGACCGAGGTGCGGGAGATCTCGCGCAGGCTCTCCTCGAGCTCGTCACCGGAAACCCCGAGCTTCTGTGCGATCTCATCGTCCGTCGGCGCGCGCATGAGCTCGCGCTCGAGGACCTGGATCGCGCGCTCGATCTGCCGCGCACGCGTCCGGACGGAGCGTGGCACCCAGTCGAGCGACCGGAGCTCGTCGATGATCGCGCCGCGGATCCGCGCCATCGCGAAGGTCTCGAACTTGATCTCGCGGTCCGGGTCGTAGCGCTCGATCGCGCCGATGAGGCCGAGGAGGCCGTACGAAACGAGGTCCTGCTCGTCCACATGGGCGGGAAGGCTCGCACCGACCCGCCCGGCGACGAACTTCACGAGCGGCGCGTACGTCAGGATCAGGCGATCCCGGACGTGCTGATCCTTCGTCGCGCGATACTCCTGCCAGAGCCCGTACGTCTCGTCAGCCGCAGCCACGGCGGAAGAATACGACGCGCATCGGCGAATTCCTCAGTGCCGCGAAACCAGTGTTCGCCAGGCGAGCGTCCCCATCCAGAAGGCGAGCGCGCCCGCGGCTAGCGCGATGACCCACGCCCGGCCGCCCTCCAGCGCCGCGAACACCGCGACGAGCGCGAGACCCGTCGCGAGGACGGTGAACAGGGCTCCGAGCGCTCGGCGGTGCATGCCGGGAGTTAACCCCTTGTGGCTCAGAGCCACAAAGCGGACGTGGCTACACTCGTCTGCGCAACCCAGGGGCGTAGCTCAACTGGCAGAGCACCGGTCTCCAAAACCGGGGGTTGCAGGTTCGAGTCCTGCCGCCCCTGTCTCTCGAGTCGGCTCCTAGTGCGGGATTGGCGCCGGAGCCGTTGCCGGGCCTGGCGCGGTGCTACCCATCGGTGCTACCCCTTTCCGCCGGGACGCCGAACATACGGCCCTCGGCGACCTCGGCCTCCTCCCGAAAGAGGACGCCCGCGAGGTCGATATACCGCTGAGTCGTCGAGAGGTCGGAGTGTCCCGCTCGAGCCTGTAGGGCGCCCGGCCCGACGCCCGCCGCGGCCGCATTCGTGATGGACGTGTGCCGCCCGTCATGGAACGGGCGGACGGCGCCCTCGACCTCGGCTCTTGCGAGGGCCGCCCGGAACGTGTCCGCGTACCGCTTATGGTCGAGCGGGCCGCCGGTCAGCGGATGTCCGAATACGCGGTCGTCGTCGGCGTCGTAGCGGGTCGCGGCCCGCTGCTCGAATAGGACGTCGGCGACGACGCGGCCGAGGGCGACCGTCCTCGTCGAGGCGACGGACTTCGGCGTATCGGTACGCCCGCGGCGGGCGCGCCCATCGCTCCGGATAGGCCCGCTCGAGAAACCAGGCGGCGGCCCGCCAGTCGCTCTGGGCGGCTCGGGCGATGACACCGACGAGGTGCGCTTCGGTCGGTCGCTCGGGCGCGATCACGCCGAGGCGGGCTCGCCGAGCATCAGGCTCGCGGGCGCGATGCGCGGCGGTGCGGCACCGGGTAGAGCAGTAGCGGCGGTCGGCTCGGCCCCTAACGGCGCACCGCAGGAAGCGCACGGGCTGCTGATCAAGGCAGCCACCCCTCGCGGTACACCGACCGCTCCGCCTGCCCGAAGCGGGCGTAAGCCTCCTTCCCCTTCGACGTCTCCGCGAGCACACTCGCGTCGTACTTCGAGGCCACCTCGTTCACCGGATAGAGAATCTCGGAGCCGCCAACTCGGCTGCCGGTCATGACGATCACGCACGGCCCTTCACCGGCGCCGACGAAGATGTGCTTCGTCCATGGCGGGCAGTGGACGAAATCCCAGGCCTTCAGGCGACGCTCCTCACCTTCGATCACAAGCACGCACTCGCCGGAGACGACCAGGAAGTCTTCCTGGCTGCGCTCGCCGTGGTACATGCCGTTCGGCTGCCCGGGCAAGAGAACGTGGATGCGAAAGCCGAGGTGGGGGAACTCCTGCTTCCCTTCGAAGTCGGTGTCCTGCCCGAGCTCCGCGTGTCGCCACCAGGGCACGTCACGCGCATTGAGGACGAACCATCCCTCACCCGTCGCGACGCTGCCGACCTCCGTCTCCTCTAGCGGCGCCTCGGGAACCATCCGACCGAGCATAGAGTCAGCTAGTCGTTACAGCCGTCTTACGTGCGGCTTTTCTCGCGGCGAGTGTCCCCGTCGGGGCCTCGCGATTCGCGTTAGGGGGTCCTGCCCGCCCTCGTCGGGCGACGAGCGAGCTCGGCGCGGATAGCCTTGAGGACCGCGAGCTCGCGCGCGCCCGCGTCGGGCGGTAGTCGATCGCGGACCTCCTCGATTCGATCCGGCGTCGTGTCCTGCGTCGCGATGACGACGGACGCGATCGCGAGCGTCGTCGTCGTGACGGCGGCGCCGATCGAGATTCCGAGGGCGAGCCGGGCGAGACGCGAGGCCCGCAGCCGGGCGGCCCGCCTCCTGAGCCGTACGCGGCGAAGGCGGGCATACCCAGCCCTTTGGCGTCGGATCGACCACAGGAGGGACGCCCGACGCCAATTGACGGCCCACTGCGGCGGGGGCCGTACGCCGACCGTAGTCCGCCGACCTGACGCAGGCAACGCGAAACTTCCTTCGGCACGCCGCGTCGACGCTCGGCGTTTTGCAGCGTCCGCCTGCTGGAATACTTTCAGCAGCGCCGATTCGCTTTGGTGGGGAAGCGGTCATGGCGTAGGGGGAGACAATGCCCCTGGTCAGGGCGCGATCAGGGGCCATACCTCTGTCACGCGACGCGCGTCGCGAACCGGACGCCCGAGCGCACCATCGTCGGCCGGGATCGTCGCCCTCGGGCGCCGGCGCCGGCGGGTGCAGCACGCAGAAGACGCGACCGTCTCGGGGCCTCCGTCGTCACGCCATTCGCCCTCGCAGCTCCCCCCGTCGGACGCTAGCCGAGTAACTGGGTGATGAGGCGTCACACCCGTCGGTCGAGGTCATCCCTGATCTGGCGTACGCGCTCAACGGCCGGGCCAGCGGGCGGCGACTGCTGCTAGTCCGTCAGCCGCATCGCTGGCGACGGCCCAGCAACCTGGGCCGTTGCTGCGCGACCTGCCGCCACGATGATCTGTGCGCCCCTCAGCCGTCGACGGTGAAGCGGAGCATCATCCCGCCCTCGTGGTGCTCGGCGATGTGGCAGCGGGCCATCCACACGCCTGGGTTCGTGACGTCGAGGAGGATGTCCACCGTCTCGCCCGTTTCGAACGAGCACGGTGTCCTTCCACGCGAGGTTCGGCGCGACCACCCCGTCCCGGGACAGGATCAGGAACCGACCGGCGCCATGTACGACCGGACTGCAGCGCGACAAGCGGGCGCCGCAGTCCGGTCTGGCGATCTACCGACCTCTCAGGTGACGCGGAACGTGCCCCGCATCTCCGATGCATGCGGATCGCAGAGGAACGTGTACGTCCCCTTGCGGAGCCTGACGGTCCAGATCGTCTCCGACCTTCGGGCAACGGACGTCGCCTTGTTGACGCCGGGCCCGCGGAGGCGGAAGTTGTGGATGGACGCCTTGTCCTCGATCTTGATGCGATAGGTGCCGGCCTTCACCGTCTTGAGATCCTTGCCGGCCCTGTTCTCCATCTCGATCTTGTAGAGCGCGTTCGGATACACCTCGCCCTTCAGCTGGTACGTGTCCTTGGCCGGCGCGGCTGCGGCGCCGGCGACGACGACCATGAGTGCCGCCGAAACGATTGTCGTGACGAGCAAGCGCACGAGTGCCTCCAGTGTTCGCTGTTTCGGTTAGTGCTGACTACGGCTCGGGCGCCGTGTCGGATTCATGGAGGTGTCGCACGGGGCGCCGTCCTCCAAACAACGAGCCGGGTTGACAGTCGGCCCGAGGTGTGACCAGCACGATTTCGACCTCGGCATTCTGCCTCGGGATTGTTCTGGACGCTCGACGTCCGAAAGAGCGTGCTCGACTTCAAGGTCGACAACCGGCGCGCGGTCCTGCACGTGAAGAATCTGCCCGTCATCGACTCGTTCCAGATCTTCGGGCCGAACGACACCCCCGCGCTCGTCGACTTCCGCGCCGAGTGGACTGCCACGGGCCCGGCGGTGCCTCGGGGGAGCGGCGACGCGGTCCCGCCGACGGATCCGGCGGCATTCCTCGGCCAGATCGCCCCGGCAGTCTCGACCATCTCGTGCTCGGGCGAGGAGATCGGGTTCGAGTTCACGTCGAACCCCGGAGCGAGCACGTCCCCACAGGGATGGGCTCAGATCGGCACCGAGCGAAACGGCAGCTTCATCTGATGCGCCGCTCGCGAAGGCGTAGGCCCGCGGGCATCAGGAAAGGACAACGGGGCGGCGTCACCGCCGCCCCGGTCTCTTGCTCCCCGTGCGACATGATCGCGACGCCCGCGACTGCATCCGGGGAAACGTTGGCGAAGGGGTGGAGAACGACCCTCGGCGCGCCGCGCACGCCGTTGTACGGTTGCCGCACACCGCAGCCGCCGAGACCCGCCTGTCACGAGGCGCGCCGGACACGTTCCGGCGCGCCTCGCTCGGCATCTGGACCCGTTAGACGGGCGGCGGTGTGGTCGACGACGACGCGATCAGGAGAAATATGACGACGGCGATCGCGGCGACGACCAGCGCGAGAAACGCGGTGCGGATTCCGGTCGACAAGGCCCACCTCCTCGGAGACATCGGCGGCTGAAGCTCCCGCGGGTAGTCAACCGCGCGGACCGGACGGACGGTATGCCCCGAACGCGGGTTCTTCAGTGCTCCGCCGGGAGGTGCCAGCGGCGCGGGGCGATGAGCTCGAGCGACTCGGTCGGCCCCCAAGTGCCGGGCTCGTACGGGATCGCCGGCGGCGGAGCATCGAGCACGGGCTGCGCAACCTCCCACAGGCGCTCGATCCCGTCCGCACGCGCGAAGAGCGTCTTGTCGCCGATGAGGGCGTCGTAGATGAGCCGCTCGTACGCCTCCAGGAGCCCACCGCCGTCGTACTTGAAGTCCATGCTCGCCTCGGTCAGGTCGAGCTCGGCGCCGGGATCCTTGACGAGGAACCAGGCCGAGATCGAGCCCGGGTCGCCGAGCTCGAACGTCAGGTGGTTGGCGTCGATGCTGTCAGTCGACACGTTCGCGCGCTCGAAGAGCGAGAGCGCCGGCTTCTTGAACACGATGGTGAGCGCCCGGCGGGACTCGGGCATGAGCTTGCCGGTGCGGAAGAAGAACGGCACGCCCTTCCAGCGCCAGTTGTCGATGTGGATCCGGCCGGCGACGAACGTCTCCGTGTCCGAGTCGGACGCAACCCCGTCGAGCTCCCGAAACCCGGCGTACTGCCCGCGAACGACGTCGCCGGGCATGAGTGGGCGCATCGCGTCGAAGACCTTCACCTTCTCGTCGCCGAGCGACTTCGGCGTCAGCGCAAGCGGCGGCTCCATCGCGACGAAACCGAGCACCTGGAAGACGTGTGTCACGACCACGTCGCGGAGCGCGCCGGTCGCCTCGTAGAACGAGGCACGCTGTTCGACGGACAATGTCTCCGGCACGTCGAACTGCACGTGGTCGATGAACTGGCGGTTCCAGACCGGCTCGAAGAGGCCGTTCGCGAACCGGAACGCGAGGATGTTCTGGACCGCCTCCTTGCCCAGGTAGTGGTCGATCCGGAACACCTGCTCTTCGTCGAGCACGGAGTGGATCCGCTCGTTGAGCATGCACGCGCTCTTGACGTCGGTGCCGAACGGCTTCTCGATGATCACGCGGGCCCCGGGTGCGAGCCCCGCCTCGCCGAGCCCGACGACGATGTCGTCGAAGACGCGCGGGGGAACTGCGCAGAACACGAGCTTCTGCTCGGTACCGAGCTCCTCCGCAGCCTTCGTCGCAGCCGCTGCGATGCCCTCTGTCGAGCCGGGCCCGAAGCCGCCCCCGACGTAGGACAGCCGCTGTGCGAAGCGCTCCCACGCCTCGCCCTGCGGGCTGGAACGCCCGAACTCCTCGATCGCCCGGCGTGCCATCTCGCGGAACTCGTCGTCCGAGAGCTCGCGCGTCGACGAGGCGATGAGACGCCACTCCCCCGGTAGGAGCCCCGCGACCTCCAGGTGGTAGAGACCCGGGAGGAGCTTGCGCTTCGCGAGATCCCCGGCCGCGCCGAAGAGGATGATCGTGACCGGCCCGAGCTCGCGGGGCGGGTGGCTGAACAGCGTGCGCTCGCGCTCGAGATCGGTCGCGGTCATCGGCTCACTTCATCCCGGACGATACGTGCGCGCGGCGCCTACGCCGCGACGGACGGCAGACCCGCCAGTGCCATCGCCACCTCGTCCTCCGAGTACTCGTGATCCTCGAGCTTTCCCGCGAAGTAGTCGATGTATGCCTGCATGTCGAAGTGGCCATGTCCGCAGAGGTTGAAGAGGATCGATTGCGAGACCCCCTCCTCACGGCAGCGGACGGCCTCGTCGATAACGGCCTTCACCGCGTGGTTCGCCTCCGGCGCGGGGACGATCCCCTCGACCCGCGCGAACTCGACACCCGCCGCGAAGACCTCGGTCTGCGCGTAGGCGCGCGCCTCGATCAGGCCGAGCTCCTTGAGGTGGCTCACCATCGGCGCCATGCCGTGGTAGCGGAGGCCGCCTGCGTGGAAGGGCGGCGGCACGAAGGTCGACCCGAGCGTGTGCATCCGGACGAGCGGCGTCAGGTGGCCCGTGTCGCCGAAGTCGTACGCGTAGAGGCCTCTCGTGAGGCTCGGGCACGCCGCCGGCTCGACCGCGATCACGCGGAGCTCCTTCCCCTCGCGCAGCGCCTTCCCGATGAACGGGAACGAGATCCCGGCGAAGTTCGAGCCTCCGCCCGTGCAGCCGATCACGATGTCGGGGTAGTCGTCTGCGAGCTCGAGCTGGGCCTGCGCCTCCTCGCCGATGACGGACTGATGCATCAGGACGTGGTTGAGCACGGAGCCGAGGGAGTACTTCGTGTCCTCGCGGCCGGCTGCCATCTCGACCGCCTCCGAGATCGCGATCCCGAGGCTCCCGGTCGAGTCGGGGTGCTCTTCGAGGATCGCTCGACCCGAGTTCGTCTCCGGTGACGGGCTCGGGACGCAGCGCGCACCGAATGCCTCCATGAGCGCGCGCCGGTACGGCTTCTGCTCGTATGAGACCTTGACCATGTAGACCTCGACCTCGAGGCCGAAGACCTGTCCCGCGAACGCGAGCGATGAGCCCCACTGCCCCGCGCCGGTCTCCGTCGTGAGCCGGGTCACGCCCTCCTGCTTGTTGTAGAAGGCCTGCGCGACCGCCGTGTTCGGCTTGTGCGACCCGGTCGGGGAGACGCCCTCGTACTTGTAGTAGATGCGCGCCGGCGTCCCGAGCGCCTGCTCGAGGCGGCGGGCTCGGTAGAGCGGGGTCGGCCGCCACTGCCGGTAGACGTCGCGGACCTCCTCCGGGATCGCGATGTGCCGCTCCGTCGAGACCTCCTGCAGGATGATCTGCATCGGGAAGAGCGGCGCGAGGTCGTCGGGACCGACGGGCTGGCCCGTCCCCGGATGGAGCACCGGCGGCAGCGGCTCCGGTAGGTCGGACGCGAGGTTGTACCAGGCCTCGGGCAGCTTCGACTCCTCGAGGACGTACTTGATCTGCTCGCTCATGCGCTCCTCCCCCTCTCGGGTCCGCCTGCGTCTCGGTCAATCGTTCCACAGCGCGGCCGAGAGAGTGTCCGACACCGGAGGTCGCTAGGCTCACGGCGCCGATGGCGGTGCTCACCTCCGAGGTCGCGCGCGACGAGACGTTCGAGCACCGGCGTGCGCGCATGGACGAGCTCGTCGCGGAGCTCCGCGAGCGCACTTCCGGCGTCTCGCAGGGCGGCGGCGACAAAGCGATGGAGCGCCACCGCTCCCGCGGGAAGCTGCCGGCCCGCGAGCGGATCGACCGGCTCGTCGATCCCGGTTCGGCGTTCCTCGAGCTGAACGCGCTCGCCGCCTGGGATCTCTACGAGGGGCAAGCGCCCTCGGCAGGGATCGTTACCGGCATCGGCGTCGTCGAGGGACGCCAGTGCGTCGTCGTCGCGAACGACGCGACGGTGAAGGGCGGCTCGTACTTCCCACTCACGGTCAAGAAGCACCTCCGGGCGCAGGAAGTCGCGCTCCAGAACCGCCTGCCGTGCATCTACCTCGTCGACTCGGGCGGCGCGTTCCTACCGCTCCAGGCGGAGGTCTTCCCCGACCGCGACCACTTCGGGCGGATCTTCTTCAACCAGGCGCGCATGTCGTCCCTCGGGATCCCGCAGATCGCCTCGGTCATGGGCTCGTGCACCGCAGGCGGGGCGTACGTCCCGGCCATGTCGGACGAGACCGTGATCGTCCGCGGGACTGGGACGATCTTCATCGGCGGCCCGCCGCTCGTGAAGGCCGCCACCGGGCAGGACGTCACCGCGGAGGAGCTCGGGGGCGCCGACGTGCACACGCGGCGCTCGGGGGTCGCGGACCACTTCGCCACCTCGGACGAGCACGCCCTCGCGATCGTCCGCGAGATCGTCCGGAACCTCGACCCGCCGCCTGGCGTGCCGTGGCGCCTCGCCGCACCGGAGCCGCCCGCGCTCGACCCGGCCGACCTGTACGGCCTCGTCCCGGAGGACTTCCGGCACGAGCTGGATGCGCGTGAGGTGATCGCGCGGATCGTCGACGGCTCACGCCTCCACGAGTTCAAGGAGCTATATGGGGAGACGCTCGTCTGCGGGTTCGCGCGCATCGAGGGCTATCCGGTCGGGATCCTCGCGAACAAGGGCGTGCTCTTCGCCGAGTCTGCACAGAAGGGCGCGCACTTCATCGAGCTCGCCTGCAAGCGCCGCGTCCCGCTCGTGTTCCTCCAGAACATCACCGGCTTCATGGTCGGCAAGGAGTACGAGGAAGGCGGCATCGCGCGCGACGGCGCAAAGCTCGTCATGGCCGTGGCCTGCGCGGACGTCCCGAAGTTCACCGTCGTCACGGGCGGGTCGTTCGGCGCCGGAAACTACGCGATGTGCGGACGCGCGTACGAGCCCCGGCAGCTCTGGATGTGGCCGAACGCGAGGATCTCGGTCATGGGCGGCGAGCAGGCGGCCACCGTCCTCACGATGGTCGGCGACGCCGACCCGGACGAGATCCGCGCCACCTACGAGGCGGAGGGAAACCCGTACTACTCGACGGCGCGACTCTGGGACGACGGGATCATCGACCCGCTCGACACCCGCCATGTGCTCGCGCTGGGGCTCGCCGCAGCGGCCAACGCTCCCGTGCCCGAGACGACCTTCGGCGTCTTCCGGATGTAGACGTGGCGTATTCGGTCGTACACATCGACGACATCGAGGGCGCCGGGCCCGGCGGCGCGGTCCGCTTCGTGCGCCGTGCGCTCGACGTCGAGGCATTCGGGATCAACTGGATCGAGCTGGGACCCGGCGTCGAGGGACGCGAGCACGACGAGTCCGATACCGGGCAGGAGGAGGTGACCGTCGTCGTGCGCGGCTCGGGCGTCTACCGCGTCGACGGGGACGAGATCCCCGTCCGCGAGGGCACGTTCCTCCGCTTCGATCCGGAGACGACGCGTGTGCCGATCGCCGGCCCTGACGGCATCACGTTGCTCGCCGTCGGCGCCCGGCCGGGCAGCTACGAGCCCCGCGGTCCCTTCTGAGGCGTCGACAGCGCTGCTAGCGGGTCCAGCGGACTCGCCGTCATGGCCTGCTGACACACTCGGGCGTTGCCAGCTCGCCAGCCACGGAAGGAGAACTGATGCGTCGCCCCTCACCTGCGATGGTCGTTGCCTGCCTCGCGCTGTTCGTCACGCTCGCCGGCACGAGCGTCGCCGCTGTGTCACAGCTCGTCCCGAGGAACAGCGTCGGCACCGCGCAGCTTCGCAACAACGCAGTCACCAAGCCGAAGATCCGCAACAACGCGATCAACTCCGCGAAGGTCGCAAACCGGTCGCTCCTCTCGGTCGACTTCGCCCCCGGCCAGATTCCTGCCGGGCCTGCAGGACCTGCAGGGCCTGCCGGGCCAGCCGGGCCGGCCGGGCCGGCGGGCCCGTTCCCGGCGGCGCTTTCCGCCGGCCAGACCGTCCGCGGGGCGTACAACATGGGAGGCACAGCAGCGGCCGCAGGCGGGCTCGCAAACACCAGCGTCTCCTTCGTCTACGCGCTCGCGGCAGCTCCGGCGGTGGTCTTCGTCCGCCAGGGCACCGCACCCCCGGCCCAGTGCCCCGGGAACGCGACGTTCCCGCAGGCGAATGCGGGCACCCTCTGCATCTACGAGACCGAGCGGCTCAACACACCAGGTGGATCGGTCAACGAGGTGAACCGGTCCGGAGCCACGATCTTCATCAACTCGACGGCGGCGGGTGGGTTCTACAGCTTCGGGACCTGGGCCGTCACCGGAGTGTGATCGTCCGGATTCTGATCTGGAGCCTCTACGGCTCGAAGACCACGCTCGACGAGCTCCGGGACTCGCTCCCGGAGCTCGTCGCTCCAAGCGCCTGGATCTGGAACGAGGCGAACGACCGTTTCGGGATCGTCTCCTTCGGCGAAGAGCTACCGGAGTCCGCAGGCTGGGCGCGCGACCTGATCGGCGAGGGCCCCGAGGTCTACGAGGAGTTCGATACGGCGCAAGAGGCCTGATCCCCCGTTCGATTCTTGCGCAAGCCTTACGTCTCCCTAACGTCCGGCGCACTGCGCCATTACATGCGCGCGCTGAGGTTTGCTTCGACAAGCGCACGAAATCGGGAAGGAAGGCGAAAGGGTAATGAGGACACGTCACGGTTTGGCAGTGTTGGGGATCGCCACCGCACTCGCCGTCGGCGGCACTGCGACCGCCGCGGCTGGTAACGACCCCGGCACCGGCAAGAGCAACGCGCCGGGGCAGGCGAAGCGGTGCGAGCGGCTCGGCCACGCGATCACCGTGCTCGACGAGCGCGTGCAGACGCGGCTCGAGGCTCGGATCACCCGGGTCGAGGAGAAGATCGCGAGCGGCGATCTGTCGGAGAAGCGGCTCGAGCGCGCGAAGAAGTTCCTCGCGCATCTGCAGACGCGTCTCGCGAAGCTCGACGCGCTGATCGATCGCCTCGAGGCGAAGTTCGCCGAGAAGTGCGCGTAGCGCCCCCGGGAGACGTCATCGCGGGCCGGACGACCTGACGTCGTTCGGCCCGTCGTCGTCTCGCGCGGCCGTCGAAGGCGACGACTCCTTGTAAGAGTGACCCTCAGACGACGGCGGCCGTCGCCGTCGGAAGGGAGGAGTCATGCTTCGATCCGTCCATCGCCCGTCCACGGCGACCGTCATCGCTTGCCTCGCGCTCTTCGTCGCGCTCGCAGAGCGAGGCATCGGCGCCGTCGAGCAGCTCGTGCCCGTGAACAGCGTGGGCACGCCGCAGCTGCGCAACAGCGCGGTCACGGCGCCCAAGGTACGCAACAACGCGATCACGACCGGCAAGGTGCTCAACGGCTCGCTTCGCTCCGCCGACTTCGCACCGGGACAGCTGCCCGGCATCCGCGGCTATGAGGTCGTGATGGGCCTGAACAGCGTCGGCCCCGGCTTCATCCACAACTCGTTGTTCCTCCAGTGCCCGGCGGGGAAGAAAGCCCTCGGCGGAGGCGGTGCTACCGGCGGCGGGATCATCCCCGGCGACGGGCCGTACATCACGAGCAGCCTGCCGTCCGTCGACGGCACGGGTTGGCTGATCGACACCACGCGGGCCAACCCGGGCAGCTCGACGCTCGTCGGTCACATCATCTGCGCCGAGGTGCCGTGAGCCGCTAGGCGGAGCTCTCGACATCCGCCGCGAGCAGCGACTCGTGCCATGCGTCGAGCTCGTCGCGCTCCTCGACCGTGAGACCGCGGAGCGGCGCACGCACGTCCTCGCGGACAGGGACGCCGCGTCGCCCGAGCACGCGCTTGAGCGCCGCTTGGCGCGGGAAGCGCTCGACCGACTCCCGGAGCTGCGCCAGCCGGGCGGCGCCCTCGACGGTCGGGTTCCGCACGACCGCCGCGACCTCTTCCGGGAACGCAGATGCGAGTGCCGAGACCGCTCCGAGAGCGCCGGCGTCCATCCCCTGCTGGATCAGCGCCTCCGGGCCGACGAAGACGTCGAAGTCCGGGAGCAAGTAGGCAGAGAATGCCGCCCACGGAGTGTCGGAGACCTTGAGCCCCGTCGCGTTCGGCGCAGTCTCGCGCAGCCTCTGGAGCACCGACGGCGCCACCGGGTACCCGCTCGCCGAGGCGAACTCGTAGACGTAGAACGGGAGCGGAGCGCAGGCGGTCGCCGCCGCCTGGAAGTGCGCCAGCTGCGCCTTCTCGTCGAGGCGGAAGTACGGAGGCCCGATCACGACCGCGGCGTCGGCGCCCACCTCGGCGGCGTGGACGCAGAGCGCAACGGTCTCGGCCGTCGTCTGGGCACCGCAATGGACTGCCACCAGCAGCCGCCGGTCGGCCGCCTGGAGGAAGAGATCCGCGGCCCGACGCCGCTCCTCGCTCGAGAGCAGGATCCCCTCGCCCGAGGTCCCGAGCGCCATCACGCCGTCGAGCCCCGATGCGACGAAGAAGTCGACGAGCGGCGCGAACGCGTCCTCGTCGAGCCTGCTGCCCGCGTCGCAAAGCGGGGTGACGGATGCGGCCAGCGCGCCGCGCAGCGGTGCCATCAGCGCGCGGTCTCGCCCTGCTTGACCTTGTCGACGGCACCCGCGATGCGGCGCGCGCGGGTCTCGGGCCGCTTCGCCTCCTCGACCCACTCGACGTACTCGCGCTTGTGCGTGAACGACAGCGCCCCGAACGCGGCCTTCGCGGCCGCGTCGTCCGCGAGCGCGTCGGCGAGGTCTCGCGGGACCTGCACGGTGCGCGGCTTCGTGTCGAGCGCCATCGTCACCTGGACGCGCTCCGGCGCGTCTACGCCCGTCGCCGCCTTGACCGAGCGGTTGACAACGATGTGCCCCACGCCGTCGTAGACGCCGGGCGTCGTCCTCCACGTGTGCCCGCGGACCGTCACGAGCACCGGAGGCCGCCGCTGTCCGAACGCATCCTCGAGATCGAACGGCACACGGAACATCGTCGCGGTCTTCCCCACGCGCTCGAGCGTCACCGTGAAGCGCTTCGCGGCCATCGTCCAAACCATATGTTTCCCAGGATGGGGGCGCTCCACGTCGATCGCGACGGCGAGGTCCTGCGCGTTACCCTCGCGCGGCCCGAGCGACGCAACGCGTTCGATGCGGCGCTGATCGCGGAGCTCACGGACGCCTTCGCGGACGTCGGCGATGCGCGTGCAGTCGTGCTCTCGGGCGAAGGGCCGAGCTTCTGCGCCGGCGCGGACGTCGAGTGGCAACGCGTCTCGATCGAGCTCGACTTCGACGAGAACGTGGAGGACGCGCTGCGGCTGTACCGCATGCTCGAGACGATCGACTCCTGCCCCGCGCCCGTGGTCTGCGCGGTGCACGGATACGCGCTTGGAGGCGGCTCGGGGCTCGTGGCGTGCGCGGACGTCGCAATTGCGCAACCCGACGCCGTGTTCGGCTTCACGGAGGTGCGGCTCGGGATCATCCCGGCAGTCATCTCGCCGTTCGTGCTCGCGCGCATCGACGCAGCCGCACGCCGCTACTTCGTGACCGGCGAGCGGTTCGACGCCGAGACCGCCCTGCGCATCGGCCTCGTGTCCGAGGTCGTCGAGGACGCGGCCGCGACGGCCGAGACCGTGGTCGCGTCGATCCTCGCCGGGGGACCCGAGGCCGTGCGGGCCGCCAAGCGCCTCGTCCTCGAGCGCCCGGCCGGGCTCGATACGGCGCGCATCGCGGCCACGCGGCGTACGAGCGACGAAGGGCAGGAGGGGCTGCGGGCGTTCCTCGACTCGACGAGGGAGAGCCCGGTGCACCCGTCCTGGCGGCGGCCGGCCGACGACGGCTAGCGGCGGGCGTCTCCCATGGACATGGCCGCGCAAGCCATCTAGGCACGACGCGAACGCGTACCTACCGTGGAGCGGGGCCGGGCGCCTCTGTGCACGATCCGGGACTGACGGAGTAACGGCGTGCGCCGCCCGGCCCTCACGGTTGCTGGGGCACCCTAGTCGCGGCGTTCGTCGAGGTACTTCTTGAGCCCGAAGAACGGCAGGATGAACATCGCAAGGAGCGCGGCGAGCCAGACGATGAACGTGGCCGCGATCCAGGTGACGACCCCGCTGATCGAGATGCCGTCCGAGATCGCCACCGTGATGACGAGCGAGACGAACGTCGCGACGAGCGCGATCCCGCCGATCGCGGCCGGGAAGAGCGTCCGCGCCTGCACGACGAGGAACGGCTGGAGGAGCGCGAAGGCGATCGTGAACACGATGACCGCGACGACGAAGCCAGAGACGTCGAGCGTCATGTCGTCGAGGATCGCCGCGGCGACGATGAGGCCGAACGCGTTGCCGACGAGGGAGACGAACGTCCTGACGATCAGGCGGATCATCGTGGCGCGCACTATACGACCGGCCTCGCACGGCCGCACCTAGAGTTGCGACGTGCCGATCGCGAAGCTGCTGGTCGCAAACCGTGGCGAGATCGCGGTTCGGATCTTCCGGACGTGCCGCGAGCTCGGCATCGACACGGTTGCCGTCGTCGCTCCCGATGACGCGCACTCGCTCCACGCGCGATCCGCAGACGAGACGATCGAGATCGCGAGCTATCTCGAGCCCGGAGAGCACGTTCGGGCCGCGCAGGAGCTCGGCGCCGACGCGATTCACCCGGGCTACGGGTTCCTCGCGGAGAACGCCGACTTCGCCGAGGCGGTCGATGCCGCCGGCCTGACGTGGGTCGGCCCGCCGGCCGGCGCGCTGCGACTCGGCGGCGACAAGGTAGAGGCGAAGCGCGTCGCACGGGAGGCGGGCGTGCCGGTGCTCCCGAGCGGGTCGCCCGACGAGGTCGGCTTCCCTCTCGTCGTCAAGGCCGCGGCAGGTGGCGGCGGACGCGGCATGCGCGTCGTCCGCAATGCGCACGAGCTTGCGGAGGCGCAGGAGGCCGCCGCGAGGGAGGCGAAGGCGGCATTCGGAGACGGCACCCTCTACCTCGAGCGCTACCTCGAGCGGCCGCGGCACGTGGAGGTGCAGCTCCTCGCGGACGCACACGGGAACGTCGTCGCGCTGGGCGAGCGCGACTGCTCGGTCCAGCGCCGCCATCAGAAGGTCCTCGAGGAGGCACCGGCGCCGAAGATGTCGCCGCGTCTGCGCGAGGAGATGCTCGAGGCGTCCGTCGCCTTCGGGCGGGCGATCGGCTACCGAAGCGCGGGCACCGTCGAGTTCGTCGTCGACGACGGTGCGTTCTTCTTCCTCGAGCTGAACGGCCGCATTCAGGTCGAGCACCCCGTCACCGAGCTCGTGAGCGGGCTCGACCTCGTCGCCGAGCAACTCCGGATCGCGAGCGGCGATCACTTTGTGGCTCAGAGCCACAAAGTGGACGGGCACGCGGTCGAGGTGCGGCTATATGCGGAGGACCCGCGATCCTTCTTGCCTCAGACCGGGCGCATCGACCGGCTCCGCCTCCCGGCGGGCGTGCGCGCAGACGCAGGAGTCGCGGAGGGTGACGAGGTCGGCATCGCCTACGACCCGATGATCGTGAAGCTTGTCGCCCACGGCACGACGCGCGACGATGCGCTCGACCGGCTCGCGGCCGCGCTCGACGAGACCGAGGTCGGCGGCGTCACGACGAACCTCCCGTTCCTGCGCTGGCTCGTCCGGCACCCCGTCGTCCGGGCGGGCGAGGCGACGACTGCGTTCCTCACCGAGCATCCGCCGCTGTCGCCGCGTCCGCTCCTCGAGACGCCGTCGCCGTGGCGTCGGCCCTGGCGGCTCAACCTCCCCTGTCCACCGCCGGCCCCACCGCCCGACGTCGACGACGAGTCGCATCGGCTCGCGGCCGCGTCGGGCGGCAGCAGCACGGTGACGGCGCCGATGCCGGGCACGGTGATCCGCGTCGAGGTGGAACCGGGAACGGAGACGCGAGCCCGCCAGCCGCTTGTCGTGCTCGAGGCGATGAAGATGGAGATCCCCGTGCACTCGCCCTTCGATGGCACCGTGAGCGCGGTGCACGTCGAGCCCGGAGACCGCGTCGCCGGCGGCGCGCCGCTCGTCGAGCTCGAGAGCTAGCGGGCGCGGCGCTACTGCTCTGCCGGAGCCGGTGCCCCGCCGGGAGGCGCGCCCGCGAGCGCGACGCGGTAGCGCCAGTACACGAGCGCAGCTCCGACCAGCACGCCCGCGAGGCCCCACAGGATCGAGGCGGAATCACCGAAGTCGGGCTTCACCGTCATGTCGTAGATGAGCCCGAACAGCAGGATGAGCTCGAGCCGGGCCAACATCACCAACCGCAGCGTCCTCGGCCGCGCCTCGGGCGATCCTTCGGCGGTGAGCTTGCCGATCCGACCAGCCTCCGGGCCGAGGAAGAGGATGCCGGAGAAGAACGAGATCGCGTAGAGAGCAAGCCCGATGACGATCCAGTCATCGCCGAAACCGTAGAAGTCGGATTCGATCACGAGCAGGACCCCGGTCAGAAAGGCGAGCAACGACGCCGGGATGAAGACGCGATTCGCGATCCACTCGATGTCCTCGCCGAGCGTCGCCATGCGCGAAGGCTCGCCCGACATCGAGGTCCGGATGATGAACATCTGCATCATCAGGCCGCCGCCCGACCCAGATCACGGCCATGGCGACGTGGACGAAGAGGAGGAACGAGTACCAGCTCATGGAGGCGTGACCCGCGACCTAGTAGTAGTCGCCCTGATCCCCCATGACCCGCTCGAGCAGCCATCCGACGACGAGATTGACGAGCCAGACGACGATGCGTCGCGCCGATGTACGTCCAGAAGCCGTCGATCGAGAACTGCGGCGTCAGCCACTCGGCGAGGCCGAGGATGAGGACGTTGATCGCGAAGTACGCGAGGCCGAACGTCACGATGATGAGCGGGAGCGTCAGGATCGTGAGAATCGGCTTGATGATGAGGTTGCCGACCGTGAGGATCACGGCGGCCCAGAGGAGCGATCCCCACCGCCCGATCGAGATGCTGTCGAAGATCCCGTCGACGACGATCAGCGCGAGGACGTTGATCCCGTAGACAACCGCGAGGCGGACTGCGATGGCCACCGCGGCGAGTCTAATCGGCTCTTCTGCGGGCGTGGAACTAGAAGAGCTTCTGGAGCTTCATCGCCGCGCCCATGTCGCCCTTGATCTTGAGCTTGCCCGTCATGTAGGCGGTCGTGGGGTTCGTCTCCCCGGCGACGATCTTCGCGAAGTTCTCCTCGCTCGCCGAGAACGTGACGTCGGCGTCGCCTGCCCCCTCGGTGACGGTCAACGAGCCGTCCGCGATGGCCACGGTCCACGTGCCCGCGCCCTCGATGTCGAAGACGTAGGTGTTGTTCACGCCCGCAATCCGCTCTGCGGGAACGCGCTCCGGAAGCCCCGTGAAGAACTCCTGCACGCCGGCCATCCTCAGGCTCCTCTCCTCGTCGGTGGGTGGGCGGAGCGTAGATGATCCACACGGCACGCGGCTACCATCCGGCGCGGCGTGGATTTCGATCCGACACCCGAGCAGGAGCTCGTCCGAGACACGGTTCGAACGTTCGCACGTGAGCGGGTCGCGCCGGTCGCAGAGGAGCTCGACCGCGAGAGCCGGTTTCCCTACGAGCTCGTCGCAGAGCTCGCAGACCTCGGTCTCATGGGGCTACCTCTCCCCGAGGAGTACGGCGGCGCCGGCGGCGACACCGTCTCCTATGCGATCGCGATCGAGGAGCTCACGCGCATCGACTCGTCACTCGCGATCACCGTCGCCGCGCACACGTCGCTCGGGACGATGCCGATCCTCCTCTTCGGAGACGAGGAGCAGAAGCAGCGCTGGCTCCCCGACCTCGCGTCGGGGCGCAAGCTCGCCGCCTTCGGTCTGACCGAGCCGGGCGCAGGCTCGGACGCGGGGGCCACGCGGACCACCGCCGAGCTCCGCGACGGAACGTGGGTCGTGAACGGCTCGAAGATGTTCATCACGAACGCCGGGACGGACATCACCTGGGGCGTCACGATCACAGCGCGCACCGGCGACGACGAGATCTCGAACATCGTCGTCGAGAACGGGGCTCCGGGCTACACGATCTCGGCGCCGATGAAGAAGCTCGGCTGGCGCGCCTCGGACACGCGCGAGCTCTCGTTCGAGAACGTCGAAGTGCCGGAGGAGAACCTGCTCGGCGCCCGCGGCGAGGGCTTCCGCCAGTTCCTCGAGATCCTCGACGGCGGGCGCATCTCCGTCGCCGCGATGGGCGTCGGCCTCGCACAGGGCGCGTACGACCTCGCGCTCGGGTACGCGAAGGAGCGCGAGCAGTTCGGCAAGCCGATCTCCTCGTTCCAGGCGATCCAGTTTCACCTCGCGGACATGGCGACCGAGATCGAGGCGGGACGTGCGCTCGTGCAGAAGGCGGCCTGGCTCAAGGACGCCGGAAGGTCGTTCGCCCTCGAGGCCGCGATGGCCAAGCTCTACACGGGCGAGCTCTCGGCGCGGGTCGCCGGCGCGGCGCTCCAGATCCACGGCGGGTACGGCTACATGGACGAATCCGCGATCTCGCGGCTCTTCCGAGATCAGAAGATCCTCGAGATCGGCGAGGGCACGAACGAGGTGCAGCGCATGGTGATCGCGCGGCACCTCGGGCTCTGAGCGGCATCCACCCGCCAAGATGTCGCGATGCAGCTGCGGTGGCAGGCGTGCCTCGGATGCGCCGCGGTCCTGACACTCGTCGGGCTCGCGCTCGCGCGGGCAGCCGGGGCGCACGTCTATCCGTATCCCACGTACGTCGCGACCGGATCGACCGCGAGCGTGGAGCTCTCCCTCCCCAACGAGCGGCGCATCCCGATGACGGCGTTCGAGCTTCGGGTCCCGGCAGGAATGCGCGTCGCGGAAGCCATGCCCGCACCGGGCTGGACGGGCTCGGCGACGCGTAGGCGGGCCACGTGGACAGGCGGTCGCCTGCCGGCGCTCACGACCGCGAACTTCTCGGTGCGGCTCGAGACTCGTCGGGTGCCGGGAAACGTCACCCTCGAGGCCGTCGAGCGCTACCCGGACGGCGGCAAGGTGGTCTGGCCCGTGACGCTCGTCGTGGCACCGGCCGACGAGCCGTCCGAGCAGCTCGGCGTCGCTCTCATCGTCGGCCTCGTCGGGCTGCTCGCATTGACGATCGGCGGCGCGTTTCTCTGGCGCCGCACCGCCCGTCCACTTCAAGAGAAATAGCGGGTGCCGCTGCTAGCGTCAGCGCTCGGTGATCTTCACGCAGTTCGTCGACGAGGACCTTGGCTGCGCGTCGTACCTCGTCGGCGACGAGAACGCGGGCACGGCCGTCGTCGTCGATCCCGCGTACGCGATCGAGCAGTACCTCGAAGAAGCGGAACGGCGCATCGTGCGCATCGTCCGCACGATCGAGACCCACACGCACGCCGACCACGTCTCCGGGCACGGCCGATTCGCCCTCGAGCATGGCATCCCCGTTTCGATTCACCCGGCGGCGGGCGCCGAGTACCCGCACGACGGCTTCGAGGACGGCGGGGAGATCGAGGTCGGCGACGTCGTCCTGCGGTGCATGCACACCCCCGGCCACCGGCCCGAGCACTGCGCGATCGCGGTCGTCGACCGCTCGCGCGGCGCAGATCCGTGGCTCGTCCTTACCGGCGACTCGCTCTTCGTCGGCGACGTCGCCCGTCCCGACCTCGCCGTCGACGCGCGCGAAGGCGCCGAGGACCTGTTCCATTCCCTCCGGCGCCTGCTCGAGCTCGAAGACGGAGTGGAGACGTACCCGGGCCACGTCGCAGGCTCGCTCTGCGGCAAGGGGATGAGCTCGAAGGGGTCGACGACGATCGGGTTCGAGCGGCGGTTCAACACCGCGCTAGCCGAGGTCGACGTCGCGTCGTTCGTCGCCGAGTCGTCCGCGGTCTCGGCGCCGAAGCCGCCGAACGTCGAGCGCATCGTCGAGCTGAACCGCGGGCCGTTCGTCGCCGCCCAGCCGTATCCGAGCGGACTGGACGCCGTCTCCGACGACATGCAGGTCCTCGACGTCCGCCCGGTCGAGTCGTTCGCAACCGGCCACCACCCCGGCGCGGTGTGCGTTCCCGTGTCGGGAACACGCTTCTCGACGAAGGCCGGGTTTGCGATCGACCTCGAGCGACCCGTGGTCGTCGCTGCAGCCGATGACGCCGACGCCCGGCACGCAGTCAGGGGGCTGCAGGCCATCGGAGTCTTCGACATCGCGGGCCACGTCGACGCAGCAGGCCCCGAGACGCTCGAGCTCGTCTCGGTGGAAGAGCTCGACGCACTCCTCGACTCTGGAGCGGAGCTCATCGACGTGCGGGAGAAGGACGAGCGTGACGACGGCTACATCGCAGGCAGCCGCAACATCCCCTACCGACTCCTCACGACGCTCGGGGACGACGACCTTCCACGCGACCGCCCGCTCGTCACGATCTGCGAGACGGGGCCGCGCGCGGCGATCGCGGCAAGCATCCTCTCGGCGCAGGGCTTCGACGCCCACCCGGTCGTCGACGGGGGCATCGACTCGTGGATCCAGGCGGGGAAGCCGACGGTGACGTTTCGCCGTTGCGGGTCCTGAGCATCCGGCTAACGTAAGACTCCCGAGCGTCTGCGGCCCGGGCCGGGAAAGGACGCAGGCAAACGGTGACGAAGGGGGAGCAATGACGCTTCTGAGAAGGAAAGGCCAGGTTCGAGCGCTCCTGGCCGTAGCCGCCATCGCGCTCGTCGTCTGCACGACCGCCGGTGCCGCAGGAGGCGAGCCGGTCGCCACGGACGACTTCATCACGACCACCGCCGGGGTGCCGGTGGAGTTCAACCCGCTCGCGAACGACGTCGACCCGGACGGCGGCAGCCTCCGGATGGATCGCCTCGGAGACTTCGAGGGGGCCGATCCGCTGCTCGACTCGTTGTTCTCGGACGGCACGACAGGTCAAACGATCTTCCTGCCGAGAGCGCCGTTCACCGGCGTGTTCAGCTTCCTGTACGCCGTCGCCGACGAGGACGGGAACATCGACAAGGCACACGTACAGATCAGCGTGCGCGAGGTCGACATCCCGACCGTTGCCGGGCACGGCGCATACGACGTGGAGAGCGGTCACCGGACCCAGTTCACCTTCAGTGCCGGCCCATCTGGCAGCGGCGTCGGAGGCAGCTTCTCGCTGCAGAGGTACCGCGGCGAGAGGATCGACTTCGAGGGCTCGGTCGAGTCCCTGAGCGGGACCGGCCCCGACGCGACGATGACCGGCACCGGCACGTTCAACGGCGAGTCGGGCTATACGTTCACCGCCGATCTCGTCGAGAAGGGAACGCCCGGCGGCTTCAAGGGAGACCGCATCGGCGTGGAGATCCGCGATCCGGGCGGCGCCGTCGTCTACTCGACGGGCGGCACGACCGCGATCTCGGGCGGCAACGTCGAGGTGCTCTAGCGCAAGCCTGACGAGACGTCGCCGTCCTAGGCGGGCGGGCCGAGTCGCTCGATCGAGTACCCGGCAGCCTCCAGGGCGGCGACGACCTCGTCGCAGTGCGACTCGTCGCGCGTCGAGACGACGAGCTCGACCTCCGTCTGCAAGGCCGTCGTCGTCGTTCCCTCGCGGCGGTGGTAGACGTTGACCAGGTTGCCCCGCTGCTCGGCGACGAGGTCGAGCACGTTCCGGAGCTCGCCTGGGTGATCCGGGATGAGCAGGCGGACGGCGAGGAAGCGTCCGGCGCGCGTCAGGCCCAGGCGGACGACCGAGATGAGCGTCGTCGCATCGATGTTCCCGCCGGACAGGACGACGGCAACGGGCCCCTTGCCACCTACTGCGTCGGTCAGCAGAGCAGCAAGACCGACCGCCCCCGCGCCTTCCACGAGCAGCTTCGTCCGCTCGAGGCAAAGCACGAGCGCGTCGCTGATCGCCTCGTCCGAGACCTCGACGACGTCGTCGAGGGTCCGGTCGAGGATCGCCGACGTCAGCACCCCGCGCTCCTTTACCGCGATGCCGTCGGCGATCGTGTGGCCGGGCCGGCAGACGACGCCGACGATGCGGAGCTTCTCGAAGCGCTCGCGAAGGGCGAGCGAGATGCCCGCCGCGAGACCGCCGCCGCCGACGGGGATGACCACCGTCTCCGCCTCGGGCGCCTGCTCCGAGAGCTCGAGCCCGATCGCACCCTGACCGGCGACGACACGCGGTTCCTCGAAGGCATGGATGAGCGTGGCGCCGGTCCGCGAGACGTGATCGCGTGCCGCGGCCACGGCTGCCTCGAAGTCGGCACCTGCGAGCTCGACGGCACCGCCGTATGACCGCGTCGCCTCGACCTTCGCCATCGGCGCGTCCTGCGGCATGAAGATCGTCGCCGGCGCTCCCGACTCGCGCGCCGCCCACGCGACTGCCTGCCCGTGGTTGCCGGCGCTCGCGGCGACCACGCCTGCTTTCCGCTCCTGCGGGCTGAGCATCGCGATGGTGTTGTACGCGCCGCGGATCTTGAAAGAGCCCGTGCGCTGGAGGTTTTCGGCCTTCAGCAGCACCTGGCGGCCGGCGAGCCGCGTGAACGTCTCCGACGGATACAACGGTGTCTCGCGCGCGACCCCCCGGAGGCGCTCGCGGGCGGCCTCGATGTCGGAGACGGTCGGCTCGTCGCCCATCACTCGACCCGCGACGCGTCCGGGCTCACGCGGAAGACCTTCTCCATGATCTCCCGCACGGCCGAGAGCGGATCGAGCTCCCGCCGCTGCACCTCGTCGAGCAGCCGCTCGAGCTCCGGATCGCTCCGTACGGCCGACTCGAGGTGCGTCTTCGCACGACTCGACGCGATGGCGAAGACCTCCGCGGCGAGGTTCTGGCGGCGCCGCTCCTCCAGCCGCCCGTCCTGCTCGAGCGCGGCCCGATGCTTCTCCAGCTCGTCCCAGAGCTCGGTGATGTTCTCGCCTCGCACCGCCTCCGTCAGGACGATCGGAGGCCGCCGGTCCACCTCGGCGAGGCGCACGATCGAGCGCACCTCGTTGAGCATGGTCTTCGCAGTCGGGTGGTCCATCTTGTTGATCGCGATCACGTCCGGGATCTCCATGATCCCTGCCTTCAGCGCCTGCACGGAGTCTCCGGACCCGGGCATCAGCACGAGCAGGACGCTGTCGCTGATCCCGGTCACCTCGACGTCGCTCTGACCGGCGCCCACGGTCTCCACGAAGACGACGTCCTTGCCGGCGGCGTCGAGCAGGAGCACCGCCTGCAGCGTCGTCTCCGCGAGCCCTCCGAGGTGGCCGCGCGAGCCCATCGAGCGGATGAAGACGCCGGGGTCGAGGAAGTGCTCGGTGAGCCTGATCCGGTCGCCGAGGAGCGCCCCGCGCGAGAACGGGCTCGACGGGTCGACGGAGACCACACCGACCGTCCGGTCGAGGCTTCGGAGGTGTGACACGAGCGCTCCGATCAGCGAGGACTTGCCGACGCCCGGCGGGCCGGTGATGCCGATGACGGACGCGCGCCCGGTCTCGGGGTAGAGCTCGCGTACGAGCGGATACGCGAGCGGGTCGCCGTTCTCGACGAGCGAGATCGCGCGTGCGAGCGCGCGCCGGTCGCCGTCACGGACCCCGGCGGTCAGCTCCTCGAGCGGCCACTCGCGCCTCGCCACGATGCGCCACTCTACGCGGGCGGCGCCTCTACCTCGTGCGCCGAGCCTCGCGCTGCCGCCGCTCCTCGATCTGCTCGAGGAGCGTGGCGATCCGATCCAGCCCGTTCGTCGACGTGCCATCGGCGACGGGCTCGAGGACGACCGGAGGAGGTGCAGATTCCGGTTCCGGTTCCGGCTCCGGCTGTGGCTCTGGCGCTTTCCCGTTCCCGTTCGCAGGTGCGTCGAGGATGCTCGCTGCCTCCCGCGCCGCGGCCTCCACCGCCCGCTCCTGCTCGTCCACGCCGACCGGGAGCCACCGCGTCATGAGGAGCGCAACGGCCGCCGCGACGGCGTAGACGCCCCCTGCCATCAGCCAGACCCAGCGGGCTCCGAAGACGCTCGTGAGGATGCCGGCTCCGCCCATCGCGAGCCCGAGCACCGCGTAGTTCGAGCTCATGATGGTCGCGAGCGCACGGCCGCGGAAGCGGTCAGGCGCACCACGCTGGACGAGCAGCTGGTTGCAGACGATGGCCGCCCCGTTGCCCGCCGCGCCGGCGATGACGAACGGCACGGCGACCCAGATCGACGTCGCGAACGCGGCAAGCCCCCACCCCGCTCCCATGAGCGCGATCGAGCCGGCGTAGTTCCGGCGGAGCCCGGCTCTCCCGAGCGAGGGCGCGGCGAGATAGCTCCCCAGCGCGAGGCCGACGCCGCTCGCCGCGACGATCACGCCGAAGCCGACATTTCCCGCGTGGAGCGTGTCCTTGGCGAAGAAGACCTCTGCGACGTTGATTGCGGCACTCGCGAGGAGCACCACGTTCCAGACGATGAGCACCGTGCGCAGGGGGACGCTCGTGACCACGAGCCGCAGGCCGTCGGCGACGTCGCGCCAGTGCCCGCGCGTGAGCGACTCCTCGGAGCGCAGCTTCCGCTCGGAGATCCCTGCGATCAGGGCGATGGACACGAGGAAGGTCAGCGCGTTGACCGCGTACGGGACGTCCGGCCCCCACGCCGTATAGAGGAGCGCGCCGACGACCGGACCGATCATCCACGCGAGCGTCTCGATGGTCTGGAGCAGCGAGTTCGCGTTCGTGAGCTCGTCGTCCGGCACGAGGTTCGGCAGCCCCGCGTACGCGGCGGGCCGGAAGAAGCCGGTCGCGACGCCCGAGATGGCCGCGAGCGCGACGATGAGCGCCGGGCTGTCCGTGAACGGAAGCACGGCGAACACCCCGAAGCGCGCGATGTCCGAGCCGATCATGAGCCACCGTCGCGAGAGCCGGTCGACGAGCGGGCCGAGCAGCAGCCCGATCACGACGATCGGCAGGAAGTCTGCGATCAGGAGACCGGCGACCCACACCGGCGACCCCGTGAGATCCGTGATGTGGAGCGTGAGCGCGACGGCGGCGATGTACGTGCCGAAGCTCGATCCGGCCGTCGCCAGGAAAAGCAGCCCGAAGGCAGGCGAGCGGCGGACTAGACCGAGGCGGCTCGATCGCTCCACGACCGTCTCCGAACCTACCAGCCGCATAGGCCGGTAGCTACGCCCCTTTTCGGCATGTCTGCGGCAGGCATGGCGTTAGCTGACCATGCGGTCAGTGGTTGACGGCGAAGCCTCTACGTGCCGCGCATGGCCCTCGCCATGCGCTCGGCGACGACGCGAACGAGGAGCACCTGCTCCGAGCGCGGGATCGCCGAAAGGCCGGTGAAGAACGTCGAGACCTGCGCACGCGACTGTTGGACGGCCACGAGATCCAGGACGAGCGGAACCGTGGTGCCCTGCATCTCGGTCGCGAGCCGTAGCCGGTAGGCGACGGTCCGCTCGGCAACGTTCGGGAACGGGACTCGGCGGAACGACACGAGCGTGATGCCCTGCTTCGCGAACTCCCGGCGCAGGACGTCCCGCGCGCACCTCTCGCCCGCCGCCGACGCCGAGCGCCGCCACGACGCACTCGCATCGGCCGTCGACTCGTACACGCTCGCAGCCGACGAGACCGACACGACCGCGCGCCGGAAGGCCGGCGACTCGGCCTCGCCCGTCACCGTCAGATCCGACTCGTCGAGCGCCTTGCAGTAGTCGTCGACGTCGGCCGAACTCTGCGGGGACGCGGCGAAGCCCGGGCCGAGGTCGGCTCGCTTGATGAGCATCGATCGGGCGCGTGCGTTGTCCGCTGCAGTGAGGTGCTTCTGAGGGTCACCGCGCCCGGCAGACGCGGTCCCCGTCCCGACGGCGAGCACGAGCAGAGCCGCCGCGATGAGAATTCGGCGCGTCGCGATCCGTCTAGTCGTCGGTCGGCTCATAGGCGAGGTTCGGTCGGAGCCAGTGTTCCGCGTCCCTGATCGGCATTCGTTTCCTCGCCGCGTAGTCCTCGATCTGGTCACGTCCGATACGCCCGACCGCGAAGTACCTCGCCTGCGGATGACCGAAGTAGAGGCCGCTCACGCTCGGCGCAGGAGTCATCGCGAACGACTCGGTCAGCCCGAGGCCGACTCGCTCTGCCTCGAGCAGTGCGACGAGCGCCTCCTTCTCCGAGTGGTCGGGGCAGGCCGGGTACCCGAACGCGGGCCGAATCCCACGGAAGCGCTCGCGAATCAGCTCGTCCCCGGAGAGCTCCTCGCTCGGCGCGTACCACTCGTGCCGGGCCACCTCGTGAAGCCGCTCGGCGTACGCCTCGGCGAGGCGGTCGGCGAGCGCGAGCACCATGATCGCCCGGTAGTCGTCCCGCTCCTCCTCGAATCGACGCGCGAGCTCCTCGCTGCCGTGGATCGCGACGGCGAACGCACCGACGTGATCCCCGAGACCCGTCTCGACCGGGGCGACGAAGTCCGCGAGCGAGCGATGTGGCCGCGAGTCGTCGTGCGCCGCCTGCTGACGCAGCATCGGAAAGCGGGTGCCGCCGTCGAGCACGACGTCGTCGCCCTCCGCCACGGCCGGCCAGAACCCGTAGACCCCCTCCGCGGTGAGGAGACCACCCGCCTCGATCTCGTCGAGCAGCGTGGTCGCGGCCTCGTACAGGTCGCGTGCGACCTCGCCCTTCACGGGGTCGTCGAGGATGGCCGGGAAGCGCCCCTTGAGCTCCCAGGCATGGAAGAAGAAGGTCCAGTCGATGTACCGGCGGATCGTCGCGATCTCCTCCGCGACGACACGTGAACCCATGAAGCTCGGACGCGCGAGATCCTCCGGATGCCACTCGATGGGCGTCCGGTTCGAGCGCGCATCCTCGAGCGAGAGCATCGGCTTCTTCCCCTTCTCGGCGTGGAGCTTGCGCAGCCGCTCCTGCTCGACGCGGTTCTCGGCGTCGAGCTTGACCTTTCGATCGCCGTCGAGAAGGTCGGAGATCACCCCGATCACGCGCGACGCGTCGAGCACGTGCAGCGTCGGCTGGTTGTACTCGGGGGCGATCTTCACCGCCGTGTGCTGACGGGAGGTCGTCGCGCCGCCGATCAGGAGCGGGAGGGCGAACCCGCGGCGCTCCATCTCCTTCGCCACATGCACCATCTCCTCGAGCGACGGCGTGATGAGCCCGGAGAGCCCGACGACGTCGCAGTCCTGCTCGATGGCCGTCTCGAGGATGGAGTCCGCATGGACCATGACCCCGAGGTCGATCACCTCGTAACCGTTGCAGCCGAGGACGACGCCGACGATGTTCTTGCCGATGTCGTGGACGTCCCCCTTCACCGTCGCGAGCACGACGCGGCCCGCCGCCTGGCGGGCCTCGTTCTCGGCCTCCATGTACGGCTCCAGGTAGGCGACGGCGCGCTTCATCGCGCGGGCGCTCTTCACCACCTGCGGGAGGAACATCTTCCCGTCGCCGAAGAGGTCGCCCACGATCTTCATCCCGTCCATGAGCGGGCCCTCGATGACGTCGAGCGGCCGCGCCGCGCCTCGGCGCGCCTCCTCGGCGTCCTCCTCGATGAAGTCGACGATGCCGTGCACGAGCGCGTGCGCGAGGCGCTCACCCACCGGCCGCTCGCGCCAGGTGAGGTCGAACTCGCGGCGGGTGGCGCCTCCGGTCACGCTGCCCGCGTGGTCGACGAGCCGCTCCGTCGCGTCCGGGTCGCGGTCGAAGAGGACGTCCTCGACGCGCTCGAGGAGCGTCGGCTCGATGTCCTCGTAGACGGCGAGCTGCCCCGCGTTCACGATCCCCATGTCGAGCCCGTTGCGGATCGCGTGGTAGAGGAACGAGGCGTGCATCGCCTCGCGCACGGCGTCGTTCCCGCGAAACGCGAAGGATAGGTTCGAGATTCCGCCGGAGGTGAGCGCACCGGGGCAGCGCTCCTTGAGACGCGGGATCACGTCGATGAACGACTTCGCGAACGCCGCGTGCTCCTCGATCCCGGTCGCGACCGCCAGGACGTTCGGATCGAGGACGATGTCCTCCGGGAGGAAGCCCGCCTTCTCGATGAGGAGGTCGTATGCCCGGCCGAGGATGTCGACCTTCCGCTCGACCGTCTCGGCCTGGCCCCGCTCGTCGAACGCCATGACGACGACGGCGGCGCCGTAGCGACGGATCGTGCGCGCCTGCTGGAGGAAGCTCTCCTCCCCCTCCTTCAGGGAGATCGAGTTGACGACGCCCTTGCCCTGCATGCACTTGAGGCCCGCCTCGAGCGCCGAGAAGCGGGAGCTGTCCACCATGAGCGGGAGCCGCGCGGCCTCCGGCTCGGTGGCGACGAGGTTCAGGAACGTCGTCATCGCCTGCTCCGCGTCGAGCAGGTCGGCGTCCATGTTCACGTCCAGCAGGTTCGCCCCGCCCCGCACCTGCTCGAGCGCCACGTCCACGGCGCCCTGGAAGTCGTCCGCCTCGATCAGCCGGCGGAAGCGCGCGGAGCCGGTCACGTTCGTCCGCTCGCCGACCACGACGAAGCCGGTATCCGGGTCGATGACGAACGGCTCGAGCCCAGAGAAGCGCGGGAGGCGCCGGCGCTCCGGCAGGCGGCGCGGCGGAAGACCCTCGACGGCACGCGCGATCTCGCGGGTGTGCTCGGGAGTCGTTCCGCAGCAGCCGCCGACGAGGTTCACGAGGCCGTCCTCCGCGAACGCGCGCAGGAAGCGGCTCGTGTCGCCGGGCTGCTCGTCGTGGAGGCCGAGCTCGTTCGGAAGGCCGGCGTTCGGGTGGCACGAGGTGAATGTCGGCGCCACCTGGGCGAGCCCCTCGATGAACGGCCGCATCTCGGTGGCGCCGAGCGAGCAGTTGACGCCGACGAGGAGCGGGTCGGCGTGCTCGACCGAGATCCAGAACGCCTCCACCGTCTGCCCGGAGAGGTTCCGCCCGGAGCGATCGATCGCGGTGAAGGAGATCCAGAGCGGGAGCTCGGGCGCGACCTCGCTCGCCGCCACGAGCGCCGCCTTCGCGTTCAGGGTGTCGAAGATCGTCTCGATCATGAGCAGGTCCACTCCGCCGTCGCGGAGCGCCGCGACCTGCTCGGCGTACACATCGCGTACCTGGTCGAACGTCGCCGCGCGGTACGCGGCGTCCTCCACCTTCGGAGAGACGGAGAGCGAGACGTTGAGCGGGCCCACCGAGCCGGCGACGAAGCGCGGCTTCTCCGGCGTCCGCTCCGTCCAGGCGTCCGCGGCCGCCCGGGCGAGGCGGGCGCCCTCGAGGCTCATCTCCGCGGCGGCGTCCTCGAGCGCATAGTCGGCCTGCCCGATGCGCGTCGCGGTGAACGTGTTCGTCGTGGCGATGTCGGCCCCCGCCGCGAAGTAGTCGTCGTGGATCGCCGCGACGAGAGCAGGCTGCGTGAGGTTGAGGAGGTCGGGGTCCCCGCGGACATCGCGCGCGTGCGTCGCGAAGCGCTCGCCCCGGTACTCCTCCTCGGTGAGAGAGCGCTGGTGGATGAGCACGCCCCATGAGCCGTCGAGGACGAGGATCCTCTCGCCGAGAAGCTCTGTTAGCCGTTCACGCGTGTCCTTCACGCAGTGCCCTCCAGACAACGACTCCCGCCTAAGAGGTCGGGAGCCGGGAAGGCTCTCGGGCTCTTTAGGCGTTTGGTAACCCGGTCGCCAAGCTGCCGTTCAAAGCTCTCCGGGGTGTGCGATCAGGCTAGCGAATACGGCTGCAGTCGGGCAATTCCTGCGCTCATCCCGCGAACACGTTGGCCTCGGCGAACTCGATCACCTCGTCCCGCGACGGCGGCGTCAGCATCATCTCTGCGATCTGCTCGACGCTCGGATCACCAGTCGCGCGCATCCGAGCCACGGCGTCCTCCACGTCGTAATCCGTGCGGCGCAACTCCACGTGCGGGCCAAGGAGAGCCCAGAAGGCGGCGCGGCCGGCGCCGTACGGGAGACCGACGCTGCCGGGGCCGACCATCCGGGTCTCGTCAGCCGTCCGCTCGTACTGGAGATGGACATGAGCCGTGACGACTGCGCGCTCGTCACGGTCCGCCATGAGCTCGCGGACGCGCTCGACCGGAGTCCGCTCCGTCACGCACTCCTCGTCCGATCGCGGAGAGCCGTGGCAGAAGCAGGTCGGCCCGAGACCGTCGACGTCGACCGAGACCGTGGGCTCGAAGGCCTCGAGCCACGCCAGCTGCTCCTCGCCATGCTGGGCGAGCATCCACTGCTCCCGCGCGGTCGGCTCCGCGACCTCGCCGGCGCGCAACTCGAGCAGTGCGCGCTCCGCGTTCCCGCGGACGAACCGCACGGGGATCTCGAGCGAGCGGACGAGCGCGATCGTCTCGCCGGGGAGCGAGCCCCACGTCAGGTCACCGCCGAAGACGACGAGGTCGGGCGCCTCGCGCTCGACTTCCGCGAGCACTGCCGCGAGCGCGGGTGCGTTGCCGTGGACGTCCGCGAGCGCGGCGACGCGCATGTCAGCCGGTCGTGCGGCCGGAGACGGCGAGCTGGTTCTCGGCGTGCCGGATGCGCTGCTCGAGCTGCCAGCGGTCCGCCTGGGACTCGCCTTGCTCGAGCTTCTCGAGCTCGGCCTTCGCGGCTTCGAGCTGCTCGCGGGCGCGCTCGTCGTCGATCTCCCTGACGTTCACGGCATCGTCGACGAGCGCGAGCGCGCGATCGAGCTCGACCTTGAAAAAGCCGGGCCCCGTTGCGAACTCGACGACCTCGTTCTCCGACACGTGGATCCGCGTCGAGCCCGCCTTGAGCGTCGCGACGAGAGGCGCGTGGCGGGCGAGCACGCCGATCTCCCCGGCGACGCCGGGGACGACGATCATCTGGGCCTCGCCGTCGAAGACCGCCCCGTCCGGCGTGACGAGGGCGATGTCGAAGTTCGGATGCCCGTCAGCCATGACCTAGTGCGCGCGGTCGGAATCCGCGAGTGCGGATTCCGACCGCGCGAAGACCCCTGAAGGCGGCCGCTTCGCGGCCGCTGTCGTAGCGTTCACGGCAATCCTCACGCTGCAGCGACGGCGTCGGCCTGCTGCTGCGCCTTCTCGACCGCGTCCTCGATCGTGCCGACCATGTAGAACGCGGACTCGGGCAGCTCGTCGTGCGCGCCGGCGATGATCTCCTGGAAGCCGCGGATCGTGTCCTCGAGCTTCACGTACTTGCCGGGCGTCCCCGTGAACTGCTCGGCGACGAAGTTCGGCTGCGAGAGGAAGCGCTCGATGCGGCGCGCACGCGCGACGACGAGCTTGTCCTCGTCCGTCAGCTCGTCCATGCCGAGGATGGCGATGATGTCCTGGAGATCGCGGTAGCGCTGCAGGATCTGCTGGAGCGTCGTCGCGACCTCGTAGTGCTCCTCGGACACGATCCCCGGCTGCAGCGCGCGCGAGAAGGAGTCGAGCGGGTCGACGGCGGGGTAGATGCCCTTCTCGACGATCGACCGCGAGAGCGTGATGAACGCGTCGAGATGGGCGAACGTGTTCGCCGGCGCGGGATCCGTGAGGTCGTCCGCGGGGACGTAGATGGCCTGCACCGACGTGACCGAGCCGGTCTGCGTCGACGTGATCCGCTCCTGGAGCTGGCCCATCTCGGTCGCCAGCGTCGGCTGGTAGCCGACGGCGCTCGGCATGCGGCCGAGCAGTGCCGACACCTCGGAGCCCGCCTGCACGAAGCGGAAGATGTTGTCGATGAACAACAGGACGTCCTGGCCCTGATCGCGGAAGTACTCGGCCATCGTGAGGCCCGACAGCCCGACGCGCAGGCGCGCACCCGGCGGCTCGTTCATCTGGCCGAAGACGAGCGCCACCTTGTCCATGACGCCGGATTCCTCCATCTCGCGCAGGAGATCGTTGCCCTCGCGCGAGCGCTCTCCCACGCCGGTGAAGACCGAGACGCCGCCGTGCTGCATCGCGACGTTGTGGATGAGCTCCTGGATGAGCACCGTCTTGCCGAGGCCGGCACCGCCGAAGAACCCGACCTTCCCGCCCTTGACGAACGGGGCAATGAGGTCGATGACCTTCAACCCGGTCTCGAAGATCTCGAGCTTCGGGGAGAGATCGCGGAAGGCGGGCGGATCGCGATGGATCGGCCAGCGCTCGACGTCGCTCCCCGCCGGCTCCTTCTCGTCGATCGGGTCACCGGTGACGTTCCACAGCCGTCCGAGCGTCGCGTCGCCGACGGGGACCGAGATCGGGCCGTTGGTGTCGGTCACGAGCGCGCCCCGCGGGATGCCGTCGGTGGTGTCCATCGCGACGGCCCGGACGCGATCGTCCCCGAGATGCTGCTGGACCTCCGCGATCAGCGTCTCGGACGCGCCGCCCGGCCGCTTTGCCTCGATCGCGAGCGCGTTGTAGATCGCGGGCAGCCGATCCGGGAACACGGCGTCGATGACGACGCCCTTGATCTCGACGATCCTGCCGGTGTTCGTCCCCTCGTTCGCGGTGCTTCCGTCGTCGGACATGCGTCTCCTATGTGCGTTTCATGAAGGTCGTTAGAGGCTGAAAATCGAGGCGGCGCCAGGATGTGCACGGCCGCGCGCGAGTTTATCGAAGCCCAACGTAACGCCGCCTGGAGAGCCGCATTTCGGCAGCTATCCTGGCGCGGGCATGGGGTCGAGGTCGACACAGATTCTCGCGATCGTGGCTGCCGTCGTCGGCGCCGTGCTCGCCATCGGTCTGGCGGTCGTCCTGCTCGGCGACGACGCGACGGCATCGCGCTCCGACTACCAGGCAACCGTCGTGAACACCCGCGACCGGGTGGACTTCGCGTATGCGCGGATCGCTCGCTCGCAGTCGGTCGACGAGCTCATCGAGCGTATGGACGAGGCGGCAGCCGTCATCGGCAAGACGGCGTCGGACCTCGACGACGCAGGCGTCGCTGAGGGCTTCGACGAGACGAACGCGAAGCTCGTGACGAGGCTCGAGGCGTTCTCGACCGTTCTCGCCTCGACCGCGGCGCAGTTCCGCGACCCGACCTTCGGCGCGACCGTCGGCGGGATCAACAGCCTGAGCTTCCCGGAATGGGATGCCGTGAACGAGGTCCTCGCGGACCTCGAGAAGCAGGGCATTCAGGTCGACCAGCTCGCACGCCACTGATGCGGGGCGCGGCTAACAGCACGCAGACCCCTCCGTCTTAGTCTCCAGTGCGGCGCGTAATCGTCCTCGGTGTTGCTCTCGCGGCTGCGTGCACGCTTCTCGTCGCGCAGGCATCCGGTGGCGCGCCGTTGACGCCCGATGCGCCGATCGGCGGCGGGACCACGGGCTTCCTCAGCGAGTGCAATCCGTTGCCGGACGTCCCGAAAGCTCGCTGCTACGTCAAGGGTCTCCTGGCCGAGGTCGAGACATCGCCCGACCCCGCCCGCCACGTTCCCGAGATCGACGCCATGGTGCACGAGGCCGGCGGGTTCCTCGAGGCCGCATGCCACTCGCTGATGCACGAGGTCGGGCGCACGTACGCCAAGCGGCACGACCTCACGATCGAGAACCTCTACACGTACGTCCCCCGCTCCAACGACCCGGGGTGCTCTGCGGGCTTCGGGATGGGGCTCAGCATGTATCTCGGCCCCGAGCTCATCGTCGAGCCGCGCTCACTGCTCCGGACGTGCTCCCGCCTCCCGACGCGCTTCCGCGAGTACACGTGCGTGCACGGGTCCGGTCACGCGTTCATGCGCGGCTTTCACAGCCAGCTGCGGGACGCGGTGAACGCCTGCAACGAGCTCGGCCCCGCCAACGCCCCCGACTGCGCGCAGGGCGCATTCCACGACTACTGGATCTCGCTCGGCGGCGGCGACGGGACGAGCACACCCGAGAACGCGGACGACTCCCCCGAGTCCGTCTGCGGCGCCTACACGTACAAGCGTCCCTGCTGGTACCGCTACTTCTGGGAGCGCAAGGCGGACACGCGTGTCTACAAGGCAGAGGACATGCTCGCGCTGTGCGACGGGCAGGACGGGATGGAGCGGGCCGGGTGCATGAGCGGCGCGTCCCTCCTGGTCTCGCGCGAGCGCGATCCGGTCGACCACGCTCGCGTCTGCGGCGAGCTCGAGGGCGTGGACACGTACAACTGCCTCCGAGGGATCAATGTCCCGGCGCTCGACGGGAAGGTCTTCGAGCAGACCCGGCTCATCCGGACCTGCGGCGACCTGCCGACGACGACGCGCTGGTGGTGCTACTCCTGGATCGGCCGCACGCTCGCTGTGCTCACGGACGGGGCGTTCCGCGAAGGCGGGTGCGCCCAACTCGAGCCGGAGCATGCGCGTGTGTCGTGCGCCGCCGGGGGCGCGCACATGTGGCGGCCCCTGCGGACCTTCGCCTGAGGCTCCTGCTCGCCGCGACGGGGAGGCTCTAGAGCGGGAACGCGTCGCCCTGGTGGCGCGAGAACGCGCGACCATCGGCGATGACCTGCGCGACTTCCTGCGACAGCTGCTCGTACGTCGAGTAGTGGCGCGGAGTCGCGTACGCCTGGTCGCTCTCGGGCGACACGAGTTGCGTGAGCGCACCCAGCAGCGCAACTGCGAGGGCGGCCGCGACGCCGATCTGAACACGCGGCAGCGCCGAGCGGCGCGGCCTCAGCACGACGACCGGGTGCTCGAGCGGCTCCATCGGAGCGGCCCGGAGCTCGGACGTGAACGTCCGAACGTCCTCCTCGAAGGAAGCGCAGTCGGCGCACCGCGAGAGGTGCGCGGCGATCATCCGCGTCTCGAGCTGCGACAGCTCACCGTCGAGCCCGAGCGAGATCTGCGCCCGGACCCGGTCGCAGACGACGGAACGATGGACGACGCTCATGTGGCTTCTGACGACCGGTCGCGCAGAGAGTTAGATGACAACCGTCGCGCCCTAGCCGGCGGCGCTCTGCCCGACGACGTCGAGCGGCTTCATGACCTCGGCGAAGTGGCACGCCACGGGGTGCGCCCCACCGTTCCGCGGCTTGAGCTCCGGGTCCTCTTCCTCGCAGATGGGCTGAGCTTTCCAGCACCGCGTGCGGAAGCGGCAGCCCGACGGAGGATTGGCAGGGCTCGGCACGTCGCCCTGGAGAACGATGCGCTGCCGCTTGCCTCTGAGGTTCGGAGACTCGATCGGGACCGCGGACAGGAGCGCCTGCGTGTACGGGTGCATCGGCGTCTCGTAGAGCTGCGGGCGCGTCCCGAGCTCGACGATCTTGCCGAGGTACATGACGGCGACCCGGTCCGAGATGTGGCGGACGACCGAGAGATCGTGCGCGATGAACAGGTAGGTGAGCCCGAACTCGTTCTGAAGTTGAACCAGCAGATTCACGACCTGCGCCTGAATCGACACGTCGAGCGCAGAGACCGGCTCGTCGAGCACCATGAGCTTCGGGTTCAGCGCGAGCGCGCGGGCCACGCCGATGCGCTGGCGCTGCCCGCCGGAGAACTCGTGCGGGAAGCGGTTCGCGTGCTCCGGGCTCAGGCCGACCGTGCGCAGGAGCTCCTCGATGCGGCGCCGGCCCTCACCTCGCCCGCGGTAGAGCCCGTGAATCCGGAGCGGCTCGCCGACGATGTCGCGCACCGTCATCCGCGGGTTCAGCGACGCGTAGGGGTCCTGGAAGACGATCTGCACGTCGCGCCGGACCGGCCTCATCGCCTTGCGCTTGAGAGCGGTGATGTCCCGGCCGTCGAGGATGATCTTCCCCGCGGTCGGCTCGATCAGCTTGATGATCGTACGGCCGAGTGTCGTCTTCCCGCACCCCGACTCGCCGACGATGCCGAGCGTCTCGCCCTGGTTCACCGACAGGTCGACGCCGTCCACCGCGCGCACCTGCCCGACGGTGTGCTTGAAGAGACCGGCCTTGATCGGGAAGTACTTGACGAGCCCCTCGATGCGGAGGATCTCGCCGCCGCCGCCGTTGGCCGAGGCCGGTTCGGCCGCGACGGTGCCGGTCTCCGTCTGGGTCATGACGGCTCCGCTGCGAGCGCCGCGGTGACGTGCTGCGCCTCGAGCTCCTCGGCGAAGTGGCACGCGGAGACGTGGAGCCCACCCTCGCCGAAGCGGCGCAGCTCCGGGATCTCCGTGCGGCAGCGCTCACGACCCCTGGAGAACGCGCAGCGCGGATGGAAGGCGCAACCCGGCGGCGGGCTGATCATGCTCGGCGGCTGACCGGGAATCGGCTCGAGCCACTCGCGGTCGAGATCCACGCGCGCGAGGCTGTTCATCAGGCCGACGGTGTATGGATGCCGGGGCGAGTTGAAGATCGAGTGCACGTCGCCGAGCTCGACGACACGTCCCGCGTACATGACGACCACGCGGTCCGCGAGCTCCGCGATCAGGCCGAGGTCGTGCGTGATGAGGATGATCGCCGCCTGGGTCTCTTGCTGTGCGGCCCGCATGACCTCGATGATCTGGGCCTGGATCGTCACGTCGAGAGCCGTCGTCGGCTCGTCGGCGATCAGCACGCTCGGATCGTTCGCAATGGCCATCGCGATCATCGCGCGCTGCCGCATCCCGCCCGAGAACTCGTGCGGGTACTGCTCGTAGCGCCGCTCGGCGAACGGCACGCCGACGAGCTCCAGGAGCTCGACCGACTTCTTGCGCGCGTCGTCGTCGCTCAGGCCGGACCGGTGCGTCTTCAGGGCCTCAGAGATCTGGTCGCCGATCGTGAACACCGGGTTCAGCGAGGTCATCGGGTCCTGGAAGATCATCGCGACCTCGCCGCCGCGGATCTCGCGAAGCTGCTTCTTGGGGATCGTGAGCAGATCGCGGCCCTTGTACAGCGCCTCGCCCGCCACGAGCCGACCCGGCGGAAACGGGATGAGTCCGAGCATCGTCATCACCGACACGCTCTTCCCGGAACCGGACTCGCCTACCACTCCGAGCGTCTCGCCCGGGAAGACGTCGTACGAGACGCCGGTGACAGCGCGCACGACGCCGTCCTCCGTCTTGAACTCGACCGTCAGGTCGCGAATGGAGAGGACCGGATCAGCCACGATGCCCCACCTACGCCCGGACGCGCTGCGTCGGGTCGAGCGCGTCGCGCAGGCCGTCGCCGATGAAGTTGACGGCGAGCACAACGATGACGATGACGATCCCTGGGAACGTCACGAGCCACCACGACCCGAGCCCGCCGACATTGCCCTCGTTGATGAGGTTGCCGAGCGCCGGAGTTGGCGGCTGGATGCCGAAGCCGAGGAACGAGAGGGCTGCCTCGACGAGGATCGCCGTCGCGATGATGAGCGTCATCGTCACGACGATCGCGCCCACGCAGTTCGGGAGGATGTGGCGGATGATGATGCGCGTGTCGCTGCCGCCCGACGCCTTCGCCGCCTCGACGAACTCCTTCTCGCGGAGCGACAGGAAGACGCCTCGCACGATGCGCGCGAGCGCCGTCCAGAAGAGGAGCGCGAGGATCAACGCGATGGTCATCGGCTGCGAGAGCGTGAACGGGCCGATCGTCTGACCCTCCTGGCCCAGGAAGGCCGCCGCCGCCAACAGCACGGCGAGCGTCGGCAACGTCAGGAAGAGATCGGTCACGCGCATGAGCAGGTTGTCGACGGTGCCGCCGTAGTAGCCCGCGATCGCACCCATCGCCGTCCCGATGAACGTGGACAGGAGCGCGACGAAGAGCGCGACCCACAGCGACGTCTGGAGCCCGAAGATGACCCGGCTCAGGTAGTCACGTCCAAGCAGGTCGGTTCCGAAGAGATGATCCCACGAAGGCGCTTGCGCGATCTCTCCGCGGGTGAGGTTCCCGGCATCGTCGATGCCGGGGAGGTTCTGGTCGTTCGGGCCGGCCGGAGCGAAGAACGCCGGGAAGATGGCGACGAGCGCGACGAAGCCGAGGATGAAGAGGCTCGCAACCGCCAGCTTGTGCCGGAAGAACCGGATTCGTGCATACGTCCACTGGCTCCGCGCCTTGAGCTCGAGGCCGCTCTCGTACGTGAGGTTGAGATCGGACGCACGACCGAACGCGTCGGAGCCGGCAATCGGATCGGCGGCCGACACGGCGCCGACTCCCGCTCCGATCCGCGTATCGGTATTCGAGACGCCCGGCGTCGAGCGCATGGAGTCTCGGTGCGTCGGATCAGTCATAGCGCACGCGCGGGTCGAGGATGCCGTACGCGATGTCGGCGACGAGGTTGAAGACCACGACGAGCGTCGCGACGACCATCAACCACGCCATGACCGGGTACGGATCGCCGAGCTGGAGCTGCGTGACGTAGTAGAGCCCCATCCCGTCGAGCCCGAACACCGTCTCGGTGACCACCGCCCCTGAGAGGAGCGCACCGAAGTTCAGCGCGACGATCGTGACGAGCGGGATGAGGGCGTTCCGGAACGCGTGCCTCATCGTCACCTTGCGCTCGTTCAGCCCCTTCGCCCGCGCGGTGCGCACGTAGTCCGAGTTGATGACCTCGAGCATCGACGCGCGCATGAACCGCGAGTAGGTGGCGATGCTGGCGATCATGAGCGTGATCACAGGCAGGCCGAGGTGCTGCGCACGGTCGAGCACGAAGTGCAGCCCGGAGCCCGGATCGATACCACTCAGGTTCGCGGTGTAGAAGATCCGGACGCCGAACCATAAGTAAATGTTCACGAACAGGACCTGGAGCATCAGCGCGAGCCAGAAGACCGGCGTCGCGAGGCCGACGAAGCTGAAGGTCGTGGCCGTGTAGTCGAACGTGCTGTACTGACGTAACGCCGAGTACACGCCGATTCCGACCGCGAGCAGGATTGCGAGGAGCTCGGCGACGACGACGAGCTGAAGCGTGTGTCCCATCACGCGCGTGATGTCGGGGAGGATCGGGCGGTCGCCGATCGTGGTCGTACCGAACTCGTTCGTGAACAGGTCCTGCAGCCAGTAGACGTAGCGAACGGGAATCGACTCGTCGAGGTGCTTCCGCTCGGTGATGTTCGCGATCGTCTGCTCGGATGCGGTGGGCTGCATCTTCAGGAACGACAGCGGGTCGTTCGAGACCGAGACGAAGAAGAAGATGATGAAGCTCGCCGCGAAAAGCACGACGACGCTGTAGAGCAATCTGCGGATGACGTAGGTCAGCATGTTCCCAGTCTCCGGATCTTAGAAGGAAGTCCCGCTCCCGCCTACAGGCGGGAGCGGGACCTCGTTTGGTGCGGACGTTCGGTCTGCACCGTGCGGCGACGTTCTAGCCGACGGTCCAGCCCTGCGCGTTCCAGGTCGAGCCCTGCTGTGTCGGGTTCAGGACGGGACCCTTGACGCTGGTCGAGTTGATGAGGAAGCCGGGGCGGACGTACATCGGGACGGACATGACGTCAGTCGAGAGGTACTTCGACTCGGCCTCGTTCAGGAGCTTCGCCCGAGCTGCAGGATCAGGCGTGAACTGCGCCTTCTGCAGGAGTGCGGACGCCTTCTTGTTGCAGTAGTTCATGTAGTTCTGGTCGCCACCGCAGCCGTAGAGGCTGAAGCTCGTCGCCGAGCTGGTGGGGCCACCGAGCCACGTGAACATGAAGATGTCCCAGTCGCCCGAGGGGAGCACCTGTCCGAAGACGGTGCCCGAGGGGCCGAACCGCGGGACGAGCTCGATGCCGACGCTCTTGAGCTGCTTCTGCGCGATCTCGAACGTCAGAGCACGGAGCTGGTTACCACTGGTCGTCGTGAACCGGAACGACAGCTTGCCGACGTTCGGGCACGACCAGATGGCGTCGTTGTTCGCCGACGGCGCGCTCGGGCCACCGGTGCAGCCCTTCGCCTTCAGCATGGAGATGACCTTCTTCTGGCTGAAGCTCCACTTCTTCCAGTTGGGCTGGTAGTTCGACTCGAAGGGCTTGAAGATGTGGCTCTGCAGCACGGGCAGGTCCTTCGCGCTCCCGACCAGGCCAGGCGCGACGTACAGCGCCTGCTTGATCTGGTTGCGGTTGATGCCCGTGATGATGGCCTGGCGGACATAGGCCTGCTTCAGCGCCGGATGTCCCTTCGGCCCGAACTGGATGTCCATGTGCTCCCAGAAGTAGCCGGGGCCGGACTGGACCTTGAACTTCGAGTTCTTCCGGATGTCCACGATCTGGAGCTGCGGCTGCGGCTCCGTCACCTGGATCTCGCCCGAGCTCAGCGCCTGGAACAGCGACGGCGTGGACGGGATGTACCGGAAGATGACCCGGTCGACCTTCGCAGCCGGGCCGGCCTTGTAGGCGGTGTTCTTGGCGAGCACGAGCTGCGTGCCCTTCTGCCAGCTCACGAACTTGAACGGGCCGCTGGCGACGTCGATCGAGTTGCGCCAGAGATCGTTGAAGTTCTGCCCGATGACCTTGTGGGCCGGCATCGGCGAGGTTGCGACCAGGGCATCCCACGCCGCGTACGCCTTGCCCTTCTTCCAGACGACCGTGACGTTCTTGCCGGTCGCGTTGATCGCCTGGATGTCCTGCCAACCCTCCCTCGACGTGATGTCGAAGTTCGGGTTCATGATCGTGTTGTACGTGGCCTTGAAGTCGGCGCCGGTGATCTGTCGGCCGTCGCTCCACTGCGCGTTCTTCTTGTAGCGGAACGTGACCGTCAGCGGATTCGACTTGACGATCTTCGGCGCTGCGTCGACGAGGAGCGGAACGAGCTTGGCGTTCTGGTTGTACACGCTCGCGCTTGCGAGAATCGGGTTCACCGCGAGGGCGGTCGTGTACGCGTTCCCCTCCGTGATGTACGTGTTGAGCGTCACCGGCTCCTGGTCATGGCCGATGACGACTGTGCCCGCCGAGGCGGCATCTGGCTTCGCCGTCGCGGCCGGGCCGACGATAAGGCTCGCGACAAGCGCTGCCGCGCCCACCACGAACAAAATCGACCGTTTACGCATGTATTCCCTCCATCCGAGTTGGCCCTGCTGGGGCTCGACCATGGTCCGTCAGGAGTTTCCCCCTCGACCCGTTTCCCGACACACGCGGCCGCACTGCACCGCAGTCGGGTCGCCGGAAACCCCTGTCTTCGCCATGGTCAAAGTGCAGGATCATACTGTGTGACGTTCCTGGGGCAATTTCGTTAGGAGGGAGATACCGTGCCGATTCCCCGCAAGGGAAAAGCCCGCTCAGAGGCAGATTTCACGGTCGCAACGGACGATGCCGCACGGCTTTCGGACGAGGTCGTGCCCCTGGTCGAGTGCGCCGTCGGCGTGCAGTGGTACGACACCTTCGGGAACGATGCGGACGTCGCGGCGCTCGCGCTCTGCCGGCTCCGGCGGAGCCGCGCCGGGCTCCGCGGCGGCCCGGAGCACGGCGACGCCGCGGTGCGCGAAGCGCTCCAGGAGGTCGACCCGGGAGCGGTCGCGTGGATCGCGAGCCGCGCGATCTCGTACATGGACGAGAACGGCTACCCGGAAGCGATGGCGCCGTTCGTCGACGACGACTAGCGGTCGCGCCGCCAGAGGACGAGCGCGAGCGGCACGACCGCGAACGCGGCGAAGTACGGGGACGTGGGAACGTCCCGCCTCCGCTCACCCTGCACGACCGACGGTCCTTCGCCGACGAGCTTCGGGACGACCTGCACAACCTTCGCGAGCTCGTCCTCCCCGTACACCTGCCCGCCCACCTCGAACGCGAGCCGGTCGAGCGAGCCCCGCGCTCCCGGATCGGCCTTGTATGCCGGCTCGGGGGTCGTCCCCCTGAAGACGCGCTCGTCGCGCCCCCACACGTGGACGAACACCGTCGAGATCCCGGGCGGCGTGCGGAACAGCTCGGCGAGGCGCGCGCGCGAGCCCGGCAGCGACTCGCCGTCCGTCACGACCACCATCACGCGGCGCTTCGCACTCGGCGAGAAGAACCCCTGCGTGGCAACCGCCGAGAGGGCCTCGAGGCTCGTGACCCGGGTAGCGAACGTGTGCACGGGCGGCGGACGCTCGATCCCGATCGACTTCGCGAGCGTCGCCCGGAACACCTCATGGTCGGCGCTCGGGAAGAGGTGCGGGAGCGTCCGGTCGGTGACGGAGGCGAGGCCGACCGGAACCGAGGGAAGACGCTCCTCGACCGAGGCCGCGATCGCCTTCGCGCGCGAGATCCGGGCGGGCGAGCCCGGCGTGGCGCTCGCGAGCATCGAGCGCGTCGTGTCGATGACGACGAACGCCTCCGCATCGGTCCTCACGCGATGCTTCTCGTCGAACGAGAGGACCGGCTGCATCGCCGCGAGGCCCAGCGACGCCGCCGCAGCAAGGACGGCCGCGAGCGGCACGACGTACGTGCGCCGACGGGGCTCGGAGAGACCGATCGCGGAGCGCTTGCGCCGTGCGACAACGCGCACGCGGACGAACGCCGCGAGCGGCACGAGGCAGAGGAGCGCCACGAGCCCGGCGAGCGGCGTCAGGAACTCGAGGCTCGCGGCCAGCACCGCTAGTACCCGCTGCCCGGATCGCCGGCGCCGGCGCCCTTCGCGCCCTTGCCGCCCGGCGAGGGCGCATTGCCGCCGCCTGCCTCCGAGAGCTCGAGGCCGCGCGCGCGGGACAGGGTCTGCTCGAGGTTGTGCTTCGCCTCGTCGTTCGCCGGGTCGAGGTTGATCGCCTGGCGGAAGCGCCCGGTCGCGCCCTCGAGCAGCCTGCCGCGGTTCGTGTAGTCGGCGACCGCGTCCGCGAAGGAGAGGACGCCGAGCAGGTTCGCCGCCGCCGACTGGCGCTTCGCGTCGTCGTCCTTCTGGACGATGTCCGTGAGCCACGCGGTCGCCTCGTTCCGGTGGACGACGTAGGACGGATCCGAGAACCCGGGCATCTCCGGATGGCTGAGCCGGACGCCGCGCACGGCCTCGCGGAAGAGGATGTCGTCGTCGACGGCGAGCAGGGCCCGGGCGATGCCGCCCGGGACGACCTGATCGGGCGCCCACAGCTGCTCTTCCGGCGCGCCGCGGAAGCGGACGTCGTCGGCAGGGAGGGCGCTGCGGAGGCGGGCGACGTCGAGCGCGAGCAGGAACATGAGCGTCCCGACGACGAGACAGGCGGCCACGGCGGCGACGGTGAAGACGTGTTTCCTCACGTCCGCCTCCACCCTGCGCCGGCAGGCAGCGCGAGCCGGCCCGCGAACCGCTCGTGCGCCGCGAGCGCGATGAAGACGAAGGCGCTCGCGAGCAGGAGGAGCAGCGGGGTCTCGCCGCGGAGGTTGACCTCGATCGTGCGGGCCTCGCCCGCGTTCGGCTCGACCGGGTCGACGAACGAGTCGAACCCGAGGATGCCGCCGAAGAACGCACGCCCGTCGCTCGTCGCCGACAGCGGGACGACGCGCATCGTCGTGTCCGAGCGCTTGATGCGCGAGAGCACGCGCCCGAGCGCAGTGAAGTCGGAGGGGGCCGTCTCGAGGTCGCTGATGAGGAGGATCGAGGCCGGGTCGACCTTGTCCCGCTCCAGCATCCGCTGCGCCATCTCGAGCGCGCCCGAGATCATCGTGCCGGCCTGGAAGCTCGGGAGCCACGGGTTCGGCGGCAGCTGGTCTTTCTGGAGCGTGAAGAAGCGGAGCAGCGGACGGAGCTCCACGGAAGGCGTCCTCGGGGGCATGAGCTCGTACGCCGTATCGGAGAAGACCACGAGACCCACCGGGTTCCCGGCTGAGATCAGGCGCTCGAGCACCCCGCGGACCCGTGCGTAGTCGGTGTTCAGGATGCTCAGCGAGACGTCGATCACGACGACGCTGCTCCGGCCACCGGGCACGAACTCGTTGCTCCGGGCCTCGAGGTCGCGGGCGGAGACGAACGCCGTGGCCACGAGCCCGCAGGCGACGAGCACGAGCAGCGCGCGCACCGCGCTCGTCCGGATCCGGGGACGCCGAAGCGTCCGCGTGTCCGGGCTCGGGATCGTCCGCGACCGTCTACCCAGCATGTCCGTTCAGGCTCTCCATCCGGCTCCGCAGCTCGGCTGCGAAGGCCTTCGTCGTCTCGCTCTCGGGCGCATGCTCGGACCAGGCGAGCGAGCGTGCGGTGGTCGCGAGCGCCATGTCGCCCCAGCTCTCGACCTCGTCGGCGACGAGCTCGAGCGCACGACGGCGCTCCGGGGCGCCGTTCGTCGACGCCGGCGCCTCGAGGAACGCGAGCGCCTGCTCGAGCAGCGTCGCGACCGGGACGGGCTCGGGCTCCGGCTCGGGCGGGGGCTTGCGGTCGGGGATCGCGCGGTACACGAGGACGCCCGCGAGGGCGAAGAGCGCGATGCCGCCGACGACGAGCAGCGCCAGTAGGAGAGCCGGCGAGATCCGGTACGAGAAGAGGGGCAGCGTGATGAGGTCGGCACGCCATGGCGCCGCGAGCACGTCGCGGCGCTCGTCCTCGCCCACGCCCGCCCGCGAGTGCACGACGAGCATCGGCCATTCGGCGTCGACGGTGAGGCGGCGCGCGCCGTTCCCGACCAACGCCCCGTACGAGACCTCGGCCGGCTCGAACTCGATCTCCTCGGTGTCTCGCGCCGGCACGCACAGACGCGTCAGGCAACGGAGGACGTAGGTCGTCCGCAGATAGGCCGTGTCGCCGGAGTCCTCCCGCGTGCTGCGAGGCTCGGCCACCGGCTTCCACGTGCCGAACTCGGCCTTCACCTCCACGTCGCCCGGATCGACGACCGTCTTGTCGACGACGACGTCGACCGTCGCAGCGACCGTGTCGCCGAAGAGCACCGCGCGCGGCGCGAAGGCACCGATCGCCGTGATGGGATCGTTGCCGCCGGCCACGCCCTCCTCTGTCGTGGCTCCGCTGTCCCAGCTGATGAAAACGACGGCGAGCGCGCCCACGACGGCGGCCGCGACGACGCCGAGCGCGATCAGGAGCTTGTGCGTCGCCACTAGCTCACGCTCCGATCACCCGCCGCGTGCGTCTGAGGTCGGTCCACATGAGGAACGGCGCGAGCACCTCCGACTTCTCGCTCGACGAGAGCACGATGGGGTCGATGTCGAGCTGAAGGAACCCGTCGAGGAGATCGCGCATGCGCTCCTCGTTCGCCGTCCTGCGCGCCTCGGCCTCGCCGCGCTTCAGGCGGACGTTGCTCACTCGGCCGGTGTCCGGGTCCCTGAGAGGGACCACGATGCCGCTGACGTCCGGGAAGCTCTGCTCCCAGACCGGGTCCTGGATCACGATCGGCACGAGGTCCCAGCGGTTCTCGAACGCGGCGACCCACAGGTCCTGCGGCGGAGCCGGAACGAAGTCGGAGAGAAGGAAGACGAACGTGCCGGGCGAGACCGCACGCCGGTGCTCCGCCAGGTGCGCGATCGAGCGCTCGAGCCAGTCGTGAGGACCGCCGTACTCCAGCGACCACAGGCGCTCGTCCTTGAGCTCGATGAGCTTGCGCTCGCCCTTCGGCTGGCGCCAGTGCGGGTCACCATCGGCGTAGTCGAGATATCCGACGTGGCCACCGGACGCGCCCGCGCTGCGCGAGGATGAGCTCGACGGCGTTCCGCATCGCCTGCGGCTTGTCGAGCCAGGGGAGAGGCGACGCGAAGTGCGCCATCTGCGGGCGCCGGTCGCACACGATGACGATCCGCGGCGCCTCCTCGGCGAAGCGCTCCCGCACGACGAACTCGTCGCGGCCCTTCGCCGTCGAGAGCTTCGCCGATGCCGACCAGTCGATCGCGTCCATGTCGTCGCCCGGGTAATACGGGCGAGAGCCGGCAACGTCCGAGCCGGAGCCTCGGCGGAGGCTGCGCATCGTCCCGAACGACAGGCCGATGACTCGCCGGCGCGGAACGAGGGGGAAGGTGAGCCGCCCGCTCCTCACGAGCTCGGGCTACTGATTCGGATGCTCGAAGATCGGGTCCTCCTCCGAGCCAGGGCGAGGGGCGAGCTGGAGACAGGCGACGCGGAACTCCTCGATCGCGTCTTCCCAGCTCGAGGCACGCGCGCGTGCGACGAAGCTCGGCGTGAAGACCACGCGATGGATCAACACGGGGACGAAGAGCCGCTCGATGTCCTCCGGGATCACGAACCCGCGCCCGCTGAGCAGCGCCCACGCGCGTGCGGCGCGCTCGAGCGCCAGGCTGCCGCGGACCGAGCTGCCGATGACGACGGACTCGTGGTCGCGCGTCGAGCGAACGAGCTCGACGAGCCAGCGTTGGATGACGTCGTCGACGTAGACGTGCTGCGCGGATGCTCGAAGCTCGTGGATGTCCTCGAGGGACACGGCCGGCTCGAGGCCCTCGAGCGGGTGCGCGTAGCGCTGCTGGTCGAGGATCTTGAGCTCGTCGTCCAGACCCGGGTAGCCGAGCGCCGTTCGCAGGAAGAAGCGGTCGAGCTGTGCCTCCGGGAGTGGAAACGTCCCCTCGTACTCGATCGGGTTCTCCGTCGCGATGAGCAGGAAGGGGTACGGGAGGTCGCGCGTCACGCCGTCCACCGTGACCTGGTACTCCGCCATCGCCTCGAGTAGCGCCGACTGCGTCTTCGGCGTCGCGCGGTTGATCTCGTCTACCAGGACGACGTTCGCGAAGACCGGACCCGGCCGGAACTCGAAGTCGCGCGTCTTCTGGTCGAACACGGACAACCCGGTGACGTCCGTCGGCTGGAGGTCCGGCGTGCACTGGATGCGCGACGGAATCGCCCCCTCGATCGTGCCGGCGATCGCGCGCGCAAGGACGGTCTTCGCGGTGCCGGGGACGTCCTCGAGGAGGACATGGCCGCCGCAGGCGAGCGCGGTGAGGACGAGCCTGATCTCCTCACGCTTGCCGTAGACGACGTCTTCGATGTTGTCGAGGAAGCGCCGGCCGATCTCGCTCGCGTTCTCGAAGCGGTCGGCGCCGCCCGCGCGATCGGCGACAGCCTCTTCCACGGGCGTGATGCTAGCTGCGGGGTCGTCGCGGATCGGGGTCGCCATCCTGCTAGGTACTTCTACGCGGCGCACCCGTGCTTGTTAGCGGACTCGGGGTCCCGCGATCCCCTGCTCGGGCGTCAGACGAGCGCTTCCGCCCCGCCGACGACCTCGAGGATCTCCTGCGTGATCTCGGCCTGACGGGCGCGGTTCATGCTCAGCGTGAGCGTGTCGATCAGCTCGCCGGCGTTCTTCGAGGCGTTGCGCATCGCGGTCATGCGGGCACCCTGCTCGGAGGCGGTCGACTCGAGCAGCGCCCGATAGATCTGCGTCTCCACATACACCGGCAGCAGCCGCTCGAGGATCTCCTCGGGCTCCGGCTCGAAGATGAAGTCGCCGCGGAGCGTGTCCGTCGCGCGCTCGTCCTCGTCCGTCTCGAGGATGTCGGGCGAGATCGGGAGGACTTCCTGCTCGGTGACGCGCTGCGTGAGCGGCGACACGTACGTGTTGTAGATGAGCACGACGCGGTCGACCTCGCCGCTCGTGAACAGCTCGCCGATCCGGTTCGCGATCGCCTGCGCGTCCTCGTACGCGGGCCGGTCGGTGAAGCCGACGTAAGCGCCGGCCAGCTCGCGCCGCCGGAAGGTGAGCGTCGAGCGTCCCTTCTTGCCCGCGACGACCCACTTCACGCCCTTACCCTCTGCCTGGAGCGACCGCTCGAGCGCGAACGACCTCCGCAGGATCTGCGCGTTGAACCCGCCGGCCAAGCCGCGGTCGCCCGTGAGCGGCACGAGCGCGACGTTCTCGACCGACTCGCGCTGCTCGAGGAGCGGCAGCCGCACGCTTGCCGCGGCCCTCCCCACCCCGGAGATGAGCTCCGCCATCGTCTCTGCATACGGGCGCATGGCGCTGATCCGCGTCTCCGCGCGCCGCAGCTTCGCCGCGGCGACGAGCTCCATCGCGCGCGTGATCTTGCTCGTGTTGCGGACCGACTTGATCCGGCGCTTGAGGTCCTGGACCGACGCCATGGCTAGCCGGTGAGCCCCCGCTCTTCCTCGACGTTGAAGACCGAGACGAAGTGCTCGAGCTCCTTCTTGAGCTTCTCCTCGCTCTCGTCCGAGATCTCGCCCGACTCGCGGATCGCGGAGATGACCGCCCCGTCCGTGCGCAGGTGCTCCAGCAGCTCTTCGTGGAAGCGCGGCACCTGGCCGACGGGAACGTTGTCGAGGTAGCCGTTCACCCCGGCGTAGATCGACACGACCTGCTCCTCGAAGGGCCACGGCTGGTACTGCGGCTGGTTCAGCGTCGCGACCATCCGCTCGCCACGCGCGAGCGTCTGCTGCGTGGCCGCGTCGAGCTCGGACCCGAACTGGGCGAACGCCTCGAGCTCGCGGTACTGGGCGAGGTCGAGGCGGAGCCGGCCGGCCACCTGACGCATCGCGCGCCGCTGGGCGTTGCCGCCGACGCGGGAAACCGACGTGCCGACATTGATCGCCGGGCGGACGCCGGAGAAGAAGAGGCTCGACTCGAGGAAGATCTGCCCGTCGGTGATCGAGATGACGTTCGTCGGGATGTACGCGGCGATGTCACCCGCCTGCGTCTCGATGATCGGCAGTGCCGTCAGCGAGCCTGCACCGAGCTTGTCCGAGAGCTTGCACGCACGTTCGAGAAGCCGCGAGTGGAGATAGAAGACGTCGCCCGGGAAGGCCTCGCGGCCGGGCGGGCGGCGAAGCAGGAGCGACAGCTGCCGATACGCGTCGGCGTGCTTCGAGAGGTCGTCGTAGATGAGCAGCGAGTGCTTCCCGTTGTAGAGGAAGTGCTCGCCCATCGCGCAGCCCGCGAACGGCGCCATCCACTTGATCGGCGCGGCCTCCTGCGCAGGCGCCGAGACGACGATCGTGTACTCCATCGCGCCCGCATCGCGCAGCCGCTCCACGACCTGCGCGACCGTCGAGCCCTTCTGGCCGATCGCGACGTACACGCAGATGACGTCGCTGCCGCGCTGGTTCAGGATCGTGTCGATCGCGATCGCCGTCTTCCCGGTCGAGCGGTCGCCGATGATGAGCTCACGCTGGCCGCGGCCGATCGGGATCATCGTGTCGATCGACTTGATGCCCGTCTGCAGCGGCTCCTTCACGGGCTGGCGCTGGATGACGCCCGGCGCCTTGAACTCGAGCGGTCGTCGCTCGGTCGTCTCGATCGGGCCAAGGCCGTCGAGTGGGTTCCCGAGCGGGTCGACGACGCGGCCGAGGAGCGCCTCGCCGACCGGCACGCTCATGACCTCGCCGGTCCGGCGGACAGGATCGCCCTCCTTCACGAGCGCCCAGTCGCCGAAGAGCGCGGCGCCGACGTTGTCCTCCTCGAGGTTGAACGCGATACCCGTGACGCCGTGCTCGAGCTCGAGCCGCTCGAGCGCAACCGCGTTCTCGAGCCCGTGGATGCGGGCGATGCCGTCGCCGACCTGGAGCACGCTCCCGACCTCGGAGAGGTCCGTCTCGACGTCGAACTGCTTGATCCGGTCCTTGAGGATCGAGGTGATCTCTTCCGGGCGTAGCTTCACGTGATCTCCTTGCGTCGCGGCGACGGGCGCCTGTTGGCCGTCGTCGCCCTCATCGTTTGCGTCATGCCTGGGTTGCCAATTCTCTGCGGAGCCGCTCGAGGCGTCCGCGGACGCTTCCGTCCGCGCGGAACGACCCGATCCTGAGGACGATCCCGCCGATCAGGCTGGGGTCGACCGTTCGGGTCGCCTCGACGCTCCTGCCCGAGGCCTGCTCGATCGTGTGCACGATCGACGAGGCCTCCTCGTCCGACAGCTCGACTGCCGTCTCGAGCTCGACGGTGAGACGCCGCTGCGCGCGGGCGACGAGCGCCGCGAGCTCGCGGTTCATCTCGGGCAGCTCTCCGGCTCGGCCCTTCTCCGCGACGAGCTGCACGAAGTTGCGGACGAGGTCGTCCGCTCCTTCGGCGAGCTCTGCGAGGAGGGACGCCTTCTCCGACGGATCGATCTGGGGGTTGCGCAGGAAGCCCTCGAGCTCGGGGACCTCATCGACCGCGGCGGCGATCGCCCCGAAGTCTTCCGCCACCCCGTCGAGCCGTCCAGCCTCCTGGGCGGCTTCGAAGAGGGCGCGCGCGTACATGCGCTGCGCGACAGCCATGGGTCAGGTCGTCTCCTTCTCCAACGCGGAGAAGTCGAGCTCGGCGATCGCCTCGTCGATCAGACGGCGCTGGTCCTCGGCGTCGAGGACCTTGCCCGTGACCCGCGCCGTCGCCTCGAGCGTGAGGTCCGCGACCTCCGTGCGGATGAGGTCGAGCGACCGCTTCGTCTCGGCGTCGATCTGCCGCTTGGTCTCCTCCAGCCGGCGCTGCCGCTCCTCCTCCGCCTCCTTCTTCACGCGCTCGATCTGGGCGTCGCCGACCTTGCGCGCCTCGGCGAGGATGTCGGCCGCCTCGCTCTTCGCGCTGCCGATGAGCGCACGGTGCTCCTCGAGGAGCTGCTGGGCCTCCGCGCGCGCCTTGTCGGCCTCCTCGACGGCCTTGCGGATCCGGTCGCGGCGCTCGTCGATCGTGCGCTGGATGGGGCCGAACGCGTACTTGCGGAGCACGAAGAACGTGATCGCAAAGCAGATCAGCGTCCAGATCATGAGCCCCGGGACGACGTCGATCAGTCCTCCCGAGGACTCCTCCGCGGCGAGTAGGGGCAGGAACTCCATTGCTCAGACCAGGACGTACGCCAGCAGTCCGCCGATGAGGCCGTAGAACACGACCGCTTCGGTGAGCGCGAACCCGAGCCACTGGATACCCGTCAGCTCGCCCCGGAGCTCAGGCTGGCGCGCGACGGCCTGGATCATCGAGCCGAAGATGTTGCCGATGCCGACGCCGGCGCCCAGCGCCCCGAGGCCGATGCCGAGCGCGAGCGCGATCGCCTTGCCGGCGTCCGCACCGTCTTCGGCGGCGGCGAGGAAGAAGTACGAGGACATGTCTGTTCGAACCCTCCTTAGTGCTCCGGCTCGATGGCCGAACCGATGTAGATGGCTGACAGGGCGGCGAAGATGTACGCCTGGATGGACACCACGATGACGACTTCGAAGAGGTAGAAGATGGTCGCCAAGAGGACTGAGAACGGAAAGACCCAAGGCGTCACGAGGAAGATCAGCCCGATGAAGGTGAGGATCAGCATGTGGCCGGCGAGCATGTTCGCGTAGAGACGAACGGAAAGGCTGATGAGCCGCATGAACTGGCCGAGGATCTCGAGCGGAATGATCATCGGCAGCATCGCTTTCGGGACCTCTGGGATCCAGCTCTTGAAATATTTGGTCGCGCCGTTCTCGCGGATCCCCTCGACATGGGTGAATACGAAGGTCATCAGCGCGAGCGCGAGCGTCACCGAGAGAGTCGACGTCGCCGCGAAGATGGCGAGCGTCGGAATCTCGACGCCGCCGATCTCCCAGCGCTCATCGGAGAGCGGGAGCGGGATGAACCCGAGCATGTTGATGACCCAGATGAAGACCATGAGCGTCGCCACGTACGGGAACCACCGACCGATCGCCTTCGTCGGGAGCCCCTGCTCGGCCACCTGTACCTGGGCCACCTCGTAGATCGTCTCGCCGAGCGCCTGGCGCCGGTCCGGGTCGCGGCCGGCCTTGACCCGCATGAGGAGGATCCCGATGAGGATCGAGACGATCGTGCCGAGGAACAGGTAGGCGACCGCCTTGTTGATCGACATGTCGATCGGCCCGAGCTTGAGCTCCGGCCCCCACGTCTTCAGCTCCCACTCGTGGGACGGGTCGAACTTGGACTCCTCCTCGGTGCCCGACTGCGCGAGCGCCGTCGCGGGCAGCGTCAGGGCGAGCAGGGCGATCGCGGCGAGCGCACGCTTCACGCCTTCGCCTCCCCACCGAAGTACGTCGCGAGCCCTACGCCGAGCTCGGCCGTGAACGCGATCGCATAGAGGATCGCCGCGGCCAGGCCGACGGTCTCGTTCGACACCGTGACGATCACGAGCACGATGCCGACGAGCAATGCTCTCGAGGTTGTTCCGATGCCCCGCACTCCTGCGGCAGCGAGGTTATCGGGGCCGTTCGGAAGGCGCGCCAGTAGCAGCGCGACGATCTCGGACGCGACCCAGAGGACGGCGGCGAGCGCCCAGCCCCGCAGCGGCCAGCCGGCGATCGCGAAGACAGGGAGTGCGAGCGCGATGATCGTTGCGCCCGCGACCGTGGGCGCGAGCCGGCTCGGCATCGGGCGCGGCGTCGAGAAGATCCGGCTGCCCACGCCCGGGTTCACGCGCGCTCCTGCTTCGAGTAGACGATGTAGACGACGAGCACGGAGAGCGGGATCCCGACGACGGCGCCGAGCAGCAGCCCGATGCTCCACGAGCCGGCCGCCCAGCCGACGAGCGCACCCACGAGCATGGCGGCGCCCATGGTGCCGAGCAGGAGGCCCGACGCGGTCGCGAGCGAGTGCGGCGAGGCGTTAGCGGCCATTTCGAGGCAAGCATACCAAGGCTTGTAACAGCCCTTTTTCGTCTAGTTAGCCGAAAACAACCGAGTTCGTTACACGTCGGCGCGCGAGCGCCCTAGGCGCTGAGACGCTCGGCGGCATCCGCCTCCTCGCGTTCCCGCTTGCGGATGCGCGGGTTGGCGAGCTTCACGATTTCGAGCAGGTACACGACGTAGACCGAGAACGCGAGCGCGAAGAAGGCGATCGCGAGGACGGAGACCGTCTGCCAGAGATGCCAGTCCCCGCCCTCCCGGAACGGGACGAAGCGGGTCGCGAGCGCCGCTCCCGCGAGGCTGAGGCACCACAGCCACATGGTCACGGCCGCACGCCGCTGCGAGAACCCGATGTTGAGGAAGCGGTGGTGCAGGTGGCTCTTGTCCGCACCGTAGATCGGCTGCCGGTACTTGAGGCGCTTCGCGACGACGAACGACGTGTCGATGATCGGCACGGCGAGCACGAGCAGCGGAAGCAGTAGGACGACGGTGGACGCGGTCTTCAGCAGGCCCTGGATCGACACCGCCGCGAGGATGAACCCAAGGCACATCGCCCCCGAGTCGCCCATGAAGATGCGCGCCGGGAAGAAGTTGTGGCGCAGGAAGCCGAGGCATGCGCCGGCGACGATCGCGGACAAGATCGCCGGGTCCGGCTTGCCGAGCGAGAGCGCCAGGATCGCGTACGTGACACCGGCGATCCCGCAGACGCCCGCCGCGAGGCCGTCGAGCCCGTCCAGGAAGTTGACCATGTTCATGACGGCGACGATGAACAGGATCGAGACCGGCACTCCGATCCAGGCGGGGACGTCGAGCACCCCGAGGAACGGGAACGTGATGTGGTCGATCCACACGCCGAAGGCGGGTGGGATGGCCGCGGCGGCGACCTGGCCGGCGAGCTTCGTCGGGGGCGAGAGGCCGCGGAAGTCGTCGACCGCGCCGACGACGGTCGCGCAGGCGGCGCCCAGCAGCACGCCGCGCGTCTCGTCGGAGAGGTCGAGGAACGCGAGCGCCGGGACGATGATCCCGAGGAAGATCGCGAGCCCGCCGAGCCGTGGGATCGGTCGGCGGTTGAGCCGGCGCGAGTCCGGCCGGTCGACTGCACCGAGGAGCCGGGCCATTCCGCCGACCGCCGGTGTCAGCAGGACCACGATCGCGAACGCGATGGCCGCTCCGTAGAGGACCTCCGGTGTCGCCCGTAGCTCGTCGAGCATCCGCGCCTACTTCGTGCCGTACAGCCTGTCGCCTGCGTCGCCGAGTCCCGGGACGATGTAGCCCTTCTCGTTCAGTCCGCGGTCGATCGACGCGACCACGATGGTGATGTCTGGATGGTCGCGGCGCACGCGCTCGATGCCCTCCGGCGCCGCTATGAGCGCGATGAGCCGGACCGAGGTCGCACCCGCGCGCTTGACCGTCTCGACGGCGGCGGCGGTCGAGTTCCCCGTCGCGAGCATCGGGTCGAGCAGGATGACGTCGCGGTCCGAGAGGTCATCCGGCAGCTTCACGTAGTACTCGACCGGCTCGAGCGTCTCCTCGTCGCGGAAGAGGCCGATGAAGCCGACGCGCGCGCCCGGGACGAGCGAGAGCACCGCGTCGAGCATGCCCATGCCGGCTCTCAGGATCGGGCACACCGCGACCTTCTTCCCGGAGATCCGCCGGGCGGTCATGTGCTCGAGCGGCGTCTCGATCTCGGCTGCCTCGTCCGCGAGGTCCTTCGTCGCCTCGTACGTCAGCAGAAGCGTCAGCTCGTTCACGAGCTGCCTGAACATCTGCGTCGTCGTCGTGACGTCGCGCAGCAGGCCGAGCTTGTGCTGGACGAGCGGGTGCGTCACCTCCGTCACCGTGCCGACGCCCGACGTGACCATCTGGCCGGAGCCCTCCATGCCGCCTACGTGCCCTCTCCGCCGAACGTCGGGAACGCGCCCATCCCGGGATAGAGCGGCCGCCGCTCGCAGAGCGCAGCGCTCCGTGCGGCGAGCGCGTCGAGATCGGCGTCCGCATCGAGTGTGGCGACGATGATCCGGCCGACCTCGCGTACGTCGTCCACGTCGAAACCGCGCATCGTCACGGCCGGGGTCCCGAGCCGCACGCCGGACGCGATCGTCGGCGGACGCTCGTCGAACGGGATGGTGTTGCGGTTGACGGTGATGCCGACCTCCGCGAGCCGCTCCTCGGCGTCCTTCCCGCTCCATTCCGACCGACGGAGGTCGATGAGCAGAAGGTGGGTGTCCGTGCCGCCGGTGAGCACCTCCAGCCCGCCCTGCTGAAGCGCCTCCGAGAGCGCGTCCGCGTTCGCCCGGATCTGCTGCTGGTACTGCCGAAACGGCTCGGAGGCCGCGATCTTGAAGCACGTGGCCTTCGCGGCGATGACGTGGTTCAGCGGGCCGCCCTGCATGCCGGGGAACACCGCCCGGTCGATCGCCTGCGCGTGCTCCTCCCTGCAGAGGATGAAGCCCGAGCGCGGCCCGGCGAGCGTCTTGTGCGTCGTCGAGGTGACGAAGTCGCAGCTCGGGACCGGGCTCGGGTGGATGCCGGCGGCGACGAGCCCTGCGAAGTGCGCCATGTCGCAGAGGAGGTACGCGCCCACCTCGTCCGCGATCTCGCGGAACCGGTGCGCCTCCACTGTCCGCGGATACGCCGACCCGCCGCAGACGATCAGCTTCGGCCGATGCTCCTTCGCGAGGCCGAGGACGTCGTCGTAGTCGACGACGTTCGTCTCTCGCGAGACGCCATAGTGCTGGATGTCGTAGAGGCGGCCGGAGAAGTTCACCTTGAGGCCGTGCGTCAGGTGGCCGCCGTGCGAGAGCGAGAGCGAGAGGATCGTGTCACCGGGCTCCAGGACCGCGAAGTACACGGCCATGTTCGTCTGCGCGCCTGCGTGGGGCTGGACGTTCGCGTGCTCGGCGTCGAAGAGAGAGCGCGCGCGGTCGATCGCGAGCTGCTCGATCTCGTCGACGATCTCGCACCCGCCGTAGTAGCGGCGCCCCGGGTAGCCCTCCGAGTACTTGTTCGTAGGCACGCTCCCGACCGCCTCGAGCGTTGCCGGCCACGTGAAGTTCTCGGACGCGATGAGCTCGATCTCGCCGCGCTCGCGCTCGAGCTCCTGTCCGAGCAGATCGGCGATCTCGGGGTCGACGTCCGAGAGCGAGGCTGCGCGCAGGTCCTCGAACGTATGCGGCGCGACCGCCATCGGCCTCGATGCTACTGCGCGGACCAGTCCACGAGCGCCGCCTCGACGCGCGCCAGCGCGTCGGCCCTGCTCACGGCGCCCTCTCGCAGGACGACCGCTTCCGGCCCGGTCAGGTCGATGACCGTGGACGGCAACCCGGGAAGATCGCCTCCGTCGACGACGGCCGCCGCAGTGCGCATCTCGTCCGGGATGTCCTCGACCCGCCTCGGGTCGACGGACCCGTGAAGGTTCGCGCTCGTTGCCGCGACCGCTCCGACCTTCTCGAGGACTTCTCTCCCCGGCCCCGAGACCAAGGGCACGCGCACGCCGATCGTGTCGGTTCGCTTGCCACCCAGCCAGGGGAAGCGCCGCGCCGGGTTCGGAAGGACGAGCGTGAACGGGCCGGGAAGGAGCGCGCGGGCGACTACCGCTGACCTCCCGCGCAACTCGGGGACGCACTCGAGAAGCCAGTCCAGCGAGGCGGAGGCGATCGCGAAAGGCTGCTCGGGCGACCGGCGCTTGAGCTCCGAGAGCCGGCGGACCGGCTCCTCGCGATACGGCGTGGCGACGAGCCCGTACACGGTGTCCACCGGGATGACCGCGAGGCCGCCCTCGCGGATCGCCATGACTGCGGCGTCCACGTCGGTCAAGGTCGAATGCATTCCACCACCCGCTCGTGGCCTGCAAGGTCGCGCGTCGCGCGCACGTTCGTGTAGCCCAGCCGCTCGAGAACCGACATGACACGAGCGGCGTCGCCCGCCGCCAGCTCCAGCACGACGACGCCACCCTCGCGCAGCACGTCGCGTGCGCCCTCGGCGATCGCGTCGGTCGCGCCGACGGCGACGAGCGCCTCGCGCGGCTCCCAGTCGCGGACCTCGGGCTCCAGCCGCTCCACCTCGTCCGGCTCCACGTACGGCGGGTTCGAGACGACGAGGTCCCACGGGCCCGCCGGAAGCCCTTTGAAGAGATCCCAAAGCTCGAGCTGCACCGCCAGGTCGGTACGCGCGGCGTTGGCGCGCGCGACGTCGAGCGCGGCCGGCGACGCGTCGATCGCCGTCACGAGCGCGCCCGGATGCTCGTCCACGATCGCGAGCGCGATCGCGCCGCTCCCCGTCCCGACGTCGAGCACGCGCGGCTCGTTCTGCCCGGCGATCGACGCGAGCGCCCGCTCGACGACGATCTCGGTCTCCGGACGTGGGACGAGCACTCTCCGATCGACCTGGAGGGAAAGGCGACGGAAGCCCCACGCGCCGAGGACGTACGCGAGCGGCTCACGGCGCTCGCGGCGTGCGAGGAGCGATTCGAATGCCTCCGCTTCGTCGATCGACAGGCGCCGGCGGCTGTCCGCGTAGAGACCCGCCCGCGTCGTCCCGAGCACGTGGGCGAGAAGCAGTTCGGCGTCGAGCCGCGGCGAGTCGCACCCCGCCGCCTCGAGGAGTGCCGCCCCGTGCCCTATCCCCTCCGCGACCGTCAGCGTGACTTTGTGGCTCTGAGCCACAAAGTTCACGCGCTCGCCGCCGCGAGCGCGTGCCGGCGCTCCTCGGCCTGGAGGGCGTCCGTGAACTCGTCCAGGTCGCCCTCGAGCACGCGGTCGAGCCTGTGCACCGTGAGCTTGATGCGGTGATCCGTTAGCCGGTTCTCCGGGAAGTTGTAGGTACGGATCTTCTCGGCCCGCTCGCCGCCGCCGATCTGGGAGCGCCTGCTGGCAGCGACGTCGGCGAGCTGCTTCTCGCGCTCCGCCTCGTACAGCCGCGCCCGGAGCACGCGCATGGCGCGCTCGCGGTTCTGGAGCTGTGAGCGCTCGTCCTGCATCGTCACGACGATGCCGGTCGGCAGGTGGGTGATCCGCACGGCCGAGTCCGTGGTGTTCACGCTCTGGCCGCCCGGGCCGGTCGAGCGCATGACGTCGATCTTCAGGTCCTTCTCCTCGACCGACACCTCGACGTCCGCGACCTCCGGCATGACCGCAATCGTCGCCGTCGAGGTGTGGATGCGGCCCTGCGACTCCGTCTCCGGAACGCGCTGTACACGGTGTGTCCCGCCCTCGTACTTGAAGACGGAGAACGCTCCCTGGCCCTTCACGGCGAACACGACCTCCTTGAAGCCGCCCGCCTCGTTCTCGCTCGTCGAGAGCGTCTCGGTCTTGAAGCCGCGCTTCTCCGCGTAGCGGGTGAGCATCCGGTAGACGTCGCCCGCCCAGAGAGCCGCCTCGTCGCCGCCGACGCCCTGCCGGACCTCGACGAGGACGTCCTTCTCGTCCGCCGGATCCTTCTCTACCAGCGCGAGCCGGAGCTCCTCCTCGAGGCGTGTGATGTCGTGCTCGAGCTCTGTCGCCATCCCGGCCAGCTCCGGGTCTCCGCGCGCGTCCTCGAGATCGGCCCGCGCGAGCTTCCACTGGTCGGCGAGCCTGTGGGGAGTCTCGAGCTCCTTCAGCCGGCGTCCGGCGTCGGCGACGAGCTTCCGGTCGTTGTACACGGCAGGGTCCGACATGCGCTCCTGCGCTTCCGCATAGGAGCGCTCCAGCTCGTCGACCAGGCGCTCGATGGTGCTCACCGGATGATCGTAGCCACGTCCGGCGCCACGCCCTCTCCGCGCGTAGCAGACTTACGGTGATGGCCGAGACCGCCGCGACTCCCCAGAAGTACGGCGCACCTGTCCGGCACGCCGACGTACGCCCTCCGCTCCGCATCACACGTCTCGTGCTCGCGCTCGTCGTAAGCGCCGTGAGCATCTACCTCGCGGCCGGGATCCTGCCCGGCTTCTCGGTGGAGTCCTTCTGGGACGCCCTGCCCGCCGCGCTCGTCATCGCGCTGCTCAACGCCGTGCTGTCGCCCATCATCGCCGCCCTGCGAATCCCATACACGCTCGTCAGCTCGTTCCTGCTCCTCCTCGTCCTGAACGCGCTCGTGCTCCTGGCCGCCGACGCTCTCACGGAGAACGCGATGGTGGTCGACAGCTTCGGCTGGGCGCTCCTGGCGTCGCTCGTGATCTCGGCGATCACGACGGCGCTCTCGGTGATCGCGGGCACGAACGACGACGACGCGTACACGCTCAGGGTCATCCAGCGGATCGCACGCAGGTCGGGCGAGCGGGTCGAGACCGACGCGCCCGGGATCCTGTACCTCGAGATCGACGGGCTCGCCAAGCCCATCCTCCAACGCGCCATGCGCGACGGGAACGCGCCGACGATGGCGCGCTGGCTCTCGGAAACGCACAGGTTCCTCGAGTGGGAGACGGACCTCTCGTCGCAGACCGGCGCAAGCCAGGCCGGGATCCTGCTCGGTTCGAACGAGGACATTCCCGCGTTTCGCTGGGTCGAGAAGGAGCGCGGGATCATGATGACCTGCTCTGCGCCGGACGACTGCGCCGAGATCGAGCGGCGGCACGCCGGCCACGGTCTCCTCCGTAACGGCGGCGCCAGCCGGGGCAATCTGCTCTCGGGCGAGGCCGACCACGTCATCCTCACCGTGAGCCGCCTGGAGGCCGAGAAGTCGTCCAACCCCGGCTACCGCGCCTTTTTCGCCAACGCGCACAACGTCACCCGTGCGCTCGTCCTCTTCTCCTGGGAGGTCATCCTCGAGTGGGTGGCGGCGCTCCGGGCGAGACGCCGGGACGTGCGGCCGCGCGGCCACCGGGGCGGCATCTACCCGTTCATGCGGGGCGCGATGTGCACCATCGTCCGCGACCTGATCGTGTTCGGCGTCCTCAGTGACGTGATGAAGGGGCGGCCGGCGATCTACGCGACCTTCTCGAGCTATGACGAGGTTGCGCATCACTCGGGCCTCGAGCGAGCAGACACGCTGGAGGCGCTCCGCAAGCTCGACCAGCAGTTCGCACGCATCGACAACGCGCGCCGCTATGCGCCGCGGCCGTACGAGATCGTCGTCCTCTCCGACCACGGCCAGACGCAGGGAGCGACGTTCAAGCAGAGGAACGGGTACGGCCTCGACGACCTCGTCCAGCGCTCCCTGAGCGCGGGAGAGGTCGCGGAGTTCGCGGGCGGCGACGAGCAGAGCGCGATGGTCGGCCACGCGGCAGCGGAGGCGACCGGCACGACGGAGCGGCGGAAGAAGCCGAAGAACGACGTCTCGGACAGGGACGTCGTTGTGCTGGGCTCCGGGAACCTCGGGCTCGTCTACCTCATGGAGGAGAAGCGGCGGCTGACCTTCGAAGAGATCGAGGAACGCCATCCGCAGTTGCTCACCGCACTGCGGGAGCACCCCCACGTCGGCTGGCTGCTCGTCCGATCGTCCGAGCACGGGGCGCTCGTGCTCGGCGGCGACGGCACCCGCTACCTCGCCGACGGCCGCGTCGAGGGCGAGGACCCTCTCGCCCACTTCTCACCGACCGCGCACGAGCACCTCGCGCGGACCGACGGATTCGAGCACGTGGCCGACATCATGGTCGGGAGCTTCTACGACCCCGACCTCGACGAGGGCTGCGCGTTCGAGGAGCTCATCTCGTTCCACGGCGGGCTCGGCGGACCGCAGACCCGGGCGTTCATCCTCCACCCGGCTGAGCTCGCGGTGCCCGACGGCCCCGTCATCGGCGCAGCATCGGTCCATCGCCTGCTCACGCACTGGCGCGAGCAGCTCCAGCCCGGCGAGACGGCGTCCGCCGCGTCCGGCTAGCCGGTCTCGAGCACGATCTCGGGCACTCCAGCGAGCGCCTTCGAGACCGGACAGTTCTCCTTCGCGCCCTCGGCCGCCTGGCGGAAGCCGGCGTCGTCGAGCCCGGGCACGTCACCGCTGACGCGGAGCACGACCTTCGTGATCCCCGTCCCCGGGACGAAGCTGACCGTCGCGGACGTCTTCAGCTCCGACGCCGGCGTGCCTGCCTCCGCGAGGCCGTGGGAGAGCGCCATCGAGAAGCAGGCCGCATGCGCGGCGGCAATGAGCTCCTCGGGGCTCGTGCGGCCGCTCGATTCGGGCTCCGCACGGGACGCCCAGTCCACCTCGAGCGGCCCGAAAGCCCCGCTTCCGACCCGGTCGATCGTGCCGCCCCCCTCGAGCAGCGAGCCGTTCCACGTCACGTCGGCGGTGCGCTCAGTCGCCATGGTCTCCTCCTTCGTCGAGTCGTGCGTCCACGGTCACAGTCGCGCTCGCCCTGATGAGCGCAGAGAACGGACAGCCCGCATCCGCGGCCTCCGCCGCCTGCGCGAACCCGGCCTGGTCGCAGTCCGGAACCGTCCCGCGCGCGTCGATCGCAGAGGACACGATGCGATGCCCGAGCTCCCCCACCTCGTCCATCGTGATGGTGCAGTGGACCTCGAGCCGCTCGGGCGGCGTCCCGGCTCGGGCGAGCTCGCTGCCGAACGAGGTCACGAAGCACGCAGCGTGCGCGGCCGCGAGCAGCTCCTCGGGGCTCGTCTTTCCTTCAGGGTCGCCGACTCGTGACGCAATCGTCGTCGGCAGCGCGAACGCGCCCGAGCTCGCCGCGCGGACAGTGCCTTCGCCGCGCGAGACGGTGCCTTCCCAGACAATCTGAGCCTCCCGAACGATGCGCGGCATGCGGAGACGCTACTAGGCCATGACTTCGACGCGCGAGTCGAGCCGCTGCTCGTCCGACGACTCCGCCTCCTCGCGCTCGCGCACGCGCTCGAGCGCTCGGATCGAGACCTCGACCTGGTCGTCCGTCGGCTCGCGCGTCGTCAGCCGCTGCAGCCAGAGGCCGGGGGCAAGGAGCGCCATGAGGTACGTGTTGTCGCGGTGTGCGCCCGCGAAGCGGATGACCTCGTAGGCGATCCCGGCGATGACGGGGAGCAGCAGGATCCGGCTCACGATGAGCCAGTACCAGACAGGCCGCCCGACGAACGCGAAGACGAAGATCGCGATGATCATGACCCAGAGCAAAAAGGCCGTTCCGCAACGGGGATGAATCAGGCTGAACTTCTGCACGCTGGACGGCGTGAGCTCGGCGCCGGCCTCGAGCGCGTTGATCGTCTTGTGCTCCGCGCCGTGGTACTGGAACACGCGGCGCAGGTCCGGCAGCAGCGAGATGAGGAGGATGTAACCGATGAAGACGCTGACCCGGATCAGACCCTCGACCACGACGAAGAGCTCCGTCGACTCGATCGGCAGCCAGTTCGTGACGAGCGCCGGCCCGACCTTGAAGAGCGCGAGGGCGAAGCCGATCGCGATCGCGAACGAGAAGATGATCTGGCCGCGGCCGATCTGCGTCTTGATCTCGCCATGCTCGTCGCGCTCCTGGGAGACGACATTCGCCGAGATCGCCAGGGCGCGGAACCCGATGGCGAGCGACTCTCCGAGCGCGATGACCCCACGGATCACCGGCAGCCGCCAGATCCGGCGCCGCTTCATCGGCGACTCGATGTCGTTGACGACCTCCTCGATGTCGCCCTCGGGGGTGCGCACTGCGACCGCCCAACTCGAAGGGCTCCGCATCATCACGCCCTCGAGCACGGCCTGACCGCCGTATGCGACTTTCATCGGCGTGCGACGGCCAATCGAGTGTCAGCCAATCGAGTACTAGCCGCGGCGGGAGCCGCCGGCCTTCTCGAGCCGGCGCTGGAAACGCTCGACGCGGCCCCCGGTGTCCACGAGCTTCTGCTTGCCCGTGTAGAAGGGATGGCACTCGGCGCAGATCTCGACGTGGAGCTCCGGCTTCGTGGAGCGGGTCCAGAACTCGTTGCCGCAGGAGCACGTGACGTGCGCCAGGACGTACTCGGGATGAATGCCAGCCTTCATGGGCTGGCCAGGATACCAGCGGCAGTCGCCGGGGCGACGTTCCCGCCCGAGACGACGCACACCGTTCGCCCGCCCTCGACCCTGCCTGCGAGCAGCGCGGCGACGGCCGCCGCGCCGGCCGGCTCGCATGCGAGCTTCGCGCGCTCGTACAGAAATCGGAAGCCCTCTCCGATCTCCTCCTCGCTGACGAGCACGACGTCCTCCACCAGCTCGCGGACGACGGCGAGCGTGTTCGTCCCGGCATAGGGGGCATTGAGACCGTCGGCGACGGAGGTCGGCGTCACGTCCACCCGCTCCCCGGCCGCAAGGGCGGAGTGCATGGCGGTCGAGAGCTCCGGCTCGACTCCGACGACGCGGGCACGACCGGCGGCAGCCGTTGCGATCCCGGAGATCAGCCCGCCGCCCCCGATCGGAACGACGATCGTGTCCACGCCGGGGACGTCCTCGAGGATCTCGAGGCCCACCGTTCCCTGGCCCGCGATGGTCAACGGGTCGTCGAACGGATGGACGAGCGTGCGACCCGTCTCCTCGAGCAGGACACCGAGTCGCTCGAACGCCTCCCCGGGGCCGGAGGCCTCGAGGTCCACGCTCGCGCCGTAGCCGCGCGTCGCGGCGATCTTCGCCTCGCTCGCTCCGGACCACATGACGAGGAGTGCGTCGAGCCCCTCCTCGGCCGCGCCCCAGGCGACGGCCTGCGCGTGGTTGCCGGCGGAGATGCCGATGACGCCGCGGCCCTTCTCCTCGGCAGTGAGCGACGCGAGCTTCGTCAGCACACCGCGCGGCTTGAACGAGCCCGTCCGCTGAAAGAGCTCGGCCTTGAGGAAGACGTCCTCGCCGAGCGTCCTCGATCGGAACGTCGGCGTCCGGTGGAGCCGCCCCTCGATGATCCTCGCGGCCCGCTCGACGTCCTCACGGCCGACCGGCAGGGACTCCACGGGCGCGATCGTACTCGGGAACCCGCGATCGTCACCGCATGTAGTACGGGCGATGCGCCTACCCGCAATGGTCGCGTGCTCTCTGGCCCTGGTCGGAGTGGGTCTCGCCGGAAGCCCTCCGGTCCCGCACGAGACGCACGTCGTCGCCGCGGGGAGGGAGCCCTGTGGAGCAGCCGGGCGCGGCACGACGCTCTGGGTCGGCGTGTACGCGCCCGGCCGGCTCATCGCGGTCGACACCGCAACGGGCCGGATCACGCGGAGTATCCGCGTCGGCCCCACGGCGCGTGCCGCGTCGAAGTCGACGCGGAGGCTGCGTGGGTGGCGCTCGACTTGCCCGGCAAGCTCGTGCGCGTAGACCTGCGCTCCGGCCGCAAGCGCGCCGTCGCGGTCGGCGCGGGCGCATTCGACGTGCTCCTCGGATTGGGCTCCGTCTGGGCTCCGAACTTCGAGGTCGGGACGGTGGCCAGGCTCGATTCGACGACGGGCAGGCTCCGGCGCGTGTTCGAGATCGGGGGCCACCCCACTGGCCTCGCCTCCTGTGGTGGACGCGTCTGGGTCGGACACGGTCGCGGGGCGACGTGGCTCACGTCCATCGATCCGAGGATGCTGCGCGTTCGTCGTATCCCCGTCGGGGCGGCCGACCCCCGCCGGCCCAGGTGCATCGCCGGTGTCGTGTGGGTCGCGACGCCCATGTCCGTGCTGCGACTCGACCCGGCGAGCGGCCGCCTCCTCGGGCGGCTGCACATCGGCGAAACGCTGGGGGACCTCGCGGCCGCGCCCGACGGCCTCGTCTGGGTGACCGACAAGGAGCACTCGGTCGTCTACCGGCTCAGCGCGGACGGACGCGCCGTCGTCGACAGCTTTCCGGCCGGGCCTGGCGCGTTCGCCCTCGCGCGCACGGGCGACACGATGTGGGTGACGAGCTACGCCGGCAGCGACGTGCGCGGTTACGCGCCCTAGGCGGGAGTCCGACAGAATGGGCGTGTGGCCACCGCGCACCACGACCGCCCGATCCGGCTCGTCGTCCGGGACGACAGCCTCGAGCGGAGCCGGCTCACGGTGTTCTTCCGGGTCTTCCTCGCGATACCGCTCCTCCTCTGGCTCGTCGTCTGGGGCATCGGGGCCTTCTTCGTCGCCTTCGTGCTCTGGCTGGCCGTGCTCATCAACCGCGAGGCGCCGAAGAACCTGCACGACTTCGTTGCCGCGTACCTGCGCTTCTCGACGCACTTCGGGGCGTACATCTTCCTCGCCGCGAACCCGTATCCGTGGTTTCGCGGTCGACCCGGCTATCCGGTCGACCTCGAGATCGACCCGCCCGAGCAGCAGGGCCGGTGGGGCGGGTTCTTCCGGCTCTTCCTCGCCCTCCCCGCGCTCATGCTCGCCGCCGCGCTCGGAGGGGGCGTCTCCTCGGGCTCGCCGTCGAGCGCGTCGAGCGCGTCGGGGAACGAGGACGCGGTGTACTACGGCGCGGCCACGGTAGGCGGCGTCGCGACGGCCGTCGCGTTCCTCGCCTGGTGGGTGATCGTCGTCCGCGGCCGCGCGCCGCGCGGGTTCCGCGACCTGGTCGCCTACGCGCTCGGCTACGGCGCCCAGGCGACCGGCTACCTCCTCCTGCTGACGCCGCGCTATCCGAGCTCCGACCCGAAGCTCGCGGAGGAGTATTCGGAGCTCCCGGAGCACCCGGTCCGGATCGACGTCGAGGGCGGGCTCGAGCACTCGCGCCTCACCGTGTTCTTCCGGCTCTTGCTCACGATCCCGCACTTCATCTGGCTGTTCCTGTGGGGGATCGCCGTGTGGTTCGCGGTCGTCGTCGCGTGGTTCGTCGCCCTCGTCATCGGGCGCGTTCCGGACGCGCTCCACCGGTTCCTCGCGGCGTACATCCGCTACGCGACGCACGTCTTCGCGTTCCTGCACCTCGTCGGGAGACGGTTCCCGGGCTTCACCGGGAGAGCGGGCTCGTACGAGATCGACCTCGAGATCGCACCCGCGACACGGCAGAACCGGTGGAAGACGCTATTCCGCTTCTTCCTCGGCATCCCGGCGTTCATCGTGGCCAGCTCGCTCGGCGGAGTTCTTCTCGTCCTCGCCTTCCTCGGCTGGTGGTACGCGCTCGTGACGGGACGCATGCCGGAGGGGCTCCGCAACCTCGGTGCGGTGTGTCTCCGATACGAGGCGCAGACGTACGCGTACGCCATGCTCGTCACCGATCGCTATCCGTACGGCGCTCCCGTCCTCCACGGGAAGCCGGAGCCGGCACAACTCGCCTTCGACGAAGCCCTTCCACCACCCGCCGCCGCCGGGGAACCGTTCTGAAGGTCGCCATCGCGGTCGTCGTCGGCGCGATTCTCGTCGCCGGCGCGATCCTCCTGTACCCCACCGACGTCCCTGACGACCTGACGCTCCCCGCGGTCGACGTCGACGCGGTGTTCGGCGCGGCGTTCGTCGCCCGCGCGGCACGCTTCGAGCGTTTCCACTACGTGCTCTGGGTGCTGTCGCAGATCGCGCTCCTCGCCGTGCTCACGGTCTACGCGCGACGAGGGATCGCGTTCCTTCGCGAGTCCGCGGCGGGGCCGATCGGCACCGGGATGCTGCTCGGCATGCTCGGGATCGCGATCGCCTGGCTCGTCCGGATCCCGTTCCGCGCCGCGGGACACTGGTGGGACCGCCGATACGGCCAGACCGATCTCGGGTACCTCGACTGGCTCGTCGAGGACTGGGCCGTGCTCGCCGCGGGGTTCGTCTCGCTCTGCCTCGCCCTCCTGATCGTGATGGGGCTCGCGCGCTGGCTCGGCGAGTGGTGGTGGATACCCGGCGCCGGAGTCTTCGTCGGCATCGCAGCGCTGTTCTCGTTCGCGTTCCCGTATCTCGACTTCGGGACCACCAGGCCGCTGAAGGATCCGGCTCTCGTCGCCGCCGCGAACAACTACGAGAGCGAGCTCGGGTTACCGCACATCTCGCTCCGGGTCGAGGACGTGAGCGACTACACGGACCTCGCGAACGCGTACGCGGTGGGCTTCGGCCCGACGCGGCGCGTGGTCTTCTGGGACACGCTGCTCCTGCCGCCGTTCACGGAGGACGAGCAGAAGGTCGTCCTCGCTCACGAGCTCGCGCACCACGGGAAGCGTCATCTCGGGGAGGGGATCGCGTGGTTCGCGATCTTCGCCCTGCCCGGCGCCTGGATCCTCATGCGCACGACGCGCGGGCGCGGCGGCATGGGGATGCCCGAGGCCGTTCCTCTGGCGCTCCTCGTGGTCGCGATCGTCCAGCTCGCCGCGGCACCGGCCGAGAACCTCATCTCGCAGCGCACCGAGGCGGAGGCGGACTGGACGGCGCTCGAGCTGACGAACGACCCGAAGGCGCTCGAGGGCGTCATGGTCAACCTCGCCCACAGCTCGCTCGGCGACCCCGACCCGCCCGGTTGGGCGAAAGTCGTGCTCGGCACGCATCCCGCGCTCGCCGACCGGGTTGCGATGGCCGAGGCGTGGAGCGAGCGCCGCTAGCGGCTCAGGTGTTCGTGTACTCGGGGCCCGAGCCACCCTCGGGCGGCGTGAACCTTCCGCCCTTCGCGGTGATCGCACCGCACTGCACGCAGTTCGAGGGCGTGGTCACGACGGACACCATCCCGTCGCCCAGATCCTGCCCCACCTCGTAGACGTGCGCCGGGCACATCCAGGCCCAGGCCTCCGCGACGGGTCGACGAACCTTCGTCGCGACCTCGAGGTGGTTGGGCTGGTCGTCGCGCGTCCGGTTGCCCGACGCGAACACGGATGAGAGCTTGTCGAACGTGTACTTCCCGTCCGGCGTCGGATACCGCTTGGCGCGCCCCGTGCGAATGAGCGACCACTCGGCGTTCGGGTGCGCCGGGAGGCGGCCGCCGGGGATCCGCCCCTTCGTGATCGTCATGAGGCTCGCGAGCGCGCCGCCGGCGTAGAAGCCCTTGTCGAACGCCTGGCGCATGTTCCGTACCTCGTAGAGCTCCTTCCAGCCGTCGCTCGCCCTGAGCGCGTCGTCGTACGAGTCGAGCGCGCCGATCCGGCTCGGCACCTCTCCGCGCTGGAGTGACCGGAACGCGGCCTCGGCCGCGAGCCGCCCCGACTCGATCGCGTAGTGGATGCCCTTCAGCCGCGGCACGTTCACGAGCCCGGCTCCCTCCCCGACGAGGAGCAGCCCCGGAGCGTTGAACCGCTTCGGGAGCGAGAAGAAGCCGCCCTCGGTGATCGTCTTGGCGCCCCACGCGACGCGCTCGCCGCCGCCGAGCATCTTCCACACGAGGCGGTGGGTCTTCAGCTCCTGGAGCACGTCGTGCACCGAGAACTCGACGTCGCGCGCCTCGAGTCCGGCGACGAACCCGATCGAGACGAGGTCATCGCCCATCGGGTAGATGAACGAGCCGCCGAACTCCCCGTAGCCGGAGAACGTCCGCAGCGGCCAGCCCATCGTGTGCACGATCCGCTGCAGCGGCTTCTCCACGCGCCAGACCTCTTTGACGCCGAGCGCCCAGATCTGCGGGTTCTCGCCCTCGAGGCCGAAGCGCTGGATGGCCGCGCTCGTGAGCAGCCCCTGCGTCCCCTCGGCCAGCACCGTGACGCCGGCGACGACGTCGGATCCGGGCTCGTAGGTCGGCAGCGGCTCACCGAGCCGACCGCGGCCACGGTCCCCCGTGCGCACGCCGACCACGCGTCCGTCGCGGACGAGGAGCTTCGTCGCGGCCGTCTCGGGAAGTACTGCGACGCCGAGCGCCTCAGCTTGCTCCGCGAGGAACCGGCCGAGCTCGGAGACGGAGACGATGTAGTTGCCGTGGTTCCGCATCGTCGGCGGCGCCGGAATGCGGTAGGACGACCGGCGCGTGAGCATGTACACCGCCTCGCCGGGCACCTCGCCGTACGTGGGGACGTCCGCCATGGTGAGCCGCCCGTCGAAGAGCCGCCGCAGCGCGCGCGGAGCAACCACCGCGCCCGAGAGCAGGTGCGAGCCTGACTGCTTGCCCTTTTCCAGCACCGCGACGGGAACGTCGCCGAGCCGCTCCCGGACCTCCGGGTGCTCTTCGAGGAGCTGACCCAGCCGGATCGCGCAGGCGAGCCCGCCGGGGCCGCCTCCGACGATGAGCACGCCGACCTCGATGCGCTCCTCGGGCGCGTCCGTCGGTGCGCCGATCGCGTCGGTCGCGCCGAAAGGAGGCGGAAAATCGCTCGGCCGCGCCACGCCCTACGCGCGACCGCGCACGAGCTCGGTCAGCTTGGGGACGATCTGGTGCAGGTCGCCGACGACGCCGAGGTCGCAGAAGTCGAAGATCGGCGCATTCCCGTCCTTGTTGATCGCGACGATCGTGCCCGACCCCTGCATCCCGACCTTGTGCTGGATGGCGCCGGAGATCCCGCACGCCACGTAGAGCCGCGGCGACACTGTCTTGCCGGTCTGGCCGACCTGCGTCGGATACGGGTACCAGCCGGCATCGACGACCGCGCGGGTCGCGCCCACCGCGCCTCCGAGCGCCGCGGCGAGCTCTTCGACGAGTGAGAACGCCTCGGGCGAGCCGAGCCCTCGGCCGCCCGCGACGATCACGTCGGCGTCCTCGATCGACGGGCCGCTCGACTCCTCCTGCGTCTGCTCCACCAGCTCCGCTCGGGTCGAAAAGTCGGAGAACGTCGGGCTGAAGTCCTGGATGTCGGCAGAGCCGCCGCTCTCGGACGGATCGAGGGAGCCGGCTCGGACGAGCGCCAGCCGCGGCGTCCCTTTCCAGCCGACGTCGACGAGAACCGTGTCGCCGAGGGCAGGCCGCTTGCCGACGAGGTCGCCGTCCTCCGCGACGAGGTCGGTGAGGTCCCAGTTGAGGCCGGCCTCGAGCCGCGCCGCGAGCCCGGCCGCAACGTCGCTCGCGAGCACCGACGCAGCGAAGAGGACGTTGTCCGCCCCGGTCTGCTCGACGAGGGCAGCGAGGGCGTCGACACGGGCCTGTGGGAGTGGCGCTGCGAGCGCTTCGTCCTCGGACACATACACAGCGGAGGCGCCATGGGTCCCCGCGGCAGCCGCCGCCTCGCGGGCGCCCGGGCCGAGGACGACCCCGACCGCGTCGCCGAGCGACGCCGCCTTCGACAGCACGCCGAGCCCGCCTCTCTCGAGCGCGCCGTGATAGTGCTCGAGGAAGACGAGGCTCTTCAGAGCAGCCTCCGCTCGACGAGGTACTCGAGGATCTTCTCGGCCGCGCTCCCGTCGTCCTCGATCTTCAGCGAGTCGCCGCGCGACGGCGGCGGCGCGAGATCGAGCACCGTCGTCTTCGCGCCTGCCTCGCCGGCGCGATCCGATTCGACGCCGAGGTCGGCCAGCGCGACGGTCTCCTGCGGCTTCGTCTTCGCCCCCATGATCCCCTTGAGCGACGGGTAGCGCGGCTCGTTGATCGCATCGGAGACGGCGACGACAGCAGGCAGCGGCGCCCGGATCAGGTCGTAGCCGTGCTCCGTCTGCCGCTTGCCGGACACGGCGCCGTCCTCGACCTTGAGCGAGGCGACCTGCGAGACGACAGGGAGCCCGAGCCGCTCCGCCACCGCGGCCCACATCACGGATCCATCTCCGTCGTTCGACGCCTGCCCGAAGAGGACGATGTCCGCCTGCTCCCGCTCGAGCGCCTTCGCGAGCGCGTAGCTCGTCCCGAGGAGGTCGGACCCGGACGCGGCCTCGTCGGAGACGAGCACCGCGCGGTCGGCGCCCATCGCAAGCGCCTTGCGCAGCGACTCGATCGCCTTCTCCGGGCCGAGCGACACGAGCACGACCTCGCCCCCCTGGCCCTCCTTGATCCGCAGCGCCTCTTCCACCGCGTTGAGGTCGGTCGGATTCAGCGCCGCCTCGCCGGATCGGTCGAGCCGCTTCGTTCCGGGGTCGATCTTCTTCGAGACGGTCGCGTCCGGGACCTGCTTGACGCAGACGGCGATCTTCATCGGGCGTGACTCTATCCACGGCGCCCGGAAACGGGCCCGGGGTACCGCGCTCACCGGCGGGTCACTTACAACTCTCTGTTAGCGTCCCGCGCTCCGCGGGATCCCGAAGCTCTTCTGCGCTCCATGCGACGCCTTCGGACGACACCCAGCCGCCACCACCGACGCCACAGCTCGTGGCGCCTCTCGTGCGGACTGGTCCCGCTCCTCGCCGGCCTCGCCGTCGCCGCCATCGTCGTCCCAACCGGTGGCGCGGAGTCGCGCGCGGAAGCCGGCAAGGTGCCGAGGCTCGTCTTCCCGCTCGTCGCGAAGACGCTCCTCTGGGACAACTACGGCGACCCGCGCGGGAACGGTAGGCACGCAGGCATCGACATGGAGAACCCGTGGCGCGCTCCGGTGGTCGCGGTCGAGCCCGGGCGCGTCGAGTACGCGACCTCGGGTCTCGGCGGCTGCATGCTCTACCTCTACGGACGGAGCGGGACGATGTACCTCTACATCCACCTGAACAACGACCTCACGGCGAAGAACGACAACAAGGCGGGCTGCGCGAAGGGCTCCGCGTATGTCGTCCCGGACGGCGCGAAGGTCTCGACGGGCCAGCAGGTCGCATACAACGGCGACTCGGGTGACGCGAACGGGAACCCGCACCTCCACTTCGAGGTGCACCCGAACGGCGGTGGCGACGTCAACCCCCTCCCGCACCTGAAGAAGGCGTCGAAGCTCCTCTTCGCCGGCCGCGAGGGCGCGGCGTTCAGCCTCGGGCTCCGCGGCCGCGTCCTCGCTGCGGACGACCAGAGCCTCACGCTTTCCGCGAGCCAGGTGCGCGCATACCCCGGCGGACAGTGGCTCGACATCGACGAACGGCAGGTCGACCTCTTCTATGCAGTCGACCCGGCATTGGGCGGCACCCCGCGGCAGGCCGTCCCCAAGCTCTCGTCGCGGGTCTCCGTGTTCACCGCCAAGGCGGAGGTCACCAGGGATGCGCTCGCCGGCGCTCCGGGCGCGCTCGTGGTCAGCCGCGTGACGGCGCTCGGGCCGTAGGCCCGAAGGCTAGGCGGCGACGGCGCCGCGAAGGAAGTCCACGATCTCGCCGGTGGTTGCGCCAGGGCCGAACACCGCTGCGACGCCGCGTTCCTTGAGCTCCTCGGCGTCGTCTTGCGGGATCGTTCCCCCGACCACCACGAGCACGTCGTCGGCCCCGGAATCCCTGAGCCCGTCGACGATGCGCGGGACGAGCGTCATGTGCGCCCCGGAGAGGATCGAGACCCCTACGGCGTCTGCGTCCTCCTGGATGGCGGTCTCGACGATCTGCTCCGGCGTCTGGTGCAGACCCGTGTAGATGACCTCCATCCCGGCGTCGCGAAGCGCGCGCGCGATGATCTTCGCGCCCCGGTCGTGGCCGTCGAGACCAGGCTTCGCGATCACCACCCGGATCTTCCTCTCCGGCACGAGGGCAGAATACCGCCGTGCGCTTGACCGTCATCGGCTCCTCGCCGGCGTGGCCGAACCCGGGAAGCGCGCATTCCGGCTATCTCGTCGAGGGCCCGGAGCGGCTCCTCCTCGATTGCGGGCCTGGCGTCCTCGGCCGCCTGCGCGAGGCGGAGAGCTGGCCGAGCGTCGACGCGATCGCGATCACGCACTGGCATCTCGACCACTGGGGCGACCTCGTCCCCTGGGTCTGGGGAAGCTTCTATCTCTCCTCGAACGGGCCGGTTCCGCGGCCCGAGCTCTGGGTCCAGCCGGGCGGCGGCGAGTTCCTCGCCTCGCTTGGCGAGCGCATCGGCTTCCCGGACATGTTCGAGCGCGCGTTCCGGCTCGCGGAGTACACGCCGGGAGAGCCGTTCTCGGCCGGCGGGCTCAGCGTCACGCCGGTGCGCGTGCCCCACTACACGCTCGAGACGTATGCCTTCCGCGTCGAGAACGCTACGCGGTCGCTCACGTACTCGGGCGACTCGGCTCCGTGCGACGAGCTCGTGGAAGCCGCCCGCGATGCCGACCTCTTCGTGTGCGAGGCGACGCTCCTTCGGGGCGAGCTCGACGGCGAGCCGCGCGGCCATCTCTCGCTCGACGAGGCGGTCGACCACTTCGAGCGGTCGGGCGCGAAGCGACTGCTGGTGACGCACCGCCCGCACGAGCTCCCCGAGCCGGAAGGCTTCGAGCTCGCCTACGACGGCCTCGCGATAGACGTCTAGCGCCTGAGACGGGCTCGGCGAGGGCGCTCGAGCGCGAGCCTTGACTCGCCGGGAGCGCGAGTACAGTGAGATTCCGCCCCGCGGACACGCCGGTGCCTCCCCTATGTCCTCGAATACCGAGCGCAGCGCCCACGAGATGCCGACGCTCGCACGCCTGTTTCCCAGGCTCGTAAGCCGCGCCCACCGCCGCCTGCCACGCGGGGTCGGGCACCTCGGAGTCCAGCTGCTCGTGTGGGTCGCCTTCTACTTCGCCTACAACATCACGCGCGGCCTCGCCGACCGGAACGTTGCAGCCGCGTTCGACAACGGCGAGTGGATCGCTCGAACGGAGTCACGCCTGGGATTGCTCTTCGAGCCGTCTCTGCAACGTGCCTTCGACACGCAGGCGATGACCACCGTCATGTCGTACACGTACTGGCTGTCGCAGTTCGTCGTCGTCGGCGCCGCGCTCTTCTGGGTGTACGTCCGCCACCACAGCCACTTCGCGTTCTTCCGGAACTGGCTCGTCGTGGCGAACCTGGTCGGACTCGTGTGCTACGTCGTGTTCCCGACGGCGCCTCCGCGGATGCTGTCCGAATGGGGATTCACCGACACGCTCGCGGCATCCGGGTCGATCGACCACGGGAGCGTCGGTCGGCTGGCGAACCAGTACGCAGCCATGCCGAGCCTGCACGTCATGGATGCGTTCATCGTGGGAGTGATCCTCGTCGCGGTCGTCAGGCGACCCGCGATTCGGCTTCTCTGGCTGGTGTGGCCCGCTTGGGTCGCCTTCGCGGTCATGGCTACCGGCAACCACTACTGGCTCGACATCGCGGCAGGGATCGTGATCGCCGTCGCGACAGCCGCGGCGCTCCGACCGGATTTCGTGCGCTCTCTTCGGTCCGGCGCGAGCGAGCCGCCGAAGGCGCTACCCGACGCGACGACCTAGAAGACCGGAGTCTCGCGCCATACGCCCCACACCTCGCGGAGCGCGTCGCACATCTCGCCGAGCGTGACGTAGTCGCGCGCCCCGTCGAGGATCAGCGGCATGAGGTTGACCTCGGTTGCGGCGCCCTGCTTCAAGGCTGAGAGCCGGGCCTCGACGGCCGCCGAGTCGCGGCGTGCGCGCACGCCCGCGAGCCGGTCGATCTGCTTCTGCTCGAGCGCCTCGTCGATCTTGAGGATCGGGATCTGCGACTCGTCCTCGTGCACGTAGCGGTTCACGCCGACGATGACGCGCTGCCCCGCCTCGACCTCCGACTGGTAGCGGAAGGAGGCCTCGGCGATCTCTCGTTGGAAGAAGTTGTCCTTGATCGCGTCGATGACGCCGCCGAGCTCGGCGATCCGTTCGAAGTACTCGTACGCCTGCGACTCGAGCGTCGAGGTCAGCTCCTCGAGGTAGTAGGAGCCGCCGAGCGGGTCGATCGTGTTCACGACGCCCGACTCGTGCGCGATCACCTGCTGGGTGCGCAGCGCGATCCGCACCGCATCCTCTGTCGGCAACGCGAGCGCCTCGTCGTAGGAATTCGTGTGGAGGCTCTGCGTCCCACCGAGCACCGCCGCGAGCGCCTCGAGCGCCGTGCGGACAATGTTCACCTCCGGCTGCTGCGCGGTCAGCGACACGCCCGCCGTCTGGGTGTGGAAGCGCATGAGCAGCGAGCGCTCGCTGCGGGCGCCATAGCGGTCGCGCATCTCGCGCGCCCAGACCCGGCGGGCCGCACGGTACTTCGCGATCTCCTCGAAGAAGTCGAGGTGCGCATTGAAGAAGAAGGAGAGGCGCGGCGCGAAGTCGTCGACGTCCAGCCCGCGCTCGATCGCCGCCTCGACGTAGGCGAACCCGTCCGCAAGTGTGAACGCGAGCTCCTGCGCCGCGGTCGAGCCCGCCTCGCGGATGTGGTATCCCGAGATCGAGATCGGGTGGAAGAGCGGCATCTCCCGCGAGCAGAACTCGATCATGTCCACGACGAGCCGCATCGACGGCTCGGGCGGGAAGATCCACTCCTTCTGCGCGATGTACTCCTTGAGGATGTCCGTCTGCGCGGTGCCGCGGAGCCGGTCCCGCGGGACACCTTGCTGCTCGCCGACCGAGACGTAGTACGCGAGCAGGATCGCCGCGGGCGAGTTGATCGTCATCGACGTCGACACCTCGCCGAGCGGGATCCCGTCGAAGAGCGTCTCCGCGTCCGCAAGCGAGTCGACCGCGACCCCCTCGCGCCCGACCTCGCCGATCGAGCGAGCGTGGTCCGAGTCGTACCCCATCAGCGTCGGCATGTCGAAGGCCGTCGAAAGGCCCGTCTGGCCGTGATCGAGGAGATAGCGGAAGCGCTCGTTCGTCTCCTCCGCCGTCCCGAAGCCCGCGAACTGCCGCATCGTCCACAGCCGGCCGCGGTACATCGACGGGTACACGCCGCGCGTGAACGGGAACTCGCCCGGATAGCCAAGATCCCGCCCGTACTCGAAATCGACGTTGTCCGGCGCGTAGAGCGGCTCCGCCTCGACCCCCGAGATAGTCGAGAAAAGCTCGTCATGGCGCTCGGGAGCACCCTCGTACGCACCCTCGCGCCAGGCCCGGACCGAGCCGGACGCCTCGCGGTCCTCGATCCTCGCCATCGCGCGCATTGTAGGCAGCGCCTCCGTTTGCACCCTCGTCCGACTTGATCGTCCCTCCGGGGGATGGGTCACTCCGAAGGGGGAGCCGACCTCTGGAGGGTGAGACGACACGCTCTGCTCGCGCTGCTCGCAGGTGCACTCGTCGTGGCCGCGCTCGTCGGAGCGTCCAAGGCGGCCACCGCAGCTAGTCGCGCCTGCCTGACGGACGCGGGGAACGGCGGGTACACGTACGCAGGGCACCAGGCGACGCATCGAGGCCACGGTGTCCGCGCGACGATCTCGGCCGTTCGCGCGCCGGAGGTCGGCGCGGGTCACGTCGCCGGCTGGGTCGGCGTCGGCGGGCCGGGGCAGGGCGCGAACGGCGAGAACCTCTGGCTCCAGGCCGGGCTCGGCGCAATGCCGGGCATGGGGACGTTCGTATACGCCGAGGTCGTGCAAGCGGGCCGCGATCCGCAGTTCATCCTCATCGAGGAAGACGTGCCGGTCGGCTCGAGCCGGCGCCTTGCGATCCTCGAGATGGCGCGTCGCCCCGAGCGTTGGCGCGTGTGGCTCGACGGCAAGCCCGTGACGAAGCCGTTCTACCTTCCCGGCTCATCCGAGCGCTGGGCGCCGATCGCGACGGCCGAGAGCTGGAACGGCGGCAAGGCCGCCTGCAACAGCTTCGCGTTCCGCTTCGAGCAGGTCTCGGTCTCGCACGGCCGCGGCGGCTCATGGTTCGCGTTCAGGCCGGGCCACGACTTCCGCGACGCCGGCTACCGGCTCCGCCAACTCGCGGCCGCTCCGGCAACCGGCCAGGCACGCGCACTCACGGTGGGTGCGGTTGACCGGCCGGCGCCGTACGCCTTCCTCGCGTCGTCGCGCTAGCTTCGCGAGCGCCCGGCGCGGCTCCGCGGTCTAGCGGACGATCTTCACCGGCGTGCCGAGCGGCATGCGCAGGCGCAGGAAGCCCGCGTTCGTGTTCGACAGGCGCACGCAGCCGTGCGAGACCGCGCGCCCGAGAAGCTCGGGCCAGGGCGTGCCGTGGACGCCGACGATCCCTCCCCCCGGCCAGTCGGTGAGCTTCGAGTACGCACTCGTCTCGAACGCGTACGCGCCGAGGATCGACCATTCGGGGTCGATCTTCGGGCTGAACTTCCAGGTGACGTAGAAGAGGCCGAGTGGGGTCTCGGCGCCGGTCTTGCCGACCGCGACCTTGCCGGCCCTGACGAGCTTGTCGCCGTCCCAGAACTCGAACCTCCGCGCACCCCGGTAGACGATCAGCTTCTTGTGGACAGGCCGGAGATCGAGCGCGTCGGCGCGCACCCAGCCGGTGCGCCCGTTGGGGCGGCCGGGGACGCTCACCCGGTACCAGACCGCGCGACCCTCGGCATCGAGACGCTCGTCGAGCGCAAGCACGTACTGCGGCCTGAAGTCGGCTCGGAACTGGCGCAGCACGGCGACTCGGGGAGACTCAGGGGTGGGTCGCGTGCGGACGACGACCTGTTCCCATGCAAGCGTCCCGGAGCCTACGACGTCGAGCTGCGACGGGGCCTTGGGCCCGGCGTCCGCGCCTCCTGTGAAGACGGCTGCGAGGACGGCGACGACGAGCACGAGCGGCGCTGCGATACGCAGCGCGTCGCGACGCGCACTTCTCCGTTCGATTTCCGCAGTCATCGTCACCGTTTCCGCAGTCCCGGCCCGGCAGCGTAGCGCCGTCGCCGGAGGCCAATGGGAAAGGTTCCGTTGCTCTCCCCCTCGACTCGAGAGCCGCGGAACCCTCCCCCACCCTCGCGTCCCACTCTATGACCCGACGGGGGGAGGGCAATCCCTCGTGCGAGGGGCGGGTGCCGTCGCACGCCTCTGCCAGACTGGCTGGCGTGCGAGTGGTCATAGCCGACGACCATCGGCTCGTCCTCGACGGGATCCGCCGCGCGCTCGAGGCGGACGGGGACTTCGAGATCGTCGGTGAGACGCAGTCCGGGATGCAGGTGCTCCCGCTCGTGGCGCGCGAGAAGCCCGATCTCGTGCTGCTCGACGTGCGGATGCCGAACATGGACGGGCTCGCGTGCCTCGACGAGATCCGTCGCCGGCACCCGGAGACCAAGGTGGTCATGCTGTCCGCATCGACGAGCAATGACCTCATCGAGACCGCTCTCCGCCGCGGGGCGTCGGCCTACGTCATCAAGTCGGTGAACCCGGATGACCTGCCCGCAACCCTGCGCCAGGCGCTGGAGGGCAACCTGCACACGGCGATCGGCCTCGAGAGCGACAAGCCTTCCGGCGCAAAGGCGCTCGGGCTCACCGACCGCGAGGTGACGATCCTAGGCGCACTCGCCCGCGGGCTCTCGAACGACGAGATCGCGAAGGAGTTCTGGGTGGCGCCTCAGACCGTGAAGTTCCACCTCACGAACATCTACCGGAAGCTCGGCGTGAAGAACCGGACGGAGGCGACGAGGCTCGCATATCAGCACGGGCTTGTGGAAAGCCCGATCTACGCCGACGAATAGCGCATGCGGAGACTCGTGCGGGTCGCGGAGGAGGAGCCCGTCCTCCTCATCCTCCTTGCGGGCTTCGCGATCGTCTTCCTCTCCGTCTTCCCGCCGCACCTCCTCGTCAACGACAGCTTCTTGACGCTCACCGCAGGCCGCGAGGTCGCCGAGCACGGGCTCCCGAGCTTCGACGACCTGACCGTGATCGGGGCGACACGTCCCTGGACGGACCAGCAGTGGGGAGCGCAGCTCCTCGCCTACGGCTCGTACGAGCTCGGCGGGCATGCGCTCCTGGCCGTCGTCGGCGCAGCCTTCGTGCTGATCGCGTTCGTGCTTGCAGCCGTGGGCGCGCGCCTCCTCGGTGCCGGCCCCCGGGCGATCGTTGTCGTTTTCTTCCCGGTGATCCTCGCCGCGCCGTTCGCGTGGACGATCCGCGCCCAGGTTTTTGCGCTCCCGCTCTTCGTCGGGCTCCTCTGGCTGCTCGTGAGCGAGACGAGACGGCCGTCGCGCAGGGTGTACCTCGCTCTGCCGATCCTCGTCGTCTGGGCGAATCTGCACGGCAGCGTCGCGCTCGGCGCGATGCTGACGATGCTCTATGCCGCGATCGAGCTCGTCTCCACGCGCGGCCGCTCGCTCGGACGCAGCGCGGCGCTCTTCGTGCTCGCGCCGCTCGCGGTGCTCGCGACGCCGTACGGCCCCGTGGACACGGCCGACTACTACCGCCTTCTGCTCCTCGACCCGCCCTTCGCCGACCAGGTGACGGAGTGGCAACCAAGCGACCCAGACTGGAACACACTCGTCTTCTACGTGCTTGCGGCGATCGCGCTTGCGATCGTCGTCTGGCGGCGGCGGCGCCTGACCGCCTTCGATCTCGCAAGCCTCGGGCTGACGTTCGTGGGCGCGGTCACCGCGATCCGCGGGATCCCGTGGTTCGCGCTCGCGTGCATGGTGCTACTGCCGGTTGCCCTCGGAGGCGTGCTGGAGGGCCGGCCCGCGCCCGTTCGCACCCGCCTCAACCGTGGGCTCGCGCTCGGCGCCACCGCACTCGTGGCACTGACCGTCGTGATCGCGCTCACCCGCGACGAGTCCTGGTACGAGCGCAGCTGGCCGAACGGCGCGCTCGAGTCTGTACGCGAGGCGAGTGCGGGGCCAGGCATGCGCGTGTTCGCCACCGACCGCCACGCCGACTGGCTCCTGTGGAAGCTGCCCGAGCTCCGGGGGCGCGTCGCCTACGACGTGCGGTTCGAGATCTACGAGCCGAACCTCTTCGACCGACTGGGCATGTACCACGCCGAACAGGGCGCCGCCTGGAAGTCGATCGCAGACGGCTACGACGTCGTCGTGGTCGACGAGCAGGGCGTCTCCCACACCGACGACTTCCTCGCCGAGCCAGGAGCGCGGAAGCTGTGGGGCGACGACCGGGTGTCGGTCGTGCTCAGGCCGGCGTCGTCGTAGGCGCTCGACGGGGGGCGTGCTTCCGCGTCCGCTCGCCCGACGGCGCCTCGCGGACTGCGAGAGCGAAAGTCGCCGCCACGACGAGCAGCACGACCGCGGTGGCGCCCGTGCTTCCGTTGCCCGTGCCCGCGCCGAAGCCCCACATCGCGAGCGGGACGAACCAGAGCGGGCCGAGGCGCGGACGGACGACGGCGACGGGCACGAGGAGCAGCGCGAAATAGTGGAGCCACACGATCGGCGAGCACGCAAGCGCCGCGGCGACGGCCAGCACGAAGCTCCGCTGCTCGCTGCCGCGTCGTCCGGTGACGACCACTGCGACGAGCAGCCCTAGCGCGACAGCCGCCATCAGCAGCTTCGCGAGAGCCTGTCCAGCGCCGAGGTCCATGGCGAACGTGTCGAGCGTGTACCCGGCGCCCTTCGTGTCCTCGTTCAACTGGCGCAGGCGGTCGGGGTAGCCGAAGAGCGCCCCGAGGTCCACGATCGCCCAGGTCGCCAGCGTGATCGCGATCCCCGCGACGATGCTCCAGAGCGCGGCTGACCGGCGGCCGACCGCGACGAGCCAGACCCAGAGCGGCCAGAGGAGGAATTTCGCCGCCACGCTCGCGCCGAGGCTCACCCCGGCGATGACGGACCGGTCGCGGAAACGCCATAGGAGCGCAGCGCCGAGCGCGAGCGGGATCGTGATGTTGCCGGTCTGCACGGCGGCGTTGACCGAGGGCCAGAGCAGCGCCAGCGGGTAGCAGCGCCAGTCGCGCACGCCGAGGATCGCGAGCACCGCGAGCACACCGAGGACGAGGAGCGCCTTGACCGCGAAGTCGGCGACCGCGACGGAGAGAACCGTGAACGGGAGCGCCCCGAGCGCCGCAAGCGGCGGGTACGCGAACGACGGATACGGGCTCTGCCCGGATGCGATGTCCTCGGCCGCGTCCAGATAGACGCGGAAGTCGACCGGGTTCACGCGCGCGCTCAGGAGGTACGCGACGGAGTAGAGCGCGAACGCCACCACCACGACGGATCCGGCGGCGTGTGCGAGCGCGCGTCGGCGCGACGCCGGTGTGGACTCGAGTCCCCCCGAGGGCGGAAAGGGAACCGACGTCATGGAACGAGCATCGTCACGTCTCGGGGATGATGGTCACCCGTTCGGAGGACGAACCGAGACTGATGGCTAGGAAGGACCGTTCCGACGGCCGGTTGCCGAAAGTGCCATCCGGCCCGACCTTGAGAGTGCCCGATGAACGAGACACGGGTCACCTGTAAACCAAGGGACGCAAAGACTGCGGTCGGGGCGTCCCGCACGATGGACGGAGGTCCCTCGAGATGAGCGACATCCTGCTTCGCGCGGCGGTCCGGGCGCAGAGCGCCATGTACGACCTTCGCGATCGCGAGAGCGGTCAGACGATGACGGAGTACGCGATCATCATCGCTGCCGTCGCAGTCCTGCTGATCGTCGCGCTGCTCTTCCTGAGCGGTCGCATCGGCGAGCTGTTCAGCGACACCGGCAGCAGCGTTCAGAACCCGCTCAACGGCTAAGACTCGCGCATCGAGTCCACCCTGCAACGGGTGGTGACGCCGGCCCGGAACCCCCTCGTCCGGGCCGGCGTTACCGCGTTCTGGGGGATCCTCGAGCAGAAAGGTCTAGTTGAGAACTGTCCCTTCGGCCGGTTGAAGAAAGTGCCGTCCGACCCGACCGTGAGAGTGCCCGATGGACAACCAGCGGGTCACTGTCAACAACGATGGACGGAGGTCCCTCGGAGATGAGCGACATCCTGCTTCGCGCGGCGGTCAAGGCGCAGAGCGCCATGTACGACCTTCGCGACCGCGAAGACGGTCAGACGATGACCGAGTACGCGATCATCATCGCGGCCGTCGCCGTTCTGCTGATCGTGGCGCTGCTCTTCCTGAGCGGTCGCATCGGCGATCTGTTCAGCGACACCGGCAGCAGCATCAGCAGCTAGCGGGCTCCGAGCGGAGCTCGGCCCGCCGCACTCGAGGTAACGCCGGCCCGGAACCCCCTCGTCCGGGCCGGCGTTTTCTTGGTCCCGCCGGGCTTTTTCGGGGGTCCCACGTCCGGACCGGCCTCCACACTTCCCGCCGTGCCGCGCATGAAGGCCGCCAGAGGCGATGAGGGTCGCGGCCGCGTCGCGTCGAATCGCGAACGCGGTCAAGCGATGGTCGAGTTCGTGCTCATCGCGCCGCTCCTCTTCCTGCTCGTCGGCGGGATCGTCCAGATGGCGCTCGCACTCAACTACTGGCTCGACATGCAGCGCATCGCGAACCAGGGGGCGCGCTGGGCCGTCGTCGCCCGATATCCGCTCCCTGACGGAACGATGTGTACTCGCGACACTCCTTGCACGGCCCCGGAGGATCAGCTCCCGTCGGTGCTGCGGGACGAGGCGCAATCCGACGGCCTGAGACCGGACGTCTGCATCTCGTTCCCCCATCCAGACGGAGGCGAGGGCCTGGGCGGCAACGTCGGAGAGCCCGTCCGCATTCGCCTCGAGAGCAACTTCACGTTCGTACCCATTCTCGGTATCGGGACGCTCACGCTCGGTGCCGACGCTGAGATGAGGATCGAACAAGAGCGAGGCAGCGTCTACGGACCAACACCGGAGTGCTGAGCCGCCGAAACCAGCGCCGAGGCCGTCCGAAGGGACCGCCAGGATTGGCGGCGCCGGAACGACTCGGACGCCACTCGACGAGGCCTCATGCAATGCCGCGATCGTGCCGAAATAGGAACTAAGCGAGGAGAGAAGCCGTGTCGAATACCACCCTTACCACCAGAGTCTCCGGCCGCATGTCGTCGCGCGGTTGGGCGATCGCCCTGGGTGTCGGCGCGATCGTCCTCGCCGCGATCCTGCTGGTCGTCTACCTCGACCGCTACCGCGCCCGGGTCGGCGGAGCCAACGCCCCGACGCCCGTGCTCGTGGCGAAGCAGGTCATCAAGCAGGGAACCCCCGGATCGCTCGTCGCAGCGCAGGCCATGTACCAGGCGACGACGCTGCCGCGGAAGGAGGTCGAGCTCGGCGCGATCTCCGATCCGATGACGCTCGCCGGACGCGCGGCCGCAATGGATATCTTCCCGGGCGCCCAGCTGACCGACGCCCACTTCGCCGCCGTCTCCGACGCCTCCGTCGACTCGCAGATCGTCGGATCCCAGCGCGGGATCTCGATCTCGATCGACCAGGTCCACGGGAGCCTCTCGCAGATTCAGGCCGGCGACTCCGTCGACATCTACTCGGCCCAGAACGGCAAGACCTGTCTCTTCCGGCCGAACGTCAAGATCCTCGCGATCCCGACGACGACCGGCCCGAGCGGCACGGGGAACCTCGTGCTCCGGATCGAGAGCAAGGACGCGGCCCAGTTCGCGGTCGCGGCCGACAACACGCAGCTCACGTTCGTGCTGCGCCCGGTCGCGGGTGCGAAGCCGAGCGCTCCGGGCTGCGCCAACGTCGAGGCAGTCACCTCGGCCCGCGGCGGCATCAGGTAGCCGGCTCGATGTCGAGCGGCCCCGTCAGAGCACTCCTTGCAGTCGAGCCCGGCGTCGAAGCCGAACAGGTCCAGGCTTCTCTCCCCGCCGACGCCGACTTCAACGTCGTCGGCATGGTGTCCGGCGCCGACGAGGCGCTGCACTGGCTCCGCGACACGCCTGCGGACATGCTGCTCGTCGCCTGCGCCGGCTATTCGGATCGTGCGCTGCTCCTGCTCGACGCGGTCGCCCGTCAGAACCCCGAGCTCTCCATCGTCGTCCTCGGCCACGGCTCGCCGAACGGATTCCTCCGGCGCGCGTTCGAGGCCGGCGCTGACGACATCATCATGCTCCCCGCGACCCGCGACCAGGTTCGCTTCGAGCTCTCGAAGCTCCTCGCGCGCAAGCAGGGCGCCGAGGCCCCGTCGGCACCTGACAACTCACACATCGTGTGCGTGCTCGGACCGAAGGGCGGCACCGGCAAGACGCTGACGGCGACGAACCTCGCGGTTGCTTTCGCGCAGCGCGGCTCCCGCGTCGCGCTGATCGACCTCGACCTCCAGTTCGGCGACGTCGCCCTCTGTCTGGGCCTGCCGCCGGAGAAGACGGTCTACGACCTGGCGCAGTCGCCGGGGGCGGTCGACTACGACAAGCTCGACGCCTTCCTCGCCACCCACTCCGCCGGCGTCCGAACCCTCATCGCACCCCGTCGCCCGGATCAGGCGAGCGCCGTCGGAGCGGAGCTCCTGCGGGAGGTGTACTCCATCCTCCGCACGAGGTTCGACTGGGTCATCATCGACACGCCCCCGGGGTTCACGGCCGAGGTGATCACGTCGATCGACAGCTCGACCGACGTCGTCATGGTCGGGATGCTCGACTCGCTTTCCCTGAAGAACACGAAGCTCGGGCTCGAGACGCTCGAGCTCATGAAGTACGACCCGGATCACATCTATCTCCTCCTGAACCGCGCGCACAGCCGCGTCGGGATCAGCCAGTCGGACGTCGAAGCCGTGCTCGGCCGTACGCCGGACGTCTTCATCCCGTCCGATCGTGAGATCCCCCGCACCGTGAACGAGGGCATCCCGATCGTGATCGCGCGGCCCCAGTCCGAGCCGGCCGAGGCTTTCAGGCGCCTCGCCGACCTGCTCGGCGGGCCCGCGAACGAGGAGCTCGTCCTCACCGAGGCGGCCAACGGCAGCGCGCGCCGCAAGATCTTCGGACGGAAGGCCTAAGCCATGGAACTCCACGAGCGACTTTCGAGCGGTAACCGGCCAGGTTCCTCCCCGCAGGAGTCCGAGCCCTTCGCAGAGCTGAAGAACCGCGTCCACATGGCGGTCATCAGCGAGCTCGGCCCGCAGCTCTTCAACGTCGCGATCGACCCCGGCGAGCTCCGCGACCGCGTCACGTCGGACATCCGGCGCCACCTGAACGACGAGCCGGGCCTCGCACGCGAGGACCGCGAGCGGCTGACGGCGGAGATCCTCGACGACATCCTCGGCTACGGGCCGCTCGAGCGCCTGATCGCGGACGAGTCGATCACGGAGATCATGTGCAACGGCGCCGACGACGTCTGGATCGAGCGCGGCGGCAAGCTCTACGAGACGACCGTCCGCTTCACGGACGAGTCGCACCTGCGCCGGATCATCAACAAGATCGTCTCGCAGATCGGACGCCGCATCGACGAGGCCTCGCCTATGGTCGACGCGCGCCTCCCGGACGGCAGCCGCGTCAACGCGATCATCCCGCCCCTCTCGCTCTGCGGACCCCTGCTGACGATCAGAAAGTTCAGCCGCCGCCGGCTCGCGCTCGAGGACATGATCAACATCGGGTCGCTCTCCACGGAGTCCGTCGACTTCCTGTCGCGGTGCGTCGAGGCGCAGCTCAACGTGCTCATCTCCGGAGGAACGGGCTCCGGCAAGACGACGCTGCTCAACGCTCTCTCCGCGGCGATCCCGAACAGCGAGCGGATCGTCACGATCGAGGACGCCGCCGAGCTGCAGATGGCCCAGCGCCACGTCCTCCGCCTCGAAGCCCGGCCGCCGAACATCGAGGGTGAGGGCGCCGTGCCGATCCGGGATCTCCTCCGGAACTCGCTCCGCATGCGCCCCGATCGCATCATCGTCGGCGAGGTTCGCGGCGCCGAGGCGCTCGACATGCTCCAGGCGATGAACACGGGCCATGACGGCTCGATGTCCACGGTGCACTCGAACTCGCCGCGTGACGGTCTCCACCGCATCGAGACCATGGTCATGATGGCCGGGCTTCGACCTGCCTTTGCGGGCGATCCGCCAGCACATCTCGGCCGCGCTCGACCTGCTCGTACACATCGAGAGGCTCGAGGACGGCTCGCGCCGCGTCACCCAGGTCGTCGAGGTCCTGCGCATGGAGTCGGACGTGATCCAGCTCCAGGACATCTTCGAGTTCGAGATCCAGTCGGTCGCGCCCGACCGGACGATCGTCGGGTCGCTCAAGCCGACCGGTCTCCGCCCCGTATTCCACGAGAAGTTCCGCAAGCGCGGCATCGACCTCCCCCAGAGCATGTTCGGGGAGCGGATCACGATTCTCGACGACCGGCGCGGCGCCACAGGGTGAGGACGACGGTGAGACGCCGCCCGGGGCTCACTCGCACGCTGACGACAGCCGCCGCTATCGCGGGAGCCGCCCTCGTCGTGCTGGGCGCGCCGGCCGGGGCACTCGGCCAGTCGAGCGCACCCACCCTCCGCGAAGCCCGCGACTCGGGGTTCCCGGAGAAGGTCTTCCAGCTCGGCATCCCCGGACGCCGAGCGGTCACGCCGGGGAGCGTGTCGCTCTCCGAGAACGGCGTCCCGGCCTCCGATCTGAGCGTCGAGGCTCCGGGCGCCGCGAACGGCGTCGTTCTCATGATCGATGCCTCGAACAGCATGCAGGGCGCGCCGATCCAGGGCGCGATGCGCGCGGCCCGCGCGTTCCTCGCGCAGCGGAGCGCGAAGCTGCCGGTCGCGGTAGTCGTATTCGGCCCCGACGACGCCGTGCTCGTCGACTTCACGAAGTCGCGGGCCGAGCTCGCGGCCGCGGTCGCCAACGCCCCGGCACTCGCCGAGGGCACCCATATCTACGACGCCCTGGTCCGCGTCTCCGACCTCGCCCAGGAGTCGGGGCTCGAGCGCACGACCGTCGTCCTGCTCTCCGACGGCACGGACGTCGGCTCCGATGCGAGCCGCGCCGACGCCCTCGAGGCGCTCGACGAAGCGAACATCCGGGTCATCACGGTCGGGCTCCGCTCGAAGCAGTACGACCCGGCTGCGCTCAAGAGCATCGCCTCGAACACCGGCGGCACGTACGCGGAGAGCGCGTCCCCGGCAGCGCTCGGGCCGATCTTCGCCCGCATCAGCTCACGGCTTTCGAGCGAGTACACGCTTCGCTACACGTCGCTGCTGCCGCCGGAGACGAAGGCGGTCGTGAAGGCGCGCGTGGCCGGCTTCCCGGCCGCGACCGCGACGTATACGTCGCCCGAGCTCGCGCTGCCCGCGCTCGGCTCGCTCGACCCGAGGCTGGGCTCGTTCGACAAGGGCTGGATCGACCAGGTGATCCTCTCGCCGGTCCTCATGGTCTTCGTGATCGTGTCGGTTCTCGCGCTGCTCGTCTTCGCGATCCTGACCGCCTTCGACGTCCGCTCGAGGTCGATCAGGCGGCGGATGGCGCAGTACGTGAGCGTCCCGACCGAGGAGGAGTCGAGCATCCGCCGTGCCGAGGTCGCGTCAATGCTCACGGGGCATGCGCAACGGCGCGTTGCCGGACAGGAGTGGTGGCAGTCCTTCGAGAAGGACGTCGAGCTCGGCGGGTTCCGCGCCTCCGCGACGACGCTGGCTGGCTGGACGCTCATCGCCGGGATCGTCGCGTCGCTCGTGGTCGCGATCGTGTTTCAGTCGCTCTTCGGGCTCCTCGCCGGCCTCGCCGCCCCGTTCGTGCTGCGCTTCTACGTGACGCATCGCGTGTCGTCGATGCGCAAGGCGTTCGGCGAGCAGCTTCCGGACAATCTCGAGGTGCTCGCGGGAGCGCTCCGCGCCGGCCACAGCCTCGTCGGCGCCATGAACGTCATGGTCGACGGCGGCATCGAGCCCTCGAAGTCGGAGTTCCGACGGGTCCTGTCGGACGAGCAGCTCGGCATCCCGCTCGACCAGGCGCTGATGGTGACGTCGCGCCGCATGGAGAACGTCGACATCGAGCAGGTCGCGATCGTCACGCGGCTCTCGCGCGAGGCCGGCGGCAACACGGCCGAGGTTCTCGACCGCGTCGTCGAGAACGTCCGCGGCCGGATGGAGATCCGCAGACTGATCCGCGTGCTGACGGCGCAGGGCCGCCTCGCGCGCTGGGTGCTGACGGGGCTGCCGCTCGTCCTCGTCGCCTTCCTCATGGTCATCAACCCGGACTGGCTCGACCCGCTGACCGCGACGAACGTCGGACGCGCGTTCCTCGTGCTCTGGGTCCTGATGCTCATCGCCGGCTCCGTCGTCATCAAGCGAATCGTCGAGATCGAGGTGTAGGGACATGGGCCTGGAACTGATCGCGATCGTGGGTGTGCTGATGCTCGGGGCGGGCGTGATGATCCTCGTCGCGAACCTCCGCAAGGACACCGGTTCAGTCGGCCTCCTCGACCAGATCGGCACCTACGGCTACGTCGCCGAGGCGGCGAGCCGGGCTGCCGAGTCCCCTGGCCGGCGGCCGCTCGATCGCCTCGCTGGCTGGCTCGGCGATGTCGCATCGCAGAAGGTCAGCCGGTTCAGCGAGTCCGAGCTCCGCATGACGCTGCTGTCGGCCGGCATGTACGGGACGACACCGCGGAAGCTCCTCGGCTACCAGGTCATCCTCGCGATCTTCCTCGCGACGATCACCCTCTGGGTGGTCCCGCTCGCGGGCGGCTCGGGCATCCTCGCCCTGCTGCTCGGCGCCGGCTGCGGCGTGCTCGGCTGGTTCCTCCCCATGTACTACGTGAAGCGCCGCCGGCGGCTGCGCTTCGAGGCGATGGACCGGACGATGCCGGACATGATCGACCTCCTCGTCGTGACGATCGAGGCAGGCCTCGGCATCCTCGCGTCGATGCGGGTGGCGGCCGAAAGCCTCCCCGACCCGCTCGGACAGGAACTTCGGCTGACGCTTCAGGAGCAGCGCATGGGCCTCTCGGTGAACGAGGCGATCGAGAGCCTCGGGCGCCGCGCCGACTGCTCGAACATGCGGATCTTCGTGCGCTCGCTGACGCAGGGCGAGCGGCTGGGTGTGTCCATCGGGACGACGATGCGGAACCTCGCGCTCGAGATGCGGAAGCGGCGGAAGGCAATGGTCGAGGAAACGGCTCAGAAGATCCCGATCAAGATGCTCTTCCCGCTGGCGTTCCTGATCTTCCCGGCGATGTTCATCGTCCTGCTCGTCCCGGCCTTCATCAAGATCTTCGAAGTGCTCTAGGAGGCCCATGGCGACGCTGACGCTTCGGCGGGAAGACGGTCGGGTCGTCTGTGAGCGCTGCATCGTCGCCGACCGCGCACACCGCCGGATGCGAGGGCTGCTCGGCCGCCGCGGGCTCAAGGCGGGCGAGGGCATGGTGCTCCGTCCCGCGTGGAATGTCCACACGGCCTTCATGCGCTTCCCGATCGACGTCGTCTTCCTCGACTCCGATCAGGTCGTCATCCGCATCGAGCGCGCCGTCGCGCCCTGGCGCACCGTCTCGTGCCGCGGCGCGCGCGAGGTCGTGGAGCTCGCCGCAGGCGAGTGCGAACGGCGCGGCCTCGAGGTGGGCGACCGCGTCGCCTGGGCGTCGAGGACTGCAACGGAGCTCCGCGCCGAGCGCGGCTCGTCCTGGGACGACGAGATGCAGGAGGCACGCGCTTCCGTTCTCGTCGCGAGCCGGGACCCGCGGTTCGTCAAGCTGGCGCGCTTCCTGCTCGAAGGCCGCGATCTCGAGGTCCAGGAGCTGACGTCCCCCGAGCAGCTTCCCGACGCGATCGTCGAGCCCGACATCGACCTCGTCGTCCTCGACGGCGGCTCCGCGGTCGCAGATGCGCTCCGCACCGCGAACGCGGCACGCGTGAGGCGACCCGACCTCCCCGTTGCAATCGCGGCCGACGCGGGCGGCCGAAGCCCGACAGGTCTCCGCGTGTTCGACCGCTGGAACGAGACCGAAGAGCTTCTCCTGGACATCGAGCGGATGCTCGCCGAGCGGGTCGCCCCCATCGCCCCGGCGGAGACGGCCTGAGGGACGTGACGGACGGTGTCTGAGGCAGGCGCACAGTTCGACCCGCGCGTCGCGCTCCCCCTCCCCCACGCCGTCGGGCACCGGAGACCGCGAGTCGTCGAGCCGGCCGACCGGCTCGCACGGCTGCACGCGTACTTCGTCGAGGGCTGCGGCGAGGACGTCCGTCCGGCGCTCGAGTCCGTGCTTCAGCGCTCCCACAACGTCCGCAACGGCTGTGGCGTAGGCGAGATCGGCGACGACCTCGCGTCGGTCTGGTACGCGGCGTCGGCAGTCGTCGAGCTCGCGGCCGCGCTCGAGCTGGACGCAGCGGACATCCGGGGGGCGGCCGCGGCGGTCGCCGAGGCGTGTGCACTCCCGCTGCCCGCTGCCCGCTTCGTTCTCTTCCGCGAGACCGCCGGCAACGCACGGCTGCTCGAGCTGCCCCCGCTCCTCGCGCTCGAGATCCAGCTCAACCTCCTGCTCGGGCTCGACATCCTGGCGGACGCATCCGTCTGGCACCGGACGACGAAGGGAATCGAGTGCATCCTCTCGCTCGGAAGCACCGAGGAGCCGACGCGGCGCGTGCGCGCCGAGGCGAAGGGCGTCCTGCGTCGCCGCTCGCGGCTTTCGCTGCTCGGCGGGTCACAGCTCCGCTCCGCCTGCGTGAGCCGCTTCGGCGAGCCGTACGCCGCGATCGTCGGGCGCTGCGGCTCCGTCGACCACGAGATCGCGGACGCGTACCTGGCGGAGGCCTCAGCCTCGATGGCCCCGATCGTCGAGCGCGAGCACCTGCTCGAGCACTCGAGCACGCGCGAGCGGACGCTCGTGGCGGCCTCCGAGCGGAGGCTCATGCGCCTGGGCTTCGACCTCCACGACGGGCCGATCCAGGACGTACTGGCGCTCGCCGCGGAGGTGAAGCTGCTCCAGCAGCAGGTCTATCCGTTCGTGCTCGAGGAGCAGCGGGAGCTCGCGTACGGCCGCTTCGAGGACCTCACGGCCAGGCTCGTCGACCTCGACCGCCACCTGCGGGAGATCGCGCACTCGCTCGAGACGAAGAGCGTGCTCAGCCGCCCGCTCGGCGAGATCCTGCACCGCGAAGTGGACAACTTCGCCGAGCGCTCCGGCCTCGCCGCGACGCTCGAGATCCGCGGAGACCCGGACTCGCTCTCGTCCGCGCAGCGCATCACGGTGTTCCGCGCGATCCAGGAGGCGCTCGCGAACGTGCGCGAGCACTCCGGCGCTTCCTCGGTGGACGTCCGCGTCCGCGCGCGGAGGAGCGCGATCGAGGTCCGCATCGCCGACGACGGGATGGGGTTCGAGGTCGAGCGCGCACTCGCGAAGGCTGCACAGCGCGGCCGGCTCGGGCTCGTCGGGATCGCCGAGCGCGTGCGCATGCTCGGCGGCACGTTCCACGTCGAGAGCGCGCCGGGTGGCCCGACAAGCCTCAAGTTCACGCTGCCCCGCTGGGAGCCGCTCGCGCTCTGAGGCCCGCCGCAAAGGCCGCTTTGCAGACAGGCGAGATGTGCCGGGCTAGGCCGCGAGCCGCCGGAGCGGGCTGCGCTCCGGGTCGACTTCGAGCGAGAAGCCGCGGTCCCACTTCACGACCACCCGCCCGTGCTCGTCGATCGACTCGACGACACCGCGGTCTCCGGCGCTGAGCTGCGACTCGCCGCCCGTGTCGACGAGCTCGACCCGCATGCCCATCCAGACCCCCGCCTTGAGCCTGGCAGCTAGCTGACGTGCGCCTTCTGCGTCCATGAGTGAGATATCGACCGAGCCCGCGGCCGGCTAGACCCCCTGATTCGGGGCCGTGCGCTGCGACGAGGCGTTGCCAGCTACGAGAAGATGTGAGCCCCGGAGGGACAATCCAAAACGACGGCTTAGGATCGTCCCTCCGGCTTTCGCGTCCTGCCGGGCGGCACCCTCTGGAACGGCGGCGAACGCCTAGCGATACTGAGGACGTGCGGATCCGGCGGCGGCACGAATCGCAGCACGAAGCTCCCGTGGCGAGCGAGGCAGCGCCTGAGGCGTCCGAGGCGCCCGCGAGCGTCGAGACGGACGTGGCGCGGCGGGTGCTCGCGCATGCCGCAAGCCCGGAGGAGAAGCTCGAGCGGCTGCTGGCCGAGCGAAGCCACGAGCTCGAGGAGCAGGCCGCGCGCTTCGAGCAGGCGATGGAAGACCTCGAGCGCCGGGAGGAGCTTCTTCGCGACATGCGCGCGTCCGTCGAGCGGATGCTTCGCCTGGGGACGACCGATCTGACCGAGCGCGAGGCCGAGGTCGAGGAGCTCAACCGAGAAGTGACCGAGCGCCGTGCCCGCCTGAGCGCTGAGGAGGCCGAGCTCGAGCGGCGGCGCGGCGAGCTCGGCGCCGTCGAGCTCAAGCGCGAAGCGATCGAGCGGCGGGAGCGGGCACTGGCCGCACGCGAGGAGCAGCTCGAGGCGAGGCAGGCGACACAGGTCACGGAGCTCTCGGCCGGCCCGCCGGCGACCCGTCCGAACGACCTCGAGGGCGAGCAGCCGGTCGGGCTACTGTTCGTCCCGGGCCCCGCGTACACCCTCGTGGAGGTCGAGTCGCGGACGCTTCGCCGCGGAGAGGAGATCGATCACGAGGGCAAGACGTACCTCGTGACCCGCCTCGGCCGCGCGCCGCTCCCGGGCGACGCGAGGACGTGCGCCTATCTCGAGCGGGTCGCGTCCGGGCCGTCAGACCCGGCTGGGAGCTCGTAGACCGGCGGGCGCTCGCGCGTCCCGGCCACCGGCGCGATCTCCTCGAGCCGGCGCTCGGCCTGTGAGACGAGGAACTCGGCGAGGGAGACGTCGTCCTCCGTGAACCGCCTGATCCGCATCTCGTAGAGCTCGACGAGGCCCCACGAGCGACCCCTGATGCGAAGGGGGAGCATCAACAGCGCGTTCATTCCGAGCTCGCGGAGGATGAACGCCTCGGCCGGGTCGACCTCCTTCTCGAGGAACGACACGGAGCGCGGCTCACCGAGCCGAAGCGTCTCCGCGGTCAGCGGGAAGTCCGAGATCCGGTATGCAGCCTCGTGGCCCAGGGACACCGCGCGGAGCGAGTGGCGCGCCGCATCGACGAGGTAGGAGCCGACGACGCGGGAAGCCTGGCAGCCGGTGGCGCCCACGACGAAGACGAGACCCTTGCACAGCCGCTCGAGCACGCCCTCGACGGTCTCCTCGCTCTCGATGGCGCGTGCCGCGGCGAGTGCGTCGGAGAGCACCGAGCCGTCCCTGCGGGGCGTACGGCGGCGGTCCTCCGCGATTGTCGCGGCAGCCGATGCCGGCTCGGTCTCCTCGCGCGTAACGACGTCGCGGAACGTGGAGATGCGGTCCTTGCCTGCGTCCTTCGCGACGTAGAGAGCCTGATCCGCCGCGCGCAGGAGCGCCGTGGGCGTGGCGCCGTCGAAGGGGTAGGTCGCGATCCCTCCGCTCAGGCGCAGCGGGAACCCTGCCTCGGTCAATCCGTCCGCGAGGACACTGCGGATCTGCTCGCCGAGCTCCACCGCCGTCTCGGCGCCGGCGCCGCGGAGCATCACGACGAACTCGTCGCCGCCGAGGCGGGCCACCTCGGCGTTGTCGGGAAGCGAGCTGCTGAGCGCTTCGGCAACCTCCCTGAGGAGCGCGTCGCCGAACTCGTGGCCGGCCCGGTCGTTGATGTCCTTGAAGTCGTCGCAGTCCAGGACGAGCACGCTCAGCGGCATGCGGCGCTCCTGGGCGACGGCGACCTCTCGCTCCAGGCGCTCCTCGAGACCACGGCGGTTGAGGATTCCGGTCAGCGCGTCCGTCATGGCGCTCTGCCGCTCGCGCCGAAGGGCGAGCGCGGCGTCGAGAGACGCGGCTGAGTGCGCCGCGAGCACCGCGGCCGTATCGAGATTCTCCGGACTGACGGCGCCTCCGCCCGTCCCGATGAGTGCCCCGATGTCCTCGCCGTTCGCGCGCAATGGGAGCCAGATCACAGGTCCGCCCGTGCGCTTCTTGCCGCGCGGCCCGCGGACGTCCACGAGCTGATGGACGAGACCGGGGTCGACGAGGCCGCGCGCGGTCTCGAGCTCGTCGAGGGTGAGCGGTTGATCCTCGGGCGTGGACGCCCACGAGGCGAGCTCGACGGGCCGGCCGACCTCGTCCCACATCCAGACCTGGGTCGCTTGAAGCCGGAGCACGCGGGCGAACGAGGCAGACGCGAGCGCTGCGATCTCGCCCGGGTCGCGCAGGCTGCCGAGGTAGACGAAGAGCCGCGCGAGCGCGGACAGGTCGAGCCGGCCCGACGCGCGGAGCGTCGCCGTCTTCGGCGCGAGCGCTGCGGCGAGCGGTCGGAGGAGCTTCAGCGTGCCGTCGGGCAGTGGCCGCTCGGAGTCGAGGTTGAGAACGCCGACCGTCACGCGGTCGACGCGGAGCGGGACAGTCGCCTCGGAGACGACCGCTGGGAGCACCTCGAGGTAGTCGGTATCCGAGTGCACGTCGAGGACGAGCTGGCCGCGTCCGTGACGGGCTGCGCGTCCGACGATTCCCTGCTCGACGCCGATTCCGTCGGGCACGACCGCGTACCCGCGCTGCGCGACGAGCCAGAGATGCCCGTGCTCGAGGACGAAGACCGAAGGAAAGAGGCCGTCGATCGACTCGTAGAGCGACGCGACCGCCGCGTCGATGCCCATGACCGGCTCCTGCTCGCCTGCGGCCTCGTGTGCGGCCGCCTGGACCGCCGCGGCGAACACCGCAGCGTCGAGCGGCCGCGGTACGCGAGCACGCGCAGATGCACGTTCCATTCACCAGAGATCGGCTTTTTCAGGCGCTTTCTTGACCCGCCGAAGGGTGCTTGGCCGCGTGCGCACCGGCCTGGCAAAGCCTTGGCAGGCTCTGTCAGCCGAGGTACCAGTCGAGGACGTCGTCGCCCACGAACAGCGCGACGACCGCGCCGAGCGCGAGAAACGGGCCGAGCGGGATCGCCGCCTTCCGCGCCGCCCGCCCGTGCCTGACGAGGAGCACGACGGCGGGCACGAACGCGGCCAGGAAGCCGATGAAGATGCCAACTACGACGGCGGCGCCGAGGCCGGCGCCGAGGTAGGCGGCGAGCTTCACGTCTCCCATGCCGAGACCGGCGGGATAGATGAACGCGATGACGAGCAGAACGGCTCCTGCGGCGAGCGCGGCGAGGATCCACGCAACGGACGGCTCGTCGAGCGTGCGGGCGACGAGCACGAGGGCAGTGCCCGGCAGGACGATCCGGTTCGGGATCAGCTTGTGCTCGAGGTCGGTCCGCGTGATGACGACGAGGATCCAGCAGAAGACAGCCGAGATCAGCGCCGTCGCGGTCAGCCCGAAGGCGAGGCCGCATGCGCCGCCGAGCAGACCGGTGGCCGCAACCACGAGCGGGAACAGCCGCGAGCGAGACGCTCCCGCGAGCAGCGCGCGCCGCTCCGGAACTGCGTCCGGGTCGTCGTCGGACGGCCGCAGAACAGGGGCGTTCGTCGCCACGCGGTCGGCGATCGGGCCGACGGCGAGCCCGACGAGCAGGCCGACAACTCCGGCGCCGAGGTCCACGCGCCCGGATTCCGGATCAGTCGCGTCCCTCCTTCGTGCGCGCGTCGCCAGGATGGGGCACCCATCCCCCTTCGGGTAGACGCGGAAAGCCGCAATCGACCGTGCGATGAGGCTTTGGCGGTCGTCGCCGATCCCTCGTTCGAGGGAACGGGGTCACTCGTTCTAGGGGCGAGGAATCTGCCCCCACCGGCTACGGTCAAGGGACTGGGTCGAGGGGGCGGGAGGACAAGAGGTGAAGCGTGGGGGATAGGAGAAGGACGGGCGGCACGCTCGCGTGGGCGTTCATTCTGGCGGCGCTCGTGTATGGAGCCGGGGCGGCGGCGGTCGCGCTCCAGGGGAACGCGGACCGCGTTGTCGGCGCCCTGAGCTTGTTCGCTCTCGGCGCGGCTGCGTGCGGCATCGCCCTCGACTGGCGGCTGCGTCGCGCCAGGTCGCAGGCGGTCCGGGACCCGCTGACCGGCCTCCCGAACCGTGTCCTGCTCGAGGATCGCCTGGATCAGGCCCTGCAGCGCAGCCGCCGCTCCGGCGAGCCGTTCGCGCTCATCCTCGTCGACCTCGACAACTTCAAGGACGTGAACGACGTTCGCGGCCACCGGGCCGGCGACGCGGTCCTGCGCGCACTGGCGAAGCGGTTCGAGGCGATCGTCCGCTCGAGCGACACCGTGGCCCGGATCGGCGGCGACGAGTTCGTCGTGCTCTCGCTCGCCACGGCCGACGACGACCAGGCGGCCGCACTCGTCGGGCGCCTCCGGCAGGCGCTCCGGCGGCCGTTCAACGTCGACGGCTCCACGGTCGAGATCGACGGCAGCATCGGCTGGGCGGTGTACCCCGACGACGGAGACTCGAGCGAGGAGCTGCTGCAGCGGGCCGACGGCCAGATGTACGCCACGAAGCGCGACACGACCGACGAGACGATCTTCCTCCGGCGCGGTGTGGACGCAGGCATCGTCCGCGACGTCGAGTCCGCGCTCGAGCGCAAGGAGCTCGTCGTCCTCTACCAGCCGATCATCCATCTCCGCTCGGGCGCGCCGCGCGGCGCCGAGGCGCTCGTGCGCCGGAGGCTGCCCGACCAGGCGCTGATGCCGCCGGCCGAGTTCGTACCGCACGTCGAGCGCACGCCCCTCGCGCGCGAGTTGACGTTCCTCGTCGTGTCGGACGCGCTCGAGGCGGCCGAGTACTGGGCCGAAAAGGGCACGACGCTCGGCGTCTCGGTCAACGTCCCCTACCGGCTGCTCGACGATCCGCAGTTCGTCGAGGGTCTCGGCGACCTCCTCCGCCACTCGACGATCCGGCCACGCCGGCTGACGCTCGAGGTCGTCCCGGCGGGGCCGGGCGCCGGCTCCGAGCTCGACGAGGAGGTCCTCGCCGAGCTCATGGGCCTCGGCATCAGGCTCTCACTCGACGACGGCGGCCGCGCTGCCTCGTTCGCGTCGCTCCGGATGCTGCCCCTCCACGAGCTCAAGATCGATGCGGGGTTCGTCCACGGCGTCGGCCGCAGCCCACGTGACACGGCTCTGGTGCGCGGCCTCGTGAACATCGGCCATGCCCTCGGGCTCGAGGTCGTCGCGGAAGGCGTCGAGACGCGGGAGGCGTGGAATGTCCTCGGCGACTGGGGCTGCGACCTGGCGCAGGGCTTCTACGTCGCCGGTCCGCGGCCCGCGGACGAGCTCGTGGACTGGCTCAGCGACAGCTGGCCGGCGGTGGCGTAGGGCCGACCCGGCCCCGCAGTACGTCAGAACGCCGCCTGCACCGCGAAGGCAAGACCGACCACGACGAGAATCGCGCCGAGCGCGAGCCGGAGCCCGTTCTCGGAGAAGCGACCCGTGGCCCGAGCGCCCAGCCAGCCGCCGGGTATGGCACCCGCGAGCCCGGCGCCGAGCACGCCCCAGTCGACGCCTGTCTCCTCCGCATGCACGACGAACGCGGACACGCCGAGGAGGAAGCCCACGACAAGGTTCGTCCCCGCTGCCCGGCGCACGTCCATTCCCACCGAGCGGATGAGGGCGGGCATGCGCAACGTCCCGAGGATGACCCCCACCGCCCCGCCGAGACCGCCGATGAAGAATGCGAGCACCCCTCCGCGCGCGACCCGAAGCCGCTCGCGCGGACGCGCCTTGATCGGCCGCAGCGTGAGGTCGATGCCGCTCCAGACGAGCACCGCAGCGATGAGGCCGTAGAGCAGGCTCTCCGACACGTCGTCCGCGAGGAGCGCGCCGGCGACGGCGCCGACGATCGACGGTGGAGCCGTCCAGGCGACCACCCCCCAGTCCACGCGTCCCTCGCGCAGGTGCCTGAGCGCCCCGGCGGCCGCAGACGCCGAGGAGATCGCGATGTTCGTGCCGGCCGCGGAGATCGGGCTCCCGGTGACCGCGACGATCAGCGGCAGGCGCAGTGTCCCGAGGACGAGGCCCAGCATCGAGCCCAGATAACCCGCGACGAAGGAACCGGCGAACGCTAGCGCGAGCTCCCAGGCTTCCAGAGCGGCTCCTCCCGCCCCTCGACGGCATTCGCCGAGCGGGCGAGGATGAAGAGCAGGTCGGAGAGGCGGTTCAGGTAGCGGAGCGCGGCCGCGTTGACGTCGTGGGCGCGGGACGCCTCCAGTGCGTCGCGCTCGGCGCGGCGACATGCAGCGCGCACGACGTGGATCCAGGCGGCGGCCTCGCCGCCTCCCGGAAGGATGAAGCTCTTGAGGTCCGGAAGTTCCTCGTTGAACCGGTCGCAGTCCTGCTCCAGCGCCTCGACCTGGCTCTCGCTGACACGAAGGCGACCCTCCTCCGACAGCGGGACGGAGAGGTCGGCGCCGAGGTCGAAGAGCTCGTTCTGGACCCGCAGCAGCACGTCGCGGATGCTCGCGGGGCACTCGCCTGCCAGGACGACGCCGATCATGGAGTTCACCTCGTCCACGGTCCCGAACGCCGCGATGCGCTCGTCGAGCTTCGACACGCGGGAGCCGTCCCCGAGCGACGTCTCCCCCGCGTCACCGCCGCGGGTGTAGATCTTCGTCAGCCGGACGGGCTCGTCTCGGTCGCGGGGCACGGCCGTAGAGTAGGTCGGTGATCAGACGCGCGACGCCGGACGATGCGGGTGCGGTCGGCGACGTCTTCGTCCAGGCACGCGATCGGATGACCTACCTCCCGCGCATCCCGGACGAGGACCGACCGAAGCTCGGCGCGTGGATCGTCGAACGCCACGAGGCCTGGGTCGCAGAGGAGAACGGCGCCGTGGTCGGTTTTATCGGGATCGAGCCCGGCTATCTCAGCCACATCTACGTCGATCCGGCGGCACAGAACCGTGGGGTCGGGACGGCGCTCCTCGCGCACGCCAAGGCGCTCCTGCCGGACGGGATGCAGCTCTGGGTGTTCCAGGAGAACGCCGGGGCGCGGCGGCTGTACGAGCGAGAGGGGTTCCGGCTCGTCGAGCTCACCGACGGCAGCGGCAACATGGAGCAGGAGCCCGACGCGCGCTACGAGTGGGCGCCCTGAGGAGCGGCTTCCTCGCGGAGCTGCTTGCCGAGGATGGAGCGCGCGATCACGAGCCGCTGGATCTCGCTCGTGCCCTCGTAGATCTCCGTGACCTTCGCGTCGCGGTAGTACCGCTCGAGAGGGAACTCCTTCGTGTAGCCGTACCCGCCGAGCACCTGGATCGCCTCGGCTGTCTGCCGGCGAGCCATCTCGGATGCGAACAGCTTCGCCTTCGCACCTTCGGCCGTGTGCGGGAGACCCATTTGCTTCCGCCAGGCAGCGCGGTAGACGAGGAGGCGCGCCGCGTCGATCTCGGTCGCCATGTCGGCGAGCTTCCACTGGATCGCCTGGAAGTCCGCGATCCGGTGCCCGAACTGCTCGCGCTCGAGCGCGTACGCGCGCGCGACGTCGTAGGCGGCCTGCGCGATTCCGAGTGCCTGCGCCGCGATCCCGATGCGCCCTCCGTCGAGGGTTGCCATCGCCACCCGGAACCCGCGCCCCTCCTCGAACAGGAGACGGTCGCGGCCGACGCGCGCGCCTTCGAGCACGAGGTCGGAGGTGGTCGAGGAGTTCAGCCCGAGCTTCTCCTCCTCGCGCGTCACCCGTACGTGCTCCGCGTCGAGCACGAAGCACGAGACCCCACGTGCGCCGGCCGTCGACTCGTCCGTGCGCGCGAACAGGACCAACGTGCCCGCGACCGAGCCGTTCGTGATCCACTGTTTCGCGCCCGTGAGCACCCAGCCGTCGCCGTCAGGCTCCGCCCGCGTGCGGAGTGAGCCTGCGTCGGACCCCGAGCCCGGCTCCGTGAGCGCGAACGCCCCGATCTGCTCGCCGCGCGCAAGCGGCGGCACGAAGCGCGCCCTCTGCTCCTCGGTCCCGAAGACGAGGATCGGAAGTGTCGACGCGCTCGTGTGCACGGCGACCGTCACCCCCACGCCCGCATCGGCCCGGGAGAGCTCCTCGAGCACGAGGACATACGAAAGGAAGTCCGCGCCAGCGCCGCCGTACTCCTCCGGCACGCAGACGCCCATGAGCCCGAGCTCGGCGAGCTTCGGGAAAAGCTCGTTCGGGAAGCGGTGCTCGCGGTCCCAGGCCGCTGCGTTCGGCACGATCTCGGCTTCGGCGAGGTCCCGCGTGAGCGCCTGGATCTCCCGCTGGTCCGCCGTCAGCTCGAAATCCATCGCCGACGCACTATAGGCGGGGGTCGTTCCGCCTCGTGGCTCGGAGCCACAAGGCCTAGTCGTCCTGCCGGCCCCGGGGGTCGCGGCGGTGACGGAGCGGCCTGGCGCGGCGTCGTGCCGTCGTCCAGAGGCCGCTGGGGGTGATCAGGCGGCGGAGCCGGCCCGGCCTGAGCTCGGCGCAGAGCACGGCCGCGGCCGCGGGCCCCTTCGTCCCGTAGATCACGCCTTCTGCGTCGAAGTCCGGCGCCGCGCGCCAGCCGTCCTCGGTGAGCTCGTACGCCTCCTGCTCGGCGACGAAGAACCCCGCATGCGCGTACAGCCTGTTCCAACCTCGCTCGTCGTCCTGTCGGAACCACCCGTAGTCGCCCGGCTCGCCGAGAGGCACGGTCACGAGAAGGCTGCCGTCGCTGCGAAGGACACGCCGGAGCTCACCGAGCGCCTTGACGGGAGCCTCCGCGTCGGGCTCGCCCTCGAGGCCGTACCGCTCGTTGTCCGCTCCGATGTGCTCGAGCGTGGACACGAGCAGGATCTGATCGAACGAGCTGTCGGCGAACGGCAGCTCGCGGACGTCGGCCTCGACCGTCTCCAGCCCGTTGACGTCACGGGTCGCGAGATCCGCGCCCACGAGCTCGACTCCGGAGCGGAGGAGCGCACCGAGATATGCGGTCTCGGCGAACGCGTAGCCGATCTCGAGCACCCGTCCCTCCGGGCGTAGCCGCGAGAGCACCCATGGCACCTCGACGACGCGCTCGTCCGTCTCCGGCGACGCCTGGAGCCAGCGGATGCGCTCGCCGCGCTCGCGCGCGCCCAGCCCGAGCGCGACGGCGTCGTCCAGCTCCTGCACCCGCCCGAACTCGGAGCTGGTTGCGAGCTCGTGGATGAGCGCCGCCCGAGAGAGCGTCCCCTCCTCGAGCTTCGCGAGCGCCCGCTCGAGCGCCTCGGCATCGGGATCGCGGCGCAGCACCAGCCGAAACACGCCTTCGACGAACGCCTCGTCCGTCCCACCCTGCACGGCCAGCTCTGCATCGAGCCGCTCGTCCGCCATGTCAGTACTCGTAGAAGCCGCGTCCGGATTTGCGACCGAGGCGACCCGCCGCGACGTGCTCCCGCAGCAACGGGCACGGCTCGTACTTCGGGTCGCCCAGTCCCTCGTGCATCACGTCCATGATCGCGACGCACGTGTCGAGGCCGATCAGGTCGGCGAGCGCCAGCGGCCCGATGGGATGGGCGAAGCCGAGCTTCGCGATCGTGTCGATCGCGTCCGGCTCGGCGACGCCGTCCCTGAGGGCGTAGGCGGCCTCGTTGATGAACGGCATGAGGATCCGGTTGGAGACGAAGCCCGGGAAGTCCCGAGCCTCCGCCGGGGTCTTCCCGAGGTCGCGCGCGAGCGCGACGATCGCTGCGGACGTCTCCTCCGACGTCTCATCCGTCCGGATCACCTCGACCAGCTGGAGCACCGGGACCGGATTGAAGAAGTGCATCCCGATCACGCTGTCCGGTCGGCCCGTCGCCGACGCGAGCGAGGCGATGGGAATCGACGACGTGTTCGAAGCGAGCACGGCCCCGGGTGGCAGCACCGCGTCCGCACGCTCGAACAGCTCGCGCTTGACCTCGACGTCCTCGACGACGGCTTCGATCATGAGGTCCGCGGGCACTACCTCGTCCACCGGTGTCACGCGCCTCAGGACGTCGTCCGGGTCCGCGCCGCCCTTCTCGGCGAGCTTCGCGAGGCTCCGGCCCATTCCCTCGAGCGCGCGCTCGACGGCGCCAGGCTGCGAGTCGTGGAGCGAGACATCTCTGCCCGAGGCGGCGACGACCTGCGCGATTCCGGCCCCCATCTGGCCGGCTCCGACGACGAGGACGTGCGGAAAGGACTTCGCGGCGGCCACCGGGGGAGTCTAGGAGCGGCCGGAAGCGCGCGCCTCACCTCGTCGAGGGGAGCCTTTCTAGGGCCGCGGAGCGCCCGGAAGGTCCGGCCGGGCACCCCGCCTCAGCCGCCTGACGGACCAGAGCAGGACGAGCGCGAGGATGACGAAGCCGATGAGGACCTTGATCACGCCGCCACGAGGCTCGCCGCCTGCGACGACGAGCTCGCCGGGATTCGCGATGCTGCAGACCGACCCGAGAAGCACCCCGTCGGGTGCCTCAGTCAACAACAGCCCGATGCTCCTGTTCGTGCGCGCGGGCAGATCGCAGTCGGTGCCGACAGGCGCCCTGATCACGAGGTCGCTCGAAACGCTTCCCTTGACGCGCTGCTCGACGTCGACCCGGAGGAGACGCTGGTGGCCGGGACCCGCATCACCCTCCACGGGCCCAACGATCCGGCCCACGACCGCGGCATCCGCCTGGTCGAGCCGCTCGTCCATCGGCTGGGCCGCGCACACGCACGCGGCCGCGGGCCCGGCGAGCGCGAGGCCGGCGATGCAGCCGAGGAGGAGGGCCCGGATCAGACCTCGACCAGAAGCGCGTCGCCCTGGCCCCCGCCGGAGCAGATCGCTGCCAGGCCGAGGCCGCCGCCGTTGCGGCGAAGCTCGTGGATCATCGTCCCGAGGATCCGCCCGCCCGAAGCGCCGATCGGGTGCCCGAGCGCAACGGCCCCGCCGTTCACGTTCACGATCTCCTCGTCGACCCCGAGCATTCGAGTCGAGTTCTTCGCGACGGACGCAAACGCCTCGTTGATCTCCACACGCTTGACGTCGTCGATCGAGCGTCCCGCTGCCGCGAGCGCGCGCTCGGCGGCGCGCGCCGGTGTGCGCGCGAGGTACGCGTACTCGTCGGCGACGTATCCCTGCGCCACGATCGTCGCGAGCGGCTCGAGGCCGCGCCGGGCCGCGAACTCCTCGGAGCAGACGACGACGCACGATGCCCCGTCGTTCACGCCGGGCGCGTTTCCGGCCGTGGTCGTCCCCTCGGGGTCGAAGACCGGTGGGAGGGCGGCCAGCCTCTCGAGCGTCGTGTCGCGCCGGATTCCGTCGTCCGCGGCCACGTCCCCGACCGGGACGATCTCGTCGTCGAACCGGCCCTCGTCCTGCGCCACGGCCGCGCGCATCTGCGAGCGATACGCCCACTCGTCCTGCTCTTCGCGGGTGATCCCGAGCTCGCGCGAGACGAGCGAGGCCTGCTCGACCATGTGCAGGCCGTCGAACGACGACGTGAGGCCGTCGAAGACCAGGTGGTCGACCACCTCGCCGTTGCCGAGGCGGTAGCCGAAGCGGGCCTTCGGCAGGAGGTAGGGCGCATTCGACATCGACTCCATGCCGCCCGTGACGACCACCTCATGGCTCCCGGCCCGGATCATGAGGTCGGCGATCTCGACGGCGCGGATCGACGACGCGCAGACCTTGTTGATCGTGTCGGCGGGAACCTCCTTCGGGATCCCGGCGCCGATCGCCGCCTGGCGGGCGGGTGCCTGGCCAACCCCTGCCTGGAGGACCTGCCCCATGATCGTGTATTCGACCTCTGCAGCCTCGATGCCCGCGCGCTCGAGACCCGCGCGGAGGGCGATGGCGCCCAGCTCCGTCGCCGGAAACTTCGCGAGGCCTCCGCCCAGGCGGCCGAACGGCGTGCGGACCGCCGAGACGATGACAGACCGCGTCACGGGCGCCAGCGTAGCGGCATCGGGCCGGCTCGGAACCCGCGTAGGCGCCGGTGCCGGCCGGCCTAGTCCGTCGGCCCGACGCGCACGAGCATCTTGCCGAGGTTCTCGCCGCGCAGGAGGCCGACGAACGCGTTCGGAGCGTTCTCGATCCCCTCGATGACCGTCTCGCGGTAGGCGAGGCGGCCCTCACGCACCCAGTCCGTCGCCTTCTCGATGAAGGCCGGGAAGTGCTCGTAGTGGTCACTGATGATGTAGCCCTGCAAGAGGAGGCGCTTCGTCACGACCATGAACATGTTGCGCGGCCCGGGGTTCGGTTCCACGTCGTTGTAGCGGGAGATCGAGCCACAGGCGACGATGCGGCCGTGGTTCCGCATCGCGCCGATCGCGGCCTCGAGGTGGTCGCCGCCGACGTTGTCGAAGTACACATCGATGCCGTCGGGCGCGAGCTCGCGCAGTGCCGAGTCGACCGGCACGTCGCGGTAGTCGAACGCACCGTCGCAGCCCAGCTCGCGGATCCACGCGATCTTCTCGGGCGAGCCCGCGCTCCCGATGACGCGGCAGCCTGCGATTTTCGCCATCTGTCCGGCAGCGCTGCCCACGGCACCCGCGGCGCCCGAGACGAAGACCGTGTCGCCCGGCTGCGGCTCTCCGATGTGGAACAGCCCGTAGTACGCCGTGAACCCGGGCATGCCGAGGACACCGAGCGCCGTCGACACGGGCGCGACGGACGGGTCGACCTTGCGGACGCCCGATCCGTCGGAGAGAGCCCACTCGCGCCAGCCGAGCTGATGCAGGACCCAGTCGCCCTCGGCGAGCTTCTCGTTCTTCGAGGCGACGACGCGGCCGACCGCGCCTCCGGTCATCGCTTCCCCGAGCGTGAACGGCGCGACGTACGAGCGGACGTCGTTCATGCGCGGCCGCATGTACGGGTCGACCGAGAAGTAGGCGTTCCGGATGAGAATCTGCCCGTCCGCCGGATCGGGGATCGGGGCCTCGGCGACCTCGAACAGCTCGTCGTCCGGAAAGCCTCTGGGGCGCGCGACGAGCCGTATCTCGCGAGACACACCCTCCATGCGGCGATGATATGCCCGTGTCGTCGCTGAAGGGGCATCTCCTCGTCGCGGGACCGGGGCTCGTCGACCCGAACTTCCGCCGCTCGGTCGTCCTCGTGGGCGACCACGGAGAGGAAGGCGCGCTCGGCGTCATCCTCAACCGTGCCTCCGACTCGACCGTCGACGAGGCGGTGCCGGAGCTCGCAGCCCTCGTCGACGGCGCGACGCCGGTCCACGTCGGAGGTCCCGTGCAACCGTCCGCGATCGTCGTTCTCGCCGAGTTCGCCGAGCCGGACCGTGCGGAGGCGCTCGTGCTCGAGGACATCGGGTTCCTCCCGGCCGAGATCGACCCGGACGTGCTCGGCGAGCTCCGCCGCGCCCGGGTCTTCGCGGGATATGCCGGCTGGGGGCCGGGGCAACTCGACGACGAGCTGAACGAAGGGAGCTGGATAGTGGAGCCGGCCGACCCGGAGGACGTGTTCACGGCCGACCCGGAAGAGCTCTGGAGCGACGTGCTCCGTCGCAAGGGCGGCCCATTCAGCGTCCTCGCGCTCATGCCGCCCGACCCCTCGCTGAACTAGACCGTGCGGATCGCGTACGTCGTCGACGTCCACGACCGCTTCGAGGCGGTCGGCGACGCGGTCGCCCGGACCGGCCCAGTGGACGTGCTCGTGGTCGGCGGCGACATCACGACGTTCGGGACGCCGGACGACGCCGAGCGCGCCGTCGCCGGCTGGAGGCCGCTTGCTCCCCGGCTCCTGGCCGTCGCTGGGAACTGCGACTCACCTGAGATCGACGCGCGGCTCGTCGAGCTCGGCATCTCGCTCGATGGGCGCGGGGTCGAGATCGACGGCGTCGGCTTCTTCGGCGCCTCCGCGGCGCCGCACTCGCCGCTCCACACGCCGCACGAGGTGCCGGACGAGGAGCTCGGGCACCGCGCCGAGACAGGCCTTGCGGAGATCGACGGCGTGCCTGTCCGCATCTTCTGCCCTCACGCGCCGCCGTACGCGACCGCCTGCGACCGACTCCGCTCCGGACAGCATGTCGGCAGCCAGGCGCTCCGCGCGTTCGTCGACCAAGAGCAGCCCGACCTGCTGCTCTGCGGGCACATTCACGAAGCGCGCGGGATCGACGACGTCGGGCGAACGCGCGTCGTCAACCCCGGCCCCGTCGCATCCGGCCACTACGCGCTCGTCGAGGTCGGCGAGAGCGTCTCGGTGGAGCTCGACTAGGTGGCGAGGCTCCCGGCCGCGATCACGGGCCTGCCGCGGGCAGCGATCCTCCACGCCGCGGACAGCTCGACCATGCAGCGGGGAGTCCGCCGCTACGGGATGCGCCTCGGCGCGGGCCGCTTCGTCGCCGGCGAGACGCTCGACGAGTGCGTCGTCGTCCTCCGCCGCCTGAACGACGCCGGCTTCCATGCGAACACGACACTGCTCGGGGAGGCGATCGACGACCAGGCGGGCGTGGCGCGAGTCGTCGACGCGTACGTCGAGGTCCTCAACCGTCTCGGCGCGGAGGAGCTGCGCGCGAACGTCGCCGTGAAGCTCACACACCTCGGGCTCTCGTTCGACGAGGAGGTCGCGTACGGGAACGTCGAGCGGCTCGTCGCACACGCACAGAGCCTCGCCAACTTCATCCGCATCGACATGGAGCAGTCCGAGTTCGTCGAGCCGACGCTACGGATCTACGAGCGCCTCCGGGCCGCGGGCCACGAGAACGTCGGCACGGTGCTCCAGTCGTACCTCTACCGCACGCCGGCCGACCTCGAACGGCTGCTGCCACTCGAGCCCAACCTGCGCATCGTCAAGGGCGCCTACCTCGAGCCCGCGGCCATCGCCTATCCGGACAAGGCCGACGTCGACAGCGCCTACGCGACGCTCGTCGAGCGGGGCCTCGAGGCTGGCGCGTACATCGCCGCGGCGACGCACGACGAGGGCCTGATCGCGCGCATCGACGCGTACGCGGAGCGAACCGGGACCGGCCGCGACCGGTTCGAGTTCCAGATGCTCTACGGCGTCCGCCCAGGGCTCCAGCGCGACTTAGTGGCTCAGAGCCACAAAGTCCTGGTCGCCACCCCGTACGGGCCGGACTGGTACCCGTACCTCATGCGCCGGCTCGCCGAGCGGCCTGCGAACCTCGGCTTCTTCCTCCGCAACCTCGTCCGCGGATGAGCCCAGCGACGGGCAGACGGCTTCCGGCGCGCGCGGACGTCGTCGTCGTGGGCGGCGGCGCGATCGGGTCGAGCATCGGGTTCCACCTCGCCGAGGCAGGCATCGACGTGTGCATGCTCGAGCGAGCCGAGCTCGCCTCGGGATCGACGAGCCGCGCGGCGGGCGGAATCCGCGCACAGTTCTCGGACCCGCTGAACATCGAGCTCGGCCTGCGCAGCATCGACGCGTACGAGCGGTTCGGCGAGCGCCCCGGCGCCGAGATCGACCTGAGGCAGGTCGGCTACCTCTTCCTCCTCGATCGCCCGGAGGACGTCGAGTCGTTCGAGCGAAGCGTCGCGCTCCAGAACGAGCACAGCGTGCCGAGCCGCTTCGTGACACTCGACGAGGCCCGGGAGCTCTGCCCGCTCGCCGGGCTCGACGGCGTGCTCGCAGCGACGTTCTCGCCCCTCGACGGGCATGCGAGCCCGGAGGCCGTCGTGCAGGGCTATGCGGCTGGGGTTCGGCGCCACGGCGGCACGGTTCTGACGGGTTGCGGGGTCACCGGCGTCGAGGCCGCGGGCTCGGAGATCCGGGCTGTCCGGACCGAACACGGCGAGATCGAGACGAGCATCGTGGTGTGCGCCGCGGGGGTCTGGTCACCGGAGCTCGCGCGGATGGCCGGGATCGACCTTCCCGTCGAGCCAGTCCTGCGCGAGGTCGGCTACACGTCCCCCGCCGAGCTCCCGGACGAGATTCCGCTCACGATCGACTTCTCGACTGGCTTCTACTTCCACCGGGAAGGGCCCGGGCTCCTCTTCGGTATGGCCGACCATGACCAGGCGGCCGGCTTCGATGCGCCAACCGACCCGGCCTGGCTCGAACGGGTCACCGCGGTCGCCGAGCGGCGGCTACCGCGCCTGCTCGAGCTCGGGATCGCGGGCGGCTGGAAGGGCTACTACGAGGTCACGCCCGACCACAACGCGCTGATCGGAGAGGCAGCCGGCGTCTCGCGCTTCCTCTACGCGACGGGGTTCTCGGGGCACGGCTTCCTGCAGGCGCCCGCCGTGGGCGAGGTCGTACGCGACCTCGTGCTCGGGAAGGAGCCGTTCGTGGACGTGTCCCCGCTCGCCGTCGACCGGTTCGCCCTCGAGGCGCCACGGCCCGAGCAGAACGTGATCTGACGCTACTCGACGCGCTCGGTCGTCTTGCTCTTGAGCTTGCCGTCCATGACGACGACGCCGAAGAGCTTGATCTTGAACGGGTATTTCGCCTCCACGGTCACGTCGCCGCCCTGCACCCAGGTGGCCGTCCCGTCCGCCGGGTTCAGCGGCGTGACGGTGATGTCGAGCTTGGCCGCGTCGAGACCCGCGGCCGACGACTTCACACGGTTCTTCGCAGGAGTCACGGGGTCGGGCAGCGTGCGGCTGACCGCCGCCTGACGGGCGCCGGCGCGGACGCCGTCGGTCAGCGTCACGTAGTTGTTGAAGACGATCCCGAACTGGATGATCCCCATCACGAGCAGGAGGAGGATCGGAAGGACGAGGGCGAACTCCACCATCGCCTGACCTTCCTCCGACCTGCGCACAGGCCTCCGTGTCGAGAGCGCTCGCATCGTTCGTTACGGGGTGTCGTCGTCGATGAGCCGGGCCGCCGGCCGCTGCAGATCGGCGGCGATCTTCGTGAAGATGCCGATCAGGCTCCCCGGGTCGGGCTTCTTGTAGAAGCAGGGGTCGTCGCCGTCTCCGCACTCGGTGCTGGCCATGGTCTTGATCGCCTTCTCGGCGTCCATGCCGGACTCCTGGGGGTTGCTCCCGTTCTGGTGGCCGTCCGTGTTCGGCTTGCGGCACTGCTCCGGGGTGGCCGTGCCGCCGTCGAGGTCGTAGCCGATCGTGTAGACCTTGACGCCCCCGGCCTTCGCGTTCGTCGCGGCCTGGACTCCGGCTCCGCAGGGGCGATCCCGCCAGAAGACCGTGTTCCGCCAGTGCCCGGTCGGCAGCTTCGTCGGCGACGTGTTCGCCGCGCCGTCCGAGAGGAAGACGATCACGTCCTGGACATTTCCGCGGCCGTGGATCGAGAGCTCGTGCTGCGCTTCCTCGACCGCCGACGCGTAGTGGGTCGTGCCCTCACCCTGGATGCAGCCGCCGTTCCCGGAACCGGGCATGCCGATGGACTGGAACATCCAGGACGACCCGTTCGGCACCCAGTTCCCCAGCGCATCCTTGAAGAGGTAGTTGTTCGACATCGAGACGATCGTGTAGTACCCGCGGTCCAAGCCCGAGTTCGCGGGCGGCGGCGATCCAGTTCGGCCACCACGAGTCGTAGCCGTAGTACGCGTCGCTCGAGGAGGGTTTGTTCGGACAGGAGCCGACCTTGCTCTGTCTCGGGACGGGCGGGAAGACCGCGAGTCCCACGCTGTCGAGCGTGGGGTCCATGAAGCCGAGGAACGCTCGCATGCCGTCCTTCGCGTTCTTGAGGTCCGTGCAGCTCGGGTCGGGAGTACCGTTTCCGGTCTGGCACATGGAGCCAGTCCGGTCGAGCACGAGCATGACGTCGAGCGGCTTTGCCGTGCAGGGCGAGCACGCGGTGGCGGTCGCCTTCACCTTGAGCTTGTTGATCCCGAGGATCCGCGCGAAGAGGAGGCCGACGTCGGACGTCGCGTGCACCTTGACGGCGTTGTAGTTGCCGAGCGTCGGGTTGCACCCCGGTGCCGACGCCACGCAGCGCATCGTGACCGTCGTCGTGACGTTGTCGCCGAGCTTGACCTCGTTCTTCTCGCTGGCCGAGGGACCGTAGTCCTGTGCGGTCGTGGTCGCGTCCGTCGGATCAGGAAGGTGCTGCGCGCCGGCCAACGCGGCCGCGTCCACACCCGCCTGCAGCTGACGCTGCACCAGATAGGCCTTGCCGATGTCGACCACGAAGGCGACCATGACAAGCATCGCTGCCATGGCCAGCGCAGCCAACATGATTACCTGTCCCGATTCGTCCCTGATTGTTGCCCGACTGCGGCGATCCCCGTGCACGCGTGCCTCCATAGATCGACCTGACGCTCCGCACTAACTCAACGGACGTTTGCCCGACCTGACAATCCCCCCATCCAGCGATCACCCTTTCGAGTGACGAACCGAAGCGACACGCTCATCTTCATCCCGGCCTGGAACGAGGAGGCGAACCTCCCGGCCGTGCTGGCCGAGCTGGCCACCCAGCTCCCGGGAACGGACGTCCTCGTCGTGGACGACGGCTCGACCGACGGAACCGCCGAGATCGCACGGGGCAAGGGGGCGAATGTGCTCTCCTTCGGCGAGAACCGAGGGCTCCGAGCGGGCATCGCAGCCGGGTACGGCTACGCATCCGAGAACGGGTACGCCTTCGTGGGCCGCGTCGACGCCGACGGTCAGCATCCGGTGGACGAGCTCGGGAAACTCCTGGAACTCGTGCGCGCCGGAGACGCCGATGTCGCGGTCGGCTCGCGCTTCGCGACCGGTGACGGCTACGAGGCCTTCCGGTACGAGCCGAGCCCGAGCCGGCGTTTCGGCACGGCCGTCCTCCGCCGGGCGATGCGCGCCGCGCTCGGCCGGCCGTTCCACGACGCGACGAGCGGGATGTACGCCGTGAATGCGAAGGCAATGCCGCTCCTCGCGAAGCCGTACGAGAGCGGCGCACCCGAGGTCGAGTCGCTCCTCCGCCTGCGTGAGGCCGGGCTTCACGTCGTCGAGGTGCCCGTGCACATGCGAGAGCGCGCGAGCGGCGAGTCGAAGCTGCGCGGACGCCGCGCGGTCGAGCTCGTCGTGACGGTGGCCGGGACGCTCCTTCTCTACGGCGTCTGGCGCCGGCTCCGTCGAGGACGGCGATGACCTCGAAGGTCGCCGGGCCGCGCCTAGTGGTCGTCCTCGGCTACTCGGACCGCCGGGACGGGCTGCACGCGGTGTGCGCGGCACGCCTACGGCGCGCCGAGACGGAGGCAGGGCCGGACGACGTCATCCTCCTGTCCGGCTGGTCGCGACGTCGGAGCAGGGCGAGCGAGGCGGAGCTCATGGCAGAAGCCTGGGACGGCATGAGCACTCAGCTGGTTCTCGACCGAGGTGCTCGAACGACGCTCGGGAACGCCGTGGGGGCGGCAACGGTAGCGAACGAGCGGGGCGCGCGTGAGGTCGTGCTGGTGACCTCTGGCTGGCACGGGCGGCGAGCCAGGGCACTGCTCGACGCCGCGCTGGGCGGGTCGGGTGTCGCGGCCGAGCTCGCGCTCACGGACGAGCGCGGCACCCGCCGGGCACGCCTACGAGAAGTCGCGTGCTGGTCGATCGTGCCCGTCCAGAAGCGGCTCGCGAGAGCGCGGGCGGGCGCGCGGCGACCGCGTCCCGACGGTGCTAGGGTCGAAGCCGCATGACTCGCCTGATGCTCATCGCCGCATTGATCGTCTCGGCGCTCGCGCTGGTCGCGGCGGGGTGCGGAGGCAGCGACGACGAGTCGTCCGAGGCCGTTGCCGCAGACCAGTGGGCGGACGAGTTCTGCACGGCGGTCAGCTCCTGGAAGGACAACCTGCAAGAGATCACGGATCGCTTCACGGATCTCTCGTCGCTCAACGAGGACACGTTGAACGAGGCCGCCGACGACGCGGAGTCCGCGACAGACGACTTCGTCGACCAGCTGAAGGACATCGGCCGGCCGGACACCGCGTCGGGTCAGGAGATAGAGGACTCCATCCAGACGCTGGAGGACACGGTCGAGCAGCAGAAGTCAGACGTCAAGGAGACGGTCGACAACGTCGAGGACATCAGCGACATCCCGGCCGCGATCACGGCGATCGGGTCCGCGCTCAGCTCGATGGGCACGGCGCTCCAGTCGACGATCGACGCCCTCCGCACCGAGGACGTCGGCGGAGAGCTGCACACGGCGATCGGCGAGTCGGAAGCCTGTCAGGGCATCGTCAGCTGACGACACCCGACGGTCTGCGCTAGCGCGCGCTGACCGTGTCGCCGACGTCGGCGAGAGCCCGCAGCGCCTGCGCGAGCGCGATCGGCAGGGTCGCGAAGAAGATCGCGACAGGCCCCCCGATCAGCAGCACGCCGAGCGTCTGCCAGAAGCCCTCGACCTCGAACGCCCAGATGATCGTCCCGACGGCCGCCGCGAGCAGGCCGATCACCCCGACCAGCACGAGGACAGCCGACCACAGGCGAAGCGTGCCGTACTGCGTCATCAGGAAGCTCCTCTCGTCGTTACCAGTGGAGCGAGTCTATTCGGGCGCTGCGAGCAGTCGTCTCCACAATGTCGAGGCGCGCTGAGCGCATCCCGGCAGGCGAGGCCGCCGCGCACGACGCGGCGCGACGACCTCGATCCGGGGGAACCGTTAGCGGGGGGTGTCGAGCTCGGCCTGACTCTCGCTCCAGCGTGCGGTCAGCGCGTAGAGCACGATGATGTTCAACGCGATCACCGTCAGTGACCAGAGCGGAGTATCGGTGTTGCCGAGGAACCCGAGCTGGGCGATGAAGTTCAGGGCCACGACCACGATCGCAAACCAACGCGCCCACCCCTGACCGGCGATCAGCCCGAGACCCGCGAGAACGAGCAGCGCGCCCCAGACGATCATCGTCCAGCCCCAGCCCGTCAGGTCGAACACGAGAAAGCCCGACCCGGTGGGGACGTAGTACTCGTCCTCGAACAGGGCGATCAGACCCTGAAAGAAGTCGATTCCGCCGATGATCAGCATCACAAGGCCGGCGAAGCCGATCCACCCTGACATGCTCTTTGAGTTCATCCCTACCTCCCGATGAGAACGTCGCGAGGCCGCGCCTGGAAGAGCTCACGCTGCCTCGGCGTGTATACGGCATCGTTAACAGTCGCACGTTGTTGCAGGAGGTGCAATCGGGACGACTGCCCGACATGAGAGCGCGGACGACCCATGCTCGCTCTTCAGGCGCTACCCGCCGTGGATCGCGCGGACGGCGGCGATCGTGTCGGCCTCGTCGGCGCTCTTGTCCGGCCGATAGCCCTTCACCCGTGCGAATCGAAGCGCCACGCCGCCCGGGTAACGGCGGCTCGTCTGCACGCCGTCGAAGGCGATCTCGACCACGAGCTCCGGGCGTACGTATACGACGTGCCCGTCCGTGCTCTCCTGAAGTGCAAGCAGGCGCTCGGTCTGCCAGGCGAGAGTCTCGTCAGTCAGACCCTTGAAGGTCTTTGAAGAGATGACCGAGGGAAACCTGAGTACGACTCGCCCGTGGCGTCGCTCCCGCTTGAGAAGTGCCTGCAACGGCATTTGCTTCTGTCCGAAAGGCGCGGTCGCCCATCAGCGCCGCACACATGCCACGCGGCTCGCCCGGTTTAGCCGCTCGCGGCCGGTCGCAGCGGCCTGTACCGGTCGCGGCGGTCTGAGCCGGTCGACGCGAACAGCTTGAGGGCCGCGTTACGACGCCGTCGAGCGGCGACGAGCAGTGGCTGGCCTGGGGAGGCGGCTGACTTGGAGCGTCCTTGGAGCAGTCGGGCGTACGGTCGCAGCCATGACCGACGGAGAAGGAGGAGCGATGAAGCACACGCGCAGACTGTCACTCTTGGCGGCGGCGCTCGTCGTACTCGCGAGCACGCTCGCGTTGCAGGCCGTTGCGGGTCCAGTGAACCACGCCAACAGACTCCAGGCGACCTTCGATGAGACCACCGTGTCGGTGACGAACCGCGTCGCCGACCTCGGAGTCTTCCAGCTGATCAACACCGGAACAGGCATGGTCGACGGCTTCGGAGATGCGACGGTCACCGTCTCGGTGACACAGGATCGAAGCGTGCAGCCCTGCGGACCGGGAAGCTGGACGAACGCCGCCATTCGGCGCGTTGGCCTGGATGGAGGCGTCCTCGTCATCCGAGAGCTGGTCCACATCTGCCAAACCGCCTCGGGCCTCGTCGGAACCGGTCCCTGGGAGGTCGACAGCCCGTCGAGCACCGGTATCTTCGCCGGTGCGCGCGGCAGCGGTGAAGCTCGCACCGTCCTCTCGAGCCGAACTAGCACGCTCTCCGGAAGACTGAAGCTCGTTCGCGGAGCGGATTCGTAGGGGTTGCAGGCTCCTGGAAACCACTCTGGACGTGCGACGACCGGGGAGAAGCCTCGGCGCGCACGTCCAGGGTGCTACGGGCTGTCTCGTCCTTCCATGGGCATGAGTGACACGCAGCTTCAGCCGACGAGCCGGCTGGGCACATCCAG
>CAWFIP010000002.1:0-2274758 GCA_963815895.1 uncultured Actinomycetes bacterium | reverse complement strand
CTGACAAATACTAATCGGTCGAGGACTTAACCTAAATATTTCAATGAACTTGTCAATTATCTAGTTTTGAGGGAACAATCCTTCAACCTAATAGTCTGGTAACAATGGCGAGAAGGTCACACCCGTTCCCATACCGAACACGGAAGTTAAGCTTCTCAGCGCCGATGGTAGTTGGGGTTTTACCCCTGCTAGAGTAGGACGTTGCCAGGCTAAGCCCCTTATATCATATATTAGGCCGCTATTTTTTCTAAATTTATACCACTAATTATTCTGCAGTAGTTCAGCAGTAGCTGCGGAGCCATTTTGTTTTTTGGGGAAGTACTCAAGCGGCTGAAGAGGCGCCCCTGGAAAGGGCGTAGATCGGGCAACCGGTGCGAGGGTTCAAATCCCTCCTTCTCCGCCATACATAATCTTATCATTGCTAATTCCTATGATTGGGGATTAGTTTTTTTGTGTCTAGTGTTTTTTAAAAAAGGCTGTTTTCGTAAAGTTTGTTGTTAAAATCCAAAAGCCGATTTTAACGTAGTAATAGCTATTTTGCGCATTCGTATTAAGTTTGCAGCTCTTTTCTCGAAATATTAAGTTATTTCAACATAATAAAAATGACAATTAGGTTTTTCTCCCTCTAAAAGCAACAAAGTTTGAGAAAAGAGCCTTAAAAAAGTCTATCATGAAATTCGAACTTTGAAAGTGTCAGTAAGTAATTTACGTGTAAAACCGCATAATAATAGTAGTTCTTTATGAGAATAAAGGAAATAACCTGATTTTAATCGAAAAGCCATAAAATAGGTTACTATGATTGAGATTGGTTGTCGCATTCTACATGAATGCGTGGATTGAAATTAAAGGAGATAAGATTTTTTGTGTTACAAACATCGAAGGTAAAACCAAAATCATTATATGCTTTTTTGCTCATAGCAGGCATTATCCTTGTCGCTATTAATTTGAGACCCGCGATTACATCAGTTGGACCTGTAGTAGGAATGATAAAAGAAGATATTGGACTAGCCTACTGGAGTGTTAGTTTGTTAACAAGTTTGCCGTTAATCGCTTTTGCAGTCGTGTCACCGATTACTCCAAAAATCGCTAATAAATTATCAAATGAAAAAACCTTATTATGGGGACTTGTATGTATATTAGTTGGTATCATAATCCGTTCATTTTCTGTAGTTTTTTTACTCTTCACAGGAACATTTTTGACCGGAGCTGGAATTGCGATTTGTAATGTTCTTTTGCCTGTAGTCATAAAAGATAAATATCCATTGAAATTCGGAATAATGACTAGCGTATACTCCACTGCGATGGGGTTAATGGCTTCAATTGCGTCAGGGCTAAGTGTGCCGCTTGCAATAGACATAAACCTTGGTTGGAAAACGGCATTGCTTGTTTGGGGAATTCCAGCCAGCCTAGCTATTTTTCTTTGGATTTATTTAGTGAAAAATAGTGAACCTAAGCGTGCTGAAATTAAAGTTACCAAGCGCGACAGCTCGATTTGGCGTTCCTCCACTTGCTTGGCAAGTCGCATTTTATATGGGATTCCAGTCATTTCTGTTTTATGTGACGATTACATGGTTACCAGAAATCCTACAAAATCTCGGTGCTAGTGTATCAACTGCGGGCTGGTTACTTTCATTTACGCAGTTAATTGGCTTACCGGCTGGATTTATTGTCCCAGTTCTGGCTGGACATATCCGTTCCCAAAGGAGCATTGCTGCTATCCTAGGATTGACATCTGTTTTGGGATACAGTGGATTATGGTTATTTGGTACAAATTATCCCGTTATGATTATAAGTATTATTTTAATTGGAATTGGATTAGGAGGTACCTTTCCATTAGGTTTAGCATTCTTGGGACTTCGCAGTAAAAATGCTAGACAAGCGGCAGAATTATCGGGAATGGCACAATCGATTGGTTACATTTTAGCCGCTGTAGGTCCGATATTAATCGGGTCATTATATGACTTGACCCATTCGTGGACGGTTCCGCTCATCACATTAATTATCGTTAGTGTTATTGTCATTATGTTTGGAATCGGTGCTGGACGAAATAAATTTGTATAAAACTTTATCATTCAACCTGAGTTCATGTGACTCAGGTTTATTTATTTTAAAAAGTCAGGATCAAAGATGTTGAAATATTCAATTTAATGCCGATATAAAGGATAAGGAGAATACTGTATATAAAGGACGTGTTGATGATGATCGAACGGGTTCACAATCAAAACTTTAATAACCTATCAAAATGACAGCTATATATAAAGGACGTGTTGGTGATGATCGAACGGGTTCACAATCAAAACTTTAATAATCTATCAAAAGTGACAAGTGTTGATAAAACAAATCCACCTAAAAGAATGGAGGATGTTTTAACAAAGCCTGATCAACAACCATATAAGGGTCAACCAGAAATCAATAAAGAGATGATGGAGGACGTTGTCAAAGGGATGAATGATTTTTTAATTCCAGTCAACACATCCATCAAGTTTGAGCTACATGATAGATTAAATGATTACTATGTAACGGTTATAGACGATATTACGCACGAAGTGATAAAAGAAATCCCCTCTAAAAAGTTATTGGATACCTATGCAAATATGATGGAATTTGTGGGATTGTTAGTAGACAAGAAGATTTAAAGAGGAAATTAGCAAAAAGGACGATTATCCCCAAAAATATCCTTTTTTAAAATACTAATTTAATTAAATCCAAAAAATAATTCGCGAATGAATGGTTACCTTAAATATGGATTGAGTCCCTAACTACAATTGTCAATAATTCGACATAATTTTAAATTTTTTGATGATTTAGCAGGAGATTTAAGGGGAAAGATAGAATTATAAAGATATAAGATTTTTTAAAAAAAGTAGCGGGATTTTATAAGGTTGAGACAATGATAAAGGTGAAAAATGTAACCCCTTTATCAGAATTTTTGTACTTTCCCGTTCTACTAAGAAAAGGAGGAGTTCACTTATGAACTATAACATTCGTGGTGAAAACATTGAGGTAACTCCAGCAATTAGAGAGTATGTTGAGAAGAAGATTGCTAAGCTTAAACGTTATTTTACAGAAACGCCTAATGCTAACGTAAACGTCAATTTAAAGGTTTACCATGACAAAAAGGCAAAAGTAGAAGTAACAATTCCGATGACACAATTAGTTCTTCGTGCAGAGGAAGTTCACACTGATATGTACGCTGCAATTGATCTTATTACAGATAAATTAGAGCGTCAAATCCGTAAACATAAAACAAAAGTAAACCGCAAAGTTCGTGAAAAAGGCGGTATCACTGAACTGTTTGTGAACAACGTTGAAGTTGATGCAGGTACACCGTGAATAGGCAAAAGACAAAAACCCGGATCGACAATCGGTGCGACCACGCACCACCTATCGCGGCCGGCAACGTACGTTTGGTGGCGAAGGGGAGTATCCACTTCGGCGCTTCGTCACCCCGGCTTCGGCCCGGAGCGTCGGGGCCCGAGCGGCTCGGAGAGACCTTCGGAACTCGATCCGAAGGAACTCGTTTGGATGTCGCTCTCTGGATCTGGGCTCTGTTTGTCGCCGCCGTGCTGGCGGTGTTGCTTGTCGATCTGCTCGTCTTCCACCGCCGAGCTCAGGAGGTGGAGCTTCGTGAAGCTGCGGTCTGGACGACGATCTGGCTGGTACTTGCAGTCGGCTTCACCGGTGTCGTTTGGGCCTGGCGCGGCGGCGAAGCGGCAACGGCGTACCTCTCCGGCTACCTGATCGAGCGCAGCCTGTCGATCGACAACGTCTTCGTCCTTGCGGTCATCTTCACCTACTTCGCCGTCCCGTCGCCGTACCGCCACCGGGCATTGCTCTGGGGCGTGCTCGGCGCGCTCGCCTTGCGCGCAGTCTTCATCGCCGGCGGCGCTGTCGCGCTCGAGCGCTTCTCCTGGACCGTGTACGTACTCGGCGTCTTCCTGATCGCGACCGGGCTCCGGCTGTCCGTCCGCGACGCCGAAGCGCAGCCGGAGCGCAACGTCGTCTTGCGCCTGCTGCGCCGCTTAGTCCCGATGACGCAGCGCTTCCACGGCCAGCGCTTCTTCGTTCGGATCGAGAAGCGCCTGCTTGCCACACCGATGCTCGCGGTCCTGGTGGCGGTGGCGACAACCGACGTGGCCTTCGCCGCTGACTCGGTGCCGGCGATCTTCGCCGTCACGGACGACGCCTTCCTCGTCTTCGCGGCCAACGCCTTCTCGGTACTTGGGATGCTTGCCCTCTACTTCCTGCTCGCCGGGATGATGAGCCGCTTCCGCTACCTGCGCCTTGCGCTAGCGGCGATCCTGGTCTTCGTCGGGGCCAAGATGGCGCTGAGCCACACCTACCATCTGCCGGTTGCGGTCTCTCTATCCGTCATCGTCTTGATTCTGACCGCGGCCACTCTCGGATCGGTCTTCGCCGAGCGGCGCACGCCGACGGCAACAGCGCGCGAGCGTCTCCCTTCTCCCCAGGCCCGTATTGTCCCCAAGCATGCCCGGAGGTGAGAGAGGTGCCGTCGAGGTCTTCAGCCGTGACTGTGTTTGAGCGCGTTGTGGTCGGTGTTGACGGAACCGACTTCGGCTTCGAGGCGCTGCATCAGACGCTGGCGCTGAGTTCCCCTGGTCAGGCTGTTCTCGCCGTCACTGCTCTCGACACCGCGATTGCCGGATACGCCGGCTTCCAGGTCGACTACTACAAGGCTCAACTCGAGGAGGAGGCCGAACGCGCCCGCATCAAGGCGGTCGAGATCATGGGCAACCGACCCAACTGCACGACCAAGGTCGTACGAGGCGATGCGAAGCGCGTCCTACGGCATACCTGCGAAGAGTCCGACGCCACGCTCGTGGCACTCGGTGGTCGGAGCAGCAGTCGCTTCCTCGGCATGCTGACCGGCGAGACGGCCGCCACGCTCTTGCACGAAGCGGCAGGCTCGGTGCTTTTCGCTCGCCCGCAGTGGGGTCAGCGCTGGCATCCCAACCGGGTCGTGGTCGGGCTGGACGGGTCGGAATCTTCGCTTGCAGCACTTGCAGTCGCCGATGACCTAGCCGAGAGGCTCGGCTCTGCGCTTCAGGTCGTGACTGCGACGGGCGGGAAGGCCATCGAACGCGAGGTCGCATGGGCTGAACGCGTCACAGAGTGGGATCCGGGGCCTCCGTTCGCCGCCCTTCGCGACCGCTCAGCGCTGGCCGACCTCCTGATCCTCGGCTCGTGCGGCCTGCATGGCGTCCGCGCGCTCGGAAGCGTGAGCGAACGTGTTGCTCATCGTGCGCACTGTTCTGCGCTCATTATTCATCCGCCGCCGCTCTGAGTCAGGAGCCGCTTACGCAGGAGACAGGCGACTGGCTCGCCGGCACCAGCAGCGCTGACCGCGTTCCGCCTAAGACCCTCGATTCTCGGGTATCGCGTTGGGGCGTCGCTCCGGGCGCGGCTCCACAAGATCGAGCGGGAGGTCGTCCGCGAGGCGGAGGCGGCCCTCACAGGCGTACTCGGCGACCGGCGTCTAGCCGAACTGCAGCGGGGCCTAGAGCGATGTCGGTGAGGGCCCGCGAATGGGTATTGCGACTCGATCGAGCGCGAGAGAGCTCGCCCACGTGCGCGAGAGCACTCGCGCCCGAGCAGCAGGTCACATCGGGTCGCGGTTCTGGCCGAAATCGAGACCGGATTGCGGGAGGCGCGCCACCGCCTCAGGGTCGCTACGGCCTTCCGGGGCACCATCATCGAATGAAGGCTGGAATGGCAGATGGGAAGTCCGTGAGGACCGCCTGCCGCGACCGATACGTCCCTTGCCCCGCGAACCGGGTTGCGGCGTCGCGACCGGCGCTCAAGCAGAACGTCCGTCGTGGATCGCGCGGACGGCGGCGATCGTGTCGGCCTCGTCCGCGCTCTTGTCCGGCCGATAGCCCTTCACGCGTGCGAATCGAAGCGCCACGCCGCCCGGGTAACGGCGGCTCGTCTGGACGCCGTCGAACGCGATCTCGACCACGAGCTCCGGGCGGACGTATACGACGTGCCCGTCCGTCGCGCTCCTTGAAGCGCCAGCAGGCGCTCGGTCTGCCAGGCGAGCAGTCTCGGTCAGTTAGACCCTTGAAGGTCTTCCCGAGCATGACGAACCCGCCCGTCCGCGGATCCCGCGCCCCGAGGTGGAGGTTCGAGAGCTTCCCCTGGCGCCGGCCGTGGCCCCACTCCGCCGCGAGGACGACGAGGTCGAGCGTGTGCGTGGGCTTCAGCTTCAGCCAGCTCCCGCCGCGGCGCCCCGCCTCGTACGGCGCGTCGAGCGCCTTGACCATGACGCCCTCGTGCCCGTGCTCGAGCGCGTCGGCAAGCGCGCGCTCCGCTTCGCCGAGCGTCTCGGCGACGACTCTCGGCACCCTGTTCGCGGCGGGCACGACACGCTCGAGGATCGCGTTCCGCATCCGCGCGGGAAGGTCGAGGACGTCCTCGCCGTCGACGTGGAGCACGTCGAAGAAGAGCGCTGAGAGTGGGACCTGCATCTCCGACGCGGCCTCGCTCCCGCTGCCGAAACGGCTCATCGTGCGCTGAAAGCGGTGCGGCGTGCCGTCTTCCCTCAGGGCGATCGCCTCCCCGTCGAGCACGACGGAATCGACCGGAAGCATGAGCGCTGCCTGAACGACCTCGGGCACCCGCTCGGTGACGTCCGCGAGGTTCCGCGTGTACGCACGGACCTCGCCGCCGAGCCGGTGGACCTGGAGCCGCGCTCCGTCGAGCTTCCATTCGACCGCAGCCGGAGGGCTCAGCTTCGCGAGCGCGCCCTCGAGGTCTTCGGCACTCTGCGCGAGCATTGGCTTCACGGGCCTGAGGACCGTCAGGTGGAAGCGGTCGAGGCCCAGCTCGTCGCCTCCGAGAGCGGCGGCAGCCACCTCAGGGAGGTCGCCCGCGAGCATCGCCGCCCTGCGAACGGCAGCGGCCGGCAGCTCGGCGGCCTTCGCGACCGCGTCGAGCATCACGCCCTCGAGCGCGCCCTGCCGGAGCTCGCCGAGCAGGAGCCGCCTCAGGAACAGCTGCTCGCGCTCGGTCGCGCGGCCGAGGAGCTCCGCGACCTCGGACCGGCGTAGCGCCTGGGATCCCTTCCCCGACGCGGACGCGATCCTGCCGATCGCGGCGTCCACGTCGAGGAGCTCCAGCGTCGGCTCGAGCGCCGGCGGTGGGGCGGTGCGAAGCGCGGCCCACCCGACGCCGACCGACCCCTGCGGAAGGTCGCCGGCGAGATAGGCGACGGCGACGGGAACCTCCTCGGGCCGGAGCGCACGGAGGGAGTCGGCGATCAGTTCGGTCTTGCGGTTCCGCGCAGAGGTCGCGGCGACCGCTTCCGACGTGCGAGCGATCTCGTCCAGCAGCATCTGAGCCATTCAAGCGGCTCGACGTCTCGGGCGGATCAGACGTCGCCGAGGTCGAGGCGGAGAGGGAGCACGCCTTCGAGCTCGAGGAGCCGGCACTTGAGCTCCAGGCCGCCCCCGTAGCCGCCCAGGCCGTCGGCAGCGACGACCCTGTGGCAAGGGACGACGAGCGGAAGCGGGTTGCGGCCCATCAGCGTCCCCACGTCACGCGGGTCCTCGATTCCGGCGCGGCGGCCGAGCTCGCCGTACGTCACGGTGACACCGAACGGCGCCGCCTCGCAGAGGACCTCCAGGAGGTGGCGATGCTCGGTGCCGACTTTCGCCCAGTCGAGCTCGAGCTCGAACTCCTCCCTGTCGCCGGCGAGGTATTCCGTGAGCTGCGCCGCGGCATCCCGGGCGACGCTCGCCGACGTGGCGCTGCCGTCGGCCGACGGGAAGCCGCCCTCCCCGGGCAGCCGCACCCGCCGGACGCCTTCCTCGGTCGCCTCCACGCCGAGCGTCCCGAACGAGGTCGTGAACGCGATCGCGGTCTGCGCGCTCCCGGTCGACACCGGGCCAGCCTAGCCACTCTCATCGGCGGCTCATCGCCGCCTCATCTGCGAGGCGTACGACTGCACCGATGAGTCGTGCGAAGGGAGCGGAGATGAAGATCGTGAAGCCCGGCGCCGTGCTTGCCGTCGCCATCGCGGCGATCGTGGGTGGCCAGGGAGCAGGCGCCGGACGAACCGCGAGCTGCGTGCTGCCGCGCGGGTCGGAGAACGTGAGCATCGACCCCGCGACGTTCACCACGCGGATCGACAACCCGTGGTGGCCCATGCGGCCCGGGAGCCGGTGGCTGTATCGCGAGACCGATGCGGACGGGACGAGGCAGCGCGTCGTCGTCACGGTCGGCAGGCAGACGAGGCAGATCGCGAACGGCGTCACGGCAAGGGTCGTGCACGACGTGGTGACGGAGGACGGCCGACCGGTCGAGGTCACGGAGGACTGGTACGCGCAGGACGCCTGCGGCAACCTCTGGTACCTCGGTGAGGACACGAAGGAGTACGAGAACGGCAAGGTCGTCTCGACGAAGGGCTCCTGGGAGGCCGGGGTCGACGGCGCGCTGGCGGGCGTGGTCATGCCCGCGAGGCCCCGGCCCGGTATGCGCTACCGCCAGGAGTACTACGCGGGGCACGCGGAGGACCGCGCGGCGATATTCAGCCGGGCGGAGCAGGTCGAGGTGCCGTTCGGCTACTTCCGCAAGGGCACGCTCGTGATGACGCGGGAACTGAACCCGCTCGAACCGAAGGTGCTCGAGTACAAGTTCTACGCTCGCGGGATCGGGCCTGTGCTCTCGGTCGGCGTCTCCGGGGGGAGCGACCGCGAGGACCTCATGCGCTACACGCGCGGTCGATGAGGCAGGAGGCGGTGAAGGCTCTCATCGCCATTTCATCGCCGGTCTCTACGGTCGAGCCACTGACGAAGAAGGAGGAGCGATGAGACGGAATCGACGATATGCCCTCGTCGCCGGCGCGATCGTGGCGGTCGCGGTCCTGGCAGTCGGCGGCGTCGGCATCGCCCAGGCCGTCGGCGGTGGGTCGGAGTCGCCGGTGACGGGCCAGGCCGCCGAGCACGCGAAGGCCGCCGCGCTCGACGCAGCCGGCGGCGGCACCGTCCTCGAGATGGAGCATCAGGACGGGGACGGCGCCGGCGTGTACGAGGTCGAGGTTCGGCGGATGGACGGAACGGCGGTCGAGATCCACCTCGATGGCCAGTTCAAGCAGGTCGGCTCGGCGACGAACGACGACTCCGGCTCGGAGTCGGAAAACGGCGCCGAGAACGACGACTAGCGAGCGAGGCACCACCACGGAGAGCCGGGCCGGCCCTTCCCCGCCCGGCTCTCATCTTTCTCTCATCTCGGGCTCGGACAATCGGGCCGTGCGTGTGCTCGTCGTCGAGGACGACGTGAAGATGGCCGGGCTGCTGCGGCGCGGGCTCGGCGAGGAGGGGCTGTCCGCCGACATCGCGCGCACCGGCGACGACGCGCTCTGGATGGCGGCCGCAACTGAGTACGACGCGATCGTGCTCGACGTGATGCTGCCGGGGCTCGACGGCTTCGCCGTCTGCCGGCGGCTCCGAGAGGCGGGAACCTGGACGCCGGTACTCCTGCTCACCGCGCGCAACTCGGTCGACGACCGGGTCGCTGGCCTCGACGCGGGCGCGGACGACTACCTCACGAAGCCGTTCTCGTTCGCCGAGCTGCTCGCCCGGCTGCGAGCGCTCGTCCGGCGGGCTCCCGTCGAGCGACCCACGGTCCTCGAGGTGGGCGACCTCCGCGCCGACCCCGCGACCCGCCAGGTGTGGCGCGGCGAGGCCGAGATCGGCCTTGTCCGCGAAGGAGTTCGCGCTGCTCGAGACGTTCATGCGGCGGCCCGGTCAGGTCCTCTCGCGCTTCCAGCTTCTCGAGCACTGCTGGGACTACGCATACGAGAACCGCTCGAACGTCGTGGACGTCTACGTCCGCTACCTGCGAGAGAAGATCGACCGGCCATTCGGCCGCAGCTCGATCGAGACCGTGCGCGGCGCGGGCTACCGGATGAAGCGGGACGGCGGGGGGGCCTGATGAGCAGGATCCCGATCCGGATCAGGCTGACCCTTGCGTTTGCGCTCGCAATGGCGGTCGTGCTGGCGGCGATCGGCGGGTTCCTCTACGTCCGGCTCGGATCCTCGCTCGACGAGGCGATCGACGAGAGCCTGCAGGCCCGATTGGTCGAGGTCAGCGCCCAGCTCGAGAACGGCGACAAGGTCGTCGCAACCGGCGAGCCCGAGGAGCGCGTCGTCCAGATCCTCGACGCCGACGGCATCGTCGTGGGCGAGAGTCCCGGCGTCCAAGGGGCGCTGCTGGACGCAGGCGCGATCGCACGCGCGCGGGACGCACGTACCTGGCTCGTCCTTCCGCACGTCGCCGGGTACGACGGTCGCATCCGGGTTCTCGCGGCACCCGTCGACACCGCGCGCGGTCCGAGGATCGTGCTCGTCGGCTCGTCGCTCGGGGATCGCGACGATGCCGTGCGGGAGCTGCTGACGCTGCTCTTCGTCGCGGCGCCGGTCGCCCTGCTTCTCGCGTCGCTGCTCGGGTACGCCCTCGCGACTCTCGCGCTCCACCCGGTGGAGTCCATGCGCCGAGAGGCGGCGGCGATCTCGGCGACCGAGCCGGGCCGGCGGCTCCCGGTGCCCGCAGCTCGCGACGAGATCTCCCGCCTGGGTGAGACGCTGAACGCCATGCTGGAACGGCTCGAGGCTGCCCTCGAGCGGGAGCGGAGCTTCGTCGCGGACGCGGGCCACGAGCTGCGGACGCCGCTCGCGCTGCTCAAGGCAGAGATCGAGCTCGCGCTGCGGAGGCCACGCTCGGAGGCAGAGCTCGCCGACGCCCTCCACTCCGCGGCTGAGGAGACCGACCGCCTCTCGCAGCTCGCCGAGGATTTCCTCCTGCTCGCGCGGTCGGATCGATCGCAGCTCCCGCTCGAGCCGGCGCCGCTCCGCGTGCAAGAGCTCCTCGACACGGTCGTCGCACGCTTCGAGCGTCGCGCAACGGACGCGGGTCGCGCGATCGAGGTCGAGGACACCGACACCCTCGAGGTGAGGGCGGACCGAATGCGCCTCGAGCAGGCGCTCGGCAACCTCGTCGACAACGCGCTCGGACACGGCGACGGCACGGTGCGGTTGAGCGCCCGGACGCGCAACGGCGACGTCGAGCTGCACGTCCGCGACGAGGGCTCGGGCTTCCCCGTCGACTTCCTCCCGCACGCATTCGACCGCTTCGCGCAGGCCGACGGCTCGCGCACGGGCGCCGGCACGGGCCTCGGCCTCGCGATCGCCGAAGCCATCGCCGCTGCCCATGGAGGATCGGCACATGCTGCGAATCTGGGCCAAGGCGGCGGCGACGTGTGGCTCTCCCTGCCGAGGCGTTAGATTCCAGCCGTGCGCTCGTGGCAGCTCAAGGAGATCGAGGCGCCTGACGGCACGCGCTCGCCGGTCGTGCTCGACTCGGAGGACAGCCGCGCAATCCTCGTCCGCGTCGCGCCCGGCCAGGCGCTCGGCGAGCATCAGGTTCGTGAGCGCGCCTGGGTGGTCGTCATCGACGGCGCGGTGGAGATCGAGGCCGGCGACGACACGATGCGCGCCGAAACGGGCACGCTCCTCGAATTCGAGCCGACCGAGCGCCGCACGGTCCGAAGCCCCGACGGCGCGCGCCTGCTCATGGTCTTCGCGCCCTGGCCTGGCCCGGGCCACTACCCGCAGGACTAACCCAGCCCGGCCCAGAGCCACTCGGTGGCCGACCGGAGGTGCGCCGGGTCGATCTCGTGGGCCGCGTCGGACTCGTGGTACTCGATGTCGAAGCCGGCGCCCTCGAGCAGATCGCGTGCCCGACGCGCGAAGCCGACCTCCATGATCGGATCGCTCCGGCCGTGCGCGATGAAGACACGCGTTGTCTCTGCCCGCCCGAGGTCCGGCTCCCATCCCTCGACCACGGGCACGAAGCCGGAGAACGCGAGGATGCCGGCGGGCGCCGGCCGGTCCCGGCCCAGACCCAGCGAGTAGCTCATCACCGAGCCCATGGAGAACCCGCCGAGCACCGTCCGCTCCGGCGAGACTCCCGTGCGCCCCCAGACCTCGTCGTGGAAGTCGGCCAGCTGCTTGTACCCGGCGTGGAAGGTCTCCGGGTCCGGATAGCCGACGCGCGGGACGACGTACCAGTGGTTGCCCGGCCAGCCCGGCAGCGTCAGCGGGGCGCGCGGAGTTACCGCGTGCAGGCGGCGCTCGGGGTCGAGCACATCCGCGAGCGGCAGAAGATCCCGCTCGTCCGCACCACGGCCGTGGTGCAGGACGAGCAGGCCTTCCGGCGCGCCATCCGCGGCACGCTCGAGAAACGCGAGATCCGCCACCCGTCCGGCTGTCAGTCTCCGAGCGGGTTGATAAGCGCCTTCTTCCCCTCGAACGCGAAGAAGAGGAGATCGGTCATCCGGAACGTCTGGTTGTTCGGGCCGAGCGACGGCTGGAAGTCCTCGTCTCGCACGATCGAGTGGTTGCTTCCCTCCATCGCGCGGTGGAACGTCTCGGCGACGATCCGCGCCCCGACGCCCTTGAGCTTTCCGCCATTGAACTCCGCCTCGCGCAGGATGTAGAACCAGAGCGGCGTCCGCTGGAACAGCAACGAGCGCTGCGCCGGGGAGAGGCTGGCGAGGCTCGCTCCGTTGTTGCCGTCCCGGATCTGGGCGTTCGTCAACTTCGTGACGTTGACGCCCTTGTTCTTCATGAACGCCACCATCTGCTGCCCGGTTGCGAGCTTGACCATCTTCGCGCGCTTGAGATTCCTGAGCGCGAGGTTGGCATCCGGTCCAGTGAGGCCGGGAAGCGTCGCGAGCGTGTTCGCGATCTTCGAGTCGATCCGCATCGCCCGGTTGAATTTCGCCGGAGGCACGACAAAGGCCGGCCGCGGCACCGGGGTCTCCGAGAAATCGAAGAACCGGCGAAAGTCCCCGGTCCAGTTGGCTGCGAGGCGCGGCATGCCACCGAGGTCCCCGCTCTTGCCGGTGAAGATGAAGAGCCACAAGAGCGTGCCCGCCCCCGCGTCGAAGGCGACGTTCCAGTTGTACGCGTCGCGGATCATCGAATGCCCGAGCCGGAACGCGGCCACCGAGAACTCGATCGGCATCGTCGGCACGTCCATCGCACTGGCGTCCGCCTCGAAGACCTTGCGACCCTGGTTGAAGACGTTGGTCACGACGCCCGGAGCACAGATGCGCGGCAGGTAGTCGGTCTTGAGCATCCACTGGTAGTGCTTGACGACCTTCTGACGCGCACGCCCGAAGCGATTCGCCGGCGGAATCGACGAGTCGAGCGTGTCGACGACCCGGTTGTGGAAGCGGATCATCGCGAGGTGTAGCTGCGCGATGGCGAGGTTCTCGTCGTTCCGCTCGTCCCCGATGATCGCCTTGCGCTTCTCCTCGACCGTCGAGCCCGCTCCGCGCAGCAGGTCGAACCCCTGCGTGCCGGTGAACCCTCCGGCCGTAATGGTCTTCCCCATCTTCAGGTGCAACCCGTCCGCCTCGTAGAGGCCCGCCGACTCGGGGTCGTTGGGCCCTTTTCCGTACACGGAGTCGAGGTCGAGGGTAGGCGACCGTCCCTGCAAGAGATCGATCGGCGCGACGTTGTCGCCGAGCATGACGTCCGTTCTGTCGAACGTCAGGTCGTGGTCGACGAACTGGCCGACATACGTGTAGCCCGCGGGAATCTGAGATTGCGCTCCGGTTCCCGAAGTCATCGCCGAGGCGATCTTGTTGAGGATGGGGTCACCGAGCTGCTTGCCCACTCCGCTCGGGCCCATTCGCGAGAACCGGAACGGTGGGATGTCAACCTCGAGAGCTGCGGCGAGCGTCCTCTCGCGGCCACCCCTGGACTCACCGAGCAGTCCTTCGCCGATGACGAAGTAGCTCTCGGACCCGTGGTGTTGTTCCACGACTCCCCCCTTTCGTTGGGAACCTCGATGCTAAGCGAGATTCCCATTCCGTGCGCCCGTCCGCTATCACCCACCGGGGTTAGTGGACACTGGGCAGGGTGCCGCTCCGAAACCGCGTCACCCCGACGGGCGAGTTGATCGCCGACCCCGCGCGCGGTCTCGTATACGGAAATCGCGGCTGCCTGCACGACGAGCAAGGCCGGATCCGGCGGCGGTACAACGGCAAGCGCTGGATCGCGTGCAGGCTCGAGTTCCGCGGCTGGCGGCGCTCCCCCCTCCTCCAGCCCGGCCGCTTCACCGAGCTCTTCTTCCTCGACGAGGCGACGGCGCTCGCAGCGGGGCACCGCCCGTGCGCGCTCTGCCGCCGAGAGGACTACGTCCGCTTCTCGGACATCTGGAGCGGGCTCCATCCCGGCGAGATCGGTGCGGACGCGATGGACGCACGGCTCCACGCCGAGCGCGTCGATCCCGGGACACGGGCGCAGCGCCACCACCACTCCCGGCTCGGCCAGCTTCCCGACGGCGCGTTCGTCCTGCATGACGACGAGCCCTCGCTCGCCGTCGGAGGAGCGCTCCGCCGCTGGTCGCCCGCCGGTTACGGCCCCGCGAAAGGGCTGTCCGGCGACGGGCGCGTCGTCCTGCTGACGCCGCCGTCGCTCGTCGCGGTCCTGGCCGCGAGCTGGAACCCGGTCGTGCCGCTCCTGCATCCCTCGGCGCTTTCGCAGGGCTAGCCCGCGCGCGCGGGCGGCCGAAGGTGCCAAAAGCTCGAAGGGCCCGCGTCCGGGCCCTTCGAGGTGGTGGTACCGCTCGGGTGACCGATGCCGGCTAGCGAATCGAGTACGCCACCAGCTCGTTGGTCGGCTGCTTGACGCCGGGACTCGCCGCACCGGCGCCGATCAGCAGCGTGTCGCCGTCGACCGCGGCAAACGCATTGACTCCCGCGGGCGCCTTCGTGGACCACAAGGTCGAGCCGGTGCGCGCGTCGAGCCCGTAGACCGTCCCGTCGAAGGTCGACGTGAAGACGACGTCGTTCGAGACAGTGGCGGCGCCATAGTCCGCGGCCGGGAACCGCCGCTGCCAGCGAACCGAGCCGTTCGCAGGGTTGAGCGCGACGAGCTGCCCGGTGCCGCCGAGGAGGCCCTTGGGACCGGCGGGCTTCGTCGTGGTCGACGTGTACCGGAACCCGAGATTCACGACGGGGACGTAGAGCGAGCGTCCGTCGTACGCCATCGGAGTCTCCACTCCGCCGAGCTCTCCCGGAAGGACGAGGACGGTCTTCTTCGCCGGGAGTAGGCCGAGGTCGTTCCGGTGCTCGCCGACCGCCTTCTGCCAGATCTGCCGCCCGTCGGAGGCGCGGAATGCGTAGACGCGGCCCATCTTCCCGGCGGCGAACACGACCTCCGTCGGCGTGCCCTGGACGGGAATGCTTCCGATGATCGGTGAGTCCTGGAGGTCGTAGTCACGGATGTCGTGGCGGACGGCCTGACGGAACCAGAGGAGCTTGCCGGTCGAGCCGTCGAGCGCGACGAGCGAGTCCGTGTATAGGTCGGCCCCCGGGCGGCTCTTCCCGTTCGGGAACCGCTTCGTCCCGGGGAAGGGCGCGGGATTGGCGACATCGAGGAAGACGCGTCCCTGTGCGTCCACGGCCGGCGGGTACCAGAGGCCCCCGCCCGAGTTGACCTTCGGGTCGCCCCAGAGCTTCGCTCCGTCCGAGACGGTGTTGAACGACCACTTCCGCGCGCCGGTTTGCGCGTCGAGTGCGTAGACGATGCCGTCGCCGTTGCCGGCGTAGAACGACCTCGCGTTGCCCGGGATCGTGCTGACGAGAACCATGCCGTTGTACACGACCGGCGTCATGTCGATCCCCTCTTTCGTGTTTCGTGTCAGCTTCCGGCTCCAGAGCACGTGGCCGTTCGCCGGATCGAGCGCGAACGCGGATGTCTCCGTCGCTCCGAAGAGCTTCCCGTACCCGAAGGCGACGCCGTTGGGCCCGACGCTCGGGCTCGTGAAGTGGTGCTTCCATTCGAGCGCGCCGGTTGCACGGTTGACCGCGTAGACGTCGCTGTTCAGGTCCTGGAGGTACACGACGTCGCCCAGCACGATCGGCGTGCTCGAAAAGGCGCCGAACGCACCGGCTCCCGTGAGCTTGAGTCGCCACTTCGGCCTCAGCCGCGCGACGTTCGTCGAGTCGATGGCGCTCGCGGTCGTCGCGCGTGTATTCGCGAGGTTGAGATTGTGGGCGGGCCACTGGTTCGCGAACGCGGCGAGCTCCGGTGGTGGCGCCCCGGGGGCTTCGTCCCCGGGCGCGGCAAGTGTGGTGGCTGCTCCGCCGGCCACCACAGCGAGCGCGACGAGCGGGGCGACGATGAAGAAACGTGTCATCACGACTCCTTCGTGAAGTGAGGCGCGCACTAGGGCGCGACCCGGAGGGTTCCCTTCATCCCGAGCTCCGCGTGCGAGTCGACGGTGCACGAGTAGTGGTACTTGCCCGGCTTCAACACCACCGTGAGGCGGGTCGTCTTTCCGGGCCCGATCGTCTTCGAGTGGTGCCCAGCGATCGCGAAGTCGTGCACGGCCGCACTCGCGTTGCGGATCACGAAGGTGACGCGGCCCGGTTTCACCGACTTCGCGGACAGCACGAAGAAGTAGTCCTTGGCCGTGACCTTGACGGTCGACGCGTGTGTCGCCGCGGGACTGGCGTACGCCCCGCCGGCCAGGGTGAGCACCGCCACCGACGCGGCGAGGATGCTGCGGATCATCGTGACCTCCTGACGGTTGGCTGCATCCATGGCCGTCCAGAAGCGGACGACCTCCTCGAGGGTCGCCCCGATCGCGGGCGGTCGACATGGGCCGCCCGCAGGATTCCCGGGACCGCGCGCCGCACGTTCGCGGGGTCATCCGTCCGTCGGCGAGGATCGTCCGCCCGATCCACCCCCCGGCCGATGGCCCGAGGCCTCGACGGTGACGAGGCTGCACTCACCAGCGAGCGGCCACAGGAACCGCCGATCGCGCGTCGTGCAGGAGGAGTCGTGAAGCGCCTGGGAGCACTGATCGCCGGAGCAGCGCTCGTCGGAGGACTCGGGGGGCGGTGATTGCCCTCGCCCTAGGGGGGACGAGCGATTCCACGAGCCCGGGACCGGGACGCTCCACGGCTGCCACTCCTGTTTCCGCGCTGACGGCGGGCCGCTCGCTGGCGCCTGAGTCGATCTACAAGAACGCTGCCCCGAGCGTCGTCGTCATCTCGGCGACCGAGAACGTGAAGGTGCCCGGCAGCTTCTTCGCCCCGCCGAGCTCCCAGAAGGTGCAGATCGGGGGCTCGGGGTTCGTCGTCGACCGGCAAGGCGACATCGTCACGAACGACCACGTCGTCCAGGACGCGTCGAACGTGCGGGTCGGCTTCTCCGGCGGTGCGACGTATCCCGCCAAGGTCGTCGGCGCCGATGCGTCGACGGACCTCGCCGTCATCCACGTGCAGGCGCCGCCCGCGATCCTCCAGCCGCTTCAGTTCGCGGACTCGAGCCAGGCGGAGGTCGGGGACACCGTGTACGCGATCGGCAACCCGTTCGGTCTGGACCGGACCATGACCGCGGGCATCGTCAGCGCCATCGGACGGGACATCCAGGCACCGAACGGGCTCGGGATCCCGGACGCGATCCAGACCGACGCCCCTATCAACCACGGGAATTCGGGCGGGCCGCTGCTCGACTCCGAAGGCCGCGTCGTCGGGATCAACGACCAGATCGATACCGGCGGCAGCAGCGACCAGGGGAACGTGGGAATCGGATTCGCGATCGCGAGCAACACGGCCCAGACCGTCGTCCCCAAGCTCCTCGCCACCGGGCACGTCGACCACGCCTGGCTCGGTCTCGAGGTCGCCCCGATCGACAGCGAGCTCGCGAGGATCGTCCGGGGACTCCCGAGCCACGGCGTCCTCGTCGTCCGTGTCCTGCGGGGGAGCCCGGCCGCCAAGGCAGGTCTCGCCGTCGGCTCGAAGCAGGTGACCGTCGACGGCGAGAGCGTGCCCGTCGGCGGAGACGCGATCCTCGCGGTCGGCGATCGGCCGATCACGGCCCCGGCGCAGCTCGCGAATGTCGTCCGCTCGCACCAGCCCGGCGACGAGCTCGCGCTCCAGGTGACGCGCGGCGGGCACACGCGCACGGTCACTGTCACCCTCGGAGACGCGCCGAGCACGGCCTAGCGGCCTAGGATTGACTCGGGCGCGATGACCAACTCCGACCAGAAAGTGCGCGTGGTGGTGGCCGACGACCACCCGCTGTACCGCGAGGGAGTCGTGCGTGCGCTGATGGCGACGGGGCAGATCGACGTCCTCGCCGAGGCAGAGGACGGACGGCAGGCGCTGAAGCAGATCGAGGAGCACGAGCCCCAGGTCGCGGTCCTCGACTACAAGCTGCCGGAGCTCGACGGCCTCCAGGTCACGCATGCGGTCATCCGCGACGGCCACCCGACCCGGATCCTCATGCTCTCGGCGTTCACGGAGAGCGGCATCGTCTACAAGGCGCTCGAGGCCGGCGTGGCCGGCTACCTCCCGAAAGAGGCCCGCCGGGAGCAGATCGCGGACGCGGTTCTGGCGTGCGCGCGCGGCGAGCACGTCGTCCCCCCGGAGGTCGCCTCAGGGCTCGTCTCCGAGATCCGCCTACGCGCAACGAACGATGCCCCCGCGCTGACGGAGCGGGAGCGGCAGGTCCTGAAGTCGATCGCGGACGGCAAGAGCCTCCCGCAGATCGCGTCTGAGCTCTTCCTCGGCGTCACGACGGTGAAGACCCACGTCCAGCACCTCTACGAGAAGCTCGGCGTCTCCGACCGCGCGGCGGCCGTCGCAGAGGCGATGCGGCGCGGCCTGATCGAGTAGGCGGTGCCCGCGGCCGACGGGTCGGCGCCCGAGACCGAGGCTGCCTACGAAAGCGAGCGCCTGGTTGCGTGGCTGCGGCTCCCGGCGATCGCGCTGATCGCGGCGGGACAGAAGCTCTCCCATCCCGAGCCTGCGGAGACGGCGTTCACGATCACGCTGGTGATCTTCGCCGCCTGGAGCGCGGGGCTCCTCGCGTGGCTCTACATCCGGCCCATCTCCGAGCGCTTCGCGCTCATCGCGACGGCGATCGACATCGCCGCGATCACGGCGCTCGCCGCGCTCTCTGGCGGCCCCTTCTCGCAGGCACGGCTCGCCTACTTCCTCGTCCCCGTGGCGGTCGCCTTCCGCTTCCGCCCGTCGGTCACGGCCGTGGCCGGGGCGGGCTCGATCGCCGCCTATCTCGGCCAGGCGTTTGCTCATCCGTCGGCTTCCGAGCCGGAGGCGACGCGCTTCGTGCTAGTCCACGCCGGCTATCTGGCGTGGGTCTCGGCGGCCGCCGTTCTTCTCTCGGCCGTCCTCCGCAAGCGCACGGACCGCGTCGTCGAGCTCGCCGAGGAACGACAACGCCTGATGGCGGAGGCGATCTCGGCGGAGGAGCGCGAGCGCCAGGCGCTCGCCGAGGCGCTCCACGACACGGCGATCCAGAACCTCCTCTCGGCGCGGCACGAGCTCCAGGAGGCCGAGGAGTCGATCTCGAATCCTGCGCTCGGACGTGCAGACGCGGCCCTCGAGGACACGATCGCGACGCTTCGCGAGGCGGTGTTCGAGCTCCACCCGCATGTGCTCGAAGCGGCGGGGCTCGAGTCCGCGTTGACGACTGTCGCCGAGCGTTCCGCGCGTTCCGGGAGCTTCCAGCTCCTGCTCGACGCGCATGCGGTCGTCAGGAGCCCGCACGAACGGCTGCTGCTGTCCGCCGCGCGTGAGCTCCTGACCAACGTCGCGAAGCACGCGGACGCGCGGACGGTGACGCTCCGCCTGCTGGAGGAGGACGGCGACGTCGTGATCACGATGGAGGACGACGGCCGTGGCTTCGACCAGGCACTGCTCGCCGACCGCGTCTCGGAAGGGCACATCGGGCTTGCCTCGCACCGCGCCCGGCTCGAGAACGTCGGAGGCTCGCTCGTCGTCGAGTCGTCCGTCGGACGCGGGACGTACGCGGAGATCCGCGTCCCCCGAGCCTGATCTCGCCGTACGAGGCTAGTGGGCGCGATCGGCGCCAGGCGGTCGTGAGGCTCGGCCGCGGGGCTTGCTCACCGCGCCGGCCGACTCCGCCTCCGCGCCCGCGAACTGGAATACGAACCAGCCGATCACGACCAGCCAGGCGCCCGTCAGCACACCGACGACGCCGAGCGCGAGGAAGCCGGCGGCGATGAGGGCGATGCCTAGGACGCGCCCCGTCGCCGCCGCGACGACCGTCGCCCACGCGAAGTCGCCGCGTGCATGCCAGAGCGCCGCGCGGAACAGCCGGCCGCCGTCGAGCGGCAACGCGGGAAGGAGGTTGAACCCGAGGAGAACGAGGTTGACGTATGCGAGCCAGGCCGCGACCCCGTCGACGGCGGGCGCGAAGTGGGTCACGAGCGTGATCCCGCCGAAGACGAGCGCCAGCGCCGCGGTCACGAGCGGGCCGGCGCCGGCCGTGCGGAGCTCCGCGCCGGGGCTCGGAAGCGATCCCCGGATCCTGGCCACCCCACCGAGCAGCCAGAGCGTGATCCCGTCCACCTCGATGCCCTCACGCCGCGCCACGAGGGCGTGGCCGAGCTCGTGCAGGAGCAGCGAGCCGAAGAACAGCGTGACGGCGACGATCGCCATCGCCGCGTACGTGCCGGGCCACAGGCCGGGGTTGGTCGCCGGGAACACGTCATGCGCGAGCGACCAGACGAACAGCCCGAACACGAGCGCCCACGTCCAGTTCAGGCCGATCGGGACACCCGCGACACGCCCGAGCGTGACCGTGTCGTTCACTGCAGGTGGCCGAGATTCCAGAGGAGCCGATCGACGGCCTCGAGGGACCGCACATGGTCGGCGAAGCCGTCGAACTGCAGGAGCAGCGCGTGGAGGATCGCAATCTTCTGAAGCTCGGAAAGCCCGATGCCCGCGTCCTCGCACGCGTCGAACGCGACGACGATCGTGGCCGCGAGCCGCTCCGCCGCCGCCCCCTGGGCGATCGCGGCGTGGTCGACCTGGTCCTTGCCGTTCGTCGCGTACATGCGAGAGCAGGATGGAGCCGGAGTGCCCGGCCCGACATCCGCCGGATGAACGATTTCCGCGGCGGGGAGTCTCGTCCGGGTGGAGGACGAGCGCCCAGGGACGAGCCCACGGACGAGCCCCAGGGACGAGCGCACGGGAGGAGGCCGGGCTCGCCCGCGCGATCAGCCGTGCGGACGATCCCGGCACCCTCTTCCGGCGCGCACGCTTGGAGTGAACGACCACCTGCTCTCGGCGCCACGTCACTGCGACGGCGCCACCGAAACGAAAGGAGGCGATGGTGGAAACTCTCCACTCGGACGTTCACGCGGAGCACGAGCTCTCCCCACGCGGTCTGCTGGCCGTCGGAGCGACCTCGGGGCTGCTCGGCGGGGTTGCTCTGGCGATCCCAGTCGTGATCTGGGACTGGGCACGAACGAGCCATCACGCGCTCGAGCTGCCGATGGCCGCGACCGCGTGGCTCTTCGGCCTCGACCGCTTCAGCCACGACGAGAACCTGTGGGGGTCGATCGCGCTCGGGGCGGTGCTGCTCGCCGTCTACTGGGCGCTGAGCGGCATCGGGTTCGCCGCTCTCGCGGAGCGAATGGAGCGGCCGACCCGCGCCGCGTGGGCGATCCTCGCGGGAGCGGCCTGGAGCTTCGTGACCTTCATCTTCTTCTGGTACATGCTCCTGCCCGTCGCACGCGACGGCGCGCCCTTCCGCGCGCCTGCGTTCGACCCGCTGCTCTTCACCGCGCCGAATTGGGTCTGGATCCTTGGCTTCACCCTCTCCGGGCTCGCAATCGCAGGCGGCTACTCGGCACTACGCGGGTCGCCCGCGTTCCGGCGCGAGCGGCGGCGTGCTGACCGAGTCGATGAGCCGACGACACGACTCCGGCCTGCCGCCTGATCGCCGACAGCCACTCCCCGCCGTCCGCACCGGCGGGGAGTGGCCCGGCGGTGCGGGCGAGGCGCGTCTCATCCCCGAGCTCGCTCACGAGCTCGGACGACTCGGTCGCCACCCGTTCCAGGAGGTGTCGCGCCTCGAGCACGAGGCCGCAGCCGGCGAGAGCTCGACGACACCCGCGATCCTGATCCTGGGGATCGCGCTCGTGCTCTGGAGCATCGTCGCGCTCGTCGTCGCTACCGCATTCCTCTCAGCTCGCCTGCTCGCCTGAGCCGTCCGAGCACTCGATCCGCCGGAGGGCGACTAGCTCTCGGCGTTCTCGATCCGTCCGGTCGCGACGTCGTACACGAAGGCGTGCACCTGGAAGCTCCCCGGCAGGAGCTGGGACTCGCGAATGCGCCGCGCGCTCGCGCGGACCCGCTCCTCGCAGCTCGGGAAGGGCTGGAAATCGACGTGCGTCGCGTCCACGCCCTGGCGCTCGCGGAGCAGCCCGCGGAGGTCCTCGTTCTGGAACGTGAGCATCCCGCAGTCGGTGTGGCCGATGACGAACGCTTCCTGCGTGCCGAGCAGGTGGTGGGAGATGACGAGCGAGCGCAACGCGTCGTCGCTGGCGATCCCGCCGGCATTGCGGATGACGTGTGCGTCGCCCTCCTCGAGCCCGAGAGCCCGCGCGGGGTCGATGCGTGCGTCCATGCAGGTGAGCACGGCGAAGCTCCGTCCTGGTGGCATCGGTAGCTCGCCCTTTTCGAAGTCGGAGACGTAGGTCTCGTTCGCGGCGAGCACTTCCTCGAGCACGGCCATGTGGGCTCCTCTCCTTTACGAAGTGAAGCGTCAAAACTATCGAAACTGAAGCACGGAGGCATCGCAAGCGGGCTCCGTCGCCGAGCCGGCGGCTTCGGTCAGTTAGAGCTGCACCCGCCTGAGCTGCACCCGCCCTGAGGCTGGACGCGAAGCTCGCGGAGGCGCATGGTTGACACTGGAGCGAACGCCGGCCGATTGAAGAACGCGGCTGGAGGAGGACCTGATGGGGGTTGGCCGACACCGAGCAGAGCTCACCGGTGCGACCGCGAGCCGTGCCCTACGCCTGCGAATGTTCGCCCGGGCAGGCTCGACGTTCGTAGTGCTCGTGGTGGTTGCGGGCGCCGCCTCCGCCGTGGGTCCGGCGGCATCGCGCCATGGAGCCACGGTCCCGTCCGCTGCCGACTGCGAGAGACTGCTGACCCGCTCGCCGGCGCCGGCGCGACCGGTGCAACTGCCGGCCCCGACGCGACTAGCCGGCAAGGTCGCCGACTTCGTCGAGTCGGCGCCGAGCGACCAGCGCTACCTCTTTCCGACTGCGGACGAGCGCGCGCGGTTCCAGTGTGGTTTCCAGTACGCCGCGGCTCGTCAGCTTGCCGACGCCGCCCGCCTCTTGCAGCCGCTCCAGTACGACGTGAAGCAGTTGGGCGATGCGAGCACCCCTGCGGGGAAGCGGTATGTCCTGCTCGAGGAGCGGAAGTCGAGGAGCCGCGACGGCGTCGAGCGCTATCGGCGTGCCTGGGGGCTGTACGTGATCGCCACGAGGACGAGAGTCCCTGTGGTGGCGGTCGAGGTCCCGCATCCGTGCAGGTCGACCGCTCGGTGCAACGCAGTCGGAGGGGACCGCCGAACGCACACCATGGCCGTGACGACCTTCGAGCGCGCCGGTGCGAAGTACCTGTTCGTTGCCGGTACCGACCGCGGAGCAACCGCCGTCGGCTGCCCGCAGCGTCCCTGCTCCGCAGACGTCGCCCACGAGGTCGCGAGCATGTTCGAGGCGGTGCACGAGACGGCCCTCGTACCGAGCCTCTCCTTGCGGGCGGCCGCCAGGGTCGTTCAACCGCACGGCTTCGTGACGACGAGCCACCCACCGAGCTGTCAGGAGGTCGTGGTCTCGGCCGGAATCGCGCAAGGCGCATCGCCGAGGATCAAGACGACACGTCTGGCGCGCCGGATTGCGGGGGTCCTGAACGCCGATGCGAGCGACGTGTACGGGAGAAAGGTGCTGCTCTACGGCCGGGACGTCGCCCCGCCTGGACAGCGGGACGGCCTCGTCGACTGCTCGCCCGAGGACGACCCGGCGGGTGGGTTGGGCGCGACCACGAACGTCCAGGGCCGGTTCGCATCCCGGCTCACCCCGGCCCGTGACTTCGTCTCGGTCGAGTCGAGCCAGCACGTGCGCAACGTCAGCGCTGAGCGTGACGCCCTGTCCGAGACGATCGGCGGCGTCATCAGCGCGCCGTAGCCCGGCGTCGTCGAGGCTATTCCTGGTGATCTGCGACGGCAGTCTCCTCGGCGGTGGCTGTCCAGCTGGCGAGCAGGTTCAGGCCCTGTTCCGTCTTCGAGCCGGGCTCGGCGCTGTAGACGAACATGGTCAGGCCGGGATCGGCGACGAGCTCCATCGCCTCGAAGTTGAGCTTGAGCTCGCCGACAACCGGGTGGCGCACGTGCTTGACGCCGGTGTCGTGCGTGCGCACGTTGTGCGCGGCCCAGAGCGTACGGAACAGCTCGCTCCGCGTCGACAGCTCGCCGACGAGGTCGGAGAGGTCACGGTCGTACGGGTCACGGCCCGCTTCGGCGCGCAGGATCGCGACGACGTCGGCAGCAACCGTGTTCCAGTCGGCGTAGAAGTCGGGCGAGCGGTCGTCGAGGAAGACGAACCGTGCCGTGTTCGGCGGTTGCGCGTGGCCGTCGAAGTGCTGCGAGTAGAGCGCGCGGCCGAGCCGGTTCGCGCCGAGGATGTCGAGCCGGGCGTTGCGCACGAACGCGGGCACGGTGGTCATCGCCTCGACCAGCTGCTGCACCGCGGGCCGAAGCGACTGCCGCGAGCGGCGCCTGCGGCGTGTCGTCGCAGGTTGCGAGGCGCGGGCAAGGTCGAAGAGGTGCCGTCGCTCGGTGTCGTCGAGCTGGAGCGCCCTCGCCAGCGCTTCGAGAACCGTGTCGGAAACGCCGGCTGCGTTGCCACGCTCGAGTCGCGTGTAGTAGTCAACGCTGACCCCCGCGAGCATCGCCACCTCTTCGCGGCGAAGGCCGGCGACGCGGCGCTGGCCGGCGCCGTAGGTTCGGAGCCCCGCCTGCTCCGGCGTGATCCTCGCCCGCCTTGTGGTCAGGAACTCGTGGAACTCGTTCCTGGTGTCCATGCGGGCACGGTAGCGCCGCGCCCTGGTCCTTGAGGGGGTCTGCCGATACCCGGATCAACAGGGTCGGTCACCTGACGCCGCTCGGTGCTTCAGTGGTGGCATGAAAGCGACCTCAGGTCTGGGAGGACTGCATGACGAAGTGGGCGAACGACGAGCTCGACCGGATCGGTGACGCAGAGGAGTTGCAGCTCGCGTCGATGCGGAACGACGGATCACTGCGCCGGCCCGTGACGATGTGGGTCGTCCGGGAAGGCGAGGACATCTACGTCCGCGCCGTCAACGGACGCGACTCCGCCTGGTTCCGGGGCGCGCGGGCACGACACGAGGCGCACATCTCGGCCGGGGGCGTCGAGAAGGACGTCGATCTAATCGAGATCGACGCGGCGTACGACGCCGTCGACGCCGCCTACCAGCGGAAGTACGGCCGCCGCTACCCGACGATCGTCTCCTCGATGGTCGCACCGGAAGCACGCGCCGCCACCCTCGAGCTCAGCCCACGTACAAAGGAGCCACGATGAAGACGCGCACCCTCGGACAGAACCTGCAGGTCTCGGCCATCGGGCTCGGCTGCATGGGCATGAGCCAGAGCTTCCCGCCCTTCCCCGACCGCAACCACTCGGTCGCCCTGATCCGCGCAGCCGTCGATCGCGGCGTCACGTTCTTCGACACCGCGCAGGTCTACGGCCCGTTCGACAACGAGGAGCTCGTCGGCGAGGCGCTCGAACCGGTGCGCGACCAGGTCGTGATCGCGACGAAGTTCGGCTTCGAGCTCTCCACCGGCCAGTCTCGCGGCACCGATAGCCAGCCGGAGACGATCCGCAATAGTGTCGACGACTCGCTGCGGCGGCTTCGCACCGACCGGATCGACCTGCTCTATCAGCACCGCGTCGACCCGAGCGTGCCGATCGAGGACGTCGCCGGCACCGTCAGGGACCTGATCGGGCAGGGCAAGGTCAACCACTTCGGCCTCTCCGAGGCGGGAGTTCAGAACATCCGCCGCGCACACGCCGTGCAACCCGTCACGGCGCTGCAGAGCGAGTACTCGCTGTGGTGGCGAGAGCCGGAGGACGGGATCCTTCCCACGCTCGACGAGCTCGGGATCGGCTTCGTACCCTTCAGCCCGCTCGGGAAGGGCTTCCTCACCGGCGCGATCGACACGAGCACCGAGTTCGTGAGCGGCGACTTCCGCAACACCGTGCCGCGCTTCACCGACAGCGATGCGCGGGAGGCGAACCTCGCGTTCGTCGAACTGCTGGGACGAATCGCCGAGCGCAAGGGTGCGACGCGCGCGCAGATCGCCCTCGCGTGGGTACTCGCGCAGAAGCCGTGGATCGTCCCTATCCCCGGAACGACGAAGCTGCACCGGCTCGAGGAGAACCTGGCCGCTGCCGACATCGAGCTAACGCCTGACGACTTCCGCGAGATCGACGAGGCACAGATCGACGCGCAGGGCGCTCGCTACTCGGAAGCGAACCAGCGGATGATCGACCGCTGAGATGAGAAAGGCCCCTCACGGGGCCTTTCGAGTAGCGGGGGCAGGATTTGAACCTGCGACCTCCGGGTTATGAGCCCGGCGAGCTACCAGACTGCTCCACCCCGCGTCGCGAGCGGGATTATAGCTCAGCTGCCTGCTTCTCGGCCATCCGTTCGGCGGCGGCTTCGAGGTTGACACGCGCGCCGCCGAAGGTCGCGAGATAGCCCGCTGCGCCGGCTGGGCGCCACTGCGGGAGGCCGACCTCGACGACGATCGCGTCGTCGGCACCGGCGAGGAGCTCGTTCACGGCTGCCTGCTGCCACGGGTGCCGGTGCGCGTCGCGCACCACGACGACGAGCTGCTTGCCGTCGAGCTTCCGGACGTCCGGTTGCTCGCCTTCTCCGAAGCGCACGACCTCGGACTCGGGCAGCGCTCGCCGAAGCCACTCGCCCGGGCCGGGCGACGTGCCGGCGGCGATGCTCGGACGCGGCTCGAGGTCGACGACGAACGGCGCGCGGGAGAGCGCCGGGTCGCCGTCCACCTGCAGCGCGCGGCGGGCGGCCAGCGCTCCGACACCGCTTTCCACGTCGGCCGGCTCGCGTTGCTCCGCAACCCATTCGGCTGTGCCGCGCACACGGGCGGCGGCCTCCACGAGCCGCGTCTCTGACAGCCCGCCGTCCCGGACCGCAGCCACGATCGCATCCTGGATCGACACGAGCGCGTCGTCGGCGAGATCGTGGCCGAGGCAGAGAGCATCGGCGCCGGACCGCAATGCCCGCACGGCGCCTTCCTCGATGCCCATCGTGGCGCTGATGGCGCGCATCTCGAGCGCGTCGGTCATCACCATGCCGTCGAAGCCGAGCTCGCTGCGGAGGAGGTCCTGCAGAACGATGGAGCTCGTCGTCGCCGGGCGATCGTCGAGCGCCGGCACGACGATGTGCGCAGTCATGATGGACGCGACTCCGGCCGCGATCGCCGCGCGGAACGGTGGCAGCGCGGTGCGCACGAAGGTATCCAGATCGTGATGCACCACCGGGAGCTCGAGGTGCGAGTCCGTCTCTGTGTCGCCGTGCCCCGGGAAGTGCTTCGCGCACGCAGCCACGCCCTGGCTCTGGAGCCCGCGGACGTAGGCGGCCACGTGACGCGCCACCAGCTCGGGGTCGGCTCCGAACGAGCGGATCCCGATGATCGGGTTCATCGGGTTCGTGTTGACGTCCGCGACGGGAGCGAAGTCGAGGTCGATGCCGACGGCCGCAAGGTCGGCCCCGATCGACGCCGCGACCTGCGTGGTGAGCACCGGGTCGTCGATCGCGCCGAGCGCCGCGTTCCCGGGGTACGAGCTTCCGTCGGCCGCCTCGAGCCGCGTGACGTCACCGCCCTCCTCGTCGATCGCGACGAGCAGGTCGGCGCGCTCGGAACGGAGCGCCCCGGTCAGCTGCGCGAGCTGCTCGCGATCGCCGACGTTCCACGCGTAGAGCACGACGCCGCCCAGGCCGTGCTCGAGCCATTCGCGGATCCAGTCCGGAGGCTTGTGTCCCGGGAAGCCCGGGAAGAGGCAGGTCGCGGCGAGCCGCTCGAGCTCGAGGCTCACGCTGCGCTCAGCCCTTCACCGAGCCGGCGGTGAGCCCGAATGCGATCTTCCGCTGGACGAGGAGGAAGAAGATGACGACCGGGATCGCCGTCAGCGTCGACGCGGCCATGAGCGCGCCCCAGTCCGTGTTCTTGCTCGATCCGAGGAAGTTCGCGAGCCAGATCGTGAGCGTGTGGTTCGACTCGTCGCTCAGGATGACCGCCGCGAAGATGAACTCGTTCCAGACGGTGATGAAGATGAAGACCGAGGTCGCGACGAGGCCCGGCGCGACCAGCGGCAGCAGAATGCGTACGAAGGCTCCGAGCCGGCTCGAGCCGTCCACCATCGCCGCCTCTTCGAGCTCCTTCGGCACGCCGAGGATGAAGCCGCGGAGCGTCCACACGCCGAAGGGCAGCAGAAACGTCATGTAGGTGAGGATCAGGCCGGCGAGCGCGCCGGTCGGCAGCGCGTTGTCCTGGTCCGTCAGCCCGTACTGCACGAGCACGACGTAGAGCGGGATGATGAGCCCGACCTGCGGCAGCATCAGGATCCCGATCACCAGCGCCACGAAGACGCGGCGGCCGGTGAACCGGTACTTGGCGAGCGCGACGGCGGCGAGGAACGAGAGCGCGATCGCGAAGACGACCGTCAGCGCGACGACGATGAGGCTGTTCTTGACGCCGTCCCAGAAGCCCGGGTGGAGCGTCGCGTCGATCGCGTCCCGGAAGTGATCGAGTGTCGGGCTCGTCGTGATCCAGGTGGGCGTCAGGCTGTTCACCTCGGTGTCGGGCTTGAAGGCCGTCGACACCATCCAGAACACCGGGAAGATCACCACCACGGCGACCACGAGCCCGAGCACGTTCCAGCCAGTGCGCACGAGGCGGCGGCGGCGACGACGCCTGACGGCCGCCGGCCGCTCCTTCGCGACGCTCGCGGGAACGGTCGGTACCTCGTGCGCGGTCGTGGTCACGGCGCGTCCTCCATCTTCACCATGCGGCCGACGTAGAACAGGCTGAGCACCGCCACGATGAGCACCATGAGAAGCGAGATCGCCGCTCCGCGGCCGAAGTCGGAGTGCGCGTACCCCTCGACGTAGACGTAGACGCCCATGAGGTAGTTCGACGGCTCGATATGCGAGGCGCCGATCAGAAGCCAGGGCTGCGCGAAGACGCCGAAGTCCCAGATGATCGAGAGGCTCGTGACGATGAGGATGATCGGCTTCAACACCGGGAAGGTGACGTCCCTGAACACCCGCAGCGACCCCGCACCGTCGATCTCGGCGGCCTCGACGAGCTCCCTCGGAACCTGCGCCAGGCCCGCGTAGACAGTGATGGTCACGAACGGGATCGCGCCCCAGACGATCAGTAGTGTGACCATCGAGAGCTGCGAGAACGCGGACGCGTACCAGTCGTGCTGGAAGAAGTCCCCGATGCGGAGCTCCGTCAGGGCGTGGTTCAGAACGCCATTGTGGAAGTTCGTCATCCAGTACCACACCTGCACCGCGACGACGACCGGCATCGCCCATGCGAGCACGAGGGCGGAGGTGAGAACGACGCGGACGACCGGCCCGACCTTCACGAGCAGGAGCGCGAGCAGCGTCCCGATGACGACCGTCAGCCCGACGCACGCCGCGGTGAACACGACCGTCCGCAGCAGCGTGTGCCAGAAGATCGAGTCGGAGAGGACGGACGTGTAGTTGTCGAAGCCGATCCAGGCGCCCTTCCCCTGGATGAGCTCCGGAAGCTGGTACCGCTGAAGAGACAGCGTGGCCAGCTTGTAGAAGGGATAGCCGAGGATCGCCGCCATCACGACGACGACCGGCGCGATCAGGAGAAACGGAACCGATGCGCCGAACGTCCTCGACCACGAGAACGGCCGTCGCCGCCGAGACCGGGGGGAAATGGCCTCGGCGGCGACCGCCGAACTGTCTGGGACAGGGCTACTCAACGAGCTTCGTGCCCCTCCCTTAACTCCTTACGACTGGTTGAGGGTGAACGAGATGTTGTCGCTCGCCACCTCAGCAGCCTGCTTGATCGTCATCTTGTTCGTGAGGATCCGCGAGAGCATGGTGCGGAGGATATTTCCGTTCTCCACGTTGACCCAGTTCTTCGCGGTCGGGACGAACCAGCTCCGCTTCGCGGCCCGCTCGTTCACGCTCGTGCCGAGAAGGCTCGTCGTGTTCGGGATGTTGCCCTTCGCCCGCAGCGCGCTCATCGAGGCGTTGTCGGTGAAGGCGCTCATCCACGAGGCTGCCTGAGCCCTGTTGCCGCCGACCGGCACTGCGAGGTCGGAGCCGCCGAGGAAGCCCGGAAGGACCTCGCCCCGCGTGTGGCTCGGCATCACGAACTGTGCCGTCTTCGACTTCTGGTCCCCGACGCAACAGCTGAACCAGGCCGGTCCGACGATCGCCGCCGCCTGACCCTGCGCGTAGACGTCGTAGGGCTGCGGACGGGTCTCGTCGGTCGTCTTCGACGCCTTCGACGCCGCGTTGAAGAACTTCTTGTACGCGGCGAGCCCGGCGAGCGCCTCGGGCCGATCGAGCGTGCCGACCCACTTGCCCTTGCGCGTGACGGCGATCTTGCCGCCGAAGTCGTACACGAAGCTCATCGCGACGTACCAGTCGGTACCGGCGATGTAGACCGGCGAGAAGCCCTTCCCGCTGTTCTTCGCCGCGAGCTTCCGCGCACCCACGGTGAAGGCGGCGAGGCTGTTCGGGACCTTGACGCCGGCGGACTTGAAGAGGTCGGTCCGATAGGTCACGACTCGCGACCCGGCGTAGTACGGAACCCCGTACAGCTTCCCGCCGAAGCGGCCGGACGCGGCGAGGCCGCCGAGCCAGGAGCTCTGGTTCGGGAACGAGAGCCCCGAGAGATCCTGGAAGGCACCAGCCGCCATGTACTTCGTCATCTCGGTGTTCCCCATCTCGATGACGTCCGGTGCGTTACGACCGGCGAGCGCTGCGTCGAACAACTGCAGGTGCGTTCCCCAGGTCTTGTACTGGACGTCGACGTCCCACCCGGGATTCTGGGCCTTGAACTGAGCGTTCGCGGACGCGACGACATCCGGCCAGCCGGACTGAGCGTCGACCTGGAGCCAAACGGTGAGCGTGTTGGCGGCACTGCCGCCGGACGCCCCTGTCGCGGTCACCGCCACGACACCAAGCGCGGCTACGAATGCGGCCGCGATGAACTTGCGCATTCTCATAGGACATCTCCCACGGCGACTGGACGACCCGCCGTGGCAGGCGCTCGGGCGTCCAGTGGTTTATACCAATCTGCCACCAGCGGCAGGCTTCCACATCGGGAGGGCGCTGTCAAGGGTTCGGAGACGACTTCACGAATCGTCGATTTGGCTGATCCATGCGGTTCAGGCGCTCAAAGCACGCAAAATCAGGCAGTCGCACTTGGTACTAACCACAGGCTTTTCAGGTACGCCGCGACGAGCTCGCCGCGAGCGTGGAGCGCGGTTTCACACCGTCGGCGGCGCCATCCGTGCCGCTCCGCGCAGCACGGCTCCGGGCCCGTTCGCGTGGCCGGTTCAGCGAGGTGACGAGCTTGTAGCGGTCGCCGCGGTAGATCGACTCCACGAACTCGACGATCTCCCCCTTCTCGGAGTGCGTCACGCGCTCGAAACGGAAGGCCGGCGAGTGCAGCGGGACGCCGAGAGCGTCGGACTCCTCCTCGTCCGTGACCGTCGGCTCGATCGTCTGCTCACCGCCGGTGATGACGATGCCGTAGCGGTCGCTCAGGAGCTCGTAGAACGAGCGCTCGTCGAGGTCGCCCTGCGTCAATCCGGGGACGTGCGACTCGCGCACGTGCAGCGTCTCGATCGCCATGCTCTCGCCGTCTGCAAGCCGCAGCCTACGGGCGATGAAGACGGGCTCGGACGGCGAGACGTGGAGCAGCCGCCCCAGGCGGGCACCGGCCGGGCCGATGCGAAGCTCGAGCGTCTTGCTCGCCGGTCGCAGGCCGCGGGCGCGCATGTCGTCGGTGAACGACGTCATGGTGAGCTCCTGCGCGATCTTCGGCTCGCTCACGAAGGTCCCGGACCCGCGCCGCCGCACGAGATAGCCCTCGCGTGCGAGATCCTCGAGCGCGGCCCGGAGCGTCAGGCGCGAGACGCCGAGCTCGGCGCTCAGCTGACGTTCGGAGGGGATCGCCTCGCCCACGTCCATCGTCTCGATGAGGTCGAGTACGAGGTCGCGGGTCTCGCTCTGCTTCGTCATGGGCAACCAATCCTAACCCACTCACCTGACTGGTCAATACCAGGCATCCGAATCACTCAGCCAGCGATCGGCAGCGGGTCCGCGACCGGCTCCGTCTGACGGATAAGGAGGCTCGCGCCGGTCGCCGCGTCGAAGAAGTGCAGCCGCAGCGGGTCGAGAGCCAACGTCAGCTGCTCGCCGACGCGCGCAGCGGTGCGCGGATCGACCCGGGCGGTGAGCAGTGCCCCTTCCTCGACCACGAGCGCGGCGTCCTCGTCGGCGGCGGTAACCACGCCGGCTCCGGCGGGTCGCGCGTCGACGCGGAAGAAGACGTGCGCATCCGAGCCGAGCTCCTCCAGGACCGTCACGGTGACGTCGAGCGTCGGGAGGTCGCGGGCCGCGAAGGCGCCGTCCTCGAAGGCTTCCGGCCGGATCCCGAGGACAACGCGGCCGGACGCCGTCGCGGGCCGCCTGCCGGCGGCGAGCGGGATCCGGTGCGCGCCCACGACGACGTGGTCGCCGTCCAGCTCCGCCTCCACGAGGTTCATCGCGGGCGAGCCGATGAATCCCGCCACGAACACGTCCTTCGGCTCCTCGTAGAGCCGCTGCGGCGCGTCGACCTGAAGGATCTTGCCGTCCCGCATGACCGCCACCCGCTGACCCAGCGTCATCGCCTCGACCTGGTCGTGCGTGACGTACACCGTCGTCACCCCGAGCTGCTGGTGGAGCTGCGCGAGCGACGCACGCATGCCCACGCGGAGCTTGGCGTCGAGGTTCGAAAGGGGCTCGTCCATGAGGAACGCTTGCGGCTGCCGAACGATCGCGCGTCCCATCGCGACCCGCTGGCGCTGGCCTCCCGAGAGCTGGGCCGGGCGCCGGTCGAGGAGCTCGTCGAGGCCCAGCATCGCGGCCACCTCCTCGACGCGCCTCGCGGTCTCGGCCTTCGGCATGCGCCGCACCTTCAGCCCGTAGCCGAGGTTCTGGCGGACGCTCATGTGCGGATACAGCGCGTAGCTCTGGAAGACCATGGCGATGTCTCTGTGGCGCGGCGCAAGGTCCGTGACGTCCCGCCCGCCGATGCGGATCTCGCCCGTCGAGATCTCCTCGAGCCCCGCGATCGAGCGCAGAAGCGTGGACTTCCCGCAGCCGGACGGCCCGACGAGCGCGATGAACTCTCCGTCCTCGATGCGAAGCGAGACGTCGTCCACGGCGGCGACTCCGCCTGGGAAGACCTTGGATACGCGATCGAGGTCGATCTCCGCCATGTCCACTCCCGAAACTCACTCGCGGCCTAGGGTGGTTGAGCATAGACCGCGACCGCTGTCAGGCATACCGAATACCACATTCTCACGAGAATTGGTATTGACCACCGGCCGCACACATGCCTAGACTCGCCCCATGGCCCTGCGTTCGACCGACACACACGGCTCGCCGCACGCTGGCCCTCCACGCCCGGACGAGACCCTGGGCAGCCTGCCAACCGAGGCGGGCGGCGAGCCGGGGGCCGACTACGACCTGCGTGCGACGGACGATCTCGTGTCCTCGATGCTCCGCACCGACGAGGCGGTCCTCCCCGCTGTCGCTGCCGCGACGGCCGAGATCGCCGCGACCATCGACGCCGTGTCCGCACGACTCGACCAGGGCGGCCGGCTGATCTACGTCGGCGCCGGATCGTCGGGGCGGCTCGCGGCGCTCGACGCCGCAGAGTGCGAGTCGACCTTCGCGGCGAGTCCGGGCCAGGTCGTCGCACTCGTCGCCGGCGGGATCGCGTCGCCACCGCTCGAGCAGGAGGCAGCGGAGGACGACTCCGCCGCGGGAGCCTCCGACATCGGCGCACTCGAGGTCGGACCCGACGACGCGGTCGTCGGGATCAGCGCGAGCGGACGTACCCCGTACGTCGTCGGCGCGATCGAGACGGCATCCGCGCGCGGAGCGCTCACCGCCGCTCTCGTGTCAGTGGACGGATCCGAGCTCGGGCGCGTCGCCGCGCACGAGATCGCCGTCGTCGTCGGCCCCGAGTTCATCGCGGGCTCGACGAGGCTCAAGGCCGGGACGGCGCAGAAGCTCGTCCTCAACATGATCTCGACGATCTCGATGATCCGGCTCGGGAAGACCTTCGGGAACCTGATGGTCGACGTCGCCGCCACGAACGAGAAGCTTCAGGCGCGTGTCCGCCGAATCGTCGAGACGGCGACGGGCGCCTCTCCGGAGCAGGTCGACGAGGCACTGGAGAAGTCGGGCGGAAACGCGAAGGTCGCGATCGTCTCGCTCCTCGCCAGCGTCGACGCGGAGACGGCGCGGGCAAGGCTCGCCGCAGCCGGCGACAACACGAGACTCGCGCTGGACGAGCAACCCGGCTCGTGAGACTCGGCGTCGAGGCCGCGCTCGTCGACGGGCGCTTCGTCCGCGGAGACGTGGAGATCGACGGTGATCGCATCACCGGTGTTGGGCTCTCCTCTGCCAACGGACGCGGGTACGCGGTCCCCGGCTTCGTCGATCTGCAGGTGAACGGCTTCGCCGGCGTGGACTTCCTCGAGGCAGACGCGGACGGCTACCGCCGGGCCGGCGAGGCGCTCCTCGAGACCGGCGTGACTGCGTACCTCCCGACCTTCATCACCGCACCCGAGGAGCAGCTCCTGGCCGCCCTTCGCGGCGTGCCGGCCGGCCCCGACGGCCCGCGAATCCTCGGTGTCCACCTCGAGGGGCCGTTCCTCTCGCCGCGGCGCCTCGGAATCCATCCTGAAGCCGCGCGCCGTGACCCGGACGTCTCGCTTCTCGAGCGCCTCCTCGACGCCGGCCCCGTCCGGCTCGTCACGCTGGCGCCGGAGCTGCCGGGCGCCGACGAGCTCGTCGAGACGCTCCTGCGGCGCGAGATCGCCGTCTCGTGCGGCCACTCGGATGCGACCGCAGACGAGGCAAACGCCGCGTTCGACGCAGGCGTGCGGACCGTGACGCACCTGTTCAACGCGATGCGCCCGTTCCGGCATCGCGACCCGGGCATCGCAGGTGCGGCTCTGGCCCGAGACGACGTCGTCGTACAGATCATCCTCGACGGAGTCCATCTCGCGCCCGAGACGGCAAGAGTCGTGTGGCGGGCGGGTGCGCGCCGCGTCGCGCTCGTGACGGACGCGATGGCCGGAGCCGGTCTCGCGGACGGCACGTACCGGTTCGGCGGGCTCGACATCGAGATCCGCGACGGCGCCGCGACAGGCCCCGGAGGCGTGCTCGCGGGCAGCACCCTGACGATGCTCAACGCGATCCGGAACCTGCACGCACTCGGCGCGCCGCTCGCCCTCGCGGTCGAGGCGGCAACCGAGGTGCCGGCGCGCGTGCTCAAGCTCCCGACGGTCGGTCGCATCGCCGCCGGAATGCCGGCCGACGTCGTCGTGTTGACCGACGAGATCGAGATCGAGCGCGTGCTCGTCGGGGGAACCGACCGTGTCGCGCTCTAGGGCAAGGCTCGCCGAGCCCGTCCCCGCCCCTGAGGCCGGATCCCGCTTCCTCGCCGAGATCCGGCAGCAGCCGGACGCGCTGCTGCGCCTGCTCGAGCACTCGTCGGAGTACGCTCGCGTCGCGGAGGAGATCCACGCACGTGGCGCAACCACGATCCGCATGGTCGGGCACGGCTCGTCCGACAACGCGGCCTCCTACGGCGTCTACGCCTTCGGGCTCCTCCCTGGGTGGACGGCGCTCCGGGACTCGATCTCGCTCACGGTCTACTACGGGGCAAAGCTCGACTTCTCGACCTCCACCGTGCTCGGCCTCTCGCAGTCCGGCCGTACGCCCGACGTCGTCGACTACGTGCGGCGCGCGCGGGCGTCGGGCGCGTTCACCGTCGCGATCACCAACGACCCGGAGTCCGTGCTCGCCTCCGTTGCGGAGGCTGTTCTTCCGCTGCGCGCCGGCGACGAGCACGCGGTCGCCGCGACGAAGACCTACGTGAACCAGGTCGCGGCGCTCGGGTTGCTCGCGGCGCACGCGGCCGGCACCGGCGACCGACTCGTCGAGGAAGTCCGCACCGTCGCGACGCAGCAACGGTCGCTCATCGCGGAGCTCGAGACCCGCATCACCACCGTCGCCGTGCCGTTCGCGTTCGCGGGCCGGATGTTCGTCGTTGGGCGTGGCGCAGAGTTCGCGAGCGCGCGTGAGATCGCTCTGAAGCTGCTCGAGACGTGCCGCGTCGCGGCGGAGCCGCTCACCGCGACCGACCTCGCGCACGGCCCCGTGGCCGCGCTCGATCCGCTCTTTCCCGTATGGGCGATCGCCACGGACGACGAGACGCTGCCCGCGGTTCTCGAGGCCGCGACACGCGCCGCCGAGGCGGGGGCGACCGTGATCGCGAGCGGCAACGCCGCCGAGGCCGTCACCGGCGCGGACTATCTCATCCCCGTCCCCAGGCCCTCGGTCCCGCTCCTCTCGCCGCTGCTCTCGATCGTCCCCGGTCAGCTGTTCGCGTGGGCGCTCGCGCGGACGAAGGGGCTCGATCCGGACGAGCCGCGCGGGCTCACGAAGGTGACGCTCGCCCGTTGAGGCGGCGGCGGCGCAGCAGGACCGCTCCGACTCCGCCGAGCGTCACGACAGCGACCGCGCCGACGAGCAGGGTCGGGTTCCCGCCGGGCGGCGGCGCGTAGTCGAGCGAGCCGGCGATCGCGAGCCGTTTGCCGTCGAGCGTCCCCGGCACCTTCCAGTCGAACACGTGGTGCGGCTCGTCCTTCGCGGCGGCGATCTTCGGCGGTAGCGTCTTGCTCATCCAGTGGATGCGGTGGTCGTGCCACTCGTACTCCTCCTTCTGTGCGACCTCCTCCCACTGAGGCGACGCCTTCGGATTCGCCTCGGCGGGCACCTCGACGGCGCCGAAGCGGTCGTCGTTCAGGTACGTCGCCGGTGAGCGGCTGTTGCGGAGAACGCGCCCGTCCCGGAACGCGAGGTACGGCTCTCCGTCGTAGCCCTCGATGACGAGCGCCTTGCCGGTCTTGTTCTGGAGTACTAGCCGGTCGTCACTGTCGAGCACCTGGACGCTGACGTCGGCGCCTGGAGGGGTGATGCCCGTGATCGTGGACTTGAACCCCAGCGCCCCGCCGCCGCCGTGCGCGGCGGCGGCGGGGGCGAGCGCGAGTACGGCGGCCGCGAAGACGGCCGCCGTACTCGCCACTACCGCGACGATGCTTCTAGTCGTGGTCACCGCTCGACTTCACGAGCTTCACACCCGGCGCCGGATGATCCGGCTCGGCCTGGCCCTGCTTCGGGATCTGGATCCAGCGGACAACTCCCTTTGAACACCGCTGAACCACCGGGAAATACACCGTCTTGCCCGGCGCGTTGGGCATCCCGAGCAGGATGTCGAACGTGTCGTACTGCCAGTCCGGCAGGTTGCCTCCGCTCCACGTCACCTCGAGAACGCCTCGCGTGACGGTGTTCCCGGCGAAGTCCTTCACCGGCTGCGGCAGCTTTCCCCGCTTGACGGTGAGCTTCCATCCGGGCTTCGACCGCGGCTTCGCGGACGTCACGCCCGCGGCAATCCGGATCGACACCGAGCGGGTCGGGGACCCCTCACAGCCGTGGGGCACGACGAACGGGATGATCGTCGAGCCCCCGGCGGGTGCCTCTTCGACGGCCGGCTCCACGTGCGCGGCCGCCGTGCCCACGACGACCACGGCAGTCACCGCGGCAGCCACGACAAGGAAGATCTTTCGCATCACGAGTCCTTTCCAATGGGTACGTCAATGACAGTGCTCCACTCGTCGAAGTCGCCCTTGCGGACGTCCAGTTGGACCTGCCAGTCACCCGGGAGCGGCAGCTCCGCCACACCGGTCACGTGCCCCGGTCCGCCGGAGGACAGCTCGATGTCCAGAGGGCCGATGTCGACCTCCGGGAGGGTCCCGGACATGGTCACCTCGTCGACGTCCGCGAGCTGACCGGTGGAGTTGAGGAGATACACGTGCACCGTGTTCGGCCCGGCTTCGGCGGGCTCGAACGTGACCGAGTAGTCGTACGGCCCGACCTTGCCCTCGCGGGCGACGGGCCCGGCGGCGACCGCCGCCTGCGCCTTTCCGGGCGGCTCCGCCACGAGCGCGGTGGTCACCCCGACGATCACGAGCAGGAGCGCAAGCTCGGTCCCGATCGCGCGCGCGAAGGCACGTCTGCCGGCCGGTGCCGGTGAGCCTGCCCTCAGGCGGGGCACGGAGACGCGGTTGTTGTACGCGCCGAGCGCGAGCAGTGGAACGAGGATCGCGACCTTGACGAGCACGAGCTGCCCGTAGGTCGTCTCCCAGAGCGCAGACCAGGATCGGATCTCCAGAAATGCGCTCACGATCCCCGTTACGACGAGAACGGCCACCGACGCCACCGCGAGCGTCGAGAACCGAGGAACAGCGGTGCGGGCGAGCGACCACCGATCGCCGCCTGCTTCGACGAGCACGAGCGCGAGGAATGCGAGGCCGCCGGCCCAGACGCCGCCGGCGACCACGTGGAGCGAGTCGCTGACGACACCGAGCGACCCCTCGATCCGAGCGTGTCCCGAGAGCGCCAGCGTCACCGCGATGGCGGATGCGATCCCGACGAGCGCAGTGCTCGGGCTCGACCGCCGCCGGAACGCGACGACGGCAAGGACAGCGAGCACGAGCCCGAGAATCGCGCGAGCCACCCACACCTTGCCGAAGCTCGTGTCGAGCACCTCGCCCGACAGGGACCAGTCGAACGCCTTGTCGAGACCGAACCCCGCCGCCTTGACGCCTGTGAGCGAGATCCACAGGACCGCGTCCACGGCGATCACGGCGCCGACGACGGCAAGCGCGATCCAGTGCCACCGCCTGCGCAGCTTTCGTGGATCGACCACGAACGCAAGGACGGCCGCGCCGCCGACGCACAGGAGGATCGCCGCCAGCCCGATGTAGCGAACGACGGCGAGCGCGAGATCGGCTGCCTCCGAGCCCGCCTCCTGGTCGAGGACGGCCTGCACGATGTCGGTCGTATCGCCGACGGACGCGTCGCCCACGGAGTACGCAAACGCCCCGCGAATCGGATGCGAGTCGGCCGAGATGACCCGCCACGCGACGACGTACGTGCCGTAGGGCAGGTCGTCGGGAAGGCCGACCGACACCGAGTCGTCGGCGGGCTTCGTGACGTCTCCCGAGTCGACGCGCTCCACCTTGTCGTCGAACACGCGGATCGATCCGGGCACGGTCGATATCGCCTCGTCGAAACGGAGGACGACGCGTTGCGGTGGCGTGTCCAGGACAGCTTCGTTGGCAGGCGACGTTCCGAGCAGGGTCGCGTGCGCACTCGCCGCCGCGGGCGCGATCAGCGCACATGCGGCGATCGCCGCGACAACGAGTGCGCGCAGGGACGGGTTCCGTGGTGCTCGGGTGATGCCGATCTCCTTCCGTGCTCGTCGAAGCAGGCGGCGCGCCCCGGGAGGGGACGGTCGCCCGCCGGAATCAGACGACGAGAGCGGAAGGCGGCCCGCGTGGGCCGAGCCTGAGGCCGGTCGCGACTCCGGCCGGAGACCAGAGATCGTCGTGCTCCCAGCGGGACCGCTCGCGCAGCACGACGACGCGTGGCGAAGCGAGAAGGTGCGCGACCGCTCGGGTCGCCCTGAGCAGGAGCCGCGCGAGTGCGTAGGCGACGAGCGCGAACGGCACCTGGAGCCCGAGGCCGAGCAAGAACGTCTTCTCCACCAGGAGCGACGTCGGGAATACACCATCGTGCGCCAGCCGCTCGAAGTGCTCCTGGGCGACGAAGATCGCGGGCGCGAGGACCGAGAAGACGAGCGCCGACGGGCGCGACGCGCGATCGTGGCCTCGCAGTGCACCGAGGAGCTCGCGCGCGAGCGCGAGGACGACGAACGCGGCGCAGATGCCGAGCGCGAGCGGCGCGTACGCCAGATAGCCGTGACCGCTCGACGCCAGCGCGTGCGCGAACTCGCCGTCGCCGGTCGCAAGGCGGTAGCCGGCTGCGTGCGCCACCTGCGACCCCACGATCGCAAGGGGCAGCGTGATCAGCCACACGACGTTCCGTCGGGACATGGACGAGAAGATGGTACGCGCGGGAGGTCCTGCGGTGAGCGGTGTGCCCGTCAATTCACGTCGCCTTCATCCACCGCTATGTGGTGCTTGCGCCGCCCTGTGTGCGACGCAAGCACCGGTGACGACCCGCATTCCTGCTCGGTCAATGCTCGCCCGGCTCGAGCGGAATGCTCGGATCGAAGAGCATCATGTGCGGGCCTGCAGGTCCCGTCGTGGTCTTCTTCCGGACGTTCGCGAAGCTGACCCACGGCCCCCCGCTCGCCTGAGACGCCGTCAGCTGCCCGGACCGCGTTCCCACCTCGAACAGCCAGATCCCGTACTCGCCGTTGCGAGCAGGCCCGAAGTCGGGATCGTTGTCCCACGGAGTGAGCAACGAGTTGGAGACGTACAGGCGCTTGTTGTCGCGACTCAGCCGCAGCATGTTCGGGTGGGGCATCGAGACGGTCGCCTTCAGCACCGGCTCGAACGGGTCCCGGATGTCGAACTGCTGCACCGTGTTCCCGAACCAGTTCGTCACGTACATGTGCTTCTCGTCGTAGGACAGGAGCATGTCCGCCGGCAGTACGAGGCCGTCCTCGGGGCCGAGCACCTGCTGAAACTCGAAAGCGCCGTCCCGGTCGTCGTCGTCTGCGAGCCACACCGCGTTCGTGCCGGGCGCGTTGATGAACGCCCTCCGCACGCCGGGCTTCCGGATGAAGCGCACCTCGAGCGCGCCGCTGTGCTCGCCCAGGTCGGCGGTCTGGGTCACGCGCTCGTTCTTGAAGTCCCAGACGGCCACCTCTCCGCCGAGGCAGGACGGGTCGATGCCTCCGGCGCAAAGCGCCGGCGGGCCGAAGGTCGTGCTGATCGCGCTATTCCCGTTGATCGGAGCAGCGAAGTCGTACATGTAGTTCGGGCCGAGCTCGCCCGGATCCCGCACCGGGCCGGGGCCGAAGTGGCGCTCGAACGCCCCTGTCTTGTCGTCGATCTCGACGATTCCGGCGGGTCGGGTGGAATCGGTCGCGGACCCGATCATCGGCACGAGCGTCTTGCCGCGCGCCATGGCCATCGTGCCGTGCGGGACCACGTAGCCGCTGTCGGCCGCGAGCGAGTCGTTGACGGCGCGGAGCTCGATCCTCTTCCCGTCACGGCTGACGTCGAACACGTGGATCCGGTTCGAGAAGAGGCCCGGCACGAGCAGGCGCTTCTGATCATGCGAGTAGCCGAAGTGGTGCAGCTCGTCGCCAACGTTCGGCATGTCGACGCGGTCCACGATCTTCCCGTAGTCGGGCTTGTGCGGATCGGCGCCGACCACCGCGATGAAGTCCGGATCGGTGGCGCTCTGCGCGATCGTGGCCACGTAGAGGAAGCGCTCGGGCTTGGTGTTGTGCGCTCCGTGGTGACCTGTGTCGCCGCTACCCGAAGCCGGCAACGCGACGAGCCCGACGACGAGCGCCGCGAGGAATAGCACCCCGCCGGAGAGCGCCGCGAGCCGAATCGTGGTTCGAGTTCTCATCCTCCACCTCCTGGGTCGTTGCCCTGGAGGCGTGACGAGACGCGGAACAGTTGTGCAAGGCCGCGCCACAACGCGGCGCGGCCGCGGTTCCCTCGGTCAGCCCGCGAGCACGTGGGACAGCAGCGGCTGCGCGAAGGTGACCGCGGCGAGTGCGAGCAGCCCCAAGCCGACGATCGGCGTGAGGCGCGGCCCGAGGCGGCCCGTCTTCTCGTACACCATCACCGCCGTCAACGCAGCCATCCACCAGAGAACCGCGACACCGGCGGCGAACATCACGAGCATGAGCGCCCAGCAGCAGGCCAGGCAGTACAGGCCGTGGCCGGATCCGAGCCGGAACCCGGCCGCCGCGCCGCGACGGTAGTGGGCGAGCAGATACGGGCCGGGCGCCCGGCACTTCGACAGGCACTGGTCCTTCAGGCTCGAGAACTGGAAGGCGCCCGCGAGCGCGAGCACACTGCCCGCGATGAGCCAGGGGCGCGCCGCAAGCGCGGGAACGGCATCGACCGTGCGGTGCACGACCACATCGCCGAGGAACGCCAGCGCGCCAAACGCCGTCCAGATCGCGACGTAGCCGCCGAGGAAGGCGGCGCGGGCCCGTGTCGGTCGCTCCTGTCTCCGGCTGACTGTGTCGTAGAGGCGGATCAGCGGCAGGCTCGAAGGCAGCATCATTGCGGCGATCATCGCCTGCCATGCGACGAGGAAGACGAGGAGCGCGGCCCACAACGGCGGGCCGTTCTCGATGAGCGCGTCGTGATGGAGCCCGCCCGCCGTGCCGGTCACATCCGCGACCACGGCCACCCCCCAGGCCACGGCGATGGCGACCAGCACGGCGATGGGCACGCGGCCGCGCGGTCGCCCCAGCGGCGGGAGCGATCGTGCTCACGCCGCCTCCCTCGCCTTCGGCTCGGTCGCGTGGGGGAAACCCGGTTTCCCCCACGAGCCCCCTCCGCGTTGTCGCCGGTGCTGCGCATCGGCGCGTCCCTTCGGCGGAACCCTCCGGTTCCCCCGTGCCCCCTCCTGGCGGCATGACTTCGTCACGCCGCGTACTCGATCTTCCACTCCGACTGAATCGCGTTCCTGCCCTCGTACTCCCAGCTCATCCCGTACTGCGGCAGCGTCACGCGGTTCACGCCCGCCTTGGCGATGAAGGCCGGCGAGCCCGGCACCGTCGAGAAGACGGAGTTCTGCAACGTCGTCACGGTGCCGTCCGGCCCGCGGTACGGCTCCATCTCCGTCTCGACGAGGTCCGGGATGCGCAGGGTGCCGCTGCCTTCTTCGACCTCGTGGCTGATCGGAACGAACTCGACTCCCTTCACCTCGCCGATCAGCGCCGTCCAGAGGTCGCCGAGCGGCCCGCCGAGCTTGCCCGTGAACGCATTGAGAAGTGCATCGCGCTGCTCCTCCGTGCCGCGCTCGTCGACGAGGGCGACGATCTGCCAGTTTCCGGCCAGGACGTTGCCGGGGATGTGGCAGATCAGGACGAGGTTCAGCCCCGAGACGTCGAGATCGCGAATCTGCCCCCGCTCGATGCCGTAGGCGACGATTGCGAAGCACTCGCCGAGATCCGGGTCCTCGCCGATCCAGCAGGGACAGTTGACGTTGCAAGAGCACGCCTCGATGAGCGTGCCCTCCAGCGAATAGACGGTTCCGGTCTCCTCACCGGCCTCTCGAACCGATGTCACCGCGACTCCTTTCGTCGGACGTTCCCACTTCATAGGTGTGAATTGCGGCGGAACGATCGTTCCGTCGGGTCACAGCGACCAGCGCGGCGGAGCGGCGCCCGGCGTGGCATATGCGCAGAAGCGCCCCGTCTGGACCGACTCCTCGAGGTGCGCTGCGAGGGCGGGGCAGTCGTTGCCGATGAGCTTGATCGCCGTGCGGATCGCCTTCGTCACGCTGATCCGTGCACGCTCTGCGGGCGACGAGAAGGTCCGGTCCCGGCCGCCGAGACCGACGGCTTGCGCGAGCTCGCTCGTCACGACGTCGATCTCCTCCTCGACGCGTGCGGCGCGTTCCGGGTCGCGCCAGTCGCGCGCCTCCTGGAGCTCGGCCGCGAGCTGGTCGAGCCGCTCGCGGTACTCCTTCTTCGCCTGCTCGTCGAGCACTGCGCCGCCATCGGAGAGCCGCGAGCTCGTGAGCTCGGGATCGGTGTCCCGGGCTCCCGCTCCGGCTCGTCCGGCCGGCGCGGTGGTCACGAGCTCGAGGACGTGCACCTCGCGGCCGGGCGATGCCAGCAACGAGGCGATGTAGTGAAGACCCTTCACGTCGCGGAGGCGAACCGTCTGCCCCGCGTAGCTGACCGTCCAGAACTCTCCTTCGCGACGAAAGACCGCTTCCTGATCCGTCGACTCGGCTCGCGACCGGTTCCGGACGGCGTCCACGCGGTCGAGCAGACCGCTCATCCCGAGCTCGTCGCAGAGCTGCGCAGCCTCGTCGAGCATCGACTCCCACCGGCCGCGGTCGGCAGGCTCGCCTCGCGCCGCAAGGGCGCCCGCGTGCTCGAGGAGGACACGGGTGCGAATCGCCCGCGCCCCGAGGAGCTCGCAGCGGGCGAGGGCCGTCGCAAAGTGGCGGTCCGTCTCCTGCCAGCGTCCGAGGAGCGCGGCCAGCTTGCCGAGCCGGAGGGCCACAGGCCCGAAAGGCTGCTGCGTGTACGAGACGGCGTTGTCGTCGTCGTGCGGGAGCAGCAGCTCGTAGAGCTGGAGCCCCCGCTCGGTGTCGCCGACGAGAACTGCCGCCTCGGCGAGCGCGCACAGGTGGAGGATCCACAGCCCGTCGCGCGGGAGGTCCGTGAAGGCACGCGCTGCGTGGCGATCGAGCTCTCGACGTGCCATCTGCTCGTCGTCGAGCTCGGCTGCCGCAAGCGGATCGCGCCAGCGCGGGATCCACGGAAACCGTCGATCGTGATCCTCGATCTCGGCCCAGAGCTCGTGCAGTCGGCCCTGCGCCCACCGGATCGCGAGCAGCTGCGCGTACCGGAAGACATACGTCGCGTACTCGCTGCGGCGCAGCCGGCCCAGCTCCAGTGCCTCCTCGGCAAGCCGCTCGGCGTCGGCGAAGCGGCCGTCGAGCGTCGCCCGCAGCGTGAGGAGACAGACGGTGTGCCAGCGATAGAACGGCTGCCGCAGCCGCTCGGCGATCTCCGTCATCGCCTGCGTCTCGGCGTCCATGCCGCGTCGGTCGCAGAGCTCGAGGAAGCAGTGGAATCTCGCGTTGTGGGCCAGGAACGCGATCTCAGGGTTGACGGTGTCGCCCGCGACCCGGAGCATCTCCTCGGTGTGGGCGAGCCGCTCGAGCGCCATGCCCGGCGTGGTGAGCGCCCAGTGACGCGAGTGGAGGGCGGTGACGAGGGCTTCCGAGTCACCCAGTCGACGCGCCATCTCGATCGCCTCCTGACTCACGGCGACGCGCTGCTCGACCGGCTCGTGCCCCGACCACATCTCGAGCGCGAGGTGCGCGAGGAGATGCGCGCGGAGGGAGCTGTCACCGGCCGGCAGGCCGGCGAGCGCTTCCTCGAGGAGCCCGACGCCGGTCCCGCCCACTTCGAATCGCGCATAGAGAAGGAAGCCGCCGAGCGCCGTCACGTACCCGAGCGCCGCCTGCGCGAGCAGGTCGCCGTTCGCCAGCCTGCGACCGACCTCGATCGCCTCCTCGAACGTCATCCGTGCCTCGGTGCCGTCGCCCGAGCGCCACTGCGAGTCGCCGAGGCGCAGCAGAAGCTCGCCGCGCCGTTCGCCCGATGCTTCTCCGACGAGCGCGAGCAACTCCAGTGCCTGCCGGTAGTGGACCGCCGCCTCCTCGTACGCGAAGAGCGCGCTCGCGTGGTCGCCGGCGCGAACCACGTACTCGAGGGCTTCGCCGGCGTCGCCGAGCGGGGCCGCCACATAGAGGTGCCGAGCGATCTCCGAGAGATGAGGATCGAGGTCGTCGCCGTACACGGTCTCGAGCAGCCGGCCCACGTTCTGGTGGAGCTCGAGCCGGCGTGCCGGCGGAAGATCGTCGTACAGCGTCTCGCGGACGAGCTCGTGCGCGAACGCGTACCGGCGCGGCGTGGAAGGCAGCTCGGCGATGACGCCGACCGAGGCCGCCTCCTCCAGGACGTCGAGCAGCCGCCCGGGGCTCAGCCGGCTCGTGTGCTGAAGGAGATGGAGATCGAATTCGCGGCCGATGACGGCGGCGACCCTGAGGACGTTCACCGCCTCACGCGTCAGCCCGGCCACGCGCCGGCGAATCAGGACGCGGATCTCCTCCGGGATGCGGAGGAAGGGGTCGCTCGCCGGCTCGTCGAGGGCCTGGAGCGTCTCGTCGGCGGCAAGCAGCCGGACGATCTCCTCGACGAAGAAGGGGTTGCCCGACGTGATCTCGTGAAGTCTCGTGGCGACCTGCTGGGTGGGCCTCGACCCGGTGACGGACTCGACGTAGCTCTCGACGTCGGCGGATGTGAGGCCGCGGAGCGGGATTCGCTGGCCTACGCGAGCAAGCTCTGCGAAGACCTCGGCGCGCTCGCGGACGCGATCCTCCGCGTCCCGGTACGACGCCACGAGCAGTACCCTCGACTCGGACAGAGACTGGCCGAGGAAGCGAAGCAGCAGAAGCGAGGGCTCGTCGGCGGCGTGGACGTCGTCCAGCGTGACGAGGATCGGCTCCTCGCCCGAGGCTGCGGCGAGGAAGCGTCCGACCTCGTCGAACAGCCGCACTCGCTCACCTTCGGGCGCGACCCCGCCCGTTGCCCCGCGCGTTCCGGGCTGTGAGCCGACCGGTGCGGCAAGGCGCTCGAGGTCCCCTCCGACCGAGCGAACGACCTGCATCCAGGGCCAGTACGGCGGCGCACCGCCTTCCTCCCAGCAGCGACCGGTCACGGCCTTCACGCCGCCTTGGGTCGCGATCCGGGCGAGCTCGCTCATCAACCGGGTCTTGCCGATGCCGGGCTCGCCGCTGAGGAGCACGAGCGAGCCGTGCCCCGCGACGGCCTCCTCGAGCGCCGACGCGAGATCTGCGAGCTCCTGCACGCGCCCTACGAACGGTCGCGCAACGGCCCGCCCGCCGACTGCGGCCGACGACGTCATGCGCGAGCCACCCTCCCCTCCACGCGCGCAGTGTTGACCGAACGGGGACCGACTGTCCAGCGGGCAGCCCCTTCGGAGCAGCTGGAGTCGTCCTAGCCGGGCTCGCCGATCAGCGCGGGCTCACGGGTCTGCTTCGAGACCTTGTCGAGGATCGCCTCGAGCAGCCGGCCCGACGAGAGAACGTGCTCACGGGCGAGGACGCGAGCGCCCTCGGGGCTCCGCGCCATGATCGCCTCGCGAATCGCGCGGTGCTGGCGGTCGTTCTTCCGGTACAGCTCGTCGAGGTCGGCCCCCGTCGCCCACACCGGCTTCACGAGGAAGGTCCGGCGCGCAGCCTTCGCCATGCGCTCGATCAGCGGCACCTGTGCCGCCTCGTAGATCACGTCGTGGAACGCGTGGTTCGCGAGCAGCCACTCGCGGGCGAGCTGGAGGTCCTGTCTGCCCGCGTGGCTCATCTCGACGAGCTTCTGCGTCGCCTCGGTGAATCGCCGCTCGGCGTCGACGAGCGCGTCGAGGTCGGCGGTCGTCATCTTCGGCGTCGCGATCTCGGTGGCGAGGCCCTCGAGCTCGGCACGTGCGAGGAACGCCTCCCGAAGCTCTTCACGCGCGAGCATCCGGACCCGGACGCCGCGATTCGGCTCGAACGTGACGAGACCGAGAGCCGCGAGACGCCGGAGCGCTTCGCGCACCGGGGTGCGACTCACGTTGAACTGCTCGGAGAGGTGCTCCTGGCGCAGGACGCTGCCCGGCGGGATCTCGCCCGAGACGATCGCCTCCTCGAGCGCCAGCGCGATGTCGTCGGCCTTCGTGCCCAGATGGTCGGTCATGGCTGGTCGATCACGCGCGCTCGAGCTCCAGTAGCCGGTCGTACGCGGGCAGCGTGAGGAACTCCTCGAAGTCCTCGCCGAGCGCGACCCGCTCGAAGAGCTCCCGCGCGGAGGTCACGACCGGGTCGTCCGGGAGCTCCGCGACGACCGCCTCGATCGCTCGCTCGACCCCGTCGCGCTCGACGCGCCCGTGGCGCACCCACTGCCATATCTGGGAGCGCGAGATCTCAGCGGTCGCCGCGTCTTCCATGAGGTTGTCGATCGCCGCCGCGCCCGTGCCGGAGAGCCACGCGGCGAGATACCGAATGCCGACCGACACGTTCGCGCGCATGCCGTCGTCCGTGACCTCGCCGGGCGTCGCCACGACGTTCAGGAGATCCGCCGCATCGACGGAGACATCCTCGCGCTTGCGCTCCAGCTGGTTCGGCCGGTCCCCGAACGCGGCGTCGAACACCTCGCCTGCAACCGGGACGAGGTCCGGGTGCGCGACCCAGGTGCCGTCGAACCCGTCGCCCGACTCGCGGAGCTTGTCCTCGCGGACCCGCATGAGCGCGCGGTCGTTCACCTCCGCGTCGCGCCGGCTCGGGATGAACGCCGCCATGCCGCCGATCGCGTGCGCGCCGCGCTTGTGGCACGTCTGCACGAGAAGCTCCGTGTACGAGCGCATGAAGGGGACGGCCATCGTCACCTCGGCGCGGTCGGGGAGCACGAAGTCCTCGCGATCGCGGAACTTCTTGATCGCGGAGAAGATGTAGTCCCAGCGCCCGGCGTTGAGCCCGCCCGAGTGATCGCGCAGCTCGTACAGGATCTCGTCCATCTCGAACGCCGCGAGGATCGTCTCGATCAGAACGGTCGCCCTGATCGTCCCGACGGGAAGGCCGAGATGCTCCTGCGCGAGCACGAAGACGTCGTTCCAGAGACGCGCCTCGCGATGGCTCTCGAGCTTCGGGAGGTAGAAGTACGGGCCCGATCCGCGCTCGAGCAGGCGTTCGGCGTTCCGCTGGAGGTAGACGCCGAAGTCGAACAGGCTGGCCGATACGGGGCGCCCGTCGATCTCGACGTGCCGCTCGGGCAGGTGCCATCCCCGGGGGCGGACGAGGAGGACAGCGACATCGTCGCCGAGCCGGTATGTCTTCTCGCCGCTCTCCACCGAGATCGTGCGCTCGATCGCGTCCGACAGGTTCTGCTGGCCGCCGACCGTGTTCGCCCATGTGGGCGAGTTCGCGTCCTCGAAGTCGGACATGTAGATCCGCGCACCCGAGTTGAACGCGTTGATCACCATCTTCCGGTCGCCTGTCGGGCCCGTGATCTCGACGCGGCGGTCCTCGAGATCGCGCGGGACCGGAGCAACCTGCCAGCCCCCCTCGCGCACGGCTCGCGTCTCCTCGAGGAAGTCCGGGAGCTCGCCCGCCGAGATCCGCTCCTGCCGTTCGGCGCGGGCGTTGAGCAGCTCCGCCCGGCGTCCCGCGAACTCACGCTCGAGGATCGCGACCAGCTCGAGCGCCTCCGGAGTCAGTACTCCGGCGTCGTCCGCCGCGAGGACGGAGACGCCGGAGGTGACCGCACCTGTGCTCACCGGCCAGCCTCGGCTGGTCGCTGAGCGTGGAGGGGTGTGGGGGACCGGGAGGTTCCCCACGCTCTCAACAAGAAGGGGGCAGATGGGGGAAACATGGTTTCCCCCATCAACGCGAGCCGGAGGCGAGCGTTGCTCACGCGCTCGGAGCCGGGACGAACTGCGCTTCCTCGGTCGAGCCCTTGAGCGCGAGCGTCGAGCTCTCCCCGCCGGTGACTGCCTCGAGCACGGCGTCGAAGTAGCCCGCGCCCACCTCGCGCTGGTGTCGGGTCGCCGTGTAGCCGAACTCCTCGAGCGAGAACTCCTGCTCCTGGAGGCGGACGTAGGCGCTCATGCCCTCCTTGCCGTAGCCGCGCGCGAGATCGAACATCGACGCGCAGACAGCGTGGAAGCCGGCGAGGGTCACGAACTGGAAACGGTAACCAAGCTCGCCGAGCTCGCGCTGGAACGCCGCGATCGTCTTGTCGTCGAGGTGCTTCTTCCAGTTGAACGACGGCGAGCAGTTGTACGCGAGGAGCTTGCCGGGGTACTTCGCATGCACGGCCTCGGCGAACTGCGCGGCCTCGTCCAGGTCGGGAGTCGACGTCTCGCACCAGATGAGGTCCGCATACGGCGCGTAGGCGAGCGCGCGGGCGATCGGCGCCCCGATCCCGGGCTGCACGCGGAAGAAGCCCTCCGGCGTCCGCTCGCCCGTGAGGAACTCGTGGTCCCGCTCGTCCACGTCGCTCGTGAGAAGCGTCGCGGAGAGCGCGTCGGTTCTCGCGACGAGGATCGTCGGCACGTCGAGCACATCCGCGGCGAGCCGTGCGGACACGAGCGTCCGGATGAACTGGCTCGTCGGCACGAGCACCTTGCCTCCGAGGTGGCCGCACTTCTTCTCCGAGGACAGCTGGTCCTCGAAGTGCACCGCGGCCGCGCCGGCGGCGATGAACGACTTCATGAGCTCGAACGCGTTCAGCGGCCCGCCGAAGCCCGCTTCCGCGTCGGCCACGATCGGCGCGAGCCAGTGCGTCCCGTTCCGGCCCTCGCTCGAGTCGATCTGGTCCGCGCGCACGAGCGCGCCGTTGATCCGCCGCACGAGCGCAGGTGCGCTGTTGGCCGGATACAGGCTCTGGTCCGGGTAGGTCTCGCCGGCGAGGTTGGCGTCCGCCGCGACCTGCCACCCCGAGAGATAGATCGCATCGAGCCCCGCCTTGACCATCTGCACGGCCTGCGCGCCCGTGAGCGCGCCCAGCGCAGCCACGTACGGCCTCTCGTGCAGGAGCGTCCACAGGCGCTCGGCGCCGAGCCTCGCGAGCGAGTGCTCGATGTGGACGCTCCCGCGGAGCCGCTCGACGTCGGAACGGCCATACGGGCGCTCGATCCCGTCCCACCGACCGGAGAGCTTCCCGTTCCCGTTTCCGTGCCCGTTCCCCTGTCGCAGCTGGCCCATCTCCCCCTCCTACTCGTCGATTGTGTCCAAGATTGCCGGAGGTTGGATCCTAGACGAAGGATCGGATGCTGTAAATACCTCGCAAACTCGACTTCGTACCCTCCACTTCGGATCCCAAACTGTCTGCAATGGGATCCAAAGGACGCGCTCGGCACGTTGGTACGATCGCGCTCGGATGGTGCTCACGGCCTTTCTCTTCGCGCTCGTCGCCTCGCTCGCCGCGCTCGTGTACGCGGTCGTCCGGGGGACAAGCCTCTACCGGCAGGCGAAGCGCACGGGCCGCGCGGTCTCCGGTCCGCTCGAGACCTTCGAGGAGAAGGCCGCGGAGGTCGACCGGCACCTCGACGCGTTCGAACGGTCGAGCACGGAGCTCGAGGCGGCCCTCGCACGCCTTCAACGCTCGCGGGCGCAACTCCAGGTCCTGCTCGACTCGGTCGAGCGGGCGAAGGCCCGCCTGCACTGGCTCCGCGTCTTCCTGCCCGCGCGGTGACGCGCGTCGCCGCGGTCGATCTCGGGACGAACTCCACCCGCCTTCTCGTCGCCGACGTGGAGGACGGCCACCTCGAGGAGGTCGTCCGCGAGCTGACGATCACCCGGCTCGGCGAGGGAGTGGATGACCGGCGTCGCCTCCTCCCCGTCCCCATCGCGCGCGTCCGCAACTGCCTCGCCCAATATCGACGGGAGCTCGAGGAGCTCGGCGCTGCGAGAACGCTCGCCATCGCGACGAGCGCCGTCCGCGACGCGGAGAACGGCGAGGCGTTTCTCGGCGAGATCGAATGGAGCTACGGCTTCACGACGCGCCTGCTCGACGGCGGCGAGGAGGCAGCGCTCATGTACCGGGGCGTGACGGCCGGGCGGCCGCCGCTCGAGGACACGCTCATCGTCGACATCGGGGGCGGCTCCACCGAGCTCGTCCTCGGCGCGAACGGCGGTCCCCGCGCCTCGACGAGCCTCGACATCGGATGCGTACGGATCACGGAGCGCTTCCTGCACTCGGATCCGCCGACCGCTGCAGAGCTGGACGACGGCGGCGAGCTATGTTCGCTCGCTTCTGCCGCCATACGAGGGGACGGACGCGATCGGCGTGGCCGGAACCGTGACCACCGTCGCCGCGCTCGACCTCGGGCTCGCCGAGTACGACCCCGAGCGAACGCACGGCCATCGCGTCTCGCGCGACGCGGTCGAGCGCGAGCTCCGACGGCTTGGATCGATGTCGCTCGAAGAGCGGCTCCTGGTGCCGGGCCTCGAGCCGGGACGCGCACCGGTCATCGTCGCGGGCCTCGTCATCCTGCGGGAGGTACTCGACGCCTATGCCCTCGAGGAGATCGAGGCGTCCGAGCGCGACATCCTGCATGGAGCGGCCTTCGCAGCCGCGGAGCTGCCGGAGCAGGAAGAAGGCGCGGCTCCGCCCGGCGCCTATACCTGCTGCTGAGCGCCCGCTACGCGATCGGAGGCAGGTCCGGCGGCTCGTCCTCGTCCGGCGGCTCCTCGTCCTCCGCGAGCCGGCGCTGGAGGACGCTCCGCGAGAGCACGCCGATGAGGCGCCCCTCGTCGTCGACGACCGGCACCCGCTCCGCGTCCCACTCCTCGAGGAAGCGAAATGCGTCCTCGAGCGGGATCTCTGGCCCGATCGTGTTCTCGGGCGGCTCCGCGATCTCGCCGAGTGGCGTCGTGGACGGATCACGACCCGCCGCGACCACCTCGCGCACGAGCGTCTTCCGCGTGACGACGCCGACCAGCCGCTCGTCGCTCGTGACATACACGGCGCGCACTTCGGGCCGATCGAGGAGCTCGCCTGCGGCCTGGGCGGAGTCCTCGGCAGAGAGGTGCCCGGGCGCGGGCACCATGCCCTCGCGGACCACGCTCAGTCTCGGCCGGAAGCAGCGTGCGGTCGAGGAGGATCTGCAGCAGTCGGCCCGCGTCCTCCGTCGACAGTGGTGTCAACGAGATCGTCGTGGCGTTGCGCTTCCCACCACCCCAGCTCGGGCTTCGCTCGAAGAGCTCCGGACGAGCCGTGCAGACGAGCAAGGTGGGTACAGGCGGCCCCCAATCGAGCACATGCTCGAGGAACTCGAGGAGCGCTCCGTCCGCCCAGTGAAGATCTTCGAAGACGAAGATGCACGGGCGGCGAGCGGCCATCGCCTCCAGGAACCTCCGCCAGGCCGTGAAGGCCTCTTCTCGCGCGACCGCCGCCCCTTCGCCCCCGACGCCGACGAGCGGCCCCAACCGTGACCCGAACCAGGCACGCTCCGACTCGTCCGGGAAGAGCGATGCGACCGTCACCTCGAGCTTCGACGCTGCAGCGTGCTGGTCGTCGGACTCGAGAATCCCGGCCTCGGCCTTCACGATCTCGCCGAGCGCCCAGAACGTGATGCCCTCGCCGTAGGGCAGGCAACGGCCGTGCCGCCAGGTGATGAGATCGGGCCGATCGTCGAGCGTGCCGCGGAGCTCGGTGACCAGACGGCTCTTTCCGATTCCCGGCTCGCCGATGACGGTTACGAGCTGCAAGGACGACTCGCGCTCGGCGCGGAGGAACGTCTCGAGCAGGAGCGTGCGCTCGTGCTCGCGACCCACGAACGGCGTCTCGGTCGCAGCCTCGGGCTCACCGGCGCGACTGCGTGCCCGGAGCGCACGCCAGACTGCGATCGGCTCCGCCTTTCCCTTCGCGTCTACGGGGTCCTGCGCCTCGAACGTGATCGCGCTCTCTGTGGAGCGCATGGTCTGCTCGTCGACGAGCACACCTCCGATCGGAGCCGCCGACTGCAGCCGCGCGGCGGTGTTCACGACGTCACCTGTGACGATCCCCTCGCCTCGCTCGGGACGCGCCCCGAGTGCAACGACGGCCTCACCCGTCGTCACCGCGGCACGGACGGAGAGCACGCCGATGAGGCGCCCCTCGTCGTCGACGACCGGCACCCGCTCCGCGTCCCACTCCTCGAGGAAACGGAATGCGTCCTCGAGCGGGATCTCGGGCCCGATCGTGTTCTCGGGCGGCTCCGCGATCTCGCCGAGGCGCGTCGTGGACGGATCGCGACCCGCCGCGACCACCTCGCGCACGAGCGTCTTGCGTGTGACGACGCCGACCAGCCGTTCGTTGCTCGTGACGTACACGGCGCGCACCTCGGGCCGGTCGAGCAGCTCGCCCGCTGCCTGGGCGGAATCCTCCGCCGAGAGGTGCCCCGGCTCGGGGACCATGCCCTCCCGGACGACGGTCACGGGCCGGACCCCGGCCCCTGAGCGGGAGGGGCGTGGGGAACCGGGAGGTTCCCCACGTTCTCGAGAAGAAGGGGGCACGTGGGGAAAACATCGCTTCCCCCACGAATGCGAGCCGGAGGCGAGCGTTGTCATGGGAAGATCCCGCGCGCTTCGAGCGCGCTCGCGACTTCCCGGATGCCGGAAACGAGCGCGGCCGTACGCAGCGAAAGCCCTCTCGCGTCCGCGAGATCCCAGACCCGGTCGAATGCGTCGGACAGCTTCTCGCTGAGCTTCGCGCGGATCTCGTCCCTCGTCCAGAAGAGCCGCCCGAGATCCTGCACCCACTCGAAGTACGACACGGTGACGCCGCCCGCGTTCGTGAGGATGTCCGGCAGGACGAGAATGCCGCGCAGCGCAAGAATCCCGTCCGCCTCGAGCGAGGTCGGCCCGTTCGCCCCTTCCGCGATCATCCGGGCCCGGACGTTTGCGGCGTTGTCGGCAGTGACCTGGTCCTCCCGGGCCGCAAGCACGAGGATGTCGCACTCGAGCTCGAGCAGCTCCTCGTTCGTGATCCGCTGACCGGCGTCGCAGCCCTCGAGCGAGCCGTGCTCCTCGATGTACTCGTGCAGCGCCACGATGTCGAGCCCGTCCTCGGCGTAGATGCCGCCCGAGACGTCGGAGACGGCGAGGACGGTCGCTCCGCGCTCGACGAGCTCGAGAGCGGCGACCCCGCCGACGTTCCCGAAGCCCTGCACGACGCACCGCTGCTCCGCGAGCGGCCAGTCCAGGCGCTCGCACGCGCGCGCGACGACCATCACGACTCCCGCTCCTGTCGCCTCGCGCCGGAAGACCGAACCGCCGATCGAGATCGGCTTTCCGGTCACGATCTCGGGAACCGCGTAGCCGCGCTGCATCGAGTACGTGTCCATCATCCAGGCCATCGTCTGCTCGTTCGTCGCCATGTCCGGCGCGGGGATGTCCTCCTGCGGCCCGATGAAGGGCAGGAGCTCCGACGTGAAGCGTCGCGTGAGGCGCTCGAGCTCGTCGATCGACATCGAATGTGGATCGCAGCGCACGCCGCCCTTCGCCCCGCCGTACGGCAGGCGCAGCAGAGCGCACTTCCAGGTCATCCACATCGCAAGCGCTGCGCACTCGCCCAGCGACACCTCGGCGTCGTAGCGCAGGCCGCCTTTTGTCGGGCCCATGATGCTCGAGTGCTGGACGCGGTAGCCGGGAAAGACGACGCGCCGTCCTTCGTCGAGGCGCACGGGGACGCTGACGATGATCGAGCGCTCCGGATAGCGCAGTCGCTCGGCGATCTCGTCCGGGATCTTCGCGTGGGGAACCGCCTGGTCGAACTGGGCGACCGCCGTGCGGTACAGCGGCGTATCCCACTCGAGCTGGGCATGGGCAAGCGCTTCTGGAGTGCTCGCCACGGCGCGCGGAGTGTACCCCGCTCCGCTGGCTAGGCTCCTGCGGTGGCGCGCCGCGATCCGACCGATGTCGAGGCGTACGACGCGCAGCTGGCCGAGGTCATGGTCGAAGGGGTCGACCGCCAGACGCTGCGGGGGAAGATCGAGATCGCGGACTACGACCCGGAGTGGCCTGCGCTCTACGCACGCGAGGAGCAGCGCATCCGCTCGATCCTCGGCGACCGGGTCGTCCGCATCGAGCACACGGGCTCCACCTCGGTACCGGGCCTTCCGGCGAAGCCCATCGTGGACATCGTCCTCGAGGTGCCCGACGCCGCGGACGAGCACGGCTACCTCCCGGACCTCGAGGCCGCCGGCTACGTCCTCACGATCCGGGAGTCGGACTGGCTCGAGCACCGGTTGTTCAAAGGGCCCGACACGAACATCAACCTCCACGTCTTCTCGACGGACTGTCCCGAGACGGACAAGATGGTGCTGCTCCGCGACTGGCTCCGGGCGAATCCGTCCGACCTCGAGCTGTACGCGCGGACGAAGCGGGAGCTTGCGGCGAAGGACTGGAAGTACGTCCAGCAGTACGCCGACGCGAAGACCGAGGTTGTGCTCGAGATCCTCGCGCGCGCAGAGGCGGCCGGCAGCGGTTGATGCTGTCGAAACCGCCGCAGCGCGCTATAACCGGCTGAAGGAACGATCCGGCGTCCGTGCAAGCGAGGGCGCCCTGCGGCGGATCCGTCGGCACCACGCCCGAAAGGAGACCGCAATGCCACCCGATCCGATCCTCCCGTTCCCACTCGTCAAGCGCCCCAGCAACGTCTTTCCCGTGCGCCCGCTGCAGCAGCTCCTCGGCGCGAGGAACCACCCCGTCGCGGTCGACGGGATCTTCGGCCCGCTGACCGAGTCCGCCGTGAAGGCCTTCCAGCAAGACGTCGGGCTCACGGCGGACGGGATCGTCGGACCGCTCACGTGGCCCAAGCTCATCGTGCAGGTGAAGAAGGGCAGCACGGGAGACGCCGTCAAGGGCGTCCAGGAGGTCATGAAGTTCCACGACCAGTCGGGCGGAGAAGCTCCGCCGGTGCAGGTCGACGGGATCTTCGGGCCCAAGACGGACGCGTTCGTCCGCGGCTTCCAGTCCGCGCTCGGCATCGCTTCCGACGGGATCGTCGGCCCGATCACCTGGCGTGCGCTGGTCAGCGGGATGCTCTCGGGCTGACGGCCCTACGCCACCTGGCCGAGCACGACGACGACGAGGCCAACCACCATTACGAGCGCCGGCGCCCCGTAGTGGAGCTTGACGAGCTCCGCCGCCGCCCGGAACGCCTCGGCGATCGCCTTGATGATCTCGGCGACGGCGTTCGACGGCTTCGCGAGCTCGTCGCCCGTGCGGCCACGCCACATGTCCGAGAGCCAGATGAGGAAGGCCCAGAGGGCTCCGAAGATGATGAGCCCGACTCCGACCCAGCTGAGGGCGTTCACGTCGTGCGGAACGTAACAAGTCTGCGCCGGGCATGGGCCTTCCGCCGTCGCGATTCGGAGATGCCGGGGGCGGGACTCGAACCCGCACGCCCCCAGTGGGGACACCCGCTTTTAAGGCGGGCGCGTCTCACCCGTTCCGCCACCCCGGCCCGGCCAGTGTAGGACGGCGATGGCCGGAAAGCCGGCTAGTTCTGGCCCGGCGCCATGTCCGAGGGCCGGAAGATCTCGCTCTCCGGGCCCTTGAACTGGAAGGTGTCGAAGAACGCCGCGAACGCGTCCTCGTCGAACGCCGTGCACTCCGCGAGGATGCCGCTGCCGCGGTCGCTCGAGGCCTCGGGGAGGCCGGCTGCGTACCAGGCGCCGAGGGCGATCTTCTCGCCGAGCCTCGGATACGGCGCGAGGATCGTGCCGTTCTGGTGCTGGTCGTAGAAGCCCTGGAGCTGCGCGACCGTGGACTCCGGGACCTTGTTGCCGTAGAGGATGTAGACGGCGCCATGCTCGAGGTTGTGCAGGACGCGCCCGATCTGCGGCGGGTCCGTGTACGCCCCGTAGATGAGCGTCTCCCCGTAGTGCGGGCCGCTCGTCGGCGGGTCGGTGTTCCACTTGTCGCTCCTACCGTCCGGGTCCGGGAAGTCCGAGTGGTCCGAGACGTTGGCCACGGCCGGCTTGACCGTCATGGTGCAGTCGGCCGCCTCGAGCGTGGCGCGGACGTCCTCGGCAGACGTTCCGCCGCCCCCCGCCCCAAGGAGGAAGAACCCTCCCGCGACCAGGACGACGAGCACCGCGACCGCGCCCCCGATGATGAGGAGACGCCGCTGATCCCCGCCGCTTCCCTTGGACGGCGTCGAGCGCTTCTGAGGCGCCTTGACCTTCGGTTTGTCGGCCATCGAGCGCGCGTACGGTAGCAGGGGAGCCAGATTTCGCTTCCGTCCGCTCCCATCTCTACCGTTCCTCGGCCCATGGTCGTGATCGGCTTCATCCTTGGATCGATCCTGGGCGCGATCGGCGTCTTCCTCGCCCTGCGGCCGGTCCTGCGCGAGCGCTCGGAGTGCCTCGCCCGGGCGACCGCGCTCGAGCGCGACCTCGCGCACGCACAGGCCGAGCTCGACGTCGGGCGCACGGCATTCGACGAGCGCATGACAGCCGCGATCGCCGCGATCTCGACCCAGGCGCTCGACGCGAACAGCTCACGGTTCATCGAGATCGCGGAGTCCCGCCTCTCAGGGCAGGTGCGGCCGCTGAAGGACTCGCTGGAGCGGATGGACGCGCAGCTGCAGGGGATCGAGCGTGTGCGCCAGGAGGCATACGGAACGCTGACCGAGGGCGTGCGCCAGCTCCGCGCCGACCAGGAGCGGCTCCGGACCGAGACCGGCAACCTCGTGACCGCGCTGCGCGCGCCGCACGTCCGCGGCCGCTGGGGCGAGATCCAGCTGCGGCGCGTGATCGAGCTGGCCGGGATGGTGGAGCACTGCGACTTCGTGGAGCAGCCGACCACGACGGACGACGAGGGGCGCATGCTGCGCCCCGACGTGATCGTCCAGCTCCCGGGCGGGAAGAACATCGTGATCGACTCCAAGGTGCCACTCATCGCCTACCTCGAGGCGTTCCGCGAGGACGTGAGCGACGACGAGCGCGTCGCCCACCTCCGCGAGCACGCGCGTCACGTCCGCGAGCACGTCCACCGCCTTGGACAGAAGGGGTACTGGCGCCAGTTGCCGTCCTCGCCGGAGTTCGTCGTCATGTTCCTGCCGGACGAGACGTTTCTCCGCGCGGCAGTCGAGCAGGATCCATCGCTCGTCGAGCTCGCAGTCTCCAACAACGTCATCCCGGCGTCACCGACCAACCTCATCGGACTGCTCCGCGCCGTCCACTACGGATGGCAGCAGGAGACGATCGCCGAGAGCGCGCGCGAGGTCAGCGAGCTCGGCCGTGAGCTGTACAAGCGCCTCGCGACGATGGGCGGGCACGTGACACGGCTCGGCAAGTCGCTCGACGGCGCAGTGAAGGCGTACAACGAGACCGTCGGCTCGCTCGAGCGCCAGGTGCTCGTGCAGGCGCGACGATTCGAACAGCATGGGATCACGGGGATCGAGCCGCCCGAGCTTCAGCCGATCGAGCGCCAGACGCGCGCGCTCGCAGCCGCCGAGCTCATCGACCCCGACGAGCCCATCGTGCAGGTGCTCGCCACGGGCACAGACGCCGCGTGAGCGCGGAACACGAACGCCTGCTCGATCGTTTACAGATATGTGCCCGCCGGGGATGCCATCGTGCATCGACCGCGGGCTAACGTACGAGTGAGGAGCGGTTCGTGAACGACGTTCGTGACGTGATCATCATCGGAGGCGGCCCTGCCGGCTACACGGCGGCGCTCTACACCGCGCGCGCCAACCTCAACCCGCTCGTCATCGAGGGGTTCAGCTGGGGTGGCCAGCTGATGATCACGAGCGACGTCGAGAACTACCCCGGGTATGCCGACGGCATCCTCGGCCCTGCGATGATGGCCGACTTCCGGCGCCAGGCAGAGCGCTTCGGCGCGGAGTTCCTGACGGACGACGTGACCAGGGTCGACTTCTCCGAGCGCCCGTTCAAGGTCTACGTGGGCGAGGACGAGCATCGGGCCGAGACCGTGATCGTCGCGACGGGCGCGAGCGCACGCCAACTCGGGATCCCGTCCGAGCAGACACTGCAGGGTCGCGGTGTGTCGTACTGCGCGACCTGCGACGCCGCGTTCTTCCGGGAGAAGACGGTCGTCGTCGTCGGTGGCGGCGACTCGGCGATGGAGGAGGCGACGTTCCTGACCCGGTTCGCCGACAAGGTGCACGTCGTCCACCGCCGTGACGAGTTCCGCGCCTCGCCGATCATGGTCGATCGCGCGCGCGAGAACTCGAAGGTCGAGTTCGTCTTCAACTCCGTCGTCGAAGAGGTGCTCGGAACGGACGAGGGCCGCGTCACCGGCGTACGGCTCCGAAACGCCGTGACCGACGAGATCACCGAGATCGAGGCGGACGGGATCTTCGTGGCGATCGGGCACGACCCGACGACCGCGCTCTTCCTCGACTGGCTCGACCACGACGACCAGGGATACCTCGTCACCGATCCGCGCTCGACCCGGACGAACATCCCGGGGGTCTTCGCCGCCGGCGACGTGCAGGACCACGTGTATCGCCAGGCGGTCACCGCTGCGGGTTCGGGGACGATGGCCGCGCTCGACGCACAACGGTTCCTCGAAGAGCAGAAGCACCAGCCGAGCCCGGCCGCAGTGACCTCGGCGTAGACGCGAGACCGGCTCCGGCCGGGAGCGTCGTTACCCTCGCCGCGGATGGGCGCACGCTGGGTAGAGCTCGTCGACCCGACCCGTGAGGAGCTGCTCGACGCACTTCCGGTTCCCGTCGACCCGGAGGTCGTCGAGGCGCTCGTGGCCCGGTCGGATCATGTGCCGCGGCCGGTTCTCGAGAGCCACGGCGCGTATGCGTTCGGCGTCTTCGTCTCCATCGCACTGCGGGAGGACGGCAGCGACGAGGTGCGAGAGGTCGACTTCGTCGCGACCCCGATGGTCCTCGTCACGGTGTGCAAGACGCCGCCCGGCGGCGGCGAGCCTTACGACACGTCCCCGGTCCACCCCGCACACGAGAGCGAGTCGTCGGCCGGGCACCTCGTCCACCGACTCATCGACGATGTCGCCGACTCGTTCCTCGACCTGCTCGATGCAGTCTTCACGGAGATCGACGCGCTCGAGGACGAGATCGACGACCTCGACCCTGCCCAGGTCCGGCAGCGGCTCCTCGGCGTCCGGCATCAGCTGCTGCACTACCGCAAGGTCGTGTCGGCGATGCGCGCGGCCGTGCGGCGAGTGCTCGACGGACGGGTCGAGGTCGGGAACCACCAGCTCTTCCCGACGAGGGTCGAGCAGCTGTTCGGAGACACATACGACACACTCGTGCGTGTCACCGAGGAGCTCGACATCGCGCGCGACCTGCTCGCGGGCGCGCGAGACCACCTGCAGGCGAGGATCGCTCAGAACCAGAACGACGTCGGGAAGAAGCTGACCGTGATCGCGTCGCTGGTTCTCGTCCCGTCGCTCATCGTCGGGTTCTACGGCCAGAACTTCGAAGACGCGTTCGACGACGCCTACTGGACGCTCGGCGTCTCGATGGGCCTCATCGTGCTGTCAACGATCGTCCAGGTCGCGCTCTTCCGCTGGCGGCGCTGGATCTGACCCCCGAGATGGCCGGGCGCGCCTTCGAGCCCGATCTGACGCTCTGGGACGCGTGGCATCCGACCGAGGTCGCGCGCAGGCTCACGGGAGTCGACGCGACCTGGTACGTCACGGCCGGCTGGGCGCTCGACCTGCACCACGGCCGACAGACGCGGGAGCATGAGGACATCGAGATCTCCGTGCCGGAGGAGCAGTTCCCGGCCGTTCGCGAGGCGCTCTCCGAGCTCGAGCTCTGGGTCGTGGGAGGCGGGCTCGCCCACCCCGTGGAGGCCGAGACGCTCGCGGCGCACCGTCAGACCTGGGTGCGCGACCCCTTCACCGGCTCCTGGCGTCTCGACGTCATGCGGGAGACGTGGGAGGGCGAGACGTGGGTATTCCGTCGCGATCCGCGGATCCGCCTGCCGAGGGAGCGCGTGATCGCCCACACGCCGGACGGCATCCCTTACGCGAGGCCCGAGATCACGCTCCTCTTCAAGGCGAAGACGCCGAGACCGAAGGACGACGCCGACTTCGCCTCTGCCGTGCCTCTACTGGACCGGGGCCAGCGCGAGTGGCTGGCCGGGTCGATCGCACTCGTTCACCCGGGACATCACTGGCTCTGCGCGCTCGCTGCGTGACCGGACGTCGCGAGGCGGCTCGACGGGCAGAGCGACTCGACGACACATTCCTCGCAGAGCGGCCGCCGCGCGTCGCAGACGCGGCGCCCGTGCCAGATGAAGAGGTGCGGGAACCTCGCCCAGTCGGCCCGCGGCACGATCTTCTGCAGGTCGCGCTCGATCTTTTCGGGTTGTTCCTGGCGCGTGAGGCCGAGCCGCTGGGAGAGCCGCCTGACGTGCGTGTCGACCACGATTCCCTGCGCATGGCCGAGCTCGGCCGCGACGACGTTGGCGGTCTTGCGGGCGACGCCGGGCAACGTGACGAGATCCTCGAGCCGTGTCGGCACCTCGCCGTCGAAGCGCTCGAGCAGCGCCCGCATCGTGCCCCGGATCGCACGTGTCTTCTGACGGAAGAACCCGGTTGCGTAGATGTCCTGCTGAAGCTCCTCCTCCGGCACTGCCAGGTAGTCCTCCGGACGCCGGTACTTCTCGAAGAGCCGCTCTGTCACGCGGTTGACGTTCACGTCCGTCGTTTGCGCGGAGAGCATCACGGACACGAGCAGCTCGAGGCTCGAGCGGAAGCGGAGCGCGATCTCCGCGTCCTTGTGCTCCTCGGCGAGCCGCTCGATGATCGGCCCGATGCGCTCGCGGCGGGTCCCGATGCCGCGGCGCCGGGCCTCGCGGACGTAGCTACGCACGGCGCGAGGCTACACCCGCTGCGACTCGAAATAGGCGGAGACCTCGTCCGGATCGGGCGGATCGAGGAGATATCCCGCCTGCTGCTCGTAGGTCGTGCCACCCGCCTCCCTGATGGCTGCGGCAGCCGCCTCGACGTCGTACGCCGTGTGGCGTAGCTCGACCGTCGGACCGAGAAGCGCCCAGAACGCGCCGCGGCGACCCTCGTACGGCATCCCCACGCTGCCCGCATTCACGATCCTGAGGCCCGTCGGCAGCAGGCGGTCGAACTGCACGTGCGTGTGGCCGCAGACGAGAAGGTCGGCCTCGACGTCGCCGACCAACTCGATGACGGCATCGTCGGGCGTGATGCGCGTGAAGATCGGCTCGTCGGCGCTCGGGACCGCGTGACAGAGAAGCGTCCGCCCGAGCCCAGCGACGTCGAGCTCGAAGGTCAGCGGCCAGGTCGAGATCGGGGCGAGCCTCGTGTCGCCGAGGCGCTGGCGCTCGACGTCCCACTCGATGCCGTGCTCGTCGGTGCCCTCGAGCACCTGCCGATCGGCGTTGCCGCGCACGAAGCGCACCTGTGGCATGGATGCGAGCCGGTCGAAGACCTCGACGGAGAACGGGCCGCCGACGAGATCGCCCGCACAGACGATCGCGTCGACGCTCTCTGCCTCCACCTCCGCCAGCACGGCGTTGAGAGCCGGCAGGTTTCCGTGGACATCGGAGAGGACGGCGACCCGCACCGCCTGAAGCTACCCGTGGACGAGCAGACGGGGCCCTGCGCAGACGACGTCGAGCGCCGGGCAGCCCGAACAGGCGAGCTCGCCCGGTGTCGGGCGGAAGTCTCCGATGCGGATGCGCTCGATCGCCTGGGACAGCTCCGCCTCGAGCGCGGGCGCGTCAGCCGTCGAGAACGTCGCGCTCACGAGGTCGCTCGGGCGCTCGAGGAACTGGTAGACGATCTCCGCCTCCTCCGCCCCGGCACGGAGACAGGCGAGCGCGTACACGAGGCGCTGGAGGTGGTACTCGGCCTCCACCACCTCTGTCGGGTCGGCGCCGTCCAGGACGTTCGACTTGTAGTCGGCGACGAGCGCCTTCCCGTTCGCCAGCCAGAGGACGTCGAGGCGCCCGTGGAAGAGCACGCCGTCGTGCTCGAACGCGAACGGCCGCTCCGTCCGCGCGCCGGGGAGCGCCGCGAGGCGCTGCGCGAGCTCGGAGTCGCAGTAGGCGTCGACGAGCGCCGCGATCCGGTCGAGCTCGGCCTCGGTTACGGCCGGGTACCACGACCGCACCGCCTCGTCGAGCTGCGCCCGCGGCGGCGACTGCGGCAGGTCGAGGGGGATGATCTCGAGCAGGCGGTGCACGGCGTCGCCGATCTCGTTCCCGGCGAGCGTGGGCCGATCGGCCGGCTCGTCGGCGTGCTCGGATGCAGTATCGGCCGCATCGTCGTGCTCGGCTTCGTCGAGGGGCGCAGGGCGCACCGGCCTGAGGCCGGCAATGCGCTCAGCGAAGTACCGGTACGAGCAGCGCTCGAAGAGCGCGATAGCGCTGTACGAGAGCTGCCTGACGTCGTGCAGCGGCGGAGCACGGAGGTCACCGAGCGACGACAGCGTCACGCCCACCTGCGCCGGCGCGACCGGCAGCTCGCCGAACAGCTCGAGCTGGCCGAGCTCGGGGGCCTCGGGCTGCTCCTCCACGGGGTCCGGCGCGCCCGGCAGCGGCGCAAAACGGTCGACGCGGAGAAGGAAGCGCGCATCGCCGCGGTCGATCTCGACTGGCTCGTCCCGGGTCTCGCCGACGGTCTCCCCCGCTCCGAGCCGTTCCAGCACCCATCCGATCGGCGTCTCGCGATCCGCGCTGCGCTCCAGGTCTACCGCACCCGAGACGATGAGGCGATCGATCGCGCGGGTCATCGCCACGTAGTAGAGGCGAAGCCGTTCCTCGCGCTCCTGTGCCTTCTCTGCCTCGCGCACCTCGTCGAAGTCGAAGACCGGCCGGCGGTCGCCGCGCGTCGGATGGACCATCCGGAAGCCGAACCGGCCGTCCGAGAGCGCGACGATCTCGTCGCCGCCTCGCGGCCCACCCGTGTCGCGACCCGCGTCCGCGACGACGACGACCTTGAACTCGAGGCCCTTCGCACCGTGGATGGTGAGAAGGCGGACTGCGTTCGCGCCCTCCTCCTCGGCGAGCGCCTCGATCTGCCTGGCGCCGAGCGCCTCCTGGTCGTGCACGAAGCGGACGAACGCCGCGAGATCCGAGCCGCGGACTGCCTCGTACTCCCGCGCGAGCCGTCCCAATTTTCGCAGGTTCGCGAACCGGCGCGGGCCGTCCCAGCGCGCGAGGATCGCCAGGTCGTAGTCGTGCTCCGAGAGGATCTGCTCGCAGAGCCGCTCGAGACCTGCGCGAGACGACATACGAACGAGCCGCTCGTAGCGCTGGAGGAACGCGCGTAGGAGCTGCTCCTCCTCGACCGGGATGCCTTCCGGCAGTGCGCGCTCGAGCGCGGTGAAGAGCGGTCGCTTGGGCGCTCCTCGGCGGAGCAGCACGAGCGTGTCGTTCGAGACACCGACGAACGGCGACGCGAGAACGGTTGCGAGCGCGACGTCGTCGTAGCGGTTGTGCAGGAGCCGGAGATACCCGAGCAGGTCCGCGACCTGCTGCTGCCCGAAATAGCCGCGCCCCGTCGCGCGGTACGTGGGGAGCCCGAGCCTGCGCAGCTCCTCCTCGTACATCTCGGCGTCCGAGCCCGCTGCGAAGAGGACGACGATCTCGCCCGGCACCGCTTCTCCCGAGTCGACGAGCTCGCGCACCCTCCTTGCGATCGCTCGGGACTCACCGCGCCGCCAGTGCTGCCCGGTGTCGCGGTAGCTCGCCTTGTCGGTGACGAGCAACTCGACGGGATGGCCGAAGACGGGGTCGGCGAACTCGGCCGACGCGGCGAGTGGCTGGAAGTCGTCGCCGAAAGCTCCTGCGAACAGGTGATTGACCGCGGCGAGCACCTGCGGCCGGGAGCGGTAGTTGCTCCGCAGGCTGAGCAGGCTCGGCGCCTCCTCGCGGCGCCGCCGGAAGACCTCGACGTCCGCGTGCCGGAAGCCGTAGATCGACTGGAACTCGTCTCCGACGGTGAACACCTCGGTCGCGTCCGGATGCGCCACGAGGTCGATCAGCTCGCACTGAAGGAGGTTTGTGTCCTGGAACTCGTCGACCATCAGGAGCCGGAAGCGGAGGCGTGTCGCCTCGCGCACGTCCTCGTCGTCGCGAAGCAGATCGCGCGCGGCGAGCTGGAGGTCCTCGAAGTCGACGACCGACTCCCGCCGCTTGGCGAGCGCGTACTCGTCTGCGAAGCCCTCGAGGAGCTCCTGCAGGAGCACCCGGTCCGCAGCCGCAAGCTCCTCGAGCGCTGCCTGCTCGAGCGCCTTGCGCGCGTACTCGTAGGACGCGGCCCGTGCGCCGCGGCTCTGGAGCGACGAGAGATCCACGACTCGCTCCGGCGGGGTGCCCTCCGCAGCGATCCGGCTCGCCTCGACGGCGTTGCTCCGCTGCATCTCGGTTGCATTCGGGTCGTCCAGGACACACGCGGCCTCGCGGCGGAGCGCCGTAAGGGCGTCCTCGAAGCTGGGCCGCTCACGGAGCTCGAGAACGAGCGGGCGTCCGGCGGAGCGGAGGGTCTCGTAGACGCCGGTCAACATCCGGCGCAGGCCGGTCGCGCGGTACGTCGCGAGCAGCCGCAGACGCTCGGGCTCACCTCCCGCGCAGAACGAGTCGAGCGCGCGCTCGAACGCCTCTCCGCGCAGGACCGCGGAGCCGGCTTCGTCGAGCTCCCGGAAGCGCGGGTCGAGCCCGACGCCGAACGGATGGGCCTTCAGAAGCCGGTTGCAGAAGCCATGGATCGTCGAGATCCACGCGCCGTCGAGCTCTCGGGCGAGGTCGTGCCGACCGCGATCGAGGAGCGCGGCGCGGATCCGGCTCCGGAGCTCGCCCGCCGCCTTCCTCGTGTATGTGATGACGAGAATCGACTCGACGTCGAGCCCGCGCTCGCACACGGCGCGCACGTACCGCTCCACGAGAACCGACGTCTTCCCGGTCCCCGCGCCGGCGGAGACGAAGACGTTCCCGGTCGCTTCGACGGCCTCGAGTTGCTCGTCGTTGAGCCTCGCCGATGTCTCGTCGACGACCGTCATGCGCGCGGCACCCGACAGACCGTCCAGAGATCGCACCAGGCAGGGCAGCCGTCGCCCTTCGGGTCGTGGCGCACGTCCCCGACGCGGATCCGCTCGGCGTAGTCGGCCGCACGGTCGCGTGCGCTTTCGGCCTGCGCCCAGAAGGCGTCGTCGTCCAGGTAGTCGTCCTTCGCGAAGCCCGGCAGGTCATCGCGCGCCGAGGAGCGAAGCATGCCACGAGTCACGCGCCTCCCTGCGAGCGCGCGGTAGACGCCGCCGAGAGGCTCGACACCGACGAGGTCGCGGAGGACGAGGACGTAGAGGGGGATCTGCAGCCGGAGCTCCCGGTCGATATCGCGCGCGGAGTGGGCGCCCGCGCCGGACTTGTAGTCCTGCACGATCCCCCGTGCGCTGAACGGGTCGATATCGATCCGGTCGATCTTCCCCGAGAGCGTGAGACCCTCGCCGAGCGAGAGCCCGCGCTGGAGCTCCGGTGCCGCCCGATCGGAGCCGAACGCGACCTCGAGGCGACGCGGGTCGAAGGCGACTCGGGAGGCCGCTTCGTCGCGAAGGAAGCCTTCGAGGTCGACGAGCAGCGTCTGCCGCAGCTCGGCGCCCTGTAGGTCGGTGAGGTCGAGCTTCACGCCGGACTCGAGCGCCGTGTCGAGGCAGCGCCGCATGTGGCCGAGCGCTGCCTCGAAGTTCTCGGGTGTCACGCGGTCGGCACCGACCTCCTTCGGCAGCGTCGCGTAGAACGCGCGAAGCGCCGTGTGCATGACCGACCCGCGCAGCATCGGGTCCGGCTCAGCGTCGATCCGCTTCGGATCGATCACGCGCTCGACGAGCCAGGCTGACGAGCAGTCGGCGAAGCGCTCGAGCTCGGTTGCGGCGAATGTCGTTCGTGCTCCGAGCCAGCCGAGGACACCAGGGCTCGTGAGCTCGGTCGAGCGGTCGAACGCCGTGAGCGCGCGGTCGAGGCGACGCGTCCAGCCGTTCGCCGCGGCAAGTGCCGAGGCGGTGTCCCCCTCGTCGACGGAGAGTCGGGCCACTGCCCGGAGCCGCTCGCGGTCGCTCGGAGCCGACTCCAGCGTCCAGGTGAGGCTGGACAACGGCCGCCGGAGCGTCGACCGCGCAACCTCTCCCGTGTCGAAGAGCGCGCGGACGTCGTCCCAGAACGGGCTTGGCTCGCGCGGCACCCCGTCGTCGGTCGCGGCCTCGCGGGCGAGCACGAGCCTCCGGCTAGCACGCGTGCACGCCGTGTAGAAGAGATAGCGGTCGCGGGCGACCGAGTCGACGCGTTCGAGGCGCCCGCCGAGATCGCGCCGCGTGTCGTCGTCGAGGAACGGCGAGGGCCGGTCGCGACGCGGAAAGGTTCCCTCCTCGAGACCGAGGAGAACGACCACGTCGAACTCGCGTGTCCGGGCCCGGCGATAGTCCAGGACAGCGACACGCCCGACCTCGCCGGCGCCAACGGGCCGGACGGTCGTGCGCTCGAGCGCGGCGACGACCGCGTCTGGCCCGAGCGGGGCACCCTCCCGGCGGGCGAGCGTCTCGAGCTCGTCCAACGTTCGCGCAACGGCCTGATACGCGCGGGCGTCCGCGCGGGCGTCGTCGGTCGTCGGCGGCGCCTCCAGGCCCCACGCACTGCGTGCCATGGTTCGAATGAGCTCGCGCACGGCGGAGGTCGGCTCGATCGCGTCGCGCAGCCGGTCGAGCGCGGGCAACGGCGCACCGCGTAGGCGCTCTGTCTCCTCCGCGACGCGGCCAGGCTCGGCGATCGCCCGCCCGCGAAGGCGGCCCTCGACGTAGTCGACAGAGCGCCGCTCGAGCCCGGAGAACGGCGAGCGGAGGTAGCGAAATAGGTCGCCTCGCCGGCCCTCGAGCCATGCGAACCGGAGCAGACCGAGCAAGGCGCGGCCGAACGCGGTCTCCCCGAGCCGTCCGGGCTGCTCGATCGCGAACGGGATTCCGAGCGTGACGAAGACCGTCTCGAGCACTGCGCGCCAGCGGTCGACGGAGTCGCAGACGACGCCGATCCGCTCGGGCGGCGTCCCGCCCCGGAGAAGCTCGAGCAGCTCGGCCGCGACGAGCTCGGTCGTGCCTCGCGCTCCGGCGCCCTCGAGGAACCCGATCGCACCGTCGAGCGACGGCGAAGGCGCGGGCGTATCCGCGAAGAGCTCCCGCTCGAGGTGGGCCAGCGGCGGCGGGAAGCGGCCGTCGACCAGCTCGCGTGACGGCCCGAGCTCCTCGATCGAGCCGGCTGCGAGGCCCGCAAGGTCCTCGACTGTGCGCTCGAGCGACGCGAACGCGGCTCTCGCCGGCTCGTACGGAATGGAGACGGTCACGTCCGTGCGCGCGGAGAGCGCCTCCAGGAGCGCCCACTCGGCGCCGGTCAGGTCCTCGAAGCCGTAGGCGAAGACCGGCTCGCCCGCCCACGAGCCGAATTCCGACGCGAGCCGTTCGACCGCGCGACCGCGAAGACCGTCGCGATCCCAGAAGCCGAGGCGGTCGAGCTCCTCCCTGTACGCCTCCGCGAGGCGGCCGAGGTCGCCGCCGAGCCGGCCCGGCGCGACGAGCGCGGACTCGACCTCGCCGAGCGTCGCGAGAAGCGAGTCCGCAAAACCGTCCGACGACGAGGAGCTCGAGAGCCCGCTGAGAGTCGTACGGGCGATCGCTTTCCGGATCGCGAGGGCCCGCTGGGTGTCCGACGCAACAGGGCGGCGAAGCGGGTCTTCCCGGACGATGTGCTCGAAGAGATCGTCGAACGTCCCGATCCGGCCGGCCAGGAGCGCAGGTCGGCGTCGAAGGAGGTCGCGCTCGACCCGTTCGACGTCGATGCGGTTCGGGACGACGAGCCAGGGATCGCCGCCGGAATCGGCATCGAGCGCGGCGAGATAGCGCTCCAGAAGCAGCGCGACCTTGCCGGCGTGTGCCGGCCCCACGACGAGCGCGAGCGCCATTGGACCATGGTAGTCCCGACCTCCGACGCACCCTCTTACGCCGCGGGATCACTCCACGCGACTCTGCGCAAAGAGCGCGAAATGCCCGCGGACGGGCCGAGCTATGCGACCGCGGACTTCGGGCGCCGTCCGCGACGCGCGACGGCCTGGCCGGGCATCTTCGCCGAGCATGAGTCGCAGAGATCTGCCTGCTTCGCACCGCGCCGCGCGTCGTTGAACGTAATGCGCATGACGGCGCCCTTGCCTTCTTCGACTTCGTTGGAGCAATTGTCACAAACGAGGATGGTCTTTCGAGCCATGTCTCATTCCTCCTGGATCTCGTATGGAAACGCGAAGAAGCGTAGAAAAACCGGGAGAAAATTGCAATCGGAAATGACACCCTCGCTTTTCGCCGCGATCCCACGCAGTAGGATCCCCGCGTGGACACGATCGCGGTCCTCGAAGGCGACCAGACAGGCCAGGAGCTCCTCGAGGAGTCGCTGCGCGTGCTCTCACCGGACGTCATCGGCTCGGAGCTCGCGTTTCCGCGCTACGACCTCTCGCTCGAGAATCGCCGCGCGACGCAGAACGCGGTCGTGCACGAGGCCGCGCAGGCGATCCGAGAGCACGGGTTCGGGCTCAAGGCGGCGACGGTCACGCCCGAGGGCGCAGGCGATGTCGGATCGCCGAACCGGATCCTGCGGGAGGAGATCGGCGGCAAGGTCATCGTCCGCACGGGAAGGCGCATTCCCGGTGTGGTCCCGCTCGGCGGCGTGCACGCCCCAATCTCGGTCGTGCGCATGGCCGTGGGCGACGCGTACGGCGCAAAGGAGTGGCGCGAGGGAGAGGGCGAGAACGAAGTCGCCTACCGGACCGAGCGAATCGAGCGGGGCATCTGTCATGCCGTCGCGGAGTTCGCGTTCCGACAGGCGGAGCGAATGGACGCGAAGGTCTTCGGCGGGCCGAAGTACACGGTCAGCCCGATCTACGAAGGAATGCTCAAGGAGGAGATGGACAAGGCGGCGACACGCCATCCCGACATTGCGTACGAGCCGCAGCTCATCGACGCGACGTTCGCACTTCTCATCTCCTCGAGCGGCGCGCCGATGGTCATTCCTGCGCTGAATCGTGACGGCGACATCCTTTCCGATCTCGTGCTGCCGCTCTTCGGCTCGATCGCGGGCTCCGAGTCGCAGCTCGTGGCGTTCGGCGACGACTACGTCCCGAGCGCGCTGATGGCGGAGGCGGCCCACGGCACCGCGCCGTCGCTCGAGGGGAAGAACGTCGCGAACCCGATGGCGATGATCCTCGCCGGCGCCTCACTGCTCTCGCACGCGGACGAGGAGAATCTGCAGCAGGCCGGACGCGCGATTCGCGAGGCCTGCCTGGAGGCGGTCGCCGACGGCATCCGCACGCCCGACCTCGGAGGCCATCACGGGACGCGCGAGTACACCGACGACGTGATCCGGCGCACGAAGACGAAGCTCGACATCTGGTCGTCGCTGTAGCGGTTCCGGGCGCTCCCGCTCGGCGCTGGACATAGAGTTGCGCCCGCCGATGCGACTTGCGGTCCCGAAAGAGACGGCGCCTGGAGAGCGGCGCGTGGCGCTCGTCCCGGAAACGGTCTCCAAGCTCTCCGCAGCCGGTTTCGAGGTCCACGTCGCCCGCGGCGCCGGCGCGGCGGCCGGCTTTCCCGATGCCGACTACACGGAGGCAGGCGCACAGGTCGTCGACGCCGCTTCCGTGCTCGCGAACGCGGACGCCGTCGCCTGCGTGTCCAGGCCCGCGGCCGACGTACTCGCCGCCCTCTCGTCGGGAACGGTCCTCGTCGGGTTCCTCCAGCCGCTCACGGACACCGAAGGCATCGCGCAGCTGCGCGATGCCGGCGTCGTGGCGTTCGCAATGGAGTCGATCCCGCGCATCACGCGCGCGCAGTCGATGGACGCGCTCTCGTCACAGGCCACGGTCGCCGGCTACAAGGCTGTTCTTCTCGCCGCCGACCGCGTACAGAAGCTCTTTCCGATGCTGATGACGGCCGCGGGGACGATCGCACCCGTCCGTGCGCTCGTGATCGGCGCGGGCGTCGCCGGCCTGCAGGCGATCGCGACGGCGCGACGGCTTGGCGCCGTCGTCTCCGCATTCGACGTCCGTCCCGCGGTCAAGGAGCAGGTGGAGAGCCTCGGTGCGGCATTCCTCGATCTCGGCGTGCGCACCGAGGAGACCGAGGGCGGGTACGCGCGCGAGCTCTCCGTGGAAGAGCAGGCACAGCAACAGGCCGCGCTCGACGAGCGCATCCCCGACTTCGACGTCGTGATCACGACGGCGGCGGTGCCCGGCCGGCCGGCGCCGAAGCTGATCCCGGCGAGTGCCGTCGAGCGCATGCGCGCCGGCTCGGTAATCGTCGATCTCGCTGCGGAGACCGGCGGGAACTGCGAGCTGACCGTGCCCGGCGAGGTCGTCGAGCACGGCGGCGTCACGATCGACGGAACGACGAACCTCCCCTCGCTCATGGCGTTCCACGCGAGCCAGTTGTACTCGCGGAACGTCGCCGCGCTTCTCCAGCATCTGGCCCCGAACGGCGAGCTCGAGCTCGACTGGGAGGACGAGATCACCGCCGGTGCGTGCGTGACCCGACCGGAAGCGGCTTCGGCATGACGAGCCTGCCGCTCGTCATCGAGCTGACGATCCTCGTCCTCGCCGCCTTCCTCGGCTTCGAGGTGATCGCGAAGGTGCCGACGATGCTCCATACGCCGCTGATGTCCGGGGCGAACTTCATCCACGGCATCGTCATCGTCGGCGCGATCATCGTCCTCGGCGGAGCCGACGACACGTTCACGAAGGTCATCGGCGTCACGGCGCTGGTGCTCGCGACCGCCAACGTCGTCGGCGGCTGGTTCGTGACAGATCGCATGCTCGGAATGTTCAAGCGTCGGCCCGACCCGCCGAAGTCGAGCGGCAAGGGAGACGACGCGTGATCTCCGATCCGGACGTCGTCGGCCTTCTCTATCTCGTCACGATCGTCTGCTTCATCGTCGCTCTCAAGTTCCTCTCGTCTCCGAAGCACGCACGCAAGGGCAACTGGGTCGGCGGCGCGGGGATGCTCGTCGCGATCGCGACGACGCTCCTCCTGGACGGCATCGGGAACTGGGGGCTGATGGTCGGAGGGCTCGTCGTCGGGACGGTCGTGGGGGTGGTCGGCGCACGGACCGTGCGCATGACGGCGATGCCGCAGATGGTCGCGATCTTCAACGGCGTCGGCGGCGGTGCGGCCGCGCTCGTGGCACTCGCCGAATGGCACAACGTGGCCGATCCGGCGGGCGACGAGACGGTCTCCGTCGTGCTGTCAGCGCTGATCGGGTCGATCTCGTTCGCCGGCTCCGCGATCGCGTACGGGAAGCTCCAGGAGCTCATCAGCGGCCGCCCGATCGTCTTCCCCGGGCAGAACGTCGTCAACATTCTCGTCCTGCTGGGCGCCGCGGCTCTCGGGGTCGCAGCGATCGCGGGCGTCGAGGGCGAATGGGTGCTCATCGCCCTGATCGGGCTCGCGCTGCTCTTCGGCGTCATGTTCGTCCTGCCGATCGGCGGAGCGGACATGCCGGTCGTCATCTCGCTGCTGAACGCGTTTACGGGCCTCGCGGCCTCGGCGACGGGGTTCGTGCTCGATTCGACCGTCCTCATCGTGTCGGGAATGCTCGTCGGCGCCGCAGGCACCCTGCTGACGCTTCTGATGGCGAAGGCGATGAACCGGTCCATCGCGAACGTTCTCTTCGGCGCCTTCGGCCAGGTGCAGACGGTCGCAAGCGCCGCGCGCGGCGACGACGGCAGGACCGTGCGTGCGACGACGCCGGAGGACGTGGCCGTGCAGCTCTCGTTCGCACGCAAGGTGATCGTCGTCCCCGGGTACGGCATGGCTGTCGCCCAGGCGCAGCACGACGTCCGCCAGCTCGCCGACCTGCTCGAGGAGCGAGGCGTCGACGTGAAGTACGCCATCCATCCGGTCGCGGGCCGGATGCCCGGGCACATGAACGTGCTTCTCGCCGAGGCGAACGTGCCCTACACACAGCTTCAGGAGATGGACGAGATCAACCCGGAGTTTCCGCAGACCGACGTCGCGCTCGTCATCGGCGCGAACGACGTCACGAATCCCGCGGCGCGCAGCGACCCGGGGAGCCCGATCTACGGGATGCCGATCCTCGACGTGGACAAGGCCGCGAGCATCGTCGTGCTCAAGCGGTCCATGCGGCCCGGCTTCGCAGGCATCGACAACGAGCTCTACCTCGACCCCAAGGCGACCATGCTGTTCGGCGACGCGAAGGAGTCGGTGCTGAAACTCATCACGGCCGTCAAGGCGTCGTAGCGCGGCTCAGGGCGTTCGTCGCCGGAGGGTGGCGGCGCCGAGCACGAGGGCGAGCAGCGTCGCCCCGACGACCACGACCACGTCGAGCGTGAACCGCCAACCGAGAGGCGACTCGGTTGCGGCGCGGGAGAGCGCGTCGTACGCGTACGTCATCGGCAGCACCGCGGAGATCCACTGCAGCCACTCGGCCATCTCGTCGCGCGGAACGAGCAGGCCGCACAGAAGGATCTGCGGCAGGACGAACGCGGGCATGAACTGCACCGCCTGGAACTCCGTGCGGGCGAACGCGCTCAGGAAGAGGCCGAGTGCCATCCCGAGGACCGCGTTCGCGACGGCCAGGACGACGACGAGAGCCTCCGTGTTCACGACGGTGAGGTCGAGGAGACCGAAGCCGACGAGCGAGACGATCGTCGCCTGCACGGCGGCGACGGCGGCAAAGGCAAGCGCGTACCCGAGCAGGATGTCCAGCTTCCCGAGTGGGAGCGTGAGCAACCGCTCGAGCGTTCCCGAGGTGCGCTCGCGAAGCATCGTGATCGAGGTGACGAGGAACATCGAGATGAGCGGGAAGAGCCCGAGCAGCGGAACGCCGACCTGCTGGAACACCTCGGGGCGGCCCGCGAAGAGCTGATCGACGAGGAACACGAGCACGCACGGGACGACGAGGAGGAGCGCGATCGTGCGCGGGTCGCGCCGGAGCTGGGCAAGCACGCGCACCGCAGTCGCGGTCGTCGCCGCGAGGCTCATGCGGAGCCCTCTTCGACGAGCCGCAGGAAGGCACCGTCCAGATCCGTGGCGCCGGTTCGCGCGAGGAGCCCGTCGGGCGTCTCCTCGGCGAGGACGCGTCCTTCGCGGAGCAGGACGAGGCGATCGCAGCGCGAGGCCTCGTCCATGACATGACTCGACACGAGGAGCGTCGAGCCGTCATCCGCCAGCTCGTGGAACATGTCCCACAGGTCTCGGCGCAACACCGGATCGAGCCCGACGGTCGGCTCGTCGAGCACGAGCATCTCCGGCTCGTGCAAGAGGGCCGTCGCAAGCGATGCACGCGCGCGCTCACCACCCGAGAGCGTCGACACGACACGGTCGCTCTCGGCGCCGAGCCCGACGTGCTCGACGACCCTCTCGATCCGCTCGCGACCGACTCCGACGATCCGGGCGAAGTAGCGGAGGTTCTCGCGCACCGTGAGGTCGCCGTAGACGGAGGGCGCCTGCGTTACGTATCCGACTCGAGGCCTCAGCTCCGGAGAGCCTGCGGGCAGGCCGAGGACCGTCACGTCTCCGCCGGCGACGATCTGAACGCCGACGATCGCGCGAATGAGCGTCGACTTGCCGCTCCCGCTCGGCCCGAGGAGGCCTGTCACGGTCCCGCTCGCGACCTCCAGGTCGAGATCGGGGAGCACGTCGCGTCCGCCGCGCACGACGCGCAGGCCCCGAATCGAGATCGCCGTGCCCACGATCCGACGAGTCAAGCAGACCGCTACGCTCGCGCTCGATGGTCCCGGTCTTCAGCGCTGCCGACGTCGAGCGGGCGGTGTCGCCGCACGAGGCGTACGACGCCGTGCGGGAGGCGTTCGTCGCGTACGAGCGCGGCGAGTGGACGATGCCGCCGAAGGTCTACGTCACGAACTACCCGGCGGGTGACTTCCGGGCGATGCCCGCGATCGGGGGCGGCCATGCGCTGCTCAAGTGGGTGACGTCGTTCCCCGGCAACCCTGCGCGAGGCCTCCCGACGGTCACCGGCCTCGTCGTCCTCTCCGACGCGGAGACCGGCAGCCTGCTTGCGGTGCTCGACGCGGCGGTCGTTACCGCTCTGCGGACCGCCGCGGCGGCACTCATCGCCGCCGACACGCTCTGCCGCCCGGGAGCGTCGTCCTACGCCGTGGTCGGCGCGGGTGTCAACGGCGCAGAGACGGTTCGCATGCTCGTCGCGCACGGCGCCAGGCCCGTGGTGTGGGACGTCGACGAGACTCGTCGCGAAGCCGTCGCGAACGCGCTTGGGGCTCGCGCTGCGGCGAGCGCCGAGGAGGCGCTCGCCTGCGAGGTCGTGGTGACCGTGACACCGGGCTCCGCGGTGCTCTACCCCGCGAACTCGCTCGCGCCGGGGCAGCACGTCTCGCTCATGGGCGCGGACGGCCCGGGCAAGGCGGAGGTCGCGGTGGAGGAGTTGAAGCGCGCGCACCTGTTCTGCGACGACTGGGAGCAGGCGAGCCACGGCGGAGAGCTGACCGCGGCGGTCGAGGCGGGGGCGGTCACGAAGGCGGACGTCACCTCCCTCGGCGCTGTGCTCGCACGCACGGCGGACGGGCGGCGGGACGCGGGCGACATCACGCTCTTCGACTCGACGGGTCTCGCGCTCCAGGATCTCGCCATCGCGAAGGCTGCCTATGCGAAGGCGGACGAGCTCGAGCTGCAACGGCTCCAGCTCTGACGGGACAAGCGATGCCCGAGGATCATTTCGGCGAGCCGGTGGCAGAGACGTACGACGAGTACTCGGCGGACATGTTCCGACCGGAGGTCGTCGATCCCGTCGTCGAGTTCCTCGCCCAGCTCGCCGGTGACGGCGCGGCGCTGGAGCTCGGCGTCGGCACCGGCCGCATCGCACTACCGCTCGCTGCACGGGGCATCCGCATCCACGGGATCGACCTTTCCGAGGCGATGGTCGCCCGGCTGCGGGCAAAGCCGGGTGCGGAGGACATCGCCGTCACGATCGGCGACTTCGCGACCACCACCGTGGAGGGAACGTTCTCGCTCGCCTACCTCGTCTTCAACACGATCGGGAACCTGACGACGCAGGACGAGCAGGTCGCGTGCTTCGAGAACGTGGCCGCGCATCTCGAGCCGGGTGGCTGCTTCGTCATCGAAGTGGAGATCCCGGATCTCCGGCGCCTGCCGCGCGGGGACTCGTTCGTCATCTTCCATGTCGGTGAGACCCATGTGGGCATCGACGAGTTCGACGTCGCGAACCAGGGTCTCGTCTCTCATCACTTCCAGCAGGGCGAGGACGGGACGTTCCAGAGGTCCTCCGGTCCGTTCCGGTACGTGTGGCCGTCCGAGCTCGACCTGATGGCGCGGATCGCCGGGATGAGGCTGCGCGAGAGGTGGAGCGGCTGGAACCGCGAGCCGTTCACGAGCGAGAGCACGAAGCACGTCTCCGTCTGGGAGAAGCCCGCGCCGCCGTAGACAGCCGGCTAGTTCAACAGCCGGGCGGGCTCGAAGTGGTCGAGCAGCGGGTCGCGGTCGCCGAGGAGCGCGCGCGCGACGAGCTTTCCGGAGCCGAAGCCGAGAACGTTTCCATGGCCCGAGTAGCCGCCGGCCGCCCAGACGCCCTCGAGCCCGGGCACCCGTCCGACGACCGGAAGGAAGTCGAACACCATGCCGAAGATCCCGGCCCAGCGGTAGTCGACGCGGAGCTCCCTCCCGAACAGGTCGTTCACGAAGCGCTCGAGCGCGGTCTGAACGACGGGCGTGGTCTGCTCCTCGGCGGTGAATTCGTCCTGGAGCGACACGTCCCTGAACCCGCCGGCGACGACGCGGCCGTCGGCACGCTGGTGCCAGTAGTCGAAGCCGTGCCGGCCGTAGTGCGGGACCTCGAAGTGGAGCTCGGGTGCCGGCTCGGTCGCGATCACCTGTCCCCTCGTCGGAACGATCAGGCCCTCGAGCGGGCCGAGGAGGCCGCTCGGGTAGCCGTCGGTCGCGACGACGACAGTCTCCGCGCCGGTCTCGGCAGTCGACGAGACGCTCGTGTGCTCGTGGATCTCGACACCCGCCTCCGCGGCCCTCGCCGCGAGCCGGCGAACGACGACTGCGGGCTGGAGCACGCCGTCGGGCGGGTGGAACATCGCCGCCGGGTAGTCGCCGAGCGGCGGCGGCAGCTCGTCGACCCACTCGACGTCGAACCCGTCCGCGCGGAGCGCGTCGAACTCGGCGCGGAGCTCGTCGCGCTCCTCGTCGTCCGCGGCCAGACGGAGGCTCCCCGTCGGGCGAAACGCGTCTCCGGCAACGTCGGCGAGCTCCGCGACGGAGCGTTCCGTCCACCGCCAGAGACCCCGGGTCGCGTCCGGGCCGATCGCCTCGGCGAGCACGGGGTACGGCGCCGCGCCGCCACGCAGCGCGAAGCCGCCGTTCCGGCCGCTCGCTCCGCCGGCGATCTCACGTGACTCGTACAGCCGGACACGCATGCCTGCCTCGGCGAGCGCGAGCGCGCACGAGCACCCCGTGATCCCGCCGCCGACGACGGCTACGTCGGGAGGTCCCTGGAGCTCGACGCGAGGGAGCGGCGGCGCCGGCTCGTCGAGCCAGTACGAGGTCGTCGACATCGGCACGCGATCCTACGTGGACGCCCAAGGCCGGGTCTAGACCGATGCCCGGTAGACACCGTCCTCGAGCAGGATCCGCCGCGCGAGCTCGAGCTCCACGAGCGCCGCGGCCACCGCGGGCGGATCGACACCGGAGAGGCGAACCACCTCGTCGGCCGTGAGCGCGCCCTCGCCCAACCGGTCGAGGATCGCCTGCGCGGTCTCGCCGATCCCGGCCCGTTCGGCTTTCGCCGGCTGGAGATCGAAGAGCTCGAGGACGTCTGCGGCGGACGTCACGGGCGTCGCGCCGAGCTTCAGCAGCGCGTTCGTACCGGCCGAAAGGCTGCTCGTGATCTCCCCCGGGACCGCGAGCACGTCACGGCCCTCCTCGAGCGCGAAGTCGGCGGTGATGAGCGCGCCGCTCCGTTCCCGTGCCTCGACGACGACGGTCGCACGGCACAGGCCGGCGATGATCCGATTGCGGGCCGGGAACCGCCAGGGAGCAGGCTCGACGCCCGGCTCGTACTCGGACACGAGGAGACCGCGCTCGCAGATCCGCCGCGCGAGCTCTGCATGTGCGGCCGGGTAGTCGCGGTCGATCCCGCAGCCGAGGACGGCGACCGTGATTCCGCCTGCCTCGAGCGCTCCCCGATGGGCCTCGCCGTCCACGCCCCGCGCCATCCCGCTCGTGACGACGACGCCGGCCGCCGCGAGCTCCCGCCCGAGTGAGCGCGCGACGGTGCGCCCGTAGGAGGAGCACGCGCGCGCTCCGACCACAGCGACGGCGGGGGCCGCGAGGAGCGAGAGGCCGCTGCTCCCGCGGACGAAGAGCTCGCGCGGCGGGTCGTGGATCGCCGCCAGGAGAGGCGGGAACGAGGCCGCTCGCATGCCGACTCGACGCACGGCGTCACGCGTCACCTCACGCCGGAAGCTCCGCCGGCATGCGGTACGAGAGCGCCTCGGCGAGGTGGGCAGGCTCGACCCGGGACGACTCGCCGAGCGCCGCGACGGTCCTCGCCACCCGTGCGACCCGCACGCGCCCCCGACCCGAGAGCGGCAGACGATCGACGGCGCTCGAGAGCAGCTCGGAGGCCTCGTCGGTGCGGCGCGGGAGCGAGATGCGAAGCCGCTCGCGGGCCGCGACGACCCGCTCCCGAACTGCGCCCGAGCGCTCGCCCGGCGCCGCCGCGAGCTCCATCGCGCGCGGACGCGGCATTGCCACCGCAAGATCGAACCGGTCGAGGAGCGCACGAGAGAGCCTTTCCCGATACGCCGCGAGCCGCTGAGCACTGCACCCACATTCGACGGCCGGGTCGCCACGGCCGCCGCACGGGCACATGTTCATCGTTCCCACGAGCTGGAAGCGAGCGGGGAAGATTGCATGGCCACCGGCGCGCGCAACGGCGACGACGCCGTCCTCGAGCGGTTGCCGGAGGGATTCGAGGACGGAGCGCGGGAACTCGGGCAGCTCGTCGAGCAGCAGCACGCCGCGATGCGCGAGCGAGACCTCACCCGGCCGCGGCGCCGTGCCGCCTCCGACGATCGCCGGGGCGGAAGTTCCATGGTGAGGAGCACGGAAGGGCGACACCGTCACGAGCGGCTTGCCGGGCGGGAGCAGGCCCGCAACCGAATGGATCCGGGTGACCTCGAGTGCCTCGACGCGTGTCAGCGGCGGGAGGATCCCGGGAAGGCGGCGCGCGAGCATCGTCTTCCCGGTGCCAGGGGGCCCGGCGAGCAGCAGGTTGTGCGGCCCGGCGGCCGCGATCTCGAGCGCCCGCCGCGCACGCTCCTGCCCACGGAGATCGGCGAGGTCGGGCCCGCTCTCGCCTCCGAGATCATCGTCCGAGAGCGGCTCGAACTCCGGCGTCTCGATCTCGCCGCGCAGGTAGGCGACCGCCTCAGCGAGATGACGGACCGGCACCGGCTCGACGCCGGCGAGTGCCGCCTCCGGAGCCGACTCGGCCGCGCACACCACACGGCTCAGACCGGCGCTGCGAGCACCCTCGGCGACCGACAGCGTCCCCGCCACGGGCCGGATCCGGCCGTCGAGCGCGAGCTCGCCGACCGAGGCGTGCTCCGCGAGCCGCTCCGGCGGGAGCTGGCGCGTCGCTGCAAGGACGGCGAGCGAGATGGGCAGGTCGAAGCCCGAGCCCTCCTTACGCAGCGCCGCGGGCGCGAGGTTCACGGTGATGCGCCGGTTGAGCGGCCACTCGAGCGACGCGGAGACGACGCCGCTTCGGACGCGGTGCTTCGCTTCCTGGCCCGCGCGGTCGGCGAGGCCGACGATCGCGAACCCCGGCACGCCGGTCTGCAGATGCGCCTCGACCTCGACGCGGCGCGGCTCGAGGCCGACGAGAGCGTGGGTCACCGCGCGTGCGAGCACCTGCACGACGGTAGGCGCGAAGGCGTGTCACGGGGGACACGCCTTCGCGCCGATTGTCGACGCGGTGGTCGTTACGAGGTCCGGTAGCAGAGGGCGTACACCGTGAACGTGCTCGTCCCGGCGCCGTCGTTCGCTCCGACGCCGCGGAACCCAACGACCTGATTCGTCGAGTTGGTGATCGGCGTCAACCGTCCTGTCAGCAACTCCAGGTCGTTGTTGTTGTCGCTCCACCCTGTCCCGCCGGATATCGCAAGCTCGCCGCTCGAGCAGAGCGCGTCGACCGACGCGAGTGACGAACTGTCCGTTGACGGTCGTGTCCTGGATCGCGGTATTGGCCGAGCGAACCGTGATCGCGCCGATCGTCCCCGCAGGACCCGCCGCGCCTGCGGGACCCGCCGGGCCGACTGGCCCCTGGGGCCCGGTCGGGCCCGCGGGCAGCTGGCCGGGAGCGAAGTCCGAGCGCAGAAGCGAGCGGTTCGCGACCTTTGCCGACGTCACGGCGTTGTTCCGAATCTTCGGGTTCGTGACGGCCCCGTTCTTGATCTGCAACGGGCCGACCGTGTTGCGGCCAAGCTGGTTGACCGCGGCAACGCTCGTGCCGGTCAGCGCGACGAGCAGGGCGAGGCACGCGACCACCATCGCCGGCGACGGGCGCCGACCGAGAAGCTTTCGCATTTTGGTCCCCTTTCCAGGCATTGTCCGAGCAGGCTACCCACGGCCTCGGCCGGTGACACCTGGGCCTAACGCTTTCCTGACCTGGGGCTTGCAGGAACCTCGCAGACGGCCCGGAGTGGGTCGCGAGACGGCCCCGCGACCCACTCCGGAAGGACCGCTCAGCCGGTGTTCGTCAGGGTCTGGACCCCGATCGCGGCGATCTTGATCTGCGTCGCATCCGCGGAGAGCAGACTCGTGCGCCCGCAGCGGAACGAGACCGACCCCGCCGCCGTGAAGTTGTGCACGACGAGGTTCGAGATCGTCATGGGCGAGTTGAAGTCACCCAGGATCGTCTGGCTCTCGTCCGCGTCCGTCCCCGCCTCCAGGCGGCACGTCACGGTGCCTTCAATCGCGCTCGACGCGAGGACGACCTTCGACGAGATGACATAGGCCCCGGCCGCCGGAATGCTGAGATTGGCGATCTCGGAGACCGCGTCCGGCACGGGGACCGGGCCGTTGACGAACCGTGCGAACGCGGCACTCGGAGCCGGCAACACGCCCGACGCCAGGTCCGCGGCCGCTACCGACCCGTCCGCGATCTTCGCGCCCGTGACCGCATTCGCGGCGATCTTCGCGCCCGTGACCGCGTTACTCGCGATCTTCGCCGCGACCACGGCATTGCTTGCGAGCTCGGGAGCTTTCACTGCGTTGTTCGCCATCTTCGGGTTCGTGACGGCGTTGTTCTTCAGCTGGTTCGCGCCGACGCTGTTCTTCGCAACCTGCGTGACAGCGGCGATGCTCGTCCCACCGAGAGCAATCAGGAGGGCGATGCAGGCGACCACCAGTGCCGGCGACGGACGCCGGAGCGCGAGCTTGCGCATGGTGTTCCCCCCTTTCGGGTTTGTGTCCGCCGGACGCTACTCCCTGCGCGGCGCGGCGCGCGTCGGTCCTTACGGTTCCCTTACGGCGACGAAGATCGACTCGTAGTACTCGCCGGACCTCCGTCCCGTCCTCCGGTTCACGTGGCGCTCGAGACGCTCGACGATCTGGAGCCCGACACGCTCGAAGATCGCCGGATAGAGATCGCGGCGATCGTTGACGACGACCAGCACGGGGGCGCGAGGGCGGAGCGCCGGCAGGACGTTCGCGAGCACCGCGGAGATTCCGTTGACGTACTCGTCCACGGCGGCTCTGCTCGTACCCCTGACGGCTGCACCGAGCTCCAGGTCGCGGCGGTCGTCGAGCCCGAGTAGCTCGTACGCGTAGCGGTGCTGCTCGTGGTAGTCGATGAGACCGGGATACGGCGGCGACGTGAGGATCGCGTCGAAGGGGCCACCGAGGTCGATCTCGCGCGCGTCGCCATGGAGGACCTCGGCCGAGCGCGACCTGTCCCGCACGTGGTGGAACGCCTTGATGCGCTCGAGGGTGTCGAGGAGATAGCGAGCGATGAACTTGTCCGCTTCCGCGACCGGGGTGCATGTGCGCTTGTGCTTGTGGCACCAGTACGGCTCGCGCGTCGGAGCACGGGGGAAGTCGAGGTCGAAGTGACTCGTCAGGCGGGCGGAGCGCGCGGCCCGGGCGAGGATCACGCGCAGCACGTCGGCGTGCTCGTACTCGTCGGCGAGGTCGCGGAAGTGGAGCAGCTCTGACGCCGCACGCGACGCGTACCACTCGCGGACGAAGCGGCTCGGCCGGCGCTGCGTCCGAGCGCGCCTCGACAGCGCGTCGCGCAGCTCCTTCTCCAGCAGGAACAGGTCGTAGCCGGAGGTCTTCACGCGCATGAGCAAGCAGTTGAAGGCGGCGATGTCGACGCCGACCGCGTCGTGCCCCGACTCGAGCGCCTGCACGAGCGTCGTCCCCGAGCCGGCGAACGGGTCCAGTACGCGCCCGCCCTTGCGCACGTACCGGCCGAGCAGCGCCTCGACGAGCTGCGGGATGAACTTCCCCAGGTAGGGGTGCAGGCGGTGGACGTGCTTCGTGCGCTCGCGCTCGGGGAGCTCCGCCTCGGACCAGGAGAGCTGGAGCCCTTCTCCCGCGAGGTCGCGGTAGAGCGCGGTCTGCGTCGGGGACACGACCGCTCGTTCGCCGCGCCTGTGGCCGGTCCTGCGTCAGCCGAGCGGGACTCGCACGACGCGGCGACCGCGCACGCCGACCGCCTCGAGCGCGACCTCGAGCCCGACGAGCTCGGGTCGACCGGCAAGCCACGCGTTCGCCGCGGCGCGCACGCGCCGGGCCTTCTCGGGCCCGATCATCTCGAGCGGGTCGCCGTACGCGTCGCCGCGCTTCTCCTTCACCTCGGCGACCACGACGCGGCGTCCACGGCGCACGACCAGGTCGATCTCGTATCGGCCCGCGCGGACATTCGACCCGAGCAGCCGGTAGCCCCTGAGCCTGTAGTGGAGGAGAGCGCGGCGCTCGCCGCGGTTCAAGCCGCGTCCTGGCGGACGACCGTCGCGGGTGGCTCAGCGCCCGCTTCCCAGACTGGCTCCCACGTCGGCTCCGAGTAGCAGCGGGCGTCGAAGGAGCGCCGGTGGAGGTCGGACGGGCCGAATGCGCGGACAGCCTCCGTGTGCGCAGGGGTGATGTAGCCGACGTGGGACATGAACCCGTACCGGGGGTAGAGCGAGTCGAGCCGACGCATCACGCGGTCGCGGAGGACCTTCGCGACGATCGAGGCCGCGGCAATGGCGGCGCTCCGTGTGTCGCCGTCGACGACGGCCCTGTGAGGCGGCGCAGCCGGGCCGAGGCGGAAGCCGTCGACGAGGCATGCGTCCGCCGGCGGATGGAGGTCGTGAAGCACGGCGCGCAGGCCCGCGAGGTTCGAGCGATGAAGCCCGCTGCGGTCGATCTCGGGCGCCGAATAGACGCGTACGCTGATCCTGGCTGCACAGGCGGTGACCGCGCCGAAGAGGTGCTCTCGATCCTCGGGCGCGACCTGCTTCGAGTCGTTCAACAGCGACAGTGGCCGCACGCAGTGCCCGCGCAGCGTCTCGTAGTCGAAGAGGACGCCGGCGACGACGAGCGGCCCGGCGAGCGACCCGCGACCCGCCTCGTCGGCGCCTGCGACGAAGCGCACGTCGAGCCGTCGGTCGAATGCGAGAAGCCGCTGGCCGCTGGAACGAGCCACGCGGCCGAGGATAGTCGCTAGCTCTGTCGGAGCTCGCGGACGCGCGCCTTCTTCCCCACTCTCGAGCGCAAGTAGTAGAGCTTTGCGCGGCGCACGTCGCCGATCGAGACCACCTCGAGCTTCTCGATCTTCGGCGAGTGCAGCGGGAAGGTGCGCTCGACGCCGACGCCGAACGACTGCTTGCGGACGGTGAACGTCTCGCGGAAGCCGGCGCCCTGGCGCTTGATCACGATGCCCTCGAACACCTGGACACGCTGCCGGTTGCCCTCGATGACCTTGAAGTGCACGCGCACCGTGTCGCCCGCCTTGAATTTCGGGTGGTCCGTGCGCATGTTGCGCTGCTCGAGGCTCTCGATCGTCGTGTTCATGAGGAAGAGGCCGGCCGGGTGTGGCCGATCGGCCGCAGAATGCTAGCGGAACGAGATCCGCTGGGGAGGCCAGTAGGTCGCGAACACCTTGCCGAGAATGTTCCCGCGTGGCATGCCGCCCCACTGCCTCGAGTCGCACGAGGACGACCGGTTGTCTCCCATGAGGAAGTACTGCCCCTTGGGCACTTTGTACGTCTTCTCCGGCCCGAACCCCCGCCGGCTCGGCTGGACGTACGGCTCGTCGAGCTTCCGTCCGTTGATGTAGACGAACTCGCGCCCGTTGATCAGACGGATGCGGACCGTCTCGCCGGGGAGCCCGATGATCCGCTTCACGAACGTGCCGCCGGCGCTGCATTTGCGGACGACGGCCGGCGTCGTCTTGAACACGACGATCTCGCCCCGTCCGGGATCACGGAAGTGGAAGATGAAGCGGTTCGCGAGGACGCGATCGGAGAAGCGCGCCTCGCAGCCAGTGGCCGGGCGTGCGCAGTGGAGCGTCGGCTCCATCGATGACGACGGGATCCGGTACGGGTTCACGACCCACGCCTTGATCGCGAGGACGATCGCGATCGCGCCGACGATCGTCACGACCCAGTCGACGACGACCCGAACGCGACGTGGAAGACGACCGGTGACCTTGTCGAGCGGGTGGTGGAACCCGTCGTCGAGATGCTCCTCACCTGCCGCAGGCGGCGCGAGGGAGGCGTCGGCGCTCCAGTACTCGCGGTCCCACGTGTCGGGCTCGGTCGGCGGGGCGACGGGAATCGGCTCCCGCTCCGCGACTCCGTCGCTCTGCGGCGGCGACTCGTCCTGCGCATCTGTCGTCTCGACCGGCCGGTACCAGTCGTCGCGCTCGCTCATGCTCTGCTCATCGTCTGATCGTCCTCGCGCTCGCGTTCGGGGCTCCGCACGCGTTCCCGGCGCCAGGCCTCGATCCTCCCGTGATCGCCCGAGAGCAGGATCTCCGGAACGCTCCAACCGCGAAACTCCGCAGGCCGCGTGTACTGCGGGTACTCGAGCCCGCCGTCGAGCGCAGCCGAGAAGCTCTCGAGCTCGCCCGAGCCCTCGCTCAGGGCACCCGGCAACCGGCGCACGACCGCATCCACGAGCGCCATCGCCGGAATCTCGCCTCCGGAGAGGACGTACGGCCCGATCGAGACGACGTCGGTCGCGAAGTGATCGAGGATCCGCTGGTCGAAGCCCTCGAAGCGCGCCGACAGCACCGTCAGCGCCGGCTCCTCCGCGAGCTCCTCCACGAGCTGCTGGTCGAGCTGGCGCCCCTGCGGGCTGAGCGCGATCAGGCGGTGCTCCGGCACGCCGCCGTAGACGGCGTCGAGCGCCGCGGCGACGACGTCGACCCGCAGCACCATCCCGCGCCCGCCGCCGTACGGGTCGTCGTCGACCTGACGCGCAGTGAGCGGCGTCGTGTCGCGGTAGTTGAAGACCCCGAAGTCGAGCTCGGACTCGAGGACGCCTGCCATCGGCCTGCGCTCGCGCATCCACGCGAATGCATCCGGCACGAGCGTGAAGACGTCGAGACGAAGAGACACCCGGCGAGGTTACCGGTCGTCCGCGAAGCCGCGGGCGACCACGATACGGCGCTGCGAAAGGTCAACACTCAGGATGCAGTCCTCCACGAGCGGCAGGAGGAGCCCGGAGTCGAGTTCGAGCGCGTCGTTCGCCGGTCCGGGGTGAACGTCGCGAACGAGACCCAGCACGCGTTCCCCCTCCTCGAGCACCTCGAGCCCGACCAGGTCGGCGACGTAGTAGGAGTCCGGCTCGGTCGGCGGAAGCTCGCTGCGCAGAATGGTGAGCGCGGCGCCGCGCTCGACGGGGCGGTCGAGCCTGATCGCGCGTCGTCCCTTGCCGACGCGCCGCGACACGACGACGACGGCCGGCTCGCCGTTCACGCGCACCGTCGCGCCGACCTCGAACCGACGCGGATCGTCGCTTCCGTCGGCGACGACGAACGCTCCGTCGATGCCATGCGGCCGGCCGACCCGGCCGACGATGACCTCCTCCGCGTCCGCGTCAGTCGGCAATCTCGAGCAGGTAGCGCCGGTCGGCGCGTGCGCCGGCGGCCCGGACGAGGCTGCGCAGCGCCCGCGCCAGCCGCCCTTGCCGACCGATCACCTTCCCGACGTCGTCGGGCGCGACGTGGAGTCGAAACACGACCGCGTCCTCACGCTCCTCCGTCTCGACGCGAACGGCGTCCGGCTCGTCGACGAGCCGACGCGCGATCCATTCCAGGAGCTCCGCCATGCGCGTGCGCTCGAACGAACGCTAGTCGGCGTCTTCGGCCGGGCCGGACGCCGCGGCCTTGATGAGCTTCGCGACCGGCGCCGTCGGCTGCGCGCCCTTCGCGATCCAGTCGTCGATCTTCGCCTGGTCGAGGTCGATGGTCGAGGGGTCGGTGCGCGGGTTGTAGCGCCCGACGATCTCGATGAAACGTCCGTCCCGCGGCGAGCGCGAGTCGGCGACGACGACGCGGTAGATCGGGTTCTTCTTCGAACCGACGCGCGTCAACCTGATCTTTACGGCCATGCAGCTCCTTCTCGAGTGTTGAACCGGGGAATTGTGCCCGTTCGCTCAGCGCGGTGGGCCGGGCATCCCCGGGAGGGTGGGCATCTTGCCCTTCCCCATCTGCTTCATCATCTTCGCCATCTGCTTGCGGGCGGCCATGAGCTTGTTCACCTCGTCGAGCGAGGTGCCGCTCCCGGCAGCGATCCGCCGGCGCCGCTGCGTGTTGATGACATGCGGCATCGCGCGCTCGTGCGGGGTCATCGAGAGCACGATCGCCTCGACGCGCGCGAGCTGGCCCTCGTCCACGTCGAGCCCCTGGAGCTGCTTCCCGAGCCCGGGCACGAGCTTGAGGACGCCCTGGAGCGGCCCCATCTTCCGCATCATGCGGTAGCTCGAGAGGAAGTCGTCGAACGTGAACTCGCCGGAGCGCAGGCGCCGCTCCATCTCCTCCTGCTCGTCCTGGTCGACCGCGGCCTCGGCCTTCTCGATGAGGGTGAGCACGTCGCCCATGCCGAGAATGCGCGAGGCCATCCGGTCAGGATGGAAGTACTCGAGCTGGTCGAGCTTCTCGCCGACCGAGGCGAACTTGACCGGTCTGCCGGTCACGGCCTTCACGGACAGCGCCGCGCCGCCGCGCGCGTCGCCGTCGAGCTTCGTGAGCACGACTCCGTCGAACGCAACCCGCTCCTGGAACGCCGTTGCGACGTTCACCGCCTCCTGGCCCGTCATCGCGTCGAGCACGAGGAGCACGTTCGTCGGCTTCGTCGCGGCGCGGATCCGCTCGAGCTCGTCCATCAGGTCGGCGTCGACGTGCAGGCGGCCGGCAGTGTCGAGGATGACGACGTCGCGGCCGTCCTTCCGTGCCTGCTCGAGGCCGTCCCGTGCAGCCGCGACCGGGTCGCTCGGGCTCGGCGTGAAGACGGGGATCTGGATCTGCCTCCCGAGCTGCACGAGCTGCTCGACCGCCGCCGGGCGCTGGAGGTCGCACGCGACGAGCGCGGGCTGCTTGCCGTCGCGCCGGAGGAGCAGCGCGAGCTTCGCGGCCGCGGTCGTCTTGCCGGAGCCCTGGAGACCGGCGAGCAGGATCACGGTCGGCGGCTTGCCGAACGCGAGCCGCGAGTCGCCCGAGCCCATCAGCGCGGTCAGCTCCTCGTGGACGATCCTCACGACCTCCTGACCCGGCGTGAGGCTCTTCGTCACGTCCTGCCCGAGCGCACGCTCCTTGACCGTCGCGGTGAAGTCCTTCGCGACCTCGAAGTTGACGTCGGCCTCGAGCAGCGCGAGCCGGATCTCGCGCATCGCCTTGGAGACGGATTCCTCGTCGAGGCGCCCGCCGCGGCCAAGGCCGCCGAGAGTCGCCTGGAGCTTGTCACCGAGCGTGTCGAACACGGCCGGGAAGTCTACGCAGCATGATTCGTGCCGTTCGCCACATAGACGCGGCGCAACGCGCCTCCTAGACTCGAGCCGTGGCTCGTGCCAATCCGAGAACGGACCTGCCCGACGGGCACGGTCACGCTGCTCTTCACCGACATCGAGGGCTCGACGCAACTCCTCCGCGCGCTCGGGGCACGTTATGCCGCCGTCCAGCACGAGCACCGAGCGCTGCTGCGGGAGTCGTTCGAGCGGCACGACGGCATCGAGGTCGACACGCAGGGGGACGCGTTCATGGTCGCGTTCCGCAGTGCCGCGGATGCCGCCGCGGCTGCCGTCGACGGCCAGCGATCCCTCGCAGCCGCGGAATGGCCGGACAAGAGCCGCGTGCTCGTGCGCATGGGCGTGCACACGGGCGAGCCTGAGCGCGGCCCGGAGGGCTACGTCGGGATCGACGTCGTCCGAGCCGCGCGGATCCAGGCCGTAGCCCATGGCGGACAGGTCATCGTGTCGCAGCTCACGCGCGACCTCCTCGCCGACGCCGGCTACGAGACCCTGGATCTGGGAAGGCACCGCCTCAAGGACATCCCGGAGCAGGAGCGCCTCTACCAGCTCGTCGCCGAAGGACTTGCTCAGTCCTTCCCGCCCCCGCGGACGCTCAGCGGTGCGACGCTGCCGGCGCTGCATCATCGACTCGTAGGACGTCAGGACGACCTGGCGGCGATCGAGACGTTGCTCGGCCGCCCCGACGTGCGGCTCGTGACGATCACCGGCCCAGGTGGGGCCGGCAAGAGCCGGTTGGCCCTGGAGGCGGCCGCAGCGGCCTCTCTCGAGCGATCGGTTCACCTGGTCGGGCTGGCCCCGGTCTCGGACCCGGCCCTCGTCTTGGCCGAGATCGCGCGCACGGTGGGCGCTCGCGAGCCGGCGGGCCGACCGCTCGTCGAGGGCATCGCGGACGCGCTCCGCGGCACGGGCACGCTGCTCTTCCTCGACAACCTCGAGCACCTCACGCCGGCTGCACGAGACGTCGCAGGTCTGCTCCATCTCGTTCCGGACCTCGACATCCTGACCACCAGCCGGACACCGCTGAAGCTGTCCGGCGAGTACGTCCTCCGTCTCACGCCGTTGCCCATGGACGATGCCGAGACGCTGTTCGTCGAGCTCGCCGCGGCACGCGGTGTCGTTCTCCAGGCCGAGGCGCTTCCATCGGTGCGAGAGATCTGCCGCAGGCTGGACGGCCTGCCGCTCGCGATCGAGCTCGTCGCGGCGCGTCTCGTCGTCCTCCCTCCGAGTCGCGTCCTCCAGGCGCTCGACGAAGGGCTCGCTCTCGAGATGGAAGGGCCGGTCGACCTTCCCGAGCGGCAGCGAACGCTGCGCGCGACCATCGCCTGGAGCTACGGCCTCCTGAGCGAATGCCAGAAGGAGCTCCACGACGCGCTCGGGGTCTTCGCCGGTGGAAGCACGCTCGACGACGTCCGCGAAGTCTCGCGGGCAGGGCCCGGCTTCTTCCGCGATCTCGAGGCGCTGGTGGCATGGAGCCTCGTGCGCAGTGACGTCGCGGACGGCGACGTCCGCCTCTCGATGCTCGAGACCGTGCGAGAGGACGCCGCCGCGCGCCTGCGCGCCGAGGGCGCGCTCGACGAGCTCCGAAGCCGCCACGCGGACCGGTTCCTCGAGCTGGCGCAGGCGGCCGAGAGCGAGCTCGAAGGGCCTGATCAGGCATCGTGGCTCGAACGCCTCGAGCTCGAGCTCGACAACATCAGGACGAGCGTCGAGTGGTATCTGACCGGCGGACGCGTCGAGGACGCCCTCAGGGTCGTGTCCGCGCTCGGCCACTTCTGGCGGATGCACGGCCACGTGTCGGAGGCGCGGCAGTGGCTCGCCCGCGCGCTCTCGCAATCCGCGGACATCTCCCCCGATGTGCTGGCGACCGCCCTCTGGTGGTCGGCGCGCCAGGCGGCCGCCCAGGACGACGTCAAGGCGGAGATCCCGCTCCTGGAAGAGGCGCTTCGCCTGTTCCGCATGCTCGAGCGCTCACGCGAGACGTCGTTCGTCCTCGGGGAGCTCGGCTGGATCGCGCTGCAGCTCGGGGATCGCGAGCGAGCCGAGCAACTGTGCGAGGAGGCACTGGCGGTCGCACGCGACACGGGCGATGCGGCTGCGATCTCGGCGCAGCTGAACTACCTCGCGGACGTCCATTCGGCGCGCGGCGACCACCTGCGCGCGCTCGCGGCACACGAGGAGGCTCTCGCCCTCCGGCGGACCCTCGACAACCCGATGCTCGTGACGAACTCGACCTACAACCTCGGCATCGCCGCGTGGGAGAACGAGGAGATCGAGCGCGCACGCGCCGCGTTCGACGAGACTCACGAGCTTGCCACAGAGCTGGGCGATCTACTCCATAGAGCCGCGTCCGACTTCATGCTGGCCGAGCTCGACCTTCGCGCCGGCGACCTCGACGGGGCGGAGCGTCGCGCCCTCGCGTGCCTCGCCGTCTATACCGGCGAGCTCGGAAGCGCACGGAGCAGCGCCGAGTGCCTCGTGGTGCTCGCGGGTGTCGCGGCTGCCCGGCAGGAATACGAGCGCGCCGCCACGTTCCTCGGGGCGGCGAGCGGCCTGCGCGACGACGCTCCACTCAACCGGTTCGAGCTCCCCGTGCTCGAGCGCTACATGCACGAGCTCTCGGGCGCGCTCGACGCGAGCGAGCTGGCCGCCATCCAGGCCAGAGGCGCCCGGGCAGCGGTTGGCGTGGTCGACGAACTCGTTGCCGCTCGTGCCGTACGGCACTAGTGTGCCCGGACACGTCCAACAACTGGGAGGCAACCATGGCGGATAAGGAGTACGAGCAGCGCCGTCAGAAGTTCAAGAGGGCGCACAGGACGGTCAAGTCGGTCCCCGCACCTTCCTACGAGGGCTTCTCCGCGTACAGCGACGAGAGCACCGCTGCGTCGTTCATCATCGCGCTCAAGGCCGCAGCAAAGGAAGCCGCGAAGCAAGCGTCTGCGGACGAGGTCGACCTTCCCGCCTGGTACGAGGTGACGAGGATACGGGTGCTCGTCGGCAATCCGAACGTGAAGGTCCTGGGGGCGACGATCACGAAGGGCGCACCGCCACCCGTCTGACCGCGCCAGGGATCACCAGGCATGCCCCGCTGCGTCGTCGGCGTGCGCCCGGATCGTTGAATCGGCAGGACCGCCTGTTTAGGCTCGGCCTATGCGGCCCATTCCGACGAAGGAGGAGACATGCCGATTCCACCTGGATTGAGGGAGCCGGGGGAGCCCCCGATGGGGAACACGTTCAAGTGCTACGAAGGCGTGTCGGAGTTCAGGCACACGAGCAATGCCGAGAGCCTCCACGAGGCGGTCCAGGCGGCCGCGGAGGCGGCGGTCGCCGACAAGGATCTGCAGCCTGGGGACATGGTGGACCTCGAGATCCATCGCATCCAGATCCGAGTCAGCGGAAACCCGAACGTGAAGGTGTACCGCGTCGAGTTGAGCGAGGCCGGTTAGAACGAGCCTGCGGCTAGCCGGGGTCGGCTGCGTCCGGCTCCGGCGGCTCGCCGCGCCCCTCGTTCATCGCCTTGAAGCCGCCGAGCTCGGCGACGGTGACGTCTGCGACGACACCCGCGAGGCCGAGGAGCGAGAGGAACCGTCTCCGGAAGAGGATCCCGAGGAGGAGCACTGCCCAGCCGGCGAGACCGACTGGCCCGAAGGCGACGGTGAATCCATCCCGATCATCCACGGCGCGATCCTAACGCGCTTCGGTACCAGACGCTCGGCCCGGTGGCGGTCAGCAGGTGCTGGTCAGGCGGCGCTGCTCAGGCAGCCCACGCGGCGACCGCAGCAGGCATGGAGAGCGCGCCGATGCGGTCGATCATGTGCGGATCGGCGGCGTAGAGGTTGTGGAGGGGAACGAGCCTGATCTCCGGTTCGCCGTCGATGCCGACGTCCTCGGCGGCCGGAAGCAGGCGCTGCGCGAGGAACCCTTGGAAGGACTGCTCCGTCTGCCAGATGTCGCACACCTCGAGCCCGTCGGGCGTGAGGCTCGCGACGTGGAGCACGCCGCCCGCGGCGGGATCCGTGTCCAGCCGCAGGCGCGCCATCACCGCGTCGTACTGGTGCGGCCTGACCCCCGACCAGTTCATGAAGATCGCGACAGCCATGGCCGACAGCCTAGGGAGCACGTCGGTCGGCACCGGAGCCGCTCAGGACTTCAGGAGAGCGCGCGCGTAGTCGTGGGCGTCGAAGGGTCGCAGGTCGTCGATCCCCTCCCCCACGCCGACGAGCTTGACGGGCAGGCCGAGCTCGACTGCGATCGCGATCGCGACGCCGCCGCGAGCGCTCCCGTCGAGCTTCGTCAACGCGACTCCCGTCACTCCGACCGTCTCTCCGAACAGGCGCGCCTGCTGGAGGCCGTTCTGGCCCGTCGTCGCATCGACCACGAGAAGCGTCTCGTGTGGCGCGCCCTCGATCCGTCCCGAGATGACGCGCCGAACCTTCTCGAGCTCCGCCATGAGGTTCGACTGCGTGTGCAAGCGACCCGCGGTGTCGATGATCACCACGTCTCGCCCACGCGCGCGTGCGGCCTCGAGCGCATCGAACGCAACGGCGGCCGGGTCGCCGCCCCGCGGCGCTCCGACGAAGTCGGCGCCGGCGCGCTCGGCCCAGATCTCGAGCTGCTCCTCCGCTGCTGCCCGGAACGTGTCCGCCGCCCCGACGAGTACGGAGCGACCGTGCTCGGAGAGCTTCGTCGCAAGCTTCCCGATCGTCGTGGTCTTGCCGGTGCCGTTCACGCCGACGACGAGCACGACCGCCGGCTTCGCGGAGACGTCGAGGCTCGGTGCGCCGCCGAACAGCGCCTCCACCTCTTCGACGAGACCGTCCTCCAGACCGCCCGCCGTCCCCCGCAGCTCGAGGCGGCGAACCAGCTCGGCGGTCGCAGGCACGCCGACGTCGCTGCGGATGAGCGCCTCCTCGAGCCGCTCCCACGCGTCCGCGTCGGACGCGTCGAACGCCGCCTCGGCGAGCTGCTCCGTGAGCGCGCGCCGGCTCTTCGCGAGCGAGTCGCGCATGCGCGAGAACAGGCCGGTGCGCTCCGGCTCGTCCGCGGCGGTCGCCTCGTCGCCGAGCAGCTCGGCCCAGGTCAGGCTCATGGAGACCCAGCCTATGCGGCCGCGTTCGCTGCGGCGCGGTCATGCTCGCGCGGCAGCCGGCGGGAGACGACCTGCGAGACGCCGTCCGGCCCCATCGTGACGCCGTAGAGCACGTCCGCCGCCTCCATCGTCCGCTTCTGGTGCGTGACGACGACGAACTGCGCGCGATCCGAATAGCGCCGGAGGAGGTCGACGAAGCGCGCGATGTTCGAGTCGTCGAGCGCTGCCTCGACCTCGTCGAGGAGGTAGAAGGCGCACGGCCGCGCGAGAAACAGCGCGAAGAGGAACGAGATGGCACCCAGCGCCTTCTCGCCTCCGGAGAGCAGCGACAGCCGGGTGACGCGCTTTCCGGCGGGGCGCAGCTCGACCTCCACTCCTGCCTCGGTCTCGACCTCGGAGCCGTCCTCGCGCACCTCGCGCTCGGCCTCGACGAGCCGAAGGCGGCCCTCGCCACCGGGGAAGAGGGTTGCGGCGACCTCCTCGAAGTGCTCGGCAACCGAGGCGAACGTCTCCGCGAAGCGGCGTTCGACGGTCTCGGCCAGCTCCTCGCGCAGCCGCTCGAGCTCCTCGAGGCTTCGCTCGAGGTCCTCGCGCTGCGTCCTGAGATCTTCGAGTCGCTCCTTCTCCGCCTCGTACTCCTCCTTCGCAAGCGGATTCACCATTCCGAGCGCGGTCCGCCGTGCCTCGAGGCGCTCGACACGCGCCGACAGCTCATCGCGGTCGTCGCCCTCGGCGGGCGCGACGTCGCCCGCGCCTTCCAGGCGGCGCCGAGCCTCCTCGGTCTCCGCTTCGATACGCGCGATCTCGACCTCTGCCGTCGTCGCCTTCGTGCTCGCCTCCTCGAGCTCCTGGCGCAGCTCCACCTCGGCTGCGCCGAGCCGGCGAAGCTCCTCACCAAGCTCTCCCGTCCGTCGAGCACCGGCATCGACGCGCGCGCGGAGCGTCGGCTCGAATCGACCCGCGCTCGCCTGCGCGGCGCGGATCCCGGTGAGGAGGCGCTCGGTCGACTGGATGAGGCGGTCGAGGGTCCCGGCGTCCACCGAAGGACGCCGATGGCCCGGAGCCACCCGCGCGTACGCAGCTTCCGCAGCGCTCGCCTCGCGCTCCGCCTCAACGGCGCGGCTCTCGGCGACAGCGAGCTTCGCGTCGAGATCGCTCGTCTCCGCTGCGAGGTCGCGCCTGCGCGCCTCCAGCTCGAGGAGCACGGCCTCCGCGGTCTCGCCGGCGAACCACAGATCGCCACGCGTCGGGTCGTAGCCGAACCCCTCGGGTGTCACGGACGGGACCCGCGCGTCGAGCAGCGACTCGAGCGGCACGACGGGGACCTCGTCGACGAGGTCCTGCGCCCGGCCGCTTGCGACGACCGTCAGGCTGCCGAGGCCGGACTCGCGTGCCCGCTTCAGCAGCTCGAGCCCTGCGGCCGGATCCGAGGCGAGAATCGCCGACGCGCGCGTGCGGAGCGCGGCAGCGACTGCCCGCTCGGAGCCCGTGGCCACCTCGAGCGCGCCGAGCACGAGCTTTGCCCCCTGCTCGGCAAGCGCCCTGGCCGCGGGCGGAAGCCCTTCCTGCTCTGCGAGAACGCGCTCAACCGCGAGCGTCCGCTCGCGGGCGAGCCGGGCACGCTCCGCGAGGTTCTCGCGCTCGCGCGTCGCCTCGCGTGCTCGGAGTGCGGCTTCAAGCGCCGACCGTTCGAGCTGGACGGCATCGCCGTGTCCCGCCTCGGACGAGGGGAGCGCGGCGCGCTCGCCGCGAAGCCGGTCGTCGAGTGCCGCAGCCGATTCACACCTGAGCCCGAGCCGCTCGACGCCGCCCTGCAGGCGGTAGAGGGCGGAGAGCGCTCCTTCGCGCCTGCCGGCCGCGTCCGAGAGCTCGTCCTCCGCCCTCGTGCGGTCGGCGAGGAGCCCTTCCAGGCGGCCCTGGACGCCGCGGCGGACCAGTGCCGCCTCCGCACGCCGTGAGTCTGCCTCGGATCGGCGCTGCCCGGCAGCCTCGAGGTCCAGCTCGGCGACCCGGGCACGGAGCGACGCGATCTCGCCCACGAGCTTCTCTGCTCGTTCGGCGGCGGTCGCCTGCAGGGCGAGTGGGCGTAGCCGCTTCCGAACCTCGTCCTCCACGTCCCGGGCGCGCTCGACCTGGAGCGCCACGCGCGCGAGCCGGAGCTCCGCGCGGTGGCGGCGCCGCTTGAACTTCCCCAGCCCCGCCGCCTCCTCGACGAGGGCGCGCCGGTCCTCGGGCTTGGATGCGAGAACCGCCTCGACCTTGCCCTGGCCGACGATCGAGTGCATCGCGGAGCCGAGCCCGACGTCCGAGAGCAGCTCGACGAGATCGGTGCGTCGTACGGGAGCGCGGTTCACGAGATACTGGCCCTCGGCGCCCCTCACGAGCCTGCGCGCGACGGAGACCTCGCTGAAGTCGAGATCGGTGAAGTTGCCGTCCTCGTTGTCGAACACGAGCTCGACCTCGCAGTGCTCGGCGCGCTTGCGGTCGGCGCCGCCGGCGAAGAGGACGTCGTCCGGCTTCTCGGCGCGCATCTCCGACGGCGTGAGCGAACCGGCTGCCCACACGACCGCGTCGGCGATGTTGGACTTGCCGGAGCCGTTCGGGCCGACGATCACGGCCACGCCCGGCTCCAGGCTCAGCTCGAGCGTGTCGGGAAAGGACTTGAAGCCGCGGATGCGGATGGACTTGAGGTGCACCGGCGTCGCATTCTCACGATCGGCCCGGACGATCGAGACGGACAACCGGTGGAGACGGCCGGAGCCGCTCGAAGCGAGCAGCTCCGGTCGTCGACGAGCCGAATCTAGGGCGCGGCCAGCGTCAGCGAGACGTTGTCCGCGTACCCGTCGTTGTAGCTCGGGATCGTCCGCTTGGCTGCGAGCTTGACCTGGATCGATCGCGTCTTCTTCGGCACGGGCTTGCTCGCCGACTTCTGGATCATCGCGGTGACGCCTTCCCGCTCGGCCACGGTCACGGGGCCGATCTTGAGAACGCCGAGCTTCTTCCCCGCTTCGCTGAGGAAGGTCGCCGTCACCGACATCGAGTCCCCGTGCGTGGCGTAGCCTCCCAGGTAAGCGCTGAGGGTCGCGACGCGCTGGCCGGCGTCGATCGGCGCCTTGAACCTCGTCACGTTCACCACCTGGGTCGCGCTCGAGGTTGCCGCATTCGGGCCTCCGGCGAAGAAGTTCGCCTTCCCGCCGATCGGCCCGCCGATCGCCGCGTCCGGGAAGCCGCCGCCTGCCGCGTACTTCACGGCGGTGAAGTTGTTCGGCGTCCTCGTCCAGCCCGGCATCGACGCCGAGACAGTGCTCGCATTCATCACGCCCGGCCCGGCATCCGCTCCGCCGTTCTTGATCAGGTTCGGTCCCGCCGCAGGGTGCGCCGTGGCGACGACCGCCGTGACGATCGAAAAGACGACCGCCGACACGACGGCGATGACGGCCACCATAGGCCGCCTTCTTCCGTAATCCATGACATGCCTCCTCTTCCATCGCTTTCGAACCGCAGTCATGGCTCGCTCCTCACGCCGATCGCCTCCACCACACGGTCCACGTCGATGCCCGCGAGCGCGGTCGCTCGCATGACTCCTTCGATCGAGGTGGCTTCGAATACGTGAAACCACGTCTCATCGTCGGGCACGGCGTACGACCGGACGTGTCGGATGCGCAACCCCGACGCGCGCAGCTCGTCCGCCGCCTCGCGCACGCTTGACACGGTCTTGGCGAACCCTTCGCCATACATCCGAGCGACGTAGGTCTCGACGAGGAAGCAGGCCATGCGGGCGACGGTAGAAGCGGCCCGGCGCGACCGAAACAGAGGTATCCCTAGTCTTTGACCTCGGTCGCGAACCGGCGCTGGAGCTCTGCCCGTGACCGGACTCCCAGCTTCCGGTAGACGCGCGTCAGAGTGACCTCGACGGTCTTCACGCTGATGTAGAGGGCTGTTGCGACATCCTTGTTCGACTTCCCCTGAGCGACCAGCGCCGCGACTCGTTGCTCGGCGTCGGTCAGCCCGTTGTCGGCCGACCGTCGACGGCCGGGGATGCGCGTGCTCTCGCGTCTCGCGCGCTCGAGCCACGGCCTCGCACCCAAGGCGGCGAAGATCTCCGCGGCACCCTCGAGCATGCTCCGCGCTGCCGACCGCTTCCCGACGCGTCGGCGATGCGTTCCGAGCGCGAGCATCGTCCTCGCCCGTTCGAACGGCGACTCGAAGCCGTCGTGCTGGGACAGCGCGCGCTCGAACGCATCCGTCGCGCCGGTGTGGTCACCGACGGCCGCACGTTGCAGGCCGCGGGCGCGCCACGCAGTCGCGAGCCCGCGCGGTCGATCGAGCCTCCTCCCGAGCGCCTCCCAGTCGTCGAGCAGGGGTCCGGCCTCGTCGAGCCGACCCGCGCCGATCAACGCTTCGATCCGGTTGGGCGCGATGAGCCGGTGCCCCGGATCGATCCACCCGGTGATGCTCGGCCGGAATGCCGCTGCAGCCTCCGCGTAGCGCTCGAGGCTGAGCTCGAGCATGCCGACGACGAGCCCCACCTGCTCGAGGATGCGAGGTCGCTCGCCCCCGAGCGCAACCGCCCGGCGGCACGCCTCGTCGACCGTCTCCCTGTCACCGCGACACGCGGCGACGAGCGCCCGGGCGAAGAGCGCCGTCGTCGTATCGCCGACGTTCCCCGACCCGTCGTAGAGGTCGTAGCTCTGATCCGCGTACTCGGCCGCGCGATCCCACGCTCCCGCCTTGAACTCGACGTATGCGAGCTGCCAAAGCGTGTGAGCATGTGCGACGTCATCGCCCGTCTCCCGCGCGCGGTCGAGGTGGCGCGCGAGGAGTTCTCGGGACTCGACCAGCTCGTCCCGGATGAACGCGTGGACGCCCAGCGCGTAGCTCGGGGAGAGCGAGAGATCGACTTCGCCGATCCGACGCTCGATCTCCACGCCTCGCTCGAGGGTTGCGCGAGGCGATCCTTCGCAGCGCATCGTCTCGAGGACGCCGAGCAACGTGAGGATCGGTGGCAGGAGCGTCTCGTCGCTCGCCCGCTCGGCGTCCAGCAGCGCCTGCCGCGCCGCGTACAGCGCGCCCTCGGAGTCGACGTTGAGCTTGCCGTCGGCCACGATCGTCCAGAGCCGCGCACGGAGAGCGTCGTTGCCGTCCGTCTCGGACACGGCGAGCTCGGCGACGCGGTCGGGGTCCTCGAGGCACGTCGCGACCAGCAGCAGCGCGTCTGCTCGCATGCCGACGTCTGTCGCCAGGGCGAGTGCCTGCTCCGCCCGGGCCGCCGCGCGGCGCCAGTCGAGTGCCACGTACCACGCGTTCGCCGTCGCGAGCAACCTCCGCGCGAGCGCTCCCCCGGCATTGGCCGACGTCAGCCGCACAGCGTCGTCGAGCAGCTCTGCCGACGCCCACCGCGCACCACGTGCGGCGAGGTCGTGCGCCGCGTCTTCGAGGAACTGCGCGATCACCTCGTCCGCCGCGGCGGTCCCCGCCGCAAGCAGACGCGCACGCTCCTCCTGTGTGATTGCGACGCCCGCCAACCGGCGCTGGATCTCGCGCCGGTGCGACGGCGGTATCCGCGCCGTCGTCGCCGCCTTCAGGAGTGGATGGGTGAAGTGGATGCGATCGCCGACGAACTCGACGACGCCCGCGGCCTGCGCTGTCCGAAGCGCGTCCGGGTCCGCCCCTGCGTGCTCGACGAGCACGGTAGTCGGCTCGGCGAGCAGCGCGGCAAGCTCGAGTGCCTCCACCGACTCGGCCGGGAGCGATGCGATGCGCTCGCCGGCGAGCGCCTGCGCCGTGGCGGGGATAGGCAGTGGCTCGCCCGGCTGGACAGGCTCGCCGCGTCGCTCGAGGAGCGAGACGATCTCGAGCGCATGGAAGGCGTTCCCCCCGGAGGTCTCGTGGATGCGCGAGAGCAGCGGTCGCGGGAGCGGTGTCGACGCGCGCGACCGGAGCAGGCGCGAGAGCGCTCCGAGCGTGAGTGGGCGGACGTCCACCCGGACGACGTCGGCGTCGCCGACCGTGGCCTCGAGAGGCGGCGACGGTGCCTCGTGACCGGTGCGGCGAACGACCAGGAGCGCGACCGGTGCCCGCACTCGTCGCATCGCAAAGCGCAACGCCGCATGCGACGCGGCATCGAGCCACTGGACGTCGTCGCATGCCAGGAGGATCGGCCCGTCCTTCGCCGCCGCCCGGAGGGCACCGGACGTCGCCAGCCCGATCGCCCGCTCGTCCGGCGCCGCCCCATCGCTGTCGCGAAGCAGGAGCGCGATCTCGAGCGCACGCCTCTGCGGATCCGGCAACGTCGACAGCGTGTCCCGAATCGGGAGGACGAGATCCGAAAGACCAGCGAACGCGAGGCGCGCCTCCTCGCCCGAGGGCGCACAAGTCAGGACTCGGAACCCACGGTCGAGAGCGTGCTCGACGCCCGCACGCCAGAGCGCGGTCTTCCCCACTCCGGCAGCGCCCTCGAGGATGAGAGCGCCCGTGAGCAGCGGTCGGTCGAAGAAGCCGGCGATCACGGCCAGCTCGTTCTCCCTCCCGACGACGCCTCGATTCACCGCGCCCCTCTACCACACGGAGTGGCCGGGGTCTAGCAGTTCAGGTGGCGGCTGGAGCTCGTTTCCCTAGAGCTGCTCGGGAACGACGCCGAGAGCGTCGAGCGCCTCGCGCGCGGCTTCCTGCTCGGCGGCCTTCTTCGTCGATCCGCGGCCGATTCCGAGCTGGGCGCCGGCGACGTGCGCGGCGCAGACGAACCGGCGGTCGTGCGGCGGGCCCTCCACCTCGAGCACCGTGTAGTGGACCTGCCGACCGGTGCGCGCGAGCGCTTCCTGGAGCTCGGTCTTGTAGTCGACGTGGCTCGAGCGCGCGTACTCGATCTTGTCGCTGAAGGCCGCGACGATCGCCTGCTCGATCGCCTCGAACCCGTGCTCGAGGTAGACGGCCGCGAGCGCGGCCTCGAGCAGGGCCGCGAGGACGTTGCGGCTCGTCGAAATGCGCTCGAGCTCGTCGGCCGGGACTCCATCTGCCCGCTCGAGGAGCCGGTCGCCGAGTTCGAGCTCCTTCGCCACCAGGGCGCAGCTCGCCCGGGAGACGACGTGCGCACGGATCTTCGCGAGGCGCCCTTCGGAGGCATCGCGGAAGCGGTCGTAGACCGCACGCGCGATGGCGAGCTCGAGGACGCTGTCGCCGAGGAACTCCAGCCGCTCGTACGACGAGGCCCGCTCGTCGGCCCAGGACGCGTGGGTGAAGACCTGCGCGAGGCTGTCCGGCGGTAGCTCGGCAATCAGCCGGCCGAGCTCTGCCGGCCCGTCCGGGAGAGCACCGGCGCGGTCGCTGCCGCTACTGCTGGTGCGCGATGACGTAGTCGATCGCCTTGCCGACGGTCGTGAGCCCGCGTGCGTCCTCGTCCGGGATCTTGAGACCGAACTGGTCCTCGAGGTCCATGACGACCTCGACGAGGTCGAGTGAGTCGGCCCCGAGGTCCTCTTCGAAAGAGGCGTCGTCCGTGATCTCGCTCTCGTCGATGCCGAGTTTGTCGCTCAGCACGGTCTTGACCTGCTCGAGGATCTCCTCACGCGAGTGTGCCACTTCAAAACCTCACTTCTCGGCCGTCGGGGTCGTGGAGCGCGCCGATGCTACCACGCGATCCGGCAACCGCTGGGCGAGGCGTTCGACAACGTCATGCTCGACTCCACGGGCCGCGAGACGCACCGCGTTCGCGATGGCGACGCGCGAGCTCGACCCGTGCGCGATCACCACGAGACCACGCAGCCCGAGGAGGTACGCGCCGCCGTACTCCTCCGGGTCGAGCCGCCTCTGGACGCGCCGGGCTCCAGGGCGGATCAGGAGCCCGCCGAGCTTCCCGCGAACGGACGACTCGAGCTCGCCGCGCATCGTTTCGAGCAGGCTGTGAATCGTCCCCTCGATCGCTTTCAGTGCGACGTTGCCCGTGAACCCGTCGGCGACGACGACGTCCGCATCGCCCTCGAGCATCCGGCGGCTCTCGGTGTTGCCGCGGAAGCGCAGGTCGCTCGAACGCATCAGCGCGTGCGCCTCGAGCGTGAGCTCGTTTCCCTTTTCGTCCTCCTCGCCGATCGAGAGGAGCCGCACCTCGGGATCCACGATGCCGAGGATCTCCTGTGCGAAGACCGCGCCCATGTGCCCGAACTGGAGAAGGTGCTCGGGCCGGGCGTCCGCATTGGCGCCGGCATCGATGAGCACGGTCGGACCGGCCCGCGCGGGGATGACGACCGCGATTGCCGGCCGGTAGACAGACGGAAGGCGCCGGATGTGGAGCAGCGACGCCGCGAGCGTCGCGCCCGTGCTGCCCGCCGAGACGAGCGCGTCAGCCTCTCCTTCGGCGACGGCCCGGACCGCGCGGACGAGCGACGAGTCGGGATTCGCGCGCACGGCCTCGACCGGCGACGCGTCCATGCTGATGCCCGCTCCGGTCTCGACGAGAGGCAGGCCATGGGTGTCGAGCCCGCCCGGCCCGAAGAGAATCGGCTGGACCTCTGGCGACGACGCGGCGGCAGCGCCGGCGACGATCTCGTCAGGGGCGCGGTCTCCTCCTAGCGCGTCGACCGCGACCCGGATCATGCCCGGGAGTATCTACCCGGGGGATGGTCGTCCGCGAGGCTCTAGGGAGCCTGGATGCGGAGCGGCTCGACCTCGCGACCCCGGTACGTCTTGCAGTTCGGGCACATGCGATGCGCGAGTTTCGGCTGCCGGCAGTTGGGGCAGACCTGCACGCGCGGAGAGGTGATCGCATGCGTCGCGCGGCGCTTGTCGCGCCTCGACTTCGAAGTTTTCTTCTTCGGGACGGCCATGAGCGGCTGAGGACTATAGCCGAAAGCCGCTCCGATTCCGGCATCTCGACCGCGTTTCCGTGAGGGAAGTGTGAGGGGTGTGAGGGGTCTGTAACGCAGGTAAGGAGTCCGCAAGGAATCGAATCCTCGTGTCGTGTGTCACGTCATAACTCGACGGAGGGTACGAAGCCAACGAAGGAGGAAATCATGGGCCCGACCGTCGATCTCAACGGCCGGCGTCACCACCGCCGAAGCTCCGCACCACTTGCCGCCGCCCTGACCCTGGGCCTGGCGGTCGCGGTCGGGGCCCTCGCGCTGCCGTCGGCCGGGTCGTCTGCGGCCACCGCCGTGCCACGCAACACCGCCGAGCCTCGCGTCAGCGGCGCTGCCGAGCAGGGGAGGCGCCTGTCCGCGTCGAGGGGGACGTGGACCGGAGGCTCTCTCTCGTACGCGTTCCGCTGGGTCCGCTGCGGCGTCGGCGGGGGGCTTCCTGACGGAAGCGACTGCGTCGCGATCTCCGGCGCAACCGGCTCGACCTACGTCCTCGCGGCGGCTGACGTCGGGTTCCGCATGCGCGTCCGCGTGACGGCCACGAACCCGGACGGCTCGCAGACCGCTGCGTCCAACCCCACGGGGACCGTCGTCGGCCCACCGGTGTTGGCGAGTTCCCCGAGCGTTCGCGGCTCGGTCCTCGTCGGCTCCGTCGTCACCGCCGACCCCGGCCGCTGGACCGGCAGGCAGCCGATCACGTTCGCGTACCAGTGGCTCCGCTGTAACTCCGCCGGCGGCGAGTGCGCCCCGATCCCGGGCGCGACGAGTCGGACGTATCGCGCGACGTCCACGGACATCGGCAAGAAGCTGCGCTTCAACGTCACGGCACGAAACGCGATCTCGTCGGTCACCGTGACGTCCGGAGAGTCCGGAACCGGCGCAGAGCCGCTTCCCGCCGGTGCCGTGCGGCTCCCATCCGGCGAGTACTCGATCCCGGCGACGAGCGTAACGAGCACCCAGCGGCTCGTCCTCACCGCCGTGCAGTTCACGCCGAAGACGGTGACGAACCGAAAGCAGACGATCGGCGTGCGGATCCGCGTGAAGGACACGCGCGGGTTCGTCGTCCGCGACGCGTTCGTGTTCATCCGCTCGACGCCGAAGGTCACGACCGGCGGCGACCGGCGGCTGACCGGGGCCGACGGCTGGCTCGCGTACGAGCTCGTCCCGACGAGCGCTTTCCCGACGAAGACCAGGACCGCCGTGCAGTTCTTCGTCAAGGCGTACCGCAGCGGCGACCCGTCGCTCGGCGGCGTGTACGGCTCGCGGCTCGTCCAGGTTCCCGTTCGGCTCAAGTAGCCGAAGCGAGAAGGAGGGAGGCGGCAGGCGGCGCCGCCTCCCTTCACACGTCCTGCAACGAGGTTCGCGTCAGGCGAGAGCGAGCTCGCGCGTCGGCGCGACACGCGCGAGGAAGCGCCGGTCGTGGGATACGACGACCACGGTGCCGTCGTACCCATCGAGCGCGGCTTCGAGCTGCTCGACCGCCTCGAGATCGAGATGGTTCGTCGGCTCGTCGAGCACGAGCAGGTTCACGCGAAGGTTCTGCAGCTCGGCGAGCTGCGCGCGTGTCCGCTCGCCCGGAGAGAGCGTCGCGCAGGGCCGCCCCACATGGTCCGCGCCGAGGCCGAACTTCGCGAGGAGCGTCCGCGCCGGCTCGGACGCAAGGCCGGTCCTGGAGCGGAAGGCGTCGAGCAGCTTCTCGGCGCCTCCGTAGGCGTCGCGGTGCTGCGCGAGCCAGCCTGCGCGAGTGCGGCGACCGATGCTTCTCCGTCCGCTCGCGAGCGGTATCTCGCCGAGGAGCATCCCGAGGAGCGTGCTCTTCCCGCTCCCGTTCCGTCCCGTCACCGCGACGCGCTCGCCGGCGACGAGGTCGAGCGACACCGGGCCGAGCCGGAACGAGCCGCGCGCCGCTACCGCGTCCTCGAGGCTCGCGACGAGGTCGCCGGGCCGCTCGCCCGCCTCGAGCGCAAGCCGCAGGTCCCAGTGCTCGTACGGCTTCTCGGGCAGCTCGTTCCGCTCCAGCAGCCGCTCGGCCTGGCGGACCTTCGTCCTGAGCGCCTGCGTCGCGCGCCGGTCCGCCCCACCCGTCGTCTTGCCGAGCGAGTCACCGAGCCCACGCGCCTCGGTCCTGCGCTTCGCGAGTAGGTCCGCGACCTTCCGGCGACGCGCCTTCGCCTGCTCGTACCGGGCGGAGGCGGCAAGCCGCTCGGTGCTCCGTGCGGCGGAATAGTCGCTCCACGTGCCCGCCCACTCGCGCACGCGACGCGTCTCGGGGACGATCTCGACGATCCGCGTCACCGCCCGGTCGAGCAGCTCCCGGTCGTGGGACACGACCACGAGAGCGCCGTCGTACGCGTCGAGGAACCGCTCGAGCCGCTCGAGCCCGTCGAGGTCGAGGTCGTTCGTCGGCTCGTCGAGCAGCAGCAGGTCGAAGCGGGACAGGAGGATCGCGGCCAGCGCCGCCCTCGCGCGCTCTCCGCCCGAAAGCGTGTCCGCCGACTGATCGAGTCCCACCGAGAGACCCAGGTCCGCGCAGACCGTCCGCGCACGCGCCTCGAAGTCGCCGCCGCCGAGCGCGAGGAATCGCTCGAGCGCGGCCGAGTACCTGTCGTCGGCCGGCCCCCCGTCGGCGAGGGCGGCGGACGCCGCGACGAGCTCGCGCTCCGCCTCGGCGACGCCGGTACGGCGCGCGAGCGTGTCGAGCAGCGCTTCGCGCTCGCCGCCAAGTCGCTCCTGCGCGAGGTACCCGGCCGTCAGCCAGTCCGGCGCTCGCGCGACCGATCCCGCGTCCGGCTCGGCGAGCCCCGCGAGGATCCGGAGCAGCGTCGACTTACCGACGCCGTTGGGCCCGACGACACCCATGCGTGCGTGCGGGCCGATCGTGAGATCGACCTGATCGAGAACGACCTGTGCGCCGTAGCGCTTCGTGACTGCTGCGAGCTGAACTCGCACGGACTGACCTCCTGACGGGTGACGAAGGAGCGCACGCCGGCAAGCGGTCGGGCGCGCAGACGAGGTGAGGTCAGGTCAGTCCGTCATGTGTCGGCGCCACGGCGCCGCCCGGAATCGTACTGGGTGAGGGCTGCCGGCCTGGCATGTGTGTGTTCGCTCAAGCTGTCGTAAGCACTCGGTAAGAACCTGCATTTCGCGGCTTTGGCACGTCGCCTGCGGGGCATAACTCCTTCACCCCAACGGCATCAAGGAGGGATTCTCGACATGAAAACGTCAAACGGAGACGACATCCGCCGCGTGCGCGCACTCGCGATCGGGACGGGACTCGCAGCGGCGCTTTTGGGAGTGCTTTTCCTTGCGCTCCTTCCGGACTCGCCGAGCGCGGCCGCAACGGTCGCACCGACCAGCACCGGCGAGCCTCGCGTCTCCGGCACCCCGCGTGCCGGGCAGATCCTGCGCACGACGCGAGGCACGTGGACCGGGACGCAGCCGATCGACTACGTGTACCGCTGGTTCCGCTGCCAGGGCCGCGGAGCGCCAGACGCATCCGACTGTCTCCGGATCGCGAACGCCTCGGACACGACCTACGTCGCGCGAGGCGGCGACGTCGGATTCCGGATCCGGTCGCAGGTGACCGCGAGGAACGACGAAGGCTCCGCCACGGCGACCTCGAACCCGACGGCCGTCGTCCAGCCTGCGCCTTCCGGGCGTCCGGCGAATACGACCGAGCCGTCGATCTCGGGCTCGGCCGCCGTGGGCCAGCGGTTGACGGCGAATCGAGGCGCCTGGTCCGGTGAGGCGCCCATCACCTACGCATTCCAGTGGCTGCGCTGCAGCACAGTTGGCGACAACTGCAGCGAGATCGCCGGTGCAACGGACAACACGTACGTCCTCGTCGCGAACGACTCGGGCCGCACGATCCGCGTCCGGGTCACCGCGCGGAACGCCGCGGGCGCACGGTCGGCGCTGTCGAACCAGACAGCTGTCGTCAGCGGCCAGACGCCGCCCGCCGGGAACTCGGTCCCGGTCGGCGACCTGCGCGCAGAGGGCGACCGGCTGGTCGTCTCGCAGGTCCGCTTCAGCCCGAACCCCGTGACGAGTCGGGTGAATCCGATCACCGTCCGCATCAGGATCACGGACCAGCGCGGCCGTGCAGTACGCGGCGCGCTCGTCTTCATCCGCTCGGTGCCGCGCCGCACGACCGGCGGCGATCACCAGCCGAGCGGCGGCGACGGCTGGCTCGAGTACCAGCTCCAGCCGTTGCAGCACTTCCCCGCGGTGAACGGGAATGTGCAGTTCTTCGTCAAGGCATACCGCGCCGGCGACCCGCCACTCGGCGGCATCGCCGGGTACCGCCTCGTCCAGGTCCGCGTGCTGACCGCCTAGGACGAGCCGCGGGAGCGGTACAGGGTCAGGAGGTGGCGCCCTGTGGCGGCGGCGCCGCCTCCTCGACGCCGCAGGCCGCCGTCGTGGCAGTGGATGGCTCGGCGCCGTGGGGGCACGGCGGCGGTCTACGGAGCCGAACAGCGACCGACGCGGATCAGAGGTCGTCGCGAAGCTGCTGGAGCGCGGCCCAGCGCGGATCCGTTGCTTCCTCGACGTGCTCGTGCGGCTCGACGTTCAGGTCCTTGCCGCACACGGGACAGAGGCCGGCGCAGTCCGGGCGGCACAGGATCTGCTCGGGGAGGGCGAGCGCGATCGCGTCGCGGACCCAGGTCGAGAGGTCGAGCCGATCGTCGGCGACATAGTCGGAGCGAAGCTCGTCGCCGCGTGCAGCGTCCGGGTCGTGGAGCTCTCGCGCCCTGACCGCGACAGGCACCTCCGCGTGCGCGAGGCAACGCATGCACGGGCCGGAGAGCGAGGCGTCGAACCGCATCTCGAACACCGTCGCGCCGGAAGCCTGCGAGACCTCCAGCTCGACCGGGATGTGGCCCGCCACGACCTCGTAGCGCTGGCCGCCGAGGAAGAAGGGTTCGACCTCGACGTCGATCGACTCTTGCCGGACGTCCCCGGGCCGTAGGCGGAAGCGACGAAGGTCGACGGTCGTCACGGCGGGAGCGTAGCGCCGTCCACGCCTCGCGGCGCCGAGCTGCATCGATTAGCGCTGGTCGCGGTATTCTTGTCTTCCATCATGGAACCTGATCGTTGGCTCGGACTCGACCTGCGGCATCTCATCGCCCTCACGGCCATCGCCGAGGAGGGGTCGTTCGGTCGTGCCGCCGAGCGACTCGGGTACACGCAGTCGGCCGTCTCACAGCAGATCGCGACGCTCGAGCGGATCGTCGGCATGCGGCTCGTCGAGCGTCCGGGCGGCCCGAGGCCGATCTCGCTCACCGAGGCGGGGCGCATCCTCGTCCGGCACGCAGAAGCGATCGAGGCTCGGCTACTCGCCGCGAAGGCCGACATGCTCGCGCTCGAGGCAGGCGATGCGGGCCAGCTGCGGGTGGGGACGTTCCAGAGCGTCGGCACGCGGATCCTGCCCACGCTCCTCCGCAGGTTCTCGGAGGCGCACCCGGCCGTCGAGGTCGTCCTCCGCGAGTCAGCGGACGAGAGCGAGCTCCTCGAGATGATCGAGCGAGGCGAGCTCGACCTGACCTTCTGGACATTGCCCGTCGGAGCCGAGCCGTACGACTCCGTCGAGCTGCTGCGCGACCCCTACGTGCTCGTCGTGCCCGCCGGGTCACCGCTCGCGGAGCTCAAGCGCACACCGACGCTGAAGGAGATCGCGCTCCAGCCGCTGATCGGGTTCAACCGCTGCAGCGCGATGGACGAGGTGGAGTCCTGCCTCGCCCAGACCGGCCGCCAGCCGAACGTCGTCTTTCGCTCGGACAACAACGGCACCGTGCAGGGCCTTGTCGGCGCGGGCGTCGGGGTGAGCGTCGCCCCGCTCCTGACCATCGACGAGGACGATCCGCGGACGGCCCTGATCGACATCCGCGGCCGCATCCCGGCACGCGTGATCGGGCTCGTGTGGCACGGGGACCGCCACCGGAGCGCTGCCGCCGAGGCGTTCGTCGAGACGGCACTCGAGATCTGCGCCGAGCTCTCGGACGGCGTGCCGTCAGACCCGCGCGGCCCGCGCGAGCCTCTGCCGCAGAGCGCTTGATCGACTAGATCCGCTCGAGCTCTTCGGCGTCGAGCGGAGCTGACGTGATCGGCTCCGGCCCGATCCCTGCGACCACGGTCTCCTGCGACCGCTCGTGGAGCTTCTCGCGACCTCGCTTGACCGCGACGAGGAACTTGTCGAGGTTGACCTCGAGAGTCGAGAGGATGCTGTCCGCCCAGTCCTCCATCTCGAGCCGCGTCTCACGCGCCTTCCGGCGCGCATCGTCGACGATGTCCTCCGCCTGGCGCTCCGCGAGGCGCACGATCTCCGTCTGCGAGGCCTCGCGAACGGCCTGCTCACGAGCCTCCTGGATGATGCGGTCGCACTCCCGCTTGGCCTCGGCCAGCATCTCCTGGCGCTCCTTGACGATCCAGCGGGCCTGCTTGATCTCTTCCGGGATGGTGGCCCGCATCTGGTCGAGGATCTCGTAGATCTCCTCGCGGTCGAGGCGAACCTGGTCGGTGAGCGGCACGGCCTTCGCGTTGTGCACGAGGTCGTCGAGCTTGTCGATGAGAACGAGTACGTCCATGGACGGGAAAGTCTACTCAGAGGGTGAGACGGGAGCGCCTGGCAGACCATCTGGATACAGCTCCGCGAAGCGCTTGGCAACGGCCTCGGGGACGAGCTCGTCCACCTTCCCGCCGAAGGACGCGATCTCCTTGACGCCGCTCGACGAGACGAAGCTGAACTGCGGGCTCGCCATCACGTACACCGTCTCGATCTCCGGGGCGAGCACGCGGTTCAGGTGGTTCATCTGGAACTCCCACTCGAAGTCCGAGATCACGCGCAACCCCTTCACCATCGTCCTCGCGTTGTGCTTGCGCGCGAACTCGACCACGAGCTCCGAGAACACGTCGACGACGACGTTGTCGAGGTCTGCGAGGGCGTTCTCGAGGAACTCGACGCGCTCCTCCACCTGGAACAGCGGCGCCTTGTGCTGGGGGTTCTGGACGACCCCGACGATCACGCGGTCGAAGATCGAGGCCGCACGGCGGATCACGTCGACGTGCCCGTTCGTCACCGGGTCGTACGAGCCTGGGCAGATGGCGCTGATCATGTCTGGGGAGGAACGCGGTAGAGCGAAATCCGTGCGGAACCGTAGCGGCGACTCGTCACGAGGTCGAGTGGAAGCTCCGGCTCCACCCGATCCGCGGTCTCCACGACGAGGAGACCGTCCGGCGCGAGCACCCCGGCGACGAGCTCGCCGAGCACGGGCTCGAGGCCGCTCCACTCGTCGTACGGCGCGTCGACGAGGACGAGGTCGTAGCCGCGACCGCGGGCTCGCTCCTCGCGGAGGACGCCGAGCGCGTCGCGGCAGAGGACCGTCGCACCGGTCAGGCGGAGCTTCTCGAGGTTCTGCGAGATGACGCGGCAGGCACCTCGGTCGTGCTCCACGAAAGTCGCGCGCGAGGCGCCTCGCGAGAGAGCCTCGAGCCCGAGCGCGCCCGAGCCCGCGAAGAGGTCGAGGACGCGTGCGCCCTCGATCGGGCCGATGAGCTGGAACGCGGACTCGCGGACACGATCGCCTGTCGGGCGGGTGACGACACCGCGGGGCGCGGCGATCCGATGCCCCTTGCGCGAGCCGGCGACGATGCGCACGGGGCGAAGACTGGCAGAGGCGGGCTACGCGGCCTGCGAGAGCGAGCCGAGCTCGACGACCAGCTGGTACGCGCCGTCCACGTACTCGGAGCTCGCGACCCGGCCCGCACGGCCGAGGAGCGTGAGCGCAGCCTCGTTGCCGACGACGACCGATGCCCGGAAGCGCTCGATGCCCTCGAGCCGGGCCAGCGTGACGAGCTCCGCGATCAGCCGTCGGCCGACGCCGTTCGACTGGCAGGCGTCGACGACCTCGAATGCGACCTCCGCGGTGCGTGGATCGCGCTCGTCGCGGACGAATCGGGCAAGACCTACGACCTTTCCGGACACGAGATCGATCGCCGCAACCGCTTCGCGGCCGCAACAGCCGACGTCGACGAGCTGGTCGACCTCGGTCTCGGGCAGACGCGGCTTGGCTCCGTGGTACCGGAGCCGCCGGGACCGCTCGGACATCCCGTCGAATACCTCGTGCACCGCCGCTCGGTCACCGAACTGCAGCCGGCCGACCGAGACGAGCCCGCGACGACACCCTTTCGATCGACTGGTACCGGCCATGAGCACACGTTCGCACCGGCGCCCGCTCCGTGCAGTGCAGGCGCCCCGAGCTCCATGGTGCGGTTGTCCGTACCCCTGCTACGACTCGCCGAGGTGCTCCGCCTCGCGCAGGAGGCGATCGACCTCCGCGGCAAGCAGCCCCTCGTCCTCGATGCCCGCGGCGGCCTCACGTGCGCGCTCGAGCAGCGCCTGGTCACGCCGCAGGCGGACGAAGCGGAGATCGGAGAACCCCGACTGCCGTGCGCCGAGCAACTGCCCTTCACCGCGTATCTCGAGATCGCGCTCGGCGAGCTCGAAGCCGTCGGTGGTCGCAACCATCGCCTCCAGGCGCTCGACGGCGCTCTCGGTGAGCTCCTCGCGCGGCCGCGAGACGAGCAGGCAGTACGACTGCTCAGCGCCGCGACCGACCCTTCCCCGGAGCTGGTGCAGCTGTGCCAGACCGAACCGGTCGGCCTCCTGGACGATCATCACGGTGGCGTTCGGCACGTCGACGCCGACCTCGATGACCGTCGTCGCGACGAGGACGTCGAGCTCGCAAGCCTTGAAGCGGGCCATCAGGTCGCGCCGGTCACCCGGCCGCAACTTGCCGTGCACGCACCCGACCCGGAAGTCACGCAGCTCTTTCGTGCGCAGACGCTCGGCCTCGTGCTCGGCCGCCCGCGCGCGGCTCGTCTCGGACTGCTCGATCAGCGGGCAGACGACGTACGCCTGGCGGCCCTCCCGGAGGAGCCGGGTCAGACGCTCGTACGCCTCCGAGGCGCGGTCCTCCGTGATCCAGCGCGTGATCACCGGCTTCCGGTTCGCCGGGAGGACGGTGAGCTCGGAGACGTCGAGGTCCCCGTAGACGGTCAGGGCCAGCGTGCGCGGGATCGGCGTCGCGGTCATGTGCAGGACGTGCGGACTGCGCCCTTCCGCGAGCGCGCTCCGCTGCCCGACGCCGAAGCGGTGCTGCTCGTCCACGACCGCGACGGACAGGTCACGGAAGTCGACCTCCTGCTGGATGAGCGCGTGCGTGCCGACGACGAGCGATGCGTCGCCCGAGGCAATCAGCTGCCGTGCGTGCGCGTGCTCCCGCGCACGCAGCGAGCTGGTGAGGAGCACGACCGCGATCCCGAGATCGCCGCAGAGCGACTCGATCGTGAGGAAGTGCTGCTCCGCGAGTGTCTCCGTCGGCGCCATGAGCGCGGCCTGGCGACCCGCCTCGACGGCTCGCAGGAGCGCGTACAGGGCGACGACCGTCTTCCCCGAGCCGACGTCGCCCTGGAGAAGGCGGTGCATCGGAGTCGAGCGCGCGAGGTCGCCGTCGAGCTCCGCGATCGCACGCTGCTGGTCCGCGGTCAGCTCGAAGGGGAGAGCAGCCCCGTATGCGGCAAGGAGCGGCCCGGGCTCGCCGAGCGGCTCGGCGAACGCCTGCTCGCGCTCTCGCGTCGTCCGCGCCAGCGCGAGCCGGAGCACGAGCAGCTCGTCGAAGGCGAGCCGCATCCGCCCCGCCTCCGCCTCCTGGAGCGACCGCGGCCGGTGCAACGCGGCGAGCGCGTCGGCGACGAGCGGCAGCCTTTCGGCCGCGCGCAGCGCCGCCGGAAGCGGATCGGCCGCTGTCCGTGCGAGGGGGAGAGCCTGTGCGCGCAGATCGCGCAGCTTCTTCTGTGAGACGTCCTCGACTGCGGGGTAGACCGGTGCGAAGTCCGCGGTCTCGACCTCGTCGTCCAGGTCGTGCGAGGACACCGCGAAGCCGAACTTGTTCGCCCGGCCGCGCAGGCGGATCTCCGTGCCCGGAACGAGGCGCTTCTCGAGCCACGGCTGGTTGAACCACGTGGCGTTGATCTCGCCCGATTCGTCCGCGACGCGCGCCGTAAGGATCTTGAGCCGCCCTCGCCGGCGCGAGGACGCCGAGCGGACCACGCACTCGATCGCCGCTTCCTCGTCGCCGAACAGGTCGGAGATCCGCTTCGTGGGCACGGGCTCCTCGTACCGGCGGGGACGCTGCCAGAGGAGGTCGCCGACGGTCTCGATGCCGAGCCGGCCCAGCCGGCGGGCGAGCGTGGGACCGACACCGTGGAGGGTGTCGATCGGCGCCTCGAGCCTTTCGGGCCGCGGCGCGCTGGGAGTCCTGGGCCAGGCGTCAGGAGCGTCCAGGCCGGCGAAGCCGACAGGGAGCCGGACCGCTGTGCTCGTCCCGTTCACGGCTCGGACCACTATAGGTCCAGGTCCGGCGCGGACCGCGCGCGTCGCGGCTCAGGCGTCGTCCTGGAACCAGAAGAAGCCGACGGTGCCCGGGCCTGCGTGAGTGCTGACGACCGCGCCGAGGGTCGAGGTGAACTCGATGTCGGCCTTCGGGCGCACGCGCCACACGAGCTCGCTGAGGATGCCGACCCACTCCGGTGCGTCGGCGTGCGCAATCGCGATCCGCAGCCCGGACCGGTCCTCGGTCGCCTCTTCGAGACGCCGCTCGAACTCGACGAGCGCCTTCTGGCGTCCACGCACGCGCGCGACCGGGATGACCTCCCCCTCCTGGATTGCGAGGATCGGGCGTACGTTCAGGAGCGATCCCGCGAGCGCGGCCGCGCGACCGATCCGCCCGCCGCGCTGGAGGAACTCCAACGTCTCGAGCGTGAAGACGACGCCGCAGTCGGTGTAGAAGCGCTCGACGAGGGTGTCGATCTCCTCGTCGGTCGTGCCGAGCGTGAGCCGCCGCTGGATCGCGTGCGCGAGCATCGCGATCGCCAGCGAGGCGCTCCGCGTATCGACGACGCGAACGCGGTCGCCTCCGATCTCAGTGGCGGCCAGCTCCGCGCTCTGGAACGTCCCCGAGAGCTTGGCGGAGATGTGCAGCGAGTAGATGCGGTCGTACGCCGCGAGCTCCTCGTAGGCGCCCACGAAGTCCTGCGGTGTGGGCTGGGACGTTGCCGGGAGCTCCGGCGACGTCCGCAGCTTCTCGAAGAACTCAGCCGGGGCGAGCTCGACGTAGTCGCGGTGCGTCTCGTCGCCGAAGCGCACGTAGAGCGGGACGAACCGCATGTTCGCGAAGCGGGAAGGTGCCTCGGGGTAGTCCGACGTGGAGTCGAGCACGATGGCCGTGTTCTCAGTCGTCAGCTGCATCTCCGCCCTCCTTGCCCGCTGCGGCATGCACCGCCTGTACGAGCGCGTCGACGCCGTCGTCCTTGCGTACGAGCGCGACCCCGGCGATTCTCGCCGCTTCCTGCTCCTCCGCGCCGGCGGAGGCGCTCAGGAAGACGATCGCCGTCCCCGGTGCTCCTGCCTGGACATCGGCCGCGACCTCCGCTCCGTCGAGGTCGGGCAGCCGGAAGTCGAGGACGACGACGTCGGCCTCCAGCTCCACGCACGCGGCGGCGGCGGACGCGCCGGCGGCGATGCTTCCGACGACCGAGACGTCGTCACGCCGCCCGAGCACGAACTCGAGTGCGTCCCGGTAGACGTCGTTGTCCTCGACGAGAAGCACGCGTATCGGCCCCGGCAAGCCCGATCACTCCGCGACGACGAGAAGCGGGTAATGCGGCTGTCCGCCTTCGTCCACGTGAACCTCCAGCAGCGGGTGGTCTCGACGCAGCGCCGCTACGAGATCATCGACGGGTGGCGCCCCGTCTCCGGTCACGATGTGAAGCACACCGTGATCCTCGTCGAGGACACGCCCGATGACCTCGAGTGCGACAGTCCAAAGGTCGTCGCCGGAGGCAATGGCTCTCCCGTCGACGAGACCGAAGTATCCGCCCTCCCGGATCGAAATCCCGTCCAGCTCGGCGTCCTTCGACGCGATCGTGACTTCGCCCGTGACGACCGAGGCGAGAGCATCGAGCATCTCCTGCTCGTTCTCGTCGGCGGAGCGAGCCGAGAGGTAAGGCACGATCGCAGCCATCCCAGCCTGCACAGACCGCGAGGGGACGACACGGGCCGGCTTCGCAGCCAGCTTCGCAGCCTCCTCGGCCGCGAGGATCAGGTTCGAGTTGTTCGGGAGGACGATCACCTCCTCGGCGCTCGTCGACTCGATCGCCTCCACGATGTCCGCCAACAGACGGATTGCTCGTCTGCCCTCCTTCGAGGACGGTCGCTTTCTCCGCCGCGAAGATCGCTCGAGCGCCCTCTCCCTGAGAGATCGCGACGATGCCGGTCTCGAGTCTCGGGGCCGGCACACGAGACATCTGACTGAGCCTCAGCTCTCTCGGCAACCGTCTGTGCATGCATGTTCGCGATCTCGACCTCGTCGATCACGCCCAACGCGGAGGCGAGCGTGAGCGCCGCGCCCGGGTCGTCGGTGTGGACGTGCACTTTCAGCATCGACTCGTCACCGACGACGAGCAGAGAGTCTCCGATCCGTGCGAGAGCGTCCTCGAGCTGGACGCTGTCGAGGTGCTCGCCCACGATGACGAAGCCCGTGCAATAGCGGTACTTCGAGAGCTCGAGGTGGATCGCTTCCATTCCCAGCTCGTCCGTCACTTCTCGCGCCTGCGGCAGAGGCTTGCCGGCGGCCGCGAGTGCCACGCCGCGAACGATCTCGACGAGGCCGGCGCCACCTGCGTCCACGACGCCCGCCTGGCCGAGGATGTCGAGGAGCTCGGGCGTGCGTGCGAGCGCCTGCTCTCCGCGCTCGAGAGCGGTGTCGAGGAGACCAACCGTCGATTCCGCACTCTCGAGCTTCGTCCTCGGCCTCCTCAGCCATCTCGCGGATGACCGTCAGGATCGTGCCCTCGACCGGGCCAACGCGCTCGACGGCCCGGTATGCGGCGTCGCTCGCCGATCGAAACGCTCGACTCAGTAGCGCCGGGGTCACTGCGTCGTCCGTGCCGAGAACGTCGGCGAAGCCACGGACGATCTGCGAGAAGATCACGCCCGAATTTCCTTTCGCAGCTTTCAGCGCAGCGTGGGAGAGCTTCCGTCGCCAGCGCCTCGCGGCTTTCGGCCTCTGACTGTTCGATCGCCTCGACGACCTTCCGGAGCGTCAGCGTGAGATTCGTGCCCGTGTCCCCGTCGGGGACGGGGTATACGTTGAGGTCGTCGATCCGCTGTCGGTTGGCCTCGAGGTTCTGGAGGGCCGCGCGCGCCAGATCCCTGACCGCCTCGACTTCCATCACTGCGACCGCGCCGTCGGCTTCGGTCTCCACGGCCCGAGCTTAAACCGTCCTGTTCGGCGGACGGCTCAGCGCCGCGCTAAAGCGCCTTCTGGACCTTGCCGGCCTTCAGGCAGCGCGTGCAGACGTACGCGCGTGTTGCGCGGCCGTCGAGCAGGATGCGCACACGCTGGAGGTTCGGGTTGAAGCGTCGCTTCGTGGCCACCATCGAATGGCTCCGGTTGTTGCCGAAGCCGGGCTTCTTCCCGCAGATCGCGCATACCTTGGACATCGCGGTCGCCCATGGTACCGATCGCCCACGGCGACCGTTCGGTGTTGCGTCGAGCGTGCGGCGGTGTCAGCGCGAGGCGGCGGCACGCAGTTGCGCGAACGCGTCCGCCATCTCGAGCGCTGTCCTGACGGCCTCGGCGCCCTTGTCGATCCGCGCATCGGCCTGGTCGCGGCTCTCGAGGGTCAGCACGCCGAATGAGACGGGCACGCCGGTCTCGAGCGCCGCGAGCTGGAGCCCGCTCGCAGCCTCCCCGGCGACGAACTCGAAGTGCGGCGTCTCGCCGCGGATGACGCACCCGAGGGCGACGATGCAGGCGAACCGCCGAGTCTTCGCGAGCGCCGTCGCCGCCAGCGGCAGCTCGAACGCTCCCGGCACCACGAGGACGGTGATCGCTTCGCGCGCGACCCCGGCCTCCTCCAGCTCCGCGAGCGCGCGCTCGAGGAGCTGGGTCGTCACCTCGCCGTTGAAACGGGAGACGACGATTCCGACGGCACGGCGCCCGCCGCCCGCCTCTCCCTCGAGCACGGCGTACCCGTCGGGGACCCGAAGATCGCCCGCGGCATGCTCGCGCGCCGGACTTGCCTCAGGCTCGGGCTCCGCGTCCGCAGGCTCGGGCTCCGCCTCCACGGGCTCGCTCTCCTCGTCCGGCGCGGCGACGTCGTCGACGGCCGGCTCAACCTCGGGCTCCGTATCGGTCGGAGGCGCCTCGACCGCACCCCACGCCTGCGTGTCGTCCGGCGAGGCCGCGGGCTCCTCCGGCTCGGCCCCGGAGAAGTCGAACGGCGCGGGCTCGTCCTCGAGCGGAGGCTGCTCGTCCGGGTCGGCGTCGTCGGGCTTGCCCTCGTTCGCGACCCTCCGCGACCACTCCGAGAGCACGTTCTCGCTCGACTCGTCGATGTCCCGGTTCACTCGTCTCCCTCCTGCCGCGCCTCGGGCTCGAGGCGGACGCCCTGGTGGTGGAGCTTCTCGCCGATCAGGTGGCCGAGCTTCTCGCGCTTCACGTCGAGGTAGCGCCGGTTCTCGTCGTTCGGGAGGATTTCGATCGGCACCTGCTCGACGACCGTGAGCCCGTACGCCTCGATCCCCTCCATCTTGCGCGGATTGTTCGTGAGGAGCCGGATGGTGGTCAGCCCGAGGTCGGCCAAGATCTGGTACCCGAAGCCGTACTCGCGCGAGTCGGCGGGGAAGCCGAGCTTGACGTTCGCCTCGACCGTGTCGAAGCCCTGCTCCTGGAGCTCGTAGGCCCGGAGCTTGTTCAGGAGCCCGATCCCCCTTCCCTCCTGAGCCATGTAGAGGAGCACGCCCTGCTCCTCTCGGCCGATCTGCGCGAGCGCTTGCTCGAGCTGCTCTCCGCAGTCGCAGCGCAGCGAGTGGAACACGTCGCCAGTGAGGCACTCCGAGTGCGTGCGCACGAGCACGTCCTGCTTGCCGGCCGGCTCTCCGCGCACGAGAGCAAGGTGTTGCTTGCCGCTCAGGACCTCCCGGTACGCGACTGCCTGGTACTCGCCGTACTCGGTAGGCATGCGGACGGAGATGAGGCGCTCGACGAGCTTCTCGGTGCGCCGCCGGTACTGGATCAGGTCGGCGACCGTGATCATCTTGATCTCGTGCCGCCGGCAGAACTCCGCAAGGTCCGGAACGCGGGCCATCGTCCCGTCCTCGTTCATGATCTCGCAGACGACGCCGGCCGGAATGAGGCCGGCGAGCTGTGCGAGGTCGACGGCCGCCTCCGTCTGACCGCCGCGGTGGAGTACGCCGCCTGGCCTCGCGCGGAGCGGGAATACGTGGCCGGGCTGGACGAGGTCCTCGGGCGTCGAGGCGGGATCGATCGCGACCTGGATCGTGCGCGCCCGGTCCGCCGCGGAGATGCCGGTGGAGACGCCCTCGCGAGCCTCGATGGAGACGGTGAACGCCGTGCCCAGCGGTGTCTCGTTGTGCTCCGTCATCTGACGGAGCCCGAGATCGTCGCAGCGATCCGGCGTGAGGCAGAGGCAGACGAGACCGCGGGCGTGGGTCGCCATGAAGTTGACGGCCTCGGGCGTCACGAACTGGGCCGCGATCGTGAGGTCTCCCTCGTTCTCCCTGTCCGCATCGTCCACGACGACGACGAAGCGGCCTGATCGGATCTCCTCGATCGCCTCCTCCACCGTCGCGAAGGGCGAGGCGGTCTCCGCAGGACGCGTGTCCACGCTCATCGCAGGATCGTAGCCCTCAGTGCCCGGATGCCTGGACGATCCGCTCGACGTACTTCGCGAGAACGTCCACCTCGACGTTGACCGCCCTGCCCGGGACGAGCAGCGAGAGCGTCGTCTCCGCGAGCGTGTGCGGGACGAGCGCGACCGCAAAGGCGTCGTCCGAGACTTCCGCGACCGTGAGGGAGACGCCGTCGAGCGTCACCGACCCTTTCTCCGCGCAATAGCGGAGGACCTCGGGCGGGGCCTCGATGAAGACGCGCAGCCCCTCCCCCTCCGCCTCGACCGACTGCACCCGTCCGACGGCGTCCACGTGCCCCTGGACGTAGTGCCCGCCGAGCGGGTCGCCCGCACGGAGCGGCGGCTCGACGTTGACCTCGGCGCCGAACGGCTTGACGCGCCCGAGCGTCTCTGGGACGACGTCGAAGGTGAGCGTCCCCTCGCCGTGCGACACGACCGTCAGGCAGATTCCGTCGACCGAGACCGAGTCGCCGATGCCGGCCTCCACGGAGCTCTGGACGACCAGCCGAGCGCCGTCGAACGAGACGACGCGGCCCACATCGCGGACGATCCCGGTGAACACGCCCGAACCGTACCCCTACGGTTCGTGCACATAGGCGCTCAGGAGGACGTCTTCGCCGATCACGCGTGCCTCCAGCCGCGTGAGCTCGATCGGGGTGGGAAGACCGACGACCATCCCCTCTCCCTCGCCGGACAGGCGAGCCGCCTCGAACACGAGGACCCTGTCGACGAGGTCGCGCTCGAAGAAGGCCGCGGCAAGCGTCGGCCCGCCCTCGAGGAGTAGCGACTGCACGCCGTCGGCACCGAGCGTCGCGAGCTCCTCCTCCAGCGGCCCGCCCCGCAGCTCGAGCTCGGATCCCTCCGGCAACGGTCCCCGGCCGAACGCGATCCGGCGCGGCTGGCCCTTCGGCGTGGGAACGTCGCGCGCGTCCAGCCGCGGGTTGTCCCAGCGAACCGTCCCCATCCCGACGGCGACCGCGTCCGAGTCGGCGCGAAGCTCGTGCACGAGGCGGCGCGACTCTTCACCGGAGATCCAGCGCGAGCCGGGAATGGTCGTCCTTCCGTCGAGCGTGACCGCGACCTTGTAGGTCACGAACGGCCGGCCTTTCGTGATCCATGTGCGCCACGCCTCGAGCTGCCGGCGCGCGCGAAATCCGAGCTCGCCGTCCGGGAGCTCGACGGCAACCCCGGCCGCGCGGAGCTTGTCGAGGCCGCCGCCGTCGACGGTGGGGTTCGGGTCGAGCTGGCCCGCGACGACGAGCGCGATCCCGGCGTCGAGCACGGCGTCCGTGCACGGTGGCGTCGAGCCGTGGTGCGCGCACGGCTCCATCGTCACGTAGAGCGTCGCGCCGCGTGCCCGCTCGCCCGCCTCGTCGAGCGCGACGCGCTCGGCGTGCCGGCCGGTGCGTCCCGGCTCGGTTGCGCCTCGGCCGACGACGTCGCCGTCCGCCGCGACGACCGCGCCGACCGTCGGCTTGGGATGGGCGCGCCCTCCGGCCTCGTCGGCAAGGTCGAGCGCGAGCTCGAGAAAGCGCTCTTCCACGCCGCTGATCCTACGATCGCGGGATGCACCTACCTCCTGCCCTGCTTGCGGAGTGGCGCCACGAGCCAGAATGGCTCGAGTCGCTTCCATTGCTCGTCACTGCGTGCGTCGAGCAATGGAGCCTCGAGCTGGAGGAGCCGGTCGACACCGCACACGGGCTCGTGGTCCCGGCTGGTGAGGTCGTGCTCAAGCTGAATGCGCCTTCGCACTTCGAGGCGGATCACGAGGCGGACGCGCTCGAGCGCTGGTCGGGCGACGGGGCCGTCCGGGTCGTTGCTCGCGACGACCCGAGGCGTGCGTACCTCTGCGAGCGCTGCCGGCCGGGAACGCCGCTCTGGGATCTCGAAGTCGACCAGGTGTCCGTCGTCGCCGAGCTCCTCCCCCGTCTCTCGCTCGAGCTGGACGACCCGCATCCGTTCCGGCACCTCGCGCAGGAGGCAGACCGCTGGGCCGACGAGCTTCCCCGGCGGTTCGAGCTCGGGGGTCGGCCATTCGAGCGAGAGTTGCTCGACCTGGCGCTCGACGTCTTTCGCAGCGCAGACCCACGGGCGATGTTCCTCGTCAACCAGGACGTGCACGGTGGAAACGTGCTGCGCGCGGAGCGCGAGCCGTGGCTCCTGATCGATCCGAAGCCGCTGGTCGGGGAGCGTGAGATCGACGCGGTCGGGGTTCTACGGAACGCGGCCCTCGAGGACGAGCCTGAAGCATCGGTCAGGCGCTGGCTCGACGTCCTCGCCGATCTCGGGCTCGACCGCGGCCGTGCCCAGGCCTGGGGCGCCGCTCATGCGCTCGCCTGGGCATGGCGTGACGTGGACGGATGGGACGAGGAGCAGGTCGGCGTGTCGCGCGCGATCGCGTCCGCCTAGCGGCGGAGCCGAGCGACGAAGAACCCGGTCGCCCCGTGCACGTGCGGCAGCGTCTGGAGGAACTCGGGCCGCTTCGGATGCCTGAACTGCGGCCACTCCTCCGCAAGCGACTCATCGACGTCGAGGCCGGAGGCGTCGACCACGGCTTCGGACTCGTCGGCGTTGATCGTGCACACCGAGTATGTGATCGTCCCACCCGGCCGGACGCGCTCCGAAGCCGCCCGTAGGAGCTCGAGCTGCAGATCGGGAAGCGGCTCCGCCCGCCAGCGCAGGTCGGGCCGGCCGTTGAGCACCCCGAGCCCCGAGCACGGCGCGTCCACGAGCGCCCGGTCGAAGTCCGTGAGCTCGGCGGGTAGCGCCCGACCGTCGGCGGTCACGACACGCACGTTCGTCGCGCCAACCCTCCGCACCGCCCCTTCGAGCTCGCGCGAGCGCGCGTCGTTCACCTCGACCGCGACGACCTCGCCGGCGAGCATCGTCGTCTTCCCGCCCGGCGCCGCGCAGAGGTCGAGTGTGCGCTCGCTCTCCCGCGCGCCGACGGCGAGACCGGCCAGCTGCGAGCCGAGGCTCTGCGGCCAGACCCGGCCCTCGGCGACGGCGGTCGCGTCTATGCGGTCGACGTGCCACGCGTTCGGGATCAGCTCGTCCGGACGCCCTTCGATCTGGCCGCGCAGAAGCCGCACGACGCGGTCCGGAGGCTCGTTCTGCGCACGCATGAGCTCGACAGCCGCCGCGGCGCCGAGGTCGCGCCACCAGACCTCCGCGATCCAGTCCGGGTAGGAATGCGCGAGCCCGGCGGCCGCCGGTGTGTCGTCCCGGAGACCCGCGAGCAGCGCCTCGAGGCCGTCGGCGAGGCGGCGCAGCACCGCGTTCGTGAACGCGACGGCACGCTCGAGCCGGGCAGCACGGACGAGCTCCACCGACTCGTTGACCGCCGCGTAGCGCGGAACCCCGTCCGCAAACCCGAGCTGGTACGCGCCGAGCCTGAGCGCCGCACGCACGGGGGCGTCGAGCTTGCGCACCGGGCGCCGCCCCAGCGTCTCGATCGCGAAGTCCAGCGTGCGGACGCGCTGAACCGCTCCGAACGCGAGACGCTGCGCGAGCGCCCGATCGCGCTCGTCCAGGCCCTTCGCCGCGGTGGGGAACGCGAGATCCGCGAACGCGTCGTCCTCGAAGACGCGCCGAAGAACGTCGAAGGCCGCCCGACGGGCGGGACTTACCGCAGCCCGCGGAGCCACTCGTCGTACCCCATGCGACGCCCGCCCGCCGGCTGCACCTCGAGAGGCTCGAACGCTCCGTCCTCGCCCACCTGCGCTCGCCAGACGGTCACGGGCCGTCCGTGGAGCTCGGCGCGCGCGCCGATGTGCGGCGACAAGGCACGAACCACATCCACGAGCTCGCGTGGCGGGCGCTCGAGGTCGAGAAGCCGGTCCTCGGGAGCAATCTTGTCGGCGTACGTCGCGCCCTCGCTCGGCTGGTCCCGGAACTCGGGCGCCGGGGCGGCAAGCACCTCGTCGAGGAGCTCGACCGCGAGCTCGGCCGCGCGCGCGTATACCTCCGCGGCGTCGTCGTCCGCCTCGAGGAGGAACGACCGCTGCGCGGCGATCGGCCCGGCGTCGAGGTCCTTGACCGTTCGATGGATCGTGACCCCCGTCTCGACGTCGCCGGCCATGATCGCCCGCTCGACCGGGGCAGCCCCACGCCAGCGCGGAAGCAGCGACGGGTGGACGTTGAGCCACAGCCGCTCGTCGAGCAGCGACTCCGGGATCAGCTTCCCGTACGCGACGACGACCGCGATCGAGGCACCGAGGTCGAGGCCGGGCTCGAGCCGCTCCGGCTGGACGATGTCGATGCCGAGTCGCTCCGCGGCATCCTTTGCCGGCGGCGCCGCGAGCTTGCGTCCCCGACCGGCGGGTGCGTCGGGACGCGTGAGCAGGGTGCTGATCTCGTGCCGTGCGGCGAGGCGTTCGAGGACGTCCGCGCCGAAGGGCGCGGTTGCCGCGACCGCGATCTTCGGGCTCACCTCGGGCCGACGGCGCCGAGAACGGGCTGCGGCCTGAGCGTCGCGAGCGCTCCCTTGCGGGACTCGTCGTCCGTGCGATCGATGATCAGCACGCCGTCGAGATGGTCGAGCTCGTGCTGGAGGACGCGCGCGGTGGGCTCGTCGACCTCGAGCGTCACGGCGTTCCCCTTCTCGTCGAAGCCCTCGATCGTCAGTGACGAAGAGCGCTCGACGGGGACGTGCACATCGCGCAGCGAGAGACATCCTTCGCTGTCGGTCGAGGTGTCCTTGGAGCTCTTCGTGATGACCGGGTTGACGAGGACGCGGTCCTCGCCGTCGTCGACGAAGACGAATATGCGCCGGAGAACGCCGACCTGCGTCGCGGCGAGGCCGACCCCCTGTGCCTCGTGCATGAGCGTCGTCATGCGCTCGACGAGGCGCAGGAGGTCGTCGTCGAACTCCGCGACCTCCCGCGCCTTCATTCGGAGAACGGGATCCCCGTATTGCCGGATCCGCGAGAGCGCGATCAGCCGGCGAGCTTCGCGCTCGAGCCGCTCGTTCTCGGCGGAGTCCAGCTCCTCGCCATGCTCGTGGTCATGGTCATGGTCGTGCTCGTGATCGTGCTCGTGGTGTTCGTGGTCGTCGTGCACGGCGGCGAGTCTAGCCCGCCGTGCGCGCCGTGGTCAGCCTCCGAAGCCGGTCGTCTGACGATCGATCTCCTTTCCTGCCGCGTCGAGCGCGACTACGGCGGTGGGTTCCCTCCCGGCGCGCATGTCTGCAGGATCGAAGTGGTACCCGAATGCCCGGTAGCTCTGCCCTGAGAGCGCAACGGCCAGCGGGCGCCGAAGCTGAACCGTCCGCCGTGAGCCATCACTCATCGTGATCTGGACTCCGGACACCTCGCTCGCGACGAGGCCGATCAGCCGTGCGTCGGAGACTCGGGACGTTTGCGGCCCGCCCTCGTACGCCAGGCTCGCGGACAGCCGCGATCCACCGAGGGGATCGTCGACACTGTTGCAACCGCCACGTCTGTCGAGCGAGGTCGGCGATGCGGCCTCGAACAAGCAGAACTGCCCCTCCGCCGTGATCTGGACGAACACACCCCGCGCGGGCGAACTCGAGGACGCGTCCACGTCCGCCACGCGAATGACCGGCGCCTCCCTCATCGCAGCCGCAAGGCCCTCCGGATCGTCGAGGCCCTCGAATCGACCCGCGACGACTGCCCCTGCTGCAAGACACGCAACGAGGACGGCCACGCACACACCGACAACGAGATTTCGACGTCTGTGCTGGATCTGCACGAGCTCTCCTCTCCGCTAGGTAGCGACCCAGCAGCTGCCGTTGAAGTTCCCGACATGCGAGAGGCAATGGCCCTTCCTCTGCATGCTCGAGGGGCCAACCCAGTACGTGTACTGATCCTTGGACGTGTTCCGAACGGTCCGGTGCCAGCTGTAGCTCACGTTGTCGATGAACGTCACCGTCGTGTCGTAGCCACCGCCGCTCTTCGAGAAGAAGTTGTAGAACCAGTCGCTGTACGAGCTACTCCCGCCGTTGCCAGGCGGCCAGTACATGGGTCCGACGTAGGTCGATGTCCTGGCCACGGCGCCAGCGGCGATCACGAGCGCGACGATGGCGGGCGCAAGCGCGAGTGACAGTCTTCTCATCGGCATCCCTTCCCTGACGACATCGGTGGCGTGATGCCTTCGGTCTAGTCGGGGCCGATGAGCGTGTCAATTGTCACAAAAGGACAGTGGTGGCCCGCCCGGTGCGGCCCGAAACGGCCCTAGAGCGACTGCGGGTCGACGTCGACCACGGCGGCCAACCCGTCACGCCGCATCGCCGGCGCCGCGGCTGCGAGGAGCGCCGCCGCCTTGGAGGCGAAAGCGCGCGGAGCAGGGGTTTTTGCGAGGAGTTGCGCGCGGTGACGGCCTCGCAGCCGGAGCAGCGGAGCAGGTCCGAGGAGCTGGGTGCCGGGACCCCGAAGCGCCTCGCGGAGCTCACCGAGCGCGCGCATCGGGCTCTCCGGGACCGGCCCGGAGACGACGACTGCAACAAGATGGTGAAACGGCGGGTAGTCGAGCTCCTCCCTGCGGGCGAGCTCGTGAGCGAGGAAGCCGGCGACGTCGTGCCGAGCCGCGTAGAGCAGCGGCGTCGCGTCGGGCTGGAACGTCTGGACGATGACGGTGCCGGGCGCGTCGCGGCCGCTCCTGCCGGCCAGCTGCGTCACGAGCTGGAACGTCCGCTCCTCCGCGCGAAAGTCCGGGAAGGCGAGGCCGGTGTCGGCATCGATGACGGCGGCGACCGCGACTCCGCTGAAGTGGTGCCCCTTCGCGACCATCTGCGTGCCGACGAGCACCGCGGCGCGCGCGGCCGCGAAGCGCTCGAGCGCCTCGCGGAGCGCTTCGGGCTTGGCGGTGGTGTCGGCGTCGAGCCGGATTCGCTCGAGGCCGGGGACGCGCGTCTCGAGCTCGGACTCGAGCTTCTGCGTGCCCGCGCCGATGCGCGCAAGCTCGACCGAGCCGCAGTCCGGGCAGTGCTCCGGCAGCGCCTCCGTGTACCCGCAGTGGTGGCAGTGCAGACGCTCGTCGCGGTGGAGCGTCAGCGCGACGTCGCAGCTCCGGCACCGCCGCGACAGGCCGCAGGCGCGGCAGTGGATCGCGCCCGAGACGCCTCGGCGGTTCAGGAGGAGGATCGCCCGCCCGCCTCTCTCCTCGACGGCGGCAAGCTCGGCGAGCAACGGCGCCGAGAGCGGATAGCCGCCCTCACGCCGCAGGTCGACGATGCGGACGCTCGGCAGCGGGGCGCCGATCCGAGAGGGGAGCGCGAGGCGCTCGAGCCGCAACCAGCTCTCGGGTCGGGGCGTCGCGCTCCCGTACACGGCGACGGCGCCCTCCAGAGCGGCTCGCTTGGCGGCAACGGTCCTCGCGTCGTAGCGGGGGTCGGACTCCTGCTTGTACGAGGCGTCATGCTCCTCGTCCACGATCACGAGACCGAGGTCGCCAACAGGAGCGAAGACCGCGGAACGCGCGCCGACGACGATGCGCGCCTCGCCGAGCGCGATCCGCTCGCGCTCGTCTCTCCGCTCGGCGTCGGTGAGGGCCGAGTGCAGGACCGCGACCGTGTCGCCGAAGCGCGCGCGGAAGCGGCCGACCGTCTGCGGCGTGAGCGCGATCTCGGGCACGAGGACGATCGCCCCCCGCCCCACCTCGAGCGCCCGGCCGCACGCCTGCAGGTACACCTCGGTCTTCCCGCTCCCCGTCGGCCCGTGCAGCAGGAGGTGGCCCGCGCCTGCACGGAGCGCGGCCTCGATGCGGGCCACGGACTCGACCTGAGCCTCGGTCAGCTGCTCCGGCTCCGGCTCGCCCGGAAGCCCGCCCCGCTCGGCAGGCATCCGCCGCTCGCCGCGACGCGCCCTCGTCCGCGGTGCGACGAGTGCGAGCGCCCGGGCGGGAGTCGACCCGTAGTAGTCAGCGACCCAGAGCGCGAGCTCGACGAGCTTGGCCGGCACGCGGTCGACGACGGAGCCGGCGGCGGCAAGCTCGATGCCGTTCGGCGGACGGACGCCGACGTCGACGACGACGCCTCGCAGCGAGCGGCTGCCGAGGCGAATCGAGACGACGTCGCCTCGCTCGACCTCGTCCGCCACCTCGTACGTGAACGCACGCCCGAGCGACCGGGCGGTGACCAGCGGGTAGATCTCGGCGAGGGGCATCGGTCGAAGAGCCTACGCGCGCTCTCGGAGCACGAGATCGCGCCCGGTTGTGCGCACGGAGCGGGACCACCCGGGTAGATTCCGGGGCATGGCGCAGCCGCACGGCCACTCCGTCGACGAATACCTGGAGACGATCTACTTCCTCGCGTACCCGATCGGCGAGTACCGGCCGTCGACGGGATCGACCGCGATCGCAGCGCGCGTCGCCGAGATGCTCGGTGTCTCACGCGCATCGGCGGGAGAGATGCTGAAGCGGCTCGAGGCCGACGGCCTCGTCGCGCGCGGCGAGCAGAAGGAGGCGATCCTCACGCCGGAGGGGGCGGAGCGTGCGAACCGCGTCGTGCGAAAGCACCGCATCATCGAGCGCTTCCTCACGGACTTCATGGGCTACACGGCCGCGGAGTCGCACGTCCATGCGGACGAGCTCGGCGACACGTTCACCGACGAGATGATCGAGCGGATCAACGATCGCCTCGGGCAACCCGACCGCTGTCCGCACGGCTGGCCGGTCGATACGGAGGTCGAGCAGCGCGAGAACACGGAGCTCGTCGCCCTGGCCGAGCTCGCGCCCGGCACCCCCGCGGAGATCGTTCGGCTCGCCGAGCACGACGGAGACCTCCTCCACTGGTTCTACGACGAGGGCTACGTGCCCGGCACCGGCGTCGAGGTTCGCGACGCACAGCCCGCCGCCGGACAGCTCAAGGTCGCCCTCGACGGCGACGAGCGCGCCATCGGCGACAAGGCGGCCGAGGGCATCTACGTCCGCGCCGCGTAACTAACGCCGGCGACGCGAAGCGTTTCTTAGGCGCTTCTTAGAGAGCTTTCATGTGCGCTTCACATGCGCGCGATGGGATCGAAGTCACGCAACGGCCCTTCCCTCCGAAGTGCCCTCCAGCGCGAAGGCCCGCCGGTCACCGAGGACGAGCGGGCCTTCGCCGTGTCTGAGGTCGAGTCGGGTCGGGTCGTACGGATCAGACGGTCGCCGTCTCGGCGTGCCCCGCGGCAGCCCTGAGCGCATCGGCCTTGTCCGTCCGCTCCCAGGTGAAGTCACGGTCGTCGCGCCCGAAGTGCCCGTACGCGGCCGTCTTCCGGTAGATCGGGCGCGTGAGGTCGAGGTCGCGGATGATCGCGCCGGGGCGCAGGTCGAAGTTCTCGTCGATGAGGCGCTCGATGGTCGCGATCGGGACGGTCTCCGTTCCGAAGCACTCGACGTTGACGCTCATCGGGTGCGCGACGCCGATCGCGTACGCGACCTGGATCTGGCAGCGGTCGGCGAGCCCCGCGGCGACGAGGTTCTTCGCGACATGGCGCGCGGCGTACGCGGCCGAGCGGTCGACCTTCGTCGGGTCCTTCCCGGAGAACGCGCCCCCGCCGTGCGGGGCGGCGCCCCCGTACGTGTCGACGACGATCTTGCGTCCTGTCACTCCCGTGTCCCCCATCGGCCCGCCGATGACGAACTTGCCGGTCGGGTTCACGTACAAGAAGTCCTTCGCGCCGATGCGAGCGGGGTCGAACAGGCTCCGGAACTCCGAGTGGAGGATCGGCTCGACGACGTGCTCGAGCAGGTCCGGCTTCATGAGCGTCTCGATGTCGAGGCCGTCGCGGTGCTGCGTGGAGATGAGCAGACGCTCGATCTCGACCGGTCGCTGGATCCCGTGCTCGTCCACCTCGTAGCGGATGGTGGCCTGCGTCTTCCCGTCGGGGCGCAGGTACGGCAGGATTTCCGCCTTCCGCACCTCCGCGAGCCGCTTGGCGAGCTTGTGCGCGAGTGTGATCGGGAGGGGCATGAGCTCGTCGGTCTCGCGCGTCGCGTACCCGAACATCATCCCCTGGTCGCCGGCGCCGAGCAGGTCCAGCGGATCCGTGTCGCCGTGCTGAGCCTCGAACGACTCGTCCACACCCTGGGCGATGTCGGGCGACTGGCCGTCGATGGCGACCATGACGCCGCAGGTCTCCGCGTCGAACCCGTACTTGGCACGCGTGTAGCCGATGCTGGAGATCGTCTCGCGGACGATCGTGCGGACGTCGACGTACGTCTCGGTCGTGATCTCGCCCGCGACGATGACGAGCCCGGTCGTCACGAGCGTCTCGCACGCGACCCGGCCGTTCCCGTCGTCCGTCAGGACGGCGTCGAGCACGGAGTCGGAGATCTGGTCGGCGACCTTGTCCGGGTGCCCCTCGGTAACGGATTCCGACGTGAACGAGAACGTGCGCGCTGCCATTCGCGCGAAGGCTACCTGCCGAGGACGACCTATTCCGTGGTCGGCTCGCGCCGCATGAGCTGCTCGACGAGCTCGGTCAGAGCGACGCCGCCGAGCACCGCGCAGACGCCGTCGGTGATCGGCAGCTCGATGTCGTGGCGGTGCGAGAAGTCGCGCAGGACGGGCGCGGTCGTCAGTCCCTCGACGACCATCCCGATCTGCGCCACGGCCTCTTCGGGCGTGCTCCCCTGGGCGATCAGCTCACCGGCCCGGCGGTTGCGGCCGCTAGGGGCCCAGCACGTGACCATGAGGTCGCCCATGCCGGCCAGGCCCGCGAACGTGTCGGGACGTGCTCCCGCGGCCTCGGCGAGCCGTCCCATCTCGGCAAGGCCGCGCGCGACGAGAGCCGCCTTCGCGTTGTCGCCGAGGCGCAGGCCGTCCGCCCCGCCCGCCGCGAGCGCAATGACGTTCTTCGCGGCCGCGCACAGCTCGACCCCGGCGATGTCGTCGCTCACGTAGACACGGAAGATCGTCGAGTTCGTCGCCAGCTGGAGACGGACCGCGAGCTCGAGGTCGTCGCTCGCGACGACCGCCGCGGCAGGGAGCCCGCGCACGATCTCATCGGCGATGTTCGGGCCCGAGAGGACCGCGACCGGGCGTCCTCGCACGAGCGTGGAAAGCCGCTCGCCCGTGGCCGGGTCGAGGCCCTTCGTGAGGCTCAGCACCGGCGCCGTCCCGGGCAGTGCCGAGACCACGTCGCCGAACACGGCGCTCGGCACGGCCAGGGCGACGAGCTCGGCGTCGTCGTACGGGGCACTCTCGACCGTGGACGTCGCGATGCCGCGCAGGTCTGCGTCCGGGACGTAGCGCGGATTCCGGCTCGTCGCGCGAATGGCCTCCGCCTGCTCGGGGTCGCGCGCGGCGAGCGTGACCTCGTGGCCCCTGTCCCGCATGAGCGCGGCGAACGCGGAGCCCCACGAGCCCGCACCCACGACGACCGCTTTCATTCGGACGTCGCGAAGTCGATCGAGACGGGCACGCCTTCGAGGCCAAAGCGTCGCCGGAGCTCGTTCTCGACCCAGTAGCCGTAGTCCCGGGTCACGAGGCCGCGGTCGTTGACGAAGATCCGGATCCGCGGGGGCCGCGTCGAGATCTGCGTGCCGTAGAGGAGGTTCAGGCGTCGTCCGCGGCGGCCCGGCGGCTGCCGGGACTGGCGGAGCTCCTGGAGCGCCCGGTTGAGCTCGGGGGTCGGGATCCGCGCCGTATAGCGCCGGAAGAGATCCTCGACGAGGTCGAGGAGCCGGTCGAGGCCACGGCCCGTCTTCGCCGAGACCGCGATGCTCGCCGGGCGCTGTCGGAGCTTCGACGCCAGGTGCGGCTTCACGTCCTCGATCCGCACCTCTGCGATGTCCCACTTCGACAGCACGACCGCGGTCGCGCAACCGGCCTTGCGCGCGACGTCGGCGACCGAGAGGTCCTGCTCGACGACGCCCTCGCTCGCGTCCACGAGCACGAGTGCGACGTCGGCCCGCTCGGCTGCTTCCAGCGCGCGCAGCTCGGAGTAGTACTCGATGCCCTGTCGCTGGTGGCGCTTCCGCCTGAGTCCCGCCGTATCGACGAGCACGAAGGTCGAGTCCCCGCGCTCGAGCACGGTGTCGATCGAGTCGCGCGTCGTGCCCGGCACCTCGGACACGATCACGCGCTCCTGCCCGAGCAGGGCGTTCAGAAGCGACGACTTCCCGACGTTCGGGCGTCCGAGGATCGCGACCTTGATGGCCTCCTCGCCCACCGGCCGCTCTCCCCCACCCGGTAGGCGTCGCACGATCTCGTCCAGCAGGTCGCCCGTCCCGTAGCCGTGGATGGCGGAGAGCGGGATCGGGTCGCCCAGGCCAAGCCGATGGAACTCGAGCGCCTCGGCGTCCCGCCGAGGATCGTCGAGCTTGTTCGCGAGCACGAGCACCGGCTTGTGCGACGTGCGCAGGATCTCGGCGAGCTCCTCGTCCCCCGGCGTCACTCCCGCCTGTGCGTCCACGACGAAGAGGACGAGGTCCGCCTCCGCGATCGCCGCCTTCGCCTGTTCGGCGACCTGCGGACCGAACGGGCCGGTGTCCTCGCGGTCGACCCCGCCCGTGTCGATGATCCGGAACCGCGTGCCGGCCCAGTCGACGAGGAGCTCCTTGCGGTCGCGCGTGACGCCCGGCGTCTCGTGGACGACGGCCGTCCTCGACTCCGTCAGCCGGTTGACGAGGGTGGACTTACCGACGTTCGGAAAGCCGACGACGGCGACCGTTCCCGCGAGCTCACGGACATCCTCACTCGGCCCAGCGTCAGCAGGCTTGCGGCGCGTCCTCATCGCGGTGGCGTCGCTTCACGCGGCCGCCCGGCCTCGTGGACGTCCACGAGCCACTCCCAGAGCTCGTGGAGCTTTCGCTCGACCTCGAGGGACGCTTCCTTGTAGCCGCGCCCACCGCGCGGGAGGCCGTCGAACGTCATCGGCTCGCCCCAGGCGATGGACACGGGAGCGAAGTTCCCGAGACGCCAGTGCTGGCTCCCGTGGATCGCCGCCGGGACGATCGGCACCGACTCGTTCAGCGCGACCATCGCGGCACCCGGCTGAGCCTTGCCGGGGACACCCTTCCGCTGCCTCGTCCCCTCGACGAACATCCCGAGCGCGCCACCCGAGCTGACGATCTCACGCATCGTGCGCACGGCGTCGCGGTCCGACTCGCCCCGGCGCACCGGGAACGCTCCGAAGGAGCGCAAGAGCTGGCCCAGCCCCGGAACGCGATGGGCCTCGACCTTCGCCATGTAGTAGACGGGTCTCGGGCTCACGGCGCCGAGCGCCGGCGGATCGATCCAGCTGAAGTGGTTCGCCGCGATGACGATGCCCCCCTCGAGCGGGACCCGTTCGACGCCGTAGTCCCGCAGACGAGTGAGGACGACGACCGGCGGCTGGATCGTCAGTCGGCCGATTGCCCAGACGGTCTCGCGGTTCACCCGCTCGCCTCCGCGACGAGCTGTGCGATCCGCTCGACGACCTCGTCCACCGTGAGCTCGGTCGTGTCGAGCTTGACGGCGTCGTCCGCGGGACGTGTGTTGATCGCGTCCCGCTCGTCGCGCCGCCTGAGATCCTTTGCGAGCCGCTCGGCCTCGACGCCGGGCCGGTCGGCCGTGCGCCGTCGTGCGCGCTCCGACTCGGCCGCGAGGAGGAACACCTTCACCTCGGCATGCGGCGCGACGACGGTGCCGATATCGCGCCCCTCGATGACGGCGTCGCCCATCTCACCCAGGGCGCGCTGCCGCTCGCGCATCACCTCGCGAACCTCCGGATGCCGCGCGACAGTCGGCACGTTCCGGTCGATCTCGGCTTCGCGGATCGCATCCGTCACGTCTGTGCCCGCGATCCGGACCGCGCCGTTCGGCCCGAACGACACGGCCTGCGCTTCGGCGAGCTCAGCGAGCGCACCGCCCTGGTCGAGCGCGAGCCCGTCGCGCAGTGCAAGCCACGTCAACGCGCGGTACATCGCGCCGGTGTCCAGATACCGGAACCCGAGCCGCCGGGCGAGGTTCTTCGCCACGGTGCTCTTACCCGAGCCCGCCGGCCCGTCGATTGCCACGATCACGGGAGGATTTGTATCGCCCTAGGCTCTCTCGAGCTGTCCGAGCAGCTCGAAGAACCCCGGGAAGCTCACGTCGACTGCCTCCGCGCCGTCGAGCTCGACGCCCTCGCGCGAGGCGACGCCCACGATCGCGCCCAGCATGGCGAGCCGGTGATCGCCGTGCGAGTGGACGACGCCGCCGCGAAGTCGGGCCGGCACGCCGCGGATCCTGAAGCCGTCCGGGGTCGCGCGGATGTGCGCCCCGATCCTCCGCAGCTCCTCGACGACGGACTCGATGCGGTTCGACTCCTTCACGCGAAGCTCGCTCGCGCCCTGGACGATGCTCTCGCCGCGCGCGTGGCTCGCGGCGACGGCGAAGAGCGGCAGCTCGTCGACGAGAGACGGCACCTCCGCGGCCGTCACGCGCGCCCCGACGAGCTCCGAGGACTGCACCTGGACGTCCCCGACGGGCTCTCCTCCGGCGGAGCGGCGGTTGTAGACCGCCACCCGGGCGCCCATGCGCTCGAGGACGTCCAGCAGCCCGATCCGACCGGGGTTGAGGCCGACGCCGTGCACGGTGACGTCGGAGCCCGGCACGATGGCCGCCGCGACGAGGAGCGGCGCCGCGGAGGAGAAGTCTCCGGGCACGTCGACTCGCCCCAGCTCGAGCCGCTCCGCGGGATGGACCGTGACGCTCCTCGGCCCACGGTGGATCCGGGCACCGGCGCCCTCGAGCATCCGCTCCGTGTGGTCCCGCGTCGGGAGAGGCTCGACGACCGTCGTCTCCGCTCCGTCCGCGTAGAGACCGGCGAGCAGCACCGCCGACTTCACCTGCGCGGACGCGACGGGGAGCTCGTAGTCGATCGGCGCGAGCCTGCCGCCCTCCACGACGAGCGGTGCGTGGCCGTCGGTGGTCTCGATCCGCGCGCCCATCCGGCGGAGGGGCTCGGCGATGCGCTCCATCGGGCGCGCCGAGAGCGACTCGTCGCCGACGAGCTCGAAACGCCCGCTCTGGCCGGCGAGGATCCCCGGGAGCAGCCGCATCAGCGTGCCCGCGTTCCGGCAGTCGATCGGCGCATCCGGCTCGCGCAGGCCGCGCAGGCCGACGCCGTGGACCGTGAGGGTGTCGATGTCCTGCTCGACGACATCGGCGCCGAGCGCGCGCATCGCCGCGATGGTCGCCTCGGTGTCCGCGGAGCGACCGAAGCCGGAGACCTCGGTGGGGCCGTCGCAGATCGCACCGACCATGACCGCGCGATGCGAGACGGACTTGTCCCCCGGGACGGCCACATGCCCTTCCAGGGCCGCCACGGGCTCGACGCGCATCCGGGCTGAGTCTAGTTCCCGCCCGACGAGCCCCCGCGGCTTCAGGGACAATTGGGCCATGCGGATCTTCTCCGGCATCCAACCGACGGGTGCGAAGCACCTCGGGAACTACGCGGGCGGGTTCCGCCAGTACGTCGCGACCCAGGACCAGCAAGAGACGCCGGGCGACGCGTTCTTCTGCATCGTCGACCTGCACTCGATCTCGGTCGAGTACGACCCCGAGGAGCTGCGGGAGCGGTCGCTCGACCTCCTGGCGCTCCTCGTCGCGACGGGCCTCGACCCGGAGCGCTCGACGATCTTCGCCCAGAGCCACGTCACTGCCCACGCGGAGGCGAATTGGCTGCTGTCGTCCGTGGCGAGCTTCGGTGAGCTGCGGCGGATGACGCAGTTCAAGGACAAGTCCGACGCACAGGAGTTCGTCTCGGGCGCGCTCTTCACCTACCCGGTGCTGATGGCCGGCGACATCCTCCTGTACCAGACAGACGTCGTCCCGGTCGGCGTCGACCAGCGGCAGCACGTCGAGCTGACCCGGGACGTCGCGACCCGCTTCAACTCCCGGTTCGGCGAGACGTTCACAGTGCCGCGCGGCATCTATCCCGAGATCGGGGCGAAGGTGATGGACCTCCAGGAGCCGGAGAAGAAGATGTCGACGACCGGAGGCACGGAGCAGGGAACGGTCTACGTCCTCGACACGCCGGACGCGATCCGCAGGAAGTTCAAGACGGCCGTGACGGACTCCGGCCGCGAGGTCACGCACTCACCGGACAAGCCGGGCGTGTCGAACCTCGTCGAGATCATGAGCGTCGCGACCGACGAGGCGATCGCAGACGTCGAGGCGCGCTACGACGGCCAGGGCTACGGCGCGTTCAAGGAGGACGTGGCCGAGGCCGTCATCGCCCTGCTCGCGCCGTTCCAGGAGCGCTACCGCGAGCTCCGCTCCGATCCCGCCGAGCTCCAGCGGATCCTCGAGCTCGGGGCGGAGAAGGCGCGCGCCGCCTCGGAGTCGACGCTCGAGGCCATGTACGAGCGCATGGGCTTCGTCAGGCTCTAGAGAGCGCGCGAAGCGCCTCGACCTCCGCGGCCGTCAGCTCGCGCCACTCGCCGGGGGCGAGACCATCCAGCTCGAGCCCCGCATATTCGGCGCGATGCAGCCGCAATACGGGGTGCCCCACCGCGACGCACATGCGCTTCACCTGGTGCTTGCGCCCCTCGTGCAGGGTCAGCTCGAGGACCGACGAGCGGTCGCCGGTGCGGAGGACGCTCGCCGCTGCCGGGGCAGTCATCCCGTCCTCGAGCTCCACGCCGTCCCGGAGCGCCTTGAGGGCGTCGTCGTCCGGCGCGCCCTCGACCTCGGCCTCGTAGACCTTCGCGACGCCGTAGCGCGGATGGGCGAGCCGGTGCGCGAGCTGTCCGTCGTTCGTGAGCACGAGCGCGCCCGTCGTGTCCGCGTCGAGCCGTCCGACAGGAACGACCCGCACCGGGTGGTCGACGAGGTCGACCACCGTCGGGCGCCCGTGGGGATCGCTCGCGGTCGTGACCACGCCGGCGGGCTTGTGCAGGAGCACGTGTGCGAGCGCCTGTGCGGCGATGCGAGCTCCGTCCACCTCCACGACGTCGCCCGAGCGCACCCTGGTGCTCAACTCCCCCTGCTCGCCGTTCACCGCGACGCGACCGTCGCGGATGAGGTCGTCCGCCCCTCGCCTCGAGGCGACGCCGGCCCGGGCGAGGTACGCGTTCAGCCTCACCGGCGCATTGTGGCGTCGCTAGGGTGCGCGCGTGACCGCGGGCCAGGAACAGCGGGAGAGATGGCTCGACGGCCTCGCAGACCTCGCCGTCTTCGCCGCGAACGTGCAGGAGGGCCAGTACGTGGCCGTCACGAGCTTCGTGGGGAAGGAGGCGCAGACTCGCAAGGTCGTGCGGGCCGCGTATCTCCGCGGTGCGAAGTACGTCGACGTCCTCTACTTCGATCAGTGGATCAAGCGACAGCGCATCGAGCACGCGTCCGAGGACTCGCTCGACTTCATCCCGCCCTGGCTCCGTGAGCGCCTGAACTACCTCTCCGACGAGCACGCGGCCCGCATCACGCTCTCCGGCCCGCACGCACCAGACGCGCTCGAGGGCGTCGATCCAGGCCGGGCGGGACGCGACCTCCTGCCGTACCTGCCCGACTCGGCCAAGGTCATCAACGCGCGCACGACGAACTGGACGATCGTCCCGGCGCCGACACGCCCGTGGGCGGAAACGGTGTATCCGGAGCTCGACGGCGACGAGGCGCTCGGGCGGCTATGGGAAGCGGTCGCCCGGATCTGCCGGCTCGACACCGACGACCCGGCCGCGGCGTGGACCGAGCGTGTCGGCGAGCTGAAGTCGAACGCCGCTCGCCTGACTGAGCGCCGCTTCGACGCGATCCGGCTCCACGGTCCCGGCACGGACCTCACCGTCGGACTGCTCCCGTCCTCCGCCTGGGAGGCGGGCGACTTCACGACGGTCGACGGCGTGCGGCACTACCCGAACATCCCGACCGAGGAGCTCTTCACGACCCCGGACCCGGAGCGGGTCGACGGCCACGTGTCCGCGACCATGCCGCTCGAGCTCTTCGGGACCATCGTCGAAGGCATTCGCGTCGAGTTCGAAGGTGGGCGCGCGGTCAAGGTCGACGCCGACAAGGGCGCCGACGCCCTCCGCACGGTGGTCGCGAAGGACGAGGGCGCCGCGCGGCTCGGAGAGCTCGCGCTCGTGGACGGGGAGGGCCGCATCGGCCCGCTGAAGACCGTCTTCCTGGACACGCTCATCGACGAGAACGCCGCCTCGCACATGGCGCTCGGGCAGGGCTACGAGTCGCCGGTCGAGGACGAGGCGGAGCGGAAGCGCGTCAATCGCAGCGCCGTGCATGTCGACTTCATGATCGGGAGCCCGGAGATCGACGTGGACGGGATCGACCGCGGCGGCAACGCCGTACCGCTGCTTCGACAGGGCGCCTGGCAGATCTAGGGTCGACGACTTTGTGGCTCTGAGCCACAAGGATGGGTCGGCTCGGGCTTCACACGACGCCCAAGGCGCCAGCGACCGACTCGACTTTGTGGCTCTGAGCCACAAAGTCCAGTCGGGGATCAGGACCCTTCCTTACGACGCGCGGGCGCCAGCGACCTCGACGAGGCGCTCGCGCAGCACCTCCGTCGTCTCTCCGAGGTCGTCGAGGCGCGGCAGCGCCGCGAGGCTCTCGAGCGCGAACACGCGCTCGAAGAGCGGCGTCGTGCGGTAGCGGATGGCGCCGCCGGGGCCGTCCTCGCGACCGGCCTCCGTGATCAGTCCGCGTTCCACGAGGCTCGCGACGGCGGAGTCGGCCGCGACGCCGCGGATCCGGGCGATCTCGGGACGCGAGCACGGCCCGAGGTACGCGACGATCGCGAGCGTCTCGAGCGCCGCCGGGGAGAGCCCGCGCTCCACCGGCCGCTCGAAGAGCCGCGCGCACGCCTCGGCGGCGTCCCGCGATGCGCGGAATGCGTAGCCGCCGGCGACATGCTCGAGGACGATGCCGCTGCGCCCCTCCCGGTAGCGATCCTCGAGCAGCCCGACAGCGGTCTCGACCCGCTCGGGATCGTCCTGCGTCGCGTCGGCGAGGTCCGGGACGGAGAGCGGCGCCGAGGCGACGACGAGGAGCGCCTCGATCGTCTGCGCGAGGCGGTCGACCGGGCTGGCTGCGATCAGGCGGAGCGGGCTGTCCACGCGGTAGTCCTTTCTGGCTCGGCTCTCGACACGCGAATCGGAGCGAAGGGTGCGGCCTGGCTGAGGGCGATCTCGCCCGCCTTGCGCAGCTCGAGCAGCGCGAGGAGCGCGACCGCCTGCTCTACGCGCGAGAGGCCGCTGACCTCGCTGTCGAAGTCGAAGAGGCGCCGACGGGCGAGGACGGCCCGAAAGCGCTCGAGGAACTGGGAGACGGGCGGGAAGCGAAGCGCCATGTGGCTCAGGGAGACGTTCGGCGGCGGCACGGCCAACCCTCGCAGCGCCTCGGCGAGAGCGGCGGGATCCTGCTGCGCGAGCCGGCGCTCGGGGGCGGGCGCGAGCGCGGCGGGGCCGATCCGGTACCAGCGGTCGCCCTCTGTCGCGAGCCGCTCGAGCAGCCACTCGGCGGCCTCTTTCATGCGGCGGTACTCGGCGAGCCGGCGCGCGAGCTCCTCGGCCGCCTCTTCCGGCTCGAGCGCCTCGAGCTCGGCCGCCTCGTCCGGGAACAGGCCTCGCGCCTTCAGCTCGAGCAGCGCCGAGATGAGGACGAGGAACTCGCCGCAGGCATCGAGATCGACCTCCTCGCGCTCGGCCAGCCGCTCGAGGAAGGAGAGGACGATCGCGGCGATGTCGATCTCGCGCGGCTCGAGCGCTTCCTTCAGAAGCAGCGTCAGAAGAAGGTCGAAAGGCCCTTCGAAGGCGTCGAGATCGAGCTCGAGCTCTCGCACGAGGGTCGGCTGCACACGCGGAGGCTAGCCACGAGACCGGATGGGTATACGTGGCCACATGCCGTCACCACGAAGGGAGCAGAGATGCTCGGCGACTATCCCGTTCACGTCGTCCTACTGTCACTCGACCTCGCGGCGACCCGCCGCTTCTATCACGAGCAGCTCCGCCTCGAGATCCTGGACGAGAACGAGGAGGCGATCACGTTCCGCTGTGGCGGGGGGAGCGCCATCGCGGTGACGAAGAGCACCGTCGGGACCGCAGACGAGCAGACGCGGGCGGGATGGTTCGTGCCCGACCTCGCGCACGAGCTCGCCGAGCTCCGCTCGCGAGGCGTCGAGATCCAGGAGTACGACGTTCCCGGGCTCAAGACCGAGAACGGCGTCGCGGATCTCGGCTTCGTGACCGCGGCCTGGGTCGTCGACCCGCACGGCAATGCGCTCGGCATCCTGCAGCTGAAGGGCTAGCGGAGCGACTCGCCGAGCTCGACGGCTTCACCCTTCGTGAAGTCCCCCTCGAGGCGGAAGGCGGTGTCGTCGTCCTGCCAGAGGAGGACGTTGCCCGCGAGCCTGGTGGTGTCGGTGAGCACCTGGCCGTTCTCGTCGAGGAGCAGCACGACGTGCGGCGCGCCGCTCAGGAAGAACGCGGGCGAGCCGTCCACGTCCGTCTCCTCGAGGGACGTGCCCTCACCGACGAGCTTCTTTGCGACCAGGTCCCGGTCGACGACGAGGCCCGGCGCCTGGGAGACGAGCAGCTTCACGTCACCCGGCGCGCCGTAGACGAACCAGACAGTCGGCCGGGTGCCGAGCAGGTACACGCGGTCGGGTGGCTCGGCGAGCTCGCGCAGCGGGGAGCCTGCGCGACGCCGCGCCTCCTCGAGGGTCACCGGCTCGCCGAGCGTCGTCTCGTCGAGCTCGCTTCCGGCGGGAGGCAGCTCGTCGACGAGCTCGATGCGCTCACCGCCGAGATGGAGGACACGGAGGAGCGCCGACCGCGCGTCCGGCACCGCGAGCACGGCCGCGAGCGCGGCGAGGAGGACGACGGCAACCCCGATGGCGAGCTCCCGCCTTCCGAACGCCCACGCGCCACGCCGTGAGTGCGGCTCCATGCGCTCGAGCACGGACGGGACGAGATCCGGGGCCACGGGCACGTCGAGCTCGCGCCCGACGGCTAGCAGCGCTTGCTCGAGCTCGCTCACGCCTCCACCTCCTCCCGCAGGCGTTCCAGCGCCCTCGCCGTGCGCGACTTCACGGTTCCCCGGCGCACGCCGAGCACCTCGGCGGTCTCCTCCTCGGTCAGCTCGAGGAAGTAGCGGCAGGTGAGCACGTCGCGGTCGCGGTCGTCCAGCGAGCCCACCGCGCGCAGGAGCGCCTCACGTCCTTCCCGCCCGAGCGCGGCCCCCTCCGGCGACGGGGCCGCGTCCTCCGAAGGATGGGCCGCGGTCGCGCGCAGCCGCAGCTCGACACGCCGACGCTCCGACCGGCGGCGGTTGTGCGCCTCGTTGGTGACGATGCGCAGGAGCCACGGCTTGAACGGCGCGCCGGAGCGGAAGCGCGGGAGCGAGCGCCACGCCTTCACGAAGGCCGTCTGCACTGCCTCCTCGGCGTCCGCCGCGGAGCCGGTCAGGAGGTACGCGGTGCGAAACGCGAGTGGCTGATACGTGCGCATGAGCTCCTCGAAGGCGCGTTCGTCCCCGTTCCTCGCCCGCTCGGCGAGCGCGATGTCGTTCGGCGGTCGGCCCTCCACCGCCCTCTTCTACACCGCCGGGGCCAGAGGTGTTCCAGGCGCGGTGGGCCTCCGGCCTACCGCGGGAGCGCCGTCGGCCTCCAGCGCCTCCTCGCCCCTAGCGTCGCCGCCGCCAGCAGCGCAACGATGCCTGCCGCCAGCGCGATGGGCACGACCGGGAAGGAGTCTGGTGCCTCGACGCCGCTCGGGCCGCCCTCGATCGTCACTGGCCCCATCGTCAGCCCTCCTTCACCCCACCAGCCGGTGTCGACGGCGACGTTCCAGCTCCCACTCTCCGGGAAGACGACGTGCGCCACGTAGACGCCCGGCCCGCCGGTCGCAGTCGCCGTGAAGTCGCGTGAGACACCGTTCGCATCGTGGATGGTGACCACCGGCGTGAGCCCGTCGAGGGGCGTCCGACCGTGCTGCAGGATCGTGATCTCGGGGTCCCACGGCTCGCCCGCCGACACGCCGGTCGGCAGCGAGCTGAGACCGACGGTCGCAAAGCCGCCGGCGGACGCCGCTCCGGTCGCAATGAGCGCTGCCACGAGCACCGGCAACGCGATGAGATGACGCATGGCTCCTCCTTCGTCGACTGCACGGATACACCGCAGCCACGGGGAGGGGTCCAGGGCCGACCCTACGCGCTCGCCGCTACGGCCGGACGCGCGCCTTCGGGATCGCCATCGTCTCGGTCTTCGGCGGAGCCGCTCCAGTGCCGCGGTTCCACGTGCGCTGCCACCAGACGAAGAACGCGCCCGAGGCGATGATCGCGAGCCCGGCGACCCAGACGTTGAGCCGCAGGCCGGCGATCTCGTGCGAGGGGTCGATCCGAAGCGTCTCGATCCAGAGCCTGCCGATGCTGTAGACGAAGACGTAGAGCGCGAAGAGGTTCCCGGGCCGGAGCTTGAACTTCCGCTCGACGATCAGCAGCAGGCCCGCCGCGCCGAAGCACCAGAGCGCCTCGTAGAGGAACGTCGGGTGGAACGTGTCGCTCTCGATGTAGTCGATCGGGCGGTTGTCGGGGGAGATCTCGAGGCCCCACGGGAGGTCGGTCGGCTTGCCGAAGAGCTCCTGGTTCCACCAGTTGCCGAAGCGCCCGATTCCCTGCGCGACGAGGAGCCCCGGCGCCACGCAGTCCGCGAGCGCCGACACGCTGACGCCCGACCGCTTCGCGACGATCGCGCCGACGATCACGCCGAGGCCGATCCCGCCCCACACGCCGAGGCCGCCCTTCCAGATCGCGAACGGCCCCCACCACTCGTCGGGGAGCTCGTCCCAGCTCGTGACGACGTGGTACAGGCGAGCGCCGATGATCCCGAAGGCGACACCCCAGACGGCGAGCCGGAAGATGAGATCCCAGTCGCCTCCACGGCGCGTCCAGCGGATCCCGGTGATGACGACGGCCGCGACGATCGCGACGAGGAGCGTCAGCCCGTAGAAGTGGATCGAGAACGGCCCGAGCTCGAGCGTGCTCGAGCCGGGTGACGGAATGGACGCGAGAGACAGGCTTTGGAGCGCCGACATCGGCGCCCATTGTGCCGATGGCGCCGAACCGGGGTCAGAGGAACCGCGATCCGAGCCCCGGAACGGAGACGGCGCCCGGCATTGCCGGGCGCCGCGAGGGGGAGAAAGCGATAGGCACGGCCCCAGGGAGGGGGAGGGGGTGAGGCCGTGCCGGTCCTACAGGAGGATCTGGAGAGCGAGGTCCACCGTGCAGCCGCGCTTCAGGAGATCGACCGCCTCGTGCAGGTCGACGTCGTGGCTCGCCGCGAGGACGAGTGCGCTCTCTGCGTCGTAGCCGGCGCGAGCGAGCTCCTCGTGGCGCCAGTGCTCCACCCGATCCGCCTCCGTGGTGTTGTACGTGAGTTCGAGTTCTGCCGCAGACATTTCCAGCCGCCCTTCCGCAGTGGGTGATTTGACTCACTCGCTATTCGTCCACTGAGACGTATCGGTCGTCCCCTTTCTGGGGGGATTGCGTTGAGCGTCCGTAAACCTTCGGTGAGGGTGACGGCTCCCCGGACGCCTCCGGAGCGGGCCGCAAGGGGCGCCAAACCGCATGGAAAGTGGGCAAACTCGTGCGATGCCCGTCTGCGCGAGCTGCGGTACCGAGAACCCCGAGATCGCGAAGTTCTGCCTCGCGTGCGGCTCTCCGCTCGCGGCGGCGCCTCCCCCACAGGAGGTGAGGAAGGTCGTGACGATCGTCTTCTCCGACCTCAAGGGCTCGACGGCAATGGGCGAGCGGCTCGACTCGGAGTCGCTGCGCGAGGTCATGACCCGCTACTTCGACGCGATGCGCGGCGAGCTCGAGCGCCACGGCGGCGTGGTCGAGAAGTTCATCGGGGACGCGGTCATGGCGGTCTTCGGGCTCCCCGTGCTCCACGAGGACGACGCCCTACGAGCGGTCCGTGCGGCGGCCGGGATGCAGCGCGCCCTCGACGAGCTGAACGAGGAGCTCGACCGGCACTGGGGCGTGCGGCTCGCGAACCGGACGGGCGTGAACACCGGCCAGGTCATCTCGGGCGATCCGTCGGCCGGCCAGCGGCTCGTGACGGGCGACGCGGTCAACGTGGCGGCCCGGCTCGAGCAGGCGGCCGGCCAGAACGAGGTGCTGCTCGGCGAATTGACGTACCGGCTCGTCCGCGACTACGTCGACGTCGAGGAGGTCGAGCCGCTCGAGCTCAAGGGCAAGTCGGAGCCGGTGCCCGCCTTCCAGCTCCAGTCGGTGCGCGAGGACGCGGAGCGGCCGCGACGCCTGGACGCCCCCATGGTCGGCCGCGAGCAGGAGCTCGCGATCCTCAACGACGCGTATCGGGACTCCGTCGACGCGGGTCGCGCCGGGCTCGTGACCGTCGTCGGCGAGGCTGGCGTCGGGAAGTCGCGCCTCGTCGAGGAGTTCATGCGCGCGGCCGCCGAGAACGCGACCGTGCTCAGAGGGCGGTGCCTCCCGTACGGCGACGGCATCACCTTCTGGCCGCTCGCGGAGGCCGTGCGTCAGGCCGCACGCATCGTCGAGCGCGACACGGCCTCGGAGGCGCGGACGAAGCTGTGCGCACTCGTGGACGACGGAGACGTCGTCGCGCGCGTGCAGTCGGCGATCGGGCTCTCCGAGGAGCCGTTCCCAGTTCAGGACGTCTCGTGGGCCACGCGCAGGCTCTTCGAGACGCTGGCCGACGAGCGGCCGCTCGTCGTGGTGTTCGACGACGTCCACTGGGCGGAGGCGACGTTCCTCGAGCTCGTCGAGCACGTCGTCGCGAACGGCGAGGCGCCGGTGCTCGTGCTCTGCTCGACGCGGCGGGAGCTCCTCGAGCGCCAGCCCGAGTGGTCGACGTCCGAGCGTGCGAGCCGGATCGAGCTCGAGCCGCTCTCCGCGGACGACACGAGTGCGGTCGCGGAGCACCTGCTCGGGAGCGCGGGCCTCGACGAGCGTGTGCGCGCCCGCATCGTCGAGGCGGCGGAGGGGAACCCGCTGTTCGTCGAGCAGTTGCTCTCGATGCTCATCGACGAGGGGCTCATCCGCTTCGAGGACGGCAGCTGGCGGGCGACCGGCGACGTGGAGCACGCCGCCGTGCCGCCGACGATCCAGGCCCTGCTCGCGTCGCGCCTGGACAGCCTGAGCCGGGACGAGCGGGCCGTGATCGAGCCCGCGGCGGTGATCGGCCAGCTCTTCGTCCGGGACGCCGTCCGGCATCTGACCGTCGATACCGTCGGCGCCGCGGTCGGAGCGCACCTTGCGACGCTCTCGGACAAGCAGTTCGTGCAGCCCGACGGGTCGCGGCCGGTCGAGGAGGACGCGTTCCGCTTCCATCACATCCTCATTCGCGACACGACGTACGACGGCGTGCTGAAGCGCGCCCGCGCGACGTTCCACGAGCAGTTCGTTCAGTGGGCCGACGGCGTGAACCGCGAGGGCGCGGTCGAGTACGAGGAGATCCTCGGCTACCACCTCGAGCAGGCCCACCGCTACCTCTTCGAGCTCGGGCCGCTCGACGACCACGGGCGCGAGATCGGCGCGGACGCGGCGCAGAGGCTCGCCTCCGCGGGGCGGCGTGCGTTCGCCCGCGGAGACGTGCCGGCCGCGGCGAACCTGTTCGGCCGCGCCGCCGCGGTCCTCCCGGAGGATGCTCCGGCGCGGCTCGAGCTGCTGCCCGAGTACGGCGAGGCGCTGCTCCAGCTCGGGAGCTTCGACGAGGCCGTGAGCACGCTCCAAGACGCGATGAGGCTCGGCGAGGCGACTGGCATGCCGCAGGTCACGGCCCACGCCGCGCTCGTCAACCTGCTCGTCAGCCTCCGCGCCGGCGACCCGGAGCAGTGGCGGACGGCGGCCGCGGAGACCATCGCCGAGGCGATGGCCGTCTTCGAGGCGGTCGAGGATCACGCCGGCCTCGCCAAGGCCTGGCGACTCCTCGCCTGGACGCACGGGACGGCATGCGACTTCGGCAAGGCCGCCGAGTCCTCGGAACGTGCGCTCGAGGAGGCGCGAACCGCCGGAGACGCCCGCCAGGCGACACGGGCGGCAACCGCGTACGCCGCCGCCGCCGTGCTTGGCTCGACCCCAGTGGACGAGGCGATCGCGCGCTGTGAGCGGACGGTCGAGGAGGTCGCGGGCGACCGTCAGGCCGAGGGCATTGTCCTCGCGCTGCGGGCAAGCCTGCTCGCGATGCGCGGGTCCTTCGACGAGGCGCGCGAGCTGATCGCTCGTGCCTACGCGATCCTGGAAGAGCTCGATCTTCCGGTCGAGCTCGCAAGCGCCGCGCTCGAGGCGTGGCGCGTCGAGACGTTCGCGGGAGACCTCCCGCGGGCCGAGGCGGAGCTCCGGCGCGCGCACGACATGCTCGTGGCGGTCGGCGAGCGCTTCGTGCTCTGCTCGATCACCGGTCTCCTCGGGCAGACGGTGTATGGCCTCGGCCGCCTCGACGAGGCGGCACAGCTCGCGGAGGAGTCGAAGGAGCTCGCGTCGGAGGACAGCCTGGACGACCAGGCCCTCTGGCGCTGCCTGCGCGCGAAGCTCCTCGCGCAGGAGGGCTCGTTCGACGAGGCGGAGTCACTCGTCGGCGAGGCGATCCGGATGCTCGAGCCGACGGACGCGGCGCTCTTCCAGTTCGGGGCCTACATCGACCTGGCCGAGGTTCAGGGGCTTGCCGGCCGTGAGGCGCAGCGGGTGGAGTCCCTCGCCTGCGCGCGCCGCTTCGCCGAGGCGAAGGGCAGCAAGGTCCTGGCCGGCGCGGTGGACGCGCTGTCCACCGCGCCGGCCGAGTCTCTACCGTCCTAGCCGAACCGCCACTGCCCGTTCTGCGTGGATTCGACGACGATCGTCGTGATGCCCTTGAACGACTGGTTCTTGATGCTGACCACGTGCGGATCGGCGCGCCGCTGCTTCGAGACCACCACGCCGTTGTGGTAGACGGTGTCGATCGTCTCGCCCTCCGGCAGGGACGCGTTCGAGACCACGAACGTGAAGGTCGCGAAGGATGAGAAGACGAAGGGGCTCTGGTCGCAGCCGGTGCCCGGGCTCGGCAGGCAGATGTCCGACACCTGGGTGAAGCCCGGATCCGACTCGTTCCCGTCGGTCTCCTCGATCGACGAGACGAGCCCCGGCGCGTTCGCGGGAAGATTCGGCGCGCACACGCTCGTCGAGAGCGGGTTCGCAACGCTCACGTTCGGGTCGGTCGCAAGCGTGGGGCTCGCGGGATTCGTGCAGGCAGCGGTCGCATAGGTCGCCGCCTTCGACGGGTCGTTCGCGGCCAGGAGCGCCGTCTCCGCGGGCTCCATTCCGAATGTGTGCGGGCCGAAAGGCCCGGACTCCCAGAATGCCGTGTTGACGAGGCATGCGCCATCAGAGCAGCCGGGCGAGGTGCCCTGCGTCGGTGTCTTCCAGGCGATGGTCACCGAGAGCGACTCGCCGTGACGCAGCTTGTCCGTCACGACACACGAGAACTCCGTCGCGGTCAGGGTCCCCGTGCACCCGGCGCTCTGGAAGACAGCCGGCTGCGGCTGGCCGTCGACCACCGTGAACGGGATCGGGTTCCGCAGCGTGACGTTCTTCAGCGTCACGTTCCCGGTGTTCTCGATCCGGGCCGAATACGCCGCGACCTGTCCGTAGTTGACCGCCTCGAGCCCCGGAAGCGTCGTCAACTCGGCAACCGCGCTCGCCGCGCCCGGTGCCGACGACGCAAGTCCGAACATCGTGACCGCCGCCAAACCGGCGACCACGGCAAACCGCACCCTACGAGCCCCCATGCCCCACTCCTTTCGTTCTCCCCTGAACGAGCCGCTGCTCGATTTCGATCGGCCTGACGCCGTCCGACCGTGGAAGCATGACACGATCGACGAGCAGCACCAAACGTTTCCGTTCGGTGCTGCGCCGTATTAGGATCGTCCGGTGCGACTCGGTAGCAACGCAAAGGTCGATCTCCTCAGGTCCGTGCCCCTGTTCGCGGGCTGCTCGAAGTCGGAGCTCAGGCAGCTCGCGTCCTCGACGGACGAGGTGGACCTCCGCGAGGGCTACGTGCTCATGCGCGAGGGCCGCCCTGGGCGGGAGTTCTTCGTGCTGATCGACGGCACCGTACGCGTCACGGCGAAGGACAAGGACGTCGCGGAGCTATCGGGTGGAGACTGGTTCGGCGAGATCGCCCTCCTCACGAAGGTGCCGCGCACCGCGACGATCACGGCGATCTCGGACGTTCGCGCCCTCGTCCTGACCGACCGCTCCTTCCGGCGGGTCGTCGAGACGATGCCGTCGATCGCGCTCAAGGTGCTGGCGAGCGTCGGCGACCGCCTCGCGTCGGACGCGCAGCAGAACGCCCGCAGCTAGCCGCGCGCCCTAGCGAGCGAGCCGCCGCTCGGCACCGAGCCGGCGCAGCGGGTTGCGCACGCCCATCGCCGCGATCACGATCCAGGCGGCGCCGACGGCGATCAGCACATCGCCGACGGAGAACACGTTCGCCGCGGGGATCCACTCGGGCGCCGCCCAGCGGTCGACGAGCCAGGCGAGGTGCGGCTCCGTCGCCGCGGTGCTGTTGTTGAACGTCGTGTGATCGCCCCCGGCCGCCCGCATCGCCTCGGGCAGCACGGGCATCGTGCCCCCGTTCGCGAGCACTGCGGCGACGTTCGCGGTGATCCCCGCGATGACGAGGGGAACGCCCCGGATCCGGGCGTTGAGCGCCGCCGCGACGAGGAGGAGGACGTAGGAGCCGATCCAGATCGCGGACGCCGTCGTGTGACCGGTTCGCCAGGGGAGGAACTCGAACGGGAACGCGAGCACCTGCAGCCCGAACGCCGCGAAGAAGAGCCACCAGGCACGCAGACGGATCTCCGCGAGCGCGCCGAGCCGGCCGCCGAGGAGGAGGCCGAGGCCCGCGGCCGCGAGGACGGGGAGCGCAAGGGACATCAGGCGACGAGGCGGACCGCGGGCTCCAGCGGAGGCTCGGCGATCAGGCCCGCCTCCACGAGATGCGCCTTGAGCGCGGCGACGATCACGGGGTCGAACTGGATCCCGGACATGCGCTCGAGCTCGTCGAGAGCCGTCTCGGCAGTCGAGGCGGGCCGGTAGCTCCGCTCCGTGGTCATCGCGTCGTACGCGTCCGCGACGAGGATCACACGCGAGCCGAACGGGATCTCCTCGCCCGCGAGACCGTCCGGATAGCCCGAGCCGTCCCAGTTCTCGTGGTGATGGCGGATCCAGATGTCCACGGGCCGGATGTCCATGCCGTCGAGGAGAGACGCGCCCAGCTCGGGGTGCGTGGAGAGCTTGCGCTCCTCGTCGGGGGTGAGGCTTCCGGGCTTCTGCAGCACCTGGTCGGGCACAGCGATCTTGCCGAGATCGTGGAGGCGCCCGGCGAGCTTGAGCTGCTCGACGAGCACCTCGTCGAGTCCCAGCCGCCGCGCAATGCCCTCGACGAAGAGCGCCACGCGCTCGGAGTGCGCGCCCGTGTACGCGTCCTTCATGTCGACGACGCGTGCGAGGTTCTCGGCGGCCCGGAGCCGCGCCGCGATCTCCGCGCGCCGCTCGGCGTCGTCGCCCGAGTAGCTCGGCACGAGTACGGGATCGAAGAGGCAGAGCCGGTTCTTCCCGCTGTGCTTCGCCCAGTAGAGGGCGCCGTCGGCCTTGCGCTCGAGCTCCTCCCCGCTCTGCGCGTCGTCGGGGAACGTCGCGATGCCGACGCTGACGGTCGCCGCCTCGCCGTGGGGGAACTCCGCGCTCGAGATGCGCAGATAGAGCGCCTCGATCTCCCGCCGCGCGGCCTGTTTGCCGCCGTCGACGAGCACGGCGAACTCGTCGCCACCGAGCCGGAATGCGCGGTTCTCGCCGGGAGACTCGAGCAGCCGCGCGACCTGGACGAGCACTTCGTCGCCGAGCGGATGGCCGTGGAGATCGTTGATCTGCTTGAAGTCGTCGACGTCGACGAGGCAGAGGCTGAGGGCCGAGTCGTTCTCGCGCGCCTCGTCGAGCGCGGACGCGAGACGGAGCTCGTACGCCCGGTTGTTGCCGACGAGCGTGAGGCTGTCCGTGTGGGCGTCGCGCTTCGCGATGCGGGATGCGAGCGACGATCGCTGGTAGAGCACGACCGTGAAGAGCGGGCCCGCCATGAGCACGAGCAGCCGCGCGTCGATCGTCCAGAGAGAGGCCGCGAGCGCCGCCAGGCACGCCTGGATGCCGAATGCAGGCCCGATCAGGCGCGAGTCCTCGCGGAGCAGCGGAAGCAGGGGGACACCGTGGTGGAGCGAGATCGCGAGCGAGACGAAGGCGACGTTGACGGCGACGAACGCCGCGCCGCCCCACACGGCGAAGAGGATGGCGATACCGGGGTCGTGCGCGCCGTCACCGCCGTAGAGGAACGCGGGCATCGCAGCGGCGAACGCCGACAGCGCGTACACCGCCCCGTTGAACGCCAGCCGCGAGGGCGGGCGCCGCTCGACGAGCTGAGCGGCGACTGCGCTGACGAACGCGATCAGCACGGCCGTCTCCCAGCCGAAGAGGATGAGGCCCGAGAGGATGAAGACGAACGCGAGCGAGACGGAGCTCAGGCCCTCCACCTCGAGCGGGACGGGCTTCAGCTCGGCGAGGAGCGCGAGCCCGAGGAACAGCAGGATCGCGGTCGCCTCACGAGCGCCTGGCGGATCCAGAGCGATGCTCACCGCAGCCCCGGCCACCACCGGCGCCGCGAGCGCGATTGCGCACGCGATCAACCGGCGAAGCCGGGGCGCGTAGGACTGCCGTGCCGTCTCGGTCACGTCGCGGTGAGATCGATTGAACGCCGGTCGCCGGGGTCTCTTAGTCCCAACGCCAGCCGGCGCCGGCCGAGACCGCGAACGCCACGATGCTGGAGAGGGCGAGCATCACCCTGACCCAGCGTGCTTGCCATTTGAACACGCGCATTCACTCCCTTCTGTGTGAGTGGCCGCTGTTGATGCGCGGGTCTCAGTAGGACACGGCTTCACCCAAACGGCTGCCCCCGATGGGGGCATCGACTCCTCGAACGAGGGAGACCCGGGTCGCTCGAACGAGCGTGGCTCAGACGAGCGCGGCTTCGCCGAGAAGCGTCTTGACCTCGGCGTAGAAGTCGGCATCCGGCTTCACGCGGAACTCCGGGCCGAAAGCGAGCGTGCGCTCGCCGAGCGACGTCTCGAGGGCGAGGTAGACGGGAGCTTCGCCCGGATAGTCGCGGACGAGCGCGGCGAGCTCCTTGATCAGGCCGGCGGGAGCCTCGCGGGCGTCGATCCGGAGTCGGACGTCGCGCCGTTCCGGAACGGCCTCGAACGGCGTCACCTCCATGGCGACGAGCTTCGTCTCCCCCGCTTGCTTGTGATCGACCCGCCCCTTCACGACGAGGATGCGATCCACCTCGAGATGCTCGCGCGCTGCCGCGTACGTCGAGTTGAAGACGACCACCTCGGCGGCGCCCGTGGGGTCGTCGAGCAGCACGAACACCATGGGGTCGCCACGCTTCGTCGTCACCTGCTTCAGGGCCGAGACGATGCCGCCCACGGTGACGATCTCGCCGTCGCGACGGCGTTCGACCTCGGCGAGCGTGCAGTCGGTCTTCCGCCGTAGCTGGCTCTGCACGCGCTCGAGCGGATGCTCGGAGACGTAGAGGCCGAGCGTCTCCTTCTCGAGGCGCAGGAGCTCCCGCTCGTCGAACTCGCCCGTCGGGATCGTCGGATGGTGCCGCCCGGGGGAGGCATCGGCGGTCTCGAGGCCGTCGAAGATCGAGGCCTGGCCCGCAATCCGGTCCTGGGCGAACCGCTGGCCGAGCCCCAGCGCGCTGTCGAGCACGGCGAGCATCCCGAGCCGGCTGGAGCCGGTCGAGTCGAGCGCTCCGCACTTGACGAGCGACTCGAGCGCGCGCTTGTTCACGACCTGCGGATCGGCGCGCTCCGTGAACTCCCAGATCGACTCGAACGGCCCGCCCTCGCCGCGCGCCCGGACGATCGCCTCCGCCGCGGACTCCCCGACGTTCTTGACGGCGTTCAGGCCGAACCGGATCTTGCCCTCGACGACGGCGAAGTCCGTCTGCGAAGAGTTGACGTCCGGCGGCAGCACCTCGATGCCCATCTCGTTGCACGCGTTGACGTAGAACGGCACGCGGTCCTTCGTGTTCATGACGGACGAGATCAGCGCTGCCATGTACTCGTGCGGGTGGTGCGCCTTGAGCCAGGCCGTGCGGTACGCGATGAGCGCGTAGCAGGCGGCGTGCGCCTTGTTGAACGAGTAGTCCTGGGACGACTCCATGTCCTTCCAGAGCTGCTGCGCAACCGCTTCGGGCACGTCGTTCTCGGCGCAGCCCGCGAGGAACTTGTCCTTGAGCGACGCCATCAGCGAGTGGATCTTCTTGCCGATCGCCTTGCGCAGCGTCTCGGCCTCGGCGGGGCTGAAGCCGGCGAGCCGCTTCGCGATCTCCATGTACTGCTCCTGGTAGATGCAGATCGCGTAGGTCGTGCCGGTGATGTCCTCGAGCCGCGGGTCCAGCGAACGCCACCGGCTCGCGCCCGTGCTTCCGTGCCGCGTACCCGGGGATATAGCCCATCGGCCCGGGCCGGTAGAGGGCGACGAGCGCGATGAGGTCCTCGAACTCGGTCGGCTTCACGAGCCGGAGCGCCTCGCGCATCCCCGACGACTCGAACTGGAACACGCCCGTGGAGTTGCCGCGTGCGAGCATCGCGTACGTCTCCGGGTCGTCGAGCGGGAGCGTCGCGATGTCGAGCCCGCCCACGAGGGCGACCGCCTCGTCGATCACGTCGAGGTTGCGGAGCCCGAGGAAGTCCATCTTCAGAAGGCCGAGGTCCACGACGTCGTGCATACCGACCTGCGTCACGACCTCCTGGTCGGAGCCCTTCTGCTGGAGCGGGACCACCTCGATCAGCGGCTGCGCACCGATGACGACTCCGGCCGCGTGGATGGAGTCCGCCCGCGTGAGCCCCTCGAGCGGTCGCGCGAGGTCGAGGATCTCCTTCGCGACCGGGTCCGAGTCGACGGCCTGGCGCAGCTCGGCGCCGGGCTTGAGCGCGTCCTCGAGCATCTGCCCCGGCCCTTCCGGGACCATCTTGGCCAGGCGGTCGACGACGCCGTACGGGATGTCGAGCACACGCCCGGCATCGCGGATGGCGGCGCGGGCGGCCATTGTCGAGAAGGTGATGATCTGCGCGACGCGGTCGCGACCGTACTTGTCCGCGACGTAGTTGATGACGCGGTCGCGGCCTGCGACGGAGAAGTCGATGTCCATGTCCGGCAAGTCCTTGCGCGCCGGGTTCAGGAACCGCTCGAAGAGCAGCCCGTAGCGCATCGGATCGACGTCGGTGATCTCGAGGCAGTAGGCGGCCAGCGAGCCGGCGGACGAGCCGCGGCCCGGCCCGACGCTCACCCCGTTCGTCTTCGCGAAGTGGATGAAGTCCCAGACGATGAGGAAGTAGTCCGCGAACCCCATCTCCTGCACCGTCTTCAGCTCGAAGCGGAGCCGCTCCGTCAGCTCGGGAGTCGCCTTCCCGTATCGCTTCAGGAGTCCCTTCTCGCAGAGCTCGACGAGGTAGTCGAAGGCGTCGCGGCCCTCCGGGACGGGGAACGACGGGAGCAGGATGCGGCCGAGCTCGAGCTCGACGTTGCAGCGCTCGGCGATCTCGAGCGTGCGTGCGAGCGCCGCCTCGTGCCCGGGGAAGTCGAGCGCCATCTCCGCCTGCGACTTGAAGAAGAACTCGTTCGTGTCGAAGCGCCAGTGGTTCGGGTTCTTGAGCGTGTCCCCGGACTGGATGCAGAGGAGCGCCTCGTGCGGGAACGCGTCGCCCGCGTCGAGGTAGTGGACGTCGCCGGTTGCCACCAGCGGGAGCCCGGTCTCGGAGGAGAGCGCGACGAGGTCCGGGTTGATGCGCAGCTGGTCCTCGACCCCGCCGTTCTGCATCTCGACGTACACGGAGTCGCGCCCGAAGAGCTGGACGAGGCGGTCGAGGTCCTCACGTGCGTCCTGCCCGCGCCCCTCGGAGAGCGCCTTCGCCACGCGACCGGAGAGGCAGCCCGAGAGCGCGACGATGCCCTTCGCGTGGCGCTCGAGCAGCTCCCAGTCGACGCGCGGCTTGTAGTAGTACCCCTCGAGGTAGCCGAGCGAGCTGAGCTTGATCAGGTTCGCGTACCCCTCGTTCGACTCTGCGAGGAGGGTCAGGTGCGCGTAGCCCTTCGTCTGCGCCTTGCGGTCGTCCGCGACGTAGACCTCGCACCCGACGAGCGGCTTGACGCCTTGCTCGCGCGCCTCCCGGCAGAGCTCGACCACACCCGCGAGCGAGCCGTGGTCCGTGAGCGCGACGGCCGGCATCTCGAGCCGCGCTGCCTTCTCCACGAGAGCGGGGATCCGGCACGCGCCGTCCAGGATCGAGTACTCCGAGTGGACGTGCAGGTGGACGAACGGGACGGCAGCGCTCGGAGCGGAGGAAGCCACGGGAGGGCCATCGTACTGCCCTCGTCCGACGGTAAATCTCGGACATCCCCGAGCCGCCCTGCGGCCCGGCTACCCCGTCCGGGGGGACCCGCTCAGGACCGCGGGCGCGGTTCCCGATAGGCACGCCATGGCATCAGTCGAGACAGAGCATGACGTCCTCCGCGACCGCGCCCTCGTGCTCGCCGAGGAGCTCGGTCTCGACCGCAGCGCATGGTTCCTGCACGTCCTCGAGGACGGACGGGACCGTGGCGAGCCGACCGATGTGGGTGTGCTCGTGCGCGCGTACTGGGAGCTCCAGCGGATCAGCGGCCGGGCCGACATCGAGCAGCAGTGGCGCCGGCTGGCAGACGACCTCGGCCACGGCGACGCGGCCTAGCCGGACGAGTCACTGAGACGAGTGAGCGAGCCGTTGCTCGCGCACTCCGATACGCGTTTCTAAGGATGACCGCTGCCGACGTGGCCTCCGCGAGGTTCGTCGCCTTCAGGCGACCCCGTTACGCGCGTCCGACGGCATCCCGAGGACCGACGTGAGCACGTACCCGGACGGCGACGCGCTCTCCGCACGCGTCGAGTCGCTCGCAGGCTGGGTCTCGGACATCGAGGCACAGCTTCGTGCCACGTCCGTCACCGGCGACACGAAGACTCTGAAGGAGCTCGCGAAGGCGCTCGAGGCGTGGAACAAGCACGACCCGAAGCTCGAGAAGCGAATCACCGAGCGTGTCGACGTCCTCGCCGACCGCTTTGCGACCCTTTCGGAGACGGTCAACATGACGGCCGCCGCGCTTGCGGGCAAGGACGGCGAGATCGCCGCCCTCCGCCGTGAGCTCGAGGCGGGCACCGCCCGGATCGAGTCGCTCGTGCGCGACCTTCGCCAGGCGGGGCCGAGCTCCGACGTCGCCGAGCTCCGCAGGGCGATCGCGACCCTTTCGACCGAGCGCTCGGGCAACGCCGGCGACCGGCGCGTCGACTCGATCGCATCCGACGTCGACGTGCTCTCCCAGCGCCTCGACACGCTCTCGAAGACGGTCTCGACGACGGCCGCAGAGCTCGCCGGCAAGGAGGGCGAGCTCGCGTCGCTCCGCTCGCGCCTCGAGGACGGCGACACGCGCGCCGACTCCCTCGTCGCCGAGCTCCGCACCACCGTCGCCCAGCTCTCCCATCGGATCGAGAGCGTCGACGACCGTCCGCACGACCCGCAGGCCGCCCGGATCTTCGAGAACCACCTCCTCGACCTCGGCAGCCGCGTCGAGCAGCTGAGCGAGGGCCTCGAAGCCGTCTCGGCGAGCGTCATCGCGAGCACCGCGGGAGTCGAGGCGAACGAGGCCGAGCTCGCGGACGTCCGGTACAGGTTCGAGGAGGCAAGCTCGCGGATCGAGGCGATGGTCGCCGAGCTGCGAGATGTCGAGTCGGCGATCCCGACTACAGGGCCGGTCGATGCCGCCGTCGAGGATCGGCTCGCTCACCTCGCCGCACAGGTCGACGAGCTTTCGGGCTCGCTCGTGCGCCTCGACGAGGAGGCGGCCCTCCGCTCGCGCGACGTCACGACCGCGACCCTCGAGCTCGAGCGCCTTCTGGATTCCGTCACACATCGTGTCGCCGAGGCAGAGCGCGCCCAAGCGAGCGCGGCTGTCGAGATCCAGCGCGTCGGTGGCGCCTTCGCCGAGGAGCGCACCTGGGTGCGCGATCAGCTCGACCTGCTCGCCGCGGCCGTCGAGGACGCGCGGCCGGACGAGACCGTGCAACCGCGCCTGCAGGAGCTCGCCTCGCGGATCGAGGCGATGGAGCATGGCCAGAGCATCGTCGGCGCGGAGGTCGCCCGAATCTCGGCCGCATGGACGGCGGAGCGCGATGCGCTGAAGCACGAGCTCGAGTCCGTCGCGGCGTCCATCACGACCGATACCGGCTCGTCCACCGCCGGGCTCGACGAGCGCTCCGAGCAGCTCCTGTCGGAGCTCGCCGGCCGACTGGCCGAGATGGAGCGAGGTGGCAGCGCGGTTGCAGCGGAGGTGTCCCGGGTCGAGTCGCGCTGGTCGTCCGAGCTCGAGTCGCTCACGTCGCGGCTCGAAGAGCTCGCCGGCGCTGTCGCGAGCACCGCGCAGGCGGTCGATCCGTATGGCGACGAGCGGGTCGACGAAGCCCTCCAACGGCTCGAGGCCCTCGAGCACATCGTGGCGCGCCCCTCGAGCGGCGCCCCCGGCGACCCGGACGAGCTCCGGGACATCCGCGTGCTCATCAACGGGCTCCGGATGCGGCTCGCAGCGAGCGAGAAGGAGCTCGCTGCGCTCTCCGGCTCCGGAGATGTCGTGCCGCGCCTCGACGACCTGAGCGTCCGCCTCGCCCTCGTGGAGCGCACGGCAGCCGCAGCGCCGCCGCAGGCGCCCACACCGGGCGACGGCCGCTTCCGGGTCGAGCTGCGCGGCCTCGAGCAGCGCATGATGAGCATCGAGTCGTCCGCGCAGGAGAACCGCGACGCTGTCCTCACCCAGTTCGAGCGGCTCGCATCCCGGCTCCAGTGGCGGCTGCAGCAGCTCGAGCTCGAGACCTCGGACGCCGAGCACAGCACCAAGGCGCCTTCGCCTCCGCTCGGTCAGGTCGTTCCGATTAGAGGCGAGGCGTAGCGCCGCCCGTAACCGGGTACCGAACGACGATGCGGCGACTCGTCCAGTACCTGCGCTGGCACTTCGGCTCCCGCGGCCGCGGCCCGCTCGCCTACCGCATGCTCGCCGGCGCACTCGTCCCGAGCGAGCGCACGCGCCGACCCCAGTAGCCGGGCCTAGTCGACCCGGTACGCCATCAGGATCGCGTCGACGTAGTCGCCATCGCGCTCGTAGTGATCCTTCCGGTAGCCCTCGCGCTCGAAGCCGAACGACTCGTAGAGCCGTAGTGCCGGCTCGTTCCAGGGGAAGACGTGGAGCTCGAGCTTCAGGATCCCCGTTGCACGAGCCCACTCGACCGCCCCCTCCAGGAGCCGCGTGCCGATTCCCAGCTGCCTGTGTGAGGCGGCCACCATCACCCCGAGGTCAGCGACGTGGGCGCTCGATGGATGGGGATCGCGGGCGACCGAAAGGCGCGCGACGACGTCTCCGTCGACCTCCGCGACGAAGACGGCGACGTCGGGATGTCTCCGCGCCGCTCTCAGAAAGCGGCGCTCCTCGCCGACCGAACGCCAGCCGTCGGTCGTGAGGATCCAGCCGCCTTCCTCGCGAGCGACCTGCTCGGCGAGGGCGACGAGCTGGGCGGCATCGGTCGGGCCTGCCCGTCGCACGGTGATCACGGCGCCCCCGGTCCTCACTCGACGACCACCCCGGCGCCGCCGCGTCGTGGGTCGCCTGCTGCGTCGAGCGTCCCGTCCGGGCGACGCGCGACGGCCTGGACGCCGCCGAAGAACAGGTTCGACCCCTCCCAGCGCACGACGTTCCACGAGCCCGGGAGCCGCGCGACCTCGTCGCTCGGCCAGCCGCCCTCGAGATGGAGCGTCGCATCCTCGGCGTGCAGCCTCGGCGCGTCGATCGCCTCGCCGATTGGCGTTCCGCCGAGCACGCGCCAGGCGACCTGGGCGATCGCTCCGGCGAGCCGCACCGAGCCCGCGCTTCCGAGAACGACGCGGGGACGGCCCGAGTCGAGGACGACCGTCGGGGTCATCATGCTCGGGAGCCGGTCGCCCGGCCTCCGGTCGCCGCCGCCGATCACGTCGACCTCGCCGAGCATGTTGTTGAGCTGCGTGCCGCCGCGGAAGATCCCGGACCCGGAGCCGAGCGTGGACGAGAGCCCCACCGCGGTGCCGTCCCGGTCGATGACGGAGATGTGCGTCGTCCCGGTGAGCGCGCCCTGCCACGACCGCTCGTAGGCGGTCGCGACCGCACGCGCCTCGTCGTGCAGCGTGCATCCGTCGAGCGAGGCAAGCGTCTCGAGGATCTCGAGCACGATCGAGCCGCCGCGCGACGGAGATGGCGTCGTGAGGACAGAAACACCGAGCAGCTCGCCCGCGAGCGGGGCCCGCGCGGCGACCTCGTATCCGCGGATGTCCGACGCGAGCTCGGGAACCAGCTCGGCGACCGCTTCGCGCCCGACGTCGCGGACGCGCTCGAGCGTCGCGACGAGATCCTCCGTCGCCACGTGGGCCGCATCGCCGTACACGCGGACGCCGGCAGCGTCGCGCAGGAGGATCTCGCGGAGGATCCCGTGCAGGAAAGCCCGCGGCTCGTCGACGGCGACGCGCCCCGTCCTAGCCAGCTCGAGCGCCGGCGCGAGGACCGCGTCCCACTCGAGCGTGGCGTAGCGACGATGCGCCTCCTCGAGGCCGGCGACGAGCCCCGGCACCGCGACCGACCCGGGACCGACCCGGAACGTCTGCGTGCCCGCATCCTCGAAGTCGACGATCACCTCCTCGAGCTCGCCCAGCGGCTCCGTCGGGACCGCGAAGAAGCAATCGAGGACGACCGGAGCCTCGTCGGGCCGGGCCACGAGGAGAAACCCGCCGCCCGCGGGGCCCGTCAGCGGCCCCTCGACGACGGCGGCGACGAACGCCGCCGTCAGGCAGGCGTCGACCGCGTTCCCGCCGGCGGCGAGCACGTCCGCCCCCGCCCTGGCCGACAGCGGGTGCCCCGCGGCGATCGCACCGCGGGCAACGCCGTCGCCAGCGGGCGTCCGCGCGGCCATCGGGAGAGCGTACTCGCGTCGAGCGCGGCGTACCGAACGCCGCGCCGGCTCAGTCCTGGCGCAGGAAGCTCGGGAGCTCGGTGCCGTTCTGCGACTCGGCGGAGGAGCTGCGCTCGAACGACGCGCCGGCCGCGCGCCGCCGGGTCCCGCCGAGGCCGGTCGCGACGACCGTCACCCAGACCTGACCGGTGAGCCGTGAGTCCACGGTCGCGCCGAAGATGATGTTCGTGTCGTCCGTCGCCGTCTGCCGCACGATCTCGGCGGCCTCGTTGACCTCGACGAGCGAGAGGTCGTCCCCGCCCGCGACCGACAGGAGGATCCCGCGCGCACCGACGATCTCGGTGTCGATGAGCGGCGAGCCGAGCGCCCGCTCCGCGGCGTCCCGCGCCCGCGTAGGACCGGTCGCGTAGCCGATGCCCATCAGGGCGGATCCTGCGTCCTGCATCACGGTGCGCACGTCGGCGAAGTCGAGGTTGATGAGGCCCGGTGTCGTGATCAGGTCGCAGATGCCCTGGACGCCCTGCCGGAGCACGTCGTCGGCGATCTTGAAGGCGTCCACCATCGAGGTCGAGCGGTCGAGCACCTCGAGCAGGCGGTCGTTCGGGATGACGATGACGGTGTCGCAGGCGGCACGCAGCTCCTCGACGCCACGCTCGGCCGCGGTCCTGCGGCGCGTGCCCTCGAAGCGGAACGGCGTCGTGACGATGCCCACGGTGAGCGCGCCGAGCTCGCGCGAGATCCGCGCGACGACCGGGGCCGCGCCGGTGCCCGTGCCTCCGCCCTCGCCGGCCGTGACGAAGACCATGTCGGAGCCGCGGAGCGTGGCCCGCAGCTCGTCCGCCGCCTCTTCGGCTGCTCGGCGGCCGACGTCGGGGTCGGCGCCGGAGCCCAGACCCTGCGTGACGCCTTCGCCGATGTGGATCTTCGTCGGCGCGTCCGATACGGCAAGCGCCTGCATGTCCGTGTTCACCGCGAGGAACTCGACCTGCGAGATCCCGGCGTCCATCATGCGGTGGAGCGCGTTGAGGCCGGCTCCGCCCACGCCCACGACGCGGATTGCCGCGATGTAGGCAGCGCCCCTCGGGGGAGGCACCCGGTGCAGACGCGGCGCGGGCTCGAGCATCGTCTCGAAGTAGCGCGCGGTCGCTCGGGACGTGACGGCCTCGGAAGGCGCGGCCTCGACGACCGTTCGCGGAAGGGACTCGGCGGTCGGCTCCGCGATCTCGGGCGGAGGCGCGGGGACCTGCTCGGCGGTCGCGGGCGGCGCGGCGGCGACGGGCGCACGGTCGGGGACGATCGGTGTCGGCTCCGAGAAATCGTGGACGTGCTCGACGGTCTCCTCGAGCGCGGCGCGCTGCCGAGGGTCGTCGGCCTGCCGCTCGGCAGTCTTCTCGTCCTCGAACGGCAACTCCTCCGCGGCGCCCTCCTGCGCGCGCTGCGCTGCCTCGGTTCGCCGGAAGAGCTCCGCCAGCGGCCCCTCACGCATGCTCGCGCGCTTTCGCGCCATCGAGCACCTCCTTCGCCAGGTCGCGATACGCCTGGGCGGCAGGGCCCGAAGGCTCGTATCTGAGTACGGAGCTTCCCTTCACCGGCGCCTCGGCGTAGCGCACGGTCTTCCGGATCCGGGTCTGGTAGACAAGATCGCCGAAGTGCTCCTCGAGGATCTCGATCGCCTCGCGGGCGTGCAGCGTGCGCCCGTCGTACATCGTCGGGACGATGCCCTCGACATGCACGCGCGGGTTGAGATTCTCGCGCACCATCGCGAGCGTGTTCTCGAGCTGCACGAGCCCGCGCAGCGAGAGGTACTCGCACTGCACCGGAACGATGACGCTGTCGGAGGCCACGAACGCATTGATGGTAAGGAGGCCGAGGGACGGCGGGGTGTCCAGGAGCACGAAGTCGTACTGGTCGCGTACCTCCACGAGCGCCTTGTCGAGCGCCCGTTCTCGCCCGATGAGCGCGGACAGGGCGAGCTCTGCCCCGGCGAGGTCGATCGACGACACGGCCACGTCCACCTCGACGCGCTGGATGACGTCGGAGATCGGCACGCGGTGCACGAGCACGTCGAACATCGAGCGCTCGATCGCATCCGGGTTCATGCCCTGGCTCATCGTGAGGTTGCCCTGCGGGTCGAGGTCGACGAGAAGCACGCGGTGACCGAGCTCGCGGAGCGCGACCCCGAGGTTCAGGGTCGTCGTCGTCTTCGCAACGCCGCCCTTCTGGTTCGCGAACGCGATGACCTTCGCCATCACGCGCGTCGCCGGCGCAGGCGGCTCGTCAGATGCGCGCTCTGGGAGCACCGGGACGGCCTGGAGCCCGAGCCGAGCCACGTGCTCGGACTCGTGCACGTCGGGCGCGCTCTCGAGGGCGCGCCCTTCCGTGGGCGAGGAGTCGCGTGTGGAGGACCGTGGCCGGAGACGGGAGAGACCCATGACCGGGTCACCTTCCCGTCTCTCCGCGAAACTCCTTCAAGCCCGACCACGGTAGCCCACGGGGCGGGCGTCAGTCCTCGCCGTCCCAGTAGTCGAGCGGCTCCCCGACCCGCGCGACGAGCTCGAGGCCGATGAAGTAGACCTTTCCCGAGCGTGGGTAGTAGCAGAGGTCGCTCGACTCGCGCGTCCCGTACATGAGGACGGTCAGGCCGTCGTCTCCTCCCCGGAACGCGTGGGACACGCCCGTACCCGCCTGGCGACACACGATCGAGCCGGTGCGCACGGGGTGCTCCGCGACGGCTCCCTCCTCCCAGAGCAGGAGATCGCCGGTCCCCTCGAGCACGACGAAGATCTCCTCCTCGACGCTGTGGCAGTGGGGCGGCGCGCTGAGCTTGCCCGGAAGGACTTCCGACAGGCGCATCCCGGAACGCTGCGAGCCCGCGGCGCGGCCGAGGTTCCGCACGCGCCGGCCCACCGTCGCACCGTCGCGCTCCGTCGTCTCCACGTCGTCGGCGTTGACGATGTTCGCGGGCCGCGGCGCAGGCTCGCCGACCTGGGGCGGGCCGGCGAGCACCTCCCGCTTCCATGGGTGGTCGTCCTCCGCGCCGACGGGCGCCCAGGTCTCGCCGAGCCAGGCCACGCCCGCACGCGGGAGCCACGTGACGCCTCCGCCGAGCGAGCGGTGCCCGAATGCGAGCACGTCGAGCCCGTCGGGGCCTGCCTGGAGCGTGTGCGCGTTCTCGAGTGCGATGTGGACGATGCAGTCGCCCCCGCGCACCTCGTACGCCGGAAGCGGCTCGTCGAGCGCCCCTTCGCCCTCCCACTGGACGGAGAGACCGGAGCCGCCGAGGACGTAGAAGATCTCCTCGTCCTGGCCCTCGAGATGGAGCGGCGTCGACCACATGCCGGGATCGACCTGAATCCGCTTCACGCCGACGTTCCGCGACGCACGACCCGCCAGGCTATGCCAGGTGCCCGCGATGTGGCCCTGCTCGCCGCGCCAGCTTCGTGCGTCGTCCCAGTGGAGGACAGGCCCGCTCGTCACGTGGCCGATCCTAGACTTGCACCGCCTCCGTGTCAGCAGTCGAGAGCGGGCCGCGCGCGTGCACGACGGGCTCCGCCGGCTCCAAGAGGTGACCGCCGAGCGCCCTCCTACTCTCGGCCGGTGAGCTCGAGCCTCGCCGTGTCGGTCGTCGCCCTCGTGATCTCGGCGGTGTCGCTCACGCTCGCGATGCGTGCCGATCGGCGGGCGGCGCGTGCGGAAGGCCGGCGGGTCACCGCCCGACCCGTCGTCTCGCTCCTCGGCACGGGCGCGGACACGGCCGGGCGCCGGTTCGACCTCCAGCTGCGGAACGCCGGGCTCGGCCTCGCCGAGCGGGTTCGCGTTTCGCTCGTGAACGAGTCCGGCGACGTCGTGGCCACGATGCCTCGCGCCGGAACGACGCTCGTCCCCGGCGACGAGCCCGTCACCGTGTCCCTCGTCGTTCCCGAGTCCGGGCTCCCGCCGCCTCCGGTCCCCTTCGCCGTATGGATCGCGTGGTCCGACGGGGCCGGCAATCACGAGCGGCGGCCGGCCGGGGTCACCGTCTCGACCTAGTTTTCGTGATCTGCGAGGCGCCCTGCCTACGCAGCCGCCAGGCTGCCGGCCAGCGCCGCTCGCAACCGAGAGGCCGCCCTCTCTCCGGCATCACCTCCCTCGACCTCCGCCCATGCCTCCGCCTCCGTCAGGAGCGCCCGCAACTCCAGGAGCAGATCGCTCGCCGGCGCGCCCTCGTTCCTGAGCCGTTCGATGCGCTCCAGCCGCGACACGATGGCCTCGACCTCGTCCATGCCTCGACGGTAGCGAGGGAGCTGTCACCGATGGGCAACGGCTCCTTCGGAGATGTGTGTCAAATGGCGGCGCGAAGCGCCGGCGTGCGATCGAGCCCGAGAAGCTCTCGATCGAGCTCGCGAACGAGCTCGATCCGGTCTTCGGCACGCAGCGCAGCGACGAGCGCCCGGCGGACCGCGTCGAGCACGAGAGGGGTCGCCTCGTCCCCGGCCGCGAGCGCGACGAGGTCGCCGTGCAGCAGCTCCCGCGCCGACCCGTCCTGGTCGAGGAGCACGGCCGTGCGCAAGGGCCAGGTCTCGCCGAGCAGCGCGCGGAGCGAGGCCCGGAGCTGCTCGGCGCGGAACGGGTCGTTCTGGAAGAGCGAGAGCTCCCACCGGTCGAGCGCCTCTGCGAGAGCGGGGTCGCCGTCGGCGTCGCCGAGAGCCGCGAGCACGTCGACCGCGATCGGCGTGCGGAAGCCGTCGAGTCGCGAAGGCTCGCCGGGAGGCTGCGTGGCCGCGATCGGGAGGACGGGTCGGATCCCGTACGGGCGCCCGTCCAGCGTCTCGAAGAGGACCGGGCCTGCAGCGAGCGCCGCTGACGTCGTCAGCCGAAGCGCGCTCACCGCGTCTGCGATCTCCGAGGGAGCGTCGGGCGGACCATCGCCGCCGTCGAGCTCCGCGCGAAGCTCGAGAACGCTCATGCGGTCGGTCTCGCGCCCGAAGCCGTCGGGAAGAAGCCCGCGCGACTCGGGCCAATGCGTGGAGAGCTCGGCAGCGACGAACGGGCGCAGGAGGACGGACTCGGAGAGCTCGGCCGGCTTCGGGAGCGAGAGCCCGACCACGGGCGCGACGGCGCTGTAGCGGCGACGCTCGCCGAAAAGCGACGTCTCGAGCTCCGCATAGGCGCGCTCGAACGCCTCATCGTCCCAGTCGAAACCGCCGCACGACTCGGCGGTCGACACCAGCAGACCCAGGAGCACCGTCCGGAAGAGCGCGTCGTCCTCGGTCGCCCGCGGGCCTGCATGAGCCTGCGCGAAGATCGCCGCTGCCGGCTCACGTCCGAGCTCCTCGAGCGCGAGGAGAGCGTCCTCGCGCGAGCGAAGTACCGCCTCGCGCTCCTCGATGAACGCCCGCACGAGCGGACGGAGCTCGTAGAGCGCGGGCCCGGCGCGCTGGACGTGCTCCTCGAAGGCGAACGGAAGCTCGGCGCCCTCCTCGAGGTCGCGGCCGAGCACGACGAACGCGCCGAGGGCGAAACCGCGGAGCAACGGATAGAGATGCGGCGCGCGTACGACCACGACTCCCCGTACGGGCCGTGGGCTCGGAGTCCTCCCTCGAGGGACGCGGAGCCCGACCGAGCTACGGCCTGAGCACTGCCCGGCGCGGCCCGGCGAGGAAGCCCGCCTCGACGAGCAGCTGGAGCGCGTCCGTCTCGACGACGGGCTCGCCGTCGAAACGCTCCACCGCAAGACGCTTCGCACCGCCTGCGCGCACGTGGGCGACAAGGGCCTCGACCGCCGGCCGCAGCCACGCCTCGTCCGGGTCCCGCAGGGGCACGAGCGAGCGTCCACCCCGCTCGACGTAGAGCGCTGCCTCGCCGTCCAGGAGCACGACCCAGGCGCCGACCACGCGGGCGGCACGAGCCCCCGCGCGCCGCGGCCAGGGCAGCGCCGCGCCGTACGGCTGGGCCGGATCCGCGGCCGCGAGGACCAGCGTGCTCGGCTCGTCGCCCTCGCGACCGATGGCGCGCAGCTCGCGCAGCCGCTCTACGGCACCCGGAGGCGCGAACTGGGCGCCGCCGAGGCCCTCCACGAAGTACCCGCGCCGCGCGCTGCCGAGCGTCTCGAGCGCACGCAGCTCGCCGTACACGGCTCCGTAGCCGCCGCGAATGCCTTCTCCGCGCACCCCGTCCCGGGTGACGATCCCCTGCCGCTCGAGCAGAAGCTCGGCGAGCGCGCGCCGGTCGGGCTCCTCCGGGAAGAGTCGCGCCGTCGGAGCCCACCTGCCCTGCGTCGGCGACGCGGCCGTCGCCCTCGTGCGCGAGAACCGACGCACCCGACGTTCGGGACGAGGTGCCTCGTAGCGGCGACTCGCACGAAGCGGCGCCCAGGAGTCGTTCGTCACCTCTCCGGCCCAGACGAGGTCCCAGAGGGCCGCAAGCGCCTCGGCGGGATCGAGCTCCGCCACGGCGACCAGGTCGTCCCAGAACAGCGCGCCCTGCGCGAGTGCCGTCCGCACTGCGGCGTGCCCAGGTCCCTCGGGCAATGCCTCGCCCGCCGCGCGGCCGAGCACGGCCGCGTCCTCTCGGAAGTAGACGGCAACCCGGTCGAGACCGGCGCCGACCCAGATCACCTCGCCCGAGGCGCAGAGGGCGTCGAGCTCGGCCGGACGGTAGGTCGGCACGCGCCTGGGAAGCACCTCGGACTCCCAGAGCGGCACGGGGAGCGGAAGCGCCTGGAGCGGTACGAGGGCTTCGCGGAGCGTCTGCCGACGGCCGATGCCGTGCCACGAGGGCAGGAAGCGGCCGAGGGCCGCCTGCTCGGCGGGCTCGACCTCGCGGCGCAGCGTGGCGAGTGTGGCGCGGCGAATGCGACGCAGGACGTCCGGGTCGCACCATTCGCGCTCGGTGCCACCGGGCCGGAGCTCGCCGCGTACGAGCCGGTCCTCCGCCTCGAGCTGTTGCAGCACCGGCTCTACGGGCTCACGCTGGAGGCCGAAGCGCGTGGCGATCTCGCCCGTCGTGAAGGGGCCGTGCGTCTTCGCATAGCGCGTGAGCACGGTGGCGAGGGCGTCGGCGACGGGCTCGAGGAACGCGTCGGGAAGCCCGCCGGGCGGGACGACGCCGAGGGCGTCGCGGTAGAGCCCGGCGTCCTCGGACGCAAGCAGGACCTCGGGTCCCGCCATCCGCACTCGGATCGCGCGCCGCTCGCGCACGAGCGTCTCCACGAAGCCGGGATCCGCCTCGCCGGGCAGGAGATGGCCGCTCCGGCGAAGGAGGTCGTGAAGCTCGTCGGCGTTACGCGGAGCCGGCGCGAGCGACATCTCGACCTGCTCGATCGCGCCAGCGTCGAGCAGGTCACGGAGCTCCTCGACGCCCATGAGCTCGCGCAGGAGGTCGCGGTCGAGCGAGAGCGCCTGCGCCCGGCGCTCGGCGGGCGGCGTGTCGTCTTCGTACATGTAGGTCGCGACGTAGTCGAAGAGCAGCGACGATGCGAACGGCGATGCGGAGGCGGTCTCGACCTCGACGAGATCGAGCTCACGGGTCTGGACGCCGCGCAGGATCCGGCGGAGCGCCGAGAGGTCGAAGACGTCCTGGAGGCACTCGCGGTACGTCTCGAGCACGATCGGGAACTGCGGGTAGCGGCGAGCGACCTGAAGCAGGTTCTGTGCCTTCAGCCGCTGCTGCCACAGAGGCGTGCGCTGCCCTGGCCGCCGGCGCGGGATGAGCAGCGCCCTGGAAGCGTTCTCGCGGAAGCGGGCCCCGAAGAGCGCCGACTGCGCAAGCTCTGCAAGCACGAGGTCCTCGAGCTCGTCGGGGTCGACGAGCAGGTCGGAGACGGGAGGCGGCACGTCGGCGTCCGGGAAGTGCAGCGCGATGCCGTCGTCCGACCAGAGCGACTGGGCGTCGATGCCGAGGTTGTCGCGGAGCCGCGCACCGAGGGCCATGGCCCAGGGGGCGTGCACACGGCCGCCGAACGGTGTGAGCACGCACACGCGCCAGTCGCCGATCTCGTCGCGGAAGCGCTCGACGACGATCGCGCGGTCCGACGGGACCACGCCCGTCGCGCTCTCCTGATCGCGCAGGAACGCCACGAGGTTCGCGGCAGCCCGCCGCTCGAGGTCGTAGTCGGCCTGCAGCCGGTTGCGCGCCGCGTCGTCCGAGAGCGCGACGAGCTCGCGTGTCGCGCGCCCGATCCGCTCTCCGAGCTCGAACGGCCGCCCCACGCCCTCGCCCTTCCAGAACGGCGCAATGCCTGGCAACCCCGGAGCGGGCGAAACGAGCACGCGGTCACGTGTGATCGACTCGATGCGCCAGGTCGAGGCGCCGAGGACGAACGTCTGCCCTTCGCGGGCCTCGTACACCATCTCCTCGTCGAGCTCGCCGACCCGGCCGCCTCCGTCGACGAGGTACACGCCGAAGAGCCCGCGGTCGGGGATCGTCCCTGCGTTGGTCACGGCGAGCCTGCGCGCCCCCGTCCGGCCGCGCACGACCCCGGCCGTCCGGTCCCACACGATGCGTGGGCGCAGCTCGGCGAACTCGTCGGACGGGTAGCGCCCGGCGAGCATGTCGAGGACGTTCTCGAGCGTCGCCCGCGTCAGCTCCGCGAACGGGTAGGCGCGGCGCACGAGCGCATGCAGCTCCTCGACCGAGATCTCCTCGTCGGCGCAGATGGCGACGATCTGCTGCGCGAGAACGTCGAGCGGGTTGCGCGGAATCTGCGTCTCCTCGATCTCGCCGGCCCGCATCGCCCTCGCGACGACGGCGCATTCGAGCAGGTCGGCCCGGAACTTCGGGAAGATGCGGCCTTTCGATACCGCCTCGAGGGAGTGCCCGGCTCGTCCCACGCGCTGGAGGCCGCGCGCGACGGACTTCGGGCTCTCCACCTGGACGACGAGGTCGACGGCGCCCATGTCGATCCCGAGCTCGAGCGATGAGGTGGCGACGAGGCACGGGATCTTTCCCGCCTTCAGCAACTCCTCCACCAGGACGCGCTGCTCGCGCGCGAGCGAGCCGTGGTGCGCCCGCGCGAGCTCTTCCTCAGCCAGCTCGTTCAGCCGTAGCGCGAGCCGCTCGGCGAGCCGGCGGTTGTTGACGAAGACGATCGTGGACCGGTGCTCGCGTACGAGCTCGAGGATCGCCGGATAGATCGACGGCCAGATGGAGCGCGACACGGGACCGGTGCCGGTCGAGACCTAGCTTCCACCCACGACCGCCGGCTCACCCGAGGTGATCGTCGCATCGAGCTCCCGCATGTCCTCGAGCGGGACGACGACCTCGAGGTCGAGCTCCTTCCGCGAGCCGGCGTCCACGAGCTCGATCGGGCGCCCGTCGCCTGCGACGAACCGGCCGATCTCCTCGAGCGGTCGCTGCGTCGCGGAGAGCCCGATGCGCTGGACCGGTCCCTCGGCGAGCCGCTCGAGACGCTCGAGCGACAGTGCGAGGTGGGCACCGCGCTTCGTGCCCGCGACGGCATGCACCTCGTCGACGATCACCGTCTCGACCCCGGCGAGCATCTCGCGGGCCTGGGACGTGAGGAGCAGGAAGAGCGACTCCGGGGTCGTGATCAGCAGGTCCGGCGGCGTCTTCAGCATCCGCCGGCGCTCGTCCGCGGGCGTGTCCCCGGTGCGGACGCCGACCGCGAGCTCTGAGCGCAGCCCGGCAAGCGGGCTCCGCAGGTTGCGCTCGACGTCGTAGTTCAGCGCCTTGAGCGGGGAGACGTAGAGCAGCCGCAGGCCCTGCCCGGGGCTCGCGTTCAGCCGGTCGATGCCGTAGAGGAACGCCGCGAGCGTCTTTCCCGAGCCCGTCGGCGCCTGGATCAGGACGTGCCCGCCGCGCGCGATCGCCGGCCAGCCCTGCGCCTGCGCGGCCGTCGGCGCGGAAAACGCACCCGTGAACCAGTCCCGTGTCTGCTGCGAGAAGACGTCGAGCGGGTCCACGTTCGTGAGCGTACCCCCGCGGTCGTATCCTCCGGGACGTGCGCTTCGACGTGGTCGTGGTCGGCGGGGGAACGGCCGGGTGCGTCCTCGCGGCGCGCCTCAGCGAGAGCCCGGATCGGACCGTCTGCCTCCTCGAAGCAGGCCCCGACTACGGCCACCTCGCCGGCGGGCGCTGGCCGGCGGACGTGCTCGACGCGCGCGCTCTCTCGTTCTCGCACGACTGGGGACCGGGCGGCGAGGACGAGCGCTCCCTCGGAGGCCGCATCCTCGGCGGCTCGTCCGCGTGCAACGCCTGCATGCTCGTCGCCGGGTCCCCCGCTGACTACGACGAGTGGGGACACGACTGGTCGCACGCGAGCCTCGAGCCCTACCTCGAGCGAGCCAGGCGGGAGCTGCGTGCGGCACCGGCGAACACGTCCCATCCGGGACCGTTCCACCTGCGCTTCCTCGAAGCGGCTCAGGCGGTCGGGCTTCCGCTGCTCACCGACCTCGACGATCCCCGCCAGCCCGTCGGCGCGGGCGCGTTCCCGGCGAACGTCGTCGAGGGGCGGCGGTGGAACGCCGCACTCGCATACGTCGACCCCGCCCGGGGACGTGGAAACCTCGAGATTGCCGGCGACACGCTCGTCGACCGCGTGCTCGTCCGCGCTGGACGTGCCGAAGGCGTCGTCGCGGCCGACGGACGCCGCATCGAAGCCGGCACCGTCGTACTCGCAGCGGGTGCGTACTTCACGCCGGCGATCCTCATGCGCACCGGCATCGGGCCCGAGGCAGAGCTACGGCGCCACGGCATCGATGTCGTCGCCGACCTCCCCGTCGGGGAGCGCCTGCTCGACCATTGCGGCGCCGGAACGGCCTGGTCGCTCTCGGACGCAGGGAACGCAGAGACCGCCGCCCACGAGCGTGAGCACGGGCTCTTCGAGCCCCACACGATCGCGAAGGTCGCGAGCAGCCGCTGCCCGCAGGGCACCTGGGACACGCACCTGCTGTCGTGGACGGGCCGGACGGAGACACCGGGGCGCTACGAGGCGAACATCCCGGTCTTCCACATGAAGCCGCGCTCGGCTGGGCGCGTGCGACTTCGCTCGCCGGACCCGGACGACCCGCCGCTCGTCGAGCGCGGGTTCCTCCAGGATGAGGACGACGTCCGAGTGCTCGTGGAGGGCATCGAGCTCGCGCACTCACTCGCCGCTGCGGAGCCGCTACGCCCGCTGCTCGCGGAGGAGCTCCGCCCGGTCGGTGGCGACCTCGAGCAGTACGTCCGGCAATCCGTCCGGAACTACTTCCACCCCGCCGGCACGTGTCCGATCGGGTCGGTCATCGACTCCGCAGGGCGGGTTCTCGGCGTGGACGGCCTTGTGGTCGCGGACGCCTCCGTCATGCCGACGATCCCGCGTGCGAACACCAACCTCACGACTGCCGCCGTCGCCGAGCGTGTCGCCGAGGGGCTCGCGTGAGATCTACACTCGCAGACGTGCCCGAGGCGCTGTACTTCACGGACGACGCAGAGGCGAACGCGCTGATCGCCAGGGATCCGCTCGCTCTCCTGATCGGCTTCGCGCTCGACCAGCAGGTGACCGTCCCGACGGCGTTCCTCGGACCGCTGAAGCTCCGGAACCGGCTGGGGACACTCGACGCCGGTGCGATCGCCGCCACCGATCCCGCGAGGCTCGAGGCCGTGTTCCGCGAGCGCCCGGCGATCCATCGCTTTCCGGGGAACATGGCCCGGCGCGTCCAGGATCTCTGCGAGTTCGTCACCGAGCGCTACGAGGGGAACGCCGCCGCCGTCTGGACGGAGGCGCGTGACTCCGACGATCTCCGCCGCCGGATCGAGGAGCTCCCGGGCTTCGGCGAGATGAAGGTTAAGGCGCTCGGGTCGGTGCTCGCCAAGCGGTTCGGCGTCGCGGTCGCCGAGGGGCTCGTCCCGGAACATCCGACGCTCGGCGACGTCGACTCGCGCGAGGCGCTCGACGCGTATCAGGCGCAGAACTTCCGCAGGCACAGAGCTGCGAGGTCCATGCCCCACACGGGGTGGTACACCTGGCACCCGATGCGCGCCGAGAAGAAGTCGCGGCTCGCGGTCGTCGCGAACGCGGCTGCCGGAACGTGATCGCGCTGGAGCTCGAGCGCGAGCCGGATGGCCGCTCGATAACGCTTTGCGCCCGACAGCTTCGCAACGAGCGTGAAGCTTGCGGTTGACACACAGGATCGTCGAAATGCGAGATGTTGGCCGTGTTATCCGCGCTGAGCGGAGACGTGCTGCCGTCGAAGAGAAACACCAGGATCTGCTACTGGATCGGGGAACAGCCAGTATCCGGAGACAGCCAGGTCGAACGGCTCGCCGCGTCGAGTGACGCGCGTGAAGAAGTCGCCGATCGGGAACTCCTTCACCTGGACGTCGATCCCCAGCGGCTTCAGATCTCGACGGACGATCTGCGCCTCCTCTCGCCACGGCGAGAGGTTCGGGCGTGTACATGATCGCCGTCGCGTGGCGAAGCCCCGCGATTCGCCTTGCTCGCCGGAGGTCCGGCCCGTCCAGCGGATACAGATGGAAGTCTGCGGCTCCAGCGACCGATGGGGGAAGGTAGTCGTCCGTGGGTGCGCCCGCGTTGAAGGGATTCGTTTCGGCAGCCCTTCGTCCCTGTGCCGCCAGCGCACGCCGGTCGATCGCGTAGTTCACCGCCCGTCGTAGCCGCACGTCCGAGAAGAGACGCCTGCTCGCGTTCATGTGCAGGATTCGCGCTCCCGAGCGCCTCGCTGATGAAGTACTGAGGGTGTCCTGCCTTCGCAGCCTCGCTTCCGAGACCGTACGCCGACTCCAGTCGCGGCCCCGCCTCGCGCGGCAGGTCGAGCGCGTAGTCGGCCGTCGCCGGCTTCGACCTGCTCGAGGGCGCGCGCTGGGTGGACCCCGATCGCGATCACGATCTGGTCGAGCCTGTGCGGGCGGCGGCCGTGGTAGTTGGGGTTCCGCCGGAGAACCAGCTGCTGCCGCGGGGTGTATGACGCGACGTAGTACGGACCCGCGGAGGGGATGTCGTTCATCCCGCCCGCAGCGGGCGTGTCGCGCGGGACAGCGCATGCCGCGCCGCCCGCGAGGCTGGCGAGGAAGCCGCCGTCCGGTTGCGTCAACCTGATCGTGAGCGTGCGTCCGCGCGCGACGATGCCCGAGATCTCGCGCGCCTTGCCCGTGACGTAGGCGTGGTAACCGACGATGCCGCTGAACTGATTCGCCAGCGGCGATTTCAAGCGCGGGTTTGTCACCCGCTCGATCGTCGACTTGAACGTCATCGCCGTGACCGCCTCGTTCGACGGCGGCGAGAAGCGGAAGCCGCGGCGGATCCTGAACGTGTACGTCGTCCCGCCGGCCGTCGGGACGGGGACCGCCTCGGCGACCTCCGGGACGATGCGCGATCCCTCGGGTGCGGGCTTGTCCGGGTACGTCACCAGGTTCGCACACGTCGTGTAGTGGAGCCACGACCCGAACGCCGGATCGAGTGAGAAGAAGTCGTCCTGGGTGGTGAGGCGTGCACCGCCCGCCGGCGGTGACTGCGGAGGCGACGGCGCGATCGCGACCCACACCAGCCCGTCGGCGGTCGCGAGCGCGTTGGGCGTGCCGCCGAGACGGATGGTCTTCGACACCTTTCCGGAGCGCGGGTCGAGGCGCATGACCGTGCCGTCGCGGCTGTTCGCGACCCACAGCGCGGTCGGCGTGGCGACGATGGCCGCCGGCCCGTCGCCGACCGGCGTCGTACCGGCTGACGACGTTCGTATCGACGTCGACACGCACCAGAGCGTTGTCGCCCGCGTTCGCGATCCACGACGCCCGCGGCGTTGACGGCGATCGCGGCGGGACCGTTGCCGACCGGGATCGTCGTCTGCCACGAGCGTCGCCGGGTCGATGCGCGTGACGGTTCCGTCGGAGCTGTTCGTCACCCAGACGGAGCCCGCGCCAGCCGCGATCGCCGATGGACGGTTTCCGACGCCGACGGATCCCAACACCCGCGCGGAACCGGGGTCGATTCGCAGGACGACCCCGTCGGGGCTGACGATCCAGATCGACCCGAACGCCGCGAGCGCCGGCCGCACCGTTCCGCCGAAGAACCCAGCGGAGGCACGCAGCGGCCGCGTGAAGGTGAGACGGTCGTACCTCGGGTCGATCTTCGAGATGGTCGCCGGTGCCGTCGGTCACCCAGACGGCGGTTCCTGTCCCGGCGAGCCCTGTGGGCGTGTCGCCGATCGGGATCGTTCGCACCGCTTGTCGCGACGACGCGTCGACCCTTGTCACGCTCTGGTCGTCGAGGTTCGCGACCCACAACGCGCCGGTACCCGAGGCGATCGCCACCGGTCGAGCGCCGACCGAAACGCTCGCCGCGATCGAACCGGACGAGTCGAGGGCGACGATCGAGTTCGCCGCCACCGCAGTCGCCTGCGACTCGCCGGCGCTCCGTGCCGCGAGGATGCCCGCGGCCGCCGCCGCGGTCACCACCACAACCACCAGGGCCACTCCCCCGACTCGTCTTCGGTGAAGCCAGGGCGGGCAGTCGGCCATTCGATCCGCGCTCCGGTATGGGCGAGGGCAGTCGTGTCGAATTGCGGCGACTCGGATGCCGCCGTCGCTCCGGCCTGGACGGCAGGAGCTTCGAGAAGGCCGCGGTAGATCGACTCGGTCTCGGGCGACGGATAGGCGCCGAGCTCCTCGGCGAGAAGCTGCCGGCACCGCTCGTACACCTGAAGCGCTTCCCCGCGATTGCCCGCGGCGATGTGCGCATCCATCAGCCGCCTGTATCCGGTCTCGCGATACGGCGCGAGGGCGATTGCCTGCTCGGCCCACCTCACCGCCTCGGAGGAATCCTCCGAGCGCAGGTGCGCATCCGCCGAGCGCGGTCAGCGCGCGGATGCGAACGTCGGCGAGCTCGACGCCGCTTCTCCTCCACCCACGCCCCCTCCTCGCCAGGCAGGAAAGGCTGCCGTGCGAGTGAGGCTGCGAGCAAGGCGGCGCCCTTCGCCTCCTCGAGATCGCCTCCCGCGAGCGCTTCCTCGGCCTCGTGGGCGGCGTTCGACGCCACGATGACGTCGACCCAGCTCTCATCCGGTAGCTCGAGCCGGTAGCAACCGAAGGCGCTCGTCAAAGCGGCCGCACCGTCCAGGCCGAGCTCGGCCAAGATGCTGCGCAGCTTGCTCACGAGCACAGACATCGCCTTGTCCCACGTCGCGGGAGGCGCCTCCCCCCATAGCGCCTCCGCGAGCTCGTCCCGCGGGACCGGCCGGCCATCCTCGGAAACGAGGTAGGCGAACAGAAGCCGACCCTGCCGCCCCGGGAAGCGCGCGTCGTTGATCACCACGCCGTCGGATTCCACCGCGACCCGGCCCGCGAGAAATACCTTCAGCTGCAAGCCCTTTGCCATTCTCTTGCGCACATCTTGCCTCGATCTTGATACGCCCACCTACCGTCGCTTCGAGGGATGGTGGACACGGTGCTTCACTGCGACTGCGGATTCGAAGCCAGAGCGGCGGGCGAGGATCGCCTCGTCGAGGAGGTCCGGCGCCACGCCTTGGAGGCGCACGGCATGGACCTCTCGCATGACGAGGCACTGCTGCTCGCGTTTCGGGCCGAGTTGCGCGAGAACGCACCGCCCGCGATCCCTCCTCGGCAAACGACAGAAGGAGGAGCGACATGAGGAAGCTCGTCGGCGGAGCGGCGATTCTCACCGGGCTCGCCGCCCTTGCCGTCGCCGCGACCGCAGTGGCGACGCCAAACCTGAACTTCAACACGGAACAACTGTCGTTCGGGAACTTCGGACGGATTAACGTCAAGACCAACGAAACCCCCGGGCACCAGGTCAAGCTGTGGACAAAGGGCGACTCCGACGTCTACGTCGTCCGGAATACCGTCCTACCTGGAGGTCACTCCGGCTGGCACACGCATCCCGGCCCCAGCCTGATAACCGTCATGGCAGGCACGGCAACGTTCTACGACGGCGACGATCGGAAGTGCCGACCGCAGGTGTACCCGGCAGGGACCGGAGTCAGCGGGCGTACAAGGCGTCGCTCCGGGTCGGCTAGCCCTCCGGCGGTGCCGGCGATCGAGCAGACCGCCATCGAGCTGACGACGCTCCGGGACGGCGGCCAGTCGCCGTCGTCGGTCGCGCGCCTGGCCGCGGCGTTCCTCGCCGAGGCGGAGCGCACGCTCGACCTCGCGCTGTACGACGTCCGCTTCGAGACCGACGCGGGCGGGCTCGTGCTCGCGGCCCTCCTCGCCGCGCAGCAGCGTGGCGTCCGCGTCCGTCTTCTCTACAACGTCGCGCACCCCGGGCCGATCCCCGTTCCGCCGCCTCCCGAGACCGCTCCCGTCGCGATCGAGGCGCTTCCCGTCGAGACGCTGCCTGTCCCCGGAATCCCCGACCTCATGCACCACAAGTTCGTCGTGCGGGACGAGCTGGACGTCTGGACCGGCTCCACGAACTGGACGGACGACTCCTGGTCGCGGCAGGAGAACATCATCGTGCGCGTGCTCGGCGCGGAGCCGCTCGCGCATGCGTTCCAGCTCGAGTTCGACGCACTCTGGTCGAAGCCGGTCGTGGAGGACTCCGGGCTCGTGCAGCCGCGGCCCGTGAAGGTCGCAGCCGCCGAGGTGAGGCCGTGGTTCACCCCGGGGCACGGCGAGGCGCTCTCCCACCGCATCGCGAAGCACGTCGGCAAGGCACGCGAGCGGATCCGGATCGCCTCCCCGGTCCTCACGTCGGGCCCGATCCTCGGCACGCTCGTCGAGGTGGTGAACGAGGGGCGGTGCCCGGTCGCCGGAATCGTGGACGACACGCAGGTCGACCAGGTCTTCCACCAGTGGGAGACGAACGGCGTGAGCGCCTGGAAGATCCCGCTCCTCCAGACCGTGCTCCTGGGAGGCGAGTTCTCGGGCAAGAGCTCGACGCCGTGGACGCCGGAGTCGGTCCACGACTTCATGCACGCGAAGGTGGTCGTCGCCGACGACACATCGTTCGTCGGCAGCTTCAACCTCTCCCGCTCGGGCGAGCGGAACGCGGAGAACGTGCTGGAGATCCGCGACCGCGACGTCGCCGACCGCATGGCCGCCTACGTGGACGAGATCCGGGCGCTGTACCCGCCAGCAACGCCGCCCGGCCACCTCGTCGCGCCCGCGCACGCGAGCACGCTCAATCCAGAGGGGTGAGCACGACCGACGGCGCAGAGCGCCTCACAGGCCCGTGGAAGACCGCCTCGACGTTGTTCCCGTCGGGGTCGAGCACGTACGCGGAGTAGTAGCCGGGGTGGTACGGGCGCTCGCCCGGCGCGCCGTTGTCGCGACCGCCCGCGGCGAGAGCCGCCTCGTAGAAGCGCGCGACCGCCTCGGGACCGTCGGTCTGGAAGGCGATGTGCATGTTCTGGGTCGGAGCGCCGTCGTCGCTCACGAAGAGCTCGTCGGACTGGAAGTAGCCGTCCCCTCCCGACACCTCGCGTCCAAGCGCGCCGAGCGCCGCTTCGTAGAACTGCCGGCTCACGCCCACGTCGCGCACGCGCAGGTGCACGTGATCGAGGACACGACCGACGTGGTACTCCACGCATCGACTATAGGCGGACAGGCGCGGGGCAGGCCGGGCTTGCCCGGTCCCCCGAACGAGGCAAGGGCGCCCGGCGAGCCGGGCGCCCTTGCCTCGCCCTCCCCGAAGACGAGCTCAGTCGTCGTGCTTGCGCTTCTTGGACACCCCGAGCTGGTCGCGCATGGCGCCGTTCGGGTACACGCTCGTGTGCAGGTTGACGTAGTAGTCGCGCGGCTTGTCGAGGATCGCCTGCAACACCGTGGGCGTGACGCTCGTCACGATGGCGGTCGCGTTCCCGTCCCCGTCCGTGTCGGTGAACGACGCGAGGCCCGAGTCGATGACGATCGACCCGTTGGTCTTCTTCGCCCCCTGGTGGACGTGCAGGCCGGCGATCGTCACCGAGCCCGGGAAGTCGTAGTTGAAGTAGAAGACCGCCTTGCCCGACGTGATCGCGCCGGAGCTGTCACGCGTGACGTCGAGCGTCAGGTTGCCGTCGGCGTGTGCGCGGAGCCCCTGGATCCTCGGAACCTCCTGCTTCGGCTCGAGGCGGAGATCGAAGACGGTGACGGCTGCCGCGGCGCGACCGTTCTTCTTGCCCTTGTTGTCGTTCCCGGGACCACCGCGGCCCGCCGCCGCCGCGACGACCACGAGCGCGGACGCCGCCACGAGCAGGAACGTCGTGAGCACTGTCGTGCGCTTCATTCCCGACTCCTTGTCGTTGGTTGGAACAACCATCGATCGGGCACCCCGGGGCGAAAGCCCACGAAGTGCTTCTCCGACCCTTATCCACCGGTCACGGCGGGCGGCGCCATCCGTACGAAATGCTTACGGCGCGCGTCACAGACTGCTCAAGGGCACGCAACGCTGTCCCTCGTCGTGGGTGTCGCGCGCCCTACGACGACGCCGGCGAGGAGAGACGCCCGCGTCTCCCGCAGCATCTCGCGGGCGATGACGATGCGCTGGATCTCGTTCGTCCCCTCGTAGATCTGCGTGATCTTCGCGTCGCGCATCATGCGCTCGACCGGGTACTCCCTGATGTAGCCGTAGCCGCCGAGGATCTGCACTGCCTCGGTCGTGACCCACATCGCCGTGTCGGTGCAGTACAGCTTCGCCATCGCCGACGCCTTCGTGAGCTCGACCTCGGGAGCGCCCTCGTCGACCATGCGCCCGAAGCGGTACAGGAGGCCGCGGGCTGCCTCCGTCTGCGTCTCCATGTCCGCGAGCTTCGCCGCGACGAGCTGGTGCTCCGCGATCGGCTTACCCATCGTCTCCCGTGAACGCGCGTAGTCGAGCGCGTAGTCGGTCGCACCCTGTGCGATCCCGAGCCCCTGCGCCGCGACGCCCGGTCGCGAGCGGTCGAGCACGCGCATCGCGACCCTGAAGCCGTCGCCCTCCTCGCCGACGAGATTCGCCGCGGGGACGCGCGCTCCGTCGAAGACGAGCTCGCCGGTCGTCGAGCCGGCGATCCCCATCTTGGGCTCGAGGCGCGCGACCTCGAACCCGGGCGTCTCGGACTCGACGACGAACGCCGAGATGCCCGCGTGACCCGCGTCCGGGTCGGTCTTCGCGAACACGGTGTAGAGGTTCGCAACAGCTGCGTTCGTGATGAAGCGCTTCGAGCCGTCGAGGACGTACTCGTCGCCGTCTCGGCGGGCTGTCGTCCGCATCGCCGCCGAGTCCGAGCCGGAGCCCGCCTCGGTGAGCGCGTACGCCGCAAGCCACTCCCCGGACGCCAGCTTCGGGAGATAGCGCTCCCTCTGCTCCTCCGAGCCGGCGAGCTTCAGTGCGAGCGACCCGAGCTCCTGCACCGCGAGGATGAGCCCGCTCGTCGCGCAGACCTTCGAGACCTCCTCGATGGCGACGAGCGAGAGCAGCGTGCCCGTGCCGGCTCCGCCGTAGCGCTCGTCGTACAGGAGGCCGAAGAGCTCGTGCTCGCGGTAGAGCTCGACGATGTCCCAGGGGAACTCGTGCGAGGCGTCGATCTCTGCGGCTCGCGGGGCGATGCGCTCACGCGCGAGCGAGCGCACGAGCTCCCGGATCTCGAGCTGCTCCTCGGTCAAAGGCTCCCAGGGCACGGGCCGAATTGTAAGGCGGTGCCCCGGCGCTTCCAGCCCGGCGCGACGGCCGGCTCAGGGTGCGTGGTGGCAGACCGCCTCGATGTTGTTGCCGTCCGGGTCGAGCACATAGGCCGCGTAGTAGTCCGGCGCATACCGGGCGCGGATCCCCGGCGGGCCGTTGTCCTTGCCGCCGGAAGCGAGCGCTGCCTCGTAGAACGCGTCGACCTGCTCCCGGTTCGCACATTCGAAGGCCACGTGAGCGCCACCGACGGGCTCGCGGCGCCCGAGCCCGAAGTCGAGGCCGTGCTCGTCCGCGAGATACGCGAGCTTGCCCTCCTCCTCGTACACGAGCCGATAGCCGAACGAGGCCAGCGCGCCGAGATAGAAGCGCTTTGCAGTCTCGAAGTCGGTCACGTTCACGGCGACGTGCGCGAGCATCCCGGTCCCCTCCTTCGTCGGTACAGTCGCCGCGCATGTTCCTCGAAAACGGGGTCGTCCGCACCATGGACTCGGCACTCCCGCTGGCACGCGCTCTGGCGATCGCCGGCGACCGGGTGGCAGGCGGCGTCGGCACCCACGAGCGCGCTCTGCCGAGCCCCGAGGTCGTCGATCTCGGCGGACGCTGCGTGCTACCGGGCTTCACCGACTCGCACGTCCACTTCCCGTCGTGGTCCCTTGCGCAACGGGACGTGAAGCTCGACGCCGTCGACGCGCTCGCGGAGGCGCTCGAGCGCGTCCGCTCGCACGGCTCGGGTGGCACCTGGGTCCGTGGGACCGGCTGGCGCTCCTCCGAGTGGGAGACACAGCCGACCAAGGAAGCGCTCGACGAGGTGACGGGCTCGACCCCGGCCGCGCTGTGGGCGAAGGACTACCACTCGCTGTGGCTCAACTCCGCCGCGCTCGCGCTCGCGGATGACGATCTCGAGGTCGACGGCGGGGTCGTCGAACGGGACGCGTCGGGCGAGCCGACGGGGATCCTGCGCGAGGAGTCGGCGTGGCAATACCGGGCGCGCTTCTCCGCCGCGTCGGAGGACGAGTGGGTCGGCGCGACCCGCGACGGCCTCCGCCTCGCGGCGAGCCGTGGCGTGGTCGCGGTTCACGACAAGGACGGCTGGCTCGGCGCGGCCCGGATCTTCCAGCGGATCGCGGACGACGAAGGGCTGAACCTGCGCGTCTGGCAGTCCGTGCCGTACGAGCGGCTCGACGAGCTCGAGTCCCTCACCTTCCGCTCGCGGCTCGGAGACGGATACCTGCGGATCGGCTACCTCAAGGTGTTCATGGACGGCACCCTCGGCTCACAGACCGCGTGGATGCTCGACGGCTCGGGCGTGCGCATCACGAGCGGCGACGAGCTCGCCGAGGTCGTGAGGCGTGCCTCGCGCGCGGGCTGGCCCGTCGCGGTGCACGCGATCGGAGATCGCGCGAACCGCGAGGCGCTCGATGCGTTCGAGGGCACGCGCGAGGCGTGGGCACCGCTCGGCCTGCGCCAGCGGATCGAGCATGCGCAGTGCCTCGCGCCCGAGGACCTCGCGCGCTTCGCCGAGCTGGGCGTCGCCTGCTCCGTCCAGTTCAGCCACGCACCGTCGGACCGCGACCTCGCGGACCGGTTCTGGGGCGACAGGACCGCCGGCGCCTACGCGTTCCGCTCGCTCTGGGAGTCGGGCGCGGTCGTCGCGAACGGCTCCGACGCGCCGATCGAGGAGCTCGACCCGCTCGCCGGGATCCGCGCGGGCGTGCTCCGCACGATCGACGACCGGCCGGCCTGGCACCCGGACGAGCGCCTCACGGTCGAGCAGGCGCTTCTCGCGTCGACGGTGAACCCCGCCTGGCTCGCGGGCGACGAGCGCTCCCGCGGGAAGCTCCTCCCCGGCTACCTCGCCGATCTCGTCGTGCTGAGCCGGGATCCGCTCGAGTGCCCGCCCGACGAGCTGGAGAGCGTCGAGGTCGTGGCGACGATGGTCGGCGGCCGCTGGGTGCACAACCCGCCGCCCTGGAGCTAGCGAGCGTGCGCAAGACGTTCGACCGCAGCGAAGGCCGTCGCGTCTTCGGGCTCGACCCAGCGGGCTACCACCAGGCGCGACCAGGCCATCCCGACCGCGTCTACGACGTCCTCGTGGAGCGCTGCGGGCTCGGCCCCGGTGCCGTCGTGCTCGAGATCGGCCCCGGCACGGGCCAGGCGAGCCGGCCGCTCCTCGAGCGCGGCGCCGCGCGGCTCGTCGCGATCGAGCCGGATCCCGAGCTCGCCGCCTACCTGCCGACGGTCACGGACGGCCGACCGGAGATCCTGCGGACGACACTCGAGGAGGCGGTCCTCCCCGACGCGACGTTCGATCTCGCCGTCGCTGCGTCGTCGTTCCACTGGGTGGAGCCTCGGACCGGCCTCGCGGTCGTCCGCCGCGCGCTCCGCCCGGGCGGCTGGTGGGCGATGTGGTGGACGCACTTCGGAGACAGCTCGCGACCGGATCCGTTCCGTGACGCGATCGATCACCTGATGACCGACCTGCCCTCGAGCCCCGGCGCACGCGGGATCTCCCGCGACTCCGAGGCTGCGCTGGCTGCACTGGCCGAGGCCGGGTTCGAGCGCGCCGAGCTGGAGCTGATCCGCTCGAGCCGCGCGTGGGACGCAAGTGGTATCCGCGTCCTCTTCGCGACGTTCTCACCGATCGCACGTCTCGAGCCCACCGAACGGGAGGAAATTCTCGGCGAGGTGGAGCGCATCGCCCGTGACGAGTTCGGCGGGAAGGTCGTGAAACCGCAGGTCACGCGGCTCTACACGGCGCAGAGCCCGGCAGGCGCCTGACGGTCGTACACTGAGGGTCCGTGGAAGAACGCACGATGCTCCCCGTACACGAGTCCGGGATCTGCTCGGTGGCGACGGCAGCCGAGATCGTGGGCTCGAAGTGGACGGTGCTCATCGTCCACGACCTCTCAGAAGGGCCGCGCCGCTTCACGGAGCTCGAACGGTCCTGTGAGGGAATCAGCCCGCGGACGCTCGCTGAGCGGCTCCGTTGGCTCGAGGCGGAGGAGATGGTCGTCCGCCGGAGCTACCCGGAGTCACCACCGCGCGTGGAGTACGAGCTGACGCCGAAGGGCCAGGCGCTGCTGCCGATCGTGCACGAGATGCGGCGCTTCGGCCACGAGTGGCTGGGCTGCGGCGTCCACGACGCCTGAGAGCGGCTAGCGGGTCAGCGCTTTCGCGAGCAGCCGGTCGCGCAGCCGCGTCGGGAGCCGCTCGATCCACCGGCGCAGATGCGCGTCCCGTCCGACGAGGTACCGCGCCTTCGGACGAGCAGCCGTGAGCGCGTGCTCGACCGCCTTCGCGACCTCGTCGGCGTCGGCGCCCGGGCCGCGCGCGAGCGCCACCTTCCGGAAGCTCGCGACCGCAGGCGCATAAAGCTCGGCGACGTCCGCGGGGAAGCTCGCGCGCAGCTCGTCCGCGCGCGCGGCTCCCTTCGCCCAGATGGCAGTGGCGATGCTCGCGGGCTCGACGATCGCGACCTCGATCCCCCACGGGCGCAGCTCGACGCGAAGCGAGTCGGCGACGGCCTCCAGCGCGTGTTTCGACGCCGCGTAGGGCCCGAGGAACGGGAGCGCGCTCTTGCCGCCGATGGAGCCCATGAGCACGACGCGTCCCCGCGCGCGGCGCAGGGCCGGGAGGAACGCCTGAGCGACCGCCACCTGTCCGACGACGTTCACCTCGAGCTGGTGGCGAAGCTCGTCGAGCGGGACGAGCTCGAGCGGGGCCGCGATGGCGATGCCCGCGTTGTCCACGAGCCCGTCGAGGCTCGGGCCCACGGCCTCGGCCGCGGCCGCGATCTGCGCGGCGTCCGTGACGTCGAGGTCGAGCGGCTCGATGCCGCGCTCGCGCAGCGCCTTCGCGTCGGCCTCCGCCCGTACGCCGCCGAAGACGCACCAGCCGGCACCCGCGAGCCGCACCGCGCTCGCAAGGCCGATCCCGGAGGACGCTCCGGTCACTACAACGGTTTTCACGAAGCGGATCGTCTCAAGGGCGCCACCGGCGCCGCAACGTCAGTCCGCGAGGTTCTTCGCGCGCAGCTCGTCGAGCGCGCGATCGGACTTCTCGAGCCCGTCGAGGCCCATGCCCTCGAGGACGCGAGGCGTCTTCGTGAACTGGATGTCGCGGTAATCGACGACCTGCCAGCGGTTGCCCCACGGATCGAGCACGTCGTGGCTGCCGACGATCTCGGCACCCGCCTCGCGTGCCTTCAGGACGGTCTGGTCCCGATCGTCGACGACGAGCCCGAAGTGCCCGCCGGACACCGGCCCGCGCACCGACTCGAGCGCGATGAACTGGTCGCCCAGGTCGACGAAGGCCATGTTCCCGGATCGCCCCCGCAGCGTCACGTCGTCGAAGATCTGGGCGAAGAACGCGATCGCCTCGTCCACGTCGCCGACCTCGACGGCAATGTGGTTGATCCCGACGAGCTTCGCCACGCGGCCAGCGTAGCCCGCGAGGGGTGCCCTACGCGGGCTCGGTCCAGACCCCCATGAGCTCCACGATCATCGCGGCTGCGGCAGCCATGTCCTGGACGCTCGCCCACTCGCGGACCGAGTGGTACTCCTGGCCGCCGGTGAAGAGGTTCGGCGTCGGCAGTCCGCGCGCCGAGAGCTCTGCGCCGTCCGTGCCGCCGCGGGTGATCGTGAGCCTCGGCTCGACGCCGACCCGGCGAATCGCCTCGAACGCCGCGTCCACGACGCGCGGCGTCTCCTCGATGAAGGGGCGCATGTTCCGGTAGGAGTCCTGCTCCTCGATCTCGACGTGCGCACGCGGCTCGCGCTCGGCGATGCCGTTCGCGAGCGTGCGCAGCAGCTGCGTGTGCTCCTCGAGCAGCGCGTCGTCGTGGTCGCGGACGATGAAGTCGACGATCGCCTCCTCGGCGTTCCCCGAGATCCGGTGCGGGTGGACGTAGCCCTCGCGCTCCTCCGTCGTCTCCGGGGAGAGCCGGCCGGCGGGAAGCCCGTCGACGAGCTCCGCCGCGAGCTTGACGGCGTTCACGAGCTTGCCCTTGGCAGTGCCGGGATGGACCGACCGTCCGTGGATCGTCACGCGCACGGAGCGCGCGGAGAACGTCTCGATCTCGACCTCGCCGAGGCCTGAGCCGTCGAGCGTGTACGCGACGTCCGCGCCGAACGCCTCGAGATCGAAGTCCTCGGCGCCGCGGCCCACCTCCTCGTCGACGGTGAACGCCACGCGGATCGGCGCCCGTGGCCGCTCCGGATTCCTCGCGAGGTACGCGACGGCGGCCATGATCTCGGCGATCCCCGCCTTGTCGTCGGCGCCGAGCAGAGTCGTCCCGTCGCTCGTGACGATGTCGTGGCCGACACGCTCCGCGAGCGCCGGCAGCTGCGCGGGATCGAGCGACTGCCGCGAATCGCCGGGCAGGTCGATCCGCTCTCCTCCCCACGCGCGGTGGACGATCGGCGCGACCCCTGCGCCGAGAACGTCGGGCGTCGTGTCCACGTGTGCGATGAGGCCCACGACCGGCGCGCCGTCGCTCCCGGGCAGACCGGCGACGACCGACGCGCCCTCGTTCAGGTGGGCGTCGGCAAGGCCGAGCTCGCGGAGCTCCTCGACGAGCATCCGCGAGAGATCGAGCTGCTTCTCAGTGCTCGGCCTCCGGGCGACGCGGAACGCCCCCTGCGTGTCCACCTGGACATAGCGGAGGAAGCGCTCGAGGACGTCGTCCGCGAGCTCCTCGGCCAGCGGGCTCGTGAAGGACGCTCTAGCGGTCAAGCGCTCCGAGCCGTGTGAAGACGTTCCGCATCGTTGCGACTCCGAGGTCGATCGCATCCTCCGGGACGTTCTCGTTCGGCGCATGCACGTTGCATTCGCCCTCGACTCCGAACCCAGTCGCGAGCGTCGGCAGGCCGCGATCGACGAGCGCCGCGTAGATGGGCAGCGTCCCGCCGGTCCGCACGAGCAGCGGCCGCGTACCGAGGATCTCCTCGAACGCGTCTCCGGCAAGGCGGATCGCCTCGGCATCGGGCGGGGTCAGCGCGGGACGCGCGGAGTTCTTGACGGTGATGTCGAGCTCGGCTCCTTCCGGGAGCCCTTCGCGAACCAGCCCCTCGAACGCCCGGCGGATCTCCTCCGGATCCTGCCCGGGCGCGAGGCGAATCGACACGTTCGCGCGCGCATCGACGGGAAGCACCGTCTTCACCAGGTCGGGCGATCCGCTCGCGATCCCGTTCACGTCGAGCGACGTGTCGGCGAACGTCCGCAGGTAGAAGTCGTCGGCTGCGCCCGGGCCGATCGGGACCGCACCGTGGTGCTCGAGCTGCTCCGCGCCGCTCGGAAGCTGCGCCCAGGCCATGAGCTCCTCCTCCGACGGCGCCGCCCTCCCGGCGCGAAGCGCCTCGGGAAGGTACCCGTCCGGCCCCGCGACGACCTTCGAGAGCGCGCTCATGAGCGCATGCGTCGCGTTGAGCGCCGCCGAGCCGAACATGCCCGAGTGCATGTCGGTGCTGCCCGTGCGCACGTGGAGGTGGAAATACAGCATCCCGCGAACGCCGACGTAGAAGATGGGCAGGTCGCGCGTGGCCATGGAGCCATCGAGGATCAGCGCCACATCCGCACGGCCCTCGTCCTGCTCGAGCCAATGGACGATCGAGTCGCCGCCGACCTCCTCTTCGCCGTCGAAGGCGAAGCGGACATTCACCGGAAGCGAGCCCTCGACGGCAAGCTGCCGCGCGGCCTCGACGAGGGTGAACATGTTCCCCTTGTCGTCCGCGACGCCCCGCGCGAAGAGCTTCCCGTCCCGGCGCGTCAGCTCGAACGGCGGCGACTCCCAGAGCTCGAGCGGGTCCGGCGGCTGCACGTCGAAGTGCGCGTACGTGAGGATCGTCGGTGCCGAGTCGGGCCGCTCCGAGGCGGGGATCTCGCCGATGACGAGCGGTCGATCGCCCCACGGGACGAGATCCGCCGTCCCGCCGCCGGCCTGGATGTACTCGGCAATCCAGGCAGCTGCCGCGTCGATGTCGGTCGCGTGTGCGGCGTCCGCGCTGACGGACGGGATCGCGACGAACGCGGCGAGACTGTCGATGAGTGCGTCGGACGGCGGCCCCACGGCCGCGCAGTCTAGTCGGGCCTAGGCGACGTCACGCACGCGTTGCGCGTCGGCCAGCGCGCGAAGCTTCTTCAGCCCCTGGTGCTCGATCTGCCGGATCCGCTCGCGGGTGACGTTGAAGGCGCGCCCGACCTCGTCGAGCGTCCGGGGCTGTTGACCGTCCAGCCCGTAGCGCAGCTCGAGGACGCGCCGCTCGCGCTCGGAAAGCGACTCGAGGATCTTCCGCAGCGACTCACGCTGCAGTGCGGTCTCGGCGAGCTCGTCCGGCAACGGCGCCGACTCGTCGGCGAGGAAATGGCCGAACTCGGACTCGTCGTCGTCGCCGACGGGCTTCTCGAGCGAGACCGGCGTCTGCGCGCTCCGGCGGATGTGCTCGACCTCCTCGGACGACATCTCGAGCTCGCGCGCGATCTCCTCGATGGTCGGCTCGCGGCCGCGCTCGGCACGCAGCTTCCGCTCCGAGCGGAGGATGCGGTTGAGCTTCTCGACGACGTGTACGGGCATCCGGATCGTCCGCCCCTTGTCCGCGATTGCTCGTGCGACCGCCTGGCGGATCCACCACGTGGCGTACGTCGAGAACTTGAAGCCCTTGCGGTAGTCGAACTTCTCGGCGGCGCGGACGAGACCGATGGTGCCCTCCTGGATCAGGTCGAGGAAGGGAAGCCCCTGGTTCCGGTAGCGCTTGGCGATGGACACGACGAGGCGCAGATTCGCCTCGACCATCGCCTGCTTGGCGCTGTGGTCGCCGCGCTCGATCCGCTTCGCAAGCTCGACCTCCTGCGCCGCGGTCAGGAGCGGGACCTTCCCGATGTCCTTGAGGAAGAGCTGCAGTGAGTCGGTCGTGATCTCGCCGGAGACGACGTTCGCCGGCTCGGGCTCCGGCTCGGCGTCGTTACCCGCCTGCACGACCTCGATCTGCGCCTCGTCCAGCGCGGCGTAGAACTCGTCGAGCTGCGCAGCGTCGAGCCCGAGCTCGTCGAGTGCGAGGGTGATCTCGTCGGCGTCGAGCCGGCCCGCCTGCTGCCCGGTCTCGAGCAGCCGCTGCGCCTCGTCCGTCGCGAGCACCTCCTCGATCGGCGCTCGGCGGGTGGTGCTCTCCGATTCGGCTCCGGCCAACCGCGCCCCCTCTTCGTCGCTCGGCGGTCACACGGTAGTCACGACGACGGCTGGCGTCAAAGAATCGCCTTTCAGCCCCCCGCGGCGCGTGCCCGGTGAATCGTCTCGAGGTAGCGCTCTGCCTCCTGCGCGATCGGTGAGCCCGGCTTCGTCGCGGCCGCCAGCCTGAACTGGCGCTCGGCCTCGCCGATCCGGGCTGTCCAGAGCAGGAGCACACCGAGGTGGAACCGGACCGTCGGGTCGTTCGGGAAGCGCCTCGTCAGCGGGCCCAGGCGACCGAAGGCGTCTGCGGGACGAGCCTTGTCGAAGCGTCCGACGGCGGCAGCGACGTTCGCCTCCGGATCGCGCGGGGCGATCCGCGCGGCACGCGCGAACGCTTCGCGCGCGGAGACGGGGCGTCCCACACGCTGGAGGCCGAGGCCGTAGAGCAGGAGCTCCCGGACCCCGCCCCGCTCCGCCCGCGCCCGCAGTGCCGCAAGCTGCTTCGCCGGCGGGAGCTTCACGATGTCGACGGGGGCGGTGAACGACGGCACGAAGGTCGGCAAGCCCCGCGGAAGTCGTGGGAAGAGGAGGTTGCCGGCGAGCACGGCGTACGGCGAGTCGGGGTCTGAGTCCTCGACGGCCTGCCATGCGGCGACCGGGTCGCCGCGACCCGCCCACAACCGAGCCAGCCCGAGATGGAGCTGCACGAGGCCGTCCTCCGGATAGAGCTTCGCAAGCTGCTCGAGCCGGTCGTACCCCTCGGGCCAGGACGTGAGCGCGAGCCCGACCTTCGCCTCGAGCGAGTCGTGCCTCGCGAAGAGCTTCGCGGCGGCGGCATAGTCGCCCCGCGCGTAGAGGTTCGCACCACGTGCGAGATCGCGAGCCTCGGGGTCGGTCCGGAAGCCGAGCGCGAGCGAGAGCGGCGGGCGCCCCGGGCGCGGCTTCACCTCCATGGACGGCTCGTTCGAGCCGTCACCGGCGGAGACGACGGCGACCGCGACGACGGCGATGGCGGCCGCCGAGGCGAGCGCGACGAGGCCGAGGATGCGCGTACGCGCGGTCACGCGGCGACGATAGCCGTGGGCGGCGCGTCGTAGGCCTGGCTTGCCGGCGAGAACCCGCCGCTATAGTTCGGAAAGTAATGGCCGGGTACCGAGAGCTGCTCGCACGCGTGAAGGACGAGATCGACGAGATCTCGAGCCTCGACGCGCGCGAGCGCCACCAGAGCCCTGACTCTCCGCTCTTCGTGGACGTCCGCGAGCCCGACGAGTGGGAGGAAGGGCACATACCCGACGCGATCTACACGGGTCGCGGGCGCCTCGAACAGCGGATCGAAGGCCTCGTGCCGGACAAGACGCGCCCGCTCGTCGTGTACTGCTCCGCCGGATCGCGCTCTGCGTTCGCCGCGAAGGCACTCGAGGAGCTCGGCTACGAGAACGTCGTGAACCTCGCAGGCGGCTTCAGTGACTGGAAGCGCAACGGCTTCGAGGTCACGATCCCGCGCGTCCTCTCCGGCGAGCAGCGCGCCCGTTACAGCCGGCATCTCCTCATCCCGGAGGTGGGCGAGGAAGGCCAGCAGCGCCTGCTCGACTCACGCGTCCTCCTGATCGGCGCCGGCGGGCTGGGCTCGCCCTCGTCGCTCTACCTCGCCGCCGCAGGCGTCGGCACGCTCGGCATCGTCGATGCGGACGTCGTCGACGAGTCGAACCTCCAGCGCCAGATCGTCCACTCCACCGACCGGCTCGGTGAGCCGAAGGTGCTCTCGGCGAAGCGCACGCTCGAGGCGTTGAACCCGGACGTCGACGTGCGGCCGTTCGAGGAGCGGCTCACGTCGGAGAACGTCGACCGCATCCTCGGCGAGGGCTGGGACGTGATCGTCGACGGCGCCGACAACTTCCCGACGCGGTACCTCCTGAACGACGCGTCCGTCTGGCACGGGATCCCGGTCGTGCACGGGTCGATCTTCCGCTTCGAGGGCCAGCTCACGGTGTTCTCGCCCGGCGTCGGCCCGTGCTACCGATGCCTCTTCCCGCAGCCGCCGCCCCCCGAGCTTGCGCCGAGCTGCGCCGAGGGCGGCGTCCTGGGCGTCCTGCCCGGGATCATCGGCTCCCTGCAGGCGAACGAGGCGCTGAAGCTGATTCTCGGCCGGGGCGACTCGCTCATCGGCCGGCTGCTCCTGTTCGACGCCCTCGGGACGACGCTGGACGAGGTCACGGTCCGCCGCGATCCGGACTGCCCGGTGTGCGGCGAGCACCCGACGATCACGGAGTACGTGGACTACGTCGAGTTCTGCAACGCACCGGCGGTCTACGACGCATGACACGCGTCCGCATTCCACCGATGCTCCGCGCCGACGTCGGCGGAGCGCGAGAGCTCGAGGCCGACGGTGAGACGGTCGGGGACGTGATCGAGAACCTCGTCGAGCAGTACCCGCAGCTGCGGGCGCAGCTCTACGAGAACGGGAACCTCGGCTCCTTCGTGAACGTGTACCTCGGCGGCGAGGACGTCCGCACGCTCGACGGGCTCGAGACGCCCGTGCGCCAGGACGCGACCGTGATCCTCCTGCCGGCGATGGCCGGTGGGATCTAGGCTCGAAACCGGCATCCTCGGCCTGATCGGCTCGACGCCGCTCGTCGAGCTCGAGCGGCTGTCCCCGTCGCCGTCGGTCAGGCTGTACGCGAAGCTCGAGGGCCAGAACCCGACGGGCTCGATCAAGGACCGTGTGGCCAAGGCCATGATCGACAGCGCAGAAGCTTCGGGCGAGCTCGAGCCGGGCCGGCGGCTGCTGGAGCCGACCAGCGGGAACACGGGGATCTCCCTCGCGCTCGTGGCGAAGCTCGGCGGCTACCCGCTCACGTGCGTGATGCCGGCCAACGTGACCGAGGAGCGTCGACGCCTGCTCCGTCTCTACGGCGCGGAGATCGTCGAGTCGCCGCCCGAGGAAGGCTCGAACGGCGCGGTTCGCCTCGCGCTCGAGCTCGCGGAGCGCGACCCGTCCTACTTCATGCCCTTCCAGTACGCGAACGAGGCGAACCCGCTCGCGCACTACGAGGGAACCGGCGCCGAGATCGCCGCCGCCCTCGACCGCGTCGACGTCTTCGTCGCGGGGCTCGGCACGGGCGGGACGCTGATGGGGGCGGGAGAGCGCCTCCGCGAGGCGTTCCCCGAGATCGTGATCGCGGCGGCGGAGCCGCTCCCGGGCGACGGGGTCATGGGCCTGCGGTCGCTCGAGGACGGCTACGTCCCTCCGATCCTGGACGTCTCGAAGCTCGACCGGAAGCTCCTCGTCTCGAACCAGGAGGCCGTCGCCGGGCTGCGGGCGCTCCTCGACCGCGAGGGGATCTTCGGCGGCGTCTCCTCGGGCGCGGTCGTCCACGCCGCCCGGAGGCTCGCTGAGGAGCTCGACGAGGGCGTCGTCGTCTGCGTCCTCGCGGACGGCGGCTGGAAGTACCTCTCGGCCGACTTCTGGGAGCGGGACGACGTCGAGGACGCGATGGAGCGCACCGTGTGGTGGTAGTGCCCGCGGCTGTTCGGGCCGCGCTCCGCGAGCACGCCGAGTCCGAGAAGCCGAACGAAGCCTGCGGTCTCCTCGTCCTCCGCGGCGACGTCGCCGAGCGCTACGTCCCGGGCCGAAACGCGGCTGCCTCGCCCTACCGCTTCGAGCTGGACGTCGATCCCGAGACGTGGTTCCTCGAGGACGAGGGCTACGAGCTCGCGGTGTTCCACTCGCACCTGTCGTCGCCGCCGCGCCCTTCGCGGACGGACGTCGAGAACGTCGGCCTCTGGGCTGGCCGGCCGTACCTCATCTACACGGTGCGCACGGGCGAGCTCGCCGCATGGCGCATCGCGGACGGCTCGATCGACGCCTTGCCGCTCGCGGACGCGTGACCTAGAGCTCGATCAGGCGTCTCTCCGCCGCCGAGCGGTAGAGAGCGTCGATCGTACGAGCCTGGCCGAGGGCGTCCTCCCGGCCGAGGAGAGCGGGCGACTTGCCCTCCGCTGCGTCCGCGAAGTTCTCGAGCTCGAGGCGGTACGAATCACCGCCCGGCACGTCGAGGCGCTCGACTTCGTCGTCGCGGCGCAGGAGCACGTCTCCCAGCCAGTCGGTGCGCCAGGGCGACTCGACGACGAGCGTCCCCTCCTCCCCGTCGACCTCGAGCCGCTGGTAGCTGGGCAACGCGAACGAGCAGTCGAACTGCCCGACCACGTCACCCGCGAACCGCATCGTCCCGTGGAACGACATGTCGACTCCGGAGGGGCCGAGCACCTGCTCCGCCCGCACGTGCTCGGGCTCGCCGGCGAGCAGCCGCGACCCGGAGACGCAGTAGCAGCCGACGTCCATGAGCGCGCCCCCGTCGAGCTCGGTATTCGCCCGGATGTCGTCCAGCGTCGGCAGCACGAACCGGAATGACGCCCGCACGAGCCGCACCTTCCCGACGGCGCCGTCCTCGACGAGCGTCTTCACGGCCGCGGTCTGCGGGTGATGGCGGTACATGAACGCCTCCATCAGGACGACTCCAGCGGAGTCGGCGCGGGCGAACGCTTCCTCGACCTCGGCGGGCCGGCGCGAGTAGGGCTTCTCACAGAGGACGTGCTTGCCCGCAGCGAGTGCCGCGACCGTCCACTCGTGGTGGAGTCGGTTCGGCAGCGAGATGTAGACGCCGTCGACCTCGTCGTCGGCGAGCAGCGCCTCGTAGGAGCCGTGGCTCCGGGCGATTCCGTGCTCGCGCGCGTACGCCTCGGCACGCGCGTCGTCCCTGCTTGCGACCGCGACCACCTCGACCCGGTCGGTGTCCTTCGCGCCGCCGAGGATGGCGTCATTGATCCTCGCTGTCGAGAGCAGTCCGAGCCTCACGGCGACGCCTCCGCGGCGGCCGGCGGACGGATGTGCGCGGGCGGCGCGGGCGGATCGTCGGAGCCGGCGCCGGTCTCCTCGATTGCGCGCCCGATCTTCCGAAGGACTTCTTCGTCGAGCACGAGATCCGAGGCGGGCGCCCAGCCGTCGACGTGGCGGGCGGTGCGGGCGCCGACGATCGCCCCGGTGACAGCTGGTTGCGCGAGTACCCACGCGACAGCAAGGGCGGCTGGACTGGTCGCGAGGTCGTCCGCGATCGTGCGCAGGCGGTCGACGAGCGCGAGGCTCCGCGAGACCTCCGGCTCCTGGAACGCGGCGGACAGCCGGCGCCAGTCGTCATCCCCGAGCCCCGCGAGCCGCGCCCGGTCGAACGCACCCGTGAGCAGCCCCGACGCCATCGGCGAGTAGCAGATCACACCGGCGCCGTGCTCGGCCGCCCAGGGGATGATCGCCTTCGCCGAGCCACGTCGGAGAAGCGACAGCGTCGGCTGGACCGAGTCGACGTGACGGATCGACTCGCAGCGCGCGAGGAGCTGCTCGTCGAAGTTGGAGACGCCTATCCAGCGGACCTTCCCCTCGTCCGCGAGCTCCACCATCGTCCCCCACGAGTCCTCGAGCAGCGTTCCCGTAGTCCAGTCCGGCCAGTGGACCTGGTACAGGTCGATGCGCTCGACTCCCAGCCGGCGCAGGCTCGCCTCGCACTCCTCGCGGATCGACTCCGGACGGAGGTCGTTCTCGATGACGCCCTCCGGGCGACCCTCCCAACGGCGGCCGCACTTCGTGAACACGTACACGTCCTCGCCGGGCCGGTACGGCTCGAGCGCCCGGCGGACGACCTCCTCGGAGTGCCCGAGGCCGTACACGGCCGCCGTGTCCACCCAGTTGACCCCGAGCTCGATCGCGCGGCGGACGGCGGCGACGGAGTCCTGGTCGTCCACGCTGCCCCAGCCGAAGCGCCAGGGCCCGCCGATCGCCCAGGCGCCGAAGCCGACGGTCGTGATCTCAGGCCCGGCCGAGCCGAGCCGCCTCGTTCTCATGCGCGCGCTCTCCCCTCGTCGTCGAGGTAGTCCCGCCACGTACGCGTCGGCGTCCAGCCGAGGAGGCGCTCGGCCTTCGCGCTCGAGATCGCCGACGCATCCTCGCGGGCGGTCGGCCGGATCTCGATGTCGGCGCCGTCGTAGAACGTCGCGACCGTCTCGGCGAGCGGGTGGCCGCCGATCGTGTCGGGCGACGCGATGTAGAAGACCTCGTGCGCCGGTAGGTCGGTCTCGATCGCGAGCACGACCGCGTCGCAGAGATCGTGCACGTCGACGTACGAGCAGTAGTTGTCGATCGTGATGGAGGGGTCGCGGACGATGGGGCCGAGATTGCGCTCGTAGCTCGCCTCGTCCTGCACCCAGCAGGGGCGGATCGACGTGCACCGGATGTCCGCGCGCTCGACCGCTCGGTCGCATAGGAGCTCGCCGAACCACTTCGCGGTCGCATACGGGTCCTGCGGCCGGATCGGGTGCTCCTCGTCCACCGGGAGGTAGTCGGGCTTGAACGGCCGGTACGCGAAGATGAAGCCGGGCACGGTCTCGCTCGAGAAGTTCACGAGCCGCTTCGCGCCCGCGGCGATCGCCGCCTCGAGGACGTTGAACGTGCTCAGCATGTTGTTCGCGAACACGACGTGCGGCGGGTTGTGGATCGGTTGCGGGATCGCGGCGGTGTGGACGACGACATCGCATGCGCCCGCAACCGCGTACGCGGCTCCCGCGTCGGTGAGGTCGACCTGCCAGTAGTCCTCGGGCTCGCCCGGCGCGACCCGGTCCCAGGTCGGGACAGCGAGATCCGTCGCGCGGACGTCGTAGCCGGCTTCCTGCAGGCGCGGGACGAGCGCACGTCCGACCTTGCCTCGCGATCCCGTGACGAGAACCTTCATGTCAGAGGTACGTCACCGCGTCCTGCACGACCTTCGTCTTGCCGCGGAGGAAGCCGAAGTCGCAGCCTTCGTTCGCCTGCAGGACGTGCTCGGAGTGGAGGTGCCGGTAGCCGCGGTCGTCATGGCGCGGCGGTGGCTCCCAGGCCTCCGACCGGCGCTCGAGCTCCGCCTCGTCGACCATCAGGTCGAGGCTGCGCCCGGACACGTCGAGCCGGATCGGGTCTCCGTCCTGGACGAGCGCGAGGGGGCCGCCGATCGCTGACTCGGGCGCGACGTGCAGCACGACCGCCCCGTACGACGTGCCGCTCATGCGCGCGTCCGAGATCCTGAGGAGGTCCGTCACGCCGGCGCGAAGGAGCTTCGCCGGGATCGGGAGATGGCCCCACTCCGGCATGCCGGGGCCGCCGATCGGGCCTGCATTGCGGAGGACCATGACGCTCGTGGCGTCGCACTCGAGGTCGGGGTCGTCGACCCGGGCGGCGAGGTCGTGGATCCCGTCGAATACCAGCGCCCGACCCTCGTGCTGGAGCAGCCCCGGATCGGCCGCGGTGATCTTCATGACCGCGCCGTCCGGGCAGAGGCTGCCCTTGAGCACGACGAGCGCGCCGCCCTCGTCGAGCGGGTCGTCCGCGGTCCGGATGACTTCGCCGTTCACGATCTCCGCGCCCGCGATGTTCTCGCCGACCGTCAGGCCGCTCACCGTCATCGCGTCGAGGTGCAAGAGGTCCGTGATCTGGCTCATCACCGCTGGAACGCCGCCCGCATAGAAGAAGTCCTCCATCAGGAAGCGGCCGGCCGGCTTCAGGTCGACGAGCCACGGCGTCGTCGCGCACAGCTCGTCGAACAGCTGGAGCGGGAGCTCGACCCCCAGGCGGCCGGCGTACGCGATCAGGTGGATGATCGCGTTCGTCGAGCCGGAGATCGCATGGAGCACGCGGATCGCGTTCTCGAGCGCCTCCCGTGTGACGATGTCCGACAAGCGAAGGCCGGAGTCGGCGAGCTGCACGATCTGGCGGCCCGCCTCCTCCGCCAGCTGGTGCCGGCGGGCGTCGACGGCGGGGATGGCCGCCCCGCCCGGGAGCGTCAGCCCGAGCGCCTCGGTCACGCACGCCATCGTGGAGGCGGTGCCCATCGTCATGCAGTGCCCGTTCGAGCGGGACATCGAGTTCTCGATCTCGACCCACTCCTCCTCGGTGATGCGTCCGGCGCGGAGCTCTTCGTGGTAGTGCCAGCAGTCGCTGCACGACCCGATCTCGCGTCCGCGCCAGTGCCCGTTCAGCATCGGCCCGCCGGTCACGACGATCGTCGGGATGTCCGCGCTGGCGGCGCCCATGATGCTCGCCGGATTCGTCTTGTCGCACCCCGTGAGGAGCACCACACCGTCGAGCGGGTACGAGCGGATGGACTCCTCGACGTCCATCGCCATGAGGTTCCGGTACAGCATCGTCGTCGGCTTCATCAACGACTCGCCGAGCGACAGGACCGGGAACTCGACCGGGAACCCGCCCGCCTGCAGCACACCCCGCTTCACCGACTCGGCGAGGCCGCGCAGATGCACATTGCAGTTGACGAGCTCGCTCCAGCTGTTGCAGATCCCGATCACCGGCCGGCCGCGGAACGTCTTGTCGGTGACACCCGTCGACTTCAGCCACGACCGATGCAGAAAGCCGTCCAGATCGCGGCGCTCGAACCACTCCTCGCTGCGCCGACGCCCATTCCGACCGTCCGCGGGGACGTTCCTCACGAGTCTCCTCTCGTTCTGCGATCCGAGGCCAAGAATGCGTATCGTATGATGATTGACCTCACGACGCGGACTCACCCTGTCCCGGCTTGCCCATACGATTCGATGATGCGGCTGCGGCGCCGATGACGAGGCACCTCACGTACCCGAGGCGTGGGCTCCACGGCGAGGTCGTGCACACGATCGGCCTGCAGATCGTCGGCGGGACCATCCAGCCCGGCGATCCGCTGCCGCCGGAGGACGAGCTCACGTCGAACCTCGCGGTGAGCCGGACCGTCCTGCGCGAGGCGGTGCGCGTCCTCGCGGCGAAGGGGCTCGTCGAGGCCAAGCCGAAGATCGGCACGCGCGTTCGAGCGAGATCGGACTGGAACATCCTCGATCCCGACGTGCTCAGCTGGCGAGCCGAGACGACGAACGACCGCAAGCTGTACGAGGACACGACCGAGGTCCGCCTGGCGATCGAGCCGCTCGCCGCGCGTCTCGCCGCATCGCGGGCGAGCGCGGACGAGACGGCGGGCATCGCGGAGGCGTTCGAGGCCATGGAGGCGGGCGTCGACGACCAGGACGCGTACCTCGCGGCAGACCTCCGGTTCCACGACCGGATCCTGTCCGCCTGCCACAACGAGCTGCTCGGGCACCTCGGAGGCGTCCTCCGCGCCGTGTTCAAGACGACGTTCGTGCTGACGACGACGCCGAAGCGCTCGCGCAGTCGCGCCCTGCCGCTGCACCGCGCGATCCTCGACGAGATCGCCGCGGGGAACGGGGACGGCGCCGAGGCGGCGACGAAGATCCTCATCGCCGACACGGCCGCCGACATCAAGCGCATCGCAGCGCGCGACGGCAAGAAGACGGCTCGCCGCTGACCTGACCGCGCCGCGGCTATGGCGCGAGCTCCCGATCGCGCGCCGGCACGACGACGTGGATCCGCCCGGCTGCGAGGTCGACGACCGAACCGGGTGAGACGGTGTTCCCCGAGAAGCCGTCCCAGTGATACGGGACGAGCGTCGACGCGCCGATCTCGAGCGCCAGCTCGATTGCCTCGGAGGCATCCATGTTCCCGACGATCCCGCGCGCCTCTCGCTCGGGGTCGCGCCCGTTGACGGGGAGCAGCGCCACGTCGATCCCGAGCGGTCGCAGCGCCGAGACGAGCTCGTCCGTGACGATCGTGTCCCCGGCGTGGTAGATGGGCGCGTCCCGGCCGAGGACGTAGCCGACGAACCGCGGGCGGCCTCCGACGGCGCTCCCGTCACCGTAGGCGTCCTCCATCGTCACCCCGTGGAACGCGGGCACGACCGTGACCTCGAGCCCGCCCAGGTCGAGCGAGTCGTGGGGCTGGACGGCGACGATCCTCGACTCGTCGACGATGTCCTCCACGAGCGGGACGATCGGCGCCGGCAGCACGATGGAGGCCCCCGGCGAGCGCTCGAGCACCTCCGGCAGGAACGGAAGGTCGAGGTGATCGAGGTGCTCGTGCGTGATGAGCACCCAGTCCAGGCCGCCGGCCGCGATCTCCACCGCCGGGATGGACGCAAGACGCTGCTCGTGCGGGCTCACCCACGGGTCGACGACGACCGAGACTCCGCCGATCTCGAGCCGGAAGCCGGCCTGGCCGAGCCAGGTCAGACGCCGGGGCCGACGGTCCACGCTACCCGTCTGTGCTGCCTTGCGACACTTGCCGGTACTCGCGTGCGACGATCTCGGTCAGCTCCTCGACCGAGGTCTCGTCCGTCCGCTTGTCGAGCATGATGCGGCCGTTCCGGAGCAGGTTGACGCGGTCGCACATCTCGAGCACGTGCACGTAGTTGTGCGCGATCACGATCATCGAGACGTCGCTCTTCCCCAGCTCCTCGATCAGCTCGATGATCAATGCGCCCTCGCGCGCGCCCATGGCCGCAAGGGGCTCGTCGAGCAGCAGGATCTTCGCGTCCGAGTGCGTCGAGCGGGCGATTGCGATCGCCTGGCGCTGGCCGCCGGACATGCGGGCGACCTCGGCGCTCATCGACGGCACGCGCACCCCGATGTCCTCGAGGTACTCGCGTGCGCGCTTCTTCATCACGCGGTTGTTCAGAAACCGAATCGGTCCGATCCCGTGGGTCACCTCGCGGTTCAGGAACATGTTGTGGTAGACGGACATGCCGGGCACGAGCGCGAGGTCCTGGAAGACGGTGTCGATCCCCAGCGATCGCGCATGGGTCACGGACTTGAGCTGCACCTCGTCCCCGAAGACGAAGATCTTCCCCGAGTCCGGCTTGTGAAAGCCGGTGAGGATCTTCACGAGCGTCGACTTGCCCGCGCCGTTGTCGCCGATGAGGCCGAGCACCTCGCCCGGGCGGACGTGGAGCGAGACGTCCTCGAGCGCTCGCACGACGCCGAAGCTCTTGCTCAGGCTCTCGACGCGGATCGCATCCGGGGCGGTCTCGGAGAGAGCGGCGGCGGCGACCGTCACGCGGAGCTCCCGAGCCGTCCCGACTGTCTGATTCGCTCGAGGGTCACGTTCAACGCCATCGACACGATGATCGCGATCCCGAGCACGAGGTCGAACGTATAGGCGCTGATCCCCTGGAGGGTGAAGCCGAGGTTCAGCACGGCAAGCACGAGCACGCCGAGCGCCGCGCCGATGATCGTGCCCGAGCCACCGAAGAGCGACGTACCGCCGATCACGGCGGCCGCGACGGCGTAGAACATGAGCGGCGTGCCACCCTGGAGGGCCTGAATCGTGTCGATGCGAGTCGACTCGAGGATGCCGGCCAGCGCCCCGAGCGTGCTGCAGAGCACGAAGTTCCCGACCTTCACCTTCCGCACGTTGACGCCGCTCTCGCTCGCCCCGACCAGGTTGCCGCCGGTCGCGATCGTGTGAAGCCCCCAGCGCGTCCGGTTCAGCAGGATCGTCATGACGGCGATCACCCCGAGCGCCCAGTAGACCGTCGAATACGGCGACCCGCCGAAGAACCGGAAGAACGTCGCGCCGCCGGGCGTCTCGACGGGGAACGCGCCAGAGATCTCGAGCGTGAGCCCGTTCAACACGAAGATCATCCCGAGGGTCGTGATGAACGAGGGCACGCCGACGCCGACGGTGATGATGCCGTTGACGAGCCCGACGGCCGAGCCGGAGAGGAGTCCGACGATCACGGCGAGCCAGATCGGCAGGCCCCAGTCCGTGACCCCGAAGTAGAAGATCCAGGTCGAGAACGCGTACACCTGGCCGACCGACAGGTCGATCTCCCCGCAGATGAGGAGCATTACCTGTCCCGCTGCGATGATCGCGATCGGCGCCGAGAACTCTGCGATCACGCGTGCGTTGTCCGAGCCGAAGAACGCCTCCGTGCGGAGCGAGAAGTAGACGATGAGACCCAGCGCGACGAGCGCGATGCTCGCTTCGCGGCGACGAATGAGCGCGCCTGCGACGCGCCGGCCGATGCCGGCGCGTCGCGGCGCTTGTGGGGGTCCGGCTTCTGTGACCGCCTGCGCCACTTAGCCTGGCTGCGTCACCGGGTACTTCTGCTTCTTCGAGCTGCCCTCGTACCGCGTCTTAGTGGTCAGGTACGGCTTCACGTTCCCCTTCGTCACGAACAGGATTCCCGTGTTCGTGTCCGACGGGGCCACGAGCCCTGACGTGTACTTGTAGAAGAAGAGCTGCAGAACCGGGAGCCAGCCCTGCAGGTACGGCTGCTGGTCGATCGTGAAGTCCAGGTGACCTGCCTGGACCGCCTTGAGGACTGGCGGCCCCAGGTCGTAGCCCCCGGCCTTGATGCCCTTCTTCGCGAGCCCGTACTTCTGCATGACCCTGCCGATGCCCTCCGTCGAGCCGTAGTCGACCGCGAACATCCCCTTGAGGTTCTTGTGACCGAGGTAGTACGCGTCGATCTTCGCCAGCTCGTCGGGAAGAAGCGCGCCGGTCGCCGTCGTGGTGGTCTTGATCTTGCCCTTGCCGAACTTCTTGATCGCGGCGATGGCGCCGTCGATCCGGGGCTGGATGTTGAGCTGGCCCGGCGTCGCGATGAAGAGCGCGACGTCGCCGCTGCCGACGAGCTCGACGATTCGCTGGCCCATGTTGTATCCGGACAGGTAGAGATCCTGTCCGATGTACGCCAGCCGCTTGTTCGGGGCGTCGGCGTTGTAGCTGAGCACCGGGATGCCCCGGTCCAGGGCACGATTCGTCGGGCTGTTGAACGCGGTCAGCGAGACGAGACAGACCGCGATCCCGTCCGCCTTGGCCGTGATCGCGGCGTTCATCGCGTTCACCATCTGGCTGATGTCGGAGGTGGTCGATCCCGTCCACTGGTACGACGTGCCGAACACCGAGCACGCGTCCTGAGCACCGTAGATCGTCGGGACGAAGAACGGGTTCGTCGTGACGTGGTTGACGAAGTTGAACTTCCACTTCGGGTGCGACTTGACGAAACTCTCGGCTGCGAGCGCGTCTGTGACCGCGCCCATCGTGGGAGTTGCCATGACCGCCGCGGGCACCGTGAGCGCGGCAGCGCCGATGCCCGCGCGCTTGAGTATCTGACGACGGTCGAGCACGAGCTCGCGCCGCTCGTCGTCATCCATCGGCGGTGTCTTGCCGCCGAGGTCTTCCGAGTCCACTGAGCCCTCCTTTATTCGTACCGCACGACGAAAGCTCGGCGAACCTAACACCTAGGCGTCCGACTGTCTACCTATATGGTTATCGTATGACGAAAGGGGGCGGTTCGGCTCGGTCCCCTGCCCATCCGCGACTAGAGCGCGTGCTCGAGTAGCACCTTCGCGACGAGTCCGCGCCGCTCGTCGAGCACCGTGAACGCGTCTTCGAACCGGGCGATCGGGAAGCGATGGGTCACGATCGGCTCGAAGTCGACGAGGCCCTGCTCGAGCAGGCGAACGACGCGCGACCACGCGGACGTCGGGTACGAGCAGCTCCCGATCACGTCCATGTCGCCGAACATGATCCGGTCCGCGGGCAGCTCGAGCGTCCTTCCCTCCCCGGCGATGCCGAGCAGGACGACGCGGCCGCCGGGCCGCACCAGGCGGGTCGCGAGCTCCACGGCCTCGACCGCGCCGGCCGTCTCGATCACGAGGTCGAGCCCTCCGCCGACCAGGCGCTCGGTCGCCGAGACCGCATCCTCCTCCGCGACATGGATGGTCGCGGTCGCGCCCAGGCGACGAGCGAAGTCGAGCTCCTCGGGGCGAACGCCGAATGCGACGAGCGCGCCGGGAGCGTGCAGCCGCGCAAGCGTGACGGCGAGCGACCCGAGCGTGCCGATGCCGATCACGCCGACGTTCTCACCGGGCTGCGGCCGGCCGCGCTCGAGCCCGCGTAGGACGCACGAGGCAGGCTCGACGAGAACGCCCGCCGCGAACGAGACCGCTTCTGGGAGGCGATGGACGACGTGCCGTGGCACGAGCACGTACTCCCCGTAGCCGCCTCCGCGCGTGAACCCGAGCTGGTCGTAGTTCAGGCACAGGTGCGTGCTGCCGTCCTTGCAGCGGCGGCACCGGTTGCAGGGGATCATCCCCTCGCAGACGACGCGGTCCCCGAGCGCGAGGTCGTCGACGCCGTCGCCGAGCTCCGCCACCGTGCCGCTCCACTCGTGACCGGGCACGAGCGGGAACCGCACCCAGCGCGGGTCCGTCAGCCCGCCGTGGAGCATCTCCAGGTCGGTTCGGCACACCCCCGCGACGTGGCTTCGGACGACGATCTCACCCGGCCCGGCTGCGGGCCGTTCGAGGTCCACGAGCGCGGCATCGTGCGGACGCTCGAAGAGAACCGCTTTCACCGCTCGACTGTAACTCCGTCCAGGCCGCGAAGGGCCGGATAGAGGCCTCGGTAGCGCGGCAGCAGCTCGGCGTACGCGTCGCGCCAGGCCGCGTCGGGCTCGACGACGTCCTTGGTGCGCACGGTGGCCGCAACGGCATCGCCGACGTCGTCGAAGACTCCGGCCGCGACCCCACCGAGCAGCGCCGCGCCGAAGGCCGACCCCTCGTCCACGACCATCCGCTCGATCGGGACGTCGAGCACCGAGGCGCAGATCCGCAGCCACAGCTCCGAGCGCGCGCCGCCGCCGGAGACGCGTGCGCTCGAGACCTCGATCCCGAGATCTCGCACGATGTCGAGCGAGTCACGCAGCCCGAAGGCGACGCCCTCGAGCACGGCGCGGACGAGTGCGCCCCGGTCGTGTCGGAGCTGGAGCCCCGCGAATGCGCCGCGTGCGTCCGGGTCGGCGTGCGGTGTCCGCTCGCCCTGAAGGTACGGCAGGAACAGGAGGCCCTCGACTCCGGGCTCCCAGGGCTCGGCCTCCGCAACGAGCGCCTCGAACGGCAGGCCCGGCGCAACGGTGTCGTGCAGCCATTGGAGCGAGCCCGCCGCGGAGAGCATCACGCCCATTGCGTGCCACGCCCCCGGAACCGCGTGGCAGAACACATGCGCGCGAGCCCGATCGTCCGGCCGGTACGCGGGAAGCGCCGCGAAGACGACACCCGAGGTGCCGAGGACGATGGAGACCGGCCCCGGACGGTCGGCGCCCACTCCGAGGCCGGCGGCGGCACAGTCCCCCGCGCCCGCCGCGACAGGGATGTCGTCTCCCGTCACCCCGGACACGGCCGGCGACTCGAGCACCTGCGGCAGCCAGGCCGACGGGATCTCGAGCGCGTCGAGGACCTCGTCGCTCCAGCGCCGGCCCGCGACGTCGAGGAGGAGCGTCCCGGACGCGTCTGCAACGTCGATCGCGTGCTCGCCTGTGAGCCGCAGCCTGACGTAGTCCTTCGGCAGCAGGATCCTGTGGATGCGGGCGTAGGCATCCGGCTCGTGCTTGCGGAGCCAAAGGAGCTTCGGCGCAGTAAAACCAGGGAGAGCGCGGTTCCCCGTCAGCTCGATGAGGCGTGCGAGGCCGATCCGCTCCTCGATCTCGTTGCACTCCGCTCCGGTGCGCTGGTCGTTCCAGAGGATCGCGGGCCGCACGACGCGGTCATCCGCATCGAGCGCCACGAGGCCGTGCATCTGCCCCGACAGCCCGATTCCGACGATCTCGCCGCCCAGTTCCGCGAGTGCGGCCTCGCTCGCGCGCCACCAGTCCTCCGGGTCCTGCTCGGACCAGCCCGGCCGCGGCGTCGAGAGCGGGTACGAGCGCTCCGCCCGCGCGACGACCTTCCCCTCGGGCGTGATCGCGATCGCCTTGACACCGGTCGTCCCGACGTCGAGGCCCGCGATGAGCGTCATCGCGCTAGGCGCCGAGGGCGGCGTAGACCAGCTCGTACGCGCGAACCGCGTCCTTGCGCTGCTGGGCCTCCCGAAGGGCGGCGTCGTCGATCCGACCCGACACGTCCCAGATGAAGTTCCACTGCTCGACCGACCGCCTGACGGCCGCGACGGCGTCCTCGGTGTACGGGTAGAGATCGAAGCCGAGACGCTCACCGTTCGCGCCGTAGTCCGCGCGCCGAAGCTCGAGCGCGAGCTCGAGCGTCTCCATGAACGCTGTCGCGCCCACCATGTTGTCGTCGTCGAAGGTGCCCCAGCCGGAGTTCGCGTGCTGGTGCCCGAGCAGCCCCTCCGCCGCGAGCAGCGCCGCGTACTCCGCGAGGTTCTCGCCGTTCATCAGCAAGTGCTGCCAGTCCATGTTCACCTTGACGCTCGTGATCCCGCGAGCCCGGAGCGTGTGGATCACGTGCAGCGTCATGCCGATGTTGCGCATGAGGATCTTCATCGCCGGCTCGGAGTTCTTGTGCTCGAGGAAGAGCGTGATCCCACGCTCCTGACACCGCGCCGCGATCTCGCCGACACCGTCGAGGAACCGCGCCCACGCCTCGCGGTACGGCGTCTGGAACGGGTAGTTGTAGCCCTCGACGCCGGGCCAGAGGATCATCTGCGCGCCCACCGAGGCCGTGAAGTCGGCAGCCCGCAGCGCCTCCTCGAGCGCCACCGCCCGCACCGCGTCGTCGGGCGAGGAGAGGCCGCCCTTGCCGAACAGCGGGTTGAGATGCGTCCCGGTTGCGATCGCGTAGATCCCGTGCCCCGCGAGGGCGTTGCGGACTTCGTCGAGGTTGTCCTCGGAGAGCTCCTGCGGGTAGTGGAACTCGTAGTCGTCCATGAGCTCGCCAAGGCCGCCGACGGCGCGCGCAACCTTGTCCGCGGTCGACTCGCCCGCGTGCTCGGGCTGGTAGCCGCCCGGCACGAAGCGGGTCACCATGGGGCCGAGCGCCCAGATGCCGAGACTCGTCTTCACGCGCGAGGCAGCCTAGTACGCACCGCACGTCGCGTGCAGCGTTGGCGCGTCAGCGATCGGAGCGGCGCTATCCGGAGACTTCGAAGCTCCCGTTCATCGAGCTCGCATGCGGGTCGCACACGAACTCGTATGTTCCGGCAGCCAGATCGACGTCCCAGTCGATCTTGCCGACCTCGCTCACCTCCGTCTTCACGTCCACGCCCGGGCCTGAGAGATGGAAGTTGTGCTGGTCGGACTTGTCGTCGACCTCGACCTTGTACGTCCCCGGGGCGAGCGACGTCACGTCCTCGCCGTCCTCCGTCGTGAGGCTGATCTCGAAGCCGGGGCCGACCGACGCGTACAGCTCGTTCCCTGCCTCCTCGCCGGTGGTGCCACCCGTCTCCTCCGTGGTGGTCTCGTCCGTCGTCGCCGAGCTCTCGTCGTCGCCGCCTCCGCACCCCGCCGCGGCGAACACGAGAACCAGGCCGAGCATCAGCACGAGAATCGCCTTGCGCATGCCCCTCTCCTTCCTCTCGAACGCTTGCTCAGCTCGAACATACGTGAGAGGGGTCGCGACCGGTTCGGATTAGAGTGGCGAAGGTGGAGGTCCTCCAGATAGCGCCGGGGCTCTGGCGCTGGACCGGATGGCACGAGGAGTGGAAGGAGGACGTCGGGTCCGTCTACGTCGAGACGCCCGACGGGGTCGTCCTGATCGACCCGATCGTCCCGCCCGAGGACACCGACCGCTTCTGGAAGGCGCTCGACACCGACGTGAAGCGCGTCGGCGGCGAGGTCCACGTCCTCGTGAGCGTCTTCTGGCACACACGGGACGCGAAGGAGATGGTCGAACGGTACGAGGCGCGCGTCTGGGCGCCCCGCCGAGGGCGTCCCGCGATCGAGCGCCGCGCAGGGGTCGTCACGGATGCCTTCGCACCGGACGACGCGCTTCCCGGCGGCGTGCAGGCCCTCCGGACCGCGAGGGCGGCCGAGGTCGTCTACTGGATCCCGGAGCACGGCGCGCTCGTCCCGGGTGACGTCCTTCTCGGGGACGCGAACGGCGGGATTCGGCTGTGCCCTGCGTCGTGGCTCCCGGAGAGCGTCGACCAGGGCAAGCTCGCAGAGTCGCTTCGCCCGCTGCTCGACCTCCCTGTCGACCGCGTGCTCCTGTCCCACGGCGAGCCCGTGCTCGAGAACGGCAAGGCGGCGGTCGCCGCCGCCATCGACTTGAAGTAGGTTCAGCGCGCGGTGCTCTGGCTCTGGATCCTCATCGGCGTCCTCGTCGTCCTCGCGGTCGTCGCTGTCCTGGGCTACAACCGCCTCGTCCGGCTCCGCAACGAGGTCGACACGGGCTGGGCGAACATCGACGTCCAGCTCCAGCGCCGAACCGACCTGATCCCGAATCTCGTGGAGGCGGTCAAGGGGTACGCGGCCCACGAGCGCGGCGTCTTCGACGAGGTCACCCGCGCGCGCACCGCCGTGCAGCAGGCCGGCTCCCCCGTGGTCGCGGCGGAGGCCAACGACATCCTCACGGCCGCCCTCGGACGGCTCTTCGCCGTCGCCGAGGCATACCCCGAGCTCAAGGCGTCCCAGAACTTCCTGCGCCTCCAGGACGAGCTCACCGACACGGAGGACAAGATCAGCGCCGCCCGGCGCTACTACAACGCGACGGTGATGAGCTTCAACAACGGGGTGCAGTCGTTCCCGTGGCTACTCCTCGCGCGGCCGTTCGGCTTCCGTGAGCGCGAGTTCTTCTCGGCGACGGGCGACACCGCCGTGCCCGAAGTCTCCTTCGCCCGGTAAAGGACTCCCGTGACCCTCCAGCAGCAAATCCGCTCGAACCGGTTCCGGAGCGTCATTGCGATCGCCGGGTTCGTCCTGCTGCTCCTGATCATCGCAGGGCTGATCGGCCTCGTCTTCGACGTCTCCTTCGGGATCTTCGCGCTCGTCTTCGCGGCCGTGTACGGGATCTTCGCGCTCGTGCAGTCGCGCTCGATCGTGGGCCGGCTGACGCATGCACACGAGCTTTCCGACAGCGAGCTGCGACCGCTCCGGCGCCTGCTCGAGAACGCCTCCATCGGCGCGGGGCTTCCCGTGACCCCTGAGCTCCGCGTCGTCGACGACGCTGCGCCGAACGCATTCGCCGCCGGGCTTCGTCCGAAGTCGAGCTACGTCGGCGTGACGACGGGGCTCCTGCGGACGATGCCGAAGCGCGAGCTCGAGGCCGTCCTCGCGCACGAGGTCGCACATATCCGGCACCGCGACACGTACCTGATGACCATCGCGACGATCTTCGCCGGCGTCATCGCGCTGCTCGCCGACATCGGGTTCCGCAGCCTCGCGTACGGAGGCGGCCGACGGAATCAGGGCATCGTCGCGCTCGTGCTCGCGCTCGTCGGCCTGGCGCTCGCGCCCTACGCCGCGCTGATGCTCCGGCTGAGCCTGTCGCGGCGCAGGGAGTTCCTCGCGGACGCAGGCTCCGCCGAGATCCTCAACGATCCGGAGGCGATGGCGATGGCGCTGCGCCGCCTCGAGCTCGACTCGACGACGATCCGGTACGCGGACGCGTCCACCGCCCACCTCTGGGTCGAGAGCCCGACCGACCGCGTCGACACCACACGCGGGTCGATCCAGGCGCTCTCGAGCCTGTTCAACACCCATCCGCCCATTACGGCGCGAATCGCGGCGCTCGAGGAGGCCGGCGGCTTCCGATTGCCGCCCGAACTGCCCATGGACACACCGTTTTCCCTCGAGTTGGGCTTGAACTAGCGCTTTCGTATGCCCCCGGAAGGGGGTCGAATAGCTCAGTACCGAGCCCGTTTCGGTCGATAACAGTCGAGCCGTGAAGCTTGTGTCCTTCGGCCGGCGCAGCCGAGCCGCTGCCCAGGAAGTCATGGGCCCGCTTGAGGCTGCACTCCAGCCCGCATGGGTCGAAGGACGCTGGCGTGTCCCGGACCGCTTCAACTTCACGCGGGACGTCGTCGAGGCGCTCGCGGAGGACACGCGCCGCCGCGCCCTCATGTTCCTCGGCGCCGACGGCGTGATCGAGCCTTGGACCTTCGGTCGCCTCGCCGAGGGCGCCGGCTCCTGGGCCGCGCGCCTGCGCGAGCACGGCGTGCATCCCGGCGACCGCGTCGCCGTCGTCATCGGCAAGACGCCGACCTGGATCGAGGTGATGCTCGCCGGGATGAAGATCGGCGCGGTCACGGTGCCGTGCTCGCCGAGCCTCTCGTACGACGCGCTCGACGTCCGCGTCGCGAGCTCCGGTTCCAAGATCGTGGTCGCCGACCGTGTCCCCGCCGCCGAGTCGCTCGAAAGCTCCGGACGCGCGACCGTCGTCTACGTCGACGCGGCCGACGATCGCCTCCAGCGCATGTCGGGTGAGGAGCCGACGCACGACACCGCCTCGCGCGACCTCGCCTTCCTGCTGACCACCTCGGGCGCGGGCGGCGGGCCCTACGGCGTCGAGCACACCCACGGGGGCGCCTTCGCGGCCCGCGCACAGGCCGAGCACTGGCTGGACGCGCGCCCCGGCGACGTCGTCTGGTGCACCGCTGACACGTCCTCCCCCCTCGCAGTCTGGCTTCTGCTCCTCGGCCCGTGGGCTCGCGGTGCCGAGGTCGTGCTCCACCAGGGCCCGTTCGATCCGGAGGAGCGGCTCGACCTCATCCGGCGGTTCGAGGTCACGATCCTCTGCCAGAGCCCCGCCGAGTACCAGGCGCTCGCACAGACGGGCGACAGGACGCTCGCCCGGTACCTCCCGGACCGCCTGCGCCGCATGGTGTCCACGGGCGACTTCCTGAGCTCCGACGTCGTCTCCGCCTTCGAGCTCGCCTGGGGCATGCCCGTCGAAGACGGCTGGGCGCAGACGGAGTGCGGCGTCGTGATCGGCCATGGCGCGGATGACGGCCTCGACAACGGCTCCGTCGGGCACCCGCTGCCCGGTCACGAGATCGCGATCGTGGACGAGAGCGGCGGCGAGCTCCAGCCGGGAAGCAAGGGACAGCTCGCGCTGCGTGGGCGGCCGCCCACGCTCTTCACGGGCTACTGGAACGCGCCGGAGGAGACGCGGGCCGCCCTGCGCGGCGACCTGTACATGACCGGCGACCTCGCCGTCCGCGAGCAGGATGGCTCCGTACGGCTCCTTGGCCGAGCCACCGACGTCGTGACGAGCGGTGGGCGGACGTTCAGCCCCTTCGAGGTGGAGCAGGCGCTGCTCGGGCACCGGTCGGTCGCGAATGCGGGAGTCGTCGGCGTCCGTGATCTCCAGCGCGGCGGACAGTACGTCCGTGCCTTCGTCGTGCTCTCACCTGGCGTGGCCGGCACCGACAGGCTCGTCGCGGAGATCCGGCAGCACCTTCGGCACACGCTGCCCGAGGACAAGGTCCCACGCGAGGTCGAGTTCGTCGATGCACTGCCGACCGCGCCGAACGGGACGATCCTCCGCAACGAGCTGCGTGTTTGGACCATGGTCGCCGCCGAAGGCGCTTGGTCGACGGCGCCGCGGCTCCCGGGGACGCCGGCCCCCGTCACGAGCTTCGAGCCGCCTCCGGAGCCGCGCCGCCAGGCCGCTCCGCCGGTCGAGGACGAGGAGCCGCTGCCCGACTTCGTCGTCCACCCCTCGCAGACCTACGCCACGTCACTCGATTTCGACGACGAACCGAATGTCGAGCTCGAGCCGGACGAGGAGCTTCCCGACTACATCGTCGTGCCGGAGCTCGTCCCGGAGCCGCTGCCGGAGCACGTGGTCGAGTTCCTGAACGCGCAGCCGCTGCCCGAGGTGCCCATCGAGCCCGAGCCGGAGCGCGAGCCGCGGCCCGAGCCGCGCACGGTCCCCATCCTGCAGCCGAAGGCGACGACACGTCCCGTCGCTCCGGCGACGCCCCCACCTGCGTCCCCACCACCCTCGGCAGCCAGGCCGGAGCCGCCGGCGAAGCAGGAGCCGGACCCGAAGCCGAAGCCGCGCACGAGGCCGATCCGGGATCCGAACCCGCGGCCCGCGCCGACGCCCCGGGCAGCCTCGACCCCGGTGCCGCCCCCACCGCCCGCCGCTCCGCCTCCCACCCCTCCTGCTCCCGCGCCGGTCGTGGCCGAGAGCGCACCGGCTCCTGTCCCGCCGCCGCGTCCCGCAGCCCCCGCACCTCCGAAGCGCGAGCCGGTCGCGCCCAAGGCCGCGGCTCCACCGCCACCGCCACCGCCACCGCCTCCGCCCGCACCGCCTACGCCGCCTCCACCGGCTACGAAGCCACCCGTGCCCCCGGCCGCGGAGAAGCCGCCGGCGGTGAAGCCGGCTCCGAAGCCCAAGCCCGCGGCGGCGAAGAAGCCAGCGACCACGCCGACCCGCGCTCGCGTGCCCGAAACGCCGCCGCCGCCCAAGGCGAAGCCGGCGCCGAAGCCGGCACCGACGCCCGCAGCACGGCCCGCGCCGAAGCCGAAGCCCGCGCCGAAGCCTCCCGCCGAGCGGAAGATCGTTCCCAAGCAACCGCCGGCGGTCGCGGCCGAGCCGGTGACGAACGGCGAGCCGAAGCGGCGTGGACGGAGGAAGCGCAAGGAGAAGGAGCCCGCAGAGGCACAGGCGAAGCAGGCGGCCGTGCAGCGCTCGGCGCCCGAGCCCGGAATGGAGAACCCGGACGTCGACTTCATCAAGGACCTGTCGAGCCGACTGAGCGCCTACAGCATCGACGCCGAGAACGAGCGCGAGCGGGCCGAGACTGCCGGCGACGGCGAGAAGGAGACGGTCTAGGCCTGAGGCGTCAGGCGGCGTGCCGCCGGTCGATGCCCTCGAGCACGCCCGCGAGCTCCTCGAGGCTCGCGATGTTGTGCCCCGGAAGGAAGCGGTCGACGAACGGGAGCGCGGCGCGCATCCCACCCGCGAGCGGCTGGTACTCCGGGTCCCCCTTGAGCGGGTTCACCCAGACCACGGCGTAGGCGGCTCGCGAGAGCTTCGCCATCTCGCGGGCAACGAGCTCGTTGTCCTCGCGCTCCCAGCCGTCGGAGACGACGACGACGACCGCGCCGCGTGAGAGCGCGCGCCGGCCGTACAGATCGTTGAACTCCTTGAGCGACGCGCCGATCCGCGTGCCGCTGCCCCAGTCGACCGCGATCGCCGTTGCCTTCGCGAGCGCCGCCTCCGGGTCGCGCGTCGCGAGATCCGGCGTCACGCGGGTCAGCCTCGTGCCGAAGCCGAATGCCTCCACTCCGTGCCCCGTCCCGACGAGCGCGTGCAGGAAGAGCAGGAGCGCCCGCGCATAGGCGTCCATCGACCCCGACACGTCGCAGAGGACGACGAGCTTGCGGGGAACCGTCTTGCGCGCCTTCCACGTCTGGTCGACCGGATCGCCGCCGCACCGGAGCGAGCGGCGGATGAGCCGGCGCATGTCGAGCTGGTCCCCGCGCGGGTCAGCTGTCCTGCGCCGCGACGTGCGCCGCGGCCGTGCGCGGGCGAGCGTGGCGAGGAGCCGGCGAGCGCGCTCGAACTCCTCAGCAGTCATCTCGGCGAAGTCCTTCTCGCGCAGGAGCTCGTGCGCCGAGGCGCCGAGCTCGAGCGGTGCGCCGTCCGCCCCGTCGTCGTCGCTCTCGTCGACGGGCGCGAGCGAGCCGCCCGCCACCTTCTCCACGTGCTGGCGGAGCTGCCGCTGGCGGACGAGCGGCGCGACCGGCCCGCGAAGGAACCACGCGACGAACGCCCGGTCGAAGAGCTCGAGCTCGTCGTGGCGCGACACGAGCGTCTGCCGGAGCGTGAAGTAGACGTCCTCCTGGCGCGTGAGGTCGACCGCGCCGAGGCCCCGGACGGCGTCCGCGACCCGACCAGGCCCGACCTCGATCCCGACCTCACGCAGGACGCGACCGAAGGTGACGACGTGCCGGACGATCGCGGAGCCTGCCACGAGCGCCTACCGTCCGGCCGTGGCGCGGGCCTCTTCGATGAGGCCGACGAGGGTCTCGTCGCGCACGGCCTCGATGTCCTCGCGGTACTTCAGCACCGAGCCGAGCGTCTGCTCGACGACCTCGGCGTCGATCTCCTCGCGCCCGAGCGCCGCGAGCGCCTGCGCCCAGTCGATCGTCTCGGCGACGCCGGGCGGCTTCGCGAGGTCGAGCCCGCGCAGGCCGCGGACGAACGCGGCCGCCTCCGAGGCGAGCCGCTCGGGGATCCCCGGGACGCGCAACCGCACGATGTCGATCTCCCGGTCGAGCGACGGGTGGCCGATCCAGTGGAAGAGCGCGCGCCGCTTGAGCGCGTCGTGGAGCTCGCGTGTGCGGTTCGAGGTGAGGATGACCGCCGGGCGGCGGCGGGCTTTGATCGTGCCGAGCTCGGGGATCGTGATCTGGAAGTCCGAGAGGACCTCGAGCAGGAATGCCTCGAACTCCTCGTCGGCGCGGTCCACCTCGTCGATCAGGAGCACGACCGGCTCGTCGCTGTCGATCGCGTCGAGGAGCGGCCGCCGGATGAGGAACTCCGGCCCGAAGAGCTCGTCCTCGGAGACCGTGCCCTCCTGCGCCGCACGGATGTGGAGGAGCTGACGAGGGTAGTTCCACTCGTAGACCGCATGCGTGACGTCGAGCCCCTCGTAGCACTGGAGCCTGATCAGCCGCGCGCCGAGCGCCTGCGCAAGCGCCTTCGCCGCCTCGGTCTTCCCGACTCCCGCCTCGCCCTCGAGCAGTAGCGGCTTCTCCAGCGTCTGCGCGAGAAAGAGTGCGGTCGCAAGACCGCGATCGGGCAGGTAGTCCGCCTTGCGAAGGCCGTCCTCGAGCTCGTCGATCGTGCTGAACGTCATGGACGCAGCGTAACTGGGTGGCGCCGTCCCGCGACCTGCGACGAGCGCTCGGTCAGCCGACGAAGCCGAGCCGGCGGTCGCGTGCCAGCTCGCGGACGTAGGCGAGACGACGCAGGTCGACCACGACACGCCCCTTGTCGGAGTCGACCGAGAGGAGGCCGTCGCCGCCCTCGCCGAAGGCCCGCACGAGCTCGACGGCATCGTCCGAGGGGAGGAGCAGCCGCAACAGGCCTCCGCTCTCGAAGCCGAGCTCGACCTCGACGCGCTCAGCGGTTGCCATTCGTCGTCTCCTTCGCGGCCTGAGGCTCGAGGACGGCGTCGATCAGCCCGTACTCGATCGCCTCGGCCGGCGTCATGAACCGGTCGCGGTCGATGTCCTCCACCACCTGCTCGACGGTCCGCGACGTGTGCTGCGCGATCACCTCGGCCATCTGGCGCGTCGTCTCCGCGATCTCGCGTGCCGCGATCTGGATGTCCGACGGCGCTCCCCGAAAGCCGGCGGAGCCCTGGTGGATCATCATCTTCGCGTGCGGCAAGGCGTATCGCTTGCCCGGCGCGCCGCCCGTGAGGATCATCGCCGCGGCGGACATGCCGATCCCGCAGCAGATCGTGCACACGTCCGGCCTGACGTGCTGCATCGCGTCGTAGATCGCCATGCCCGCATACCCGGACCCGCCCGGGGAGTTCACGTACAGGTTGATGTCGTGCTCGGGGTTCTCCCCCTCGAGAAAGAGGAGCTGCGCGATGATCAGGTTCGCGACCGCGTCGTCCACCTCCTGGCCCAGGAAGACGATGCGCTCGCGCAGCAGCCTCGAGTAGATGTCGAACGAGCGCTCGGCGCGGCCGTCCGACTCGACCACCATCGGGATCAGGGTCATCGCGCCTCCTCCTCGCTCGCTAGAGTGCAACCGTTCAGTTGCGCATCGTACATGCAACCGAATGGTTGCGGATCGGAGGTCTCATGGACGTCGAACGCGAGCGCTACCTGGAGTCGAGCACCGAGGAAGTCTGGACGGCGCTCACCGATCCCGACGAGCTCGAGCAGTGGTTCGCGAACGAGGTCGACCTCGACCCGACACCCGGTGGCCACGCGTCGTTCCGCTGGGACAACGGCGAGGCGCGTGAGGCTGTGATCGAGGAGGTCGAGGCAGAGCGCCGCCTCGTGCTCCGCTGGCTCGACGACGACGGCGTGGTCGAGCTCGAGCTCGAGCCGACCGGGACCGGCACGACCCTGCGCGTGATCGAGACGTCGCCCGAGTTCGCCGCCGCACTGGACGTGCAGATGCTCGCCACATGCATGGCGGCGTAGACGCGGTCTTCTCCGCGCTCGCGGACGAGCGGCGCCGTTCGCTCGTCGAGGTGCTGGCTGCGCGCGGCAGCGCGACCGCGACCGAGCTCGCCGTTGGGCTGCCGGTCACCCGGCAGGCGGTCGCGAAGCACCTCGCGAGCCTCGGCGAGGCCGGCCTCGTCGCGATGACCCGCAGCGGCCGCGAGGTTCGCTACCGCCTCACGCCCGAGCCGCTCGAGGACGCGGTGGCCTGGATCGAGCGCGTCGGCGCGAGCTGGGACGAGCGGCTCGCCGCCCTCGAGCGCCATCTGGCCGACGGCAGCAGGCCCGACGCGTAACTGATCGAGAATCGATCATTTCCACGGGCCGATGCGCCGAGATTAGACTCGCCCCACTGACGCGCGAACGCGACCGAAGAGGTGGTCTATGGCTGTAGCGAATGTGGCGTCGAACGCCGCGACGGAGGTGCTCCGCCCCGAATCGGAGGAGGAGGCAGTCGAGGCGTTCGGCGACGGCACGAACGTCCTCGTCGTCGGGGGCGGGACGATCGTCGTGCCGGAGATGTCGTACCGTCGCCTGCGCCCAGAGCGGGCGCTGCTCCTGAAGGACGCCGGTCTGGCGGGGATCTCGCGAGACGGCTCCCGTGTGACGATCGGCGCGACGACCTCGATCGAGGAGATCGTCGGCCTGCCGAGCCCGCTGGGACCGTGCGCGGCCAACATCGCGGACGTCGAGATCCGCGGCGCCGCGACCGTCGGCGGGAATCTCTGCGCCGGCGCAGGGCTCGAAGCGCCACGAGGCGACCTCCAGGGCGCGCTGATCGCCGTCGGCGCGACCGTGCGGTCGGCCGGTGACGGCGGGATCGCCGAGGACGCACTCGAGGACTTCCTCCCGAAGAGCGACGGGCGATTGATCCTCGACGTCTCGTACGACGAGCCCGCCGCGGGCGCGTTTGCCTGCCTCGACCGCCCGCACACGCACGACTACACGACGCTCGCCGTGTCGGGAGCACGGCTCGCGGACGGGACGATCCGGCTCGCCGCAACGGGCGCCGGGTCGCACGGCGTTCGTCTCGCATCCGCCGAGGGCGGAGACGCGGACGCGGCGCTGGACGACGTCACCCCGCACGACGACGCGCTGGCGTCGGCCTGGTACAGGACGAAAGTGCTGCCCGTGCTCGTTCGCCAGGTTCTCGCCGACCTCGAGGAGAGCTCATGAATATCACCGTCAACGGGGTCCAGCACGACGTCGAGAGCTCGCTCCTCACGCCGCTGCTCGACGTCCTCCGCGAGGAGCTCGGCATCACCGGCGCAAAGGCGGGCTGTCACCAGGGCGGCTGCGGCGCCTGCACCGTGCTGGTCGACGGCGAGCCGCGCCGGGCCTGCCTCCTCCCCCTTGCCTACGCCGACGGCGGCGAGATCACGACCGTCGAAGGGCTCGGCGCGCCCGAGGACCTCTCTCCGATCCAGCAGGCGTTCGTCCACTACTACGCCGCGCAATGCGGCTTCTGCACGTCCGGGATGATGCTCGCCGGGGAGAGCTACATCGCGCACGGCGGAACGGGCGACCCGACGGAGATCCAGGAGGCGCTCGGCGGCCACGTCTGCCGCTGCACCGGCTACGCGAAGATCGTCGAGGCCGTCGGCGCGGCGGCACGAGGCGACTCGTTCGACCTCACCGAGACCGCAGTCGGCAAGTACACGACCATGACGACAGGAGGTGCCGAATGAAGGTCGTCGGGGCGCGAATCCCTCGCTACGACGGGATCGCCCACGTCACGGGCCGCACGACCTACGTCGACGACGTCCGAGTCCCGGGCACGCTCTGGGCGAAGGCGCTCCGCTCGCCGCACCACTCGGCCCGGATCCTGAAGGTGGACACGAAGCCGGCGGAGGACATGCCGGGCGTGCACGCGGTCATCACGCACGCGGACGTGCCGCTGAACGAGTACGGCCACCTCTCCGGCCTCGGAATCCCGGCCGACGAGCCGTTGCTCGCCGTGGACGAGGTGCGCTACAAGGGCCAGCCGATCGCCCTCGTCGCCGCCGACAACGAGGCGACAGCCGCGGAGGCAGTCGACCGCATCGACATCGAGTTCGAGGAGCGCACTGCGTTCACCGACGTCCGCAAGGCGTTCGACTCCGACGCTCCGAGGATCCACCACTGGGGCAACTGGTATCCCCACTTCGAAGGCGAGATGGACCGGCGCCAGATCCGCAAGGGCGACATCAACTGGGCCTTCGAGAACGCGGACACCATCGTCCAGGGCGTCTACCGCCCCGCGGCGATCGAGCACGCCCCGATCGAGACGCAGGTCTGCCAGGTCGTCCCGGAGGCCAACGGCCGGCTGACGATCTACTCGTGCACGCAGGCGCTCTACTTCTCGATGGGCGTCGTCGCGGCGCACCTGCAGGTGCCGCTCAACAGGCTGAAGTTCGTCGGCGGGACGACCGGCGGCGGCTTCGGCGGGAAGGTCGACACCGCCACCGAGACGATGTGCTCTCTTCTGGCGATGAAATCGGGGCGGCCGGTGAAGTGGCGCTGGACACGCGAGGAGGAGTTCCTCTGCTCGTCCACCCGCGCGCCGTGGCACATGGAGGTCGCGGACGCGGTCACGAAGGACGGCTGGATCCTCGGCCGCAAGATGCTCACGCTGCACGACGCCGGCGCCTACGCACGCTTCTCGCCGTACGGCCTGACGAAGCACAGCTTCCATCACACGGGCGCGTACACGATCCCGAACCTCGAGTTCGACGGCTACGTCGTGTTCACGAACCGCGTGCCGACGACGGCCATGCGCGGCTTCGGTGTCACGTCGGTCTCGTTCGCCACCGAGACGCACATGAGCCGCACCGCGAACGTGCTCGGGCTCGACCCGATCGAGATTCGGCTCAAGAACGCGAACCGCGTCGGCGACACGTCGCCGAACGGCGTCGTCTACACCGATCCGTCGACCGTGCCCACGATCCACGCGATCGCAGAGGCGATCGATCACCAGCTGCCGGCCGAGTACGCATCCATGACGAGCGAGCCCCGTCGCGGCGAGTGGCTTCCCGAGCACCTCGTCGCACAGGTCGGAAACCCGGAGGATCACTAGCCATGGCCAAGCACACCGGCCGCGGGATCGCGGCGATCGAGTACCCGACGGGGATGAACCAGAACGGCGACCCGTCGCAGGCGTGGATCAAGGTGAAGCCCGACGGGCGCATCGACGTCTTCGCCGGGACGTCCGACATCGGCAACGGGTCGAAGACGATCCAGTCGCAGATCGTCGCCGAGACGATCGGCGTGCCATACGACTGGATCACGTACGACAACTCGAACACGGACTCTTCGCCGATGTGCACGGGCACGTTCGCGTCGCGCGCGACGTTCGTCGCGGGCAAGGCGGCCGAGAAGGCGGCGCTCCAGGTGAAGCAGAAGCTGCTCGAGATCGCGGGCAAGGAGCTCGAGATCGACCCCGAGGATCTCGAGATCGTCGAGGGCGAGGTGATCGCGAAGGGCGCGCCCCAGACGAAGCTGTCCGTGGCGGACGTGGCCGGAGCGGCGACGTTCACCCACGGCGAGCTCATCACCGGCACGGGCGCGCAGCTCAAGCCGTACGCCGCGATCGTCGATCCGGAGACGGGCGAGGTCGATCTGCCGCCCCACTCGGCTATCTCGTACGCGACGTGCGCGGCCGAGGTCGAGGTGGACGACGAGACCGGCGAGGTGAAGGTTCTCCGGCTCCAGCAGTGCTACGACGTCGGCCGGGCGCTCAACCCGACCCTCGTCGAGGGACAGATCGAGGGCGGCGCGATGATGGGCCTCGGGCTCGGCGTCCTCGAGAACTGCTACCCGTATTACCCGGACGTCGAGAACCGCGGCGGCTCCTTCGGGAGCTACCTCGCGCCGGGCATGGAGGACATGCCGCAGATCGACACGATCCTCATCGAGAACCCCTCCGCCGACGGCCCGTACGGAGCGAAGGGCATCGGCGAGATGGCGAACAACCCGCAGCCTCCGGCCATCGCCGCCGCCGTGTACGACGCGGTCGGCGTGTGGATCACGGAGCTCCCGATCAGCCCCGAGCGCGTCCTGCGTGCGCTCGAGGCGAAGGCCCAGGGGAAGGCAGACTCTCGCCGCGAGGGCAAGCTGGTGATCTTCGACGAGGAGCTCTCCGTGAACACCGTGTCGGACGGCGGGCTGCGGTTCGAGGTTCCCGCCTGACCTCCCCCTTCAGGACGTGGAACGGCGTGGATCGCCACACCCTCTTCCCGGGTGTGGCGATCCACGCGATCGGCGGCGAGCAGGTGATGATCTGCCACGTCACGTACGAGCCCGGGACGACAGTCGCGCGGCACTCGCACCCGACCGCGGAGCAGGTGATGTGGATCGTCGAGGGCGACGTGACGATGACCGTCGGAGACGAGACGAAGACGCTCGGGGCGGGCGACGTCGTGGTCGTGAACCGCGGCATCGAGCACGAACTCTCGACCGAGGGCGGGATGACGTTCGTCGAGGCACTGGCGCCCGTGCTGAAGGATCACGTCCCAGACGCCGAGCGCGACCTCGTGCTCGGCGAGCAGGGCGACTCGCTGCACGCCGACCGCTAGCCCGGCGGTCCACCTGAGCGCCAAGACCGCGACGCCGGGTACGGGAGGTCCGTAGTTTCCCGCGCCCGGTCCCCGTCCGCTCCCGGATGCCGCGCGGTGTCGCAGGGCGCACGCTCTGGTGGACTCCAAGAGCGAAAGGAGGCCGAACGGTGACTGCGATGGAAACGCGTCCCGCACTGGCCGAGATCGGCGTTGCGACGACGTACCGCGCGGCGGTCGTCCACGACTTCGCAGAGCCACTCGTCGTCGAGGCGGTTCCGCGGCTTCCGCTCGAGCCCGGGCAGATCCGGGTGCGGGTGGAGGCGACAGGACTCTGCCACACCGACATCCACGCGGCTCACGGCGACTGGCCGGTCAAGCCGGCTCCGCCCTTCGTCCCCGGCCACGAGGGCGTGGGAGTCGTCGTCGAGCTCGGCGCCGGCGTGACAGAGGTCGCGATCAGCGACCGCGTCGCAATGCCGTGGCTCGGCTACGCATGCGGCACGTGCGACTACTGCGTCTCCGGCTGGGAGACGCTCTGCCTCGAGCAGAAGAACATGGGCTATTCGATCGACGGCGGCTTCGGCGAGTATGCGACCGCGTACGCGCGCTACGTCGTCAAGGTGCCCGACGGGATCGACCCGTTCGACGCGGCGCCGCTCACGTGCGCCGGCGTCACGACGTACAAGGCGCTCAAGGTCGCGGGCACGCGCCCGTCCGACCTCGTGGCGATCTTCGGCGTCGGCGGTCTCGGCCACCTCGCGATCCAGTACGCGTCGATCGCGGGCGGCCGTGTCGTGGCGGTCGACCTCGTCGACGAAAAGCTCGAGCTCTCTCGCGAGCTCGGCGCCGAGTTCACGGTGAACGCGGCGAAGGAAGACCCCGTGGAGGCGATCCAGCGCCTCGGCGGAGCGGACCAGGCGATCGCGCTGGCCGTCTCCCCGAAGTCGTTCGAGCAGGCGTACAGGTCGCTGAAGCGCGGTGGCACGCTCGTCTTCGTGGCGCTTCCCGCGGAGAACGAGATGAAGCTCCCGATCTTCGAGACCGTCCTGAACGGGATCACCGTCGTCGGCTCGATCGTCGGGACGCGGACCGACCTGCGCGAGGTGTTCGAGCTGCATGCAGCGGGGAAGACGACGGTCGCGCGGGAGATCCGTCCGCTGGACGAGGTCAACGAGGCGATCGCGGACGTCGAGGCCGGGCACGTCCCGGGCCGAATCGTCTTCCGCCCGTAGCGGGCACGGGAGCGCGCCTCTTGCCTGCCGGCGGGGGCGCGCTCCCAGTGGCCATGGGGCTGCCTATTCGGCCGCCTCCCGTCGGAGGACCGGCTTGATGTCGACCACCGGCGTCCCGTCGATCGCCTCGAGCGGGCCGACCTGGAGCTCGAACCCGTCGATGCCGCGCACCGTCACCCGATGGAGCCCCAGCGGATTCGGCCGATCGGACGACCGCGTCGCGAAGACGCCCGTGAGCGGTCGGCTCACGTCGTCGCGCGGGTGAACCCAGCGCAATGCCCGGCTCCGGCCGGGCTCGGCGCTGGGTCGCGGCGTCAGCTGGTGATGTAGTCCGTCAGGTACCGGATCTCGAAGGCACGCCGCTCCGAGGTGAACTTCACGAGGTCGCCGATCGACACCAGGCCGACGACCTGTCGCTCGTCGACCAACGGGAGGTGCCTGACGCGACGCTCCGTCATCAGCGCCATGCACTCGTCGACCGTCGTCTCCGGTGCGACGACGATCAGCGGCGTCGACATGATCTCGCGCACTGAGGTCTCACGGTCGGTCCGCCCTGGAGCGCGACGCGGCGGAGGTGGTCCCGCTCGGTGACGATGCCGGCGATCTTGCCGCCCTCGGTCACGAGGAGCGACCCGATGTTCTCCTCGACCATGCGCTGCACCGCTTCGAACACGGACGCGTCGGCATCGATCTCGAAAACGTGGCTGCCCTTGTCGTCGAGGATCTCGGCCAGCCGATTCACGCGAGTTTCCATACCCCTAAGCGCCAAAGTTCATGACTGCGTCGCGCGCGGTCGAATGGCAGCGGGACCGACTCCTACGATCCAGCGGTGTGATCCACCTTCGCGTCGTCGCGCCACCCGGGCTCGCCGAGTCGGCGTACGGCGTGCTCTCGCGGCACCCCTCGGCGCTCAACATCGTCCGGCTTCCCGATGCAGCCGAGCGGCCGCGCGGCGACCTGATCCTCTGTGACGTCGCCAGGGAGGATGCGAGCGTCGTCGTGGGCGAGCTGCGTGAGCTCGGCCTCGAGCGGGACGGCTCGATCGTCCTCGAGCCGATCTCCTCGATCGTCTCGAGGGCTGCTCGCGACGCAGAGAGGGCGGCGGTCGGATCGCCGGCAGACGCCGTCGTCTGGGAGTCGGTCGAGTTCCAGACCTCGGAGAGCGCGGCGCTCTCGTTCAGCTTCCTCGCGTTCATGGCGCTCGCGACCATGATCGCGGCGCTCGGGATCATCCAGGACTCGACGATCCTCATCATCGGGGCAATGATCGTCGGCCCGGAGTTCGGCCCGCTCGCAGGGCTCTGCATCGCCCTCCTGCAGCGACAGCGCGAGCTCGCGCGACGCTCGCTGAGCGCGCTCGCGGTCGGCTTCCCGGTCGGAATCGGCTCGGCCTTTGCGCTGACCGTCATCCTGCGTGCGGTCGAGTCCGCTCCCGAGGACCTCGAGGTCGCGCGTCCGGCGACGTTCTTCATCTCGCACCCCGACGAGTACTCGGTGCTCGTCGCGCTCCTGGCTGGGATCGCCGGCGCGATCTCGCTGACGACCGCGAAGTCGAGCGCCCTCGTCGGCGTGCTCATCTCGGTCACGACGATCCCGGCCGCGGCGAACGTCGGCGTCGGCGCCGCCTACGGAGACTGGTCCGAGGTCGCAGGCGCCGCGGCCCAGCTTGCGGTGAACCTCGTCTGCATCGTGACGGCCGTCCTGGTGACGCTCTCGTTCCAGAGGCGCCTCTTTCGCCGTCGGCGAAGGCTCAGCGGCTGAACCAGTCCGCAAGTGGCACCCTCGCGCCCAGGCCCGAAAGGTCGCCATGGTCGCGGATCGCCGTCGCCGCCTCGGCAGCTGCGGCGATCGCAACCCAGGTGAGGCCGCCGCCCACACTGATCCGCTGGGCGCCTGCATCGAAGACCTCGGACGCCGACAGCGTCGGCAACGCCAGCACGTTGACCGGCTTCGAGACCGCCTCGCAGACGGTGCGGATGTCCGAAACAGTGCGGAGACCCGGCGCATAGAGCACGTCAGCCCCGGCCTCCTCGTACGCCCTGAGCCGGGCGATCGTGTCGTCGAGGTCCGGGTTGTCGCGGATGTGATTCTCGGCTCGCGCCGTCAGGGTGAAAGGGAAGTCGACCGAGCGGGCGGCCTCGACGGCCGCGGCAACGCGCTCGACGGCGTGGGCAGGCTCGTAGAGATGGCCCGACGGGTCCCAGTCCTCGATCGAGCCGCCGACCGCCCCAGCCTCCGCGACGCGTGTGATCGCGAGCGCGGCGGCCTCCGGCGCAGAGCCGTAGCCGTTCTCCAGGTCGACGGAGATCGGAAGCTCGGTCGCCGCGTCCAGCGCAGCGGTGTGCGCCACGATCTCGTCCAGCGTGACGCTGCTGTCCAGCCGCCCGAGGGTGAAGGCGAAACCGGAGCTCGTCGTCGCGAGCGCGTGGAACCCCAGCGCCTCGAACATCCGGGCCGAGCCGGCGTCCCACGGGTTCGGGATGACGAACGGCTCGCCCGCGTGGAGCGCGCGGAACGCCTCGGCCTTGTTCGCCTGCCTCGTCACTCGCGTGAGTCCTACCACGGGCTCTGCTGTCTATGCCGGTCTAGTCGTCCGCGAGCGCGAGCAAGGTCGTGACCGTTGTCCAGTTCCGGGCGGTCGCGGTCACGCCGAGGCGCGGCCCGGCAAGGAGCGCAGCGAGCTTGGAGCGGCCGATCCCGCCTGGATGCCAGGTGTAGAGCTCGCGTCCGCTCGCGACCAGCCGCTCGCCGCCGGTTGCCGCGGCCTCGAGCTTGGCAAGTGCCTCCGCATCGGGCTCGGCATCGAGGAAAGTGACCTGATAGCGCTTCGGCTCCGAGGCGGCCTTCCCGAACGGATCGCGCGCGACGACCTTCGCGAGTTCGTCCTGTGTGCGGACAACGACGTCGACCTCCAGCTCGAACCGATCCGCGATTGTCGTCCCGACCCTCTGCGCCACCGTCTTCGACGATGCCCTGCTCGAGAGCACGACGTTGCCGCTCTGCACGTAGGTCTTGACGTCGTCGAAGCCCGCGTCCTCGAGAGCTGCGCGCAGCTCCGGCATCGAGACGCGCTTGTGGCGGGGAAGGTTGATGCCGCGGAGAAGGACGATGTGCCGGGCCACGGATGCGCGTCGTCTAGATCAGGCCCACGCGGGTGGCGTGCGCGGCGGCGGCCGCGCGCGACGACTGCGTCAGCTTGCGCAGGATGTTCGCGATGTGGCGGTGCACCGTGTGCTCGCTGAGCACGAGTGAGGACGCGATCTCTCGGTTCGAGAGGCCGGCTGCGACGAGGCGAAGCACCTCCGTCTCGCGGCGAGTGAGGGGCGAGTCGCCGTTCGCCTCCACGGGCGCGGCGTCCTCGAGGAAGCCGGCCAGCGCGCGCTGGATCTCGCGCTGGTCCTCGAGCCACGGCAGGTGCGAGTCCCCGTTGAGCGCGACGAAGCGGGCGTTCGGAAGGAGCGAGGCGAGCTCGCGGCCACGGCCGATCGGCACCGTGCGATCGCCGCGGCGGTGCAGCACGAGCGCGGGCGTCGTGACCTGCGGCAGGAGCTCGCGGACGTTCGAGCCGAGGTCGAGGTCGATGAACGCAGATGCCACGTCCGCCTCGGCGGCAACCCGCTGGTAGCGGCTGAAGGCCGCGATCTCGTCGCCGCTGCCGTGCGGGATGAAGAGGCCGGCCAGCATCTGGGCGGCGAGCTTCCAGTTGACACGGGCAAAGTCGACGACCGAACGGCGCGTCGCCTCCGGGATGTCGTCGCGGGCGGCGTATGCGCCGAAGAACACGATCTTCCGCACGCGTTCCGGCGACTCGACCGCGTAGCGGGCGGTCGCGAGCCCGGCGCACGAGCAGGCGAACACGATCGCCGGATTGCCGGCGGCCGCTTCCTGGTGCACGGTCGCGAGCATCTGCGTCTCGAGCTCCGGCGTCGGCGGCCCGGGAAGCTCGCGTTCGGATAGCCCCGAACCGAGCCGGTCGTAGCGCACGACGCGGTGCGTCCGTGCGAGCTCCTCGAAGAAGGCTCGTGTCGGCGGGTTCGCCCACTCCTCCTCGAGGTGGCTCACCCAGCGTCCACCGAAGAGGAGCAGCGGCCCGTCCCCGACCGTCGCATACGCGAGGCGCCGCCCGTCGACCTCGCAGAAGCGGATCTGCTGCTCCATGACCCGTGAGTCTGGTGGCCCGATCGGGCCATGTCAAGAAGATGGCCCGCGGCGGTGAAGCGCAGGCCATGGCCCAGTCGCCACCATGGAGAGCATGCAGACGCGCTACGTAAACGGGCTGACGATCCGGTCGCTACGGGACGGCGACACCGCGACGGTCGCGACCCTCTTCACGAGGCTCGGCACGCGTTCGCGGGAGCGGCGTTTCTGCGGTGCGAAGCCGCGCCTGTCCGAGGCGGAGCTGCTCACCCTCGCCCGCACCGACGCGAGCCATCACGTGCTGGTCGGGTACCTGGACGGCGACCCGGACCCCGTCGGAATCGCACGGCTCGTCCGCGACGGACGTGTCGCCGAGATCGCGTTCGAGGTCGCGGACGCGTACCAGGGTCGCGGGATCGGCTCGACGCTCGCCGGCGAGCTGGCCGCGGACGCCCGCGCCGCGGGCGTCAGGGAGCTGGTCGCGACGGTCTGCGGCGACAACCCGCCGGCGGTCTCGCTCCTCCGCAAGGTGGCGGCGTCGATGCACGTGACCTGGCGCGGCCGCGAGCGCGAGTTCGTCGTCGGGCTCGAAGCCTAGGCCGCCCCGTTCGGCAGACTGCCGTCATGGCGACGGTGCTGGTCGAGATCGACCGTGACAGCCTCCACGGGAAGATCGAGCGTGCGGAGGACTTCGTCCTCGTCGATGCGCTACCGCCACTGGCGTTCGCCGGCGCCCACCTCCCTGGCGCGGTCAACATCCCGCCCGAGCGGGTCGACGACCTCGCCGCGCGGCGGATTCCCGACCTTGCTCTCGAGATCGTCGTCTACTGCGCCGGCCCGACGTGCGAGAGCTCCGTCGAGGTCGCCGAGCGCCTCGTCGACCTCGGCTACACGAACGTCTTGCACTACTCCGGCGGGAAACAGGACTGGCGTGACGCCGGGCTCCCCCTCGAGGGCGGCCGCGTCTAGCGGCGCGAGGACCGGGTCAGGCAGATCGCGTTCGGCACGTCCTCGCTCTTCGGGACGACGCGTGGGCTGTCCTGCGCGTGCGGGATCGCGACTCCCCCGATCAGGACGCCGGCTGCGAGCAGCCAGAGCGTCGCTGTGAGCCGGGCGAAGTAGGGGCGCTTCGCGGGCTTGTCCTGGGCGGATGCCGTCGAGGCTGCAGGAACGGATGGGGGTTCGGGCGTCGTCTCAGGCGGCACCGGCCGGCGGTCAGGCGCCGGAACGGGCACCGCTCGCTCGACCACGGGCTCGGGTGCGGGCGGCTCGTCGGCCGTGACCTCGAAGGGCTCGAACGCTCGTGGCGCCGCATACTCCCTGCGGCCGTCGAGCCAGATGAATCCCTCCTCGTCCCGGACTGCCACGTCGCCGGTCACGAACCAGTCCCCGCGATACGCCGCCTTCGTCGCGTCCGGAGCGTTCCAGTAGCCGGCGAAGAACGGCGGCGTGCCGCCACGCACGGCGAGCTCGCCCGCGTAGCCGTCCGGAATCGCGTTCCCGCGCTCGTCGACGACGGCGACGTCATACCCTGGCAGCGGGCTGCCGAGCGATCCTCGCGGAGCGCCGTCGCCCCAGTGCCCGGCGAAGACTCCTACCTCGGCCGTCCCGATCCCGTCCTGGATGGTCAGACCCCACTCGTCCTCGAACGCCTGGACGACATCGTCCTCGAGCTCGTCGCCCGTGGACACGAGGCGGCGCGGCCGCGCCCAGCGGTAGCGACCGAGACGACCGGTCTCCGCGAGCGCCCGATACTCCGTCGGCGACTGGCAGAGAACCGTGACGCCGAGGCGCTGGAGCAGATCGAGCCGCTCCGCCGCGTCGAACGGCCCGTCGTGCAGCACGACGGACGCTCCTCGCGCCCACGGCCCGAGAAGCGTGCTCCACAGAGTCTGCGGCGAGTGCGCGGCGCTGGTGCACCAGACGACGTCGCCGAGCCCTGCGTCGAGCCAGTGCTCTGCGTGGATGCGCGCGGCGAACGTGGCCGCGTGGGTGTGCAGGACACCCCGCGGGCCGTTCGTGCGCCCGCTCGTCGACACGATAAAGGCAGCGTCGCGCCCGCCCGTGTCGTGCGTCGGCGCATCCTTCGGCAATCGCCGAGCCTCCACGCGAGCCGTGTCGACGGAGAGCACGGTGGGGGCCTGGGTGCACCGGGCAAGCTCGAGCTCAGCGCGGCTCGATGCGACGGCGACCTTGGCACCCGACGCGGCGAGCCGGATGTCGAGCGCCGACGCCGTCAGCCTCTCGGTGGAAGGGACCGTGACGGCGCCGATCTTGAGCGCGCCGAGCATGACCTCGGCCCAGTCCGGGGTCGCGCCCGCGACGACGAGGATCCTGTCCCCCGCCCGGACGCCCGCCTCGCGAAGCAACGTCGCCCAGTGACTGGCGCCCTGCGCGAGCTGGAAGAAGGTTTGCGGCTCGATGACGACGTCGTGCCCGAGGTACGTGAGCGCGCGCCGCTTCTTGTCCACGCCGAGCGCCTCCACGACGTCGCGCGTGAAGTTGAATCTCGACGGGACGCGCCACCTCCCGTCCACGAGCGCCGGCGCGAGCGCGGCCTCGACCGAGCCAACAGGCTGCTGAACCTCGGCCGCCGACCGGCGAGCACCGAAGAGGAGGGACTTCACGGCACTTCAGTTATCGGGGCCGGAAGCCCCGACAGCGACCGGCGAACGAGTGATTTCCAGCGAGAAACAGCCGCCGGCGCCCCGGCCGTCATGGGCCCTCCGGGACGCCGGCGGCACTCCGACCTATGTGTCGGAGCTCTGCTCGGAGTCGCTGCCGCGATCCGGGCAATCACCGTCCGGGGCCGTGCCACCGCCTCCGTTCTGGACGTACGCGGCGCCCGGAACGCTCGAGCCGCGGTCGCCCGCCGCCGAGCCGTCGGCTGCGAACGCCGAAGTCACGCCGAATGCCGCGACGGCGACGAGGACCGCCAGTAACCCGAGCGCGGTGGGCAGGCCCCATGCCGGACGCGGACTGCTGCTCTTCACCTCACTCATCGGACTCACCTCCTTCCGTTCGTCGCTGCCATTACGCGACCCATGGAATCGGAGGCGGCTAAGCGGGCGCTGATAGGCGGCTAAGAGTCTGGTGTGAGGTCATGGCTCGGCGTGACTACGCTGCGGGCCGATGGCGACCGCGCCCGAGACACTCCGCGACGGCTGGCTCGAGGAGCTCGGAGAGTTCCTCGCGATCCCGAGCGTGAGCGCCGACCCGGTGCACGCGGAGGACGTGCGACGCGCCGCCGAGTGGGTCGGCGACAGGGTCCGCGCCGTCGGCGGTGAGGCCGAGGTGCGGGAGGGCGGGCGACTCCTCGTCGGCGAGGTGCCAGGGCCGCCGGGCTCGCCGACGGTGCTCGTCTACGGCCATTACGACGTTCAGCCGCCGGACCCGCTCGACCTCTGGGAGAGCGATCCGTTCGTCGCCGAGCCGCGCGGCGAGTGGCTCTACGCGCGCGGTGTCGCCGACGACAAGGGGCAGCTCTGGATGCAGCTCGAGGCGATCGCCTCGCTCGCCCGCGCAGGGGAGCTGCCCGTGACGTTCCGGGTCGTCTGCGACGGCGAGGAGGAGACCGGAGGCGATGCCATCTCCCGCTTCCTCGGTGCGGACGACGGCTCAGTGGACGCATGCGTGATCCTCGACGGCTGGATGAAGCGCCGGAACAGGCCGGAGCTGGTCGTCGCGACCCGCGGCCTCGTCGCGCTCGACCTCGACGTCCGGACGGGTGACCGCGACCTGCACTCGGGCCATTACGGCGGCACCGCGCTCAACGCGATCCACGCCCTTGCGCAGGCTCTCACCGGGCTCTTCCCGCGGGACGGACGCCTGCCCGAGCCGCTGCGCGCAGGTGTCGTCCAGCCGGACGAGGACGAGCTCGCAGGCTGGACGGGATTACCGCCCGGCGCCGACGAGCTCGCGCGCGTCGGTGCGGTGCCGCTCGACGAGCGGGCGGCGGAAGAGTTCTACATCCGTGCTTTCGTCGAGCCGTCGCTCGACGTCACGGGCATCCTCGGCGGGAAGCCGGGCCTCCGGAATACGACGCTCGTCTCCCACGCCGCGGCGGGCGTCACGATCCGGGTGGCGCCGGGACAGGACGCAGAGGAGGTTGCCTCCACGGCGGAGCGCCTGCTCCGGGATGCGCTACCGACGGGCGCGAAGCTCGACGTCGAGACGGACATCACGCAGCCTGCGGTGCTGTCGCGGGACAACCCCGAGCTCAGGGCCGCGCGAGCCGCCATCGGGCAGGTCTTCGGACGCGAGCCGCTGGTCGTGCGCGCAGGGGGAACGCTGCCCGTCCTCGCGGCCCTCGCGCGTCGCGGCGTCCCGACGGTGATGGCCGGGCTCGCGCTTCCGGACAGCCACACGCACTCGCCGAACGAGCGGATGCTGCTCGAGACGTTCCCGCTCGGAGTCGCCGCCGCGCGCGCGACGTATCGAGCCCTCGGCGTCCTCCCGCGCTAGCCGTCGACGGGCGTGCGCGCGGGCGCGTCCGTCTGATCCTCGCCCGTCGACTGGAAGAGCTCGAGCACGTGCCCGTCCGGGTCGCGGAAGAAGACCTGCACGTAGCCGTCGCCCCGCGGCATCGGCCCTCCCTCGAGCGAAACGCCGTGGTCGGCAAGGCGCGCGGTGTCCGCGGCGAGATCGTCCACCTCGAACGCCAGATGGTGCGTCATGCCCCGAGCCGCGCCGGCGCCCGCGTCCGGCTGGCCGGCTCCCCCGGTGGTGTGCTCCTCGGAGAGCAGGTGGATCTCGGTCCCGCCGAAGCGGAACCACGCGCCGTCGAACGCGAAGTTGGACGGCCGCGGAACCTCCTCGAGCCCGAGCGCGTCGCGGTAGAAGCCGCGTGAGCGGTCGAGATCGGAGACGACGAGCCCGACATGCTGAATGCGCATCGCCATCAGGCCCTACCGTAACCTCGCGCGAACGACGAAGGAGGCGCGAAATGCCGCTGATCAGGGTCGAGCTCTTCGACTACCGGCTGAACGACGAGACGAGCGCAGCGCTCATCGAGAAGCTCACGGACGCGCTCTGCGAGGCGACGCACCCAGACCTGCGCGACCACACGTGGGTGATCGTCGAGGGGCACAACCCGAAGAACTGGGGCCTCGGCGGCAAGCCGTGGCCGGTCGACCAGATGCCGCCGGCTCCAGCGTCGTAGGATCGACCGCGTCCACGAGGAGAGGAGAAAGCTATGCCCGTCATCGACGTCAAGCTCTACGACAAGCGCGTCACGGAGGAGTCGATCCCGAAGATGATCGAGGCGCTCACGGACGCGCTGCACGAGACGAGCGGCGCGGCGAAGGAGCACATCCACGTGATCATTCAGGGCATCCCTGCGACGCACTGGGGCCAGGGCGGGAAGCCCGGCGAGTAGCTCTACTCGCCCGCTTCGAGGGTCGTCGCCAGGAAAACGGCCGTCGGCGGCGGCCCGATGGTGCAGAGCACGGCATACGTGCCGTCCACCGCGTCGACCGCGAGCGAGCTCGACCAGCGCATTCGGACCGGGAGCCTTTCGGCGACCGAGAGGAACGAGGGTCGCCCTGCGGGAGCCTTGCCGTCGGCGATCCGCCGTTGCTGCTCGTCGACGTAACCGGCGAGCTGGTTGACGGAGGCGCCCTCGGCTAGCCGTACAAGCTCGAAGACGGCGCCGCCTCCGCTCCGGTTCTCGACGTCGATCGAGAGCGCGCCCGAGGGCACGGACTCGGGGCCTGTGTACCGGCATGCGTCATTGGTGAGCGTCGCGGCGAGCGCCCGGTCTTCGGCGCCGACCCCGGGCTCGGCGTCGTCCCCACCGCCGCAGGACGCCAGGAGGACGACCGTCACGAGGCACGCCGGCACAATCCAGCAGGCGCGTGCCATGGCCCGATGATGCCTGAGCGGCCGCGCCATCCGGTCGGCCGACGCGATGTCGGCGGATTCCCTCAGCTACGCCACTTGACGGTGCAGCCGACGGGAGGCGTGTCCGTCACGGGCGGAGCCTCGCCGGCGAGCGCCGCCTCGATCGCGTCGCGGAGATAGTGCTGCGTGACAGCGTCCTCGTCGCGATTGTCGTCGACGGCACCGTGATAGACGAGCCGACGGTCGGCATCGAACACGAACGCCTCGGGCGTCCGCTCCGATCCGAGGATCCGCGCGACCTCCTGGCTCTCGTCGTGCAGGTAGTCGAACGAGTAGCCCGCGTCGCGGGCGTGCTCGATCATCGCGTCGAACGAGTCCCCGGGATGCGTACTGGCGTCGTTCGAGTTGATCGCGACGATCCGGACGCCGCGATCGCCGTACTCGCGGTTCAGCGCATCGATGCGCCCCTCCCACGCGAGCACGTACGGGCAGTGGTTGCACGACTGGACGAGGATGAGGATCGGGGACGTCGGCGTACTCGTCGAGCGAGTGATTGCGCCCGTCGACGCCGGGCAGGTCGAAGGTCGGGGCGGTCTCGATCACGCTCACGCGAAAGCCTCCTCGAGTAGCTGACGGCTGGGAACGGGCGACGGGCGTCCGTCCGCGAGACGGTACACGCGGCAGCTCAGCCCGGGCGGCCAGTCGGCTCCGTCGGGATCGACGTCGTGCCCGTCGACGCGAATGGTCGGAGAGCCGGGGAAGCCGAGCTCGACGGCCTCCTCGTGCGTCAGCACTTCGTGCATCTCGACGGGGTCGGAGATCCCGTGCTCCTCCATCACATGGCGCAGGAGCGCCAGTGCCTCCGGGTGCGACGGGCACTCGTCCCAGAAGAGGAACTCGATCTTCACCCGTTGCTCACCCGTGCTCTCCCGGTCGGACGACGCCGACACGGTAGCGCTAGCGAAGCGCCCGAATCAGCGCCAGCTGTGCCGTGTCCCGCGGTGCGCGCGCGGATCCCGTCCCCGGTAGCGGAGTCACCTGGCCGGGAACGCAGCTGCAACCCGGAGCGGGCATCCACGACGTGAGGCGCGACTCAGGCCGGCGTGACGGTGGCCGCGAGCGCGAGCTCGACGGGCGGCGCGCCCTGCTGCACCGCGTGCGTCTCGCGCGCGTGGAGCAGGGTCGTCTTCACGATCAGCTTCGCGCGCGCGAAGTTGTCGAGCTCGGTCGGGACCGGGCCGACACGGTGGCCGAGCGCATAGCCGGCGGCGTTCCGCCCCATCGCACGGTACGACTCGAGCGTGTAGAGCGGCGACATCCCGAAGAGCTCGAGGTTGTCGAGCGGCTCGAGGTCCGCCCTGTGGATCACAGCCGTGCCCTTCGACTGGATACCGAGCGCGATTCCCGAACCGGAGAGCCTCGCGCCGTCGTGGGCGATGAACGCGACATCCGCAACGCGCCGGACCCGGACGATCCGCGGAGTGGCCCCGCCCTCTCGAATCCCGTCGCAGACGGCCTCGAGGACGTCCTCGTGGCGGAGGTCGGCGATCGTCGTCCGGATCGTGTCGGCGAACGCGGGCCCGACCGCGACCACGACCTGCGCGGGATCGTCGCCAGGCACCGCGTCCCCGCGCGCGACCACGATCGGCTCGCCGCTCTCTGCGACGCCCGCAAGAGCTTCGGGGTCGACGACCTTCGGCAACGCCTGGAGGAGCTCCCAGCGCGCTCCCTCGAGCCGGTAGCCGGTTCCAGGCCCGGCGTACTCGTTCGGGTCGTTGACCGCGGAGTGCACGACGCCGTCGGCGTCGATGATCGCGGCGGTCTGGAGGTAGTCCGCCGACACGCGTTGGCGCTGCATGTCGAGGACGGCTTCCGCGGTCTCCCCGAAACCTCGCTCCGCGAGCGCGAGCGCGACGTCGAGCCCGGACACGCCACGCGCGAGCAGCTCGTCGGCGGCCTCCACGTCCGCTGCGCGGTCGCGGTCCGGCATCTCGGCCGAGTCGTAGCAGGTGGTCGCCGCGGCGACTTCCTCGTCCGTCACCGCCGGCAATCCGAGCTCTGCGAACACGGCCTGGATCGAGCGCGCCGCCTGCTCGCGGACGCGGAGCACCTCGTCCTCGGAGACGGGCTCGATCCCCGCGTCCACCTGCCAGTCGCGCTGGACCGTGAGCCATTCGTCGAGGTCGTCCGCGTCGAAGTTGCCGCCGCCGAAGGTGTTGTCGTGTCTCGGCATGACCGAGTACCCGGAGGTCACGAAGTCCGTGCCGGGGAGGAACTGGCCCATGAGCTTCGCCGTCTTCCGGATCTCGGAGTGCGAGGCGATCGCGTCGTTCCCCGACGCCACCTCGAGGTCGAGCCAGGCCGCGAGGACGTTCTCGCCGAGGATCGCGCGCGTTCCTCCGGGCACCGAGAGCACGAGTGCGACGCAGGAGATCGACCCGTTCTGGACTCCCTGGGAGCCGGCCGCGCGCACGGCCGCGAGGCAACGCGCCTCGAGATAGAGCATCGAGTGGCCCTGCGCGTAGCCCATCAGCGCCTCGGAGCCGGTCCCGGAGGTGAAGCGCACCTTCACCCCGCGCGAGGCGTACGCCGCGCCGAGAAAAGCCTTCGACCACGGCGTGTCGTCGCCGTCCACGAACACCTGCTCCGTGCCGTACACCGACAGCGTCTCGGCGTACGTGACGAGACCGCGGATCGCGAGCTCGAGGTTGCGCCGCTCCTCGACCGCGCACTGCGTCATCACTCCCGGCCGGCCGGTCTGGGAGCCGACGAGGAGCGCGAGCGCGTTGAGCGGCGCATAGCGCGCGACGCCGACGGTCGTCTCGATCTCGGAGAACCCGCGCCGTGCGGCCTCGGCGGCGTCGGCGGCCAGGAGCGCCGGGCTCTCCTTGAGGTTCGTCACGTGCGCCTGGTTCGACGGCGCGCGCCGCGCGCGGAGCTTCTTCAGTGCGAGCATCAGCTCGACCGGGTCGAGAAGGCCGATGACCCGCGCGAGCTTCGCCGGGGTGAGCCCTCGTGCGAGGCGCACCAGCTCGGCCCGTGGGACGTCGAGCGCGACCAGCATGCGGGCGAGCTCGAGGTCCTCGATCGCCATCGCCTCCGCCGCCGTGTCCGGATCGAGGCCGTGTGCGACCACGAAGCGGTCGATGACGTCGAAGTCGGCCGCATCTCGGCCGTCCATTCGCACGACGGCGCCGCCCTCGACGACGAGCTCCGGCGCAGGGTCGTGTGGCCCGTCCGCAGCGACGAGGCCGAGCTCCGGGTACGGAGAGACGAGGAGCTCGCGGTGGAGGTCGCGCCGCTCGCGCGAGGCGAAACGCCCGCTAGCCATGCGCCAGCAGCCCCCGCTCGGAATAGGCGGTCGCTGCCTCGCGCACGAAAGCGGCGGTCTCCGCCGCGCCATGGCTCTCGAGGAGCGCGGCCCAGGCCTCGAGCTCCGGGGCGGTCGCCCGCCGCGGACGCAGAGCCGTGTACACGGCGAGCAGAAGCTCGTCGGGCACAGCCGCGAGCTCGGCCGCACGCTCGAAGCTCGCGGCGAGCGGGAGCCGTCCCGCGGCCCGCGCGACCTCGGACTGGCGACGGAGCGTCTCGGGCGTCGCGCGGATCTCGGCTGCATCCAGGCGTCCGTCCCGGAGCGCCTCCAGCGTGACCTCCGAGAGCGCGAGACCGCCGGGTGTGGTCACGAGATCGGGGCGACGCGTGCCGAGAGGGTAGTCCCGCTTCGGATCGAACGGCTGGCCGTCGGCGCCGGGCGGATCGGAGGTGGGATCGAAGTTCACTCGCCGAGACTTTAGGCTTGGTGGTTCAACGTGGGCAACAGAACGAACGATTATCGATTTTCCGGTCGAGTCGCCCTCGTGACCGGGGGCGCCAGCGGGATCGGCGCCGCCGTGGCGCGCCGACTCGTCGCGGAGGGTGCGCAGGTCGCGTCGCTCGACCTCGAGGCAGCGGACACGGAGGGCGTCCTCGCGCTCGCGGGGGACGTCTCCCGCTCGGCCGACGTCGAGGAGGCGGCGCGCCGGGTCGAGTCCGAGCTCGGCCCGATCGACGTGCTCGTGTGCTCCGCCGGGGTTCCCGGACAGTCGCTCCCGAGCATGGAGATCTCGGACGAGGAGTGGCGACGCGTGCTCGGGATCAACGCCGATGGGGTCTTCTACTGCAATCGTGCGGTCGGCCCGGGGATGGTCGAGCGCGGGTACGGGCGCATCGTCAACCTCGCCTCGATCGCGGGGAAGGAGGGCAACCCGATGGCCGCCGCGTACTCCGCGTCGAAAGCCGCGGTGATCGGGATGACGAAGGCGATCGGCAAGGATCTCGCACGGACGGGCGTGCTCGTGAACTGTGTCGCCCCGGCGGTCATCGAGACGCCGATCCTGGAAGGCGTCTCGCAGGAGCACATCGACTACATGGTCGAGCGCATCCCGATGGGCCGTATGGGCAGCGCAGACGAGGTCGCGGCGCTCATCTGCTGGCTTGCAAGCGAGGAGTGCTCGTTCTCGACCGGCGCGACGTACGACATCTCCGGCGGGCGGGCGGTCTACTAGTGCGGCGCATCCGGTTCCGCGGGCCGAACGGCGTCGAGGAGGGCGCAATCGAGGACGGCATCGTGCGCACACGGGACGGAGACCTCATCGAGCCGCGCGACCTCGAGACACTCGCGCTGCCCGAGCCGTACGAGCTGCTGCTCCCGATCGAGCCGCCCGAGGTGTGGTGCGCCGGTGTGACCTACGAGCGCTCGCGCGACGCGCGGATCGAGGAGAGCGCCGTGCAGGACGTGTACTCGCTCGTCTACGACGCGGATCGGCCCGAGCTGTTCCTCAAGGACGCCGCCTGCCGCCGCACGGTCGGCCCCGGCGCACCGGTCGGCATCCGCTCGGACTCGGCCTGGAACGTGCCCGAGCCGGAGATCGGGCTCGTGCTCGGCGACGGGGGCGAGATCGCAGGTGTCACGATCGGGAACGACGTGTCGTCCCGCGACATCGAAGGAGCCAACCCGCTGTATCTGCCGCAGGCGAAGGTGTACGCGGGCGCCTGTGCGCTCGGCCCAGCCGTTGTCTCCCCCGTCCTCGAGGAAGCGCTCGAGATCCGCATGCGGATCATCGGCGAGGCCGGCGACGAGCTTTTCGCCGGAGAGACCTCGACGAGCCGCATGAAGCGCCCGTTCGAGGAGCTCGTGGCTTACCTGGTGCGCGACAACCCCGTGCCGGCAGGCAGCGTGCTCCTCACCGGCACAGGCCTCGTCCCGCCCGACGACTTCACGCTCGAGCCGGGCCACGTGGTCGAGATCTCGGTGCCGGGCATCGGCACGCTCTCGAACCCCGTCGTCCTCGCCTCGAGCCTCGTGGAAAGGAGCGCCGCCCATGTCTAGGACCCTCACGGAGACGCCGGCCCGCAACTACGTCGGCGGGGAGTGGCGCGAGAGCGCGGGCGGCGAGACGTACGAGAAGCGGAGCCCGTGGCGGCCCTCCGAGGTCACCGGTGTCTACCCGGCGTCGACGGCCGACGACGCCCGCGCCGCGATCGATGCGGCGCGCGAGGCGTTCCCGGCCTGGGCCACCCTCCCCGCGGGGCAGCGGGCGGCGTTCTTCGGCAAGGCGGCGAACGCGCTCGAGGCGCGGGCCGAGCAGATCGCGCAGGACATGACCGCGGAGATGGGCAAGCCGATCCGCGAGGCCCGGATGGAGGCGCTCCGCGCCGCCGCCATTCTCCGCTACTCGGCAGGCGAGGCGTTCCGCCCGGCGGGCGAGATGTACGAGCCCTCCGTCCCGAACCAGCGTCTGTACACGCTGCGGCGCCCGCTCGGCGTCGTCGGCCTGATCACGCCCTGGAACTTCCCGATCGCGATCCCCGTCTGGAAGATGGCACCTGCCCTCATCTACGGGAACACCGTCGTCCTGAAGCTCGGCTACGAGGCGCCGCGGACGGGCCTCCATGTCGCGGAGGCGTTCGCGGAGGCAGGCCTGCCCGCCGGCGTCCTCAACGTGCTCACCGGTTCCGGCTCCATCGTCGGCGCGGAGCTCGTACGGAACGACGGCGTGCGTGCGATCTCGTTCACCGGGTCCGTCCCGGTCGGCCGCTCGGTGCGGGACGAGGCGACCGCGCGAGACTGCCGCGTCCAGCTCGAGCTCGGCGGCCACAACCCGATGCTCGTCGCTGCCGACGCCGAGCTCGACCGTGCCGTCGAGGCCGCGTACGCAGGAGCGTTCTGGTCGGCCGGACAGAAGTGCACAGCGACGCGGCGCATCCTCGTCGAGGCCCCGGTCTACGACGCGTTCCGCGACCGTCTGCTCGCCCGCATCGAGTCGGGGAAGGTCGGCGACCCCGCCGATCCGGAGATCGAGGTCGGGCCGCTCGTGAACGAGGGCGCCATGGACGACGTCCTCGGTGCGATCGAGCGGGCGCGAGAGGAGGGCGGCACGGTGCTGGCGGGCGGCGAGCGCGGCAACGAGGACGCGTACCTCGTCCCGCCGACGGTCTTCGAGGGGCTCGCGGACGACGCCGAGCTCTCCTGCGAGGAGGTCTTCGGCCCGGTGACCTCGCTCTATCGCTACTCGACGCTCGACGAGGCGATCTCGCGCGCGAACGCCGTGCGCTTCGGCCTCTCCGCCGCGATGTTCACGCGCGACCTGCACGCCGTCCAGCGCTTCACGGAGGAGATCGGTGCGGGCATCATCCACGTGAACTCGCAGACGGCAGGTGCGGACGTCCACGTGCCGTTCGGGGGCATCAAGGGCTCGGGCTGGGGCCCGCACGAGCAGGGGCGTGCCGCGATCGAGTTCTACACGGAGATGGTCACCGTGTACCAGGACGCGCCGCTTGCCTGAGACCGGCCGCACGCTCGTCACCGGGGCGCTCGGCTGCCTCGGCGCGTGGACACTGAAAGCGCTGCTCGACGACGGCGAGGAGCCCGTCGGCTACGACCTCGGCAGCGACGACTCGCGACTCCGCATCGTCCTCGACCACGACGAGCGCGAGCGCGTGACGCTGATCCAGGGAGACGTCACCGACGGAGACGCGCTCGGCCGGGCGCTCGACTCTCACGACGTCACGGCGGTCGTGCACCTGGCGGCGCTCCAGGTCCCGTTCTGCCGCGCCGACCCTGCACTGGGTGCACGGGTCAACGTCCTCGGGACCGTGGTCGTGTTCGAGGCGCTGAAGGCGCGCCGGGAGCGGCTTCCCGGGCTCGCCTACGCGAGCTCGACGGCTGTCTTCAACGCGTCCGATCCCTCGCCCGCGCCGGAGTCCGGCGGCACCGCACCGGGGACGCTGTACGGCGTGTACAAGCTCGCGAACGAGGGGACGGCTCGCGTCTTCTGGCAGGACGAAGGCGTCTCGTCGATCGGGATCCGCCCGTACGTCGTCTACGGGCCGGCCCGGGATCAGGGCATGACCTCCTCTCCCACGCTCGCCATGGCTGCCGCCGCACGCGGCGAGCCGTTCGAGATCCCGTACGGCGGCACGGCCCAGTACGACTACGCGCCCGACGTGGGCAAGGCCTTCGCGCGTGCCGCCGGGGCGGCCCGAGACGGCGCTCACGTCGCGAACTTCCCGGGCGTGCCGTCCACGATGCCCGAGGTCGTCGCCGCGATCGAGGCGGCGTCGCCCGACGCGGCAGGCACGATTACGTGGAATGAGGAGGAGCTTCCATTCCCGGAAGCGCTCGCGTCCGGCCGGCTCGAGCAGCTCGTCGGCCCTCTTCGCCACACCCCCCTTTCGGAGGGCGTCGCGCGTACCGTCGAGCGGTTTCGTGAGCTGACGAGTGAGCACGCCTCGCCGACCACACGCGCCTGAGCACGGCAGGCATCCGCGGGCGTTCGCCTCGGTAGCGCTTCTCCTCCTGCTGCCGCTCGGCCTCGTGGCCTGCGGTGCAGGCGGGCCGACGCAGGTCGGTGCCAAGCCGACGCGCGACTGGCCCGGCGAGTCGCCGTGCCCGTCGAACCTCGCCGCCGTCTGCGCGAACAAGACGCTCACGATCTTCAGCACGATCAACGAGGCGTCGGGAACGTCGTACGGCATCGCGAGCTCGGACAAGGACGTGTTCGTCATCTGCCGCTGGCCGCCGGGCGCAGCCGCGGCGACGTGCGAGCCGATGGCGGCGGGCGGCGCCCAGGTCGTCGGCGAGGCCGCCGTCTATCGCGTGGACGACTGAAGCGCCTGGGCGACCGCTGCGACGACGACCGCCGCCGCTGCGACGAGCACGATCGTCCCGCCGGGGGGCAGGTCGGCGTAGTACGACGTGGTGAGCCCCAGGAAGACCGACGCCAACCCGATCCCGATCGAGAGGAGGAGCGTCGACGCGAGGCTCCGTCCGATCCGGGTCGCGGCAGTGACCGGCAGGACCATGAGAGCTGCGATCAGGAGCACGCCGACGATCTGCATCGAGAGCGCGACCGTCAGGGCCGCGAGCGCGGCCAGGACGACGTTCAGCGCGCCCACGGGGACTCCCGAGACCCGTGCGCCTTCCTCGTCGATGACAACGGCTGACAGCGCGCGATAGAGCAGCGCGATGCACAGGAGGCCCGCTGCTCCGAGGAGCGAGACCACGACCAGGTCCTGGTGCGTCACGGTGAGGATCGAGCCGAAGAGATACTGGAAGAGGTTCACGTTCAGCGCGCCCGCTGCCGACACGAGCACGACGCCCGCCGCGATCCCTGTGTAGAAGACCAGCGCAAGCGCCTGGTCGCCCGCAGCGAGCCGGCGCGAGCGGAGCCACTCGATGACGACTCCCCCGGCGACCGCCGCGACGAGCGCGGTCAGGATCGGCGAGACGTCGAGCAGGAGCCCGAGCGCGACCCCGGCGAAGGCGACGTGTCCGATCCCGTCCCCGATCAGGCTCATGCGCCTCTGGACGAGGAAGAAGCCGACCGCCGGGGCCAGGACGCCTATGACCGCCCCGACCGCGAAGGCGAGGCGCATGAACTCCGAATCAAGCATGGACGTGCGAGGGGTCGTGCCAGACGCCCGGCAGCTCCGAGGGCCGCCCGTCGAAGACGATCGTCCCGCGCACGAGCACGAGACGCTGGACGTGGTGCTCGACCGCGCCGAACTCGTGCGAGACGTAGAGGACGGTGACGCCGAGATCGGCATGGAGCCGCGCGAGGAGCTCGCCGAGCGCCTCCTGGCTCTCGGCGTCGACGCCCGTCGTCGGCTCGTCGAGGGCCAGGAGCCGTGGACGACCGGCGAGCGCCTTCGCGATGAGCGCACGCTGCTGCTGACCGCCCGAGAGGCGTCGCAGCTGAGCGTCGGCCCGGTCGCCGAGCCCCACGAGCTCGATCGCCTCGTCGACGAGCGCCCGGTCCGCGCGCCTGAGAGGGCCGATCACGCCGCGGGCGGGAAGGGTGCCTGCCGCGACGACCTCGCGCACGGTGACGGGCGCGTCGAGCATGAGCGACGCGCGCTGCGGGAGGTACCCGAGCGTCGCGCGCCGCGAGAAGCGCTCCGCGGTCTCCCCGTACAGGCGGACGGTTCCGGCACCGGGACGCTCGAGGCCGAGCACGAGCCGCAGAAGCGTGGTCTTGCCGCCGCCGTTCGGGCCCGCGATCGCGACGAACTCGCCTTCGCCGATCCTCAGACTCACATCGTGGAGGACCGCGCCGCCGCGTCCGTAGGCGAACGCGACGGAATCGAGCTCGACCGCCGGAGTCACCTGCATCCGAGCGCCTTCCGAAGCTCGGCGAGGTTCGCGTGCATCACCGAGAAGTAGTCGTCGCCCGCGGAGACCTCGTCGTCCGTGAGCCCTTCGAGCGGATCCAGCACGGCGGTGCGGGCGCCCGCCTCTCGCGCGACCGTCTCCGCGAGCCTCGGGGACACGAGCGTCTCGAAGAAGACCGTGGTGGCACCGCTGCGCTCGACCTCCCGGACGAGCGCCTCGACGTCGCGCGCGGAAGGCTCCGCCTCCGGCGCGAGACCCGCGAGGGGGACCTGCTCGAGGGCGTACGCACGGGCGAGGTAGCCGAAGGCTGCGTGGCTCGTGACGAGCTCGCGCCTCTCGCAGTGGGCGAGCCCGGCTCGAAACTCGCGGTCGAGCTTTCCGAGCCGCGCGACCAGGGGATCGGCTGCCGCGGGGCGACCCAGCGCGGCGGCCACCCTGCGCGCCAGCGCCGCGAAGCGCATCGGGTCGAGCCAGACGTGCGGGTCGGAGTTCTCCTCACCTCCGATCAGCGCCATCCCGCGGAGGAGGTCCACCGCGCCGTCCTGGCCGGACACCGCGTCCTCGAGCCCGGGCTGGAAGCCCCGGCCGAGGTAGAGCACGACGTCCGCGGCGTGCACGCGCTCGATGTCGCGCGCGGAGAGCTCGACGTCGTGCGGCTCGGCACCGGCAGGAGTGACGTTCGTGACCTCGGCCCGGGGGTCGATCCGCTCCGCGAGGAACGCGAGCGGGTAGAAGGCCGCGACGACCTTCGTGCCCGACACCTTGCCGGCCTCGCGCCCGCCGCAGCCCGCGGCGAGCGCCACGAGCACGAGGACGCCGAGCGTCAGGATGAGAACGATTCTCTCTCGCACGAGCGTGGTCTGTATACCACAGACAGTGTTGAGAATCACTATTATCTGGTTGTGGCCACTGCCTCCGTATGGGGCGAGCACGTCCGCGAGGAGCTACGCCGCTCCGGCGCCCGAACGGGCGGCGCGCGCGAAGCGGTCATCTCGTACCTCGAGCGCCAGGACTGCTGTGTGTCCGCGCAGGAGCTGTTCGACAGCCTGCGAGCCGACGGCCGCAAGGTCGGGATCGCAAGCGTCTACCGCGTGCTCGAGCGGCTGTCCGAGCTCGGTCTCGTTCACCGCGTCGACCTCGGCGGCGGCGTGACCCGCTTCGAGCCCGCGCTTCCCGGGGGCGAGCACCACCACCACCTCGTGTGCGACGAGTGCGGGCGCGTCGAGATGTTCGACGACGCCGGCCTCGAGCAGGCGCTGGAGCAGGTCGCCGGCGCCCGCGGCTACGAGCTCGCCCAGCACGACGTCGTGCTGCGGGGGGCATGCGCCAACTGCAAGCCGTAGACGCAGGCGCTCTTCCTCTGTCGTAGGCTGGCCGTTCCGGAACAGGAGCCGAAGGAGGCGCGTCGATGAAGCACGGAAAGGTCTTGAGGATCGGCGGGTTCGTCTCGGGCGGAGTGCTGATCGTGTTCGGCATCATCGTCGTCGCGCTCGGGATCTACGGGATCCACTTCACGCGCGACTCGATCAAGCAGGAGGGGATCGTCTTCGGGCCGGCGACCGACCCCGCCGTCCAGGAGCACGCCGAGAAGTGGGCCGGGCAGCCGGTAGAGACCGGGAGCCAGGCGCTCGCGTTCGCGGAGATCATGCGCGAGCACACGCTCGCCGCCACCGGTGGCCTCACGTACGCCGAGATGGGCCAGTACCAGTCGGCGGAAGATCCGACCGACAAGGCGGGCACGAACGACCCGGAAGCCGCGGCAAAGGACGAGAACGGCGAGCCGATTTCGAACCACGCGCGCGACATCTGGGTGACGGAGACCGCGCTCACGACGGCCCTCAACATGGGCTACATGGCCGAGATGCTGTCGATCTTCAGCATCGTCGTCGGCATCGCGCTGCTGCTCGCCGGGATCGGCTTCGTCATCCTCGCGTACGCCGTGTTCGGGCGACGCGAGGGCTCGGCGGTAGCCGTCTCCCCCGCGCCGGCCGCAGGAGCCGCCCCCGGCTAGCTAGTGGAGGAGCGGCTTCAGGACGTCGCGCGAGATGAGGAACCCGCGCTTCACGAGGTCCTCGCTGGCCTCGAACGCACGGTCCTCGTGCTCGATCGAGACGACGTAGTCGTACCCCTCGCGGTACAGCGCGGCGATGAAACGGTCCCAGCGCACCTCGCCGAGGCCCGGTAGCCGGGGCACCTGCCAGCCCATGCCGAGGGACAGGGTGCCGTTCCGGTAGAGGCCGTCACGGTCGATCTCCATGTCCTTCGCGTGGACGTGGAGGATCTTCGCCGCGTAGTCGCGGACGACCCGCTCGTAGTCGATCTGGAGCCACACGAGATGCGAGGGATCGAGGTTGAGCCCAAAGTTCGGGCTGTCCACGATCGAGAACATGTCGTCCCACGCCGCAGGCGTCGAGGCGAGGTTCGTACCGCCGGGCCACTCGTCGTACGAGAAGATCATCGGGCAGTTCTCGATCGCGATCTTCACGCCGCGCTCGCCCGCGTAGTCGACGAGCCGCGGCCAGACGCGCGTGAACTCGCGGAAGTTGTCCGGCACGTTCTTCGTCTTGTCGCGGCCGACGAACGTGCCCACGATCGGGACGTTGAGCTTCGCCGCAGCGTCGATGACCTTCTTCAGGTGCGTGTTCGCGACGCGCCGCTCGGCGGGGTCCGGGTGCAGGTTGTTCGGGTAGTACGCCAGCGAGGAGATCTCGAGCCCGTGGCGGAAGAGCAGGTCGCCGACCGTGTCCGGATCGAGCCGGGTGACGTCGATGTGCGACGTGCCCGCATAGCGGCGGCGCTCGCCGCCGGCGGCGGGCCAGCATGCGACCTCGAGCATCTGGAAGCCCTCGCCCGACGCCCAGGTAGCAACCTCGTCGAGCGTCCGACGCGGAAACGGTGCCGTCAGCAGGCCGAGCCTCATGCGGGCGCCTCCACCCAGCGTCGTTCGCGATGGGAGAGCGCGACGGCGTCGCGGAGCACGGCCTCGAGCTCGTCGATGCGCGTCACGCTGCGCTGGTCGCTGCCGCCGCGCGCTTTGCAGCGGCCTGCGTCCGCCGCCGCACGACCCGTTCGGTGCGCCGCACGTGCTTCCGCGCCTCGGCACCGGCCCGGGATGCGTCACCGGCGCGGATCGCGTCGACGATCGGAACGTGAAAGTCCGCGAGATCGGCCTGCTCCCAGTAGGTCCAGTAGGTCGCGAACGCGGTCGACACGTCGATGCCGAGGACGAGCCAGCTCTGCAGCAACGGCTCGTTCTCCGCCATCTCGACCATGACTCGGTGGAATGCGAGGTCGGCGGAGACCTGCGTACGCCAGTCCCGGCGCGACGCCGCACGCCTCATCTCCGCGACCTCCCGCTCGAGCGAGCGAACGTCTCCGTCGACCTTCACCGCAGCCTCGCGGGCGGCAAGCTCCTCGAGGACTGCGCGTACCGGGAACACGGGCAGCAGCTGCGTGTCGTCGACGGCGCGCACCCGGGCGCCTCGAAACGGCTCCGACTCGACGAGGCGGAGGAGCTGGAGGTCGCGGAGGGCCTCGCGCACCGGCGCCTGGCTCGTGCCGAGCTCGCGCGCGAGCCGTGTCTCCACGAGCCGCTCGCCGGGCTCGAGCTCGCCGCGGAGGATGCGCTCGAGCAGGATCTCCTTCACCTGCTCCCGGAGGACTGTGCGCTCGACCGTCAACGCGTCACCCGGCGACGACCGGGTTCGTGAGCGAGCCGACGCCCTCGATCTCGATCGTCACCTCGTCGCCCGGCTGCAGCAGGCGCTGTGGATCGCGGAAGACGCCGACTCCCGCGGGCGTCCCGGTGAGGATCAGGTCGCCAGGCTCGAAGGTGATCGTCTGCGACGCGTAGCTGATGATCTCGTCCACGCCGAAGATGAGGTTCGCCGTCGTCGAGTCCTGGAGCACCTCGCCGTTCACGACGGCACGGATGCGAAGGTCGTGCGGGTTCGGGATCTCGGACGCGGGCACCACCGCCGGGCCGACCGGGCAGAAGGTGTCGGGAGACTTCCCGCGCGTCCACTGGCCGTCCCCGAACTGGAGGTCACGGGCGCTCACGTCGTTCGCGCAGATGTAGCCGCGCACCGCCTCGAGGGCGTTCTCCTTCGACACCCGGTGCACGCGCGACCCGATGACCACGCCGAGCTCGGCCTCGTAGTCGCACTTCGTGACGACCGGCGGGATGACGATCGCGTCGCCGGGGCCGATGAGAGTGTTCGGCCACTTCGCGAAGAGGAGCGGCGCTGTCGGAAGCTCGACGCCCTGCTCCTCCGCGTGGTCGCGGTAGTTGAGCCCGACGCACACGATCTTCGACGGCAGGTCGATCGGGAGCACGTGTCAACCCTAAACCGGTGGCATGGCCCGATGCAGCCCTCTGTTGCAGCATCGGTGGCCCTGCGAGAAGCTTGCGTCCATGGCGAGCGCCTCTGACGCGCGGTTCGCGGACGGCCTCCGCTACCGGATCGAGATCCCGTCGGTCGAGGGACCGGCGGCTCTGCGCGCGGTGGTCGAGGAGGCGGCGGCCCGCGAGATCCCGATTCGGCGGGTCTCGCAGGGCTCCGGCGTGATGATGCTCACCGACGGCGAGCTTCGGGAGACGGCCGAGCTCGGCGCCGAGCACGGGATCGAAGTGTCGCTCTTCATCGGGCCGCGAGGCGCCTGGGATACCGGAGGGCAGTCGTTCGCGACCGGCGCGGTGGGCGGCGTCGCGCGCGGGAATGCCGGCGTCGAGTGGTGCGTCGCCGAAGTCCGGCGCGGGCTCGCGTTCGGCATCCGCTCCTTCCTCGTCGCGGACGTCGGTGTGCTCGCAGAGCTCGGGCGGCAGAAGCGCGCGGGCGACCTGCCCGAGTCTCTCGTTCTCAAGACGTCCGTGCTGCTCCCGTGCGCCAACCCCGCGACCGCAAGAGCGCTACAGGAGCTCGGGGCGACGACGATCAACGTGTCCACTGATCTCTCCGCGGACGAGCTGGGCGAGCTGCGCGCCGCATGCGCTGCCCCGCTCGACGTATACGTCGAGGTCCCCGACGACCAGGGCGGCTTCGTCCGCTTCTACGAGGTGCCGGACATGATCCGCGCCGCGGCGCCTTTGTACGTGAAGCTCGGGATCCGCAACGCCCCGAACATCTATCCCGCCGGCCTCCATCTCGCGGACGCGGCCGTGAAGCTCGCGCGCGAGCGCGTCCGCCGCGCGGAGCTCGTCGTGCGCCTCCTGCGAGAGCGCGCGCCCGAGCTCGTGGAGGGACGCGGCGACGACGCGCCTCCCGACCTCGGGATCCCCGAGCCGTGAGGGAGCGCTTCCTGGAGATCTACACGGCCGCGCTCGCGGACATCCTCGACGCCCGGGGCCTGCGCGACCAGACGCTGCCGCCGTCGGTCAAGCCCCTCGCACTCGGCACGAGGCTCGCCGGGCCTGCATACACGGTCTCCGGCAAGCCGGTCGAGACCGCCCAATACGACACCGCGTTGAGGAGTGTCCTCCGCATGCTCGGCGAGGTGCCGTCGGGGCACGTCGCGGTGTACGCGTGCAACCACGAGGTCTCGGCGCACCTGGGCGAGCTGTCCGTCACCTCGCTCAAGTCCCGCGGCGTCGCGGGGTGTGTGCTCGACGGCGGCTGCAGGGACGTGCGCTTCATCCTCGAGGAGGGCTTCCCCGTCTTCTGCGCGCATACGACGCCCGAGGACTCGACATGGCGCTGGGAGCTCGAGGCGACCCAGGTGCCGATCACGATCGGCCGGGTGCGGATCGAGCCCGGGGACTGGGTCGTGGGCGACGACGACGGCGTGGTCGTCGTGCCGCAGGCGATCGCGGACAGCGTGCTCGTCGAGGCGGAGAGGAAGGCAGCAACGGAGAGCGAGGTCCGCCTCGCCGTGCGTGGCGGGATGACGCCGCTCGAGGCGTACGAGCGCTACGGGACGTTCTGACTTCCGCCGGGTCGGCTTCGGCGCTCTACGGGACCACGACGAGCTTCGCGCCCGGGCCCTCGGCCTGACGACGCCAGGCATCCGCGACCGTGTCGAGCGGGACTCGCTCCACGTCGAGCTGGATTTCACCGGCAGCCGCGTGCCCCACGAGCCTGCGGTAGTGCTCCGCGAGCTCGTCCGCAGGGACGGCGAAGTTCGTGTGGCCGAGGATCGAGAGGCTCTTGAAGCGCACCGCGGCGGACGCGAGCTCGGCCGTCGCGCCCGCCGACTGGCCGAGATTGACGATCGTGGCTCGCGGCACGGCAGCGCGGACGGCAGCCGCCGCCGGCTCGCCCCACAGCGGGTCGAACACGTATGTCGGGCCCTCGCCACCGAACGCCTCCTTGAACGCCGCTTCGAGGTCGTCGGTCTCGTCGAGCCGGATCGTCGCGTCTGCTCCATGGCGCGCTGCGCGCTCGAGCCCCTTCGCGCTGCGGCCCGCGGCCACGACTCGGGCCGCACCGAACAGCTTCGCGGTCTGCACCGCGACCAGGCCGACCGAGCCGGTGGCGCCGAGGACGAGCACGTTCTCGCCGCCGGTGAGCGGCGCGCGCCACGTGAACGGCAGCCACCCGGCGAGGCCGGCGATCCCCAGGCCGGCGGCCAGCGCCGCGTCCACGCCTTCTGGCACATCGATCACGTACGCGTCCCCGATCGGCGCGCGCTCGGCCATCGCGCCCTGCGACGTCCGTCCCATCGAGCCGCCGAAGATCCAGACGGTCCTGCTCGCCGAGACGCCCGACGGCCTCGCAGCCCGGGACGTAGGGCAGCTCGGGATGGCCGGTCGCGAGTGCGCCGCGCGACACCGCGAGGTCGATCGGATTGATCGGCGCCGCAAGCACCTCGATCGTCTCGCCCGCAGGATCGGCGACATCGCCCACCTCGGGCAGCGCCCCCACCTCGCGCACGAGGGCAGCCCTCATGAGTCGTCCTCCTCGTCGTCCGCGGTGACCGGGTTCCACGCTGGCGACGAGTCGTTGTCTTCGGGATCCGTGAGCCGCGTGATGTTGCCGTTCGGGTCGATCAGCTCGATCGCGCCGTCGCGGGAGAAGGCGATCGTCTGCCCATCCGGAGACCAGGCAGGCTCGAATGCGTCCGAGCGGGACTGCGTGTAGCGCCGAGCCGACTTCGCCTGAAGGTTGACGCTGTAGATGTCGTAGATCGTCCCGTCGAGATCCCCCGCGAACGCGATCCGCTTCGAGTCAGGTGACCACGACGGGCCATAGATCGTCTGTCCGAAGCTCGTGACGCGACGCGCCCCGGACCCGTCGGGCCGAACGAGCCAGAGCTCCCGTACAGGCGTCCCCGGGGTGCGCTGCGTGTAGACGATCCAGTTGCCGTCCGGCGACCAGGCCGGATCGGCCTCCTCGGCGAGGGACTTCGTCAGGCGATGCGCTCCGCTCCCGTCGACGTTCATGACGTAGATGTGGCCGGGGCTCCGCGTGAATGCGATCGACTTCCCGTCGGGCGACCAGGTCGGGTGGACGTCGTTGTCCTTCGTGGAGGTCAGCTGCTGCGTGTCGCTCCCGTCAGCGAGCATCGAATAGATGTCGAATGACGTGCCGCGCCGGCTCGCGAACGCGATACGGCTCGCGTCGGGCGCCCAGGCGGGGTCGATCTGGAAGAACACCGCCTGCTGACCCTCGGGATCGGCCTCGGAATCGGTCAGGCGCCTTTGCCCGCTACCGTCGGCGTCCAGCTCGAAGATCGCGTAGTCGCCGTCGCGCGTGCTGACGAGCAGCAAGTCCGGCCTGGCCCCGCCCGATCCGCCGCACGAGACCGCGCCGAGGGCGAGGACCGCGACGAGCGCCGCGGCCCCGAGCACCTGCGCCCTCACGCCTGCGCCACTGGCTCGACGCCCAGGAACCGCCGTTGCATGTCGCTGTCGCCGGCGAGCTCCGCGGCGGTGGTCTCGAGCGCGATCTCGCCGCCGACCATCACAAGCTGGCGATTCGCGACCGAGGTCGCGACGTCGAGCTTCTGCTCGATGAGGAGGATCGCGAGCCCGTCCTCCTCGAGCTTCTTCACCGTGTCGATGAGGGTGTCGATGACCGCCGGAGCGAGTCCCTCGGAGGGCTCGTCCATGATCAGGAGGCTCGGGTTGCCGAGGAGCGCGCGGCCGATCGCGAGCATCTGCTGCTCACCTCCGGAGAGCTCGGCGCCGCCGTTCCGCTTCCGCTGCGCGAGCCTCGGGAAGAGCTCGTACACGCGGTCGATCGACCACTGGCCGCCGTCTCCGTTGCGGGCGGCGATCTTGAGGTGCTCGTTGACGGTCAGCGACGGGAACAGGCGCCGTCCCTGAGGGACGTAGCCGATTCCGGTGCGCGCGATCTTGTGCGACGGCTTCCCGACCAGCTCGGTTCCCCGGAACCGCACGGAGCCCTCGATTCGGGGCGGGGAAAAGCCCATGATCGCCGCGCACAGCGTCGTCTTGCCCATCCCGTTGCGGCCGAGGACCGCGACCGACTCCTTGCCGACCACGAAGTTGACGTTCTGAAGGACGTGGGCGCTTCCGTAGAACGCGTCGAGCCCGTCGACCTCGAGGAGGACATCACTCACGCGCGTAATGATGGCGACCGAGGTACAGATCGTGCACGAGCTGGTTCGCCCGGATCTCGTCGGGCGTTCCCTCGACGATCACGCGGCCGTCGTTCATCATCGTCACCTGCTCGGCGACGACGAGCGCGATGTCCATGTCGTGCTCGATGAGGACGAGGGTGATCTCACGGTCGAGCCCGAGCAGGAGCTCCGTGAGGAGACTCCGCTCGCCGCGCGAGAGCCCGGCCGCCGGCTCGTCGAGCATGAGGATCTTCGGCTCCGACGCGAGCGCCATCGCGAGCCCGACCTGCCGGTGCTCGCCGTGCGAGAGCTCGCCGACCTCGGCGTCGAGCTTGTTGTCGATTGCGACCCTGCGCGCGGCCTCGCGGGCGCGCTCCCTGATCTCGCGGTCCCTGCGCGGGAGGACCACGGGTCTCAGGTGGCCTCCGCCGATGCCGAGGATCGAGAGGTAGATGCTGTCCTCGACGGAGAGCCCGTTGAAGAGCCGGGACTGCTGATAGGTACGCGCGAGGCCGAGCCGCGCCCTCTTGCGAGCCGCGACCCTTGTCACGCCCCTGCCGAACATCTCGACCGTCCCGCTGGACGCCGGAAGGTCGCCCGAGATGACGTTGAAGAGCGTCGTCTTCCCCGCGCCGTTCGGCCCCAGGATCGCGCGGCGCTCGCCGGGGGCGACGTCCAGGTCGACGTCGTCGACGGCGAGAAGCCCGCCGAACCGCCGGCCGACCCCCCGCAAGCGGAGGGTCGGCTCGGCGTGCTCGACGACTGGTGCTGCTTCGGTCACCGACCTACTTGATGACCTGGTTCGTGATGACGCCGTTCTTGACGACGCGGATCTTCCCCTGCCACGGAAGCTTCCGCTTCGCGCAGGCGGGGACGGTGCGACTCGGCGCCTTCTTGCTCGGGCCGAAGTAGCCGCCGAACGTCTGGTCGACGTTGGGCACGTAACCGGCCAGCGTCACTGCCGGCTTCCCGCCCTTGCTCACGATCTGGAGCGGGTACTGGTCCTGGACCGCCTGACGCCGGCTGTCGAGCCGAAGGACGCCGCCGTTGGCGACCTGGAAGGCAGGTCGCAGCGTGCGAGGCAATGCCCGCTGCAGGGCTACACCAGTCGCGCCCTTCGACCTGTCGAGCCCCTGGACCATCGCCCAGGCGGCGTTCCAGTAGTTGTAGAAGAACCCGTCGTTGATGTCCGCCACACCCGGGGCGAACCACTTGCCCGCGTTCTTCACGTACGTGCGTGCCTGCTTCGTCTTCAGCTCGCCCGTCTGGGCCGTGCCGAAGCCGCCGATGTATGCGCCGACGAGCTTGGGTGCGACCGTCGCGAAGTTCCCGAGGAAGTACAGGAACAGGTTGCCCGAGTGCTGCTTCGGGTCGATTGCTCCGTACGCCTGCTCGAACGCGGTCAGTGCCGCTCCCGTGTTGGCGCCGCCGACGAGCCAGAAGTAGCCGTCGACCTGGTTCGGCCTCGGCAGCTGGCGGATGAACGGCGCGTAGTCACCGCCCTGCGGCGGCGTCCAGACGCGCTTCGTGATCTTCCCGCCGATGCCGCAGAAGTCGGCGATGATGCCGGCGGCCGAGGTCCACGGGAAGCTGTAGTCGTCTCCAATCAGCGCGGCCGTTCGCCAGCCGAGCTTCTTGTAGAGGATCTCCCCGAGGCCCGCGTTCCACTGGGCTCCGTCGCCGTGGTAGCGGAACAGGTTCTTCGGCGCGATCTGCATCGTCGGGTCCTGCGACCCGGCGGTGCCGATGATCACGGTCTTCTGCGGGTTCGCCTTCGCCCAGTTCGCGATGGAAACCGCCTCGTCACCGGACAACGGCCCGATCATGATGTCAGCCTTGAGCTGGCTCATGAGCCGGCGCGTCTCCTTCAGCGCAAGCGCAGGAGTCTCGTCGCCGCAGCCGATGCCGACGAGGTTCAGCCGCTTGCCGCCAGCCGTCCCGCCGGTCATCCCTGCCGAAGGCTTCTTCCTGTTCTTCGGCCTCGCGCCCGCGTACTGGGACAGAGCCGCGATCGTGCCCGCGCTGTCCACCTCGTATCCGAACGCGAAGGCGCCCTTGCAGTCGGTCATGATCGCGAACCGCACCTCGCCGCTCTGCGCCGTCGTGGCGAGAGCGCCTGAGGTCGCGATCGTGCTTCCGACCACGAGAACCGCCAGCGGAAGCAAGAGCTTCCACCTTCCTAGCTTCATGGTCCCTCCTCTCGTGCCTGCGCTGTCAACCTGCCTGGTAACCCCACGGAAGAGCCTAACCAGTGTCGACTGTCGATATCGAACCTCCCTCCTAGCTACTTGCCTCGGTTGCGGGTTGCGCGTCCGCCGAACCGCGAGGCGGACGATTTCGGCCGGCGACATCCCAGAGCCGGTCCCAGAGCCCCATCAAGCCGTCGGGCGACACGATCACGATCGCGAGGAAGATGAACCCGATGACGGTGTTGAAGGTCCCGCCGATCACGGGTAGCCCCGAGGCGGGGATGCGATTCGTGACCTCGTTGTTGATCAGCAGGAACGCGACCGCACCGAGCCAGGCGCCCTCGATCCGGCGGAGCCCGCCGATGACCGCGATCACGAGCAGCTGGATCGTGGCGTCGAGACCCATGATCGTCGGCGAGAGCTGCCCGAACCACCACGCATACAGGGCGCCGCCGACCCCTGCGATGAGCGCTCCGATGCCGAAGGCCAGCGTCCGGTGGAGCGCGACGTTGTATCCGAGCGAGGCCATGCGAACCGGCTCGTCCCGAACACCCTGGAGCGAGATCCCGAACGGAGTACGACCGAGGTAGCGGATGAGGAGATACACCGCGACGGCCGAGATCAGGGCAATGAAGTAGAGGCGCTGGCGGTCGTTGACGATGTCGCCGATGAAGCCGGGCGTGTACTGGTCGACGCCCGCGACGGGGGAGAAGCCGCCGATGAGCGTGACCGACCCGACGAAGAGGAACGCGATCACGGTGTACGTGAGCGTGAGCATGAGGAAGTAGATGCCGTAGCTCCGCGAGGCGACGGCGCCGAACACGAGCCCGACGGCCGTCGTCAAGAGGATCGCGGCGATGAGCGCGACCGTCGGGTCCCACCCGAGCAGCAAGCCTTTCGTCTCGCCCCCGGGCACCCGCTGGGTGACCATGTTCGCGAGCGCGTAGCCCGCGATCCCCATGAGGCCGGCCTGGGCGAGCGAGATCATCCCGCCGTACGCCGAGAGGAAGATGAGGCTCGCGGCCCCGATCCCGAGGATCAGTGCCTGCGTGAGGATCGAGTTCAGGAAGAAGTCGCTGAAGAGGAGTGGCGCGAGGACGGCGACGACGAGCGCGCCGAGCCCGATCGCGCGCTCCGCGATCTGCTTCGAGGACCCGAGGCTCATGCGGCCCTCCCGAACAGGCCCTGCGGGCGAAAGGCGAGAACGAGGGCCATCAGCACGAAGGTGAGGACGACGGAGTACTGCGTGCAGCAGTTGTCGCCCGTCGTCGGCAGGTAGGCGACCGCGAACGAAAAGACGAGCCCGTACAGGATCGAGCCCACCGCGGCACCGGCGAGCGAGCCCATGCCGCCGATGATCACGACGACGAGGGAGAACAGCAGCCACTGCCCGTCCTGCCCCTGGGCGATCGACGACTGCGACCCGCCGACGACCGCTCCGAACGCCGCGAGTGCGGAGCCGACGAGAAAGGCGATCGCGAACGTCACCTGGATGTTGATGCCGAGAGCCGAGGTCATCTGGCGGTCGTCGACGCCGGCGCGGATGACCATCCCGGTCTTCGTCCGCTGGAGCCAGAGCCAGAGGACGATCCCGACGCCGATTCCGAGCGCGAGCATGACGAGGCGCGCGAGCGAGTAGCTCACACCAGCGACGTGGAGGTTGACGAACTGATTCGTCCAGCCTGGCCAGGTGAGGCTGACGGCGTTGCCCCCGAACTGCTGCGTTCCCGCCGGCACCGTGCGCGGGAAGTGCGCGATCACCTGGTCGGCGACGATCACCGACACCGCGATCGTGATGAGCGCCTGGCGAAGGTCCTGACCCTGGTTCCAGCGCAACAGAAGCTGCTGAACGCCGAGCCCGAAGAGCCCGATACAGACCATTGCCACCAGCCACGGGACGACCCAGTCGAGCGTGCTGACGTCGGCCGACTGCAGGCTGAACCCGGATCCGGTCATCTTCTGCTGCACCTCGTAGGCGACGTAGCCGCCGAGGAGGTAGAAGGCGCCGTGGGCCATGTTCACGACCCGCATGAGCCCGAAGATGAGCGAGAACCCGCTCGCCACGATGAAAAGAAGGCCCGCGAACGTGAGCCCGTCGAGGATCGTGATCAGGAACGCGCCGAAGTCGTCGAACGCCGACCCGAAGTTCGTCGTGCGCCAGTTCCCGCCACCCTCGAGCGGCGCGGGCTGCGCAAGGAAGAGGACGTATGCGATCCCGAACAGGACCAGCCCGCCCGCGACGAGCTTGGGCGCTAGCTGAGCGACACCTCCTTGACGGAGCCTCTCCACCACCAGCCGGGCGAACCTACCAAGGCGCCGTGACGCTTTCAACGGCAAACGCTCGATAATCGATTGCTCGGGATGCCTCCCAGCCGCTAACCGGAGCGGGTCAGCGCGAACGCAATCGTCCCGTCCGTATGAAACAGCTCGAGCGAGTCGCCGGCAAGCGCGAACCGCTCGACCGCCGCGATGCCCTGGTGAAACGCCGCCTCCTGCGCCATCACCCCTTCGGGCTCCGCGCAGTACTTGCGCGTCGCCGCGGGTGGCTCGATCCTGATGTTCTCCCCATCGGTCGTATAGCGGGTCCTGTACGTGTTGCAGCCGGTCGAGCCGACGAGCCGTCCGTCGTCGCCGAAGACCGCCGTGAGCCTCGTTCCGGGCACGGGAGCGTTCATCGTGGCGTCACACGCGTACTCCGTGACCGACCAGGAGCCGACGAGCGCCGGCGCTTCCCCGCCGCTCACGTCAGCCGCGTTCCCATGCGAGACCCGCGGCGAGCACGACCTCGTCCCGCGGCGCGATCAGCTGCATGTTCCCGATCGCGAGCCCGGCCCAGCCGACGAGGTTCACCCAGCGCAAGAAAGACGACAGCGGAAGCCGCACGTCGAGCTCGTCTGCGTCCTCGTCGGGAAGCTCGATCGCGACGCAGGGACTGACGTAGAGGTCGACCTCGGGCTCGTAGCGGCGCCATCGCTCGATCGCCCGGTACCCGGCGACGACGTCGTCGGAGCTCACACGCTGGGCCGTCTCGAGCTTCTTGCGCATCGCATCGCCGTACTCTTCCGCCCGCATCGGGAACGTCGCCGCGTGCGACTGCACGGCCTCGTGCTGGAACTGGGGCCACGTGTTTGCTCCCGCATCCGGGACCGCCGTCTCCACGACCCGCGCGCCGAGGCGCTCGAGATCGGCGACCCATGCCTCTGCGGCGTCGCTCGTCTCGGTCGTGCGCCCGTCGCCGATGCCGGGGGCGCGGCGAATGACGCCGATCGTCAAGCCCGTGAGCCGCGGCTCGGGCACCGGCCGCTCGGCGAGGACCGACCACATCAGCGCGACGTCCTCGACGGTGCGGGCCATCGGCCCGGTCGTGTCGAGGAGCGGGACGAGCGGGAACGCGCCCTCCATCGGGATCAGCCCCCACTCCGACTTCAGCCCGACGGTCCCGCAGGCGGCGGACGGCAGTCGGATCGAGCAGCCCGTGTCGGTGCCGAGCGCGAGCTCGCACAGCCCGGCTGCGAGCGCCGCCGCGCACCCGCTCGAAGACCCACCGGTGGTCTTCCCCGGAAACGTTGGGTTGTGGCAGGTCCCGAACCACTGGTTCTGCCCGAGCACGCTCCACGCGAACTCCGGGAGGTGCCCCTTGCCGATCATGACGGCGCCGGCGTCGAGGAGGCGCTGAACGGCGACGGCCGTCCTCTCTGGCACGTGGTCGGCGTAGAGCCCCGATCCGTACGTCGTGCGGATGCCGGCCGTGTCGAACAGGTCCTTGACGAGCAGCGTGCGCCCTGCGAGCGGCCCGGTGCCCGCGGGGCCGCGGCTCGATCTCGGTGATGATCGCGTTCAGAGGATCGGCGGTCACCGGACGACTGCCACGGCCTCGACCTCGACCTTCGCTCCCTCGACGGCCAGCCGCGAGACCTCGACGAGCGTGCTCGCCGGCCGAGCAGCGCCGAACACCTCCTGGCGCACGGGATTGATCAGGGGCCGGTCGTCGATGTCCGTGAGGAAGACCGTGACCTTCACGACGTCCTCGAACCCGCAGCCGGCCGCGGCGAGCACGGCGCGCATGTTCTCGAAGACCTGCCGAACCTGCGCGACGACGTCGTCCCCGCCGACGAGCCGCCCCTCGCCGTCCACGGCGACGATCCCCGAGACGAAGAGCAGGTCTCCCGCCCGCACCGCGTCGGTGAAGTGGGAGATGGGCTCGGCGAGCCCGTCGACGCGGATCTCCTCACGGCTCATCAGGCGCCTGCCCGAAGCTCGCTGAGTCGCACACGTGGGCTGATCCGCTCCGGGTCGACCGGTAGATCGAGCAGCGCCGGCTTCCCGGATGCGAGCGCCCGCTCGAACGCCGCCTCGAAGTCCTCTGTCCGCTCGACCCGCTCGCCGTGGCCTCCGTACGCCTGCGCGAGAGCCGACGAAGTCGGGGTTCTCGAGCCCGGTGCCGATGACGCGGCCCGGGAACTGGCGCTCCTGGTGCATGCGGATCGTCGCGTACATCCCGTTGTTCACGAGCAGCACGACGATCGGGAGGTCGTACTGCACCGCGGTCGCGAACTCGGGCGAGCTCATCACGAAGTCGCCGTCGCCGGTGAAGCAGAGCGCGATCCGGTCGGGGTGGACGAGCTTCGCCGCGATCGCGGCCGCGACGCCGTACCCCATCGATCCGCTGCGCGGGCACGCCTGCGTCCCGAACTGCCGGAACTCGGCGAAGCGGTGCGCCCACACGGTGAAGTTGCCCGCACCGCACGTCTGGACCGCGTCGGCGGGAAGCCGGCGACGCAGGAACGCCATGACCTCGCCGAGGTCGACCGGCCCCTCCATCGCCTCGTGAACGAGGTTCGCCTCGTAGTCGGCCCGTGCGGCGGCGCGCCAGTCCGCCCAGCGCGGCTCGGCGGGCTCGAGCTCCGCGAGCGCAGCCGCGAACTCGGCGACGCCGGACTCGATCGCGACGTCTGGCTCCCACACGAAGCGGAGCTCGTCCGGGTCCGGGTGCACGCGCACAAGCGTCTGGCGTGGCCGCGGCGGCTCGAGAAGCGTGAAGCGTCGGGTGGGGACCTCGCCGAGACGCCCCCCGATCGCGAGCACGAGATCGGCGTCCCGTAGCCGGGCGGCGAGCGCGTCGTCCATGGCGACGCCGAGTACGCCCACGTACGAGGGCGAGCGGTTGTCCACGTAGTCCTGACACCGGAACGCACATGCGACGGGCAGATCGTTCGTCTCGCAGAAGGCGCGAACACCGTCCGCAGTCTCCTGCGTCCAGCCTCCTTCACCCACGACGACGAGCGGCCGCTCGACGACGGCGAGGAGCTCGCGTAGGCGAGCGATGTCCTCCCTCAGCGGCGACGAGCGCTCGATCTCGACCGGAGCGGCATCGGCGACATCGGACTCCTCGGACAGCATGTCCTCGGGAAGCCCGAGCACGACCGGTCCCGGGCGGCCGGAGAGCGCGAGCTCGAACGCGCGCGCGATGTCGTCCGGTACCCGCTCCGCCGTTTCGATCTCCCACGCTGCCTTCGCGATCCCGCCGAACACCTGGCCGTAGTCGAGCTCCTGCCATGCCTCACGTCCCCTGAACGCGCGCGGAACCTGGCCCACGAGCAGGAGCATCGGGGTCGAGTCCTGCCTGGCCGTGTGCACGCCGACCGCGGCCTGGGTCGCTCCGGGCCCGCGCGTGACGAGGCAGACTCCCGGCCGCCCGGTGAGCTTGCCGTACGCCTCCGCGGCGTTCGCCGCGCCCTGCTCGTGGCGGCACGAGACGAGCCGGACGGACGAGTCGTAGAGCGCGTCGAGCACGGACAGGAAGCTCTCGCCCGGAAGACAGAATGCGAGGTCGACGCCGTTCCGCTCGAGCTGGTCGACGAGGATCCTGCCGCCGGTCCTCATCGCGGGATCGGCAGCTCGAGGAGGATGGTCGCGCGCTGGAGCCTCGGCTTCTCGTCGTCGCCCGGGTCGACGTAGCGGATCGTGCGCTTTCCCGCCCACTCCGCAGGAAGGATCAGGACGCGCACGAAGGCCGTGGCCTCCGTGGCCGATGCGGTCGCGAGCACCGGGAAGTCCGCGCCCTCCGTCCACGCATCGCCGGCGCGGTAGGTGTGCGTCCCCTCGGGCGACTCGATCGTCAGCTCGCCGAAGAGCAGCCGCCGGATCCCCGGGCCTGGGTGGACGTGGCGATAGGCGATGCCGCCCGGCGGGAAGTCGATGCGGTCGCACCTGACGACCCAGTCGCCGGGACCAGGATCTCCGACCTCCCACACGAGCGCCGGCCCATCCACGCGGGCGAGCCCGAAGAACGCGACATTGCGGTCGAGGTCGTAGACGACGCGCGCGCCGTCCTCGGTGCGCACGCCGTCGGGATGCTCCTCGAGCCGAAGCGTCAATGGAAGAACTGGCCGCCGTCGATGACCATCGTCTGCCCGGTCACGAAGTCCGCCGCAGGCGTGCAGAGGAAGACCACGGCGCCGACGACGTCCTCCGGCACCTGGTCGCGCTGGATCGTCCTCGCCGCGACGGACACGTCGCGCAGCGCGTCGACCACCTCCGGATTCGCCTTGACGCCGTCCGACATGGTGAACCCGGGTGCAACGCAGTTCACGTGGATCCCGTCCTTCCCGAGCTCCTTTGCGAGCGCCCGGGTCAGCGCGACGATCGCGCCCTTGCTCGTCACGTAGTGGAGGAGGAACGGCACACCGCGAAAGGGCGTCCCGGACGAGATGTTCACGATCTTGCCTCCGCCCTGCTCGCGCATGACCGGGACGACCGCGCGGCACGTGAGGAACATCGAGGCGACGTTCACGTCCATCACCTGTCGCCACTCGTCGAGCGGTATCTCGGTGAACGGCCGCATCGCGAGAGACGCGTAGAGCCCTGCGTTGTTCACGAGGACGTCGATCGACCCGCAGCGCTCGCGCGCCTCGGCGATGGCCCGCTCCACGTCCGCCTCGTCGGCGACGTCCGCCGTCAGCCCGACGCCGTCCGGGTATGCGGCTGCGGTCTCCTCCGCCCGCTTGAGATCGACGACCACGATCCGGGCGCCCTCCGCCGCGAGCCCGTCCGCGATCGCCCGCCCGATCCCCTGTGCGGCGCCGGTGACGATCGCGACCTTGCCGTCGAGCTCTCCCATCAACGCTCCCTCACCGCAGGGGCGAGAACGACGTCGGAACGAGGATCCGGTTCTGCTGCGTGTGCATGAGCGGCTGCACCTTCGCGAGGAACGCCTGCCAGCGCTCGTCGGCCTGCAACCGCGCGCGCTTCTCCTCGCGCTCGGCGTACGAGTCGTAGCGCCAGAGCGTCGTGTACGTGGAGAGCGCGCCGACGTCCGTGGTGAACGCGGCGACGAGCGCGCCGAGGATCTCGTGCTGCAGCGGGATGCCCTCGCTCTCGTACAGGCGAACGAGCTCGGGCAGCTTCCCGGTGTACACGTGGTAGTCGCGCTGCTCGACGATCACACGGCGCTCACGCGAGCAACGATAATCGGTGGATGGGAGCGCAGTTCGTCCGGCTGGATGCCGTCCGCGCCTTCGAGCTCGCCGCCGGTGTGTCGGGCCGACCGCTCTTCGGCGAGCGCGCGATGCTGAACCTGATCCGCTTCGAGCCGGGCTCCGAGGTGCCGCTCCACAGCCACCCGCACGAGCAGCTCGGCATCGTGCTCGAGGGTATGCAGGCCCTGGTCGTCGACGGCGTCGCCCACGAGCTCAGCCCGTTCGAGGCGTACGTCCTCCCCGGAGGCGTCGAGCACTCGGCGTACTGCGGCCCCGACGGTGCGCTCGTCCTCGACGTGTTCACGCCTGTGCGCGAGGACTACCTCGAGCGCTGGACAGGCGAGGCGACCTAGCGCAACCGCACACGGGTCTCGTCTAGGCTCGAGTCGTGGTGCGTGTCGAGGACACCCACCGATATGCCGTGCCCGTCGAGCGAGGATTCGCCTTCATCACGGAGCCGGCGAACTGGGCGAGGTTCTGGCCGAGCTTCGTCCGCCTCGATCCCGGGTCGCGCTGGGGAGCGCCGGGCGACACCGCCCGCCTGGTGACGCGGCTGCTCGGCCGCGAGCGGGAGCTCGAGATGACGCTGACTGCGCTCGAGCCGAATCGGCTGGTGGCGTACACGAGCAGGCAGCCCGGTCTGCCGGACGCACGGCACGAGCGCCACTTCGAGCCCGACGGGGACGGCTTCGTGTACCGCCTCGTCGTCGAGTACGAGCCGCGCGGCGGCCTCCGGGGGCCCTACGACCGAGTCGTGCTCGTCCACGGGATCCGCCGGGCGTTCCGGAGCACGTTCGAGGCTCTCGGGCGAGAGCTGGAAGACCGCTAGCCCGACAGCGCGTCGCGGATCCGGTCCGGGACCGGCGACGGACGGCCGTCCCCGTCCACGTGCACGACGGTGTGGCCGCCGAGAACGTACGGCTCGCCGTCCTTCGAGATCGTCCACCCGTACGTGATCGAGGTCGTCCCGATCCGGTCGACCCGGATGCGGACCTCGATCTCGTCGTCGAAGCGCAGCACCTCGAGGAACTCCGCCTGCACGTGCTTGCGCGGGAAGTCCGCCCACTCCTCGATCGACAGCAGAGAGCGGACGAGGCCGACCTCCGCCGCCTCCGCCCACCGGAAGGCGTTCGAGAAGTGGATGCGGCCGCCCGCGTCCGTATCGATCCAGGCGACGCGAAGCCGCTCGACGTGCTCGACGCTCATCGGGAGCCGGGTGACCGCCGGCCGGAGCCGGCGGTCACCGCTTCGTCCTCAGACAGCGGCCGGAACCCCGGACACCGCCTCGGTCACGGCGGCGCAGCTCGTCACCGTCGAGACGTTCTGGAGCGCGTAGTTGATCGACGCGTTGTGCCAGTCGGCGTTCATCGTCGAGCAGCCGTCCTCGGGCACGACCATGTAGTAGCCCTTGTCGGCGCCGGTCCGCGACGTGTGCTCGATGGACATGTTCGTCCAGGCGCCCGTGATGATGATCGTGTCGCGTCCGAACCCCGCGAGCAGGCTCTCGAGCTTCGTTCCCTGCCAGGCGCTCATCCGCATCTTCTCGACGACGAAGTCGCCGTCCTGGGCCTCGAGCCCCTCGGCCGGCGCAGCGCCCCACGAGCCACGTACGAGCGCGTTCCCGCCCTTCAGGCCCTCGAACAGCGGCGCGTTCAGCTTCAGGCCGGGGGCGCCCTCCTCGACGATGTACCAGACGTGGATCACGGGGATGCCCTTGCTGCGGCACGTGTCCGCGAGCGCCTTCACGTTCTCGACGACGTTCTGCTCCTTCGCGTGGTCCGGCGCGCCCGAATCGGCGAACGCGCCGCCGTCGATCATCACGTCGTTCTGCAGGTCCTGGATGATCAGGACACAACGGTCCGGGTCCAGGGTCAGTGCCTCGTCGCTCATCCTCTCCTCCTTAGCCCATGTACGGCTCGCGCCGCGGTCCGACGATGGTGCGGATCGAGTACAGCGAGGTCGAGCTCGGGATGTACAGCGTGTGCCAGTCCTCGCCGCCCCACGCGAGGTTGCCGGTGTTCTCCGGGACGCGGATCGTGCCCAGGTGCTCGCCGGCCGGCGAGATGACCCAGATGCCGCCCGGCCCGGTGACCCAGATGTTCCCCTTCTCGTCGCACTTCATCCCGTCCGGGATTCCCTCCTCGATGACGCCGCTGCCGACACCCTCGAAGAACATCCGCCCGTTCGAGACGTTCCCGTCGCCGTCGGCGTCCCAGACCTTGATGTGGGCGCGGGGCGTGTCGTTGATGTAGAGGAGCGACTCGTCGGGCGAGAAGCAGAGGCCGTTCGGCATGTCGAACTCGTCCTTGTCGACGATGAGCTCGAGGTCGCCGCCGCCCGGCGGGATCCGGTAGACGCCCTGGAACCCGAGGCGGCGCTTGCGCGGATGCCCGAAGCCGGGGAAGCGCCCGTACCAGGGATCCGAGAAGTAGATCGCCCCGCTCGAGTGCACGCAGACGTCGTTCGGGCTGTTCAGCTCCTCGTCCTCGAACTCCTGGGCGATGATCTCGCGAGTCCCGTCCGGGCTCTCCCGCACGAGCGCGTTCGTCACGTGCTCGCACACGAGCAGGTTGAGATTCGCGTCATAGGTCATGCCGTTGCACTTGTACGAGAAGTTCTTGACCTCCACGACCGTGCCGTCGGGCGTGTACTTGCGGCGCACGTCGCCGGGCATGTCCGAGAACAGGAGGTAATGGTCCTTCGGGTGCCAGATCGGGCCTTCCGTGAACGTGAAGCCGGTCGCAACCCGCTCGACGGATGCGCCTTCCTCCACGAGCTCGAAGATCGCGTCGGACTTCGCGTCGATCCCGAGGCCAGTGTCGGTGCTCGTCACCGTGCCCCCTTTCGGCCTTTCTGAAGTGGCGGTGCTCTGTCGAGGCGACTCTAATACCCCGGCAACGGCGGGCGAATGGTCATCGATCAGCGAGCGACAGCCGGCACGGGCCGCCGCGAGTAGCCTCCGGCCATGGCCCGCTACGTCATCAGCGGCGGACGCGAGGGATACGAACGCCTTCGCCTGCTCGCCCGGGTCCGCTGGCCCGAGACGGCGCAACTCTTCGCGGACATCGGGGTCGGGCCCGGGCAGACGTGCCTCGACCTCGGCTGCGGCGGCGGCGCCGTCACCATGGAGCTCGCCAAGCTCGTCGGTTCGTCGGGCCGCGCGATCGGGATCGACATGGACGAGGTGAAGCTCGAGCTCGCGCGGGCGGATGCCGCCGAAGCAGGTCTCGCGAACGTCGAATTCCGTCGTGCCGACGTAGACGAGTGGAGCGAACCGGAGGCGTACGACGTCGCCTATGCCCGTTTCCTCCTCGAGCACGTGCCGAGGCCGCTCGACCTCCTGAGACGTATGTGGGCGTCAGTGCGTCCCGGCGGCTCGCTCGCCGTCGAGGACGCGGACTTCGAGGGACTGTTCTCGGACCCGCCGCACGACGCGTTCGAGCTCTGGAAGCGGCTCAACCCGGAGGTCCTCGAGCTCAACGGAGGAGACCCGTGGATGGGGCGCAAGCTCCACCGTCTCTTCCTCGAGGCCGGCGTCTCCGATCCCGAGGTCCGGCTCACCCAGAACGTGAGCACGGCAGGCGAGGCGAAGACGCTTCCGGCGGTCACGCTCGCCGCAATGTCCGATTCGATCCTGAGCGCGGGGCTCGTCTCGCAGGACGAGCTCAGCGCGGCGATCGAAAGCCTCACGTCGTACGCGGCAGATCCGACGACGCTCGTGGCCGGGCCGCGCGTGTTCCAGGTGTGGTCGCGTAAGGCCGCCTGAGCGGCTCACCGCATGAGAACGCCGCCGTTGACGTCCAGCGTCGCGCCCGTGACGTAGCCCGCGTCGTCGGAGAGCAGGAACGAGACGAGTGCGGCGACCTCCTCCGGCCGGCCGAGGCGCCCGACGGGGATCGCGCGCAGCTCGTCCTCGAGTCTGTCGTCGAGCGCCGAGCGGGCCAGCGCCCCGTCGATCGCCGCCGGCGAGACGGCGTTGACGGTGACCCCATGCGAGGCGAGCTCCGTGGCCGCACGCCTCGTGACGGCGACGACACCGGCCTTGGACGCTGCGTAGTGCGCGCCGGAGGCCCCGCTCGAGGCGTGGGCCGCGTCGCTCGCGAGATTGACGATCCGGCCTGCGCCACGCTCGCGGAGCGCCGCGCCCACGACGCGGCAGCCGAGGTACGTCCCGCGAAGGTTCGTGGCGAGCACGTCGTCCCACTCCTCGACGTCGATCTCCCAGAACGAGCGGAACTCTGTCCTCGCGGCGTTGTTGACGAGCGCGAAGACGTCGCCGCCGACGGACGTGAGCAGCCGCTCCCAGGAGGAAAGCTCACGGACGTCGTGCTCGCGCGCGTCCGCGCCGTCGCCGAGCTCGGAAGCGACGCGCTGCGCGCGCTCGAGGTCGAGGTCCGCCAGGACCACGCCGTAGCCGTCCGCATGAAGCCGCCGCGCGATCGCCTCGCCGATCCCACGGGCTGCACCCGTGACGATCGCGATCGACGTCATTCCACCTCGACGTGGATGCGCTGCTTCGCGGCCTTCAGGAACCCGCCCGCGCGCCTCGCACGCACGGCCAGGATCTCCGCGAGGATGGAGAGCGCCGTCTCCTCCTGCGTGTCGGCGCCGATGTCGAGGCCGCATGGGCCCATGATCCGCTCGAGCTGCTCCTCTTCGACGCCCGCCTCGAGCAGGCGCTCGCGGCGACGCTCCTGGTTGCGTCGCGACCCGAGCGCGCCGATGTAGAAGGCTTCCGTCGCGAGGGCGCACTGGAGCGCCGGCTCGTCGAACTTGTCGTCGTGGGTGAGCACGACGACCGCCGTCTGATGGTCTGGGGCGACCTGCGCGAACGCCTCGTCGGGCCAGGCGACGATGAGCTCGTCCGCAGAGGGAATCCGCTCTCGCGTCGCGAACTTCGCGCGAGCATCCGCGACGATCGTGCTCCAGCCGAGGAGCCTTGCGCCGCGGCAGAGCGCCTCGGCCGTGTCCACCGCGCCGTAGACGAGGAGGCGCGGCGGCGGCCCGTACACCTCGGCGAAGACCTTCGTGCCGTCCTCGAGCGCGAGGAGGCGGTTCCGGCCCCCGCGGATCACCTCATCCGCCTGCCGGACGGCCTCGTCGGGAGCGGTTCCGAGCGTCTCGCCACCCTCGAGCACGAGCGCGTTCGCGCCGACTCCGTCCCCCTCCACCACGGTGAAGAGAACGCCGCGATCGCCCGACGCCGCGAGCGCGGAGAGCCGCTCGAAGAGGCTCACGCCGTCACTCGAGAGGCTCGACGAACACGTCGATCTCGCCGCCGCAGGGGAGGCCGACGCTCCACGCGAGGTCGTCCTCGATGCCGTAGCTGAGTAGCTTCGGCTCGCCGGTGCGGAACACCTCCTGGGCGTTCTCGAACACGTCGCTCTCGACACAGCCGCCCGAGACGGACCCGCACATCTTTCCGGACTCGGAGATGGCGAGGCTCGTCCCGATCGGCCGTGGAGCGGAGCGCCGCGTCGCGACCACGGTGGCGACGACGACCTTCTCGCCCTCCTTCTTCCACGCCTCGATCTCGGGGAGGATCTCCTTCACGGCGCTCATTATCACGATCGCGGGGGTGGCTCCGCCGGGCGATAGCCTCCCGCGCATGACTGACCAGGCGGCGGTGAGCCTCCTCCGCTGGCTGAGGCGGCAACTTCGGCAGCCGACTCCGCTCCGCGAGCACCTCGAGGCGGCAGTCGAGAACGACGATCCCGCGGAAGCGCGGCGGCTCGTCGCGCTCGTCCCGTTCTCGGACGCCCAGCGCCGTCACGTGGACGGCCTCATCGACCGGTGGGAGGAAGCGCATGCCGGTCGCTGAGAACGAGGCGATCGTCCGCGCGATCTTCTCGGCGTTCGCTCGCAAAGAGGGCTTCGGGCTCCGCGGCGTCTTCGCGGAGGACGCGGTCTGGACAGTCCCGGGGAACGGCGTCATGGCCGGCACGTTCCGCGGGCGCGACGAGATCTTTCGCTTTCTCGCCCGCCTGCCGAAGGAGACGGAGGGCACGTACAGCTCGGAGCTCCGCGACGTCCTCACGAGCGGCGAGCGCGCGGCCGCCCTCTACCGGGCTCGCGGCAGTCGCGACGGACGGACGCTCGAGCTCGACCAGCTCCTGCTCTTCCGCATCGAGGACGGGCTCGTGCGGGAGGTGCTCGCACTGCCGAGCGACCCGGCCGCATTCGAGGAGTTCTGGGCGCCGTAGAGTTGACAGGCGTGGGGATCGACGCGTCCTTCGTCGAGGAGCTGCGCCGCGCGCTCGGACCCGAGCGCGTCATCACGGAGCCCGAGCAGCTCCGCGTGTACGAGTGCGACGGCCTGACCGGGCACCGAGCGGTCCCCGAGCTCGTCGCGCTGCCCGGGACGACCGACGAGGTGCAGACAGTCGTGCGGGCGTGCCACGCGGCGCGTGTCCCATTCGTCGCGCGCGGCGCCGGCACGGGGCTCTCGGGAGGCGCGACTCCGATCGCGGGCGGCGTCGTGGTCTCCCTCGCCCGCATGGACCGCATCCTCGAGATCGATCTCGAGAGCCTCCGCATCGTCGTCCAGCCCGGCGTCGCGAACCTCGACGTCACGCGTGCGGTCGCAGCGGAGGGCTACTTCTACGCCCCCGACCCGTCGAGCCAGCAGGTCTGCACGATCGGCGGCAACGTCGCGGAGAACTCGGGCGGCGCCCACTGCCTCAAGCACGGCTTCACCGTGCACCACGTCACGGGTGCGACGCTCGTCCTTCCGGACGGCGACGTGGTCGAGCTCGGCGGCAAGGCGCTCGACCCCGACGGCATGGATCTCCTCGGCGTCGTGGTCGGATCCGAGGGGACGCTCGGCATCGTCACCGAGGTGACGCTCCGGATCGTCCGCGTCCCCGAGACCGTGCGGACGCTCCTCGCGGGCTTCGAGACGACGGATGCGGCCGGCGCAGCGGTGTCCGGCATCGTCGCGGCCGGGATCCTGCCGTCGGCGATCGAGATGATGGACCGGCTGACGATCGAGGCGGCGGAGACCTCGGTTGCCCCTGGCTACCCGGCCGGCGCCGGCGCGGTCCTGCTCGTGGAGCTCGACGGTGTGGCGGAGCAGGTGGAGGAGGACGCTGCGGAGGTGGAGCGGATCTGCGTCTCCGACGGCTGCTTCGAGCTCCGGGTTGCCGCGGACGAGGTGACGCGCGGGCTCCTCTGGAAAGGGCGGAAGTCGGCGTTCGCGGCAATGGGTCGCATCGCCACGGACTACTACGTGCAGGACGGAGTCGTCCCGCGCACGAAGCTGCCCGAGGTCCTGCGGCGCATCGAAGAGCTCTCGGAGGAGCACGGCCTGCGCGTGGGCAACGTGTTCCACGCGGGCGACGGCAACCTTCATCCGCTCGTGCTCTACGACGCCGGCCGCGGCGAGACGGAGAGCGCGCGGCTGCTCGCCGAGGCAATCCTCGAGGCGTGCCTCGACGCAGGCGGCTCGCTCACGGGAGAGCACGGCGTCGGCATGGACAAGGCGTGCTCGATGCCGAGGATGTTCTCGGAGCGGGACCTCGCGGTCTTCGGCCGCTTGCGCGGCGCGTTCGATCCGGAGGGCCTGTGCAATCCTGGCAAGGTCGTGCCGACACCTAGGCTGTGCGGCGAGGTACCCGGCCCGTACCGGACGCACGCCCTCGAGAGGATCGGCGTTGCCGAGCGTCTCTAGCCTCGAGCAGGCCGCGGACGCCTTGCGCGCCGCGGACGCCGAAGGGCGCCGCCTGCGCATCGGCGACGACCTGACGACCACCGGCCTGACGCGCGTCCTCGAGCACGAGGCCGGCGATCTCACGTGCACGGTCGAGGCGGGCCTTCGGCTCTCGGCTCTCCAGTCCGTGCTCGCGGGGCACGGTCAGCGGCTGTCGCTCGACCCTCCCGGCGACCCGACCATCGGGGCGCTCCTCGCGGAGAACGTGTCCGGCCCCCTGCGTCACCGCTTCGGCGCACCGCGCGACCTCGTCCTCGGCGTGACGCTCGTCCTCGCGGACGGGACGATCGCGAGCGCTGGCGGGAAGGTCGTGAAGAACGTGGCGGGCTACGACCTGAGCCGACTCGTGTGCGGCTCGCGCGGACGGCTCGCACTCATCGTGCGTGCCAGCTTTCGTCTCCACCCCCTGCCGAAATCGCGTCGGACGCTCGTCGTCGAGACCGACGATCCCGCGTCCATCGTTTCCGTGCTCGGCCGCCTGCAGGCGGAGCCGAGCGCGCTCGACGTCCTCCACCCGGGACGCGTCGCAGTGCTGTTCGAGGGCTCGGCCCGCGCCGTCGACGCGCAGGTCGACGCCGTGCAGGCGCTCGTCGGCGTGACAGAGTCGGACGACGAGATCTGGGCCGAGAGCCGTCGCCTGCAGGCCGAGGCCAAGACGCACGTCCGCTTCGCCCCGGGCGAGCTCCGCGAGCACCTGGCGGATCTCCCCAAAGCGGCCGTCCGCCCGTCCGCCGGAGTCGCGTACGTGAGCGAGGAGGAGCCACGTGTCAATGTGACACAGGGCCCGTCCGTAGACGGGCTCGCGGCGCTGGAGGAGCGCATCCTGCGCGCGTTCGACCCGAAGGGGACGCTCGGCGGATGATCCGCGAGCTCACTTCCGACTGCGTGCACTGCGGCTTCTGCCTGCCGACATGTCCGACGTACGTCCTCTGGCACGAGGAGATGGACTCGCCGCGCGGACGGATTCACCTCATGGACGCACGCCTCGACGGGACCGTGACCCTGAACGCGACGGTCACGACGCACTTCGACCGCTGCCTCGGCTGCATGGCGTGCCTGACCGCGTGCCCATCGGGCGTCCGCTACGACCGGCTCATCGAGTCCACGCGCGATGCGGTCGAGCAGGAGCACAAGCGCCCGGCCGCGGACAGGCTCCTGCGTGGGCTCCTCTTCCGAACGCTCCCGTACCCGAAGCGAATGCGGGCGGCCCTCAGGCTCGCGCCGCTTGGACGCGTAGTGCCGATGCCGCGGCGGTTCCGGCCGCTCGTCACGATGGCTCCGCGCTGGCGCGCAGCCGGCGGGGTGGCAGAGGTGACCCCGGCCGTCGGCTCTCGCCGTGGCCGCGTCGGTCTGCTCACCGGGTGCGTCCAGTCCGCGGTCTTCCCGGACGTGAACCGCGCCACGGCCCGCGTTCTCGCGGCGGACGGGCTCGAGGTCGTCGCACCGCCGCAGGGCTGTTGCGGCGCGCTGTCCGTCCACGCGGGTCGTCTCGAGGAGGGCAAGGCGTTCGCCCGCGAGCTGGTGCGCGCGTTTGGCGACGTCGATCTCGTCGTCGTCAACTCCTCCGGCTGCGGCTCGCACCTGAAAGAGCTCGCCTGGCTGCTCGGGGACGACGAAGCGGCGGCGTTCGCCGAGAAGGTCCGGGACGTCGGCGAGCTTCTCCGCGAGGTCCCGCCGCGCGCGCAGCGCCATCCCCTGCCGCTCACGGTCGCGATGCAGGACTCATGCCACCTGCGCCACGCGCAGAAGCTGCCGCTCGCCTCGCGCACGTCCCTGGCCCGCATCCCCGGCCTCGAGGTCGTGGAGCCGGCCGAGCAGGAGCTCTGCTGCGGCTCCGCGGGGATCTACAACATCGTCCAGCCGGACGCCGCGCGCGAGCTCGGCGAGCGCAAGGCGGCCGCCGTGCTCGCGACGGGTGCTTCGGCATTCACGAGCGCGAACCCCGGCTGCCTCGTGCAGATCTCGTCTGCGCTCCGCCGCGCCGACCACCCGCTCCCCGCGCTGCACCCGATCGAGCTCGTGGACGCGTCGATCAGGAACGTGCCGGCCGGACGGCTCCGCGCCGAAACACGCCGCTAGCCCGGCTCGAGCGCAACCGGGCGCAGCTCGTCGAGGCGATCCACCTTCGCGAGCGCCGGAAAGAGCTTCCACCACACGCCGGCAACGGCGATCGTCGCGATGCCTCCGACGACGACGGCCGGGGCGGCACCGATCAGCGCCGCGGCGACGCCGGACTCGAACGCACCGAGCTCGTTCGAGCCGCTGATGAAGACCATCTCGACTGCGTTCACGCGTCCGCGGACCTCGTCGGGCGTCACGAGCGGCAGGATCGTCGAGCGCAGGACGACGCTCACGAGATCGAACGCACCGGCGAGCGAGAGCGCGACCATCGAGAGCCACATCTCCCGCGAAAGCCCGAAGACGACCATGCATGCGCCGAAGCCGGCGACCACCACGAAGAGCGTCGGCCCGGCCCTGCGCCGCACCGGGAAGCGGGCGAGCAGAAGAGCCGCGGCGAACGAGCCGATAGCGGGCGCCGTTCGCAGGAACCCGAGCCCGGTCGGCCCGACCTCGAGGATGTCCTTCGCGAAGACCGGCAGCAGCGCAACGGCGCCGCCGAAGAGCACGGCGAAGAGGTCGAGCGAGATGGCCCCGAGAAGCACACGCGTCCGGCGGATGAGCCGAACGCCCGCGAGCACCTCTCCGAGGTCAGCGGAGCCCTCGGCGGCCGGCTCCCGCCCCTTGCGCAGGGCGAGCACGCAGCCGAGCGCGACCACCGACAGGACGATCGAGACGATGTAGACCAGCTCGGGGCGGATCGCGAACAGCAGCCCGCCGGCCGCGGGGCCGGCGACGAGCGAGAGCTGAAATGCGATCGAGCGGTGCGCGAGCGCGCTGACGAGAATCTCCTCGGGCACGAGCGAAGGCGTGAGTGCGCGCCCGGAAGCCGCGCCGAACGCGCTCCCGGTCCCGGTGACGAACGCGAGGGCGAAGAAGGGCCAGACGCTATCGGCGCCCTCGTGCGTGACGAGGAGCAGCGCCCCGAAGACGACGATGTCGACCGTGACCATGAGCGCGTAGATCGTCCGGCGCGGGAAGCGGTCCGCGACGTGACCGGCAGGCAGCGCGAAGAGGAGGAGCGCGAGGAACTCGAAAAGTCCGAGTAGACCGAGGTCGAGCGGGTTGTTGCGGACTTCCAACACCTGCCAGCCGATGGCGACGAGAGCCATCGACATCGCGACGCCGGTCGTGACGAACGCGACCCAGAAGAGCCTGAAGTCGCGATGCTGAAACGGAGACGGAGGCTTCGGCTCCACCCCGCGAACCTAGCCGCTGGCGAGGCTACGCGGCTTCGGGTGCGCCCGCGGGCTGCTCTTCGGCGAACTCGACCTCGATGCGCCCGATACGGGAGCCGTCCACCTCGAGCACCTCGAGGCGCAGCCCGTCCACGGCGACTTCGTCGCCGACCTCCGGCTGCCGGCCGAGCTCGCCGAACACGAGGCCGGCCATCGTGTGGTAGTCGCCCTCCTCCAGCTCGGTGCCGAACTGCTCGTTGAAGTCGTCGATCGTGAAGGTGCCGTCGATGCGGATCCGCTTGTCGTCGATCCGCTCGACGGACTCGTCGGGAAGGTCGAACTCGTCCTCGATCTCGCCGACGATCTCCTCGAGCAGGTCCTCGAGCGTGACGATCCCCTCCATCGCGCCGTACTCGTCGACGACGATCGCCATGTGCTGCTTCTCACGCCTGAAGTCGGCGAGGAGCGCGGCGAGGTCCTTGGTCTCCGGCACGACGTACGCCGGCCGGACGATCGCCTCGAGCTCGACGTTGGCGATGCCCTCGTCGTGCATCGCGGCGAAGAGGTCGCGCACGTGCAGGATGCCGACGATCTCGTCCAGGGAGCCCCGATACACCGGGTAGCGCGTGTAGGGCGAGTCGAGGATCGTGCCGAGCGCTTCCTCCGGCGGCATGTCGTCCGAGATGGCCACCACCTCGGGCCGGGGGACCATGACGGCGGAGACCTCCTTCGACGCGAAGTCGAAGACCTTGTAGAGCATTTCCTCCTCGGCCTCGTGCAGCTCGCCGACGTCCTCGGCGGCGGCGACACTGTGCCGGATGTCCTCCCGCGTGTAGGCGATCATCCCGGCCGGTGCGGGCTTCACACGGAGCAGGCGAAGAACGAGATTCGCGGAGACCTGCAGCACCCACACGACCGGGTGCGTGATCCGCGCGAGCCAGTCGAGGGGAATGGAGAGCACCACCGCGAGCCGCTCCGCCTGCTGCAAGGCGACCGCCTTCGGCACGAGCTCGCCGAGGACGACTGACAGATACGTGAGGATCGCGAACGCGATCAGGAACGCGACCGTGTTCGAGAGCGGCGGCTCCATGAACCCCGAGAGCAGCGGCTCGCCGATTGCGCCGAGCAGGATCCCGGAGACGGTGATCCCGACCTGCACCGTGCTGATGAACCGCACGGGATCGTCCATGAGACGCAGCGCCCTTCGCGCTCCGACGCCGCTGCTGCTCCCCGCACGTTCCTCGAGCCGGCTCCGCCGCGCGGTGACGAGTGCGTACTCGGCCGCGACGAAGATCGCGTTCCCGAAGACCAGCAGGAAGATGACGACGACGCGGAGGGTTGTGCTCATCGCTCAGATCGCGTGCGCAACACGAGAAGGTCGCGGTCGAGAAAAGCGAAAACGCCCACGAGGGGCGCTGGTACTCGGCGGGTGCTCGTCGTCCACGATCAGGTCGCAGTATAGGAGACCGACCTGTCGTCCTCGTGCCGCGCAGCGGCCCCCATCCGCACGAGCCGCTCCGCGTGAGACAGCGACTCGGCGACCGCGAAGCGCCTCGACGCGGGCTTGAGATCGTCGCCCCAGAGCGAGAGCGAGAGCTCGTAGCCGCTCCGCGGCTCCGAGCCGAGGGCGGCGACGGACTCCTCGAGCCTGAGTCGGTGGTGCTCCTTCAGCTCGGCGGCCCGGACGGCGGGCTTCGCGATCACGTCGCCGTGCCCGGGCAACGCGACCTCCGGCTCGAGGGCGATCGTCCGGTCGAGCGACACGAGGTAGTCGCCGAGCGGGTCCGAGCGGCTCGCCGGCCAGAGCCCGACGGTCGGCGAAATCGGGTTCAGCACGTGATCGGCAGCAATGAGGATTCCGTCCTTCAGGAGGCAGAGCTGGCCGTCCGCATGGCCGGGGGCGGCGACGAGCTCCCAGCCGTCCAGGTGCTCGCCCGGCTGCATGAGCACGGGATCGCGCTGATAGCGGATGAACGGCCGGTAGATCGACCCCTGGCCGACGAGCTCCTCGGTCACGCCGTCAGGCGTCCCGTGCAGGCGGAACCAGTCGACGAGGCGCTCGGGCCAGGCGGGATTCGCCCACACGAGCTCGCACTGGGCGTAGTCGAGAGCACCCTGGTAGACGGGAGCACCGGTCAGCTCGTGGAGGTCCGCGGCCGCACCGATGTGGTCCGGGTGGAAATGGGTGACGAAGATGCGCGCCACCGGCCCGTCGATCAGCTCGAGCTGCGCGCGCCAGCTCTCCTTCGCGTCGGGGACCCCGATGCCCGTGTCCACGAGCGTCCAGCCGTCGTCCCCGGGCAGGAGATACGTGTGCACGTGTCCCGGCCGGGTCGGCAGCGGGAGCGTGAACTGCCTGATGCCGCCCGGAAGCTCCCTCACGTGGCAACGCTATCGCGCTTCGCCGATACGAACACATGTTCTATACTCGGCAAGTGCGAGCCGAGTACCGGATCGAGCCCTGCAAGTCGGCGCTCAACCCGGTCCGCGGCATGCCGTTCAAGTGGTCGCTCAACCCGTACATGGGCTGCGTCCACCGCTGCACGTTCTGTTACGTGCGCAATTTCGAGATGCGTGCCGACCGTCCGTCCGACGACCGCTACGGGCGCTCGATTCGCGTCAAGACGAACGTCGCCGAGGTCCTCGCCCGCGAGCTCGGCCGAATGTCCTGGGCGCGCGACGAGGTGGCAGTCGGGACCGCGACGGATCCGTACCAGCCGGCTGAGGGCCGGTTCCGTCTCACGCGCGCGTGCCTCGAAGAGCTCGGCAAGGCGTGGACACCGTTCTCGATCATCACGCGCGGCCCACTCGTCGTCCGCGACGTCGACGTGCTCGTAGAGGCAGCCCGGCGCGTCGACGTGAGCGTCACCTTCTCCCTCCCCACCCTCGACGAGGACGTCTGGCGGACGACCGAGCCCGGCACCGCCCCGCCCAGGAGCCGGCTCGAAGCGGTGCGCCGCCTCGCCGAGGCCGGCATCGACGTCGGAGTCGGGCTCGCCCCGATCCTGCCCGGGCTCTCCGACCGTCCCGGCCGGATCGAGGCGGTCGTACGCGCCGCGAAGGCGGCCGGCGCGAGAGGAGTCTGGGCCGCGCCGGTACACCTCCGGCCCGGCGTCCGCGAGCACTTCCTCGAGGCGCTCGAACGCGACTGGCCCGAGCTGGTCGGCCCCTACGAAGAGCTCTTCGCGGAGCGCTCCTATCTCCCGTCGACGATCGCGACCCCGATCCGCGAGCGCGTCCGGCATGCCGCGCGGGCAGCGCCAATCCCGGAGCAGTACAGGCGAACGGAACGGAAGCGACACGCGGAACCAGCGCAGCTGACGCTCGCCGTCTGACGAATATCACCCTTTTCGGGAGGGAGGATCCGGCCGGACCGCCTCGTAGACTGGCCGCGTGGCCGATGAGATCACCTGCCTGATCGTCGACGACCACGAGGTCGTCCGTGAGGGACTCCGCCTCGCGCTGTCGCGCTCGCCGCGCATCCGCGTGATCGGGGAGGCCTCTGACGGGAAGTCCGCCGTCACGCTGACCGAGAGGCGCAAGCCCGACGTCGTGATCATGGACCTCCGCATGCCGGACATGGACGGCCTGGAGGCGACCGAGCAGATCCTCGCGAAGTCACCCGAGGTAGCTGTCCTCATCTTCACGGCCTACGGGGAGCGCTCACTCATGCAACGCGGCCTCGAGTCGGGCGCGCGCGGGTACATCCTCAAGGAGACGCCGCACGAGACGCTCATCCGCGCCGTGGAGAAGGTCGCGGGAGGCGACACCTTCGTCGACCCGGCGCTCATGGCCGAGTTCATCGCCGGGAAAGGCCAGATGGAGATCCTCACGCCGCGCGAGCGCGAGATCCTCCAGCTGCTCGCCGACGGCATGTCGAACGTCGACGTCGCGGCCAAGCTCTTCATCAGCCAGGAGACCGTGAAGAGCCACGTCCGCCACATCCTCGCGAAGCTCGAAGCCGACACGCGCACGCAGGCGGTCGCCATCGCCCTTCGCGAGGCGATGATCGATTGAGCTCGGATCCCGAGCGGGCACTCGTCGCCGAGCGGATCCTCGCCGAGCAGGACGAGCGGCGGCGCCTCGCGGAGCTCATCCATGACGGCCCCGTTCAGCACCTTGCCGCGATCGGGCAGATCGTCGACGCCGCGCTCGAGGCCGTTCGGGAAGGTGACCGGGGGCGGGCCGCGGAGCTCCTCACCCGCGGCCTCCAGGTGACGCGCGAGGCGGGACAGGACCTCCGCACGCTCTGCGAGGACCTCGAGCCGCGCGCGCTGCGTGAGGTCGGGTTCGCGTCCGCCGTCGAGGCGTTCGGGCGCCGGGTCGCGGGACGTCGGGACATCGAGGTCGCGATCGACGTCCAGCACGGCGACGCGCTCGGCGAGCACGCTCAGGCGGGCCTGTTCCAGATCGTCCGGGACGCCGTCGACCAGGCGGTGCGCCGCGGCGCCCTCACGAAGATCGAGGTGTCGCTGCGAGACCTCGACAGCGGTGGAGTCGAGCTCGCGGTGTCGGACGACGGGCCACCCGAGCGACGCAGTGCAGTGCTCGAGCTTCTCGCCGACAGGGCCGCGACGCTGAACGGACGCTTCACCTCGGAGGCGCGCTGGCCGAGGGGATCGGCGATCCGAATCGAGCTCCCTCCTTCGTCTGCGCGCCGCTAGGATCGGGCCATGTCCGCGCTCGCAAACGGCACCGCAAGCGGCTATCTGCTCTTCGTCTGGTCCCCCGCGGGCTACCGGCTCGTCGAGCAGCAGGGCGACCCGCCGCTCGTCGGCACCGAGGTCGAGGACGGCGAGCGCCGCTACCGCGTGACGAAGATCGCGCCGTCGCCGCTCCCGGACGACACGCGCCCCTGCCTGTATCTCCTGCCGTCGTAGAGCACGGGCGAGGGGTGGCCCTCGCCGCTACTCCAGCGGCTCGTTGTGGACGTCGTTCTCCTCGGCGTACTTGTCGACCAGCGGGTTGATCTTGGCCGCGTCGGGGAAGGCGTAGTTGATCTCGACGAAGGCGTTCCACTTGTCCGGGAGCGCGTCCTCCGGGAAGATCGCCTCGACCGGGCACTCCGGCTCGCACGCGCCGCAGTCGATGCATTCCTCCGGATCGATGATGAGCATCCGGTCGAAGACGTGGATGCAGTCGACCGGACAGACGTCGACGCACGAGAGGTCTTTGATGTCGATGCACGGCTCGGCGATGATGTACGTCACGCGGGCGAGTCTACCGAGCAGATCGCCGGGCTCTCAGGCACTACCGCCGGCGTGCTCAGGACTCGCGCGTGAGCTCGTCGACGAGCTCGCCCGCACGCTCCACGAGCGCCGATTTCACGATCACCTGGTCGAAGCCGGCGGTGTGCGCACGCTGCAGCCCGGCACGATCCGTGTGGTTCGTGAAGCCGACGATCGGGACGTCCGGCCAGGCGTCCACGACCTCCTCCGGCTCGACCCGCGCGATGTCGGCGATGACGAGATCGGGCGCCGAGACGCTGTCGCTCGTGACGAGCTTGTGCGCAGGGAGAAGTCCTTCGAGCTTCCCCCGGAAGAACAGATCGACCCCGGCGAGCAGGATCGTCGCCACGGAGGCGACACTAGCACTCCCCGCGGATATCGAAAATGCCGGGGCTGGTAACACAATGGGTCTCGAAGCAGGCCTCGAGCTGATCCGCTCCGGCGCCTACTTCGAGGCGCACGAGGAGCTCGAGGACGAGTGGCGCGAGGCGCCTCCCGATGAGCGCGACTTCCTGCAGGGGCTCGTCCACGTCGCGGTCGCCTGGCTCCACGCGGGACGCGGCAACCGGCCGGGCTGCGAGCGCCAGCTCGCAAAGGCGAGGCGTCGTCTCGACCCGTACGCACCGGCGCATCGAGGCGTCGACGTCTCTGCGATCCTCGCCCAGGTCACGGCCGCCGAGAGGCGAGTCGCCACAGGGAGCCTCGATCTCGGGAGCGTCGACGTCTAGACGGCGGGCTCGATCCCGAGCCACTCGAGGAAGCGGTTCAGGTACACGCGGAGCACGTAGAAGCGCTCGAAGAAGAGCAGTAGCCCGAGCGCGACCATGATCGCGCCGCCGACGATCTGGATCGCACGGTAATGGTCGCGAAGCCAGCGGAACGCCCCCATGGCCCGCGTGAAGAGCGCGCCCACGAGGACGAACGGGACCGCGAGCCCGAGCGAGTACACGCCGAGCAGCAGCCCGCCCTCCGCCGCCGTGTCGGACGAGCCGGCCAGGACGAGGATCCCCGCGAGGACGGGGCCGATGCACGGCGCGGCGCAGACTGCGAACGCCCCCCCGAGCAGCACCCGCGAGCCCCGGCTCCGGGCGTTCTGGAGCAGCCCAGCTCCGACGAGCCGATCGGGCCAGGGCAGGAGCCCCATGAAGGCGAGGCCGAACACGACGAGGACGAACCCGGCCACCTTCTCGAGCAGGAACTGGTCGCTGAAGAGCCGGCCCCCGACGAGCGCCGCGCCAACCCCCAGCACGACGAAGAAGATCGTGAACCCGAGGACGAAGGGCACGCTCGCGACGACGACGCGGCGCGCGTTGCCGGGCCGCCCGAGATCGGCTGCATCCACCGCCGAGACGGCGGAGAGGTAGCCGGGGACGAGCGGGAGGACGCAGGGCGCGAGGAACGAGACGAAGCCGGCGATGAAGGCGACTGGGATCGAGCCGAGGTCCACGTCAGCCGTCGAAGCGCGCGAGCTCCTCGTCGACCCGGCGCTCGAGGCCGGCGTCGAGAGGCTCGTCGGACGCGGTTTCGTCGGTCGGCGAGCGTCGCCTCGACCAGCCGCGGACGAGCACGGCGACGACGACGACCCCCGCCAGGCCCGCGGCAAGCGGGATGAGCCACGCAAGGAGGCCGAAGCCGCCGTCGGGAGGCTTCGCGAGCACGGCCGGGCCGAACTGCGCCACGAGGGCGCCCTTGATCTCCTGCTCGCTGTCACCCGCCGCGATGCGCTCGCGGATGAAGGCCTTCATCCGCAGGGCGACGGGTGCGTTCGACTGGTCCAGCGTCGTCTCGCAGACGGGGCATACCAGCTCGGCCTCGAGGTCGGCCGCGCTCGGCGCGTCAGCTGCGCGCGCCGTGAGGGATGCGCACAGACCCAGGACGACGAGGGCGAAGAGCGCAGCGGCGACCCGGTGGCTCACGACTCGAGCGCGCGCTCGGTCGCAGCGCGCAGGCGCGCGCGATCCTCGTCCGAGTTCACGGCTCCGACGAACGACTCGACGACCTTGCCCTGTCGGTCGATCACGAACGTCTCGGGAAAGCCGGTCACTCCCCAATCCGAAAGTGTCGATCCGGGACCGTCGTAGACGAGCGGGAAGGTGAGGTCGAACCGCTCAGCGAACCTGCGCGCGTCACGGCGGAAGTCCTTCGCATCGACGCCGACGACGACGAGGCCATCGGCGCGACTCTGCCGCCACACGTCCTCGAGATGTGGCGCCTCCTCCTTGCACGGGATGCACCACGACGCCCAGAAGTTGAGGACGACCGCCTTCCCCTTCAGGGACGAGAGCTCGAGATCACCCTCCTGGTCGAGGCGCTCGAGCGTGAACCCGGGCGCGTTCGGGCGCTCGCCGCGCGACGTCGCCGCCGCGATCGCGCCGCCTTCGTCGTCGACGAGCTTCCAGAGCAGGAGCGCGAACAGCAGGACGACGAGCCCGATGGCCGCGCCCTGCGCGACCAGCAGCAGGCGGCGGCTCACGTCAGCGGGGGAGGATGAACACGGGCGTTCCCACGTCTACGTGCTTGAACAGCCACTCCGCGTCCGGGATCCGCATCCGGATGCAGCCGTGCGACGCCGAGTACCCGATCGATGCGGCATCCGGGGTCCCGTGGATCCCGACGTACGGCGCCGAGATCCCCATCCAGCGTGTGCCAAGCGGGTTCCCTGGGCCGGGCGGGACCGGGTCCGAGTCGGCAGCCCAGCCCGAGGGAGGCGGATACCACCATGGGTCTCGCTGCATGGTCGTGATCTCGTAGTCGCCCGTCGGAGTGGGGTACGCAGACTGGCCGGTCGCGACGCCGAAGCGGCGAACGAGCTTCTTCGCCGACCAGAGCAGCAGGCTGTTCGACTCGCGCAGGATGACGATCGCAGGACCGCTCGGGAGCTTCCGCACTTCCGGCTTCGTGACGTCGAAGTCGAGCGGAATCGGGTCGCGCATCTGTGTCGCCAACGAGATCCGGATCACGAGACCCGTGCGGTTCGTCCGGAGCTTGCGGCCGTCCTGCGCTTCCACGAACCGCGGTCTGACTCCCTTGAGCACGACGCCGGCGTCGACTGCCTCGCGGTCGTAGCGCGCGGCGAGCTTGTCGACGTAGCGGCGGAGCTTGGCGCGCGACACGTCGACGTCGAGCGGGATCTGCACCCCTGCGCGGGCGCTGCGCGCACGGCGAATGGCCTTGTCGATCTTCGCGTTCGCTCCGAGCGCCTGCGGCGTCGCGCGGATCCGCTGGGTCGGGCTGACGACGAGCACGAGCGGCCGCGAGAACTCCTTGCGGATGAGGTCTGCAGCTGTTCGCGGCGTAAGCCAACCGACCGAGATGCCCCCGACGATGACGCCGGGCTCGATGAGCTGCGGCTTCGGCGGCGGAGAGACGGGCGGCGGCGGAGGCGGGGTCGTCTCGGTCGGCGGCGGCTCGGTCGTGGTCGTGTCGGTCTGCGCGGTCGTCGACGACGACGCGATCGCGAACCCCGACGCGAGTCCGAGCAGCGCACAGACTGCGAGCAGGCCAACGGCGACGGCAAGAGTCCCCCGTTTCACGCTGGAAGTGTAGAGACGAACATGACGGGATTGTTCACGACCAGTGCATCGACTCCTACGCCGTCGAGGCGCAGGACATCACCAGGGTCGTTCACGGTCCACGCCACGACCGGGACGCGGCGTCTTCGCGCCCACGCCATGAGCCGCGGCCCGACGAGCGCGTGGTGCAGCGCGAGCGTCGACGCGCCCGAGTGCGCGAGCAGCGTCCTGGCGACGACGGTCATAGCCGGCCGCACTGTGTGGAGCCCGGCGCGGATCACGGGAGTCGAGCCGGGCCTCCCCGAGATGCGAAGCCTGTCCTCGGGAAACGAGACGCCGGTCCGGAGCCCTCGCTCCGCTCGGGAAAGGCGGCGGATCGCGCTGCGGTGAGACGAGCTCACGAGGGTCCGCTCGACGAGCCCGAAGCCACGCAGCGCGACGAGGAGTCGATCGACTGCGGCTGGGTCCTTGAGGTCGACGTGCACGCCGATACCGGGCGCCTCGTCCACGAAGAAGGCGAGCGCCTCGTCGAGCGTCGGGAGATCGGGAGCCACCGCGCGCACCTCGGGGAGGGTGAGCCCGCGCATCGTCCCGTCCGCCGCGCCGTGGCTGACCTCGTGCAGGTCGTCGGAGTGCGCGACGACGAGCTCGCCGGAGCCGAGGCCGAGGACGTCGAACTCGATGAGGTCCACCCCGGCCTCGAGCGCCGCGCGGAACGAGCGGAGCGTGTTCTCGGGCGCGAGCGAGGCCGCTCCGCGATGGCCGATGCAGAGCGGTCGTCCGTTGCGTCGTTCCAGAGACAGCACGCGCGTCCTACGGCCGGGTCGGGAGGAAGTCCTCGTCGAGCCGGCCCCCGTGAGCCGCGAACGAGACGATCATCCGGTCGGTCACCCACTCGACCGGCGCGCGGTCGTCCGTCCATGCGCGCCCCGCCGGCGTCAGTGGTCGCGCCTGCTGCGCGAGCAGGTCGCGCAGCGGCGCCAGGTCATCCGGCCCGGATCGGAGCCGTCGACGGAGCTCGGCGGGCGCAAGCGCCTTCGAGAGCCCGAGCACGAGCGTGTTGAAGCGAAGCACGGGCCACTCCACGACCTGCGGCAGCTCGGCCCGGAGCGTCGTCCCGATCGCGGTCACGAGGCGCCGGTCGTCGGGCACCGTCGCGACGTTGAGCGCGACGATTCCACCGGGCGCCAGCCGATCGCGCACGAGCCGGAAGAACTCGCGCGTCGCGAGGTAGAACGGGACGTAGGGCTGGTGGTAGGCGTCGACGACGATCAGGTCGTAGCGCTCGTCCGTCGAGCGGAGGAACGGGCGCGCGTCCGCATCGTGCACGGTCAGGCGGGGGTTGTCGTCGAGCCCGAAGTAGCGCCTCCCGACCCTGGTCACCGCAGGGTCGAGCTCCACCCCGTCGATCTCGGCGTTCGGGTAGTAGACGCCGAGAGCGCGCGCGGTGGTCCCTGCGGCGTTCCCGAGGATCGCGACCCGCTCGAGGTCATGCCCGAGGAGCGGCGGGAGCGCGAGGAACGAGTCCCAGACCCCGCCGGTCAGCACCGTGTTCCGGCGCCACACCGAGTGAACGGCGATTCCTTCGTTGAGATAGAGGAGCCGCCTTCCGTCGTCCTCCTGGACGACCTGGATGTACTGCTGGTACGACGTCTCCTCGTGCAGCAGGCCGTCACGACCCTTGACCGCACCGGGCGGGATGACCACGAGCGCCGCCAGCCCGGCCGCGACGACGAGGTAGCGCGCCCCGAGGAGGAAGCATGCCGAGCCCGCGAGGATCGCCGCCACGACGAGGAACGTCCTCTGCGTCCCGATCGCGGGGATGAGGACGAGGGCGGGCAGGAACGTGCCGAGCAGCGATCCCGCGGTCGAGAGCGCGTAGAGACGCCCGGCGACCTGGCCGGCCGTCGCGATGCTCGAGACAGCGAGCCTGATCGCGAAAGGCGAGACCATGCCGAGCAGGACGACGGGCGGCGCACAGAGCAGGAGCACCGCGAGGAAGCTCCCGATGACGGCTCCGGCCGACGTCTCGTCGAGTCCCTCGACCGTGACGTCCAGGAACGGACTGGCGACGAACGGGATCACGGCCACGAACACCGCCGAGGCGAGCACGATCTGGCCGAGGAGCATCGGCTCGGGCCGCCGATCGGCGATCCGCCCGCCGAGCCAGTAGCCGACCGACAGCGCCGCGAGGACGATGCCGATGAGGTTCGCCCATACGATCGTCGAAGAGCCGAAATAGGGGGCGAGCAGCCGCGAGGCGGTGATCTCGGTTGCGAGCGCTCCGATCCCGGCCCCGAATACGAGCGCCCCCAGCGCGCGGTTGCCACGTCCGGGCCGCGTGTCGTCGTTCAGGTCCGTCGCGGACAGATCTAGAGCCCGAAGACGCGCTCGATCTCGCCCAGCGTCTGCGAGGCGAGGAACACCGCGCCGGCCAGCGCGAGCAAGACGACGACCCAGAACCGAAGGCCGGCCCAGCGACGCTCGCGGTAGTGCCGCTGCCGTGCCCTGCGCCGCGCACGGTGGAACCGATACGCGCGGCTCACCGCCTCGGGATCGAGTAGCGCTTCTTCCTCTGGAGCCGCAGGCTGACTGACCTTCGCCACGCGAGAAGTGTAGGGCGACGAGCCGGCAGTGTCCTCGCTCAACGGACGCACTTGCAGCCGGTGGTGATGACCGGCGGCGCGGAAGGCAATAGTGTTCCGCGTCATGGAACCCGGCCAGGGGCGCTTCGAGCGAGCGCGACTTCAGCTCGGTGCCGGCGGAGCGCTCGGCGCCCGGCTCACCTTCCTCTTTGGACTGCTGCTCGCGATGTCCGCGCTCACCGGTTGGTACACGGGCGAGGGCGAGGGCACGACGGTGTCCGTCATCGGCTGGCACACCGGGACGATCGGGAAGGTCGTCCTCCTCCTGGGGCTGGTCGCCGTCCTGATCGCCGTGCTCCGCGAGCTCGGCATCGAGCTGCCGCCGGCGATCCCGGAGAGCCTGATCGCGATCGGAATCGGCTCGATCGCGACCGTGCTGGTTCTCGTGCGGCTCATCTCGATCCCCGACACGTTCTTCTTCGCGAGCCGTGGCGTCGGGATCTGGATCAGCCTCGTCTGCGCGATCGGCATCATCGTCGCGGGCCTGCTCGAGGCGTCCGAAGAGCTGTAGCGAGCGGGCTCGCGCCTACGGCTGCGTCACCGTGACGGTGACCGTGCGCGCGGGCGGCGCCTGCGGCAGCGGTGTGAGCGTGCGCACGGATGTCGTCACGCCGTTCGGCTCCGGCGAGTCGTCGAGCGCCTGCCCGAACGCGATCCCGACGAGGAACACGAGGACGAAGGCGACGACGAGCAGGACAGGACGCATGAGGCTGCGGCGCTTCCTCGTCCGATCTCGCGCGCGCGGCCCGTCGAGCGTGCTCATCGGCCGCCTTCCGGCCGATGAGCGTGGAGGAGTGTGGGGAACCGGGAGGTTCCCCACACTCTCGAGAGGAAGGGGGCAGATGGGGGAAACATGGCTTCCCCCATCAACGCGAGCCGAAGGGGAGCGTTCACGGCTCGTAGTCCTCGGCGCCGCGTGCGTAGGCGTGGAATGCCGCGCCCTCGATGACGGCGAGCGTCCGGGGCCAGCCTGGCGCCGCGGCCCGCTGGGAGACGACGTCGCGAACCCATACCTCCGCGGTGCGGTACTCGGCGGCAAGCTCACGCAGCGTGAAGCGACCGCCGACGCGCCTCCTGAGCTCGTCGGAGACCACCTCGAACTGCGCCCAGAGCGGCTCCGCCACGCCCGGGTCCTTCGACTCCTGCTCGAGCCGCCGGTACGCGTCCTGCCATTCGCGCCTCGCGCTCTCGACGTCCGCTGCCATCGCGGCCTGAGCCTAGTCGGGTTCGGCGACGCGCTCGCCGATGCAGCAGCTCTCGGCCGGCCAGGGCGGATCGACCTCGGCAAGCATCCGCTCGCCGAGCGCGTAGCCGGGGCGTGCGAGCGCGAACGCGACGTGCGCATGGAGGCACTTGAGGTTCCCCGGCGACCGCGAGCCGCCGATCCCGAGCTCGAGCGACGCGCCACCGTCGCGACCGGTCCGCCCAGCAGCGAGCTCGCGCCGGATCCTCCGCTGCTCCTGCGTCGCCTGCTCGAGCGACGAAGCCAGCTCCGGATCCTGCGCGACGTCACGGCTCCAGCGCTCGACTCCTCCGGCAGCCTCGATCCGCGCGATCGCCGCAACCAGGCGCTGGCAGGTCAGGTAGTACGTCGTCGGGAACGGCTCGCCGTCGCCGCTGTAGGGATCCTGCTCGGTGACGGCCGGCGTCCCGTACGGGCAGCGAACGGCTACGCGCCGGAACGCGCGCGGTGCGCGGCCGAGCTGGCGCTCGACGATCGCGAGGTCATCCATCCCTCCGGAGCGTACGCATGTGCGCACGCCGCCAGTCCGGGATCCCCTTGACGATGTAGAGCTGCTCGCCCGGCCTGATGTAGCCGATACGCCGCGCTTCGCGGCGAGTCGCCTCCTCGCTCGTCGAGAACGCGAGGCGCTGATCGAGCTGGCGCTTCGCCTCGCGCAGCGCTTCGACCTCGGCCCGTGACTCGGAGAGCTCGTTCCTCGTCTCGAAGTACGACGACAGCGGCTGGTAGTAGAGATATGCGGCGAGGGCGAGGAGCGCAGCGGCGAACAGGACACGCAGCCGCCGCGGGCGCGCGATCGCACGCGCTGTTCCGCGCTTCCGCTGTCTAGAGCCTCTGGAGGTCGCCACCAAGCAAGGAGGTTCCCGCCCGCGCCGCGATCCCCTTCCCCCTGCGTGTCGGGGCGGCCTAGGCCGTGTCGACCTTGATGACGTTCGTCGAGCCCGGGATGTTCACGGCGGTGCCGGCTGTCAGCACGACCCGGTCGCCGGTCTCGACGATGCCGGCGTCGCGTGCGGTCTCGATCGAGTGGCGCCAGAGGTCCTCGACGTCCGTGGACTCCGGGATCTCGAGCGGCGTGACGCCCCATTCGAGCGCCATGTGCTGGCGGGAGACGGCGACATGCGTGAGAGCGACGATCGGGCGCTGCGGCCGCAGCCGCGCGACGGCCGACGCCGTCCGACCGGTGAACGTCGGCACGAGGATCGCCTTCGCACCGAGCGCCTCCGCAAGGTCGCACGCCGCGTTCGACATCGCTCTGCCGACGGTCGGAGCCTCCGACGCGCTCGGGAGCTGATGCCGGTAGCCGAGGCTCGGCTCGACGGCGCGCGCGATCCGGTCCATCGTCTCGACTGCCTCGACCGGATACGTGCCGACCGCTGTCTCGGCCGAGAGCATCACGGCCGACGTCCCGTCGAGGATCGCGTTCGCGACGTCCGACGCCTCTGCGCGCGTCGGCTCGGGCCGGCTGATCATCGTCTCGAGCATCTGCGTGGCCGTGATCGCCGGCTTCCCGTGCTCGAGGGCGGCGAGGATGATCCGCTTCTGGAGGAGCGGCACCTCCGCGACCCCGATTTCGACGCCGAGATCTCCGCGGGCGATCATCACCGCGTCAGCCTCGTCGAGGATCCCGTCGAGATCGGCGATCGCCTCCTTGAGCTCGATCTTCGCGATCACCCATGCCTGGGAGCCGGCCTCCTCGAGCTTCGCGCGGAGCGCGGCGACGTCTGCCCGGGAGCGCACGAACGACTGCGCGACGTAGTCGACCCCGAGCTCGAGCGCGAACTCGAGGTCCGCGAGGTCCTTCTCGGTCAGAGAGGGCACCGGAAGCGGGACACCCGGGAGGTTGACGCCCTTGTGCTCCTCGATGAACCCACCGGTGATGACCTCGCAGCGCGCACGGCCCGACTCGACCTCCTCCACGCGCAGGCGCACGAGCCCGTCCGCGATGAGCACGTCCTGCCCGACCTTGAGGACCGAGCCGAGCACGGCGGGCGCGACCGGCAGATCACCGTCGCGCGCATCGTCCTCGCCGGCGACGACGACGTCGTCGCCCGGACGAACGACCACGGGCTGGTCGAGGTCGCCGATACGCACCTTCGGGCCCTGCAGGTCGGCGATCAGGGCGAGCGGCCGCCCGGCCGACTCCTGCGCTGCTCGGATGAGCCCCGCGCTCTCGCCATGATCGTCGTGCTTTCCGTGCGAGAAGTTGAGCCGCGCGCCGTCCATCCCGGCCGCGATCAGCCGCGCGAGCACGTCCTGACCGGCCGAGGCAGGCCCGATCGTGGCGACGATCTTCGTTCTCCGGGACGGCGGTGCCATCGAGCGCAGGCTAGTGCATGGCCGCGTCAGCGGTTCGCCCGAGGGAAGGCCGCCCAGCCCGGGTACTCGGCCCTGGATCCGAGCTCCTCCTCGATGCGAAGAAGCTGGTTCAGCACGGGGGAAACCGCGTTTCCCCCGTGAGCCCCCTTCTTCAGCACCAACCCGTCAGCGCCGTGCTCGCGGAAAAGCATCCCAGCCCGGGTACTCGGCCCTGGACCCGAGCTCCTCCTCGATGCGAAGAAGCTGGTTCAGCACGGGGGAAACCGCGTTTCCCCCGTGAGCCCCCTTCTTCAGCACCAACCCGTCAGCGCCGTGCTCGCGGAAAAGCATCCCAGCCCGGGTACTCGGCCCTGGACCCGAGCTCCTCCTCGATGCGAAGAAGCTGGTTGTACTTCGCGACTCGGTCCGACCGCGACGGTGCTCCCGTCTTGATCTGGCCGGCGTTCACGGCCACAGCCAGGTCGGCGATCGTCGCGTCCTCGGTCTCTCCGGACCGGTGTGAGATCACCGTCGCGTACCCCGCCCGCCGGGCGACGTCGATCGTGTCGCGCGCCTCCGTCAGGGTTCCGATCTGGTTCACCTTCACGAGGATCGCGTTCGCGACTCCCTCGGAGATCCCGCGGTCGAGGAACTTCACGTTGGTGACGAAGAGGTCGTCGCCGACGAGCTGGACGCGGTCGCCGAGCTGCTCGGTGAGCGCCTTCCAGTCGTCCCAGCCGTTCTCGTCGAGCCCATCCTCGATCGACACGAGCGGATAGCTGTCGGCGAGTGACGCGTAGAACGCCGTCATCTCGGCGGGCGAAAGCGTGCGGCCCTCGCCCGTGAAGACGTAGCGACCGTCGTCGTAGAGCTCGCTCGCCGCGGGGTCGAGGGCGATGCCGACGAGCTCGCGGTGGCCCGCGCGCTCGGCCGCCTCGAGGATCGCCTCGATCGCCTGCTCGCTGGACTCGAGGTCGGGCGCGAACCCGCCTTCGTCACCGACTCCGGTCGCGAGCCCGCGCTCGTGGAGCACCGTCTTCAGGTGGTGGAACACCTCCGCTCCGATGCGAAGCGCATCCGAGAACGTCTCCGCACCACCGGGGACGACCATGAACTCCTGGAGGTCGAGGCGGTTCTGGGCGTGGGCGCCACCGTTGATCACGTTCATGAGCGGCACCGGGAGCACCTTCGAGCCGTCTCCTCCGATCCAGCGGAAGAGCGGGACCGCGTTGTGGGCGGCCGCCGCCTTCGCGACCGCGAGCGAGCAGCCGAGGATCGCGTTCGCTCCGAGACGGCTCTTCGTCGGCGTGCCGTCGAGCTCGACGAGCACCCGGTCGAGCTCCCGCTGATCCTCGGCGTCGAGCCCTGCCACCGCGGCCGCGATCTCGCCGTTGACGTTCGCGACGGCCGCGAGGACGCCCTTGCCGAGATACCGGACCGCGTCGCCGTCCCGAAGCTCGACCGCCTCGTGCTCGCCAGTCGAGGCGCCCGATGGCACAGCGGCTCGGCCGAAGGCTCCCGACTCGAGCGTGACGTCGACCTCGACGGTCGGGTTCCCTCGCGAGTCGAGGATCTCGCGTCCATGGACACTGGCGATCGTGGGCGAGCTCACGAGGCTGCCTCCTTCGCCCTGTCGAAGTACCGGTCCTGCTCTGCGAGCGGAAGCTCGCTGAACGCGCGGCCCTCGGCCTCGGCGAGCCGCTCGGCCTCCTCGACCCTGGACACGAAGCGCCGGACCGTGCCGCGGAGTGCGAGCTCCGGGTCGACGTTCAGGTGCCTTGCGAGGTTCACCGTCGCATAGAGCACGTCGCCGAGCTCCTCGAAGACGCGCTCGTCCGCCTCGGTCTCAGGCGCCTGTTCCCCGGCGTCGGCGATAGCCACCCGCAGCTCTTCGATCTCGTCCGCGAGCTCTCCGAAGACGTCCTCCGCAGCCGGGTAGTCGAATCCAACGGTCGCCGCGCGCCGCCCTGCCTTGCGCGCGTACGCGAGCGCGGGAAGCGACTCGGGCAGCTGATGGAACGTCCCTTCGCGCCCCTCCTGCTCCGACTTGATCTCCTCCCAGCGCTCGCGGACGCGTCCCGCGGTCCGCGCCTCCGCGTCGCCGAACACGTGCGGATGTCGCCGCACGAGCTTGTCGTGGACGGCCCGAGCGACGGCCTCGAGATCGCCCTCTCCCTGCTCCTCGAGCAGGAGCGAAAGGAAGTACACCTGGAAGAGCAGGTCTCCGAGCTCGTCGACGAGCTTCGCCGGATCGTCCGCAAGGGCGGCGTCGGCGACCTCGTACGCCTCCTCGACGGTGTGCGGCACGATCGTACGCGCGGTCTGCTCGCGGTCCCAGGGGCAGTCGCGGCGCAGTCGCCGGGTCAGCTCCTGGAGGTCGAGAAGCGCCTCCGAGAGGGGCATCCGGAGGACGTTACTGGGTCTCGGTCTGCGTGGTCTCCGGGAGCTCCGGAGGCGCGAAGCCGGTGGCGTAGCTGACCTTGTTCTTGTACTGCTTCTGCAGGTCCTGTACCCAGGCCGTCATCGTCTCGCTGCGCTTCTGCTGCAGCAGCGAGGCCTTGACCGCGGCCTTGACGTCGTCGTACGACGTCGCCGGCGTGGCGTTGGAGAGCGGCTGGATGATGTGGTAGCCGAACTGGGTCTTCACCGGTTGCGAGATCTCGTTCGTCTTCAACTTGAATGCGGCCTCGTCGAACTCGGGGACGCTCTGGCCGCGATTCGCCGTGTACTTGCCGCCGGTCGACTTCGAGCCCGTGTCCATCGAGTACTTCTGGACGAGCGTCTCGAAGTCGGCGCCGTTCTTCAGCTGCGCGTAGACGTCGTCGGCCTTGGCCTTGCTCTTCACGTAGTTCACCTGGCCGTTCGCGTCCTTCTCGGAGATGAGGATGTGCCGCACATCGCGTGACTCGGGCTTCGCGCCGAACTGCTCCGGGCTCTGCGTGAACGCCTGCAGGGCTTCCGCGTCCGTGACCTTCACGTCCTTCGTGACGGCATCGAAGAGCTTCTGCGACAACACCGAGACGCGAAGGGTCTCGCGGAACGCGTCCTCGCTGAGGCCGTTCTCCTCGAGCGCGTCCTTGAGCTTCTGCTCGTTGCCGTCGAAGCGGTCCTTCTTGAGCTGGTCGCGGGTCTTCTCGATGTCGGAGTCCTTGATCTCGATGCCGAGCTCCTCGGCTGCCTTCTCGAACTGGGTCTTCTGGACGAGGAAGGCGACGTACTGCTGCTGGATGCTCTGGTACTCCGGCGTCCCGACGTTGGGGAACTCTCGCTTGTTCGTCTTGTAGCTCGCCTTCGCCTGCTCCATGAGCGCGTCCAGCTCGGTGTCGGAGATCTCGGTCCCGTCGACGGTGGCCACGGCGTTCGCCGGGACGTTCTCCGAGCCGCCGCATCCGGCGGCCACGGCGGCGAGCATCGCGACGACCGCGACGAGCATGAGGAGTGAGCGCTTCATGAGCCTGTCTCTTATAGCCAAGGGGGTGTTAGGTAGACGTTGCGGTTGGTTCGTATCTCGTAGACCCTCGGTTCGATCGGCCGACCCGGGATCCTGCGCGAAAAGGGCCGCCCTCAGGCGGCCACGCGGGCGCGGACTATAGCATCGGGCAGCTCCAGCGCAGCTTCGAGATCCTCGACGCGGAGCGAGACCTCGCGCTTCGAGGTGCTGTAGATCGCGGTTGGCACCGCCGAGCGCAGCGCCTGCAGTTCCCCTGATCCGAGCGCAAGCGGTCCGATCGTCGCGCGGCCCCCGCGGTAGACGAGGTAGTCGGCCCCGAGACGCGCGAGCTTCAGCTTCGCCTCCTGGATGGCGAAGAGGTTGGCGACCGGCTCGGGCACCGGGCCGTAGCGGTCCTCGGTCGCCTGGACCAGCTCACGGAGCTCGTCGTCGTCCTCGGCGAGCGCGATGCGCCGGTGGAGGTCGATCTTGAGCGCCTCGGCGGCGACGTACGACGCGGGCACATAGGCGTCCACCCTCGCGTCCACCCGGACGGGCCTCACTGCGACGCGCCGCTGGCCTGAGAGCTCCGCGACGGCCTCGTTCAGCATCTCGACGTAGAGCTCGAAGCCGAGCGCCGCCACGTGACCCGACTGCTCGGGGCCGAGGAGATCCCCTGCTCCGCGAATCTCGAGGTCGCGCATCGCGATCTGGAACCCGGCGCCGAGCTCGGTGTGGTCGGCGAGCGTCGCGAGCCGCGCCCGCGCCTCGGGCGTGAGCTCTCTCGCGTCCGGGTAGAAGAGGTACGCGTAGGCGGGGACGTCGGAGCGCCCGACGCGGCCCCTGATCTGGTACAGCTGCGCGAGCCCGAGCATGTCCGCGCGCTCGACGACGAGCGTGTTCGCCTGCGGGATGTCGATGCCGGACTCGATGATCGTCGTCGAGACGAGCACGTCCGCGTCACCGGCGAGGAAGGCGTGCATGCGCTCTTCGAGCTCGCGCTCGGACATCTGGCCGTGCGCAACGAGGAAGCGGAGGTCGGGCAGCGCCTGCTCGAGCTTCTGCGCGGCCTCGTCGATCGTCTCCACTCGGTTGTGGAGATAGAAGGACTGACCCTCGCGCGCGTGCTCCCGCTCGAGCGCCGCCTGCACGAGCTTCTCGTCGAACTCGCCCACGGTCGTCCGCACCGGTAGCCGTCCGCGCGGCGGCGTCTCGATGATCGAGATGTCGCGGAGCCCGGAGAGCGACATGTGCAGCGTGCGCGGGATCGGGGTGGCGGAGAGCGCGAGCACGTCGACCTCGAGCCGCAGCGAGCGCAGCAGCTCCTTCTGTGCGACTCCGAAGCGCTGCTCCTCGTCGAGCACGACAAGGCCGAGGTTCTTCGGCACGACGTCGCGCGAGAGGACGCGGTGCGTCCCCACGAGAACGTCGACCTTCCCCTCCTGGAACTCGGCCAGGATCCGCTTCTGGTCCGCGCGTGAGCGGAACCGCGAGACCATCTCGACCGTGACCGGGAAGTCGCGGAAGCGCTCCCGGAAGGTGTTCCAGTGCTGCTCGGCGAGGATCGTCGTGGGACAGAGCACGAGGGTCTGCTTCCCGCCGAGCGCGGCGATGAACGCGGCGCGGACCGCGACCTCGGTCTTGCCGAAGCCGACGTCGCCGCACACGAGGCGGTCCATGGGGCGCGGCGCTTCCAGGTCCTCCTTCACCGCCTCTATCGCCTGCATCTGATCGTCGGTCTCCCGGTACGCGAACGAGGCCTCGAGCCGCTCGAGCCAGTCGCCGCCCACCTCGAACGCGTGGCCCGGCGCCTGCTGTCGCCGCGCATAGAGCGCAAGGAGCTCGCCGGCAAGCTCGTGCACGGACTCGCGTGCCCGGCTCTTGAGATTCGCCCAGGCCTTGCCGCCGAGCTTGGAGAGCGCCGGCGACCCCGCGTCTGCGCCGATGTACCGGCTGACCTTCGGGAGCTGCTCGTGCGGGACGTAGAGGCGGTCATCCCCGCGAAACGCGAGGAAGAGGTAGTCGCGGGTGACGCCCGCGACCTCCTTCGTCTCGAACCCGAGCAGACGCCCGACGCCGTGATCCTCGTGGACGATGTAGTCCCCGGTACGCAGGTCGGCGAAGGACTGCAGCGCCCGGCCGAGCCGCGCATCCGCACGCGGCGGCCGCTTGCGGAAGACCTGGACGTCCGGGAGCAGCGCAATCCCCAGATCCCGCCACACGAACCCGCGGCGGGCCGGGCTGACGACGAAGCGCAGTGTCGGATTGCGCGGAAGCGTCGCGCCCTCGTCGTCGACGACGACGTCGACCCGTCGGAGTAGCTGCTCGGTGCGTAGCGCCTCTCCGCGATGGGGAAACGCGACGATCACGCGGCGGCCCTGGCGAAGCATCCCGCCGAGCTCGTTCTCTGCCTCGGCGAGCCCCCGCGCCGCGATCGCCGGCCGCTGCGCCTCGAACGAGTGCGCCTGCCCACGAGGGAAGGGATCGAGCTCGGAAGCCCCGGCGAGCGAGACGGGCCGGAGCGACTCCTCGTCCCAGATGCCGCGGACGTCGTCCGGCTCCCAGACGAAGTCCGGCGCGCGGTCGAAGGCAGCGACGAGATCGCCCGGCGGCTCGGCGAGCTCGCCCTCGTCGCGAAGGCCGGGCTCGACGAGATCCATGCTCCGCTCCGCGGCGGGGTACACGACCGTCTCGGCGACTGGATGGAGCGTGCGCTGCGTGAACGGGGAGAACGCCCGCACCTGCTCTATCTCGTCACCGAAGAGCTCGACGCGAAGCGGCTCACGACCCGTGCTCGGGAAGACGTCGACGAGACCGCCGCGGACGGCGATCTGGCCTCGCTCGTCCACTCGCTCGACGCGCTCGTAGCCGGCGAGCGCAAGCGACTCCACGAGCTCGTCGAAGCCGAGCTCCGCTCCCGGCGCCAACCGGATCGAGCCGGGCCGCGCCTCGACCGGAGGCAGGCCTTCTGCGAGCGCGCGTGCGGACGCGAACACGACACCGCCGTCGTCGAGGACGTCGAGCGCCCGCGCTCGCTCGCCGACGAGGTGCGCAGGCGGCTCCAGGCCCGACTCCCAGCGGACGCCGCGGCTGGGGAAGAGCCCGATCCGGCTCGGATCGACGTACCAGCCGACGGCCTCCGCCGCGTCGCGCGCGTGCTCGTCCTCGGGCAGAAGCACGACGAGTGAGCGTCCGAGCTTGTCGTACAGCGCGGCGAGGACGAGCGGCAGCGCCGGCTCCGAGACCCTCGCGGCAGCCGGGAGGGCACTCAGGTACGCGCCGAAGCGCTCGCTCGCAACGAGCTCGGCGACGAGAGGACGGAGTGGAGTCGGGTCCATGCGGCTGGCGGGAAACGGCGTCCCGCGGGGCAATCGTAGCCCGCTCGCGATCTCTGCCCGGTCGCGCTCGAAGCCGCCGAGTGCGCCGATTCCGGAGCTCAATGCGGCGGCCGCCCGAGCGCGGCTGAACCGGCGAGAAACCACCCCCAGGGGTACTCCCGTACCCCTACGGACAACCTACCGACGATCTCGTCACAGCTGGGAAACGGCACTGCGCCGAGTGCGTGCGCGACTACAGAACCCCGACTTGCGCTGGAGTTGGTGCCAACGACTCTTCCGCTTCTGATGCCACTCGCCTGTCTCCTCGTACCAACGCTTCGCTCGATGCCCGACCCTCGGCGGGTCGCTCGGATCAGCCCGCCCCTCGGTCAGTAGACAGCGAGGTCGCGCTCAGGGGACATTCCTGAACTCTCGGGCAAGCGAGCGTCACGCGGCTGGTAGCTGGCGGTCCCCGTGGAAGACCGCTTCGACGTTGTTCCCGTCCGGGTCAATGACGAACGCTGCGTAATACCCGGCGTGGTAATGCGGGCGAATGCCCGGCGCACCGTTGTCGCGGCCGCCGGCTTCGACCGCGGCGCGGTGAAACTTGTCAACGGTCGCTCGGTCCGGTGCGGCGAACGCCACATGAACGGGCGCGGCCGGGGGTTCCCCTTCCCCGATCCAGAAATCTCCACCGCCCTCGATGGCAAACCCAGGCCCCTGCGAGCTCTCCACCACCTTCACTCCGAACGGCTCGAGGGCCTGCTCGTAAAAAGTGCGGCTGCGTCTCACGTCACGTACTCGCAGGGCCAAGTGGTCGATGAGAGGAAGCGTCACGGGCGGCGACACCCGCTCTATCTTAGGGCGCGATCTCCGGGGAACACTCTTGAACGCTGGGGCTGGCAAGGGTTCTCTCTCCCACGGCAGAGCGAACCCCGGAGCGGCGGACTCGCGAGCCCGCAAGTGAAGTCCCACGAGCACTTCGTCGTACGGAACGCCTCGCTCAGTTGAAGCGCTGCTGCGCCACGGCGAGGCCGTCCGCAAGCAATGTCTCGACCGCGTCCGCCGAGAGCGCGACGAGCGCCTCGGCGTCGTCCTCGACCGCGAACGGCGAAAGCACGTAGTCGGCGACGGGGCGCGGATCGCCGCGCTCGGGCCGTCCGACCCCGATCCGGAGGCGAAGGAAGTCCTGCGTCCCGAGGGTCTGTGCGATCGAGCGCAGCCCGTTGTGACCCCCGAGGCCCCCTCCTGCTCTCGCTTGCAGCCTCCCGACCTCCAGATCAACGTCGTCGTGGACGACGAGGAGCGATTCGGGCACGACCTTGAAGAATCGGGCCGCGGAACCGATCGACCGGCCGGATTCGTTCATGTACGTCTCCGGCTTGAGTAGTGCGACGCGGCTTTCGCCGACGCGGGTCTCCGCCAGGCTCCCGCTGAACTTCGACCGCCACGTCCCAGCGTGGCGACGCGCCAGTTCGTCCAGGACCATCCAGCCCGTGTTGTGGCGATCGCGCTCGTGCTGGCGACCCGGGTTCCCGAGACCGGCGATGAGAAGATCGAGCGTCGAAGCGGTCTCGCCTCGACGGAAGAGCCGCAAGAGCTACTCCCCGTCGGATGCCTGCTCGTCGGACGGCCCTGCCTCGTCGGCAGCACCCTCCTCGGCGGCCTCGGCGGCCTCGCCCTCGACGCCTTCCTCTTCCTCGGCCTCGACTTCGGGCTCGACGATCGCCCGCGGAGCGGAGACGGTCGCGATCACCGTGTCGTGCAGATCGTCGAGGAAGCTGACTCCTTCGATCGCCGGAATGTCCTCGAGCCGGAGCGCATCGCCGATCTCGAGGGGCGTGACGTCGGCGTCGATGTGCTCCGGGATCTCCATGGGCAGCGCCTCGACGTGAAGCTCGCGCGTCACGTGGGCGAGGACTCCGCCGGCGTTCTTGACGCCGACAGGCTCACCGACGAAGTGCACGACGACCGTCGCCTGGATCGGCTGGTCGAGCCGCACCTCACGGAGGTCGATGTGCGAGACGGTGCCGCGGATAGGGTCGCGCTGGAGGTCGGCGAGGACCGACGGATGCACCGTCGACTGGCCCTCGATGACGACGTCGAGGATCGCGTGGAGCCCCGACGGTCCGGTCACCGCCGCCCGAAGGTCGCGTTCTGCGACGAGGATCGCGCGAGAGTGCCCCTTGCCGTACAGAACACCTGGAACGAGCCCGTTCGCGCGCAGGCGTCGGACGTTGCGCGACCCGCGCTCCTCGCGTTGCTGCACCTCGAGCTTGTGGCGTTCTCCTGACACCGGCGGCGGATTGTAGCGGAGCCCAAACGAACGGCCCTCGCGAGCCGCTGTCCCGAGGCGGCGCTAGAAGAGCTGATTCTCGCCGGCGAAGATCGCGGAGACCGAGTCGTCCGCGAACACGTTCTGGATCGTCTCCGCGAGGATTCCGGCCACCGTGAGCACCTCGACGTTGTCCGGCTTCACTGTCGGGTCCATCGGCACGGTGTCCGTGATCACGAGCTTGTCGATCGCGCTCGCGCCGATGCGCTCGAGCGCAGGGCCGTTGAAGAGGCCGTGAGTCGCGCAGGCGTAGACCGCAGTGGCTCCGGCGTCCTTGAGTGCGACTGCGCCGGCGACGAGCGTGCCGGCTGTGTCGATGACGTCATCCGTCATCACGGCGACCTTCCCCTCGACGTCACCGATGAGTGCCGTCACGCGAGCCTCGCCGTGCGCCGGCCGCTCCTTGTTGAGGACGACGAGGTCGCCACCGATCATCTCCGCGAACTTCCCGGCGAGCTTCGTCCGGCCCGTGTCGGGGGACACGACGGCGATCGGGGTCTTCAGGCTGAGGTCGCGCACGTACTGGGCGAACATCGGAACGGCGGTCATGTGGTCGACGGGAATCCGGAAGAACCCCTGCACCTGGCCGGCGTGCAAGTCCATCGTCAGCACGCGGTCGGCACCGGCTGCCTCCAGCATGTCCGCGACGAGGCGAGCGCTGATCGGCTCACGCGGGCGGGACTTCTTGTCCTGGCGCGCGTAGAAGTACCAGGGAACGACCGCCGTGATCCGCTTCGCGGACGCGAGCCGCGCGGCGTTGATCATGATCAGCAGCTCGACGAGGTTCCGGTCGATCGGCTCGCAGGCCGTCTGCACGATGAACATGTCCGCGCCGCGGATCGACTCCTCGTAGCGGCAGTACGTCTCCCCGCTCGGGAACGTCTTGAGGTCCACCCGGCCGAGCTCGATGTCGAGCTGCTCGGCGATGCGCTGCGCGAGCTCCGGGTTCGAGCGCCCCGAGAAGAGCATCAGCCGCTTCTGCGGCGAGAGCGCGATCGCGCGCCCGATGTCGAGCTCGGTCTGGGGGGTCATCGTCTCGAGCCCCGGGAGCGTCTGCTCAATCGTTCCGGTCTCCACCGTTCCCCTTCCCTCCGCGGCCTTCCTTGGTGACTTGACGCGCCCGTGCGATCGCGAGCGCGTTGGGGGGCACATCTTCCTCGATCACGGATCCCGCTGCAGTCCACGCATCGTCTCCGACTTCGACCGGTGCGAGAAACACAGTGTTCACACCAACCCTGACGTTACGGCCGATCGCGGTCTTCCCCTTCGGGAGCCCTTCCTGGTGCGGGAAGTTCGCGGTGATGGATCCAGCGCCGAAGTTCGTCTCGTCTCCGATGGCAGCGTCTCCGACGTACGAGAGATGTGGGACCTTCGCACCCTGGCCGATGAGGGCGTTCTTGATCTCGACGAACGTGCCAGCTTTCGCTTCCGCCTCGAGCACGGTTCCGGCGCGAAGGTAACAGAACGGGCCTACCGAGACGCGCTCGCCGACGACCGCGTCGATGAGCACGGCGTGCGGGCCGATCTCGGCCTCCCGCGCGACCTTCGACGAGCCCCGCATGACCGTGAACGGATGCACGACAGCGTCCGGCTGGATCTCGACGCCCGGCTCGATCCACGTCGAGAGCGGGTCGACGATCGTCACTCCAGACAGCATGTGCTGCTCGTTGATCCGGTCGCGAAGGGTCGCCGCGGCCGCCGCGAGCTCGACGCGCGTGTTCACTCCGAGGGCGTCATGCGGATCCGGGGTCATGTGGACAGCGACCGTGTCCCCTTCGGCCACGAGCAACCCGACGGAGTCCGTCAGGTAGAGCTCGCCCTGCGCGTTCTTCGGCTCGAGCCGTTCGAGCGTCGGCCACAAGCGGTCGGCGCGGAAGACGTAGATCGACGAGTTGACCTCGTGGATAGCGAGCTGCTCGTCGCTCGCGTCGACCGCCTCGACGATCGCCGCGAGACCGCCGTCCGCGTCCCGCACGATGCGGCCGTAGCGTCCGGGATCCTCGAGCTCGAACGAGAGCACCGTCGCCGAGGCATCCGCTGCGCGATGGGTCTCGACGAGATCGTGGAGGAGCTCGGGAGTGATCAGCGGCGTATCGCCGGACAGGACGAGCACGTCCGCCGCGCGTCCCTCGAGCGCGGTCCGCGAGCTCCGAACTGCGTCACCGGTTCCGAGCGGCGTCTCCTGCACGGCGACCTCGACGTCGCCGAACGCATCGGCAGTCGCGGGCGACGCGACCACGACGACGGAGTCGACGCCCGCCGCCGCTGCGGCCTCGAGGACCCAATCCACCATCCGGCGCCCGAGGAGCGGGTGCAGGTGCTTCGGCACGCTCGAGTGCATGCGCGTGCCGAGGCCTGCGGCCATCACGACTGCTGCGAGCTTCGTCTCGTCCATGTCAGCGGTTGATGGCTGGGGCGCCAGGATTCGAACCTGGGATCACGGGACCAAAACCCGTTGCCTTACCACTTGGCCACGCCCCAGTGAAAGCGTTCGTTGGAGGTCGGTGCAGTACGAGCCCGGCCAGTTTGCCATTCCGCAGCGGCGGTCAGCATCTCAGCCGCCGTCCGTGGTCGTCGTCAGCCACGTCGTCCCGTGCGATTGAAGCTCCTGCTCGGCGCGCTGCGCCGACCGCTCGTCCTCGAAGAGCCCGTAGGCGATCGGGCCCGCGCCGCTCACGTCGGCGCGGAAGGCACCCAGTCGCTCGAGCGCCGCAGCGAGAGGCGACGAGGCGAGATCGTTCCGCGGGAGCGCCGCGAGGCCGGCCGGCGTCAGTGTTCGGGTGAGGCCTGACAGCATCGCGTCTCGACGCGCTTCGAACCCGTTCGCGGCGGAGCGTTCGTCGAACCTGCGGTAGACGGCTGCGGTCGACTCCTTGGTCTCGCCGGCTGGAAGCACGAGGACCACCGGGAGATCGCGGGGCGCTGCGACAGCGGCGAGCTCCGAGCCGTCCCCGGTCGCAAGCTGGGCGCCGTCGCGCAAGAAGAACGGCACGTCGGCGCCGATCCTCGCCGCGATGTCGTGCAGGCGCTCGGCGGAGAGAGGATCGCCACTCAGCTCGTTCGCGAGCCGGAGCGCAGCCGCGGCGTCGGAGCTCCCGCCGCCCAGACCGGCCGCGACCGGGATGCGCTTGTCGATCCGCACCTGCCATCCGTGCTCGCCTCCGGTCGCGTCGGCGAATGCCGTAAGGGCGCGATGCACGATCTTGTCGTCGAACCCGTGAACGCAGATGCCCGGCTCGACGGATGCCTCCACCGCGACCGTGTCGGCGACGCGAACACGCTGAAGCAGGGTGACCACTTCGTGCTTCCCGTCGGCCCGCACCGGGCCGACGACGAGGCCGAGGTTGATCTTCGCGTGGGCCTCGGTCGCCCTCATCCGAGCGCATCCGCCAGGGCGACGAACTCCTCGGGTGCGAGCTCCTCGGCACGGACGCCGGGGTCGCGACCGATCGTCTCGAGCGCACGCTCCGCCTCGGACCGCGAGGCGAACCCGGCATGTGCCAGCGAGTTCGCGAGCGTCTTCCGGCGGTGCGCAAAGGCGGACTCGACCACGGGCTTGATGAGATCGAGACGGGGTCCCTGGCATCGCTCGAAGCCGACGATCACCGAGTCGACGCGCGGGCGCGGCCTGAACGCGGTGGGCGGGACGCGATGCGAGCCGAGCTTCCGCGTGTGGAGTTGGAGGAGCACCGACACGGCGCCGTACGCCTTCGTTCGCGGCGAGGCGAAGAAGCGCTCCGCAGCCTCGCGCTGCACCATGACGACCCACCGCTCGAGCGAGGGGATCCGCTCGAGGCTCTCGACGACGATCGCCGTCGCGACGTTGTAGGGAAGGTTCGAGACGAGCTTCGCCGGCGGCGGGTCGAGCGTCGCGTAGTCGAACCTGACCGCGTCCGCGAAGACGAGATCGACATTGGTCGTCCCTCGGAGCGCATCCTCGAGCGCCGCCTCGAGGGACGCGTCGAGCTCGAGCGCGTGAACCGTTTCCACCCGCTCCGCGAGATACCGCGTGAGGATGCCGGTCCCAGGCCCGATCTCGAGCACGACGTCCTCGGGCTCGAGCTCGGCCAGCCGGTCGATGACACCGAGGAAGTTCTCGTCGACGAGGAAGTGCTGTCCGAGCGACTTCTTCGCGCGCGGCATCACGGCAAGCTGAACGCCCTCGACGCGTTCTCGTGTGTCGTCGCGGCGAGGGTCGATACATCCACTCCCCGCACGTCGGCGAGCGCCGCAATGGTGTACACGAGGTGCGCCGGCTCGTTGGGACGCCCGCGAACCTGCTGCGGGCTCAGATACGGGCTGTCTGTCTCGACGAGGATTCGGTCTTCGGGCACGTCGCGTGCGGCCTCGCGGAGGTCGTCCGCCTTCGGGTACGTCACGTTGCCGGCAAACGACACGTAGTAGCCCCGCTCGAGCGCGGCGGGGAGGAGTGCCGGCGAGGAGAAGCAGTGCAGCACGACCGTCCCCTCGAAGCCTGCAAGTGCAGCGGCCGTGCCTTCCTCCGCCTCGCGGCTGTGGATGACGACGGGAAGGCTCAGTGCCTCGGCGAGCTCGAGCTGCGCCTCGAAGAGACGCCCCTGATCGGCGGGTGTGGCGTGCTCGCGAACGTTGTCGAGGCCCGTCTCGCCGACGCCCACCACATTGGGGTGCCCGAGCAGCTCGCGAAGCTCGTCGAGTCGATCGGCCTCCGGCGACGATGCCTGATGTGGGTCGATCCCGAGCACGGCGTAGACGCTTTCGTGACGGTCGGCGAGGTCCAGCGCGGCGCGCGACGAGTCGATCCCCGTGCCGATGGTGACGATCCTCCCGATTCCGGCAGCTCGGGCATTCGCGATCGCCGCGTCCGCGTCCTCGCACCCGTCGAGGTGCGCATGAGTGTCCGTCACGCGGCGGGAGCCTCTTCGGCGGCCTGGGGCGCCTCCTCCGCCGCGGCCTCCATCCGCCGGAGCTCCTCCGGCACGATCGTGTCGGGATCGAGCTTCGCGAACAGGGGCCTCGGCTCGCGCAGCGCCTGCCCAGGAGTGAGCGCGCTCGGCGCCCACGTTCCGATCCAGGACTCGTACTCGCCGGTCAGAACCGTGTGCTCCTCGCCGCTCTCCTCGGTCACGACGCGCTGTTCGATCGGGCCTGCGAGCAGGCCCTCGTAGCCGAGAAGCTCGTGGAGGCGCTGCGACGAGAACGGGAGATACGGCGTCAGCAGGATCTTGAGGTTGTCGATCGCCCGGAGCGCGACGTAGAGGATCGTGCCCGCCCGCTCTCGATCGCCCTCGATCAGCGACCAGGGCGCCTGCTCGGCGATGTACTGGTTGACGAGGCTCGCGAGCCGCATCGTCTCCTGGAGCGCGTTCTTGAAGCGCGCTTCCTCGATGAGCGAGCCCACGGTGTCGAATCCGCCCTCGACCTCGGCGAGGAGCGTGCCGTCCGCGTCCGTCAGCGTGCCGGGTGTCGGCACGACACCGAAGTTCTTGTACGCGCTCTGCAACGTCCGGTTCACGAGGTTCCCCCATGTCGCGACGAGCTCGTCGTTGTTGCGGCGAACGAACTCGGACCACGTGAAGTCCGTGTCCTGCGTCTCCGGCCCTGCGATCGAGAGGAAGTAGCGGAGCGAGTCCGGGTCGTAGCGGCTGAGGAAGTCTCGGACGAGGATCTGAACTCCCCGACTCGAGCTGAACTTCTTGCCTTCCATCGTCAGGAACTCGCTCGAGGCGACGTTGTCCGGGAGCTCGAGCGGCGCACGCCCTGCCCCGTACTCGCCGCCCTCGCCGTACCCAAGGAGCATGCTCGGCCAGATGACCGTGTGGAACACGATGTTGTCCTTGCCCATGAAGTACGTGTGCTCCGCGTCCGGGCTCTGCCACCACTCCCGCCAGGCGTCAGGCGTGCCTCGGTTCGACGCCCACTCGATCGACGCCGAGAGGTAGCCGATGACGGCGTCGAACCAGACGTAGATCCGCTTCTCGCTCAATTCCTCGTAGCCCGCGACGGGGATCGGTACACCCCAGTCGAGATCCCGCGTGATCGCGCGCGGCTTGAGCTCCTTGACGAAGTTGAGCGAGAACCGCCGCACGTTCGGGCGCCACTGCTCCTGGGACTCGATCCAGCTCGTCAGCTGCTCCTTGAACGCAGGGAGATCGAGAAAGAGATGCTTCGTCTTCTCGAAGACCGGCGTCGTCCCGTCGATGCGTGAGCGCGGCTCGATGAGATCGGTCGGGTCCAGCTGGTTGCCGCAGTTGTCGCACTGGTCGCCACGCGCGCTCCCGTAGCCGCAGATGGGGCACGTCCCTTCGATGTACCGGTCCGGCAGCGTGTGTCCGGTGGCGGCGGAGAACGCGCCGAGCGTCTCCTCCTCGAAGATGTAGCCCTTCTCGTAGAGCGTGCGGAAGACGTCCTGCGTGACGCGGTAGTGGTTCTCGGTCGTCGTCCTCGTGAAGAGGTCGTACGACAGCCCGAGGTCGCGGAGGTCCTCGCGGATGAGACGGTTGAACCGCTCGGCCGTCTCACGCGCGGACTCGCCCGCGGCGTCGGCGGCCACCATGACCGGCGTGCCGTGCTCGTCCGTCCCGCTCACCATGAGGACGTCGTTGCCGCGGAGGCGGTGGTAGCGCGCGAACGTGTCCGACGGCACACCGAAGCCGGCCACGTGACCGATGTGGCGAGGGCCGCTCGCATACGGCCACGCCACGGCCACGAGGATCTTCTTCGGCGGACTGCTCACGGACGCCAATGATAGGTAGTCGTTGATTCGCCTCCTGCCCGCGCACGGGCTTCGTGCCCGAGGCGCGAACGCGGAGCGCTGCCGGCCCAAAGAGGAGCAGGATGGCAAGCGGGCAGAGCGCGCTCCAGCGCCACCACCACGGGCGCCGAGGATCAGCGGAGGTATGCACCGCGGCGCGTCGCTCGGACGCTCCGCGGCGGGGAGGCACGTCGCCGGCCACCGGGACGGCGACAAACGAGCGAGTCTCCCGAGGCCGAGCGGCCGACCGGACGTGCGGCTTCCCCGCCCTACTCACGCGCCCCGCTGTCGACGAGCCCTCAGGTCGGGCCGGCACAGCGCTCGGAGGCAAGACAGGCACGGACGTCGTACGCATCGCGCCGTCGGTAGTAACCGTCGACCGAGCGGTGCGCTCCCGAAAACGCGACGCCGCCGATCCGGTGTCGCCCGCGGAGGGATCCGGCGCGCCTCGAACTTGGCGCTCAGCCGCCAAGCCGGTCGCCGGGGCCGGAGCGACCGACGCCGGGCTCGGCTCGGGCGTGGTCGCGGCGGCGGGCGCAGGCGTGGGCGCAACTGCCGGAGCCGGCGTGGGAGCAGGTTCCGCAGCAGCCGGCGGAGGAGGCGTCGGTGGGGGCCCCGCGGAAGGGCTCGGAACCGGGCTGGGCGCCGGGGATGGCGTCGGAACTGGAGCCGGAGGTGGCTTCGCGGTCCGCGGAGGGAGCAGCGCCGCCGGATCGAGGTACTTCTCGTCGGTTGCGGCGCGGACGCCGAGGTGCACGTAGGGAGTTGCGTGCTCCGGCTCGCCCGAGGGGCCTGGCTGTGCGACGCCATCCCCTTCGGCGACGCGAGCGCCGCGCCTGACCGCGATCGGGCCGAGGTGCGTCAGCGAGGCCTTGAAGCCGTCCGACGTCTCGATCGTGACCGTGAGACCGTGCGTGGGCACCTGACCGGCGAACGTCACCTCGCCCGAGACCGGGGCTCGAACGATGTCGGCTCCGCCGATCGCGATGTCGATGCCGCGATGCTGGCCCGCCGCGTACTCGTCGTCACCGACCGAGAACTCGCGGAGGACGGCGCCGTCGACCGGCCACGCCCACGCGAGTGCGGTCGAGGCGTCGGCGAGCGCGCCAAGGAAGAGCGCGAGCGTGGAGACGAGGACTGCTGTTGCCCGAGAAGCGAACACGGAACGAGGCTAGCGAGGGCTGCCGCGGGGTGTCAACGAGAGTGACGAAGTTGTTACAGAGAGGCCCGGTAGAGCTCGTTCCGGGCTGCTCCGGTCAGCCGCGCGACGATCTCGACCGCCTGCTTCCTCGGAACTCCCGCCGCGACGAGCTCCGCGACTGCGTCGTGTGCGTCCGCCGCGGCGCCCGCGCCCGGTTCGACGGGCCAGGGCCCGAGCACGACGGTGATCTCGCCGCGCGGCGGGTCCGTGAATCGAGCCGCGAGCTCTGCCACCGTCCCATGCGCGACCTCTTCGAACCGCTTCGTCAGCTCGCGGCACACGGCCGCCGGTCGCACGGCCATTTCCTCCGCGAGCACCGCGAGCACGCCCGGAAGCCGACGCGGCGACTCGAACGCCACCACTGCTCCGGGGTAGCGAGCGAGCTCCCCCGCCAGCGCGCGCCGTTCCGCGTCACGCCGCGGGAGGTACCCGACGAACCTGTACTCGTCCGCGAGCAGGCCGCTCGCGACAATCGACGTCTCGACCGCGGACGGCCCAGGGAGCACGGTCACCGCGACTCCTGCCGCAATTGCGGCGGTTACCAGGCGCGAGCCGGGGTCGTTGACGCCCGGCAGGCCCGCGTCGGAGACGAGCGCGACTCGGTCTCCTCGCTCCAGCCTCCGCAGCACCGACGCCGTCTTCGCGGCCTCGTTGTGCCGGTGATAGCTCTCGAGCCGCGCGCCGATCCCGTGACGGTCGAGAAGGATCCTCGTGCGGCGCGTGTCCTCGCACAGGACGAGGTCCACCTCCGCGAGCTCGCGCAGCACGCGCAGCGTGACGTCCTCCAGGTTCCCGATCGGCGTTGCGCAGATCGCGAGCGGCACGACGACCTAGCCGGCTTCGTCGAGCGCTTCGAACGCGACGAGGCCCGCGCCGACCAGCCCTGCCTCTCCGCCCAGCTCGGCCGCGACGACGCGCAGTGTTCCGTCCGCCGGGAAGATGGCCTCGATGCGCGCCGCTTCCTGCGCAGGGCCGAGGAGGAGCTCGCCCGCAGCCTCGCCGAACCCGCCGCCGATGACGACGATCTCCGGGTCGAACACGTTCGCGAGCGAGCCGATCGCGGCGCCGAGGAGCCCCGCGATCTCGGCGAGCTTCTCCTGCGCCTCCGGGGCGCCATCGCGCGCCCTGGCGACGAGCACGCGCGCGTCGTGCCCGTCTCCGTAGAGCTCGTTCGCAGCCCGGTCCGCCGCCGTGCCCGAGATGAGCGCCTCGATGTGGCCGTGCCCGTGGCAGTTCCCCTGGCACGGCGGGCCTCCCGCCCGCAGGACGACGTGGCCGAGCTCGACCCAGCCCCGATAGAGGCGTCCGTCGAGCACGAGGCCGCCTCCGACGCCGGTTCCCAGCGTCAGCATCAGGAGGTTCGAGACGCCCCTCCCCGCACCGAGCTTCCACTCAGCCAGCGCCGCGGCGTTGGCGTCGTTCTCGATACCGACAGGCAGCCCGAATCGCGCTGCGGCATGAGCGACGAGGTCGACGTCGTCGAGCGGGAGGTTCGTCGACCGCAGGATCCTCCTCGTCCCGCGCGCGAGGTTCGACGGGACCCCGTAGCCGAGCGCGACGACGCGGCCGTCGAGCAGCCGTTCGACCGCGGTGTCGAGCGCGGCGAGGACGTCTTCCTCCGAGCTTTCGGGCGTCTCGAACTCGTGTCGCGCGTGAATCGTCCCCTCGCGATCGACGAGCGCCGCACGCGTCGAGGTCCCGCCGAGGTCGACCCCGATCACGAATGGAGCGGCCACGGCGCGGGCTACCATAGCGCCCCGGATGTCCGTGGGAGAAAAGCCCTACCGGCGGTACCGCGGCGGCCGGGTCAAGGGCAGGGTCCCCCTCGAGCGAACAAGGCGGCCGGCCGCGAGCCCGACCGGTACGACCACACCCGAGCGACCGCGTCGCTGGGGACGCTGGGCACTGCTCGCCGTCGGCGCGCTCGTGATCCTGTTCCTCGCCTGGGGCCTGCTCGGGTACCTCTCGTTCTCGCGGGGTGTGAGCGACGCGAACGACCGACTTCCGCAGCGCGCGAAGAGCCGACTCGCAAAGCTCGACGGGTCGCTGCTCACGACCCCGGCGAACACGCTGATCATCGGCACCGACGGCGGCAGCGCACCCGGCCGGCAGGGCGCCCGCCGGTCGGACTCGCTCATGCTCCTCCGCACCGATCCGGGCACGCACCGGCTCTCGTACCTCTCGATCCCGAGAGATCTGCGCGTGGAGATCCCCGGATACGGCTCGGGGAAGATCAACGCGGCCAACCAGTTCGGCGGACCGGCGCTCACCCTCGCCACCGTTCGCAACCTCACAGGCCTTCCGATCAACCACGTCATCGTCGTCGACTTCGACGGCTTCAAGGACCTCATCGACGCGCTCGGCGGCATCGACATCACCGTCCCGAAGCCGATCCTCTCGAACAAGTTCGACTGCCCGTACCCGCCCGCGCGCTGCTCGAGCTGGGACGGCTGGCGGTTCGGCAAGGGCCCGCAGCACATGGACGGACGACGCGCTCTCGTCTACTCGCGCATCCGCACGAACCAGCTCGACCCGTCCGAGTCGGACGTCACGAGAACAGGGCGCCAGCAGGCCGTCGCCGACGCGGTCGGGGACAAGATCGCGAGCTTCGGGACGTTCGTGAAGCTGCCGTTCATGGGCGACTCGCTCGCGTCACCGCTCGCGACCGACCTCTCGGCCTGGCAGCTCGCTCAGCTCGGCTGGGTTCGGTTCCGAGCCGGCAAGTCGCTGCGCTGCCGCCTGGGAGGCGAGCCGCAGACGATCGGAGGCGAGTCCGTGATCGTGGGCGGCGAGGACAACGTGAACGTGATCCCGATGTTCACGGGCCGCACGGCGCCGCTTGCGCCGCGGAAGGGCGTCCCGTACGCGGCCGGCTGTACGCGGCCGCGCTAGCCGGCGTCCGCGGCCGGCTTCTTCGTCTCGCCGCTGCCCGTGTCTCCGCTGCCCTTGTCCGACTTGTCGGTTGAGGGCTTGTCACCGCCGCCGTCACCGTCCTTCGCGGGCTTGCGGCCGCTGCGGCCGTAGTCCGTCGAGTAGAACCCGGAGCCCTTGAAGTGCACGGCGACGGGGAAGAGCAGCTTCTCGACCGGTCCGGCCCCACAGACGGTGCATGTCTCCACGGGGGCGTCGCTCATCTTCTGGAAGACCTCGAACGTGTGCCCGTTGGGGCAACGGTATTCGTAGATCGGCACCGGCGAAGGCTAGCGTGGAGACCTGAGGGAGTCCCGTCCCGCCTCGTCTTGCTCGCGGTCGAGGAACTCGCGGTAGCAGGGGGCGCTCTCGAAGGCGGCGAGCCCCCGCGGGCGCCCGCGTCGGCGCTGGATTCGGCGCCGACGATCGAGCGCCGCGACCGTCGCCGACGCGCCGAGCAGTCCCCCCAGGAGGAACGTCCGCACCCGCTCGCGTCGCTGCTCGCCGTCCATGCCCGGATCTTACGATCCACCTCATGCTCATTTGTGCGCTCGGCGACCTGACGCTCGACGTCATCGTGCGGCTCGCCGGGCCGATCGCGACCGGCGCGGACACGTCTGCCGAGACGCACGCTCGCCACGGGCGGCCAGGCGGCGAACGTCGCAGCGTGGGCGGCCGAGCTCGGTGCAAGCGCCCGCTTCATCGGGAAACGCGGCGCCGACGAGGCAGGCAGCGCTCGCCGCCCAGGGCCTGGAAGCACGCGGCGTCGACGTCGCCGGCCCCGCGGAGCGGCAAGGGCGGCGTCATCTGCTCGCTCGTCGATCCGGACGGCGAGCGCTCGATGCTCTCGGACCGCGGAGCCGCGACCGCTTTCCGACCAGACGAGCTCGATGCGCGTTGGCTCGACGGCTGCGACCACCTCTTCGTCTCCGGCTACGCGCTCCTCGTCGATCCCACGCGCGCGACGGCTCTGGCCGCGGTCGGCCTCGCGCGCAGCAACGGCGCCGCAGTCAGCGTCGACCTCGCATCGTGGAGCGCGCTCGAGGAGCATGGCCCGACGCGGATTCGCGAGCTCATCGCGGAGCTGCGGCCCGAGGTCGTGTTCGCCAACGAGGACGAAGATCGCGTGCTCGGCGGGCCGCTGCCGGGCAGCGCGTGGATCCTCAAGCGAGGGCTCCGAGGCTGCTCGTTCGACGGCGAGGAGCGGGCGGCGCTCCCCGTCGCGGGGGCCGTCGACTCGACCGGGGCCGGCGACGCGCTCGCGGCCGGGTTCATCGTGGGCGGGGCCGACCTCGCGCTCCAGGCGGCGGCCCGGTGCGTGTCGCGACTAGGGTCGATGCCGTGACCGAGGCCGCTGAGAAGCTCGTCATCGCCCTGATGACGCAGGCAGATGCGGAGCAGATCGCCGACTGGCGCTACGACCCTCCCTACGACTTCTACGACGCGCGCGCCGACGAAACCCAGCTCGCGCGCCTGCTCGACGCGGAGCGGCGTTCGGACCGCTCGTTCTCGGCGCGGGACGGCTCGGGCGAGCTCGTCGGCTTCTTCACCTATAGCCGGGACGGCGACACGGTCGTAGTCGGTCTCGGCCTCCGGCCGGACCGAACTGGTCAGGGCTTCGGAGCGAGGTTCGTCGAGCAGGGGCTCACGTTCGCGCGCGACCGATACGCGCCGCGACGGTTCCGTCTCGACGTCGCCGCGTTCAACGAGCGAGCGGTGAAGGCCTACGAGCGGGCCGGGTTCGTTCGCACGCGCTCGTTCATAGAAGACACGAACGGCGGCGCGCTCCCATTCGTGGAGATGGAGCGTCCGGCGTGAGCGATCTCGTCGATGTGTCGGCGGAGGTCCGCGAGGCACTCGAGACCGGCCTGCCCCTCGTCGCGCTGGAGACGACCCTCGTCGCCCACGGCTTCCCCGCGCCGGACGGCGTCGCCGTCGGTCTCGCAAGCGAGGCGGCCGTGCGCGCCGCGGGCGCCGTGCCCGCTACGACCGGGGTGCTCGATGGACGCATCCGGGTCGGGCTGACAGAGGACGAGCTCGCCCGCTTCGACCCCGAATCACGCAAGCTCGGCCCGCGCGATCTCGCAGCCTGCGCGGTCGCGGGCGATGTCGGCGCCACGACCGTCGGCGGGCTCCTCACGGTCGCGCGAGCCGTCGGCATCCGCTTCGTAGGGACCGGCGGCATCGGCGGCGTGCATCGCGGGTTCCCGTCGCCGCCCGACGTCTCGGCCGACCTGCTCGCGCTCGTCATGTCGCCGGTTGCGGTCACGTGCTCGGGCGCGAAGTCGCTCCTCGACATCCCCGCGACCATGGAGTACCTGGAGACGCTCGGCATCCCGATCGTCGGGTACCGAACCGACACGCTTCCGCTCTTCTACTCGCGGGAGGGCGGCCCACCGGTGCCGCAGCGGGTCGAGGACGTCGCGACCGCCGCTCGAATCGCGGCGGCCCACTGGCAGCTCGGCGGGTGCGGCCTGCTCCTGACCAACACGCCGCCCGAGAGCATCGACGTGGAGGAGCTGATCGAGGACGCGCTCGCGGATGCCGCTGCCCGTGGCGTGACGGGCCAGCAGGTGACGCCGTTCGTCCTCGCCTTCCTGCACGAGCGGAGCGGAGGGCGCACGCTCGAGGTCAACCGTGCGCTCATCGTCGACAACGCGCGGCTCGCGGGCGAGCTCGCGGTAGCGTTCGCCGCCCTGTGAGTCTCTACGACCGCGTTCGCGACCTGCCGCTGGAGATCGAGGGCTACGAGCTCGAGGGGCTCGAGCTCCAGGCCCGCGAGGACTTCCTCCGCAAGACGACGGTCGTCCACCTCCGGGGCGCAGGCGAGGAGGGGATCGGCGAGGACGTCACGTACCACGGCGAGGAGCACGACAAGCTGCAGGCGCGCGGCCCCGATCTGCCGCTCGCCGGAACCTGGACCCTGCACACGTTCTCCGAGCACCTGGGTCAGCAGCCGCTCTTCGAGGAGGAGCCTGCGCAGCACGCGTACCTCGACTACCGGCGGTGGGCGTTCGAGAGCGCCGCGCTCGACCTCGCGCTCAGGCAGGCGGGGACGTCACTCGGCGACGCGGTGGGCCGACCTGCTCGACCCGTCTCGTTCGTCGTGTCGATGGGCCTTGGGACGCCGCCCTCGACGGAGCGCTTCGACGCCTGGCTCGCGCTCTATCCGCGCCTGAAGTTCAAGCTCGACGCGAACATCGACTGGACCGACGAGTTCGTCGCACGACTCGAAGAGACGGGCGCGATCGACTCCGTCGACCTCAAGGGCCAGTACCGCGGGACCGTCGTGGACACACCGCCGGACCCAGGCCTCTATCGCCGCGTCGCCGAAGGGCTTCCGCACGCGTGGATCGAGGACCCGGCTCTGACCGACGAGACGGTGCCGGTGCTCGAGCCCCATCGCGACCGCGTCACCTGGGACGCGATCATCCACTCGGTCGAGGACATCGAGGCGCTCATGTGGCCGCCGCGGACGGTCAACGTGAAGCCGTCGCGCTTCGGGTCGGTCGAGCGTCTGTTCGCGGCGTACGACTACTGCGAGGAGCACGGGATCGGCGCGTACGGCGGGGGGCAATGGGAGCTCGGCCCGGGCCGCCTGCAGATCCAGCTGCTCGCGAGCATCTTCCACCCGGACACGCCGAACGACGTCGCGCCGCGCGCATACAACCTCGCGCCGCAGGCCGGACTCCCGGAGAGCCCGCTGGCCGTCGCGCCGCGGACGACGGGGTTCTTCGCGACGATCTAGGAGATCGAGGTCAGGAAGTCGTCGATCTCGAGCAGCGGCAGCGACTCGAGCTTCGCGCTCCCGCGCGCTCCGAGGGCGATCGAGACCTTCGCGATCGTGATGTCGTCCGGGGCCTCGACGACGTTGACGAAGTCGTACTCCCCGAGAGCGCCCCACTGGTGGAGCACCTTGGCTCCCATCTCCTCGACGTCCTTGTTCACCTCACGGAGTCGGCCGGGATTCGCGTGGAGGGTCTGGACTCCCTTCTCGGTCAGCGTCGTGAGCATGAGGTACTTGGGCATCTCGCTCCTTTCCTCGGTCGCCCGACGAGCCTAACCGAGCCTCCTGGTCGCCGTACAGCAGCGCGGCGCCGAGGAAGAGAAGCGGCGAGACGACCAGCGACGCGATAGTCGCGGCAGCGACCCGGGTGTTCTCCCCGTACTCGCGCAGGAGAAAGAAGAGGACCGTCTGCGTCAGGAAGACGACGAGCGCGAGCGTTGCGATTCCACCGAGCACGTGGACGAAGTCCACGCGCGCCAGCCGATATCCGCGCGCGAGGGCCGCCCTGAACCCGAGGCCTTCGACGAGTGCCGCCGGGACAGCGAGCCCGAACAGGGCGAGCCAGGCGAGGCCCGGCAGGATGAACAGCGTCGCGAGCACGGGAAACGGGAGGAAGACGGCGACCCCGACCGCATACGCGACGAGCGCGTTGCGGCTCCGGAGCCTGGCTCCGGTCACGATCGAGCAGGCGGCGACGTAGCTGATGGTGACGAGGAGCGCGCTCTCGACGAGCGCGCGCACCCGGCTGTCCCGCTCGAGCCCCCAGGCGAGCGCGTTCACGAGCGCGACCGGCACGCCGAGGGCGAGCGCCTTCCAGAAGTTCGCGCCGTACGTCCGGATCGACTCGCCGACGAGCTGTCCGACCGTCCGCTCGGCCGGCGGCAGCGGTGGCGGCAGCTCGCGCGTCGCTCTCGGCTTCCGGGCGGCCGCCATGCGGGCGAGAAGGCTACTTCGCCGCCGCGGAGAGCAGGCGTGGGAGCGCGGCGCCGAGCGAGCTAAGCGCCGCCGGGATCTCCCAGCGGGCACGGTCGGGCTCGCCGATCTCGTTCGACACGGCACGCAGCTCCACGGCCGGGACGTCCGCCAGCGCGCAAGCGCGGAGGACGCCGAATCCTTCCATCGCCTCGACCTCCATCGCTTGTGGCTCAGAGCCACAAGGTCCTCCGACCGCCGCGCTCGTCCCGATCGGAAGCGCCCTCGCGTCGGGAAGATCCGCGCGCAGCGCAGCGAGGAGCGCGTCGTCTGGGCGCGCGCGGGAGACCACGGGGATCTCGGCGCGCAGGTCGCAGTAGACAGCTTCTGTCCCGAGCACCAGCGCACCGGTCGGGATGCCCCGGCCGCCGGCGACGCCGACGTGGAGCACCGCACCGGGACGTTCGATCGCGAGTGCACGCGCGGTCGCGGCCGCTGCCTCCACAGGCCCGATTCCGCAAACGAGCCCCACATGCCCGCAGAGCTCGGGCTCGGTCGCGGCGACGAGCAGGACGCGCTTCGTTCGACTCACCTGGCGATCCTACGTCGGCCTCACAGGACTGCTCTCTCGTCCCACGGGGCGAGCCTGAACACCGGGTGACGAGGCGCATCGGCGAGCCACTCGTCCTCCGACGACGAAAGGTCGACGTCGAAGAAGGGCCGCGTGACGCGGCCGAGCTCGTAGTAGCGACGGAGGACCGGGACCGCCGCGCAGGGCGAGAGCTCCTCGACTGACAGGCGCTCGCAGCGCCTGCCACGCCGGAGCTCGACCCAGCCGGCCGCCCGCGCGTTCTTCACCCAGTTGCGGTCACCGTACGGGGCGACGAGCCAGCGCTCGTCGCCGGTGCGGACGATCGAGACGGGCGTCGTCCAAAGGCGACCGCTCGAGCGTCCTGGAACCGTGAGCAGATGAGTCCGAGGGCCGATCAACCCGAGCCGCGCCAGCGGGCGGACGATCGCGTTGAGGCCGCGCCGCCACAGGCTCTTGCGATACGGCCGCGGGGCGCCGCGCATGCGCGAGTCTTACCGCACGGCGACACACCGCGACCGCCCTCCCCCAAGAGCGGCCGCGGTGCGGCTTGGGTCGAGAGCGACCCCGATCAGTGAGCCAGCGGGCGCTGCCGCGTGGCCTTGAGCGTCAGGTAGAGACCGATCATCAGCAGGACGCCGATGCCGAGGCCGATGCCGACCTGCGGCCACTCGATGTCGCGGCTGTTGGTCGCGGTCACCGGAGTGGGATCGAAGCCGGTGTTCGGATTGAGCCGGAACCGGTCGTCGACGACGATCACGGGCTTCGAGCGCTCGTTCGCGATGACCGCTCGCTCAAAGGCGTCAGGGCCGACGACGTCAGCCATCTGCGCCTCGCGCTTCGCCCCGAGCGCCGCTTCGCGGGAGTCGACGGGTGAGACCTGCTCGACCTGGCCCTTCGCGACGAGCGACTGCTCGCGGGCGTCGAGCATGACGACCTTGGTGCCGTCGTAGTAGCGGCCGAGCGCCTGGCCCCGAAGAATCTGGGCCTGGGTGGCCGGGTCGACCTTGGCGCCCGAGTACTCGCCGATGCCGTAGTAGCGATCGAGCGCCTGACCGCGAAGGACCTGAGCCTCCGTCGCCTGCGCGTCGAACTGGTTGACTGGGCCGTCTCCGAAGCGTTCGCTCGACTGGCCGAGCGCCGTTGCCGGAAGCGAAAGTACGAGGGCCGCTCCGACTGCGGTGATGATGGTGGACTTGCGGGACATCGCTCCCTCTCCTTCGTCGCCGGTGACCATCGCGATCACCTTGGCTCGAGGCTAGGGAGAGGACGGAACGCTCGAAACGGGCGCATCCCCCGGGTTTGACGCCACGATCCCCTGCGTTTGACGTGCGGCGAGCGCGCGAGCGACCTCGGTGCGGTGCCTGATGCCGAGCTTCCCGAAGACGTGGGACAGGTGGCCCTCGACCGTGCGCTCGGACAGGTAGAGGGTCGCCGCGACCTCGCGGTTGGTCTTGCCCTCCGCCACGAGGGTCGCGATGCGCTCCTCGGCGGGTGTGAGGGCGCCCGGCGAGGACGCGCGGCCGCTGATCCGCTTGAGCTCCGCGCGGGCGCGGTCCGCCCAGAGCGCGGCGCCGATGCGCTCGAACACGACGAGAGCTTCCTCGAGCGTCGCCCGCGCCTCGCGCCGTCGTTTGAGCCGCCGTTGTGTCGCCCCGAGAGCCAGCTGCGAGCGCGCGCGGTCGAGCTCCTCGTCGGGTGCGCCAAGCGAATTGACGGCGAGCTCGAGCTCGAGCAAAGCGCTCGACGGGTCATCGCGGACCGCGAGAAGCACGCCGCGAAGGCGATGAACGACCCCAAGGGCTCGACTGAGCGCCAGCCGCTCTGCGGACTCGGCGTACGCATCGAGCAGCGTGGCTGCCTCGTCGAACGCACCGCTCGCCGCGAGCGCCTCGATCGCGTCGGGCATGAACGGCACGGCCCCAGGTCCGTGGATCTCCTCGCGCAGATGATGCTCGACGAGCGGTCGCAGTATCGACACGGCGGCAGCGGGATCTCCCTGTCCGAGCTTCAGGTGACCGGCCGCCCAGGTGGCGAAGATCCAGGCCGGGATCCCGCTCGTCTCGTGCGCCAGCTCCAGTGCCCGGTCAGAGGACGTCCCGGCACTCTCGATGTCTCCGAGATGGGCGTCTGCGAGCGCGCGAACGGCGAGCGTGTACGCGACGAGCGACCGCTGGCCCGCCTGCTCGGCAACAGCTCTGCCCGTCTCCGCGACGGTGCGCGCCTCGACGAGGCGACCGCGCGCGCACTCGATCTGGGAAAGCATCACATAGGTGTACGGGAGCGAGCTTTCGTCGCCGAGCTCGTGCGCGGCCGTCGCCATCGCGTCGTAGGCGGCGAAAGCGCCGTCCAGATCGCCGAGCCAGAAGCGGGCACAGGTGGCTGCGAACAGCGGCTGGCGCAAAACGGGCCTGTTGAGGCACGCGTGCTGAAGCGCGACGGAGGCATCAGCAACCGCGCCGGCGTCGGGGCGCCCGAGCGCCGCCGCGGACACCGCCTGCGTGGCGAGCGCCTCGGCCTCGAGTTGCGTCGCACCCTGGCGGCGCGCAGTGTCCGCGGCCGCCCCGGATACGTCCACCGCCTCGGCCAGCCCCTCGCGCAGGCGGAAGAGCGTCCCCGCAAGCCCCTCCTGGGCGTAGGCCTCGCCAAGGGAGCCGCTCTCGGCCTCCGCGATCGCCTCCCGGTAGAGGGTGGAGGCACCGCGGACGTCGTTGTCGTACGACCGGAACCGCGCGAGAGCCACGAGCAGCGCTGCCCGCGCCGGACCTTTCGGTGTGCTTTCGCTGGCTGGCCGGACGAGGCCGAGAGCCCGCTCGGTGTCGCCGGCGCCGTGGTGATCGTACGCCGCTTGCACCAAGCGGCGACGGAGGCCCTCGGCGTCCTCAGCGGGCGTGAGCGCTGCAGCCCGCTCGAGCAGGAGCGCCGCCGGCCGTGGCGCTCCTCGCGCTCGCGCGTGCTGCGCGGCGTCCTCGAGCACGGTCGCGACGCCCGCGTCGGGCTGCTCGACGGAGGCGGCGAGCTGCCACGCACGAGCCTCCGGCTCCTCGAGGAGCTCGGCGAGCCGCGCATGGATCTCGCGCCGGCGCAACGGATCGGCGGTCTCGTAGGCCCCGGCGACGAGCAACGGATGCGTGAAGCGGATCCGCTCGCCTTCGAGCTCCACGATCCGTGCGTCGAGAGCCGGAGGAAGACCATCGCTCGCGCTCACACCGGAGACCGTCTCGGTGAGCGAGATCGTCGGATGGGCGTGCGCGGCGGCGGCGAGGAGGAAGTTGCGGCTCTCGGGCGGGAGTGCGAGCAGACGGGCGTGGACCAGCTCGTGCAGGGACTCCGGCACCGGCAGCGGTTGACCCGCCTCGACAGAGATGCCCGAGCCTCGGAGCATCCTGACGATCTCGATCGCGTAGAACGGGTTTCCGCCGGCTGCGCCGTGCACCTCGGCGAGCAGCGGTCGGGGTAGCGCGACGCCGAGGTGGTCCTGGACGACGTGATGGAGCGCACCGAGATCGAGGGGACCGACCGCGACAGTGGTGAATCGCCCGTCGGGGAACGTCCGTCGTACATCGTCGACGAGGGCGCTCTCGAGCCCCGACCGGCGCGAAAGGAGCACACCCACCCGCTCCGCGCGCAGACGCCTCACCGCGTATGCGAGGCCCGCCGAAGATGCCGCGTCGAGCCACTGGACGTCGTCCACCGCGACCACGACCGGCCGCTGCTCGGCAAGCGCGCGCAGCCCACCGAGGAGCGCGACGCCGACCGCGTGCGCGTCGGGCGGCGGGCCGTCGTCCTCGTCGAGCACGAGCGCACGCGCGAGCGCACGCTTCTGCCCGGCGGGCAGCGCTGCCAGCGCCTCGTCGAGCACGGGATCGAGCAGGTCGCCGATACCGGAGAACGAGAGCGCCGTCTCGGTCTCGGCCGGAACGGCCTGGAGGACGCGGAGCCCCTGCGCCTCTGCCCCCGCGACGCCGGCGCGCCAGAGCGTTGTCTTCCCCATGCCGGCCTCGCCCTCGAGTACGAGGGCGGCGGCGGCATCGGCGACACCGGCGACGAAGCCCTGGAGGGAGGCGAGCTCCGGATCGCGACCCGAGACGGCGACGCTCATCGGCCGATCGTACGCATCCGCACGATCCGAGAACAGTCCCCGCTGGGCGATACTGCCGCCGTGGGCTACACGATCTTCCGGCAGTCCGAGCTCGAGTGGGTGCCGCGCGGGGACGACGACCCGCGTACGATCGCCGGCCTTTCCGACGCGCTCAGCCAGTCACGCGCGAACATCTGGCGCTATCCGCCGGGCACGCGCGGGAGACGCCACAAGGATCTCGCACAGGAGGAGGTCTTCATCGTGCTCGACGGCACGCTGACGATCGACCTCGGCGATCCGCCGGAGCGGCACGAGGTCGAGCGCGGTGGAGTCGTCGTCGTCGAGACCGGGACCATCCTCCAGCTCCGCAACGCCGGCGACGAGGAGCTCGTGCTCTTCATCTACGGCGCCCCACCCGTTCGCGGGCAGGGCGAGTTCTTCCCGGATATCCCCTAGGCCGCGGCCGGCTCCCCGACGCCCGTCCGCTCGAACGCGAGCTCGCCGTCGCGCGCGTCGACGCGCACCGTGTCGCCCTCTGAGAACCGCCCCTCGAGCAGCTCCCGCGCAAGCGGGTTCTCGAGCAGCCGCTGGATCGCGCGCTTGAGCGGTCGCGCGCCGTACGCAGGGTCCCAGCCCTCCTCGGCGAGGAGCTCCTTCGCGGCGTCCGTGACCTCGAGCTCGAGCTTGCGCTCGGCGAGTCGCTCGCGCAGCCGCCCGAGCTGGAGCTCGACGATCTCCGAGAGCTGGTCCCGCGAGAGCGGCTGGAAGACGACGATCTCGTCGATGCGGTTGAGGAACTCGGGCCGGAAGCGCTCGCGCAGCTCCTCGGGCGAGCGGATGTTCGACGTCATGATCACGACGGTGTTCCGGAAGTCGACCGTGCGGCCCTGACCGTCGGTCAGCCGGCCGTCGTCGAGCAGCTGCAGAAGCACGTCGAAGACCTCGCTGTGCGCCTTCTCGATCTCGTCGAGGAGCAGCACCGCGTACGGTCGGCGGCGCACGGCCTCCGTCAGCTGACCGCCTTCCTCGTAGCCGACGTAGCCCGGCGGCGCGCCCACGAGGCGGGCGACCGTGTGGCGCTCCTGGTACTCGGACATGTCGAGCCGCACGAGCGCGCGGTCGTCGTCGAACATGAACTCCGCGAGCGCGCGGGCGAGCTCGGTCTTGCCCACGCCCGTCGGGCCGAGGAAGACGAACGAGCCGATCGGGCGGTTCGGGTCCTGGAGGCCCGAGCGGGCACGCCGGAGCGCATTCGACACGGCCTCGACCGCCTCGTCCTGACCGACGACCCGCTGGTGCAGCCGTTCCTCCATGTGGATGAGCTTCTCGACTTCGCCCTCGAGCAGGCGAGTGACGGGAATGCCCGTCCAGGTCGCGACGACCGCTGCGATGTCGTCCTCGTCGACCTCCTCCTTGACCATCGGCGCCTCGTTGCGCTCCTCGCGCTCCCCGAGCTCCTGCTCGAGCCCGGGCAGGATCCCGTACTGGATCTCCGCGACACGGGCGAGGTTCCCCTGGCGTTCCTCCCGCTCGGCCTCCATGCGCAGCTCGTCGATCTCGCGCTTGATCTCGGCGACGCGCTGGAGCGAGTCCTTCTCGCGCGACCATCTCGCGGCGAGCTCGTCCCGCGTGGCCTTCGCGTCGGCGAGCTCGCGCTCGAGCGGCTCGCGCACCTCCGGGCTCTCCTTCCCCATCGCGGCGAGCTCGATCTCGAGCTGGCGCACGCGCCGATCGGCCTCGTCGAGCTCGACCGGCGAGGAATCGATCTCCATGCGCAGCCTCGAGGCGGCCTCGTCCACGAGGTCGATCGCCTTGTCGGGCAGGAAGCGGTCGCTGACGTAGCGGTCGGAGAGCACCGCGGCGGCGACGAGTGCGGAGTCGCGGATCTCGACGCCGTGGTGGGCCTCGTAGCGCTCCTTCAGGCCGCGCAGGATCGCGATCGTGTCCGCGACCGTCGGCTGACCGACGAAGACCGGCTGGAAGCGCCGCTCGAGCGCGGCGTCCTTCTCGATGTGCTTGCGGTACTCGTCGAGCGTCGTCGCGCCGACCGCGCGCAGCTCACCCCGCGCGAGCATCGGCTTCAGGAGGTTCGCGGCGTCGACGGCGCCCTCGGCGGCGCCCGCCCCGACGATCGTGTGCAGCTCGTCGATGAAGAGCACGATCTCGCCGGCTGCGTTCTGGATCTCCGCGAGCACGGCCTTCAGCCGCTCCTCGAACTCGCCCCGGTACTTCGCGCCCGCGAGTAGCGCGCCGACGTCGAGCGCCCACACGCGCTTCCCCTTGAACCCCTCGGGCACGTCGCCCGCGACGATCCGCTGCGCGAGCCCTTCGACGATCGCGGTCTTGCCGACGCCGGGCTCGCCGATCAGCACGGGGTTGTTCTTCGTGCGCCGCGAGAGGACCTGGATGACGCGGCGGATCTCCTCGTCGCGGCCGATGACCGGATCGAGCTTCCCGCTCTCCGCGAGCGAGGTGAGATCGCGGCCGTACTTCTCGAGCGCCTGATACGACCCTTCGGGGTCCTGGGACGTGACGCGCTGTCCTCCGCGGACGTCCTGCAGCGCCCGGAGCAGGGCATCGCGCGGGACGACCTCGAGCGCGAGCAGGAGGTGCTCGACCGAGACGTACTCGTCTCCGAGCGCGCCGGCCTCGCCGGACGCGCGGTCGAGAACCCGGCTGAAACGGGCGGAGACCTGCGGCTGCGCGCCGCCACCGGACACGGTCGGCAGCGCGGCAAGCCGCGCTTCTGCCTCCGCGCGCAGGCTCGCGGGCGACTGGTCGGAGCGCTCGACGAGCGTCCGGACGAGCTCCTGGTCGAGGAGCGCGATCGTCAGGTGGTCGGGCGTGAGCTCGGGGTTACCCACGCGCCGCGCGAGCTCCTGCGCGCCTGCGATGGCTTCCTGGCTCTTCAGCGTCAGGCGGTTGAAGTCCATCTCATCTCCTCTGCGCGGGATGCCGCGCCGGCTGGTACACGACGAGCTCCCGCTTGTACGACCTGTGGACGGCGGCGATCTCTGCGCGGAGCTCGCGCTCGAGCCGCTCGAGACGTGTGCGGACACGCCGCAGCTCGTCCTCGAGGCGGAGCACCTGCTCGACGCCCGCGAGATTGAGCCCGAGCTCCGTCGTCAGGCGCTGGATCAACTGGAGCCGCTCGACGTCCGCGTCCGAGTAGAGCCGTGTGCCGCCGGGCGTTCGGGCCGGCCGAACGAGGCCCTTCGCCTCGTACAGCCTCAGGGTCTGCGGGTGCATCCCGACGAGCCCGGCAGCTGCCGAGATCATGTAGCGCGGGCGCGTCGCATCCATCAGCGCACCTCAGCGAACCGCTCACGCGGGTTCTCGCGGGACACCTTGCTGTAGCCCTCGAGGGCTTCCTTCTCCGCCTTCGAGAGCTTCTTCGGGACGGTCACCTTCACGCGCGCGAGCAGGTCACCGCGGCCGTTCTTCTTCAGATGCGGGGCGCCGCGGCCCTTCACGCGGAGGAGCTTTCCGCTCTCGGTGCCTGCAGGGATCTTCAGCGCGACGGGCCCGTCGGGAGTCGGAATCTGGACGCTCGACCCGAGCGCCGCCTCCGAGTACGTGACCGGTACGTCGATCACGAGGTCGGTGCCACGGCGCTCGAAGAACGGGGAAGGCTCCACCTCGACGACGACGAGCAGGTCACCCGCCGGCCCGCCGTTCCGGCCCGGCTCGCCGCGGTTCTTCAGCTTCACTCGCGTCCCGGTCTTGGCGCCTGCCGGGATCTTCACGTTGAACTGGCGACGCTTGCGCTCTCGTCCGGTGCCGCGGCACCGCTTGCAGGGCGACTCGACGACGACGCCGTTCCCCTGGCAGCGCGGGCACGGCTGGGAGAAGGCGAAGAGCCCCTGAGAGTCGGAGATCACGCCCCGTCCGGCGCACTCCGGGCACACGATCGGCGACGTTCCGGGCTCGGCCCCGGTTCCGTGACAGGCCGAGCACGCGGCCTCGCTCTCGACCGGCACCCGCACCTGCACGCCGTTCAGCGAGTCGTCGAACGAGATCCGGACGCGCGTCTCGAGGTCGTCACCGCGAACCGGCTGACGCGCCGACCGCCTCCCGGCGCCGCCTCCGAACATCCCGCCGAGGAGGTCGCCGAGATTGCCGAAGTCGAAGTCCTCGAAGCGGACGTTTCCGCCGCCCTGGCCCGCGGAACCTCCGCGCGCGCCGGCGGCGCCGAACGTGTCGTAGGAGCGGCGCTTCTCGGGATCGGAGAGCACGTCGTAGGCGCCCTGCACCTCCTTGAACCGCTCCTCGGCGTCGTCGTCGCCCGGGTTGCGGTCCGGGTGGTACTCGCGCGCGAGCTTGCGGTAGGCCTTCTTGATCTCGTCGTCGGACGCCGTCTTCGGGACGCCGAGCACCTCGTAGGGGCTGCGCATCTCGCTACTCCGCCACGACCACCCGGGCCGGGCGCACGACCTTGTCACCGAGCCGATACCCGCGCTGCACGACCTCGACGACGGTGCCGGCCTCGGCGCCCTCGCGTGCCTGCGTCATCAGCGCCTCGTGGACGTGCGGGTCGAAGCCCGCGTCCGTCTCGATCTCGACGAGCCCCTCCTTCTCGAGGGCCTTGCGGAGCGACCGCTCCACGAGGCGGACACCGTCGACGAGCGCGGCCTCCTCGTGGCGCTCGGCCGCCTCGAGCGTACGCTCGAGGTCGTCGAGCACGGGCAGCAGCTCGTGCACGAGCCGCTCGTGCGCATGCGCGACGAGCCGCTCGTGCTCGCGGGCCGCCCGCTTGCGGAAGTTGTCGAAGTCCGCCTGCACGCGCTGGGCAAGCGCGAGGTACTCGTCGCGCGCGGCCTCGACCTCCGCCAGCCGGGCCGAGAGGTCGGGTGAGGATCCTTGTGGCTCTGAGCCACAAGGATCCTCTCGCTGGGTCACGTCGTCTGCGATCTCGTCGACGACGTCGTCTGGGCGTCTCGAGGTCACGAGCGGCTCGTCTCCTCCTCGTCGATGACCTCGAAGTCGGCATCCTCGACGACCTCGTCATCGGACGCCGCCGAGTCACCGTTCCCCGAGGTCTGGGACTGCGCCGCGGCCGTCGCCTGCGCGTAGACCGCGTCGGCGAGGGTCCTCGACGCCTCCTGGAGCCCGTTCGTCTTCGCCTGGATGTCGGCGACGTCCGCGGCCTCGACCGCCTGCCGGAGCTCCATGATCCGGCCCTCGATCGTCGAGGCGTCGGCCTCGTCGAGCTTGTCGCGGTGCTCCGCGAGCGCGCGCTCGGTCTGGTACGCGAGCTGCTCGCCCTGGTTCCGCGCGTCCGCGAGCTCGTGCAGCCGGTGCGCCTCGTCCGCGTGCGTCTCGGCGTCCTTCACCATCCGCTGGACGTCGTCCTCGGTGAGGCCCGAGCCCCCCTCGATGCGGATCTGCTGCTCGTTGCCCGTGCCGAGATCCTTCGCCGACACGTTGATGATCCCGTTCGCGTCGATGTCGAACGAGACCTCGACCTGCGGCATACCGCGCATCGCCGGCGGGATGCCGACGAGCTGGAACTTCCCGAGCGTCTTGTTGAACGAGATCATCTCGGACTCGCCCTGGCCGACGTGGATCTCCACGGACGGCTGGTTGTCCTCGGCCGTCGTGAAGACCTCCGACTTGCGCGTCGGGATGGTCGTGTTCCGCTCGATGAGCTTCGTGAAGACGCCGCCCTTCGTCTCGATCCCCAACGACAGCGGCGTGACGTCGAGCAGGAGGACGTCCTTGACCTCGCCCTTGAGCACGCCGGCCTGGATCGCGGCACCGACCGCGACGACCTCGTCGGGGTTGACGCCCTTGTGCGGGTCCTTGCCGATGAGCTCCTTCACCTTCTCCTGCACGGCGGGCATCCGGGTCATGCCGCCGACGAGCACGACGTGCTCGATGTCGGCCGCGGTGAGCCCCGCGTCGGCGAGCGCCTGCTTCGTCGGCTCGACCGTCCGCTCGAGCAGGTCGTGGGCGAGCTCGTTCAGCTTCGCCCGCGTGAGCTGGAGGTCGAGGTGCTTCGGGCCCTCCGGGGTGGCGGTGATGAACGGCAGGTTGATCTGCGTCGTCATCGTCGACGAGAGCTCGATCTTCGCCTTCTCCCCGGCCTCGTACAGCCGCTGCAGCGCCATCGGGTCCTGCCCGAGGTCGATGCCCTGATCGCGCTTGAACTCGCCGATCATCCAGTCGACGACGGCCTTGTCGAAGTTGTCGCCGCCGAGGTGGTTGTCGCCGTTCGTGGCCTTCACGTGGTAGACGCCCTCGCCGAGCTCGAGGACCGACACGTCGAACGTGCCGCCGCCGAGGTCGAAGACGAGGATCGTGTGCTCGGTGCCTTCCTTGTCGAGGCCGTACGCGAGCGCGGCCGCGGTCGGCTCGTTGATGATCCGCAGCACGTTGAGACCGGCGATCTTGCCGGCGTCCTTCGTCGCCTCACGCTGCGCGTTGTTGAAGTAGGCGGGAACCGTGACGACGGCGTCGGTCACGGGCTCGCCGAGATACGACTCGGCGTCCGCCTTCAGCTTCTGAAGGATCATCGCCGAGATCTCCGGCGGCGCGTAGTCCTTGCCCTCGGCGTTGACGCGAACGTCGTCGTTCGGGCCGTGGACGACCTCGTAGGGGACGATCTTCATCTCCTCCGAGACCTCGTCGTACTTACGGCCCATGAACCGCTTGATCGAGAAGATCGTGTTCTGGGGGTTCGTCACCTGCTGGCGCTTGGCCGGCGCCCCGACGAGCCGCTGCCCGTCACGTCCGAAGGCGACGACGGACGGCGTGGTGCGCCCGCCCTCGGCGTTCGGGATGACGGTCGGCTCGGATCCCTCGAGGACGGCCATGCACGAGTTCGTCGTCCCGAGGTCGATTCCGATGGTCTTGGCCATGGTGTGCGGTGCTCCTTCCGATCTTGAGTCTTAGTGGCTCAGATAAATATGAGTGGCACCGTAGCAGATCACCAACGGAGGAGAACTGGCCACGGATACGAAGTAGCGGAGCGATGCAGTGGCTCTCGGAACGCCGGTTGGCGCGAATCAACCGGGCCGTCGTCTCGGGTCGCATCCTTCCGTACGTCGTCGGCGTCACGTTCGTCATCACGCTGGCCGCGGCGGCAGCCGTTCGGTTGCTGGCCCACGGGGAGTTCGACAGCTTCGGCGAGTCGGTCTGGTGGGCCGCCCAGACGGTGACGACCGTGGGATACGGCGACGTCATCCCCCAGACGGCCTTCAGCAAGGCGGTCGCCGTTTTCGTCATGTTCTTCGGCGTCGCCTCCCTGTCGCTCACGACCGCCATCGTCACGTCGGCAGTCATGGCCACGTCACGACAGCGCCTGGCGAGCGAGGAGCCGCACGAGGTCGACCCCCATCGCGAGGTGCTCGAGCGGATCGAACGGCGCCTCGGCGAACTCGAGCGCAAGCTCGGCTAGCGGAACACGCCGATCAGGACCCCGCCGGCGACGATCAACGCAGCGCCGGCCGCGAGTCGCGGCCCGACGCCCTCGGTCCGCCGCAGGAAGATCGCGGAGAACAGCACGCCCCAGAGCGACTCCGTCGCCACGAGCGGGGAGACGACGGTCACGCGCCCGCGGTAGTACGCCTCGAAGAGGCAGACGTAGGAGAGGCCGAACATGACGCCCGCCGGTGCAAAGTCGCGGAGCGGGCCGAGCGAGAAGCGGTGCCTCGAGAGGACGAGCCAGCAGGCGATGACGACACTCCCGCTCGCGAGGGTCACCGTCGCGGCCAGCTCCGGGCTCACATCGCTGTCGATCGCGAGCCAGCGGAGCAGGTTGTCGCGGGTCGCGAACACGATCGTCGCTCCCAATGCGTAGGCGAGACCGATCCGCCGCACATGGCTCGGCCTCCCCCGCTCCCCGACGAGGAGAACGCCGCCGGCGACGATCAGCACCGCGCCGAAGAGCACTCCCGCGATCACCGGCTCGTCGAGGAAGACGAGCGCGATCGCGACGGAGAAGAGCGGCGCCGTCCCGACGACGACCGACGTGCGCGCCGGGCCGGCATCACGGACGCCCAGCGTGAAGAGCAGCTGCGAGAGCCCGGGGCCTAGCAGACCTGCGAGCGCGAACTGCCACAGGCCGTCTGTATCCCAGTCGCTCCGGATCAGCGCGGCCACGAAGGCGCACGCGAGTGCCGGGAGGACGGTGAGAAGAGCCCCGAGCTCCGCACCCGTGCCCCGGGCCAGCGCTCCACGGAGCGCCACCGTCATCCCGCCGAAGAGCGCGGCCGAGCAGAGCGCGAGAAAAACGGCGTCCATCTCAGCGACGGCCGCCCCGGAGCGACCGGGTGTTTCGGTGTAGGGGCGGCACGAGCGGGGTATCAGCCTGACATGCCTCGCAGTTCTAGAGCGAGTGCATGGAGTCGTCGGAGGCACACATGAAGGCATCACATCGCGTCGACCGGGCTCGTTCATTCTCGACAGCTCGCCAAGGAGGACATTTCATGCATCCCCATCTCGTGCATCCGCATCGCACCACCCGGAGTCGCCGCTGGTTCTTGTTGGCAGTCGTCACGGTCAGCGCGCTCGCCGTTGCAGTCGGCGCCGCCATCGGCTCGCCGACTAAGAGCCACGCCACCACACTGACTGCGCTAATCGGAAGCTCTGGACCCGCCGAGACCTTCGCGGTCAACGGTGCGGCGAAGGCGTTCACGAAGCAGACCGGCATCGACGTGAACGTGATCGTCGCCTCCGACCTCGGGCAACAGCTCGCCCAGGGCTTCGCCTCCGGGAATCCGCCCGACATCTTCTACCTCAGCAACGACAGTGTCGCGACGTACGCGAAGGCGGGCAGCCTCGCCCCGCTCGACAAACTCAAGAACGTCAAGAGCTTCTATCCGAGCCTCCGCGCGGCGTACACGTACAAGGGCCACCTGTATGCGGCGCCGAAGGACTTCTCGACGCTCGCCCTCGTGATCAACAGCGCATCGTGGCAGGCTGCGAAGCTGACGGCCAAGAACTACCCGAAGACGTGGGCGCAGCTCGCGTCCGTCGCGAAGAAGCTCACCCGCTCGGGGCAGGTAGGCCTCTGCACGGGTGCCGAGTTCCACCGCCTCGGCGTGTTCATGATTCAGAACGGCGGCTGGCTCGTCTCCAAGGACGGGAAGACCGCCACGGTCAACAGCAAGGAGAACATCCAGGCGTTCAACTACGTCAAGCAGATGATCAACGCCGGCTCGTTCAAGCTCACCAACCAGCTCGGTGTCGGCTGGGGCGGTGAAGGCTTCGGGAAGCAGCAGTGCGCCATGACGATCGAAGGCAACTGGATCGCAGGCGCAATGACCCACGACTACCCGAGCGTCAAGTACCGCGTCGTCCAGCTCCCGGCCGGGCGTGCGGGCATGGGGACGCTGCAGTACGACGGCGGGTGGGGCATGGCGGCCGCCTCGAAGAACAAGGCCGCCGCGATGTCCCTGATCTCGTACCTGACCTTGCCGAAAGTCCAGCTGGGTAACGCCAAGGCGTTTGGCGTGATGCCGTCCGTGAAGGGGGTCGCGAAGACGTGGAGCAAGCTCTACCCGCAGTTCGCTTCCTACCTGGCCGGTGCCAACTACTCGAAGAGCATCCCGAACGTGCCTGGCATCGCGACGGTGCTCGGCGACTTCAACCAGCAGCTCCAGGCACTTCCGACCACGGATGCGAAGACGATCCTCGATCGGATAGACCGCGAGCTGCAGGCGATCCTGAACCAGTAAGTAACGCACAGTTGGAAGCCCGCCGGCGGCGCGCGCGCCGCCGGCGGGCGACGGCACGCACGAGGAGGCGCGTTTGCTGAATAGGTTCGCGCGGCGCCGCGACCCGGGGATTCGCGGGCATCAGGCGGCGGCTGGTTGGCTGTTTCTCGCGCCCGCGATCGTCCTCCTCGGGCTGTTCCTGGTGCTGCCGATCGCAATGGCGCTCTGGGTCAGCTTCTCCGACTGGAACGGCAACGGCAGCCCGTTCGGCCCGCACGCCCACTTCGTCGGCCTCGAGAACTACCGGCACCTGCTTACGCAGCCGGGGCTCGACCAGAGCAACTTCGGGACGTCGCTGCGCAACAACTTCTACTACGTCCTGCTCGTCGTCCCGATCCAGACGGCCGTCGCGCTGTTCCTCGCGGTGCTCGTCAACCGTGGCATCAAGGCCGTCGGGTCCTTCCGGACGGCCTTCTACTTCCCCTCGGTCACGAGCTCGGTGGCGATCACGATCCTGTTTCTCTTCCTCTTCTCGCCGACCGGCGTTATCAACGAGCTCCTGTCGTACGTCGGTGTGACCGGGCCGTCGTGGCTCTACGACCCACGCGGACTGTTCCACGTCATCCTCGCGCAGTTCGGTGTCGACCAGCCGCCCGCCTCGCTCGCGAACGGGATGTTCCTCGGCATCAGCTATTGGGACTGGCTGTCCGGCCCGAGCATCGCAATGTGCGTCTTCATCGTGATGGCCGTGTTCACGACGTCGGGGACATTCATGCTGCTCTTCCTCGCTGCGCTGCAGAGCATCGACGACTCGGTCAACGAGGCGGCCGCACTGGACGGCGCGACCGAATGGCGGAAGTTCCGGTACATCACCGTGCCGATGATCCGGCCGATGATCTTCACGGTCGTGACGCTCGGCCTGATCGGCACCTGGCAGATCTTCGACCAGATTTATGTCGGGACGAAGGGGAGTCCATCGAACACCACGCTCACGCCGGCGTTCCTGTCGTTCAACACCTCGTTCAACGGCAACGAGTGGGGAGTCGGCGCGGCGATCGCCTTCATCCTCTTCGCGATCATCGTCTTCTTCACAATCGTGACGAGGCTTGTGACGCGCAATACCGACCGCGTCCCGCGCCGGCGCCGCTTCGGGCCGACGCAGCCGCTCGGCTTCCCCGACGCATCGCGCATCGCATCGGGCGAGCCAGGGAGCGCACCGTGAACGACGCGAGCGCCGTGCGGCGGCGACGGCTGCGAACCGGGCTCTCGTACGGCGTCCTCGTCCTGATCGCGGTGGTCTTCCTCTTCCCCTTCGTGATCGCGGTGGTGACGTCCTTCAAGACGGAGCCGGACGCGACGGCCAATCCGCTCACCCTCATTCCTTCCCCGTTCACGACGGAGGCGTACAGCCAGCTCTTCAAGGATCAGGACTTCCTGCTCTGGGTGAAGAACTCGGTGATCGTGACGCTCAGCGTCACGTTCTTCCGCGTCTTCCTCGACAGCCTCGCCGGCTATGCGCTTGCGCGCCTGCGCTTCCGTGGGCGTGCCGCCGTGTTCACGACGATCGTCGCCGTCATGGCGGTGCCCGGGGTCGTGCTCCTCATCCCGAAGTTCCTGATGATCCGCCAGCTCGGGATCTACGACACGTACCAAGGCATGATCATCCCGCTGCTCTCGACGGCCGCCGGCATCTTCATCATGAAGAACTTCTTCGAGTCGATCCCCGTGAGCGTGGAGGAGTCGGCACGGATCGACGGCGCGAGCCTCTTCCGGATCTACTGGTCGATCGTGCTGCCGATGGCATGGCCTGCGCTCATCACGCTCTTCATCCTGTCCTTCCAGGGCTCGTGGAACGAGCTGGCGCACTTCATCATCTCCACACAGAGCACCAGCCTGAACACGCTCACGAAGGGCGTCGCACAGCTCGCATCCGGGCAGCTCGGCTCCGGGAACCGTTACCCACTGAAGCTCGCGGCGTCGGTGTTGATGACGATCCCGGTCGCGATCCTGTTCTTCATCTTCCAGCGGCGGATCATGAACGCGTCCGCCGGTTCCGTGAAGGAGTAGCCGTGGCCGGAGTCACCTTCGACAACGTGACCAAGACCTACGGCGACGGCTTCCTTGCCGTCTCCGACCTCAACCTCGACGTGCACGACGGCGAGTTCGTGGTCCTCGTCGGCCCGTCCGGCTGCGGCAAGTCCACCGCGCTGCGCATGCTTGCGGGGCTCGAGGAGATCTCGGGCGGCACGGTCAAGATCGGCGAGCGCGTCGTCAACAACCTGCCGCCGGGTAAGCGCGACATTGCGATGGTCTTCCAGAACTACGCGCTCTACCCGCACATGACGGTCGCCGAGAACATCGGCTTCGCCCTGCGCATGCGCAAGGTGCCGAAGCAGGAGGCGCGCAGGCGAATCGAGGAGACCGCCCGCATCATCGGCCTCCTCGACCACCTCGACCGCAAGCCGAAGCAGCTCTCCGGCGGCCAGCGGCAGCGCGTCGCGATGGGCCGCGCGATCGTCCGCGAGCCGCAGGTGTTCCTGATGGACGAGCCGCTCTCGAACCTGGACGCGAAGCTGCGCGTTCAGATGCGCGCCGAGATCTTCCGCATCCAGCGCCAACTCCGCGTCACCACGGTGTACGTGACGCACGACCAGGTCGAGGCGATGACCATGGGGGACCGCGTCGCGGTGCTTCGGCGTGGCGTGCTACAGCAATTCGAAGCACCGCAGCACCTCTACGAGCATCCGGCGAATCTCTTCGTCGCGAGCTTCATCGGCAGTCCCGCGATGAACATGCTGGAGGCCACTGTCGAGCGCGATGGTGACGCGTCCGTGCTTCGTCTCGGGTCATCGACGCTGCCGGTTCCACGCGACGCCGCAAACGAGCTCGGCCGGCACGCCGGCAAGCGCATCGCGCTCGGCATCCGCCCGGAGGCGCTCCGGGAAGTGGAGGGTGGCGACGACGACGGACTCGGCCGCCTGCGTGGCATCGTGCGCGCGGTCGAGGCGCTCGGTCCCGAGCAGCTCGCATACGTCGAGCTCGAGGCGTCCTCGGTTCTCGTCGAGGACGTGGTCGAGGGGCTCGTCGAAACGGAAGAAGCCACCGACCTCGTGGAGATCAAGCAGGAGGGTGACGGCGCGCGGGCGCTCGTCGTCGCGCGGCTCGACGCAGCGTCGAGGGTGCGTCCGGACGAGCCGCTGGAGCTCTCGGTCGACCCGCGCCGGCTGCACTTCTTCGATCTTGACAGCGGCTCTGCGATCGGCGCGTAGACTCATGGCTGTCATGCGCTGGCCATGGTTGAAACGGCCATCTAGGCTCTGGTGAGAGCCGAGCTCCGCGGCGTTCAGGCAGCCACCCGGCCCTTCGTTCGCTAGCCGTGGTCGGCGAGCACCTCGTCGATAACCTGGCGAGCGCCGATGCGCCAGCGAAGCGCTCAGCAGCCGCGCCGGCACCGTCGTTGGCCAGTGTGATCAGTGCCTTCCCGAGAGCCCAACCTCGCGTTCGGCCTCCGGAACCAGAAGCTGCCGAAGCGCGAGATCGACGAGCGCGTGCGGCGCGCCGGCGAGGCGCTTCAGCTATCGGAGCTTCTCAAGCGCAAACCGAAGCAGCTCTCCGGCGGACAACGGCAGCGGGTGGCACTCGGCCGCGCGATCGTCCGTGAGCCAGTCGCGTTCCTCATGGACGAGCCGCTCTCGAACCTCGATGCGAAGCTTCGCGTCGAGACGCGCGCCGAGATCCTCAAGCTCCAGCGGCGTCTCGGGACGACCACGATCTACGTCACACACGACCAGGTCGAGGCGATGACGATGGGCGACCGGATCGCAGTCCTTCGCGAAGGCGTCCTCCAGCAGATCGGGACTCCCGAAGATCTCTACGAGCGCCCACGGAACACGTTCGTCGCGGGGTTCATCGGCTCGCCGGCGATGAACATCGTCCCGGGCGGCGTCGTGGCCGGCGTCGGCGGTTCGGGGCAGGTCGTCGGCTTCCGACCGGAGCACGTCCGGCTCGGAAACGAGGGCGACGGCGTGCGCCTGACCGCGCCGGTCGACGTCGTGGAGTACCTCGGCGACGAACAGCTCGTGCACCTCGCCGTGAAGGACCACATCCTGCTTGCGAAGCTCCCCGTCGAGCCGCGGATAGCAACCGGCTCGAACCTTCAGCTGACGATCCCGCGCAACCGCGTGTACGTCTTCGACGCGGAGACCGGAGAGGCGCTCAGCCGCTCGTAGAGCCCTCGGGGCGCGAGCGCCCGGCGAGACGCCGCAGCACGCCCGCCGCCGCCGGCTCCGCGAGCACGATGCCGGCGAGCATCACGCCGCAGCCGAGCCAGCCCATCCAGCCCAGCACCTCGTCCGCGAGGAGGACGCCGAAGAGAGCGGCGAACGGCGCCTCGAGGGTGAAGACGAGTGCCGCTCGAGCAGCGGTGGTCCGTGCCTGGACCCAGGTCGCGATGAGGTAGCCGAGCGCTCCTGCGAAGACGCCCGTGACGATGAGCGCACTCCAGACAGTCCGCCCCTCCGGCATCTCGAGCTCGCCGAGCACGAGCGCAATGACGAGGAAGCCCACGAAGCATGTCGTCATCTGCAGGAACGTCAGCGCGCGCGGGTCGTAGCGCGGGGCGAACCGCTCCATCGACGCGATCTGGAAGGACTGCGCGACCGCGTTCGCGAGCACGAGCATGTTCCCGACGGTCGACCCGCCGGGAACGCCGTTGATGAGCAGAAGCCCGACGAGGGCGAAGCCGACGCCCACCCATGCAGCCGTCGGCACGCGCGTCCCGAAGAGCCAGAACGCGATGAGCGGCGTGAAGACGACGTACAGCCCCGTGATGAAACCGGTGCTGGCGACCGTCGTCAGCTCGAGTCCCGCAGTCTGCAGCCCGTACGCCGCCGCCAGCAGGACGCCGATCCCGAGTCCGGCCACGATCCCCCCGCGCGGCATCGCGCGTACCGGCCGCCAGGCGAACGGGGCAAGGACGACGGTCGAGATCGCGAAGCGGACCGCGAGGAAGGCGAAGAGCGGATAGAGCGCAAGCGCGTCCTGCACCTGGACGAACGTGACGCCCCAGATCGCGGTGACTCCGACGAGGAGGAGCACGGGGACCCGCGAGCGCATTCGCGCAACCTAAAGCGGGAGGCGCCCCCTCGGAGCGCCTCCCGCACGTTCGACCCTGGAGGGAGCGATGCCTAGCGGCGCTCTGCCGTCCGCTCGGCCTCTCGTTCGCGCTCCTTCTTCTCCTCCCGGTCGTTGAACATCTCGCCGACCTTGTCCTTGGCGCCTTCCCAGGCGTCGTCGGCCTTCTCCTTCATCTCGCCCCACTTGCCCTGGGCACGGCCCTCGGCCTCGCGGCTCTCGTCCCCGGTGACCTTGCCCTCGAGCTCCTTTGCCTTGCCTTCGATGCGGTCCTTCTCCATGACGGCCTCCTGTTCGGATTCGTGGTCGAGAGTTCCCTCGACTACGAGTGCCAAACGCCGCGTGACCGCATCTCACTACTCTTGGCTTCGTGCAGAGCGTCCTCGACACTTTCGGCCGCCCGCTCCGCGACCTGCGGATCTCGGTCACTGATCGCTGCAACTTCCGCTGCGTCTACTGCATGCCCAAGGAGGTCTTCGGGCACGACTACCGCTTCCTCCCACGACGCGAGCTGCTCAGCTTCGAGGAGATCGAGCGCGTCTCGCGCGTGTTCGTCGGGCTAGGGGTGCACAAGCTGCGGATCACGGGCGGCGAGCCGCTCCTCCGCCGCGGGCTGGAGGAGCTCGTCGGACGCCTGGCAGCCCTGGGCGACCTCGACGTCACGCTGACGACGAACGGTGCGCTGCTCGCGCAAAAGGCCCAGGCGCTGGCGGATGCGGGCTTGAGCCGCGTAACGGTCAGCCTCGACTCGCTTGACGACGAGGTGTTCCGCGCGATGAACGACGTCGACTTCCCGGTCGCGCGCGTGCTCGGCGGCATCGACGCGGCCGCAGCCGCTGGGCTGCCGGTCAAGGTCAACGTCGTCGTCAAGCGCGGACTGAACGAGGACTCCGTGCTCGACGTCGCGCGGCGTTTCCGGGGCACGGGGCACACAGTCCGCTTCATCGAGTTCATGGACGTCGGCGCGACGAACGGCTGGCGGATGGACGATGTCGTCCCCGCGGCCGAGGTCGTGCGCACGATCGGGGCCGAGTTCCCGCTCGAGCCCGTCGACGCGGAGTACCGCGGCGAGGTCGCGCAGCGCTACCGGTATCTCGACGGGGACGGCGAGATCGGCGTCATCGCATCCGTCACGCAGCCGTTCTGCGGTGATTGCACGCGCGCACGGATCTCGGCCGACGGGAAGCTCTACACGTGCCTCTTCGCCATCCGCGGCCACGACCTCCGCGCGGTTCTCCGCTCAGGCGCGACGGATGACGAGCTCGACGACACGATACGTGCCGTCTGGGAGCGCCGCACCGACCGCTACTCGGAGCTCCGAACGGAGAAGACGAGCACGCTCCGCAAGGTCGAGATGTCGTACATCGGCGGCTGACGCACCGCATTCCGGGCCGAGACCCGTTCTGGGGCGGTTTGAAATGCGCGCTCTGGTGGCAGCGTTAGAATCAAGTACCCGTGTCTACCGCCGCCGCCGAGAACCCACGGCGCCTGCCACGTGGCTGGGCGCATCTCGCCCTCCAGTTCGTCATCTGGATGGGCTTCTACGTCGTGTACCAGGTGGCACGCGGCGCGGCCGACCGCGACGTCGTCTCGGCGTTCCAGAACGGTGAGTGGGTCGCGCGCACCGAGAACCAGTTCGGCGCACTCTTCGAGCCCACGCTCCAGCGGGTCGTCGACACGTCGTCGATCCTGGTCTTCCTCACCTCGTACACGTACTGGCTCTCGCAGTTCGCGGTCGTCGGGATAACGCTCCTCTGGGTCTACTTCCGCCATCACGAGCGCTTCGCCGGCTTCCGCAACTGGCTGATCATCGCGAACCTCGTCGGGCTTGTCGGCTACGTCGTCATGCCGACCGCGCCGCCGCGGATGTTCCCCGAGTGGGGCTTCGTCGACACGCTCGGCCAGTGGTCGTCGATCAACCACGACAGCGGCCTGATCTCGCTCGCCGCGAACCCGTACGCCGCAATGCCGAGCCTGCATGCGATGGATGCGCTGATCGTGGGCATCGTCATGGCCGGGCTCTGCAAGACGTGGGCGGCGAAGGTGCTCTGGTTCCTGTGGCCGGCCTGGGTTGCATTCGCGGTCATGTCGACCGGGAACCACTACTGGCTCGACGTCGCGGCCGGCTTCCTCATCGCGATCCTCACCGGCCTCACCCTCCGGCACATTCGCACGCTGCGCGCTCAGCGCGCATGACCGACGAGGACAGGTCGCCCGCGAGCGAGCAGCCCGCTCGCGTAAGTCAACTCGACCGCGTCAAGCAGGAGTACACGCAGGCAGCACGCGAGATCCTTGCCCGCTCGATGCGAGGAGTCGCGAAGACGAAGCTGACTCCGGACATGCTGACGCTCGCCGGCGTCTCGCTCTGCCTCGCGGGTGCGGTGCTCGTCGGCTTCGAGGAGCGGAACGAGCTCGTGTTCTTCTGGCTCGGTGCCGTGCTCTTCATCGTCGGCTCGGTCGCAGACATCCTCGACGGCGCGCTGGCACGCGCCGCGAGCAAGGGCACCGTCTTCGGCGCGTTCCTCGACTCGACGTTCGACCGTGTCGGGGAGGCAGCGATGCTCACGGCGATCGGCCTGGCCCTCATGCGCGACGGAAACGAGATCGCCCTTGTGGCGACCTTCGCCGCGGTGATCGGGTCGTTCCTCGTCTCCTACACACGTGCGAAGGCGGAGGCACTCGGACTCCGCGGCGACGTGGGCTTCGGCTCCCGCGTCGAGCGCGTGGTCATCATCTCGGCCGGGCTCTTCCTGGCCCCGTGGGGCTGGCTCCAATGGCCGATCTACCTCCTTGCGGCCATGGCGTGGATCACGGTGTTCCAGCGCATGCTCTTCGTCCGCCGGCAGCTGAGGGAGCTCGCAGAAGCCTGACCTTGCCTCGCGTGGCGCGGATCGTCGATCCCGGCGAGAACCGCTACCTCGCAGACCTCGGTGAGTCGTCCGTGGCGCTCGGCGAGCTGGACGAGGCAGACCGGCTCCGGTCGACCCGCCTGCGTAGACGGGAGGTCAAAGACTAGGGATTTCCGGGTTTCGGACGCGCGCGGCCTCTGCGACCTTTGAGCCATGAAGCTCGCTCCGGTCGTCGCTCTCGTCGCAGCCCTCGCACTCTCAGCGGCCTCCGCACCGGCCAACTCCGCCGGCGTCTCGGCCGCCAAGCCGTTCAAGTACTCGTTCCGAATCGCGAAGCTCGATGTGACCGCGACGCTCACGTACGGCCAGTCGAAGGTCGTGTCCCGGGTTCGCCTCGATTCACCTTCGAACGAGAGGCTCCTCTCGTGGCTCGGACCGAAGCCGACCCTACGCGCCCGCCCGCGCACGATTGCGGTCGCAGCGCTCAACCTCGTCGGGAAAGCGGACTATTCGAGCCCCGACACGTCTTGCTCGAGCACGCTTGCGTACCGTTCCTCGCCGACGCATCCCGTGAAGGCGTCCCTCCACCTCGACTACGTCACCTGGCGCGAGCCGCGCATCCGTGTCGACCTCAGCAAGTTCCCGCTCGGGGCGCCGACGGGCGGCAAGGACGCGGGCACGCAGGACTCGTACCCGAACAGGTGCGGCAAGGCCGAGGTCGGCTGGTGGGACAGCGCGGAGGGAGTCGTTCCGCTGAGCGTCCTCTCCCGGCCGAGCTTCACCTTTACCGCGCACCGCAAGGAGCGGTTCGAGGATCCGGGCATCGAGTCGATCGACTGGACGGTCGCGATGACGGTCAAGCGGGTCAAGTACCACGCGATCAACTGTGCGACCGAGCCGGGGTGCTGACGTGAGCGTCATCTCCGCCCGCGCGGCAACCCGAGCCGGTCTGGCCGCACTGGCTGGCTGCTCGGCGGTAGTGCTCGTCGGTTTCGTCCCGGGCGTGGCTCCCGCCGCAAAGGAACCGACGCCGTGGCACCTGTTCCCCCGGGCAACGATGGACGTCGGCAGGCCTCTGCTCGCTCTCGGCTCGGAGAAGAGCAGGGTCTGGGTCGTCACCGTCTCGAAGGACGTCCCGGTCTTGCACAGCGCCCGCGCCTCGGGAGCGAGCCTGACGAGCTTCACCGAGACGCGCGTACCCGACGATGCCTCGATCCTCTTCCCACTGGTCGACGGCGAGCTCGTGCTCAACGGGATGAAGAACGCCAACGGGCTGTTCACCGCACGTCTACTCGGCAACGGCCGGCTCGGAGCACCGAGCCCCGTCCCCGACGAGCTGTTGGCGCGAGGCCAGGAGGTCATACCGAAGCTTGCGAGCGTCGTCATCCGGGACGGCGTACGGGTCGGAGACCGGACCGTCTGGGCGCTCGGAGGCGCCTCTGACTGCCACAGCATCGGCGGATGCCCTTCCTTCTTCCTCGCGTGCTGCAACGAGAGCGGAGCTGCCGTCGATCTCACACGCTTCATCGATCGCAATGCGTTGATGCTCTTCCCCCACATCGGCCGCGACGCGCGTGGGCGAATCTGGTTCGCATGGCTCGACAACAGGGACTACTCGCGTGCTGTTCGGGGCGTTCCCCGCATCATCGAGCTCGACCCGTCCACGCTCGCACCTCGGTCGAAGGGTGTGGTCGCTCCCGGCCTCGTCGCAGATCGGATCGAGCTCGCCTGCGCCGCCTCGTGCCGCATCGTCGCTCAGAGCATCGGCGGCGACATCGTCTCCTGGGCCCCGGGCGAACACTCACCGACTCGGGTCGCCAGCCACTGGGAGCGGGGCAAGTGGGGTGACGGACCTGCGTGGCTCCTCGCCGCGACCTACCGGTCGGGCGACCTCGTCGTCGCCTACCACGGCAGCTGGGGAAAGACGATCTATGCCGATGCGTCGGTTCGAAACGAGATACGGGTCGCACGTGGCGACGCCCGCGGCGCGCGTGCGCGGGTCGTGGGGGCGATCCCCGTGGCAAACAACTGGCCGCCTCAGAATGTCAGCGCGATACCCACGGGCCCCGTGATCTACGCGACGTTCGCCCCGAGTGGCCTGGTCGTCGTCGAGACGTTCCAGTTCACGCGGGGCTACTACTCGCCGGTCGCTGCCGCCGTCATCCCCGTCATCCGTTGACGCTCCCGCGGGCGCGTTTGCCAGTAGGCATCTGGGGCGGAGTGACCTGCGCGCCGCCGTGACGAGCAAACACTAGGGATTTCCAGGTTTCCGATTCTGCGCCGCGCAGCCAGGATCGCGGCATGCGGGAACGGCGTCTGCTCGGAGCACTAGCGACGGCCGGAGTGCCCGCCCTACTCGCGCTCACGCTCGTCACCGCGGCCCCGGCGGGACCCGCGAGCGGCGGCGGGCTGTCCGACCGCACCGCGCAGCCCCGCTGGCAGCACCTGCCGAGCCTCGACCACAGCGGTCACGGGAACCGCCTGACGAACCTCGCGTGGGCAGGCGGTCGTGCCTGGCTGGTCGTCAGCTCGCTGCGAGGGCTGACGGTGGCGAGCGCGCGTCCGAGCGGCGGCGGGCTCGGCTCCGCGCAGACGACGAAGATCGCGGCACCGCTCGGCTGGTACCCGGTCGTCGTGGGGTCGGAACTCGTCTTCTCGACGGCGCGCGGCGCGTCGGGGATCGCCCAGCTCCTCCCGAACGGGAAGGTCGCGCCGACCGCGCCGGTCTCGCCGGACCCGATGGCAGCCGACAAGGGGATACCCGTCGCCGCAGCGAGCCTTCGCGGACGGCTCATCTGGGCGCTCGCGGGAGGCATCCCGATCGGCGAGGGCATCAACTACAAGACGACGCTCGCTGCCTGTTGCGACGCGAACGGCGCGGCCGTCGACCTCACGAAGCTGATCACGTCGCGGCCCGCGCCGCGCGATCATGCGCTCGGAGTCGACGCGAGGGGACGGGTCTGGCTCGCGTGGCTCGACAACTTCGGGAGGAACGCTCAGGTCCGGGTCGTCGAGCTCGATCCCACGACGCTCGTGCGGCGGACACCGAAGGCCCTCGTCGCGCCGGTGCCTCGCGCTTCGAGGTTCCAGCTGGCGTGTGGTCAGACATGCCGCCTCGTGATCCAGGCGGGCGAGGGAAGGCCGGCCGGAGGGTTCCGCGAGTACCTCGCCACGTGGTCGCCGGGCGAGCGCTCGGCGACGAGGCTGGCGCTGCCGGTGGACAAGGACGGCGCGTACGAGCACCCCGGCCTGCTCGAAGCCGACTACCGCGGCAGCCGGCTCGCCGTCGCGTACATCCAGGGCTCGTCGGACTACGGCCCGACGCTGAAGATCGTCGTCGGAGACGCCCGCGGGGCGAAGGCTCGTGCCGCAGGCTCGGTCGAGATGCCGAGCCGCTTCGACGGCCTCCCGATGTGGTCCTTCTCGGTGGGAGCCTTCACGCCGTCCGGCTTCGCGGTCGCGCAGACGTACTCGAACTTCGGGTCTCGAGTCCGAGTCGCAGCCACCGTCGTGCCCGTCCGGTGAGCGAAGGCTGGATCGGCATGGATTGCCGGGGAGCCAGCTCGTTCACTGCCCGCCGGCAGCGCTGCTAGGGCAAACACTAGGGATTTCCAGGTTTCGGATCGGCGCCCGCGCTGCCACCCTCGTTGTGTGCCGAGCTATCTCGTCGAGTCGTACGCGGCCGACTCCCCGACCGCCGTCGACGACGCCCGCGAGCGGGCACGTCGCACGGCCGAGATCGGGGTCGGCGTCCGGTACGTGAGAACGACGTTCCTGCCGGGCGACGAGACGATTCTCCACCTGTTCGAGGCGCCATCCGCGGCTGCCCTCGACGAGGCAGGAAGGCGCGCGGCACTTCCGTTCGAGCGAATCGTGGAGGCGGTCGAGGGGAGCGCCGAACCGCGGAAGGGGGAGCCATGAGGAAGCAGCTGATCGCGGCGCTCGTCGGAGCGGTCGCCGCCACCATTGTCGCCGGAGGTGTTGCCCTGGCGGCGATTCCGGGACCTGACGGCGTAATCCAGGGTTGCTACGACAGCGGGGGAAACGTCAAGGTCGTAGCCGCGCTGCCCTGTCCGAGGAACTACGCGCCGTTTCAGTGGCACCAGCAGGGCCCGCCGGGGACACCCGGCGCTCCGGGAGCGAACGGCTCCGACGGAGCTGACGGCGTGAGCCCCTCAGTCACCGCGCTCGCAGCGGGCGACTCGCACTGCCCTGCGGGCGGGGCTGCGCTCACTGATGCCGCCGGTACGACGGCCTATGTCTGCAGCGGTCTGAACGGCGCAGACGGGCAGCCGTTCTCGGGGACGTTCACGAGCCCGAACGGCGAGTACTCGATCAGCGTGACCGACGCAGGCATCAGGCTCGAGCGGACGGGCGGCAGCGTCGTCGAGCTCGCGGGCAACGACATCGTCGTGCAGAGCGCCGGTGCGTACTCAACACTGGCGGGCACGATCCTGTCGCTCACAAGCGGCTCGGGCTTCAGCCTGACGAGCGGCGACGACATGACGACGTCCGTCGGCAGCAGTCTGCAGACGGCGGTCGCCGGCAACGTGGCCACCTCGGTCGGCAACAACCTGACCGTCGACGTCGGCAAGAAGGCGACGGTGGCCGTCCACGACGACCTCCAGGTCCACGTCTCAAAGCGTCTCGACGTCTTGAGCGACAGCAGCACCACGCTCCAGAGCTCAACCGGTCTCTCATTGCGCGGAAGCACCGTCAGCGTCAACGGCGGCTCGCCCTGCCAGGGCGCGGCACGCCAAGGCGATCTCGTCAGCCTCACGACCGGCGCGATCCTCACCGGCTCCGCAACGGTCTGCATCGGCTGACTCCGCCGGCACGAGGCAGGGTCCCGATCTCGCGCTCGGGGCCCTGCTTCTCCCGCGGTCGTGTCGTATAACACGAAGAGGTGCCTCCGGAAGTCGTCGGCCGTGACCTGGAGCTCGAGCAGATCGAGCGGTGGCTCCGCGAGCCGGACACGCCCGTCCTGCTCATGGAGGGCGAAGCCGGGATCGGCAAGACGACGCTCTGGCGAGCCACGGTCGAGCGCGCTGGCGAGCAGGGCATGCGAGTCGTCGCGATCGTGGCGAGCGAGGCCGAGTCGCGCCTCTCCTACTCGGGGCTCGGAGACGTCGTCGGGCCGATCGCCGAGGACGTCCTCGAGGACATCCCACCCCCGCAGCGCCGCGCGCTCGGGGCGGCGCTGCTCCTGCAGGAGCCCGACGACAGGCCGCCCGACGAGGGCGCCGTCGCCGTCGCGACGCTTGCGGCGCTGCGCGCGACGAGGACGCCCACGCTGTTCGCGATCGACGACGCCCAGTGGCTCGATCGCTCGTCGTCGGGCGCCCTCGCGTACGCGCTCCGACGACTTGGAGCCGCCGACGTCGTTCGTGTGCTGGTCGCGAGGCGTTCCGGCGTCTCGGGAGGGCTGGACCCCGGCGCCGATGCGCAGCGCCTCTGGATAGGCCCGCTGAGCATCGGGGCGGTACACCGGATCGTGTCGCAGCAGCTCGGTTCGTCGCTCCCGCGCCCGTCGCTGACACGCGTGCATGGCGCCTCGGGCGGGAATCCGCTGTACGCGCTCGAGCTCGCACGCGTCGAGCTGTCACGCGACGACACGCTGACGCGCGATCAGACACCGACGCTCATCGAGCTGGCGCAGCAGCGCCTGCAGGCGATGCCCGAGGCGACCCGCGACGCGCTCCTGCTCGTCGCGTCGGCGCCCGACCCGAGACCGGCAGTCCTCTCGGCGGCGCTCGGCGCCGACGCGGTCGGGGTGCTCGTGCCGGCGCTCGACGCCCGCGTCGTCGGACTGGACCGTCAGCGCGTTCGCTTCGCGCATCCGGTTCTCGCCTCGGCGATCACGGCCGACGCTCCGGAGCACGCACGCCGCGAGGCGCACGCGCGCCTGGCGCGAGCCGCGACCTCCGTCGAGGAGCGGGGCCACCACCTCGCACTGGCCACGATCGAGCCGGACGCGGAGGTCGCGGAGTCGGTCGAGCGCGCGGCGGACCTCGCCCACAGGCGGGGCGCGCGGGCCGACGCTGCCGAGCTCTACGAGCGAGCTGCCGAGCTCACGCCCGAGGGCGACGGCGCCGACCGGGGACGTCGCCTCGTGGTCGCCGCGGATCGCTACTTCGAGTCCGGTGACGCACAACGCGCCCGCACGTTGCTCGAGCAGGCTGTGACGCTTGACGGCGCGTCGCGGGCCGAGGCGTCGTGGCGGCTCGGCCGGATGCTCGACGAGACCCAGGGCTTCGATCACTCACGCCCCCAGTGGGAGGAGGCACTCGGGACAGACGATCTCGCGCTTGTCGTGAACGTCAGACGCTCGATGGCGCTTGCGGCGCTCTTCGTAGACGGGGAGACCGCGGTGAGCGACACCGTTGCGGGCGTCGAGGCGGCCGAGCGCCTCGGAGACCCGCGAGTGCTCGCGCTCGCGCTCTCGATGGAGGCGTACGTCCGAGGCGTGCTCGGGGATCCCACGTTCCGAGAGCCGCTCGACCGAGCCCTTGCGCTCGAGGACGACGCGACGCTGGACGAGCTTCACAGCCCAAGCGCGGTGCTGGCGGATCTCGGCCGGCTCTCCCTCGATCTCGACTCGGCACGGCGGGGCTACGAGGCCGTGCTCAGACGAGCGGAGGAGGTGGGCGACGCACGCAGCGAGACGTGGTGCGCCTACGGCCTGGGGATGGTCGAAGCGCTCGCCGGGAACTGGGCACGGGCAAGCGAGCTGGCGGACCGGGCGACCGAGCTCTCCGAGCAGGTCACGCTCCTCGGGCTCCCGGCCGTGCGCCTCACAGCGCTCGTCGCCGCCTGCAGGGGCGACGTCGAGCGCTGCCGCGAGCTACTCCAGGCATGCGACGCGGCCGCGCGGGAGATGGGCGACAACGTCAACCTGCTCGGCACGCTCGCGATCGATGGCTTTCTCGAGCTCTCGCTCGGCAACGCGGCCGCAGCGATCGGCCCGCTGAGCGAGGCATGGACGGTCCAGACCGAGCTCGGTCTCGAGGAACCGGGCGTTACACGCTTCCTCGTCGATCTCGCCGGTGCGCTGGCCGCCGAGGGGCGGACAGAGGAAGCCGAGCGCGCGGCGGCCGCGTTCGCACGGCAGGCGGAGGCGCTCGAGCGCGGGTGGGCGCGCCCGTTGACCGCTCGCGCGGAAGGCCAGAGTCTCCTGGCGCGAGGCGACGTCGACGACGGCCTCGCCCGGCTCGAAGCCGCAGTTGACGACGAGGCGTCGCTCCCGATGCCGCTCGAACGCGCCCGTACGCTGCTCGCCCTCGGCTCGGCTCAGCGGCGTGCGCGCCGTCGGCGTGACGCACGCGAGACCCTCGGCCGGGCGCTCGCCGTCTTCGAGGAGCTCGGGGCCGTGCTCTGGGCAAGCCAGGTTCGTGGCGAGCTGACCCGCATCGGAGGACGCGCGGCTTCGTCCGGCGAGCTCACGGCGACGGAGGCGCGGGTCGCGGTCCTGGTATCCGAGGGCCTGAGCAACAAGGAAGTCGCCGCGACACTCGTCGTCACCGTGAGCACGGTCGAGTCCGCGCTGACCTCGATCTATCGGAAGCTCGGCGTCCGCTCGCGCACGGAGATGGCGAACAAGCTGGCGGTCGCCGCGAGCGAGACGGACTAGCCGAGAAGCCGGCGATGGAGGTCTCTGGTCTCCGGGCTCGGGGCGACGCCGAGCTCGTCGTGCATCAGCCGGCGAAGCGCTTCGTAGACGTCGAGCGCCTCGGCGAGGTTCCCTTCGGCCTCGAGCGTCTCCATGAGCAGCCGGTAGCCGCTCTCGCGGTGCGGCGCGAGCTTCACGAGCGCCCGACCCGACCGCATCGCGGAGTCGAGCTCCGGACCGCCAAGGCCGAGGCCACTCCGGGCGACGCAATCGTGCGCCCGTAGTCGCACGTCCTCCAGCTCGCGGCGCTGCTCGTCGATCCAGTCCGCCTCCTCCCCGGCCAGGAAGGTCCGGTTCGTCACGTGGAGCGCGACGCGCGCCGGGCCCCAGGCTTCGGCCCAGTCGCCGCGGCGCACCGCGCCCTCGGCCCGGTGGATCGCCTCGCGTGCCGCCTCGATGTCGAGGTGGGCGTCGCTCGGCAGGTCGAGACGAAGCTCGCTGCGGCCGACCAGCCGATCGGCGCCGACGACGCTCCGCAGGCGCGACACGACAGGGTCGATGAGCTTGTCGGGGGATGCCGCAGCCTGGTCGCCCCACAGAGCCTCGAGAAGCTCCGACCGAAGCACTGGTCGTAGCCGGTTCGTGCAGAGAAACGCGAAGAGCAGTCGCCCCTTCCGGCCCGGGAGCTCGTCGGTGAGAGCCGCACCTGCGATGCGGACGACCAGTCGTCCGCAGAGCTGGATCCGCGTCTCCCGCGACAAGGTTTTCGCAAGGTAACGGCATGCGATCGCATTCACAATCAGCCCGTCGATCGAAAGGAGCGGGGCGATGAGCAAGCTGATCAACTGCGAGTGTGGGGCGGTCGTTCGAGGCAACACGGACGACGACCTCGTGAAGGCCGCTGAGAAGCACGTTACGGAGGCACATCCCGAGCTGGTCGGGAAGCTGAGCCGCGAGGACATCCTCGCGATGGCCGAGGAGGCGTAGGAGCACAAGGACCGAGCTCGTCACGGGCGAGCCGGCGCTCGGTCGCTTTCGGCACCGCGCGTAACGCGCGAGCAAACACTGGGGATTTCCAGGTTTCAGGCGAGGCTGCGCGCTGCCACGCTGGAGACCACGAACCACGAGTCGAAACGAGGTACCCGATGGCGCGGAAACGCGTCCAGGTCGAGATTCCCGGTCCGCGCACACGTGCGTTCTGCGGCGAGGCTCGCCGGCTGAACCTGACGGAGCTGGACGAGGCGGGAAGGCGCCAAGCACTGCCGTACCAGCGAGTTGGGATGGCGGTCGAGGACTCGGACGGGTGCCCGTCGTGAGGATCGCCCTGCTCTCGTTGCTTCTCGTCGGTGTCTCGCTCGCGGCGATTCGGACTGCTGCGGCTCAGCCTGCTGGTCCGACCTGCTCCATCACCGACAACCGCGTGACCGAGGGCCAGGACGACCCGTTCTTCCACATCAACTGCACGAACCCGACACCTGACGTCGTGCAAATCAGCTACGCGACGAGTGACCAGACCGCGACGGCGCCCGACGACTACATCGAGACGTCAGGGGAGCTCGACGTGCCGGCGGGGTCCAGCGGTCAGGGGATCGTCGTCGACGTGGTCGACGACGCCGACCCGGAGGAAGAAGAGACGTTTCTCGTCACGCTGTCGGACCCGGACGGCGTCGTGACGTTCGACCGACAGGCGACGGGCACGATCCAGGACAACGACGGCCAAAGCAACGTGCCCTGCATCTTGCTCTCGGACACGGCCGTGAGCGTCGGAGGTCTCGCCGCGACGCCCTCGCAGAGCCGGGCGACTCGCCTCGAAGGGCTCACTGTGAGGAACTGCGGCACCGATGTGAACCTCGAAGCGCGGGCGACGGACGCGACCGGTGCCGCCGGGACCTGGCAGCTCGCGGACTACCCACGGGGCAATCCGATCGAGAACCTCTGCGAGCTCGGGCCCGACCGCTTCGCGGCCGTGACCGGGGTGGCGTCCAGGCAGAGCGGCGAGGAGGGCGTTACCTACCTGAGGACGCAGGACCAGGCGCTCCTCGAACCGGCGGACGAGCTCACGCCCTTCGTGTTCCCCGCCGGCGACGTCGGTGACACCTTCATACAGATCGCGATGCCGTGCGTCGGCAGCGTCGGCCTCGGCGAACCCATGACCACACAGATCACTCTCACGGCGGTGGCTGCGCCGTGACCAGAGGAGGAGACATGAAGATGCGATTGCTCGGCACGATCGCCGCACTCGCGCTCGCGGCACTCGCGGTCGGCGCCGTGCCGGCCTTCACCGCCGACACGGGAACCATCAACGTGTCGATCACGGCGTCGGCGCCCGCAGGGCCGTGTCTGGAGATCACGGGAACGGATGTCGGCTTCGGGACACTCCCGTTCTCGACGTCGAGCCAGACGGGCTTCGGCTACGGCAATGTGAATCCGCAGTTCCGGAACTGCGCGACCGTCGACGAGCAGATCGCGATCGAGGGCAGCGACGCGACCGGACCTTCCGCGACGTGGGCACTCGCTCCGGGGCTTTCGAACTGCGGCGGCAGCAGCCCGCCCCTCGACGAATACCACTTGACCTATGTCCTCGACGGCGGCGGCACCCAGAGCATCACGAAGGCCAAGACGACGCTACTGAGTTCAGCGACACCGGCTGCCAACCCGGATCACGAACTCGTCCTCAGGCTGATCACTCCGTGCGCCGGGAGCAACGGCGCCGGACAGACGTTCACGGCGTCGGTCGTCCTGACCGCGACCGTCGGATAGCGAAAAGGGAGATGACGATGCGTACGCGATTTGTGCTCGTGGTTGCACTGCTCGTGGGAACGGCGCTCGCCGCGGGCGCGGTGCCCGCGTTCACGGCCGACAACGGAACGATCGTCGGAACGGTCTCGGTAGAGGCGGCCGCACCCTGCATCCAGCTTTCGGCTACTGCGCTCGACTACGGAGTGCACCCCTTCGCGCAGACCGGAAACTTCTCGCAGGGTCGAGCCGATTTCACTGTCGCGAACTGCGGCGCGTCGGAGTCGAACTTCCTGATCACTGGGACCGACGCGCAGGCGGGCGCCGACACCTGGACGCTCGAAGACTGGTTCGAGTGCGACGGGCGTCTGAACGTCTACGGGTCACGTCTGGCCGAGCTACCCGAGAGCTTCTCGGGCATTCACCTGACGAAGGCGAATCAGACGCTTTGGCACTACCGCGCTCCGGCGAACACGCCTGCGCAGACGTTCCTTGCGAACGAGTCCGAGACATTCGCGAGCCTGGTGACGCTGCCGTGTGTCGGGAGCAGCGGCGCAGGCAAGACGTTCTCCTTCAACATCGGGCTGACGGCAACGGTGGTATGACCGTGCGGCGCCTTACGGTCATCCTCGTCGCCTTCGGTTCGACCGCGCTCGTGATAACGGGCGCGGCCTCCGCCGACCGCGGGGTCGCGCTCGACCTCGGCAAGCTCGAGATCTCCCAGACACTAACGCCCGGCGGCGGCTACCGGCTGCCGCCGGTCGGCGTCCGCAACCCCGGGGACGAGGTGACGACCTACCGCATGGTCGTCAGCTCGGTGCAAGACCAGGCGGGCATCCCGGTGCCCGAGGACTGGCTCGACTTCGAGCCGGGTGAGGTGACGCTCGAGCCCGGCGAGACCGAGAAGGTCCAGGCTCGGCTCAGCCTGCCGACCGGCGCGGACCCGGGCGACTACGAGGGCCTCCTCGCCGCGCAGATCGTCACCGAGGGCGACGGCGCCCAGGTCGGTGCCGCGGCTGCGGCCAAGGTCACGTTCGAGGTCGAGTCCGCAACGCTGCTCGGGGCGTGGTGGCACAAGCTGTCGACCTGGTTCTCCGACAACGCGCCCTGGACGTGGCTCGTGCCCGCGCTTCTGGCTTCCGCGTTCGTCCTGTGGCAGTTCCGCCGCAACTTCGCCTTCCGGCTGGAGAAGCGAGCGTGAGACGTCTCGCGCTCGCCTGCGCCACCCTCGCCGTCTTGGCGGCGAGCGTGGCGCAGGCCGGCGGCTCCGGCTCGATCACCGGACGTGTCCTCGTCAACCCGCTCTCGGTGGAGGTCACGCGTCCGGACGAGCCCCTCAGGCGCGGCCGCTGGTTCCGGGTCGTCGCGGAGGTGACGAACGGCGGCGCCACCAGACTCGACGGCGTGGCTGTCACGGTGGTGCGCCCACCGGCGCTGCTGATCCAGGGACCAGCGACCCAGACGATCCAGCGGATCCCCGCTCGAGCCTCGAGACGCGTGCACTGGGAGGCCTGCTCGAACACACCGGGCGGCTACGTCGTCCTGGCGCGAGCAGTGGTCGGGCCGTTCACAACCGAGAGCCCGGGCCAGGTCGTCCAGATCTTGACCTCGAACCGAACTTGCTGAAGGAGGAGAGATGAAGACGCGACACATCAGCGCCGGACTGCTCGCGGCCTGCGCGATCGCTGCGAGCGCCACTCCGGCGTTCGGCGACTCCGCGGGAACGGTCTTGGCCCAGGTGACAGTGGCAGCGCCGTGCATCCTCGTAACTCCCGCGCAGTTCGACTACGGCACGCTCGGCTTCTCCCAGAGCGACTCCTCGACAGTGTTTGCAGGCCGGGTCGTATCGTTGACGAATTGTGCAACCGCGTTGCAGGAGGTGCTCGGGCGGGGCACGAACGCGACGTCGACGGCCGGCACGACTTGGACGCTTGAGGCTGACGTTCCCCTCTGCGCGACACCGAACCGCTTCCAGCTGAAGGTCGCGGGCGTGTCCCTCTCAGCCCAGGACACCTCTGTCCTGAACCTCTCGGGCGGGCAGACGGCTACGACCAACGCATTTCTCACAATGCCGTGCACCGGAAGCGGCGGCGCCGGCCAAGTCATGACGTTCTCGTACGTCTTCACGGCGGCGCTCGGGTAGGGCACGTCTGCAGCGACCAGATAGCAACAGTGCTATAGTGCTAGCACTTTGGCTGCTAGCAAAATAAACAGAGCGGGCATCCTGGTCAGGATGCCCGCTCCATTGAAGGAGGCGCTCGTCCGCGAGTCCGCTCGGCGTGGCTCCAACGTCAACGACGTCGCGACAGGGATCCTCGCCATCGAGTTCGGCGTGGACTACGTCCTCAGCGGCCGCCGCCGCAAAGTGCTAGCAGGCTCCAGCCCCGTCCTTCTCCTGCGCGTACCGCAGGAGCTGAAGGACGAGATCCATGCGGAGGCGTCGCGACGCGGCTCCAACGCGAACGACGTCATCCTCGCCGCGCTCGCCGATGGGCTCGGCGTCCCGTCGGTGAGCAATCGCAAGGGAAAGGAACTCATGGCCTCTACGAATGGCTCGAAGAACGGCGCGCGCGCGAAGGACAAGGTCCGCGTCGCCATCGTCGGCGTAGGGAACTGCGCCAACTCGCTCCTCCAGGGCGTCGAGTACTACAAGGACGCGAAGCCGGAGGAGAGCGTCCCCGGCCTCATGCACGTCGACCTCGGCGGGTACCACATCTCGGACATCGAGTTCACCGCCGCCTTCGACGTCGTCAAGGGCAAGGTCGGTGTCGACCTCGCGGACGCGATCTGGGCCCACCCGAACGACACGATCAAGTTCGCGGACGTCCCGAAGACCGGCATCAAGGTCTCCCGCGGGATGACGCACGACGGCATCGGCAAGTACCTCTCGCAGGTCGTCGAGAAGGCGCCCGGCCAGACGGACGACGTGGTGAAGATCCTCAAGGACACCGGGACGGACGTCGTCGTCAACTACCTCCCCGTCGGCTCCGAGGCTGCGACGAAGTGGTACACGGAGCAGATCCTGGACGCCGGCGTGGCGATGGTGAACTGCATGCCCGTCTTCATCGCGCGCGAGCCGTACTGGCAGGAGCGCTTCGAGGAGGCCGGCGTGCCGATCATCGGCGACGACATCAAGTCGCAGGTCGGAGCGACGATCACGCACCGCGTGCTGACGACCCTCTTCGGCGACCGCGGCGTGCACCTCGACAAGACGATGCAGCTCAACGTCGGCGGCAACTCCGACTTCCGCAACATGCTGGAGCGGGAGCGCCTCGAGTCGAAGAAGATCTCGAAGACGAACGCCGTGACGTCGATGCTCGACTACGACATCGGCGAAGACAACGTCCATGTCGGCCCTTCGGACTACGTGCCGTGGCTCACGGACCGCAAGTGGGCCTACATCCGTATGGAGGGCTCGTCGTTCGGCGATGTGCCGCTCAACGTCGAGCTCAAGCTCGAGGTCTGGGACTCGCCGAACTCGGCCGGCATCGTCATCGACGCCGTCCGCCTCGCGAAGCTCGCGCTGAACAACGGGATCTCGGGCGCGCTCGAGGCGCCGAGCGCGTACCTCATGAAGTCGCCGCCCAAGCAGATCCGCGACGACGAGGCGCACGACCAGATCGAGCGCTTCATCGTCAAGAACACGCTCACGAAGCAGAAGACGGCTGCGAAGGCGTAACCGCCTCGGCCGACCGGTCGGGCGCGGCGGCGAACCTCGTCGCCACCGCGCCCGACCGGAGAGCAATGACCTAACCGCACCGGGAGCGGGCTAGACTCGCGCGACGTGAGCCTCCGCATCTGCTTCGTCACGCCGTTCGCGTGGTCGCAGCCACACGAGGTGAACATGCACGTGGACGGGGCGGCGCAGGCGCTTCGCCGGCTCGGGCACGAGGTCACCGTGCTGGCGCCGTCCTCGCGCGCCCGGGATCTGCTCGACGGCCGGCGCGCCCTCCAGCGCGGCATCGACCGCGAGGTGATCGCGGTCGGGCCGTCGATCCCGATCTCGCGCCGGACGCACCTCGGGGTGCCGGTCGGCGTCCGGGCGAACCTCCAGCTTGCGCTGCGGCGCGGCCACTTCGACGTCGTACACGGCGTCGAACCGGGCCTCCCCAGCCTTTCGTATCTCGCGCTCACCTCTGCGCATGCGCTGACGGCGGCGACGTTCTTCTCGACCGAGCGCCTCGGGTACCCGGCTCGGAGGTCGCGTCGCGACCGTCTGCGGATCCGGGTGGACGCGCTCCTCGCGAGCTCCGTGGAGACCATGGCCGCCGCCGCCGAGCGGTTCGAAGGCGACTACCGCATCGTGCCGATCGGCGTCGACACCGACACCTTCAGGCCGCGGAGAAAGCGTCGCGTCATTGCACTCGAGCTCGAGATCGCTGGGAGGCCGATCACACGCTCGCTCATTCGCTCGCTCCCCGGCTTCACGGACTGGGAGCTGCATCTGCTGCACACGAAGCCTCTCGCATATCGTCCGGCGATCCCACGCGCGTTGCGCGACCGGACGCACGTCCGCTCCGTCCGCCGCCCCGAGCAACGCGGGCTCGCCCTCGGCGAGGCTTCGATCTTCGTGCCGGCGCCGGGTGGCGAGGAGCGTCTCGCGCTCGAGGCGCAGGCATCGGGAGCCGCGGTCGCGGACCTCGACGCCGTGGCTGAGCTCGTCGCCGACGCCGACCGTCGCGAGACCCTCGGGATGCAGGAGAGGGCCTACGCGCAGACGCAGAGCTTCGACGTCCTCGCCACGCAGCTCGACGATGTCTACTCAGACGTCACGCGGAAGCAGCGGCGCCGACGGGACCGCCCGCAGGAGGACCCACTCGCAGACCGGGATTGGATCGCCATCGACTTGCACATGCACACGAGCTGGTCGCACGACTGCTCGATCGAGGTCGACGACCTGCTCGACCATGCGGAGACGATCGGGCTCGGCGGGATCGCGGTCACCGATCACAACGTCTTCGGCGGCGCGCTCGAGGCTGTCGAGCGCGCCGAGGGCCGCGACCTGGTCGTGATTCCAGGCGAGGAGGTCAAAACGAAGGACCAGGGCGAGATCATCGGCCTCTTCCTCGGGGAGGAGATCCCACGCGGAATGTCGTTCGAGGAGACGATCACGGCCATCCGCGACCAGGGCGGGCTCGTGTATCTCCCCCATCCGTTCGACCGCATGCACGCGATCGCGGACCCGGCGACCCTCCACCGCCACCTCGCGGAGATCGACGTCTTCGAGGTGTTCAACGCCCGCCTCCTGCGCGAGTCGTTCAACGACGAGGCGCTCCGCTTCGCGCGGAAGTACCGGCTCCTGCAAGGCGCGGGATCCGATGCCCACGTGCTCCAGGGAGTCGGCACGGGGGCCGTTCGGATGCGCCGCTTCGAGGGCGCCGAGGAGTTCCTGCTCTCCCTTCGCTCGGCCGAGATCCTGCGCCGCCCGAAGTCGCTCGCGTACCTCCAATCCTTGAAGTGGGTCGCCCAGGTCAAGGAAAAGGTCCGCTAACGGGGAAGATTCAGCCACTCCTCGTGCCTGCCGCCGTGCCCACCGACGAGATCTACGAGCGCTATCTGCAGAAGGCGATCGCCGAGATCAACGAGCTCGGGGACGAGCTTCGGCGCGCCGGGGACGAGCTACGGGTGCCGGTCGTCGGCTCGGGCCATCCGCTGGGCGACGTCTTCCTCCTGAAGTTCTCGCCGCAGCCCTCGGAGATCCAGGAGGGAGTGGCGTTCTTCGGCCGCACCGGACAGGCGGTCCTCAAGTCGCTCCAGCGGCTGCGCGTCGACCCGATGGCCGTCTACGGGACGAACTGCCTCAAGTTCGGGACCGAGGACCCGGCCGACGCGGCCGCGTGGCTGACACGCGAGCTGCACATCGTGCAGCCGAAGCTGGTGGTCGTCATGGGCGAGCGGGTGACCGAGTTCGTGAACGAGCTCCGGTTCCCGCTCTCCGAGCCGATCACCGACGGCTCGATCGGCGCGCTGCAGCGCTTCACGCCCACGATCGAGGCGCTGGTGACGCCGGACATCGACGAGTCGCTCGACGACCAGTCCGCGAAGACCCAGTTCTGGAACGCGTTCAAGGCGCTCGGCCCCTGGTGGGCGGAGCAACCTCCGTACTGATCGGCCGCGGGCGCGCTCTCGCGCTCGCCGGGCTCCTCGCCGCGCTCGTCGCGTACGGCGCAATTGCCGATCGGCTGGCCGACCTGCCCGCGCGCGCCGACCTCGCCGTTGTCGCGCTCCTCGTCATGCCCGCGTTCATGGCGACGATCTGGCTTGCCCTTCCCGTGGTTCATACGAGGCGCCCGCATCTTCTCGTCGTGGTGGCGGGCCTCGCGGCGCTCACATGGGTCGGCCTCGACGTCGCCGGCGCAGACGCGGCCGCGAACGTTGCGAAGTTCGCCGCGTTCGCGCTCGTCGGCCTCTGGTTCGTCGCGCTCTTCGAGGAGCTCTGGTGGGTCGCACTCGTCGCGGTGATCGTCCCCTGGATGGACGTCTGGTCGGTGGCGTTCGGCCCGACCCGCTACGTCGTCGAGGAGCAGCCGGGCTTCTTCGAGCGGATTGCCGTCGCGTTCACGCTGCCGGCCGAGAGCGGGAGCGTGAACCTCGGCCCGCCCGACGTGATCTTCTTCGCGCTGTTCCTCGCGACGGCCGCCAGATTCGGCCTGCGTGTCGGCTGGACGTGGCTCTCGATGACCGGGTTCCTCGCGTTGACCCTCGTGCTCGTCTGGGAGTGGGACGTCGTCGGGCTTCCGGCGCTCCCCGCAGTCTGCATCGGCTTCCTCGTCGCGAACGCCGACCTCCTCTGGCGCCATGTGCGCGACGAGTGGCGCGACCGCCACAACACGGAAGCCGCGGGCTGACGAGCCGTCAGCGGCGCTCGAGCAGCGAGACCGACTCGACGTGCGGCGTGTGCGGGAACATGTCGACGGGTCGCGTCCGCACGAGCTCGAAGCCGAACTCGTCGCGCAGCACCTGGACGTCCGAGGCGAGGGTCGTCGGGTTGCAGGAGACGTAGACGATGCGATCCGCCTCGAGCTCGCCCGTCCGGCGCAGCGCCTTGCCAGCGAGGCCGGCACGCGGCGGATCGACGACGATGACGTCAGGCTTGCCTGCCCGCTCGAGGAGCTCCTCGAGCGCCTGGCCGACGTTGCCGGCGAAGAAGTGTGCGTTCTCGATCTCGTTCAGCTCGGCGTTCTCGATCGCGCACGCGACGGACTCCTCGGAGATCTCCACCCCCCACACCGCCTTCGCACCACCGGCGAGCGCGAGCCCGATCGTGCCGGTGCCGCAGTAGAGGTCGAAGACGTTCTCGCTGCCCTCGAGCGCCGCGTACTCACGCGCAAGCTCGTACAGCCGCGCGGCCATCTCCGTGTTCGTCTGGAAGAACGCGCCCGGGCGGATCCGGAAGCGCAGCTCGAGGATCTCCTCCTCGATCGCGTCCTCGCCCCACAGCAGCCGCGTCGGCAGATTCGTGCGCTCGGCGGGCGTGTCGTTGATCGCCCAGTGCACCGATCGCACCTCCGGGAAGCGGCGAAGCACGTCGACGAGATAGCCGGCCTCGAAGCGCTCTCCCGGCGCGGTCACGAGGAGAGCGAGCGCCTGGCCCGTGTTGCGGCCCTCCCGGTAGACGAGGTGGCGGAGATAGCCCTCCCCCGTCTCCTGGTTGTACGGCTCGAGCTTCTCCTCACGTGCCCAGTCACGCACCGCGAGCCGCACCGCATTCCCCAGGTCGGTCGTCAGAAGGCACTCCTCGATCCCGATCACCTCGTCCCAGCGGCCCGCACGATGGAAGCCGAGATCGACACCGTCCTCACTCGCGGTGAACGAGTACTCGAGCTTGTTCCGGTAGGCGTACTGCGACGCCGCAGGCACGATCGGCTCGACCGGCGGGTCGGTGAAGCGGCCGATCCGCGTCAGCGCATCGCGCACCTGCTGCTCCTTGGCTGCGATCTGCTCCTCGTAGGCGAGATCCTGGAACCGGCAGCCGCCGCAGGCGCCGAAGTGACGGCACGGCGCCTCGACGCGCCCCGGGCTCGGCTCGAGCACCGCCTCCGCGACCGCCTCGGCGAACCCACGCTTCGTCTTCGTGACCCGTGCCCGCACACGGTCGCCGGGAAGGCCGCCGCGGACGAACACCACGAACCCGTTCAGGCGTGCAACGCCACTTCCGCCATAGGCGAGAGAATCGATGGAGAGCTCGAGCTCCTCCCCATTGCGTACCGGCGCGGCCACGGTGGCCAGCGTACTCTCAGGTCACGTCCTGGCGGGACATGCGGAAGCCGCCGAGGATCCCCAGCCCTACGACCCACACCAGGCCGACCCCCGCGCCGGCCCATCTGGAGAGCCCGCCCTCGTCTCCGGTGCCGTCGAACGCGGATAGCGCGCGCCCCGGCAGGTAGTCCGCGACGACCTCGAGGTCGACGAGGCCGAAGAGCACGCCGATCAGCGCCTCGACGAGCAGGACCCAGATCACCGCGCCGACGAGCGCGACGGTCTGGTTCTGGACGAGCGCACCCACTCCGACACCGAGTGCGCCCCAGAGGATCGTCGCCAGGAACACGCGACCCGAGAGGCCGACCACGCTGCTGTCCACCTCGAGGGTCGCGTCCTCGAACGCCAGCCATGGCAGCGACACCGCGAGCACGACGACGAGCGCCACGGCGGAAAGCACCAGCGCGAGCAGGACGATCCAGAGCTCCTTTGCGACGAGAACGCGCTCGCGGCTCGGCGTGACGAGGAACGTCCGCGTGACCGTGCCGTGCCGCCACTCGCTCGTGACCGAGAGGATCCCGATCACGAACGTGACGAGCGTCGCGAAGAGCGCAGTCGAGACGATGTCCCGCGAGAGCTCGCTCGTCCCGAACTGCGACTCGCTGGCCGCCCCCACCGTCCCGGCGGACGCGAGGCCCGTGAGCGCTGCAAGCGTCAGCAGGAAGCCGATCCATGCACGCGTCGTCCGGAACTTCAGGAGTTCGGCGGCGACGAGATTCGTCACGGTGCCGCCTCCGTCTGCTGGTCATCCTCGGACCGTGTGAGGCTGAGGAAGACATCCTCGAGAGACGCGCGCTCGGCAGTGAGCTCGTGCAGGACGATTCCGCTCGCGGCGGCGAGCTCGCCGACCTTCTCCTGGGGCGCGTCCACGGCGAGCGTTCCGCCCCCGAGCGGGCGGACGTCGACTCCCGCCTGGGCGAGCACCGAAGCGAGCCGCACCTCGTCCGGGCTCCGGACACGCGTCACACCGGCCGCCATCGCGTCGACCTCTTCCATCGTCGCGTGCTGGACGAGCCGGCCGTGGTGGATGATCACCACCTGGTCGACGGTCTGCGCCATCTCGGCGAGGACGTGGCTCGAGATCAGCACGGTCCGCCCCTCCGCCGCCTGCGCACGGAGAAGGTCCCGGAGCCACCGGATGCCCTGTGGATCGAGCCCGTTCGCAGGCTCGTCGAGGATGAGCACGTCCGGGTCGCCGAGTAGCGCGGCCGCAAGGTTCAGTCGCTGGCGCATCCCGAGCGAGTAGCCGTTGACCCGGCGACCGGCCGCATCGGTGAGGTCGACGAGCTCCAGCAGCTCGTCGACCCGCGCACGCGGGATACCGGACGCCCGTGCAAGCACGCGGAGATGGTTCTGGCCCGAACGTCCGGGGTGCGCGTCGAACGTCTCGAGCAACGCCCCGACGCGGTGCACGGGATGCTCGAGCTCGCGATACGGCCGTCCGAGCACCGTCGTCTGGCCCGAGGTCGGCCGGACGAGCCCGAGGATCGAGCGCAGCGTCGTCGACTTCCCGGCACCGTTCGGGCCGAGGAACCCGGTGACGGTGCCCGGAGAGACCGCGAACGACAGGTCCTCGACGGCGACCGTCGACCCGAAGCGCTTCGTGAGGTGCTCGACCTCGATCACGGGCGCCGCACTCTACGTTCAGGCAAGTACGGAAACGTAGACGGTGCGGTCGCGCGGACCGTCGAACTCGCAGAAGAAGATCCCCTGCCAGGTTCCGAGCGCGAGCACGCCCTCGTCGCGAAGCGGGACGACGACGCTCGGGCCCATGAGGCTCGCGCGTATGTGCGTCGGCGCGTTCTCCTCGCCCAGCTCGATGTGCTGCCACGGCCAGCCCTCGTCGACGATGCGCTCGAGGGCGGCCTCGAAGTCACGAGCCACCGCGGGGTCGGCATGCTCGTTGATCGTCACCCCGGCGGTCGTGTGGGGCACGTACACGAGGACCGCGGTACCCCGTTCTCCTGCAACCACGTCGCGAACGCTCTGCGTGATGTCCACGAGCTGGCTCCGCCGCTCGGTGCGCAGCGCGATCTCGTGCACGGCAGGACCTAGAGTGCGCCGCCGGCGGCCGGTGGTGCGCCTTGCTCGAGCGGGTTGTCCTCCCCACCGGAATTCCGTGCCAGGTACTCCTCGACGGCGAGCAGGTTGTCCTTCCCGAGCTCGACGACGTTCAGGAGCTCCGTCATCGATGCGACCTCCTCGCGCTGCTCCTGGAGGAACCAGTGGAGGAACTGCTCCCCCACGAGCTCGCCTTCCTTGCGTGCAACGCCCACGAGGTCGACGATCTGCGCCGTGACCCGTTTCTCCTGCTCGAGCGCCAGCGCGACCGGGGCGACGGCGTCCGTGAACGACGTCTGCGGCTCGGAGACGCCGGGGATCTCGACGGACGCGTCGGCATCGAGGAGGTACTGCACCATCATCATCGCGTGGTTCCGCTCCTCGACCGCCTGGCGGTAGAAGTGAGCCGCGAGCTGGCGCAGGCTTCGGTCGTCGTAGTAGACGGCGATCGCGATGTACTGCTGCGAAGCCGCGAACTCGTGCCCGATCTGCTCGTTGAGCGATGACGCGAACTTGCCCACGGCGCGACTCTATCTTCTCTCCATGCGCGAAATGAGCTTCGACGACCAGGTCCGGGCGGCGCTCGACTCGCTTCCGCCGAGCATCGCGTCGGCGCTCCGGAACGTCGCCGTGGTCGTCGAGGACGAGAACCCGGACGACCCCGATCTCTTCGGCCTCTACCACGGCGTACCGCTGCCCGAGCGCGGCGACGGCGCAGGCCTCCTTCCGGACACGATCTCGATTTACCGGATCCCGCTCGAGGAGAGCTTTGCCGACCCCGTGGAGCTGCGCGAGGAGATTCGCGTGACGGTCCTCCACGAACTCGCCCACTACTTCGGGCTGGACGAGGATCGCATCGCCGAGCTCGGCTACGAGTGAGGTTTCAACGGCTCCCGGCGCGGGAATGTCGGCGGCAAGGAGGCCGTTCTAGACAACGTGACCATCGCAGAAATTCATACCGAGATCGAAGCGCTCTCGGAGCAACGGCAGGAGCTTTGGCACCGCCTCGCGGATGGGCTCGACCTCACCGCCCAGACCGAGGTCAAGGACGTGGACGCCAGGCTCACCGAGCTCTGGGAGACCCTGCGGCTCGAGAAGGCACGCCTTCGCTTTGGCGAGCGTGACGACATCGTGCGCAGGGCTCGCGCCGAAGAGCGTCTCGAGCGCGCCGCCTAGCGCGGCCCGTCGTACATCCCCCGGCAGACCGGGGACGTCCGACGCGCGCATATCATCGACGCGTGGTCCGAATCGGCCGCGGCGACACACCCCCTGCCTCCATCCAGACGGAGCAGCAACGGCTGCAGGCGATCCGGCTCGCCGCTGAGCAGGAGCTGGGACGGCTTCGAAGTGAGCTCGGCGAGCGTGTCGCGGCGGTCGAACAGCGCGAACGCGAGCTCTCGGACGCCCTCGCCAAGGTCGGAAAGGGCAAGGTGCCGCTGCCGGCCGGGACTGACGAGGCGCTCACGCACGCGCAGGTCGGCCTGGCCGCCCGCGCGCAGGAGCTCAACAAGCGAGAGACCGAGCTTGCGGCGAGGGAGCGAGCGATCGTCAAGCTCGAGACGGACCTCGCACGACGCGCGTCCGGCGAGCTCGTGGACCCCGAAGAGCGGCTCGCCCAGATCGAGGCTCGTCTGAAAGCGCTTCAGGAAGCCGAGAAGGCGTTCGCACGGACACAGGCAGAGCTCGCAATCGCGAGCGACGAGCTCACCCAGCGCGAGGCTGCGCTTCTCGAGCGCGTGCGCACTATCGATGCTGGGGGAACGCCGTCCGCCGCCCCTGCGAGCGGCGCGAGCCGGGCGGACGTCGCGGACCTCGAGGATCGCCTGCGCCGACTCGAGCAGGAGACGCGCGCCGCGTCCACGGAGCGATCGTTCGGGGACGGCCTGCGGATGCTCGAGCGCAAGGGCACACGCGGGCAACCGCCTGGTCCCTAGCCTCGGCTAGTACCCGCCGCTTCCGCCGCCGCCGCCGTAGAGAACAAGCAGCACGATTGCGGCGGCGACAAGCGCCACCACGGCCGCACCGACGACGAATCGTGTCGATTGACCTGACATGCGGAGGGAATTCCCGCTTCTCGGAGCGTAAACCTGGCCGCAGGTCGCTAGCTGAGGCGATCGAGCTTCGTCTGAACGGAGGCGACCGCACGCTCGGCCTTCGCCCGCTCGCGCTCGGCCTCTCGGACCGCCTTCGCCGCAGCATCCAGGGCCTCTTGCGCATCGGCGAGCTCGGCGCGTAGCGCTCGCTCGCGCTCGAGCCGCTTCTCCGCTTCGCGCTCGGCGCGCGCCCCCTTGGCAGAGGTCGTGCGTTCGGGCGTCTTCGTCTTCGGCTTCCCGGACAACCCCGGGATGGCGGCGAAGCCCGCCGCCTCCTGCTCCTCGAGGAGCACTCCCCGTTGGAGCGCGGCGCGTGTCTCCTTCGTCGCGACCGCCCGGCGCAGCAGGTCGTGCACGCGCCGGCGCATCGCATCGGTCGCCTTCCCGCTCGGATTGACGTGTGCGACCGCGACCTCACCGAGTAGGTCGAGCGCGTCGTCGAGCTCGCCCATCGCCGCTCGGAAGGCATCGAGATCGCCGCGCCCCTGCGCCTTCTCGACCTTCTCGGCAGCCTTCGCCGCGGCCTCGGCAGGTTTCGGCCGGTCGCGCGCGGCGCGATTCACCGCGAGCACGACCGCCGACGGCTTCCGTAGCTCGGCGACCGCTGCGGCCTCCTCGGACCTGCCCTCGTCGCGCAACTGCTTCACGAGCTGCTTCCGCTCCTCGACGAACTCGTCCGACGAGACGGCGAGGAGCTTCTCCGACTCCGGCGGCAGGCTCACGCCGGTTCACCCTACCGAGGCGGCCTCTACACTTGGACGCTCTGGGGCGTTAGCTCAGCTGGGAGAGCGCCGGCTTTGCAAGCCGGAGGTCACCGGTTCGATCCCGGTACGCTCCATCGCTCTACGAGGGCCGTTTCTCGTCTGAGAGGACGGCCTGCGTGGGCCAACGCTCGGTTGACCAGCGTGGCCCGGATAGCGAGGCACTGAGCGGCGTTGCGGGCTGACCTCCGGCCTTGCGTGTCGGCGCTTACAGAGCTGACCCCCCTCCCCCTCCGATCCGATCGACCGAGTGGGGGCCCTCGCTTGCCCGCGGGCGTACGACCCCCTGCATCGGATGTTCCGAGGCGGGGCTTTGATTGCGGGGCAAGGCGCGCGTCGGACGAGCCGTCACCCGACTGGGAAAGGACTTAGTGTCCCGGCAGGGCCAGGAGGCAACATGGAGAGCCGACAGCCATATCCCGTTCGCATAGAGGGCGGACCAGACGAGCATCTGAGCCGCTGGCTCTGGCTCGTCAAGTGGCTCCTCGCCATCCCGCACTACATCGTCCTCGCGTTCCTCTGGCTCACGCTCATCGTCCTGACGTTCGTCGCCTTCTTCGCGATCCTTGTCACCGGCCGCTATCCGCGCGGGATCTTCGACTTCAACCTCGGTGTCCTGCGGTGGACGTGGCGGGTCGCCTTCTACTCGTACGGCGCACTCGGGACCGACCGTTACCCGCCGTTCACTCTCGACGATGTCCCCGATTACCCAGCTCGTCTGGACATCCCCTATCCCGAGCAACTGTCTCGGGGACTCGTCCTCGTGAAGTGGTGGCTGTTGGCGATCCCGCAGTACCTCGTCGTCGGGATCTTCCTCGGCGGCGGCAGCTACGCCGCATCGCGGGTAGACGACTGGATCTGGACATTCGGTTTCCAGACAGGCCTGATCGGCGTGCTCGTGCTCTTCGCGGGGATCGCGCTGCTGTTCATCGGCAACTACCCGCGAGGCATCTTCGACCTGGTCCTCGGACTCGACCGCTGGGTCGCCCGGGTCGCCGCCTACGTGCTTCTCATGCGCGACGAATATCCGCCCTTCCGTCTCGACCAGGGCGGATCCGATCCTCGGATCGTCGTCCACGATCCTGCGTCGCCGGCCGTCGTTGCCGAGGAGTCCAGCCTTGCAGCGGCTCGGGTCGATGCTCCGTCGGGCCGCGGGACGGCCTCGCGAGTCGTGCTCGTCATCGTCGGCGTCATCGTCGGCATCGTCGCCTTCACCCTGCTGGTCGGGGGCTGCGCGCTCGTCGCGATCGACCGGACGCAGCGCGACGACGACGGCTTCCTCATGTCCCCGACACAGGACTTCGCGTCGCCGACCTACGCGATCGTCTCGGAGAGCGCCGACATCGATTCCGATGGCGGCGAGCGGGCGCTCGACACGTTCCTCGGAACCGTTCGCATTCGCAGTAAGAGCGAGCGCCCTCTGTTCGTCGGGATCGGGCCGGCAGCGGAGGTCGATCGCTACTTGGACGGCGTCGAGCGCGACATCGTCGACGATCTCGACTCGAGTGGCGACCCGGAGTACGCCCGACAGCCGGGCGGCGCGCCGTCAGGAGCCCCAGACACGCAAACCTTCTGGGCTGCGTCTTCGTCGGGCGCGGGCGAACAGACGCTCGAGTGGGATCCTGAGGACGGTGACTGGCGTGCCGTGGTGATGAACGAAGACGCGTCGCGGGGCGTAGCTGCCGACATGAGCATCGGCGCGGAGCTGGACTCCGTCCTTTGGATCGGCATCGGGCTGCTCGTCTTGGGCGCGCTACTCGCGGCGGGCGCGGCGCTTGCGATCACGGCAGGGGCTCGTCGGCGCAGAGCTCCACCGCCTGCAGCCGGCTGACTGCCCGTGTAGCCGTCGGCGCCACTGCGCGGTACCACGTCGAAGACGCCCGTCTCGTGTGCGAGCACGACGGCGGCGACCCTCGTAGAAAAGACCCAGAGGACTGCGACGGAGGGCTAGACCACCAGACGTCGGCTCGGTTGACCAACGGTTGACAGCATCCGGAGCCCCAGCATCCATGCGGGTTCCCGGCTGACCCCTACTCACCAAGTAGGAGGTCACCCCTCCCCTCGCGATGCGCTTGGGCATTGGGGCCTGCTTGCGGGGGCCCAGCCAAGCGGCTCCGAGCTCGTTCGCGATCGCGACGTAAACATCGAGGTCGCTCCGGTCAGGGTCGAGCTCGTCATCGATCGCCGCCAGCCGCGGATGCCCGAAGATCTCGTCGGCCATTCCGCCGTCATTCTCGCTGGGGCGGAGACAGGTTCCGAGCGGTGGAGAGCTGCATCGAAGTTCAGTCGCGGTGCCGTCGGAAGGTTCCGCTAGGGATGCGCGGCTGGAGATGGCTAGCCTGGGTGGGTTGCGATGAGCTTGACCAGCTACGACGAGATCTGCGCAGAGCATCGCTGGGAGGTGCCAGCGCGGTACAACATCGCCGCCGACGTATGCGACAAACACGCGCGGGACAAGCCGGCGATGATTTGGGAGAGCTTCGACGGTGCGACCCGTGAGCTCGTGTGGGGCGAGTTGCAGGACCTGGCGAACCAGGCAGCGCACACGCTCGCATCATGCGGTGTCACGCAGGGCGACCGGGTTGCGGTCGTCCTGCCGCCGACGCCAGAGGCCGCTGCCACCTTCTTCGGAGTCTGGAAGCTCGGCGCGATCCTGCTCTCGATGTCCGTGCTGTATGGCGACGACGCCATCGAGCATCGTCTCTCGGACTCGGGCGCGACGCTGCTCGTCACCGACCCCGGGAATGCGCCTCGCTTTGAACGACCGTGGGCACCGGCCACGCTAGTACTCGAGCCCGACACGCTGGCAGCAGCCGCGACGGACTTCGTGTGCGCCGACACAGCGGCCGACGACCCCGCTCAGCTCTACTACACATCCGGGACGACGGGGCTCGCGAAGGGGATCGTTCACGCGCATCGCTACATCCTCGGCCATGAGGAGTTCCGCTACTGCCACGAGGCACAGGATGGCGAGCGCTTCCACGGGATGGGCGAATGGGCCTGGGCCGCGGGGATCGCGCCGCTGCTCGGTCCTTGGCGGCTGGGCGCTCTGCAGTGCGTCTACAGGCGCGAGGGCGGTTTCGACCCGAACAGGCAGCTCGACTTCCTGAGCCGACACTCGGTGACGAACGTGTTCACCACACCAACGGCGATGCGCTCGATGATGGCAGTCGAGGATGCGGGGACCCGGCATCCGCAGGTGTTCCGGCGCGTGTGCTCGGCGGGAGAGCCCCTGAATCCGGAGGCGATCCGGTGGTTTCGCGAGCAGTACGGCGTTACCGTGCTCGACTACTACGGTCTAACGGAGTCATACCCACTCGTGGCGAACTTCCCGTTTCTCGAGGTGCGTGAGGGCTCGATGGGCAAGCCGATGCCCGGCTGGGACGTGCAGCTCCTCGACGAGGACGAGCGGCCCGTAGGAGAGCGCGAGCGAGGCGAGATCTGTCTGCGCGCCCGCACGAACCCGCACTATCCGCTCGGCTACTGGGGTAACGACAAAGCGACAGCAGAGACCTTCGGGGGCGAGTGGTTCCACACGAAGGACACGGCCGTCCAGGACGAGGACGGCTACGTCTGGTACGTCGGACGCACCGACGACGTGATCATCGCTGCGGGTTACCGAATCGGGCCGTTCGAGGTCGAATCGGCGTGCCTCGAGCATCCCGCGGTTCGCGAGGCGGCGGTCGTCGCGTCGCCTGACGAGCTCCGAGGCAATGTCGTGAAGGCATTCATCGTTCTCGCGGACGGCTACGCCGCGTCAGACGTGCTATCCGATGAGATCAAGGGCCACGTACGCGAACAACTCTCCGCCTACGCGTACCCGCGTCTCGTCGAGTTCGTACCCGAACTGCCCAAGACGCTCACAGGAAAGATTCGGCGGATTGAGCTCCGCCAACTGGAGCTCGAGCGGGACGCCAACTCATGACCGCCCGAGCCGACGGCTAGGCTCGGTCGAGGTGCGGTGGTCGCCGCGGCGCGGCGATGGTGACTGGAGGTGCCCCGTGCTATCCGTATCAGCCGCCGCGAGTCGCCGTGAGTGCCGGCCCGCGCCGATAGCGGAGCGATCGTGAACTCTGGCGCATTCAGGTCGTTGATGGAGATTCCGGTGGTCGGCGCGCCGTTGGCGGGAGGTTCGTCGACGCCGCAGCTCACGGCGGCCGTTTCCGACGCCGGCGGGCTCGGCTTCATCGCTGCCGGCTACAAGACGGTCGACGAGGTCCGCCGAGAGATCGAGCAGGTGCGGGCGAGGACACGGCGAGCGTTCGGCGTCAATGTCTTCTTCCCGACGCAGCTGGCGGCGGACGAGGCAGCGGTCGGTGAATACACCCTGAGGCTCGCCGGAGAGGCCGAGCGGTATGGCGTCCCGTGTGGGGAAGCGCGCTGGAGCGACGACGAGTGGGAAGGAAAGCTCGCGCTCGTCGCGCGCGAGCGGCCGGCCGTCGCGTCGTTCACATTCGGGTGTCCCGACGGCGCGATCGTCGCGCGGCTACAGGGCAGCGGAATTGCTGTCTGGTGCACGGTGACGGGGCCAACGGAGGCAAAGGTCGCCGCCGCCGCCGGCGTTGATGCGCTCGTCGTCCAGGGATCAGAGGCGGGCGGTCACCAAGGCTCGTTCGACGACACCGACGCGGCCCCAGTGGGCCTCCTCGCCTTGCTCCAGCTCGTGGGCGACGCGACCGATCTGCCGCTCGTGGCCGCGGGCGGGATAGCAAACGGCGAGGGAGTCGCCGGCGTCATTGCGGCGGGCGCGTCGGCCGCTCAGATCGGCAGTTGTCTGATGCTGACTCCAGAGGCCGGAACCAGCGCGCCGCACCGTGCGGCATTCGCGGGCGCTGCACCGACGGCGCTGACGCGCGCCTTCAGTGGTCGCCGCGCTCGGGGAATCGTCAACCGTTTCATGCGCGACCACGACGCCGCGGCGCCGAAGGCTTACCCGCAAGTCCACTACCTGACCGCGCCGCTTCGCGCAGCCGCGCGCGTGGCCGCAGACGCCGATGGAATCAACCTGTGGGCAGGGCAGGCGTATCCGCTGGCCGAGGCCGTGCCAGCTGCGGAGCTCATCGCTCGCTGGGGCGCGGAGGCACACGCGGCACTTCAACACTAATCGGCGCCGGAGTGCGCGCAACCCTCGGGTGGCGCGTGCGCGGCCTCATCCGCACGCGCACGCGTAATAGGAGAGGGTCGTGGGACGGGCGAGGCCGGCCATTCCTCGCGCGCACGCGCACGCACGCGTAATAGAAGGGTGTTGAGGCCCATCCACCCCCGCGACGGCGTTAGTCGGGTTGGGGCCTGGTCGCGAGGGGATGTCGCGGATGCCCGGCAGATCGACCCCACGGACGCGCTCCTTCGCGTGACGCGCCGCGATCTGCGGCAGCGACCTGTGGCCATACAAGTCCATGCCGCACGATGACGCCGGCCGGCGGATGGGCCACGAGTTCATCGGCGTCGTCGAGGCGGTCGGTGCGCCACTGAGTGGACTACCTGACGATGTAGCGGCGGCGCAGCGCCGCGGTCGTCAGCTGGGTGAGCACCTTGGCCGCGAGCAGATCCTCCATCGTCATCGACCCGAACGTCGCGTCGTCGGCGAGTAGCTGCCGGTACTCGTCGGTGCAACGCACAGTGTCCAGGTTGCCTTGAGGATGGACGACGACGTAGCGACCCCAGGTCCAGTGACCGCTCGCATGCTGGAGCATCGAGAGCAGGAGCACGTGCTCGAGCCATATCACCGCGAGCAGCGACTTGCTCAACACGTCGACCGCGCCGGGCGCGAACGCGTCCGATCGGTCGTGGATCTCGGTGAAGCGGGGCAGGTGCGACGGCTTGACGCCCTCCCGATTCGCGATCTCCCGGTACTTGGTGTCGACCGCGACCGCCCCATGGGTGCCGTCGTCGAGGTCGAGCACGAACATGGCGTCGAAGGACCGGAGGCTGTTGGAGTAGGCGGGATCGAACCGTCCTGGGGAGTGGTAGAAGCGCACCTCGGACACCCGGCCCGGTGCGTCGGGCCACCAGGTGTGCACGGCGCGGTCCGCCCGATCCAGGTCGGCCTGGAGGTCGCCGAACAGGTTGACCGCGAGCGCCTCGGAGGAGAGCAGGTCAGCCCAGAAGATCTGACGATCGAAGCGCTGATGGGGCTCGACGAGGTCCGAGCGGATGCGCGCCGCAGCGCGCGCCTTGTCGGTGAGGAACGTCGCGCCTGTCTCCCGCGCGAAGTCGCGATCCAGCTGGCTGCCGATGAGACGTGGGGGAGTGCCCGGTCGGGTCCGGTGGGCGCCGATCGGGTAGCCGTTGGCCTCGCGCCACTTCGCGTTGTGGTAGCGGACGGCTCGTCGGAAGTCGGTCAGCTCCTCGTCGCCGGGCACGGCGTCGTGCTCCAACCAGCAGTGGGCGGCCTCGAGCTCTTCACGGGAAGGCACCTTCACCATAGGGCACTCTACGAATCCGACGCCGCGTATCGGCGGAGCCCCAGGTATTTCTCGCGCGCACGCGCGCACGCGTGAAAGAAGAGGCGCGAGGGAACCCCACCCCCTCGAGCGCGTTCGCCGAGTCGGGGGCCTGTCGCGCGGGCCCGGCCAAGCCCAGCGCGCACCCAGCGCGACGGAGCGGTTGCCCGGGAGGATGACGCCGCCCTGCGCGAGTGTTCGGGAGTGTCGCTTGAGGGTGCGTCTTGTGCGCCTCATCCTCGTTAGCCGATGATGCTGCGTATGCAGGCCCCTGCGGAACGGATCGCCCGATGACCGCCGCGCTTGTCGGACTGATCTGCGTCGCCGTGTCCGCGGTCATCCTGGTCGCGCTGCACTTCGTGCCGACCGGACTCGATCCGATCCGCTATGCCGTGAGCGACTACGGGTGGACCTCGTACCACCTGGGGTATCGCGCGATGGTCGTGTTCCAGGGCGCCGGTGCAATCCTGATCGCGGTCGGGCTCGGTCAGGAGACCGACGCGAAGGATCTTTTCTGGCTCTACTTGTACGGCGTCGTCCGCCTCCTCGTCTCCGGCTTCATGACCGATCGCGAACCGCGAGGTCTCCGCTCGCTCTCGCGTACCGGTCGCATCCACATGCTTCTCGCCGGGACGGCCTTCGCCTCGATCGCCGTCGCGGCGGCACACATCGACTGGACAGGGAGGCCCTCCGTTCTCGGCCCCTTGAGCTGGGCCGTAACGGTTACGGCGATCGCGACTGGAACGGCGCTTGTCCTCCCGCCGCTTCGACGCATCGCGCTCGGACTGATCGAGCGGATGTTCTACGCCGCAGCGATCGCCTGGCTGATCATCGTGGCTGCCTCGATCCTCTAGGCCGGCACGACACGGAGAGGCGAGGGCCTGCTGTCGTGCGCGAGTGTGCGGGAATGTCCCTTGAAGGCAGTTAGGCGGCGGCGAGCCAGCGCGCGAGCGCGATGGTCTCGTCGAGCGTCAGTGCGGCTCCCGCCGCCTGTTCCTCTTGCCAGGTCTCCTGTCCAAGCACATCGATCAAGTCCTGGTCGAGTGTGTTCCAGAATGGCTCGTGGTGAAGGAACTCGCCCTCGTCAGAAAGCTTGACTACGGCGCCGCGAAGCCGGGCCGCTTGCGGGTAGATCTCCGGGCGGGAGGCCAACGCGACTCCCGACAGCAGGACTCCAAGATGGGGCTTCAATGCACTGTCCACGGTCAGGTCATCGCCGATCGTGCGAGAGAGCTCGCTAGCAAACAACACGCGGGCCTCGTCGCGGCGTCCGAGTCCCAGTAGCGCCTGCCCAAGGCCGGGACGGAGATGGGCCAGCGAGGCGGCGAACTGATCGTCGAGGTGTTGGCTCCTTTCGAGCGCGAGGCTGTAGGTGTCACGGGCCGACTCGTAGTCACCGGCGGTGAGATCGATGCTTGCAAGGTTCGAAAGCACAATGGCTTCGTTTGCAGCATCTCCTCGCTGCCGATAGGCCCCGGCAGACTCGCGGAGAATGGCCCGCGCCTCAGCGTCACGGCCTGCGGACCGAAGAAAGGACCCTAGATCGCTCTGGCACCTGAGCCGTCGGGCGTCGTCCAGCAATGCGGCCTCTTCGAGTGCGCGCGAGCCGAGGCTTATGGCGTCGTCGAAGTCCTCGCGGCGGTCTGCGATCCAGGCGAGACCCCAAAGGGCGTCGACTAGGACCGGTTGAGTGTTTTCCGCGGTCGCTAGCGTGACGGCCTCCTCACCGGCCGTCTGGGCGGCGTCAAGGTTCCCGAGGCGCTCCTCGATATCTGAGAGGCGCTGGAGAAGAGACGCGCGGGAGAGGCCGTCGAGCGAGGGAATCACGAGGAGCCCCTGGAGGCGTTCGCGTCCCTCGTCGAGGGCGCCTCGCGCGACCCAGTACATGCTGAGGAGATATGCGACGCGGGCGGCCTCGTCGGGTGAAATGGCGGCGAGACGCTCGAGGGCCGCCCGGAGATTGTCCTCCTCGACCGCATACCACGCGAGGAACTCGCCGGTGCGCGGGCCGCGGATGACCGGGTCGATCTCCTCCAGCCGCGTGAGGTAATGACGTGCGTGCAGGCGCACGAGGTGATCGTTCTCAGCGGCCTCGACTAGGCGTTCGCGCGCGAACTCGCGGACCGTCTCGAGCATCCAGTAACGCTCTCGCGTGAACCGCAGGAGGCTCTTCTCGACGAGCGACTGCAGCGTGTCGAGATCGGCGTCACATACCGCTTCCGCGGACTCCAGGGTGCAGCCACCGCGGAAGACGAAGAGTGCACGAAAGAGCCGCTGCTCCTCGCCGGAGAGAAGGTTGTAGCTCCACTCGATCGTCGCGCGCAGGGTTTGCTGGCGCGGATCGGCGTCGCGACCGCCGCGCAGCAGGTCGAGGCTCCGCGAGAGTCGGTCAAGGATCTGCTCTGGTGTCAGCGCTTTGCAGCGGGCGCCTGCGAGCTCGATCGCGAGTGGGAGGCGGTCGAGCCGGTCGCAGATCGCCGCGGCCGCCGCGTACTCCACCTCGATCTCGGGTGCGACGGCGTTTGCGCGCTGCCGGAAGAGCTCAACCGACGGCGATTCGGGAAGCGGCGACAGCGGATACTCACGCTCGACCGCGATGCGGAGCGCCTCCCGGCTCGTGACGAGAAGCCGAAGTCGAGGACACTCGCCTGCGAGTGCTCCGAGCTCAGCCGCCGCATCGACGATCTGCTCAAAGTTGTCGAGGAGGAGCAGGCACGCGCCGTTGCCGATGTGCCGTGCGACATCGCCGTCGGCTCCGATGGTGTCCGCGACCGTGGGGAGAACGAGCGCTGGATCGCGCAGCGCCGCGAGTGGCACGAACCAGACACCGTCGGAGAAGGCGTGTGCAGCCGCTCCGGCGACCGCGAGCGCGAAGCGGGTCTTGCCGACACCGCCCGGGCCGGTGATCGTCACAGCCCTGGAGCCGTCGAGGAGCGCCTGCAGGACATCAGCGAGTTCCTTCTTCCGCCCGACGAGGGGATTGGCGGCGAGCGGAAGATTCGAGCGGTAGAGACTCTTGAGCGCCGGAAAAGCCTGCTCGCCGAGCTGGTAGACGCGCTCGGGCGCAGCGAGGTCCTTGAAGCGATGCTCGCCTAGGTCGACGAGCCCGCCGAGCCCGACAAGTGCGGCCGTCGAGGAGGCGACGAGCACCTGCCCGCCGTGGCCGACCGCCGCGATGCGAGCTGCACGGTGCACATCGTCTCCGACGTAACCCTCATCGGTAACCAGCGGCGTCCCCGTATGGAGACCGATGCGCACATGGATAGGGCCGGACGCGAGCGAGTTCGTGAGCGCAGCTGCAGCCGCGAGAGCGCCCGGTGCCGTCGGGAACGCGAAGAAGAAGGCATCGCCCTGGGTGTCGACCTCGACCCCGCCCTCGGCCGCACACGCGTCTCGTATCACCCGCCGGTGCTCTGCTAGCGCCTCGGCGTATGCCTCAGCGCCCAGCTCGTGCAGGAGCTTCGTCGATCCCTCCACGTCGGTGAAGAGAAAGGTGACGGTGCCGGTGGGGAGGTCTTCACGCACCGCGCGATCATCCGTCCGGCACCGCCTGTCGTCCAGTCATGCGTGTTCTGGGGAGAGGATCGACGGCTGCCCCAGTGTGCGGGAATGTCGCTTGAGGCGGTGTCCGTGCCGCTGCTCGTCATCTGGTGGCCGGGGACGTCGGCCGGCAGTTAGTCGGTTATTGGTTCCCAGATCAGCTCGGCGACGTCGAGGACGAGATCGGGCTCGGGCTGGTCCGGATCTGCCTCCGTGCGCACCTCGCCGATACAGACGCAGACGGTGTCGTTGAGTCGCCGGTACTGCTCGGCATCGCTGAGGTGGAAGATCGCACCGACGATCTGCCGCCTTCCCGGCGGGTAAGCGCGCCCGTACCCGTGCAACTCGAACATGATCGTCGCTCCGTCGTCGGCCTCGATCACAGCGCGGAAGTCAGGACGAAACGGACCCGTCTCAGTGCGCCGACGCGGGAAGTTCGCACCTCGGAAGCGGCCGGTGATCGAGCCCTCGCATCGGCCTTCGGCGAGAAACAGGTGCTGTTCCCACTCGCCCTCGAGCCCGATCATCCAGCTCTCGGGATACGTGAAACGGATCCGATAGAGGGGCTCGAGCCGCAACGATCCTCCTGGCGCGAAACTCTACGTCCTCCGACATGCACGCGACAGGACGCTGGCGTGCCCGAGTGTGCGCTCGCTTGAACGCCTGTCCGTGTCAGATTCATGTCAGATGAGGCTGACCATCGCGGGTGCCTCGCGACACATGCGACCGCTGCCAGTCGCGTAACCACCTCACATCGACCCGCGATGACCGCGGCTGACTTGCCCCGGACAGAATTTGCAAGCCGGAGGTCACCGGTTCCGATCGGTCGAGCCCTCGGTTCGAGGGAGCACCGAGGGGGGCACGCCACCGCACGTACTGCACCCATTGCTTGGTCTGCACGGCTTGGTTACACGGCGCCGCACCTTGAGGCGGATTCAGATGGGCGGTGCAGGACTCGAAGGTGGGACGTCTTGCGGACAATGGCGTATCGAACGCCAGAAAGACGCCAGAACGGTCCGATCTCACCGAATCCAGGTTCGGCTTGCCCTTGCCGCGACCTGCCCGCAAACCTGCATGGCTCTGCGGAATCCGGCGCTTCCCGTCGTCAGCCGTTCTCGGTCGTTCTCGGGCTCTCGCGGCTTTGCAAGCCGGAGGTCGCCGGTTCGATCCCGGCACGCTCCATCGCTCAACAGAGCCAAAACGGAGGAGTCGTGAAGGCGTGGCCGACCCTCCGTGGCTACGAAATGGCTACACCCGGCGTTTCTGGCCGCTCGGTTCGGCACCATTCGGACCATGAGCTGCCCACGCTGCGAGCTGGCCGATGAGCTGGAGCGCCACGCCCGTTTGATCGTGCTCGGGCTGGAAGAGGCGCGAGAGGCCGAGCGTCTCGCGCTCACCGACGAGGAGCGTCAGGCCGTGCGCGAGGAGGAGGCGCTCTTCGCCCGCCTGCTCGACCGGGTTGCGGAGCACGGCTACTCGGTCGTGACGTAGGCGGCGGCGAGGACTTCCCCGGCCGCCTGATTCACCACGTCCCTGACGAACTGCGAGGTCGGGACGCCCCGCGCTTGGGCTGCGCGATCCCACAGCTCCCGCTCGCCCGTCGAGATCCGGCAGTCCCACTTCTGATCTCGGGCGGGCAGGGCTCGTGCCCTCGTCGTCACGCGCTCCTGGCGAGCAGTTGCTCGCAGCGGTTGAGGTAGAAGCTTGCACCTACCGTGCGGTAGAAGGCGATCGCCTTCTGGAGCTCGACTTCGCCTTCTGCGCGATGGCCGCTCTCGATCAGGTCCTCTGCGGCCAACATGCGGATCTCCGCCTCGATTGAGCTGTACCCGACTTCCGCGTAGATCTGCGCAGCCGTCGCATACGCTCCGTCCAAGAGTGCCAGCTGGGCGTCCCGCCAAGGGCTTGGTCGAGCGCGCTTGAAGAGGTTGCGGACATCCGCTGTGATTCCCAGCTTCGCGGGCCAGAGCGGGTGGTGGAAGAAAAGGTTCTCGGACGAGTGCGCGAGCGCAAGCGGCAGCAGTTCAGCGGCCAGCCCGCGAGCCACGTCGACACGCCCGAGCGACGCGTACACGCGAGCGGCCACCTTGAACGAAGGCACCAAGGCCTGCGGGTCCTTCGCCTCACGAGAAAGGAGGAGCGACCGGTCGACGTCCTCGAGCGCACCCGTCGTGTCGCCCTGAGCGAGTCGAATTTCGGCTCGGATGTCACGTGTGCTCCCCTCCATGTAGTGCGGCCGCCCGGCCTCGCACTCCGCGATGAACTCGTCGGCGCCTGCAAGGGCCCTCTCCCAGCGACCACTCAGGAAGTCCTCGGTTATGAGGTTCGTTTGGGCCCAACGTGCCCCTTGCACGTCGCCAACCCGTTCGGCAAGACGACGGGACTCGAGAATCAGCTCCCTCCAGCGTGTTACGTCTCCGTGGTTCCATGAGGTGACACCGAGGTTGTTGGCGGCCTGACTCGCGACCGGCGAGTTGGCAGCAAGCGCCAGCTCGAGGCTCCGTTCCAGGTCACGGATCGCGGTGGGGTCGCCGAGCCGATCCTTCGTCAGCCCAATGGTGCCGAGGGAGTACGACCGCAGCTCGTCGAGCGACAGCACGTCAGCCATCGCCAGAGCGTCGTCGGCGATCCTCCGCGCGACCTCTTCCTCACCGCGAAGTGCTCGAAGGCGCGCGGTCATGCCCAGCACACGCGCCTTCGCCTCTGAAGGCGCGCCTCTGCTCGCGAGCTCCTCGGCGCGTTCGAGGTGGGCGTCTGCTGCGTCTCGCCGGCCCTGCTCCCACAATGTGCGCGCGAGCAGGATTTCCGCCTCTGCGGCGTGCTCGTCATCACTCGCTGTGTGGAGCGCATGCCTTGCGACGTCCAGCGCGTCCTCGCGGTCCTGGGTACCCGTCCAGAAGAGGGCGCGTGCGCGTTCGAACAAGAGCTGAGGACGATCCTCGTCCTCGGACAGCTCCAAAGCATTCTGGAAGTAGTCCGCGGCACGTTCGAACGCGCCGAGAGAGAACGCGCGCTCACCCGCCGCGCGGAGAGCCGGGCGCGCCTGCACCTCGAGCGGTGCGGTGTCCTGACCGGCGGCCCGCGCGAGCTGAAGCGCCGACGCCCAGTGGAATGCGAGCAGCTCGGCGTGGTCCTCCAACCGGCCAAGACTCTCGATCCACTCGGCTGCCGCACGGTGCTTTCGAGCGCGCTCGGCGCGTGGGATCTGCCCGTAGGCGACATCGCGCAGGAGCATGTGTGCGAACGACCACTCGCCCTCGCTCTCGACCGAGGAGCGCCGCTGTCGAGTCAGGAAGCCCTTGCGCTCGAGGGTATGAAGGAGTCGCGCCACATCGCCGTCTCCACGCACCGCACCAGTCCAGAAGACCTTCCCGACGACGGAGGCGTCCTGAAGGAGCGTCTTCTCCTCGGTCGAGAGTCCGTCGAGGCGGGCGGCAACGATCCCCTGCAGCGTCTCGGGAAGCTCCAGGCCATCGACTGAGCCACGCTCGAGGTAGAGCTGCGCGAACTGCTCGGCGAAGAGCGGGTTGCCCTCGGCACGCTCGAGGAGCACCTTCTGGATCTCGGCCGGGAGAAGCGAGCGATCGAGCACGCTTGAGATGAGGAGAGCGGTCTGTTCGGAGGAGAGCGGGGACAGCGCCAGTGTCGTCGCGTTGAGCTTCCCACCGCTCCAGCCGGGCCTTCGTTCGAGGAGTTCCGGTCGGGCGCTGCAAACGACGAGAAGCGGAACGCTACTCAGCCAGTCGACGAGCTCGTCGACGAAGTCGAGCAGGCCGTCATCGGCCCAGTGCAGGTCCTCGAGCACGAGCACCAGCGGGCGCTGCTCAGCGAGTGCCTCGAGGAAGCGACGCCAGGCCGCGAAGGCCTCGCCGCGGCGGTCGCCCCCAAGGCCGGTCTCGGCTTCGAGCCCGATCAGCGGGCGGAGATGCGACTCGACCCAGCGGGCATCTCGTTCGTCTTCGAGCGCATCCGCGACGGCGGCATGCAGCTTCTCGGCCGCATCGTCCTCGGTATCTCCTTCGAGGAGGCCGGCCTGCGCCTTCACGACCTCCGCAAGCGCCCAAAAGGCAACTCCGTCGCCGTACGCGACGCAACGCCCCTGGCGCCAGGTGACGATCTCGGGGTCGGAGTCGACCAGTCGTCCGAGCTCGTACACGAGCCGGCTCTTCCCCATCCCCGGGACGGCGACCAGCGTGATGAGCTGTGGGATCCGCTCCTGGCGGGCGCGCTCGAATGCGTCGCTGAGAATCGAGAGCTCGCGCTCGCGACCGACGAGCTCCGATCGAGCGCGGTGCGTAACATCGACACCGAAGCGCGAGCGCGCCGCCGTCGCTTCCCACACCGCGATCGGCTCCGCCTTGCCTTTCGCGGCGACGGGAGCGGCTTCGCGGTACTCGACCGCCTGACGTGTCGCGCGATAGGTCGTCTCGTCGGCCAGGATCCCGTTCACGGGAGCGGCGCTCTGCAGGCGAGCGGCTGTGTTAACGACATCGCCCGATGCCATCCCCTCGCCGTCGGACGGGCTGGCGCCAAGCGAGACAAGCGCCTCTCCGGTCGTGACCCCGACGCGCAGCTCGAGCCCCTCCTCGACCGCGAAATCGCGGATGGCGAGCGCGGCCCGGACGGCCCGCTCGGGATCGTCCTCGTGCGCCGTCGGGGCGCCGAAGAGCGCCATCACCGCGTCGCCGATGAACTTCTCGACGGTGCCGCCATGGCGCTCCAGCTCCGAGCGGACGCGCTCGTGGTACGGGCCGAGGATCGCCCGCACGTCCTCCGGGTCGAGCTTCTCGGCCTTCGCGGTGAAGCCGACGAGGTCGCAGAAGAGCACGGTGACGACCTTGCGCTCCTCACGCCCTGCAGCCGGCTCGCGGGAGAGCGACGCACCGCACATTCCACACAGGCGGAAGCCGTCGGGGTTCTCCTGGCCACAACTCGGGCAGACGATCACGCGCAGAGACTACGGCGCAGGCGCCCGGGTAGGACCATTGGCGTCCGTACGTACGGCAATCCTCGAAGCGGAGTCCGAGGAGACGATCCTGGGATGTGCGAGTGTTCGCGAATGGCGCTTGAGCGTTGAGCGGCCGAGCGAGTACCTGCCCCCGTCTACCCGCAGCCTGCGTGCACGGGTTTCGGGAATCGGATCGGCGAACCTCGCTCACATAGCCTTGTTCTCGGGAACGCAGTCACCGAAAACCGAGGAACGCCGAAGTGACACGTGCAACCCGATCCCCACGCGCACGCACGCACACGCGCAGTAGAAGGTGCGGGGGCTACCACCCCCCATCAGCATGTTCGTTGAGTCGGGGCCTGCTCGGGCCCCCCGGGCGATCGGCAGCGCCCGCCGCTTTCTTTCGCGCGCACGCGCGCGCACGCGGAACCTGGGGTGGGGTGCCGGAAACCCACTTACAGTGAACGAGCCTTCGTGAGCTTGTGCCCAGTCTCAAGCGCGAAGATGTCTGTCCACTAGGCCACGAGCCTCGCGCAATCGTCATTGCGTTCCGGTCAGCGGCGATCGGCGTCGGCGCGGCCTTCACTCCACGCTTCGGCCAGGGCTGGGGCGTCCAGCTGCTCACGGATGGAAGCCAGCGTCGTCTCGTGAAGCCTGCGCTCGAATGGGCCGAGCGACGCGTCTGCCAACTCCAGCAGCGCCTCGGCGCGCCCGAGGGTACGAGCGGCGTCCTGCGGAGCGCCGCTCGCAACAGCGAGGGCTGCAAGCCCTTCGAGAGCGAACGCGTGGTACTCGGTGAAGCCGAGCTCGCGAAGGAGCTCGCAGCTCTGCTCGAGGTGCTTCCTCGCCTCGCCGACGCTTCCCTCCTCGAGCGCCGCGAAGCCGAGGTTGAGGAGCGAGATCGCCTCTCCGTCGTGGGAGTCGTCGTCGCGGTGGAGGCGCAGCCCCAGCTCGGAGAACTCTCGGGCACGCGGGTAGTCGCCCTCGATGAGCGCGAGCCCACCGAGGTTGACGACCGCGACGGCGTACCCTCGCTCGTTTCCGACGTCTCGTGCGAGGTCGCCACTCTCCTCGAAGAAGCGGCGAGCTCGGTCGTAGGCGCCGCGCTCCTGGGCGACGAGGCCGAGGTGGTTCAGAGCCCGCGCGACGCCGCGCTTGTCGTCGATGCGCCGGAATAGTTCGAGCGCTTCCTCGGCATACGCCTCGGCCCGCTCGGCGTCGGCCTGGCCCCACGCGAGAGCTGCGGCGCCCTCCAGCACGGTCGCCCGCACATCGTCGGGGCCTTCGGGTGGCAGCGCGAGGACCTTGCTCAGCCACTGTCGGCCCTCGGAGAGAAGACCTCGAACCCACCAGAATCGCCAGAGGAACGCAGCCAGCCGGAGCGCGAGCTCCGAGCGGTCCTCGGTGCAGCCCCAGGCGATCGCCGCTCGGAAATTTGCGTCCTCGCTCTCGAGCCGGCGCAGCGCAGCCGCCTGCTCCGGCCCGCGGAGCTCCGGCCACTCGCGTTCGGCAAGCGCCACGTAGTAGTCGGCGTGCAGCTCCTGAAGGCGCGGCGTCTTTCGGCTCGCGTCCAGTCGCTCGAGAGCGAATTCGCGAATCGTCTCGAGCATCCAGTAGCGCGATCCCAGCTCGGTCGGACGCTTGCGGACGAGGCTCTTGTCGATGAGCGACTGCAGCGTGTGGGCGTCGACGCCGCACACGGCCTCGGCCGCCTCGAACGTGCAGCCGCCGACGAAGACGGAGATGGATCGGAAGAGGCGTTGTTCGTCCGGCGCCAGAAGGTCGTACGACCATTCGATCGTCGCGCGCAGTGTCTGCTGGCGCGGGTCGGCCTCCCGGTCGCCCTGGAGGAGGTCGAGTCGCTGCGAAAGCCGCTCGAGCAGCTCGTCGGTGCTGAAGAGCCCCGTACGGCCTGCGGCCAGCTCGATTGCCAGCGGCAACTCCTCGAGCCGGTCGCATAGCTCCGCGGTCGCCGGGCTTGGCGAGTACGACGGGTCGATCGCGAGCGCGCGGGCGGTGAAGAGCTCCACCGCGTCGGACTCGGCAAGCGGCGGCACCGGCCATGCCTGCTCACCGCCGATGCGGAGCCGTTCCCTGCTCGTCACGAGCACCTTCGGGCCGTCGAGGTCGCGAAGCGTGGCGACGTCGGCCGCCGCGTCGGGAAGGAGATGCTCGACGTTGTCGAGCACGAGGAGCGCTCGCTTGCCGGCGAGCGCCGTGGCCAGCGTCTCGGTGAGCGGCTTTCCCGGCTCCTCGCTGAGCTCGAGACCTTGCGCGACCGTCGGGAGCAGCAGCGCGGGATCGCGCAGTGACGCGAGCGGGGCCCAGGTGATCCCGTCGGGGTAGTGCTCTGCAGCCTCCGCAGCGGCCTGTAGCGCAAGGCGGGTCTTGCCCGTGCCACCCGGTCCGGTCAGAGTGAGCAGGGGGACGTTCTCGCGGTTGAGCAGTACCGCGATGTCCTCGAGCTCGCGCTTCCGGCCCACGAACGGTGTCGCCGGCACCGGCAGGTTGGTGCGGTGAAGGGACTGTAGAGGGGGGAACTCGGTGTCGCCGACCTGGTACACGCGCTCGGGTGCCGAGAGGTCCTTCAGGCGATGTTCGCCGAGGTCGCGCAAGCCGTCGTGCTCGACCAGCGCTGCGGTCGAGGACGAGACGAGCGTTTGCCCGCCGTGGCCCGAGGCGGCGATCCTCGCCGCTCTGTGGACGTCCGGCCCGACATAGCCCTCGTCGGTGACGAGTGGCGTCCCCGTGTGCAGCCCGATACGAACGCTGATCGGCCCGGGGGCGAGGCGCTTCGTGATCGCCGCCGCAGCCGCCAGCGCCCCCGGCGCAGTCGGGAAGGCGACGAAGAAGGCGTCCCCCTGCGTGTCGACCTCGACGCCGCCGTGCGCGGCGCAGGCGTCCCGCACCACCTGCCGGTGCTCGGCGAGCGCGTCCGCATATGCCTCGGCGCCCGACTCGTGCAGAAGCCTCGTCGAGCCCTCGACGTCGGTGAAGAGGAAGGTGACGGTGCCGTTCGGTAGATCGGATCGCACGCCGTGTGATCATCCGCCGCGGGGGAGCTCGCGTCTAGCTCGCCGGCCCCTCACCTCGCGAGGTGCTCGGTCGGTGGGCCCGCAGGCCGGACTCGCCAGTCGCCCTCGGATAGCCCAGGATCTGGTGTCGCCGATTTGTCCCACACCCGCGAACGACTGCGCCGCTTCCTGATACGTGCCATGTCGCGCATGCACAGCGGCGTCTACCGTGCCAGCGGAGGCCGCCTCCTTGGCCGCGTGGCTGGGATGCCGGTGCTCCTCCTGACGACGACCGGGCGGGAGTCAGGCAAACCCCGCACGGCCGCGCTCACGTACTTCCGCGACGGCGCAGACCTCGTCGTGATCGGCTCCTTCGGCGGTTCGGACCTGCCGCCCGCTTGGTGGCTCAACCTTCAGCGCGATCCCCGGGCAAGGGTGCTGATCGGTATGGCGACCTCGAGGGTGACGGCGAGGGCCGCGACCGTCGAGGAGCACGACCGGCTCTGGCCCCTCGTCACGACCACCCACCCTGGGTACGCCCGCTACCAGGAGCGCACGGCTCGACTGATTCCCATCGTGATGTTGACGCCCGAGGACGCTGAACCGCGAGGCAGCTAGCGGCGGCGGACCGCACGTCTCCCGCGTGGACAGATCTGGTTGACCACCAGTTGACCAGCGTCCGCGACGCCTGTGCTCATGCCGGATCTCGCCTAACCGCCTACTCACGAAGTGGGAGGCCATGTCCCACGGCACCCGCCTGGTCGCGGCCTCGCTAGTCGGTGCGCATCTTCTTCCAGAAGGTCAGCCAGTTTCCCTCGTGATCTTCCACGGTGAACTCCTGCTGACCCCACGGTCGCGCTGCTAGCGGGTCGATTATCCGTGCACCTGCTGCTACTAGCCTGGAGTGGAACGCGGCGAGATCTGAGGCCTCCATGTATAGGGCGATGCACGACGGTGTCCCCAGGCGCTCCCTGATCGCAGCGTTGTATTCGTCGCCGAAGTGATCGGCTGCTGTCTCGATCATCACGTGTGCGTCACCGCGTGTGAGGGATGAGTTGCTCGCGTCGTTACCACCGCTGTCGAGGGTGAACCCGAGCGTTCCACGGTAGAAGGCAAGAGCTTCTGCCATGTCCTGCACACGGATCGACGGGATCACACCCCACTCAGCCATGATCGGCTCGGCATCCACGGTGCTCATTCTGCACCCGCCACGATGAGTTGAGTCCCTCGGATATCCCTACCCCTCGCGAGGCGCTCGGCAGTTGGGCCTAGATCGCAGGGCCTGGCCTCGCCTCGCGAGACTCCGAGCTCAGCCTCGCGCGCACGCGCGCGCACGCGAGAGCGGCACGCCCTTGAGCGGAAATCTGGCGCAAGGGCGGCGGGGCTATCGTGCGTCGATGCGGGAGGTCCTTCCAGGCGTCTTTCACTGGACGACGCTGCACCCACGCATCCACATCGACGTCTCGTCCTACTGGCTCGATCGTGAAGGCGTGGCGATCGACCCGCTCGTGCCGTCGGAGCATGGGCTCGAGTGGTTTTCCGAGCGCACGAATAGCCCGAACGCCGTGCTTCTCTCGAACCGCCACCACTACCGCGACAGCGCCCGCTTCGTCGAGGCGTTCGGATGCTCCGTGCACTGCAACCGCGCCGGCCTGCACGAGTTCACCCACGGCGAGGTCGTCGAAGGGTTCGAACCAGGGGACACGCTGCCCGGTGGCGTCCTGGCTTGTGAGGTGGGAGGCATCTGCCCCGACGAAACTGCCCTCTACCTCCCCGAACAGCGTGCCATCGCCCTCGCCGACGGCGTCGTCCGCGGGCGACGGGAAAGCTCGCCCGGCTTCGTTCCCGACAGTCTCATGGACGACCCTCCCGCCACCAAGCGCGCACTGCTTGGTGCCTACGCGCGCCTCCTCGACCAGCTCGACTTCGAGCACGTTCTCCTTGCGCATGGCGATCCCCTCATTGGAGATGGTCGCGCGGCGCTGCAGGAGCTCGTCGCGACCGGCGGGCAAACCGCATTCGAACTCGACAGCTGAGCCGCCGCGTTACTCGGGGATGCGTGCAGGCTCCGCACACGCACCCGTGACGCCATGCACAATTCAGGCATGAGCGTCTCTGCAGCGCGAAGCTCCGCGACGGCGACCCGTGTCGCTCGGTCGCGACACACGACGAGTTCTGCGCGTACCACGCAGCCCTCGCGGACGAGCTCGGCCATGACGTCGTCGCCAACGGCGATCAGCTGAAGAGGCGGAATGCTCGGCAGCATGCGCCGGTGATCGCCGAGTCCGAGCCCCTCGAGCCTGCCTCCTCCCAGCCGGCGTCTCCGTCAGCAGTCAGGCCGGCACTCGCACTCACAGCGGCCGAAGAGGTCGAGACGATCAGGCGAGTACTCCTCGAGGCAGCAACGAGCACGAGCCGAGAGTCATGGGCGACGTGCACGTGTCCCGACTGCGGGAAGCGCTTCCGGCAAGAGATCTCGGTTCCCGATCACGGCGCACGTATCAAGGCCATAGAGACGCTCCTCCGCGAGGGTCTCGGCCGAGTCGGAGAAGCGGAGGTCCCGACCCCACGGATGCCGAGCTCGGTTGCCGAGGTTGAGGCCATGAGCTGGGAGGAGATGAAGCTGGTCTTCGCGATTTCACACGCGCAGGCAATCCGCGCCTTCGCCGATCTTGGACACGACGCGCTCCGCTCGGAGCTCGGCCACTGGGAGCCGGAAGCTCGTGCGAACGTCGCTCGGGCACTCGCCGACATCGCTTGAACGTCTTCGAGATCTGACATCGGTCTGACACGGCCCCGCGACGCCTGCATTCATCGGTGATTCCGGACGACCTCCGACTCTGCATGTCGGAGGTCATCAAGGCTTCACCGCCCCCTCCCCGTCGAGATTCCCATGAGTCGCGGGGCATGCTCGTCAGGGTCGAGTCGTTCGGGGACGATCCCCGCCTCCTCGCGGAGAGCGGAGGCCGCTCCGAGCTAGCTGAGCCGGCGCTCCAGCGCTTCACGTCACAAATCTGTCGACGCGGCGCCGGACGCATGGGGCGTTCGGGCTCTCGACGCTGCAACGTCCGCCGAGCGACCTCGGCGAGGGGCCGCATGACCACGACCACGTGACGACCGAAATTGTGTGTCATTACATCGATTCGGTGATGACTCCCCGCCGCATTCGAGCACCCGTTGAGTAGCCCCAGAAAGCATCACCAATGTAGGAGCCGGCGCGCGTCGTCGGTGGGAGGATCGTGGCGCGGCTCGGCGACTCGATACCTGGGCCGGAGGCGCCGGTGGAGATGAAGCTGCCGAGCGAGAGCGGAGAGGTGACGATGACCGTAGACCCAGGCCCCGACCGCACGAAGTCGCCGGTCTGATCGCGAACGGCGGAACGGCCCGACAAGACGCCAGCTATCTCCTCGCGCCCACGCGCGCGCAGGCTTAGTAGATAAGGAGCGACGCACCACCCCACCCCCGCGAACATCTTTCTCGGGTCGGGGCCTGGTGACGGGGAGGATCGCGCGAGAGTCCGAGCTCGTCCTCGCGCGCACGCGTTACCGAATAGGCGCTGAGGCCCACACCACCCCTGTGAACGGGCTCAGAGGTTGGGGCCTGGAAGCGGACGGCGCCTTAGGTAATCGGAGCCGGAAGAACGCTTTCGCGTAGGAGTGCGTTCGCGTGCTGCGTGAGGCGCTCGTCAGGCCGGACCGCTGGCTCGAGGACTTCGCCCGCGCTACTCCCGGGACGAAGTGAGACCTCTCGTCCTCACGCAGAACGCCGCCCGGCTGCTGGGGCTGGCGGTGTAGCGCCGCGCCGGCCGACGCCGCGGATCCTCTCCCAAATTCCCGCCGTCGCGTCACCGACCGCTGGAAGCAGCCCGCGCGGGAAGAAGAGCATGATCGCCATGAGGATCAGCCCGAACACACCGAAGGAGAACACGGTCGGGGCGGCGTCGGGGAGGTCCCAGCCGAAGAGATCCGGCCGCGTGCCCAGGTCACGGAGCTTCTGCTCGAGGTAGAGGATGGCCACCGTCCCGACCACGGCGCCGTAGATGTTGCCCAGCCCGCCGACGGCGACCATGACGACGAACTCGATGCTGAGCACGATCGGGAACGCCTCCGGCGAAACGATGAGGAACGCGAAGGTAAAGAGGCCCCCGCCGAGCCCGGCGAGTGCGGCGGCGACGACGAACAGTCGGAGCTTGTAGCTCGCTACCGGGATGCCCGAAGCCGCGGCGGAAGCTTCGTCGGTCGCGATCGCCTTCAGGGCACGCCCGACCCGCGAATGAACGAGGTTCGTCGCCAGCAGCAAGGCGATCGCAACGACCCCCCAAACGACGGCTGCGTGCAGCGGGCCGCGCAGGTCGTGCCCGAATACGGTGAGCGGCTTCGTGACCGTGATCCCGTACTGACCACCCGTGAACCGGTCCCACGCGGACAGGACGGAGAAGGCAATGAGGGCCAGCGCGAGCGTCGCGAACGCGAGGTAATGACCGTGGAGGCGCAACAGCGGCACGCCGATCACCGCGGCGAGCACTGCAGCCACGACCGGTGCCGCAAGCACTGCGAGGACCGGCGGAACGCCGGCCTCGGGATCGACGAAGCGGGTGTCGGGGTCGATGCCCACCGTCAGGATCGCCGATGTGTAAGCGCCTATGAGGAAGAACGCCCCCTGCCCGAGCGAGATCTGCCCCGCGTACCCCATCAGAAGCGTGAGACCGATCGCCACGAGCGCGTACAGCCCCATGCGGTCGTAGAGCGCCACGTCGAACGTCGACAGCTGGTAGGGAAGCCAGCACGCGAACACTGCTCCGGCGAGGATGAGCCCGATCCGGACCGGCGCAGGCCAGGGAACACGCGCACGCCGGATCGCCGCGTGCGCGTCGTGCGATGCACTCGCGATCTCGGCCCGTGACCGCCAGCCGATCAGGACGAGCATCAAGATCAGGGCGATGATCAGGCTGTACTGCGGATCGACATAGCCGACCACGAACTGCTCGAGGATCCCGAGCGCGTATCCGCCAAGGAGGGCGAGACGGATGGATCCGAGCCCACCGAAGACGGCCGCCGCGAAGCCGTTCACGGTGATCGCGACGTCCGAGCTGTACGTCATGGGGTTGCTCGGCGCGAGCAGCGAGCCGCCAAGCGCGCAGAGCGCCCCCGCTCCGACGAACGCGACCACGCCGAGTGAGCGGATGTTGAGTCCGACGAGCTCGGCGGCGCGACGAGAGTCCGAGCAGGCCACGAGTGCCTGCCCGACGATCGTCCAGCGGAGGACGAGCGTCAGCGCGACCGCACAGAGCAGCGCGACCCCTGCGATGAGGACGTACTGCGGCTGGACGAGAACGCCCCCGACGTTCCAGGCGCGGTCGGAGATGCCGGCATAGCTGCGGGGAATGTCCCCGAACTCGAGCAGGAGCAGCGCCTGTGCGAGAAACGCGGCTCCGAGCGTGATGATCGTGCTCGCGAGGCTCGTCGTTCGTCCACGGAAGCCAATGGCGACGACCGCGAGAATCGACGCCAGAAGCGCGGCGATGAGGATCGAGACCAGACTCGCCAGTGCGAGCGGCATGTCGTCCGAGAGCTGGAAGGTGAAGAGGCCCCCGATCACGACGAACACGCCCTGCGCGAAGTTCACGATCCCGGTCGTCCGGTAGACGAGCACGAGGCTCATCCCGACAAGCGCGAACGCGGATCCGGTCGAGAGGCCGACGACGACGAGCTGCAGGAACTCGGTCATCCGGGGCCGCCTCCCAGATATGCGCTGTGCACCTCCGGGCGGTCGCGAATCTGCTTGCTCTGACCCTCGAGGACGACCCGCCCCGTCTCCAGGACATACGCGCGCTCGCACAGGTCGAACGCGAGGAGTGCGTTCTGCTCCACCAGCAGGATGGCGACGTGCTCCTCGTCGTTCAGCCGGTGCAGAAACTCGACGAGCTGCTCCACGACGAGCGGTGCCAGGCCGAGCGAGAGCTCGTCGATCGCGAGCGCGCGGGGCTCGGCCATGAGTGCACGTCCGATTGCGACCATCTGCTGCTCGCCGCCGGAGGTCCGACCGGCTGGGCGTTCGCGCAGCTCGTACAGCTTCGGCAGCAGCGCGTAGATGCGGTCGAGGCGCTGTCGCGCGTCGCCGCGGCGGCGAAGGTACCGGACGGTCGAGGTCACGATTTCGGTCCGGAATGAGCGCCCGAACGCGCCCAGCAGGAGATTCGCCTCGACGGGCAGGCTGGGGAATACCTGACGCCCCTCCGGTACCTGCGTGAGACCGCGCCGGACGACGAGGTTCGGAGCTTTTCCCGTCACGTCGTCTCCCGCGACTCGAACGGTGCCTTGGGCTGGCCGGACAACACCGCAGATGGCATTGAGCAGTGACGTCTTTCCCGCGCCATTGGCGCCGACGAGTGCGACCCGCTCGCCGGCACCGAGGGTAAGCGAGACTCCGTCAAGCGCGACCGCCGGCCCGTAGCGGACGACGAGATCGCGTACCTCCACGAGAGCCGTCACAGGGAAGCTGAGCCGAGGTAGGCGGCGATCACCTGCGGGTCGCTCCTGACATCGGAGGGCGCGCCGTCGGCGATGACCCGTCCGCGGTCGAGCACGACGACTCGCTCTGCGATCGCCCCGACGAACTGCATGTCGTGTTCGACGAGCACCATGGTGAGCCCACGCTCGGAGAGCCTCCGCAGCGCGTCGATCAGCCGCGCTTTCTCTCCGGCGTGTAGCCCCGCGGCTGGCTCGTCCAGCAGGAGAATTTGGGGCTGCTGGGCGAGAGCACGTGCGATCGCGAGCAACCGGAGCTGCCCCAGTGGGAGCACAGCTGCGGGCGCCGAGGCGCGGTCGTCGAGCCCGACGATCTCGAGCGTCTCACGCGCCGCCCGCCGCACGCGCTCCTCTTCCCGCCTCTGCCACGGGAGCCGCAACATGCTCTCCACGAACCCGGCTCGCGAACGAACGTGTGCGCCGACGGCCGCATTGTCGAGAACGTCAAGCTCCGCGAGCGGGCGGTTCGTCTGGAAGACCGTGGCGAGACCATGTCGGGCCCGACGGTGTGGCGGCCAGCGTGTGATGTCACGTCCGCCGACGCGAACCTCGCCCGCATCCACGGCATGGAGGCCGGAGATGCAGCCGAGGAGCGTTGACTTTCCGGCGCCGTTGGGCCCGATCAGGCAGGTGAGAGAGCCGGCCCCGATGCCGAACGAGACAGCGTCGACGGCCTTGACCGCGCCGAACATCTTGGTGACGCCAAGGAGCTCACACGCCAACTCGTCGCGAGGCCGCGATGCGAGCGCGACAGGGGCCGCCACGTGATTCAGGCTACCTGATACACAGCTCGCAGGCTAGTGACGCGGGAAGCCGCCGTCGAGGTTACGGACCGCCTCTTTGACCATAGTGAGGAACGCCTCCCGTTCCTCTCCGGTAAAGCCGTGGAGCATTGTGTCTTCGAACTCTGCCACCGATTGCTCGCACGAAGCGAGGACGCGCCTGCCTTTCGCGGTGAGGGTCGCGGGCAGCGTTCTCCGATGATTCGGGTGTGGGTTGCGCTTGATCAGTCCCTTGCGTTCGAGTGCGTGGATCACCTCACTCATGGACTGCGGCGTCATGAGCGCGCGCCGCGCGAGCTGCGACGTCGAGAGAGGCGCACCGTGTCGTTTGAGGACGCTGAGCGTCGTGAACTGGAGCGTGGTCAGCCCGAGTGGTGCCACGAGCTCCGTCACGCCTGCGAGGATCCGCTGCTGCAGACGGGCGATCGCGTAGCACATTCCAGGCTCGGCCCGCGTGGTCGCCGATTCCTCTACGCGCAGGGACTCAGTCATCGTCGCATCGTCTCACGTCCGCCACCCGGACGGCAGGCCACGTCCGGGTGGCGACGGGACTCGTCTCATCAGGGGATGCGCGCGTTCCGGTTCGGGTCGAAATCGCCGTTGTCGCCCGAGAGTGCAGGCGGGTGAAACTTGACGAAGGCCGCCTCGCCGAGACCCAGGCCGCTGGCTCGCTCCTGGAGCTTTCGTGGGTCGGCGAGGGAGCCCCAGAAGCCACGGTCAACCCGTTCGCGGAGCGCCTCGACGCCGGCGACCAGTTCGGCTGGGCTGAACGAGCAGTGGCCCCACCGGTCGACATACGCCTGTCGCAGCAAGTTGTTGCTGCCCGCCGCATGCACGACGTCTGCGTACTCGTTCTCGTGCTGCACGGGAACCAGCGGGTCGGAGACCGTGTGGAGGTTGAGCTCGGGAACGTCCAGGTGGCCGTTCGGCACGGACGTCGTATGCAGCGAGGCGATCGCGGCCGGATCGGCCGGGATGTCGGCACCGGCGGTGAGGCTCGCGAGTTCCGCTTTCAGGTCCAGCCCCGCCTGCCGGTACAGCGTCTTGACCACCTTGTTGTATGGAGAGCGCTCGGCCAGCGCCGAGAAGTCCTCTCCAAGCGTCCACGAGCCGTTCCCGCCTGCGGACAGCTCGATCCAGAAGCGCCCGAACTCCACGAAGTTGAGCACCGGGAAGGACTCGACGGCGCTCGCGAACTGCGCGGCCTCGACCGCTGCGGCATCGCTTGTGGGCGGCATTGGAACGCCCGGTGCCGAGGGCACGACGTTGAGGAACGCGAACACGAGTGCCAGCCGCGCGCGGCCCTCGGGCGTCTTCTGCGCTTCCTGAACAGCCGCGGTGAGAATCGCACCGGTGGCCGCGCCCTCTCCCGGGTTCGCGAAGTTCACGAGCTTCGGCGCTTGCCCGGCAGGGAGGAGCAGCTTCGCGATCGTGTAGCCCGCGTCCAGCTGATAGTTGTTGAGATGGATCGCGCCGGCGACGATCCCGCACGTGCTGAGCGCGCCGTCGATGATCCCGGCGCCCTGTTGCGCCTCGAGCGCGCTGATCAGGCCCCCCATGGACGAACCGACGGCGAGCACGCGGTCGGGCTCGCTTGGGAGAGCATCGGACGACACCGCGTCGATCGTCTCGAACTGATCCCGCACGGCGCTGTCGAGTGCCCACCATGATCCGTTCGGGTCGTACGACGAGCCTGCGAGCGCGTAGCCGCGCTCGAGCAATGCGTCTCTCGTCCCCGCATCGGGCGCATTCGCCGGCAGCGGAGGCCCGAAGCCATGGCTGTAGAGGAGCAGTACACCGTTCCAGTTCGATGGCACGTCTGCGATCCAGGTCGCCCCGTCGGTCAGCGTCCCGGTGAAGTGCTCGACCGAGGCCGGTGCCGAGGACGCCGTCGGTACGACGACCGCCAGCGCCGCGAGCACGACGAGGAGAGCGCTTCGAAGCCCAGCCGCTACTGCGTTCACGATCTACCTCCCGCTCGAACCAGCGGAGCGGCACGCCCCGCCTTGGGACAGGACACGAGGGAGTATGAATGACTCAGGCAACCTGTCAAGCATGCTGAAACGGGCTTGAAAGCCGGGCCCCGCGCCGAGTTGAGCCGTTCCCCTCGGCCACGTCGCCGCAGGCGCGGGCATCCGCGCCTGCGGCGATCGCAGCTGCTACTTCGTCTTCCCGAAGGCCGCGCCGAAGAGCGGCTTCACCTGGCAATTCTGGATCCTTCCGACCCACATCGAGTCGAGCTGCAGGCCTGTGTGGTTCGCCTGAGAGAGAAAGATCTTGCCGGCCGGCGTGACGAGTCCGCGGAGCTTCGACTCGAGCGCGTTGTTGATGCCCGCGCGGCTGGCGCTGCCCCTCTCGATCGCCGCCTTGTACGCCCAGAGCGCGGCGCTCGCATCGCCGTCGAAGTTCGAGACGGGCCGCTTCAGGATCTTGCGAAGCAGGGCGGCCTGCGCACGAACCGGGTTTTTCTTCGGCAGGAACGTCCACGCAGTGGCAAGGAACGAGTTGACGATCGCACCGTTCACGTCCCCGCACGTCCCCTGCAGGAACTGCGGCGAGACGTTCGCGCCCGTGAGGACGAGCCGTTGCGATAGCTGAAGCTGCTTGAACTGCTTGACGATCGTTGCCCCGGCGGGCGTCGCCGTCCAGAGCCATAGCGCCTGGGCGCCTGAGTTCTTTATTTTCGTCAGCTCGGCGGAGAAGTCCGTGGACGCCGGCGAAAAGATCGTAGTGTCCACGACTTCGAGGCCGTACTTCTTTGCGAGCTTGCTGACCTGCGCCGGGCCGTCGCGGCCGAACCCGCCGTTGTCGCCCATTAGCCAGACCCGCTTGATGCCGAGCTTCCGCAGGTAGGCCGCCTCGCTGTACGCATACAGTCGAGCGGTCGCGGAGAGGATGTAGACATACGGCTGCGGCGGCTCGACGAGTTGCGTCGGCGGTGAGAGCGCAATGAACGGGATCCGCGCCTGACTCGCGATGGCGCCCGTCGCGACCGCGGCGGCGGCGTTACCCGAGCCCAAGATGCCGACGTACTTCGAGTCGCTGATGAACTTCTGCACGTTCTGCACCGCCTGCGACGGGTTCGAGGAGTTGTCGAGGATGTCGACGACAACCCTCCTGCCCTTGATGCCGCCGCGAGCGTTCCAGTACGCCACGACGGCTTCGACAGCCTGACGGTCGCTCTGGCCGACAAGCTGCGTTGGCCCGGTCAGCGGCGCGTCCATGCCGAAATAGATCGGGCCCGTCTGGTTCGTGCTCGTCGCAGACGCCGACGCGAACACGAGGGACACGACCACGGCAGCGGCCGCGACGACGACACCAATCTTGCTCCTGCTCATGATGCGCTCCCTTCGGTTTCGGAGAGTCAGCGGCGACTCAACGCGACGAGTTTAAGGGAGCCTGCAACAGCTGTCCAGCGGCGCACGGAGCGCAACTCGTCCACGAGGTAGTCCAGTACGAAGACGTGTATCGGCTCTGCTACGTCCGAGGCCCCGAGGGCATTCTCATCGGGCTGGCCGAGCGAATCGGCTGACGCCCGACACGCGCTCAGCCGTGATTCCCGAACACTGGCCCAGGCAAGGGTTCTCTCTCCAACTACGAAGCCGAGCCCGAAGTAGCTGAGTCGGGCGCGAGTCTTGCGGTTTCCCACTGACCTCAAACCCGCGCCGCTCCTCGACTGACAGACAAAGCGCTAGGGGCTGCGGGCGAGCTTTCGCGACCAGGAGGTGCGTGCTCTCGCTCCGTTAGGTCAAGCGTCTCACCCCCGTAAGAGACGTCCGGCGGCGCCGGGAGGGCTCGGCGCCGCCGGGTCTCGTAGGGGTACTACCCGCCGAACTTCCCGGCGTTTGCCTTCGTCACCAACGCCGTGCCGGTGTCGACGTTCTTGGGCACCTTCTTGCCCTTGACCGCGCGGTAGAGGGTGGCGATCCCCAGCGAGCCAATCTTCGCCGGGAACTGGGCGACACTCGCCGTCTCCCATCCCGCCTTGATCTGCGCGACCTCGTCAGGCAGCGCGTCGAATCCGACGACGATGACGTCGCCGGGCTTCTTGCCCTGCGTCTTCAGCACCTGGACGAGCCCGAGCACGGGCGGGCCACAGGCCGAGTAGATAGCCGTGATGTTCGGGTTCGCGGTGAGCATGTCTTGGGCAGCGCTCAGGCCCTTGTCCTGCGCGCAGTCGGTCTCGAGCTTCGACACGACCTTGATCTGGCTCTTCAGGGACCCGAGACCGGCGAGCATGCCGTTGACGCGGGCGTCGAGCGCAGGAACTCCAGGGACGCCCTCGAGGATGCCGAGCGTGTCTCCAGCCTTGAGCTTCGTCGAGAGGTACTTTCCGGCAAGGATCCCGCCCTTGAGGTTGTTCGTCGCGACGACCGACGTCTTTCTCTTCCAGGTCGGGATGTCGTTGTCCATCAGCACGACCTTGACGCCCTTCTTGATCGCTTTGTCGAGCTCCTTCGAGACAGCTGGGCTCGTCGGCGTGATCGCGATTCCCTTCACGCCTTTCGCGACCATGTCCTGAATCGCCGAGATCTCACCGGCATCGTCGGTCGCGCTCTTCCCTTGCGCGAAGAGCACCTTTGCGCCCGGTGTCGCCGCATCCCACTTCTTCGCCGCGTTCTGCAGCGTGAAGAAGAAGTCGACCGGGAACTTGGTGATGAATCCGAGCTTGACGACGGCCTCACTCTTCTGCGGCTCCGTCGGCTTGGCGAAGGCGCCGCTCGTCAGCACGGCGACCGCTGCCAGCGAGGCGACCAGTGCCAACGGCGCCACTACGCGTCTTTTGGACATCGATACTCCCTTCCACTCGACATGGACTCTTCTTTCAAGCGCAAGTTGTGCTCCGTGCACCCCGCCTGCCGGGCCGCCGAGCGGCCACACGCGAAGCTCACTCGAACGAACGACTAGCCCGTCCTCACTCAACACCCCCTACGATCAGCGACACGATCTCGTGGTGGGTTTCGGCGGACGGGATGAGCTCCCCGACCTTGCGCCCGCGCCGCATCACCACCGCGCGGTCCGCGACTTCCATCACGTGATCCATTGCGTGCGAGACGACCATGACCGCCGTCCCCTCGTCTCGGAGTCGGAGGATGAGATCGAGCACCTTTCGTGACTCGCGCAGGCCGAGGGCGGCCGTCGGCTCGTCGAGGATGACGACCTTCGACGCGAATGCCGCGGCGCGACTGACGGCAACGGCCTGTCGCTGCCCCCCGGACATGAGCCCGACGGAGCCGTCCAGTTCCGGGAGGACCACCTGGAGCCGTTCAAGCACCTCTGCCGTTGCGGCCCTCATGCGCCGCCGACGCAGGATCCGCAGCGACCGTGGCACCCATGTGGGGCCGGCGAGCTCACGACCGGCGTAGAAGTTGTCGATCGGGCTCAGGTTGTCGAAGAGCGCGAGATCCTGGTAGACGGTCTCGATCCCGAGAGCCTGCGCGTCGCGAGGCGAGTGGATCGTTACCTCCGCGCCGTCCATCGAGATCGAGCCACCGTCGAGACGGAGAGCGCCGCTGCAGCACTTGATCAAGGTCGACTTCCCGGCGCCGTTGTCGCCGAGCAGCGCGAGCACCTCTCCGGAGTAGAGATCGAGATCGACGCCGTCGAGGGCGGTCACCGCGCCGAACCGCTTCGTTGCGCCGCGCACGGAGAGCACCGCGACGGCCGGGGCTGCGAGCAGCGCGCTCATGCGTTCCTCGCCGCCTGTGCGACGCGGAACCGGTTCTCGAGATAGCCCCGCACGACGTCGGCTTCGACAGCGAGGAGGATGACCACACCGATCACGATCAGCTGGAAGAACGCGTCGACGTTGTGGAGGTTGAGCGCGTTTCGGATGACGCCGATGGTCAGCGCTCCGACGAGCGCGTTCCCGACATGGCCGCGACCGCCCGCGAACGCCGCCCCGCCGATGATGACGGCGGCGATGGCGTCGAGCTCGGCCAGCTGACCGTAGTTCGGCGAGCCGGCATTCGTCAGGCCGGCGACCAGCAGCCCGCCGAAGCCTGCGGCGAGCCCGCTCAGGACGTACACCGTGATCAGCACGCGCGAGACGGGGATCCCGGCCCGTCGCGCCGCATCCGGGTTGCCTCCGACTGCGTACAGCCAGCGGCCCCAGACGAGCTTGGCTGTCAGGATCAGAACGAGCAAGGCCAGCCCGATGACGACCAGATAGGAAATCGGAAACCAGGAGATGCGGTCGCTGCCGACCTTCTGGACGGCACCCGGCATGCCGAAGATCAGCGTGCCGTCGGACGCCCAGAGGGCGATCCCGCGCACGGCGCTGAGCGTGGCGAGGGTGACGATGAACGGGTGCGGGACGCGCCCCCAGACGTAGACCGCTCCGTTCACGAATCCGACCGCGACGCCCGTGGCGAGAATCGCGACGATGACGACGGCGCTCCCGTAGCCGTCCTGATAGAGGAGCGCGCCGACGACCGACGAGAGCGCGATCGTCGAGCCGACCGAGAGGTCGATCCCGCGGGTGACGATCACGAGCAGCTGTCCGAGCGCGAGGATGGAGATGACCGACGTCTGCGAGAGCACGTTGCCGAGGTTCTGGCTCGTGCGGAAGACCGGCGTGGTCGCGACGACGACGCCGATCAGGATCACGAGGATCAAGAGCGGCCCGGCGCGAAGCGCCAGCAGACCGACCCTGAGAAGGTGGTAGCGATCGATCGCGATCCGCCGCGGATCAACCCTCTCGGACACCGACGGGGGCTCCTTCTCCGGTTCCGACACCACGACCTGCTCCACCATCAGACTCGTGCCCGCGTCGGCGGAGTCTGGACCTGGCGCGTGCATGGGGGGCTTCTACTGAAAGATCGGATCTTTGTCAAGAATCGTGGGGACAAATCAAGCATCTCAGGCTCAAGAGTTGACAAAGATCGGATGATTCGGCTAGAACAGCCGCCATGCCCGCAGTCGGTGACGATCGGCGTTCTCATCGCCCGAGCACGAAAGTGCGGAACGGCGGGACGGGCATCGACGCCCAGCCTGTCATGACGGGCGCCGCTCGGTGACTGCGATGCGCATCGTCTCGCTGGACGCGCGGGACATCCGTTTCCCGACGTCCCTGTCGCTCGACGGGTCCGACGCGATGCACCCGAGCCCTGACTATTCGTGCGCGTACGTCGTACTGCACACGGACTCCACGTCCGGCATCGAGGGGCACGGCCTCACGTTCACCAACGGTCGCGGAACAGAGGTCGTGGTCGCGGCCGTGCGGGCACTCGAGCACGTCGTCGTCGGTCGAACGCTCGAGGACATCACCGCCGACCTTCGTGGCTTCTGGCGGAGCCTGGCATCTGAGGGGCAGCTTCGGTGGCTCGGGCCGGAGAAGGGCGTGATTCATCTGGCCACGGCCGCGGTGGTGAACGCGGTGTGGGATCTCTGGGCGAAGCGCGAGGGGAAGCCCCTCTTCCGGCACCTCGTGGACCTGTCACCCGAGGAGATCGTCGGCGCGATCGACTTTCGGTACATCGACGATGCGCTGACGCCCGATGAGGCGGTAACCCTGCTGCACTCCCGGAGGGACGGACGCGACAAGCGCCTTGCGGAGATCGAGCAGATCGGCTATCCGGCGTACACGACGTCGGCGGGCTGGCTCGGCTATTCGGACGACAAGATCGCCACGCTGGTGCGCGAGGCAAAGGCAGCGGGGTTCACCCACGTCAAGATGAAGGTCGGACGCGATCTCGAGGCGGACGCGAAGCGCGCCGAGTTGATCCGCTCGTCTCTCGGGCCGGACGGGGTCCTCATGATGGACGCGAACCAGTTCTGGGGCGTGAACGAAGCAATCGAGGCGATGCGCGTCCTCGGCCGCTACGAACCGTGGTGGATCGAGGAGCCGACGAGCCCCGACGACGTCCTCGGCCACGCACGCATCCGTCGTGAGATCGCGCCGATCCGCGTCGCCACGGGTGAGCACGTTCAGAACCGCGTCATCTTCAAGCAGCTGTTCCAAGCCGACGCCGTCGACGTATGCCAACTGGACGCCTGCCGGATCGGTGGAGTGAACGAAGCTCTCGCCGTACTCCTCCTTGCGGCGAAGTTCGGGATACCGGTCTGTCCTCACGCCGGCGGCGTCGGCCTCTGCGAGTACGTCCAGCACCTCGCGATGTTCGACTACATCTCCGTAAGCGCCTCGCTCGAGAATCGCGTGGTGGAGTGGGTCGATCACCTTCACGAGCACTTCACCGATCCCGCGGTGGTAAGGGATGGGCGCTACGTGGCCCCGACCGCTCCGGGCTACAGCGTCGAGATGCTCCCCGAATCACTGGCGCGGTACGAGTTCCCGTACGGCCTCGCGTGGACGGAGACTGCACTCGCCGCCGAGTCGGGCTGAGGACGCTTTGCGATGATCGTCGACGCGCACGTTCACCTCTGGGACGCGGCGCACACACCTCAGCCGTGGATGACGTCCGAGCACGCTTCCATCGCGCGCCCGTTCGACCCGAGCGATCTCCAGCCGCTACTCGAACGGAACGGCATCGACGCCGTCGTCCTCGTGCAGGGCGCGTGCCTCGACACAGACACGGACTACCTGCTTTCCGAGGCCGCGCGACACGACTCGATCGCGGCGGTCACCGCATGGCTGGTGCTCGACGACCCCCAGCGAGCCCGCGTGAGGCTCGACGAGCTAGGGGCGCACCGAGCGTTCCGCGCCGTGCGGCATCTCATCCACAACGAGGCCGACCCGCACTGGATCTTGCGGCCCGCGGTGCTCGAAAGCCTCGCCCTCCTCGAGGAGCGAGACGTCGTCCTCGAGCTGCCGGTCGTGTTCCCCCGCCACCTCGCAGACGTTCCCGTCCTCGCGCAGCGATTTCCGGAGCTGCTGATCGTGATCGACCACCTGGGCAAGCCGCCGATCGGACGCGAGGAGATGACGACGTGGGAGCGCGAGCTGCGATCCGCAGCAGCATTTCCCAACGTGCACGCGAAGCTCTCGGGCCTGAACACGGCGACCGCGCGGCGTGACTGGCAGGTGGAGGATCTCCTGCCGGCGTGCCGCGCTGCGCTCGATGCGTTCGGGCCACAATCGACTGATGTGTGGGAGCGACTGGCCCGTCCTGCTGCTGAACGGCGACTACGACCGCGTCTGGGATGCGACGACGCGGCTCGCCGAGGCGATCGCTGGCCGCGACGCCGGCGACCTCCTCGGGGAGAATGCGGCACGCGTCTATCGCTTCACGAGCACCGAGGCCACGACGACGTCGCCAGCACGGGAGGACGCATGGCAGCACCGCTGACCGACCAGGCGATCGCGAAGATCAAGGAGCTGATCATCTCGGGCGAGTTCACGCCCGGCTCCAAGCTGCCGAGGGAGCAGGACCTCGCCAAGCAGCTGGGCCTCTCTCGTAACTCGTTGCGCGAGGCGGTTCGGGCGTTGACGCTCGTCGGCGTGCTCGACGCGCGCGTCGGCGACGGCACGTACGTCACGAGCCTCGACTCCGAGCTTCTCCTCACCGGGATGGGCTTCGTGGGCGACCTCCTCGCCGGCCCGACGCTCCTGGAGGTTCACCAGGTCCGGCGCATCCTCGAGCCCGTCGCCACGGGTCTCGCGGCCACTCGGCTCACGGAGCAGGACTTCGAAGCTCTGGAGCGTTGCCTCGACCTGATGGACGCGGCGGAGACGACGCAGGCCTTCATCGACGCCGACGCCGAGTTCCACCGGATCATCGTGCAAGCGGCCGGAAATGCCACGCTCGCGACGCTCATCCAGAACCTGTCGAGCGGGATGCTGCGGGCTCGAATGTGGCGGACGATCGCCGAGGAGGGCGCGGTCGAGATCACGAGGCAGCGCCACCGCGACATCTACCTCGCGCTGCGCGCCGCAGACGCCGAGCGGGCGAGTGCGGCCGATGCTCTGCATCTGGCGGAAGGAGAGGACTGGCTGAGACGCGTGATCGCCACCGGTGACACGCTCGCGCTGACCGGCGGTCACGCCTCTCCGGACGGCGACAACGGCCACGGTCCGTGAAGGCCGTCTTCTACGAAGGCCTCGGCCGCTTCGCGCTTCGTGACTCGAAGCCTCGCTCCCCCGCCGACGGCGAGGTGCGGCTCGAGGTCGCGTACTGCGGGATCTGCGGAACCGATCTGCACATTGCGCACGGCGCAATGGACCACCGTGTCAGCACACCGCAGGTGATCGGGCACGAGATGTCGGGAACAGTGGCCGAGCTCGGGGCCGACGTGGACGGCTTCGAGATCGGCGACCCCGTCGTCGTGCGGCCGCTCGACGCACGCGGCGAGACACCCGCCGACAAGGGCTTCGGCCATATCAGCAGGAACCTCAAGTTCCTCGGGATCGATACACCAGGCGCATTCCAGGGCTCCTGGACCGTGCCGGCGTTCACGCTTCATCGGCTGCCTTCGGGCGTTGACCTGAGGATCGCCGCGCTGACCGAGCCTCTCGCAGTCGCATGCCACGACGTCGGCCGAGCTGAGCTCCGTCCCGACGAGACGGCGGTCGTCATCGGCGGCGGCCCCATCGGGTTGCTCGTCGCACTCGTCGCCAGGGAGACGGGCGCGAACGTCCTCGTGAGCGAGGTCAATCCCAGCCGGCTCGCTCTCGCGGGAGAGCTCGGCCTCGATGTCGTCGACCCGCGCGCTGTCGATGTCGCTGAGCACGTGGCCGCACTGACCGGCGAAGCCGGCGCCGACGTCGTCTTCGAGGTCTCCGGCTCGGCGGCAGGCGCTCTGGAGATGAGCCGTCTCGCGTGCCTGCGAGGGCGCATCGTCCTGGTCGCGATCTTCCCCGAGCCGCAGCCGGTCAGCCTCTTCGACTTCTTCTGGAAAGAGCTCGAGCTTCGCGGAGCGAGGGTGTACGAGGCAGACGACTACGAACGAGCCATCGAACTCCTCGAAGACGGCCGGCTTCCTCTCGACCGCCTCATCACAGCCGTCGAGCCGCTCGATCGCCTACCCGGAAGTGTTCGAGGAGCAGTCGCGGACCTCGTCGGCGATGAAGATCCTCGTGGACTGCCAGGCGTGAGCGACGAGGCCGCCGGCGCCAGGCCGTTCGATCTCGCCGGCCGAACGGCGCTCGTCACCGGCTGCCGCCGGGGGATCGGCCGAGCTGCGGCGTACGCGCTCGCAAGAGCGGGGGCGGACATCGCCGGTGTCAGTGCATCGCTCGAGGCGAGCGACGAGGTGGCGACCGAGATTGACGGGCTGGGTCGGCGCTTCCGTCCGTACCGCTGCGATCTGGGAGAAAGGCAGGCGGTGCACGAGCTCGCCGCGACGGTCGCGTCCGACTTCCCGCGCCTCGACGTTCTCGTCCTCAACGCGGGGACGATCGAGCGACGGCCCGCCGTCGAGCACGGAGACGACCTCTGGGATCGCGTGCTCGAGGTCAACCTCACGGCGCAGTTCGTGCTCGCACGGGAGCTCGGTCGGCGCATGGTCGCTCAGGGAAGCGGGAAGATCATCTTCGTCGCGTCGATGCTGTCCTTCCAAGGCGGCGTCACCGTGCCTGGCTACGCCGCGAGCAAGGGCGGCATTGCGCAGCTGACGAAGGCGCTCGCGAACGAGTGGGCTCGCCATGGCGTGAACGTGAACGCCGTCGCACCGGGCTACATCGCAACCGACAACACGCAGGCACTCCGGGAAGACGAGACGCGCGCTCCGCAGATCCTCGAGCGGATCCCTGCGGGGAGGTGGGGTGAGCCGGAAGACGTCGCCGGCACGTTCGTCTTCCTCGCGTCGGCCGCGTCCGACTACGTTCACGGCATCGTGCTTCCCGTCGACGGAGGCTGGCTCGCGCGATGAGCGACGTCCTCGAGAAACTCGCGGCGCTGCGGGTCGTGCCCGTACTCACCGCGAGGGACGCCGACGAGGCCGAACGGGCGTGTCACGCGCTGCTCGAGGGCGGTCTGTCGGTCGTCGAGATCACGTTTCGCACCGATGCTGCGGCCGAGGCGATTCGACGCGCCTCCGGAATCGACGGTCTCCTCGTGGGAGCCGGCACGGTTCTCTCGCCAGAACAGCTCGCACGGGCTCTGGACGCCGGCGCGCGCTTCGCGGTCGCGCCGGGAACGAACGACGCGGTCGTCGATGCCGCGCTGAGCGCCGGCGTTCCGTTCGTCCCGGGCGTCGCGACGCCGTCCGAGATCGAGCATGCTCGTTCGCTTGGGTGCCCGGAACTGAAGTTGTTCCCTGCCTCGGTGGTCGGCGGCCCCGCGTTCCTGAAGGCGGTCGCCCCCGTCTACCCCGACGTCCGCTTCGTGCCGACCGGTGGGGTCAACCCCGAGAACCTCGCGTCCTACCTCGAGCTACCGTCGGTGCTCGCCTGCGGTGGCACGTGGATCTGCGAGCGAAAGCTCCTCGACGAGCAGCGTTTCGACGAGATCGAGCGGCGGGCGCGGGACGCCGTCGAGCTGGCGGCGGTCGCCGCCGCGGTGTGAGCATCCTCGCGATCAAGTCCGCCGACGACTGTCGCTACGACTTCGTGGCGCTCGGCGAGATCATGCTCCGCTTCGACCCGGGCGACGGTCGCATCGCGACCACGCGCACGTTTGCGGTCTCGGAGGGAGGCGGCGAGTACAACGTCGCACGCGGGCTCCGCCGCTGCTTCGGGCTCCGCACAGCGATCGTCACGGCGTTCGCCGACAACCCGGTCGGCCGCTTGCTGGAGGACCTGATCCTCCAGGGAGGCGTCGACCCCGCGTACGTCGCGTGGCTCCCCTACGACGGCATCGGGCGAAGCGTCCGCAACGGCCTGAACTTCGTCGAGCGCGGCTTCGGCGTCAGGGCGGCTCTCGGAACCTCGGATCGCGCTCACTCGGCGGCTGCGGCGATGAAGCCGGGAGACGTCGACTGGGACGCGATGTTCGGCGACGGCGGCGCGCGCTGGTTCCACTGCGGCGGGATCTTCGCGGCCCTCGCGCCAAACACCGCGGCGCTGGCGCTCGAAGCGATGTCTGCAGCACGCCGTCACGGGACGGTCGTCTCGTTCGACCTCAACTACCGCCCATCGCTGTGGAAGGCAAGTGGCGGTCCGGAAGCGGCGGCCGAGACGAACCGGAAGCTCGTCGAGCAGGTCGACCTCCTGCTCGGCAACGAGGAGGACTTCTCGGCGGCGCTCGGCTACATGCTCGAAGGGATCGACGAGTCGCATACGGGCCTCGACGTCTCCGCCTACGAGCGCCTCCACCGGGACGTACTCGACGGCTACCCCAACCTCTCGCTCGTCGCGACGTCCCTGCGCGAGGCGCATACCGCGACCGTCAACGACTGGAGCGGCGTCTGCAGCACGCGCGAGGCGTTCTTCGCCGGGCCCGAGATGCGCGGGCTGGAGATCTTCGACCGCGTCGGAGGTGGTGACTCGTTCGCCTCCGGACTCGTCTACGGCCTGCTCAGCGGCTACGACCTGGGCACGTCCCTCGCGTACGGCGTCGCCCACGGCGCGCTCGCGATGACGACAGCGGGCGATACGTCGATGGCGACGCTCGAGGAAGTCCAGCGCGTCATGCGCGGGGGCGCCGCCCGCGTCGTCCGCTAGAGCTTGCGCATCAGGCGCTAGACGGGCGAGCCACTGCGGCCGGGCTTAGCGGCTCGGCTGAAACCATGACCGATCGCGCGGGGGCCTGAAGAGCTCGTGTCAGATTCGTGTCAGATCAGGCTGACGATCGTAGGCCACTTCGAGCACAACGCCCGGTGGCAAACCGCGCAACGACCGCGTTTCGACAGGCGCTGACCACGGCTGACCGCCGCCGGACGGAATTTGCAAGCCGGAGGTCACCGGTTCGATCCCGGTACGCTCCATGGCTTAACCAAGCCATCTCTGCCGCTTTAGCGGGCGTCTCAAGTTTGCTCAACCCCGCTTTTGTCAGGTCTTGTCAGATCTGGCCGCACGGACTGAGGCTGCGGATCTCGCAACTCGAGATCGTCAACAGCGCTGTCCGTTCTGGGAAGACTGAGCCGTGAGAACATACGTTCTTGACGGCGCAGCCGAACGCCCACATACGGTTCCACCGGGCAATCGAGCGCCGAGCACTGTGGATGGCCGAAGACGCCGCCCGCGAACTCCCGAACCTCCCGCTCGAGGACGCGCTCATGCTCGTCCACCTGTACGCGGAGCGTGACTCACCGAAGTACGAGGCGGCGGCGCTGCGCTGGCTCGAGCGTTACCTCACCGAGGGCTCACCGAGGCTCCAACACTTCGCGGAGATCACGATGAACTTGGCGAAGCGGGAGACGTAGCGAGCCCACCGTCTTCCGGGAGTGCTGGGAGCGGGAGTTCGGTGAACGCCCGCTCCCTACGCTCCCGCTCATGTGGTGAACTTGATCCCACACTGGGTGCGCTCGAAGTCCGTGATCTTCTTGACGTCGGCCAGCGTCATCGGCGCGAGCGGCGTGGTCTTCGAGTAGTGGTTCGCCTTGATGTGCTTGAAGTAGGCCATCTGATGTCTGACGGCCGTCTTGATCGAGCTCGGCGCGAGCGCGATGTACTTGTCGCCGTGCGCGACGGCTTCGTCGACGATCTTCTTGTACGCGCTCGGGGGCACCGTTGCGAAATTGAGGAAGCGTTTGTTCTTCATGGTCCCCAACCTCGTGTTGGCGTCGATGACGGCCTTGCACCACGACTTCGCGTCGACCACGCCGGCCGTCGCCGTGGACGTGCTCGTCGTAGCAGCGGCCGGTGCCACCGCGATGAGCGCCGCCACGATCGCGGTCGGAATGACTGCTCGCATCAGGGCTGGCTCCTTTCCGTCCTCCACTGGTTGCAGTCTGGTTCAGTCCTGCATGGTTACACCGGAGGAGGGTGGTGACTAGTGGCTCGAGAGCAGCCGCAGCAGCGTCTTCTCCGCAGCGTCCGTTCGGTGCCCGCGCAGTGACACGAGCGCAGCCGCCGGCCCAGCCACGCTCACCAGTTCCGTGACCAGATCCGCGGCGTGAACGGCGGCGGTTGGTTCGGGGCACGCTCGCAACTGACGTGCTGCGGCCCGTCTGTCCCGCCCTCCCAGTCGTGGCCGTTCTCGATCAGCCAGCCGCAGAGCCCGCAGCGGACACCTCCGTGCGGGACGAGCTTCTCGAGCGAGCGTTCTGGCTCTGCACGTTGGCGGCGGCCTGCCGTTGCCCGGTTGCAGCGACGGTGTTCCGGCCCGGAGTAGCTCGAGCGGTCATCGTCGACGTGCCCAAGATCCCACGGCTCGAAAGGCTCGATCGGCAAACCGCAGCGGGCACACGTCCCTCCCTCAACAGAGATCGCAACGATGCGGGTCAGCTGCAGAACGCCACCACCGCGTCGCCAACCAACTTCGCGCCGATGACGACGAAAAGCACCGCCATGATCGTTGCGTTATTGAGGGCCATCCAGCCGCGCAGCGTGTCGAGCGGTGGCCGAGACCGGTCGCCGAGAGCTACGGCAAGAACGAGTGGAGCGAGCACGCCGACCGAGGCGATCACGACGAAGACGAGCAGCGCTGCCATCTCTTCGCTCGCCGACAGCCCAAGAGCGCCGATCTCCAGCGCCGCGGCGATCACCAGAAGAACGTTCTTAGGGTTGAGCGCTGAGAGTGCGAAGCCAGCGCCGCACGCCTTCGCGATCGTGAAGTCGTCGATCGCTTGCATCCAGCCGGGGATCGGTGTCTCGTGGCCCGCGGGTGGACGGCCACGCCACTGCTTGAGCGCCGTGGCGACGAGGATGAGACCGAGAGCGAGGAGCACGACAGCGACCCAGGTCGCGGTCTCACCGTCGTCGCTCGCATCGGCTCCATCGGCGAGCGCAAGCACGAGCGCCCCTACCGCGGTCAGTCCGACGCACCACGCAAGAACGAACGCGAGTCCCTTCACACGCCCTCGATCGGAGCCGACCATGAGCACCACGGCGATGATCGGAACCGGAAACACCGCGATCGCAACGGCCAAGGGCAGTACGTACCCCAGTGCCTGACCCATGTTCGCGACGCTACTGCACTGCGCTCTCCCGAAGCGAACACACGGCGTCTTGGGCGAGCACGCTCTTCCTCGACTCAAGGGAGCACCCCTCCCCCTCGCGAAGCGTTCGGAGGTCGGGGCCTGCTCTCGGGGTAGTAGTCGGACTTGGCGACGAACTGGTCAACTCGCTGGTCAACTCCGCCAGTTGCATCGAGTGCCGCGCCGTGGTGTCCAAGCGCCGGTTCATGCGGTCTTGTCACGCTACGTAGCGCCCAGAGACGTATCTCACCTCCTTTGCAAGCCAGAGGTCACCGGTTCGATCCCGGTACGCTCCATGGCTCAACCAGGCCGTTTGCGCCGTATTGACGGAACTCGGAACAACTCCGAAGCCCGCTCGCAAGTGCTCCCCGAGCGGCTGCTTCGCTAGAGGTCGAGCCGGAGGAGTACCTCGCCGTCGAAGACGACGTCGCCGGTGCGCACGAAGCCATAGCGCTCGTAGAACGGGATCGGGCTGCCCTCGCCCTGGCCCGCGCTCGTCCACATGACCTCGACTCCCGGCCGTCCGCGGAAGTAGCCGGAGACGAGATCGAGCGCCGCCGTCCCGTACCCGCAGCGCTGGTGATCGACGTCGATCAGGAGCTTCCAGAGGTACTGTGCGATGTAGCCGGGACCCTCGACCTCGTCGCTGATCATCACGAAGCCGACCGGGGTGTCCCCGTCGTAGAGGCCCCACTGGATCGCGCGGCCGCCCGGCTCTTCCTCTGCCTCGGCGAGCGCCTCGGTGACGTCGTTCACGAACCGCTCCTGCCCCGGCGCGATCCGGAGGGCCTCCAGCTCGGCTCGGTTCTCGTCGGTCAGCGGTCGGAGGTGGACGGCCATCCGGGCACGGAGCATCGCAGGTCTGGATGGGACCCCGCGCTCCGTTATGGCCGCGGCAAGCGGCGTATACGACACCCAAACGACCTCGGACAAAATCGGGGTGGGTCAGGCCCCCCTCGCGAAGCGCTCGGGCGTCGGGCCTGTTGGCCGGACGCGCCGGTCGCTCTTCGGATAGCCCAGGATCTGGTGTCGCCAACATGCCCCACACCCGCGAACGACTGCGCCGCTTCCTGATACGTGCCAGGTCGCGCACGCACAGCGGCGTCTACCGCGCCAGCGGGGGCCGCCTCCTAGGCCGCTTGGCCGGAATGCCGGTGCGCGCGTCACGAACCAGACGCGCAAAGCCTCGCGGATGACGACCGCGTCGTCGGCGAGGATCACGCGCACGGGATCGCCGCGGTGAGGCGGGTGCCGCTGGCCGGGCGGGCTCTCGATGCGCAGGTGGCCGTCGAGCGCTTCGACGCGGTCGCGGAGGCCGCGGAGTCCGGGGGCGTCGGCGTCGGCGCCGCCGACGCCGTCGTCGGTGATCTCGACGGTCAGCCGGCCGTTCGCGCGTGCGACGTCGATCGTCGCGCGTGAGGCGTGTGCGTGCTTGGCGACGTTGGCGAGCGCCTCGGCGGTGACGAAGTAGGCGGTCGCCTCGACCGGTGCCGGGAGGCGGTCCGCGTGCGACGGTCAGCTCGACCGGGAACGGGCGCGCGGCGGGCGAGCGCGGCGAGCGCGGCGGGGAGTCCTTCCTCGGTGAGGATCGCCGGGTGGATGCCGCGGGCGAGCGCGCGCAGCTCGGCGAGCGCGTCGACGACCTCGGTGTCGGCCTCGGCGAGCAGCTCGTCGAGCGGCGGCGCCGCCGTCGGCGAGTCGTCCGCGGGCGAGCTGGAGCGCGAGCCGGATCCCGAGCAGGTGCTGCTGGGCGCCGTCGTGGAGGTCGCGCTCGAGCCGGCGTCGCTCGGCGTCGCCGGCCTCGACGATGCGGGCGCGGGAGGCGCGCACCTCGGCGAGCTGGGCGCGCAGCTCGGCCTGGAGGCGCGAGTTCTCGAGCGCGAGCGTGGCGGCGGCGCCGACCGCCTGGACGAGCTCGGGGTCGTCGAGCAGCGACGGGTCGTGGACGAGGGCGGCGAGCCGGTTTCCGTCGTGCTCGAGCACCGTGACCGCACGGCCGGGCTCGCTCGGCGAGGATCGAGCGCGTGCCCGTCGGGGTCGACGTAGCGTCCCCGTTCGGGGAGCCAGAAGGCGAGCTCGAGCGAGGGGTCGCCGAGCGTGCGCGCGATCGCGTCCCGCACCTCGCTCGGCGGCGCGCGCGGAGCCGAGCTCCACGACCAGCTCGGCGACCGCTCGACCGGTGCATCCGCGTCCGCAGCAGACCGACGAGGAACGCGACCGGGATCGATGGCGAACGTGACGTCGCCGAGCCAGAAGACCACGCTGGGCGGGATCTCCGCCACGGCGAGGACGTCGAGCACGAGCAGCGCGGAGAACGGCACGATGGCCACGGCCGCCGCCAGCAGGACGGGGGCGAACGCGCGGCGGGTCGGCCGCGTCGCCGCGACGGACCTGCCGCACGAGGAGCGCCGCGGTGGTGCGCGAGGATCGCCACCGCGACGAGCAGCGAGACGAGGTCGATCGCGTCGAACAGCGCGGGATTCCGGCTGACCAGCAGCAGGTTGCGCGGGCAGCCCGGGCACTCGTCGTCGGCGCGCGGATCCCAGAAGAGCTGCCAGGCGGGCGAGACGACCAGCCAGGCGCCGTAGGTGGAGATGCACGAGCACCCGCTCGAACCGCGAGGAGAGCCGGCCGCTCGGGAAGGCGAGGAAGAGGTGCACGAAGACCGCGATGGCGAGGCGAAGGTGAGCTCGGCCAGGGTGAACGGCAGGGCGGCGTCCCAGGTCAGGTGCGGCAGCGAGTTCGGCGAACCCGAGCGGCGGTCATCAGGGCGCCGACGCGGTTCTCCGGGCGTCGCTGCCAGGCGATCAGACCGGTCGACGATCCAGAGCGCGTCGATCGCCACCTCCGCCGCGCTGCTCGGTCGCGTCGATGGTCGTCGTAGCCCTGCGCCGAAAGAGCTCCAGCGCGACGCGGCGGCGCCGGTGACGACCGCGCCCGCGAGCGCGAGCCGACGAGCAGGCGCCGGCTCATGGCGATCTCGCCCGCCAGCGCGGCGAGCGCCGTCCCGAGAGATCGTCCTTGTGGATGAAGCCGCGCGCGGGGCTGCGCTCGAGCCGCCGCCGCGAACTCGACCGCCTCGCGGCTCGAGGTCAGGATCACGACCGGCCGCTCCAGCGTCGTCGGCGAGCTGCTCGGCGACCGCGAAGCCGTCCGTGTCCGGCAGGACGACGTCCAGGAGCACGAGCTCGGGGCGCAGCTCTTCGACGCGGCGAGCGCCGAGGCTCCGTCGCTCGCCTCGCCGACGACCGTGAAGCCGCCAGCCTCGAGCAGCCGGCGGGCGAAACCGCGGAAGCCGGCGTGGTCGTCCACGATCAGCACCGTCCGCACGTCGTGAGAATCGTCGCACAGTCGGTGCGGCCCGGCGATTGGGGATATCCCCGATCTTCGGCAACGGACCGGGGATTTCATCGATGCGGCTTGGCGAGCTCGGGCCTACCGTCGTCGCCATGAACGACGGTCATCTGCTGCGTGTCGGAGCCGTTGCCGCTCTCGCCGGAGCGGGGGCTTCGCTCGTCGCAACCGTGCTCGAGCCCGACTGGAGCGGCGACCCCGACGAGGCGATCCGCGTCGTCGCGGAGAGCGGGTTCTGGACCGGCGGCCGGCTGCTCGACCTGATCGGGCTCTTCCTGACGGTCGGGTGCGCTCACGGTTGTCGGACGGACGTTCGCCGAGGGCTCGGGCAGGGAGTGGGCCAGGGCCGGCCAGCCCTTCCTCCTGCTCATGGGCGCGCTCGGCGCGGGGGCGATCCTCACGGGTGCGAACTTGGAGGAGGTCGCTGACGCATGGGTGGCTGCCGAGCCCGCAGGCGAAGCAGTCGTACCTTGCCGCCTTCGACACCACGACAAGCCTGACGGACGCCCTGTTCTTCGGCGCGTTCATGGCGATGGGCCTGTACCTTGCCGCCCTCGCGACGGCGATCCTGACCCAAGGCGTCTATCGGCGCTGGATCGGCTGGGTCTCGGCCGTCAGCGCCGGACTCGTGCTCTCGGGCGACCTGCTCGTGCTCGTTTCCGAGTCGGCCTTCATCGCCGTCCTCGTGGGCTACGTGCTCTACAAGGCGGTACTGATCGCCCTCGGCGTGTCGATGTGGCGGCAGGGGTCGGCACCACGGCCGCGCGTCACCGAGAAAGCGCGCTCTCGGAGCCCGCATGTCCTGAGCCCGTGATCTGGGGCGGACGCCGAGTTGTCGCCCGAGTGCACTGCTCGTGGGCGGACTCGTCGAGCACATCGGCTCCTGGGGCAGATCCCTGAACGCGTCGCGCTTTCGCGGGCCGCACCTGCTGTCGCCGTCCCGCCGACAGGGTGTCTGGCGTCGGCCAGACACCGAGACCCTCCCGCGGAAGCACGGCGTCGCGAGGCTCTGTGCTCTCCGGGTAGGCGCCTAGCATTACTCCACGTGCATGAGGTGCGTGGTCCCGGGCCGCATGGCGCGGTCAGGAAGCAGCCAGACCGGCAGCCGGTCGACGACTGGCTCGGCGACATCTCCGACCAGGACTGGAGCGCGGACGCGGCCGAGCTCGCCGAGCAGCGACGCGCCACGCCGGGTCGCCAGGAACAGAGCACACCGGAGAGCCACACCGAACGAGACGGCCTCGCCGTGAGCCCTGCGCAGGCTCTACCGGTCGCCACCACCGAGGCCCGCCGCGCGGCCGTCCGACGACGGAGGGCCGTCGCCGCACTCGTGCTTCTGCTGCTGATCGGGCTCGCCGCCGCGACGGCAGTCCTTCTCCTCCGCGATGGCGCGGAGCCGACCGTGACACCGTCGCCGGAGTCCCCGATCGCCACGACGCCGACGCCCACGGAGAACGACCCGGTGCAGACGACGCCCTCGACGACACCCACCCCGCCGCCGGCAGCCGCGCCGAGCGAGAACGTCCCGACCTTCACGCTTCCCGAGGGCATGAAGCTCCAGCGCGGTGAAAGCAACGGCGAAAGCGACCTCACCGTAAGCACCGATCCCGAGCTCATCGCGGAGCTCCAGCGTGCTCTTGCGAGAGCCGGTTACGACCCCGGCAGTCCCGATGGAACATTCGGTCCGAACACGGAGAAGGCAGTCACTGCCTTCCAGCAAGCGAACGGCCTGTCGCCAGACGGAATAGTCGGCCCTGAAACTGCGGACGCGCTGAGCACGGCCGTCGCAGGCGGCTGACACGACCCCGAGACGAATCGCGTACGCGGGGTCCGGCCAGGTCGAGAGCGGGCGCAAGCAAGCGATCCATGCATGTCAGAGATCACTAACCCCCCACCCCCACGGAACCGCAATGCGTCCGGGGCCTCTGGTCGCGGGGTCTGGCCGGGTGTGGCTCAGCCGCTCCCGCCGCCGTTGCGTCCAGGGACTGGATCGTGGTCCAGGAGCCCGCTCTGGTAGGCGAGGACGACGGCCTGGACGCGGTCGCGAAGGCCGAGCTTGGAGAGGATGTGCGTGACGTGCGTCTTGACTGTTGTCTCGCTGATGAAGAGCTCCTGGCCGATCTCGGCATTCGAGAGGCCGCGGGCCATCAGACGAAAAACCTCGCGTTCGCGCTCACTGAGAACCTCGAGCTCCGGCGGAGGAGCCGGACGCGGCATACCGGCGAACTTTTGGATTACGCGGCGCGTCACCGTGGGCGAGAGAAGCGCATCGCCGGCCGCGACCGTGCGGATCGCGGCGATCAGCTGCTCGGGCGAGTCGTCCTTGAGGACGAAGCCACTTGCTCCCGCTCGCAGCGCCTCGTAGACGTACTCGTCGAGGTCGAAGGTCGTGAGAATCAGGATTCGGGCGCCGCGATCCTCCGCAAGGATCCGCCGAGTCGCCTCAAGCCCATCGAGCTCGGGCATGCGAATGTCCATCAGGATTACCGTTGGGTCATAGCGAGCCGCTTTCTCGATCGCCTCGAGTCCGTTGCTCGCTTCCGCGACGACCTCGATGTCGTCCTCTCCGGCGAGCAGCATCCGAAAGCCCGCTCGAACCATCGATTGATCGTCGGCGACGAGAACCCTGGTCGTCATCGTCCCTCATTGACGACGGGAAGACGCGTGCGAAGGACGAACCCGCCCTCTGGTTCGGCGCGCGCACTCATCTCGCCACCGTAGATCTTGACGCGCTCGCGAATCCCGACGAGCCCGTGCCCCAGGCCGTCGCTCGCCACCGTCGCCTGCGCCGTTGTCTCGGACCTCGATCTCGACCTGATCCGGCCTGTAGCGGACGATCACGTCCGCGTCGCTCGCGTGGGCATGCTTGAGCGCGTTCGTCAGACCCTCCTGAACGATGCGATAGGCGGATAGGTCGAGCCCGCGCGGGAGCGGATACGGCTGGCCTTCGAGGTGCAGCTCGACGGGCAGCCCTGCACGCCCGACTTCCGCCAGCAGTGAGTTGAGGCCATCGAGGCCGGGCTGCGGGACCAGTTCGGCTTCGTCTCCGTCGAGGCGCATGGCTGCGAGCAGCCGCCGCATCTCGGCCAGGGCCGTCCGCCCGGCGCGTTCGACGCCGCGAAGCGCATCGCGATCCTCTTCCAACGCATCCGGCAGCTGGTGCCTGACGGCGCCGACCTGGAGCACCATGACGCTGACGGCGTGCGCGACGATGTCGTGGAGTTCGCGGGCGATCCGCGAGCGCTCCTCCGCAACCGCGACGCGAGCGGCCGCCTCGCGTTCACGCTCGGCTCGAGCTGCACGGACTTCTGCCGCCTCGACCTGCTCGGAGCGTTCGCGGAGTGCGTAGCCGGCGATCCAGGCGGCCACGTACCGAAGCGTGATGAAGATGTACAGGCTCGCTGTCTGCTGGCCCGGGATGTAGTGGACGACGACCAGCATCGACCCGGTTACGATCGCGAGCCCGAGCCACGCCTGCTTGCTATTGCGCAGATTGCCGAGGAGGAAAGCAGCGGCCAGGCCGACGACGCTCAGGCTGTCGACGGCCGGGATGAGCGTTCCGTCGACGAGGGTGATGGCGACGGCGAGGAGCCAGTAGGCGGCGGCAGCGGCAAAAGGGAATCGGCGACGCCCGAGGAGCGGCAGCACGAGAACCGCCATCGCCGGGATCGAGAACCAAAGCGTCGTGGTCGGCGCTCCAGGCGAGTTGCGATCGACGATCAGCTGGAGCATGGCGGCGACCGCAAGGAGTGCGATGAGCAGCTCGAACCAGTACTCGCGCGCGAGATGCCGGGTCCTGGTCACGCGCTGAAGGTACTTCACGACTCCGGCCACCGCCTCCTACCTGAGTAGGAGGCGGAATCGTCGGTAGGTGGGAGCGCGAATCAGGCCTCCCGACGACGTCGGGAGAGGGCTGCGGTCCTAGCGTCCAGCCATGCAGTTCGAGCACACGTCGCCCATTCGACCCGATCTCAAGGAGGTACGAGCAATGTCCGCTGGCACGCACCACACGCAGTCGCAGAACCTCGCGGCCCGCATGGGTCGTTGGAGCGCCGCCCACTGGAAGACGGCCACGTTCGGTTGGCTCGCGTTTGTCTTGGTCGCCTTCGGACTCGGCGGCCTGGCCGGGACGAGGAACATCGAGAACGCCGCGGGGCCGGGCGAGTCCGGCCGCATGGATCGAATCCTCGAGGCCGGCTTCAAGCAACCCGCCTCCGAGCACGTCCTGATCGAGAGCCACTCTGCTCGCGCAGGGACACCCGCCTTCGACTCAGCGGTCGCGGATGTCGTCGCACGGATTTCGAAGATCGCCGTCGTCGAGAACATTCGCTCCCCGCTCAGCGCTGGCAACGCAGACCGAATCTCGAAGGACAGACGCTCTGCGCTCGTCGAGTTCGAGATCCGCGGAGCCAACGACAAGGCGGTCGACAAGATCACGCCGGTCCTCGGCGCGGTTGCCGCCGCGCAACGCGCCCATCCGGACTTCTCGATCGGCGAGTTCGGCGACGCAAGCGCGGAGAAAGGTGTCGCGACGGCATACGAGGACGACCTCGGCAAGGCGGGAGCGCTCTCGCTCCCGATCACGCTGATCGTGCTCGTGCTCACCTTCGGCTCGCTCGTCGCGGCGGGTATTCCGCTGCTGCTCGCGCTGACCGCGGTCTTTGCGGCATTTGGCCTCGTCGCCGTCTCGAGCGTCCTGCTGCCGGTAGCCATGCAAGCCCCGGCGATGGTGCTCCTGATAGGGCTCGCGGTCGGGGTGGACTACTCGATGTTCTACTTGAAGCGCGAACGACAGGAGCGAGCCGCTGGCCGCAGCGCGCGAGCCGCACTTGACATCGCCGCTGCCACCTCCGGCCGCTCCGTGCTGATCTCGGGCCTGACCGTGATCGTCGCGATGGCCGGCATGTTCTTGACCGGCGATTCGACCTTCGAGTCGCTTGCGCTGGCGACGATCGTCGTCGTCGCCGTCGCGGTGCTCGGGTCGCTGACCGTGCTTCCCGCTCTCCTCTCGCGGCTCGGCGACAAGGTCGACCGTGGACGCGTTCCGTTCGTCGGCCGCCTCCGCCGAGACGACGGGGAAGGACGAATCTGGGGCGCGATCGTCGACCGCGTCCTGCGGCGCCCGGCGCTCTCCGCTGGGCTGGCCGCCGCCTTCCTGCTGCTGCTCGCCGCTCCGGCGCTGCAGCTGCGCCTGGCGGCTCAAGGTCCCGAGTCGTTCCCGAAGGGGCTCGAGGTCATCGAGACATACGACCGGATGCAACAGGCATTTCCGGGCTCAGCCCTACCGGCGAACGTGGTCGTCGAGGCACCCGACGTGCACGCGCCGACGGTGAAACGGGCGATTGCAGAGCTCAAGCGACGGGCGCTCGCGAGCGGCCGTGCGTTCGAGCCCATCACCGTGGACGTCAATGGCGCGCGCACGGTGGCGAACATCACCGTCCCGATCGCAGGGAACGGAACCGACGCCGCCTCGAACGCGTCCTTTCGCATGTTGCGTAACGAGGTCGTCCCCGAGACGCTCGGCGCACTTCCGGACACGAAAGCCGGCGTCACCGGACAGACGGCCGAGTGGAGAGACCAGGCGGACGCGCTGAAGTCGAACCTGGCACCCGTCGTCGCGTTTGTCCTCCTGTTCGCGTTCACCCTCATGCTGGTCGCATTCCGCTCGATCGTGGTCGCGATCAAGGCGATCCTGCTCAACCTGCTCTCGATCGCCGCGGCCTACGGCGTGCTCGTGCTCGTCTTCCAACACGGCGTAGGCAAGGGTCTCCTTGGCGTCAGCTCAGCGGCCGGAATCGACGCAGTCGTGCCGCTGCTCCTGTTCGTGATCCTGTTCGGCCTCTCGATGGACTATCACGTGTTCATCCTGAGCCGGATCCGCGAGACGTTCGACCGCGGCAAGAGCATGGACGAGGCGGTCTCGCACGGGATCAAGTCCACGGCTGGGGTCGTCACGAGCGCCGCGATCGTCATGGTCGCTGTCTTTGCGATCTTCGCGACGCTTTCGTGGCCCTTCTTCAAGCAGTTTGGCGTCGGGCTCGCCGCGGCGATCTTGATCGACGCGACGATCGTCCGAGGGGTGCTTCTGCCCGCGTCGATGAAGCTGCTCGGCGACTGGAACTGGTACCTGCCCAGCTGGCTGCAGTGGCTGCCTCATCTCGGTGTCTCCGAGGAGGAGACCGGCCTCCGCGAGGCCGACGCAACAGCACCCGTCTCGGCATAGACGGATCGTCGGGAACCCCCGGGCCACGGCCTGGGGGTTCCTAATACGAGGGCTTCTTCCTATGAGAGTGAAGCGATGCGCCGAGTGTGCGACGCGGTCAGACCGAACACCCTCCCCCTCGCGAGCCGCTCGGGCGGTGGGCCTGGTTGCCGCTCCGCCTCGTTGGCGCGCGCACTTGTCTTTCCCGCGCGCACGCGCACGCACGCGAGGTAGGTACCCACCACCGTCAGGTGCGTCGTCGAGGCGGGGCCTGGAGTCGGAGTGCGACTCAGGGCATCCGCGACCACCTGTCTTTCGTCAGACGCGTATCACGGATAGTCGACGATGTAGACGGGGACGCCGATTCCGGTCACGTCGGCCGGGCCGCCCACTCCGTTCACGACGTGGTCGATCGTGCCAGCGCTGAGGTTGACCGTCATGATGTGATGCAGCCTGACGCCGGGGGTTTCCGGGACCTCGAAGCCGTTCTCGGTGTGGATCGACGGGTTGTTCCGGTTGAAGACGTAGACGCCACCGCCGTAGAGCGCTGTGAGTCTTCACGTTGTCGGCGACCTTGTAGCCGGCCCAGCCCTCGACGCCGTCGTGCATCCAGTCCGCCTGGGTCGGAGGGTCGTACGGCAGCTCGTTCTGGTACAGGATCGTCACGCCGCCCTCGCCGTTCCAGATCGTGTTGTACTGCTGGAAGTGCTCGACGAACAGGCCCGTCGCGGTCACGTTGTCGCCGTTGACGATGACGCCGTTGCGGCCGATATTGGTGTTCCAGCGTTCGGTGTCGCCGGAGAAGCCCTCGACGCCGTGGTCGGCACGCCACACCCACGTGTGGTCGATCAGGACGTTGTCGCTGTTGACCTCGAGCGCGACCTCGGCTTTGCCGATGTGCGGTCCACCAACGCGGAAGTACACGTCCGAGAGCGTGGTCGGGTTGGACGGGTCGCGCTTCTTCGAGCCGTTGTTGCCGTTCTTCTTGCCGACCTGCAGGAGCACCGGCGACGTAACGGTGCCGGCGTCCACCGTGACGCCGGCGACGACGACGCCGGGGACATCGCCGACGGTCAGTGGTACGACGCCGTCGACCGCGGTGAGCGTTGCGTGCCCCAGGCCGAGGATCACCGTGTTCGCGCGCTTGACGTCGATGCTGCGCCCCACGTCGTAGACACCGGGAGTGAGCAGTAGATCCCTGCCGCGCGCCAGTTGATTGTTGATCGTCTTCATCGAGTCCGACGGCTTCGCGACGAAGAAGTCACCGAGCGGGATCGTTCGTCCCGGCATGACGCCTGCCGCTGCTGCCCACGAGATGCCGCTCGTATTGGTCTGCGCCTGAGGAACGCGGACGTTGTAACCGCCCTTGGTGTCGACGAACAGGTACGGCTTTTCACGGCTGACCGGCGTCGTGGCGAGAGTCGTGTACGGCGGGCTCGGGAATGTCGCCTCCGACGGCGCACCCTCAACACCTGCGAAGACCTGGTTCCACACGCCGTTCGACCACCCGGCGATCTCACTGTTGCGGATCAGCCACTGCTGCTGCGACCCGTTGATCACGAACGGCAGGTTCGAGTCGGCGATGAAGCCGCCGCTCGCGAACTGCGGCCCGGCCGTGCAGTAGTCCATGAGCGAGAGGTTCCCGCCCGCGACGTTGAGACGACGCATCGACACGGCCTGCGAGACGGCCCAGAAGTTCGCGGAGGCGCGACAGCCGTCCTGCCCCAGCGCGTCGATGTTCAACGACAGGTTCGAGAGCGTGCGCCAGAAGTTGACCAGGGCGAGGCAGTTGCTCGTGCCCCCATCGTCGAGGCAGCGGTTGTAGACCTCGATCTTGCCGTTGATCGTGACGTCCGTCGGCGAGGCACCCAGGCCGGCGAGCTCCGTGTAATAGCCCACCTTCAGCTGGAGCGGCTGGCCGACACTGCCGTAGACGCCCGGCTTGAACAGGAGCGCGTAGCGGTTCGTGCTCATCTCGGCGTCGACCTGCTGGACATGAATCGCGTCGATGGTTGCCTGGATCTGGCTGACCGGCATGCTCGGGTCGAAGATGATCACGTTCGGGCCAAGCGCAGGCGCGACGGGTGCGGCGCTCGCGGCAGAACCACCGGTACTCGCACTCAACAGGAGCGCGACCAGAACTAGCGCAACCGAAAGAATCGTTGTCGATCGAACGCGCAACATGAAAGCCTCCTCGTTCCCCGTGATGGCCCGGTAACAACGGACAGCCGCAGCACTTCGATCGTGAGCCTGAAGCTACCGGATCCACGGCTGCCGCACCCCAGGGTCGTGGACTGTCACGTCGGAGCCGGGAGCCCGCGCCACCCCGACCACCTCTGTTGTACCTCGAAGCGAAGCTCGTTCTGTCGCCCTCCATACGCACGCCGCGTTCGTGCCCGCGGGTCTCCTCGCAGTCACGCCGAAGGCCCCAGCCTCGGGGCAGCTCGACCAACCGGTCGCAGTCCTCGTCGCCGTCGTGCCGGTGAGGTGAGCAACTTCGCCGTCGGCGTCATCGCCCGCGTCGTCGGTACGCCGGCTAGTCCACCGCCTCCCCAGCCGGTCTGACCGTCTTCCCGTCCGCGAGGCGCAGCAGCCGCCACGCCAGGAGCCCAAGCCAGAGGAACCAGGTGATGCTCGCGGCGCGGACCGCCGCCCCATCGCCAATGGCGCTGAAGAGAACGCTCACGGCTATCACGGCGGGGACGCTGAGGAGCGTCGGGAGCCACAGATCGCGCCACTGCGGGAGCCGTCGGAAGGCGAACGCGAGCACCAGCGGGACCAGGAAGAAGAGCGCCGCTGCGATACCGGACTCGATCCCGTGCCCGTCGGCCTGCCAGGAGGCGTTCTCGCAACCCTCGTCCATGCCGCGGCAGTCGAGTCGGAGGAAGCCCTCGAGGAACCTGGTCACTCCCAGAACCGCCAGCCCGAGAACGCCGAGCCTCGCAAGCCGGCCGGACCCGAGCGCGCGCCAGAGGCCGAACGCGAACCCAACGATCAGGAGCCCGTTGAGGTTCGCGGCGATCTGGTTGTAGATCCAGGCCTGGTCGGCGGTCCGCGCGCCGACGTCGCTGATGTTGTCGTTGGCCGGGCTGAACGCGTCGGGCTGAGCGAGGTCCCCGAACAGGACGCCCGGCGGCGAAGGTCACCGGCGCCAGCAGCCCGCAGATCGCGGCGGCGCGGAGTGGCATGCGGCGAAGCGTCTCAGACCCGGGGTGTCGACCAGGTGAGAGCGAGTGTCGGGCCGTCTGCGGACTCCGAACGTGACGCATGCCCTCGGATGGACTGGAGCGACCCGTCTATCGTGCGGCCGACCGTAGAACACATCGAGGAGGAGTTCGTCAATGCCGCACATCGATCTGCCCGAGGGTATTCCGGGTATCCGGAGCGCAATGCAGTTCCGGCCCGAGACCGCAGTCCATCTGAACGCTCTCGCCGAGGAGCTGCTGTGCGCCGACAACTCATTGTCGCGTGGTGACCGGGAGCTGATCGCGGCCTACGTCTCCAGCCGCAACAAGACCGTGTTCTGCGAGCACTCGCACAGCGCCTTCGCGGCCGTCCAGCTCGACGGTGGAATCGAGCTCGTGGAGCAGGTCAAGAGCGACCCCGACGACGCGCCGATCGAGCTCAAGCTTCGCGCACTCCTTCACATTGCCGGCAAGGTCGCCGTCGATGGCAAGAGCGTCACCAGCTCGGACATCGAGGCGGCACGGGTCGAAGGCGCGACGGATGTCGAGATTCACGACACCGTTCTCATCGCGGCCGCTTTCTGCATGTACAACCGCTACGTCGACGGCCTCGATACCTGGCAGCCCGCCGACCCGCAGTTGTACCGGGAACGAGCACACCTGGTCGTCGAACGAGGCTACGTCGGCTCCGTGCCCGCGTCCGGCTAACCGTGCCGCATGCCGAGCGCTGACCCAAGCGTCTGTGCGGGTACGTGACCGAGTCCCGGCCTCTTCGCCGCGGCAAGCACTTCGCGCTTGGACAGACGATCGCGCCCGAGGGGGCGACCCGGCATCGAGGCGAAGACGTGGTCCGACTCGTTACCTAGACCCGAGCGCGTAGATGGTCAAAAAGGCCAACACCGCTACCCCAGCGGGCAGGCGGCGGTCAGCGTGTGCCCCGTTGTCCCCGGCGCAGTGCGTCGAGTCGGCGCCGCGCCTTCTTTGTGGGTCGTGCGCCGCGCTCGGCTCCAAGCGGACGGGACAGCCGACGATCAGCGGCCTGCAGTTCGCGGGCGACAAGTGACTCGGGCGTCTCCGCATACATCGTGAGTGCATCGTTCGCCGGGCCTCGGCGCTCGGCCAACCCGGTGACGACCAGCGTGCGCCGGACTGTCCTGATGGTCACTGCGATCGTGTCGCCCGTCCGAATGACCTTCGAGGGCTTTACCCGCTCGCCGTTCACGTGTATCCGCCCCCCAAGGACCGCCGCGGTCGCCGCGCTGCGCGTCTTGAACATGCGCGCTGCCCAGAGCCATTTGTCGATTCGCACCTGATCCACAGCGCCATGATCGCAGCAGGCGTCCCAGCACGGGCCAGGGTCCTTTCGATGGCAACGGGAATGGTCGTGGGCGAGACGATTCAGGAACGGACGAGCGTTCTCCAGTAGTCGCAGCCGACTTTTCGCTGCGACCTCCGGGCCATGCGACTTCGCGTTCCTGCTCTTTCGGAAACGACGCCGCGAGCTAGGGTGGCCGCGTGGACGAGGAGAGCGAACCCGACGGTGATGACGAGCGGCCGCCTATCTGCCCGGCCTGCGGCGTCACGATGGGGATCGTCGTCGAAGAGGACGGAGCGACGCGCTATGCCTGCCTCGAGTGCGGATTCTCCGACGAGAATCCCCCTTCGGTGTCTGACGGCCGACTGAGGGACGTCGAGGGCTGATGGGGACCAGTGGGCGTCGGAGAGTCGTGATCACGGGGCTGGGCGCGGTGACGCCGCTGGGTACCGACGTGCGGTCGAGCTGGGAGACTCTCGTCGCAGGTCGAGGGGTGGCTGGCCCGATCACGGCCTTCGACACTGCCGGCTTCGCGGTCACGTTCGCCTGCGAGGCGAAGGACTTCGAGCCGACGCGGTGGATCGAGCGCAAGCAGGCGAGGCGCATGGACCGGTTCGCGCAGCTGGTCGTGGCGTCGGCGCATCAGGCGCGGGCGGATGCCGGGCTGGACGTCGAGCAGGAAAGCGACCGAGTCGGCGTCTCCGTTGCGACCGCGATGGGCGGCCTCGAGTCATTCGAGAACGCCTGTGAAACGCTCATCCAGCGGGGTCCCGGGCGGGTCAACCCCTTCGCGATCCCCACGATCATTCCCAATATCGGCGCCGCCCGAGTCTCGATGGAGCTCGGCACGAAAGGTCCGCTCACATCCCAGTCCACCGCCTGCGCCGCCTCGACGATGGCGATCGGCGACGGCCTCGACGCGATCCGCCTCGGCCGCGCCGATGTCATGCTCGCCGGTGGCAGCGAGGCGCCGATCACGCGTGTCGGGATCGCCGGCTTCAGCGCCATGCGTGCGCTCTCGCAGCGAAACGACGACCCAGCGCACGCAAGCCGGCCGTTCGACGCCGATCGCGACGGCTTCGTCATGGGCGAGGCCGGCGCCGTTCTCGTGCTCGAGGAACTCGGGCACGCGACGCGGCGCGGGGCGAGGGTCTACGCCGAGCTCGTCGGCTACGGCGTCTCCTCCGACGCTCGGCACCTGACCGAGCCCGACCCGACGGGCCAGAGCCCTGCCCGGGCCATGCGCATGGCGTTCGCGGATGCAGGCATCTCGCCGGAGCAGATCGACTACGTCAACGCGCACGGCACCTCAACCCCGCTCGGCGACGCGAGCGAGACGCAAGTGATCAAGCGCGCCCTCGGAGAGCACGTCGCCCGGAAGGTGCCCATCTCGTCGACCAAGGGTGCGACCGGGCACAGCCTCGGCGCTTCCGGCGCGGTCGAGGCGATCTTCTGCGCGCTCGCGATCCATGAAGGGGTGTTGCCGCCGACGATCAACTACGAGACGCCCGATCCCGAGTGCGACCTCGACTACGTTCCGAACGAAGCGCGCAAAGCCGACGTCAGCGTTGCCGTCTCGAACTCGTCCGGCTTCGGCGGGCACAACGCATCGATCGTGCTCCGCCGCTTCGCCGGATAGGCATCACGCTTCTTGACGCGTAGAACGGAGCTGCGAAGAGGCAACCTCTGCGGGCGACGAACAGCAACTTCGGGCGCAGAGGAGAAAGGTGAAGGGTGCCGGTCGGGAGATCGGCTCCCATGCGCGTGATCATCCGGCGTGACTGATCACGCGTCCAGTCCGTAACTCTCGGACTCCAGTCGGAACGGGAGCGGCGCACTGCTCACGGCCGTGCGCCCGCTCCCGAAAGCTCAGACCGAAGCGACGACGCTGACGCTCCGCGCCTGCGGACCCTTCGGGCCCTCCTCGACCTCGTATTCCACCTTCGCACCCTCAGCGAGGCTCTTGAACCCCTCGCCGCCGATCGCACTGTGGTGAACAAAGACGTCCTTGCTCCCATCGTCCGGCGATACGAAGCCGTAGCCCTTGTCATCGTTGAACCACTTCACGGTTCCGGTTGGCATATCTTCACCTCCCCTCGACTGCTTCATGAACGTGCAGCGGAAGGCGTGCAAAGCCATAACCGGTACTCGCTCTAACTCCTGAGATCGTCAGCACACTACCACCGTGACGAACACGATTTTGAACCGCGTCGCTGGGGTTCGAGGCCGCATCTCGAGCTTGCCCAACGACGGCCAATTGCTCAGCTGTCAGCGGCTGCCGGCGCCAAATGGCACTTTGGCCGGCCTCTTGCCGAGTAGCCCCAACCACTTCCGGATCCTCGCGGACAAGCTACGCGTGACCTGCATCAGCACCTCGCTTCCGCCGCCCTCGGCGCAGTGGCCCAGTGAGGTCAAGGCGGAAAGAGAGGCTCGGGAGACACGATCGTAGCCGTTTCGCCGAAAGCTCGACCCGTCGCGCTCAGGTCATCTCCGTGCTGGCGGATAGTCCGGATTGAGGACGCCACCGTGCCCGAGTGTTCGGGAATGTCGCATGAGGGAGGACACGAAATTGTCGGCTCACTTGCTCGTCCGGAGCGTTCGCTTCAATCAGCTCGATGATCAGCGGCGACCGAGCACTGAAGATCGAGAAGCAGCTGGCAGAACTACTCGACGTGGAGGTCGACGAGCTGCGCGACTACCTCGCCGCCAACATCCGGACGAGCAGCACCCGTCGCACGGGCTTTCGCTTCGTCCGCGGAACGCATGGCGGTCACTATGTTCGTGACAGTGAGGGAACCGACATCCGCCCAGCTGGCGTGTCCGTCCGCTGAGATCCCTGCGCGGCCGAGGAGCGCTCCTCGAGGCGAACGATCGCGATACGCTCCATCGCTCGACGACGCCGTTTCCTTCATCTGAGGACGGCCGTCGCGGAGCCGCATGGCGAGTGCCGACCCACCGAACCACGAGCCCCGAGTGCGGTTGCGACCGACCGAGTTGCCGGCCACGGCAGACGTGCCTCTTTGGACCGCGATCCGCAATTCGACCGATGCGATCTCGTTTCACACGTACGAGCTGGCCGTCCGCGACCTCATGGGCACGTCCCGACAAGGCCTGAGGGGTGCGACTGAGCTCTTCATGGCAGGGGGAGGAGCGACGGCGGAGGACACCGCCGACCTCTCCGCGACGGAAGACCTCGCAGCGCCGCACCTCGTCGAGTTGATCTGGTCGTACTGGCTCGAAGAGGGGCGTCTCACCGAGACCATGAGGGCAATCAGCCTGCGCTTCCAGAACAGACGCCAAGCGGGCCGCGACGCACTGACCGGGCTCAAGATCGACTTCCTGCGACCGCTCGGCCATCTCCTTTGGCAGTACGTCCAGGACGAGCAACATCGCCTGACAGCGCGCCGCCGCGCGTACGAGTACGAGCATCAGTACGGCCTCAGGGTGAGCGGAGCGGTCGCACTAGAGCCAGTCGAGAGTCGCGCACGGTTCCCCGAGGCGCTCGACGATCTCCTGCGGAAAGCCGCTGTCTTCTACGCCCAGGCGGACGACGACGCGACCGCCGATGCCTCTCCCTTGCTGCAGGCGATTCGCGAACTGCACCTGCTCCTCGCCGAGGGCGCGCACAACCAGTTCGGAGACCTCCCGTCGACGGCCCGACAGGAGATGCTTATGGAGCAATGGCTCCTGGCGCGCCCGGAGTTCGACGACTACCTGCCGAACTCGGCCGTCTTCCCAGAGCCCTGGATGGCGCGAGTCGACGCCATGCGCCGACTACAGGGATGGGGAGACACGTCGATCCAGCACTACCGCGACCTGGCCACCTACGGTGAACAGGTGCTTCTTTCCGTCCGCTTCGGCAACTGGAGCGAGGTCACGAACGCCGAACAGGCGGCAAACTGGGCCCGCTTCTGGCGTCCCGAGGTGCAGGGGTACATCGCCGCCTACCGGGCCGTGAGCAACGCGACCTGAAGTCGGCGCCACCCCACGTGTCTCCCCCGGCCTAGGCCCACGCGCCTCAGATCCGGGTCAGGTCACTGAGACGACGCGCGACCCATGTCGGCTTGCCGGGAGGCACGATCTCGACGGTTCGGGCACCCGGTTCAGGAGACCCTGAATCCCAGCGTCGTTCGCGCGCGCGAGCCGCCGAGCGTCGCGGTCAGCGCGACCTTCAGGGGCTTGCCATGCGCTTCGGCGGGGACGACGAACGAGCACCGCGCGATCGAGTCCTCCCACGACAGGCGAATCTTGCGGAATCGCTTTCCGCCGATCCAGACGCTGGCGTGGAGTGACCCGGGCACCGGGGCGAACTCGACGCGGGCGACGAGCTCGAAGGGTCGCGCGGCCTGGGGTGGTCGCGGTGTCACGGAAATAACGTCCATCCGCACGTCCGCGCCCGCACCCGGCGCGGCTGGCGCGAGTGCCGTCGCCGCAGCCAACACCACCACACCGAATGCGGCGAGCCGGCTGATCATGTTTCTCAGGGTACGCCTGTTCCGCACGGAGCTCCAATGGGGAACGGGTCGGCGTGCTGCCGGGCGGTTGGGTGGTGAGTGACCTCCTCTCCACTGAAATGAGGTCACTCGGCATTCACTGACCTCCCGCATGCGTGACGCTGGCACTTCGGGTGAGCTCGGCCAGCTCGCGGTTGAACCGCTCGGGCTCCTCGAGGTGCGGTGCATGGCCCACGCCCTCGTACCAGGACGCCTCGGCGGTCGGGCAGGTGGCGAGGACGTGCTCGGCCATTGCCGGCAGCACGACCGAGTCCATCCGGCCCTGCGTGACGAGCACCGGCATCTCGAGAGCACGAAGCACGTCGTCGTCGTCGATCGCGCGGGCGGCGAGAGCGGCACGGATCGCGGCCGGCACGACGACGTTCCAACAGATCGCCGTCTCGAGGTCTTCGCTCGACACAGCCTTCACAAGGCATGCCTTCACGAAGGAGCGCATGGCGCGGATGTTCGTCGGCAGGTCATCGGACGTCGCGTCGACGAAGTGGTCGAGGAATCCTGGGCCGATCAACCTGCCGAAGGCCGCCTCCCCGAGCCGCGTGACGCCCTCGACGAAGTCGACCGCGGCCACTCGATCCTGCCCGTAGACGCGCACGTAGTCGTTGATGACGAATGCACCGTACGACCAGCCCACGAGCACCAGCCGATCGAGACGCAGCTCGTCGACGATCGCCGCGATGTCGTCCGCCCACAACTTTCCGGCCGTGTAGTGGTCCGGCTCGAGCGGCGCCTCGGACATGCCGTGGCCGCGGAGGTCGTACGCGACGAGCCGAAACTCGTCGGCGAGCGTGCTCTCGTACTGCTTCGCCCAGCAGAGATGGTTCTGCGACCAGCCGTGGATGAACAGGATCGGCTGGCCTTCCGGCCTTCCCCACTCGCGGACGTGCAGCTGCAGGCCGCCTCCGCCCCTCACCGTGTACGTCTTCGTCGAAGACGCGACGGGTTCTGTCACTGCAGTCATCTCTCGCCTCCTATTCGCTGAACGAAGGCGATCGTCGCCGGCGGTCGGCGGGAGCACATCGGGCGAAGTGCCTTATCTTCCGCAGCCAGGCGCCGTATCTTCCAGGGACAGGATGCGTACGAGCGACGTGTTCGTCGGACGCGTCGGCGAGCTCAGGGAGCTCGGCCACGCGCTCGACGCGGCGCATGCGGGGACCGGTGCGACGGTCCTCGTTGCCGGAGAAGCGGGCATCGGGAAGAGCACGCTCGCGGCCGAGCTCGCGCAACGTGCGGGTGCCGCCGGGTTCGAGGTCCTCCTCGGCCGGGCAATCGATCTCGTCGGTACGGAGCTGCCCTACCAGCCATACGTCGAGGCTCTGCGTCCGCTCGGGAAGCTGTGGGAGGCCGCCGAGCGCGTGCAGGGCTCCCAGCTGCGGGTCTTCGAGGAGACCCTCATGATGCTCACCGACCGAGCGGCCTTCGTCCCCGTGCTTCTCGTGCTCGAGGACCTGCACTGGGCCGACACCTCCTCGCTCGACCTCCTCGTCTTTCTCGCCCACAACCTCGCCGACCAACGGGTGCTCGCACTCGCGACCTATCGCGCGGACGAGATCTCTTCGGCGGAGCGGATGCGCAGGATGGCGGACGGCGTCCGGCGCGGGGGATCGATGCTCGGGCTCGAGCTCGGGCGGCTCGCGAACGAGGAGCTGGCGACGCTGCTGGCAGCCCACGCCGATTCTCCCCTACCAGCGGCGCTGACTGACACCATCGTCGCCCGCTCTGAAGGCAATCCCTTCTTCGCCGAAGAGCTCCTTGCGGCCGCGGGAGAGCAACGCGACGAACTTCCGCGCGGCCTGCGCGACCTGCTGCTGCAGCGCGTCGCCCGACTCGACGGCCCGCACGCAGAGCCTCTTGCACGTGGCATCGGCCGTCGGACGCGACGTCGAGTATCGGCTCCTCGCCGCTGTCGCGGCACTCCCCGAGCGCGACGTACGCGAATCGCTTCGCCAGGCAGTCGAGCACGGGGTCCTCGTCGCCGACCAGACGACGACCCGCTTCCGATTCCGCCACGCGCTCCTCGCGGAGGCGATCTACTCGACGATCCTGCCTGGTGAGCGCGAGGACCTGCACGCGCGGGTGGCAGACGAGCTCGCGCACAGCGCGGACGCGTCTCCGGCGGAGCTCGCACCGCACTGGGCCGCAGCAGGCCGCAGCCGAGAAGCGCTCGCGGCTTCGGTCGACGCGGCGCGCCAGTCCGAGGCGGTCTACGGCTTGGCGGAGGCGCTCGCCCATATCGAACGAGCGCTCGCATTGTGGGAAGCCGTGCCCGACGCGCCAGAGCTCTCTGGGCTCGACCTCATCGAGCTCTGCTCGTGGACGGCGTCGCTCGCCAGCCAAACGGGGCGCGCGCCACGTGCAGTCGAGCTCACACGGAGAGCGATCGGGCTGGTCTCCGAGCGCGACCCGCTACGTGCGGCGCGCCTCTACGACAAGCTCGGCCACTACCTCCACGAGAGCGGACGGACGGACGCTGCGCTCGTCGCGTTCGAGCGCGTGGTCGAGCTCGTGCCGGCCGAGCCATCGGAAGAGCGCGCCCGGGCGCTCGCCGCGCTCGCGCGCGGGTTGATGCTCGCCTGGCGCTTCGACGAATCGCTCACGACGTGCGAGCAGGCGCTCGCCCTCGCCCGGGAGGTCGGCGCGCGCGAAGCGGAGCTCGACATACTCTCGGACCTCGGCAGAGACCTCGCCTACGTCGGCCGCGCAGACGAAGGTCTCGGATATCTCCGGGGAGCGCTGGAGCACGCCGAGAAAAGCCGCGATCCGCACGCCGTGCTGAATGCGTACGTCCCGCTCACCGACGTGTTGATGATGCTGGGGAGGCCACGCGAGTCGGCACGAGCCGGAAAGCAGGGGCTCGAGGTCGTACAGCCGTACGGAATCGACAGCGCAGTGCTCCTGGCGAACACCATCGAGCCCCTCCTCGCGATCGGCGAGTGGGACGAGGCGGACAAGCTCAGCTCCACCGCGGTCCGTGCCATCACTGCGAACTTCCCCTACATGCTTCTCATGCTCCGCGCCGACCTCGAGATCGGGCGAGGGGACCTCGATGCGGCGCGGTCGCATCTCGAAGCGGCGCTCGTCACGCTGCGCGAGGACCGCGGGCAAGGGATCTACGACGTCTACCTCGCGGAGCTGGCCCTGTGGGAGCGGCGCTGGACCGACGCGGACCAGGCAGTGCACGACGGCCTCGCGCGCGCCAGCTCGCCGCGAGCCGCCCAGCTGCACGTTTGGTTCTGCGCGAAGGGGCTGCGCGCACAGGCGGAGCTTGCGGCGCTCGCGCGGGCGCGTCGCGATACGAACGCCGTCCGCACCTGGCTTGCTGAGGCACGGAAGCTCATCGACGTCGCTCGACGTGCGGCTGCAGAGGCCTCATCCGTCACGCCGAATGCCCGCGGTTGGCTGGCGCTGGCCGAGGCCGAGCACCAGCGCGCCCACGGCGACGCGCGTCCCGAGTCATGGTCGGAGGCGGCAGATACCTGGGAGCGGCTCGAGCGCCTGCCCCTGGCGGCGTACTGCCGCTGGCGCGAGGCGGAGGCGCTCGTCGCAGCAGGCTCGCCCCGCAACGAGGCGAGCGTGCCGCTCCGGGATGCTCATGCCGTCGCAGCTCGGATCGGAGCTCAGCCCCTCCTGCGCGAGCTCAAGCTGCTCACGGAGCGCGCTCGGCTCGATCTCGCACCTCCAGCCGTGGGCATGGTCGAGGCGCCTCACGGGCTGGCGGAGACGCTCGGGCTAACGCCGCGCGAGGCAGAGGTACTGACGCTGGTCGCTCGTGGCTACACCAACCGAGAGATCGCCGACACGCTCGTGATCAGCGTGAAGACCGCGAGCGTCCACGTCTCTCACATCCTGCGCAAGCTCGACATCTCGAACCGCGTCGAAGCCGCCGCAATCGCGCATCGCCTCTCGCCACCGCCCGCGGGGCGACCCGAGGTCGGGTCCTGACCGGCCGAGCGCGCTAGGGCAGAAGGTTCCGGACCAGCTCGGCTGCGTTCTCGGTGATCGCGTCACCGTGGCCGACGCCGACGACCCGGGGGGTGAGAGCCGCCATGCGGCGGAGCGAGTCGGCCTGCTGCTTGGCGTTGAGCGTGAACGGCTTCCAGCCGGGACAGAGCTCGGGCCAGGTCGCGATCGCGTCGCCTGCAAGCAGCACGCTGCGCTCGGGCCAGAAGAACGCGAGGTGGCCGGGCGTGTGGCCGGGCGCATGCAGCACTTGCAAAGGGCCGACCTCGTCGTCCTCACCGAGCGCCTCGTCGACGGGGCACGGAACGTGCTTTGGCCGCCCGAATCTGAGCCCGAGCTGGAAGGGCACGAGACGTAGCGACTGCATCGGGCGCAGCGTGACTGGTTGCGCACGGCGGTCGCCGCTGATGATGTCCGCCTCCCACTCGTGCGCCAGGATCTTGGCTCCCGTTGCCCGCTTGAGGGCAGCCAGACCGCCGAGGTGCGAGCGATGGGCATGGGTGAGCACGATCCGGGTGAGATCGCGCGGGTTGCGGCCGAGAGCGCCTATCGCCGCGAGCACGCCGCGCGCGTCGTCTTCGAAGAGCGTGTCGACGAGCGTCAGCTCGCCGTGGTCGAGAAGGAATGCGCGCACGCGCCCGCCCTTCGTGCCGCCAAGACTGTGGACGCCGGGAGCCAGCTCGGTCACGTCGCCACCGAGCGCCACGGGGCGAACGGGTTCGCAACGTCACGGAGCGCGGGCTCGAGCTCCGGGAAGTGGCGCAAGATCACGGTCTTCATGCCCGTCTCGCTCACCCAGTCGAGCCCCTCGCGCGTGTAGACGCGCTCTGTGAAGTCGCGCGTCAGGAAGCGGTCGCTCTTGATCCGGCGTGAGGCCATGAGGACGAAGACACGGAAGGCCGTGTCGCTGAAACCGAAGCCTTCGGGCAGCGGCTCCGAGTAGAGGCCGATCATCAAGTCCAGCTGCTCGACGTCACCGTAGATCCGGCGCAGCTCGTCGGCGTGCTTTGGGCTGAGCTCCTCGAACGAGCGCACGGGCTTCCGATGGAAGTGCCGGCGGAAGTCGTTGTACCGCGGAACGCCGCGCTCGCGGACCCGAAGAACATCAGTGGCAGCCAGGTCGATCGTCGTTCCGTCGGGCCTTTCGAGGTTCTGGAGGAAGCGCGGGTAGTTGTGAAGAGTGATCGCGCCCGGATGCGCGCGCCCGAACGAATAGAGGGAGCTCGCCATCCCGAGCTCCTCGAGCCGCGCCCGCACGTTGAGAACACCGATCTCGGGGAACGTCCGCTCCTGGAGTACGGCGTCGCTCTCGTGCGAACGGAACACATAGTCATCTGGCAAGAGCGGGTGCATGCGGTAGACGGCAACGAACTCCTCCGTCAGCGAGTACGGCACGCCGTGATGGTTCGTGGGCGAGCCCGGGATGCCGCTCAGAATGTCGCCGCTGCCGAGGCGGCCGGCGCGGCGCCTGAAACCCTCACCGAGAACGCCCCACCAGTTCGCGCGCATCCCCCACGCCGTCGTCGGATGGGCGATGATCCCGGGAGTCCACTCGACCGTGTGGATCTTCGCCATCAGCGCGGCGTTGACGAGGCGTGCGGTGTCGAACAGCCGATCATCCGACCAGGTCGGATGCGCACCCCGCAGCCGGTCACAGATCGCGTTGTGCTCGAGCGTGAACAACGTGTGCAGAACGGCGAGACCGAGCCAGAAATTGGCTGCCACGCCGGTGAGGTCGACGTGCTGCTCGAGATCGCGTGGTAGCAACCCGTCGGAGTCGACGCGCAGCTTGCCGTCTTCGTTCGCGCGAAGCGCTGCTGCGAAGCCACTCTCGCTCCCGTAGATCTGTGAGCCGTCCCACCAGTGACTATCGGCGGTGACGAACGTTGGTGGGCCGTCGCCGGTCTGCGTTGGATCCCGGCGGGTACGTGGAATCTGCATCGGCCGCTCGGACCACGGGTCGTCGGCCTCGATCTCGACCTGCCACGGGTCGCGCTCCTCGTTCTTGCCGTGGCTGAACCAGTCGTGCACTTCGAACTGGAGCCAGGCAGCCGCGAGGACGTTGAGGGTCGTGGCGGGGATGAAGCGTTCGCGTGTCAGCAGCTCCCGGCTCACGGCACGTGGATTTGGCGTGAGGATGGCCGGCTCCGGCTCCGGCCACGTTCCTCGGATCGGGACGTTGCGTCCGAAGCGCGCCCCTATCGCTCCCATCGCCGGATCGGAAAGATCGTTGTAGCTGCCGTCCAGCGTTCGCGCGGTCAGATGCGAGTCGGCCTCTGCTGGGCGGGGGGTCAGCGGCACGCCAATTCCCGTGTCATGGAGATTGCGCTCCCGCAGGCGCTGCCGAATGCCGATCAGCGTGAGGACACCGAGCGGTCGCGGCAAGCGATCCCAGCCGAAACGCTGATCGAGGCGATACGACATCCTGGAGAGCAGGCCCATCGAGCTCCTCTTGCTCGTCGCGGCTGGGGGACCCGTGCCCGAGTCAACCAGGACGCGGGAACGTGGTCAACCTTCCGGCCGCGGGATAAGCCGCGATCGACGAAGGGTCGGGCGGGATCGTGCCGCGCAAGGGTTCACGAGCCGGAAGCGCCTCCGTCCCCTCGGCCCGCTGTCGCGTTCGAGCTCGTCTGCGGCTGCGCGTCGGCTCAGCCCGAACGGCCGCCCAACTCCTCGGTGCGCGCGAGGCGTTCATCGGCGATGGTGTGGCCCGCGGCATGCGCACCGTCGTGTGCGGTGACTGCCGCCAGGAAGTCGTCGCGTTGCAGCACGTACAGGCCACTGTCCACGAGCGCGGTGACCGTCGCGGTTCGTGGCACGTCTCGAAGTAGAGCGATCTCGCCGAAGTAGTCGCCCTCATCGGCGACCGTACGCAGACCCTCGGCAGTGATCTCGAGAGCGCCATCTCCCACGATGTAGAAGCGGTCCCCTCGCTCGCCGGCGCGGATCACGACGTCACCCGCGTCTACCGACTGCAGCAGCAGGTTTCCGGCCACACGCTCCTTTGCGGCGACCGAGAGGGGCTGAAACAGCGGAACCCGTTGCACGAGCTCCAACTCGGGCACGGGGACTGCCTCCCTGTCGATGCTCGCGAGCTTTCGGAATGTCGCGACGATGAGCAGCGGAAGGATTGCGCCGACCACGATGAAGGCCTCACGTGACCCAACGGCTCGTACGAGTGCGGGGGCCGCGACCGAACCGAGCGCCACCCCACCCGTCGCGAGGCTCCAGACGACTCCGAGGACGCGGGTCAGGATCCTGTCCGGGACGAGTCGCTGCAGCAACGTGAAGGCAGCGACGTCCTCGACGCTGTTGGCCGCGCCCACGACTGCGAGCATGAGAAGAGCAAATGGGAGATCGGGCAAGGGGCCCATGAGGGCGATTGGCAGCCCCCAGAACACCAACGAGATGCCGAACGGCACCGCCAGACGCTGCCCTCCGAGCGCCATCGCTCCGAGCGCACCGATCAGGCCGCCAACGCCGAGTGCGGCCGTCATGTAGCCGACAGCTTCTCCGCCTGCGTCGAGCACCTGGAACGCGGCGACCACGATCAGCACATTCAGGCAGCCGCGGACGAAAGCCTGCGCGAAGATCAGCGAGACGACGAGCCGAACGCGCGGCAACCGCACAATCGCGCCGATCCCCGCCGCGAGCGCATTCCGGACACTCTCACCGGGTGCGACCAGGCTGACCCGGTCCTCGACCCTGACCCCGAGGAGCAGCACGGCGGCAACAAGGAAGGCCGCTGCACCGACAACGAACACGATCCCCGCGTCCGCGACCGAAACGAGTACGCCGGCAAGGAGCGGCCCGATCAGGGTGCCGAAGCTCTCGATGGTCGACGTGGCGCCGTTGGACGCGATGAGCTCCTCGGGAGTGCGCGCGAGCGACGGCAGCAATGCCTGGAGCGCCGGCCGGATCAGCGTGACCGCGAACCCGAGCAAGGCGGCGAATGCGAACACCAGCGATTCGACGTCCATGTAGAACGCAATCGCGGACGCTCCGAGCGCGACGGCTGCGACCAGCGTCAGAGCGAGCAGGAAGCGCTCCCTCGGAAAGCGGTCGCCCAAGGGGGCGGCGAACGGCGCAACGATCGCGGCGGGCAAGAGACGAACGAGGCCGGCGAGCCCGACCGCGGTCGGGCCGCCGACGTCATAGGCGTACACGCCGAATGCGACGAAGTGCGCCCACTCTGCGGCGATGGTCGCGCCCCAGGCCAGTTCTGCGCGCCTGATGTTCGGGTTCCGAAGAGCTGAACCGAGTGCACCAAGCACCTGGCGGGCACGACCCACGCGTCAATTCAACCGGGTTCCTCCGCCTAGAGCGAAACGCGCGCGCGGCTCCTGTCCGTCAGACGTGCATCGATACCGATTGCCCGCCCGAAGCGACGGCTAGGCTCGTTCCGCTTTGCAAGAGGTCGAGGTGCGGTGGTCGCCGCGGGCGCGGCGATGGCGACTGGAGGTGCCGTGGGGACAGGCACCGCGGCTGACCGTTCCGCGAGGGACGAGTCGGGCGGACGTGGAGCGCCTGCTCGAGGATAAACGGCCGTGGATCGTGGAGCAGCGGCTGCGCCAGGTGCCGCGACTCTGCCTCGACCCGTCCGCGATCAGCGAGTCGGAGGCGCGCCTGGGCGCGCGAGAGCTCGTCTCGGCGCTCGCCGAGGAGGAGGCTGAGCGCATCGGCGTCGAGTACCGCCGGATCCGTATCGGAGGGCAACGCACTCTCTGGGGCTCGTGCTCTCCACGCGGCACGGTCTCCTTCAACTGGCGGCTCGTACTCGCGCCGCTCGAGGTGCTCGACTACGTCGTCGTGCACGAGCTCTGTCACCTGCACGTCCCGAACCACTCGCGGCGGTTCTGGGCACTCGTCGAGCGACATCGCCCGCACTGGCGGCAGCAGCGCGATTGGCTGCGTGATTACGGGCCCGAGCTGCTGGCCTTCCGCCCGCGGGCCTGATCCAGTAGCTACGCGTAGAGGTGGCCCGCCGCAGATTCCAATTCCTATTCGGCTCCGAGCGCGGCCGTGACTCTCTCGATCGCGGCCGTTTCCTCGTCCTGTATCCCGCCCTTGGCCTCCGCTACCGCCGTTGCGACATCGAGCACGAGGCGACGATAAGCATCGAGCTCGTCCGGGGCCTTCGCGCCGAGGAGGACGACCGCAGCGCCTAGCGCGTTGATCGTCCCCTCCACGACCTCCTTCGGTGACGCGACGAGGCCGAAGCCGGTGGTGTGCGTCTCCGAAAGCTCGCGGACGAGCTGGCTCTCACTCGCATGATGCGCGGCGAGTTGCTTCGCGACGGCGCTCGCCTCACCGAAGCTGTCTGTGAAATCGCGATGAGCCGCGGAGACGAGTAGTCCCGCGCCGGTGACACCCTGCTGGAGGTTCTTCCACTCCTCCTCGGTGAAGTCCGACTTGCCTGCCACCCCGTCCTCCTTCGTTAGGTGTGAGTGCGGTTGAGTGAGTCTGACTACCCAGCTGAGGCGCTACTCGTTATACGCTCACTCCATGTTCGGGTTTGTCGCACGGGCGAAGTCCGTAAAGCAGCGGTCACAGTCGCTCCTACAGCTGAATCTGGAGCTCGCGAAGCTCGAAGCCAAGCAGAAGGTAAAAGCGCTCGGCATCGCGGGGGGCCTTGCCTTCCTCGCAGTGGTTCTCGTCGTCTATGCAATCGGCTTCGCCTTCGCAACGGCAGCCGCGGGGATCAGCGAAGCCCTCCCGGTGTGGTTGTCGCTCCTCATCGTTACTGGGCTCATCTTTCTCTTCGCCGCAATCGCGGGATTGCTAGCGCGTCGGTTCGCCCGCAAAGCCTCGCCTCCCAAGCCAGAGCAGGCGATCGCTGAGGCAGAGCGCACGGTCGACGCGCTCCGAAGCCATGTCTGAGCGCAACGCTGAGGAGATCCGCACCGAGATCGCCGCTGAACGGCTGCGCCTCGGCGACGACCTGAAGGCGCTGCAATCCGAGGTCCGATCGCTCGGGGCGCTCGTCGCCGTCGGCCTCGCTGTGGTCGCGCTCGTGACGTGGCGCAAGGGCTCGCTGAGAGGCGTCGCGATGCTCTGGAAGCTCGTCAGGTAGCGCGCGCCCACTGCTCGCGCGTCATCTCGTATTCCACCTCGCCCTCCTCGATGCCCTCCACCGGCGCGGTCGTGGAGGTCGGGAAGGTCCGCACGTAGCTGAGGCCAACGCGCTCCATCACGGCCCGCGAACCGGCGTTGACGGCCATCGTCTGCGCGATGACCCGGTCGAGCCCGACGTCGTCGAAGCCGTCGCGCAACAGCTTCCGCGCACCCTCGGAGGCAAGGCCCTTGCGCCAGTGACGCTGGAGCAGCCGGTAACCCAGGTCGCCCACACCCGGGTCGTCGGGCTGGTCGGGGCCGTGGGCAGGCTGAAGGTTCCACAAGCCGACGAACTCGTGGTCGGCGAAGCCGACCCAGAAGCCGAGCCCGTCGGTCTTCCGCGCGGCTGCCATCCGCCGAACGTGGCTGGCCTCGACCTCCTCGCGCGTGCTGGCCCGAGCGGTGAGGTAGCGCATCACCTCGGGATCCGCGTCGAGCTCGACCTCCCACTCGAGGTGCTCGTCGGCGAGGGGCGCGAGAGTCATCCGCTCAGTCCGGAGGGTCTGTTGGGGCACGGGCGCCATCCATCTCCGGCGCGGAGGGTGAGTGGAAGACGGCTTCGACGTTGTTGCCGTCCGGGTCGAGGACGAATGCGGCGTAGTAGTGGCCGCTGCACTCGGGACGCACGCCGGGCGCGCCGTTGTCGGTGCCGCCGTTGTCGATTGCCGCTACGTGCCAGCGCTCCACGCTCACGGCATCCGGCGCGCGGAACGCGACGTGCACGCCCGTCGTGACGCGGTCTCGACCTGGCTCGGTTCCGACGGCATGAAGCGCAAAGTCGTCGCTCGTACCGCGCCCGAACAGGACGTATGCATCGCCTTCGAAGTCGCCCTCGCCCAGCACCGCGAATCCGAGTTCGGCCAGCGCCGCCTCGTACATGCGCCGACTCGCGGCAAGGCCGCTCGCCCGGATGCCGACGTGATCGATCACCTCACTCATGCGTCGCCGCTCTCTTCGACGAGACGTTGACGTGCACGGTGTGCCCGTGCGGCGCGAATGCAGTGTCCGACGCCAGGAAGCCGGTGACGATCTCGAACCGGAGCGCCTCGCCCGGGACCTCGTCCGCGTCGAGGCGACGCTGCCTGACATAGGTGGCGGGCTCCGCGAAGGAACCGACCACCGCGAAGACTGCTGCTCGAACTTCCCCGACGCTCATGTCCGCTTGCGTGCAGCTCAGTCGTAGCTCGAACGTCCCATCCGCGGATCTGCTGACCCCCACGACCTGAAGCGGCAAGGACTCACACGCGCGTTCGATGTGAGGCAGCAGATGGACCTCGGGCCGTTCGGCTACCCACGTCGGATGTCGCATCGCATCGGCTAGCTCGGCGGCGCCGGCCACGAATGCCGTCGCATCCCCGATGCCCTCGCCGCGGTCGTCGCCGTCCCAGCGTGGGGTCCCCACGGGGCGAAGGATCGCAGACCGTCGCCAGGCACTAGGCGACGGCTTGCACGGGCTCCGGCCGTGCCCGCACCTGGAACAGCACCGCCGCGAGCACGATCGCGCCGCCGACAAGCGTCGCGGTGGAGGGCCGCTCGGAGAGAAACACCCACACCCACAGTGGCCCCAGCACGATCTCGAGCAGCGTGATCAAGGCGACCTCGCCGGCGGGGATGAGGCGGGCGCCGATCGTGAGGAACACGAAGCCGAAGCAGTACTGAGTGATGCCGAGCGCCGCAAGCAGGGTCGCATCGCGCGGCCCGGCATCAGCGAAGGACGCGAACGGCGCGAATGCCGCCAGGAGGACGAGCTGAGACAGGACCGTCGCCGGAGCCATCGAGATCTCGCGGCGGTGGCGGGTGATGACGAGGATGCCCGCGAAGGAGACGCTCATGGTCAACGACAGCAGCTGGCCGAGGGCGCTCGCATGGCCGGGCCCGCCGACCATGACGCCGACGCCGACGACGGCGATCGCCATCGCGGCCCACGTCCTGCGGTCTACCGGGTCGCCGACGAGCGTCCCGAGGGCGGCTGCGAGGATGGGAGCGAGCGCCATCAGGAAGAGCACGTTCGCCACGGAGGCGTGGTTGAGCGCAGCGATGAACGACGCCGAGGAGACCGCGATGAGCGCGGCTACTGCGAGACCGCTGAGCCCGAGCGCGCGGAACGCGCGTAGCGTCCCCCCACGCTCGACGGCGACGACGTAGACGAGGAGACCGACCGCCGCAAAGGCGGCGCGTCCTGCGACCTGGGTGGCCGTGTCGACCGAGAGCTCGCGCTGGAACAGCCCCGCCGTCGACCAGGCGAGGGCGGCGAGCGCGACGAACGCACGTCCCTTCTGCTGTTCGCTCACTTCGAGAATCAATCACGCGCTGCCGGAGCGAGCAGCGCTTGCCGGTCGATAGCGCCCTCCAGGACGCCGACTCGACCCTGACCGCGCGCGCTCAGCCCATCTCGAGCGCGATCGGGACGCCCTGCCGCCCCATTGCCCGCAGGTGCCGGAAGTGCGACCGAAGGGCTGCGCGCAGCGAGTGCTGCGCCACGTAGCGGACTCCGTGCAGCTCGGCGTTGCGCTGGACGATCTCGGCGATCCGCGCGTAGTGCGTGTGCGGCACGCGAGGGAAGAGATGGTGCTCGATCTGGTAGTTGAGACCTCCGAGCAGCCAGGTCAGGACCCGGTTGTGCGGGCAGAAGTTGACCGTCGTCTCGACCTCGTGCACCGCCCAGAGCGGTGGCTCGGACATGAGGTCGTCCGGCGAGGCGAAGTCGGCCTCCTCGACACAATGGGCGAGCTGGAAGGTCACAGCCATGATCAGGCTCACGACCATCGAGTAGACGAGATAGGCGCCGAGGACGGCCCACCATGGGTAGAAGAGCAACGGCACCACGATCGCCCAGCAGATGAAGATCGCCTTCCCGGCGATGAGACCGACGAGGTCCCAGCGTCGTGGAAAGCGCACGGCGCTCGTCCCGATGGTTCCCCGCGCGAACGCCGCGAGGTCACCCACGGTCTGCCACCGCAGCGCCATCACGCAGTAGAGCGCCCAGATGTAGTAGTGCTGGAGCCGGTACCACGGGCGCGGCGCCTGGACAGGCATGAGCCGCGCGAAGGGCATCTGGGTGATGTCCGCGTCGTAGCCGTCCACGTTCGTGTAGGTGTGATGGGCGACGTTGTGCTTCACGCGCCACGTGTAGCTCGAGAGCCCGAGCAGCGCATCGGCCGTCCAACCCATCAGGTGGTTGAGGCGGCGCGTCCTGAAATAGGCGCCGTGATTGGCGTCGTGCATCACGCAGAACGCCGTCAACGACGTGCCGAGGATCAACCCTCCGAAGGCGAGCAGACCGAGGAGCAGCCCCGGTTGGCCGAGGACGAGCGTCACCCACGAGACCAGCAGCAGGACGAACGCGACGACGCTCTTGGCGTAGAGCGCGACTCGGCCCCGCCTGCGGATGCGAGGACCCGATAGGTACTCGTCCACCTCGCGGCGCGTCTGCCGGATGAACTCGCCTCCGTTGTCGAAGGAGAGCTTGCGCGGTTGGGTCGCGCTCTTCGGGCTCGCTACCTGGGCGATGTCGCCCTCCCTTTGCTCGGCCACGTAGATGAGTTGGAGCCCGCCGTCGCCGGAGCGATGGCGGGCTCCGCGCCTGGACCTAGGCGACCGCGGCGACGTTGGTCGCCTCGGGGCCCTTCTCGCCCTCGCGCTGCTCGAACTGCACGCGAGCGCCCTCGGTCAGCGACTTGAAGCCCTCGCCGGCGATGTTGCTGTGGTGGACGAAGAGATCCTTCGTGCCTTCATCAGGGGTGATGAAGCCGTATCCCTTGTCGTCGTTGAACCACTTCACGATTCCGTTAGCCATGTAAACACCTCCCTTGCTACTTCACGAACGCGTAAGGAAGGCGCTTGGCGCAAACCGGACTCGCTCTGTATTCAGCGGCCACAGTAGCAGCGCGCCGGCGCGGACACATGGGTCGGACCTGTCGGAGGCCGATACGCTCGGTTCATGTCCGCTACCCGCGAGGAGCTCCGCAACGTCGCGATCGTCGCCCACGTCGACCACGGGAAGACGACGCTCGTCGACGCGCTGCTCTGGGAGTCGGGCGCATTCCGCGCAAACCAGGATGTGGCAGAGCGCGTCCTCGACACGATGGATCTCGAGCGCGAGAAGGGCATCACGATCCTCGCGAAGAACACGGCCTTTCGCTACGGCGGAACGAAGATCAACATCGTCGACACGCCCGGCCACTCCGACTTCGGCGGAGAGGTCGAGCGCGGGCTGACGATGGTCGACGGCGTGCTTCTCCTCGTCGACGCGAGCGAGGGCCCGCTTCCGCAGACGCGCTTCGTGCTCCGCAAGGCGCTCGAGGCGCAACTCCCCGTCATCCTGGTCGTCAACAAGGTCGACAGACCGGACGCACGCATCGAGGCCGTCGTGAACGAGGTCTACGAGCTCTTTCTCGACCTCGATGCCGACGAGAGCCAGATCGAGTTCCCGATCGTCTACTGCAACGCCAGGGCGGGCCGCGCCTCGCTCGACTCGGATCCAGAGGCGCTCGCGCCAGACCTCCGCCCGCTTCTCGACCTGGTCATCGAGCACATTCCAGCGCCGCGGTACGAGGTGGACCATCCCCTCCAGGCCCTCGTGACGAACCTCGACGCGTCTCCTTACGTCGGTCGCCTCGCGCTCTGCCGTATCGCCAACGGGACGATCCGGCGCGGTCAGCAGGTCGCCTGGTGTCGCGCGAACGGCACCATCGAGCGCGCGAAGGTGACGGAGCTCTACGTGACCGAGGCGCTCGAGCGCGTGGAAGCCGAGGAGGCCGGGCCCGGGCGAGATCATCGCGGTCGCAGGCCTCCCGGACGTGACGATCGGCGAGACGCTGGCCGACCCGGACGATCCACGGCCGCTCCCGGTGATCGCAGTCGACGAGCCCTCACTCTCCATGACGATCGGCATCAACACGTCCCCGCTAGCCGGCCTGTCCGGAGACAAGCTCACCGCGAGCCTCCTGGAGAGCCGGCTGCGCACGGAGCTGATCGGCAACGTCTCGCTCCGCGTTCTGCCGACGGACTCGCCGGATGCCTGGGAGGTGCAGGGCCGAGGAGAGCTCCAGCTCGCCGTTCTCGTCGAGCAGATGCGCCGAGAGGGATTCGAGCTCACGGTCGGCAAGCCTCAGGTCGTGACGCGCGAGATCGACGGCCGCGTGCACGAGCCCGTTGAGCGCCTCTCGGTCGATGCGCCCGAGGAGTACCTCGGCGTCCTGACCCAGCTCTTCGCGCTCCGAAAGGGGCGCACCGAGGCGCTCGTCAACCACGGGAGCGGCTGGGTCCGGATGGACGTCATCGTCCCTGCACGCGCGCTGATCGGCTTTCGTACCGAGTTCCTGACGGAGACGCGCGGCACCGGAATCCTGCACCACATCTTCGAGCGCTTCGAACCATGGTTCGGTGAGCTGCGCACGCGGCCGACCGGCGCGCTCGTCGCGGACCGTCGAGGGAAGACGACGTCCCACGCGATACTGAGCCTCCAGGAGCGGGGATCGCTTTTCGTCGCTCCGGGCGTCGACGTCTACGAAGGGATGATCGTCGGCGAGAACTCACGAACCGAGGATCTCGACGTCAACCCGACCAAGGAGAAGAAGCTCACCAACACGCGCGCGCCGTCGGCAGACACCACGGTCCGGCTCATTCCGCCACGGCCGCTCTCGCTCGACCAGGCGCTCGAGTACATCCGCGAGGACGAATGCGCCGAGGTGACGCCCTCCGACGTCCGGCTCCGGAAGATCGAGCTCTCCGCGCAGAAGCGGCAGACGGCAGCGAGCCGCAAGGCGCGAGGCCTCGCTCCCGTCGCGTAGCCGAACCGCGGCGCGCGACTGCTCGATCAGCCGTGCGTATCATCGGCGGACATGGCATCGACACAGAACGAGGCGACGATCGCAGACGTGATGCTCCGACGGCCGAAGACCCTCGCCGCAGATGCGACCGTCGCGGACGCTCGCCGGATGCGCGAGAACAAGAGCGTCCCGTTGCTACTGCTCGTCGACGACCGGCGGTTCGTTGCGGCCGTTTCCCAGATACCCGAACATGCCGACCCGGACGAGTCGCTGCTCAGCTTCGCGGAGGACGCGCCACCGACCACGACCGAGGCGGATCTTCCGGTCTCGGTCGCGCTCGAGCGTCTCGACTACCGGCCAGGCGGTCGCCTGATCGTGCTCGACGAGGACAAGACGCTCGTCGGGCTGGTGTGCCTCACCTCGACCGGCAGAGACTTCTGCGGGTTCGGCTCGTAACGACGCGTCGCTAGCCGCGAACCGCGAGAGTGGGATAACGTCGCCCGGTCAAGGTCGTCCGAGCCGACGGCGATGGGCGGCACCACGATCGTCGAGGAGGCTTGGATGGGACGCCCCGTCACGCTCTTCACGGGACAGTGGGCAGACCTGCCGCTGGCCGAGCTTGCACCGAAGGTTTCCGAGTGGGGCTATGACGGGCTCGAGCTCGCCTGCTGGGGTGACCACTTCGAGGTCGAGAGGGCGGTCGCGGACACGGAGTACGCAACCTCCGTCCGGAAACTGCTCGAGAAGCACGACCTGGGCGTGTGGGCGCTCGGCGCGCACCTCGTGGGCCAGGCGGTCTGCGACCCGATCGATGAACGTCACCGCGGGATCCTGCCGGCGGACATCTACGGGGACGGCGATCCGGAAGCAGTTCGGCGAAGGGCGGCAGATCGAATGGCCGACACGGCGCGCGCAGCTGCGGCGCTCGGTGTGCAGCAGGTGAACGGATTCACGGGCTCATCCATCTGGCATCTCATCTACTCGTTCCCACCGAACGACTTCGACGCGGTCGAGCGTGGGTACGAGGACTTCGCCGAGCGCTGGGGCCCGATCCTCGACGTGTTCGACCGGGAAGGTGTGCGGTTCGGCCTCGAAGTGCATCCGACGGAGATCGCGTACGACTTTCTCACCACCCGCAAGACGCTCGACGCGGTCGACCGGCGGCCGGCGTTCGGGATAAACCTGGATCCCTCGCACTTCGCGCACCAGTTCCTCGACCCGGCGGCGTTCGCGCTCGAGTTCGCCGACCGCATCTACCACGTCCACGTGAAGGACTCCGTCCGCCGACTCGACGGACGTCGTTCGATTCTTGCCTCGCACCTGAACTTCGGTGATGAGGGACGTGGCTGGGACTTCGTGTCGCCGGGGCACGGGAACGTCGACTTCGAAGCCTTTTTCCGTGCACTGAATCGGATCGGATACGACGGGCCGCTCTCGGTGGAGTGGGAGGATTCCGGCATGGATCGGGAGTACGGGGCCCAGGATGCGCTCGGGTTCGTCCGCCGCACCGACTTCCCCGCGTCCGACGTCGCGTTCGACGCGGCGATGCAGCGGAGCGAGGCCTGACGATGGGCGACGAGACCGGGTTCGCGACGATGGGCCGCGCCGAGAGCGGGGACGCGATCGACGAGATCGGCGTCGGGATGTTGGGCTACGCCTTCATGGGCAAGGCTCACTCCAATGGCTACCGGACGCTGTCGTACATGACCTGGCCGCCGCCGCTCATGCCACGGCTCGTGGCGATCGCGGGGCGGGACCAGCAGGCGGTCGCGGAAGCCGCGCGGCGCTACGGATTCGAACGGCACACCGCCGACTGGCGCGACCTCGTGACGGACCCGGAGATCGGCCTGTTCGACAACGGCGGGCCGAACGACCTCCACGCGGAGCCGACGATCGCGGCCGCAGAAGCGGGCAAGCACGTCGTATGCGAGAAGCCGCTCGGCCGTGATGCGGACGAGTCGTTCGAGATCTGGAAACGCGTCGAGCAGGCGGGGGTCGTGCACATGTGCGCGTTCAACTACCGCTTCGTCCCGGCCGTCCGTCTCGCGCGCCAACTGATCGAACAGGGCGAGCTCGGCGAGATCCGCCACTTTCGCGGTCGCTACCTCCAGGAGTGGGGTGCGACGGACGCGGAAGCCTGGCGCTTCGAGAAGGACCGTGCCGGCTCCGGCGCCCTGGGCGACCTCGGCGCGCACGTCATCGACCTCGCCCGGTACCTCGTCGGCGAGATCACGACGATCTCGGCCCTCACTGCCACCTTCCAGCCGGGCCGCGAGGTGGACGACGCATTCGAGGCAGTGGTGGGGTTCTCGGGCGGCGCCGTCGGGACGATCGAGGCGACCAGGTTCGCGCCCGGTCGCAAGAACGCGTTCAGCTGGGAGATCAACGGCTCGAAGGGGTCACTCGCATTCGACCTCGAGCGACTCAACGAGCTCCAGGTCAGCGTCGGCTCGCAGGGCTTCCAGACGCGCCTCGTGTCGGAGGCAGACGATCCGTTTTGGGAATGGTGGTGGCCCCACGGCCACGTCATCGGGTGGGAGCACACGTTCGTCCACGAGCTCCGTCATCTACTCGATGCGATCGCCGGTCGCGCCTCGGTCGGCCCACATGGGGCGACGTTCGAAGACGGGTACCGCGCAGCCGAGGTGTGCGATGCGATTCTCCGCTCGGCCCAGACCGGCGAACGCCAGTCGGTGAGCTATCGGACGCTCGAGGGCGAATAGCCACAGCCGGAAACCGTCGCGCCCGTGGCGCTAACGTCAGGCCCGTGACGACGGTGCGTCAAGCCACGAGCGCGGACGCTGACTCGATCGGTCGCGTCCAGGTCGAGACCTGGAGGGTCGCGTATGCCGGCCTCCTCCCTCAGGACGCGATCGACGCGTTCGACGTGAGCGCGAGGCAGGCGATGTGGCGCGAGGGGCTCGGTCGGACGCCTCGGCCGGGAAGTGCGACGTTCGTTGCGCTCGTCGAGGACGAGATAGTCGGCTTCGCGACCGTCGGCGCCTCGCACTCCGAGGATGGCACGGGCGAGGTGTACGCGATCTACGTCGACCCGTCACGGTGGGGCCATGGCGCGGGCCGTGCGCTGATGGAGCGCGCCGAGGATTCGTTGCGCGAGTCGGGCTTCCCGAAGGCGCTGCTCTGGGTGCTGCGGGGGAACGAGCGTGCGGAGCGCTTCTATCGGGCCGAAGGCTGGGAGCGCGACGGCGAGAAGGAGGACCTCTTCCAGGGCGCGACGGTCATCGAGCTGCGCTATCGCAAGCGGCTCTGACCCGGCGCCGGTCACGTGACCCGCGACTACCCTGGCCGCGATGGGCTACTAGGACTCGACTCACACATGAGGGGTGCTTCGCATGGCTGACAAGAAACCCGCAAAGAGGAAAACGAAAGCCTCGGCCGGGTTCACGGACGAGGAACGGGCCGCGATGAAAGAGCGCGCCCAGGAGCTCAAGGCGCGCGCGCGGGCCGCGCGCGGGCAAGGCGGACGGGGAACGCGACGTGCTTGCGAAGATCGCCGAGATGCCGGAGCCGGATCGCGCCATCGCCGAGCGGCTCCATGCCATCGTCAGGGCCAGCGCGCCAGGCTTGACGCCGAGAACCTGGTACGGGATGCCCGCGTACGCCAAGGACGGCAAGGTCGTCTGCTTCTTCCAGAGCGCGCAGAAGTTCAAATCGAGGTACGCGACGTTCGGCTTCAGCGACGAGGCGAACCTCGACAAGGGCGCCATGTGGCCGACCTCGTTCGCGCTCAAGGAGTTGACCGCCGCCGAAGAGGCAAAGATCGGCGCGCTCGTGAAGAAGGCCGTGAGCTGAGAACGCCGCGTGGACGTTCGCGATCTGTCAGTCTCGCGTCAAGCGCCGATCGACGGGACGTACGCTGGTAAGCCGTCCTGACGCCGGCCACACGAAGGGAGCTTCATGCAGGCACGTATGGCTACGTACAGCTTCAGTGGGGACGCGGACGATCTCGCCCGCCGCGCCGAGGACGGCATTCTGCCGATCCTCAAGTCCCAGCCAGGGTTCAAGGGCTACTCGGTCGCGATCGGAGACGGCGAGGTCCTGTCGCTCAGCGTCTGGGACAGTCGAGCCGACGCCGAGGCCGGCAGCGAAGTCGTCGCCTCGTGGGTCGCCGAGAACATGGCAGACGACATCGACCTCATCAACATCCGCTTCGCCGAGATCAAGTTCAGCACCACGCTCGGCGTGAGCATGGCGGGCGCAACCGCGTAGACACCTTCGGGCAGGCGTGGGAGACACGCTCCACTTACGAGTAGCTCCCACGCCGGCCTAGAACCTGAGAGCGACACCCGAGAAAAAGTTCACCGAGCCGGTGGCGCTTTCGTCCACCCAACCCACTGACCTTCCGCTTCCGCGTAGAGCCTTCAGGCTGAGCTTCAACCTACTCGCGCTCCGTGCTCGGTGCGAGACGCAACCTATGGCTCGGCGTCGAAGCGGTCAAGTCCGTTCGGCAGCCAATACACGCTCTTTGCGAGGTTTCTTTGCCGGGAAGGGATCCTGCGCTCGTAGATCGGCGAGCGCATGGACGACCACGACGTGTCCAGGCCTGCGCACGGTTAGCCTGCGGCATGCCCTTGATGGCTCGCCGACCCTCCGTCGCATCGCCGATGAGGCGATCTGCGTGAGCAGCCCGCAGAGCGGCGTCTTCGCTCTCGGGACGTCGTCGCATGCCTACCTCGAGTTCGATGCGAACAGCACGGACGACGCGCGTCGTCTCGTGACGGCGATCTCCTCGCTCCGGGAGCCGCGGACGACGATGGGTGGCGTGAATCTCGTGGCCGGCTTCAGGCCCGAGCTCTGGCGCGAGGTCATGCCGGAGGATGCGCCGGACGGTCTCGCGGGCTTCGACGAGGACATCGTCGGCCCGGACGGATTCACGATGCCCGCGACGCAGCACGACGCCGTGCTCTGGCTCTCGGGGAGCGCGTACGACGTCGTCTTCGAGGCGGGGCGCGGTGCGATCAACGCGGTGGCGGGGCTTGCATCGGTCGCCGCCGAGACGTCGAGCTGGCCGTACCGGCACGACCTCGACCTCACGGGCTTCATCGACGGGACCGAGAACCCGACGCTTCTGGAGGCGTCTGACGTGGTCGTCGTCCCGGAGGGCTCTCCAGGCGCCGGCGGCACGATCCTCCTCCTCCAGAAGTGGTCGCACGATGCGGCGACCTGGGAGTCGCTGCCGGTCGAGCGACAGGAGCAGGTCATCGGCCGAACGAAGCTCGAAAGCGAGGAGCTGGAGGACAAGGCGGCCGACTCGCACGTCGCGAGCACCGATCAGGACCGCTTCGGCGACATCTTCCGCAGGAACATGCCGTACGGGACGATCACGGAGCACGGGACGATGTTCGTCGGCTTCTGCAGCACCCGTGACCCGCTCGAGACGATGCTGGAGAGCATGGCTGGGCGCACGACCGGCACTCGCGACGCGCTCACGCTCTACACGACGCCGCTGAGCGGCGCGTACTACTTCATCCCGTCGGCGGAAGCGCTCACACGAGCGAGCACCGTCCAGATCTAGGCGTGCCCTCGCAGCTTCCTCTCTCGACGCTGCTCTCCCAGATGCTCGTCGCATTCACGATCGAGCTCGACAACGAGTTCGAGCGGCGCTTCGCGGATGCAGGCGGCGGCGCTCGAGTCACCTCGCTCACGATGTGGTCCAACCTCCTCCGCTTCGTCGGGGACGGGGTCACGGCGGGCGAGCTCGTCGAGGCCGTCGGGCTGCCGAAGCACCAAGCGCTTTCCAGGCTCGGCGGCATCGAGCGGTGGCGGTACGTCTCCGTCGGTGCGGACGACTCCGTCCCGAAGCGCGAGGGGTACGGAAGCGCGCGTGGCACGAAGGACGGGTGGCGTGTCGAGTACACGCCGGCCGGGAAGCGGGCCGCCGCGATCTGGCCCACGCTCCCGGACGCGATCGAGACACGGTGGCGCGAGCGGTTCGGCCGGGCCGAGGTAGACGAGCTCGTCGGAGCGCTGCGCGCCGTGAACGAGGCGATCGAGGTGGGGCTCCCGGACTTCCTTCCCGTCGTCAGCAGCACGCACGGGATGGCGCTCGAGCTCCCGTCGGTCGGCCACCGGCACGGGCCGGACGAGCTGCCGCTCGTCGTGCTGATGGCGCACGCGCTGATGGCGTACACGCTGGACTTCGAGGAGAGCGCTCCGCTCTCCCTGCCGCTGAGCGCGAACGTCGTCCGCGTGCTCGACGGCGAGGCCACACAGGTACGCGACCTTCCCGCGCTCGTGGGCATCTCGATGGAAGCGGTCGCGGTGTCGCTGACGTCGCTGAAGAAGGCGCGGGTTGTCGTCCTGGACGGCGCGCCCGCATCCAAGCGGACCATTCGCCTTGCCCCCGAGGGTCAGAGCGTGCGTGCGGGCGATCGCCGACTGCACGCTCGGATCGAGAAGCGGTGGACGACTCGGTTCGGCGCGGACGCGATCCGACGGCTTCGCGCGACACTCGATCGCATCCTCGACCACCCGGCTCTCGTCACCGGACTGACTCCCTACCCCGACGGTTGGCGCGCGAGCAAGCGATACCTCAAGCAGACGGAGGCGGTGCTCGCCGATCCTCGTGGACGCCTGCCGCACTACCCGATGGTGCTGCACCGCGGCGGCTGGCCGGACGGCAGCTGAGCCACGGTTCGTAGCCGCGGTGGACCGTGGCGGGTGACGTGCGAGCTGCCGCAATCGTTTCTGTACCGTCCCTCGGATGGAGGGCGACGCCAGCAGGCGGAAGTGGACGCTCCTCGCAGTCTGTCTGACGACGTTCATGCTGCTCCTCGACATCACGGTCGTCGTCGTGGCGCTACCGAACATGCAGGCGCAGTTCGATGCCGGGCTGACCGGCTTGCAGTGGGTCGTTGACGCCTACGCGCTGACGCTCGCTGCGCTGATCCTCACAGCGGGCACCCTTGCGGACCGCTACGGGCGCCGCTTGATCTTCATCGCGGGGGTCGTGTGCTTCACGGTCTCGTCGCTGCTCTGCGGCCTCGCGTGGAACATCGCGTCGCTCGATGTCGCCCGTGCGCTACAGGGGATCGGGGGAGCCGCGCTGTTCGCGACGGCGCTCGCTCTCATCGGGCACGAGTATCGGGGGCCCGAGCGCTTCGGCGCGCTCGCGGTCTGGGGCGCGACGATCGGCGCGGCGGTGGCCTGCGGGCCGCTCGTCGGCGGCATCCTCACCGACGGTCTCGGGTGGCGGTGGATCTTCTTCGTGAACATCCCGGTCGGCGTCTTCGCGCTCGTGGTCGCCGTCACCCGCATCTCGGAGTCGCGTGACGAGGAGGCGCGACGCACGGACGTTCTGGGTCTCGTGACGTTCTCCCTTGCGCTCTTCCTGATCGTCTTCGGGATCCTCCGCGGCAACGCTCACGGCTGGACGAGCGGCCTGATCGTCGCCTCGCTCGCCGCCGGCGTCCTCCTCCTCGTCCTGTTCGTCGTGGTCGAGTTGCGTCAGGAGCGGCCGATGTTCGACATGAGGCTGTTCCGGCAACCCGCATTCGTCGGAGTGTCCGTCGCGACGTTCTGCATCGCGGCCGGCATGTTCGCGATGTTCCCGTACCTGTCGATCTACATGCAGGACATCCTGGGCTACTCGCCACTCGCTACCGGACTGCGCTTCCTGCCGCTCACCGTATTCGTGTTCTTCGTGCCACTTGCGACGCGGCACCTCGCCGCACGCATTCCGCTTCGAGTGACGATCGGCACGGGCCTCGCCCTCGTCGCCGCAGGCCTCCTGCTGATGCACGGGCTCAATGCCGATTCGGCCTGGACCGCGCTGCTCGCGGGCTTCATCGTCGGAGGGGTAGGGATCGGTATCGCAAACCCCGCGCTCGCCGCCGGCGCCCTGCGTGTCGTCGATCCCACCCGAACGGGGATGGCCTCGGGCATCAACAACACGTTCCGCCTCGGTGGCGTGGCCGTCGGCGTCGCGGCGCTCGGCGCCTTGCTCGAGAACCGCGTGACGGACGCGTTCACGACCGCGACCGGCGACAGCACGGGCGCTCTTGGGGCCGCAGTCAGCTCGGCCGGGGTAAGGGCCGTCGCCGGCCACCCGGACTTGGTCGAGCCGGCGAAGACGGCCTTCGTCAGCGGGCTCAACGACGTGCTTCTGGCCGGTTCCGTGGTGCTCGCGATCGGCGCTCTCGCAGCCGCCCTGCTCCTTCGGAGCCCGGCGCCTGCTCCGGCGACCGGCAGCGCCTAGCGGTTACGCGCCGGGCGGCGACTCGAGCATCCCGCCGAGCCGCGCCGCGTACCAGTCCTCCCAGCGCTCATCCGGCTGCGCCGCCGCGTAGTCACGATCGAGCTGGACGAGTGCGTGCGCGACATGGCTCTTCGGAGGCGGCGTGCCGACGAGCTCCGGAAGCTCGGAGAGGTCGACGAGCCAACCGGCGTACCACCAGGCCCAGTCCGGGTCGTCGCCGTCGGTGATGCGGTAGACCACGTGATGCGTCTCGGCGGCCTCATGCAGGAGCGCTGCGATTCGCTCGACGCGATCGTCGCTCATCGGTGCTCCGGATTCGGGAGGTCCCAGCGGCAGCCCGCGTCCCACAGCGAGCGCTGGTTGCCGTGCGCGGGAATGCCGCCCGCGTCTTTCAGCAGGCGCGCGAGGTGCATCAGGTTCCAGGTCATGAAGGTCGTGTTCCGGTTCGTGAAGTCGTTCTCCGGGCCGCCCGAGCCCTCGTCGAGATACGACGGTCCCGGCCCCGCCTCGCCGATCCAGCCCGCGTCCGCCTGCGGCGGGATCGTGTAGCCGAGATGCTGGAGGGAGTAGAGGATGTTCATCGAGCAGTGCTTGATGCCGTCCTCGTTGCCGGTGATGAGGCAGCCGCCGACCTTTCCGTAGTACGCGTACTGGCCGTGCTCGTTCAGGAGCGACGAGTTGCCGTACAGCCGCTCGACGACCCGCGTGCAGACGGACGACTTCTCGCCGAGCCAGATGGGCGAGCAGAGAACGAGAATGTCCGCGGCCTGCACGCGCTCGTAGAGGGCGGGCCAGTCATCCCGGGAAGCACCGTGCTCGCGCATGTCGGGCCACACCCCGGGTGCGAGCTCGTGGTCGACCGCCCGGACCTCTTCGACCGCGACGCCGTTCGCGGCCATGATCGCCGCCGACAGGTCGATGAGCCCCTGCGTGTTGGAACGCTCCGGTGACGGCTTGAGCGTGCAGTTGACGTAGAGGGCACGCAGGCCCGAGAAGTCCCACTTCTCGCTGGTGCGCAGGTCCGCAGGAACGGCTTCGAGCGTCATCGCGAGCGCGAGGGCAGGTCCCGCCTCAGTCCTTGTAGCGATGCACGACGTCGTACTTCTCGACCGAGGCGCGTGTCCCGGGTGTGTCGCCCGCGGGCATCGCATCGAGGATCTCGTGCGCGCGCTGGTAGTCGTCATCGGTCTCGAAGATGAGGACCACGACCGACTTCTCGGACTCCGGGTCGTGGAGCACGATCGCCTCCGTGCTCGGCATGCCTTCGGGCGGCTCACCCTCGGACATCTCGCGCTTCAACTCTTCGACGCGCTGCGTGCTGACACCCTCGAACGAGACGACACGGGCGACTGGCATGACTACCTCCTCTTGGATCTCACGAGCCTACGTGGCGCGGCTGATCCAGACGAGGTCGCCGAGCGCCAGCCCGAGGCCCTCCAGCGCGCTGCCAGGGTTGCCCCGCACGATCGTCAGCCACCCGCGCTCGTCGAAGATCAGGCCGTACTCGCCCGCATCGAAGTCGGCGAACGTCGCTCCGCGTCGCGCCTCGGCCGATCCAGCTACCGCGCCGACGCTGAGGGCGGGTACGTCGGCCAGGCTCGCGTCAGTCAGGTGAGCGGCGCGCACGTTGAGCTGGACGTTCCCGAAGCGGTTGAAGTCGATCACCTCGGCGGCAACCTTCCCTTCCTCGACCTCGGGCTCGGCCACGGTGACAGCCGCGAGCGTTCCCGGGTCGACCTGCGGGCCGAGTCGCGCAAACTCGAGCCCGGCGGCCAGATGGCCAGTCCCGCGACACAGCGTGTCTGGCGCGCGGAACGACTGGGCGACCGGGGGTCGGACGACGTCGGGCGAGGTGACCTCGACGACGTCGGAGATGCCTCCCGCCGCCTCCCAGCCGAGCGAGAGCAGACCATTGTCGGGCCCGACGAGATGGCGCCCGCTCCTCGTCTCGACGGCGATCTCGCGGTCCTTGCCCACGTTCGGGTCGACGACTGCGAGGACGACCGCGTCCTCCGGGATGTACGACATCGAGTCGGCGATGAGCAGCGCCGCGGTCGAGACCTCGAGCGGACGGATGAGGTGCGTCAGGTCGATGATCGGGCTCGCAGGCGAGATCCCCGCCATGACCGCGTGGCAGATCCCGACCCATTCGTTGCCGATCCCGAAGTCGCTGACGAAGACGATGGGACGAGAGGCGGCGGGCATCGCGGGTAAGGATTCTCGATGCGGCCTGACCGCGCAAGGTCGAGCACGAGGCTGCCGCGTCTAGCTGAGCGCGGAAATCGCGTCGCCGACGAGCTTCACGCCGATGAGGACCAGCACGACGGCCATGATCACGGCGTTGTTCTGCGCGAGCCACGCCTTGAGCCGGTTGAGCAACGGGATCGCGCGGTCGCCGAGCGCGAAAGAGAGAGCGACTGGCGTCACGACCCCGATCGACGCGACCACGGTGAAGATCGCGAAGGCGAGAGCCTGCTCGCCGCCCGAGAGGCCGGCCTGGGCGATCGACGCCACTCCGGCGACGATCAGAACGAGATTCTTCGGGTTGAGCGCCGAAAGGACGAAACCCGCGGCGGCGGCCTTCGGCGGCGAGAACGCGTCGAGTTCTCCCATCCACGCTGGCATGGCTGCCTCCTTACCGTCGCGCGGCCGATCGCGCCATTGCTTGAGCGCGAGGAACAACATCGCGACCCCGAGAACGAGCTTCAGCCAGCCGACCCAGTTCGCCGGTTGACCGTCGTCGCTCGCACTCGCGCTGTTCGCGACGAGGAGCAGGATCGTCCCCGCCGTCACCACGCCGACGACGGAGCCGACGAGACACGCGACGCCGTTCACCCGGCCGCGAGGCGTGACGAGCATGAGCACGACCGCGATGATCGGCAGCGGGCTGATCGCCACGCCCACGGCGGCGGGGAGAAAGTCACCGATGGCCTGACCCATCCCCCGATCCTTTCACTAGCGCGTCGACCGCAGCCCGAACGGTCGGATAGCTCACCTCGACGATCGCCGCATGCGCCAACGCCTCGGGCACGAGGACGGCCCACACGGTGAGGTCGTTCGACGAGGTCGCTCCGGACCCACGCACGGTCGTAGCCCGGTGGCCACGAGAAGACGGAAGACCTCACGGCCCCTCCATTCGAGTTCGCCTGTTCCAGGTAGGGTCGAAGCAACGATCCTTCGACGCCGAGGGGAGCATGGCGCAGGCAGCTTCCGGGACGAAGACGCGACGGAAGGGGATGGTGTGGATCCCCGGCGGCACGTTCGCCATGGGGTCCGACCGGCACTACCCGGAGGAGGCGCCCGTGCGGGAAGTGACCCTGGACGGGTTCTGGATGGACGAGCGTCCGCTCACGAACCTCGAGTTCCTGCGCTTCGTGAAGGACACGGGACACGTGACCGTCGCCGAGAGAGAGCCCGACGCCGCGCAATACCCAGATGCGAAGCCGGACATGCTCGTCGCCGGATCCGTGGTCTTCCAGAGGACGGCGGGGCCGGTCGACCTGAGCAACCACTTCAACTGGTGGACATGGACGCCCGGAGCCGACTGGCGGCATCCGGAAGGCCCGGGCAGCTCGCTCCACGGGCGCGAGCGCCACCCGGTCGTGCACGTCGCGTTCGCGGACGCCGAGGTGTACGCGAGCTGGGCCGGCAAGGAGCTGCCCACCGAGGCGGAGTGGGAGTACGCGGCGCGCGGCGGCCTCGACGGGGCCGAGTTCGCGTGGGGCGACGAGCTCTTCCCGAGAGGGAAGCCGATGGCGAACACCTGGCAGGGCGAGTTTCCGTACGAGAACACCCTGCTCGACGGCTACGAGGGCACATCGCCCGTCGGCTCGTTCCCGCCGAACGGCTACGGCCTGTACGACGTCTGCGGGAACGTCTGGGAATGGACGATCGACTGGTATGCACCTGGCGGCGAGGCAGCGTCACCCTGCTGCGGTGGCGACCCGCGTGAGGCGAGCGTCGACCCGGGCGACCCGGCGGCGATTCCACGCCGGGTGATGAAGGGCGGCTCGCACCTGTGCGCACCGAACTACTGCCGGCGCTACCGACCTGCGGCCCGGATGGCACAGGCGATCGACACCTCGACCAACCATCTCGGCTTCCGCTGCCTCTTGCGAGCCGAGTAGCGAAGACCTACGCAAGAAGGAGGCGCAGTGATGCCGAACGGCAAGCCGAACATCCTCGTCATCTGGGGCGACGACATCGGGATCACGAACCTGAGCTGCTACAGCGACGGTCTCATGGGCTACCGCACGCCGAACATCGATCGGATCGCGAACGAGGGAATGCGCTTCACCGATGCATACGGCGAACAGAGTTGCACCGCCGCGTCATGGGTGATCCTGCGCGGAGCTGCGCTCGCGTCCCGCCGTATCCGTCTTGCCACGCGGGCGCCGCTGCAGACGCTCTGGAACACGATCGGCTGGTGTGGGGACCCGCCGAAGGACTCGACACGGACATTCGTCATCGTCTCGGTGAGCCTCACGCTCGGATGCTGGATCGTCGTGCCGATCCTGGTCGCGATCGCAATCGCCACCTAGAGTTACCGCCGGCGACGCCACTCCTGCCCAGGCACTCCCGCCGGCGGCGTCTTCAACGCGTCGCTAGCCTCCGGTCAGGTGACCGACATCCAGGAGACGGACACCGCCGTCGAGCACGCCACGCGGCTCCAGGAGGTCACGGCCGGGCTTGCGGCCGCGGCGACGACGGCCGAGATCGCAGACGTCATCATCAGCCAGGGCATTCCCGCGCTCTCGGCACGGACCGGAATCCTGGGCGTCCTCGAGCGACCGAACGAGCTCCACTTCGTCGCCTCGGTCGGGTACGGCGACGTCTTCCCCGAGCGCCTGAAGCTCGACGAGCCGTGGCCAATAACGGCCGCGGTGCGAACGCGAAGCCTGATCGAGCTCCGCGACTTGCCCGAGAGGCGTGCCGCCTACGCCGTGCCCGAACCGGTCTGGGAGGCGAGCGCTCATGGCACGCTCGTCGCGGTTCCCCTCATCGTCCGGGACAACGTCGTCGGAGCGCTTGGCTTCACCCGCGAGGAGTCCGCGGCGTTGACTCCGGACGAGCGCCGCCTCGTCGAGACGCTGGCCGGGCTCGCCGCGCAGGCGCTCGAGCGGGCCGCGCTGTACGAGGCGGACCGGCGCGCGCGTCTCCAGGCCGAGGGGCTCCAGCGCGTCGCGAGCGCGGTCTCGACCGCCGTGACGGTGCACGACGTCGCGGAGGCGGTCGCCTCCGAAGCGCTCGCGGTCCTCGATGCCTCCGGAGTGACGGTGGTGCTGAGCCAGGCGGATGACGAAGACCTCGGCGACGTCCTCGCGAGCCACGGCAGCGTCGCCGCCTACGCCACGAGCCAGCCCGTGGTCAACCTTCGCGGGGAAACGGTGACGGCCGAGTCGATCCGCGCGGGCCAAGCGCTCTACGCGGAGACGCTGGAACAGCTCCAGGACTCGTGGCCCGCCTCGGCCGGAGTGGCACGCCAGATGGGCCTCGGTGCGGTCGCATGTGTTCCTCTCCACGTTCACGAGCGGCGTGGAGCGCTCAGCGCCGTGTTCGCGGAGCCGCGGCAGTTCGAGCAGGAGGAGCGCACCTTCCTGTTCCTGCTCGCCCGGACGTGCGAGCAGGGATTGCTCCGTGCCGCGCTCTACGACGCCGAGCAGAGCGCGCGGCAACGGTCAGGGATCCTGCACGCTCTGTCCGCCAAGCTGTCTGGCGCCGTCGCGCTCTCCGACGTGGGAGCCGCGTTTCTCGAGCATGCTCTCGACCACGTCGGCGCCGGGAGTGGCGCGCTCGTCCTCGCGAGCGAAGACGCGAAGACCCTCGTGTCGATCGCGATCGGCGGCTCGGGCGCCACGCGCTCGCGCTGGCTCTCGTCGCACGACGTGGACGGTGCGTACGTTGTCGCAAGCGCCTTCCGTCGCGGGGAGCCCGTCTCGCCTGCGACGCGCGCCGAGCTCGAGCGGGACTTTCCGGCCACCGCTGCGCGGTTCGGCGCGACCGCGCGGGCAGCCTATGCAGGCCCGCTCGTCGTCGGGAGCAAGCGGGTCGGCGCATTCGGTCTCGTGTTCGAGCAGGAGCGACGTGTCTCGCCGGAGGACCAGCGGCTGCTCGCGACCATGGTGGACCTGTGCGCGCAGGCGATCGAGCGCGCGCGCCTGTACGAGAGCGAGCGAACGATCGCGAGCCGACTCCAGCGCGCGCTCCTTCCCGGCCATGTCGTGAGCGACCCGGAGATCGAGATATCCGCCCACTACGAGGCCGGCGCGGAGCGCCTGGAGATCGGCGGAGACTGGTACGACACCTTCCGTCTCGCCGACGGCCGGATCGGCATCGCGGTCGGGGATGTCGTCGGCCAGGGGCTCGAGGCCGCGGCGGCGATGGGACGGCTACGCAGCGCCCTTGCCGCATATGCGCTGGAGTCCATGAGCCCTGCGTCCGTGCTTTCCCGGCTCAATCTCTTCGCAGCCGGCCCCGGCCGAGTCGGCTTCGCAACGGCCTGTTACGCGATCCTCGACCCCGAGTCCGGTCGGGTCGTGTACTCGTCGGCCGGGCACCTGCCGCTGCTCGTCGTCGGCGCATCCGGGGAGAGCCGCTGGCTCGAGGAGGGACGCGCGGGCGCGCTGACGGGAGACCCGACCTTCGAGCCCGGCGAGGCGACCGACGAGCTCCAGCGGGGCGATCTGCTCCTCGCCTACTCGGACGGGCTGGTGGAGCGGCGCGGCGAGTCGCTCGACGTCGGCCTCGATCGCCTCGCCGACGCCGTGCGGGCATTGCGCGACCTACCCGCCGATGAGCTCTGCACGCACCTCGTCGCACGGGTCGTATCGCCGTCCGCACAGTCCGACGACATCGTCGTCGTGGCGGCGCGCTTCCGCACGTGAGCTCAGCTAGGTGAAGGCATTGACGGAGCGCGCGACGATGAGGCCGAAGAGCGCGAGCGCGACCGTCGCCTGGACCACCATCGTGTATTTCGCCCTGAGCGTGAGCGGCATGCAATCGGTCGGGCTGAACGCCGTCGCGTTCGTGAAGCCGAGGTGCAGGTAGTCGAGGAAGACCGGGCGCCAGCCCGGCGCGAGCTCAGGGTCCATCTGCTGCGTGAACGCAAAGTCGACCGGCGCCGGGTTTCGCGAGCGCGCGACCGGCCCGCCGCTGTCGATGAGCCAGTACAGCAGGCCGAACGAGACGTTGTTCCCGAGCCAGACCACCGCCCCGGTGGCGAGAAGCTCGGGGGCCTTCTGCGTCACGCCGGTCGCCTTGACCAGGTCGTAGATGAGAAGCGTCGTCGCCCAGAGGGCAGCAAGCACGAGTAGGACGACGAGGGAGACTGCGACGGGGCGCAGCCAGCGGCGCCGCTCGGCGAGCGTGGCCGGGCCGAGGAGCAGCACGGCGAGCAGCACCCCCTCGACGGCCGGGATGAGCCACGGTACGCGGACAGGGCTGTCGTTCGGCAGCCAGACGCGCAGGCCGATGTTGAGCCCCATGAAGACGACCAGCGCGATCGCGGGCGGCCAGCGCGACTCGCCGAGTACCGGCGCATCCTCGAGGTCCGTGTCCGGCGCTTCGGCCGCCGCCTCGAACTGAACAGCCACGTGTCGATCGTCGCACATCACGTCGCGACGTCGTCCTTCGCAACCCGCATGCTGACGGCGATGAGTCGGCCGGAGGCCACGGACGAGCGAGCGTCCGATCGGTGGCTCGACTTCGTAGCGACGGTCCTGCTGACGCTCGCCACGGTCGCGACGGCGTGGTCGGCCTACCAGTCGCGGGAGTGGACGGGCGAGCAGGCCCAGGGATACAGCCGTGCGACCGCGAGCCGGATCGCCGTGAACCGCACCACCGCCGTCGCCAACAGGCAAGAGCAGATCGACGTCGCGACGTTCATCCAGTGGATCGACGCGAACGCGCGAGGCGAAGACGCGCTCGCACGTTTCTATAGGGCGCGCTTTCGGGAGGAGTTCGAGCCCGCATTCAGCGCATGGCTCGCGACGAAGCCGTTCTCGAATGCGGCCGCTCCGCAGTCGCCGCTCGAGATGCCGCAGTATCGGATCGCGGCCTCGGCCGAGGCGGAACGGTTGGAGGTGCAGGCGGGCGACCACGCGAACCGCGCGAAGGACGCCAACGAGCGCGCGAACACCTACATGCTGGCCGTCGTTCTCTTCTCGTCCGTTCTCTTCTTCGCCGGCATCAGCATCAAGATGCGAACGCGGAGCACGCGGGTCGCGCTCCTGGCCCTCGGCTGCGTGCTCTTCCTCGGGACCGTCGTTTGGCTCGGGACGCTCCCGATTCGCGTCACCGCATAGCGATCCGTCCGAGCAGCGAGTTAGCGTCGCCACGACCCGGGACGAGTCGAGGACGCGATGCAGGAGTGGGAGTACGAGATCTGGTACCTCGACACGAGTCGTGGGACCGCGTCGATCCGTGACGAGCTCGAGCTCCGCGGCCGTGAGGGATGGGAGCTGGTCGCGACGCCGGTTGCCTGGGACTTCGATCCGGCAGGCGGCGAACGACAGCTCGTCGGGATCCTCAAACGCGCGGTGAGGGTCGAGCTGCCAGTGGCGGCAGTGCGACGGTTTGCCCCCGGCGACGTGATCTACGACCCGGGGCCGGTGGTCGGGAGCTCGACCGAGCTCGTTGTCCTGTCGGACCATCCATCCGCAGTCGAGGTGATCGATTCGATGATCCGCCGGGTCAAGGCCGACCTCGTCGCGAACAGGCGCGAACGGATCGTCTCGGACGACAGGCACAAGAAGCTCCGCACCACGCACCTCCGGGTCGAGCTCCACCTTCTGAAGCAGAGCCATGCGTGGGTCACCACCGAGGCCGACCTGGCGTGGGTGCAGTCCGGGCTCGAGGCGTGGAGAAGCTCGTACGGCCTCCGAGAGCCACGCCGGCTCGAGTGGCTGGCGAGGGGTCGCGACGCGTTGTCCGGAACGCCCGATTCCTCCGACGGCGAGGATCTCGTCAACCAGGACGAGCTCCGCGACCTGCTCGAACAGACGAAGGGCTACAAGATCGGATTCCTCCTCGCACAGGAGTGCGCCGTCGCAATCATCGTTCGCGACCCGCCCCGCACCGACAGCGACGTGGAGGCGATCCTGACGAGTGTCGCGGGGCGCAAGGTGCTCGGGCGCGCGAGGATCGCCGTCGTACGCGAGCGGATGAGAGCGAGCGGGCTCATCCCCGCCCTAGACCGTTAGACGAACTCTGACGCGAGCGCGGCGTCGGCCTGCGGGAAAGCCGCACACGAGTGTGCCCGGCTGCTGATGACAGCGGCCCGTCGGTCGCTCACCGTACGACCATGCACGCGAGAGCGATCGAAGACGCGGAGGTGCGCCTTCGAGAACTGCGCACCGAGGAGTGGGAGGATCTTGCTCTCGCGGCGCTCGCGGTCGTGACGTCCCTCGTCGCGACCCAGCGCGCGCAGCCACTCGCGCTGCCCCTCTTCGTCGGCGGCCTCGCAATTCTCGTGCTCGGTGTGCGGGCCCTGTGGCGACGCTGGGACCTGGTTGACCGCCTGTGCGGCGAGGGCGATGCGTATGTCATTCGAGAGGTCCTGGAGAGGGCGGCGCGTGAGACGACCATGGAGAGGCGCGTGCGCTTCGCGATGCTGCTCTGCTGCAGGCTCGACGCGCCGGAACCGAGCTGCGCGGCACGCATTGCAGCAGCCGCCGACGACATCCGGTCGCTCGCATGCGAGCTCGAGGACGACGAGCTCGAGCTCGAGCCTGCGTCGGCAATGGCTTGCATGCGACTGGTGTACGACCCTGTATCGAGCCCGCTCCTCAATCCAGAGTTGCCGGACGACGAACTCAGACCGCGAGTACTCCAGATCAGGGCAGGCCTCCATCCCAAGTCCGCAAGCTCCGCCTGACGTGGGCCCACGGGCGGTCTGATCCCGGCCGGCCATGGACGTGCTCACCGTCTTCGTGGTCGCGCTGGCGACTGCATTTGCGACCGGCCTTGGCGCACTCCCGTTCTTCTTCACGAGGCGACCGGGACATACCTGGCTCGGGCTCGCCAATAGCCTCGCAGCCGGACTCATGCTCGGAGCTAGCGTGGGCCTCCTATACGAGGGGGCCGGATACGGCTTCGAGCGCACCGCGCTCGGTGCTCTCGCGGGCGGCGTGTTCATCTTCGTCTCGCAACGTGTCATCGACGCGCACGAGCCGCTTCACCTGGGCGCGCTCGAGGGAGCGGACGCGACGAAGGCGCTCCTGATCGTGGGGATCATGACCCTCCACTCGTTTGCGGAGGGTGTCGGCGTCGGAGTCGCCTTCGGCGTCGAGGAGACGCTCGGGATCTTGATCGGGCTCGCGATCGCCGTGCACAACGTCCCCGAAGGTCTTGCGATCAGCCTCGTTCTCGTCCCGCGGGGTACCTCGCCGCGGACGGCGGCCGCGTGGAGCGTCTTTTCGAGCCTCCCCCAGCCGCTGATGGCCGTCCCGGCCTTCCTCTTCGTCGAGACGTTCTCCGGGTTCCTGCCGATCGGCCTCGGGTTTGCGGCCGGCGCGATGCTCTGGCTCGTCGTCGCCGACTTGCTCCCCGAGGCGCTCCAGACGTCGAAGCCGTCCACTGTCGTCTTGGCAGTAGCGGGGTCTGCCGTCGCGATGGTCATCTTCATGGTGGCCTTGCTGTAGGAGTGCCGCGCGCCGTGAACTCACGCTCGGCCGCCGCATCGGCTGACGTCTGGTCACGTCCCGATCATTCGGAACGATCGCGATGAAGAATGAGACGCTGCCAGAGGCAACGTTCACGCCCACCGGTCTCGACGCGCTTCCCCCGAAGGACGTCGCCGGCAAGGCCGAGACGGTGGGCGTGGCGAAGGCGCGCATGCCGTGGCTCGACGTGTTCGTGCTCTCCGTGCTCGCAGGGGCCTTCATCGCCCTCGGTGCGATCTTCGCGACCACGGTGGCGTCCGGCGACGGTGTCGCGTACGGAGTGACGCGGCTTCTCGCGGGACTCACCTTCTCCCTCGGCCTGATCCTGGTGGTCGTCGCGGGAGCGGAGCTCTTCACCGGCAACAACCTGATCGTCATGGCCTGGGCCAGCCGCCGCGTCTCGACAGGGCGGCTGCTCGCGAACTGGTCGATCGTGTGGATCGGCAACTTCGTGGGCGCGACGGCGACCGCTGTCCTCGTCTACCTCTCGGAGCAGTACACATTCGGCGGCGGCGAGGTGGGACGGACGGCGCTCTCGATCGCAGTGGCCAAGACTGACCTCGGCTTCGGGCAAGCCATCGCGCTCGGGATGCTGTGCAACGCGCTCGTCTGCCTCGCCGTCTGGCTGACGTACGCTGCGCACACGACGACCGACAAGATCCTCGCGATCATCCCTCCGATCGCGGCCTTTGTCGCGGCCGGCTTCGAGCACTCGGTCGCGAACATGTACTTCATCTCGATCGGGCTCCTGATCAAGAGCGACGAGGGCTTCGTCTCAGGTCTCGACCCACAGCCGGACCTATCGGGGCTGACCTGGGGTAGCTTCTTCGCCGACAACCTCCTCCCCGTAACGATCGGGAACATCGTGGGCGGCGCGGTGATGGTGGGAGCGGTGTACTGGTTCGTGTACCTGCGTCCCGGGCGATCGACGCAGCAGGAAGCCGTGGAGCGGCCGACGCCCTAAGGCGCTTCGGTGCGGAAGACCCGCGCCCGGGAGCAGCGGGGTCTGCCCCGACAACGCGGTGCTTGAGCTCGGCGGGGGGACGAGCCCTACGCGTTCGACTACTGCAAGGGCTGCGGGATCTGTGCCGCGGAGTGCCCGTGCGGCGCGATCGAGATGATCCCCGACCGGATCCCGGTTGCCGTCGTCGCGAGCCAGGCATGCCTAGAGCGAGAAAGAGAGAGACCCCGAGGCGGGGCCTCTCTCTCGGACCGGGCGACGTTCAGTCCGTCTGACTCGTCCGATGCGCCAGGCCGTACTTCGAGACGAACCAGGTCCCGATCGTGGCGAACATCGCGATGATCACTCCCGACGGGATGGTCGTGCTGTTCGTGCCGGCCCCGCTGCTCGACATGAAGTCAGGGCCCCACACCGCGGCGATTGCCACGGCGATCCACATCGCGAAGATCGCGAGCGATGCCCACATCTCGGTGACGATGACCCGCTTCGACCAGTGCGGCGTCTCGGACGACATCCCGGTCGGCGGATGGGAGATCGTCGACACTTCCACACCTCCTTCCTGCTGCAAGCGTCCCGGGAATCGGGCTTGCCCGCATCAGGGCCGACGCGGACCGACCTGCCCGGAAGTACTGAGCGCAGCTGACGCTTGCAGGAGTCGCGGGGCCATGAGGGCATCCAGGCTTGGGGCGAGAAGCTCGGCACCAAAGCCTCGCAAGATCTCTCCCTGATCCCCCCCGGCGATCCCGACCACCGTCAGCCCGGCAGCCCGGCCCGCGGCTACACCGGCCGGCGTGGTCGTGAACGTGACGGCATCCAGTGGATCGACTCCGAGTCGACGACATCCTGCGAGCAGGAGATCCGGCGCAGGACGCGAGCGCAGTCCCTCGGTGCGGATCACGGCGGCGTCGAGACGCTCGTCGATCAACGGCGCAAGGCCGGCTCGCTCGAGGATCGGTGACGTGTTCGTGCTGGCGGAGACGACGGCGCGCTCCAGGCCGGCGCGACGCGCTGCCTCCAGGTATCGCCTGGCCCCGGGGAGCGCGGCGACGCCTCGCTCATCGAGCCGCGTCGCAAGCACCTCGCCCTTTCGCTTCGCGAGGCCGTGGGCTGTGCCGGAGTCGGCAGAATCACCGGGCCGACCGTCGGCGATCTCGATTCCTCGGCTCGCGAGGAACATGTGAACCCCTTCGAGCCTGGGGCGCCCCTCGACGTACGTGCGGTAGTCACGCGTTCGATCGAACGGGATGAAATGCCATTGCGTCCTCTCGCTGATTCCCGAGAGGAAACGGTCGAAGACCTTTCCCCAGGCCCACGCGTGCAAGAGGGCGCTGTCCGTGAGAACGCCCTCGACGTCGAAGAGGCACGCGCGAACGGCGGCCGGCAAGCCGAGCATCGCGTTCGTCACCGGCACGGGCGACAACCACGGCTCTGGCTGTGGTCGCGACTCCTTTGCGACGTTGGCAAGCAGCAGGGCCACGTCCTCCTGCTCGCGTCGAAGTGCGGTCGCGCGAACGCGGAGCTCGGAATCGGACAGTTCAGCGGCCGCTGCCCGGAGCGCGCCATTCGCCGCGTCAAGAGCGCGCTGCCACCTTGCGCTAAGCAACTCCAGGTCGACCGCCGCCGTGGGTTGGAGCCGAGGGCTCCGAGCGTTCGTGAGCGGTGACCTGCGGAGGCGTCGTGCGCCTCGTGCGGTGCCTTGACGATTTGGGGCTGAAACTGCCATGAGCTTCAGTATCCGCCCCCTCCGCCCCGGTCGCCTCCGCAGTTCTTCGTGGAACTACTGCGGCTGCCTACCGACTCGGGCACCCCAGCCTGCGCACGCCGAGCGGCTCGTGCTCAGTCGTCGACCATGCCGGAGGCGACAGCTCGAGCCAGATCGAGCGTGGAGACCACACCCACCGGGCCGCCCCCTCCAGTCACGAGAAGGTGCGTGACCGAGTGCTCCCGCATGAGCTCCGCCGCGCGAGCGACGCTCTCGCTCCGCGAGATCGTCACGACCGGCGTCTGCGCCATGCCTCCGGTCGTATGCGCATCCACCGTCCGACGAGCGATCGCGGCAAGGACGTCCGTGTCCGATACGACACCCCAGAGGCCCCCCTCCTCGTCGTCACCAAGGACGATCAACGCATGCACGCGATGGCGCGCCATCATCTCGGCTGCGTACCGCAACGGGGCCTCAGGCGGACAGTAGAGGACGCCTGGGTGCATGACTTCGCCGACACAGATCTCGTCGGCTGGAGCGCGGGCGAACCGCCTCGCCGTGACGTAACTGGGTGACTCGATCGTTGGCATATACCCAGGGTCCCTGAGCACGCGATCGAGCGCATCAGCAACCACGCGCAGCGATGGTTCGGTGAACTACCCACTCTTCCGGCTTGAGCGAGCTGCGCATGGAAGCGGTCGGTCGGATACGTAGGAACCCCCGATCGCGCGACAGGAGTTTCCGCTGTCGCTGCTCGGGCGTACCTGAGCCACGATCTAGCTGAGACGGATTCCAGCGAAGGAGGCAGCCATGAACACCATCGTCGTCGGTTACGACGCGAGCGAGCCGGCGGATCGCGCCCTCGAGCGCGCGGCCGATCTCGCGAAGGCGTTTTCCGCGAAGCTCGTCGTGACGAGCGTGGCCCCGATCTTCGTCGGACGGAGCGGCCCCGTCGATCAGGTCGATCCTCCGGAGGAGCATCAGGAGGAGCTCGGACGCGCGAGGAAGTATCTCGTGGAGCGAGGGTTGCACGCCGAATACGACCTCGCGCTCGCAAGCCCAGCCGATCACATCGTTCACCTCGCCGAGGCGCGAGGCGCGGATCTCATCGTCGTCGGCACACGAGAGCCGAACCTGATCAAGCGTCTGCTCGGCTTCAGCGTGAGCGACACGGTCGAGCGCAAGGCCCACTGCGACGTGCTTGTCGTCCACTAGCGACCGAGACGGAGGAGGAGAGTCGATGGAACGGCATGACGAGCACGTCCTCATCGCAGGCGGCGGAGTCGCCGCCCTCGAGGCGATGCTTGCGCTGAGAAAGCTCGCCGGCGATCGCGTGTCGGTTGGACTGCTCGCGCCGGATACACAGTTCTGGTACCGACCGCTCGCAGTCGCCGAGCCGTTCGGGCTGGCCGCGACTCGTCACTTCGACCTGCCATCGCTCGCCGACGAGGCAGGAGCTCTCTTCGTGCCGGGCGAGCTCGTGTCGGTGGATGCGGCTAACCGTCTTGCGCATACCTCGCCGGGTGGGCCCGTCCCGTACGAAGCACTGCTTATCGCCTGCGGTGCTGTTCCGACACCGGCCGTTCCGGGAGCGATCACCTTCCGCGGGCCGGCGGACACGCCTAAGATCGAGCAGCTCCTGGCCGAGATCGAGGTAGGAGCCGTGCAGCGAGTGGTCTATGTGGTGCCTGCTGGGGCGGTGTGGAGCCTTCCCGCCTACGAGCTGGCGCTCATGACGGGCTCGTGGCTCCTCGCCCGCGGGATCGACGGAGTGACCGTGGCTCTCGTCACGCCCGAGGACGAGCCACTGCATCTGTTCGGCCGCGACGCGAGCGAGGCGGTGCGCGCCCTGCTCGACGAGCGCGGGATCGAGGTCCACACGCGCGCATACCCAGCCGAGGCCCAACCCGGCGAGCTCTTACTCATCCCGGACGGGATCGTGGCCGCCGACCGGGTCGTCGCCCTACCGCGCCTGCAGGGCCCGCAAATCGGAGGTGTCCCGCAGACGTTCGAAGGCTTCATCCCGGTCGACGCGCACGGGCGTGTGACCGGAATGGAAGGCGTCTACGCGGCCGGCGACATCACGACCTTCCCGGTCAAGCAGGGCGGGATCGCAGCGCAGCAGGCCGACGCCGCCGCAGAGTCGATCGCGGCCCAGCTCGGAGCCGACGTGACGCCTCGCCCTTTCAAGCCGGTTCTGCGCGGACTCCTCGTGACGGGCGGCGTTCCACGCTATCTCCGCACCGACATCGAGGGCGACCCAGACGAGACCTCGCATGTGAGCGAGACGCCGCTCTGGTGGCCCCCGGCGAAGATCGTGGGCCGCCACCTCGCGCCGTTTCTCGCACGCCTGGCCGGCACCGAGTCGAGCGCCGGGCCAACGCCTGACGGCGCTTTGGCCGTGGAAACCGAGCTCGACACCGCGACGGTCGGGGAACGTCGTGACGCGTTGCTCGAGAGAGCGCTCGCCTCAGCCGCTGGGGTGGCGGAGACGAAGGTCGGAGAAGCGATGTCGGCCGACCCGCTGGTCGTCGCGCCCGAGGACACGCTCGGCGAGGTTGCGGAGCAGATGTGCGAGCGTGAGGTCGACTCCGCCGCCGTCGCCGAGTACGGGCGGCTCATTGGAATCGTGACGTCCCGCGACATGCTGCGCGCAATCGCCTCACGCCTCCACTCGAGCGAGGCGCGCGTCCGGCAGTGGATGACCGCGGAGCCGATCACGGTGTCGGCCGCTACCACGCTGGACATCGCCGACGCAATCATGGCCGAGCACGGCATCCACCATCTGCCCGTGGTCGAGGCCGAGCGCCCGGTCGGACTCCTCGAAGCACGCGATGTCGTTCCCGAGCTACGCGTCCGGGTTCCGTAGTTCTCCGCACGAGAACGCGTCCTATTGCCGATGGACGCGGCGCGTAGGAAGGCGAGGGTGTGTCTCGTCAATAACAGTTCCTACCGGGAGGTGGAGCGATGAAGGGCAAGAAGATTTTGGAGATCGGCGGGTTCCTCGCCGGCGGCGTCCTGATCCTCTTCGGGATCGTGGCGATCTTCCTGGGTGTTCAAGGCTTCACGACCACCCGCGACGCCATCAAGAACGAAGGAATCACCTTCGGGACGGCCGACGATCCGGCTGTCCAGAAGCACGCTAGCCAGTGGGCCGGCGAGCAGGTCCAGACCGGCGACCAGGCTCGGGCGTTCGCCAAGATCATGCGCGAGCACACGCTCGAGAGCACTGGTGGCCTGACATATGCAGAGATGGGCCGCTTTCAGTCGGCTGCGAAGCCGGACGACCCGGCGGGCACGAGCGACGAGGCGGCTGCCGCGAAGGACGAGAGCGGCCAGCCGGCCGCGAACGGCGCTCGCGACATCTGGGTCACGGAGACCGGGCTCACGACAGCTCTCAACATGAGCTACATGGCCGAGCGGCTCTCCGTCTTCGGCCTCGTCGTCGGGGTCGCGCTGCTCCTGACGGGCGTCGGACTCGTCCTCCTCGCCTTCGCGGTGTTCGGAAGGGCACCGGCACCGGCACCGGCAACGTCGGCGAAGAGGGCAACCACGCCTGTCCCTGCGGGTTGATCCGGGAGAGCCGGGAGGCCCGGATCCGATAGAGCTCCACTCCCGGAGCAGGAAAACGAGAGGCGGCGAGAGCCGCCTCTCGTCTCTTGTGCACAGTGCGTAATTGTCCGCAACCGAGAGCGGCTCGGTGCGGATTCGCCAGCGTCGAGCCTCGTCCACGATGCACGGACGATGCGTCGTCCGAGAACAATCCTCGTCGCCTACGACGGAAGCAAGGGATCCGAGAACGCTCTCGATGCAGCCGCGGACCTCCTGGGCTACGGCTCCGCCTTGACCGTCGTTCACGTGCTCGGCGAAGGCGAACTGCAGAACGGAGTCGTCGACGATGCCCGGGCGCGTCTCCTTCGACGGCATGTGCTCGCGCGCTATCTGCAGCGACCAGGTCAGCCCGCCGAGGAAATCGTCGAGACCGCGCGCTCGGTCGACGCGGACCTCATCGTCGTCGGGCGTCGATCGGAGCTCGGCTCGGTGAGCAGGGCCGTCGTCGAGCTCGCCCCGTGCGACGTGCTCGTCGTCCATTGACCTCTGCGGAAAGGCCGCAGCAGGGTTCGGGTCTCGTCCGGATGTCTCCGCGCGGCCTGGCTCCTACCTTCGGAGAGACCGAACGATGTTCGAGGGAGGAACGACATGGCCAGCTACACGACTCCAGCGCACTACCGGCCGACGCGAGAGCCCGACAACGACTCGGGCGTCCTCGTGAAGGTCGTCGCGCTGTTTCTCGGCATCGTGGTCGCGGTGCTCGTCGTCGCAGTCGTCGCGATGATGCAGGCGACCGACGAGGCCCGCGACGAGGCCAAGGCCGCCGGACAGCCAGCCGCCGCGAACGAGCACGACCACTCGAGCCAATCGAGCGCCGTCAGCCTTCCACTCCAGAGCTTCGCAGGCACGACCGCCGAGAACGCGGAAGAGCTCGCGCAGGCTCATGCGGCCACGGATGCCACGCTTCCGCCGATCCCGGCCGGCGACCTCGTTCGGGTGCACATGACCCTGAAGGACATGGTCGTCGAGATCGCGCCGGGCGTGAAGTACAACACCTGGGCGTTCGACGGGCACGGCGCTCCCGGGCCGATCGTCCACGTCCGCGAGGGCCAGACGGTCGAGATGACGCTGACGAACGGCGGCTCGATCCCGCACTCCATCGACTTCCACGCTGCCCGGATCGCACCGAATCTCGCGTTCCGCGACGCGGCGCCTGGCGAGTCGTTCACCTTCCGCTTCACGGCGGGCGATCCCGGCGTCTTCATGTACCACTGCGGCACGAAGCCGGTGCTCGCGCACATCGCGAACGGTATGTACGGCGCAATCATTGTCGAGCCGAAGGAGGGGCTGCCGCCGGTCGACAACCAGTACGTGCTCGTCGGCAGCGAGTGGTACCTGAACGGCGCGGGCATCGACGAGCCGGCGTCGCTCGACATGACCAAGGCACGCTCGAGGATGGCGGACTGGGTCACCTTCAACGGGTACGCGAACCAGTACGTCACGCACCCGCTCACCGCGAAGCCGGGTGACACGACGCGGTTCTGGGTCGTCGCAGCCGGGCCGACGAACAACGTGAACTTCCATGTGGTCGGCACGATCTTCGACCGCGCATGGGTCAACTCCGACATCACGAGCCCGCCGCAGCAGGGAGTCCAGACGGTCGTCGTGCCCGCCGGCGGCGGCGCGGTCTTCGACGTGAAGGTCGACGACGTTGGGCTCTACCCGTTCGTAAGCCACGCCTTCGCAGATGTGGATCTCGGCCAGGTCGGGCTGCTGAAGGTCGGCAACCCGAAGGGGACGATGACCCACTAGCAGCACCACGTTCCTCCCCAAGGCGAAAGCCGCGCAGTCCCCCCGCGCGGCTTTCGCGTCTCATGCGGATAACCCGCAGTGCTCGTCCGCGTCGTCGCTGGTGCCAAGCCCGTCCGCTGCGTCGATCATCGGAGATGAGCAAACAATGGAAGGAGACCCTCGATGAAGGCTCTCGTCTATCACGGCCCGCGTGCTCGGTCCTGGGACGAGGTTCCGGACCCTGAGATAACCGCGCCGACCGACATCGTCATGCGGGTGGATGCGGCGACCATTTGCGGCACCGACCTGCACATTCTCAAGGGCGACGTGCCTGAGGTCGCGCCGGGGACGATCCTCGGCCACGAGGCCGTCGGCACTGTCGTCGCGACCGGTGACGCGGTCACGACACTCCGCAACGGCGACCGCATCCTGGCGTCGTGCATCACGTCCTGCGGGCGCTGCGCTTACTGCCGTGCGGGCCGGTACGGCCTCTGCACCGGTGGCGGCGGCTGGATCCTCGGCCACCTGATCGATGGCGTCCAGGCCGAATACGCACGCATCCCGTTCGCGGACACGTCCGCGTACACGATCCCCGCCGGTCTCACAGACGAGCAGGTGCTCTTCCTGGCTGACATCCTTCCGACATCGTTCGAGGTCGGCGTCCTCGCGGGTCAGGTCAAGCCGGGCGACGCCGTTGCGATCGTCGGCGCCGGGCCGATCGGGCTCGCCGCCGTCCTGACCGCCAACCTCTACACGCCCGGGCGACTCATCGTCCTGGATCCCGACCCTGCACGCCTCGACCGTGCTCTGACTTGCGGCGCCACGAACGCCGTCGCGGAAACCGGCGATGCGGCTCGGGAGCGGGTACTCGAGCTCACGGACGGCGCCGGCGTCGACGTGGCCATCGAGGCAGTCGGCGTCCCGGAGACGTTCGAGCTCTGCACGGACATCGTTCGCGCCGGCGGGCACGTGGCGAACGTCGGCGTTCACGGAAAGCCGGCGACGCTGCATCTCGAGCGCCTGTGGATCAAGGACGTGACGATCACGACCGGCCTCGTCGACACGGTCACGACGCCGCGGCTCATGCAGCTGATCGCCGCAGGCAAGCTCGATCCGACCGTCTTCGCCACTCATCGGTTCGCACTCGGCGAGGCGATGACCGCTTACGATGCTTTCGCAGACGCACAGAGCTCCGGGGCGTTCAAGGTCGTGCTCGAGGGCGTGAAGCACCAGCAGCTCGAGCCTGCCGGCGATGCTCGGATCACCGTCGGCGTCGGCCAGAAGGGAGCTGCGTGATGACCGCCATGATGGACACCTCCCGAGCACCCGACCTCGCACGCGCCGAAGCCGTCTTCCGGCGCGTTCTCGTCGGCCTGGACGGATCGCCCGAGAGCAGGGAGGCAGCACGCCAGGCCTCCGTGCTCCTCGAAGCCGACGGCGAGCTGACCCTTCTGTCCGCGTTCGGCGTCACGCCGACGGTCGCAGGGCCCGCCGCATTCGGCGTCCCGACGTTCATCGAGCTCGAGGCGCAGCAAATCGCCGCGAAGAGCGCGCTCAAGACGGTTCAGGCAGAGCTCGAAGGCGACGTCGTCCCGCGGACGCTGCTCGCCCGTGACACCTCATGGCAGGCACTGATCCGAGAGGCGCGGCGCGAAGTCGCAACGCTGATCACGGTCGGCTCGCACGGCACGGGACGGGCACGCGGGATCGTGCTCGGATCGACGACGACCGAGGTGGTGCACAAGGCACCCTGCTCCGTGCTCGTCACGCGCAGCGCGGGACCGGACTTCCCGCGCCGGATCGTCGTCGGCGTCGACGGGTCGCGGGAGTCCGCGGCGGCATACGCCGTCGCCAGGCAGCTCAGCGCACGCTTCGGGGCGACGCTCTGGCCGATCGTTGCGCGCGGCGGCAAGGACGTCGACGAACGCCTCGTCGCGACCATCGTCGGCCACCACTACCAAGGGTCGCCCGACAAGCCGGTCAAGGCCCTCGTGGCCGCCGCGTCCGACGCAGACCTTGTCCTCGTCGGCAGCCGCGCCCTGCACGGGCTCGACTCAGTCGGGTCCGTATCCGAGCGCGTCGCCCACCAGGCGAAGTCGTCGGTCTTGATCGTGCGGTATGGCGACAACGGCTGAGGCCGTCGACGTCATCCTCCGGGACGGCCGCACGCTGAGGCTGCGGCCGCCCCGAAGTGAGGACGCGGATGCGCTGCTCGACTTCTTCCGCTCGCTCTCCGAGCAAAGCTTGTATCTGCGCTTCCACGGCTTCCGGTCTATCGATCTGCGGCTCGTGGAGCCGCTTCTCGACCCGGATTGGGAGGAGCGGGGCGCCCTGCTCGGGGCGCTCACCGAGAACGGTGACGAGCACGTGGTCGCCGTGGGCAACTACGTGCGGCTGCGCGACCCGAGCCTCGCCGAGGCGGCGTTCGCCGTTGCGGACGAGCACCAGCAACGCGGTATCGGCACACGGCTCCTCGAGCAGCTCGCGGAGCGCGCAGGGCGAGTCGCGATCGAACGCTTCGTCGCCGAGGTTCTGCCCGACAACCGCAACATGCTGGGCGTCTTCGAGGCTGCCGGCTTCGAGCTCACGCGCCAGCTCGAGGGCGGCGAGGTCGAGGTCGAGTTTCCCGTCGCGTCCACCGAGGTGTACCGCGAGCGGGTTGAGGAGCGCGACCACACCGCCGTCACGGAGTCGCTGCGCCCGTTCTTCGAGCCGGCAAGCGTCGCCGTGATCGGTGCGTCACGCCGGCGCGGCTCGATCGGTGGAGAGCTCTTCCGGAACATCCTCGAGGGCGACTTCGTGGGTGCCGCGTACCCGGTGAACCGAGAAGGCGAACCGGTCGCAGGCGTTCGTGCGTACACGACGATCGAGGAGATTCCCGACCCGGTCGACCTCGTGGTCATCTCTCTGCCCGGCGCGGCAGTGCTCGGAGCTGCCGAGCAGGCGCTCCGCAAGGGCGTCCGCGCACTCGTCGTCATCTCGGCCGGCTTCGCCGAGATCGGGAGCGAGGGTGCGGAGCGCCAGGAGCAGCTCCTGGCGCTCGTCCGCGCCCACGGTGCGCGCATGATCGGCCCCAACTGCCTCGGGATCGCGGTCGCGAAGCCGAGTCTCAACGCCACGTTTGCAGCCCGCTCCGCGCCGAGCGGCAACATTGGCTTCTCGTCGCAGAGCGGCGCGCTCGGGCTCGCCTTTCTGGAGGCGGCGGAGGCTCGAGGCCTCGGCCTCTCCTCCTTCGTCTCGATCGGGAACAAGGCGGACGTCTCCTCGAACGACCTGCTCGAGTGGTGGGAGGAGGAAGACGCAACCAAGGTCGTCCTCATGTACGTCGAGTCCTTCGGCAACCCACGGCGCTTCGGGCGTCTCGCCCGGCGCATCGCACGACGCAAGCCGATCCTGGCGATGAAGAGCGGGACGACCGCGACCGGGCAGCGGGCGGCGAGCTCCCACACGGCCGCGCTCGCCGGGTCGGAGACCGCAGTGGACGCGCTCTTCCACCAGGCAGGAGTCATCCGGGCGGAGTCGCTCGAGGAGCTCATCGACGTCGCCGCCCTGCTCTCGAGCCAGCCCGAGCCGCGCGGCCGACGGGTTGCGGTCCTGACGAACGCAGGCGGTCTCGGGATCCTCTGCGCCGACGCCTGCGAGGCGGTCGGGCTCGAGCTCCCGGAGCCGAGCTCCGCAACGCGCGAACGGCTCGCGTCGTTCCTCTCGCCGGAGGCGAGCGTCGCGAATCCGATCGACATGCTCGGCGGCGCGACGCCCGCAACGTATGCGGAAGCACTCCCCGCACTGCTCGAGGACCCCCAGAACGACGCGATCGTCGTCCTCTTCGTGCCGACCGTCACCGCCACGGCCGAGCAGGTTGCAGAGCAGCTGGAGCGCGTGGTGCGATCGACGACGGAGCCGAAGCCGGTGCTCGCAGTCGTCATGTCGGCAGCCGGAATACCGGGGCCGCTCCGCCGCCCCGACTCCCGCATCGCCGCCTTCTCGTACCCGGAGTCCGCGGCCCGGGCACTCGGTCGCACAGCGGACCGCGCTGATTGGCTGCGCCGGCCGTACGGCTCCGTGCCCGCGCTCGATGGCATCGACCATGCCACTGCGGAGCGCATCGTGCGGGCCGCACTCGCGAACGAGGACGAGGCCTGGCTCGACCCCGCCGCGACGCGCGAGCTCCTGCTCGCCTACGGCCTGCCGCTCGTTCCGGAGCGTGCGGCCGCCACGCCCGACGACGCCGTGGCAGCCGCCCGCGAGCTCGGGTTCCCCGTGGTCGTCAAGACCGCCGCCGCCGGCGCGCACAAGACGGAGGTCGGCGGAGTTGCGCTCGACCTCGGCGACGAGCACGCCGTGCGGGAGGCAGCGGAGCGCATCGGCGGGGCGGTGATCGTCCAGCCGATGATCAAGTCCGGCGCGGAGCTTCTCGCCGGCGTCGTCCAGGATCCGGTCTTCGGGCCGCTGGTCGCCTTCGGCCCAGGCGGCATCCTGGCCGAGCTGATCGGCGAGGCTGCCTTCCGCATCGCGCCGCTCACGGACATGGATGCCGAGGAGCTCGTCGCATCCGGCAAGGCGGGTCGCCTCGTGCGGGGCTTCCGGGGCGCGCCCCCCGCCGACCAAGCGGCTCTTTCCGACCTCGTGCTCCGACTCGCGCACCTCGGCGAGGAACTGCCCGAGGTCGCGGAGCTCGATCTCAATCCCGTCCTGGCACTGCCCGACCGCTGCGTCGTCGTCGATGCTCGCGTGCGCGTGGAGCGGCGCGAGCGGGTCGTGCGCGCAAAGTCCTGGTAGCGCCGCTGCTGCGGCTTTCCCGCGACGGACATCCGAGCTCGCACCGATGGCCGCGCGGCGCGATCGGGCGACGATTGGGTTGTGAACGAGGGAAGGAGAACCCGATGAAGGTCCGAGACCTCATGCAGAGCGACGTCAGGACGACGAGGCCGGACGAGTCGCTGAAGAACGTCGCAAGAACGCTCGTCGAGAACCGCATCTCGGGCATGCCGGTCTGTGACGCCGAAGGGAAGGTCGTGGGCGTCGTCTCCGAGGGCGACATCCTGTTCAAGGAGCGCGGCCGTCCCGACCAGCGCTCGGCGCCGCTGGGCTGGCTCCTCGACGGCGGCTCCCACACCGATCTGAAGAAGGCGACGGCGCGCACCGTCGGCGATGCCATGACCGCGCCGGCGGTAACCATCCCCCCGAGCAGCTCGGCCACGGCGGCCGCGCGGCTGATGATCGAGCAGGGCGTCAACCGGCTTCCTGTCGTCATGCAGGACGGGCGACTCGTCGGCATCGTTACCCGGGCCGACCTCGTCCGCGCCTTCACACGTCCTGACGCCGAGATCGCGATGGAGATCCAGACGGACATCCTCGAGCGGGTGCTCTGGGCCGAGCCGTCGGCGGTCGGCATCTCCGTCCGCGAGGGCGAGGTCGAAGTCGCCGGCGAGCTCGAGACGAGCACGGACGTCGCGATCTTCGAGAAGCTCGTCGGAAGAGTCCCCGGCGTCGTCTCGGTGCAGTCGAGCGTCATCGCGCGCATCCCGAACGGCAACGGTGAGCGGAGCCCGCGATGAAGACCATCGTGATCGCAACCGACGGCTCACAGACCGCCCGCGACGCCGTGACCTTTGGGCTCGGGCTGGCGGCTGATCAGCACGCGGAGGCCGCGCTCGTGCACGTCGTCCGACGCTTCGACGTGATGCCCACGCTGGCGTTCGGCATTCCGGCGGCGTCAGCTCACCAGGTCGGCGCAAGCGAGCGGGCCGTGCTCGAGGAAGCGGAGACCCTCGCCGCCGAGCGTGGCATCGAGGTTCGAACCAAGCTGCTCGAGGGAAACGTGGTCGACGAGATCGTCGCGTACGCGGACGTCGTAGACGCCGACCTGATCGTGCTCGGCTCCCACGGCCACGGAACGCTCGCGAGCGCTGCGCTCGGGAGCGTCTCGCAGGGCGTCCTGCACGAGGCACGCCGGCCGGTGCTCGTCGTGCGAGGCACGCATGCGCGCCAGTTCTGGCCCGTCGCGCGAGACTTGCACGCGACGGTCGCATGAGCGTCCTGGTCGCGTACGCAAGCAAGTACGGGTCGACGCAGGAGATCGCCGAGGCGATCGGACGCGAGCTCCAGCGACTCGGTCTCGAGAGCGACGTGCTGAGCGTGTCGGAGGTCGAGGACGTCCAGGACTACAACGCCGTCGTTCTCGGAAGCGCGGTCTACATGGGCCGTTGGCTCGGGAGCGCTCGGGAGTTCGTGACGCAGAATGCCGGAGAGCTCGCCGCACGCCCGACGTGGCTCTTCAGCAGCGGGCCGATCGGCGAGCCGCTGCGCCCCGCGGGAGACCACGCCGTGCAAATCGACGAGATCGTCGAGGAAACGCAGGCGCGTGACCATCGCATCTTCGCCGGCAGGCTCGACAAGAGCCGACTGGGCGGCTGTGAGCGGGCGCTCGTGCTCGCCCTGGGGGTGAAGGAGGGCGACTACCGGAACGAGAGCGCCGTGTCGGCGTGGACCTGGAAGATCGCCGAGGCGCTCGAGCTTCAGCCTTCGAGCAATCCGTCGTCGAGGGCGTAGCGGACGAGCTCTGCACGGCTCGAGAGCCCGAGCTTCTGCATGATGTGAGCCCGATGCGTCTCCGCCGTGCGCACAGATATGAAGAGCGCCTTGGCGATCTCCTGGTTCGTGTGGCCCAGAGCCAGTAGGCGGAGCACCTCGCGCTCGCGGTCCGACAACGGATCCTCGTCGGCCCGCCGCCGCTCCTCGGCGTCTGCCTGAACCAGCCGAGCGCCAAGGGTCGGATGCACATACCGCTCCCCCGCGGCGACGGCCCTCACAGCGTCGACGACCTCCGTGTCGGCGGCCTCCTTGAGCACGTAGCCGCTCGCCCCGGCCTCGAACGCCTCGCGCAAATAGCGTGGGTCGTCCTGCATCGAGAGCATCAGCACCCTGATGTCGGGCGCGTTCTGCAGCAAGGTCGGAATGATCTCGATGCCGCTCTTGCCCGGCATCACGACGTCCAGCAGCACAACGTCGGGTTTCTGCTCCAGCACCTCGAAGACGGCCCGTTCCGCGTCGGCCGCCTCGCCGACAGTTTCGATATCCGGCTCGGCGTCGAGCACGCGGCGCAGGCCGCTGCGAACGACGGCGTGGTCGTCGACGACGAGAACACGGATGCTCACTCGAGCGGGATCTCCGCAGCGAGCGTGACGCCTGCCCCTTGCGCAGACTCGATCGTGAGGCGGCCGCCGAGGAGGGCGACGCGCTCCCGCATGCCCACCAGACCGAGCCCGTCTGAGGCTTTCGGGTCGAACCCCGAGCCATCGTCCTCCACCATCACCGCGACTGACCGCGGACGCCTGGTCAGAAGAATGCTGATCTGTCCCGCGTCGGAGTGCTTCGCGATGTTCGTGAGCGCTTCCTGAACGATCCGGTAGACAGTAGTCTCGACGTCGGCAGGAAATCGTTCCTCACCGAGGTTCGACTCGATCTCGACCTGCACCTGTGCCTGCTCGCGAAACGTATCGACGAGCCGGTCGAGTGCCGGTCCAAGCCCGAAGTCGTCCAGCACCGAGGGCCGGAGCTCGATGGCGAGCCGTCTCACGTTCTGGAGCGTCGACACGACGAGCTCACGAAGAGCCGCAACGGCCAATCGGCTCTCATCGTCTGCGGCGGATTGCTCGAGCGGCTTTAGCCCCAGCAGGATCGACGTCAGCGCTTGACCCGTTTCGTCATGGAGCTCTCGTGCAAGGCGCTTTCTCTCCTCCTCCTGCGCGGCAATCACGCGATGAACCGCCTCGCGGCTAACGCGTTGCGAGAGATCGACCGCGGTTGCAGCCCGTGCGGCGAGACCCTCGACGAGCCGAAGGTCGTCGTCGGAGAACGCCGGCGTGGAGCCCAGCTTGTCGTGCGCGATGACGACGCCGATCGGCCGGCCTTGAACGACGAGCGGTACGAACAAGCCCGAGTGCACGCCGAGCCGACGTGCTGCGGGCTGATCGATCTCCGGGTCCTCGAGCACGGAGTCGACTCGTTCGCTGCGGCCACGTTCGAGCACGCGCCCGGCTTTCGAATCTGCGAATTCGAGGTGCGTGCCGACCACGCCATATGTGCCCTCATCTTCTCCGTCGGCGGCGGCAATCCGAAGCCTGTCGCTCGCATCCGGAAGTGCGATCAAGACGAGGCGTGCGCCGACGAGTTCTCTCGACCGGCGTGCGATGAGCGCAAGGAGCGGTTCGAGCTCGAGCTCCGACACGAGTGCATCGGAGATCTCGTTCAGCGACTCCAGCTGGCGCAGCCACCGCGTCGAAGTTTCGTAAAGCCTCGCGTTCTCGATCGCGACTGCGGCTTGCGCGGCAAGAAGCTGTGTCAACTCCTCGTCCTCCTCCGTGAAGTCGGCGCCGCCTTCCTTCTCGGTGAGGTAGAGGTTTCCGTACGCGACCCCACGCAGCAAGATCGGCACTCCCAGGAACGTGCTCATCGGAGGATGACGGTGCGGGAAGCCCACGGAGCGGGAATCGTCCGAAAGGTCGTGCATCCGCAGAGGCCTCGCCTCGCGTATGAGGACCCCGAGAATCCCGCGACCTCGCGGGAGCTCGCCGATCGCAGCGTGCGTCTCGGCATCGATCCCCGTCGTGAGGAACCGCTCGAGCGCCTGGCCCGACTTGTCGATCACTCCAAGCGCCGCATAGCGAGCCCCGGTGAGCTGCGCGGCAGTCTCGACGATCGTTTGCAGGAGCGCATCGAGAGAGAGCTCCGAGCTGAGCGCGATACCGGAGTCGACGAGAATTCGGAGCCTGTCGAGCTGGCGGGTCGCGTCCACTCGCGCATTCTGACGGCAACGGAAGTCCAGAATCGGAGCGTCGTGAGCGCCTTGGATACTTCCCGACTGGCCTCGATAGACCTCTACTGGCTGCCGCTCGGCGCCGGTGGCCACTTCGTGCGACTGAACGGCCTCGTCTATGAGGCTCTCGCCGCAGCGAAGGAGCGCCGGGACCGCTGCGCCCTCTATCACTCCGCTCTCGAGGTGCATGTGGACGGGTCGCGCTTCGTCGTCGAACAGGCGCCCGCCTGGGTTGACGATGGGGAACGCGGTGTCGTCGCCGAGGGTGCCGTCGGGGCACGCGCGGCGGCGCGCTTTCGGCTCTTTCGGTACGAGGTGCGTCGCTGGCGAAACGGCGTCATCCCTGATGTCGCAGAGGCCGTCGAGAGCCCAAGGCGCCTGAGCGACGACGTCGGCTGCGCTCGCCGCCTGCTCGAACTGGTGCCGCAGGTGCCGACGCTCGTGTGGGGCCGAGACGAGCTGGACGCCGGTGAGATGTGGAACTCGAACTCGCTGATCTCGTGGTCGATCGCGCGAGCCGGGCTCGACGCCGAGGCGATTCCGCTCCCTCGCGGAGGACGCGCCCCGGGCTGGCGTCCGGGGATCGTGCTGGCACGCCGCCAAGGGGCGCCGTAGCGCAGCCCGCCTCAGGCGACGATCACGTCGCAGCCGGCTTCGCGGCGTACCTCCGCGGCGACGTCCGCGCCGAAGAGGCTGCTCAGGAACCCGTGGTGGTGCTCGCCGAGCACGATGACGTCCGCCCGCACGGCCTGTGCGGTCTCGACGATCGCGTTGCCGGGCTCACCGGCGGCCCACCGCAGCTCCGCGTCGAGCCCCGAGGCGGCAAGCTCGCGACGCGCGGCCTCGAGATGCGACACGACAGCGGGCGGCGCCTCCAGCGGGCTTCCCTCGCGAGCGGAGATGTCACCGAGCGTGCCGAAGTTCCTGGGCCCCTGCGGGTCGAGCGGCATCTCCGCCACCGCGAGCACCGTGATCTTGCTGCGCTCGGCGTGCGCCTCGTCGACCGCACGCTGGAGCGCGCGGCGAGCGCCGTCCGAATCGTCGTATCCCACGAGGATCCTGCGCACGGCCCGCAGTCTCGCAGGAGACCGACAAGTGCGTGCCGATCGGACCTGCCCCTTTTCGGCGATGCCGGACGCGATGGTCCGCGCGAGGCTCCGACGATGACCGTGCCCCCGCGGATCGCCCTTCTCCTGCTGGTCCTCGTCGCCGTTCTCCCCGCATCGCTCGCGGAGGGACGGCCCGTGCCCGCGGCACCGTCGTGCTCGATGACGCCCGCCGACTCGTTCTGGCACGCCGACGTCTCTGCGTTGCCCGTGCACTCGCAGTCCGCGACGTGGGTCTCGAGCATCGGCGCGAGCGCCGGCCTCAAGGCGGACTTCGGGTCCGGAACCTGGGATGGCGGACCGATCGGGATCCCCTACACGACGGTTCCGGGATCGCAGGCGAAGGTCCCGGTGTCGTTCACGTACGACGACGAGAGCGACCCCGGCCCGTACCCGATCCCGTCCGACGCGCCGATCGAGGGCGGGCCTAGCTCGACGGGTGACCGGCACGTGCTCGTGGTCGACCGGGACGCCTGCAGGCTGTGGGAGGTCTACAGCGCCTACCCGAAGAGCGGCGGCACGTCGTGGACGGCCGGCTCCGGCGCGACCTGGAGCCTCACGTCGAACGCGATGCGCCCGCTCGGATGGACGTCGGGCGACGCAGCCGGTCTGCCGATCCTGCCGGGGCTCGTCCGCTACGACGAGGTCGCCGCCGGGGAGATCGACCACGTCATCAGGTTCACCGCCCCGCGGACGACCAACGCATACGTCTGGCCCGCGAGCCATCGCGCCGGGAGCGGCGGTGCTTCGGATCCGCCGATGGGCGCCTGGTTCCGCCTCAAGGCGAGCTACGACATCAGCCGCTTCTCGGCAACGAACCAGGTGATCCTCCGCGCGCTCAAGAAGCACGGCATGGTCCTCGCCGACAACGGCTCTCCCTTCTTCATGAGCGGCGCGCCGGACGCGACGTGGAACAACTCCGACCTGAACGCGCTTCGCTCGGTGCCCGGCTCCGCCTTCGAGGCGGTCGACGTCTCGAGCATCAAGCTCTCGAACACGTCGTATGCGATCTCGGGGTCGTCGTCGCCGCCGCCTCCGCCTCCACCCCCACCGCCTCCTTCGCCTCCGCCACCACCGACTCCACCTCCACCCCCGGCCCCACCACCACCTCCACCCCCCGCGCCACCGCCACCTCCACCACCGGCGCCACCGCCACCGTCTCCGCCTCCCCCACCCGATGCCGTGTCGAACCCAGGCTTCGAAGCCGGCCTCGCCGGCTGGAGGAAGGGCAACGACGGCACCACGCTCGAGCGCACCTGCGCGACGGCGCACGGCGGCTCCTGCTCCGCGGTGCTGGGCCGGCCCCTCTCCAACGGCGTGGCTCTGCTCGACGACTCGCCCGACACCCTGAGCTCCACGGCACGCGTGGCCTACACGGCGACGGCGTGGGTGTACGCCCCCGCCGGCCGCACCGTGAAGCTGAGTCTCCGCGAGCTACGCGGGAGCACTCTCGTGCGGACCAAGGTCGTGACCGTCACCGGCACGGGCGCATGGCGGCAGGTCTCGGTGACGCGCCCGGCCGCCACGGGCGGCACGTCGCTCGGCGTCGAGGTCAGTGTCTCCCTCCAGCGGGGCACCAAGGCGTACGTCGACGACATCTCGCTGAGACAGACCTAGTCGCACACCCTCACGCGCCGGGCCGCTGATACGTTCGAGCGGTGACGTCTGCAGCCGCCGAGACGCACGCGGAGGCACCGCGCATCCGCGTCATCTTCGGGGCGCTGCTGCTCGTTCTCCTCCTCGCGTCGCTCGACCAGACGATCGTCTCGACCGCGCTGCCGACGATCGTCGGCGAGCTCGGCGGGATCGAGCACCTCTCGTGGGTCGTGACCGCGTACCTGCTCGCGTCCACGATCGTAGGGCCGCTGTACGGGAAGTTCGGCGACCTGTACGGGCGAAGGATCGTCCTCCAGGTTGCGATCGTCATCTTCCTGGTCGGCTCGGCCCTCTGCGGGCTCGCACAGAACATGCCGGAGCTCATCGCGTTCCGCGCGATCCAGGGGGTCGGCGGCGGCGGCCTGATCGTGACCACGATCGCCGTGATCGGCGACCTCGTGCCTCCACGCGAGCGCGGCAAGTACCAGGGGTTCTTCGGAGCGGTCTTCGGGGTCTCGACGGTGATCGGGCCGCTGCTCGGCGGCTTCTTCGTCGACCACCTCTCCTGGCGTTGGATCTTCTACATCAACCTGCCGCTGGGAGCCGCCGCGCTCGTCGTCATCACCTCGGCGTTCCATGCGCGCGAGACGCGGGTCCGCCACACGATCGACTACCTCGGCGCGGCGCTCCTCGCCGGAGGCCTCTCGGCGATCGTCCTCTTCACGAGCCTCGGTGGCACGACATTCGCGTGGGGCTCGCCGATCATGATCGGGCTCGCGGTCACGGGTGTCGTGCTCCTCGTCGCCTTCCTCTTCGCGGAGCGGCGCGCGGCCGAGCCGATCCTGCCGCTCGAGCTCTTCTCGAACCGCATCTTCTCGGTCGCAGGCGCGATCGGCTTCATCGTCGGCCTCTCGCTCTTCGGCGCGGTGACGTATCTCCCGCTCTACCTGCAGATCGTGAAGGGCCACAGCCCGACGGCGTCGGGCCTCTTGCTGACGCCGATGATGGCCGGGCTGCTCGTGACGTCGATCGGCAGCGGCCAGCTCATCAGCCGCTTCGGGCGCTACAAGCCGTTCCCGATCGTCGGCACGGCGATCATGACGGTCGCGATCTACCTCCTCTCCGGCCTCGCCGTGGACACGCCGACCCGGGAGACCGCCCTGTACATGGTCATCCTCGGGCTCGGGCTCGGCATGACGATGCAGGTGCTCGTGCTCGCGACGCAGAACGCCGTGCCGTACGAGCTCCTCGGGGTCGCGACGTCCGGCTCGACCCTGGCCCGTCAGGTCGGCGGCTCGCTCGGGGTCGCGGCCTTCGGCGCGATCTTCGCGAACCAGCTGGCGAGTCACCTCGCGAGCGGGCTGCCCGCCGGGACGGAGCCGCCGTCGGCGGTCAGCCCCGAGCTCGTGCGGAACCTCCCGGAGGGCGTCCACTCGGCCTACGTCCAGGCATTCGTCGACTCGCTGCAGCCCGTCTTCCTTGCCGCCGCCGTGATCTCGTTCGTCGGCTTCCTGCTCACCTGGCTGCTCCGGGAGATCCCGCTCCGGAAGAGCGTCGCGGCGGAGGGCGTCGCCGAGAGCTTCGCGATGCCGCGCGATGCCGAGTCGCTGCCGGAGATGGAGCGCATCGTCGCGACGCTCGCACGGCGCGAGAACCGCTGGCGCGTGTACGACCAGCTCGCCCGGCGCGCCAAGATCGACCTCAGCCCCGCCGAGCTCTGGCTCGTCGCGCGCCTCGGCGAAAACGCTCACATCGACCTCGCTGACGCGAGGGTCGAGGCGGCGCTCGCGCAGCTCCGCGAGCGCGGGCTCGTCGCGGACGGACACCTGACCGGCACGGGCGGCGCGACCTACGCGCGCGTCCTCGAGGCCCGCCGCGAAGGGCTCTGCGAGCTGCTCGAAGGCTGGGCGCCCGAGAAGCACGACGACGTGATGGCGCTTGTCGAGCGCCTCGCGAAGGACCTCGTCACGGAGGCTCCGGAGGTTCGCGCCGAGCCCGTCGCCGCCGGCGCATAGCCCCCGGCTACTGCGACTTCACGTAGTCGATGTAGCCCCGCACGTCCGCCGCCGGCTCCGAGTACGCCTCCCCGAGCGCGTCTTCCATGGCGCTCATGTACTCCTCCGCCCAGGCGGGGAAGTCGTAGTCGATCGCGCGCAGGAACTCGAGCGTCGCGGCGAACCGGATGTCCGCGATGGACGGATGGTCGCCGCCGATGAACGTCTTCCCGTCGAGGAAGAACGTGTGGTAGACGTCGAGCGGCCCCGCGAGCGCCGCCTCGGCCTCCTTCGCCGCCTTCGCCTTCGCGGCATCGTCGGCGTCGGAGGTTGCGACCTCGCCCGCGTACTGCGGGAACCCGAGAGCGGGGTACGTCGCGCGCGCGAGAAGCGGATAGAGCGTGCCGATCAAGTAGAACATCGCGCTGTCCACCATCGCCCGCTCGCCCGGATCGGTGGGATAGAAGCGGTCGAGGCCGTGCTTGTTGCAGAGGTACTGCATGATCGCGCAGCTCTCCCAGAGCGAGCCCTTCGGCAGCCCCGCCTCCTCGAGCAGCGGCGTGAGGTCCGCAGGGTCCTTCGAGAGGAAGTCGGGGGTCGACTTCTTCCCCCACACGTCGATCTCGTCGAACTCGAGCCCGGCCGCGCGGACGAAGATCCGCGTGGTGAGATTGTTGACGCTCGGCTTGAGGATGCTCAGCGTGTTCGTGGCCATATGCCCTCCTAGGGGTACGGGTTCTTCGGTGAGCGGTCGTCGGACAACGACGCCTGGGAGCGAGACACGAGACGCTCGATCGCGTCGGCGAGGTGCACGCGGTCGATGTTCGCGTCTCCACGGTCAACGCGCAGCTTGTGCGCCTCGAGCAGCACATCCGTGTGCGTGTGCCCTGCCGGCGGCTCGAAGCGGTAGGACGCGAGCTCGACCAGCATGCCGAGCGGATCCTCGAAGTAGATCGAGTCCATGAAGCCACGGTCCTTGACGCCCGAGTGCTCGATCCCGCGCTCGTCGAGCCGCTCCACCGCTTGGTAGAAGCTCGCCTGCGAAACCGCGAACGCGAGGTGGTGTACGAGGCCTGGCTCCCGCGGCGTCGGATTGGACTTCGTCTCGCGCTCCTCGTTCGTGAAGACGGTGATCAGACGCCCGTCGCCAGGATCGAAGTACAGGTGGCTCTCGGACGCGTTGTCGAGGTTCGGCTGCTCGAAGACGAACGGCATGCCGAGCACGCCTTCCCAGAAGTCGATCGACGTCTGCCGGTTCGCGCCGTTGATCGTGATGTGGTGAACGCCCTGCGTCTGAAGCTTTCGCATTACCGCTCCACGAGTTTCGACTTGTACTCGCTCCGCTGCAAGCTGCCCCAGGGAACGAGCTCCACTTTCGTCTGCACGACGAGTACGTTGCGCAGTCTCTCGCGGATCGCCTCCGCGAGCGAATCGTCCGGCACGCCGGCGCGGGCGAGCTCGACGGTGACGGGTAGCGGCGGCTCCTGCTTCACGCCATCGGCCTGCGGCCTGACGAGGATATGGCCGCTCACGTGTGGCGAGAACGCACTGACCACCTCGCGCACCGCCGAGGGGAAGACGTTGACGCCGCGGACGATGAGCATGTCGTCGGTCCTGCCGACGCAGCGCACCCGCGGGCCGGTGCGGCCGCACGGGCATGGGCTCGTCCGCACCTCGACGTGGTCGCGCGTGCGGAAGCGCAGAAGCGGAGCCGCGCGATGCCGGAGGTGCGTGAGGACGAGCTCGCCGCCGGCTCCGTCCTCCAGCTCGACCGCGGCGCCCGTCTCCGGGTCGATCAGCTCGGCATGGACGAACCCGCGTGCGCCGAGGTGCATCCCGTCCTGCTCCTCGCACTCGCCCCAGAGCGAGACGCCGATGTCGCCGATCCCCATCGCCTCGGTGACCTTCGCGCCCCAACCGTCCTCGAGCTGCGCACGGAATGTCGGCTCTCCCCCGCCCGGCTCACCGGCGACGAGCACGCGCACGACACTCGACTCGCGCAGGTCGAGCCCACGCTCCGCCGCGGCGTCGACGAGGTACGCGGCGTACGAGGGCGTGAGCACGGCCGCCTCGGGCCGGAGCAGCTCGATCGAGCGCAGCAGACGCTCGGTGTTGCCCGTGCCGACCGGGATGTGACAGAGCCCGATCCGGTCGAAGCTCGCAAGCGCCGCGCCGGCGACGAAGGGACCGGCGTTGTACGTGGAGACGATCCGCTGGCCCGCGGTCACACCGGACGCCGCGTAGCTCCGCGCCGAGCCCGTGACCCAGTTGTCGAGGTCGCCCGCGGTGAGCGGGATGTAGCTCGGCGTCCCGGTCGTCCCGCTCGTCGAGTAGATACGGACGATCTCGGACGGGTCCGCGCAGAGGTGCGCGCCGACCGGGCTCTCGTCGGTCACCGTCGCCCTGAGCTCCGCCTTGTCCGTGAGCGGCAGACGCGCGATGTCCGACAGTCCACCCGCGCTCTCGGCGGAGTGCACCCCGGCCGCGGAGAGCTTCCGCCTATAGAAAGGAGAGCGCTCGAACAGGTAGGCGAGCTGTTCCCGATAGCTCCCGTCGTCGATCGCGAGCTGCTCGTCCCACGGGCGCCCCTCCACTTCGGGCTCGAGCATCAGGCGCCGGGCTCCTCCGCAGGCTCGTACGTGATCGCCTCTTCCGCGTTGCTTGCGAGGAGAAAGCCGATGGGCTGTTCTCGCTCCTCCGCGAGGTGCGCGAGCAGGCTCGCGGTGCGCGCGAGGATCGGGACGGACTTCACCGTGCTCGCCGGGAACCCGAGGTCGAGCAGCACGGCCGCGATCGGCATCGCGACGTTCATGGGAAGCGGCTTGCCCCAGATATCGGGCACTGCCGTGCCGAAGGCGCGAGCGAGTGTCAGATGCGGACCGTCGAGGCCGCGCTCGTCCGCAAGCTCGAGGATGCGCACAGCCCGCGGGTCGACCGGCCGGTGGAGCGGATGGCCGAAGCCCGGGACTCTGCCCCCGGCGTCGTGGAGCTCCTGTGCGAGACGCCGCGCAACGACAGCGGCGTCACCGCCGGCCTCGACCTCGGCCTGCGCGCGCTCGAGCATCTGCGCGCACACCTCGGATGCACCCAGCACCACCGGCCCGGCGCCGAGGATCCCCGCAGCGACCGCTCCCTCGAGCGACTCGGGGTTCGCGGCGAGCGTGATGCGCGCTGCGACGTTCGACGGCATGAGCCCGTGCTCCGCGATCGCGACGAGCAGGACGTCGAGGAAGAACCGCTGGTCGTCGGTCGGCTCGGAACCGGTGAGCAGGAGGTGGAAGTACTCGGTGAAGCTCACGCTGCCCATGAGCTCGCCGGAGAGATCCCGCCCACGCACCTCGACCCGATCCGGGTAGCCCTGCGCGATCCGGGTGACCGGGTCTCCCGGAGCGGCCGATCTGCATCAGAGGCCGAGCTCCTCGCGGACGATCCCGGCGCCGGCCACCATCGCCTGGAGCTTGCGGAACGCGAGCTGCCGCGGGAGGTACTTCATCCCGCAGTCGGGCGCGACGACCAGCCGCTCCGGCAGAAAGGACGGTGAGCGCCCTCCGGATCCGTCCGGCGACGACCTCGGGCGTCTCGGCTTCCGACGAGCCCAGGTCGAGGACGCCGAGCACGATCACCTTGTCCGGAACGTCGCGCAGGACCTCCGGGTCGAGATCCGGCTGCGCGGCCTCGAGCGAGAGGTGCGTCGACGCGCACTCGTTCAGCTCGCGCAGGAAGGGATAGCCCGGGAGCCGCTCGTGGACGATGTGCGCGTAGCCGAAGCAGGTGTGGAGGACCGTCTCGCCCTCGACCCCCGCGAGCGCGCGGTCGATCGCCTCGAGCGCGTACTCGCGCGCGGGGTCGGGCCGTGCCTGCAGGTACGGCTCGTCGATCTGGACGACGTCCGCGCCTGCCGCCTTGAGGTCGCGCAGCTCCTCGTTGACCGCCTCCGCGTAGGCGAGCGCGAGGTCTCGCGGGCTCTCGTAGTGGTCGTTCTGGGCCTGCTGCGTCATCGTGAACGGCCCGGGGACGGTGATCTTGATCCGCCGGTCCGTGATCGAACGGAGCAGCTCGACGTCACGCACCTCGACCGGACGCGTGCGCCGGATCGGGCCCATGACGCGCGGGACCGGGTTCGGGTGGCCCGTCCGGTCGAGCGCGACGCCCGGGTTCTCGAGGTCGACGCCGTCGAGTGCCGTGGCGAAGCGATTCGAGTAGCTCTCGCGCCGCATCTCCCCGTCGGTGACGATGTCGACGCCCGCGAGCTCCATGTCCTGCACGGCGAGCCGGGTCGCGTCGTCCTGTGCTTCCTCGAGGTGCTCCTCGCCGACCCGCCAGAGCTCGAGCGCGCGCACCCGCGGCGGCAGCCGGTCGCCGAGCCGCTCGCGGTCGATGAGCCAGTCCGGCTGCGGGTAGCTCCCGACGACCGTCGTGAGCAGCGCTTCAGGCATCGGCGCCGGCGGCGTCGACGACCTCGAAGACGGGCACCTCGTACACCTCGAACGACTCCACCGTCACCCCGATCGTGGACGCAAGCTGGTCGCGCATCGCGCCGCGCGACAGGCGCGCCCGCTGCTCGTCCTCATGCGTCTCCCAGAGCGTGATCACGCGAGAGCGTCCGCTCTCGGTGTCGCTGAAGACGAGGATGCCGCGGTAGCCGTCGTACTCCTCGAGCCAGCCTTCGATCGACTCGCTCGCCATCTGCGCGATCCCGTCCATCTCCGGCGTCGCGCCGCAGAGTGTGGCCATGGCCGCAACCATCGGCGAGAAGCTTACGGCCCGCGTGCGGCCGGAGAGTGACCTACGCGGGACGACCGATGATCGTCTCGAGCGCGCTCACCACGTCCGGGTCGAACTGCGTGCCCGCGTTCGTGCGGAGCTCGGCGAGCGCAGCCTCCTCGGTCCGCGCCGCGCGGTACGGGCGGTCCGTCGTCATTGCGCTGAAGGCATCGCAGCAGCAGACGATCCGGGCCACGAGCGGGATGTCCTCTCCGGCGAGCCCGTCCGGGTAGCCGTTCCCGTCCCAGCGCTCGTGGCACGAGCGGACGATCGCGCCGACCTCGCCGAGCAGTCCGCCCACCTGCTCGAGCATCTCCTCGCCCTCGATCGTGTGCAGCTCCATCACCGCCCGCTCCTCTGCGGTGAGCGCTCCGGGCTTGCGGATGATCTCGGCCGGAACCTTGATCTTCCCGACGTCGTGGAGCAGCGCGGTCAGCTCCGCGTGCCTGCGCTCGCGGGGTGCGAGCCCGAGCTCGTCCGCGACGGCGATCACGAGGTCGACGACGTGCCGGCTGTGCTGGCCGGTGTACGCGTCGTCGGCTTCCACGACGTCGCCAAGCAGGAACGCGGTGCCGCGGTACGCGACCGAGAGCTCGAGCTCGTGGTCGATGCGCGAGCGCCGCTCGCGCGCGAACACGTTGAGCAGCGCCACGAGCGGGAGCGCGAGCGCGGCGCCGAGCGGATCGTCCGGGGCGGCGAACGCGATCGCGAGCCCGACCGGGGCAAGAGCCGCGTCGGCGAGCTGGCTGCGGACCATGTACCGGATGAGAACGAGGGGGCTGAGCCCGTTCACGAACCGCTCCCAGGCCGCGCAGCTCGCGAACTCGAAGACGTACTGGGCGAGGAGCGCTAGGAGGTAGATCGGCCAGTCGCTCCAGCTCGGGTCGCTCTCTCCCGCGACCGCAAGGACGAGAACGGGCCCGACGACATGCCACGAGTCGACGAGGCGCAGGGAGATGCGCTCAGGGTGGAGTCGCCCGCGCCCGGCGTCGACGACGGAGCCGCCGACGTACGCGGCCGCAACGGCGAGCGGCACCCAGCCGAGAGGGAGCGCGAAAAGCATCGGCACGAGCAGCAGCTCCGTAGGTACGAGCGACCCGCTGCCGAGCTCGAACTCGATCCTCGAGACGAACCCGTACGCGACGACGAGCACAGCTACCGCGACGAGCGACGGCGACCGTTCCGTCGGCACGAGCAGCGCGAGCAGCACAGCGGTAATGAGAAACCCGCCGCCGAGGACGAGCACCGCGACGCGCTCGCGCGTCGAGAGCCCTCCGAGCCGGTGCGCGCGGAGCTCCGCGACCGCGTCCTGCTGGACGAGGTCCGGCGATGGAGCTGCGTCATGGCGCAGCTCGACGTCGTGCTCGACGAGCGTCACGGATAGGGCATCGGCACTCGCACGAGGGATGCCGGATCCCCCCTCCCGGGGATGCTCCTCCCCCTCCCAGGCCGAGACTGAGACCTGCGGTTTTTCAATTGCGGCAAGAGAGGGAGACATCTGTGGTCGGCTATCGGTCCGCCCGGCGCGTCCGGGTCTTCGGTGCCGTGGCGCTCGTCGCGCTGTCCGCGACACTCGCGTTCGGCGCCTCCACGAGCGATGCGGGGCTAGGTCTGGCGTGTCCCGACCCGACGACGCAGCCTTTCCGCCCCTGGTCCGACTTCGCGCGCTACGCGCAGGTCCCGGACGGCGGCTTCGAGGCCGGCGCGTCCGGATGGAAGCTCGCAGGCGGCGCGAAGGTCGTGGCCGGCAACAACCCCTTCTATCTCCGCGATCGCGGAGACGACTCGTCGCTCCAGCTCCCGGCAGGAAGCTCCGCGACGAGCCCACCGATGTGCATCGGCCTCCTCTCGAGCAAGATGCGCTTCGTCGCGACCGGCTCCAACGGGTCGAGACTGAAGGTGCAGATCGTCTATCGCGGCCTCCTCTCGAGCACCCTCGGCGTCCTCGACGGCGGCTCGATCGACTCGAGCGGCGCGTGGGCGCCGTCGCCGGAGGTCGGGATGCTCGGCGGCGTCCTGCCCCTGCTGACGCAGTCGGTCCAGTTCCGGCTCGTCGCGTCGAGCGGCACGACCCGCGTGGACGACCTCTTTCTCGATCCCTGGAAGCTCGGCTAGAGGGGACGCGCTAGAACGGCGGTAGGCGGTGCGGCAGTTGGGGTCTGTCGCACTGCCTCGGCCGTGAGGACGTCGAGGGATTGACCCCTGTGTCCTTCGCGGGCACACTCGATGCGTGTCCACGCTGGACGATTTCGAGGTGACCGGGGTCTTCGGGCAGGCGTTCTACGAGGAGGAGCTACCGGTGCCGAAACCGCACCCGGCTCTCACGCCGAGACAGACCGAGGTTCGCTCCTCGAGCGGGGCCGATCGACGACGCGGATCGCGGCCGCCGCGGTGGCGCGCACCGAGCACTACCTCGACAGCTAGGCGGCCGCGCTGACGGCGAGCGCGACGAGGCGGTCGAGCACCGCGCCGCGGAGCACGCACGCACGCCAGGTCTCGCCGCAGTCCGGGCTCTCCCAGAGCTCGCCGTTCGCAAGTCCTGCGAAGAGACGATCCTCGGTCGCGACGAGCACGTACGGCATGGCGGGGAGCGGATCCGGGAGACCGCCCGCGAGCGCTCTCCAGCCGCCGTTCTCGCGGCGATAGACGTGCGCCCGCGGGTCGCCGCGTCCGTGCGCCGCGAACGGCCCCGTGCTCGCCGAGACGTACCAGAGGTCAGGATCCACTGGGTCGACAGCGACCGACCACGTGTAGTGCCGGTCGCGACCGTCGTCCGCGGCGACGCCACGTGTCGCCACCGTCCTCGCTCCACGCGGCCCCGCCGCCGCCCGCCTCGTACGCGCGGCCTGCCGCGTTCGGGTGCCATGCGAGCGAGTGCACATCCGGCTGCGAGCCCGGCCGCTGGTCCTGCCAGCTCTGGCCGCCGTTGGTCGAGCGCATGAGCCCGCCGAGCTCGATCCCGGCCAGGAGCACGTCGGCGTCGTGCGGGCTCGGCGCGATCCACCGGACATGTGACGTCCACGGCCGCGGCGGAAAGCTCCACGTCGGACGCGATGGGAGGTCGAGCAGCGCGGCCAGCTCGCGCCACGTGTCGCCTCCGTCGTCGCTGCGATAGAGGGCGCTCGGCTCGGTCCCGGCGTAGACGGCTCGGTTCGCGGCGCTCACAGCAAGCGAGAACACGTCCTCGGCGGGGAGCCCGCAGTCCGACCAGGTCCGTGCGCCGTCCCTCGTGCGCATGACACCGCCTCCGCGAAGCCCCGCGTACAGCGTGTCCGGGTCGTGCGGATCGAGGGCGATGCACTGCGCACCGCTTCCCTCGAGCGAGAAGGCGATCGTCCAGCCGCCGTTCGACTCGTCGAGCCGAGCCACGCTGTCTCCCGTCGCCGCGTACAGGCGAGGCATGTGCGCATCGTGCCTGGCCGGGTCCGACTCAGAGCCCCCGAGCCGCGCCGCAGGCGGCTCGGAGGCGGCTCATTCTTTGCAGGTCCTGGCCTCCATGTCTAGGTCGCGTGGAGACCCGTCATCGCTGTATTTCGGCGGCGTCGAGTGGGCTGGCGGCGACTAGCCCTGCTGCCAGGCGACGACGAGGAGCGCGATAACCGCGGCGACGGCGATGAGCACGACGGCCAGGTTCACCACGAGCGCAAGCCAGGTCACGCGGCTCGGCGCTGCTCTGCTCCAGGGTCGCCTTCGAGCGCTACCGCTCTCGTCGTGCTGCTGCCAATCGACAGCTTCGGCGAGGGCGCTCGTGATGAACTGGTTCAGGCTCACGCCCTCGGTCTCCGCGGCGGTCGCGAGCTCGTCGTGCAGCGTCGCGGGCATGCGCACGAGCAGTCGTCCGCTGTGCGACGCGGCCTTATCGGGCCCGGCGGCCTCCCCCGACTCCGGCACCGCCCGGGCAAGCGATGATGCCCCGGCCATGGTCCGAGTGTACTAGCTCGAACCAAACGGCACTAGCGGCCGCCGAGGGACGTCGCGCCACCCTGCCCCAGCTCGAGCGCCGCACGCATGCGATCGAGCGACACACGGATGAGCCGCGACACCTGATTCTGCGACAGCCCGACCTCGCGCGCGATCTCGCTCTGACTCAGGCCGGCGTAGAAGCGGAGCTTCAGGATGCGGCGTTCCCGGGGCGCGAGCACCCGGAAGCCCGCAGCGAGCAGCAACCGCTCCTCGCTTGCGTCGAACGCTCCTTCGGTCTGCATGGCCCCGTCGATCTCACTGCTCACGCCCTCCACGAGCGAGACGCAGACCGGCTTCCGCGCTTGCTCGGCGAGGGGCCGAGGCATGCGGACGATCGTGGTTCGGTCACGCAGGTGCCTCTTGATCACGCCGGTGATGGTCGGGACGGCGAAGCTCGCGAGATCGCTGCCGCGCCGGACGTCGAAGCGGTCGATCGACTCGAGGAGCCCGATGGATCCGACCTGGACGAGATCCTCGAGCCCTTCGCCGCGGTTCGCGTACCGGCGCGCGAGGGACTGGACGAGCGGGAGATGAAGTTCGACGAGCCTTTCTCTGGCGCTCTCCCTCGCGCTCGCGTCGTCTGCGGAGTGGCACGCACGCAGAAGAGCGGCGGACTCGTCCCGTTCGCCGCGCTCATCGCGCGTAGCCGCACGCCCCGATGTCGTTGCCCCCTGCAACTCCACTCCTCGCATGATGCTAGCCGATTTCATTTCGGATTCAAATAGGCGCAGCAATTCGGCGGTTCACACGCATAGCCATCGGGTATTTACAGAATGAGTGGACTCTCGGGCAGAGCCTCGGTTCACATACTCCTGTCGTGGATGGGTCCATGGATCGTTCCGTTCGCGCCTGCTTCGAATGGTCGCAGTCGGCTTTGTTATCGGGCTGGGAACCGCAGGGCCTGCGCTGGCTTCCGATGGGCAGGTCCCTCCCCTCCCGGCCGTGCCTGAACCTGTCGTGCCGGTTCCAGCGGTTCCCCAGCCCGAGCTACCCACGGTCCCGGTGCCTGACCCCTTCGCGGCTCCAGGCCCCGATCCGGTCCCCGATCCGACTTCGGAGGCTGCGACAGAGACGGAGGCGGCTCCGGACGCCGCTCAGGCCGATCCGGCCGTGGAAACGGTCGTGCCCGACACTCCGCCGGCCGCGCCCGAGGTCACGACGTCGACACAGAACGACGGCGGCAACGTCAACGTGTCGGTGCGCGTGAACAGCCCTGGGGAAGAGGCCGCGGTCGTGCAAGAGGGCCCGGATCCGGCGGTGGTATCGCCTCCGGCGCAGCCTGATATCACGCCTGTAGCCGGCATCCTCACACCCGAGCCCGATGGGTCCGGCAGCACCGGCTCTCCGGCCGGATCCCCGGCCATCCCCACCGGCGATTCGACGAATACCAATGTCTCGGTGCGGGTCTCCAGCCCAGGGGACAACGATCCCGTCACCCAGACCACCGCCTCCGACGACACGCAGGACGAGCCGGCGGGTGAGGGCGGAGCGGCTCCGGGCGATACCGCGGCAAGCACGCCTGATCCCCCGTCCGATTCCTCGCAGTATCAGGACGACAATTCACAGTATCAATCTACGGAACCATCTCCAGAAGATGCTCCATGGAATTGGACATGGACGCTCACAGTTTGCGATGGCAATGTCTTATCGGAATCGGACGAGACCGGCAGCAACAGTTCCCGTGACTGGACGTGGAACTGGGTCTGGAACTGGACATGTGACGAAGCTCCGGCGAGCAACGCAGCGCCTACGGCATCGCCGACTGACAGCGAAGATCGCGGGTCCGGTGTGCCGCAGCCCGGGCCCGCGAACGTGAACGTGTCGATCAGGGTCCTGAGCCCGGGCGACGACGGCCCCGTCACACAGACGAATACGACACCGACGCCTGCTCCGAGCGGATCGGGCGACCCGTCGTGGATGTGGTCATGGACGTTCACCTGGTGCGGGACGACCACCGAGATCTCGACGCTCGCCGGAGAGGGCACAGGTCTCGACTGGGACTGGAACTGGCTCTGGCTGTGGGACTGCGGACAGACGGGAGAAGCGCCACCGGCTCCCGACAACCCGCCTCCGGGCGGCGGCGGCGGCAACGGCAGCGGACCACCCGCAGAGACGCCCGCGCCGCCCGGCGAGACACCACCGAGCCCGCCCCTCCCCGAAGCGAGCGACGCATCGTCGCCGTTCGCGGTCCCGAGCCTCGCCGTGCCCGAGTCCTTGGCCGAATGGGTGCCTCGGGTTTCGTGGGTCACGCCGAGAACATCGGGCTTCGCCTTCCCGGCCTGGCTCACCGCGCCGCGCGCATCAAGCCCCGACACGACACCGTGGGAGCCCGTGCAGTTGCCGGCGCTTCCGGCGCCGCGTTGGCCGACACTCCCTGGATTGCCGAGGCCGCCACTGGGAGTCGCGATCGACATCGCGATCCCGAGCCTCGTGGCCGCCGGCATCACGCACCCGTCCCTGCCGGAGCTACCGCCACTCGTCGTCCCGACTCCCGTTGGAACGATCGAGATCGCGACCACCATGACCGGCGCGACCCGGGAAGCTCTCGCACCGACGCCTGATCGGCACTCACCGCTCGCCGGCCTCCCCGGCGACGTCTCGTCTCGCTCGAGCGTGCACGGCACGGCCGTCGCCAACGAGGCATCGAGTGGATCCGAGCCCGAGCTGCCGCGGCACCAGGCCGAGCCGACCGGTCGCGCCGCGGGATATGCCTCGTCGCACGGACAGCGCCGGCCGTTCGAGTTCCCGCCACCGCTGGGAGCGGCGGGCTCCTCGACCTCCACGGGTGGGGCTCCCCCGAGCACCCTCACCTTCGGTTTCGCGACCGTCACAGGTTTCTTCGCTTTCGCCGCCCCTGGCCTCGGGCGGCGGATCCGGCTTGCGCGCTTTCCGAGCCCGCGCAGCCGGTCACACTCACCGCTGGACCGCCCTGGCTGAGAGCTGTCCGTCCATGTTCCCGGTGCCCGTGTCAAGGACGGTCACGGGCGCCGACTGACAGCTCGAAGGGAGACAGATGAAACGTCATCTCGTCGCGCTGGCCACGGTCGTCCTCCTCCTGCTCATCGCAGGAGTCGGGACTGCCACGGCGGGAACCGACCCGGGACAGCTCGCCGGCCAGGCAGCCGGCAGCGGCCAGTCCGCGGGGTCCGCCGCAGGGACAGCGCAGCAGGGACCAACCAACCAGAACGGCCCGATTCGGGTTCTCAGCCCGGGTGAGGCAGGCTCGGTCGCACAGTCGAACGAGGCTTCCTCGAACGCGCAGGCTGGGAACACGAACGGGACGTCGCAGACGGCGGGCCAGGGCCAGGGTGGGTCTGGCACGCAGGTCGTCGGCCAGTCGGCCACGAACGGGCAGGATGCGCTCTCGCTCGCACTGACGCTCCAGAAGGGCGCCACGAACGCGAACGCACCCGTCTCGGTGCTGAGTCCTTCCAAGGACAAGAAGCACGGGCACGACTCGTCCGACGCCACGAGTGACGCCGCTCCGGCAGCCCCGGCCGGCGTCACACAGTCGAACACCGCGTCCTCGGACGCGACGGCAGGGAATGCGAACGGAACCGAGCAGTCGGCCGGACAGGATCAGGCCGGCGCCGGTTCCGGTAGCCAGATCATCGGCCAGGCGGCCGATTCACAGCAGGATGCGACGGCTCTCTCCGCAACCGTCCAGGAGAACCCGTCGAACTCGAACACTCCCGTCCGGGTCCTGAGCCCGGGCTCCGATGGTTCCGTGACGCAGTCGAACGAGGCCACGTCTGACGCGACTGCCGGAAACCTGAACGGAACGACGCAGACAGCCAATCAGGACAAGCAGACCGGCCCGAGCCCGTGCGGATGTGGAAGCCACGGATCGCAGAACTCCGCGCACATCTGCGGGTGCCCGGTTGCCGGACCGCAGGTGATTGGCCAGTCCGCTGACAATGCTCAAGAGGCAAAGGCAGCTGCCGTCACGGAGCAGAAGGGCGCCACGAACGAGAACATCTCGGTCCGCGTCCTCAGCCCCGGCGACAACGGCCCCGTCTCGCAGTCGAACGTCGCGAGCTCGAACGCGGCGGCCGGCAACGCGAACGGAACCGGCCAGTCGGCGACGCAGAGCCAGGGCGGCTCCGGTGGAGATCAGACCATCGGGCAGTCGGCCTCGAACGAGCAGAACGCAGCGGCGCTGTCTGGAACCGTTCAGGAGCACCCGACGAACACCAACATCTCGGTGCGGGTGCTCAGCCCGGGCAACGACGGCCCGGTCTCGCAGTCGAACGTCGCAACCTCGAACGCGACGGCTGCGAACGTGAACGGAACGTCGCAGTCGGCCGATCAGACCCAGGGCGGCGGCTCGGACTCCTGCAAGTGCGGGAGCGCCGGCTCACAGGTCATCGGCCAGTCCGCTGACAACCACCAGGGAGCTCTCGCGGGCGCCCTGACGGTGCAGAAGGGCGCCTCGAACGAGAATATCTCGGTGCGCGTCCTGAGCCCCGGCAACAACGGCCCCGTCTCGCAGTCGAACGTCGCGTCGTCGAACGCGACGGCCGGCAACGCGAACTGGACCGGGCAGACGGCCGACCAGACCCAGGCCGGAGGCTCCTGCAAGTGCGGGAGCGGAACGCAGGTCATCGGTCAGTCCGCCTCGAACTGGCAGGGTGCGGCGGCGCTCTCCGCGACGATCCAGGAGAAGCCGTCGAACAGCAACACGCCCATTCGCGTGCTGAGCGAGGGCGATGACGGCCCTGTCTCGCAGTCGAACGTCGCAACGTCGAATGCAACGGCTGCGAACCTGAACGGGACGGCGCAGACGGCCGATCAGAGCCAGGCCGGTGGGTCCGGCATCCAGGTGATCGGCCAGGAGTCGACGAGTGGCCAGCTGGCCTTCTCGGCGGCGCTGACTGCCCAACTCGGAGCCTCGAACGAGAACGCACCCGTGCGGGTGCTGAGCCCCGGCTACGGCGGCTCGGTCTCCCAATCGAACACCGCGTCCTCGAATGCGGCTGCCGGGAACGTGAACGGGACCACCCAGGGCGCCAACCAGGCCCAGGGTGGAAGCAAGGACGCGAGCTGCTGTGGGACGGGGATCCAGGCGATCGGCCAGTCCGCACAGAACTGGCAGGGCGCGAAAGCGGTCGCCCTCACGCTGCAGCTCGGCGCCAAGCAGCCCTGTCGCTGCGGGGACGACTCCCAGATCGGCAACAGCAACGCGCCGACCAGGGTCCTGAGCCCGGGCACCGACGGTGACGTCCACCAGCTCAATGCCGCGTCGTCCAACGCGCAGGCGGCGAACTGGAACGCCACCAGGCAGGCTGCTGACCAGCAGCAGGGTCGCGAGGACTCGTGCAAGTGCAAGTCGGGCACGGGCATCCAGGCGATCGGCCAGCTGAACGAGAACAGCCAGTTCGGAGCCGCGCTCGCAGCCACCTTCCAGCTGGGTGCGGGCAACAAGTGGGCGCCGGACCGGAAGTCGAGCCCGGGGAACTGGGGCGATCTGATGCAGAACGACAAGACCGCCTCGAACGACGCCTCCGGAAGCCGCTCGGCATCCGACCAGACGCGAGAGCAGTCGGGCAAGTAGGTGATGCACTCGCGCTCGTAGACGCATGAACAGACGTGATCGCCGGCCGCCGCTGCGCGGCCGGCGATCTCGTTCTCGGCTGGTGAGATTGACGAGACACCGGACGACGAGTAGCGTCTGTCACAAGCAACCTGTACGGGCCGGGGGAAGCTCGTGGAAGCGATGACGGTGGGGCAATTGCTGTTCGGCTGCCGGAAAGGGGCTCCGGCGGGCTACCGCTTGGTCTCGACTCGCCGCGGCACTGCGTTCGCTGCCGCGCTTCTCGCCACGGCGGCCGTGCTGGCGACGGCCCCGGCACGAGCAGCAGCACAGACCGGCCCAGATCCGTTTCCCTCTCAGGCGACTCCTCCGCCGACGGCGGCCGCCCACACCCCGAGGCCGCAACCCGACCCGGCGCCTTCGACGACGGCCGCAACTCCTCCCGCTCCAGAGGCGCAACCCTCACCACCGCCCGCGGTTGCGCCACCGCCGAGTCCACCGGTGACGGAAGCGACCGAGCCCGTCCGCACCCCGAAGGCGCAGAAGCATCAGGCCAAGCCGTCCACGCCGCCACCGCCGCGCACCGTGCCGGTAAAGACTCGACAGCAACCGACGTCGCCGCCCACGCCACGCGCCGCCCCGGCCGCGGCCGCCGTGGTTGTGCCGGCAACAGACGACGGAGTGAGACCGCTCGTCCTCGCGGCCCTCGCACTCCTCGTTCTGGGACTCGCGACCGGCAACCTGCTGCATCTCCTTGGCCGGACCGGACCGAGGCGGAGACGAGCGTGAGTCGACGACCGACAATCCTCGTCGCGCTTGTCGTCGCGGGGCTCGCAAGCGTCGTCCTGACGTGTCCTGCGGCGATGGGAATCCCGCCACAGCCCATTCCGACCTGCTCGCCCGGACCAGCCGACTGCTCGGAATGGCACACGTCGAACGTCACGGTCTCGTGGAGCACGCCACAGTGCGGGCCGACCACGATCACGTCCGACACGACCGGCGTCCCGGTCGGATGCACTGCCAAGGATGGGAACGGATCGGTGACGACGACGGTGATCGTCCGACGCGACGGGACACCGCCCTCGGTACGAGGGACGCCTGCGCGAGGCCCCGACAGCAACGGCTGGTACAACGGCCCGGTCGCGGTCACGTTCGAAGGAAGCGACTCCGTCTCGGGCGTCGGCGAGTGCACCCGCGAGGTGAGCTACGCAGGACCGGATTCCGCGACCGCTCGGGCCACCGGGACATGCACGGACTACGCGGGCAACCGCGGTACCGGCACGCTCGAGCTCCGGTACGACGCGACTCCGCCCTCGACCGACGCCAAAGCGGACCGACAGCCGAACGCGAACGGCTGGTACAACCACCCGGTCACCGTCTCCTTCGTCGGTACGGATCCGACCTCGGGCATCGACTCATGCACCGCCCCGGTGCTCTACAAGGGACCGGACACGCAGAAGACATCGTTCTCGGGCGCCTGCCGAGACAAGGCCGCGAACACGAGCAAGCCTGCCGCACTCGACCTTCGGTACGACACCGTGCCTCCGGGGCCGATGCGCGTGAAGGTCGACATCGGCAGCAAGGGAGTCGTGCTCCGGTGGACTACCTCGAAGGAGGCGCAGACGTACGCAGTCGTCCGGCGACCGGGCCTGCGCGGGAAGAAGCCGTCGACGATCTACACCGGGCCGAAGCTGACGTTCACCGACCGGCGGCTCGAGAACGGGGTCAAGTACCGGTACACGGTCACCGCGTACGACGAGGCCGGAAACGGCACGGCAAAGGTGCTCCTGGCCCAGCCGAAGTCGGTGACGACGTCGGCGAGAAGCACACCGACGCAGTCCAAGCCCGCCGTGTCGACGCCGGCGCTGAAGAGCCCAGGGCCCGGCGCCCGCGTGTCGGCGCCGCCGCTTCTCACCTGGACGGCGACGACGAAGGCGACCTACTACAACGTTCAGCTCTACCGCGACGGAAGGAAGATCCTCTCCGCGTGGACGCGTCATCCGAAGTTCCGCCTGGCGAGAAGCTGGAAGTTCGACGGCCACGCGTATCGCCTCACGCCGGGCGTTTACCACTGGTTCGTCTGGCCCGGCTACGACCTCCCGGCGGCCAACCGGTACGGAAAGCTCGTCGGGTCGCGCACGTTCGTCGTCGCCGCGGCAAGTAGCAACCCCGAAAGAGTGGGGCCGGGCGAAGGACGCCGCCCCACCGTTCGGCGCAATCGCATCGCCCTGAAACGGGCAAGCGCGGAACGGACCCAATGTCAGGGGGTTCCCACGATTTCTCGTGTGCCGGTGCGCCGTACCGTCATGCCCAGGATGTTTGAGCGTCTGTTGAGCGGCTAGAGCGACGGTGACGGCGTGAGCAGCGTGTCCACGATGCGATGGGCCTCGGGCGCAGTGCTCCTCGTCGGTGCGGTGCTTGCGTCGGGAGGCGTGGGACATGCGGCCCGCGCGCCGTCCAGCAATCCAAGCTATGCCGACGCCGTCGACGACGCCCTCGGCGCACCCGATATCGGCGACGTCAACCTCGTCACGAACGACAACGTCTCCATCACGATCGGGATCGAGATCGCCAATCGGACTGCGTTCTCGGGCCTCGACTGGTACAGCGTCGCCATCGACACCGACTCCAGCCCGGCCACCGGCGGAGGCTCCGACTACGGCGTCGTGGGAGCGGAGTACGTCATCGACGTTTCGGACACGGGAGCACGACTCATGTTCTGGAACGGCGGCGCCTACGAGCTCGCCTTCCCGCAGCCGGTGATCCCGACGATGTGGATCGAGGGCTACGGGCCTGCGCTGCGGATCGCCCGCGGGGCACTCGGTGATCCGGACAGGTTCGGGCTCGTGCTGAGAACGACGGACGGTGAACGTGTCGATCTCGCCCCTGACGCGGGCACGTGGGCGTACACGGTCGTGCCGTTCCAGCTGACCGCGGGCAAGCTCACGGTGAGGTCGGGCAGGCACGGAGCGACGCTGATCGTCGAGACCGAGGTCCTGCGTAGCGACTTCCACACACCCCTCGCGGAGGGAGCCGTCGCGTGCAGCGCGCGCATCGCCGGCGAGACGCTCGCGGGACGTGGACGATTCGAACGCGGCCTCGCCGTATGCACGTGGCGTCTCCCGAAGAGCGTGCGGGGCAAGCCGGTCCGCGGAGGCCTCACCGCGACGTTCCAGGGCGTGACGGCGCGGCGCGCCTTCAGCACACGGATGAGTTGAGCGCTACTCGCCTCGCGTCGCCGCCAGGTCCTCCATCTCCTGCTCGTCGAGAAGCTCTCCCGGAACCACGACCACGCGGCAGCGGGTACGCGCGGTGAGGCTCGCCGTCCGCTTGCCTCCGGCGAGCAGCGCCCGCTCGCCGAGGATCGCGCCCGGGCCGATCTCAGCTACCTGCTCGCCGTCGATCTCGACCACGAGCACGCCGTCGAGGAGCAGGAAGAGCTCGTCTCCGGGATCGCCTTGGTTCACCAGCGTCTCGTCGACCTCGAGCTCGCGCCGGTCGAAGTCGAAGCCGCCGGTCATCAGCTCGCGCGAGATCTCCCGCTCGAGCGCGCTCTCCGCGACGGTCGTAAACGCGTCCGACTCCTCGTCACCCCACGGGGTGTTCTCGCCGTGTGCCTCCCGGTACCACGTCTTGAAGTCCACCGTCCCCGACTTCGCCACGAGGTTGCCGTCCTTGTCGTAGAGCCAGTGGCGCGGGAACGGGCTCGCTCCCACCAGTTCATGCTCGGACGAGCCGTCGGCACGGATCGTCAGCGCCAGCGTCGTCCACGCCGACGAAGAGTTGACACGGAAGTACGGCTTCCCGGTCACCGTGCGCGGCGCAGGGAACCCGGCGCGCCCGCCGACGGTCTGGACGAAGCGCACCGCGTCGTCGGTCACCTTCGGCTCCGGCCGGAGCACGTCGAAGCCGACGCCCGGCACGGTCACCTTCCCGATCCCGAAGCGGAACGTCGTCGACCCGACGTAGCCGTCGCCCTCCTGCCCGTGGCCGACGATCTTCCCGTCCTCGACCTCGATCCAGGCCTTGAGGTGGTTCGCCTCGCGGAAGCGGTCGGCGTCGCGAAGAGCTGCGATGTCCTCCTCGGCGACGCGGTCCGGCGGCGGGTCGTCGTACTTCCCGATCCCGAGCTCGAACGGCAGCTTCGGCATCCCCTCGATCGCCTCCGACGGGATCCAGGAGATGGATGTGACTGAAGACTCGATGCGCATGAGGCCCTCCTCGTCGACGCGGCAACGCTACTGGAGAACCGGCCGAGCGGCCACGATCCAGCCGGCGTCGTCTTGCCGCTGCCTCAGCCGGGCGGCAACAGCAGAAGATGGCTCTCCACGACCGCCTCCGCAATGTCGACGACCTTCCGTCCGTTGTGCTGCGAGTGCGACTTGAGCATCTCGAACGCACGCGCCTCGTCGATTCCGTGTCGCGCCATCAAGATGCCCTTTGCCTGCTCGATCCTCGCCCGGCGACCGAACGCTCCCCGCAGGTTCTGGTATTCGGCGAATCGCTGCAGCGTGATGTCGATCGCGTTCTGGAGCTCTTCGGCGTTACTGTCGATGATGTACGCGAAGACGCCGCGCTTCGCCGCCTCGTGGACATAGGCCGGGTCCTTGGTGGAGAGCAGCGCAATCACGGGGCAGGTCGACGTGTGGACGATCTCTGCGATCAGCTCGAGTGCGTGCTCGGAGCTGAGGCCGAGCCCGACGAGCGCCACGTCAGGGTGCTCTCGCGACGTCACGGCGCCGACCTCCCTGACGTCGATCTCGCGCGCGATCACCTCGTGACCGAGGCTTGCGACCACCTGAGCCAGGAGTGCGAGCCGGTCACGGCGCTCGTTTGCGATGAGGACACGAAGGTGCAACGTCTCGGCCTCGTTCACGTACTGAGGATAGGCGTTCAGTGCAGTGGTCACGCGGTGATAGGCTCCTCGTGCGGGACCAAACTTCGGTCCGCGGAGGTAGCCGGGGCTTAGCGAACAGCACCGGGAGGATCCACCCTCATCAACTGGGCGGAGCGGCTTTCAGTCGGCGCGATTGGTCGACTGGCACGCGAGGTGAGGGAGGATCTGATGGAGACTCGAGTCGGAGGGGACGGCCACGCAGACCCGCGCGTGAGTTACGGCACCGGCCGCGTCGTTCGCCAGAGCTCCAACGCCGTCGTGCTGCCGCCGCCGCCTGGTCTCAGGCGATCCTCTTCGGCTATCCGATCTTCCTCCGCGCCGTCGTTTGGCGCACCGGTTCGCCGTCGGCGGTGGGCCTCTGCGAACTTCCGCTGCGGTCGGGAGTTCAGCGCGATCGGTGTGGTGTGACAGGCGTCCTCGACCTGGGGGGCCGGAGGCTCTAGGGGACGAGCCGAGCGGCGCTCGAGGACGCTATGGGGGAAAGGCGAAGGCCCGCGAAAGCGGGCCTTCGCTCATCCAAGACCGAGTCGTACCGGGGGCGCGAGGCGCCGGCAGGCAATTCGAGTGCTAGACTCGCTTGTGCGGGTCGTAACGATCGACTCGCGAAGAGGTCGGCGGAGTCTCAGCGAATCGCCTCCGCGACATCCTCCCTCGACAACCGGGCGGGACGCTTCTCGCTCGCTCGCCGACGGCCTGCGGGCACCCGAGTTGAGGGGAGGGCCCATGGAGATGCGCATCGTGGCACCGGACGCTGCAAGCGCCTCAGCGCTTGCCGAGCGCCTGACCACGACCTTCGGTTCGGAGCTCATCTCGCTCCAACCAGAACGGTCGGAAGTGGACGTTCTCATCGACCGGGAGGCGGCACCGTCCATCGTGCGCGTGGTCGATACGGTCGAGCGCTGGTTCGACCAGGCCCGTGTCGGCACCGTCGAGCTGTGGCTCGGGGAGCGCTCGTACACGTTCGCACACTGGATTCCCGTGGAGCCGTGGTCCTGATCGGGCACGCCGACCAGCGCACGGCCCGTCCACTCGGTCTCGGTCGACTCCTTCACCACGCTCGATCGCGACACGTCCGGCTTGCATGCACGGTTGGATCCGCAGTTCTCGCGCTCGCGCTCGCCGGCGTGGCGGCCCGGTACTTCGCCGAGACGTCAGCACCGCTCTTTGGCGCCCAGCGCGAGCTCCTCTTCGCCGCAGCAGCCCTGTCCCTGCTCGCCTTCGTGCTGAAGGCATATGGATGGCGCCGGCTCTTCGCAGCGAACGAGCGGCCACAGGTTCTGGCGCTCGCGGCCGCGAACGGGGGCGCCGCAATCACGGCGCTCGCGCTCCCCGGACGGTTCGACGACATCGTCCGGATCGCGATCGTCCGCCGCTTCCGAGAGTGTCCCGCAAACGTTCGAACGATCTGTCTCTCGCTCGGAATGCTCGGGCTGATCGACAGTGCCGCCCTGGCTCCGCTGGCGTTCTCCGCTGCTGCGCTTCCGGGGCTCTCGATCGGCCTGCGGCTCGGTCTGGAGCTCCTCGCCGTCGTCGGCCTCGCGGCAGCGGCGCTCGTCTTCGCGTTGCCGCGGATCGCCCGGGGCAGGCAGCTCCTCCGTTTCCGCATCGGCCGTTGGCTCAGCCCGCGCACGACGTCACCGCGAGATGCGGTGATCGCCTGGGCGATTCTCTCTGCCTACTGGATCACGCGGGTCACGGGCCTGCTCGTCCTCCTCGGCGCGCTCGGAGTCGGCTTCTCCCTCACGCTCGCGCTCCTCTTTCTCTGCGCGAGCTCGGCGGCTGCCGCACTCCCGATCGGTCCAGGCGGAACGGCCACTCAGGCCGGCGCCGGCGCCGCAGCGCTGATCGCGTCCGGCGTCGGAGTTTCCGAGGCCGTCGGCGTCGCCGTCGCCGTGCAGCTGGTCGGGGTCTTCGTCGGCGGCTCGATCTTCGTCGCCGCCGCCGCTTGGACCACCGGGCTGCGACTGGCCGTCCGGAGCCGGCCGGCTCCCGCGCCGGTAACGAGCTCAGCGTGACCAGTCCCGCAACCCCGATGCTCGACTGGGAGGCGTTCTCCGCCGGCTACTTCCCGGGACGACACAAGCACGACCTGGAAGCACTGGTCGCATACGGCGCCTACAGGCGCGGCGAGGGCTTTCGGGCGGCGGAGAACGTGACGGTCGCGGAGAGAGACGCGTCGGACTCGGAGGCGCTCGAGGTTTGGGAGTACGAAGGCGGCCGAGTGGCCAAGCGGAGACACGAAGCGACACGGTTGCACCCGTCGGCGTCGGCCGCTCGCTAGGAGCCGAAGCCTGGGCGCTTCGCCGCTCCTGCGGCCGGGCTACGGCCGATAGGCCGTGAGCTCGATCTGGTGGCCTTCGGGGTCCTCGAGGTAGAGCGAGTCGCAGATCCCGTGATCCCAGATCTCGTACGCGATCCCGAGCGCGTCGAGGTCGCGCTGCGCCTGCTCGAAGTTCGCGCGGTCGAGCACGAGCGCGAAGTGCTCGTTCACGTCGGTGCTTCGCGGCCGCGGCTCGACGCCGTCGCGAGCCTGGAAGAGCGCGACGCACGCGTCGCCGGCGCAGAGCACGAGCGGGTGACCGCCGTCGACGTCCGGCCAGGCGTCGGCGTGGACGCGCGTCATCCCGAACACGGTCTCGTACCAGCGCGCGAGCCCCTCGAGGTCGTGGGCGGTGAACCCGACGTGGTCGACGCGTTGCACCTCGAACACGAGTTCTATGGTGCCTGCCGCTCTGCGAGCTCGACGAAGCGGCAGAGCGCGTTCACGAGCCGCATCTCGTCGATCGTCTTGCAGTCGGCATCGAGCAGGCGCGGCGAGCACACGAGCTCGACGCGGCACTGCGCGCGCGAGGTGGCGACGTTGATCCGGTTCTTGTTGAAGACGAAGCCGAGGCCGCGCGGCGCCTCCTCCCCGCTCGAGCTCGCGAGCGAGACGATGACGACCGGCGCCTCCTGCCCCTGGAACTTGTCCACGGTGCCGACGCGCACGCCCTCGGGCACGCGCCTGCCGCAGCGTCCGCACCTGCGCGTTGTACGGCGTCACGACGAGGACGTCGTCGAGCCCGAGCGGACGGGTCGCGCCGTTCTCGTCCGTGTACTCGGTGCCGAGCAGCTCGCCGATCGCGCGCCGCGACCTCGGCCGCCTCCTCCCGCGAGAGCTGCCCGTTCGCCGCGTGCTCGACCGGCCGGTAGACGAGCCCGTTCCCGGCCGCGACGCTCCGCCGTCCGCACAGCTCCTCGCACACGAGCCGGCCTTCGTAGTACGCCTCGGACGTGAACGCGGTCAGCTCGGGCCGCAGGCGCCACGTGCGCTCGAGGAAGATCCCGCGGTCCGGCGGCACGGTCGTCTCCTCGCCGAGCAGGTGCTGGAGGACGGACGCCTTCGCCTCGTCCGGCATCGCGCCCTGCGAGACCTGCGGCAGCTGGTTCGGGTCGCCGAGCAAGACGAGGTTCCGCGCCGTGTGCCCGACCGCGACCACGTCGGCGAGCGAGACCTGGCCCGCCTCGTCGACGAACAGCGTGTCGAGGAAGCCCTCGAAGTCCGCGCGCGCGAAGAGCCACGACGTGCCCGCGACGAGCTGGAGCTCCTCGTCGAGAAGGTCGCGCCAGCCGTCGGCGGAGTCGATGAACCGCCCCTCGAAGCGCGTGTCCTCGTTGCCGGCTGTCGACTTCTTGCGGCCGCGGAACGCGAAGCCCTGCTCGCGTGCCTCGCGCTCGATCTCCTCGAGGAGCTTCGAGATCGCCTTGTGGCTCGAGCGAGGTGACGCCGACGCGCTGACCTGCGCGCATGAGGGCGACGGCCATCTTCGCGCCCTGCCACGTCTTGCCGGAGCCCGGCGGGCCCTGCACGAAGAGGTAGCTCCCGTCGAGCGACAGCGCAGCCTCGGGCACCGGCGAGGTCGAGCCGCGCCTGCGGCGGCCTCCGCTCGAGGATCTCGGCGACGACGCCGCCCCGCTCGCCGTGGAGATACGCCTCGGCGAACCGCTGGACCGCGTTCCGGTGCTCCTTGTCGTGGATCGGCTGCCCGGGAATGAGCGCGCCGGCAGCGGCTCGTCCGCGCGCTGCGCGGAGCGGCGCATCGTGATGATCCCGTGCTCGTCGTCGACGTGGACGTCGTAGGTCTTCTCGGTCGCCGGGTCGACGCCTGACTCGCGGATCTTGTGCTCCTGCGCCGGGAACGTGAACGTGTAGACGAGCGACTTCCCGTCCTCGACCGGCTCGCCGACCGGCCGAGCCCGCCGATCGTGTCCGTGTCCTCGATCAGCTCGTCCTCGTCGAGCTCGAGATGGTGGAACCACTCCCACCACTGCGACTTCGCCTCGCGCCGGTGGTAGTAGAGGAGGTGCGCGAGGAGCCAGGTCGGGCTGCCCTCCTCCCCGCCCGCGAGCAGCGCGTCGTACAGCGCGATCCGCGTCGCGTCCCGCTCCTCGGCCTCCTCCGTCTTCTCCCGCTGCTCGGGCGGCAGCTGCCACGGAAGCCCGTCGGGCCGGAGCCCGAGGAGCCACTCGTGGAGCGCGACCGTCGAGCGGCAGTCCTCCTCGTTGTACGCCTCGATGCCCTCGAGCAGCGAGTCCTCCTGCGCCTCGAGCCACTGCTCGAAGAGGACGATCGACTCGTCGCCGCCCACGACCTCGGCCGTGCGCTCGAACCCGTACAGCGTCTCGATCGCCTTGATCGAGTAGCTCGTGACGCCGGCGCGCAGCGACTGCCTGACGACGCGGTAGAGGTCGACGAGCACCTCCTGGCGCAGGAAGTCGTCGACCTCGTGCTCGCGCGTCCCGTGCTCGCCCATGAGGCGGCGCAGCGCGGTGCGCTCGTAGGCGGCGTAGTGGTAGACGTGCAGGTCGGGGTGGACGCGGCGGCGCGCCTCGACCCAGTCGACGAAGCGCTCGAAGATCGCCTTCTCGCCGTCGCGGTCGCGCGCCCAGACGACCTCGTAGCGCGTCTCGCCGTCCGTCGCGGTAGCACCAGCCGAACAGGTACTCGAGCCCGCGCGCCGGCTCGTAGAACGGATGGCCCTCGAGGTCGAGCCAGACGTCGCCGTCCGAGCGGCGGCGGAAGCGTGCGGAAGCCGCGGTCCTCCTCGTCGGGCAGGAGCTCGACGCGCTGCTCGCCGGTGCGCGTGAAGTGGAGCTGGAGCTCGGCCTGCGAGCGGATGCGCTCGAACGTCTCCGGCCGCATGCGCTTGACCGTCGTGTCGGGAGCCGTCTCCGCCGAGCGCGGTCAGCGTCGGGATCCCGGCTGCGGCGAGCCGCTCCGCCTGCAGCCGCGAGAGCCCCGCGACGAGGATCGGGTTGTCTCTCCGCGACGCGCCGGTCCTGGCAGAGGTGGCGGAAGTCGCAGATCCCGCAGTGGTCGACGGGCCACGGCTACGTCTCGTGCTGGCTCTCGCCGGCGATCGCGGCGAGAAACCGCTCGCGCGTGCGCCGGAAGAACGCGATGTAGTCGGCCGTCCGCAACGTCTCGCGCTCGCCCGAGCCGAGCTCGACGTGGAAGTGCTCGGGCAGCGTCCCCTGGATCCGCCCGAGCTGCTCGGCGTAGAAGCAGAGCTGGATCACGTGGAGCGGCTTCGCCGAGCGCGCGAGCTTCGTGTCGACGGGCTCGTACGTGCCGTCGGGCTGCCGCTCGAGGAAGTCCGCGAACCCGCGCCAGGTGCCGTCCGAGAGGTACGCCTGGTAGATGACGTCGGCCTCCGCGCTCCGGATCGCCTCCTCGGTCGCGCGCCGCGCCTCGTCGGCGTCGAAGTCCTCGTCGTCGTAGGTCGGGATGCGCGCAACGCGTGAGCCCCTCCGCCTCGAGCCGCGCGAGGTACGCAGCCTCGTGCTCGTCCCCCTTGCGCATGATGATCGCCGTACGTGTCGTCGACGTGCGGCCGCGTGAGCTCGCCGCGCTGAACGGCGAGCTCGAGCTGTGTCAGATGCGCGCAGGCGAGATGGTTCGCCAGATCAGTCGGAGAGAGCCGGAGCGTTCCGTCATCCGAGGCGCGCATGTCATGAGTATTAGCCGTCAAGTGGCATCGTCCGCCACGCCGGTGCGCGTCATGCCGCGAGCCTGAAAGACTCCGCCACTTGACCAGCGACTCTCTGAAGCCCGGACTCCACGAGGCGCTGCTCACGCGAGGCCTCGAAGAGCTGCTCGCAGAGATCCCGGACAGGCGCTCCTCGCGGACGTCGCCGACCTCCGCGACGCCGAGGCGTCCGACCGCGTCTCGCGTCACCTCGCCGGCATCGTCGCGAGAGCGATCGAGCGAGCGCCGGAAGGGCAACGAAGCGATGAGGCGGTACGAATCGCAGTCGCGCTGATCCGACGCCTCCAGACGCTTGCTGACGGAAGGCGGTCTCAGCGGGCGACGAACCGCTCGACCCGCGCGAGTCCTGGTCGCGCTACTGCGGCGACTCCCGGACGGGCGAGCCGATCCGATCGAGCGCCCGCTCACGCCGCTGCTCGACACGACCGTCTTCACGAACGCGCCGGGCGAGCCGGCGGTCGGGCACGAGCTTCGCGCCGAGGTTCCGTCGGCGGATGCGATCGACGTCGTCATGGCGTTCGTCCGCTGGAGCGGCGTGCGACCGCTTGTCCGATGCCCTTCGGCGGCACTGCGAGGCCGGCAAGCCGCTGCGGATCCTGACGACGACGTACACGAACAGCACGGAGCAGCGTGCGCTCGACGAGCTGAGCGAGACTCGGCGCGCAGATCAAGGTCTCGTACGACACGTCGTCGACGCGACTCCACGCCAAGGCATGGATGTTCCACCGCGAGAGCGGCTACTCGACCGCGTACATCGGCTCGTCGAACCTCACGCACTCGGCGCAGGTGCTCGGGCTCGAGTGGAACGTGCGCGTCTCGGCGGCGCGCAATCCGGACGCGGTCGCGAAGATGGCGGCGGTCTTCACGAGCTACTGGGAGAGCAGGGACTTCGCGCCCTACGACGCCGCGGAGTTCGAGCGGCGCACGCGATGCCGCTCGCAGCCGACGGACGTCACGTTGCTCAGCCCCGATCGAGCTCGAGCTGCGCCCCTTCCAGGAGGCGCTGCTCGAGCACGTCGTCCTGGCCCGCCACCAGGGCCACCATCGCAACCTGCTCGTCGCGGCGACCGGCACCGGAAAGACGGTGATGGCAGCGGTCGACTACGCGCGCCTTCGCGCCGAGCTACCGCCGTAGCCGCCTTCTCTTCGTCGCGCACCGCGAGGAGATCCTCGACCAGAGCCGTGCGACCTTCCGTCACGCGCTCCGCGACGCAGCTTTCGGCGAGAAGTGGGTCGGTGGGCAGCGTCCCGCTCGTTCGAGCACGTCTTCGCGTCGATCCAGAGCCTGAACAGCGCCGACGTCCGGCACATCGACTCCGACGCACTTCGACGTCGTGATCGTGGACGAGTTCCACCACGCAGCGGCGCCGTCGTACGAGGCGCTGCTCGAGCATCTCGACGCCGGTCGAGCTGCTCGGTCTGACGGCGACGCCGGAGCGCGCGGACGGTCTCGACGTGCTCCGTCACTTCGACGGCCGGATCGCGGCCGAGCTGCGGCTGTGGGACGCGATCGACCAGGAGTACCTCGCGCCCTTCGCGTACTTCGGCGTCCACGACGGGCTCGACCTGCGCGACGTTCCCGTGGCGCCGCGGACAGGGATACGACGTCACTGGCGCTCGAGAACGTCCTCACGGCCGACCACGCCTGGGCGCATCTCGTCGTCGAGGAGATCCGGCGGAAGATCGCCGACCCGTCGCGGCATGCGGGCGCTCGGCTACTGCGTCAGCGTCGGCCACGCCCACTTCATGGCCCAGCGCTTCACCGAGCTCGGCCTGCCGGCGGTCGCGCTCTCGGCCGCGAGCCGCTCGGACGAGCGGAGGGCGGCGCTGCGCGACCTGTCGGACGGGAAGGTGCGCGTCGTCTTCACCGTCGACCTCTTCAACGAGGGCATCGACATCCCGAGCGTCGACACGCTCCTGCTGCTCCGCCCGACCGACAGTCCGACGCTGTTCCTCCAGCAGCTCGGGCGCGGGCTGCGGAAGGCCGCCGGGAAGAGCGCGTGCACGGTGCTCGACTTCGTCGGGACGCATCGCAAGGAGTTCCGCTTCGACCGGCGCCTGCGCGCGCTGCTCGGCGGCTCGCGCGCCGACGTCGAGCAGCAGGTCCGCGACGACTTTCCGTTCCTGCCCGCCGGCTGCAGCTTCCAGCTCGACCCAGTCGCGCGGGAGATCGTGCTTCGCAGCATCCGCGACGCGATCCCGAGCACGTGGCGCGAGCGGTGCGACGAGCTCCGCTCGCTCGGCGACGTCGGCCTCGGCGAGTACCTCGAGAGCAGCGGTCTCGAGCTCGAGGACATCTACGCCGGCGGCCACAGCTGGTCCGAGATGCGCCGCGAGGTCGGGCTGCCGGTGCGCGCTGGCAGGGCCCGACGAGAACCGCGCTGCTCCGGGCGGTCGGGCGGCTGCTGCACGTCGACGACGACGAGCGGCTCGAGGTCTATCCGCGGCTCCTCGGCGGCGACCGTCCGCCATCGCTCGACGCGCTGAGCCCGCGCGAGCAGCGGCTCCTCCGGATGCTCGTCGCGTCGCTCACGACGCTTGAGCGCCTCCGCGAGCTTCGACGACGCGGTGGCGCAGGTCTGGGCATCACCCGCAGGTGCGCGCGGAGCTGATCGAGGTGCTCGAGCTGCTCCGCGAGCGCGTGCCGTACCTCGACCACCCGCTCGGGCTGCCCGCGCGTGCCGCTCGCGCTGCACTCCCGGTACACGCGCGCCGAGATCCTCGCTGCGTTCGGCTGTCGGCGACGGCGCGAAGCCGCCGACCTGGCAGACCGGTGTGTGGTGGGAGCCGCAGTCGCGGACGGATCTCTTCGCGTTCACGCTCGACAAGAGCGTCGGCGGCTTCTCGCCGACGACCCGCTACCGCGACTACGCGATCAGCCCCGAGCTGATCCACTGGGAGAGCCAGTCCGCGACGGCCGCGGACAGCGCGACGGGGCAGAGGTACATCCACCAGCGCGGAGCGCGGGACGAACGTCGTGCTCTTCGCCCGGCTGCGGACGACCGACCGCGCCTTCTGGTGCCTCGGGCCGGCGTCGTATGTGAGCCACGAGGGCGACCGTCCGATCGCGTTCGTCTGGAAGCTCCAGCGGCGCCTGCCCGCCGAGCTCTACACCTCGTTCGCCGCCGCCGTCGCCTAGCCTCGAAGACCGGGTCTCAGGCGTTCGCGCTCGCAGCGCGATAGCGCGGCACGAGGCGCAGAGCGGTCCGCCACGCGGCCGCGAAGAGCAGGATCGACCCGCCGACGAGAACCGCGAGCGCCTGCACCGTGACGGCGACTCCGACGGCCTGGGAGACGTCGGCTCCGGAAGCGATCAACACTGCGGCACCGGCGCCCGCCTGTGTCGCCGCTCCACCGGGAGCTATCGGGAGCGCCGCGGCGGCCGAGCTCGCGCACAGGAAGAGCAGCGCGAGCGGGAGCGAGAACCCGACGCCGAGGGCGCCGAGCAGGATCATGAGCGCAACGACCCGGGTCATCCAGCAGGCGGAGACGAAAGCCCAGGCGAAGGCCGCGTGTCGGAGAGGGATGGTGCGCGGCTCGAGCCAGCGGCCGATCCTGTAGCGGAGGACTCGCTTGCTGCGCGTCAGGCGCGGAAGCGCCACGACGAGTGCCGCCGCTCCGACTCCCGCGAGGGCGACTAGCCCCAGGCCGAGGCGCACGCCGAGCGACTGGTCGGAGAGCACGGCGGCGCCGAACGCGAGCGGCGCCAGCGCGGCGGTGTCGATGAGGGCGAGCATGAAGAGCGAGAGACAGAGCGTCCGCACGCAGGCCGGGCAGCCCGGGTAGCGGCGCACGATCGCGACCCTGACGACATCGTCGAAGCGGCCCGGGAGCACGAGGCCCGTGACCGAGGCGCCTCCGCTCGCGGCCGCGAGCGCCAACGGTTGCGGCCGTTGATCGACCGCGAACAGGCGCTGCCAGCCGAACGCCTTCAGCCCATAGCCGACGAGCGAGAGCGCGCCCGCCGCGACCAGCAGGCCTGGATGGCCGTCGGTAAGCGGCCACGGGGTCTCGGCGAACTTGCGCGCGGCGAGCACGGCGACGACGATCGACACCACGCCCACGAGCCCGGAGAGGACGAGGCGGCCGTGGCGCGACAGCGCGAGCCGAAGGGCGCGGGAGCTTCCGAGCGCCCGGAACATGGACGTGAGCGAGCTCAAATCTTGCGGCGAGGCCTCGGGTCGCCCCACTTCGAGCGGCCCCCGCGCCGCGAGGTGTACACGCGGCGTGCGGGCGCGACCTTCATGCCCGCGCTTGCGTACTGCTCGGTGTGCCCGGCGAGCCGCGCGACGCGACTCACCTCCTCCTGCTGCTCCGGGAGGACGAACGTGACGCCGACGCCCCCGCGGCCGGCACGCCCGGTGCGGCCGACGCGGTGCACATAGCTGTCGTGCTCCTCCGGCGGATCGAAGTTGACGACCTGGGTGATCTCGACCAGGTCGAGCCCGCGGGCCGCGACATCGGTGGCGACGAGCGTCGTCGCCTTCCCCGACTCGAACCGCTCGAGTGCCCGCTCGCGCTGCCTCTGGTTCATGTCGCCATGCAGTGCGACGGCCTTGACGCCCTGCTGCGCGAGCTTCCGCACGAGCCTGTCGGCTCCACGCCGGGTGCGGACGAAGACGAGCGTGAGCCCGTGCTCGCCGCGAAGGAGATCGATGAGCGTCTCGACCTTGCTGTCGGCTTTGACCGAGATGAAGCGGTGCTCGACCGCCTCGTGGTTCTCGTACTTCGGCGGGAGCCCCGCGTCGCAGCGAACCGGGTGGTTCGTGTACACGCGCGCCAGCTCGCCGACCTCGCTGTCGAGTGTGGCCGAGAAGAACATCGTCTGACGCTCTATCGGCAGATGGCGGACGATCCTGTCTACCTGAGGCTTGAAGCCCATGTCGAGCATCCGGTCGGCCTCGTCGAGGACGAGGATGCGCACGCCGCCCAGATCGATGGACTTGCGCTCGAGCAGGTCGTTCAGGCGGCCCGGCGTCGCGACGAGGACGTGCGCGGCGCGGGCGCGCTTCGCCTGCGAGTGGATCGGCACGCCGCCGTAGACAGCGGCCACCCGAAGGCCGTTCGAGGCGAGCGCTTCGAGCTCACCGGCGACCTGGGTCGCGAGCTCCCGGGTCGGAACGAGGACGAGCGCGGCGGGCTTCCGCTCGCCGGGCTCGAGGCGCTCGAGGATCGGGATCGCGAAGCTGAGCGTCTTGCCGGATCCGGTCGGCGACTTGGCCAGGACATCGCGTCCGGCGAGGGCGTCTGGAAGAACCCGGGCCTGGATCGGGAAGGGCTCGTGGATGTCACGCGCGGCGAGCGTCTGCGCAATGCGCGCGGACACCCCGAGCTGGGAAAAGGACTGCATTCGATTCAACTCCTGTCTTGCCCGGCTGACCGGGCCGTTGGGTCGAGATCCGTCTCATTCGACCCAGTGGAGGAACCGAAGAAGTCAAACCTCACGGGATAGCGGCGCTATCCGTGCCGCCCACGGTAGCAGCAGGCCTACGCTGCACCCTCTCGGCCCCGGGAACGTCGCGTTAAGCCGCCGGCGCCGACTTGTCGAGCGAGAGCCGCGCCGCGATCCAGCCGACGATGTCCTCGTCGAGCGGGCCCGCCGCCCGAACCCGCTCGACGAGATCTGCGGGATGCGTCACCAGCACCCCGTCGATCCAGAACGGCTTCGGGGCCGCGCCCCAGTACCCCGCGTGGAAGCAGAGAGCCGCTCGGATCGGAACGTCTTTCGCCCGGCCGTTGACCGCGCTCGCCATCACCGCAACATGGCGCTCGATCGCGTCCACCGACGCAGAGGCGTCGACCGCATCCACTTCGAGCTCGAGCTCGCCGCGGAGCGTCGAGTCGACGACCCAGATGCCCGTGGGCGCGACGACGACGTGGTCGACGCGCACCTCGGACCCGGGCACGTGGAGGTCATGCAGCACGATCGCGACGTCGTCGAGCTCGCGATCGAGAAGCGCGCCCACGCGCTCCTCCGCATCCTGCTCACGACCGTGCCGCATGACGTTCTGGCCTTGAGTCATCCACCGGCAGCGTTCCACGGCATCGCGCGCCGCGCCTACGCACGGAACGGAGGGTTCCGCCCGCGCGAACGGCTAGTCCAGGGTCTAGCTTTACGATCGCTCCCATGAAGGCTGACCAGTACAAACAGGCGGCATACGACACCTGGGAGACGATGGCGCCCGGCTGGGATCGGTGGCGCGACGCGATCGAGGCGACCTCCGTGCCGATCCGCGAGTGGATGCTGCGCGAGCTCGCGCCGAGCCCGGGCGACACCGTGCTCGAGCTCGCGTCCGGCTTCGGCGACACGAGCCATGCGGCAGCCGTGCTGGTCGGCGAGAGCGGACGCGTCATCACGACCGACTTCAGCCCGACGATGGTCGAGAGCGCGCGACGCCGCGGCGAGGAGCTCGGCCTGACGACCGTCGAGTACCGCGTCATGGACGCCGAGCGGATCGAGCTCGAGGACGACTCGGTCGACGGCGTGCTCTGCCGCTGCGGGTACATGCTCATGCCGGATCCAGCGACCGCGCTCGCCGAGACGCGGCGCGTCCTCAGGCCCGGAGGTCGGCTTGCGCTCGCCGTCTGGCGCGAGGCCGAGCGCAACCCCTGGATCTCGATCGTCGCCCGGATGCTGCTCGAGCGCGGCCACGTCCCGCCGCCCGAGCCGGGCGCGCCGGGGATGTTCACGATGGCGCGCGACGAGCGCGTCCACGAGCTGCTCGAGGGCGCCGGCTTCACGGTCAGCCGCATCGAGGAGATCCCGGTGCTCTTCGCCTACGAGAGCCTCGACGAGTACATCGAGCGCGCGAAGGACACGGGCGGGATCTTCGCGCGGGTCTGGCGCGAGGCCCCCGACGACGAGCGCGAGGCGCTCGAGTCGGGGTTCGCCGAGGCGTTCGCGCCGTACGAGCGCGACGGGCGCTACGAGTTCCCGGGTGTCGCGCTCGGAGTCGCCGCGAGCTGACCGATCAGGCCGGCTTGCGGTACGTCGTCCAGGTCTGCACGACCTCGTAGCCCAGCCCCGAGTACAGGTCGAACGCGCCGTTCGGGTTCTCGGTGTGCACGCCGAGCGCGACCTCGGTCATCCCGCGCGTCGCGAGCTCGCGGATGCTCTCGACGATCAGCGCCTTCGCGACGCCGCGACGCCGCCAGCGGCGCGAGGTCGAGATCGCCTCCGTCCAGCCGCGCTCGCGGCCGTGCTCCGCGTTCTCCGCCGGGTTGATGAACGACTTCACCTGCCCCGCGACGCCCTCGTCGTCCCAGGCGATCTTCCACAGCGAGAAGTCGTTGTACGGGAACGCGAGGAACCGCTCGTACCCCTCCTCGCCCGGATCCACGAACCCCCAGTGGTCGCGGAACGCCTCGATGTCGGCTTCCCAGATCGTCCGCAGCTGATCCTCGGTCACGGGCCTGATCTCGAGCCCCTCGGGAAGCGGATGATCGGGGAGATCCTCGACCGACGGCCGGATCATCTCGGCGGCGTACGTGATCGGCTCGTAGTCCGCGCCGCGGAAGAGCGACACAGCGGCCTCGTTGCGGTCGTTGCAGAAGGCCTCGAACAGCTTCTCCGGGGCGTCGTGCTCGTCTGCGATCTCGCGCAGGCGCTGCTCGTTCCACGCGAAGAGCGACGACCCGATGCCGCGGCCGCCGAACTCCGGGTCGATGAAGCAGACCTGCCGGTAGACCCGCGGCCCGTCGGGCTCCTGGTCCCACCAGACGCGGCTGTACCCGGCGACGTCGCCGTCGACCTCGGCGACGAGCAGATCGCGGTCGGGATCGCAGCGCTCGAGGTGGTCGTAGAAGGACGCGAGAGCCTCCGCGGTCTCGACGCGGTCGTTCCCCTCGCCTCTCGACGTCGCCGTGATGACGCGCGCGAAGGGCTCGTAGTCGGGCGCTCCCCGGAACGGCCGGAAGGCGACCCCTTTGAGTTGTGTGATCGTCGGCACTGGACTCATTCTCCCTCTCGTCTCGCGTGATGTGACCTGCGGCTTTGCTTCCGGGTGGACGAGCACGCCCTCGTCGCGCCCGGAAGCAAGCCGTTTCGTGTCGGGCTCGGCCTCAGGCATCGGCCTGCAGGCGAGCTCGAGCTCCACGGAAGAACCCGAACGCGGCTTCCAGGGCGAATCGCTGCCTCTGCCTGTGCCTACGTCCGCGAGCTTCGCGGGCCAGCCGTGCGGCGCAGGCTTCGCGCCTCAGGTGCTCACGATGCTCATGGCTCCGTTCCTGAAGTGCTTCGAACTCGAACATGACTCCTCCTTCGCATGTGTGCTGGTGAACCAGCGAGTGACGATGTGGCTCCGCTCACGCGGGTACTCCTCTCCTGCATCGGGGCTCGACGGGCGTCGAGCCGATTGGGCCCGAGGGACCGACGTCCTCAGGGACTACCGAGGGACGTGCGGCTCGGGCGAGTGGAAGTGCGGGACTGTCTTCGCGGCGGGCGTGCTAGGCCGCGGCGACGAGAGGCCAGCAGTGAAGATTGATGGGCGTCATGTGCGCCAAGACTGACCTCCTTCCCGTCGACGTCGAGCAGCGGCGCTGCCCGACCAAGTGACGGAGTGTGGCAGGCATCGAGGACGCGGTCAAGGAATCCGTTACTGAAGCACCGCGAGCCCGAGACCCTTGGCGCGGATCCCTCGCACGATCGCGGGCAGCGCCTTCACCGTCCGCATCTGGTCGCCGCCCCCGTCGTGCAGGAGCACGATCGAGCCTGGGCGCACAGCGCCGAGGACACGCTTGACGATCTGCTTCGAGGTCGTCTCCGCGTTCCAGTCCTCCGGGTCCACCGACCAGAGGACGATGCGCTGCCCGTGCGCGCCGGTGGCCTCCTCGACGTACGGCGAGTAGGAGCCGCCGGGCGGGCGGAAGAGCGTCGGCGTATGGCCGAGCTTCTCGAGCACGCTGCTGCCGCGGTCGATCTCGCTGAGGATCGTCTCGTGCGGCTGGAGGTCGAAGGGCGGGTGGTACGGGTGCGAGTACGAGTGGTTCGCGACGCCCATCCCGGCCGCGAGCTCGCGGCGGACGAGGTTCGGGTACCGCTCGACGACGTTCCCGACGACGAAGAACGTCGCGCGGGCGTGGAGTCGCTTCAGCGTCGCGAGCATGCGCGACGTGTAGGCGGAGGGGCCGTCGTCGAACGTGAGGGCGACCTTCTCCGGGACCTTCGCCGGACCGCTCGGGTCGAAACGGACAAGCGCGACCTTCCTCGAGATGTCGCCCTTCGCGAACTCCTGGCGACCGGGCGTCAGCGCGAGCGTGAACTGCGGGCTCGACGGCATGCCTCCGCGGACGCGGACGAAGAAGTGCCTCGACGGCTCGTCGCGATCGGTGCCGTCGACCGAGCCGATGCGGTCGCCTTTCTCGAGCTCGGTGGATCCGGGACGCGCCCTGCCGTTGACCAGGAGCTTCCCCGGGAAGACATTGCTCCGCAGAACCGCCTGCTGCACGTCGAGGAGGTCGCCCGCGGCCGGCTCGATCCCGAACTTCTCCGCTGCTTCTCCGAGCGTCGTGCCCTCGTCCACCTTCTCGTCGATCCCCGCGACGCTGACAGCGATCGTCTTCGTGCGCAGCAGCTCGTAGCCCGCCGCGCTCGCCGCGGCGACAACCACGAGGACGAGCAGGGCGATGAGGGCGAAGCGGACCATGATCGGCCTTTCCGTGTTACCGGACCGCCTCCTCTACGTGTCGGGCCCAGCGAGAGGTCCCGGTTAAGGATCAGCCTTCGCTCGACGCGGCCCAGATGTTGAGCGAGCTCTCCGTCGCGTGGCGGTCGATCTCGTCGAGCTCGTCGTCGGTGAAGTCGAGCCGCTCGATCGCCCCCACGTTCTCCTCGAGCTGTTTCACGCTCGACGCGCCGATGAGCGCCGAGGTCACTCGCTCGTCGCGCAGCACCCACGCGATCGCCATCTGCGCGAGTGTCTGGCCCCGGCTCGCCGCGATGTCGTTCAGCCCGCGGATCTTCTGCGAGCGCGTCGTCGGTCAGGAGGTCGGGCGAGAGCGAGCTCGGCCAGCTCGCGCGCGAGCCCTCGGGGATCCCGTCCAGGTACTTGCCCGTGAGCATCCCCTGCGCGAGCGGCGAGAAGACGATGCAGCCGAGGCCGAGCTCGCCGATCGTGTCGATGAGCTCCGGCTCGATCCAGCGGTTGAGCATCGAGTACGAGGGCTGATGGATCACGAACGGCGTCCGGAGCTCGGTGAGGATCTCGTGCGCCTCGCGCGTCTTCTCGGCCGAGTACGACGAGATGCCGGCGTAGAGCGCCTTTCCCGCCCGCACCGCCGAGTCGAGCGCGCCCATCGTCTCCTCGAGCGGCGTCTCCGGGTCGTAGCGGTGCGAGTAGAAGATGTCCACGTACTCGAGGCCCATCCGCTCGAGGCTCTGGTCGAGGCTCGTGAGCAGGTACTTGCGCGAGCCCCACTCGCCGTACGGGCCGGGCCACATGTCGTAACCGGCCTTCGTCGAGACGACGATCTCGTGTCGGTACGGGTGGAGATCCTGGCGGTACAGCACGCCGAAGGTCTCCTCCGCAGAGCCGTAGGGCGGCCCGTAGTTGTTCGCGAGGTCGAAGTGCGTGATCCCCAGGTCGAACGCGCGGCGGACGATCGCGCGGCTCGTGTCGAGTGGACGGTCGTGGCCGAAGTTCCACCAGAGGCCGAGCGAGATCGCCGGCAACTGGAGCCCGCTGCGCCCGGAGCGGCGGTAGAGCATCCGCTCGTAGCGGTCTTCGGCCGGGACGTACGTCACGAGGCGAGGATAGTTCGCCGGGGGTATCGTCAGCGGCGGGTCAGGAACCGATACGGGGGTGAAGCATGGCGACAGCGGCAGGCAGGAAGAGGCTCTCGGACGAGGACCTCGCGCGAGTCCTCGAGCTCGCGAAGCAGTCGGACAGCGTCGAGCTGAAGCTCACGGTGCCGACATCGCACCAGCGTGGCGCGATCGCCGCGCTCGATCTGGATCCGCTCCAGGCGCAGATACGCCAGGTGTTCTTCTTCGACACGCCCGACCTGACGCTGAACGACGCCGGCGTCGTCGCGAGAGCGCGTCGGGTCCAGGGGAAGGGCGCAGACGCCGTCGTGAAGCTCCGTCCCGTCGAGCCGGACGCCTTGCCGGACGATCTCCGGAACTCACCGGATCTCGTCGTCGAGGTGGACGCGATGCCGGGCGGCTACGTCTGCTCGGCCGCGCTCAAGAGCAAGACCGACCCCAGGGCCGTGCGCGAGGCGGCGTCCGGGCGACATCCCGTGCGCAAGCTCTTCTCGAAGCCGCAGCGCGCGTTCTTCGCCGAGCACGCGCCGGAGGGGCTGGCGCTCGACGAGCTGGCCGTGCTCGGGCCGATCTTCGTCCTGAAGCTGAACTTCTCCCCGCCGGACCTCGAACGGCGTCTCGTCGCCGAGGTGTGGATGTATCCCAACGGTGAGCGCATCCTCGAGCTCTCGACGAAGTGCGGCGCCCACGACGCGTTCCAGGTGGCGGCCGAGACGCTCGCCTTCCTCACGTCGAAGGGCGTGAACGTCGCGGGCGAGCAGCAGACGAAGACGAAGACCGCGCTCCGCTTCTTCTCGAAAGAGCTCCAGGCGCAGCGGGCGGCCGAGACGCCGGCGGAGAGCTAGGCGAGCCCCGCCTCGGCGAGCGGCCGTCGGCCCCACGCGAAGCGCGTCTCGTACCAGCCGGTCATCGGCGTGAGCGTCGTGCCGCGGTCGGACGAGTGCGCCATCCAGCCGTTTCCGACGTAGATGCCCATATGGCCGATCTCGGCGGGCTTCGATGCGCGGCCACGGTCGCCGAAGAAGACGAGGTCGCCCGGCTGGAGACTCTCCCACGGGATGCGTGCCGCGCGGGGTACCTCGCCGCTCATGTCGAACGTCGTCCGCCCCTTGAGCACGGCGCCGAGCGCGTCAGTGCCCGCGAACGGCCGCAGCTTGTAGACGCGCCACACGAACCCGCTGCAGTCGAAGCCTCCCGGTTGCTTCCGGCCGAGAAGCAGCTGGGGCCGCTCCGACGTTCCCGCCCAGACGTACGGCGAGCCGACGAAACGGAGGGCGCGGGCGAGAATTGCCTGCTGCCACGGGTCGAGCACCGGGAACGTGAACGTCTCCAACTGGGCTCGGCGCGGCTTCGAGGTCGAACTCGGAGATCGAGAGCACCCGCGCGATCGAGTACGCCGCCTCCGCACGCGTCGCGGGCTGCCCGAGCTGGAGCTCGAGCTGCTCCTGCGTCTTCACGTGGTTGACGCGGAGACCGAGCAGGCGAGCGACCGTCTCCGTCCCGAGCCACTGCTTCGGAGTGAGCCCGGCGGACAGGGCGGAGAGCCGGAGGTTCCGCGCGTACTCGCGGAAGCCGATGGCGGTGACGAGCTGCGCGTCGAGCTCGCGCATCGACACTGGACGGTCGAGGTCGGTAACGGAGACCACCGGGACGCCGAGTGTCGCGAGCACGATCGAGAGCTCGCCGGCCGTGAGCGGGTCGTCCGGCCGGAACTCGGCGGCGCTCGGCGCCATCAGGCCGGCGTCGACGACCGCCTGGATCTGCGGCGACGCCCAGGAACGCGGTGCCGCGCCGGCGCTCGAAACGCCGACGGCGACGAAGGAGAAGAGCAGGCAGGCGAGAACGACGATTCGGCGCATCACGCCGAGTATCGGACGAATCGGCCCATCTTTACAGAGGTCTTAAGAGAACCCGTACAGGCGCCACGCCTACAGTTGCTGCGTGCGTGCGGTCCTCGCTCTCGCCTTCGTCGTCGCGCTGGCCGCGGGCGGATGCGGCGGCGAGAAGGAGACAGCTACACCGCCTCCGGGCACGAGCGCACGACAGGCGCCCGAGATCGAAGGCGTCACGATCGACGGCGAGCGCGTCTCACTCTCCGACTTCCGGGGCCGACCGGTCTTCGTGAACGTCTGGGCGGCGTGGTGACTCACGTGCCAGAGCGAGGCGGTCGCCTACGCAGAGTTCCAGAAGGATCATCCCGAGTTCGCGTACCTCGGAATCGCGGTCGCGAGCACGCGCGAGGAGGCGAGGTCGTTCGTCGACCGCTACGGCTGGACTTGGCCGTCGATCGTCGACCGACAGCGCGAGCGTGCGCGAAGCCTGGGCGCCGAGTACCAGCCGCACGTGGTCGTCGTGGACGAGGACGGGCGCATCGTCGGCTCCTTCGAGGGCGGCGGCGAGGACGCGGACTGGGAGGCGCTCACCGAGCGCATCTCCTGATCCGCGAGGCCGCTAGGCTCCGCGCGGATGAGCAGCGTCGACACGAAGAAGCTCGCGCGTGACTGCCTGTCGGCGTCGTGGCTCGCCGAGCGGCTCGCGGTCGATCCGGGGAAGATCGACGCCATGCGCCGCGGCGGAGAGCTCATCGCCGTGCGCGAGGAAGGCTCGACCGAGTGGCTGTACCCGACCTGGCAGCTCGACGGGAGTGAGCCCCGGGTCGTCATCGCACGCATCGCCGCCGCGGCGCGCGAGGCGGGGCTGAGCGACGCGCGGCTCTACGAGGTGCTCACGGGGCGGCTCGGCCTTCGCGGTGACAGGCGCCTCGTCGATCTCGTGCTCGAAGGTCGCGACGACGAGGTCGTCGAGGCCGTCCGCTCGACAAAGCCGTAGATCGAGAGATCGCCGCGCTAGGCGCGCACGATCGAGACGTCGCCGCTGACCGTCTTCACCTGGACGGGCACGACCTCGCCCGGCGACTCCGACTCTGCCTCGGCCTCCGCCACGACAATCGGAGCCCATGGCGAGCTCGGAGCGCATGTCGCCGGAGATCGACGACGCGTCGACCCAGATGCGCGTCCCGCGCCCGATGCCGATGCGGCTGTCGCCCGACACCGACTGGACGCGGAGCTCGCCGGCTTCGAGCGAGCGTAGGTTCACGTCACCCGACGTCGTCGAGACGGCGACCGGACCACGGATGGTGCCGAGATCCACGTCGCCGGAAACGGTCCTGAGCGTGAGGTCGGCCTCGACATGTCCGATCTCGACGTCTCCCGAGACCGTCTGCAGCGACGAGCCGTCTGCCTCGACGCGCTCGAGGTTGACATCTCCGCTCGCGGTCTTGACCTCGAGCCTCCCGTTGACCTCGCCGAGCCACACGTCGCCGGAGGCGGTTCGCGCAGAGACCCGCCCGTACTGCCCCTCGGCGTGGAACTCCGTGGAGGCGCCGTTGAGCTCGAGCTCCGTCCCGACCGGGCAGTTGACGCGCACTTCGACGTCTCCGCCCCAGCTGATCTGGATCGGCCCCCACTCGATCCGGTTGCGCTGCTCGACGATGACGATATGGCGGCCGCCGCGGTCCTGGTGCTCCACCCTGATCTGCTCGGCGGCTTCCTCCCCGCGCCGGCCGATCGGGACGACCTCGACCTCGGTACGAGGCGCGTCGGTCGTCCCGACGACGACGCGGCCGGAGGGAATCCGAATCTGGAGACTGACGTCGCCAGGTGTCTCGAAGGCCTCCATTGCCTAGTCCTGGACCTTCCCGGGTGAGCGGCGGACGCGTGTTCCCGTCGGCCGGGTCCGCGCGCGGCGCTTGCGCTCGCCGGGCTCACTGTTGTGGTCGAGGTAGGACACGTATTCGAATGGCAGCGGTGCAAGAAGCATGGTGGCCCTCCCTTCGATCCGGGCCTAGCCCTGGGCGTAGCCCTGAAGTCGGTTGTGGCGGCTTCGTCTGGACGGTCGCGACTCGACTGCCTGCGCGATCGTGCGGACGAGCCAGGTGTTGGCGGAGATTCCTTCCTGTTCCGCGGCCGCCTCGACGACCGCCTTGAGCTTCTCGGGGAGCCGGAGCGTGATCCGCCCCTTCGAGCTCCTCCCCGGCAATGTGCTGGGTCGCGTCCGGAGCCTCGTCCACGACGACGACGAGCTCGGGATCGCGCCCTGCGAGCCGCACCTCGACGCGGCCCGACGAAAGCTGGGAGCCGATCTCGGCCGCCGCCTCGCCCAGAAGGTCGAGGAGGCGGAGATGCAGCGTCGAGGCGAGCGCCTCGCTCATCCGGCGAGCGGCTTCGGCGGTTGCCTCGTCCCCGAGACCGGCTGTGGTGGCGAGATCCTGCTGGATCGCCTGGATGTGCACTTCCAACTGCATCGTGACAGCACTATGACATCACTTTCGATGCCTGTCAAGCATCACTTTCGCAGCCACCGCGCAACGGCCGCCGCGCGCGGCGCGAGAAGGCCCGGATTCCTCTGTTTCCAGGCGGTTTTGAGCGCCGATCCTCCCTAGTGTCAATTTGACACTAGGGCACGCTCAGGGCGCGGCTCGTCAGTCGAACTCGACGCTGGGAGAGCCGAGCTCGACCTCGCGCTCGACGCTGTGTCCGTGCTCGTCCTCGACGGTCAGCGAGATGTCGGGGCCGTCGCTCGAGATCGGCACGTCCAGCCAACCGTCTTCGCCGAGCGGGACGGAGTACGTCTCCCCCGTGCCGGTCGTCACCTCGAGGGGCGCTCCGGCCGGGACATAGTGGGCGAGCTCGAGCGCGGGCACGCGGGCGACCTCGGCGCTCTCCGGCAGGACCGGGTTACGCGGATCGAGGCGTGCCGCCAGCTCGGCGAAGCGCGCGTAGGCCGGCTTCGCGGTCCCGTCGGAGGCGATCAGGCCGCTCTGCCACGGCTCCGTGGCCCTGTCGACGAGGGTGAACCACACGAGCACGCGCACGCGCGGGTTGCCGGACGCGAGCGTGAGCGCCTCCTCGACGTACCGGGCCTGCGTGTCGAGCGAGATGCCGGCCGGGATCCGGGACCGTCTCGTGGCCGTACTCCGTGATCCAGATCGGCGTTCGCTCTCGCCCGAACGACGAGTCGAGCGACTCGCCGAAGCGCTCGAGGTTGCCGAGGGCGACCCGCGGCCAGCGCACCGACCGGGCCGGAGCGACGCTCGGCCGCGGCGGGTACGGATGCTGCGCCCACGCGTCGAAGCGGAGCGCAGGCCGCTGCTCCGAGACGAGTCGCGCGAACCGCGCGGGCGAGTGGCTGTCCTGCACGGTGCCCCGGCTCGGGTGATCATGCCCACGCGGCGACGTCTCGCCGATCGCGACGAGCGCCTCCGGGTTCGCCTCCTTCACGCCGTCGTACACCGAGCGTGCGATGTCCGCGTAGAGCCCCGGCGAGACCGACTCGCCGGCGTCGTCGAACTGCGGCGCGAGGAACTGCTCGAGGTTCGGCTCGTTCCAGGCGGTGTACAGGCGGACGGCCGGGTAGCCGGCGTGGCGACCCGAGTAGCGGTCTGCGAGGGCGTAGGCGAAGTCCTCGAGGTCCTGCGCATTTGTCGGCGGGTGATTCGGCGTCTGCCCGCCGTTCGCCCACTCAGGCGTGCCCCAGATGCTGAGGAGCAGCTCGATCCCGCGTTGCTGCGAGCTTCGGACGAGGTCGTCGAGATCGTCGAAGTGGTACGCCGGGTCGAACGAGTCCCGCGCGTTCGCGGGCCTGCTCGTCGCCGCGTCCTGCCAGGCGACGATCGTGCGGATGACGGAGGCGTTCGCGTCCCGGGCAGCGTCGAGCGCGGTCGCGCGGTCGGGCGCCCAGCGGAACGACGCGTCGTCCTGAAATCCGACGAGCAGCCGTCCGGGCATCGCGTTCTCGGGCAAGACGACCGGGTCGTTCGAGTCGCCCCGGGTGAACGCGAGTGCGAACACGGCGACCGCGGCGACGCCGGCGACGCCGAGCGCCACGAAGACCCACCTCATCTTTCAGTTGTAGCTGCCGCGCTTCGCGTGGCGTCAGGAGAGCGGCGTCAGTCGAGCTGCCACACGTCGCCGCGGATGATCGGCGTCGCGTTGCCGTCCTGATCGAGCCCGTCGACGTCGACCTCTTCCCCGCCGATCATGAAATCGACGTGGATGCCGGAGACGTTGACGCCGTGCCCGAGGAGCTCGTCGCGCGGGATCTCCCCGTCGAGCGTCTCGGGCATTCCATCGCCGAGCGCCATGTGACAGGTCGCGTTCTCGTCGAAGAGCGTGTCGCAGAAGACGAGGCCCGTCCGCTTCACGGGTGACAGACCGTCCACCAGCGCGATCTCTCCGACGTAGGGTGCCTGCTCGTCTGCGGCGACCTGCTGGCGGATGATCTCGGCGCCAGAGTCCGCGTTCACCTCGACGACCTTGCCGCCCTCGAAGCGGAGCTCGAGCCCTGAGACGCGCGTTCCTGCTGTCAGAAGCGGGTAGGTCGAACGGACAGTGCCCTCCGTCCGGCGCCAGTCCGGGCTCGTGAAGACCTCTTCCGTCGGGACGTTCGGGATGAACTCGATCCCCTTCGCCGTCGTCGCCGATGCGCACTGCCAGCGCGTCCCGGACAGGAGGCCGACGGTGAGATCGGTGCCTGGGCCGCTGAAGCGGAGCGCGTCGAGACCGAGGTCGTTCAGCGTGTCTGCCCGATGCTGGAGCTTCTCCGCGTGGGCCTTCCAGGCGGCGACGGGATCCGGCTCGAAAAGGCGCGTCGCAGTCGCGACGGCGTCCCACAGGCGCTCGACGTCGGGCTCCCCGAAGACCTGCGTTGCCCAGCCCTCGTTCGGCGCGGCGACGATGACCCAGTTGATGTGGCGCCCGCGGATGTTCTCGAGGTACGCGAGGCGCAGGTCCTTCGGCTCGGAGCGGCCTACGAGCGCCGGGTCGAGGCCGGCGAGCAGGTCGGGGTCCGGGTTGCCGGTCAGCGAGATGAGCGCCGGGTTCTCCTCGTCCCAGCGGCGCACCCAGTCGAGCATGTAGGGCGCCGACCACCCGAGCTCCGCCTCCGGGCCGAGCTCGATGGCCGCGCGACGCGTGTGGAGGTCGCCGTACTGGACGACGACGTGCTTTGCGCCTGCGCGGTACGCCTCACGCGCGATCGCGCGCGCGATCTCGGCGTGCTCCACGAGGCAGGTGAGGACGACGTCCTGACCGGGCTGCACGTTCGCGCCGACCCGCACGGCGAGCTCGGCGTAGCGCCGGAGGCGCTCGTCGCCGGTGAGCGCGACCGAGGTAACGGGAGCCGCAGTCATCGAAGCGACGGCCCCGTGCTGGCCCTCACTCGCCCCAGTCGAAGTCGCGCGGGCGACCGGTCCAGAGCGCCTCGTCGAGAGCGGGGCCCTCGGCGGCGGCATCCTCGACGGTCTCCTCGCCCGGCCACGGCAGACGCTCGGAGCTCAGCTCCGCCGCAGGCTCCCCGTCGAGCGTCTCCTCGATGCGCGCCTGCTCCTCGCTCTTGAACAGCGGATGGTTCTCGAGCGGGTCGCCGTCGAGGTACGGATCGAGCGGCATATCCCCGTCCAGCCCCGAGTTACGCGCCTTGAGCTCGAGGTGCTCGCGGATCGCGCTCGCGAAGAGGGAGGACGTATCGGAGGTCGTGAGATCGACGTCTTCAGGCATGGCTCAGCGACGGGAGAGTCTAGCTGAACGTACTCGGAAACCGGCTCCAGGCAACGGGTATCGAGACATTCGGCACGTGGCCGGGCGCGCTCGATGTGCGACGATGCGCGCAATGATCTTCGCCCGCAGGATCGTCATCGCGCTGCTGCTCGCCGGCTTCAGGATGTGGCGCCGGCTTCCGCCCGAGGAGCGGCGCCGGGTACTCGACTCGGTTCGTCGCCACGGGCCGCGCGTCGCGTCGTCCGTCGCAGAGCGCGCGCGCAGCAAGCGCGTCTAGCTCCAGAGCGCCCGGCTAAAGAGCGCCGAGCGCCTCGCGGACGATCCGGTCCTGCTCGCGCTGGTGGAGCGTCGGGTAGCCCTCGCTGGGGCTCGCACGCCACGGACGCCCGATGTAGCTGACGCGGTCGGCGCGGGAGCTCGCGGCCGCCTCCTCGAGGCGATGGCGGATCGAACGCCACGCGCCCATGTTCTGCGGCTCCTCCTGCGCCCACACGATCTCGAGGAGGTTCGGATAGGCGCCGACGAGGTCGCGGACCTGGTCGAGCGGGAACGGGTACAGGAGCTCGATCCGGGCGACGGCGACGTTGCTGGCCGACTCGCGGGCCTCGTGGCCGACGATGTCGTAGTAGACCTTTCCGGTAGTGAGGACGAGCCGGCGCACGTCCTCGGGCTGCACGGAGGGGTCGCCCAGAACCGGCTTGAACGCACCGCTCGAGAGGTCGTCGAGCGTGGACGTCGCCGAGCGGAGCCGGAGCAGGCCCTTCGGCGTCATCACGACGAGCGGGCGGGCGGTCGCGTCGAGCGCCTGCCGGCGAAGCAGGTGGAAGAACTGCGCCGCGGTCGTCGTGTTCGCGATCCGGATGTTCTCCTGCGCGGCGAGCTGGAGGAACCGCTCGAGGCGCGCGCTCGAGTGCTCCGGCCCGTTCCCCTCGTAGCCGTGCGGGAGCAGGAGCGTGAGGCGCGACGTCTGCCCCCACTTCGAGCGGCCGGAGACGATGAACTGGTCGACGACGATCTGGGCGCCGTTGATGAAGTCGCCGAACTGGGCCTCCCAGAGGACGAGCGCGTCAGGCGCGGCGATCGAGTAGCCGTACTCGAACGCGAGCGGTGCGTACTCCGAGAGCGGCGAGTTGTAGATCTCGAACGAGGCCGCGGCGCTCGCAAGGTTCTGCAGCGGCGTGTACGTCTCGCCGGAGACCGGGTCGTGCAGCACCGCGTGCCGGTGCGAGAAGGTGCCGCGCTCGGTGTCCTGCCCCGAGAGCCGGATGGGAATGCCCTCGCCGAGGAGCGATGCGAACGCGAGCGACTCTGCCTGGCCCCAGTCGATGCCGCCCTCCTGGAGGGCGTCGCGCCGGCGCTCGAGCTGCTTCGCGAGCTTCGGGTTCAACGTGAACCCTTCGGGCACGACCAGCAGCTGGTCGTTCAGCTCGCGCAGCCGGTCGGCCGGGACGCCCGTGACCACCGCGGCGCCGGTATCGGTCAGCGAACGCCGGTCGAGCGGCTGCTCGGGAGTCGCGAACGACGTCTTCAGCTCGTCGTGGGCCTCGCGCACCCGGCGCAGCGTCTCCTCGAAGAGCTCGTTCGCCTCGTCCTCGGTCACGACGCCCTCGGAGACGAGACGCGCCGCGTAGTTCTGGCGCACCGTCGGCTGCCGCTCGATGCGCTCGGCCATGAGCGGCTGCGTGTACGACGCCTCGTCCTGCTCGTTGTGCCCGAAACGCCGGTAACCGACGAGGTCGATGACGACGTCGTGGCCGAACTCCTCGCGGAAGGCAAGTGCGAGGCGCGCCGCGGTGAGCGCGGCCTCGGGGTCGTCGGCGTTGACGTGGATGATCGGGACGTCGAAGCCCTTCGCCAAGTCGCTCGAGTACCGCGTCGAGCGCCCCTCGGCGGGGTCGGTGGTGAACCCGACCTGGTTGTTGGCGATGACGTGGAGCGTCCCGCCCGTCGAGTAGCCGTCGAGCGAGTGCATGTTGAACGTCTCCGCGACGACGCCCTGGCCGGGGAACGAGGCGTCGCCGTGGATCAGGAGCGGGAGCGCGACCGTTGGGTCGTGCAAGCCGGCGCCGCGCGAGCGATCGGTCTGCTCGGCGCGCGCGCGGCCGACCACGACCGGGTCGACCGCCTCGAGGTGGCTCGGGTTCGGCGCGAGCGTGACCTGGATCTCGCCCGCCTGCGTCTGGCGCGACTCCGACGCCGCAAGGTGGTACTTCACGTCGCCGGTTCCTCCCTCGGGGTCGGAGATGAGCGCGTCGATGCTGCGCTCCCCCTCGAACTCACGGAGGATGGACGCGTAGCTGCGGCCCACGGTGTGCGTGAGGACGTTCAGCCGCCCACGGTGCGCAATGCCGATGACGACCTCGTGCGCGCCGCCCGCGGCTCCGAGCTCGATCGCCTCGTCGAGCATCGGCACGAGCGAGTCGAGACCCTCGATCGAGAACTGCTTCTGTCCGAGGAACGCGCGGCGGAGGTACGTCTCGAATGCCTCGACCTGCGAGAGGCGCTCGAGCAGCTGCTTGCGCTCCTCGGCGCCCAGCTCCTTCCGGAAGCGGCCCGACTCGATCGCCTGCCGGAGCCAGACGCGCTCGGCGTGGTCGGAGATGTGCTCGATCTCGTAGGCGATCGTGCCGGTGTAGACCTCGCGCAGCCTGGGCAGGACGTCGAGCAGCGTCTCGCCGGGGACGTAGAGGCGAAGCAGCTTCGCGGGGATGCGCGCCTGGAGCTCCGGCGTCAGAGCCGGCCGGAGCCTCGACTCGTCGAGCGCGGGGTCACCCATCGGCTCCGAGCCGAGGGGGTCGAGCCGCGCGTTCAGATGGCCGTGAGTGCGGTACGCCTTCACGAGCGCCATCGCGGCCGCAACGCCTGCGAGCAGCTCCTCGTCGACGGCGGCCGGAGTCGGCGCCTCCTCCACGAGCTCCTCGCCTGCAGCGGCGGTCGAGGGCGGGCCCTCCTCCACCTCTTCCGGCTCGTCCGGCTCGTCCAGGACGGGGGCCGGCGCGGGCGCGGGCGCGACCTCGACAGGCGCAAGCGCGGGAGTCGGAGGCGGAGGGGCGACGGCCGTTGCGCCGCCGTTTCCGCCGTTCCCCGCCTGCGTCTCGACGAGGCGGGCAAGGCCGGGCAATGCTGCGAGGACGTCGCCGTCGCCGCGCTCGAACAGCTCGCGCCACGCGGGGTCGACCGCCTCGGGATTCTCGAGGTACTGCTCGAGCAGCGAGCCGACGTAGCCCGCGTTCAGGTCCGTTTGCTTGGAGGACGTCGCCACGACTCCTTTGTACCAGGGTGGGGGCGGCGCTCCTCCCCCGAGGGGAGACGACTGACATCACCAGCGGGACGGTTATAGGATTCAGCCCTCAAATCGCGGGTACAACCCTGCGGTCCCAGCGTCCACCACACCCGATCCGTGGAGGTAGCGCGATGAGCAGCCGACTTCGGCGCTTTCTCGTTCGTACGACCCTGCTGGCCCTGTTGCTCGGGGTGTCCGGCGTCGCGGCGGTAATCGGCCGCGCCGAGATCCCAACGAACACGAAAGTCAATGGCATCGACGTCGACGCGACGACGATCCCGGAGCTCCAGGAGCTGATGAACTCGCGCAAGCTGAGCTCCGTCGGGCTGACGAACTTCTACGTCAAGCGCATCCACCAGCTCCACAAGGAGCTCCACGCGGTGATCACGGTCAGCCCCACGGCCCGCGCCGACGCACGAGCAGCCGACCTGGCGCGACTCAGCGGCGACGATCGTCCGCTGCTCGGGATTCCGATCATCGTCAAGGACAACGTCAACACCACCGGCATGCCGACGGCGGCCGGCTCCTTCGCACTCGTCAAGAGCACTCCCGATGACGCGTTCATCGCGGCGCAGCTGAAGGCCGCAGGCGCGATCATCATCGGCAAGGCCAACCTGTCCGAGTGGGCAAACTTCCGGTCCGGCCCGTCGTCGAGCGGCTGGAGCGGCATCGGCGGCCAGACGAGCATGCCGTACGTCCTCGATCGCAACCCGTGCGGCTCGAGCTCGGGCTCCGGCGTCGTGGCGGCCGCTGATCTCGCGGTCGCGGCGGTCGGCACGGAGACGGACGGCTCGATCGTCTGCCCGTCCGGCGCCAACGGCGTCGTCGGGATCAAGCCGACACTCGGGCTGTGGAGTCGCGCTGGCGTTATCCCGATCAGCGCCGACCAGGACACGGCAGGCCCGATGGCCCGCAACGTGACGGACGCTGCGGTACTCCTCGGCGCAGCGACCGGCATCGACCCGGACGACGCCGCGACTGCCGACCAGGCCGGTCACGCCTTCACCGACTACACGCAGTTCCTCGACGCTGATGCGCTCGACGGCGCACGGATCGGCGTCTGGCGTGCCGGCACCTACGACCCGGCGTTGGTGGGCCCGGTCGTCGAGCCGATCCTCGACGACACGATCGCGGCGCTCGAGGCGCAGGGCGCCACCGTGATCGACAACACCGACATCGACCTGTCGGCGACGGTCAACGAGTTCCCGGCGCTCCTGTGCGAGTTCAAGACGGACATCGCGACGTACCTCCAGACCTACGTCCGCGGGACGAACCCGAAGACCCCCGGACGGGCGTATCCGCAGACGCTCGCCGAGCTGATCGCGTTCAACCAGCGCCATCCGAACCTCGAGGGGCCGTGGAACGACGCGGTCTTCGAGGCTGCCGAGGCGACGAACGGCCGCGACGCCGATTGCGCCGCCCTCAGAGCGGCGACGACGCCGCCCGTCCAGGCCGCGATCGACAAGCTCATGGCCGACAACGACCTCGACGCGATCGTCGCCCTGACGAACGGCCCGGCGTGGCCGAACAACGACAACCCCGACGAAGGTGACCTCGACGGCCACTTCGAGTACTTCGTCGGCTCCTCGGGGGCGGCGGCGGTGTCGGGCTACGCCGACATCACGGTGCCGACCGCGTACATCGAGGGACTGCCGATCGGGATCACCTTCATCGGCGGCCGCTGGGCCGAGCCGGACCTGCTCGGCCTCGCCTACGACTACGAGCAGGCGACGCAGGTCCGTGTCCCGCCGCAGTTCATCCCGACGATCGGCGACGCTCTGTTCCCCGGCGTCCCAAACCCGGCGCAGACGCAGCGGCAAGCGGCGGCCCAGAGTCAAGAGCACGGTCTCGCCGTTCGTTTCCGGTAGCCCGTTCCGGGTAGACCATGTTCAGACAGCGAAGCCCGGCCACTCGGCCGGGCTTCGTGCTCTTGGCGCGCGCGGCCGCCGCTAGAAGAGCGGGTGGTCCGTCGAGATGGCGACGGTCATGCCGACCACGAACGCGCAGGTAGCCACGGCAACCGACCAGGCGGCGAGCTTCCGATGCGCCTCGCTCATGCGGGCGGCGACCAGCGCGACGAGGATCGCGACCGGGGCGAGCAGCGCTGGCGTCCGGGCGATCGCGACGAGCGAGAGCGCGAGCGCGAACGCGCACAGGAACCCGGCAATCGCGTCGGCCCGACGCGGCTCGGAATGCGGGACGCTGCTCACGCGGCGGACGCCCGGGCTCGCTGCGCGTGGAGACGCGGGATGTAGCTATTGGGGCTGCTGGGACGGGCACCGGGACCGCGGTTCCGCTTCCAGCTGTCCCACCCGCACGGCGACAGCGAGATTGGAGCGCCGTCGCCGCCCGACCCGCCTTCCTCGACCGGCTCGGCCCGTATGGCCCACCACACGACCGCGCAGAGGTAGATCAAGGGGATCTTGAGGACGAGTAGCAAGAAGATGCCTTCCCAGGCCGCGTCCACGGGCGCAAGTTTACGCGATCGTTGGGTCGGGAATTTCGAGGACGGTTCTAACACGACCCTCACACTCCAGCGGCTAGGGTGCCGCGAAGTCCTCGTGCCGTTCGCTTTCCGACCCTCACCCACTCACACGCCGAGACACTCATGAGACGCCTCGTCCGCCTTGTCCTCATCCTGTCCGCCGTCGCGATCGTGGTCGCGCCCGCCGGCATGGCGGCGCAGCGAATGTGGGTCGGCTTCCACGACGACCCGAGCTATCGCTGGGTCAGCGACCGCGAGGTGCGCATCGACCGCTCTGCGAGCGATGGCTCGACGATCGTGCGCCTCCTCGTGCAGTGGAACCTCGTCGCTCCGCAGCGGCCGTCCCAGGCGACCGATCCGTTCGATCCCGTCTATCGCCTCGACGACGTCGACGAGGCCTTGCGCTCCGCCCAGGCGATGGACCAGGAGGTCATGCTCACGATCTCGGGGACGCCGCGCTGGGCGAACGGCGGCCAGAACCCGAACCGCATGCCTCGGAACCTGCGCGACTTCACGAACTTCGCGCGCGCGATCGCAGCGCGTTACTCGGGACGCTACGCGGGCTACCCGTACGTCCGCTTCTGGTCCGTCTGGAACGAGCCCAACCTGCAGGGGTTCCTGGCTCCCCAGTTCGACAGCAATGGTCGCTCCGTCGCGCCCGCGAACTACGCGAAGCTCTACGCGGCGGCGTACGCGGGCCTGAAGTCGGGCAACCCGAGCGCGCAGATCGCGATCGGCGAGACGTCCGCTCGAGGCAGCGACAAGCCCGCGGGCGTTCGCCCGACCCATTCGCCGGGCAAGTTCGCCGAGCTCGTCGCGAAGGCCAATCCGCGGCTGAAGTTCGCGGCCTGGGCGCACCACCCCTATCCGTCGACGCCGAACCTCCGGCCGGGGCAGATCGTGCGGTGGCCGAACGTCTCGCTGGCCTCGCTGCCCCGCTTCCAGCAGAACCTGAAGCGCTGGTTCCGGCAGCCGAACCCTCAGATCTGGGTCACGGAGTACGGGCATCAGACGCGCCCGCAGGACTCGCTCGGTGTGAGCTACGCGACGCAGGCCGCCTACATCACGCAGGCGATCAACCTCGCGAAGAAGTACCCGTTCGTCGGCATGTTCATCTGGTTCGTCTACCAGGACGACCAGGGCCAGGAATGGGAGTCGGGCCTCTACACGCAGAACGGAACGCCGAAGGGACGGTCGCCGGCCCGGTTCTCTGCGAGCGCCCGGCCGCTCGACGCGCGGAACGCCATGTACTCCTTCCGCCGTGGCACGACGACGCCGCTGGTCAAGCTCTACACGCGCCGCTACTGCGTCGCCGACAAGCCCGGCACCGCGATCGGCATGACGTGGCGCATCTACCGCGGCAGCCGGCTGCTCAGCGTCGGACAACAGAGCTCGCCGCTGCTCCGCGACTGCACGCTCTCCGCACGGCTGCGCTTCCCGGGCGGCGGGGTCGCCAAGGGCGTCACGTACACGGCGACGTTCGAGCTGAACGACATCAACGGCGACGTCCTCAATCGCCGCCTGACGATCCGCGGGCTCTAGCTCCCCAGCCCTCGCTGGTAACGGGCGCCTGTCAGAGGTGGCTCGTCACGCCTGCGAGGTCCGCCTCGTCCGACGGCGGCTCGTACCAGGAAAGCGCGTAGCTCCCGTCGTCCAGGTCGCGGGCGAGCGTCGAGAGCTTGAGCGGCCGGAACGTGTCGCACATCACGGCTAGCTCGGTCGTCTCGCGCACCCCGAGCGCCTTCTCCGCGAGGCCGGGCGCAGGCCCGTGCGGCAGCCCCGAGGGGTGGAGCGTGATCGACCCGACCGAGACCCCCTTGCGCGAGCCGAAGTTGCCAGAGACGTAATAGATCATCTCCTCGCTCTGGAGATTGCTGTGGTGGTACGGGATCGGCACCGCCTCCGGGTCGAAGTCGAGGTGCCGCGGGCAGAACGAGCAGATGACGAAGTTCGGCCCCTGGAACGTCTGGTGGGACGGCGGTGGCTGGTGGATGCGGCCGGTGATCGGCTCGAAGTCGTGGATCGAGAACGTCCACGGGTAGAGGAACCCGTCCCAGCCGACGACGTCGAACGGGTGGTAGTCGAGGACGTAGTCCTGGTACCCGCGCCGCACGCGAACCTTGACGAGGAACTCCCCTTCGTCGCGGTGCGTCCTGAGCTCGGTCGGCGGGTGGATGTCCCGGTGGTAGTAGGGCGCGCCTTCGAGGATCTGCCCGTACTGGTTGCGATAGCGCCGCGGGATCTCGATCAGGCCGGGCGTCTCGAAGACGAGGTAGCGCTGCGGCCCGCTGGGAACGAAGCGGTACGTCGTACCGCGGGGGATGACGACGTAGTCGCCTTCCTTGTACGTCACGTCGCCGAACGTCGTCTCGAGCGTCCCGCTTCCCTCGTGGACGAAGACGACCTCGTCGCCCTCGCCGTTCCGGAAGAAGTAGTCCATGGACGACTCCGGCCGGCAGAGCGAGATCTCGACGTCGTCGTTCCACATGAGCGTTTGGCGGCCTGAGATCTCGTCGCCACGAGGCTGGACGTCGTACGTGTTCATGCGCCTGTGCGCATGCGCCTCGGGAACCCACTCCTCGCGCTCGATGCTCGTGAAGGCTCCGAGCTCCTTGACGCGGCATGGCGACTGGAGGTGGTACAGGATCGACTCGTTCCCGGTGAAGCCCTCGAGGCCCATCACCTCCTCGGTGAGGAGCCGTCCGTTCTCGCGGAAGACGATGTGGCGCTTCCGCGGCACGTCGCCGCGGCGCTGATAGAAGGGCATGGCCGTCCCTTTCGCGTCGGTGTCAGAGAGGTTCTAGCGAACCGGTGGGCGCCGCGGCTACGCGAGCCCACGCGCCACGCGGCGCCGCTTCGCATACGCGTCGACGAGCACGGCGGCGAGGAGCACGAGGCCGGTGATGACGAACTTCGTGCCCGAGCTGATGTTGAGCAGGTCGAGCCCGTTGCTGATGGAGACGATGACGAGCGCACCGTAGAGCGCCGAGACCACTCGGCCGACGCCGCCGAAGAGGCTCGTCCCGCCGATGACGGCAGCCGCGATGACGTTGAGTAGCAGGTCGCCGCCGCCCGTGTTCGTCGCGACGGAGCGGAGCCTCGATGCGAGCATGATCCCGCCTGCCCCCGCCATGAAGCTGCCGATCATGAAGACCGTGATGCGCACGCGGTCGACGTCGATGCCGGCGCGACGGGCCGCCTCGGCGCTGCCGCCGACGGCGTAGACGTGACGCCCGAAGCGTGTTTTCGACGCGATGAACGACCAGAAGACGAGGAAGACGCCGACGATCACCGCCGACCTCGGGACCCCGCGATCCTGATTCGCATACCCGACCGCGGCAAAGGTGACGACCGCAAGGCCCACGGTCTGGGCAACGACGAGCACCAACGGTTTCCCGGACAGGCCACCCGCCCGGCGCGACCGCACGGTATTCAGCTGGGCGAGCGCGAACGCCGCGACGACGACGACGGCAAGGATCCAGCCCGCGGTCTCGCTCAGGAAGTCGTTGGCGAAGCCGATCACGACGTCGTCCTCGATGCGGACCGTCCCGACGCTGGAGACGCTCGTCGTCAGGATCAGAACGACGCCGGACCAGATGAGCAGTCCCGCGAGCGTCACCACGAACGACGGCACCCCCGTCTTCGTGATCACCAACCCCTGGGCGAAGCCGATCGCCGTCGTGCAGAGAAGACCCGCGCCCACGGCCGCCCACCACGGCCAGCCGGGATTGTCGGGACGGAGCAAGAGGGTCGTGACGACGCCACCCACCGCGCTCACGTAGGCGACCGACAGGTCGATCTCGCCGATGAGCAGGACGAAGACGACGCCGATCGCGATGATCGCGACGTACGACATCTGCAGCAGGAGGTTCGTGAAGTTCCGCTCGCTGAGGAAGGTGCTGTCGAGGAGCCCGAAGATCACGACGATGACGCCGAGGCCGACGATGATCGGCAGCGATCCGATCTCGCCGAACTTGACGCCCTGCCACCAGAGGTGGAGGTAGCCCGAAAGCGTGTCGGGCCGATACTCGTCGCCTGTGCGCGCCGCGACCTCGGCGACCTGGTCCGGACCCGCGCTCACGACTGGATCTCTTCGGCGTCGGCCATGCCGGGCACGCCCGCAAGCGTGCCCGCCGTGATCGCATGCACGACGTCCTGCTGCGTCGTCTCGCTCCTCTCGAAGAGCGCGACGCGCTGGCCTAGCCTGAGCACCGAAATTCGGTCCGCCACCTCGAAGATGTCGTGGAGGTTGTGGGAGATGACGACGACGCCAAGGTCCTTCTCGGCGAGCCGCCGCACCAGATCGAGGACCTGACGCGTCTGTGCAACGCCGAGGGCAGCGGTCGGCTCGTCGAGGATCACGAGCTTCGAGTCCCACATGACCGACTTCGCGACGGCGACCGCCTGCCGCTGCCCGCCCGACAGGCCCGCGACCCGCTGGCGCACCGAGCGCAGCGTCGTCACGGACAGGCTGTCGAGCGCTTCCCGCGAGGCCTTCTCCATGCTCGATTCGTTCAGGGAGAAGAAGCCGTGGACGCGCTCGCGCCCAAGGAACATGTTCGCCACGACGTCGAGGTTGTCCGCGAGCGCGAGATCCTGGTAGACGACCTCGACTCCGAGGTGCGCCGCGTCACGCGGCCCGTGGATGTTTACACGCTTCCCTTCGAACGAGACCTCGCCGTCGTCGAACGGGTAGATGCCGACGATTCCCTTGATGAGCGTGGACTTGCCGGCGCCGTTGTCGCCGACGAGCGCCATGACCTCTCCGCGCCTGACCTCGAAGTCGACCTGATAGAGGGCCTGGACCGCGCCGAAGGACTTCGAGACGCCACGGCACTCGAGGAGGAGTGGACGAGTCTCGGCGACGGCAGTCATCTGGGACAGCGGGCGGTGGGGACGCCAGAGAGCGTCCCCACCGTTCGCGTTGTTACGACTAGCCGTTCTCCTGGCACCAGTCGGTGCTCTCGGCTTCTCCGGTGCAGATCTCCTCCGTCGTGCGGAAGCCGTCCGCGACCACCGTGTCGGCGATGTTGTCGACCGTCACACCGGTCGGCGTGAGCGCGAGATACGGGACGATGCCGTCGCCCGTCTCGTCGCTCGGCTTGCCGTCCACGGCCTTGATGCCAGTCAACGTGAAGTCGAAGTCCGACTCGACCGCGGACGGATCGTCGCCTGCGCACAGCGCGAGCGCTGCCTTCGCAGCGACGTCCGCCTCAGCCTCGATCGGCTTGTAGACGGTCATCGCCTGCTTGCCGAGGACGATGTTCTGGATGCCCGCCTGCGTGGCGTCCTGCCCGCTGATGGGCACGGTCGTCGGATCGACACCAGCTGCGTCGAGGGCGTTGATCGTCTGCTGCGCGAGGTTGTCATTCGCCGCGAACACCGCGTTGATCTTGTTGTTCGCGTCGGTGAGCGCCTGCTCCATGATCTCCTGGCCCTCGCCGTTCGCACCCCACCCGGGCACGAACTTGTCGCCTGCGAGCGACCAGTCGCCCGCAGCGACCTTCTCGTCGACCGTCTTCTTGTAACCGTCGCGGAAGAGGAACGCGTTGTTGTCCTCCTCACCGCCGTTCAGCATGAAGACAGCCGGCGGCTGGGTCTCGAGGTCGTCGATCAGCGGCGTCAGGACGTCCGCCATCGTCGCGCCGACGGCGACGTTGTCGAAGCTCACGTACGCCGCGCCACCCGAGCTGCCGGTGTTGAACCGGTCGTACTCGATGACCTGGACGCCCGCTTCCTTCGCCTGGTCGATGATCGCCCCACCCGAGCCGCTGTCGAGGCTCGTGAGCACGATGACGGCCGCATCGTCGGCGATCGCCTGCTCGGCCTGCGACTGCTGCGTCGCTGGGTCATTCTCGGCGTTGACGACGTTGAAGTCGACTCCGGCATCGCCGAACGCCTTCTCGAAGTACGGGCGGTCGTCGGTCTCCCACCGCGGTGAGCTCGAGGTATCCGGAAGCAAGACCCAGATGCTCTTGCTGCAGTCTCCGCTCCCCCCGGTCGCCTCCGTGTCGGTCCCAGAACTCTCGTCGTCCCCGCCACAGCCGGCCGCAACGACCGCCAGCGCAGCTACGAGCGCGAAGAGGGCCAACCACACAAGGCGTCGACTCTTCAGCACAGACCGTCGATCCTCCATCCCTGCTCTCCTTCTCTCGATTTCAGTACGAGCACGAGCGCGATGGTCGGACCCCGGCGCGCGCGCGTGGGTAGCCCCTCATCGCGAGACACAGGGCGAGAATAATCAGATCGCGGACGAGAAGGCAACGTGGAGCCGTCGCTCCACGTCGCCTCGACCTCGTCGGTAACGCCTACGACTCCGGCATCGACGCGCTCGCGTCGGTCTGCCACAGCCCGAAGTCGTTCCCCTCGGTGTCCGTGCAGAGCGAGAACCAGCCCATGCTGGGGACCGGCATGGCGTCGCCCGCCTCGCCGCCGAGCTCGCGCACGCGCGCGCTCGCGGCGTTGATGTCGTCGACGCCGAAGTACGCGCGGGTCCCGCGGGCACCGGCCTGCTCCGGCTCGTAGATCGCGCCCCCCTGCGTGTCGGAGAACTGCGTCATGTGGTACTCGCGCGGCGATCCCTCGAACGCCTGCCACTCCCAGCCGAAGAGCGAGCCCCAGAACTCCCGCGCCTTCGCAGTGTCGCTCGCCGGGATCTCCAGGTGCACTATCTGTCCGGGCATGACTCCTCCTTCGATCGCGCGACGAAGCTCCCACTCCGCCGCTGTCATCACTATGACGAACCGCTGTCGCGCAGATCGACAGCCGCGCTACCGATTCACCACAACGACTCGATCGGCGGCGACGTCGCGAAGCCGGGTCGTGCGCCCGTCCGGATAGCGGACGACGAGCTCGCGGACGGTCTGCGCGCCACCGAGCCCGAAGTGCACGCGCGGGTCTTCCGAGGACAGGTAGCTCGTGCCGGCCTCTACCTCCCGCACGAGCCTCTGTCCCGAGGGCAGGACGGCGATGACACGCGCGCCGGGCGAGAAGTCGCGGAACTTCACCTCGAGCCAGTGCCCGGGCGCGCGGTCGTTCCGGAGGAGCACGAGCGGGTCGCCGATCGAGTTGATCGCCAGATCCACGTCGCCATCGTTGTCGTAGTCGGCCGCCGCGAGACCGCGGCCGTTCACGTACGGACCGGTCCCGGTACCGACCGAGCCGCTCGCGTTGTCGAAGCGCCGCGTGCGGCCGCTCTCGAAGACCTGAACGGGCTCTGCGTCGCGCGTGAGATCAGTCACCGGGATCGCACCATTGGCGACGACGAGATCGAGGTCGCCGTCGAGGTCGAGGTCTACCCAGGACACGCCCCACCCGGCGAGCGTCGTGTCGAAGGCACCCGCGAAGCGCGGCCGCGCGTCCGCGAAGCGGCCCGCACCCCGGCTTGCAAAGACGCCGTGCAGCTGACGGTGCGAGTTCGTGACGACGAGGTCCGGCCGTCCGTCGGCGTCGAAGTCGCCTGTGGCGACGCCCATGCCGGCGTTCCGGTCGGCGACACCGGCGCGCACGCCGCGCTCGACGAGCCGGAAGCCGAGGCCGACGGGGTCCGCGTTCCTTCCGCCGGGCCAGGGAACGTTGCGGTAGAGCCGGTTCGGATCGAGGTCGTTTGCGACGTAGAGGTCGGCACGTCCGTCTCCGTCGTAGTCGGTGAAGAGCGCACCGAGGCCGTGGTCCAGCCGGTTGGTCTCGATGCCCGCCTGCTCTCCGACCTCCCGGAACCGCGCATGCCCGTTTCTGTCTGGGCCGAGGTTGAGGTAGAGACGGTCCCGGACTCCCGCGTACGAGCTCGGGAACGGCGCGCCGGCACGACTCGTGATCGGCGCGTTCAGGTCCGCGTACCCGGCGACGAAGAGGTCGGGCCGCCCGTCGCCGTTCACGTCTCCGGCGGCGGCTGCGGTGTGCCAGCCGTAGGTGTCGATACCGGCAGCGCGGGCGCCCTCGACGAACCTGCCGTCGCCCTCATTCCAGAGGAGCGCGTCGTATCCGGTCGCCGTCACGTACAGGTCTGTCCGCCCGTCGAGGTCGAAGTCGGCTGCGACGCACCCGTTCCCACGCAGGGAGACGTCGGTGCCGGAGCGCCGGCTCACGTCGGCGAACCTGCCCTTGACGTTGCGGTAGAGCGCGTTGCGCGGCAGGCCGCCCTGCTGCTTCCACCTGGCGACGTCGACCTCGATCGAGTGCGAGTTCACTGCGTACAGATCGAGCCAGCCGTCGTCGTCGTAGTCGATCCAGCAGAGCCCTCCGCCCATCATCGCCACCGTGTCGTGCGACGTCTGGAACCGGAACGCGCCGTGGCGGAAGCGCAGGCCGACCTTCTGGGCGACGTTGGTCAGGCGAATGCCGGAGAGCGCCGAGCCGGGTCGCTGCCCGGAGGCGACGCCGCTCGGAACCGTCGGCTCGGCCGGCGTCTCGCCCCGCTCGCCCTCGATGAGGTACCGGCCGTCCTGGAAGACGAGCTCCAGCGTCTGCTCGAACCGAGTGGGCTCACCGCGGCTCTGGAGCACGGCCGGCGATCCCGCATACGTCGCGCGTACGACGGTCCCGGCGAGCGAGGCGACGACCACCGGCGGTGCCTGCCCGTCCGCCCGCTCGAGAGAGACCGTCAAGTCGTCCAGGTCGTAGTCGGGGACGACGATCGCGCCACGCGCGGAGCGGATCCGCTCCCACGCCGTCGCAAGGCGTTCACCCGTCGTCGCTTCGGTCGCGCGGTCGAGATCGCGCTCGAGCATCGCTTCGGACTCGATACGCAGGTCCTCCACGAGATCGCTCGCAATCCGTTGTGCGGTCCGCTGATCGAGACGCGACGCGATCTCCTCCGAGTCGACGATCGTGACCTCGGGCAGGTCGCCGGCCATGCCCGACGTCGGAGTCGTCGCCGCCTCGCTCGGCCGGGCGGGGACTCCCGCAAGAAGGACAAGCCCGCAGAACGCGAGGGCAGCGAGCGCTCCGAGCGCGACGCGCCGTCCCTCTCGCACGCTGGAGGCGATCCCGGTGAGACCGTCCAGCGAGCGGGCTCTCGAGCGGACGAGCAGCGCGAGCGGCCGCACCGCACAAACGATCGCGAGCGCGGCAAGCACGGACACCTTCGTCGCGAACTCCGTCGTCTGCGGCGCGATCAGCAGCACGGCGAGGAGCCCGATCCCGATCGCGTATGCGCGGCGTCCGCGGGCGCTCTCGGGGATCGTCCTCGGGTCGGTGATCATGAAGAAGAGGAAGACCAGGATCTCCGGGGAGAAGACGAGCGTGTGCCAGAACTCCCAGCCCGAGATCGGGCCGAGATGCCAGCGCGCGGTCATCTCGTGGCCGCTCGCCGCAAGCACCGCAAGCCCCGCGGCGAAGGCGAGCCAGAACCCGACGGCGATATGCAGCAAGTGGAGCCGCAGGAGGATCGCGAACCCGCCGACGACGATGATCGCGAGCGCGAGGACCATCCACGCCGACATCGGACCCCACCAGAACTCGAGCGGGTCGGCCCTCTCGGGGCCGAGCAGAAGGAAGCAGAGGACGAGGCCGAAGTTCGAGGGGTTGAAGACGTGGCGCCCGCGGAACTTGATCAGGTACTTCGAGAGCAGCGCGACTGCCGCGGTGCCGGCGAAGATCCACCAGCCGTGCATGCTCCACCAGTCGCCGTGCTCGGTCCCGGGGACGCGGAGGATGAAGGCGACGCCGTTCCCCGTCAGCAGCGCGCTGGCCGGCCACAGGATGACCCTCTGCCGCCGGAACGCGATGCCGATCTCGAGGACAGCGCACGTGACGAGCGCGACGAGGATCTGGGCGATCGAGAGGTTGAACTCGAATGCGACCTGCCCGAGCACCTGCAGCGACACGATCACGGCCGCGAGGTGCAGGCGCGGGTCCCGCAGGGACGGAAGCAGGATCGGGTACGACGTGCCTCGAATGCGAAGCGTCGGCCGACCCGGATCGACGGCGATCGCGCCAGTCACCGCGAAAATGCTACTCGGGTGACGAGGGAATCTCGTGCCTGTTGATGGAGCCAGCCGGGCTCGAACCGGCGACCTTCTGGCTGCCAGCCAGACGCTCTCCCAACTGAGCTATGGCCCCACGGGAGCGGTCAGTCTAGCGGCCGACCGGATCGCGCTACCTTCGGGAGGTGCTGAAGCGCAGGCGACGACGCCCGAGAAGTCGCAGCTCGCGGCCTCGCCTCGTCGAGCGGGTCGCGCGCTTCGTCCGGTCGCTCTTCTCGAGCGGAGGCAGCGAGGAGTGGGGCGGCGACGATGCGCGCGGTCTCGGGGTTCGGGAGCCGCGCCGGCCGTTGCATCCGGCGCTCAGCGGGGCCGTCGCACTCGAGGCGCCGCCGGACGAGGCGCGTGACGTGTGGGCGGTCGGCGAGGACGACGGCCGCTAGACGGCGGCGACCTCGACCGACGGCACATCGTCCCAGAGCTCCTCGAGCCGGTAGTACGAGCGCGTCTCCGGCGTGAAGAGATGGAGGACGACGTCGAGGAAGTCGGCGACGATCCAGTCCCCCTCTCTGATGCCCGCTGTCGAGCGCGGCATGACCGAGTGGCTCTTCTTCAGGACCTGCGCGACCTCGTCGTAGATCGCCTTCGTCTGCCGCGTGTTGCGGCCTGTCGCGATCACGAAGTAGTCGGTGAAGTCGCAGACACCCTGCATGTCCAGGATCGTGACGTCGGTCGCCAGCTTCTCCTGGCAGAGGGAGGCGGTCTCTTGTGCTTGCTCGAGCGGTGTCAGTTCTCTGCGCGTCCTCTCGTCACGAACACCCGGAGTGTAGCCAGCGGGCTCCGCAGTCACTCCTCGCGGTACAGGCCGAGCCGCTCGATCGCCTCCGCCACTGACGAAGGCACGAGCCCGTCCACGGGCTCGCCTCGGGCAACGCGCGCGCGCACGTCCCTCGAGGAAACCGCTGTCGGCGTCATCGCGAAGAACGAGATGCGGTCGGGTGCGGGGAGTCGAGCGCGCGCCTCGCGCAGCTCGGATTCGGAGACGCCCGGCCGCATCGCCACACCGACCGGCACGAGCTCGAGGACGCGCTCGGGCTCCTTCCAGCCGGCGAACGCCGCGAGCTCGTCTCCGCCGAGGATGAAGATCGCGTCTTCCGGCCTCCGCTCCTCCAGCCAGTCGACCGTTCGCGCGTGCGGGTCGAGCTCGACACGGGTGTCGGGAACACCCGCGAACGCGAGCCGCGCGAGCTCGAGGCGTGCCTCGGCCGGCGCCGACGTCTCCTTGTGGCCGGGATCTGCAACGACGAGGACGAGAAGCGACTCGAGCCCGTAGTGCTCGCGTGCCGCTCGCGCAAGTTGGACGTGGCCGCCGTGCGGGGGATCGAACGCGCCGCCGAGGATGCCGAGGCGCGGCTGCGCCTCGGTCACTCCTGCCACTCGAGCACCTCGCCGTCCACTTCGACCTCGACTCCGCTGCGGATGCCGGCGGCGCGGAGCGCCTCCTCGAGCTCGGCGGGCGCCGGCGTACGGCCCGCGACCCGGTAGCCGCGATCCGTCCGCAGAATGCGGAACGCCGGGCCGCGGCGCGGCTTCGGCCGGTACTCGAGGAACTCCGGGAGCTCGGGCTCGTCATCCTCCTGCGGAGGCTCGACCGGGCAGAGCTCGAACAGCGCGTGCTTCAGCTCGTCGATTCCCGCTCCCGTCACGGTCGACGTCGCGACGACCCGTACCACGCGGTCGTCCGCGAGCTCGAACGGCGGAGGGGTTTCGAGCAGGTCGATCTTGTTCAGGACGACGATCTGCCGCCGTTCGTCCAGGCCGGCACCGTAGGCAGCGAGCTCGCGGTCGATCGCATGGAAGCGCTCCACAGGGTCGCCGTCCGCTCCGTCGATGACGTGCAAGAGCAACCGTGCGCGCTCGAGATGCGCAAGGAACTCGTGGCCGAGGCCGGCACCGTCGGCCGCGCCTTCGATGAGCCCCGGGACGTCCGCGATCGTGAGCTGTCTCGCGTCCGGGCCCTCGACGGTTCCGAGTACCGGCTCGAGCGTCGTGAACGGGTAATCGGCGACCTTCGGCTTCGCATTCGAGATGCGACGGAGGAGCGAGGACTTCCCGGCGTTCGGAAGCCCGGCGAGCGCGGCGTCGACGACGAGCTTGAGACGAAGCGTGAGATCCGCGTCCTCGCCGGGAAGCCCGGTCTCCGCGAAGCGGGGCGTCTGCCGGGTCGGCGTGGCAAAACGCGCGTTACCGCGGCCTCCGCCGCCTCCTTTCGCGACGACGAGCCGCGCGTCCGGGGACGTCAGATCGGCGACGAGCCGCCCGTCGGCGTCGAGCACCTGCGTGCCGAGCGGCACACGGATCTCCGCGTCCTCACCGTCGGCTCCATGCTTCCGGCTCCCGCTGCCGCTCCCGCCCTTGCCTGAGCGCACCCACCGGATCCGCCGCAGCGTCGAGAGATCGCGAAGCGCAGGGTCCGCCACGACGAGCACGTCCCCGCCGCTCCCTCCGTCGCCGCCGTCAGGCCCGCCCTTGGGCACGTACTTCTCGCGCCGGAAGCTGAGCGCGCCGTGGCCGCCGCGTCCCGCCTCGACGTGGATCTGCGCGCGATCGTGGAACGGCATGCCCGCCTCCGGCGAGGCAGCCCTAGACCGGAATCACTCGGACTCGGCGACCGAGATGTAGCGCTTGTCGCCGCTCCGGCGAAACTCGACCGTGCCCTCGCGCAGCGCGAAGATCGTGTCGTCGCGGCCGCGGCCCGTGCCGGGCCCCGGGCGGAACCTCGTCCCGCGCTGGCGGACGATGATCATGCCTGCCTTCACCGGCTGGCCCGCGAAGACCTTGACGCCGAGACGCTTCGCCTCGGAGTCCCGGCCGTTGCGCGAGGAGCCGAGGCCTTTCTTGTGCGCCATCTACGAATCCTCCTTGGCTGCGATCGCCGACTCGATCGCGGCGAGCGCGCCCTTGCGCTTGCCGTGAGCCTGCTCGTACTCGAGCGCGGCTGCGAGCATCGGCGCGTTCCAGTCGGTTGCCGCTTCCTTGATCTGGGCGACCGTCATGTCCTCGTAGCCAGCCGGCATGCCCTTCGGCCGATCGGCCTTCGCCTCGCCGGCGTCCGCCTTCGCCTCTGCCGGAGCTGCCTGCTCCTTCGGCTCCGGCTTCGCGGCTTCGTCCTTCGCCGGTGCGGAGCGCTTTCTGCCGCCGCCGATGGACTCGATCTCGATCTGCGTCAGCGACGCGCGAAAACCCGTGTGACGGCGATAGCCGGTGCGCTTCTTGTACTTGCCGATCCGGATCTTCGGCCCCTTCACGCCGCCGAGCACGCGCGCGGTGACCTTGATGTCGGCCGGAGCGAGGGACGGCGAGCCGTCTCCGCCCACGAGCAAGACGTCCGGCGTGAACGTCGAGCCGTCGTCGGCCGCGAGCCGGTCCACGAGCAGCCGCTCGCCCTCGCGGACGCGGTACTGCTTCCCGGCAACCTTGATGATGGCGTAGGTCACGACGATCGTCTCGAAAGAATCGCGGGCGGCTGCCCGCGAGCCGCCGAATGATAGCGGAGCGGCGCTCGAGGGTGCCCTCGAGACCTGCGTCAGGCCGAGCGCGTACGAGAGCGCGAGTCGAAGTCCTCGATCCACTCCGACATCGGCACGTACTCCTGGTCGTCCTGCTCGTCGGCGGGCGCTTCTCCTTCTGCTTCTGCTTCCGCGACGGGCTCGACCTCTCGGACCTCGTCCTGCTCGGCAGGCGCGTCCGCTTCTGCTTCCGCTTCCACGACGGGCTCGACCTGTCCGACCTCGTCCTGCCCGGACGCGTCGTCGCCCGCATCGGAGGGCGCGCCGTTCGTCGCGGGCTTCTTGCGGCGCCGTCCACCGCGCGTCCCGCGCCGCGTGCGCTTCTTCTTCGGCTGTCCGTCTGCCTCCGCGCCCTCCTCCGCAGCCAGCGGCTCCGGCTCGGCTCCCGGCTCCGCCGGTGCGTCGTCGGCCTCCTCGGCCTCCTCACCGGAGACACCGAGGTCGGGCGGCGGGATGTGGATCGTCGGGGTCGCCTTCGCGCCGTTGCCGGCGGCGTCGTCGCTCTCGGACGACGCTGCCGCGGCGCCCGCGGGCTTCTTCTTCCGTCCGCGTCCGCCCCTCGTCCCACGCCGGGTCTGCTTCTTCTTCGGCGCTGCGCCGTCGGTCGCCTGATCCGTCTCGGCCTCTGCGACAGCCTCGTCAGGAGCCTCGTCGTCCAGGTCCTCGACCTCGGCGACGGCCTCCGCGTCGGGCCCGGCCTTCGGCGTCTTCGTAGGCGTCTCGGCGACCTTCTTGCGGCTCGGCGCGCGGGTCGGCTTCTCGGCCTCGGCCTCGAACGTGATCCCGCCGTCGGCAGACACTTCCTCGGCCGGGACGGCGAACGCAACGCCGTCGAGCACGCGCCCGACCGTGACGGAGACCTTCTTGCCCACGAGCTTGGCCGCGTCGGCCACGATCACGTCGTAGCCGTCGAGCTTTCCGACGCCCGCGGACGCGTCGTAGAGACCCACCTCCACGAGCTTCAGGGAGATCGTCTCGTCCTCTGCGACCGGCGCGGCCGGCATCATTGCCTCGAGCTTCCCCTGGTCGAGGACGTCGAAGTGGTCGAGGTGGACATGGCCGTTCTCGGCGGCGGGAACGAGGAAGAACCGTCGCCGCGCAGCCGCCTCGACGGCCGCCAGCCGCCCACCGCCGCGGCCCGCCAGGAGCGAGAGCACGCGGGGGTGGACTGCCACGCGGAACGCCTGCGCGCGGGCGCCGCCCGCAGCAAGTGCGCGCAACCGGCGCTCGATCTCGATCGCCATCGTCTCGTCCGAGACGACGAATCCGTCGCCCTCGCAGACGGGACACCGCCGCGTGAGGATCTCGCGCGGCCCGTCCGTGACGTTCTGCCGCGTCATCTCGACGAGACCGAGCGGAGAGATCTCGACGACGTACGTCTTCGTGCGGTCGCGCTCGAGCTCCGTGCGGAGCGCGTCCTCGACCGTCTCCCGGTTCTTCGGGTTCGACATGTCGATGAAGTCGATGACGATGATCCCGCCGATGTCGCGCAGCCGGAGCTGGCGCACGACCTCCTTCACCGCCTCGAGGTTGTTCTTCACGATCGTGTCCTCGAGCCGGCCAGCCGAGGACTTGCCACGCGAGCCGACGAAGCGGCCGGTGTTGACGTCGATGACCGTGAACGCCTCGGCATAGTCGAAGACGAGGTAGCCGCCCGATGGAAGGTTGACCCGGCGCTCGAGCGTGGACTGGATCTCCTTGTCCACGCCGTACGCCTCGAAGAGCGGCGGCTTCTCGCGGTAGCGCTGGACTCGCTCGATCATGTGCGGCGACGTCTTCTTCAGGTAGCTGACGATCCGCCGATGCGTGCGGTCGTCGTCGATGAGCGCGGTCGAGAAGTCGCCCGCGAACAGATCGCGGACGATGCGCAGCGGAAGCTCGGCCTCCTCGTACACGATGCTCGGAGCCGTTGCGCCCTTCGTCTTCGTCTGGATCGTCTTCCAGAGCCGCTGCAGGAAGACGAGGTCGCGCTCGATGTCCTCGGCCGACGCGCCCTCTGCGGCCGTGCGGACGATGATCCCGCCGCCCTTCGCGTCAAGGGCCTTCACGATCTCCTTGAGCCGCGTGCGCTCGTCGTCCTCGAGCCTCCGTGAGACGCCGTACCCGTCGCCGTTCGGGACGTACACGAGGAAACGGCCTGGGAGCGAGATCTCGGTGGTGAGTCGCGCGCCCTTCGACTTCATCGGGTCCTTCACGGCCTGGACGAGGACGGTCTCGCCGCGGCGGATCAGGTCCTGGATCTTTTTCGCACCCTTTCGCCCCTCGAGCTCGGGGCCGACGATCTCGTCGACGTAGAGGAAGCCGTTCTTCTCCAGGCCGATCTCGACGAACGCCGCCTCCATGCCCGGCAGCACGTTGTCGACGACGCCGAGGTAGATGTTCCCGGCGATCGACCGGCGCTCGGGGCGCTCGAGGTAGACCTCTGCGACGCGGTCGTCCTCGAGGATCGCGACGCGCTGCTCGCCGACGTCGACGGAGATGAGCAGGTCGCGCTTCGCGGCCGGCAGCGGCGCGCGGCGCGTGGCCGTTCGGCGCCGGCCGCCCTTCGCCGACCGGCTGTCCCGCGTCTTTCGCTCCTGCTTCCGCTCGGGCCGCCCGCGTGCGGGCTCCTTCGCGGCCGGCTTGTCGGTCTCCGCGGCAGCTGCACCGGCCCCGGCCGCCTCTGGCGACCCGCCTGGCTGCTGCGGCTTCTTCTTCCCCCGCCCCCCGCGGCTACCGCGGCGGCGCCTCTTCTTCGTCGGATCCGTCGCCTCCTGCGGCGCTACGGCATCCGTTCCTTCCTCAGGCCGGCCCGTGTCCTCCGGGGCGACCTCTACTTCCGCGACTGCCTCCGTCGCGGGCTCGTTCTGCTTCTTCCCGAAGCGAAACCACGATCGTGCCAAGGTGTGAATCTCCTCTGGTTGCCGCGCGCGTGAAAGGAGACGCCCCAGGCGTCTCCATCGCGCTGCGTATGTCGAAATCTCTGGCCACTGTCATAAGCCTGCTGCAAGCCTACCAGCAGGACTGGCCGCTTCGGCCGTCCCGGGCCGACACTCAGGCAGCCGCAGGACGCAGGCGGGAGCGCCTGGCCCGAACAGCACGCAGCCGTTGCGAGAGCCGCGCCCAGGCCCAGGGCTCGACCTCTCCGTACCGCGTCGCCGTCTGACCCCGCGTTGCCTCGAGGTACTCGAACCACGCATCTGCCTCTTCGAGCTGAAGCAGCTCCTCGGCCAGCTCCGTGTTCGGCATCGCTCCTCCCATTGGGTCTCACCTGGGCTTTCCCTGGGACTTCCCGCAGCCGCGATCCTAGGTCCAGGACCGGACGGACTCGCGCGGCCGACCGGCTAGGCGACGCGGCTCGAATAGCGGCGCACGGCCTCGCCGAGCGCCCAGGTGCCGGCGGCTGCAATGGCGGCGTCGGTGATACCGCCGGGTAGGACCCGCCGTGCGACGGTCGCCGCCTGCCGGAACGCGAAACCGGCACCGAGCACAGCGGCCGCGAACGGCGCGGCGTCCTTCAGCGCCTCCTGACCGGAGGCGGGAGTCGGGCGCTCGAGCCGCCTCAGCTCCGCGAGCATCCCGATCTGCTCGAGCGTGATCAGCGGGCGGGCGGGTCGTGAGCGCTTGCCGAGCGAGGCGAGGATCGCCGTCCGGATCATCGACGTGCCGACGACGGCCTCTGCCGCCTTGTCGCGCAGCACGGGAACCCGGCGCCCGAGATCGACCGAATGCTCGACGGCCTCGACGATCCTGACCGCGATCTCCGCCACCGGGAAGCCCTCCCCGGCGCTGCACTCCACGACGAAGGGCGTGAGGACGTACGGCCTCGTCCAGTCCGCCTGCGGCCAGAGCTGCACGAGGAGGACAGGTACACCACCCTGGTCCGCCCGGCGAACGAGCTCGTCGTCGGCGACGCCCGGGTCGCCGGCGATCACGTGCACGAGCACTGAGCTTTGCTCGACGCGCGACGCGTCCAGGATCACGGCACCAGGATCGGCGCCCTCGCCGAGCTGGCGCGCGAGCTGCTCGGCGAGCATCCCGGTAACGAGCACTGGTCCGACACGGGCCGGCGCCGTCTCGTCCCGCAACACGCCGACGATGTTGCGCACCTCGCGCAACGCCGGAGCAGCGCGCTTCACGGAGCGCGCCCCGGTTGCGTGCCCCGTGCGTGGATCCCCTGGAGAACGCCGATCAGCACGAGATTCGCGACCATCGACGTCCCGCCGACCGCGATGAACGGCAGCGGGATGCCCGTGACCGGCGCAACGCCCATCGTCATGCCGACGTTCACGAACACCTGGAAGAGGAACGCGAACACGAGCCCACCCGCCACGACGGCGCTGTACAGGTCTCCGGCGACGGTCACCACCCGAAGCCCGCGCCACACGACGAGGAGATAGAGGAGGAGTAGCACCGCGCACCCGACGAAGCCCCGCTGCTCGCCGAGCGACGCGAACGCGAAGTCCGTCGCGTGCTCGGGCAGGTAGTCGAGCCGCGTCTGGCTCGCCTCGACGACGCCGCGCCCGTCGAACCCACCCGAGCCGATGGCGGTGATCGACTGGTTCACGTTCCACGTCGCCCCGCTCGGATCGTGAGTCGGATTCACGAGTACGGTCAGGCGCTCGGTCTGGTACGGCTGCAGCACTTCGATCCCCAGCGCCGGGAGCCACCAGAGCACCGACAGGATCACGACCACTGCCGCGAGCAGCAGCGTGGTGAGCTGGCGCCAGCGAACGCCGGCGAAGAGGAGGATCGCGAAGAGCGCGGCCGCGTAGACGAGCGCCGTTCCGAGGTCCGGCTGCTGGAAGACGAGGACGATGGGGACCGCGCCGAGACCGAGCGTCGCGAAGACCGTCTTCCAGCGGGTGACCCGGTTGGCGCGCTCGACGACGAACCCCGCGAGCGCGAGCACGAACAGCACCTTGCCGAGCTCGGACGGCTGGAACTGGATGACGCCGATGTCGATCCACCGCTTCGAGCCTCGGATCGTCTCCGCGGCAGCGAACACGATCACCATCAGCCCCAGCGTCGCGCCGTAGAGCAGCTTCCAGTGGCGGCGCACGAGATCGAGCGGGACGAGAGCGGCAACCACCATTCCGCAGACGCCGAGGGTCGCCGCGATCGCCTGCCGCGTGACGTAGTAGTTGTCCTCGCCCGGGACGTCGAAGCGCGTGATCCCGTCGACGACCCAGAGCCCGTACCCGACGAGCACTCCGGCGGCGATGAGCAGCACCCAGTCGAGGCTGCGGACGAACGCGATCGGCTTCGAGGCCGCCCGAGGGCTCCGGACTGCGACGGGTGGGCGACCGGCGACGTCGATCATCAGTCGGTCGCCTCGAGCAGGCTCGTGTTGAGCGGGGCAGCCTGGCCGAAGAACTTTTCGAACACCTTGAGCGCCGCGGGAGCCGCGGCGGTCGAACCATGGCCACCGTTCTCGATGAGCGCGCAGACGACGAGCCGCGCGCGCTCGGACGGCCCCCAGCCGCACCACCACGACTGGTCCTCGAGGTGGTCGGACGGGTACCCGGGCAACGGCACGACCTTCTCAGCGGTGCCCGTCTTGCCCGAGATCGGCACCGAGTAGTTCCCGAAGATCCGGGAGGAGGTGCCGCTCTGGGAATGCGTGGCGAGGTAGAGGCCCTCGCGCACGACCCGGACGGCCTCGGGATCGAGCCCTGCCGACTTGGGAGGCAGCGGCGCGAGCCGGCGCTCGATCACGCGCGGCGAGTTCTCGCTCCCTGGGCGCTCGACGTCGGAGACGAGGTACGGCGTGACGACGTTGCCGCCGTTCGCGAGCATCGCGTAGAAGGCAGTCATCTGGAGCGGTGTCACGAGCAGGTCCTTCTGGCCGATGGCGAGCTGGATCGAGTCGCCCGGGTTCCACGCGCGGTCCCAGTCGCTCTGGAACGTCTTCTTGCGCCACTCGGGCGTCGGCAGCAGCCCCTCCGCCTCGCCGCCGATGTCGAGCCCGGTCGTCGTGCCGAACCCGAAGCGGCGGGCCCACTGCTGCAGTCGGACGCGCCCCTCGCCGCCCCGTTCGTAGAAGCGGTTCCCGATCTCGTAGAAGTACGTGTCACACGACTCCGCAAGCGCCTCGACGAGCGTCATCGGCCGGTCGACGAACGGGTTCCAGTTCACGAACTTCTGCTTGTCGAGGCCGTAGTAGGCGACCGGCGAGCACTGGATCGAGTCGTATGCGGAGAAGACGTGCTCCTGCATCCCGGCGAGCGCCGTCACCGGCTTGAACGTCGAGCCGGGGGGATACAGCGCAGCCGTCGCGCGGTTCATGCCGGGGTAGTTGGCGCGCTGGGCAGCCTCGTCGTCGAGCAGTGGCGCGAGCTTGTTGGGATCGACACGGCCGACGTAGACCGACGGCTTGTAGGTCGGGTTCGACGCCATCGCGAGGATCGCGCCGTCGCGCGGGTCGAGGGCGACGATCGCGCCACCGTCGGCCGCCCAGTGGCCGTCCTGATGCGCGAGATCGATCCCGTACACGAGCGCCTGCTCGGCGGCCCGCTGCAGCTGCACGTCGATCGTGAGTCGGAGTGCGAACCCGGCCCGCGCCTCCTGCGTCGGCACGTAGGCGCCGACCTGCCGCCCCATCGAGTCGACGCGGATCTGGCCGAGGCCGTGGCGGCCCCGGAGCTCCGAGTCGTACGCGGCCTCGATCCCCGCCTTGCCGAGCCGGTCCCCGCCGCGATAGCCCTCGGTGCGCAGGGCGTTCAGCTCCTCGGGCGAGATCTCACCGACATAGCCGAGGATCTGGGCGGCGAGCGCGCCGTAGGAGTAGTCGCGCAGGTACGTCTGGACGATACGCACGCCCGGGAACTCCGCCCGGTGCTCGTACAGGTAGTTGACCTGAGCCTCGTGGACCGCGGTCTTGACCATGATCGGGGTCAGCGGGTCTCCCGCCCGTGCCGCCACGTCGCGGGCGAGCTCTCGCGGCGGGACGTCCAGCACGGCGGCGAGCCTGCGGACGATCTCGCGGCGCCTGCCGATTGCCTGCGGCATGTCGCCCACCCAGAGCTGAACCGCCGTCCCCGCGACGTTCCCGACGACCACGCGGCCGTCGCGGTCGAGGATCGGCCCGCGAGGGGCCTCCTCCCGGATGAGCCGGATCTGGTTGTTCTGGGCGGCGGTGAGGTAGTTGTCGCCGGACAGCACCTGCAGCGACCAGAGCCGGAAGAAGAGGACTCCGAAGACGAGGAGCGCGAGCGCACCGAGAATCCCGACGCGAAGCGCGAGCGACGGTGTCAGCCGATACGGCTCACGGACCTTCGGGTCCGGCGGGAGGAACCGCCCCGACTTCGAACGGGGCTCCTCGTACGCGCCACCCTCAGGCAACGAGCTCCACCTCCCCCGAAGGCTGGTGGAAGAACGTGCGCTCGCCCACGATCGCCCGCACCAGCGCGTACACGGGCACTGCGACGACGAGGTTGAGGAGGACAGCCGGCCAGAGCGCGGTGAACAGCGCCTGGCGGGCGACGACCTCGTCCCCGAGCATGTAGTGGAGCGCGAAGCCGAAGAAGCCCGTCAGCACCGTCAGCACGCCGACGGCGAAGAGGAGAGGGAGCCAGCGGCCGCGCGCGGTCGTCTCGGTGTACCGCCCGGCCCAGAAGCCGGCGAGCGTGAGGACGAGCGATGTCAGCCCGAGCGTGTCGAGCGTCAGCAAGTCGACGACGAGACCGCCGGCGAAGCCGAGCACCGCCCCGGGCACCGAGCCTCGGAGCAGGCCGAGCGAGATCACCGTGACGAGGAGCACGTCCGGCGCCCCGCCGAGGATCGAGAACGACGAGAAGATCGCGGCCTGGAAGAGCGCGGCCACGAAGACGACCGCACCGGCACGCGTCGCGTCGCCGAACGTCACGTGAGCCTCGTCATCGAGGTCGGATCGTCGGGACGAGGACGATGAGCGCGTCGAGCGCGCCGAAGTCGACGTACGGGTCGACCTGCACCTGCTGGTAGAGGTCGGTGTCCGTTTGCCCCACGCTCGTCACCTCGCCGACGGGAATCCCCTTCGGGTACAGGGAGCTGAGCCCGCTCGCGCTCCAGCCCGCGGTGACGAGCTCGTCGCCCACCTTGACCACGTCCTCCTTCTGCACCCGGTCGAGGACGAGCGTCTCGCGCGTGCCGCGCGCGTGCCGGACGATCCCGGGCGCGCCCGTCCGCAGATCGATGGACGGCACGGCGAGCTGCTGGTCGGAGAGGAGCTGTACGCGTGCGGTACCCGGCGTAACGCGAGTCACGAGCCCGACGAGCCCTTCGGGCGCGACCACCGGGTCGTTCACGTGGACACCGTCGTCGGAGCCGACCGCCACGACGACGGCCTGTGTGAACGCACCCCCGGGGCGCGCGATGACCTCAGCTGCCAGCCCGCGGAAATCGCGCGGGAAGCGCGGCCCGTCGCGGTACTCGAGCAGCCGGCGGAGGGTCACGTTCTCCTGGAGCGCGAACTCGTTCTGGATCGCCCGTTGCCGGAGATCCTCGACCTCCTTTTGCAGCTGCTCCGCGTCCGAGCGGGCGGTGAGAAGACTGTCGAGCCACGTGTAGGCGTCCTGGAACGGCTGCGCCACGCGCTCCACGCCGACCGCGAACGGCCTGAGCACCGTCGCGCCGGTCGACTGGATCCCGCCCAGCGAACCGTCGGAGCCGGAGCGGAAGGACAGGGAGATCAGCACGAGTGCCAGCACCACGAGGATTCCCACCACGAGTCGTCGGCGGAGCGCTCCCGTACCTCGCGAGCCGAGAGGAGTGGGCGGAACGCGCCGGACGGTCACGCCCAGCGCCGCCGATCGAGCGCTGCGATGCCGGGGCACGACGGCCCAGTCTAGCGAGGTGGGAAGCCGTTTCCCGACCTGCCGGGTCCGTTAGCGCCGCTGCAACACAGCGGCCGCTGAGCCTAGTAGCGGAGCAGCCCGTTTCGGCGCGGCGCGCGGCTCCTGCTCGCGCGGTGGATGACCTCGAACTCCTCGAGGCTCCGCCCGGAGCCAACGGCTACGCACGTGAGCGGGCTGTCGGCGAGGTGAACCGGGATCTGCGTCTCGTGCCGGACCCGGTCGTCCAGGCCCTGGAGGAGCGCTCCACCGCCGGCGAGCACCACGCCGCGATCCATGATGTCCGCGGCCAGCTCCGGTGGCGTCTTGTCGAGCGTCGACTTGAGCGCGTCGATGATGAGCGTCACCGGCTCGTCGAGCGCGCGCCGCACCTCTTCGGACGAGATGATCACCGTCTTCGGGAGGCCGGTGAGCATGTCGCGGCCACGCACCTCGGCCTGGAGCTCCTCCTTCAGTCGGAACGCCGACCCGATCTCGAGCTTGATCTCCTCGGCCGTCTGCTGCCCGACGAGGAGCTTGTACTCCTTCTTGATGTGGTTGACGATCGCCTCGTCCATCTCGTCGCCGCCCACGCGCATGCTCTGGGAGACGACGATGCCGCCGAGCGAGATGACCGCGACCTCGCTCGTGCCGCCGCCGATGTCCACGATCATGTTCCCGGTCGGCTCCGCAACCGGGAGGCCGGCTCCGATCGCGGCCGCCATCGGCTCCTCGATCAGGTACGCCTGCCGCGCGCCCGCGGACAGGGTCGCCTCCTCGACCGCGCGCTTCTCGACCCCGGTCACGCCCGAGGGCACGCACACGACGACGCGCGGGTGCGCGAAGCGGTGCTGGTGCACCTTCTGGATGAAGTGGCGGAGCATCTGCTCCGTCACGTCGAAGTCGGCGATGACGCCGTCCTTCAGCGGGCGGATCGCGGAGATCGTCCCGGGCGTGCGCCCGAGCATCCGCTTCGCCTCGACCCCGACCGCGTGCACCTCTCCGGTGCGCTGGTCGATGGCGACCACCGACGGCTCGGAGAGGACGATCCCGCGACCCCGGACGTAGACGAGCGTGTTCGCCGTGCCGAGGTCGACGGCCATGTCGCGACCGCCGAAGCCGGTCAGGGTCTTGAAGAAGGCCATGAGGGGGACGGAGTGTACCTAGGCGATTTCCAGCAGATTCGGAGCACGACGTTCGAGGAGCGACAGGAGCAGCGCGCCCGGGAGTCCCACGATGTTCAAGTAGTCGCCGTCGATTCGCTCGACGAGCCGCCCGCCGAGGCCCTGGATCGCGTACGCCCCCGCGCGACCCTCCCACTCCCCGCTCTCGAGGTACGCGTCGAGGGCTCCGTGCCCGAGCCGACGGAACGTGACGTCGGTCGACACGTGCTCGACGACGTCGTCGCCACTGCCGAGCAAGCAGAGACCCGACACGACGGTGTGCGTGCGTCCCGAGAACTCGGTCAGCATGCGGCGCGCGTCGTCCGCGTCGGCAGCCTTCGCGTACACCCGTCCGTCGAGAACCACCGTCGTATCCACACCGAGCGTCACGCGGCCGTCAGCGTGCACGGATCGCGCCTTGCCTTCCGCGTGGCGGCGGACGAGCTCGACCGGATCGGCGTCCGGCGGATCGTCCTCGACGTACGCCGGCGGAACGACCTCGAACGGAATCCGGAGCTGCTCGAGGATCGCCTTCCGCTGCGGCGAGGTGGAGGCCAGGGTCAGGCGATCTTGCGGACTACCCACAGGTCTTCACTCGGCCACTTGCGCGCCCAGTCCGCCGTCGCCGTGTCGTAGAACGCATGCGTCTCGGCATCGTCGGGCGCGAATAGCTCGACGAGGCGCTCGACCTCGAATCCCGCTCTGCGGAGGACGTCGATCCACTCGCCGTGACCTAGGTGGAACTCGACACCATCGTCCACCTCCCACGTCATCGCGTACATCCCGCGCTGGGGACGCTGGAGGCTCTCCGTTGCAGGACCTGGGCCGGAGGGGAAACAGAGCGTCGCGAGCATGCTGTTCGTCAGGAAGACGAGCCGCCCGCCCGGGCGCAGAAGCCGCGCCGCCTCCGGGACCCAGCGAGCCGGATCGCACCAGAGGCTCGCACCGTACTCGGAGACCGCCAGATCGAACTCCGCATCGGGCAGCGGCACATCCTCGGCACTCGCCTCGAGGAGCGGGAACTCGATGCCCGTCTCGGCCATGACGCGCCTGGCGGTGTCGAGCTGGGCCGGTGTGACGTCGACGCCAACCGGGCGCGCACCACGCCTCCTGAGCCACGCGGAGAAGTACGCGGTTCCGCACCCGAGCTCGACCACATCCAGCCCGTCGACGACTCCGAGGACTTCGACGTCCGCCTCGGGTACGCCAAAGACGCCCCACGTGATCTCCTCGGCGGTCCATGCCTCGAAGGCCTTCGCGTCCGTGTACTCCGCGTTCGTCCTGGTCCACAGCTCGCGATTGCGAGCGACATAGTCCGACTCAGACAAGGCCGTCAGCGAAGAACAGCCCGAGCTCGCGCTTCGCGCTCGCCCTCGAGTCCGACCCGTGCACGATGTTCTCCGACAGCTCGAGCGCGTAGTCGCCGCGGATCGTGCCGGGCGCCGAGTCGAGCGGGTTCGTCGCGCCCATCATGGTCCGGACGACCGAGATCGCCGACTCGCCGCTCACCGCGAGAGCCAGCACGGGGCCCGAGCTGATGAAGTCCACGAGGTCCGAGAAGAACGGCTTCCCGCGGTGCTCCGCGTAGTGCTCGCGGCCCATCGCCTTCGACACCTTCAGGAGGCGCGCACCGCGAAGCTCGAGGCCGCGCCGCTCGAAGCGGGCGACGATCTCGCCCGCGAGCCCACGGCGCATGCCGTCGGGCTTGACGAGGACGAGTGTGGTCTCGCGGGCCATCGGGCCGACGAGTCTAGTCGCTCGCGCGTGTCCTTCGAGGCGGTCGTACGGGCTCGCTGACGTCCTCCAGCACCGGCAGCCCCGGAGGCACGACCGCCGCGCAGTAGGGGCAGATCTGCCACACAGCCTCGAGTGGCTGCCCGCACGACGCGCACGATTGCTTGAGCCTCGTCGTGCAGACCGGGCAGACGAGGTAGCTCGCCTCGACCCGGGCACGGCAGACCGGACAGCGGTGGTCGAGCTGCGCGAGCCGCTCCTCCATCGCCTTGATCTCGAGATCGCGCTCGCGGACGTCCTGGATGTATTCCGGCGGCCGGAAGAAGAGGTAGATGATCGGCCCGAGGAACGGCGGGAACAGCCCGATCACCGTGGCGAGCGCGATGAGCCACGGCTCCTCGATCCGGCGCCGCGCGTCCTTGAAGGTCCAGAACGCGGTCGCAAGCCAGAGGAGGACGAGGACGACGATCCCGAGGTTCCGGGCCAGCGTCCAGTTCGGGTCGGCGAAGAGAAGGGCGACGTTCACAGCAGTAGCTTGCCCACGAGAAAGCCAAGTGCAAAGGCACCGCCGATGATGGCGGCGACGACGAGGGCCGCGAAAGCCAACACGCCAAGGCGTTCGCCCACCCTCGTCATCTTTCCTGCTCGGCCTGCGCGAGATCGCCGAGGAGGTACAACGAGCCCGTCACGAGCACCGGCTCGCCGAGCTCGTGGGCGCGCTCGAGCGCGCTCGCCGGCGGCTCGACCACGTCGACGTGGTCGAAGTGCGGGCGCGCGAGGCGCCCGAGCTCGGCCGCGGGGAGCGCGCGGGCCGACGAGGATGCGGTTGCCACGAGGCGCGAGCCTGCACGCCGCAGCTCCTCGAGCATCTTGCCGGCGTCCTTGTCGGCGAGGATCGAGACCACGAGGGTGAAGTCGAGGGCAGGCAGACGCTCGACGAGGAAGCGAACACCGTCCGGATTGTGCGCACCGTCCCGGATCTCCGCCTCGCGTTCCTCGAGGCGTCCCGGGAGCGCGACGTGCACGTCGGCCGCGATCTCGTGGCCCACGAATGCCTCGGCGGCCTTGCGTGCGCTGCCGTACCGGATCTCGTGACCGGCGACGAGCGGTGCGTACGTCTCGTCCGGGAGAACGACCACGGAGCCCTCCTTCGCGACCGCAAGCTTCTCGCGGGCGATCTGATCGATCGTCTCTCCGAGGACCTCGGTGTGCTCGAGCGACACGTTCGTCAGGAGCACGACGCGCGTGCGCAGGACGTTCGTCGCGTCGAGCCTGCCGCCCAGGCCAGCCTCGACCACCGCGGCGTCGACCCCCGCCTCAGCGAAGGTCGCGAGCGCGGCCGCGGTCACGGTCTCGAACTGCGTCGCCCCGAGCCGCTCCGCCACCGGCCTGACGAGCCCGACGGCGTGCTCGAAGTCAGCCTCGCCGCCGTTCAGACGGATGCGCTCGCTCCAGCCCGTCACGTGCGGTGAGATCGTCGTCCCGACGCGGAGGCCCTCGCTCAGCAGCAGCTGCTCGACGGTCACGGCCGCCGTCGACTTCCCATTCGTCCCCACGACGTGGACCGCGGGGTAGGCGTCCTGCGGGCTCCCGAGCTCCGCGAGCATCGTGTGCATCCGCTCGAGCCCAAACCTGTGCGGCCAGGGGGACAGCGAGTCGAGCCAGTCGACGGCGCTCACCGTTGCATCGTAGGCCGAGGTCTTTCGCCCGGACTCACGCGCCGATACGATGCTCGAGCTTGTGACAAAGAGGACGATTGCCGTCGCGCTGGCAACAGCGACGGTTCTTGCGCTCGCGTCGTCGGGGAGCGCGAGCACCGCGCAGTCGACCTGCAGCTTTCCGGCGCACGTCGCGTTCTGGACGGCGAACGACTGGGGACTTCTCGGCCAGGAGCTGCAGAAGCAGCTCTCGCCCTGCGCGGACTACTACATCTCGATTCCGCCGCTCGCTACCGACCAGACCGCGCTGCGGACCGAGCAGGACGACGTCATCCGCAAGCTGGGCGAGCAGTTCCACCCCGTGGCGGAGCTCCGGCTCGCCGGCGAGAGGGGCTGGGCCGAATGGGTGACCGGGGCTCCGGGCCGAACGTGGTTCGACGCGGGCGTCGAGTTCCGGCGGCGCATGGCCCAGGCGGGCTACCAGGTGGCCAGGGGAGAGACGTGGCTCCTCAACGAGATGGACCGGAGCACGGCGCGCAACGAGGCTCCATACCCGCGTGCCGCGATGTCTGACCTGCTGCGGGGCCTCCGCCTCGGCGACGGCACGCAGCCGTCGGCGCCCGGAATCGTCGAGATCGGCATCGCGTACTCGCACCAGAACATCCCGGACGTCGAGAAATACAAGACCGAGCTCAAGTCCTGGCTCGCCGACTCGGCGTTCTGGAGCGCGGTCGCACCGTCGATCTCGATGCTGGCGCGAGAAGCGTATGGCGATGCGCGCTACTGGGGCGTGACCGGGTCTTCCCGGAACGAGCGGGCGCGCCGGCTCACGCAATACATGGAGCACGCGATCAACCTCGTGAACGCAGGGCCTGCCTCGATCTCGGTCGCGCGAGAGCTCTGGAGCCGCACCTACACGGCGTTCGGCGGGGCCACCTGGCCGGCGCTCGGGCCCGATCCATACACACCGCCCTTCTGCTGCGGCCACGGCTGGACGATGATCTCACTCGACGGGATGCTCGCCTTCGTATCGGAGCAGATCTACTCGATCCGTCGGTACGTCGGGAACCACCGGCATGGCGCTCCTGCGGGGCGTCTCGGGTTCTCGTGGCAGCCGACGAACAACTACGACCTCCCACCCGCGGAATGGGATGCAGCGAAGCGAGCGATCGCGTCCCGAATCGGCGCAGCGATCCGCGACTCGTACAAGCGGGGGCTCGTGTGGTCGAACGCCGCCTGCCGGCCGCCCCAGGGGCCGACGGACTTCTGCCTCGGCGCCGACGTGCCGAACGCCGGGTTCACGAACGCGTGGCGGACATTCGAGCGCTGGAGCTGAGCCCCGACGGCCTCAGTTCTTGACCGCGGCGGGCTCGCGGGGATCCACGGGCATCGGTTCCCGCGCGGGCTCGCGTCAGCCGGTCGCGTCCGGCGGGGGCACCAGGCGGGAAACGAAGCAGCAGTCCCCGCTGACGCCGTCCACGAGAAAGATCGCGTCGACGCGGGCGCCGTCCGGCCAGGCGCCGAGCCGCGCGAGGGCCGCGCCCGTCTGTCCGCGCCAGCCCACGATCCAGGCAGGGACGTCCTTCTCCGTGGGCACCTCGACCTCTCCGGACGGCGGCACGGCGAGCGGCCCCCGCGAGAAGCGGCCGCTTACGAGCGCGGGCACGACGACCGGGTACTCCTCGGGAGCGTCGTCGAGGAAGAGCGCCCGCCGGACCGCGCGAAGCGCGAACTCACGTGTGACCGGGAGCTCCGAGGCCGCCGCCGGGCGCACCGTGAGCTCGGCCAGGTCGGAGCGGATCCAGGCAGGGACGGACGCTGCGGCTGGATCGCGATCCCGTGCGGCGAGCACGACCGCGGCGATGAGGAGCGCGACGGAGCACGCGATCGCCGCGGCTCGCACGAGCCGCGCTACCCCTCGAGCGCGGCGAGCTCGCGGCGGTAGCGCTCGAGCTTCTCCCGCTCCGCCGCGACGACGTGGTCGGGCGCGTTCGAGACGAAGCGCTCGTTCCCGAGCATTGCCTCCGCGCGGGCGACCTCGTTCCGGAGGCGCTCGATCTCGGCATCGCGGTTGCCGTCCACGCGCTGCCGGTCGGGCCGCACCTTGGCGGCGAAGATCCGTCGCTCGTCGTCCGACCCGAGCTCGACCTGGACGCCGCTGCGCAGGAAGATCTGCGCCGCCTCGCGAACCCGCTCGAGCGCCCCGGCATCAGCGGCGAAGCGGGAGTCCGGCTCCGGCCACGGTGAGACGATGAGGCGAGCGTGGCGATCCGGAAGGTTCGACCAGATCTCCTCGGTCACGTGCGGAAGGATCGGGTGAAGCAGCCCGAGGAGCCTCTCGAGCGCAGCGAGTGCGGTTGCGAGCGCGTCGGCGTCGTGCTCGTACAGCCGTGGCTTGATCGCCTCCGCGTACCAGTCGCAGAAGTCGTCGAATGTGAGGTGGTAGAGCGCGGTGGTCGACGCGGCGAAGTCGAAGGCGCGCCAGCTCTCCTCCACCTCCGCCCGCACGGCGTCGATCCGGGCGAGGATCCACCGCTCCTCGAGATCTCGTGGACGTGCGTCCGGCGTCACCTCGCCGGCGTTCTGGAGGATGAGGCGCGCGACGTTCCAGAGCTTGTTCGCGAGCTTTCGCCCCTCCTCGATCGCGCCGTACGAGAAGCGGACGTCCTGGGTCGAGGAGATCTTGAGCAGCCCGTAGCGCGTCGCGTCCGCGCCGTACTCCTCGATCGGCTCCATCGGGTCGATCCCCGTACCGAGGCTCTTCGACATCCGCCGCCCGTCGGTCGCGAGCACGGTCGAGTGGATGATCACGTCGGTGAACGGGATCTCACCCATGAGCTCGAGACCCGAGAAGATCATCCTGTTCTCCCAGAGGCGGATGATCTCGCGCGCGGTCGAGTTGACGTCGCCCGGGTAGTAGCGCGCGAGCTCGGGCGTCTGTTCGGGCCAGCCGAGGGTCGCGAACGGCCAGAGCGCCGACGAGAACCACGTGTCGAGCACATCCGGGTCGCGCACGAGCTCGGTCGAGCCGCACTCCGTGCACGCCGAGGGCGCGTCCACCTGCACGGTCATGTGCCCGTCGGGGCAGGTCCAGATCGGCAGCTGGTGGCCCCACCAGAGCTGGCGGGAGATGCACCAGTCCGGCGCCTCCTCGAGCGAGTCGATCGCGAAGCGGTGCTGGGACTCAGGGTGGTAGCGCACTCGACGCTCACGGAGGGCCGCGATCGCGGGCGCCGCGAGCTCGCCCATGGCACACCACCACTGGAGCGAGATGACCGGCTCGATCCGGGAGTGGCAGCGCTCGCAGGTGCCGACCGCGTGCCGGTACGGCTCGCGCTTCTCGACGAGCCCTCGCTCCTCGCTCCAGGCGAGAATGCGAGCGCCTGCCTCCTCCTGGGTGAGCCCGGCGAGATCGCCCGCCTCCTCGTTCATGCGGCCGTTCGCGCCGATCGCGACCGGCTCGGGCAGCTCGTGGTCGCGGCCGATCGCGAAGTCGACCGGGTCGTGCCCCGGCGTGACCTTCAGGGCGCCGGTGCCGAACTCGGGGTCGATGCGCTCGTCCGTGATCACCGGCACGCGGCGCTCGACGTACGGCACGACGACCTCGCGGCCGACGGCGTCCCTGTAGCGCTCGTCGTCCGGATGCACCGCCACCGCGACGTCGGCGAGTATCGTCGCCGGCCGGACAGTCGCGACCGAGACGCCCTCCTGCCCGTCGCCGTCGGCGAACGGGTAACGGACCGTGACGAGCGTGTCGTCCATGTCCAGGTGCTCGACCTCGAGGTCCGAGATCGCCGTTTCGTGGAACGGGCACCAGTTGACGATCCGGTTGGCGCGGTAGATCCACCCGCGATCCCAGAGATGGGCGAAGAACGTGAGGACGGCCCGGACGTACGCCTCGTCCATCGTGAAGCGCTCGCGCGAGTAGTCGAGCGAGGCGCCGAGGCGCCGGTACTGGCCCATGATCGTGCGCCCAGTCTTCTCCAGCCACTCCCACGTACGCGCGACGAACGCCTCTCGGCCGAGATCGTGCCGCGACAGCCCCTCCTTCGCGAGCTCCTTCTCGACGACGTTCTGCGTCGAGATGCCCGCGTGGTCGTAGCCCGGCTGCCAGAGCGTGTCGTAGCCCTGCATCCGGTGCCAGCGGACGAGGACGTCCTGCAGCGTCCCGTTCAGGGCATGGCCCATGTGGAGATCGCCGGTGACGTTCGGCGGCGGAACGCAGATCACGAACGTGTCGTCGCGGCGCGCACCGGCGCCCGCCGCGTACAGGCCCTCGTCCTCCCAGGTCGTCTGCCAGCGCTCCTCGACGCCTTCAGGGCGGTACAGCGTCTCCATCGGCGAGGAGTCTACGGCGGCAGTACGGAGCGTTCCGGCGTCGCCTAGCGCGCGTCCGTCGGCCGCCCGGATACCGGGAACGAGGAGCGGCCTTTCGTGTCGCGCAGCACCCCTGGAGGTTAGCGCGCGCCGCCGAGGACGAGGATCGTGCTCGTTCCGTGCGCGTAGAGCTTGCCCGCCGAATCCTCCACACGCGCCTCGGTCGTCGCGACGGTGCGGCCAGGGTGGACGACGGTGCCGGTACAGCGGACGACACCGGTCTCGATCGTGATCGCACGCGTGAAGTTGGACTTCACCTCGAGCGTCGTCCAGCCGGCGGGCTCGTCGAGGTTGGTCACGAAGGCGCATCCCATGGCCGAGTCCATGAGCGTCATCGCCAGCCCGGCGTGGGCGATCCCGATCGGGTTGTAGTGGTACTCGGCGGGCTCGCACTCGAAGACGACGCGTCCGCGGTCGACGTCCGAGATCCGGAATCCGAGCGTCTGCGCGATCGGCGGCGGTGAGACCTCACCGTTCACCATCAGCCTGATCAGCTCGAGACCGGACTGATTGGCCATCCGCTCAGCGAGCTCGAGGGGGTCGCTCCAGGAGTAGGTTCGCGTGCGCTCGGCCACGGACGAGACGCTAACGACCGACCGCGTAGCCCTGCATGCCGCGGGCGTTCGCGCCCGCCTTGAGCAGGCCGTCGGGCTCGCGCGCGACGGCGCTGACGCGCCCGAGCGACCACGCCGGCCAGAGCTGCACGTCGTGTCCGCGCCGCTGCAGGTCGGCGACGGTCCGCGAGCCGAAGCGCGCCTCGAGTGAGAGCGAGCGCGGCGCGATCCCACGCGGGAAGAACGACGAGATCAGGTGATCGGTGTGGAACTCCGGTGCGTCGATCGCCGCCTGAAGGTCGAGCCCGAGGTCCACATGACGCAGGAAGACGTGCAGCGCCCACTGCTCCTGCTGGTCTCCGCCGGGGGTGCCCCATGCGATGTACGGCTTACCGTCCCGAAGCGCGAGGCCCGGCGACAGCGTCGTACGCGGCCGCGTACCCGGCCGGAGCGACGAGGCGAGGCCCTCCTCGAGCCAGAACATCTGCGCCCGCGTGCCGAGCGGCCACCCGAGAGCGGGGATGACCGGCGAGCTCTGGAGCCAGCCGCCGCTCGGAGTCGCTGAGACGACGTTGCCGAAGCGGTCCGCGACGTCCAGGTGCACGGTGTCGCCGCGGGTCGGCTCGCCCGAGCCGGGCACCGCGACGGCTTCGCGGATGCGCGGGAACCTGCCGAGCCCGGGCTCGACCACCGCGGCCGACTCCTCGCCGACGAGCGATCGGCGCTCCGCCGCGTACTCGCGGGACAGCAGCGTGTCGAGCGGAACGTCCTCCGCATCGCCGTAGAGCGCGTCGCGATCCGCGAACGCGAGCTTTGCGCACTCGGTCACGACGTGCACGAGCTCCGCCTCCGAGAGGTCGGCGAGATCGAAGCCCTCGAGCAGCGCGAGCTGCTGGAGCGCGACGGGCCCCGTGCCCCACGGGCCCGTCTTGCAGACCGTCAGCCCGCGGTAGTCGAGCGTCGCCGGCGGCTCGAGCGTCGCCTCCCACGAGGCGAGGTCGTCGCCCGTGAGGAAGCCGCCCTCGGCCTCGCGAGAAGCGCGCGATCTCCTCTGCGACGAAGCCCTCGTAGAACGCCTCGCGCGCACGGTCGATCTCCTCCTCGCGGGAGCCGCCGCGGCTCTCGCTGACGATTCGCCGGTACGTCGCGGCGAGTACCGGGTTCTGGAAGAGCTCGCGGGCCTTCGGCGCCGGCAGGTAGAGCTGGGCCGATCCGGGCCAGGACGAGAGCAGGTCGCGGTTCGCCTCGATCGTCGCGGCGATGCGCTCGTGCAGCGGGTAGCCGAACTCCGCGTACCCGATCGCGTAGTCGAGCACGTCCCCGAGGCGCCACGTCCCGAACTCGCGGAGCAGGAGCAGCCACCCGCCGAACGCGCCGGGCACACACGCTGCGAGCACGCCGGTGCCGGGGACGAGGTCGTGACCGAGCTCACGGAAGCGCTCGATCGTCGCGGCCGCCGGGGCCACGCCCTGGCCGCAGAGGACGAGCGGCTCGCCGCGCTCGGCGCTCCAGAAGACCGCCGGGACCTCCCCGCCAGGCCCGTTCAGGTGCGGCTCGACGACCTGAAGGACGAAGCCGGTCGCGCAGGCGGCGTCGAAGGCGTTGCCCCCGCGCTCGAGCACCGACATCCCGGCCGCCGAGGCGAGCCAGTGCGTGGACGCGACCATCCCGAAGGTGCCGCGGAGCTCCGGCCTCGTCGTGAACGTCACGCGCCGGAATCTACGCGGCCTGCGAAGCCGCATGCTCCGCTCGTCGCCGAGTCGCATTGTTCGAAGTCCGACGTAGGCTTCGCACGTGCCGACCTGCCCTCACTGCGGCCAGGGGAATCCCGATGGTTCGCGGTTCTGCAACTCGTGCGGCGCTGCACTCGCCGAGGCCGGGCGGTCGGGCGAGGAGCGACGGCTCGTGTCCGTCCTGTTCGTCGACCTCGCCGGATTCACCGCCCAGGCCGAGAAGCTCGACCCCGAGGATGTCCGGGCGATCCTGACGCCCTACTACGAGCGCGTTCGCGGTGAGCTCGAGCGTCACGGCGGGACGGTCGAGAAGTTCATCGGCGACGCGGTCATGGGCGTCTTCGGGGCTCCGACGGCATACGGGGACGACCCCGAGCGGGCAGTGCGGGCGGCCTTTGCGGTTCGTGACTGGGCTGAGGAGAGCGGGCTCGAGGTCAGGATCGCCGTGAACACGGGAGAGGCGATCGTGGAGCTCGAGGCGCGCCCCGGCTACGGCGAGGCGATGGTCGCAGGCGACGTCGTCAACACCGCGGCACGACTCCAGTCGGCGGCGCCCGTGGGCGCGGTGCTCGTCGGGGAGGAGACCTACGCGGCGACACGCAACGCCATCGAGTACCGGCCTGCGCAGCCCGTCCTCGCGAAGGGAAAGAGCGCGCCGGTTCGCGCTTGGCTCGCGCTGCGCGCCACCTCCCAGGCGGGCGAGCGGCGAATGGCGCCAGTCCCGATGATCGGGCGCGAGCGCGAGCTCGGCGTGCTCACCGGGATCTGGGAGCGCGTCACGGAGGAGGGTCGAGCGCAGTTCGTCACGGTGTTCGGACCGGCCGGGATCGGGAAGTCCCGTATCGGCCTCGAGCTCGCGCAGTTCGTCGCCGACCAGGGCGCACGGGTCATCCGCGGTCGGTCGACTCCGTACGGAGCGAGTGCGCCGTACAGCGCGTTCGCGCAACAGGTCAAACAGGTGGCGACGATCTTCGACAGCGACGAGCCCGAGGAGGCGCGCGGGAAGCTCGAATCGGCCGTCGCCGAGCTCGCAGGACCCGCTGCCGCCGAGGAACATGCGACACATCTCGAGGTGCTCCTGGGTCTCCATGGGGAGGGAGACGTGGCCGACCGCGAGACGCTGTTCTTCTCCGCCCGCGTCTTCGTCGAGTCGCTGGCGATGGGCGGGCCGACCATGCTCCTGTACGAGGACATCCACTGGGCGGACGCCAGCCAGCTCGATCTGCTCGAGGCGCTCGCCTCGCGGGTGCGCGACGTCCCCGTGCTGTTCGTCGCGCTCGCGCGGCCCGAGCTGCTCGCCGAGCGCGGCACCTGGGGCGGCGGATTGCCGGCCTACACGGCTCTGCCGCTCGATCCGTTGACCGCCACCTCGAGCCACGAGCTCGCGAAGCAGCTCCTCGCCGAGGCTGGGCTCGCCGAAGGAGCAGCGGCCGTGGCAGAGACCGCCGAAGGAAACCCGCTGTTCATCGAGGAGCTCGCCGCGTCCATCGCCGAGGAGTCCACGTCAGGCGAGCTGCCGACGAGTGTCCGCGCGCTCATCGCCGCGCGGCTCGACTCCCTGCCGGCGAGCGAGCGCAGCCTGCTCGTCGATGCCTCCGTGGCCGGCCGCGTGTTCTGGCGCGGCGCGCTCGCCGAGATGGCGGCCCGCGACGACCTCGCGGCCCTCCTGAGCTCACTCGAGGACCGCGGCCTGATCGGGCGTGAGGCGGTGTCGCGGATCAAGGGCGACCAGCAGTTCGCGTTCAAGCACGCGCTGATCCAGGATGTCGCGTACCAGACGCTTCCCCGTGCCGCGCGGCGGGAGCGCCATGCCGCGGTCGCGCGCTTCCTGCTCGAGACGACGGCCATCGGCCAGTCGCACGAGGCGGTCGGCCACCACTGGCGCGAAGCGGGCGAGCCCGAGAGCGCCGTCGAGGAGCTCCTGGCCGCCGGCGACCAGGCAGCGCGCGGCTGGGCGAAGGAGCACGCCCTGAAGCTCTACGCGGAGGCGCTCGAGCTCGTGCCGGAGGGTGACGACGAGCGACGCCGCCGGATCAGGATGCGTCAGGCGGTCACGGCGCAGGCCATCATCCACACGCCGGAGGTTGCCCGGCAGCGCGAGCCCGGGTAGCGCGTCGCGCTAGACGGGCGGCGCGTCGGTGAGCGGGAAGTCGGCCGGCGTCACGTCGCCTGCGATCTCGTAGATCCGCTCGATGTAGTGGTCGCCGAGCTGGTCCGAATGGTCGCGAACCATCTCCTCGCTCGGCGCCGCGTAGATGCAGTACGACTTCGGCATGCCGTCCTCGCCGAGGACCACGTGGCTGTGCTCCCACACGATCTCCGGGAACCGATGGTGCCCGATCGCCTTCGATCGTGTCGCGACCGCCGGCAACGTGTCCATGTCGACGGTGTAGATGCGCTCAACGAGGTACCGCGGCACGCGGGCGATCCTACAGACCGGGGTTCCGAGTGCCTACGCCGACTCTTCGACGAGCTCGTCGAGCTCGTCCGTCGTCGCGCCGCCGCTCGTCAGGAGCGTCGGCTTCAGGCCCTTCGCGATCGTCTCCTTCGTGATGACGCACTTCGTCACGTCGGTGCGCGACGGCAGCTCGAACATGACGTCGAGCAGCGCCAACTCGATGATCGAGCGAAGGCCGCGGGCCCCGGTCTCGCGCTCGAGCGCGCGATCGGCGATCTCCCACAGCGCGTCCTCGGTGAAGACGAGCTCGATCGAGTCGTACCCGAAGAACCGCTGGTACTGGCGCGTGAGCGCGTTCTTCGGCTCGGTGAGGATGGCGACGAGGTCCTCGCGCCGCAGCTGGTGCACCGCGGAGATGACGGGCAGCCGGCCGACGAACTCGGGGATGAGCCCGAACGACATGAGGTCCTCGGGCATGACCTTGGCGAGCATCTCGGCGCTCTCCTCCGAGTTCCGCGAGCGGACGTCGGCGCCGAAGCCGACCGCGTTCTTGCCCATGCGGTGCTCGATGATCTTGTCGAGACCCGCGAACGCCCCGCCGCAGATGAAGAGGATGTTCGTCGTGTCGATCGAGAGGAACTCCTGGTGCGGGTGCTTGCGCCCGCCCTGCGGGGGCACCGAGGCGACCGTGCCCTCGAGGATCTTGAGGAGCGCCTGCTGGACGCCTTCTCCGGAGACGTCGCGCGTGATCGACGGGTTGTCCGCCTTGCGCGCGATCTTGTCCACCTCGTCGATGTAGATGATCCCGGTCTCGGCCTTCTTGATGTCGAAGTCGGCGGCCTGGATCAGCTTCAGGAGGATGTTCTCGACGTCCTCACCGACGTAGCCGGCCTCCGTGAGCGCGGTCGCGTCCGCGATCGCGAACGGCACGTTGAGGATGCGCGCGAGCGTCTGCGCCAGCAGCGTCTTCCCACAACCGGTCGGCCCGAGCAGGAGGATGTTCGACTTCTGGAGCTCGACCTCCGTCTCCTCGAGGCCCATACGGACGCGCTTGTAGTGGTTGTAGACCGCGACTGCGAGCGTTCGCTTCGACTCCTCCTGCGAGATGACGTAGTCGTTGAGGACGGAGTAGATGTCGAGCGGCTTCGGGAGATTGTCGAGATCGAGTTGCGCGGGGCCGGTCAGCTCCTCGTCGATGATCTCGTTGCACAGGTCGATGCACTCGTCGCAGATGTAGACACCTGGACCAGCAATGAGTTTCTTGACCTGCCGCTGGGACTTCCCGCAGAAGCTGCAGAGGAGTTGCTCGTTGCCCTCGCTCGCTCGAGCCACGTGTCTCCTTTTACTCCGATTTCGGTCTCTCGACTAGTCCCAAAGTCAACGGTGCTCGATCACACGATCGATGAGCCCGTATGCCTTGGCCTCTTCAGACGTCATGTAGAAGTCGCGATCCATGTCCCGCTTCAGCGTGTCGAGCTCCTGGCCGGTGTGCTCGGCCATGATCTCCTCGATCCGCCGCTTCAGTGCAATGGTCTCTCGCGCATGGATCTCGATGTCTGCCGCCTGACCCTGGTAGCCACCCCACACCTGGTGGATGAGGATCTTCGAGTTCGGCAGCGCCATCCGCTTCCCTTCCGCGCCTCCGGCGAGAAGCAGCGCGCCCATGCTCATGGCGATCCCGACGCAGATCGTCGAGATGTCGGGCTTGATGAACTGCATCGTGTCGTAGATCGCAAGGCCCGAGTAGACGTTGCCGCCGGGCGAGTTGAGGTACAGGTAGATGTCCTTGTCGGGATCCTCCGACTCGAGGTGGAGGAGCTGGGCGATGATCAGGTTCGCGATCTGATCGTCGATCGGGGTTCCGAGGAAGACGATCCGCTCGTTGAGCAAGCGGGAGTAGATGTCGAACGAGCGCTCGCCGCGCGACGTCTGCTCGATCACCATCGGAATCAGAGGGCTCATTCGGGCTCCTTGCTGCCGGGGGTCCACAACTTCGTTTCCGTCGCGGGTTTTTCCTTGTCGGGCGTCCACAGCTTGTCGCGGGCCTCCGCGAGCTCGGGCGCGATGGGCCTCACGTCTGCGACGAGCCGATCGAGCGCGGCGCGGAGTCGAAGGTCCTCGCGGATCGACTCCTGCTGGCCGTGCGCCCAGACGTCCTCGATGAGGCCTTCCGCGTCCTCCTCGCCCGCGCTCTCCACCTCCTCGCGCAGGTACGCCCGCACGTCGTCGTCCGAGACCTCGATGTCCGCCTTCTCGGCGAGCGCCTCGAGCGCGAGCTCTCGGGCGACCGAGACGGCCGCCTCCATCACCATCTGACGCTGCAGATCCTCGGCGCTCGTGCCGGTCGCCTGCAGATAGGCCTCGACCGAGATGCCGCGCCGCTCGAGCGAGCGGACGAAGCCGGTGAGAAGGTCGGAGGCGCGCGTCTGGACGAGTGCGAGCGCCGGCTGCACCTGCGACTCCTTCACGAGCTCGTCCACCGCGGCCATCCGGAACGCGGCGTCGATCTCGGCGTCGATCTGCTCGCGGAACGTCGACTCGACGTTCGCGCGCAGCTCCTCGAGCGTGTCGAACTCGCTCGCCGCACGGGCCAGGTCGTCGTCGACCGGCGGGAGGATCTTCTCGTTCACGTCTCGGAGCGTGACCTCGAGGGCACCGCTCTCTCCGTCCGCGCGCTGGAACGCGACGCTCTTCGTCTCGCCCGGCGACGTCCCGACGAGTGCCTGCTCGAGCTCGCCCGCGAGTCGCCCCGCGCCGAGCTCGACGACGGTGTCACGCTGCGCCTCGCCCTCGGGATCGACGATGTCGATGACGACCGTGTCGCCGATCTGCGCCGGGCGGCCCTCGGCGGGCGCCAGCTCGGCGACCGCTTCGCGGAGCGTCTCGATCTCCGCGTCCACGGCCTCCTGCGGGACCTCGACCTCCTGTCGCGGGACCTCGAGGGTCGTCCAGTCCACGATCTCGGGAAGCGGCTGCACCTCGACCGTCGCGGCGAACGTCCACGGCTCCTCCGCCGAGCTCGGAAGCTCGAACTCGAACTGCGGGTCGGCAATCGGGCGCACGCGGTTTCGCGACGCGGCGCTCCAGAACCAGCCGCCGATGTGGCTGTCCACGGCCTCGGAGTAGATCCGCTCCTTTCCGAGCCGCGAGATGAGCACGGGCTCGGGGATCTTTCCCTTTCGGAACCCCGGGAGCTTCACGCTCTCCGAGAGGTCCGAGACGGCGTGCTCGATCGCGTGCTTCACCTGCGCCGGCGGCACCTCGACCGTGAGGCGAATTCGATTCTCGCCGAGCTCCTCGACCGTCGTCATGCGGCAATTCAACCAGCCTCGACCCGGGTGCCGGGGGACGACCCGCGTAGGATCGCCGCGTGACCGAGCGCTACGACGCGATCGTCGTCGGCGTCGGCGGCATGGGGAGCGCGGCGCTCTACCACCTCGCCCGCCGCGGAAAGCGTGTGCTGGGCCTCGAGCGCTTCGACGTGCCGCACGAGCTCGGGTCCTCACACGGGGTGACCCGGATCATCAGGTTGGCGTACTTCGAGCACTCCGACTACGTGCCCCTCCTGCGCCGGGCGTACGAGCTCTGGCGCGAGCTCCAGGCAGAGGTGGGCGAGCAGCTGCTCTACACGACCGGGATCGTCGAGGGCGGCGAGCGGATCTACGACGGGGTCCTCCGCTCCTGCGCCGACCACGACCTGCCGCACGAGGCGATCACCGGCGCGGAGACGAACGCGCGCTTCCCTGCCTACCGCCTGCCGGACGAGCTGCCGGTCGTCTTCCAGCCGGACGGCGGCTTCGTGCTCCCGGAGCGCGCGATCGTCGCGCACGCCTCGGGGGCGCTCGCACTGGGCGCCACGCTGCGCGCCCGCGAGCGCGTGCTCGAGTGGGAGGAGACGGAGAGCGGGATCCGGGTCCGCACGGACCGCGGCGCGTACGAGGCCGAGCGTCTCGTACTGACGGCCGGCGCCTGGTCGCAGGCGATCGCGCGTCTGCCCGCGGGGCTCGTCCGCGCCGTCAGGCAGTCCCTCGCCTGGCTCCAGCCCACGCGGCCGGAGATCTTCGCGCCGTCGCAGCTTCCCGTGTTCAACCTCGCCCTCGACGGCACGCATTACTACGGCTTTCCCGAGTTCGGGATCCCGGGGTTCAAGGTCGGGCTCTACGAGCTCGGCGGCGAGAGCGGCGACCCGGACGGCATCTCGCGCGAGCCGACCCTCGACGACGAGCTCCCCCTCCGCGCCTTCGCCGAGCGCTACTTCCCGGACGGCGCCGGGCCGGCGCTCAGCCTCAAGACCTGTCTCTTCGAGCCCTCACCGGACGAGCACTTCCTCATCGACCTCCATCCGGAGTTGCCCTCGGCCGTCGTCGGCGCCGGCTTCTCGGGACATGGCTTCAAGTTCTGCCCCGTCGTCGGGGAGATCCTCGCCGACCTCGCGCTCGAAGGAAGCACGCGCCACGACATCGGGCTCTTTCGACTCGACCGCTTCGACGCCGCCGTCGAGGGCGAGGACCTCGCGCACGACGGCCGATATCGCTGAGCCCGCGCCAGGCGCGCGCCTCGATGCGGGCGGGAGGACTCGAACCTCCAAGAGCCGAAGCCCAACGGGACCTAAACCCGTCGCGTCTGCCAGTTCCGCCACGCCCGCGGGGTCCCGAAGGATAGGCGCCGTCCCGGGCGCCCGGCCATCGCGCGACGGCGGGCTAACGGCCGACGAGGATGGCGAAGGTCTCGCGGACGCTCTCCACGACGAGCCCCACGAGGAAGACGATGGCAACGACGGCAGCGGCGCCGTAGATCTCGCCTGTCGCCGAGAGCATCAGGAGCGCTGCGAAGCACCCGACGACGAAGAAGGCGGTCGAGAGGGGTCGGCGAGTGTACGTGCCGAGCCCGAGCCCGACGAGGAACGCGGCGCCAAAGACCACGATCCCTAGCGTCATGCGGCGAGGGTAGGACCGGGGTCGGACGGACCGGACCGCGCGTGGACCTGCTTCCGGAGGACGGGCCGGGCGGTCGCTTCTCCCGAAAACGGGCTCGACGACACGCCGAAGGGGGTTTCGCAAAGCCCGGCTGGAACCGACGGTAGTTCCATGCCCGTTCTGCGTGCATGGGCTCGCGCGGCGCTCGCACTGGCGTTCGCCTGCTTTGCCGTGTACGCCGTCGGGATCCTGCTCACCGAGCCGGGAGACCCGGCGAACGCGTTCCTGACGCGCTGGGCCTATCAGGGGCTCATCCTCTTCGCCGCCGTCGCGGCCGGCGTGCGCGCGTTCGCGGTCGCCCGCGATCGCCTCGCCTGGGCATGCATCGCCGCAGCGCTCGCCTCCTGGTCGTTCGCGGAGATCTACTTCATCGCCGCCGAGCCGGCGTCGTACCCGTCCCTGGCGGACGCGGCTTGGATCGCCTTCTACCCGCTCCTGTACGTGGGAATGGTGCTCCTGCTCAGGCGTCGTGCGCGCGCCATCGCCGGGGCGCTCTGGCTCGACGGTGCGACGGCGTCGGTTGCGGCGGCTGCGATCGGGGCGGCCGTGCTCATTGAGGTCGTCCTTCGCACGACGGACGGCTCCTTCAGCGCGGTCGCGACGAACCTTGCATACCCGATCGGCGACGTGCTTCTGCTCTCCGCGGTCGTGGGGGTCTTCTCGCTCGCGCGCTGGCGCCTTGAGCTGCGCTGGCTCGTGCTCGGGTTTGGCGTGCTGGCGACTGCGATCGCGGACTCCATCTATCTCTTCACGGTCGGCACGTACGAGGAGGGCGTCCCGATCGACGTTCTGTGGCCCGCGTCCGCGCTCCTCATCGCGACCGCCGCCTGGATTCCGGAGCGCAACGAGCGCGGACTCTCGGTGGAGGGCCGCGCGCTCCTCGCGGTTCCCATCGGCGCCGCACTCGCCGCCACCGGGCTCCTCGTCTGGGACCACTTCGACCGAATGAACCTGCTCGCGCTGGGCCTCGCCACCGCGGCCGTACTGCTCGTCGTCGTACGCCTCATCGTGACCTTCCGCGACAACCGGCGCCTCTTCGACCTGACGAAGCACGAGTCGGTGACCGACGCGCTCACAGGGCTCTCGAACCGCAGGAAGCTCGTCGTCGACCTGGACACGCGGCTCGGGGCGGAAGAGGTGGCCCCGGTGCTCCTGATGATCTTCGACCTCGACGGGTTCAAGGGCTACAACGACACCTTCGGGCACCCAGCCGGCGACGCGCTCCTCGCGCGCCTGGGTGCGAAGCTCGCGCGCGTGCCCGGCGAGCGCGGCGACGCGTACCGCCTGGGCGGCGACGAGTTCTGCCTGGTCGCGGCGATGGCCGGCGAGGACACCGAGCGCCTGGTCGACAGTGCGTGCAGGGCGCTCGCCGAGCAGGGCGAGGGCTTCGACATCTCCACGTCGTTCGGCGCCGTCCTGCTTCCCGACGAGGCGATGACCACGGCCGAAGCCCTGCACCTCGCCGACGAACGCCTCTACGCGCAGAAGCGCTCCCGCCGGCACGACCCGGAGCGCAGGGGACAGTCGCTCGTCGATGCCCTGCTCCAGCGCGACCCCGGCCTGCGGGCACACGGCGAGGACCTCTCGGACCTCGCGGTCGAGGCCGGCCGGATGCTCGGCCTGCGCCGCGATCAGCTCGACGAGCTGGGACGCGCCGCTGCGCTGCACGACCTCGGCAAGCTCGCCGTCCCGGACGCGATCCTCGAGAAGGCAGGGCCGCTCGACGAGCGCGAGTGGGAGTTCATCCGCCAGCACACGATCGTCGGCGAGCGGATCCTGCGCGCGTCCCCTGCGCTCCGGGATGTCGCCGCGATCGTGCGCTCGACGCACGAGCGCTGGGACGGAACCGGCTATCCCGACGGGCTCGCCGGCGAGGACATCCCGCTCGCGTCCCGGATCGTCGCGGTGTGCGACGCCTACGCGGCGCTGACCTCGTCGCGTCCCTACCGCAAGGCGCTTACGCCGGAGGAGGCGCTCGAGGAGCTGAAGCGCGCCGCGGGGACGCAGTTCGACACGAATGTCGTCCGGGTCGTCGCCGCCCTCATTCGCGACGCGCTCGAGGCAGAGCACTTCGCCTAGGGCGACGCGCCGCGTCTCCCGCTACCGTGCCGGCTCCGGCCCCGTAGCTCAGTGGATAGAGCGGCAGACTTCGAATCTGCGGGCGGAGGTTCGACTCCTCCCGGGGCCACTCCGACGCTAGGCCGACACCGGAGTTGGCTTGAAACTGCGAGTCGCTTGCGCCTCAGCGACCGGTGGTGCACGGATGGTGCTGTCCTCCGTGCGGCCCCGAGGGCTTCCGACGCTCCCCGCGACCAAGTCGCAGGACTGCCAAGCCGCACGAGAACGTCAGCGCGACGGAGACACGGCCTCCGCGTCCTCGTACCCGCCGCGTGCGAGCCCGTAGGCGACAGCTCCGATCGCGGCTCCGACCACCGGTCCGACGACGTAGATCCAGAAGTCGTGCCACTGACCCGACACGAGAGCCGGGCCAAATGAGCGAGCCGGGTTCATCGACGCACCCGTGACCCCGCCCCCGAAGGCTGCATCGAGGGCGACGGTGCCTCCCACTGCGATCGCGGCTGCGGCGCCGATCGCGCGGGTGTCGGTCGCAACGGCCACGATCACGAACATCAGGAACGCCGTCATGACGACCTCGTAGCCAAGCGCCGATCCGGTGCCCACGGTCGGGACCGTCGCGCCGAGGTCGGCCGGCGTCCCGTGCCAGAGAAACCGTAGAAGCAGGGCGCCGGCGACCGCTCCGACGAGCTGCGCCGGTACGTACGTGATCGCCTCGCGCGTCGGGAAGTGGCGGCTCGCACAGAACGCGAGCGTCACAGCTGGATTGATGTGCGCTCCCGAGAGATGCCCGGTCGCGTAGATCATCGCCATGATCACGAGGCCGAAAGCGAGCGCGATCCCGGTCGCGCCGAGCGAGCCGCCTCGCTCCGAGTCGACCACGATCGCGCCGCACCCGGCGAAGACGAGCGCGAAGGTCGCAAGCCCTTCCGCGAACGCTCGCCGAGCGAGCGACGGCCTAGGCAAGCAACTCAGCGATCAACGTCTGCACGCGGCCATCGATCTCGTCGCGGATGCGACGCACGGCGTCGATGTCCTGACCCGCTGGGTCGTCGAGCGTCCAGTCCTCGTAGCGCTTGCCCGGATAGATCGGGCAGGCGTCGCCGCAGCCCATGGTGATCACCACGTCCGCGGCCCGAACGACCTCGTCCGTCAGCGGCTTCGGGAACTCCTCGCCCATGTCGACGCCGATTTCCCCCATCGCCACGACGACGGCGGGATTGATCTCCTCACCGGGGTCGCTGCCCGCAGAGCGGACGTGGATGCTGCCCCCGGAACGGAGGTTCACGAGCCCCGCCGCCATCTGGCTGCGGCCTGCGTTGTGGACGCATACGAAGAGCACCTCCGGCATCTCTTTCGTCAAGAGCCCCTCCGTCTGGGCGAGTGCCTTCAAGCGCTCGCGCGCAAAGCGATGCGCGAGCACCGGCACGAAGACATTTACCTTGCTCGGGCCGAGCAGGTCGACCGACTCTGCGATGTAGCGCTCGATCGTCTCCTGCGAGAAGACGCCCGCGAACTCGTCGGCGAGTGCCGCCGCGGCCTGGCGGACATGGTTCTGGGTCACGGGGTCGAGCATCTGGCTCATCGTTCTCTCCCTTCGCTAGCAGCAGCCCACCCTGGTTGCCGATTGGACAATGGGCCCCTTCGCGTCCGGGGTGCGGGTCTTCACGGCCTTGACGATCGCGCCATGCATGCCTTCGGTGACCTCGTGAGTGAACTCGACGCTGACCTCCTCGAACCCGGCTGCTTCCAGCCCGGCCTCGTACTCACCCTTGGAGAGCGCCCCGGCGATGCAGCCCACGTAGCTCCCGCGTTCAGCCCGCAACTCCGGGCTGAGGCGATCCTCGGCGACGACGTCGCTGATCCCGATGCGACCACCCGGCTTGAGCACACGGCCGATCTCGCTCAACACCGCAGCCTTGTCCGTCGACAGGTTGATCACACAGTTCGAGATGACGACATCGACCGACGCGGCCGGCAGTGGGATCTGCTCGATGTAGCCCTTGAGGAAGTGCACGTTCGAGACCGCCGCGTCGCGCGCGTTCTGCTGGGCGAGCGCAAGCATCTCGTCAGTCATGTCGAGGCCGTAGGCGATGCCGGTGGGCCCGACGCGCTTCGCTGAGAGGATCACGTCAATGCCGCCGCCCGAGCCGAGGTCGAGCACCGTTTCGCCATCGTGCAGTTCGGCAACCGCCGTGGGGTTACCGCAGCCGAGTGACGCCAGCGCGGCGGCCTCCGGAAGTTCCGCACGCTGCCTTTCGTCGTAGAGCGCCTCGCCGAAGTCCGGCGCCTCGCCCTCCTCGGCGGTGCAGCACCATCCATCTCCGCACCCGTAGGCGCCGGTGCCTTCGTTCACCGCGACCGCCGACTCGGCATAGCGCCGACGCACCCGCTCCCGCAGTTCATCTGACGTGGTCGTCATCAGCAGCACACCCCTTTCAGGTCAGCGACGAGTGCGAGCTTCTCGACGGCATCACTCTTGAGCGCGAAGTAGGCCCACTTGCCGCGCTGCTCGCGTTCCACGAGGCCCGCATCCAGCAATCGCTTCATGTGGTGGGACACGGTCGGCTGCGAGAGGCCGAGCGGCTCGATCAAATGGCAGATGCACACCGGCTCGCCCTTGCTCCTGGCAAGCACGTTGACGATCCGGACGCGCGAAGGGTCGGCAAGCGCCTTGAACAATCCCGCCGTAGCTTCAGCTTCTGAGTCCGAGAGCGCCTCCGCGCCCAGCGGCACGCAGCACTCGATCGCTTCAAGAGTCGTGGTCATCATCACCTCAGCAGTCATATCGATGGATATGAATGTATCGAAGCGCGTCGATTCGTGTCAACGCCCCACCGGGTCAGGCCCTCCCGCGGCCACCACAAGCACCGGCGGGGGAACCTGAAGAGGCGTCGGCAACGCGCGCGTCGATAATGGGCGCGTGGAGTCGGTCAACATCTTCAGCGCCGAGAACCTCGAGGGTCGGATCGACGTGGGTGGCGCGCTCGGATCGAAGGCGACGCTCATGTTCATCTACGACGTGGCGCCCGGCCAGCGGCAATCGGCGTACCACTACGAGTACGACGAGGAGTGGCTGCTCGTCGTCGACGGCACGCTCGTGCTGCGCGCACCCGACGGCGAGTACACCCTCGAGCGCGGCGACCTCGTCCGCTTCCCTCCAGGACCGGACGGAGCGCACCAGCTGATCAACCGCGGCGACTCGCCGGCGCGCACGCTGATGTTCTCGAGTGACCAGACGCCCGCGGTGTCCGTCTACCCCGACAGCGACAAGATCAGCATCTGGCCCGGCAACGATGTCGACGAGCTCTCGTTCAGGCGCGGTACCGCGGTGCCGTGGCGCGAGGCAGAGGAAGGCCAGAAGTAGCCGGCCCGGCGCCCAGCGTCGAAGACGTGCGTCGGGTCGCGGCGATACCGAACCCGGTCGTCCGCAACCTCGAGATCACGTACTGCTACTCCCGCCTCTCCGCCGCGCTGGCAGTGTCCGCCGACGACGGCGCGAACTGGTGCACCTATGCGACGTGGGCCTCGCGACAGGCAGGCCGCACGATCCGCGGCGAGGACTTCATCGAGCATCTGGAGCTGGAGCTGGGAAAGGGCCGCTGGGTGCTGCACCCGGTGGCGACGGCGTGGCGACGGCTACTGCGGCGCGGCCTGTTCCAGCGCGACACGCGAATCGGGCGCCTGACGGCGGAGCTGCACACGCCCTTCGACGCCTTCGAGCGTGCCAGCGAGTGCGTCGCGCGCGGAAACCTCAAGGTGTTCGAGGAGATCGGGCTCGAGTTCGCGCGCTACCTGCATGCGTGCCCGCCGGGTGAGCCGCCCGACCCGGCTCGGTTCGAGACGTTCATCGACGCGCTCCGGCCGGGCGACCCGCCGGACGGGCAGCGCTACCTCCGTGAGGCGTTCGCCCGTTATGAGCTGCGCCGGCTCGAGCACGACCCGAAGTCCCGTGCAGAGCTCGCGGTCTGCGCGAATCTCGAGATCGGGCTCCACGAGCAGACGCGCCTGCAGCCGGAAATTCGCGCGGCTCTCGACGCGGCGTCCGATACGACCGCGGACCTGGGACGACGCACGCTCGTCGCGCTGTTCCCCTCGACGGCCCGTTGGTGGTCGGTCGCGCGGCGTCCGGCGGCCGCGGTCTCGGGGGTCGTCGCGGCGAGCGCCCAGCGCGCAGCGAACCGGCTGGCGCGCGAGGTGATCACCGACGCCTTCATGGTGCTGTCGCTGCCGGGTCGTGTCCTCGCGCTCGGAACACATCTCCCCGACGCCTACCCGGACGCACTCCGCGAGCCCGCTGACCCCGATCTGATCGAGCTGCTCGCGCGGTTCGAGCCCCTCCCGCCGGCGCAGGACGACTGCGGCGCGCGCGAGTGGTCAGAACTCGACCAGCGCATGCACTACATCGCTCATCTGTTTCGGGCGTTTCATCTCCGGAGTGAGCTCGGTGACCCTCCCTTCACCCAGGAGCAGGTCGCGACGTTCCGCCGTGGGGTCGTGCCCGAAGGCGAGCTCTGATCCGCCCGACTCGAGCGGCACGAGGTGTGACGGACGATCCGGCGGGTATCGATCCCACGTATCTACCGTGGAAGAGGTCAACGAGCGAAAGGAGTCCGGGGTGCTGACCAGGACACTTCTCGCGTTCGTGGTAGCCGGAGCATTTGCCGCGACCGCTGTTGCAGGTTCCGCGACAACCCCTCCGAAGCAGATCGACCTTCCGAACGGAATCCTCCCGGAAGGGATCGCGATCCAGGGGAACCACTTCTACGCCGGGTCACGCGCAAACGGAGCCGTGTACCGGGGCGACGTACGAACCGGTGAGGGTGCGTTCCTCGTGCCCGGCGTCACCGGCCGCGTCGCGACCGGCCTGAAGGTGGACCGGGGGCGGATCTTCGTCTCCGGCGCGAACACCGGCAACGCATATGTGTACGACGCGAAGACCGGCGCCGAGCTCGCGAGCTACGCGTTCTCCGCGGGCGGCAGCTTCATCAACGATGTCGTGGTCACGAAGAGCGCGGCGTGGTTCACCGACTCGCTGAAGCCGCAGCTGTATCGGGTCCCGCTCGGCCCGAGCGGTGAGCCTGGCGCGACCTTCACCACCGTCCCGCTCACCGGCGCCTTCATGCAGGCGGCGGGCTTCAACGTCAACGGCATCGACGCAACGAACAACGGGAACACGCTGATCATCGTCCAGTCAGGGACCGGGAAGCTCTTCACGGTCACGACTGCCGGCGTGACGAGCGAGATCGTCCTCGCCAACGGCGCGAACGTCGTGAACGGCGACGGCATCCTGCTCGAGGACGGGCGAGTGCTCTACGTCGTGCAGAACCAGCTGAACCAGGTGGCGAAGATCAAGCTCTCCGCGCACCTCGACACCGGGCGCGTGCTGGAACTGATCACCGATCCGCTGTTCGACGTCCCGACGACGATCGCGGAGCGCGGAAGGTTCCTGTTCGCCGTGAACGCGCGCTTCACGACGCCGCCGACCCCGACGACCCCCTACTGGATCACGCGCTTCGAGAAGTAGCGGCTGGCCCTAGGGCTTGCCTCCGTAGCGGCGGGCGCGACGCGCTTCACGGGTTCGCGCCCGCCACCGCTGCTTGAGCTCGCGGTGCTCCCGCGTGCCCTTGCGTGCCCTGATCGAGCGCAGCTCACGCTGCAGCTTGAGGTAGCTCGCCCAGCGCTCGTGGTCGAGTGCGCCCGTCTCGAGAGCCTCTCGGATCGCGCAGTCGGGCTCGGTCTCGTGCGCGCAGTCGTTGAACCGACAGGTGCTCGCGATCTCGGCGATGTCGGCGAACGCGCTGTCGACGTCGCCTTCCCACACCTGGAGCTCACGCAGCCCGGGCGTATCCACGAGCAGCGCGCCGTTCGGGAGGACGAGCAGCTGTCGATGCCGCGTGGTGTGGCGCCCGCGACCGTCGTTCCGCAGGTCACCCGTCGGCATCAGCCACCGGCCGGCGAGGCGGTTCACGAGCGTCGACTTCCCCACCCCCGACGAGCCGAGGAGCACGAACGTCTGCCGCGCGCGGAGACGAGACCGAAGCTCCTCGATCCCGTCGCCCGTGACGTTGCTCACGGACAGCACGGGCACGCCCATGGCGACGGTCTCGGCCTCGGCGAGCTTGTCGGCATCCTCGAGCAGGTCGAGCTTCGTGAGCACGATCACCGGATCCGCGCCGCTGTCCCACGCCGCGACGAGATAGCGCTCGAGACGGCGAGGGTTGAAGTCCGCGTCGAGGCCCGTGACGAGGAGGACGGTGTCGACGTTCGCCGCGAGGATGTGCTCCTCGGCCTTGAGCCACGGCGTCTTGCGCGACACCTTCGTTCGCCGCGGCAGGACGGCCTCGATCGCCGCGCGGTCACCGGGCGCGTCGCAGACCGCTACCCAGTCGCCGACCGCGGGCATGCCGCCGAAGAGCTCCTCATCGCGAAGCTTGCCGCGCGGGTGCGCGAGCCGCTCGTCGAGCTCGGAGCGGACGAGATAGCCGCCGCGGTGCTCCGCGACGACGCGGGCGGCGCGAAAGCCGCGCTCCGCGTATGTGGTGAAGGCCGCCTCGAGCTCGTCGGACCACCCGAGAACGGCCAGGGTTCCTTCGGACACTGAACTTCTCCTTCACTCGGGAAGCGTGAACGGGTGAGCCTGGCCGCGGCTCGCGGCGTCCGAGTGAAGCGTCTCGCCCCGAAGGGCTAGCTGGGAACGACGTCGAGCCGGAAGGGGCTGAAGCAGATGACATTCATGGACACGCCCTCCTTTCGCTCGATGACCGACCCAGGGTACGGGGCATGGCGGCGGTCGTCAACCGCCTTGACGTGACACATGTCGTTCACGTTTCATGGTCGCGGGTGGGAGGGCCGCTGGACATCGAGAGAGCCGGGACGACCGGCCACGGGACGAGTCCGGCCGCGAATGGATCGTCGATGGTCCGCCTCGAGGGCGTGCACAAGAGCTTCGGCGACAACCACGTCCTCGACGGGATCGACCTGAGCGTCGCGCACGGCGAGGTGCTCGTCGTCATCGGCCCGAGCGGCAGCGGGAAGAGCACCCTCCTCCGCTGCGTGAATCTCCTCGAGCCGATCCAGGAGGGCCGCATCTTCCTCGACGGTGAGGAGATCACCGCGAAGGGCACGGACGTCTCCGCGGTGCGCCAGCGCATCGGCATCGTCTTCCAGCAGTTCAATCTCTTCCCTCAATTGACGGCGATCGACAACCTGATGCTCGCGCCGCGGCGGATACGGAAGATGCCGCGGCACGACGCCGAGAGACGGGCTCACGAGCTTCTGGCCATGGTCGGTGTCGAGGAGAAGGCGAACCAGCATCCCCACCAGCTCTCCGGCGGCCAGCAGCAGCGGGTGGCCATCGCTCGGGCGCTGATGATGAACCCGCACGTGATGCTGTTCGACGAGGTCACGTCCGCGCTCGACCCGGAGCTCGTCGGCGAGGTGCTCGTCGTCATGCGCGACCTCGCGAAGACCGGCATGACGATGCTCGTCGTGACGCACGAGATGCACTTCGCCCGCGACGTGGGCGACCGCGTCGTGTTCATGGACGACGGCCGGATCGTCGAGCAGGGGCCGCCATCCGAAGTACTCGACCGACCGAAGAAGGAGCGCACGCAGCAGTTCCTGCGCCGCAGCCTGCAGCTTGCCCATTCGCTGGAGGACCTGACCATCGACGAAGGAGGAGAAGCCGAATGAAAGAAGACTCAAAGCCGTCATCGCCGTGGCGGTCGCCATGGCAGCCTTGGCTGCCGTCTGGGGCGGCGTCGCGTCTGCCCGCGAGGCCGACTCGGCGGCAAGCCTCGAAGCCGCCCAGGCCAAGCTGCCGCCACTGCCGGCGAACATCAAGGAGCGGGGACGCTGGAACATCGCGGTCAAGTGCGACACGCCGCCGTTCGGCTACATCGGCGCTCGGAGCCAGAACGCCGGCTTCGACGTCGAGATCGCACGCTGGTTCGCGAAGTTCGCCTTCGGCAAGGCGAACCGGGTCACGCATGTCGTGCGTCACGACTCCTACACGCGAGCCGGCGCTCACGACCGACCGCGTCGACCTCGTGATCGCGACCTTCACGTACAACACCGACCGCGAGACGCGAATCGACTTCTCGCGCGCGTACTACAAGGCAACCGGCCGGCTGCTCGTGAAGAACGGCGGCTCGGTGCAGGGCCTGAACGACCTCGCGGGCAAGACAATCGCGACGACGAGCGGCTCGGTCTACGACCGCTGGGTCAAGAACTGTTACAAGGACACCAAGCTCGTCGTCACGGACGGGTTCACGAACGCGCTGCTCGCGTTCCGCGACGGCCGCGCCGACGCGCTCATGTTCGACGACACGATCCTCCTCGGGATCGCCGTCACCGATCCGGCGACGAAGCTGACCGACGACCTCTTCCTGCAGCAGCCGTACGGCATCGGGATCAAGCAGGGGAACGTCGCGCTGAAGCGGTGGGTCGACTCGCGGCTCAACCTCATGAAGAAGCGTGACCTGTTCCTGCCGATCCTGAGGAACACCGTGCCGCCGAGGCAGGTCCCGCCGTTCTCGAAGAACATCCTGAGGCCGAAGCAGAACTTCGGCTACAACCAGGGCGACATCACGACGGTGTGCTCGTAGGGCACACGACGTCGACTGAAAGAGCGGCCGCACACGCGGCCGCTCTTTCGTTCCCGTGACCGTACTCCTCGCGCTCGGGTTCCTCTCCGACCTCTGGTCGTTCGTCGAGGAGAACTTCGACGAGCTCCTTGCCGGCCTCAAGAGGACGCTCTGGGTGTCGGCGATCGCGATCGCCGGTGCGTTCGTCATCGGGCTCGTCCTCGGCGCGGCCCGGGCGCATCGCGTACCCGTGATCAGCCAGCTCGCGGCGGTCTACGTCGAGGTGATCCGGAACACGCCGATCCTCGTCCAGATCTTCTTCCTCTACTACGGCCTGCCGCAGGTCGGGATCCGCCTGGAGGCGTTCACCGTCGCGTGGCTCTCCGTGATGATCTGGGGCGGCGCCTTCAACACGGAGAACTTCCGCGCCGGGTTCGAGGCCGTACCGGTGCGACTCCGCGAAGCGGGGTTCGCGCTCGGCTTCGGCGGGATCGGGACGTTCGCTCAACGTCACGCTTCCGATCGGCGGCCGCATCGCGCTGCCGTCCTCGATCAACACCTACATCAGCGTCGTCAAGAACACGTCGCTCATGTACGTCATCAGCTACCCGGAGCTGACGACGACCGTGCTCCAGATCCAGGCGCTGACGCTCGAGACGGTCGAGGCCTTCACCGTTCTCGCGCTCACCTACCTGATCATCGTCTGGACGATGTCGGCCGCGATCCGGCTCCTCGAGGGGCATCTCGCGCTGCCGGAGGCGTTCAAGTGAACCTCCCCGACTGGACCAGCGACGTCGTCCGCTACATGCTCGAGGAGGGCCTGCGTCAACACCCTCAAGATCGCGGCGATCTCGCTCGTCGGCTCGTTCGTGATCGGCGTGACCCTCGGCATGCTGCTGACGATCCACTTCCTTCCGACTCCGCGCGCTCATCCGGCTCTACATCGAGGTCTGGCGCGGGCTCCCGATCCTCGTGACCCTCTTCATCATCTACTTCGCGCTGCCCGCGGTGACCCTGAGCCTCCGCTTCGAGGCGCTCACCGCCGCGGCGATCTCGCTGATCCTCTGGGGCAGCGCGCAGGTCGCCGAGGCGACGCGCGGCGCGGTGCAGTCGATCCCGCGAGAGCAGCACGAGGCGGCTGCAGCGCTCGGCTTCGGCTGGGTCGGCCGGCACGCCTTCGTGATCATGCCGCAGGCGCTGCGCCGCCTCCTCCCCCCGCTCGTCAGCCTCCTCGTGAACATCATCCAGAACACGACGATCGCCCAGATCATCGGCGTGAACGAGGTGCTCGAGTCGGGCGAGCGCTCGGTCGAGCGCCTGACCGCCCCGCCGCCGATCGGCCTCGGCGAGATCCACTCGTTCGAGATCTACGCCGCGGTCATGGTGATCTTCTTCGCGCATCTCGTTCCCGCTCACGCGCCTCGCCGCGTACCTCGAGAAGCGCCTGGTCTAGGCACGGCGAGGCCGCGGCTATCCTTTCCCGACCGCGGTGGCGGTAGCTCAGTTGGTAGAGCCCCGGGTTGTGGTCCCGGTGGTCGCGGGTTCGAATCCCGTCCGCCACCCCTCACTGCACGGCTGAATTCGCTGTTGACCCGGGGACCCTGCGACTGGAAGGCTTCCCCGCGATGTCGAGCCAACGTGTGAGCCGACTCCACCGCGGGCTCGTCGCGGGACTCGTGACGATCTACATCACCGCCGCGATCGTCGGCATCTTCTGGGAGGCGGTCAACAACAAGGAGCTCTGGGTCGTCCTCCTCGGAGGCTCTGCCGTGCTCATCGTCGCCGGCACGGTCGCGCGGAACGCGCCCGCGTGGCTCTCGGTCGGCCTCGTCTCGCTAGGCGCGATCGTCGGCGGAGTCGTCCTGCTGCCGACGATCGTCGTCCCCATTGCGGCAGCGCTGCTCGTCGGGCTGACGTTCTCGCTCGCGCGGCGTTCGCAGGCCGCCTGAAGGCAGGCAGGGCGTGCGGCACACGCGGCACGGGTGGTGGCTCGAGGAGGCGGGCTCGATCGTCCCGACCCCTCCGCTCGAGAAGGACGCGACCGCGGATGTCGTCATCGTCGGCGGCGGCTACCTCGGCCTCTGGACGGCCTGGCAGCTCCTCGCGCTCGAGCCGGACGCCGATGTTCTCGTGCTCGAGGCGGCCGTCTGCGGGCACGGACCGAGCGGACGGAACGGCGGGTTCTGCGAGACGCTCTGGAACGACGTGGACACGCTCCGGGAAAGGTCCGGCGTGGCGGCGGCGCTCGCCGTGTGCCGCGCATCGGAGGACGCCGTACGCGGAATCGGCGCGTGGTGCACCGACAACGACGTCGACGCCTGGTACCGCCAGGCGCCGATGCTCCAGGTCGCGACGACCGAGTCACAGCTCGGGTCGTGGGACGCCGAAGTTCGCGCGTGCGCCGAGCTCGGCGCGCCGGACGAGATCGTCACGCTCAGCGCGGAGGCGGTCCGCGCCCGCTGCGCGTCGCCGCTCTTCAGGGGCGCCGCGCTCTACCGGCTCAACGCGACGGTGCACCCCGCCCGGCTTGCGCTCGGCCTACGCCGAAGGCTGCTCGAGCGAGGCGTACGGATCCACGAGCGGACCGAGGTCGTGAAGCTCGCCGACGACGGAGTCGAGACGCGGGTCGGCCGCGTGCGGGCAGGCTCGACCGTGCTCGCAGCGAATGCGCAGACGACCCGGTTTCCGGGCTACCGGCTCTCGCTCGCAGTCGCCTCGAGCCACATCGTCCTCACCGAGCCGGTGCCGGACGTGCTCGACGAGCTCGGCTGGACGGGCGGAGAGGCGATCGTGGACAGCCGCACACTCGTCCACTACATGCGGACGACCGTGGACGGGCGCATCGCCTTCGGCTGGGGCGGTGGGACGATGGGCTTCGGCGGCCGGTCCGGGAACAGGCTCGAGCTCGACCGCGGTGTGATCGAGCGAACCCGAGAGAGTCTCATCCGCTTCTTCCCTCAGCTCGAAGACCGGGCCGTGACTCACGCCTGGGGCGGGCCGATCGACGTCTCCCCCACCCACCTCCCGGTCTTCGGCAGCCGTGGCCGCATCCACCACGGCTTCGGCTTCACGGGGAACGGCGTCGGGCCTTCGTACCTCGGCGGCGAGATCCTCGCCAGGCTCGCCCTCGACCGGCGCGACGAGCGCACGTCGCTCGCCATCGTCGAGCCCGACCGCAAGCGCTTCCCACCCGAGCCGTTCCGCTATGTCGGAAGCTCGGCCATCCGTCGTGCACTCGTCCGTCGCGACGCGGCCGAGGACGACGGACGGAGCCCCGACGCGGTCACGCGTTTCGTCAGCTCGCTGCCGCGGCGCCTCGGCATGCACCTGCCCCGATAGGCACGCGCCACGTCAGGCGGCGAGCGCACGTACCAAACGATCGCACGTTCGGGATTCGTTTTCGACCGGCAACCCTATTCTTTGGCCAAACGATGCGAACTCCACCGAAGAGGCGCTCGTAGACCTCGTGTCACCAACCGCCCCGCCTAGCGCGACAGCGACGACGAAGCTCCTGCCGCCGGTCGCACCTGCGTCGCTGCTCGGCCGCGATCGTCTGTTCGCACGTCTCGACGAGGCGCTCCAGCGACGACTCACGATCGTCGTCGCGGACGCCGGGTTCGGCAAGTCGACGCTCCTGTCGGCGTGGGCCTCGGATCACAACTGCGCGTGGTACAGCGCGTCTCCCGAAGACGAGTCGCTCGCGGTCTTCGCGCGCGGGATCGTCGACGCGCTTCGCCTCCGGGTGCCTCTGGTCCCGACCGAGATCGCCGCCGCAGTCGCGAGTGCAGCCGGTCCCGACGCGGAGGCCGACGACCGGGCACGCGCCCAGGGAGTCGCGGCGCTCGTCTGCGAGGCGCTGCAGTCCCAGCTCCGCCGCGACCTCGTGCTCGTCGTGGACGACGTGCACGAGCTCTCGGAGTCGCCCGGAGCGATGCAGCTCATCGAGTCGCTCTGCCGGCAGGCACCCGCGCAGGTCCACATCGTCCTCGCGTCGCGTGTCGAGCCGTCGTTCCCCATCGAGCGTTTGCGCGGCCAGGGCCAGGTGCTCGAGCTGAGCGGATCGGATCTTGCGTTCGACGTCGATGAGACCGCCGAGCTCCTGGTTGCACTGACGGGCGACGACGACGCGGAGACGGCGGCCGAGCTGCACCGAGCGACGGGCGGCTGGCCCGCGGCGGTCCGGCTCGCGGTCGAGACCCTCCGAGGCGTGCCACCCACAGGTCGCCGTGAGGCGCTCGAGGGCATCCGCCGGCCCGGCGGGCCGCTTTTCGCGTATCTCGCGTCCGAGGTCTTCGCCAACGAGCCCCCCGGCGTCGAGGAGCTCGTGCGCTTCGTCGCCCCGCTCGAGCGCTTCACGCCCGAGTTGTGCGAGGCGCTGGGAGTCGAAAGCCCGGCGGAGATCCTCGGGTCGCTTGCCCGGCGCGGCCTCTTCGTCGAGCTCCATGGCCACCCTGCGGGCTGGTATTCGCTCGGCGCTCCCGTTCGCGAGTTCGCGCTCGCCCAGCTCCTCCCGGACGAGGCCGAGGCTCGCGCCCTGCGCATGCGCGCGGCGCAGTGGTTCGAGGAGCACGGGCACATCGAGGAAGCACTGCGCTGTCTCGCGGAGGCCGACGACACCGCGGAGCTCGGCCGCCTGCTCGCGTCGCACGGCTCGACGCTGCTCGCGCACGGCGCAGGCGATGCGGTCCTCAACGCGGTCGCACTCCTGCCGGAGGGCGGGCGCGATGCCTCCATCGAGCAGCTCGCCGGCGAGGCCTTCCAGGTCCGCGGCGACTGGGACGAGGCTCTCCGCTGCTTCGACCGCGCCGCGGGCGACGACGATGTGCTCGCCCCGGCGCTCGCATGGCGCATGGGCCTGCTCGAGTACCTCCGCGGGCGGCTCGACGATGCGATGGCGTCGTACGACCGCGCCGGCGAGGACGGCGATGCACGCGACCTGGCGCTGCTCCTCGCGTGGAGGGCCACGGCGCACTGGCTCCGCTCCGAGACCGACGAGTGCCGCGCCGACGCCGAGCGGGCGTTCGGGATCGCCTCGGCCGCCGGCGACCCACAGGCGCTCGCGGCGGCGCACACCGTGCTGGCGATGCTCGCCGCGTTGGAAGGAGACCGAAACGCGAACGACGCGCACTACCTCCGAGCGCTCGACTACGCCGACCGAGCGGGGGACGTTCTCCAGCTGATCCGCGTCCGGACGAACCGTGGCTCGCGCCATCTCGAGGAAGGCGCCTACGAGGAGGCGATCGCCGAGCTCGACCTCGGCCTTCGGCTCGCCGACCTCGCGGGATTTGCCGCTTTCCGAGCGCTCGCGCTCACGAATCGCGGCGAGGCGCGCGGGAAGCTGGGCAGGCTCGAGGAGGCGGTCGCCGACCTCGAGGACGCCCGTGAGATCTACCGCCGGCTCGGCTCGCGGATGGTGGCCTACCCGCTGGAGAAGCTGGGTGAGATCTACCGCGAGCGCGGCGACTGGGCGCTCTCGCGCGCCACCTACGAGGAGGCGATCTCGCAAGCCGAGACGGCGTCCGACCTCCAGGGCCTCGTCCCTTCGCTCTGCGGCCTGGCACGCGTGCTCGCAGCCGACGAGCCGGAGGAAGCGACGGCACTCGCCGAACGGGCGGTCGCGCTCGGGTACGGCATGAACCATGTGGACGCACTGCTCGCGGCCGGCTGGGTCTCGCTGGCGAGGGACGACCGCGAGGCCGCACTCACGCGCGCCTCGGAGGCGACGGTGGCCGCCGGGGTCCGTCGCGACCGCGCGGGGCTCGCCGAGTCGATCGAGCTGCGAGTCCTCGCTGCGCCGGAGCCTGCCGACGAGCTCGGCCGCCTCGAGGAGGCGGCCGCGATCTGGCGAGACCTCCGGAGCCCGCTCGGCGAGGCGCGCGTCGCACTCCTCGCCGCGTTGCTCTCCGGGGACGCGGACTCCGCGCGTGCCGCAGAGGAGCGGCTGCAAGAGCTCGGCGCGCGCGGGTATCGCGCCGCGCTGTCGTCTCTCCTGCCGCGCGACGCGGGCCTCCCGCTCGTCGTCCAGGCGCTCGGGCGCTTCCGCGTGATCCGCGGGGGCGAGCCGATCCCGCTGACGGCCTGGCAGTCGCGGAAGGCGCGCGACCTCCTGAAGATCCTCGTCGCGCGGCGCGGCCGCCCGACGCCGCGCGACTTCCTCATGGAGGCGTTGTGGCCCGAGCAGAGCCCAGAGCGTCTCGGCAACCGCCTCTCGGTCCTCCTGAGCACGGTCCGTACCGTGCTCGACCCCGAGAAGCGCTTCGACGCCGACCACTTCATCGCCGCCGACCGGAGCTCGGTCTGGATCCAGTCCGAGAACCTCGCCGTCGACGTCGAGCGGTTCCTGCTCACGGCGGCCGATGCCCTCGCGGCGCTGCGCCAGGCGAGCCCGGAGGCGCCGGCGAAGCTCGCAACGGCCGAGGCGGCGTACTCCGGCGACTTCCTCGAGGAGGACGCGTACGAGGACTGGGCCGTCGGGCTCCGGGAGGAAGCCCGCGTCGCCTACACCGAGGTCGCCCGCGCCCTCGCGGAGGACGCGTCCGCTCGTGGCGACGCCGATGCCGCGACGCGCTACTACCTGCGCGTCCTCGAGCGCGATCCCTACGACGAGCCCGCCCACCTGGGTCTGATCGCCGCGCTCGACGCCGCCGGGCGGCATGGCGAGGCCCGCCGACGCTTCCGCGCCTACTGTCAACGCATGGAATCGATCGGAATCGAATCGGCGTCGTTCCCTGCAGCGACCGCGATTGCGCGCTCCTGACGGCCTCGCCGTAAAGCCGCCCTAAGCTCGCTCTAAGGCAGCCGAAACGGCCGGCCGCATGATCCCGGCATGAACCAAGCGCACACCTCGGGGTCGCACTCGTGGCAGCCGACGTCCCGGTTCGGGGGAGCCGGGACGACGGTCGTCTGCGCGACCGTCCCGGCGCTGCGGGAATCGCACGGCGCGTGCTCGTGGGGAGCGAGACGGCGGCTGATGCGGGTCGTGCCTGCACCCGGGGTGTGCGCGAGGTCCATCCGAGCATGGCGGCGGAGCGGCTAGCGGTATGGAGACGTTCATCGTTCGTGTGTGGGTCCCGCCCTACTCCTCGGAGAAGGAGCAGCCGCTGTGCGGCGTCGTCGAGCACATTGCGGCGAAGGGGAGCGAGACGACGTTCGTCGACGAGGGGGAGCTGCTCGCGATGCTCCGCGCACCGATGCGTGAGCCGGCACCGGTTCGTCTGGTGGGGGGAACGCCGTGGGGCGACCAGGGATCCTAAGCCCTCCTCGTCGCCCCTAGCGCGTTACTCAGGCTCGAAGAGATCTGCTGATAGCGAGCGCAACCGCCTGCATGCGGCCGCGCCGGCCGGTTCGGACTTCACAAAGGCGCTCGGCCGAATTAGGGTCGCACCGTGAGCACGAACGACGACCTCCAGCGGATCAGGGATGCGCTCCACAGCATCCGCCTGTCGGAGGACGAGCGGGAGCAGCTTCGCCGAGAGCGGTGGGAGCTCGACAACTACCAGCGTGCCGTCGCGCGGCAGGCCAGAGATCGCGAGGCGCAGCGGCGCCGGCACGCCCTGTACGTGATCCGCTAGACGCTCGTCGGTCACACGTCGCGTCGGCCGCCGCGGATGCGCCCGGCAGGATTCGAACCTGCGACCCGCGGATTAGAAGTCCGCCGCTCTGTCCGCTGATTTGTTATCCGAATCGGGAGGTCAGAGCAGTCTCAGCTCGCGTGCGCGCGTCACCGCATCCGGGCGCGTGGCGACGTCGAGCTTGCGAAAGATGCTCTTCACGTGCGTCTTGACGGTGTTGAACGAGACGTACAGCTCCTGCCCGATCTCGCGTTGCGTGAGATCGGTCGCCAGCAGGCGGAGCACGGCGAGCTCCCGCTCACTGAGATCCTCGTCGTACGTCTGCGTGGGACGGCTCGGCGCCAGGCGGAGCTTGCGCTCGACTCTCGCCACGAGCTCCGGCAGGACGCCCGGATCGGCGCACGCCGCGACCGCGTTGCGAGCCTCGCGGAGCATTCCGTTCGCAGCGCGGCGGTCACCGAGGCCTCCCATTACTTCCGCGTGGGTGAGGAGCCCGTACGAGAGGTCGAACTTGGCGTCCCCTCGTCGAGCCAGCTCGGTTCCTCGGGCGAGCGCCTCGTCGGCCTCTTTCAGCCGACCCTGCCCCTCGAGCAGCTTCCCGCGGGCGACATGCGCCATGGACATGCCGTAGTACGCCGTCAGACCCGTGCGCTCGAGCATCGCTTCCGTGTCGTCGAGCAACTGCCGGGTGCGGTCCGAGTCACCGATCGCAGCATGGACGACGGCGCACCAGCCGAGGGCGTGGATCAGCGCAAGGGCGTGGCCGGACGCCTCGCTCGACAGCACGGCTTGGTCGAGGATGGCGGCGGCGTCAGCCCCCTCCCCTCCGAGGAAGGCAGAGACGCCGAAGGTGGTTAGGAGGGCGCTTCGCCAATAGTCGGAGCCGGCCTCCTCGAGCTCGAGCGCGGGTCGCGCGATCTCGGCGATCCCACCCACATCTCCGCGGAAGTACTGATTGATGGACTGCGATGCCGCCACCCCGGATGCGACAGAGGCCGGGCCGGCCAGGAGCGAGCCGTCGGCCGCCCCCCGCGCGGCCGCTTCCAGCCACTGATCGGCCTCGGCGATCCGGCCCACCTCCTGCAGCGTCGTCGCCCTGACGAGGCACAGCCGCGCATCGCCTGCCACCGCCTCCGGCGGAAGGCCGTCGAGCCAGGCGAGCAGGGTCTCGAGTCGAGCCAGGTCTCGCGCCTCGATCCAGTGGCGAAGGATGAGCTCGGAGGCGTCGCCCACATCCTCTGCCTCGATCGCGTGATGAATCGCCTCGGAGGCCGAGCCGTGCTCGCGGTGCCATGCGCTCGCGCGGCGATGCAGCGTGCGAGCGTGTTTGGGCTCGGCGAGCGCGAGCTCGCGGCGCAGAAGGTCGCCGAAGAGGTGGTGGTAGCAGTACCACTCGCGCTTCGAGTCGAGGGGGATGAGGAAGAAGTTCGAGCGCTCGAGCTCATGCAGTGTGAGCACCGAGCCGGGTCGGTCGGTGACGGCGTCGCAGAGCGGGGCGCACAGTCGCTGCAGCACGGATGTATGGAGGAGGAAGCCTCTCGTGTCGTCGGGGAGGCCGGCGAGCACCTCCGCGCTCAGGTAGTCGACGACGTGGCGGTTGTCGCCGGCAAATGCCTCGATGAACTCGTGCGCGCTCTCCCGGCCGCGGATGGTCAGCGTCGCAAGGTAGAGGCCCGCCGCCCAGCCCTCCGTGAGCTCACGCAGGCGGATGACGTCCTCACGGTCGAGGTCGAGCCCGTGTAGGTCGTTGAGAAACTCTCCGGCTTCCTCCGCGGAGAAGCGGAGGTGCTGCGCGTCGATCTCGGCCAGCTCGCCGCGGGCGCGGAGGCGTGCGAGCGGGAGCGCTGGCTCGGAGCGGCTCGTGAGCACGACCTCGAGGGTCTGGGGCAGGTGCCCGAGAAGGAAGGAGAGACCCTCGTCGATCTCCGGGTTCTCGACCACGTGGTAGTCCTCCAGCACGAGCACGACCCGGTGCGGTAACGCCGCCAGCTCGTTGCAGAGCGCCGGGAGAACGTCGTCGACGACGCTCACCCGCGGAGCCCGCAACATCGGAAGCGAGACCACACCGGCGCTCGGGTCGAGGGTACGAAGCGCATGGATGAGGTAGGTCCAGAACCGGACTGGGTCGTTGTCGCCCTCGTCGAGCGCGACCCATGCGAACGGCCGGGTCTCGCTCTCGAACGCATGCCAGTCCGCGAGCAGCGTCGACTTCCCCCACCCTGCGGGAGCGCGGATGAGCGTCAGCTTGCGCGGTGGGCCGCCCACGCAGAGCTCGAGAAGCTCGCGCCGCGAGACGCGCTGGCGCGGGACGGGAGGCTCCAGCTTCGACTGGATGAGGGGGCGCGCAGCCTCCTCGACGTCCGTCGACGTGTATGCCGACATTGCAACAGAGCGTACAGCGCCTGCCGCCGGTTCACCCAGGGTGGACTGGGGCCCTGGGTGAGGTCGGCTCACCCAGGCGCCGCGGACGATCCCTCCCGTGAGCAGACAACCGATCAAGGGAGGTCGATCGTGACGACAACCGCAGTCAACGACTGGAAAGAGCTCGCAAGCCGGGAGTGCGACGGCCTCGTGGTCTCGCTCGTCTGGAGCAAGGTGGCCGACGGAGTCAAGGTCACCGTCGTCGACCAGAAGCTCGACGAGGAGCTCCACATCGACGTCCCGAGCACGTGCGCGCTCGATGCCTTCTACCACCCCTTTGCGTACGCGTCCGGTCGAGGCTCCCGTCTCGGCGATGCAATGCGTGCGTCGCTCGCTCTGCAGCCGCAGACCCTCATCGCTGAAAGGAGTGCAGACCGATGACGATCGACCCCGTCCAGTACGCGCGCCGGTGGAAGACGCTCGGCGTGCTCTCGCTGAGCCTCTTCATCATCGGGCTCGACAACACGATCCTGAACGTCGCCCTGCCAACGCTGCAGACCGAGTTCGACGCCTCCCCATCCGAGTTGCAGTGGATGGTCGACTCCTATCTGCTCGTCTTCGCGGGACTGCTGCTCGTGTTCGGCACCCTGGGAGACCGCTTCGGGCGCAAGCTTGCGCTCCAGGCGGGCATCTCGATTTTCGGACTCGCGAGCCTCGGCGCCCTCGTCGCAGACTCGTCCGACCAGGTGATCGGCGTGCGCGCAGCGATGGGAGTGGGAGCGGCGTTGATCATGCCTGCCACGCTCTCGATCATCGCCAACGTCTTCAGCGGCGAGGAGCGCGGCAAGGCGATTGCGATCTGGGCCGCACTCGCGGCGGTCGGGATCGGGCTCGGGCCGCTGGCCGGCGGGTTGCTCCTGGAGTGGTTCGCATGGTCGTCGGTCTTCCTGGTCAACGTCCCGTTCGCAGTCGCAGCGCTGCTGCTCGGCATCCGCTATGTGCCCGAGAGCCGCGATCCGCACCCCGGCTCGTTCGACCTGCTCGGCGCGGCGCTCTCCGCCACCGGCTTCAGCATCCTCGTCTACGCAATCATCGAGGCCCCCGAGCAGGGCTGGACGTCCGGCCTCGTGCTCGGGTCGCTCGCGGCAAGCGTCGCGCTGCTGGGTTCCTTCATCTGGTGGGAGAGGCGCGTAGCGAGCCCGATGCTCGACCTCGACTTCTTCCGGAGACCCCGCTTCAGCGTCGGTACCGCGGCTGTCAGCGTCGCCTTCTTCACCCTGCTCGGCGGGATCTTCGTGCTGACCCAGTACCTGCAGTTCGCACACGGCTACAGCGCGATCGAGGCCGGTGCGCTCATGAGCCCCCTGGCGCTCGGGTTGATGATCGGCGCCGGTTCATCGAGCAAAGCCGTGTCTCGACTCGGGACTTCACGCGTCGTGGCGGCCGGCCTGACGGGGCTCGCGCTCCTCATGGCCCTGACCATGCTCTTCGAGCCGACCACCGGAGGGCTCGCGGTCGCGGCCTGGTTCTTCGGGCTCGCGCTCGCGATGGGCTGGGTCATGGCCCCCGCGACCGAGGCAGTCGTCGGCGCCGTGCCCGCCGCCAAGTCCGGCGTCGCGTCCGCCACGAACACCGTCGCGCGGATGGTCTCTGGAGCGCTCGGTGTAGCGGTCGTCGGCTCGCTCGTAGGCTCCCTCTACTCCGACGATGTCGAGGGCTCGCTCGGCGCTCTGCCTCCCCAGGCGCAGACTGCGGCGGAGAGCTCGATCGGTGGCGCCAACGCAGTCGCGACCCAGCTCCCGCCCAGAGCGGCCTCCGAGCTGCTCGCCACGGCCGGGGATGCGTTCACGCAGGCGATGGGCCTCGGCCTTCTCGTCGGCGCGGCGCTCGCCGCCGTCATGGCCTTGCTCGTGATCCGCTTCCTGCCGGCCCGCGAGCCCGGTGTCGAGGCCGAGCCGGCGAACGACGCCAAGCCGGCCATCCGGAAGCGCCGTGGAACTGCGCGACGTCGGACGATCGGCCTCGTCGCGCTGCTCACGACGCTCGTTCTCGGCGCTGCCTACCTGGTAACCCGACCCGGGGGTTCCGAGGTCAGTGTTGGCAGAGGCTCACCGTCCGCCCCCGATATGGCTGCGATCGACGGCTACGTGCGTTCCGAGATGGCAGTCCAGCGCATCCCCGGCTTGGCGCTAGGCATCGTCCAGGGCGATCGAATCACGCACATGCGCGGCTTCGGCGAGGCCGACTCGTCCGGGCGAGCCGTCTCGCCGAAGACGCCCTTCGTCATCGGCTCGTTGAGCAAGTCGGTCACCGCCCTCGCGGTCATGCAGCTCGTCGAGGCAGGGGAAGTTGCGCTCGACACGCCCGTGCAGCGCTACATCCCGTGGTTCCGCGTGGCCGACGAACACGCGTCGACACAGATCACCGTTCGCCACCTCTTGAACCAGACCAGCGGCCTGTCGACGAAGACCGGAAGGTCGTTCCAGGGAAACGACGATACGAGTGACGACGCGCTGGAACAGGCCGTCCGGGAGCTGAGCTCCGCCCAACTGACCACCCCGGTGGGCGCGACCCACCAATACAGCACGATCAACTACTCGGTGCTCGGCCTCATCGTGCAGACCGTGAGCGGGCAGCCCTACGAGACCTACGTCCAGCGGCACATCTTCGGCCCTCTCGAGATGCGCAGCTCCTTCACGTCCGAAGCCGAGGCAGAGCCGCAAGGGCTCGCTACCGGCCACCGCTACTGGTTCGGCCGGCCCGCAGCCGCCAACGAGTCCTACAACCGCGGCCTTCTCCCGGCCGGGTACCTCATCTCGAGCGCGGAGGACATGGCCCACTACCTGATCGCCCAGCTCAACGGTGGCCGCTACAAGGGCGCCGCAGTCCTGTCACCGTCGGGAACGGCCGAGCTGCACCGAGCAGCCGTCCCGACACCCGAAGCCGACACGTCGTACGGCATGGGCTGGTTCGTCGGGCCGGTCAACGGCATCCCCGCCGTCTTCCATCAGGGAGAGACGTTCAACTACCACGCCAACATCGTGCTCCTACCCGGTACGGATCAGGGAGTCGTCGTGCTGATGAACGCCGAGAACTCCGTGGATCTCTTCCTTCGTGGACGCATGGGAACGGTGGCCGAGGGCGTCGCCAGCCTCCTCGTGGGACAGGAACCACCATCTCCTCCGTCCAGCACCGGCGTCTTCGTTGCATACACCGGGCTGTTCGGAGCGATCGTCCTCCAGGTTGTAGGAATGATCCGGTCGATCGTCGCCCTGAGGCGTCGTCGTATCCCGACCGGCTGGTTCGGCTGGAAGTCGCGCACCGGCCTGGCTCTGGCAGTGAACCTCGCCTGGGCCTCCTTCGTCCTCGTGCTGGTGCCCAGGCAACTCGGCCTGTCGCTGCCGACTCTGGCCCAAGGGCTTCCGGACTTCGCGTACGCGCTGCTGGTCAGCGGCGTGGTTGCTCTCGGCTGGGGCATCGTGAGAACGGCGTGGTCATACGCCGTCCTGCGCGGTGCGCAGCGCCGCGAAGCAACTGCACACGTCGCTCTGGCCCATGGCCGAGCGAGTCTCCCTAACGAGGAAGGAGCCACCCAGACGTAACCTCATCGGAGCCACGCGACGGACGCGCCTGCGCGACAAGTCCTGTGGGCCTTCGAGCCCACAGGACTGGCCGTCGTGGAAGACGAGTTCATGGCCGTATGCGGATAAGAAAGCGCTTGAGCTGCCCCGTCACTCAACTGGAGCTTCGTGGCGATCCCCGAAACAGCCACTTTGCAGGTATTTCCATGCGCCCGGCAGGATTCGAACCTGCGACCCGCGGATTAGAAGTCCGCCGCTCTGTCCACTGAGCTACGGGCGCGTACCAGGAGGGTACTGGCCTTCCAGGGCGTCCTCCTCGGCCGACGCTTCCTCCTGCTCCGCGATGAAGCGGAAGGCCCAGTAGGCGAAGACGACGAAGAAGACGATCGCCTGCTCGGCCGCCATCGCCATGCCCGCGAGCTGCTGGTCCTCGAGCGCAGACAGTCCCCAGAGACGCTCGGGCGCACCCTCGTAGAAGTCGTAGATCGGGCTCGGGACGAGCGCGATCACGAGACCGATCGGGCTCCCGAGGACGAACGCCGCGAGGACGACCGCCGCACGTGCCCCTGCCCCGAGACGATGCGGCTCGTCCTGCAGGATGCTCCACCACATCGCAACGCCCGTGAGGAAATAGAGCGCGTGCTCGAGATGGAGGAGGGAGTGCGGGTTCTCGAGGGCCGTGTCATAGATCCACGGCAGGTGCCAGATCATGTAGTTCCCGAGCCAGAGCGGGAGCGCCACCGCCGGATGGGTCAGAACCCGGAAGGTCTTCGGCCTGACGATCTCCCCGGCGAGCGTAGGAGGGAGCCCGAGGACGACGAGGAGCGGTGCCCACTCGGCGAGGACGACGTTCTGCAGAAGGTGGATCGAGAGCAGGTAGTTCATGGCGATCGTCTCGAACGGCGTGATCGCCACGAGGAGGAGCAGCGCCATTGCCGCCACGAAGCTGGCGACGCGCCACCAGGGAGCGGGGAAGCGGCGCACTGCGACGACGTACGCGACCGTGAGCAGCGGAACGATGACGAGCGCCTCCGGGTTCCACGACCACGCGTACGGGTCCACGGCGCTACGCTAGTTGGAGCGCGGGCGTAGCTCAGTTGGTAGAGCGCCAGCCTTCCAAGCTGGATGTCGTCGGTTCGAACCCGACCGCCCGCTTCTCCTCCGCGGAAAGAGCACACACATAGGCTCCGAGCGATGCTTCGCATCGCTTCCGCGCTTGCGATCCTCGTCTCGGCGCTTGTCCTGCCGGGATGCGCTGTCTCACGCGGCGAGCACGAGCCGAGCCTCGGCGAGCTCCTCGACCAGGTGGTGGCCGCCGGCGCCCCGGGCGCCGTCGTGGTCCTGCGACAGGACGGGCAGGTGCACCGCGAGGCGCGAGGCGTCGCCGAGGGTCAGCCGCCGATCCCGATGCGTGGCGACGAGCGGTTTCGGATCGGGAGCATCACGAAGACCTTCGTGGCCGCACTCGTGCTGCGCCTCGTGGAAGACGGCGGGCTCACGCTCGACGACTCGGTCGAGCGCTGGCTTCCGGATCTCCTGCCGGACGGTCGGTCGATCACCGTTCGCGAGCTGCTGTCGCATACGTCCGGGCTGTTCGACTACGTCGAAGACGAGCGGGTGCTCCGCAACACGGGGCGTCGATGGATGCCCGAGGAACTGGTCGCGATCGCGGCCGCTCACTCTCGCGAGCACCCTCCCGGCGGCTCGTTCGCCTACTCGAGCACGAACTACATCCTCCTCGGCCTGATCGCCGAGCGGGCAGGCGGTGCCCCTCTCGAGCGCCAGCTCCGCGCGCGCCTGTTCCGCCCTCTGGGCCTTCGCGATACGACCTTCGTCCCGGGCCTGGTCCGCGGACCGCACATCCACGGGCATCGGCCGCCCTCACACCAGGGCATCGTCACCGGGACTCCCGTCGACACCGTCTCGGAGCCGGCCTGGTGGACGGGAGCCGCGGGAGCGATCGTCTCGACGGCCGACGACGTAGAGCGCTTCTTCGCCGCTCTCCTGCGCGGACGAGTCGTCGGCGCGAGCGCGCTTCGCGAGATGGAGACGCTCATTCCGGCAGGTGCGAACCGGTACGGCCTCGGGCTCGCGATGTTCCCGACTCCGTGCGGCGAGGCCTGGGGTCACACCGGGAACGTCCAGGGCACGATCGCCGTCGCGTGGAACACGAAGAACGGGTCCCGCCAGGTCGTCCTCGTCGTGAACACGTATCCGCTCTCCGCGGAGCTGGAGGACGCGGTCCGGCGACTTCAGCTCGCGGCGTTCTGTTCGAGCTAGCCCGGCCCGCGTCTACTGTGCGACCGTGGAAGCTCGCGTCGAGCGGATCTCCATCGCGCCCGTCAAGTCCCTGGGCCTCGCCCATCCCGAGGCCGTCGAGCTCGAGGAGGGTGGCATTCGCGGCGACCGGCGGTTCTGGCTCGTGGACGAGGACGGGCGCCTCTTCAACAACAAGCGCAACGGCCCGATGGTCACGATCCGGCCACACTGGGACGAGGGGACGCGCGAGCTCGCGCTCGAGTTCCCGGACGGCGCCCGCGTCGAGGGCGTGGTCGATCTCGGCGAGCCGGTGGACGCGGTCCTGTACGGACGTCCGCACGCCTCGCGTCTCGTGGTGGGGCCGTGGGAGGACGCGATCTCCGCGCACGTCGGCCGACCGTTGACGCTGCTCTGGTCCGAGCAGCACGCGACCGACCGTGGCGCGAACTGCGGCGTCGTGTCGCTCGTGTCCCGCGGCTCCCTCGAGCGGCTACGCGAGGAGGCGGCCGTCGGGCGGCCGGTCGACGGCCGGCGCTTTCGGATGACGTTCGAGATCGACGGCGTCGAGCCGCACGCGGAGGACGCGTGGATCGGCGGCTCGATCCGGATCGGCTCGGCTGCGATCGGGGTCACAGGGGACGTCGGGCGGTGCCTCGTCACATCGCACGACCCGGACACCGGTGTCACCGACCTCGACACTCTCGGAACGCTCGCGCGCTACCGGCGCGACGGTCACACGGAACCGCTGCCTTTCGGCGTCTACGGCAGCGTCACGACGCCCGGCCGGGTCAGCGTCGGCGACGCGGTCATCCGTGGCGCGGCCGACTAGCGACCGCCCGCTGTCGCCACGTCGCTGGGCCGCCCTATCGGCTGAGCGACCAGATCACCGGAACGGCGAGCACGGCCACCACGCCGTCGAGGACGAGCAGCTGGAGGCCGAGCTTCCAGTAGACACCGAACCGATGGCCGCCGGTCTCAGGAAGGTGAGCGTCTCGTCGTTCACGCCGGCGCGCCGCCCCCGTGGCGGTCAGTCGAGATGGACCGGCGAACCTGGGCCGAGCGGGATCCCGATCAGGTACCAGCCGACGAAGAACAGGGTCCAGATGATCGACAGCACGACGACGAACGGGAGCATCATCGCGACGACGGTGCCGATGCCCGCGTCCCTGCGATAGCGCTGCGCGAAGATGATGATCAGCGGGAAGTACGCCATCAGCGGCGTGACCACGTTGAACGGCGAGTCGCCGACACGGTAGGCGGCGAGCACGGTCTGCGGCGCGACGTCGAGCCGCAGGAAGAGCGGGATGAAGATCGGGGCGAGGATCGCCCACTTGGCGATCGCCGCCGGCATGATCAGATCGACCAGCATCGTCACGAGCACGAAGCCGATCAGCAGCCAGACCACCCCGATGTTGGCTTCCTCGAGCCAGTCGCCGAGCTTCACGGCCGCCACCTGCGCCATGTTCGAGTAGTTGAAGTACGCGATGAACTGCGCGATGAGGAGGAACAGGAACAGCAGACTCGCAAGACCTGCCCACGACTTCGTGATCGATGCGAGCACCTCGTCGCTCGTACGGATCGTCCCGGCTCCACGACCGTAGGCGAGCCCTGCCGCGAAGAAGATGATCGTGATGATCACGATCAGGCTGTCCATGAACGGCGAGTCTCCGATGATGTCTCCGGTGACGGGGTCGCGCAGCGGTGCATCCGGGAACACGGTGAGCAGCGTGATCCCGACGAGCACGGCCAGGGTCGCGAAGAGCGCGTAGCGAAGCCCCTTCGCCTCGGCCTCCGGGGACACCTCGGGGCCCTTGTCGGCGTCGAGCGACTCGTCGTCGCTCTCGTCCGCGGGGTCGTGCTTGCCGAGGCTTCGCTCGACGATGTACACGGAGACGAGCGTCAGGACGATCGTGACGAGGATCGTCGAGGCGATGCCGAAGTACAGGTTCGCCGCGAGGTCGATCGAGCGGTCGGGATCGACGAGCGCGCTCGCGTCGTTCGTGATCTCGGTCAGCACGCCGTCGAGTGGGGTGATCAGGAAGTTGACGCCGAACCCCGCTGCGACGCCGGCGAACGCAGCCGCCATCCCGGCGAGGGGGTTACGCCCGACGCTCTTGAACGCGGCCGCGCCGAGAGGTATCAGCACGAGATACCCGGCGTCCGAGGCGATGCTCGAGAGGACGCCGATGAAGATGATGATCGGCGTCAGCAGCGCCTCCGAGGAGACGGCGACGAGCTTGCGGATGAGTGCCCCGATCAGCCCCGCGGCCTCCGCGAGGCCGACGCCGATCATGACCACGAGGATGATCGCCACCGCGGCGAAGTTGCGGAAGTTGGCGACGAACGAGGTGAAGAGGAAGCGGACTCCGTCGGCGGAGAGAAGGCTCTGAATGGACGCGGTCTCCTCGCGGACGGTGTAGTCGCCCTCCTGGACCGATGCATTTGGCAGGCCGCCCGAGGGTTGTGTGGAGCCGCCGTTGACGACCTCCTCGACCTGGACCGGCGGCGGCTCGACGACCTGGTAGGTGACCTTGATGTCCGCCCAGGCGAGCAGCGCGGAGAGGACGATCACGATCACGCACAGCCAGACGAACAGGATGGCCGGGTTGGGCATCTTGTTCCCGCCGCGCTCGATCGCGCCGAGGATGCGCTGCATCAGCGGCGCCTTCTCGGGCATCGCTACCGGAGCGCTCGTCACGATTTCTCCTCCCGATTCTCGAACGACGCCGCGTAGCGACCGAAGAAGTCGGCCTCGGCGAGCACGGCCTTCGCGAACTCGTCGACCAGCACGCGCTCGTTCGGCGCGTGGATGTTGGCGAAGCCGTCCGTCGTGCCCATGAGGAGCATCTCCGCGCGCGGCGCCGCTTGCTGGAGGTAGTTCACGAGCGGGATCGAACCGCCGGTGGCGACGCTGACGGGCTCGCCGCCCCAGGCATCGGCCAGCGCCTCACGTGCGGCGGCGTACGCGGGTCCTCCGGTGGCGGCGGCAAACCCGCTCCCGGTCTCCGCGGTGTGGACGACGAGCGAGACGCCGTACGGCCGCATGCTCTCGAAGTGGTGCACGAGCGCCGCTTGCGCCTCGAGCGGGTCCTGCTCGGGATGGATGCGGCCGCTCACCTTCGCTCGCGCGTAGGGCACGACGGCGTTCACGGCGCGATCGACCGGCAATGCGTCGATTCCGGTCACGGTGAGCGCCGGCCCGGACCAGATCCGCTCGCCGAGCTCGCCCGTCCCGAGGAACGGCACGTCCGGGAGCGTTTCCGAGAGCGTCCTGAACTCCTCGTCGGTGTACGTCGCCCCGGTCCACGGCTCGCGCCTGAGGCCCTCGACGGCGACGTCGCCGTTCTCGTCGTGCATGGTCGCAAGCGCCCGGACGAGCGCGAGCAACGCGTCGGGCGCAGCGCCGCCGAACTGACCGCTGTGCTTCGGGCCGGCGAGCGTCCTCGCCTCGACGGTGACCGCCATCATCCCGCGCAGCGCGATCGTGAGCGTCGGGACGCCGGGCCGCACACTTCCCATGTCGCCGATCACCATCGCGTCCGCGTCGAACAGCTCCGGGCGAATCGCCGGGAAGGTCGCGAACGCGCCGCCGCCGACCTCCTCCTGACCCTCGATCACGACCTTGATGCCGACCGGAGGCTTCCCGCCCCAGGCGCGGATCGCCCCGACGTGCATGAGGATGTTCGACTTCGTGTCGGCCGAGCCTCGGCCGTAGATCGCACCGTCGCGTTCGGTTGCCTCGAACGGCGGCGACTCCCACTTGTCCTCGTCGCCGACGGGAACGACGTCGTAGTGGCTGTAGAGCAGCACCGTGGGCGCGCCCTCGGGCGCGGCGATCTCTCCGAGCAGCACGGGCGCGGTGTCGGGCAGCTCGAGCGGGTCGAGAATCGTCACGCCCGCATCCCGGAACAGGCGAACGACCTCCTCGTACGCCTCGAGGAGGGCGGGACGTGTCTCGGCCGGATACTCGAGGCCGGAGATCGACGGCATCGCCACAAGACGGCCGAGATCGTCCTTGAGGCCCGGCATCAGCTGGGCGACCTCGACTCGCGTCGGGCGGCTCACGGCTTCGTGTCTCCTCGCTTGACGACGGCTGCGAGGAGCCTAAACGAGTGCTAGCGGCCGCTCGCGGAGAAGTGCTGGAAGTCCTTGACCCCCGACCAGTAGCCGCCCCAGCCCCAGCCGACCGCCTTCGAACGCCCGCACGACGACGTTGCCGGGGCACGCCATCCCGCGGCGGCAAGGAGCCCGGTCGACGTAGGGCACGCTCGCGGGGTGAGACGTCCTGCCGCCGCTGACGTACGGGTTCTCGATCGGGTTGAAGTCGATCGCCCGCCCGTATGCGTGCTCCGACCAGCGGCTCGTCCCCTCGACGTACCGGCAGTTGAATGCGGACGTGTTGTCCGCCTCGATCGACCGGAAGTCGCTCGCACCGTAGGTGTCCACGGGAACCATGCGGCGGATCGGGAAGCGCGCCGCATGCAGTCTCCGGAGAACCGAGGCGACGTCAGCCGCGACGTCGCGATGGACGATGAGCCGCCCCGTGTGCTGGCGGCCGTCGAATCCCCAGTGGCGCGCAGTGACCACGCGGAGATCGCGGAGAGCGACCGGGCAACCCGGGCGCCACGAGACGCCGGTCATCGTCTTCCGTAGCGACGGGCCGATCGGCTCGACGGTCGCAATGGGCTGCGGCGCGGACCACGCCGGCGCGACGGCGAGCGCGAGGCAGGCGAGACACGAGAGGAGTGCGAGAGCGCGGAGCACCGCGCGTCAGGGTAGACATGCGGGCCAGGAGACCTCGGTGGAGCGTCGAACCGACGTCGTGGATGAGGCATTCGCTCGGAACCCGCCTTGCAGCCGAGGCGCTCGGCACGTTCTTCTTCTTCTTCCTCGGGTTCAGCGGCATCGCCGTCGTCCTCCAGGGCGGCATCGAGGGGATCGGCCCGGTCGGCGTCGCTGCAGGCTTCGGCTTCGGGCTCGTCGTCGCGATCGCCGCGTTCGGCCACGTGTCCGGCGGTCACTACAACCCGGCGGTATCGGCCGGGCTGCTCGCCGCCGGAAGGTTCCCCGCCCGCGAAGTGGTCCCCTACTGGATCGCACAGATGCTCGGTGGCCTCTGCGCCGTCGGCACGATGGCGCTCGTCTTCGGCGACGAGGTGACCGACGGGCTCGGCACGGCCCCCGGAATCGGAGTCGACGACTGGGGAGCGCTCCTGCTCGAGGCGATCGTGACTGCGCTCCTCGTCATGGTGATCCTCACGGTCACCGCGGCCGAGGGCGCTGCCTGGAGAGACGTCATGGCGCCGTTGCTCATCGGTCTCGTGATCTTCACGGGCGCAGTCGCCGTCGGCCCGTCCTCGGGAGGATCGTTCAACCCCGCGCGGTCACTCGCGCCCGCGGTCTACGACGGTGAATGGGGCGACCTCTGGATCTACCTCGTCGGGCCGTTCGCCGGCGCGATCGTCGGCGGCGCGGCGTGGGCGTTCCTCGTCGCGCGCGAGCCCGCGCGGGCTCCCGCCTAGGCCTCTGACGGGAGAAGCCCTGCTCTCGCAGGGCTTCCGTCGATCGGGGTGGCCGGATTCGAACCAGCGGCTTCTGCGTCCCAAACGCAGCGCTCTACCAGGCTGAGCTACACCCCGGCGGTCACAGTCTAGGCGCGCGTTCGGGATTGAATAGCCTGCTCCGGATGGTCGACGCGCCCTTCCTCCCCTCGGATGAGGGCCGCGTCGACGACCGCACGCGGCTCGGATACACGATGGTCATCGTCGCCGCGAGCCTCTTCGCCGTGAACGGAACCGTCTCGAAGGTCGTCCTCGGCTCGGGGCTCTCGTCGCTCGAGCTGACCCAGATCAGGTCCACGGGCGCGGCGGTCGGGTTCCTGCTGTTCCTGCTCCTGTTCGCCCGCGCGTCACTACGTGCCGACCGCCGCGAGCTCCTCTTCCTCCTCGTCTTCGGCATCACCGGGATCGGGCTCGTGCAGCTTCTGTACTTCGTCGCGATCGACCATCTGCCGGTCGGGATCGCGCTCCTCATCCAGTTCACCGGCCCACTCCTCGTCGCGCTCTTCGCGCGCCTCGTCTACCACGAGCACATCGGACGGAGGATCTGGGCGGCGCTCGTCCTGTGCATCACCGGGTTGTCGGTTGTCGTCGAGTTCTGGAGCGGGGTCGCGTTCAGCACCGTCGGCATCACCGCAGCGCTCGGAGCCGCGTTCGCGCTCGCCGCCTACATCCTCATGGCCGAGCGTGAGCGGAAGCACCGCGACCCGGTCTCGCTCTCCTTCTACGGGTTCTTCTTCGCGACGCTCTTCTTTGCGGTCGTCAATCCGCTCTGGACGTTCCCGTGGGACGTCCTCGACGACACGGTGTCGCTCCAGGGGAACCTCTCGGAGTACTCGGCGCCCGTCTGGCTGTTGGTGACGTTCGTCGTCGTCGTGGGGACGATGGTGACGTTCACGCTTCTCACCGGAGCGCTCAAGCACATCCCCGCGACGAAGGCGTCGATCGCGGGCACGCTCGAGCCCGTCGTCGCGACCGTCGTCGCCTGGGCCTGGCTCGGCGAGACGTTCGGCACGGCGCAGCTCATCGGCGGCGCAATCGTGCTCGCGGGGATCGTCCTCGCGCAAACTGCCCGCTGATGGCCGAGACCGTCGAGCTGCGCGAGATCACGGCCGAGACGGTGCGCCAGGTGACGGCGCTCGCCGTTGCGTCCGACCAGGAGGGCTACGTCGCGCCGAACGCCGTGTCGATCGCGGAGGCGTACTTCCAGCCGAAGGCGTGGTTCCGCGCGATCGCGGCACGCGACGAGCTCGTCGGCTTCGCCATGGTCTACCGCGACCCGCAGGCGGGCGAGTTCTACGTCTGGCGGTTCATGATCGACGCCAGGCACCAGGGACGTGGCTACGGGCGTCGCGCGGTCGAGCTGCTGGTCGAGGAGGCCCGCGGTGACGGCTTCGAGCAGGTGACGCTGAGCGTCGTGCCCGGCGACCGCTCGGCGCTCGAGTTCTACAGGCGGCTCGGCTTCGCCGAGACGGGCGAGGTGCACGGCAAGGAGATCGAGCTGGCGCTGCAGCTCTCCACCTAGGCGGGAGGCCCACGCGAGCCGCAAGTACCCTGTCGCCATGGTGAAACGCGTGCTGCTCGCGTCCCCACGCGGCTACTGCGCCGGCGTCGAGCGCGCGGTCGAGACGGTCGAGCAGGCGCTCGACCACTACGGCGCCCCGGTCTACGTGCGGAAGCAGATCGTCCACAACATCCACGTCGTGCGCGATCTCGAGGCCCGCGGCGCGATCTTCGTCGAGGAGGAGACCGAGGTTCCCGAGGGCGCGACCCTCGTGTACTCGGCGCACGGCGTCGCTCCGAGCGTCCACGCGAACTCGGCCAACCTCGGTCACAACGTCATCGACGCGACCTGCCCGCTCGTGACCAAGGTGCACGTGCAGGCGAGGCGCTACGCGGCCGAGGGGTACACGATCGTCCTCATCGGGCACGCAGGGCACGAAGAGGTGGTCGGGACGACCGGGGAGGCGCCCGACGCGACCGTCCTCGTGCAGACGGTCGAGGAGGCCGAGGCGCTCGCGATGCCGGCCGACGCGAAGCTCGCGTACGTGACCCAGACGACGCTCTCGGTCGACGAGACGGGCGAGATCATCAAGGCGCTTCGCCGACGCTTCCCCGAGATCCGCGCGCCGCGCAAGGAGGACATCTGCTACGCGACCTCCAACCGCCAGTGGGCGGTCAAGGAGATGCTCTCCGAGATCGACGTGCTGCTCGTGATCGGCTCACGCAACTCCTCGAACTCGAACAGGCTCGTCGAGACGGCGCGCGCGAGCGGCACCCCTGCCTACCTCATCGACGACGAGACCGAGATCGACGAGAGATGGCTCGAGGACGCCGAGACGGTCGGGATCACCTCGGGAGCCTCCGCGCCCGAGAAGCTCGTCAACCGCGTGTGCGACTGGTTCCGTGCCCGCGGCGTCACGGACATCGAGCCGTACCGGCTCATGGACGAGGACGTGACGTTCCGGCTCCCGATCGAGCTCCGCCGCGAGCTCGAGCTCGCGGCCGGCGCCTAGGTGCTCCGCCTCCTCGCACTCGCCGCGCTCGCGTTGCTCGGCGGGATTGCCGGCGGCGTCTTCGGCTCTGCCGTCGGCGCGGGCGAGGAGACGGTGACCGTCACGACGACCGTCGACGAGAGCCAGTCGGGGACGACGGTCTCGGGCCTGCCGGCGGCCGTCGAGAAGACGCGCGCCGCACTTCTCGAGGCCGCAAAGGCCGGAGACTTCGACGCGGTTGCCGCACTCGCGGCACCGGGCTTCCGGTACACGTTCGGCGACGAGGTCGAGGGCGGGCCGGCCGCATACTGGCGCGACCTCGAGCGCACCGGGGACGCGCGGCCGCTCGAGAAGCTGGCGGCGATCCTGGAGCTTCCGTACGTCCTCTCGCGCGGCTACTACGTCTGGCCGTGGGCGTACACCGTCGCCGACGCCGCCGACCTCTCGCAGCACGAGCGCACACTCCTCACACCGCTCGGCGGCATCGACACGCTCTTCACCGCCGGCACGGGCTATCTCGGCTGGCGAACCGGGATCGCTCCAGACGGAAGCTGGACGTATTACGTTGCCGGCGACTGAGGGAAGAAGTGGGGCGCTCCATGCGTCCAGAGGGACGAGAGTTCTTGCGTCCGAGGAAGGGGGAACACATGGCATATAGGGGGAACACATGGCATATGAGGAGTTGAAGGCGCGTCAGAGCGTCGTCTGGGGCAACGGCCCGTACCAGCGCATCACGGAGACCATCGCCGACCTCCAGCAGAACGTCACCGAGCGGCTGGAGCCGAGCGCAGGCGAGAAGTGGCTCGATCTCGCCTGCGGAACCGGCGCGGTCGCGGAAATGGCCGCCGAGGGCGGCGCCACCGTGACCGGGCTCGATCTCGCCCCGGCGCTGATCGAGACCGCGAAGGAGCGCGCACAGGAGCGCGGGCTCGAGATCGACTACGTCGTCGGCGACTGCGAGCGGACAGAGTTCGAGGACGCGAGCTTCGACGTCGTCTCGTCGACGTGCGGCGTCATGTTCGCGCCCGATCACGAGGCGGTGGCGAGCGAGCTCGCGCGGATCACGAAGCCGGGCGGCCGCATCGGCCTCGGGAACTGGACGCCAGGCCCCGGCGTCGCGGATCTCTTCCGGATCATGGCGCCGTTCCAGCCCGGCCCTCCGCCGAGCAGCCCGTTCGACTGGGGAGACGAGGACACGGTCCGCGAGCTCCTCGGCGACGCGTTCGAGCTCCAGCTCGAGCGGCACGTCTCACCGCTCGCGCTCGCGTCGGGCGAGGAGTACTGGGAGCTCTTCTCGACGAGCTACGGCCCGACGAAGACGCTCGCGGAGTCGCTGGGCGACCGGCGCGAGGAGCTACGCGACGCGTGGGCCAGCTTCTTCAACGAGAACAACAAGGAGAACGGCGGGATCGTCCACCGGCGCGAGTACCTGCTCGTGCTCGGGCGACGCCGCTGAGGCGACCTCAGAGCCGGACGAAGGCGCGCAGCTCGTCGAGAACGCTCGGGCGTCGTCCCGGCGTATCGGTCAGGAACTCGGCGAGCCGCGCAGCCTCGTCGTCGTCGAGCGAGACGGCTGCCTGCGCCGTACCGGTCTCGTTCCACACGCTGAAACGCACCCGACGCTCCGGGAGATAACGCGACACCCGGAGCGCTCGGTGAGCGTCTCGGTCGGCGCCGCGGAAGAACTCGACGAGCTTGCGTCGTTGCGGCGCGGCGCACCAGGGGCAGAAGCGGTATTCGACCGACGTCTCGCCCTCGCAGTGCCTGCACTGCGCCATGGACGGAGGATACGACGCGAAGGCGGTTCCTGGACCTCAGGACGCCTTCTCGAGCGCGAGCTCCGAGCCGTTCGCCTCCACCGACAGCGCGAGGGTCTCGCGGGCGATCCAGTCGCCGTGCTCGAGGAGATCCGCATCCGCTTCGGCGAGCGTGAGCTGGATCCGGTCGGTCAGCTCGAGCCCGACCTCCTTGCGGAGCGAGTTCACAGCGTGGATGAGCTCGTACACCCGACCCTCGCGGAGGAGCTCGTCGTCGAGCGCGAGATCGAGCGCGACGGTCACCCCGTCTGATGCCGCCACCGCCCAGCCCTCCTTGCCGTGGCGCTCGACGAGCACCTCGTCCGGACCGAGCTCGTGTCCGGCGGCGCGAAACCGTCCGTCGGCGAGCTGCTCGAAATCTCCGGCCTCGAGCGCCGAGCGAACGGACGCCAGCTCACGGCCGAGCTTCGGGCCGAGAACGGGGAGGTTCGGCTTCACGCGCAGCTCGCTCGCCCCGACCTCCCCGAACCGCACGCCCTTCACGCGGAGCTCCTCTGCGATCTCGTCGGCGTGCCCCTCGGCCCGGCTCGCGCCGGCGACGACGAGCTCTCGGAGGGGCTGGCGCAGCTTCACTCCAGCGGTCGAGCGCGCCTGGCGACCGAGCTCCACGACGCGCCGCAACTCTGCGACCTCCTCGAGGAGGTCGGTGTCGGACCGGCCCACCTCGGGCCACCCGGCCAGATGAATGGACATCGGAGCGCCTTCGGCGAGGGCCGTCAGCTGCCGCCAGAGGTGATCCGTCAGGAACGGCATGAGCGGCGACACGACACGGAGGCCCTGGGCGAGCGCGCACCAGAGCGTTGCGAGCGCCGCCTCGTCGCCGTCCCAGAACCGACGCCGGGAGCGCCGGATGTACCAGTTCGAGACGTCGTCGACGAAGGCCTCGAACGCGCGCACGACGTCGACGCTGAGCCAGCTCTCGTAGCCGGCGGTCGCCTCCGCGACGAGCGCGTTCGTTCGTGCGACGAGCCAGCGATCGAGCGGCTGGAGATCGCCGCCGGGGCCGTCGCCCAGATCGCTCCAGCGCGGCCGCCAGCCGGCGATGTTCGCATAGTCGGTCAGGAACTTCGCGGAGTTCCAGAGGGTCAGCAGCTTGCGCTGGATCTCGTGCGCCGGGCCGAATCCGAAGAGAAGGTTGCGATCGGGCGGCTGCGCGCAGTACTGCCAGCGCATGACGTCGGCGCCCATGCGCTTGAAGGCCTCCTCCGCCTCGATCATGTTCCCCCACGAGCCGTGCATCTCGCGCCCGTGCTCGTCGAGCATCTTCTCGTAGCCGAGCACGCGCTGGAACGGCGCCCGGCCGACGAGCGCGACCGACATGAAGAGCTGCGAGTAGAACCAGAGCCGGATCTGCTCGCGCATCTCGGAGACCCAGTCCGCGGGGAACCAGTCCTCCCAGTAGGCGTGGTCGGGAAGATCCGCCGTCGTCAGGCCGCGCGCGGCGCCGGTGGCGTACCCCTGCGGGATCCACTCGGGGTTCTCCCACCCGAGCGTCGAGAAAGGGACGATGCCCGCGTCCAGCCAGACGTCGCCGACTTCCGGGATCCGGCGCACGGTCTCGCCGCAGGCCGCGCAGCGGATCGGCACGTCGTCGATCCACGGGCGGCGGAGCTCCTCGAGCTGGTCGAGGCCGGAGACGGCACGCTCCTCCAGCTCCGCCTTCGAGCCCACGAGGTTGACGTGGCCGCACTCGCACTCGTAGATCGGAAGCGGAAGACCATAGAAGCGGCGGCGCGAGATGTTCCAGTCGCCCATGTTGCGGAGCCAGTCGTCCATGCGCTTGCCCATGTACTCGGGCGTCCACTCGACCGTGGCGTTCGCCTCGAGCAGCGCCGGACGAAGGTCGTCGACCGCGATCATCCAGTCGTCGGTGACGCGCCAGATCAGCGGCGTGTCGCAGCGCCAGCAGTGCGGATAGCGGTGGAGGTACGTGCCCGCCTCGAGGAGGACGCCCTTCTCCGCGAGCCAGCCGACGATCTGGTCGGCCGCCTCCGTCGTCGAGAGGCCGTGCAGCCACCCGTAGCTGTCGTAGAAGCGGCCCGACTCGTCCACCGGGCTCAGCACGGGGAGACCGTGGACGCGACCGAGCTCGAAGTCCTCCTGGCCCGCACCGGGCGCTATGTGGACGATCCCCGAGCCCTCCTCGAGCGAGACCTCGTCCCAGGGGATGACGCGGTGCTCGACGACTGCGGCCGGCACGAGGTCGTCGAACGGCCCCCGGTACGTCCAGCCGACGAGCTCGGAGCCCTTCAGGCGCTCGGTGAAGGTGTCGTTCGGGTACCGGGCGACCGCGACCCACTCCCCGCTGTCCCGCAGCCCGTACTCGGCGTCGGGCTTGACGGCAGCGGCGACGTTCGCAGGAAGCGTCCACGGTGTCGTCGTCCAGATGACGAGCGACTCGCCGGGCCGCTCGAGGAGCGGGAACCGGACGAAGAGCGACGGATCGGACTTGTCCTGGTAGACGCCGCCCTGCGAGAGCTCGTGCTGCGAGATCGACGTCCCGCAGCGAGGGCACCACTCCGTCGAGCGGTGGCCCTTGTAGAGGTGGCCTCGCTCGTGCATGAGCTTGAGGAACCGCCAGATGTACTCGATGTTCGTGTCCGAGAACGTGAAGTAGTCGGCACCCCAGTCCATCCACTGGCCGAGGCGCTGGCAGCCGCGCGTGATCTCGGCGGCCGACCAGATGACCTTCTCGCGGCAGCGCCTGGCGAACTCGGCGAGCCCGTACTCCTCGATCTCGCGCTTCGAGTTGAGCCCGAGGTCGCGCTCGACCCCGACCTCGATCCAGAGCCCCTGGCAGTCGAAGCCGTTCTGGTATCGCTGGTCGAACCCGCGTAATGCCTTGTAGCGCTGGAAGACGTCCTTGAGGGTGCGACCCCAGGCGGTGTGCACGGCGAGCGTCTTGTTCGCGGTGACGGGGCCGTCGACGAAGCTGAACCGGGGCCCGCCGCGGTTCTGCTCGCGAAGCTTCGCGAAGGTGCCCTCGGACGCCCAGAGATCGAGAATCTCGCGCTCGAGCGCGTCGTGATCCGGCTTGTCCGGGAGGGGTGAGAAGATCGGCGCCACGCTGATCAGTCTAAGGAGCGGATCTCCGGGGTATGAGCCGGAGGCCAGACGGGAACACATCGCAAAGTGCGAGCGTTTAGGTTCTACGTAGCGACCGAAGCAGGACCGAACGCAGAAAGGGACACATGGCAATCGACGTAACCGAGGCGACCTTCGACGACGAGGTCCTCAACTCCGATACTCCGGTGCTCGTGGACTTCTGGGCGGAGTGGTGCGGACCGTGCCACGCGATCGCCCCCGTGCTCGAGAAGATCGCCGAGGAGCGGAAGGACGACCTGAAGCTCGTGAAGGTCAATATCGACAACGAGCAGGCGCTCTCACTCCGCTACGGGGTCATGTCCATACCGACGATGATCCTGTTCAAGGACGGGGCACCAGCGGCAGCCGCCGTCGGCGCGCAGCCGAAAGCGTCGCTCGAGCGGACGCTCGGGCTGGCCGCCGAAGCCGCCGCCTGAAAGAAAACTCCCGGGACCTCCGACCGGAGGCGTATCCTGGAGTAGCGGATTTGCAGGAGGTTTTGTTCGAGGCTTCCCCCTCCCCCTCCCCTACCGAAGGGCCGGCACGCCGGCCCTTCGGCGTTTCTCGGGCCGCTTCCAGCGCGTTCGATCTAGGCGGGCGCTGACGACCTCACGTCGTCGAGGAAGCGCGACACCCAGCTGAACGCGAGCTCATCGCTGGCCGGGAGGTCGTCGAGGTCGAACCAGCGCAGATCGGCGACGTCGTCGGCCGGCGCCATGTCGCCGGCGGCGAGACGCGCGTCGAAGACGAGGTTGAGGACGGCCGTTCCGTTCTCGCCGTAGGAGTCGGCGTACGCACCGAGGTACTCGCCCGGCTCGATGTCGAGGCCCGTCTCCTCGAGCAGCTCACGGCGGAGGCCGTCGAGCGGCTCCTCGCCCTCCTCGAGGAAGCCGCCGAGCAGGTCCCAGCGCCCGGCGTCGGGCTCGTGCGCACGCAGGCCGAGCAGCGCTCGCCCGTCGTCGACTACGAAGGCGGCGACCGCCGGCGCCGACTGGGCGTAGGCGGTGAACCCGCACGCCGGGCACTCGGCCCGCCCGCCGGCGACGGCGAGCGACGACGCGCAGCGCGGGCAGAACCGCCAACCGGCCAAGGACGCCATCCCTGAGTACCGTACCGAGGCGTGTCTCCCCGTCATTCGCCGGCGAGCGTCACCGAGCTCTCGCGCATCGGGCTCCTCTCGTCCCTGCCCGGCGAGACGATCGGCAAGCTCGCCGACCGCATGGAGCGCGTCGAGGTTCCCTCGGGAACCGTCCTCATCCGCGAGGGCGAGCCGGGCGACCGCTTCTTCGTCCTCCTCACAGGCGTCGCGGCCGTCTCGCAGAGCGGGCTCGGGGAACGCCGCGTCCTTCGCGCCGGGGAGTACTTCGGGGAGGTCGCGCTCGCGATGGGCGTCCCTCGAACCGCGACCGTCACCGCGATGACGTCGTGCGTCGTCGCGAGCTGCGACGAGGAGACGTTCGACGAGCTCGTCCGCCCGCTCTTCGCAGACGGGGACTGACGGCCCGCCCACCGATGCGCGTGGTCATCGATGTGCAGGACCTCGACGAGGCGGCTGCGCGGCGCCACCGGGAGCACGGGCTCAGAATCGTGCTCCGAGACCCCGAGTAGCGGGACGACGTTCCGCGCTACGGCGCGACGCCGAGCTCGCGGAGCACGTCATCCGCGAGCGTCGGCCAGGCAGCCTTCGCCCAGTCGCCGAAGTCCCGGTTCGAGAGCGCCGCACATGCCACGCGCGCAACCGGATCGACCCAGAGGAACGTGCCGGAGCCCCCGAAATGCCCGAACGCCCGCTCCGACGTGAGACTGCCCATCCATGTCCGAGGCTCGGTGTTCAGCTGTACGCCGAGCCCCCAGTCGAGCGGGTCGAAGCGTCCGAAGTCGGGCAGGACGCCGGACAGGCCCGGGAACTGGACGGATGCCATCTCGGCGACAGTCTCGGACGCGACCACCGTCGGCGCGAGCAGCTCGCGTGCGAAGGCGAGGACGTCGTCGAGCGAAGCCCGCATCCCGGAGCCGGGGTCGCCGTGCGGATCGAGCGCGATCCCGAGTGGTCGGGACACCGCCTCCTGCACGTAGTCCGCGAACGGCATCTCGGCCTTCTCGGACAGGTGGGCCGCCAGCACCCGGAAGCCCTCGTTGGAGTAGATGCGGCGTGTTCCCGGCTGCGCGATCGGCTCCTCTCCGTCGAAGGGGAGCCCCGAGGCGTGGGCCAGGAGGTGACGGGCCGTCGAGCCCGACGGCCCGGCCGGCTCGTCGAGGTCTACGACGCCCTCCTCCGCGGCAACGAGCACCGCGAGGGCGCCCACCGGCTTGGAGACGGAGGCGAGCCGCACCGCCCTGCTTGCGTCGCCGTACGTCTCGACGCTGCCGTCCTGCGTGAGCACGCCTGCCGCCGCGAACGACACGGGCCACCCGTCGATTTGGCGGATGGCCCTCACGCTCGTCAGACTAGCCCCCTCATGGAAAGGCGCCTGATTGCGGGACATTCGCCCTACGAGTCGATCGTCGGCTTCTCGCGGGCAGTGGTGTCCGGGAACATGGTCCACGTCGCGGGCACGGCGCCGATCCCGGCCGACGGGTCTTCGCCCCCCGAGAGCGCGTACGACCAGATGCGCCTCTGCCTCGACATCATCGGCGAGGCCCTCGCGCGCGCCGGCTCCGGGTTCGAGCACGTGGTGCGCACGCGCGTCTTCGTCACAGACGCGTCGTTCTGGCAGGAGGCCGGCAGGGCGCACGGCGAGGTCTTCGCGGAGATCCGGCCGGCGAACACGACGGTCGTCGCGAAGCTGCTCGATCCCGCCTGGAAGGTCGAGATCGAGGTCGACGCAACCCTCCCATGACCGTCGCCAAGCAGCCGCAGGCCTTCCCGCCGTCGATCACGGGCAAGGGCGCGGTCAGCACGGGGAGCGTCTACGACCACAAGTTCGGCGCGGGTGACCCCTACACGCTCGGCGTCGAGGAGGAGTACCAGCTCCTCGACGGGGAGTCGTTCGACCTCGTCCAGCACATCGAGACGATGCTCGCCGCGGTCAGCGGCCACGAGCTCGAGCAGCGCATCAACCCGGAGCTCATGCAGTCCGTGATCGAGATCACGACGCCCGTGTGCCACACGGCAGGGGACGTGCAGCGGGAGCTCGTCAAGCTGCGCTCCTACGTGACCGAGGTCGCGCGCGAGCGCGGAATGCGCGTCGGATCGGCCGGCACGCATCCCTTCAGCCTCTTCGAGCGCCAGCGGATCACGGCGAAGGACCGCTACCGCGCGCTCATCGACCAGATGCAGTACGTCGCGCGTCGCGAGCTGATCTTCGGCATGCACGTCCACGTCGCCGTGGACGATCCGGAGAAGGCGATCCAGGTCGTCAACGGCCTGCTCCCACAACTCGCCCCTCTGCTCGCGCTGTCCGCAAGCTCGCCGTTCTGGCGCGGGGAGGCGACGGGGCTCGCGTCGAGCCGGCAGATGGTCTTCTCGGCGTTCCCGCGCTCGGGGCCGCCACCACGCTTCCGCGACTACTCGGACTACGCGGAGGTCGTCAGCCAGCTCGAGCGCTCCGGCTGCATCGCGGACTACACGCACATCTGGTGGGACATCCGCCTGCACCCCCGGCTCGGGACGGTCGAGATCCGGATCTGCGACGCCGTCACGCGCGTCGAAGACGCGGTCGCGATCGCGGCGTACTGCCAGGCGCTCGTGAAGCTCCTCTCCGAGCGGTACGACGCCCGCGAGGAGATCCCCTCGTACCACCGCATCCTCACGACCGAGAACAAGTGGCTCGCCGCGCGCTATGGGCTCGAGGCGCCTGTCATGGATCTCGGGTCGGGCCGGCGGAACCGCGTGCCGATCGCGAAGATCGTCCGCAAGGCCCTCGCGGAGATCGAGCCGCATGCGCGGGACCTCGGGTCGGAGCGCGAGCTCGAGGGCATCAGCGCGATCCTCGGCCGCGGCTCGAGCGCCGAGCGCCAGCTCCGCGTCTACAACGCGAACCACGACATCGTCGAGGTCGCGCGAGAGATCGCGGACGCGACCGAAGCGCTGCCCGCAACCGTCTAGCGCTCGCGTACCTCGAGCTCGTCCGTGTCGACGACGGCGTCGGGCGAGTATCGCTTCTGCACCTCGAACAGGGAACCTCGCTTGGCCTGAGGCGTGCGGGCGTGGTAAGCAGTGCGCGTGCGCGATGAGGTCGTCTTCCGCTTCGTCGACGAGAGCGTCGCCGCGTCGGCGCGGCTACTCCGCGAGCAGGCACCGGGAACGTGCCGCGCAGTCTTGGACGCGCTCCCCGCCACGGGATCCGCGCGTCATGGGATCTACTCGGGAAGCGAGGTCTACCTCGTCCTTTCCGAACTCCTCACGCCACCGCGCGAGAACGCGACAACCATCGTCGGGCCGGGCGATGTCGCCTTCCTCACGGTCGAGAAAGGCTCGGGCTACGGAATCGAGGAGTCGTACTCGGAGATCTGCTGGTTCTACGACCTCGATGCGACGCCCTCGATGCCCGAGGGGCCGATAGCAGTGAACGTCTTCGCCCGGCTCCACGACGCGGACGACTTCTTCGACGTCTGCCGGCGCATGCGGCTCGAGGGCGCGAAAGGCGTCGAGATCGCCCGCGCCTAGCGGGGTTCCATCGCTCGAGTCGCCGAGGAGAACGCCGGTGCGGTACGGTCGCCGCTGAATGCTCGGCCCCGGCGACCGCGTGCCCGATGTGCGCGTCTGGACGGCTCCCCGCGAAGACGCTCGGCCACTGCGCGACGTCCTGGGTGCCGGAGTCGCGTTGCTGGCCTTCTATCTGTTCGACTGGTCGCCGACCTGAACGAACGAGATCCTGCTCCTGCGGGACAGGAGTGACGATCTGGCGACGGTCGGCGTGAGACCGCTCGCCATCTCGCGCGACTCCGTCTGGTCGCACGCCGCCTGGGCGAACACGCTCGGCGCGGACGTTCCCCTGCTCTCCGACTGGAGCGGGGACGCGACGCGCGCGTTCGGGGTCGAATTCGAGCTCGCCGGCATGAAGGGGGTCGCCGCGCGCTCGTCGTTCCTGATCGAGGACGGCGAGACGATCCGCGCGGCATGGATGCTCGGCCCGGACCTGCCTGACGTCGATGCCGTCATCGAGACGGCGCGGAAGCTCGCGAGCTAGCGCGGCCCTGATCCCGGCTTCGCTCCCACTCGGCGTCGACCTCGGCGCCGAAGAGCAGGGCGAGCCCGGAAAGCCACAACCAGACGAGCGTGACGATCACCGCCGAGAGCGACCCCCAGGTCTTGTTGTACGACCCGAAGTCCGAGGCGTAGATCGCGAACCCGGCGGAGACGACGAGCCACAGGAGGACGGCGATCGCCGCGCCGGGCGTGAGCACGCGCCAGCGCCTGCTCGAGTTGTCGGTGGCGAGCGCGAACAGCGCCGAGAACGCGATGAAGAGCACTCCGACGAGGAGCGGCCATTCCGCCGTCCACCACACCCACCCGACCCAGTCGACGTCGAGCGAATCCGCGATCCAGCCCTCGATGTGCGGCCCGAGCACGAGCAGCGCGGCGACGAGCAGGAGCGCGAAGCCGACGACGAGCACGAGCGCGAGTGCGACGAGGCGCTTCAGCGGGAAGCTGCGCCCGTCCTCGAGCCCGTGTGCGCGGTTCACCGCCGTCATCACGGTGTTCATCGCGCCCGTGGTCGTCCAGAGGGCGAGAACGAGGCCGACGATCGTCATCGTCAGGCCGGTGGACGTCCGTTGCTGGAGCTGAAGCAGGCTGTCGCCGAAGAGGCTGACCGCCTCCTCGGGCGCCACGGTTCCGAGCTTCTCCATCACGTCGTCGATGAGCGTCGGCTCGGCGACGAGCGAGAAGAGCCCCACGATCAGCAGCATGGTCGCCGGGATCGCGAGAAACGCGTTGAACGCGAGCGCGGACGCCAGCATCGGCGCGTCGTCGGCGACCGCGCTCTTACCCGCCCGCACGACGATGTCCAACCAGCCGCGGACGCTCGACCGACCCGCGCGCCGGTCTGTCAGCTCAGGTGGAGGCGCCGGCGAACGGCTCGCTTGCCGAGTTTCCACGTGAGCCAGCCAAGGAGTGCGTAGCGCCTCTTCACGCCCTGATACTTCCCCGAAATCCAGGCCCGAAAACGCCCTGCGCCCAGTGTCACGGCCGAGACAGTCCTGACGTCAGGTCCGTGACAGACGCGCGGTCCGCGCTCCCCTACCGTCTTGTGATGCCTTCGGTAGCCGAGGAGGGGGGATCATGAGGTACGTCGCCGCAGCACTGGCTGCGTCCCGCGCCGTCGCTCCGTACGAGGAGACGGTCGGCCGCAAGCCCGCGAAGGAGGTCGAGGCAGAGCCCGTCGTCGAAGCGGCAAAGCGCCGCCGGATACGACGCCGCGCCCGAGACCTCAGACGCCTGGAAGCCCACGCACGCGCGTCCGTAGAGCCTCCGGCTCGAGGACGCGCACGCGGCCGCGCTCGAGGACCACGGCTCCTCGCTCCTGCTCGTCCCTGAGCACGCGGTTCACCGTGCCGCGCGCGGTACCGGCGAGCTCGGCGAGGTTCTCCTGCGTGAGCGGGATCACGACACCCGTGTCGCCTCCGTAGACGGGGGCGAGCTCCAGGAGCGTCCAGCGTACGCGCGCGTCCGCATCGAGGAAGTGCGCTGCGACGATGCGCTTGTCCGAATAGAGGAGCCGCTCGGCGAGCAGCTTGACCAGTACGTCCTTGAGCTCGGGGTGCTGCCCGAGAAGCCCCCTGAAGCTCACTCCGGCGATCGACAGCGTCTCACCCGGCTCGAGCGCAGACACGGTGACCAGGCGGCTCATCCCGGTCCAGACGAGCGAGAGCTCTCCGAACGTGTCGCCGGGCCCTCGCACCGCGAGCATCGCCGTCTGACCGACCGAGGAATGGACACGCCGTGCGAAGCGTCCCTTCGTGATCAGATGCACGGCGTCCGCCGGATCGCCACGGTGGAAGACGATCTCGTCCCGTTCGAAGGTCCGCCTCCGGGCCAGGGCAAGGAATCGACGGACATCCTCGGGAGGGAGCCCCTCGAGGATTCGGAACTCCATCGCTGGAGCGTAACGGCGGTCCGGATCGTGTCGGACTTACGCGGCCGCAGCCGCGGGAAGGGCCACCGCCCCGGGCGGGCCGAGCACGCTGATGCCGTTCGCCTCGGCCGCGAGCGCGAGAGCGCGCTCCTCCTCCGGCACGGGCTCCCCGGAGAAGCCGGTCTCCGGGAGCGCAGCCGCGCGCACGAAGCGCTCGTAGTCCTCCGCCGAGCGAACGTGGCTCATCGTGAGATACCGAGCACCCTCATCGCCTCCCTCCACCGCATGCGGCACGCCGAGCGGGATCACGTGCGCGTCGCCCGCCGGCAACGTCAGCGCCCTGCCCGGCATGTGCACGACTACAGAGCCCTCGAGGGCTCGCACGACCTCGTCCTCGTCGTGAACGTGCAGCGGAGTCGTCTCGCCTGCCCGCACCCGGAGCTCGACGACGGCGAGACCGCTCGGCGCGCCGGCGGTCGCGCGAGCCGCGACGACGCGTGCCAGCACCTCCTGCAGCGGTGAGATCGATGCGCTCATTGCGGTCTCCTTCCTCTCGACATCCTGGCTCTCAGCTTGCAGCCAGGGGAGAGAGCCGGGGAGTCGGGAGACTCGTGTCTCGCGGTGCGGAAAACCGAACGGTCGCGCTGCACGACAGGAGCGCCCGTCGTTCAGGTGCGCGACCTCAGGCGCAGGGCCCGGCCGCCGGCACTCCGCCGGGGCCGTTCTCGTGCGCCTGCGCGGGCGGGCGATCGAACTGGATGCAGTACGACGCCGCGTCGGCGCGGATCAAGGTCATGGGTGGCTCCAGCCGTGCTCCCACATACGAGCCCGTCGTCGACCGCTGCACCTCGAGAGACGCTTCGGCGCCGGTGAAGTACGCGCGCGACATGGTGTCGACGAGTGCACCGGCGGACTCTCCCGCGCCGTTCGCTGCCTTCTGCGCCTGTGGCGCGAGCAGCATTCTCCACGCGCCGAATCCGAGCGCGACGATCACGACGAGCACGAGTGTCGTTCGAACGGTCACGACGCTCGTTATCGGCATCCGAGGCCCGACGCCTGAACCGCGGGAAGCCACGCGATCTACGTCTCGAAGCCAGCCGTTGTGGCGGACCTCATCAAGCAGGGTCGGGGGCGCCTTCGGCCAGCGCCGTTCGGCCGGACGGTGTTCGGGCATCCCACCAGACCTGGTGAGATGCCCGCTCGGTCAAGTACCGCTTGCTTGGTCGCGGCGTGGGTGGGTTAGTCAACGACTGCACACACCACCCACAACTGCGTGTCGGTCGAGTCTGTTGCCGAGGTGTTCTTCACCGATGCGGCCCACAGTTGGCCCGGTTCGAAGGGTGGAATGTCGAGTGGGAAAGAGGAGGTGACGACTCCGTTGACGCCAGCGGAGACGCCGCCGCCAAGTGCTCGCTTTCCCTGCGGGCACAAGACGGTTCGGCTTGAGTTGACCCCTGGTGGGAATGCGATCACGTTGCCCGTCACGATCTCGTAGCCGCTCACACCGTTCTCTCCTGGATCGCCAGGTGATCCCGTGAGACCCCGTTCGCCCGGCGGGCCCTGGATCCCCTGGATCCCCTGGATCCCTTGGAGCCCCTGCTCGCCCTTTTCGCCCTGTTCTCCCTTGTCGCCCTTGGCACCGGCTTGCCCTGTAGGCCCCGGAGAACCCGGAGCGCCAGCCGGCCCCTGGACGCTCCAGCTGAGTGGCGCCTCCACGGTCGGGAGGCACTTCTGCCCTTTCGCCGTGTCGATGACGCGGAGGCTGCCGGTCACCTTCAAGTAGCAGCCCTGAATCACACCGCCGTCGCTCGGGATTGCGGCCCAGGCCATGCCGCCCACCAATGCAGTCGCAAGCGCCCCCGCGGCGGCAGCGAGCACGAGCGAAGTTCTTCGAGTCACGTCGTCCCCCTAGTGTGAGTTGACTCATCGAGCGTCGCTGAACGCGCGACCTGCCGAAACCTGGAAACCCCCAGTGTTTGACCGTCGCTCGAGCAGCCGCAGCAGGGTCTTCTCCGCAGCGTCCGTCCGGTGCCCGCACAGCGACACGAGCGCAGCTGCCGCTAGCTGCAGGTCCGCGAGCTTCACGCGCAGGGGATCGTTGCGGTGAGGTGGGTGCCGTGGCCGGAGGGGCTGTCGATGCGGAGGTTGCCGTCGAGGGCTTCGACGCGGTCGCGGAGGCCACGGAGTCCGGGAGCATCGGTGTCGGCGCCGCCGATGCCGTCGTCGGCGATCTCGACGGTGAGCCGGCCGTTGGCGCGCGCGACGTCGATGGTTGCGTGGGTGGCGTGTGCGTGTTTGGCGATGTTGGCGAGCGCTTCGGCGGTGACGAAGTAGGCGGTGGCCTCGACCGGTGCGGGGAGGCGGTCGGGGTGCACGGTCAGCTCGACGGGGAGCGGTGTGCGGCGGGTGAGTGCGGCGAGGGCGGCGGGGAGCCCTTCCTCGGTGAGGATGGCGGGGTGGATGCCGCGGGCGAGGGCGCGCAGCTCGGCGAGCGCGTCGACGGCCTCGGTGTCTGCTTCGGCGAGCAGCTCGTCGAGGGCGGCGCCGCCGTCTGCGAGCTCGGCCGCGCGCGAGCTGGAGGGCGAGCCGGATCCCGAGCAGGTGCTGCTGGGCACCGTCGTGGAGGTCGCGCTCGAGGCGGCGGCGTTCGGCGTCGCCTGCTTCGACGATGCGGGCGCGGGAGGCGCGCACCTCGGCGAGCTGGGCGCGGAGCTCCGCCTGCAGGCGTGAGTTCTCGAGCGCGAGCGTGGCCGCGGCGCCGACCGCGCGGACGAGCTCAGGGTCGTCGAGCAGCGCCGGGTCGTGGACGAGCGCGGCGAGCCGGTTCCCGTCATGCTCGAGCACGGTGACCGCACGGCCGGGCTCCTCGGCGAGGGGAGCTCGCGTCCGTCGGGGTCGACGTAGCGTCCCCGTTCGGGGAGCCAGAAGGCAAGCTCGAGCGAAGGGTCACCGAGCGTGCGGGCGATCGCGTCGCGCACCTCGCCCGGCTGCGACGCAGAACCAAGCTCGACCACCAACCCCGCCACCCTCGACCGGTACATCCGCGTCCGCAGCAGACCGACGAGGAACGCAACCGGGATGAGCATGAAGAGCACCCAGACGAACGTCCCAGCGATGTCGGCCGCCGCCGTCGCGCCGATGACCTCGAACACGAGCAGAGCACAGAACGGGGGAATCATCGCGGCCGCGATGACGAGGACCGGCGCGAGCGCACGCCGAGTCGGGCCCCTGGCACGGCGGACGCGCCGGACGACGAGCACGGAGGTCGTGGCGAGGACGACGACGACCAGGGCCGTCCCTACCGCGCCGATCGCACCCGCGACCGTGTCGTTCGCGTCAATCAGGAGGAGGTTGCGCGGGCAGCCCTGGCACTCGTCATCCGCGCGCGGATCCCAGAGAGACTGGCCGGCGAGCGAGAAGACGAACCAGACCGCATATCCGAAGGCCACGAGCTGCCGCTCGAACCGAGACGAGAGGCGTCCGCTCGGAAACGCGAGGGAGAGGTGCACGAGGACGAGGATCTCGAGGCCGTAGAAGAACTCGGCGAGCGTGAACGGCAGGGGGTACTCCCACCTGATCGTGTGCGCGAGGCCAATGGCGCCGATCGCGGCCATCAGGACGCCGACGATGTTCTGCGGGCGCCGGTGCCAGGCGATCAGACCGGTGAGGATCCAGAGCACGTAGAGCGCCGCGACTCCCTTTTGCTCGCCGGAGTCGATCTCGTAGCTCGGCCCGCCGACGAGCGCCAGCGATGCGGCGGCGGCGGTGACGACCACGCCGGCGAGGACGACGACCGTGCGCCGGCTCATCGCGGCCCGGCTGCGAGCGCGGCCAGCGCCGTCCCGCTGAGGTCGTCCTTGTGGATGAACCCGCGCGCGGGGCTGCGCTCGAGCCGGCCCGCGAACTCGACCGCCTCGCGGCTCGACGTCAGGACCACGACCGGCCGCTCCACGCCGTCGCCGAGTTGCTCGGCGACCGCGAAGCCGTCAGTGTCGGGGAGGAAGACGTCGAGGAGCACGAGATCGGGGCGGAGTGCGGTGCAGGCCGCGAGCGCGGAGATCCCGTCGTGCGCCTCGCCGACGACTGTGAAGCCGCTGCCCTCGAGCAGTCGGCGGGCGAGGCGACGGAAGCCCGCATGGTCATCGACGATCAGCACCGTCCGGGCCACGTGCGGATCGTTGCATGCGCGTGAGCGGTCGGACATTGGGGAAATCCCCAGTCTTGCCTTCCGGCGGGGCATGACCAGGGTTTTCATCGATGCGCGGCGACGACCGCCCGGCCTACCGTGCGGTATGGCGCAGAAACGAATCCAACGAGCTCCTCGGACTTGTCGGAACGACGTTGGAGCGCAGCCCACAGGGGAGGGGAACCGATGAGGACGAGGATCACACTGGTAGCTGCCATCTCGGCGGTCATGCTCGCCGTCGCCTTGGCGCCGGGCGCGGGCGCGAACAACGGCGTTCGGTACTACGTGTCGCTCGGCGACTCGCTCGCCGCGGGAACCAACGCGACCGAAGTTGGGCAAGCGTTCACCGACTTCGGCTACGCCGACCAACTGCACGGCGCACTCGCGACCAACAACCCGAACCTGAAGCTCGTCAAGCTCGGCTGCCCGGGCGAGTCGACGGTCTCGATGCGGTTCGGGAGTCAGCTTCCGACCGTCGTCGGTAGCTGCGGCAGCCCGCAGGACTACGAGAGCCTCTACCGCAAGGGGACGCAGCTCGCCGATGCGGTCAAGTTCCTCAAGACGCACAAGGGCAAGGTCGCGCTCGTGACGATCAACATCGGCTCGAACGATCTCAACCGCGACGACGAGCAGGGCAACCTTGTCATCTGCGTCTTCGAGCCCGCGGGTTGCGACGCGCAGGCCGCCCGCCTCACCGAGAACCTCACGGCGATACTCGAAGAGCTCGAGAAGGCCACTCGTGGCGAGGTTCCTATCGTCGGCATGACCTACTACGACACCTTCGCGCCGCTCTGCGTCACGGACCCGTTGCTGCTCTTCGCCTGCAGTCGAGTCGATGCGCTCAACGCCCAGCTTGCTGCCGTCTACGAGACCGCGGGAGTCCGCGTGGCCGACGTCGCGGGTGTCTTCGAGAACGACGACCTGCCGAGCGCTGCCGCGAACATCTGTGCCTGGACGTGGTTCTGCTCGCACGGCGACCAGCACCCGAACGTCACCGGCTACGGCGTCATCGCGAAGGCCTTCCTCGACGTGCTCACCGCCGGCGCAGGCGCGCACACGAACTAGGGGGAAGGAATGGGACGGATCAGTCGCAGATCGGCCGGCTCCCAGGAGGGCACTCGCACTGCCGCGAAGCAGGCCCCGGACGCTCACCGTGTCGCGAGGGGAAGGTAGTGGGAGAGCGCTCATCAGAGCGTGTCGCTGGTTGCCACTCTTGACGTTGACTTCGTCTCCCCAAGAGTCGCGTTCCCGCGACCGCGGTCAGGTCGCGACCATTTCTAACAGGGAGGAATCTGTGCCCACGCGATTGCACGCCGGAAGACCACGTCGGCGGGCGTTGGCCTTCGTCCTACTGGGAGCCGTCGTTCTCGCGGTTCTGATCGGAGCTCTTTCTGCGGGATCAGGGAGAAGCGCCGTCGCAAGTGCGACGGCCGCTCCAATGCACCCGCTCGACCCGCTGAGCGCCGAGGAGATCAACCAGGCTGTCGACGTCATCGAGGCGGATTCGAGGTTCCCGAGCGGCAGTTCCTTCCCGATCGTGACGCTTCAGGAGCCGACGAAGGCGCAGGTCGCCTCCTGGTCACCGGGACAGACGAACTTCGTCCGCCGCGCATTTGCGAACGTCTACTCGCCGACGACGAACAAGACGATCGAGGTCGTCGTCGACCTCCGCAACTCGAGCGTGGTCTCATGGGCGAACCGAAACAACGTCCAGCCTGCGGTATACCTCTCGGAGTACACGATCGGCGACGAGATCGTCAAAGCCGACCCCCGCTTCAAGAAGGCGATGCGTGACCGCGGGCTCGACCCCAAGGACGTGTACGTCGATCTCTGGGCCCCCGGAGACCATCCCGACCAGCCAGCGAGTCCTGCCTCGAGGATCATGCGGGGCATCCCGTTCTTCCGGGGCGACCTGCCGAACGTGTACGACCGCCCGATCGAAGGCGTAATCGTGAACGTCGACATGAACCGCAAGGTCGTGACGAGCGTCACCGACAGCGGGATCATCCCCGTGAACACGACGATGACGGGTGATGCCCCGAGCGAGCAGGTGGGGCTCAAGGATCTCGTCGTCCGACAGCCGGACGGCCCGAGCTTCTCACTAGACGGTCGCAAGCTCACCTGGCAGAGCTGGCAGATGCGGATCGGGTACAACCCGCGCGAGGGCCTCGTCCTCTATCAGATCGGCTACGAGGACAAGGGGACCGTGCGTCCGATCATCCACCGCATCGGGCTCGACGAGATCTACGTCCCGTACGCCGTGCCCGACAAGAACTGGGTGTGGCGCTCGGCGTTCGACATCGGCGAGTACGACATCGGCCAGTACGCCGAAGCGCTGCGTAAGAACGTCGACGTCCCCGAAAACGCCGTCTTCCTCAACGAGTCGGTGATGAGCGATACGGGGAGCGCCGACGGCGCGTACGAATTGCCGCGCGCGGTCGCGATCTACGAGCGCGACGCCGGCCCGCTCTGGGATCGCCTCGACCCGGTCACGTACGAGCGTGACGCGCGTTTCGCTCGTGAGCTCGTCGTCACGGCAACGAACAACATCGGCAACTACACCTACCAGACCGAGTACGTCTTCCGGCTCGACGGGTCGCTGGCCGTCAACGTCGGCCTCACCGGCACGACCCTGAACCAGGGAGTGAAGACGAACGCGGACGGGCAGGCGTACGGGTCGATGGTCGCGCCCAACATCTCGGCACCGAGTCACCAGCACTTCTTCAACTTCCGGATCGACTTCGACGTGGACGGGACGTCGAACCGGATGGTCGAGGTGGACACGATGCCGGTCTCGAACCCGCTCCGGAACGTGTTCCACATGCACCACACGCCGCTCTCAACCGAGCAGGCGCGAGACGTGAACGCCTCGGCGACCCGCTTTTGGATGGTCGAGAGCACGACGAAGACGAACGCCTTCGGGGAGCCGACGGCGTACATGATCAAGCCCGGCGATACGACCGTTCCGTACTCGGCGCCGAACTACCTGCCGCTCGAGCGTGCCGCGTTCGCCCAGCATCCTCTCTGGGCCACGCGCTACAAGCCCGATGAGCTGTACGCGGCGGGCAACTACCCGAACCACGGCTCTGCCGGCGCGGGACTGCAGGCGTACACGAGCTCCCCCGAGAACATCTCGAACGGTGACCTCGTCGCCTGGTTCACGACCGGCGTCACGCACCATCCGACGATCGAGCACTACCCCGTGCTGCGGACGCACCTGATCGGGTTCGAGCTCCACCCGATGGGCTTCTTCGACACCAACCCGTCGCTCGACGCGCCCATCCAACGCGGCGACTGAACGACACCGTCCAGAGAGGGAGGGCCGGGTCAACGACCCGGCCCTCTTCTTTCGAGACCGGCTGATCGACTACGGCGAGCCGCACGGAAGGCAGGCCCCAGTCTCGATGAACCGTTGAGGAGGAGGGAGGTGCGACGACCGACACGCAGAGCGGGCTTGCTTCGCGGGGGCCGCCGAGCCGCCGCGGCCAACGGCCCCCAGAAGCAAAGCCGCAGGTTCCCCCTCCGGCAGCCGCGACGCTAACAACGTGCGCTACTCGTTCGCACTCAATAAGTCGATGAGATGACTGAGCGCGTTGCCGTTGAAAAATGGCGCGTGCGGAGCGCGAACGTCGCATGACTTTCGCCCACGAGCAAGAAAGGGGCCAGCATGGATAATCGCTGGCTACCTGTCGTGGCTGCGATCCTTGGCGTCCTCGGTGGTGTGGCGGGTGCCGCAGTCGTGGGTACATCGCCAACAATGGACAGGAGCAACAGTTCGAGGCGGAACGGGCGGCGCGGATGCTCGACATGCGCATTGACGCCTATGTGAGGTTCCTGGTGAACGCCAAGAACGAAGCCGACCATGCTTCGAAGTTCGACGACTCCGTCCTCGCGACCGCCGGCCAGGAGATTGCGCTTCTCGCACGCAGTGCTGAACTTCGACGCGCGGCAGCAACGCTGACTGACAGCGCGGTGTTTTGGGATGACCCCGGCAGGGGCAGGAGCGACTACACGCAAGCGCGAGACAATTTCGTCAAATTGGCAAACGCAGAGATTGAGGCCGCTAGCTAGAGCTCGAGATCAGCTTCCTGATCCGCAGGTAGCGTCGCGAGGTCGGGCTCACGTTGCCCGCGGCGAATAGGCGGCTTGAGGAGTTACGCGAGGAGCTTGCCGTCCGCAGTCACTCGATAGTGGCGTCGTAACATCGAGACACGGCCCCGGAGCTGCGGCTGCGGCCGTCTCCCCCCTCGGGCTGTGGCACTCCACCGGGGCCGATACGCGTTCCCGGACATGTCTCCGTGAGCGTCTAGGCAAGGGCATCTTCGACGCGGCAGGCGCGTCGCGAGCCCGCTGCCTCGACGCCTAAACGGTCATGTCCTCTACGCAAGATGCGGAGCAGTCTCGAAAAGCTCGGTGCGCACGGAGCCCTGTACGACATGCTCTGTCCCGCTTCGGACGAGATTCATCGCCTCCTCATCGGCGCCGAACTCATCGCCGTTCCGTTGGAACGTCGCGAGATCCGGATAGTCGATCTCGGCGATGAAGTCGTTGCCGGTTCCGACGGTCGGTACCCAGTAGGTTGCCTCCGGCCAGCCGCGTTTCTTCGCCAGCTCATTCATCTCCTCCTGCTGCGCGAAGTACTCTCTGAAGTGTCCGTAGCGCACTTGCACGGAAATGCGAAGCCGATACATGAACTCTCCTCTCGAGCTCGAAGTCGACTGGCCGGCGCATCATTCCACTGCATCGTGGACAACGGCGAAGTTGGTGCCTAGATGCTCAAGCGGATATGTCCGTCGTCGCCTCGTCAGGCGACAACCTCGAGACCACACCCGGACCACACCAGCGCGTCATTCAGCAGCGCCTACGACGAATACGACCGCACCGTTGAGCCAGATCTAGGCGGCTGCTAGCGCCAACTACATGCCCATCGCGTGATACCCCGCGTCGACGTAGAGCGTCGTCGCCGTGACGTTCCGCGCGTCGTCCGAGAGGAGATACGCAGCCGACGCACCGACGTCGTCCGCCTCGATGTGACGGTGGAGGGGAGCGCGCTCCTCGACGAGTGCCTCCATCGTCGTGAACCCAGCGATCGAACGGGCGGCAAGCGTGCGGACCGGGCCTGCGGAGATCGAGTTCACGCGGATGTTCTTCTGCCCGAGGTCCCACGCGAGGTAGCGGACGGACGCGTCCAGGGCCGATTTTGCGACGCCCATGACGTTGTAGTGCGGCACCGCGCGCTCTCCACCCAGGTACGTCATCGTCAGGATCGAGCCACCGCCGCGCGACTCCATGAGCGGCTCCGCGGCGTGCGCGCAGGCGACGAGCGAGTACGCGCTCACGTCGAGTGCCAGCCAGAAGCGGTCCCGGGGTGTGTCGGTGAACCGGCCTTCGAGGTCCTCCGCGGCGGCGAAGGCGACGGAGTGCACGAGGATGTCGAGCCCACCGCCGAAGGCGTCTGCCACCTCGGAGAAGACACGCGCGACGTCCTCGTCCGAGCGCACGTCGCACTCGGTGACGAGCGGGCTCGAGACGCTGTCCGCGAGCTCGCGGACGTTCTTCTCGATGCGCTCTCCCTGGTACGTGAACGCGAGCTGGGCGCCCTCGTCGGCAAGCCGCTTGGCGATCGCCCATGCAATCGAGCGCTTGTTGGCGACACCCAGGACGAGCGCCTGCTTGCCTTCGAATCTCTGCCCGTTGGAGCCGGCGGCCATGCGGGCAGCCTAAACGGATAGGGTCACGCGTCGATGAGCAGCGGGCGGGTAGCGGTCGTCACCGGGGCGTCGGCCGGCATCGGCGAGGCGACGGCGCGGGCGCTCCACGGCAGGGGCTGGCATTGCGTCCTGCTCGCCCGCCGCCAGGATCTGCTCGAGGCGCTCGCGGGCGAGATCGAAGGAGAGTGGGAGATCTGCGACGTTGCAGACCGTGAGCAGGTCGACGCGGTCGCGGCGCGCATTCTCGAGCGCCATCCGTCGATCCACCTGCTCGTGAACAACGCCGGGATCCCGGCCCGCGGCAGCTTCCTCGACATCGAGCCCGAGCGCGTGGAGCGGGCCATGGACGTGAACTATCTGGGCGGCCTGTGGTGCCTCCGCGCGTTCATGCCCGGACTACGCGCTGCTGCGTCCGAGGGCGGAGCGCATGTCGTCAACATGGTCTCAGTCGCGGGCACGGTCGCCTTCGCGCCGGCCGGGGCGTATGCCGCGACGAAGCACGCCCAGCTCGCGTTCTCGCGCTCGACTTCGGCGCTGCTGCGCGGAAGCGGAATTCGCGTGCACACGGTGATGCCGGGCTTCGTCGAGACGGAGGGCTTCCCCCAGCGCACGAAGCTCCGCAGTCCGCTGCTGCGTCGGTTCGTGATCGAGCCAGAAGACGTCGCCACGGCGGTCGCGTCCGCAATCGAGAAGAACAAGCGCGAGGTGACGGTGCCGTGGTTCCCGTACCGGCTCGTTGCCATCGCGGGGGCGCTCTTCCCGGGGCTCGTCGCGAGCTCGGCCGCCCGCTCGACGGCGCATCGCGACGGGTCCTAGCCCGGCGCCTGCTTTCCGGCGACGTACCACCCGACCTCGATCTCGTACTCCGCGCCCGGCGCGAGGCCGCGAATGCGGACACGCTCGTCCTCCGGGAGCTGCGCGAGCTCGAGACGCCGCTCGAGGTCGACGGTCTCCCGGAGGATCTCCGAGGAGATCAGGACGAGGTCGTTCGCGTCGAGGAACCCGCGGATGTCGGCATCCGGAAGGAGCCGCGTGTGGGTGGGGTCGCGGACGCGCTCGAAGCGGTCCTGCTCGAGGCTGCGCAAGGGATCGACGGAGCCGAGCTGGTCGACGATGAGAAGCCGGCCGCCCGACCGCGTCACGCGCGCGAGCTCCGATACGGCGAGCTCGGGCCGGCGCACGTGATGCAACACCCGCATGCAGCCGGCGATGTCGAAGCTGCCGTACTCGAACGGCAGCGCCGTCGCATCGCCGTCGACGAAGCTGACGTTCTGCGGCGCCCTCTCCCGCGCCGCCTCGAGGAAGTCGGCGCGCGTGTCCACGCCGACGACCTCGCCGACGTGCGGTGCGAGCGCGAAGGCGAGCGAACCGGTGCCGCACCCGGAGTCCAGGGCGAGCTCGGTTCCGGAGAACGGGCCCAGCAGCCGCCGGACGCTGTCCGAGAGATCGGCCGCTCGCTCCTCCTGGAGCGCGAGCCGCAGCTCGAGCGTCACGACGGCGCCTCGTCTGCGAGCCGGCGTGCGAGAGCAAGCGCCTCCTCGCGCGTCGTGATCGTGCCCACTGCCCGCTCCTCGTCGATGGCCGCGAGGATACGCCCGATCTCCGGGCCGGGCGCGAGATCGAGCTCGTCGCCGCGAACGAGCGGCTCGCCGGGCTCGGCTTGCCGCGCGACCTCCACGGGGCCGGCCAGCTCCGGAGCGCCGACGAATGCGAGCGCGTGCAGCGCCCAGGGCTCCGTCTCGCGCCGGAAGCGGTGGATGCCACGCGGGGACGGATTGGGCCGGCTCGCGTGGAGCAGCGTCCGTGCGTAGCGGCGCAGCTCGCGCGAGACGGGTAGCACCGTCAGCCGCTTCCCGAAGACGGCGACGAGCCTGAAGTCCGGGTCGTCCACCGCGTCCAGGGGCCCGTCGAGCGAGCCGCCGAGCGGCTCGAGCAGTCCGAGCTCGTCGAGACGCCGGTACCCGGCGGACGACAGCCGCCGCAGCTCGCCGAGGGTCCGCTCGCCGGCCGGGAGGCCGACGAGGGCAGCGGACGCACGTGTGAGGGTCTCGGTCCGCTCGTCCATGCGGAACCCGAGCTCGTCCTCGAGCCGGACCGCCCGCAGCAGGCGGAGCGGATCGGCTGCGTACACGTCGTCGGATACCGCACGGACGACGCCCGCGCCGAGGTCCTCGAGCCCGCCGAACGGATCGCACGGCTCCCCTCCAGCGACCGGGACAGCGACCGCGTTGAACGTGAAGTCCCGCGTCGCGAGGTCGGCCTCGATGCCGTCCACGAGCGGTGTGAAGTCGATCGTCTCCTCCGACCCGTCCGCGACGACGCGCCAGGCTCCGTGGCGCTCCGAGAGCGGGAACGGCGCGCCCCCGAACCTGTCGGCGAATCGTCGCGCTGCCTGGCGCGGGTCGCGACACGCGACGTCGAGGTCGAGGATGGGCTTCTCGAGGAAGGCGTCGCGCACCGCGCCGCCGACGATCCAAGCCTCCTCCTCGGCGAGGAGCTCACGGATGCGCTCGTCGTGCACGGTCATCCGATCACCGCCCTCTGTGCGCGCGGGTCGCGCGTGTCGAGCCCGGTTGCGATCTCGTAGCCGATCGTGCCGGCGACGCGCGCGTGGTCTTCGATGAGCACGCCGTCACCGATCAGCGTGACCGGTGTGCCGATCGCCCGCTCATGCCCGAGCTCGACAGCGAGCGCATCCATGGAGATCGTCCCGACCACGTTCCGCCGCTCACCCTCCACGAGTACCTCCGTCCCCGTAAGGTCGCGCCGGAAGCCGTCCGCATAGCCCACGGGGACGATCCCGATCCACGTCGGGCGCTCCGCGACGAACCGCCGCCCGTATCCCGTGCTCTCGCCGGGCTCGAGGCACTTCACGTGCGCGAGATGCGACTCCCAGCGGAGGGCGGGCTCGAGGCCGTCAGCGGACGGGCTCGCACCCGACGGGGAGATGCCGTACAGCGCAATACCGCAGCGGACCGCGTCGAAGGCTGCGTCCGGGTACCGGAGCGTCCCGGCGCTGTTCGCGAGGTGCCTCACGACGCCGTCGAGCGAGGACGTTGCCTCGCGGAAACGCTCGATCTGGAGCGCCGTGAACGCCGGATCTGTCTCCGCCGCGGCGAGATGGCTCATCACGCCGACGACATCCCGCGTCGGAGACGGGAGCTCGGAGAGCCCCCACCGCCCCATCCCCGTGTCGAGCTTGAGATGGACCGGGATCCCTTCGGGCACGTCACGGGCACCAGCGACGAGCTCGAGCCGCGCCTCCCGCGCCGTCGCGAGCTCGTCCGTGGAAACAGGCCCCATGACGATGACCCGCGCGTCCGGGAAGCCGGCGCGCAGCTCGAGCGCCTCGGCCGGCGTAGCGACGCAGAGCGCGGTCGCTCCCGCGTCGAGGGCGGCACGGGAGACGTCGACCGCGCCGTGGCCGTAGCCGTCCGCCTTCACGACCGCCCAGAGCTCGGCCGTGCCCGCCGCGCGACGAAGCGCCTCCGTGTTACGGCGGACCGCGTTCAGGTCGAGGGTGAAGAGAGATCGCACCACGCCGCCATTCTCCACCGGCGCGGTGTCGTGTCTACTGAGTAAATCGTTCGAGGGACTCAGCGCACGAGCGCGGCCGGGAGCAACCCGAGGAGATCGCTCGCGACGAGACCCGCGCGATGCGGCGCGAGTTGCGCGGCACGGCCGTGCGCTACCGCCGCCGCGGCGGCTGCGGACTGCGGCTCGACGCCCTTGGCGAGGAACGCGGCGACGATCCCCGTGAGGACGTCGCCGGTTCCCGCGGTCGCGAGCGCCGGTGGACCGAAATCCGACACGATCACGCCGCCTCGGGGCTCTGCGACGATCGTGTCCGACCCCTTCAGCAGGACGACGGCCCGGAATCGCTCCGCCGCGGTACGGGCGGCCTCGAGCCGGTGCGCGTCGACCCAGCTCGACTCGGTGCCGAGCAGACGGGCGAGCTCTCCGGCGTGCGGCGTGAGGACGAGCGGGGCCGAGCGCTGCACGGGCTCGAGGTCGAACAGCCCGTCCGCGTCGACGACGACCGGCACGGCGATGCGTTCGAGAAGCTCGCGAACCAGTGCTCGGCGGCCCTCACCGCGCCCGAGTCCCGGGCCGATCGCGACGGCCCCTGCGCGCTCGGCCGCCCCCAGCACGACCTCCACCGCGTCCTCCGCGCTCCAGCCGACCTTCACGGGCTCGAGCGCCATGCCCTCGATCACAGGCAGCGACTCCTCCGGCACGGCGAGCGTGACGTAGCCGGCGTCCGCGCGAAGCGCCGCGAGACCGGACAGGCATACCGCGCCCGTCATCCCCGGGTGGCCGCCGACGACGACGACCGCGCCGGCTGTGTACTTCGTGTCTCCCGAGGCACGTAGCGGGACGACGTCCAGCAGAGCTGACGTCGCCTTCCGATGGTCCGTGTCGACGTCCTCGAGGCCGATGTCGGAGACGACGACCTCGCCGGCGCGGAACCGGCCCGGCGCGACGACGACCCCGACCTTGAGCGCGTGGAACGTCACCGTGAGCTCGGCCTCGACCGCCGCGCCCGCGATCTCGCCGGTCGACGCGTCGACGCCGGAGGGAAGATCGACGGAGACGACCGGTGCGTGCGCCGCGTTCATCCGCTCGATGAGCTCCGCGGCCTCGAGCCGCGGCTCCCCGTGGAACCCCGTGCCGAAGAGCGCGTCGACGATGACGTCGTATCCGTCGACGTCGCTCGTCTCGTCCGCGACGAGGCCCGCATCGCGCAGCACACGCGCGGCGACCCGGCCGTCGCCGCCGTTCGACCCGCCGCCGCACACACAGGCGAAGCGGCGCGCGGCTGGGAACACTCGCATCGCTTCGTGGGCGACCGCCGTGCCGGCGCGCTCCATCAGCTCGGGGATCGAGTCCGGGTAGTTCGGGTAGCGCTCCTCCACGGCGCGCATCTCGGCAGCGGTGTAGAGCGGCTCGAACACGACCGCGGCTACTCGCGCGGCGCGACGACCGCAATCGCCGCCGCGAGCTCGCGGGAGTGCGTCATCGAGAGGTCGATCGCTCCGGCGTTCACGCGCTCGGCGAAAGCCGCAGTGCGTCCCGACAGGCGCACCCCGGGCTTGGGACGACCCACAATCTCGATCTCCTTCCAGGTGAAGTTGACGCCACAGCCGAGCGCCTTCCCCACCGCCTCCTTGCCCGCGAAGCGGCCTGCGTAGCTCTGGGCGGGATTGGCACGGGAGTCGCAGTACTCGCGTTCGGCTTCCGTGAAGCACCGCTCGCGGAAGCCCGCCCGCTCGAGCGCTCTTCGGATGCGCTCGATCTCGATGAGGTCGACGCCGACCTTCACGCGCCCATGCCGCCGCTGAGCTCCTCCTCGAGCAACGAGGGGAACTGCGCGAGCGACGACACCAACATGTCTGGCGGCACGGTCACGCTCTCCAGCGATTCGGGCCGGAACTTCCCGGTGCGGACGAGCGCGGTGCGCATCCCGAAAAGGCGCGCGCCCGGGATGTCCACCTCGGCGTCGTCCGTGACGAGCCACGTCAGCTCCGGCTCGGCGTCGAGGGCGTCGAGCGCGGCCGCGAAGTACGACGGGCTCGGCTTGCCGAGCACGGTCGCCTCGACCCCGGTCGCGTACTCGAGCCCGGCGACGAAGGCGCCCGCGTCGAGCATCGGCCCGCGCGTCGTCTGCCACCACCGGTTCTTGTGCAGGCAGTAGAACGCCGCGCCGGCCCGGATCTCGGCGAAGGCGCGCGCGAGGTTCATGTAGCTGAAGACCTGGTTCGGCTCGAGTGTCTCGTCGCAGCCGCCGACGAGGACCGCCTCGGCGTCGTGGCCGACGAGCTCCATGCCGTCGAAGTCCGGGACGACCGCGGCCATCGTCAGCGCGAGCACGCGCTTTCCGGCCAGCTCGCGCGCAGCCGCTCCCGGCGTCGTCTGCAGATCGCCGTCGTCGATCTCGAAGCCCATCCCGCGAAGCTCCTCCGCGAGCCCCGCTCGTGGCTGCGTCGAGTTGTTCGAGACGAACCGGAGCGAATGGCCCGCACGCCGGAGCGACTCGATGGCTTCGGGAGCGCCGGGGATCGCGTGTCCCGAGACGTGGAGCACGCCGTCGACGTCAAGCAGAATGCACGCCATGGAGCGTGAGTCTAAGAGCCGTAGGCTCGGCGGAGGCGGCCCAAGAGCGCAGGCGCCCGCGTAGCCCGTGCCCGAATACGAAATTCGGGTCACGCGCTCCGTCTTACTGCCCCTGTCCGAGATCGAGCTGCGGGTCTCGCGGTCGAGCGGGCCCGGCGGCCAGCACGCGCAGAAGTCCTCGACTCGGGTCGAGGCGCTGCTGGACGTCGAGGCGTCGTCGGCGTTGACCGAGATCCAGAAGCGCCGCGTGGTCGAGCGCGCCGGCCCGGTCCTGCGTGCGATCTCCCAGGACGAGCGAAGTCAGCTGCGCAACCGCGAGCTCGCGATCGAGCGTCTCGTCGAAAAGCTCCGCGCGGCGCTCGCCGTCCCGCGGACGCGCGTCCCCACTGGGCCCACGGCGGCGTCGGGCAAGCGGCGGCTCGACCGCAAGCGCCGGCGGGCGCGCACGAAGCAGCTCAGGAGACCACCCTCCGAGGACTAGCGAGCACTCTCCCAGGCGAAGAGGCTTTGTGGCTCTGAGCCACAAGCTCCACCAGCTTCCGCCGACGAGAACGCAGATCCCGTTCCGGCCGGGGGAAGACCAAGTGGCTCAGAGCCACAAGGTCGCACGACCGAAGTACGATCGCGCGGTGGACGTCCTCGCCGCGACGAGCCTGATTTCGACGCTGCCCGCAGAGCGCACGCAGCTTCTCGACAACCTCGGCCGCATACGGCGCGAGATCGGGCCGATCACCCCGGATCTCTCCGACGCGCTCGCCGACCACATGAACATCCGTCGGGGCGAGGTGCACGAGGTCGTCTCCTTCTACTCGTTCCTCCAGGTGCCGGCAGACGCGGTGCGCGTCTGCACCGGGCCGGTCTGCGACTGCTACGGAGCACGAGACCTCCTGGCGCAGCACCCGGAGGCGATCGAGGTCGCATGCCTCGGGCACTGCGATCTGGCGCCGGTCTACACGCGCGGCGACGAGATCGTCCCTGCCGTGACGCACTCGACGAACGACGGTCCGGCTATCGGGCTCGGTCAGAGGGACGGCACACTCGACGACTATGCGGCCCGGGGAGGTCTCGAGCTTCTCCGGGAGCTGCCGGGCCCGGACAGGATCGTGGAGGAGCTCAAGGCGTCCGGGATCACCGGCTTCGGGGGCGCCGGGTTCCCAGCGGGGATCAAGTGGGAGGCGGTGCGCAACGAGCCGGGACCGCGGTACGTCGTCGTCAACGCCGACGAGGGCGAGCCGGGGACGATCAAGGACCGGTACGTCATGGAGCTGCGGCCGCACCTCTTCCTCGAGGGCGTCATCGTCGCGATGCGGTTCGCGGAGGCCGAGCACGGCTGGATCTACCTGCGCGAGGAGTACGCAACGGCCCGAGAGCGGCTCGCGCGCGCGATCGAGGAGCTGCGAGCAGGCGGCCTTCTCGAGGGCCGCACGCTCGAGCTCGTGGTGGGCGCCGGCGCCTACATCGCGGGCGAGGAGACCGCGATGCTCGAGTCGATGGAGGGCCGGCGCGCGATGCCGCGCCTCCGCCCGCCGTTCCCGGCCCAGGTCGGGTACCTCGGCCGCCCGACGCTCATCAACAACGTCGAGACGCTCGCACATGTCCCCGCCATTCTTCGGAACGGCGGAGCGTGGTGGTCCGAGCTAGGCCGCCGGGGGGCGCCCGGCAGCCGACTGTGGTCGGTATCCGGGGCGGTCGCCACGGCGGGCTGTTACGAGGCGCCGGCCGGCATCACGACCCGCGAGCTCGTCGACGAGTTCGCGGGCGGGTTCGCAGGAGAGATCGGCGCCGTCGTGCCCGGCGGCGCGGCGAGCGGGATCCTCCCGCCCGAGGCCTTCGACACGCCGCTCACGCGCGATGCGCTGCGGGAGTACTCCGCGGGCGTCGGATCCGCGGCGGTGCAGGTGTTCCCGGCCTCGTACTCACCGCTCCGCCTCCTTGCCGAGACGATGCGGTTCTTCGCCGAGGAGTCGTGCCAGAAGTGCACGCCGTGCCGGATCGGGAACCGCGCGCTCCACCACCTCTGCGAGGAGCTCGAGCACGGTCGTGCCGCGATGACGCGCGAGAAGCTCGACGAGTGGCTCCTCGCGATGGAGAAGACGTCGATCTGCGGCCTCGGCCAGGCCTCTCCCATCCCCGTGCGGAACGCGATGCGCCACTGGCCGGAGCTGTTCGAGCCACTCGGGCGGGAGGCGGCTGTACAGTGACCGCCGTGGTCGAGTTCACCCTCGACGGACGCACCGTGAGCGCGCCGGAGGGCGAGCTTCTCGTCCACGCGGCCGCGCGGCACGGGACGTTCATCCCGACCCTCTGTCACGACTCGAAGCTCGACCCGTACGGCGGCTGCCGAATGTGCGTCGTCGACGTGGAGGGAGCGCCGCGACCGCTGCCGGCGTGTGCGACCCGCGTCGCGGAGGGGATGGCCGTGTCGACGAACGGTCCGATCACGGACTTCCAGAAGACGCTGACCGAGATGCTCCTCTCCGAGCACCTGAACCCGTCGCCGGGCGGCCGGCCGAACGAGCTCCGCGACCTCGCTGACGATCTCGGCGTCGAGGCGCCGCTCGTGCTCCCCGACGCGAAGCGGGAGGAGTACGACGACCGCAACCGGCTCATGGGCTACGACCCGGACGCGTGCATCCTCTGCAACCGCTGCGTCCGCTACACGCAGGAGGTCATGCAGTGCTCGGCGCTCTCGCTCGAGGGCCGCGGCGGGCACTCGCGGATCGTCCCCACGTGGGGCCTGTCCTGGCTCGACACCGAGTGCGAGCTCTGCGGCGGCTGCCTCTCGGTCTGCCCCACCGGCGCCATCTACGAGAAGTTCGAGGAGGGGACGAAGACGCCCGAGCGGCAGCTCGAGCAGGTCCGGACGACCTGCACGTTCTGCGGCGTCGGCTGCCAGGTCGACCTCAACCTCGATCCCGAGACGAAGCACATCGTCAAGGTCACGTCGAAGGACGAGTACCTGCCGAACGAGGGGAACCTCTGCGTCAAGGGCCGGTTCGCGTTCAACTTCGTCCACCACCCGGACCGGCTGACGCAGCCGCTCGTCAGAGGCGAGGACGGCGAGCTCCACGCGACGACGTGGGAGCATGCGCTCCAGACGGCAGCAGCGGGACTCCGCGGCGTCATCGATCGCCACGGCCCGCAGTCCGTCGGCTTCCTCGCGTCAGCACGGCTGACGAACGAGGAGAACTACCTCATCCAGAAGCTCGCGCGCACGGCGGTCGGGACGAACTCGGTCCACTCGTGCGAATCGACCTGACACGCTCCCACCCTCTACGGCCTGGTCAGGTCGTTCGGCAGAGGAGCTAGCACCAACTCGATCCCGGAGATCGAGAACGACCGCTTCATGCTCGTCATCGGGTCGAACACGACCGAGGCGCACCCGGTGCTCGCGCTCCGCATCAAGAAGGCCGTCCGCAACGGCGCGACGCTCGTCGTGGCCGACCCGCGCAAGATCTGGCTGACGAAGCTCGCGAAGCGCCACCTCCAGCTCCGCCCCGGGACGGATGTCTGGCTGATCAACGCGATGATGCACACGATCCTCTCGGAGGGCCTCCAGAACGAGGAGTACATCCGCGAGCTGACCGACGACTTCGACGCCGTTCGCGAGGTCGTCATGCGGTACCCGCCCGAGGAGGCCGAAAAGGTCACGGGCGTGCCGGCCGAGGCCATTCGCGCCACGGCGCGCGAGTACGCGTCGGAGCGCCACGCGGCGATCTTCTACACCCTCGGCATCACCGAGCACGCGTGCGGCGTGGACAACATCTGGTCGCTCTCGAACCTCGTCCTCATGACGGGCCACCTCGGCTACGAGTCGACGGGGCTCAACGCGCTCCGCGGCCAGAACAACGTCCAGGGCCTGAACGACTCGGGGGCGAATCCCTCGTATCTCCCCGGCTACCAGGCCGTCGACGATCCCGAGATCCGGCGGAAGTTCTCCGAGGCCTGGGGTGTAGAGGTGCCGGAACGCCCCGGCTACCGGCTCGACCAGATCGTCTCCGGCCTCCACGACGGGCGTATCAAGGCGCTCTACCTCATCGGAGAGAACCCGGCGCAGACCGAGCCGAACGCCCGCCACGTCGAGGAGGGTCTCGAGGGACTCGAGTTCATGATGTCCCAGGACATCTTCCTGAACGACTCGACCCGGAAGTACGCCCATGTCGTGCTGCCCGCCTCGAGCTTCGCCGAGAAGGACGGGACCTTCACGAACACGGAGCGGCGAGTCAGCCGCGTGCGCGCGGCTGCTCCGCTCCCCGGTGAGGCGAAGGTCGACCGCGACATCGTCATCCTCATGGCGAACGCGCTCGGCGGCAGTTGGCCCGACTACCCGGACGCGGAGGCGGTCTGGAACGAGCTGGCCGATCTCGCGCCGAACTGGTACGGCATCCGCTACGACCGGCTCGAGGAGAACGGGATGCAGTGGCCGTGCACGGAACTCGACCACCCCGGGACTCCGTATCTGCACGCGCCGAGACCGGCGCTGCCGAGTGGCCGTGGCCGCTTCTTCCCCGTCGAGTTCCAGCCTCCGATCGAGGAGCCGGACTCGGAGTACCCGTTCGTACTCACGACCGGCCGCACGCTCTACCACTACAACTCGGCAAACATGACGATGCGTGAGCCCGGCGTCACGGACAAGCAGCAGCAGCCGTTCTTCGAGATCCACGCGGAGGACGCAGGGGCGCTCGGGATCGGCGACCGCGAAGTCGCACGGCTCGTGTCGAGGCGCGGGGCGGTCGAGGCGGAGGCGCACTACTCGGAGCGCGTCTACCCGGGCCTCGTCTGGATGTCGCTCCACTTCGCCGAGCAGAAGGTGAACTGGCTGACGCACGACGTCGGCGATCCGCTCATCGGGACGCCCGAGTACAAGGTGAGCGCCGTGCGCGTCGAGCCGATCTCGGATGCCGGCTGAGCTGCTCGGCCGGCCGCGGCTCGACGTCGAGTCGTGCGAGTCGACGCAGGCGCTGGTCGATACATCGCTGCCTGAGGGCGCGATCGTCGTCGCGGACCACCAGACCGCAGGTCGCGGGCGCCTGGGTCGCCGCTGGGAGGTGCCGCCGGGAACGGCGATCCTCTGCTCGGTGCTCCTCAAGCCGCCGGCAGCCCGAAACCCGCCCGAGCTCTCGCTCGTCGGAGGCATCGCGGTAGCGGACACGCTCGAGCGCGAGACGCGGCCTCGCCGTTCAGCTCAAGTGGCCGAACGACGTGATGCTGCGACGCGCGAAAGTCGCCGGGATCCTCGCGGAGATGCGCGACGGCGCGGTGATACTCGGCATCGGCCTGAACGTGAACCAAGCGAGGGAGGCAATGCCCGAGCGGGCCGGCTCGCTCCGGTCGCTGACCGGGCGCGAATGGGACCGCGAGATGATGCTCGAGTCGCTCCTCGGCGACCTCGGGGCGCGCTACGCGGAGTGGCTCGAAGGCGGCCTGGACGCTGTCTACGACGGCCTCGCACCACGCGACTTCCTGCGCGGACGCCGCGTCAGCGTGAACGGCACCAGCGGGACGGCGCTGATGGTCGACCGCAACGGGCGACTGGAGATCGACGTCGGCGGCCACGAGGTCGTCACGGTCGAGAGCGGCGAGGTGACCTATGAGCGCTGACCGAGAGCGTCCAGACCCCGACCTCCCTCAGGATCCGGGGATCCCGGGCCCGAAGACCCCCGAGCAGGTGCCTCCGGACGACGACGAGCCGGAGGTCGAGGAGGTACCGGACTCGGGAGAGCCCGAGGTCGACCGCGAGGGACACATGGCGCCTCCGCGCGACGACGACGACCGCGACTAGCGATCGCCGAACGTGTTGGCGACGAACCAGACGATGATCCCGATGATCCAGATCGCGCTGATCGCCCAGCGCCGCAGGCTCCGGCGGTCCGCCTCGTCGTCCTCGCTTTCCGGTTCCGGCTCGAACACCTCGGGCTCGGTCGTGTCTGCCTCGTACGGCTGCTCGTAGGTCTCCGGCTCGAAGGTCTCCGGTTCGAACGTCTCCGTTTCGAAGATGTCCGTGTCGAACACGGGCAGGTCCGCTTCTTCCAGCTCGGCCGGTGCGTCGTCCACCGTGTTCTGCAGGTCGAAGAGGCTGGGCCACTTCCCGCAACCGCTGCACGCCCGGGCGCCCGGCTCGTTGACCGTCCCGCACTGGGAGCAGCGCCACGCCGTCTGCGTCTTGGCCACGCCTACTCCTGGGCCGGACCGCGGGTCACGGCGACACCGTACTGTCGCGCCCGGCCGCAAGCTGGTAGAGGCCCCACACGGAAACGAGCGTCCACACGGCCTCGAGCATGAGGAACCCCCACTGCTCCTCCTCGAAGGCGACGACGGTCAGCACCGCCGCGCCCGCGGCGTTCAGCACGAGATACCACCGTGAACGCTGATCGAGCCAGCCGAACTGGGCCGCCGCGAACGCAGCGAGGATGGCGAGGGCGCCGACGATCTGTACGAGCTGCATGGGATCTCCTTCACCGGGGATCGGGAACGATCTCGGCGAGACGCCGCCTCAGGTCGGGATGGTCGAGCTCGACCTCGAGACCGAGGCGTCGGGCCGTCTCCTCTTCGAGACCCTGCCAGAGGTCGACGCTGTGCCAGAGACCGTGGGCCGCGTCCCGCACGCTGTAGCGGCCGTACGCGAACTCGAGAGAGACAAGCGCGCCCGGATCGGCCCAGCGCTCCATGAAGCGGCCTTCGTGCCATGTGTCCGCCGCGGGATCGACTGCCTTCGCGTGCCAGGCGAGCAGCGTGACGAGCCGCGCCTTGAGATAGCCGTCGAGGCAGCCCACCGCCGTGTACACCTCGCCGCGGCGGAGCTTCTTCGCAATCCAGAGGACGTGGTACCAGTAGTCGTTCGCAAGCTCGGTGAACGCAACCTGGGTCGGTGGCTCGGACGCGGCCGGGGCGGTCGCGACCAGCTTCCCGATCTCGTCCTCGAGTCCGATCCGGTCGACGAGCACGCGGTAGCCGCGCGCGAGCGCCTCGGCGGCCCCCGGTGTCGTCGGCAGCCGCTCGACGGCTGACGGCGGGAGGACGACGAAGTCGACGTCCTCGCCGGTCTCGTACAGGACGCGCCGTTCGCGGCTGCCCTCGAAGGTCGGCTCGAGGAACGTGAGGACCGGCACGCCGAACTCCTCGAGCCAATCACGGTTGTCGAGGTAGCGCGCCGGCTCCTCGACGAAGAGCCCGAGATCGAGATCCGACCACCGGTCGGCAGGGGCTTCCGTGCGCGCCTGCGAGCCGACGACGAGCAACGCGAGGACGTCCTCGCGCTCATCGGCCCAGTCGGCGACCGCCGCCTCGAGCAGCTCCAGCGGGGTATTCGCGTTCGCGAGGAGCCGGGCGTCGAGGTCGATCGCGCGCTCGTTCACGCCGCGCAGGGCCAGCTCCCCATACGCGATGCGCTCGTCCAGCTCGGCGAGCATCGCCTTGGTGTAGACGCCGGGCAGCGGCCCGGTGCCGGGCACCGCATGCAGCTCGATCAGGCTGCGGAGCAGCTCGGGCGTCACGCGCGGGCAGTCCACGGGCAGGACGATGCAGGTGTCGTACGCGGCGGCGCGCACGCCGGCAGCGACGCCGTACGCGGCCGCACGCTCCTCGACACCGTCGTCCAGCACCGGGAACGGCAGGTCGAGCGCATCGGCTTCCTTGCCGACCGCGAGAACCTCCTCGCAGACCTCGGAGAGCACGCCGTGCGCGCGTTCGGCGAGCCGCGCACCGCGGAACCGCGCGAGCGCCTTCGGCGAGCCGAAGCGCGACGACGCTCCGCCGAGCAGCAGCACGCCGGTGACCGCTAGACGATCCGCCATGGCTCGGAATACACGGTGACTCGGCCCTCGCGCACGAAGCCGCAGAGCGTCAGGCGCCGATCCGTGGCGAGCTCTACGGCAAGCGAGGACGGCGCTCCGACGGCGACGACGATCGGGCAACCGGCGACCGATGCCTTCTGCACGAGCTCGAAGGAGAGCCGTCCGCTGACGCAGAGGATCCGGCTTGCGAGCGGAAGCAGCCCTTCGCTGAACGCCCAGCCGACGACCTTGTCCATCGCGTTGTGGCGACCGACGTCCTCGCGGACGCACTCGAGACCGGCGTCTGCGGTGAAGAGGCCCGTCGCGTGCAGTCCTCCGGTGGCAGCGAACGCGCGCTGGGCCGCGCGCAGCTGCTCGGGCAGCGCTGACACGACCTCGCGTCCGACGCGCAGATCGCTGGTAACGGGCGCCGCGTGCACCGCGATCGCCTCGATGGCGCCCTTCCCGCAGACGCCGCACGACGAGGAGGTGTAGAAGCTCCGCCGGAGACGCTCGGGGTCGAAACCAGGAGCCTCCACGTCGACGGTGTTCGCGGCGAGATCGTCCGGAAGCCGCGCCGCGACGGGCTCGAGGCCCTCGGTGAGACAGAAGCCGAGCGCGAGCTCCTCGTCGTGACCGGGAGTCCGCATCGTCACCGCGACCGGCTGGCCGCCGATCCGGATCTCGAGGGGCTCCTCGACGGCGACGACCTCGTCTCCGTCGATGCCTTCGGGAAGCCGTCGCGCCGGCACCGCCACCGTGCTGTACGGCGGCACCCGCATCGTCTCCTCGCTCCGCTCCGCGGTCACGCGAGGGAGGGTAGACGTAGGGGCGAGAGAGGTCCCGCCCCTACGCGATGTCGATCAGGGGGCAGTGGCGCAGATGGCGAAGACGGTCAGCGACCATTGCCCGCCCGTCGCGACGACCTCGGCCGCCCGCGCGCGGTAGACGTTGTCGTTGTCCGGGAACGACTGCTGGATCGCGACGTCGTCGAGGATCGTGCCGTTCAGCCGCGCCCCGCCGCCGATGAGCCGCTTGCCGGCCGGGCACGTCGTCGCCTGTGTCCTCGTCGTCGCCGAGTTCACGGGGCTTGTGGTGTCGAGACGCTCGACGCCGGAGAGACCGGCTGGCCCGGCGGGCCCGGCAGGACCTGCGGGCCCGGCAGGGCCTGTCGGCCCGGCGGGAAGCTGGCCGGCCGCGAAATCGGCCCGCAGGAGCGAGCGGTTCGCAACCTTCGCCGAGGTCACGGCGCCGTTCTTGAGCTTCGGATTCGTCACCGCACCCGTCTTCAGCTGGGCGGTGCCGACCGTGTTCCTACCGAGCTGGCTGACCGCGGCGACGCTCGTCCCGCCCAGCGCAATTCCGAGCGCGAGGCAGGCAATCACGAGCGCCGGCGAAGGCCGCCGTAGCGAGAGCATTCGCATCTCTGACCTCCGATGGCTCGTTGGCTTCGTCGGCGCACGACGGTACCAACCGGGTTTGACGAACCCGTGAAGACGGCGTGAGGTCTTCTGGAGCGGCCTAGGCCGGAACGGCGGCGCGGTCGAGGCAGTCGAGGAACGCCCGCGACCAGTCCGCGAGGTCGCCCCAGCCGCGACAGGAGACCATGTTGCCGTCCACGACGGCGGCGCCGTCGACGTACTCGGCGCCCGCGAGCTCGATGTCCGGAGCGAGCGGCCCGAAGCCCGACGAGCGCCTGCCCTGAAGCAGACCGAGCGCGGCCGGGACCTGCGGCCCGTGACAGAGCGTGCCCACGGGCTTCTCCTCCGCGAAGAAGTGCTCCACGATCCGCCTGACCTCTGGGTCGACGCGGATGAACTCGGGGGCCCTCCCGCCGGGGATCACGATCGCCGCGTACTCAGCCGGGTCGACGTCCGCGAAGGCGACGTCCACCGGGCAGCTCCGGCCCGGCTTCTCCACGTAGGTGTCGAAGTCCGGCTCGAAGTCGTGCACGACGAGCTTGATCGGCCTCGTCGTGGGCGCCGAGACGTGCGGCTCGTGGCCGGCCTCGGAGAGCCGGTACTTGATGTACATCGTCTCGAGGTCCTCGGCCGCGTCTCCCGCGAGGATCAGCACCTTCGCCATCGCCAGCTCCTTGGTTCGCTGGCACGATCCTACGCCGTCCGCGGCTACTCGACGGTGACGATCTTCGCCAGGTTCCGCGGCCTCAGCCGCCGAAAGTGCGCTCCGCTTACGCGACGCACTTCGGCGGAGGGAAGCCTCACTCCACCGTTACGGTCTTGGCCAGGTTTCGCGGCTGATCCACATTCAGGCCGCGGAGACGGGCGATGCGGTAGGCGAGCAACTGCAGCGGCAGGATGGCGAGCACGACCTGGAGGAACGCCGGCGTCTTCGGCACGTAGATGACGTCGTCTGCGTGGTGCTGGATGTCCTCGTTGCCGTCGGTCGCGATCGCGATCACGTGCGCGCCGCGCGCCCGGACTTCCTGGATGTTCGAGACGATCTTGTCGTAGACGTGGATGTTCGTCGCGACCACGACGACCGGCGTCTGCTCGTCGAGCAAGGCGATCGGGCCGTGCTTCATCTCGCCGGCCGAGTAAGCCTCGGTCGGGATGTAGGAGATCTCCTTGAGCTTGAGCGCTCCCTCGAGCGCGACGGGCAGGCCGATGTGGCGCCCGAGGTAGAGGAAGAAGTGCGCGTCGTGGTAGCGCTGCGCGATCTCCTCGAGCGGATGGTCGCCGTCCAGGAAAGCCTGGATCTTGCGCGGCAGCTTGTAGATGTAGTCGAGGATGAACTCGATCTCGCCCGGCGGCAGCGTCGCTCTCACCTGCGCCAGCTTCATCGCGACGAGGTAGAGCAGCGCGACCTGCGCCGTGAAGGTCTTCGAGGCCGCCACGCCCATCTCGATGCCGGCCCGCGTGTAGAGGACCGAATCGGCTTCGCGTGTTACCTGCGAGCCCATCATGTTCGTGATCGCCACCGTGCGGGCGCCGAGATCGCCCGCGAGCTTCACCGCGGCGATGGTGTCGCGCGTCTCACCGGACTGCGAGATCGCGATGACGAGCGTGTGCTCGTCGACGACCGGGTTCCGGTAGATCCACTCGCTCGCGATGTCGAACTCGACCGGGATGCGCGCCCACTCCTCTATGACGTACCGCCCCACGACGCACGCGTGGTACGCCGTCCCGCAGGCGACGAGCACGATGCGCTTGAGCTGCTTCAGCTCGTCGTCGGACATGCCGAGCCCCTCGAGCACGAGCCGGCCGTGGCGGACCCGGTCGCCGATGGTCTCGGCGACGGCGTCGGGCTGCTCGTGGATCTCCTTGAGCATGAACGTCTCGTAGCCGCCCTTCTCGGCGCCCTCGTCGTCCCAGTCGAGTTCGACGGTCTCGTGGTGGACGATCCCGCCGTCGGCGGTCGAGAACGTCGCGCCCTCGGGCGTGATCGCCACGATCTCGCCGTCGCCCGGGAACTTGACGGTGCGAGTCTCGCGGAGGAAGGCCGCGGCGTTCGAGGCGAGGAAGCTCTCGCCCTCGCCGAGCCCGACGACGAGCGGCACCTGGAGCCTCGCGCCGACGAGCAGTCCCGGGTGGTCGCGGTGGATCACGACGAACGAGAAGTGCCCCTCGAGCTCGGTGAACGCGCGACGAACGGCTTCGACGAGGTCGCCCTCGTAGTGCCGCTCGACGAGATGGATCACGGTTTCGGCGTCCGTCTCCGAGGAAAACGTGTGCCCGTCCGCTCCGAGGCTCTCCTTGAGCTCGCGGTAGTTCTCGACGATCCCGTTGAGGACGACCGAGAGGCGCTCGGGCTCGCAGCCGGCCAGCGGGTGCGCGTTCTCCTCCGTGACCCCACCGTGCGTCGCCCAGCGCGTGTGCCCGAGGCCGGTGGTCGCGCCCGAGTGGTTCGTCCCGGCCCGGTTTCTCAGATTCCCGAGGTTGCCGACCGCGCGCACGTAGTCGAGCCCGTCCTCCTCGAGGAAGGCGAGCCCGGCGGAGTCGTAGCCCCGGTATTCCAGGCGCTCCAGGCCCTGGAGCAGGATCGACTTGCACTTACGAGAGCCGACGTACCCGATGATTCCGCACACGTTCTGAGTCTCCCTTCCAAACCTCGCCCCGACAAGGCCTGATTTGCCTCGAGAAACGCCTGCAAAAATGCACAAAAGCCCGACTGCAGCCCCACGTCGGGCTCAGCCGAGCTCCTTGGCAACGAGCGCGGCGATGGTAGCAGAGATGCGCGCGGCCTCTTCTTCGGTTTCCGCCTCGGCGAGCACTCTGACGACGGGCTCCGTGCCGGACGGGCGCACGAGCACACGGCCGCCGTCGCCGAGCTCCGCGTTCATGCGTTCGGCCTCCTCGACGATCGCCTGCGGCATCTCGCCGTCCCTCGGCCGGCGCGCGACGCGGACGTTCTCCTTCGCCTGCGGATACCGCGTCATCGCCGCGGCCGCTTCGCTCAGCGCACGCCCGTCAAGGGCGCTGCAGAGGAGAAGAGCGGCCGCGAGTCCGTCTCCCGTGACGTGGTCGCGCAACCAGAGGATGTGACCCGACTGCTCGCCGCCCAGTACACCGCCTTCGGCACGCAGGGCCTCGAGCACGTATCGGTCGCCCACCGCAGTGGTCACGACCCGGATCCCGTGCTCGTCCATGAGCCGGTGGAAGCCGAGATTCGTCATCGCGGTCACGGCGACGAGGTCGACGTCGAGCGCAGGAGCGAGGATCGCGACGATCTGGTCGCCGTCGAGCGTGTCGCCCCGCTCGTCGACCGCGAGCATGCGGTCACCGTCGCCGTCGAACGCGACCCCGAGGTCGGCGCCGACCTCGACGACCTTGTGGCTCAGAGCCACAAGGTCGGTCGCGCCGCAGCCGGCGTTGATGTTCGTCCCGTCGGGGTCGACGCCGATGGCCGTCACCTTCGCCCCGAGCGTCTCGAAGGCCGCCGGGGCGAGCTCGAAGAACGCGCCGTTTGCGCAGTCGACCGCGACGTGGAAGCCCGAGAGGTCGGAGCCGAACCGCTCGACGACGTGGTTCAGGTAGCTCTCGCCGGCGCCTTCGAGGTGCTCGACGGATCCATCGTCCCGCGGCACAGCATCGAAGAGCGCCTCGATCTCCTCTTCCTCCGCGTCCGTGAGCTTGCTGCCTTCGCGGTCGAAGATCTTCACCCCGTTGTACTCGGGCGGGTTGTGCGACGCGGACACGACCGCGCCGAGGTCCTGTGCGAGTAGGGCGACCGCCGGCGTGGGCAGGACTCCGGCGAGCACCGCCGTCCCTCCGGCCGATACGACGCCGCGCGCGAGCGCGGCCTCGAGCTCGGGGCCCGACTCGCGCGTGTCTCGTCCGATCAGGACGCGGGCGCGCCCGGACCAGAGCGTCATCGCCCGCCCGAGCCGCTCGACGAGGTCGGGCGTGAGGTCCTCCCCGACGACGCCCCGCACTCCGTCGGTGCCGAAATACCGCCGCATGGTCACATCTTGGGCTGTCTGAGGAGAACGAGCCATCATGCAGCCTTCCGATCCCGCTCCTTGTGACCTAGCGTCACAAGCGGGAGGTACCCCGGATCAGCGCTTGCTGAACTGCGGAGCCTTGCGAGCCTTGTGCAGGCCGGCCTTCTTGCGCTCGACGATCCGAGCATCCCGCGTGAGGAATCCCTGGCGCTTCAGTGGCACGCGAAGCTCCGGATCGGCCTCGACCAGCGCACGTGCGACACCGTGGCGGATCGCACCCGCCTGGCCCGAGATCCCGCCACCGTGCACGCGGATCCGAAGGTCGTACGTCCCGGAAGCGCCCGCGACGTCGAGCGGCGCGAGCACCATGCTGCGATGCGCGGCCCGCGGGAAGTACTCCTCGATGCTGCGGCCGTTGATCCAGCTCTTGCCGTCGCCGGGGCGCAGGATCACGCGCGCGACGGACGTCTTCCGCTTGCCGGTGCCCCGGTACTGGGCGAGCTCGCTCATCCGAGCTCGAGCTCCTTCGGCGCCTGGGCGACGTGCGGGTGCTCCGGTCCGGCGTAGATCTTCAGCTTCCGAAGCTGCGCGGCGGCGAGGCGGTTCTTGGGGAGCATCCCCTTCACGGCCTTGCGCAGCACCTCGGTGGGGCGCCGCTCGAGCTGCTCGCGCAGCGTGCGGACGCGCAGGCCGCCGGGATAGCCCGAGTGGCGGTAGTAGAGCTTCTTGTCCAGCTTCGCGCCCGTCACCGCGATCTTCTCCGCGTTCACGACGACGACGAAGTCGCCCGTGTCCACGTGTGGGGTGTACTGCGGCTTGCCCTTGCCGCGGAGCGTGTCCGCGATCCGGGTCGCGAGACGGCCGAGCGTCTGCCCCTCAGCGTCCACGAGGAACCACTCGCGCTCGATCTCACCCGGCTTGGCCGTATACGTCTTCATCTGAATAGAAAAGGCGAACCGGCAGTTCGCCGGCGGCGGATTGTAGCGAAAAAGCTCATCCGACAGGCTCGAGCACCTCGGCAGGCGGTCGCCGGTGCGCGAGCCCGAGCCATGCGACGGGCGCAAGCGCGATCGCCGTCGCCGCGAGGGCGAGCGTCGCCTTGCCGTAGTGCGTGTACACGACTCCTCCCGTGAGGGCGAGAGAGGCGCCGAGCAGGCCCGAGACGAGATCGGAGAAGCCCAGCAGCCGCCCGCGCTCGTGTGGTGCCGTCTGATCCGCGAGCTCGCTCGCGGCCGCGACGTACGAGAAGTTCCAGCCGAGGCCGAGCAGGAACAGGGAGAGCGAGAAGCCCGCCATGCTCTCTGCCCAGATGAGGATCAGCGTCGACAGCGCCATCACGGCGAGCCCGCCGACCTCGCACTGCCTGCGGCCGATCCGATCGACGAGAGGGCCGACGACGAGCACGAAGGCGTACATGCCGACGATGTGCACGGAGATGACCGTGAACACGTCGGTCTGATGGTGGCCGTTGTCGAGCATGAGGTAGCCCGTGAGGTTCATCACGGAGACCATCACGCCGAAGCTCACGAAGGCCGCGAGGAGCGCCGACGGCACGCCGTCGCGGCGGACGAGCTCGGGGAGCGGCGCCGCGGGAGCGTCGGGCGTCGAGGAGGGCCCGCGGAGCGCGTACGCGATCTTCTGCGGATCGGGCCGGACGAACGCCACGATGACGACGCCGACGAGCATGATCGCGCCGCCCACGAGCCAGGGAACGACGAGCGCATCCGCGTCGAGGTCCTTCCCGGCGAAGAGCGGACGGAACACGAGCGGGCCGAGCGCCGCGCCGAAGAGCGATCCCGAGAGCACGTACGAGATCCCGCGAGCCCGCCGCTCGGGCGGGTACATGTCGGCGCCCGCTGCGCGCGCCAGAAGGATCGTGCCCGACGCGATACCGACGAGCGCGAACCCGATGCCCACCGGCACGCCCGACTCGACCGCGCAGCCGAGCGCGGTTATCCCGCAGCCGAGCGAGCCGACCACGAAGCCGCTCGCGATCACGGGGACGCGCCCGTACCGGTCCATGAGGCGTCCGGCGGGTAGCGAGGCGATGGCGGCGGCCGTCAGGAAGATCGCGGGCCCGAGGCCGAGGATGCCCTCGACGCCGGTGACGAGGACGAGGGTCACGGTCGAGACCGCGACGACCAGCTGCACGGTCCCCGACAGCGTGACGAGGCACGCGGCGAGGAGGATCGTGTTCTTCCGAATCGCCCCGGTCACACCGGCGAGCGTATCCGGTGCCCGGGGCTCAGAAGCCCGAAGCTGCCGGCGCGCTGAACGGCGTGGCCGCCATCGTGTTTCCGGCAAGGTCTTTCAGGGCGGTGCTCGGCGTGTAGACGGGGATCGAGACGGCCACGCCCATTTGCGACCCCGTTCCCGTCGCCAACCTGATCTGGAGCGTCCTTGCAGCCGGGGTCCACCTGAGCCTCCCCTGGTTCCCGCCTGCGAAAAGCGTGTTTGCGTTCACGTAGTCCGCGGCCAGGTTGACCGACCCGAACTGGAAGTTCGTGGCGCCACCGCAGTTGGCGCCGACGTCGGCGACGGTCAGCACGTCGCTCGCACCGCTGTTCGAGATGCGCGTGTCGACGACGCCGTTGCCGTTGATCGTCTCATTTGCTCCCACGTTGTCCCAGGTCGAGCAGAAGCCGGTCGCATCGAGTGTCTCGGAGTACGTAACCGTGAGCGTGTCGGACACCTGCGCGCGTCCGGACCCGTTCGTCATGACGATGTTCGTCGGCACCGGCGCCGCCTTGTCGGCGACGGCCGACGCCGCAAAGGACGACTGGTTGCCCGCAAGGTCGCGGATGCCAGCCGCGTTCGCCGCCAGCGCGACCGTGAAGGTGCCGCTCGCAGTGTTCACGGTGCCCTCGTTCAGCGTCAGTGTCGCGACCGGGCTCGCCACGGCCACGCTCGCGACGGTGTTCGCGGCTCCGCCCGGCGCGTTTGTGAGCGTCCAGACGGTCGCCGGTGCCGAGTAGGCCTCGAGGGTCTCGTTGAAGGTCGCCTGGACGCGGTCGACCCTGCCGTCGACGTCGACGTCGAACATCTGGAGAGTCGAGAGCGCCGGCGCCGTGTTGTCGATCGTCACACTTCCACCCTGGGAGGTGCTCGTGCCGAGGTTGTCCGCGGCGCCGACGGAGAAGCTCTTACTCCCCGCGGAGAGCGGGTTGCTCGAGGTGAGGGTTGCGCTCTGGTACGCGTAGCTCGTTCCGCCGATCGTGCAGGGGCAGCCGGTCGTCGTCAGCGCGACGGCCGTCTGGCCCGTGGTGACGTTCGAGACGTTGGCGGTGATCGACGACGCGTTGAGGCCGCTCGAGGCGCCTGGCCCGGCCGGGAGCTCCGTGACGTTCGCGTAGACGCGGTAGCCGCCACCCTGCCTGAGCCAGCCGGGCTGGTTCGTCGTCGTGTTCGCGATGACGGTGGAGACGGTCGGCGCGGTGTTGTCCACCTGCACGTTCGCGCCCGAGGAGGTCGAGCTGGTGCCCAGGTTGTCGGCCGCAGACACCGAGTACAGCTTGTTCCCCTCCGAGAGGACGGCGTCAGCCGTGAGCTGGACCGACTGGTAGGCGTACGCCGAAGCCGGGCCGCAGCCGCCGCAGGCAGTGAGCGCAACCGCCGTCTGGCCGGCGCTGACCGTAGACACGTTCGCCTGCAGGGTCGCAAGGTTCACACCCGAGAAGTTGCCCGCACCCGACGGCAGATCGCTCGCGTTCGCATACACGCGGTACGTCCCGCCCTGCTTCACGAAGCCCTGCGGATTCGTCCCCGTCGTCGCCGCGATCACCGTCGCCAGCGACGGGCCCGTGTTGTCAACCTGCACGTTCGCGCCCGAGGAGGTCGAGCTGGTGCCGAGGTTGTCGGCCGCGGACACCGAGTACAGCTTGTTCCCTTCCGAAAGGACGGCGTTGGCCGTGAGCTGCGCGGACTGGAAGGCGTAGGCCGAGCCGGGGCCGCAGCTCCCGCAGGCGGTGAGTGCGACCGCGGTCTGGCCGGTCGAGACCGTGGACACGTTGGCGACGAGGGTCGAAAGGTCGACGCCCGAGAAGTTGCCGGCGCCAGAGGGGAGGTCGCTCGCGTTCGCGAACACGCGGTACGTGCCGCCCTGCTTCACGAAGCCCTGCGGATTCGTCCCCGTCGTCGCCGCGATCACCGTCGCAAGCGACGGGCCCGTGTTGTCCACCTGCACGTTCGCGCCCGAGGAGGTCGAGCTCGTGCCGAGGTTGTCGGCCGCGGACACCGAGTACAGCTTGTTCCCCTCGGAGAGGACCGCGTCGGCCGTCAGCTGCGCGGACTGGTAGGCGTACGCCGAAGCCGGGCCGCAGCCGCCGCAGGCGGTGAGCGCGACCGCCGTCTGGCCGGTCGAGACCGTGGACACGTTGGCGCGCAGGGTCGCCAGGTTCGACGCCCGAGAAGTTGCCGGCGCCAGAGGGGAGGTCGCTCGCGTTCGCGATACACGCGGTACGTGCCGCCCTGCTTCACGAAGCCCTGCGGATTCGTCCCGGTCGTCGCCGCGATCACCGTCGCAAGCGACGGGCCCGTGTTGTCCACCTGCACGCTGAAGCTTGCCGGCGAGCTCGTGTTGCCGATCACGTCCGCCCCGGTGACCGTGTAGCTCCTGGCTCCCTGCGCGAGCGGCGTAGATGCTGTGAGAAGCGCGCTCTTGTACCCGTACGTGTGGCCGCCGACGGTGCAGGCCGAAACGCAGGCGGGCAGCGGAACGGCCGTCTGGCCCGTTGTGACGGTCGAGACGTTCGCGGTGACCGAGGCGACGGCGCTCGCGTCGCTGGCATCGGCGTACACGTGGTAGCCGCCGCCCTGCTTCACGAACCCGACCGGGCTCGTGCCCGTCGTCGCTGCGATCGCCGACTGCCCGATTGCCGGGGGCGTCGTGTCGAACGTGAAGGACCGGCTCGTAACGGGCGACTGGACGTTCAGCGCATTGTCGGTCGCACGGACCTCGACGGTGTACGTCCCGTCCGCCGGGAAGTTCGCCGCCGGGAAGGCGTAGGACCAGCTCGTCGTCCCGCTCGCGAGGTTCCAGACCGGAGCCGCGCTCGAGAAGCTCGTGCCGTTCCAGTAGTTGCCCGACCCGCGCTGGATGCTGACCCTGACCTGCTGCAGGTTGCTGCCGCCGGTGTCCGACGCCGTCCCGCAGATCGAGCTCGAGCATCCGCCGTTCCAGCCGGCCGCCGAGTACGCGCCCGTGCCCGGGAAGGTCAGCGTCGACGCGGGCGCGACGTTGTCCACGAGCGCATGGACCGATGCGGCGGCCGACGACGTCCACGAGCGGAGGTGGGCGACGACGCGGTAGTCGTAGTCGTCTGTCGCCGGGGGCGAGTCGTCGCAGGAGAGCACGTTGTACGGCTTCGGCGTCGCGCCGGTTCCGCACACGAAGGTCCAAGTGGAGCCGCTCCACGGCTTTCGCTCGACGGTGAACGTCACCTCGGGGTCGACCGCTGGGACCGCCGGGACGAGCGTGACCGTCGACCAGGAGACGTGGACCGTCCCCCAGAACGGGTTCGTGGCCGTGGGCGAAGGCGCGGTCAACCCGGAGACGTTCCCGGGGATGCTTCCGACACCGGTGGCTGTCCAGTAGCCGTACGCACCGATCGCGATCACCATCACCGCGAGGGGCACGAGGACGGCAACGAACCGCCCGGATCGGAGAAACCGCCTCACGAGTGCGCGCTCCCGGTGTACGTGAGCCGGAACGACTTGCCGGCGCACGAATCCTGGTTCGTCCGCAGCTCGCGGAACCCGATCCGCGGCGCTCGCGGGGACTTCGTAAGGGTGACGCTGCCCCGCGCAGGCAGGCTGACGGGCGCCGAGGAGCTGATCCCGGTGGCCTGGTAGAGGACGAGGTTCTTCGCGCTCGAGCAGCCGGGCGGGCTGCTCTCGCCGGAGACCGAGACGGTCACACGCGTGACCTCGATCCGCACGGAGTTCGGGTTCGTGAGCGTGAGCGCAATCGCAGTCGTCGCCCCGGGGACGAGCCCGCTCACGTCGCCCGAGATTCGAAACGGCATCGACGGGGCGGGCTTGCTCGGCGGAGGAGGTGGAGGCGGAGGGGACGAGTGAGGCGGCGGAGAGGGCGCGCCCGACCCACCGGACGACGGGTTACCGCCTTCCGTCGGACCGCTGGACGGGTCCCCGTGGGGAGCTCCGGATCCTGAGCTTCCATGCGCCGGGCCGGCATGCGTCGGACCACCGTGCGCCGGCGTCGAGCCGCCCCCCGAGCCCGAGGAGTGGCCGCTGCCAGAGCCCGAGGACGGAGGAGGTACGGGCGAGGGCGGAGCGGGAGTGGCCTGCGGTGCGTCCGGATGTCCGGCTCCGCGGGCGTGAAGGAGGCCGAGGCCGAGAACGGCGGCAAGGAGAAAGAGGACGAGCAATACGATCGCCATTCGCTCCCTCGTGATCAGCTCTCCTTGGTTCAACGCGCCCCCCTTCCTCATGTAGTGCCTTGGCGACGCGTCGGAGGGGCGAGCCGCCTCGCCCCTCCGACGCTGAAGTCGTCGCCTAGAGGCCGGAGTTGTCCGTCTTCAGATGAAGGACGGGGCTCGCGTTCTTGCACGCGTCCTGGTTCGCGGCCGTATTGGCCATCGCGAGCGTCCCCGTGTGGTTCGGACCGCTGCCCGAGGCCGCGACCGACTCGTTGAGGGTGACGTCCGCGAAGGTGAAGTCGCCCGCCGAGCAGGCGCCCGGAAGACCGGTCACGGGACCGTCCTGAACGACCTTGCCGACCATGACCGAAGATGACGTGGAGTTGTTCTGCACGTGGAACGTGATCGTGGCCGAGCCGCCCGGGTAGAGGGCAGCGCCCGTGTTCGTGACGACGATCGTCACGCCGCTGTCGGTGCCGACGGAGGCCGTGCCGGAACCCGTGCCGTTCGCCGTCCAATAGGCGTACGCACCGAATGCCGCCATCCCGGCGACGACGGCCACGACGCCGAGGAGCACCAACCGCTTGCTCGCATAGCGCTTCATCTCACGTCTTTCCTTTCGCTTGTGGTTCGTTACGTACGCTTGTGAGCCGACCGGCCGAAGTGCCGCAGAGTCCGGCCGACTCGTCTCCCGCATTTCGGGTGATGCGCATCCCCAGTGCATCCCCCACCGGGGGTAGGTTCCTCGCGAGCCACTCACCACCGGTGAGTGAGGCCGCGGGCCTCGCGCATACGCAGCGCAGGTCGCTCGCGGGCGTCGTCACCCGCTACGATCACCGCAGCGTAAGGGGAGCTCGGGGCAACCGGGCTGAGAGGGCGGACGAGCGCGCCGCCGACCCGCGAACCTGATCTGGGTAATACCAGCGGAGGCAGCGCATGTCGGACGAAGCGGTGGTCGTGGTAGCGGGAGGCGCACCCCCTCCGCCCGAAGCCGTACTCGAGGTCCCGCCCGGGACGACGGTGATCGCCGCCGACGGCGGGCTCGACAACGCGAATGCTCTCGGGCTCACGGTGACGACGGTGATCGGCGACTTCGACTCCGTGTCGCAGGAGGCCCTCGACGCCGCAGCGGCGGCAGGCGTGGAGCTCGTGCGCCACCCGGAGGCGAAGGACGCAACCGACCTCGAACTCGCGCTCGACGCGGCGCTCGACCTCGACCCGGAGCGGATCCACGTCCTCGCCGGCGACGGCGGCCGTCTCGACCATCTCCTCGCCGCGCTCCTCCTCCTTGCCTCGCCGCGTTATGGCGCAGTTCCGGTCGACGCCACCTTCGGCCCCGCGCGGGTCCATGTCGTCCGCGGAGAGCGAACGCTTGCGGGGGAGCCCGGCGCGCTCCTCTCGCTCGTCGCGCTCAACGGCCCCGCGGAAGGCGTGACGACGGAGGGCCTCGCGTACCCGCTCGTCGGCGAGACGCTCGAGCCCGGATCGAGCCGCGGCGTGTCCAACGTCTTCATCGCCGAGACCGCAGTCGTGCGCGTCGAGCGTGGCGTCCTGCTCGCGATCCGCCCGGGCCCGGAGGAGAGAACCTAGTGGCTCTGAGCCACAAGCTCGGAACCCACCTTGTGGCTCTGAGCCACAAAGTCGGTGCAGCCGCCGTGCTCCTGGCTGCCATCGCACTCGGCGCGACGGGGTGCGGTGGAGGCGAGTCGCCGACGGAGGTCGTGCTCGTCACGCACGACTCCTTCGTGATGTCCGACGAGCTGAAGCGCGACTTCGAGGAGGAGAGCGGCCTCACGCTGAAGATCCTTCAGGCCGGCGACGCCGGCGAGGTCGTCGCGAAGGCGCTGCTCACGGCGGGGAACCCGCAGGGCGACGTCATGTTCGGCGTCGACAACAACCTGCTCTCGCGCGCACTCGACGGTGACCTCTTCGAGAGTTACGAGTCGCCCGGGCTCGAGACCGTGGACGAGCAGTACGTGCTCGATCCCGAGCACCGGGTCACGCCCGTCGACCACGGCGAGGTGTGCCTGAACGTCGACAAGGCGTGGTTCGCCGAGCACGACGTCCTACCGCCGGCGACGCTCGACGACCTCGTGAAGCCCGCGTACGAGAAGCTCCTCGTGGTCGAGAACCCGGCCACGTCGACGCCCGGGCTCGCGTTCATGCTCGCGACGATCGCGCGCTTCGGCGACGGCCGCACCTGGGAGGCCTACTGGCGCGCTCTTCGTGCGAACGGCGTTCTGGTGGTGGACGGCTGGGAGGAGGCGTACAACGTCCGCTTCTCGGGCTCGGCAGGCAAGGGCGACCGGCCGATTGTGGTCTCGTACGCGTCGAGCCCGCCCGTCGAGGTCGTGTACGCGAAGCCGCGTCCCGCAGACGCACCGACCGCCGTCGTCGAGGCGACGTGCTTCCGGCAGGTCGAGCTCGCGGGTGTCCTGCGGGGCGCGCCCAACGAGGACGGGGCGAAGAAGCTCGTGGACTTCATGCTCGCGAAGCGCTTCCAGGAGGCAATCCCGCTCTCGATGTTCGTGTTCCCGGTGAACCGGGACGCCGCGCTCCCGCCGGTGTTCGAGAAGTACGCGGCGGTGCCGCCGAGCCCGCTCGACCTGTCCCCGGCGGAGATCGGCGCGAACCGCGACCAGTGGGTGGACGAGTGGACTCGCATCGTCCTCCGCTGAGCGCGCGCGGCTTCCCGCTTCTCGCGTACGGACTCCCGCTCGCCTTCCTCGCCGTCTTCTTCCTGTTCCCGCTCGCAGCGATCGTCGAGCGGGGCCTCGGCTCAGCCGACGGCCAATCGGCTCTCGACGTACTCACCGACCCGGTCACGCGCGACGTGCTCTGGTTCACGATCTGGCAGGCGACGGCGTCGACCCTCCTCACCGTCGCCGCGGCGCTCCCGGCCTCGTATGTCCTCGGGCGCTACGACTTCCGTGGCCGGAGTGTCGTTCGTGCGCTCGTCGTCGTCCCGTTCGTCCTGCCGACGGTGGTCGTCGCGCTCGCGCTCCTCGCGGTGCTCCCGGACTCGGTCCAGCACGGTCCGGCAGCGATCCTCGTCGCGCACGTGTTCTTCAACGTCGCCGTGGTCGTCCGCGTCGTCGGGACGTTCTGGGCGGGGCTCGACCCCCGTGTATCCGAGGCCGCGGCAACGCTTGGCGCGCCGCCCTGGCGCCGCCTGCGGGAGGTGACGTTGCCGTTGCTCGCACCCTCGCTCACGGCAGCGGCCGCCATCGTCTTCCTCTTCTCTTTCACCTCGTTCGGCGTCGTGCTCATCCTCGGCGGACCGACGAACGCGACGCTCGAGGTCGAGATCTACTCGCAGGCCGTTCGGGCTTTCGACCTTCACGCGGCCGCGGTCCTGTCGCTCGTCCAGCTCCTCTGCGTCTGCCTGACCGTCGCGGTCGCGTTGCGGCTCGAGCGGCGACTCGCCGTACGCGGCGGCGTGCGCCGCGAACAGGACGTCCTCAGACGTGCCCGCTCGCCGCGGGAGTGGACGATCGTCGTCGCGTGCATCGGGTCGCTCGCCCTCTTCCTCGGGATACCCCTTGCGGCGCTGGTGGAGCGCTCGCTCGCAGTCGGCGACGGGCACAGCTTCGAGGCCTACCGCAGCCTCACGCAGTCGACGAGCTCGCTGCTCGTCGAGCCCTGGGAGGCGGTCGCAAACTCGCTCGTGTACGCGGCCGGCGCGACGGCGATCGCCGTTGTGGTCGGCGGCCTCGCCGCATTCGCGGTCTCCGGCGGTGGCGGCGGAAGGCTGCTCGACGGCCTGCTCATGCTCCCGCTCGGCGCCTCGGCGGTGATGCTCGGCTTCGGGTTCGTGATCGCGTTCGACGCGGGCTGGCTCGACTTCCGCTCCGCACCGTGGATCGTGCCCGTCGTCCAGGCGCTCGTCGCGATCCCCTTCGTCGTCCGGATCGTCGTTCCGACGCTGCGTGCGATCGACGAGCGGCAACGCGAAGCGGCGGCGCTGCTCGGTGCGTCCCCCGGGCGGGTGCGGCGAGAGATCGACCTGCGGGTCGCCAGCCGTGCGCTGGCGGTTGCCGCCGGATTCGCCTTTGCGATCTCGCTCGGGGAGTTCGGCGCGACGGTGTTCCTCGCGCGCCCGGACGCCCCCACGCTGCCGGTCGCGATCTTCCGCTTCCTCGGCCGCCCTGGTGAGCTGAACCTCGCGCAGGCGTACGCGCTCGCGGTGATCCTCATGGTGGTCGCCGCAATCTCGGTGCTCGCCGTCGAGCGCCTCGGGCGGCGCCGCCTCGGCTGGTTCTGATGCTTCAGGTCGACGACGTCACCGTCCGGTTCGGCGAGCGCCTTGCGCTCGATGGCGTGTCGCTCGACCTGGGCGAAGGCGAGGTGATCGGCATCCTCGGGCCGAGCGGGTCCGGCAAGAGCACGCTCCTGCGCGTCGTCGCCGGGTTGCATCGGCCCGACCTCGGCCGCGTGCGCCTCGACGGTCGCGATCTCGCCCCGGTTCCGGCGCACCGGCGCGGGATCGGGATGGTCTTCCAGGATCACGCGCTCTTCGACCACCTCGACGTGTGGGGCAACGTCGCCTTCGGGCTGCGGATGCGCCGCGACCCGCCGCAGCGGATCGAGGCCCGCGTGCGCGACCTCCTCGCGCTCGTGGGCCTCTCGGGCTTCGAGCGGCGCTCGGTCACGACGCTCTCGGGCGGCGAGCAGCAGCGCGTCGCCCTCGCCCGCGCGCTCGCACCGGAGCCACGCGTCCTGCTTCTCGACGAGCCGCTCGGCTCGCTCGACCGCAGGCTTCGCGACCGTCTCCTCGACGATCTCGAGGCGCTCTTCGACGAGCTCGCCGTGACCGCGCTCTACGTCACGCACGACCAGGCGGAGGCCTTCGCGCTCGGCGACCGCGTTGTGGTGCTGCGCGACGGGCGCATCGTGCAGGTCGGCACGCCCGACGACGTGTGGGCGCGTCCGGCGGACGCCGACGTCGCGCGCTTCCTCGGGCAGTCGGTTCGCGATGGCACCGCGATCAGGCCGGAGTCGGTCGTCGTGCGGCGCGCGGCCGGAAGCAAGACCGGCGATGGCGTCGTCGAGTCGGCCGTCCGCGCAGGCCCGACTGTCCGGCTCGTGCTCCGGCTGGACGACGGGAGTACGCTCGAGGCTGCCATGACAGCGCTCGAGCATCCGGCCCCTGGCGACCGCGTCGCCGTCGAGATCGACCCGGAAGGCGTCGTCGAGCTCCCCGAGGTCGAACGGACGGAGAGCGGGCCGTAGGTACCGGCTTCCCGGCCGAGGCCGCAGCGCTCGCGCGAATTCACGAGCTGGGAGGACGCATGGCAACCCGAGAAGCGGGCAACGGTGACGAACAGAAGGCGACCGCGCGGGCGATGTGGGCGCTCGGCGACTACCACCGGTTCGCGAAGCAGACGGTCTGGGACGTCGGTCCCGTGCTCGTCGAAGCGTGCGGGATCACGGCGGGCCAGCGGGTGCTCGACGTCGCCGCCGGCACCGGGAACATCGCGCTGCGCGCAGCCGAGGCGGGGGCGGAGGTCGTCGCCTCGGATCTCACCCCGGAGAACCTCGATGCTGGCCGCCGCGAAGCCCGCGCCCTCGGCCTCGAGCTCGAGTGGGTCGCGGCGGATGCCGAGGCGCTTCCCTTCCCGGACGGCACCTTCGACGTCGTGACGTCGTCCTTCGGGGCGATGTTCGCCCCCGACCACAGCAAGGTGGCGGACGAGCTCGCACGTGTCTGTCGCCCCGGCGGGACGATCGGGATGGTCAACTTCGTGCCCGACGGCGTCGCGGGCCGGTTCTTCGAGATCTTCGGCCGGCACGCGCCCCCACCGCCTCCCGGGGCGCTCCCACCGGTGCTCTGGGGGAGCGAGGAGCACGTGCGCAGGCTCTTCGGGGACCGCGTCGACTCACTCGAGCTGACCCGACGGAGCTACGTCGAGCGAAGCCCTGGCGATGCCCGGGACTACGTCGCCTTCTTCGAGGAGACCTTCGGTCCCATGGTCGCGCTCCGGGGGCTGCTCGCGGAAGACCCCGGCCGGCTCGCCGCACTCGACGAGGACTTCCGGGCGTTCGCAGAGAGTGCAAATTCCGGTCCGCCCGACGGACCAGCCGAGTACGAGTACGAGTACCTCCTCGTCGTGGCCCGTACCCGGAGCCTCTAGCGCAGCCAGCCGCCACGATGGTGGCGTGATCCGCACACGCGTCGTCGTCCACGGGCACGTCCAGGGCGTGTTCTTCCGCGACACCGTGCGCCGGCGGGCGCTGGCCGAGGGCGTGTGCGGCTGGGTTCGGAACAACGGCGACGGCACGGTGGAGGCGGTGTTCGAGGGCGACCCGCAGGCGGTCGAGCGCCTCGTCGCATTCAGCCGAGAGGGGCCGCGGGGAGCGCGCGTCGATCGTATCGAGGCGGTTGTCGAGGAGCCTGAGAATCTGACCGACTTCCGGGTCGGTTGACGCGCTACCAGCGCTCCCAGCGCACGACCTGAGCAAAGTCCCGTCGCTTCTGCGTCCGGCGGCTCGTCACCGCGCTCCAAGCTGGGTCCGGCGCGGAGACACCGATCGTGACGAGGCCGACGACGGTGACCTCCTCGGGGATCCCGAATCGCGTCCGGAGCCGCGCCGCCGCCTCGCGCGGGACGCCTGTGAGGCCCGCCCCGAGACCCTCGTCGATCGCGGCGAGCAGGACGAGCATGAGCGCCGCCCCCGCGTCGACGAACCAGAACGGAACGGGCCAGTCGATCTCCTCCCCGTCGGTGAGCTTGTCCGGCATCCGGTAGCGGTCGTGGTAATCGTCCTCGCGCGTGCATACGAGGACGTGCACGGGCGCGCTCTCGAGCCACGGCTCGAATTCGTCCGAGGACCAGCCGGCGTCGGCCATGACCCGCACGATCTCCGCGCGGCCGTCGTCCTCCGTTACGACCAGCAGGCGCTGGCCCTGGCTATAGCCGGCGCTCGGTGCTCGCCGGACGGTCTCGGTGATTCGCTCGATCGTCGTCAACGGAACCGGCTCGTGCCGGTAGTGCCGCACCATCCGGCGGTGCGGCAGCAACTCGCGGAACTCCACCGCGCCTACCGGCGGTGACTACTGCTCGTCGTCCGCGTCGTCCGAGCTGTCCGAGCTGTCGTCCGACGAGTCGGAGGAATCCGACGAATCGGAAGACGTGTCGTCGCCGTCAGCGTCGTCGGGCTTGTCGCCGAGGCGATTCGCCGGATCGTCGCCGAGGCGATTCGCCGGATCGTCGTCGAGCCGGTTCATAGGCGTGTCGCTCATGTCGTACCCCCCACTCGTCGAGTGACTGAGTGCCGGAGCTTATCGCTCGGGTGCACAGAGCTTGTCGCCGGACATGACGCGGTCGAAGATCGCGTTGAACTCCTGATCGCGACCCCTGTCTGCGCTCGACAGTCCCGGGACCTCGACCTGCAGCACCGGCGTCACGCCCGGCCCGCTCACCGTCACGCGATAGCGCTCGCCGGGGGCTGGCGGGCGCATCTCCTGGCTCGGGTACCAGGCGAAAGGCTTCTGCGGCACGAAGCTGTGGCAGAACGTCCCGGTCGCCTTGTGCGTGAGGATGCCCGCCTCACGGCGCCAGCCGGGGCCGTACGCCGAGTTCAGCGTGTCGATGTGCAGGTTGCGGCCGTAGAAGTCCTTGGGGACGCCCCGGTCGGTCGCGCTGAACCCGTGGACGGGCACGCCGAGATAGCTAAGGCGGCCGAAGATGCCCTGCCACGCGCCGCCGTACGTCCAGTTCGGATAGACCTCGAGCACCGGAAGCTCGCCCGACCAGTGTGCGAGGTGGAGCTCGACGTTCGTGTGGTACGGCAGCCACGGCTCGAAGCCGAGATTCGGAAGGCGCCGCTGCCAGACCTGGAGCGTCCAGTAGGTGCCGTCCGGAGCCTTGCACCCGGCGACGAACAGCGGCAGCGCCGGGCCGTCGTACGGGCGACACTTGTTCTGGAAGCGCTGCCAGTACTTCGCATCGTGGTACTTGCCCCACCCGCCCGCGTGGTCGAACTTGAACGCGACCTGCGGGACTCCCTCCGTCGGAGGGCGGGCGTTCAGTGCGCCCCATGCGAGAGTGCGCCGGATGGTGCCGTCGCTCCGCCGGTAGGTGACGAGCGCCTCTCCTTTCGCGTTCGCCTTCAACGAGATGAAGGTCACGTTCGCGTCGTAGAGCGGCCGGCTCGCAGAGCCGGGTGTCGCGACCGCGAGCAGCGCAGCGAGCGCCGCGAGGGCAAGGAGGACGAGCCGCAGCATTGACCGGAGGATCGGGGCCGCATCGCGGCCCGTCCTCCCCCGTTCGTGTAGCGCCCCGAGTGCCCGGTGCGCGCGAGGCCGCCCGCCCTCGCGCCTACCGGCTCATTCCCACTCGATGGTGGCCGGAGGCTTCGAGGAGACGTCGTAGACGACGCGGTTCACGCCGGGGATCTCGTTGATGATCCGGCTCGAGACCGCCTCGAGCAGCTCGTACGGGAGGCGCGCCCAGTCGGCGGTCATCGCGTCCTCGGAGGTCACCGCGCGGATGACGACCGGATACGCGTAGGTGCGCTCGTCGCCCTGGACGCCGACCGAGCGGATCGCGGGGAGCACCGCGAAGCTCTGCCAGAGATCGCGGTAGAGGTCGGCGCGGCGGATCTCCTCGAGGAGGACCGCGTCCGCACGCCGCAGGATCGCAAGCCGCTCCTCGGTGACGTCGCCGATGATCCGGATCGCGAGCCCGGGGCCGGGAAACGGCTGGCGCCACACCATGCGCTCGGGGAGGCCGAGCTCCTCACCGACGCGACGCACCTCGTCCTTGAAGAGCAGCCGTAGCGGCTCGACGAGCTCCATCTCCATGTCCTCCGGAAGGCCGCCGACGTTGTGGTGCGACTTGATCATCGCCGCCACGCCGTCGTCGGTCCCGCCGGACTCGATCACGTCCGAGTAGAGCGTCCCCTGGACGAGGAAGCGCACGTCGCCGAGCTTCGCGGCTTCCTCCTCGAAGACACGGATGAACTCCTCGCCGACGATCTTCCGTTTCTCCTCCGGATCCGACACGCCCGCGAGCCTGCCGAGGAAGCGGCGCTGCGCCTGCACATGGACGAGCGGCACGCGGAAGTGGCCCGAGAACGTCTCGACGACCTGCTCGGCCTCGTTCTCGCGCAGGAGGCCGTGATCCACGAAGACGCATGTGAGCTGGTCGCCGACCGCCTTGTGCACGAGCAGCGCGGCAACGGCGGAGTCGACACCGCCCGAGAGGGCACAGAGCACGCGCTCGGAGCCGATCGCCGCTCGGATCCGCTCGACCTGCTCCTCGATCACCGCGGCCGGCGTCCAGGTCGGCGGCACGCCGGCGATCTCGTACAGGAAGTTCTTGAGAATCTCCTGACCGTGCGGCGTGTGCACGACCTCCGGATGGAACTGCACGCCGTACAGCTGGCGATCGCGCTCCTCGAAGGCCGCGATCGGAGTCGTCGGCGACGAGGCCGTCACCTCGGCGCCGGTCGGCGGCATCGTCACGGAGTCACGGTGGCTCATCCACACGGTCTGCTCCGGCGGAAGGTGGTGGAAGAGCGCGGACTCGGTCGCCTCGAGCTCGGTCTTCCCGAACTCCGACACGCCGGTGCGCTCGACGGCGCCCCCGAGGTCACGAGCCATGAGCTGCATGCCGTAGCAGATGCCCAGCGTCGGGATGCCGAGCGAGAAGATCTCCGGGTCGACCACCGGCGCGCCGTCCGCGTACACCGACGCCGGCCCGCCCGAGAGGACGAGCGCGGCAGGATTCCGCGCAGCGATCTCGCGTGCGGAGAGCCGATGGCTCACGAGCTCCGAGTACACGCGTGCCTCGCGCACGCGCCGCGCGATCAGCTGGCTGTACTGGCCGCCGAGGTCGACGACGAGGACAGGACGCTCTTCTGGCGTCGCCTCGGGCGTCGGGATCGGCAGGACCTCGGCCACCTAGCTCCGGCGGTAGTTGGGGGCGTCTTTCGTGATCGTCACGCCGTGTGGATGGCTCTCCTGAAGGCCGGCCGGCGTGATGCGCGTGAAGCGTGTCGCGCTCCTTCATCTCGGCGATCGTCGCCGCGCCGACGTAGCCCATCGACTGGCGGAGCCCGCCGACCACCTGGTGGACGATCGGACCGAGTGGGCCCTTGTACGGGACGCGTCCCTCGATGCCCTCGGGCACGATCTTGTCCACGTCCTCGACGTCGCCCTGGAAGTAGCGGTCCTTCGAGAACGAACGCGCCTTCATCGCGCCGAGCGACCCCATTCCGCGGTACTCCTTGAAGCGCTCGCCCTGGGCGACCATGACCTCGCCGGGCGCCTCGTCGGTGCCTGCGAGCATCGAGCCGAGCATCACGGCGTCCGCCCCGGCGGCGATCGCCTTCGCGATGTCTCCCGAGTTGCGGATGCCGCCGTCCGCGATGACCGGGACGTCCTGTCCGGCGAGCGCCTGCGCGGCGTCGTAGACAGCCGTTACCTGGGGCACGCCCACACCGGCGACCACACGGGTCGTGCAGATCGACCCGGGCCCGACGCCGAGCTTCACCGCGTCCGCGCCCGCGTCCACGAGGGCGAGCGCTCCGTCGCCGGTTGCGACGTTCCCAGCGACGACCTCGATCCCGTGCTGTGCCTTGATGTGACGGACGATGTCGAGCACGCCGTGCGAGTGACCGTGGGCGGTGTCCACCACGAGGACGTCCACCTCGGCGTCGACGAGAGCCGCCGCCCGCTCGAGCGCGTCGTTGCCGACCCCGACCGCCGCGCCGACCCGAAGCCGGCCCTGATCGTCCTTCGTCGCGTCCGGGTACTTGATGCGCTTCGAGATGTCCTTGACGGTGATGAGCCCCTTGAGGCGGCCGTCCGCGTCGACCACCGGGAGCTTCTCGATCTTGTTGCGGTGGAGGATCGCCTCGGACTCCTCGAGGGTCGTCCCGACCGGGGCGGTCACGAGGTTCCGGCTCGTCATGAGCGCCGAGACCGGCTGCGACGTATCGGTCTCGAAGCGAAGGTCGCGATTCGTGAGGATGCCGACGAGGACGCCCTCGTCGTCCGTGATCGGCACGCCCGAGATGCGATAGCGCTCCATGAGCTCGAGCGCCGCCGCGACGGTCGCGTCGGGCGACAGCGTCACCGGCTCGACGATCATCCCCGACTCCGAGCGCTTCACCTTGTCGACCTCGGCGACCTGGTGCTCGATCGACAGGTTCCGGTGCACGATCCCGATCCCCCCGGCGCGGGCGAGCGCGATCGCGAGCCTCGCCTCGGTCACAGTGTCCATCGCGGCGGAGACGACCGGGATCTGGAGCGTGATCGACGGCGTCAGCCGCGTGACCGTCGAGACGTCGTTCGGGAGCACCTCCGACTCCGCGGGGAGCAGGAGCACATCGTCGAACGTGAGGCCTTCCTTCCCGAACTTCCGCTCGAACGCGACGAGCCACTCGATCTGATCCTGGCGAAACTCGGTCTCCATGCGAGGACGTTACCAGCGGCCCTCGACGGCAATCAGCGAAGCGCGACCCCAGGCTCGTGGCCGGCGATCGCGACCGACACGTGCGACGCCTAGGAGCGCGCCGGCTGGAGCTCCGAGAGCTCGACGTCGGCAGCGTACGCAGCCGCGAGCTGGGGGTCGAAACGGCCCGCGCCGAGCTCGAGCACGGACGCCACGCCGGCCGCGACGGCCAGTCGCAACGCGTCCTCGGGCGGCTTCTCGTCGACGAGCGCAGCGAGGAACTGCGCGACGAGCACGTCTCCGGAGCCGACCGTCGAAACGGGCTCCACCTGCGGCGCGAAAGCCCTGATGCGCTGCGTCTTGCGCCCGAACCGAAGCAGCGCGAAGCAGCCGTTCTCGAGCGTGATGACGACGTTGCGCGGCCCCATCTCCGAGATCGCCTCCAGCGCCATGAGGAAGTCGTCGTCGTCCTCGAGCTCCTGCCCGACGAGCTGCTCCGCCTCGGTCTGGTTCGGGGAGACGAGGAACGGTCCGGCCTCGACCCCGAAGCGGAGCGGGTCGCCCTCGCTGTCGAGGACGACGCGGACGTCGCGGCGCGCGAGATCGCGGATCGCTTCGCCGTAGAACGAGGTCGACACCTTGCGCGGCAGCGAGCCGGCAAGCACGACGAAGTCCGCGCCCCTGGAGAGGTAGTGGAGCTTCTCCACCAGCGTCTCGAGCTCCACCTCCGTCACCTCGGGGCCCCACTCGTTGATCTCGGTGTACGTGCCCGAGGTCGGGTCCGCGACCGCGGTCGACGTGCGCGATTCGCCCGCGATCCGCACGAAGTCGTTGAGTATCGCCTCGGAGGTCAGCTCCTCGACGAGCCGTGTCCCCGTACGGCCGCCGGCGAGCCCGGTTGCGACGACCGGGACGTCGAGCCCCTTCAGCGCGCGCGCGACGTTGATGCCCTTCCCGCCCGCGAGCGTCATCACCTCGCTCGAGCGGTGGCGAAAGCCGATCTGGAAGACGGGAACGGTCAGGGTGCGGTCGAGCGCCGCGTTGACGGTGACGGTCACGATCACGAGAACATCCCCCACAGGTTGGCAGCGGTTTGCTTCGCGTACCAGGACGCCTTGCCGAGCCAGCCCGGCTCGGACACGGCCTCGGCGGCCACGAGACGCGACGTTGCGACGAGCCGGCTCCCGTCGTACACCTCGACGTTTCCGAGGCGTTGACCCTTCTTTACCGGAAGCTCCACGACGCCCGGGGCGACGATGCGCTCGACGAGGGGCTTGCCCTCGCGCACCGTGACGCCGACCGTCCGCGGAGCGATGAGCCGAACGACCGGCTGGTCGTACCCCGTCTCCACCTCGGTGTACGTCCGCGACGCGTCGATCGCGGCGACGCGGTGGTACTGGCCGAGGCCGAATGTGAGGAGCTCCTGGAGGGCGGCGTTTCGCGCCGTGCGGCTCGAACCGCCGAGCACGGTGCCGTACACGGTGACCCCGCGAGCGTGGGCCGCTGCCGTCTCCGACCAGCCGGCGTCGGCGGTGTGGCCCGTCTTCCCGCCCAGGAGCGGAGGCCAGCTGTCGAGCAGGTCGTCCGTCGTCGGGAACTCGCGCCCCCCGGGAAGCTCGACCGAGCTCCGGTCGACCGCGTCGCGGATGAACGGGATGCCGAGCGCGTAGCGCAGGAGCGTCGTCACGTCCTTGGCGCTCGAGACGTGTCCGGGCTCGTCGAGGCCGTGCGGGTTCACGAAGTGCGTCTCCTCGAGCCCGAGGGCGCTCGCCTTCGCGTTCATCAGCTCCACGAAGCGCGCCGTGGAGCCTTCCCCGACATGGGTCGCGAGCGCGTCCGCGGCGTCGTTCGCGCTCGCGACGAGAAGCGCGCGCAGCAGCGTCGAGACAGTCAGGCGCTCACCCGTGCGGAGGTTCGCCGTGGACTCGTCGACGCCAGCCGAACGAGGCGCCACCGTGACCTCCTCCGAGAGCCTCGCGTGCTCGAGCGTGACGATCGCGGTCATCAGCTTCGTGATGCTCGCGATCGCTCGCTGCTCGTCCGCCCGCCGAGCAGCGAGCACCTCACCGTCCTCGCCGATGAGGAACCAGGCAGCCGCGGCAAGCTCGGGCGGCGAGCCCGCGGCGTGCGCGGACGCCGTCGAGCCCACCGTCCAGCAGAGGACGGCGACGAGGAAGGCGGCAGCTGAAGTCAGTCCTCGGCGCCCCGGACGCGTCAAAGGCGTCTTCACCGGCGGCACACTCTACCGGCGCCCCTCGTCGGATCTACGGAGCCGCTATTTCCAGCCTGCGGCGGCCCACACCTGTGTCGAGAGGCGCTCCGCCGCCGAGCCGGCGGCAGTCCGCCAGTCCTCCTCGGAGTTCTTGAAGGCGTAGATGACGGAGCGCGACGCAGTGACGAGCGCGCTCGCAGGCCCGCTCGTGAACGCCCGTGCGACGTCGGCCGGCGTCGCCCCCTGGGCGCCGACGCCCGGGAGCAGGAGCGGCGTCTGCGGCATGAGCTTCCGCGCCTGCGAGACCGCGCGCGGATTGGTCGCGCCGACGACCGCGCCCACGCTCGAGATGCCTCGCTCGCCGACGAGCGCCTGCCCCCACTCGTGCACCAGCTCCGCGACGTACTGCCACAGCATCCGCCCGTCCGAGAGCGTGACGTCCTGCACCTCCGTCGCGCCCGCGTTCGAGGTGCGGACGAGGAAGAACACCCCGGCGCCGTGGCGGCGGCATGCCGCGATGAACGGCTCGCTGGCGTCGTGACCGAGGTACGGGCTCGCCGTGACCGCGTCGGCCAGCGGCGCGCCGCCGTCGCGCGGCTCGAGGAACGCGGCGGCATAGGCACGGGCCGTCGAGGCGATGTCGCCACGCTTCGCGTCCACGAGCACGAGGATGCCGACGGAGCGCGCGTAGTCGCAGACCTCCTCGAGCGCGCGGGCGCCGTCCGCGCCGAGCTCTTCGAAGAACGCGCATTGCGGCTTGACGGCGACGACGTATGGCCCGACCGCGTCGATGATGCCCTTGCAGAAGCGCGCGACGGCAGATGCGGCGGCCGCGCGGCCGAGCACCGCCTCACCGCGCAGCTCGACGGGAAGCAGGTCGACGCGCGGGTCGAGTCCGACCACGAGCTGCGTTCGCTTGTGCTCGACGGCCTCGCCGAGGCGGTCGGCGAAGTTGAGGTCCGCCATGCCGCCATCGTAGGGACGAGGCCAGCGGCGCCCCGGCAGAAGCGGCGCGGCGACCTATGCCGCAAGGATCCTCGCCACCTCGTGGCTCTGAGCCGCGAGGTCGTCCCGGGCCGGGCTGAGCGGGACGATCCGGAGCTCCGGCCCCGGACGGCGCACGAAGCCGGAGACGACGTGCAGCTCATCCGCGTCGCCGGGGGCATACGACGGCGCGGCCGTCCCGGCGGCCGCCAGTGCAGCCTCGGCGAGCGCCGCCCGGAGCTCGACCGCGCCCGCCTCGCCCGTGGGCACGGTGCGTACGCTCGCCACGCGACCGCCCGCGACGAGGAAAGCGCGCCGAAAGCCGGGCTCACGCGCGGGCGCGATGATGCAGAGCCGCGCTCTACGCAGGCGCTCGAGTTCGGCCAGGTGTGCGACGGCGTCCTCGAGCGCGGCCAGCCGGTCGCGCATCCGCGCCGCGTCCTCGAAACGGAGGTCGCGCGAGAGGCGCGCAAGCTTCTCCCGGGCCTGGGAGAGCCCATCCGCCGGATCGTCGACCTCGAGCCCGTCGAGCGCGCGCGCCGCGAGCTGGGCGCGACGCTTGCTGCGGAGAGGCCCGAGCGGTCCGGGCTGCGAGACCACCTTCCAGCCCTTGTCCCGCCGCTCGAGATAGACGTACCGCTCCGGCCGGGCCGAGCGCGCGTTCGCCGGCGGGTGCAGCTCCCGGAGAAGCCGGAGCTCCTCGAGCGAGGCCTCGAGCTCCGACCCGAGCACGCGCCACTCGACGCGGTCGAGCGCCCCGAGGGCTGCCTCGACCGACGGTCGCTGCCGTCCGCCCGAGAAGTACGAACGGAGGCGCGCGCGCAGATCGCGGGCTTTCCCGACGTAGAGCACCGTGCCCTTGCCGTCGTGGAAGAGGTAGACGCCCGGCGCCGTCGGCGCGCCCGCCACGAGCGAGCGCTTCGCGCCGAGCTGCCGCGCCCGCGGGGCAGCGAGTGACACGAGGTCGCCGACCGTGCCGGCCCCGCGCTCCTGGGCGAGCCCCATGAGCGCGATGAGGATCTCCGCCGTCGCGAGCGCGTCGGGCAGCGCCCGGTGGCACGGCTCGGCGGAGACGCCGAAGAAGTGTGAGAGCTGCCGCAGCGAGACCCGCTCGCTTCGGCCCGCGAGCAGGCGCCGCGCGAGCCAGACCGTGTCGAGGACGGGCGCCGCACAGCGGCGGCCCGTGAGCCCCTCGACTGCCCGGTCGAGGAAGGACACGTCGAAGCGGGCGTTGTGCGCGACGAGCGGCACGTCGCCCGCGAACTCGAGAAAGCGCCGGAGCGCGAGCTCGATGCGCGGCGCCTGCCGCAGGTCCTCCTGCCGGATCCCCGTGAGCGCGGCGACGAGACCGGGCAGCGCCGTGCCCGGGTCGACGAGCGTCTCGAACGTGTCGACGATCTCGAGCGCCCGCACCCGCACGGCGCCGATCTCGCAGATGCGGCAGCTCTTTGCGGACAACCCGGTCGTCTCCAGGTCGAAGACGACGAGCTCCGCGTCCTCCAGCGGCACGTCCGCGTGAGGATCGTTCGCGAGGCCTACCCGCGTCCCGATGAAGGAGAGCCGCGCGTCGCCGTCGACGACGTCGTCGAGGAGCGAGCGGGCGAGCGCGACCGGGGCCCGCTCGAGCGCGAACAGCACGCGAGCGGCCTCCTCCGCCGCGACCGGGCCGTGTCTCGCCTGCACGAGCTCGACGAGCCGGTCGGCGGCGTCGAACGAGAGCTGCATCGTTCGAGCCTAGACGAACATACGTTCGTATTCAAGATCTACGCGCGACGGGCCAAGAACGACAAAGGGCCGGCTCCTCGTCGAGGAACCGGCCCTTCGGAATCTCGTACGGGGCGCCTAGCCGCCCTTTACCGCACCCTTGAGGGCGCTCCCTGCCGAGAACTTCGGCACGGTGGTCGCCGCGATCTGGACCTTCTCTCCCGTGCGCGGATTGACGCCCATCCGGGCCGCGCGTGCCGAGGTCGAGAACTTGCCGAAGCCCGTGAAGGTGACGGCGTCGCGTCTCCTGAGCGTGTCGGTGATCGTGTCGAGCACAGCGTCGACCGCCTTGGCAGCCTCGCCTTTGCCGATCCCGGCCCTGTCGGCGACCGCGTCGACGAACTCCTGCTTTGTCACTGTCCCTCCTCCTACGTCGGGTTCGGTGTCACGGGAACTGTCGAAAGACCCTAACAGTCCTCGGTATTTGGCTCAACCATGCTGCTTTCCGGCGGGTTTTCGCAGCTCCAGGAGCTCCGCCGCGTGGAAGAGCGGCCTGAGCCGCACGCCGATCCGGGCGAGGGCGTCCGAACCGCCTTCGCCACGGTCGACGACACAGACGGCATTCCGTACGACGAGACCCTCGGCTCGAAGAGCCGACACCGCCTCGGCGAGAGCGCCGCCCGATGTGACGACGTCCTCGAGCAGGCAGACGAGCTCGCCCTGCTCGAAGGGCCCTTCGATCCTGTTCGCCGTGCCGTATTCCTTGGTTTCACCGCGCACGATGATGAACGGGAGTCCGGACGCCATTGCCGCCGAAGCTGCCAACGCGACCGCTCCGAGCGCCGGGCCGGCGAGCCGCACGGCATCGGGCTCGCACGCGGCCGCGACGCCGGCGAGACGCTCACCGAGCGCCCGCAGCAGGGCCGGATCCGTCTCGAAGCGGTACTTGTCGAGGTACCACGTCGAGCGCTTTCCCGAGCGCAGGACGAAGTCTCCCTCGAGGAGGGCGCGCTCGACGACGAGTCGCCCGAGCTCGACGTCGTCCCCAGCGGCACTCACGCGCGTAGCGCCGGCCGCGCAGCGTCGGCGAGACGTTCGAAGCCCGGCGTGCCCGGCTCGAGTACGAGCGAGGACCCGTCCGCGTACGACACTCCGGCTCGCTCGTGTGGGCCTCGGCGCGCCACGAACAGGCGCCACGCCCAGACGGCCAGCGCGACCATGACCGCGAGACGCACCAGACGCTTCATTCCGGGTCCTCCGTTGGCTCCTTCGGCTTCCGCTCGCGCTTCGGCTTCGCGTCGTCGATGTGCTCGAGGCAGGTGCGGAGGTCGTAGACGACGAGACCCGGGGTCGCACCCGCCGCCGTCCTGGCGGCAATGGTGCGGCCGCCATCGCGGAGGACGAAGACGCCGCCGTCCTCGAGCTCCACCTCCACCCGCGTCACCTCTTGCCCCGAGCGCAGCTCGAAGGCCGCCGCGACGAGGTCGAGTGCGCTCCGCGCGAGTGCGTCGGTCGCCGCCGAGCCTTCGGCCGAGGAGGCGAGCACGGAGCCGTCGCCACGGAGGACCAGCGCCGCCTCGACCTGGGACGAGAGGTCCAACAGCTCGGCGAGGGCCTGCTCCGCAGTCACGGGCGCCGACGCTAGCACTCCTCGGCCGCCCACGACGTGCGCCCTAGGGGATGCGAGGGCTTCGCCGAGCGCCGCCGCTGCCTTCGCACGATGCGAGTGCGTCGACTTCCAATCGTTGCCGAGCTCAGCAACCGTCCCGGTCTCCCCGAGCGGCACGAAGATCGGGTCGTAGCCGAATCCCTCGTCGCCGCGGGGTGTGTCGGCGACGACTCCCTCGAGCGTCCCCGCCGCGCGAACCTCCGACCCGTCCGGGGCGAGCGCCACGAGCTCGCAGACGTACCGCGCCCTACGGTCGACGACGCCGTCGAGTTCGGCGAGCAGGCGCTGCACCGGGTCCTCGGCCCAGCGGGCGGAGTGGATGCCCGGCCTGCCGCCGAGCGCCGCGACCTCGATCCCACTGTCCTCCCCGGCGACCCAGTCCTGCGGGTCGGCCAGCGCGCGCCCGTGCCGCGCCTTGATCCGCGCGTTGTCGAGAAACGTCCCACCGTCCTCGACGGGCTCGTCGTCGGCGCCGAGCAGTGCGATCTCCCAGCCGGGGAGCGCCCGCCGGAGCTCGCGGAGCTTGCTCTCGTTCCGCGAGGCGAGGACGAGCTTCAAGCGGCCGGAGCGGCGGCCGCCTCGCGCTGTGCAGCGGTCAGCTGCTCGATGCCGCCGCCCGCGAGGTCGAGGAGCTCGTCGAGGAGCTCGCGCGAGAACGGGTCGCGCTCGGCCGTGGCCTGGACCTCGACGAGCTCGGCCTCCCCGGTCATGACGACGTTCATGTCCGTCTCGGCGCTCGAGTCCTCTTGATATTCGAGGTCGAGCCGCGCCTCGCCGTCGCAGATGCCGACGGAGACCGCCGCCACCGAGCCGCGGAGGGCCTTCGAGAGCCCGAAGCGGTCGAGCGCACGGGCAGCCGCGATCCAGGCGCCCGTGATCGAGGCGCAACGCGTGCCGCCGTCCGCTTGCAGCACGTCGCAGTCGAGCCAGAGCGTCCGCTCGCCGAGCGCCTCGAAGTCGCACACGGACCGGAGCGCCCGCCCGATGAGGCGCTGGATCTCGACGGTCCGCCCGTCGGGGCGCCCGCGCGACACCGCACGCTGCGTGCGCTCGCCGGTGGAGGCCGGCAGCATCGAGTACTCGGCAGTCATCCAGCCCCGCCCGCTGCCGTAGAGCCAGCGCGGGATGCCCTCTTCGATCGTCGCGGTGCAGAGGACGAGCGTCTTCCCCTGCCCGTAGACGACGGATCCGTGCGGCTGCTCGAGGAAGTCCGTCCTGATCGAGAGCTCGCGCAGCTCGTCGTTCCGCCGTCCGTCGCCGCGCTCGCTCATGCCGCCTCCCACGGGTTTCCGCGCTCCCCCTCCTGGCGCCACGACCGTGTCATGCCGCCGCTGCCTGGAGCGTCGCGATGTCCACATGCTCCGCCTCGGCGATCGGCAGCTGCAGGAAGCGACGGCCCATCTCGCGGAAGTGGCCCGGATCGCCGGTCGTCAAGAAGCGATACGTGCCCTCTCGCGAGTCATCGTTCTCGACGCCCTTCCGCGCGAGCGTCTCGGCCACCTCGCGCGCGGTCTCCTCGGCCGAGAAGACGAGCGTCACCCCGCGCCCGAACACGCGCTGGAGGATCGGCCTGATGAGTGGGTAGTGCGTGCAGCCGAGGATCACGGTGTCCACCTGGGCGTCCTTGAGCGGGATGGCGTACTCGCGAACGGCATCGGCCGTGGCCTCGCCGAAGGGATCGTCGCCCTCGATCAGGGGCACGAGCCTCGGGCATGCGATCGAGACGACCTCGGCCCCGGCGTCCAGCGCGTGGACGAGCTCGGTGTAGCGCCCGCTGGCCACGGTCGCCTCGGTCGCGAGCAGGCCGATCCGACGGTTCCGCGTCGCGAGCACGGCAGCGTGAGCTTCGGGAGCGAGGACGCCGACTATCGGGACGTCGAGGCGTCGCTGGAGCTCGGGCAGCGCAGCGGCCGTCGCGGAGTTGCAGGCGGCGACGATGAGCTTCACCCCGAGCGCCTCCAGGTAGCCGGCGATCTCCGCGGCGAAGCGGCGGATCTCCGCGAGAGGTCGCGGCCCGTACGGCAGCCGCGCGCCGTCCCCGAGGTAGACGAAGTCCTCGTGCGGGAGCGTGACGAGACACTCGTGAAGGACGGTCAAACCGCCCATCCCCGAGTCGAAGACGCCGACGGGGCGCGCATCCATGCCGGGGATTCTAGGAGGGTGGACGGTGGCGCCCCGTAGGCTTGGCGCGTGGCGGCGACCGTGCGGATCGGCGTCTGCAGCTTCGCGGACGAGGGGCTCGTCAAGACGTGGTACCCGCGCGGCGTCTCGACGGGCGTGGCGCGGCTCCGGTACTACGGCGAGCGCTTCGACACCGTCGAGGTGGACTCGCCCTACTACCACCTCCCGGATCCCGCCGTAACCGGCCGGTGGGCGCAGCGAACGCCGCCGGAGTTCGTCTTCCACGTCAAGGCCCACAAGACCATGACGTTCCACGAGGGCGAGCCGAGCGACGAGGAGTTCGCGGCGTTCCGGGCGTCCGTCGAGCCGCTCGAGCTCTCGGGGAAGCTCCGCGGGATCCTGCTCCAGTACCACCCGCGGTTCACGAAGTCGGACGAGGCCAAGGCCGAGCTCGCGAAGGCGCCGGCGCGCCTCGCGCCGCTCGTACCGCTCGTGGAGTTCCGTCATCGCTCGTGGATGGAGCCGGGCGAGCGCGAGGACACGACCGAGTTTCTGCGCGAGACGGGGCTCGCCTACGTGTCGGTGGACACGCCGATGACGAGGGCGACAAACGTCGTGGCCCGGCATGCGGTTGCGACCCACGGCGTCGTGTACGTCCGGTTTCACGGCCGCAACGAGAAGACGTGGAACATCCGGGCCGAGAAGTCGTCCCAGCGGTTCGACTGGATGTACTCGGAAGAGGAGCTTGCGGAGTGGGTCGAGAAGCTCGGAGGCCTCGCCGACGATGCGGAGGAGGTCTACGCCATGTTCAACAACAACCGCGACGACTTCGCACCCCGCAGCGCCGCGATCCTTCGCGGGCTGCTCGACGAGGCGGGAATCGCGGCTAGCGGAGGGCTCGAGCCGCCGCCCGTTGCGCCCACGCTTTTCTAGCGTTGAGCACCATCGGGGAGAACGTCATCGTCGACTGAAGCGACTGCGACGCGGCGGCAGGAGACCACGGCCGACCGCGGACGAAGACTCGCGTGACCCGTACTTCGTGCTCGACGCAGAACGGGCCCATCGTGAGCGTCTTGCATCCCGGAGCCGTGCATTGCGTGACGATCGACATCAGTCCCCCCTCGTACCCACCTTTACAAGGTTCTAACCGTGCGGCAACGACCAGTTTAATTCAAGAGGCAAATGCGCGTCTTATCCGTCACCCACGGCCCCACCGTCCAGGGCGGTGTGTTCGACGACGAGGCGATTCGCGCCGGGCACAGCCTCGAACGCTGGTCCGTGCCGCTCGGGAGCGCGCCGCACGAGCCAGAGTCGTACGACGCGGTGATGGTCTTCGGAGGCTCCATGCACCCGGACCAGGACGAGCACTTCCCCTGGCTCCAGCGAGAGGCGGAGTTCCTGCGCGGTGTCCTCGACGCAGGCGTCCCGGCGCTCGGCGTGTGCCTCGGGGCGCAGCTCCTCGCTCGCGCCTCCGGAAGCTGGGTCGGGCCGGCGCAGGCGGCCGAGATCGGCTGGTACGAGGTTTCGCTGACCGCGGCCGGAGTGGGCGACCCTGTGCTCGGCACGCTCCCCTCCGAGGCGCAGGCGTTCCAGTGGCATCACTACACGTACGACGTCCCCGCCGGTGGGACGGAGCTCGCCGCGAACAAGGCATGCACACAGGCATTCCGGATCGGCAACGCCTGGGGGATCCAGTTCCACGCCGAGGTCACGAGCGCGATGATCGAGGCCTGGGTCTCGGAGGACGGGGACGAGCTTCCCATGGCTCCCGAGGAGCTTCTCACCGAGACGAGCGCGCGCATCGCGACGTGGAACGAGCAGGGCAGGCGCCTGGCGTCCGCGTTCCTCGAGCTGGCCCACGCCGGATGAGGCTCACTCTCGCCGCCGTTACGGCGGCGCTCGTCGCCGCAGGCGGCGCCGGCGGAGCCCCCGTCGCGCACACGTTCCCGAAGCTTCTCGTGCGAGAGCACGGCCCGAGGACGACCATCGAGATCGTCCACGACGAGCTCGACGACGCCGCGGCGGACCTCACGATCTACTCGCCTGCCGGGTACGACGCGGTCCTCTCGCAACCCGCCGGCACGACGATCGCGACAGCGCGAGGGCTCGTCACGGCGCCCGACCTCGGCCTCACGAGGATCGAGGTCACGGGCAGCGCCATGGTGCTCGACGCGTCCACGCTCGCGGAGGCGGCCGAGCGCTGTACCGGCACCGCCTCGCATGCCGCGTTCTGGCTCTTGACGCTCCGCGGCTCCGGCGCGACGCTCGAGCTCCCGCTCTTCGTGGACGTCGCGACGCCTGCGATCGCCCGCTTCGCTTCGGCGTCCATCCATGCATGCCTCCCGCCGCCCGACCTTCCGGGAGGGACGCCCGGACGTGCACCGCTCGGTTTCGAGCTGGGACGGATGGCCCTCACGTTTCGGGGAGTGTTCCGCGACGCACCGGCCGGAGAGCGGCGCTGGCGCCTGGTCGAGACCGAGTATCTGCATGGCACGGGACAACCGAACCCCGCTGACCGGTCGGAGGCTCAGGCGGTGGTGTACTCGGGCGGATCGCTCGCGCTCGCAAGGCCGACGGTCGACGAAACCGGTGGGCTGGCGACCGTCACGCTGCACGGCCGGACGGAGCTGCCCGCGAACGCGGAGGCGAGCTATCGGCTGTTCCGGGGCTCGGGCCGCGGCGCGCTTCGTGCGTTCGCCCCGTTCCAGGTATCAGGTCGTGCGCTCGAGGCGCGACTACGCATCCGGCAGACGCGCAGGACGCAGGTGCTCTATGTCCAGGCGCGCGGCTCCGTCGCGACACTCGGGCTCGGCCCGTCGTTCTGCCGCCCGACGTTTCGCGCCGAGGGCGTCCCCTGCGTCTACGGGACGCGCATGGGAGCGCTCGTCAAGAGCCCGATCCGGCGCGTGGTGATCCCGCCGACCTAGCCGAGCTCGGCGGGAAGCGAGTCGTCACGCGACCACTCGTGCCACGAGCCGACGTAGTTCCGCGCCTCGTAGCCTGCGCCGCGCAGGACCTGAACGGCGAAGGCGGAGCGGCTCCCGCTGTGGCAGTAGGCAATGACCTCGGTCCCGGGAGGCACTCCGATGAGCGCGAGGACCTGCTCGGTGGACGCGCACTCGAGGAGCGTCTCGAGCGGGATGTTCCGCGCGCCCTGGATGTGCCCGTGGCGCGGGTCGCATGCGGCCTGGGCCACCCCGTCGTACTCGAGCCTGGACCGCACGTCGACGACGGCGAGACCCTCCTCGCCGAGGCGCTTCCTGAGCTCGTCGAGCGTCACATCCATTGGTCGAGGAAGTCGAGCAGGACGTCATTGAACCGGTCCGGCTGGTCGACGGTCAGGAAGTGGCCCGCACCGGGGAAGAGCACGAACGAGCCGCGAAGGGCGTCGGCGGCGGTCGTACGGGCCTCCTCGACCGGAACGACCTCGTCGCGGTCGCCAGCGCAGACGAGCAGCGGGCCGCCGAACGACGCCACGACACCCGTCGAGTCGGGCCGGTCGCGCATTGCCTCCTGGGCGACGGCGAGGTCCTCGGCGTCGACGTCGGTCTCGAGCTCCGGCCACGTGCCTTCCGAGCGCAACCGCTCGATCGTGTCGTCGCGTGCGGCGCGGCGCTCCGGGCTGTCGGCGGCTGCGCGGGAGCCGGCCAGGACGATGCCGAGCATGCGCTCGGGCGACCGCCGCGCCAGTGCCAGAGCCGTGTAGCCGCCCATCGAGGCGCCCACGGCGACGAACGGGCCGTCTTCCTCGCCGAGCAGTTGCCCGGCCCAGCCGTCGATCGACGGACCGCGCCCGTAGAGCCGGGGTGCGCCGACCGTGTGTCCCGCTTCCGCGAGGGCGGTCGCCTGACGCACCCACATGCGCTCGTCGACGGGCCAGGCGTGGACGAGCAGGACGTTCACGAGCGCTCGATGCGGACGGCGCCGGTCAGCTCGGGCGCATCCGCCCAGCCGTGCTCCGCGCCCTGAATCCCCATTGCGCCGGCGAGCGCCGAGAGCAGCTCGGCGGCGGGCGGAAGGTCGGCCGGCGCCGGAGCGGTCCTCGCGATCCGCCTGACCTCGGCGGGATCCGCGCCGGTGAGCCGGGCCACGACCGTCGGATTGGCCGCGAGACCCACCACGTCGCCCGGAGGCAGCGGTCCGTAGAACTCGGGCACGGACAGGTACTCGTCCACGATGCTCCCGCGCTCGAAGAGGATCATCCGCACGAGCTCCTGGCGCTCGAGGCCGAGGAGGCACACGACCGCGTCCGTCCGGTTCGAGAGCTCGCGCGCCAGTTGCCGCAGCATGTCCGGATTGCGGTCGCAGGCTTCGTCGTAGACGCCGATCCAGCCGTTTCGGGGAGGCGCGACGAGCGAGCCGCGCGAGCCGCCGGGGATCCGCGGCAGGAACTGGCGGACCGCCTGCTCCGCAAGCGTGAGATCGTCCGACTGGAGGTGGATCGAGCCGAACGAGGACGACTCCTGGGCTCCGAGCTTCGTCTCGAGGTCGGAGATCGCGCCGGTCATGACGATGAGCTCGTCCCGGAGCCCCCAGCGTGCGTACAGCGAGCGCGCGACGGCGTTCGACGCGAGCACTTCCAGGTCGAGCTGCGTCACCCCCTGAGAGCGGAGCGCCGAGAGGACCTCGCGCATGAGCTCGGTCCCGATCCCGCTCCGCCGCGCATCACCGGAGACGTAGAGATCGGTGAGCGTCCCGTAGCCTGCGCCGCGGTTCCGGGCGAGCGCGAAGCCGATCAGCGTCCCGTCGTCCTCGGCGACGAATGCGAGCTCGGACTCGATGATCTCGGCGACCTCGCTCAGCTCCTTCTCGATGTCCGCGGGACCCTCGTGCGTCGGCGGCGGTACCTCGTGGTCGAACTGCCTCCAGAGCCCGGCGACCGCGTCGTAGTCGGCGGCGACGGCCTTCCTGACGTTCATCCGACCATCCTCGCTCCCACGAGCAGGAACTGGGCGGACAGGTTTTCGAACGGCGCGAAGCGCTCGCCCATGGCGCGGACCTCCTCTATCGACAGCGGGCGGCCGTCAGCGTAGAAGGTCGAGACCGCCCTTCGAAGCCCGAGGTCACCCGCCGGCCAGGCGCGCGGCCGGCCGAGGTGTCGCGCGAGATACCAGTCCGCGGTCCACCGCCCGAGGCCGGGGAGGGCCGTGAGCGCCGCGATGACCTCGTCGTCGGGAAGCGCCGCGAGCACGTCGAAGTCGAGGTCCGACTGTGCGAGGGCGACCACGTACTCCGCCTTGCGCGTGGAGAAGCCGATCGCGGTGATGTCCTCGGGTTCCGCACGTGCGATGCGCTCCCGCGTCGGAAACTCCCAGGCGACGCCGTGCTCCACACCGAAGCGCTGGACGAACCGCGCCCTGATCGCCGCTGCGGCTCGGAGCGAGATCTGCTGGGTCGTGATCGCCACGACCAACGCCTCGAACGGCTGTGGGTTCAGGGTCGGCCGAAAGCCGGCGAGCGCCGAGACAACCGACCCGAGAGTGGTATCCCCCGCCGCCCACGCGTGGAACGGCGCGAGATCGAGGGGGACGCCGAGCAGGCGTGCGATCTCGGCCGCGCCGGTCTCGTCGCCGGGATCTAGGCGAACACCGCCGGGGGCCGCGGTCACCCGGATCTCGCGGCCGGCGACGACCCGGTGGAGACCGTCGTCGTGCCAGACCGTCGCGTAGTCGTTCCCGAAGGTCCGGTAGCGGATCGTCGAGAGGTCGAAGTCGTAGGGCTGGGGAATCCGCAGCAGCACGTCGTGAGCGCGAGCCGTCAGACGGCCTTCCAGAAGACCGTGGTGTCGCAGGGCCGGCCGTCCGGGTAAAGGGCGTAGTCGGGAATGACGCCGACCCGCGTCCAGCCGAGCCGCACATAGAGGCGCTCCGCGTCGTCGCCCGTGACCGTGTCCAGCACGAGCAGGGTCTTGCCCTCGGCATGCGCCTCCTGCTCGGCCCGCTCCATCAGCTGCTGCCCGATCCCGCGCCTCCGGGCAGAGCGGTGGACGAGCATCCTCGCGATGTCTGCGCGGTGCGGCTGGTTCGGATGCGGTGCGAAGACGATCTGGACAGTTCCGACGATCGCGCCGTCGATGAACGCAGCGAGGAGCAGCCGGCTCCCGCGTTCGACCTCCGCCGCGTACGCCTCGTATACGCGACGCGCCTCCTCGCGCGAGAACGGCGTCAGGTAACCGACCGAAGCGCCGCCTTCGACGCAGTCGGCGAGGACGGCCGCCAGCCCGTCGAGATGGGCACGGGCCTCGCTCGCGTCGAGTCGGCGGATCTCGATCCGTTCGGCCTCCGTCATCGAGCCGGCTACGCGAGCAGCCAGTCGCGGTATCGCGTCAGCACCGCCTCGGGCCAGCCCGCGTAGGCGACCTCGGCGTCGGCCGTCTCCTCCGCGACACCTGCGCCGTGCCGCAGCGCGGCCTCGTCCACGGTGTACGCACCCCAGTCGTCGCGACCCGCCATCGCGCCGTCCGGAGTGCGGTACGTGTGATTCCAGCGCGCGCCCACCGCGAAGACGACGGACTGCCCATCCCCGGCGCCGACGATCACATGACTGGTCCCCGCCGGGCAGTGCACGAAGTCCCACTGGCGGAGCGGGCGCTCCTCGCCCTCCACGATCGCGAGCGCCTCGCCGGAGAGCACGAGGAAGTCCTCCTGGTCGGTCTCCCAGTGGTACATCGACATCGGCTGGCCAGGAGAGAGGACGTAGAGCCCGACGCCGAGTTGCGAGAAATCGGCCTGCCCCTGCTTCGCCATCTGCTGCATGCGCCCGGCCCAGTCCTGCCAGGGAGCGTCAGTGGCGTTGAGGACGAACCAGCCCTCGGCGGCGGGAAGCAGGCCGTGCTCGGTGGGCTCGAGAGGCGCCTCGGGGCTCATGGCGCCAAGGTACAAGAGGCAACCTGGACCCGGGCCAGTTGCCTCAGACCGTGATGACGATCTTCCCCTGCGGGTGCCCGTCGCCCAGGTAGCGAAGGGCATCGCCAATCTCGGCCAGGTCGAACTGCCTGTCGATGACGGGGGTCAGCTTCCCCGCGGCGAGCAGGTCGCGCAGGTACTCCATGTCCGGCTTGTTGAACTTCGCGATGAAGAAGGCGACCTTGCGGCTGTTGCCTAGCCCGCCGAGCATCTTCCCGGCTACGCCGCCGAGCGGGCCGAGCACGCGGCCCTTCCTCGGGCCGCCGACGATCACGAGCCTCCCATTCGGTTCGAGCGCGCGCTTGCAGGCCGACCACGGACGCGCCCCGGCCACGTCGATCATGAGGTCGTATCGCCGCCCGTCGCGAGAGAAGTCGTCCTTCGTGTAGTCGACGACGTGGTCCGCTCCGAGCGTCCGCGCCTGCTCCACGCTTCGCGTGCTGCAGACCGCGGTCACCTCCGCCCCGAGCGCCTTTGCGACGAGCACGGCGAACGTGCCTACGCCCCCGGATGCGCCGTTCACCAGGACCTCTTGACCCGGCTCGACGTTCCCCTGATCGCGAAGCGCCTGGAGCGCCGTGAGCGCGGCGACCGGGACGGCGGCCGCCTCCTCGAATGACGCCGTGGCCGGCTTCGGGACGATCGCTCGCTCCGCTTTTGCGACGACGTACTCGGCAAAGGCACCGGTCCTCCCGCCGAACACCTCGTCGCCCGGCTTGAACTCCTTCACGTCCTCGCCGACGGCCTCGACGACGCCCGCGTAGTCGGTTCCGAGGCGTTCCTCCTTCGGCTTGCGCAGTCCCATCGCCGTCCGGCCGACGTACGGCCTTCCGAGGACGGCGTACCAGTCGCCGAGGTTGAGCGACGACGCGCGCACCCGGACCAGCACTTCGTCGGCCGTGGGCGCCGGCTTGTCGAGGTCGCGGATCTCGACGACGTCGGGCGGCCCGAACCGGTCGCGCACCGCGGCTCTCATCGTCCCGGCCCTCCGTTCACGGTGAGGACGACGTTGCCGGTCTTCTGCCAGCTGTCGACGTACGTCGCCGCCTCGCCGGCCTGCTCGAGGGGATACGTGCGGTCGACGACTGCCCGGTAGCGGCCGTCCTCGACCAGCTCCTTGACGAGCACGAGACTCTCGCGCGGAATCTGCCGCTGCAGGGCGAACACGACCTTCTGCTTGCTCCACCTCGTCAGGAGCGCGAGCAGGACGTTGTAGGGCCGGTCCGTCGCGACGTACATGCCGCGGTCAGCGAGTGCCCGCCGAGAGCGCAGGAACGAGTGCTTGCCGACCGCGTCCAGCACGACGTCGTAGCGCTCACCACGGCGTGTGAAGTCCTCCTGCTCGTAGTCCACGACCTCGTCGGCGCCAAGCGCGCGGACGAGCTCGACGTTCCTTCCGTTGCAGACGGCGGTCACGTGAGCCCCGAAGTAGTGCTTGCCGAACTGCACGGCTGCGGTGCCGCAGGAGCCCGACGCTCCGTAGACCAGCAACCGGGTGCCCTCGCTGACGTTCGCCCGCTTCAGGTGCATGAACCCCTGGTACGCGCCGTCGGGAACGGCGGCGGCCTCGTCGAACGTCGTCCCAGCGGGCATGTGCTCGATCAGGCGGCTGTCGCGCACACAGACATACTCCGCGTGGGCGCCGGGAGCCATGCCGAACACGCGGTCACCGGGAGCGAAGCTCGTGACCGACGCCCCGACGGCCGCGACCTCGCCGGCGAACTCGGACCCGAGGATCCTGCGCTTCGGCCTGCGGAGCCCGAGCATGAGGCGCCAGAGATACGGCCTCGCCCGGCGCATGTGGCAGTCGGTCTGCGTGACGGTGGTCGCGTGAACCTGCACGAGGACCTCGTCGTCCTTCGGGACGGGCCGTTCCACGTCCTCGATCCGGAGCACCGACGGAGGGCCGTACCGGTCGTACACCACAGCTCTCATGCCGGTCCGCCGTTCAGGGTGAGCACGACGTTCCCGGTCTTCTGTCCGGCCTCGACGTACTTCGTCGCCTCGATCACCTGCTCGAGCGGGTACGTCCGGTCGATCACCCCCCGGTACGTCCGCGCCTCCATGAGCTCCCTGAGGAGGAGGACGTCGTCCTTCGAGTACTTCGGGATCGGGAGCGTCACCCGCTTGCTCCCGAGCCATCGGCTCGCGAGCGCGAGCAGCGGCACGTGCCACATGAACCCGAGGTCGGTCTCGAGGAACGTGCCACCCGGCTTCAGCGAGCGCCGCGCGCGCCGGAACGAGTGCTTGCCCACCGAGTCGAAGACGACGTCGTACGTCTGCCCGTTGCTCGTGAAGCTCTCGCGCTCGTAGTCGATCACCTCGTCGGCGCCGAGCGAGCGGACGAGGTCGACGTTCTTGCCGTTGCACACTGCCGTGACGCGCGCGCCGAAGTGCTTCGCGAGCTGGACGGCAGCTGTGCCGATGGAGCCGGAGGCGCCGTACACGACGATGCTCCGCCCCTCGAGGTCCCCCGCGCGGCGGAGGCACTCCAGCGCAATGCAGCCTCCGTCCAAGCCTGCTGCCGCCTCCTCGAAGCGAAGGCCGGCGGGCATGTGAGCCAGGCCGCGGCTGTCGCGGATGCAGAGGTACTCGGCGTTCGCACCGTAGCTCTTGACGCCGAAGACCCTGTCCCCGGGCGCGAAGTCCGTGACGGCCGAGCCGACCGCGTCGACCTCGCCGGCGAACTCCATCCCGAGCGTCCTGAACTTCGGCCGCCGGACGCCGGTGAAGACGCGCGAGAAGAAGGGATGGGGCTTCCGCCAACCGCAGTCCGTCCGGGTCACCGTCGTCGCATGCACGCGGACGAGAACCTCATCGTCCTTCGGCACGGGGCGCTCGACCTCCTCCAGTCGGAGCACCTCCGGTGGCCCGTACCGGTCGTGGACGACCGCTTTCATCAGCTTCCGCTCTTCTCGGGGAGGTGCGGGTTGCGGATCGGACCACCGTGCTGCCATAGCTGTCCGGCTCGGAAGAGCTCCGCCGGCTTGCCGCCGCTCGTACCGGGGCGGGCCCGGCGTCCGGTCGGTATCACCCAGCCGCCTTCCGAGAGAAGGCTCCGCCTGAAGTTGGCGCCGTCCAGCTGCACGCCCCAGACGGCCTCGTAGACGGTGCGTAGCTCTGCCAGCGTGAACGTGGGACCGACGAACGCGGTCGCGATCCCCCGCAGCTCGAGATCGACGCGGACCCGCTCGACCGCGTCGCGCAGGATCCGGCCGTGGTCGAACGCCAGCTCGAGCCTCTGGTCGAGCACGTCGGAGACGGCAACGAGGGCGGCGTGGGACGCGTCCGTGCCCGCAACGATTCCGGTCACCTCGGGGAGCACGGCGAGGTAGGCGACCGTCACGACGTTCATGCGTGGATCGCGATCAGGGTCGCCGTACGCCCCGAACTGGGTGAGCAGCGTCGCGCCGTCGATGCTCGTCTCCTCGCGGAGCTCCCGCGTCGCCGCCTCGTCGAGGGTCTCGTTCGGACGCTTGAAGCCGCCCGGGATTGCCCACGTCCCCTGGAACGGCTCGACGCCGCGGCGCACGAGGAGCACGTGCAGCCTGCCCTTGGACATCGTCAAGATGACGATGTCCACGGTGACGGCGAAGGCGGGGAACTGCGAGGGGTCGTAGCCCTCGGGCGGCTGCGTGTCGCGCATCGTCGTCACGGGAGCTCGATCTCGAACGCCGGCATCGGGTAGCTAGTCGGTCCTCGGACGAGGCGTTCCGCGGCGAACGCGGCTGCCGCTCGGGCGCACGCGTGCCCGACGGATTCGGTCGTCGCGGTCGAGGTGCTTGATGTAGTCGAGTGGAAGCCCAGCGAGCATTGGGGTTCTCCTTTCAGCCCCGGGCGTAAGGCTGTGCGTCAGTGGTTTTTGTCTTCACGACTGTTACCCTAACACCCGGTTATAGTCGTGTCAACCAAAACTTCGCGAGCGCCAGTTGGTCGCCACCGCGAGCCTGGCGGCGGACGATCACGAGTCGCAGACGGCGACTAGGCGGTGGCGTCGCGAACGACCGCGAGCTCGGGGCGCGCGGCAAGGACGAGCATCGCATGACTCCAGCCGAGCGGGACCACCCAGGCAGGGCCGCCGGCGTCGGTCACCTGCTCCGGGAGCAGGCCGAGCGGCGTCTGGCGCGCGAGCGCATATTCGATCGCCCGCGTCCAGCCCGCCTCGTCGCCGGCCTGGCGCTGCGCGAGGCCGAGCCAGAGCGTCGAGATGAGCCAGGCGTTGCCGCCCGCATAGTCGTCGCCCTCGTGTCGCAGCAAGCCTCCGCACTCGAGCTGTAGCTCGCGCTCGACCGCGGCGACCGTGGCGCGCATCCGGGGTGACGCGGGATCGACGGCGCCGAACGGCCAGCTGAGGCCGAGGAGCGAGCTGTCGACGCGCGAGTCCTCGCGGTCGACGCTTCGAACTGCCCTCGTCGGATACCGCAGCCGGCGCTCGAAGATCCCGGGCGGCTCGTCGCCGAGCTCGTCGGAGCGCCCGACCCAGCGGGAGCGGAGATATCGCCCGTGCTCCTCGCTCCAGAGGTGCGCGTCGATCGCGGCCCGCACGCGCCCGGCCGCATCGCGGTAGCGCGCCGCGAGCGCCGGCTCGTACCGCGCCGCCATCGACGCGCACGCGGCGAGGCCCCCGTACGTCGCCGCCGCGCTGTACGAGTGCTGCCCGTCCGTCTGCTCCCAGAGATCGACACTCGGCAGCGGAAGCCCGGAGCCCGGGTCGAGGAAGTCGCAGAGGAAGTCGCCCGCCGCGCGGGCGGAAGGCCAGAGCTCGCGGTCGAGGGCGGCGTCTCCAAGCGCACGCCAGGCGGCCTCGTAGGCGAAGACGACGACCCCGGTCTCGTCGAGCTGGTGGAGCCCCCAGCTCGGCGCGAGCGACCCGTCGGTCCAGTACCGCTGGAGCCAGAGCCCCTCCGGCGCCTGCTCGCGCGCCAGCCAGCGGAGCGCGGGCCGCGCGAGGTCTCCCCGGCCCGCGGAGAGCAGGCTGAGGACGTTGTAGGCGAGATCTCGCGGCCAGACGAAGCCGTAGCCGCCCGAGTGCACGAAGTCCGGGTCGAACTCGGGTGCAGCGATGGTGGCCCCCGTATGACGGTCGGTGAGCTGCTCGAGTACCAGGAGCGAGCGGCCGTACAGCGCCTCGACCCCTGCGATAGTCGTTGCCGGCGCCTCCGCGAGGGCGACGGCCTCCCGGTCGTAGGCGATGCGCTCCGACGCAAGGACATCGAAGCCGACGGCCGCCGGCCGCGCGAGCCGGGCGATCGCCTCGGCGGGCGTCGCTCCGAATGCGGCGACCACGAGCGCGACCTCGTTCTCCCCGATGTCGGCCGCCAGCAGCCCCTCCACCGGCGCCCGATGGACGACGACGTCGTCCGTCTCCTCACCACCGTTCCCCTCCCGGAGCGTCGCCACGGCGCCCGGTGCCGCAAGCAGGACTGCGAGCGCAACCCCTCGCTCGTAGAAGACCAGCGCCCCGCTCGTCGGGTCGACGTAGCCGGCGACGTTCCGCGGATCCCCGTCGAGACTCGGCACGCTGCGCACGACCAGTCGTGCAGCGCATGAGAAGCGGACGCCGCGCGCGAGCACCGGCTCGCCCGGCGTGACGAGGTCGGTCACCTCGACCGAGGCGCCGTCGAGCCGCGCATTCGTGACGAGCACGGACGCGGACTGGACGTACGTCTGCTCCCACTCTGCGGGCTCCTCGTCGAGCCAGGCGACCACGTCGTCGAGCTCGAGGCCGAGGCGCAGCTCGCCCAGGTGCTGCCCGTGGTCGACGTTCGGCCAGAAGAGCCGCTCGATCTCGCCGCGGCCGCTGACGGTCGCGAGCAGCGATCCGTTGCCGAGGATCGCAGCCGGGCGGTACGCGAACCGGCGACCTGTGGCGTCGCGTTCTTCCGAAAGGCCCTGGACGGCGGCCATCAGCCACGAACCTGGACGGAGAGGACGGGCGTGGTCGAGACGGTGCCGTCGCTCGCGCGTAGGACTGCGACCGCAGCGACCTTCTCGCCGCGCTTGAACCCGCGCGGGTCGAGGAAGGCACGGTACGGCGCGCCGTCGTCCACGGCGACGCGCGTCCAGCCCCTCGCGCCCGGGCGGCGCACGGCGAACGTGACGCTCGCGGGATCGCGGCCGGTAAGGGCGGCAGTCAGGACCTTGAGATTCGTGAAGCGGTCGCTGCCGAAGCGCAGCGTCGCCCTGGCCGCGCCGCGCCGCGGAAGCTGACCCTCGGCCCGTGCGAGGACCGCGCCGAGCGCAGGAATGCCGACTGAGATTCTCCCGGCAGTGTCGCTCTCGGCGAGCTTCACGTCGGATCCGAAGTGCTGGAGCCATCGTGTCGACGGGGTCGCAGTCGTAACCGTCACGCTGGCGTCCTGATCGCCCGCGTTGAAGGCGACGAGGTACTCACGCCGGTCCTCACGGTCGAACCGGCTCAGGACGAGGACACCGTCCTGCGCGTAGCGCACGACGGTCGACCCCGTCGCCAACACGGGGAACCGCGTGCGAAGCGAGGCGAGATACGGGAACAGCGACGCGACGTTGTTCTCGACCGTGTCGACGTCGAAGGACGAGCCCGTCCCGATCGGTGGCCCGCCGACCCTCTCTTCGGTCTGCCACTCCTCGACCTTCGTCGGAGACATGTCCTGCCGCGCGGCCTTGTCCCCGCCACGGCCGATCATCCCGACCTCGTCGCCGTAGTAGACGACCGGCGCGCCCCGAAGGAAATACAGGAGCGAATAGCCGAGTCGCAGCCGGTGCTCGAGCTCGACGCCGGCGGCACCGGTCTGCTGCTTGATCAGCAGCGCCGCCCGGCCGACGTCGTGATTGCCGAGGAACGTCGCCGGAGTCGGAGCCACGCCGTCGGCGCCTGCGGAAGTAGTCGTCCTCCGTGAGGCGCGTCGCGACTCCCCGCGATCCGGCCGAGCCGCCTGCGTAGCGCACGAGGGAGTCCTGGAGCGGGAAGTCGATGACGTTCGGCACGGCGCGTTCGCGGACGAACGACGCGAGCTCGGCGGCATCGGTCACGAAGACCTCGCCGAAGATCTCGAAGTCCTGCACGCCGGCGGCGCGGGCCGCCGCGCGGATCTTCGGCACCCACGAGCGGAAGAACGCGTGATCGACGTGCTTCGCCGTGTCGACGCGGAAGCCGTCGACCTTGTACCGGCGCACCCAGTCCCCGTAGATCGCCGCAAGACCCGAGACGACGAACGGCTGCTCGGTGAAGAGATCGTCGAGCCCGAAGAAGTCGCCCTGCTCGAAGCACGCGGGCGAGCAGCTCGAGAAGTCGATGTTCCCGCGGTTGTGGTACCGCGTCACCTGGTTGAGCCAGGCCGGGCGCTTCAGCCGCGCGATTCTGCGGGCAGGACGAGCGGCTGTCGCGGCTGGTAGCGCGCAGAGACGCACGGGAAGCGCTTCGTCCCGGCGAGGCGTTGGGCGGAGTACGGCTTCCCCTTGCAGTCGCGGTACGGAACCTCGTCCGGCGCCGCGAAACGTCGACCCGCCGGCCGGGCAGGATCACGTCGGCCGTGTGGTTCACGACGACGTCGAGGTACACCTTGAGCCCGAGTCGGTGCGCGCAGTCCGCGAACGTCGCGAAGTCGTCGTTCGTCCCGAAGTGCGGATCGACGCTCGTGAAGTCGAGTCCCCAGTACCCGTGGTACGCGGCGCTGTCCGCCTGAACCGCCTGCTGCGCGACGACCGGGGCGATCCAGATCGCCGGTGAACCCGAGGTCGACGAGCCTCGCGAGTCCGTGCTTCCGTGTCGGTGCAGTCGCCGGTCAGCCCGGCGAGGTCGCCGCCGTGGTACCAGCCCGGATCGACGGGGTCGTAGCCCGTCACCGACCGCGAGCCTGTCCGCCCGCCGCGATCGTTCGCTGGGTTGCCGTTCGCGTACCGGTCGGGCATGACGAAGTAGATGCGCTCCGAGGCGAAGGGCGAGTACGTCGGCGGTTGCGCGAGCCGCTCGAGAGCGGCGCCGGTCGGCGGGCCGACCGTCCCCTGGCTCGCTGCCGCACCGCCGACTCCGAGGGCAATCATGCCGAAGGCAGCCGTCGCTCTAGCGAAGCGCCGCACCCGTCTCCTCGTCGAAGAAATGGAGGCCGCTCGTGTCGACCGCGACAGGGACCTGCGCGCCTAGTCGGAGGTCGACGCGGGGCGGGAAGTGGGCGACGAGGTTCGGACGAGCGATGCCCTCCTCCAGGTCCTCGGGCGCCGTCCCGTGAGTGCCGGGCGGGCGCACGGGCTCCGCGTCGACGTGGAAGTACCCCATGATCCCGGAGCCGAGTGCCTCGACGAGCTCGACCCTCGCGTCGAGCGTCGGGAGGTCTGTGCGGGCTGCGGCCGGGTGGAGGTCCTCGGCGCGCATGCCCACGACGACGCTGCGCCCGTCCATCGCCCTGATCGCGCCGTAGCGGCGCACGCAGGCGATGCCGACCGGCAGCGAGGCCGGCCCGATCTCGGCGAAGACGGCGTCGCCTTCCACCCGGATCCTTCCGCTGAAGAGGTTCATGGGCGGAGTGCCGATGAAGCTGGCGACGAACAGGTTCGCCGGCTCGTCGTAGAGCGCCTGCGGCCGATCGACCTGGAGGAGCACGCCCATGCTCATGACCGCGACGCGGTCGCCCATCGTCATCGCCTCGATCTGGTCGTGCGTGACGTAGATCGTCGTCGTACCGAGCTCCTGCTGGAGCTTCGCGATCTCCGCGCGCATCTGGACGCGGAGCTTCGCGTCGAGGTTCGAGAGCGGCTCGTCCATGAGGAAGACCTGCGGGTTGCGCACGATGGCGCGGCCCATGGCGACGCGCTGGCGCTGACCGCCCGAGAGCTCGCGCGGCTTGCGCGCGAGGTATGGCGTCAGGTCGAGCAGCTTCGCGGCCCAGGCGATGCGACGGTTGACCTCGGCCTTCGGCATCTTCCGCAGGCGCAGGCCGAAGGCGATGTTGTCCGAGACAGACAGGTGCGGGTACAGGGCGTAGTTCTGGAACACCATCGCGATGTCGCGATCCTTCGGCGAGAGGTTGTTCACGACGCGGCCGCCGATGGAGATCGTCCCGCCTGTGATCTCCTCGAGCCCAGCGACCATGCGCAGCGCCGTCGTCTTGCCGCATCCCGACGGGCCGACGAGAACCAGGAACTCGCCGTCTTGCACGTAGAGCGAGAGGTCCTGGACGGCATGGACGTTCCCCTCGTAGGTCTTGTCGACCTCTTTCAGCTGCACGTCAGCCACGTCGTCCCTCCTGCGTCATGCGACATTCCAGGCGTGGAACGCAGGCCCGTCGGTGGGCAGGACTGCGTCGCCGCCTTCGATCTCCGCGTCTTCTCCGAACAAAGTGGTGAGCTCGCGACCGCCGAGCGCGTCGAGCGGCAGACGAAACGGCGCGTGTCGGCCGCGTGCGGCGAGGCAGAGGACCGTCTCGGCCTGTCGACTCGCGCAGGTAAGCGACGGCGTCGGCGGAGACGCGGACGTACCGAATACCGCCGCGAGCGAGGGCTTCGCTCTTCCGCCTGATCGTCACGAGCCGGCGGTACGCGTCGAGGAGCTCCGTGTCCCATGTTTCCGGATGCGACCACGGCATGGTCCGCCGGGCGTCCTCGCCCCAATCGCCCTCGAGGCCGATCTCGTCTCCCGCGAACACCATCGGTACACCGGGGGTCGTCATCTGCATCCCGACGCCGACGAGCTGACGCTCTCGCGAGCCCACGACGGTGCGAAACCTCGCCGTGTCGTGGCTGTCGAGGATCGTCCACGAATGGAGCACGCCGGCCCACGGCACCCCGGCGCGGAAGCGCCTCATCGTCTCGACCATCGACTCGGCCGCGCGGCTCGGCACGCCGAACGGAAGGCCGAGAAAGTCCTGGGCGAGGTGTGCCGGCACGACGTCGCCGCGCAGCCAGGTCCAGACGGGCCTCGTGAAGCCTGCGTACGCCATCGTGCCGTGCCACCCACCGCGCCGGAGATCCGCGCGCGCGTCATGCGCGTGCTCGGCCACGACGAGCGCCTCCGGGCGCGCTGCCACCGCCGCGGCGCGCACACCGTGCGCGACGTAGGCAGAGAGATCGACGTCGTTCCGCCGGCCGGTCATATTGGCGACGTCGATGCGCCAGCCGTCGAGCGCGAATGGTGGACGCAGCCAGCGCTGGACGACCGACGACTCTCCGTTGAACATCCGCCGGCGAAGCTCACTCGAGTCGTAGTCGAGCTTCGGCAGCGAGGAGATCCCGAGCCAGCTCTCGTAGCCGGGCTCGAGTCGGTCGTCGAAGACGAAGAACTCGCGCTCGGGTGATCGCTGGGTCGTCGCGAGCTGCGACGAACCACTCGTGCCGGTCGCCGACGTGGTTGGTGGTGAGATCGCCGAGCACCCTGATCCCCCGCTCGTGCGCCGCGCGTACGAGCGCGACGAGCGCCCCGTCGCCGCCGAGCAGCGGGTCGACGTGGTCGAACGTCGTCGCGTCGTAGCGGTGCGTGCTTCCAGCGGGAAAGATCGGCGTGAGATAGAGGACGTTCGCTCCGAGGCCGGCGATGTGGTCGAGGTGCTCCTCGAGTCCCTGGAGATCGCCCCCGAACCACTCGAGCTGCGTCTCCGGCCCGCGCCCGATGGGCAACTCGTCCCAACCCCGCGCGCACTGCCCAGTCGGGCGGGTCCACGTTGAGCCCGGCCGAGGCGAAGCGGTCCGGGAAGACCTCGTAGACGACCGACTCCAGGTGCCACTCCGGGCCGCCCGGATCCGTGGTCGCGACGAAGTCGTCGGCGTCGGGGACGTCGAAGCGCTGGACCCCCGCGCCGTTCAGCCACGCGTAGCCGAGGTCGCCGCCGGAGAGAAGCCAGCGATACGGCGTGGCGGGATTCCACACCGGGAAGCTCGCCCGCCACCAGACGTCGGTCTCCGTCTCCCGATCGACCTGCGCCACGACAACCCGCGGCTCGCCGTCACGGACGTAGCGAACGGCAACGTCCTCGACGGAGGTCGCACGGGGAACCCGCAAGAGCACCGTCGTCTCGTCGCCGAGCGCGGCCGGCGACTCGGGCACGTACAGCTCCGACCCGTCGTGGTGCGGGAACTCGAGGAGGACCGGCACGCCGCTACCCCTTCACCGCGCCGCGCGTGAGCCCCTCGGTTATGAAGCGCTGGAGGAAGAAGAAGATGACGACGACGGGAATCGCAGCGAGCACGACGCCTGCGCAGAACGGTCCCCACTGCTGCGCGTACTGATCGTTGATGAAGCCGTACAGACCCACGGGAAGCGTGAACTTGTCGGTCGTCTGCAGGAGGCGGCTCGCGATGATGAACTCATTGATCGAGAAGATGTACGAGAGCAGCCCAACGACGGCGAGCACGGGCGCGGCGAGCGGCAGGATGATCCCCCAGAACACCTGAGCCGGTGTCGCACCGTCGACGCGGGCGGACTCGTCGAGCGAGTCCGGGATCGAGTCGAGAAACCCCTTCATGAGCCAGGTGTTGACGCCGAGCGCGCCGCCGAGCCCGACGAGGATGACGCTCGTACGCGTATCGAGGCCGAACGCCGGGAAGACGTCGCCGATCCGGAGAACGATGAGATAGATCGCGACGACCGCGAGGAACGTCGGGAACATCTGGATGAGGAGCAGCGACATCATCCCCATCCGCCGCCCGCGGAACCGGAAGCGCGCGAACGCGTACGCCGCGAGTGCTCCGAAAAACACCGAGAAGAAGGCGGTCGCGCCCGAGATGATGAGCGTGTTCACGTACCAGCTCGTGTACGGGACGTCGAGCGCCTCCTGCTCCGTTCCAGCCTCGCCGGGGTTTCCGCTGAGGATCCGGCGGAAGTTCTCGAGCGTCACGTCGTCAGGGACGAGCTGCGCGCCGGTCAGGGAGGGGATGGGATTGAAAGCCGCCGAGAGGACGAAGACGACGGGGAAGAGCGCGAACAGGATCGCGGCGAGGCTCACGAGGTAGCGCCACCAGTTGTACGAGAAGATCCGGGCGCCTGCCGGGAGCGGCTGCGGCGGCCCGGGTGCCGCGGCACCGCCTCGGCCTGATCGAGTGTCGTCATCGAATTTCCTCCAGCGCTCTTGGTTCGCCAGAACGAGATCGCGGAGATGCCCGCGACGATGAAGAAGATGAAGATCGAGACTGCGGCGGCAAGCCCGTACTCCGCACCACCGCCTGCCTGGAAGGCGATCTTGTACGTGTAGCTGATGAGGATGTCGGTCGAGCCCGCGACGGTCTGCTCAACCTCGTAGGGGCCGCCGCCCGTCAGGAAGTAGATGTTGTTGAAGTTGTTGAAATTGAACGCGAACGACGCGATGAGGAGCGGCGCGGTCGCGACGAGCAGCAGGGGAAGCGTCACCTTGCGGAACACCTGCAGCCCACCGGCACCGTCCACACGAGCCGCCTCCGCCAGCTCCTCGGGCACCGCTTGCAACGCTCCCGTGCAGACGAGGAACCAGTACGGGAACCCGAGCCAGACGTTGACGAGGATGCACGACACCTTCGCCCAGGTCGGGTCGAAGAGCCAGGGGATGCTGGTGTTCAGCGTCTCGTTGACGATCCCGAACTCGTCGTTCAGGAGGCCCTGCCAGACGAGGACAGCGAGGAAGGCGGGGACGGCGAACGGGAGCACGAGCAAGGCGCGCTGGGTCCTTCGAAGCTTGAGGTCGGGCTTGTTCAGGGTGATCGCGAGGAAGAGCCCGATCGCGAACTGGATGAGGACGGAGATGAACGCGAACGCGAACGTCCAGACGAAGACGCGGAAGAACGGATCGCGGACGAGCGGGTCGGTAAGGATCGTCTTGAAGTTCTCGAAGCCGACGTGCGTCTTCCAGCCCGGCTCGAGAAGCTCGCCCGAGGGAGCCTCGTACGCGCCCTCGCCGTTGTCCGAGTACACGACCCCCGTCTCGATGCTCGTGAACGTGTCGTTCGCCGGGTCGTAACGCAGGGTCGGCTGCACCTCCTGCGCGATGCTGAGCCCTTCGGGCTTGATGTACGTGTCCTTCCCCGTCGGGATGACGAGCGCGGCCAGCTCCTGGTCGATCGTGAAGAGGTCGTTCCCTCTGATGACGTCGTAGCCCTCAGCGGCGACGATCACGCCACCCTCGACCGTCACGCTCGCGGGAGGAACGGGCTCGAGACCGTCCTTCGAGCCGACGGAGATGTCTCCCGTCACGTCGTCGACGAGCAGGAGCACGAGCTCGCCGTCACTCTTCGCCGGGGTCGACGTGTACGTAGCAGCATCGGCGGCCGGGACGAGAGACCTCTCCTCGATCGCGACGATCGCCTCGTCCTGCGTCAGGCTGTGCAGTGTCGACCAGTTCGTGAAGGCGATGTTGACGTTCGAGATGATCGGGATCGCGACGAACGCGACCAGGAATACGGTGCCCGGGATGAGGTACTTGAGCGGCACGAGGCGCCGGTCGGGAATGAGGTAGACGGCGACGATCAGCAGCGTCGCGGCCGCGATCAGGAGCGCCGCGAGCCACTTCCCGTCAGTGAAGAGGATGCCGACCGCCAGCATGGCGAGAGCGGTCATGGCGCCGAGCAGCACGAGCTTGATCACGAAGCCGACCGTGCCGGAGAAGAAGCCGATGCCTCTCGCGATGAGCGACGGCTTCGGGACGACGGGCGCGGCTGCGATGGGGGCGCTGGTCACCGGATGGCCTTCTTCCGAGGGGGCGCGGCGGTCACCGCGCCCCCTCGGGGATCGATGAGTGAACTACCCGATCTTCTGGGCGATGCTCTTCTGTGCGCCGATGAACGACTTCCGGGCGGGGATCGAGTTCGCACCCTTCGTCGAGCGCACCCACGCAGCGCCGAGGTCCTGCCAGACGCTCGCCATCTGCGGGATGTTGGGCATCGGCACACCTCCTGAGGAGGCGGCACCGAACGCCTTCAGATCCTTGTCCTTGATCTGCGCGAGCGCCTTGAGGTTCGCCGGCGATCGGTCGTTGGCCGTCGCGAGGGCGAGCTGCGCCGCGGGCCGCATCATGTAGTTCGCGACGAGGTCCTTCGCGAGGCTCTCGACGCCATGAGCGGACGAGTACTTCGTCACCATCATCCCGCCCACGCCGAGGAACGGAGCCGACTTGATCCCGGGGACGATCGTCGGGAAGCCGGAGACCGCGAAGGGCACGCCGGACTTGCGGATGTCGGCAAGGAACCAGGGGCCGGTGATGTAGTACGCGACCTTGCCCTTCAGGAACAGATCCTTGGCGATGTCGGCGTTGACCTGCGAGCGGATGAGGCCTTCCTTGTTCCACTTGTCGATCAACGGCGCATTCTTCAGGAACTTCGCATTCGCGAGGCCGATGTCCGACGGATCGAGGTTGCCGGCCTTGTTCGTGCCGAAGACGTAGCCGCCGAGGCCGGAGAAGAACGGGTACATGTGGTACGCGTCTCCCTGCCCCTGCTGCACCGCGATGCCCACCTGGGACTTCGTCTTCTTCTTCGCCGCTAGGGCCCGCTTCTCGAGGTCCGCGAACGACGTCGGGACCTTCGCGAGCTTCGTGTTCGTGATCAGCGCGATGTTCTCCAGTGCCGTGGGCGCGCCGTAGAGCTTCTTGATGGCAGTGCCGTAGGAGAACGCGTTGAGCGCATACGCCGGGAACTGCTTCTTCGTCGCCGCGGAAGGCGAGATCGGAATGATCGAGCCGTTACCGGAGAGCTCGCCGACCCAGTCGTGCGCGCCGACGATGACGTCGGGAGCGTTGTCGACCGCGACGGTGGAGACCTCCTGGCGAATCGGGCCCGACTGTTTCTGGACGACCTGTACGGTGACGCCCTTGGAAGCCGCCCAGGCGTTCGCGACCTGTGTGACCGCCGGGACGCGGTCGGCGTCGGCCCAGATGACAACCTTGGCGCTTTGCTTCGTGGCGGATGTACCGGCGGAAACAGCGACGACGGCAACGAACGCGGCCACGACGAGCCCGGCTACGGCCCGCAGCCTTCGAGTACTCAACATCGAAATGCCCTCCTTGGGGAGTGAGACCCTGATCCGTATGAAATGTGTTTCAGGTTCACGAAACGGCGCTGGGCAACATAACGCCAAGTCAGGCGTCTGGTCAAGTTTCAGAAGACCGACCGGATATCTGTTTAAGATCGAAGACGACGATGACGAGCCGTTTCTACATCCTGAAAACACACGACGCGTGCCCGCCGTAGCCACCGGCGCTTCTGCACTGATGGCCAGCCTTAGAGACGTCGCCGAGCTCGCCGGAGTTAGTGTCGCGACCGCATCGAGGGTCGCAACCGGCTCCGCCGTCGTCCGTCCTGCGACGAAGGAGCGCGTCGAGCGTGCGATGCGTGATCTCCTGTACGTCCCGCCCGGCCGCAGTCGAGATCCTCGGACGCCGTCGGGCTCTTCGTGCCCGAGTTCGGCAACCCGGTCTTCGCGGCGCTCGCGGCCGCGATGGAGACGCAGGCGACGAACATCGGCCTCGCGACGATCCTCTGCAACACGCACGGGTCGGCCGAGCGTGAGGCGGAGTACATGCGAATGCTCCTCGAGCGGCGGGTGGAGGGGATGGTCTTCATCTCCGCGGAGATCACGGACGTGCGCGGAGAGCACTCGCACTACGCACAGCTCGTCCAGCGCGGAGCGCGGCTCGTATTCGTCAACGGCGGCTCGGAAGAGCTCGAGGTCACGTCGGTCGGCGTGGACGAGCGCGCCGCAGGTCGCATGGCCACGGAGCACCTCGTCGGGCTCGGGCACCGTCGCATCGGCTTCGTCGCCGGCGACGAGTTCGCGATGCCGACGCGTGAGAAGAGCAGGGGCCGCCTCGATGCTCTCGCCGCCGCCGGGCTCGACGGACGGGACCTGGTCGCCCACACCGAGTTCACCGTCTCGGGCGGCCGGAACGCGCTCCGGCAGCTCATGGACCGGCCCCACGAGGAGCGCCCGACGGGGGTCATCTGCTCGAACGACCTGATGGCGATCGGGGCCGTGCAGGAGGCGGTCGCGCTGGGCCTCGATGTTCCTGGCGAGCTCTCGGTCGTCGGCTTCGACGGCATCGCGGCCCGCTGGTCGGAGCCGCCGTTGACGACCGTCGAGCAGCCGATCGAGGAGATCGCGCGGACGGCGATCGGCGCGCTCCGCGGGCAGATCGAGCGGCCGGACCTGACGCAGCCGAGCTACGTGTTCCGGCCGCGATTGCGGGCCGGACGGACGACGGCGCCGCCGGCGTCGAGGGACTCCGCAAGCGCGTAGAAGTCCGTGAAGGGCTCGAACGCGACTCCTTGCTCTGCGAGGTAGGCCGCGAGCCCGTCGCGCGCGAAGACGCGCGAGGCCGCACGCGAGACGCACCGGTCCGAGTATCCGTCCCCGACGAACACGAGCTCGTCGAGGTCGGCGACGTCCACCCGCTTGCACGGCTCGCCGCAAACCGGGCATGGCCTGTCGTTGCGGAAGAGCACGCGCCAGCCGTCCGGACGGGCATCGAGTCGGTTGGCGATCACCTCGAGCTCGAGACCCTCGCGTGCGAGCATCGGCTCGATCAGCTCGTGGAAGCCGCTGGAGACGATCCGCGGCCGGTACGCGCGGGCGAACTCCGCGAACCCTGCGCGGAGCTCCGCGTTCTCGCAGAGCCACGCTGCGACCTCTTCCACCGGCGTCCCCACGCTCCGGAACTCGCCGGCGATGACCTCGTGCAGCGTGAGGTCGCGGCCGAGCCGGGCTTCGTGAGCCTCGTAGATCTCCTGATCTCCGAACTCCTCCAGGACGACGTGCAGCGCATCGATGGCCGTCACCGTCCCGTCCCAGTCGAGGGCGACATTCACGTCGCTCATCCGGCCACCGACGCATCCAGGGTTCCGATCTCGGCGACCTCGACCTCGGCCTCGCCACCGGAGCGAACGGCGACCGGCTCGAGAGCAGGCCCGGCGATGAGGTCGCCCGGCAGCAGCGCCGTGCCGTCCGCCGCAAGCCGACGCGCGGCCTCCCAGTCGAAGGGCGTGAACACCGCTCGCAGCACCTCGGTGCCACCGAGCCGAACGACGCCTTCGAGCTCACCCGGACCGAGATGCTCGGCCGTCAGCACGACCGGGCCGAGGCCGAACGCGAAGTCGCGGTCCTTCGGCTCAGGACGCTCCGGATCACGCCACTCCGCGAAGATGCTGTAGCCGCCGATCACGCCCTCCGAGCCCATGACGGCGGCGAGGCGGGCCTGCAGCACGAGGCCGGCCGACACGTCGCCCGGCGAGGCCACGCGCGCGCCCGGCCCGACGACCGCGGCCGGGTTCGCAAACGCGAACGATCGCTGGTCGTCGAACACGCGCACCGCCGGCGGATGGAGGACGGGCGCGAGCAGGCGCACGCCGTCGCGCGGGTACACGGCGTGCTCGCGCGCCGACCCGCCTCCGCTGAAGAACGCCTGGAGCGTCTGCGCGGCGAGATGGACGACGTGGTCGTCCTCGATCCGGCCGACCCATCCGCGCTCCATCGGGTGCTCCAGGGGATGGAACATGCAGAGCCGCACGTGCCGCTACGGCTCCGTGTGGACGACGACGTCGGCGATCTCGGGAACGGCGCTCCGCACACGCTCCTCGACCGCGCTTGCGCGCCCGTGCGCGTCGGCGAGCGAGCCCTCTCCGCCGAGACCGAGCGTGAGGAAGGCGACGATCCCGTCGTCCGTGCGGACGAAGCGCAGGTTCCGAGGAGGCGAACCGGTCTCGTCCTGCACGGCCTGGGCGACCGCGGTCTCGTCGATCGCGACCTCCTGGGCGGTGGCGACCTCCGCGAGCGGCTCGAGATGGGTCTGTACCTCGCGCGCCTCCGGGACCGCGCCGAGGATCTCCTGCTCGACGGACTCGGCGATGTCGTGGGCTTCAGCGAGCGTCAGGCCGCCGGGCAGCTTCAGGTGCAGCGAGATCTCGACCCCTTCACCGACCTCGAGCACGGTCAGGTTGTGGATCTCGCGGACGCTCGGCACGCAGAGCGCTGCGGCGAGCGCCCGCTCGCGGATCTCGCCCTCGACCGACCTGGGCTCGACGTGGACGACGACATCGGCATCCGGAAGGCGCTCCCGCAGAGCGTCCTCCACGCGGTCCGCCGCGGCGTGACCCTGCGCGACCGCGGCGCCCGGAGCGATGCCGATGACGACGTCGGCGAAATGCGTGCCGCCGGCCTCGCGGACGCGTAGGCGCCTGAGCTCGACGGGCGGGTCGAGCGCCGCGATCGCCAGACGGGCAGCCTCCTCTGCGTCGCCCGGCGACCGGTCCATGAGGACGTTGACGTTCCGCTGAACAAGCCGGGTCGCGGCGACGACGACGAGCACGGCGACGAAGAGCGCCGCGATGGCATCGCCCTCGGGGAACCCGAGCGCGGCGGCCGAGAGCCCCGCGAGGACCGCCAGCGTCCCGGCGAAGTCGCTCCCGAAGTGCAGCGCGTTCGCACGCATCGCATCGCTGCGATAGCGCCGTGCGGCGCGAGCGGACACCGTCGTCCGCGAGGCGTCGATCACGAGGACGAGCGCGATCGCAGCGAATGTCCACCAGGTCGCGTCGACGGCGAACTCGACTGCCCCGGCGAGCCGGGCGATCGCGAAGGCTGCGATGACGAGGCTGATGACGATGAGGAACCCGGCCTCGGCGAGCGCGGCGAGGTTCTGCGCCTTGCCGTGCCCGAACGGGTGGCCGCGATCCGCGGGGCGGACGGCGACGGAGACGGCGAAGAACGTGAGCAGCGCGGCGGCGAGGTCCGTGCCCGAGTGCGCCGCCTCGGCGAGCAGCCCGAGGCTCGAGCTCGCGATCCCGGCGACGAGCTTGATCGCGATCAGGAGGCATGCGGCCCCGACCGACACGAGCGCGGTGCGCCGCTGCGGCGACATGCGCGGAAGGCTACGGCGTCAGCCTGTTGCCGCGTACAGCGTCCACGTCTCCGGAACGCCCTTCAGCTGGTGCTCGCCGCGGTCCTCGAAGACGAGGCCGGAGCCCGCGACGAGATCACGGATCGTGCGCGTCACGAGCACTTCCCCGGGCGCCGCGAGCGCCGACACGCGGGCGCTCACGTGGACGGCGATCCCGGAGACTCCTCCCTCCCGCCGCATCACCTCGCCGGCGTGGAGCCCGCAGCGGACGTCGAGACCGCTACGTCGCAGGGCGTCCCGGAGGTGGGAGGCGCACCGAACGGCACGAGCCGGGCCGTCGAAGGTTGCGAGCGCGCCGTCTCCGGCGGTATCCACGAGCTCGCCTTCGTACTGGGCGAGAGAGTCGCGAACGATGCGCTCGAACCGGTCGCGGGCGGTGCTCCAGCTCCGGTCGCCGATCGCGCTGGCGAGCTCCGTCGAGCTCGCGACGTCCACCATGAGCACCGCCGCGAAGACACGGTCGGAGTCGTCCTCCTTCGTGCGGGAGCCGGTGACGAACTCCTCGATCGCACCCAGCAGCTCCGGCTGTGGCAGCGGCCAGTGGTCGGCACTCGGTAGCTCGACGAGCCGGGCTCCCTCGATGTTCTCGGCGAGATAGCGACCGTGGCCGATGCGGACATACGTGTTGTCGCGGCTGTGCAGCACGAGCGTCGGTGTGGCGATCAGGGGCAGCACGTGTCGGAGATCCAGGTCGTAGATCGTTCGTGCCTTGGCAAGCGCCATGCGGGGCGTGCCCGCGAAGCGCTCGACGCGAGCCCACCAATCCACGACACCGGGCCGATCGACGACCGACGGTGCCAGCGCCGCGGCGAACGCCCCCGTGCCCCACGCGGTGTCGATCCCCTCCAGCAGCAGCTCATGTGCACCAACGGGGATCCCGGCGGGATAGTCGTCGGCTCTCGCGAGGCGAGCGAAGCCGTTGTACAGGACGAGGGACGAAATACGCTCTCGATGCGTTGCGGCGGCCAGAAGGGCCATCTGCACGGCGTGGCCTTGCGCGACGACCGTTGCCCGCTCGGAACCGGCGGCATCCATGACCGCAACGACGTCGTCCACCCAATCCTCGGGCGCCGACGCGCCTCCGGGAACGGGATCCGACATCCCGACCCCACGCATGTCGAACCACAGGACCCGACCCACGCGACCGAGCGAGGCCAGGAACTCCTCGACCAGCGGCTGATCCCAGAGCGCCTCGAGATGGCTTGCCCAGTCGAGGGCCAGGACGAGGTCGCGATCGCCCTCGCCGAAGATCTGATAGGCGAGCTGCACGTCGCCGGAACGCACGTACTGCGTGCGCGGCGGCGTCACGGTCGGCGCCTACAGGTTTCCGCGAAGCGCCTGCTCGCGCTCGATCGCCTCGAACAGGGCCTTGAAGTTGCCGAGCCCGAAGCCGCGCGAGCCGTGCCGCTCGATCACTTCGAAGAAGAGCGTCGGGCGGTCCTGGACGATCTTCGTGAAGAGCTGGAGCAGGTAGCCGTCCTCGTCGCGGTCGGCGAGGATCCCCATCGAGCGGAGCGCCGACCAGTCCTGGTCGATGTCTCCGACCCGCTCCTCGACGTCGTCGTAGTACGTGTCCGGGGTCGCGATGAAGAGGACGCCGTGCTCGCGCAGCGCGGCCACCGTCTTGACGATGTCCTCCGTCTGCATGGCGACGTGCTGGACGCCCGGGCCGCCGTGGAACTCGAGGTACTCCTCGATCTGGCTCTTCCGCTTGCCCTCGGCCGGCTCGTTGATCGGGAACTTGATCTTCCCCTCGCCGTCCGTCATGACCTTCGACATCAGCGCCGAGTACTCGGTGTGAGATGTCGTCGTCCGAGAAATGCGTGAGCTGCGTGAAGCCGAGCACCCGCTCGTAGAACGAGACCCACTCGTCCATCCTCCCGAGCTCGACGTTCCCGACGACGTGGTCGATCGAGATCAGCCCGACGCCCTGGGCCGGCCCGCCGTTCGGCGATGCCGACACATAGCCCGGCAGATACGCGCCCTCGTACTCGGAGCGGTTGACGAACGTGTGGACGTTGTCGCCGTAGGTGCCGATCGTCGCGAGCTCGACCCGTCCGTGGTCGTCCTCTACCCAGTGCGGCTCGGCGATTCCGCGCGCGCCGCGCTGCACCGCCTGGCGATACGCGTGCGTCGCGTCCGGAACCTTCAACGCGACGTCACGGACGCTGTCTCCCTTGACGGACGACCACTTGCAGATCTCGCTCTCCGCGCGGAGCCCGCTCGTGACCACGAAGCGGATGTCGCCCTGCTCGAGGACGTACGACGCGCGGTCGCGGACGCCCGTCTCCGGCCCCGCGTACGCGGTGCGGGCGAAGCCGTAGGCGTTCTCGTAGAAGTACGCGGACTGTTTTGCGTTCCCGACCCAGATCTCGAGGTGGTCCCAGCCGTCGATCGGCATGAAGTCGTGTTCGCTCATGTCTCCGATTCTAGGTTCCGCACGACAACGCGTGGCCGGCGCCGCACGACGAGGATCCCGACGGCGATGAGCAGGCCGCCGAGGATCTGGAGCAGGCTGAGCGGCTCGTCGAGCAGGATCACGGCGAGCACAGCGGCGACGAACGGCTGGAGGTTCGCGGCCAGCGTCGCCCGGTTCGCGCCGATGCGGTGCACGGAGCGGAACCAGAGGACGTTCGTCACGACGAGCGGCCCGAGGGTCGCGAACAGCATGAGCCCCCAGATCTTCCAGCCGAGATCCCACTCCTGGTCAGTCGTCTCCGGCAGCCCGACGAGCAAGAGCCCGACCCACGCGAGCGGCAGCACGATGGCGCTCGTCCGCGACGGCGAGTACCAGTGCATGAGCGGGCCGACGGTGACGGAGTAGGCAGCCCAGGTCGCGGCCGTCGACAGGCCGAGCAGGATCCCCCACGCGTCGTTGCCGATTTCTCCGCCGGCGCCGGCCGCGACGAGTCCCACGCCGACTGCCGACATCCCCGCAGCGATCCAGAAGCGCGACGTGGGCCGCTCGGTCCCGAGTGCGAGGCCGAAGAGCGCTGCGAAGATCGGGATCGCGCCGAGCACGAGCCCGATCGTGGACGCGGTCGTGAGGTCGAGCGCGAAGACGAACGAGAGCTGATTGAGGAAGAGCAAGGCAGCCGCGAGCACGAGGATCCTCCCGTGACGCCGCGACACGCGGAGCGACCGTTCGACGTAGAGCGTCAGCGTCACGAAGATGGCGCCCGCGAGGCCGTAGCGGATCGTCGCGTAGGGAAGCGGGTGCAGCCCGTTCGTGAGGATGTACTTCGTCACGCTCAGGTTGAGCGCCCACAGGAGGACCGTCGCGAGCAGCATCAGCTCGACGGTCGAGGGGCGGCGCATGGGCGCGACGCTACAGAGGCGGTGCGAAGCCGAGCTCTTCGAGCTGGCGTTCGGCGACGCCGGCCCAGTCCCGGTTCGCCGCCGGGCTCGCCGGGCTCGGATGGAGCACGCAGCCGACCGTCGCGGACGACCCGAGCGCCTCCCGTGCCCGCTTCTCGGCGAAGCCGCCGACGCCGATCACGAGCGAGGGGCGGAGCGCCTCGGCGATCCTCGCGAGCGCCTCGTCGCACGCGCGAAAGAGCGGCTCGCGCTCGGCCGCAGACAGTCGGTCGGGCGTCCGGTTCCGCCCCGACTCGTCCATGAAGACGAGCGGGCACCAGTTCGCCACGAAGACACGGTCGAAGAAGTGCTCGGCAGTCCCGAAGCGGTCCCGCGCCCAGCCCCAGAAGCGCGTCCCGCTGACCTCGGAGCGGTGACAGTCGAACCCGGCGATCGGTCGAGCAGGATGCTCGCGCGCCGGCTTGCCGACGGGCCCGGTGATGCCCACGAAGTCACGCACCATGGCCACGTCGCCGAACGGGACCCCGGTCTGCGCCATGCCGAACGGGCCCGGGTTCATCCCGATCATGAGCACCTCGCGCGGGCTCTTCGAGCCCCAGCGCTCGAGGTAGGCCTCGTGCGGCGCCCGCGCGTAGACGAGCGGGTTGTAGATGTAGGGGACGGACGGGAAGCCGAGCTGCTCGACGGCGTCGGACAGGTCTCGACTGATCGTGACGAGCGGCGTCATCGCCGCGCACTCCTACCTGAGATCCGTCGAAAGCGTCGCTAGGACGCGCGCTCGTACGCGAGCTCCCAGAGCGGCTCCCACGTCGCGCTGTCGTCCTTCGACGACTCCCAGCGCCAGGTGAAGCGGTCGTCCTCGATGTCCGAGAAGCGCATCCGCAGGCTCACGCGACCGCGCGGGCCGGACAGCTCGCCGAGGAGGACCATCTCGCCGCCCTCCATCCCTCCCTGGAGCGCGAAGTAGTTGCCCGAGTCGTCCACCCACGTCTGGAACCAGCGGTCGACGGCTTCGCGATACACGGAGACGCTCATCCCCACGAGGTCGATCCCGGGACGGCCGTCGAAGCGCTCGTAGACCACGTTGCCGTCGTACTCCCTGGAGATGGAGTTCCGGCCCCGCGCACGGCCCTCGTCCCAGGTGACCTGCCACTCGCCGAGCCAGAAGTCGAAGTCGCTCGATGAGCCCATTACGACGTCGGACGCTCGGTGCTCGCCGAGGTTAGGCGGTCACGGAGGTGACGTGCTGGTTCCAGTCGCGGCGGTAGGGTTCGCGCGATGGCCGAGCCGACGCGCGACGACATCGACGCCCTCGTCGGGCCCGCGACGCCGCACTTCGCGTACCAGCTTCGCGCCCGCGTCGGCGAGCTGATCGCCGACCTTCCACCCGACCACCAGGTGCGCCGCTACGGCGAGGAGAGGATGGAGCTGCTCGACCGGCTCGGGCACGCCTCCTCGAGGGCCGAGGACGGGCCGCTCGAGCCTCGCTCGCGGATCGGCTGGGAGACGGTGCCGTCGTCCGCTCCCGCGTCGAAGCCGCTCCCTCCGCGCTCGGTGTGAGCTTCGACGGCGCCTCGGTCCTCGTGACCGGAGGATCGAGGGGCATCGGCAAGGCGATCGCGCTCCGCTTCGCGTCGCTCGGCGCGACCCGAGTGGCGATCGGCTACATGCGCGGGGACAGTGCAGCCGAGGAGACGGCGTCCGAGCTCGAGGCGGCCGGCGCGGAGCCCGTGCTCGTGCGAGGCAACGTCGCCTCGCCGCGCATTGCCGACGAGGTCGCTGGGCTCGGCCCGCTCGACGTCCTCGTCCATGCCGCGGCGACCGGCGTCATCCGGCCGGCGCTCGAGACGGAGGACAAGCACTGGGACTGGACGCTCTCCGCCAACGCACGAGCCCTGCTCTCGCTCACACGTGCCGCCGCGCCCTCGATGCCCCGCGGGTCGTCGGTCGTAGGCATCTCGAGCCTCGGCTCGATCCGGGTGCTCGACAACTACACGCTCGTGGGGGTGTCCAAAGCCGCGCTCGAGGCGCTCGTCCGCTACCTCGCGGTCGAGCTCGGCCCGCGCGGGATCCGGGTGAACGCCGTCTCCGCCGGGGTCGTCGAGACGGGCGCGCTCGAGCACTTTCCGAACCGGGAGGCGATGCTCGAGGGAGGCGCGCGCAACCCTGCCGGGCGGCTCGTCGAGCCCGAGGACGTCGCCGCGTGCGTGACGTTCCTGTGCTCGCCGGAAGCGGAGATGATCCGCGGCCACACGCTCGTCGTGGACGGCGGCTGGTCGCTTCCGACCTCCCTCTAGCCTCTCCCCGGCACCACGCGCAGCACGGTCTCCCTCGCGATCATCCCCGCGAGCGCCGGGTTCTCCTGGAGCCGCCGGAGCGAGTACTCGTACCACTTCTGCCCGTAGGGCACGTAGATCCGGACGCGGTGGCCCGCGGCAACGAGGCTCGAGGCGCGCTCCTCGCGCACGCCGAGCAGCATCTGCAGCTCGTACTCCTTCCGACCGAGCCCGGAGACGCGTGGAAGCACACGTTCGAGGAGCCACTCGTCGTGCGTCGCGATGCCGACGTGGCTCCCGCCCTCGAGCAGCGCATCGAGGAGCTGGAGGAAGCTCTTGCGCACGTGGTCGCGCGCCTGATACGCGATCGCCGCCGGCTCGACGTAGATGCCCTTGCAGATGCGGACGTTCGGGCGCGTCTCCGCGAGGGCGTCCACGTCCGCGAGGCTGCGCTTGAGCCGCGACTGGAGGACGATCCCGACGTTGTCCCGGCCCCGCTCGCGCAGCTCGCGGTAGAGCGCGATCGTGTCGTCCGTGCAGCCCGAGTCCTCCATGTCGATGCGGACGAACGTGTCGCGCGAAGCCGCGTCCTCGACGAGCTCACCCAGCAGCGCGCGACAGAGGTCGAGATCGATCTGCAGCCCGAGCGCCGTCAGCTTCACGGAGATGTTCGACTCGAGCTGGTCTCCGTGGATCGCCTCCAGCGCCTTGTGGTACGCATTCGCGATCGCCTCCGCCTCCGCGGCCTCGGTCACCTCCTCGCCGAGGACGTCCACCGTCGCGTACTTCCCCTCGGCGTTCAGGCTCGCCACGGTATGCCGTGCGTCCTCGAGCGTCGGGCCGGCGATGTAGCGGCCGGAAAGCCGCTGGACGACCCGCCGGGGGACCGCGGGAAGGAGGTTGACGACCGCCTGGTCGAGGACCTTCAACGCGCGCGGATCATACGACGAGCGCGGGCGGGACAGGCCGCGCCGCTACTGGCGCATGAAGCCCTGGCGGGCGGCGGACACCAGCGCGACCGCCTCGGGGAAGAGGATGCGCATCGCGTCGCGGAGCGCGATCGCCTGTGCGTCCGACGTGCCATCGACCTCGATGCGGCCGAGTGCCGCGGCCGTCAGCTCGACCGCAGTGTTGAGCGTCAGGGTCGCGTACTGCTCCCGCTGCGCGTCCTGCACCGTCTCGGCCTGCTTCTCCGCGAAGTCGCGTAGGGCCCCGAGAAGCTCCTCGGGGTCACCGCCGCCGAACGGGAAGAAGCCACCGCCTCCACCTTCCATGTGCTCGATTGTACGGAGGCACGCCCGGTTGCCGGGCGCTAGTCGAGCGGAACCCGGTAACCGCCCTCGATCTCGCGCTGGAGCTCGGCGACCGCTCCCTCGGCGGACCGCATTGCGGACGCGAAGGGCGACGGCGCCAAAGGGTCGAGCTCCTGCTCCAGGCGCCGGGTCGCGGCGCCGATCTCGTCGAGCCTCCCCGGCGTCGCGAGCTGCGGCGGCTCTCCGAGCACGGCACGCAGCGCGCGTGCAGCCTCCTCCGCGTCCTCGATCCCCTCGGGTGCCTCCGCCACCCGAAGCTCCTCGAGCCGCGCGAGGAGCCCGTCGAGGTCCCCACCGCCCGCGGAGTCCGCGGCGACCTCGCACAGCACGGCGACCGCAATGGACTCGCGTAGGTCGCGCGTCTCCGTGACGGCGGCGCCGTGCCCGTCCAGCGCGATCCAGCTCCGGTAGCCGTCGGCGTCGTCGAAAGCGACCAGATAGACGCGCTTTCCCGGCGTCGGCTCCGTCGGCAGGACGGCCGAGATCCGGTCTCCGGGGCGTGCGTGCTCGGCCGCCGCGCGCCCGGCGACGGCTTCGAGGTCCGCGGCGAGCGTCGGCACGCGGCCAGAATAGAAGGCGTGTCCGAGCGGACCCGCCATGCCCGCACGCTGTTCGCTCCCCTCGGGCCGTCCTACGACCGGGTCGGCGCCGCTCTCTCGTTCGGGCAGGACCCACTCTGGCGACGCTTCCTGGTCTCGCGTCTCCCGCCCGGCGGACATGTTCTCGACGTGGCGACAGGGACGGGGCTCGTCGCGGAAGAGCTCCTCCGCCGCGGCTTCCACGTGACGGGGCTCGACCAGAGCCCGGACATGCTCGCGGTCGCCCGCGAACGCTTCCGCGAGCGCGTCGAGCTCGTCCAGGCCTCGGCTGAGGAGATCCCGTTCACCGACGAGGCTTTCGACCACCTCACCGTGACGTACCTGCTCCGCTACGTGGACGATCCCGCGGAGACCGTGAGAGAGCTCGCTCGCGTCGTACGCCCGGGCGGCGTGATCGCGTCGCTCGAATTCGGCGTCCCAGCAGGCCCGCTGCAGCCGCTCTGGCAGCTGTACGTCGGGGTCGGGCTCCCGCTTGCCGGCCGTGCGCTTGCTAACGGATGGCGCGAGGTCGGCGACTTCCTCGGCAGGTCGATCGCGGACTTCTGGGAGCAGAACCCGCTCGCGGCCCAGCTCGAGTGGTGGCACGCGGCCGGGATCCGCGGCGTGGAAGCGCGTCGGCTGAGCCTCGGCGGCGGCGTCGTCATGTGGGGAACGAAGACCTGAGCACCCAGACCCGTCCCGCGTTCTACGCCCTCGCCACGGGGGGCTGGCGCGACTACGTCACGCTGCTTCACCCGCCGTACACGGCCTGGCACCTGTCCTACGTCGTCATCGGCGGCTGTCTCGCTCCGGTCGCCGCGTGGGGCCGCCTTGGAGCGACGGTCGTAGCGTTCGGGCTCGCAGTCGGGATCGGCGCGCACTCGCTCGACGAGCTGAGCGGCCGCCCGCTCGGCACGAGGATCCCGGACGCGGTTTTGGTCGGGCTCGCGGCCGTCTCGATAACCGGCGCGTGCGCCATCGGGATCGCCGGGGCCGCGGCGTACGAGCCGTGGCTCGCGTTGCTCGTCCCCGTCGGCCTCTTCCTCGTGCTGGCATACAACCTCGAGCTCGCGGGCGGCTGGTTCCATTCGGATCTGTGGTTCGGGCTCGCCTGGGGCGGCTTCCCCGTGATCTGCGGGTACGCCGCGGTCTCGGGTGAGATCGGGCTCGTGGCGGTGCTCGCCGCGCTGTTCGCCGTGCTGCTCTCCCTTGCCCAACGGGCACTCTCGAGCCACGTGCGCTTCATCCGCCGGCGCACCGTCGCTGTGCGCGGCGAGCTCGAGCTGCGAGACGGCGGGATCGAGCCTCTCGACGCGGAGCGCCTCACCGTGCCCGCGGAGACCGCGCTTCGGCTCCTCTCCGCCGCTTCGATCGTCCTCGCGGCGGCCCTCGTTGTCCTCCGGATCTAGAGTGACCGCGTGTCCGGCCTCGCCTGGATCCTCGTCGCTGCGCTCTCGGGCGTCCTCGTCGTCGCCGTCGTCCTCTACCTCGCGCTCCGCCGCGCCAACGCCCGGAGCACGCGCACCGAGGACCTCGTCCTCGCCGCGAGGCGTTCCGTTCGTGGAGCCGCGGAGGAGGAAGCCGCGACCCAAGCGGAGCAGCTCCGCGTCTCGGTGTCGCGTGCGCACGCGGACGCTCTCTCGGCGTACGCGACGGAGGAACGGCGGCTCTCGGACGAGCGCCGGGGCGAGCTCGCCGTCCGGGAGCGCGAGCTCTCGGAGCGACTCGCCGAGACCCTCGCCGAGGTCGAACGCCGCGTCGAGGAGCGTCTCCGCGCGTGGGAAGCCGACCTCGAGCGGGCACAGCGCGCGCTCGACGGCCAGGTCTCGGCGCTCGAGCAGCACCAGGAGCAGCGCATTGCCCAGGTCCAGGCCCGCCTCGATGCGGAAGCCGCCGAGCTCGGGACCACGGCGGACCATCAGCGCGCCGCCGCAATTCGCCTCCGAGAGGAGCTCGAGTTCTCCGCGAAGGACGCGCTCGCCGACGCGCTCGACCAGCTCCAGTCCCAGGCGTCGGATCAGCGCCGCGTCATCGAGGACATCGCGGATCGCCTGCGCCAGCGCGAGCAGGCAATGAACGAGCAGATCGAGCGCGCCGAAAGCGAGGCGCGAGGTCGGCTGGAGATCGCCTTTGCGGAGCTCGAGCGGCGTCAGGTCGAGCAGCTCGACCGGGCCGTCGCGCGCGAGGTCGACCGCCTGAGCGAGGCCGGGGCGCTCGAGTTCGAGGCGCGCATGCGCGCGATCCGCGAGGAGGCGGCGAGCCGCCTGCAGCAGGAGCTCGACCGCACGTCCGAGACGCTCTTCCGCCGCGCGAGCGCGCTCATCTCGGACCAGTTCCAGCGCACGGTGGACGAGGCGACGCAGCGGCTCGAGGAGCGGATCGACGAGGCGAGCCGCCGCTACGAGGCGATGCGCTCGCTCGGGGGCGGCCAGTAGACGGATCGAACCGTTGCCAGACGCGGCAGGGAATGCGAAAGAGGCAGCGAATGTCGGAGCCGTCATGGCCGAGACGACCGAAGCACCGCCCTGGCGAGAGAACGAGCCCGGAAGGGTCGAGAGCTGGCGCCTGCACATCCTGCTCGAGGCCGGCTATCCCGTGCACCTCGCCGAGCGCCTCGCGGCGAGTGAGGTCGACCTGCACGACGCGGTCGGGCTTCTCGCCCAGGGCTGCGAGCCGGTGACGGCCGCCGAGATCCTGCTCTAGCCCGCTTCCGAACTCCGAAGTTACGCTGGAGCGCGTGAAGATGGCGCACCTCGTCTACGGCGACCGCAAGGTCTACACGGTTGCGTCGTTCAACCGCGGCGTCGCGCGCTGGCTCGGGCGGCTCCCCGAGCTCTGGGTCGAGGGCGAGGTGACGGAGCTTCGGCGCAATGACGCCTGGGCGAACGTCTTCCTGACGCTGAGGGACCCGCGCACGGGAGCGACGCTGAAGGTCACGATCGCACGCCCGGTGTACGACCGGCTCGAGCTCGCGCTCGAGGAGGGCGAGACCGTGCACGTGCAGGGGCGGGCTGAGCTGTACGAGGCGCGCGGCGAGCTCGGCCTGCGCGCGACGACGATCGAGCGCCTCGGCCTCGGCGCGCACCTGGTCGCGCTCGAGCAGCTGAAGCGCAAGCTCGCGGCCGAGGGGCTGTTCGCAGCGGAGCGGAAGCGGCCGCTGCCGAGGCTGCCGCGCGCCGTCGGAATTCTCACGGGTGCCGATGCCGCCGCGCGCGGCGACCTCGTCTCGACGATCGGGTCACGCTTCCCGGCGGCTCACATCGTCGTCTGCGAGACGCGCGTCCAGGGCCGCGGCGCTCCGGCCGCGATCGTCTCGTCGCTGCGAGGGCTCGCCGCGCACGCCGACGTCGAGGTCGTCGTGCTCGCGCGTGGGGGCGGGAGCTTCGAGGACCTGCTCCCGTTCTCGAACGAGGCCGTCGTGCGCGCCGTTGCGGCCTGCCCCGTCCCGGTCGTCTCGGCCGTCGGGCACGAGCAGGACTCGCCGCTCTGCGACCTCGCGGCAGACGTCCGCGCGGCGACTCCCACGGCCGCCGCCGCGCTCGTCGTGCCGGACGCACGCGAGCTTCGTGCGAGCCTCGATGCCTCGCGGGGACGGCTCGAAGCGGCACTCCGTGCTCATGTCGAGCGGCGCGAGCAGCGGCTGGCCGCGCTCGCGGAGCGGCTTCGCTCCTCTCCCCAGCTCCTCCTCGAACGGCGCCGCGCCGGTCTCGACCATCTCGGTGCGCGCCTGCAGGGCACGTCGCCGCTCGCGACGCTGGCCCGCGGCTACGCCATCGTCCGCTCGGGCGGCGAGGCGCTGCGCAACGCGGCCGGGGTCTCGCCGGGCGACCGCCTCGAGGTCGAGTTGGCCTCCGGCTCGCTCGGCGCAACGGTCGAGGACGTCCGCCCGTGAGCGACGAGCGCGCGTTCGAGGAGCTGCAGCGCGAGCTCGAGGACGTCGTCGCGCGCCTCGAGCGCGGCGACGTTCCGGTGGACGACGCGATCGCCCTCTTCCGTCGCGGCGAGGAGCTGTACCGAGCCTGCGTCGCGCGGCTCGAGGCCGCGGAGCTCCAGATCGAGCAGCTGACCGAGCAGGGAGGAACCGCGGGAAACGGCCCTCGCTGACCGGATCGCTTGGCCCGGAGCGCGCGCATCGTGTATGAATCGCGCCATGGCAAAGCCAAGCGCAGAGCTCCTGCGGAAAGTACGACTGTTCGAGAGCCTCGAGGACCGGGACCTCGACAGCCTCGCAGAGGAGTTCAACGAACGCCGCTTCCCTGCCGGGCACGCCGTCGCTCTCGAGGGTGAGGGCGGGCTCGTCTTCTTCGTCGTCGAGAACGGCGAGGCAACGGTGGAGGTACACGGAAAGCAGGTCGGCACACTCGGGCCGGGCGACTCGTTCGGCGAGATCGCGCTCATCGACCGCAGGCCGCGCACCGCGACCGTGACGGCGACGTCCGATCTGACCGCGTACAGCCTCCCGGTGTTCGTCTTCCGGCCGTTCGTCGAGTCGCGCCCGCAGGTCGCGTGGACGCTGCTCGAGGCGATGGCCGACCGGCTCATCGCCGCCGAGTCGCGCTAGTCGGCTTCCTCGGCCAGGCGTCGCCCCAGAGCCACGAGGTCTTCCTCTGCGCGTGCGGGCTTGCCCGAGAGCGCGACCGTCTCGACCCCGGCGACCTCCTGCCGGACTCGCCCGCCGAACACGACGCAGCGGACTCCCGCCGCTGCCGCGCGCCGCGCGACCTCTCCCGGAGCCTTTCCGGCCGTCGTCGTCGCGTCGACCGTACCCTCCCCCGTGACAACCACGTCCGCCTGCGCCGCACGCCCGTCGAAATCGATCAGCTCGAGCACCGCGGACGCGCCGGGGACGAGCTCGGCGCCGAGCGCCGCGAACGCCGCTCCAAGGCCGCCTGCGGCTCCGGATCCCGGCAGCTCGGCGAACGGACGGAGCTCGCCCAACGCCGCGAGCCGCTGCTCGAGGATCGCGACGTCGTCGGGCGACGCGCCCTTCTGAGGGCCGAAGACGCGCGCGGCGTCCGCGAGCACCGTCCGCACGTCGGCGAGGGCAACCGTCGGAACCGGAAGCTCGGAGACAACCTCACGCAGCCCCGCACCCCCGTCCACCGTCGCCGTGCCGCCGAGCGCGACGACCAGCCCGGGCGGATCGTCCGCCAGGGCGGCGAGGAGAAGCTCGCCGAGACCGCGGCTCGACGCACGCAGAGGATCCCGCTCCGCTCTCGCGAGCAGCGGAAGCCCGATCGCGGCCGCCGCCTCGACGACGGCTCGCCCGTCCCGTAGGACGAGCCATCGCGCCTCGACCGGCCGCCCGACCGGGTCGTGCACCTGCGTCACCCGCCACTCGCCCCCGAGCGCGCGCTCGAAGACGTCGGCGGTTCCCTCGCCTCCGTCTGCGACCGGAAGCTCTTCCGCCTCGATGCCGGCTCCACGTGCGCCGCGGGCGAGCGCCGCAGCCGCATCCGTCGCGGAGAGAACGCCCTTGAGGCTAGCGGGAGAGAGAAGCGCCCTCACGGGCGGCCGGCTTCTCCGACGACTCCTCGATGTCCCGCTCGAGCTCGTGCACTTCCTCGACCGCGTTCTCGGACGAGTCCTCCTCGTCATCCTGCATTCGCCGAAGCACAGCGAGCGAGATGCCCTCCCGCGCGAGCGCGAGGAGCCCGAGCCCGACGCCGCACGCCATCTCGAGCGCCTGGAGTGCGAGCCCGAAAGCGAATCCGGTCGCGACCGGGACTCCGTAGCCGTTCCGCAAGGGGATCGCGACGGCGGCCTGGACGAGGCCGACGTTGCCTGGCCAGAGCGGGACGATCGTCGCGATGTTCATGAGCACGAGCACGAGCCCGGCCGCGGGGAGCGGCGCGTCGATGTCGAACGCCTTCATCGCGGCCCACACCGCGAACAGCTGCAAGAGCCAGCCGAGGCACTGCAGGAGGATCGCGCCGGCGAGCGGGACGGGGGCTTTCAGCACGGACAGCCCGGAGCGGGCCATGACGAGCAGCCGGCGCACGCTTCCCATGCCGTCCACGGCCATCGGCCGGTGGTGGCGTCGCGCACCGAGCCAGGCGACCGTGAAGAGCGCGAACCCGACCGCGGCGACGATGAGGATGGCGACGACGGCCCAGTGCGGGACCTCGGCCGTCGCGAGCACCCATATAACGAGGATCGTCGCCGGGACGATGTCGAAGAGACGATGGGCGATCACGGTCCCGACAAGGACCGCGGTCGTCCCCGGCGGCGCCTCCGGCAGGTGGCGGCGGAGCGTGGCGACGCGCGCGAGCTCGCCGAGCCGCCCGGGCAGCGCGGCGTTCGCGAAGAGCCCGACGCCGAAGGCCGACAGGACATGGATCAGCGTCGGCTGGTTCTTCTCCGGGAGCGCCTGCCCGATCGTGAGGCGCCACGAGAGCGCACGGAAGAGCGTTGAGACGACGTTGAGCAGGAGAGCGAGCAGGATCCAGCTCCACACGACGAGGCGGAACGCCTCGAGCACGCTCCCCCAGTCCGGCCCGCGCTTCCAGATGAGGAAGAGCGCGAGCGCGAAGAGCAGCACGGCGAGCGCCCCCTGTCCCCAGCCGCTCCGCACCGCGCGCCAGACGATCATGCGGCCCGGGCTTCTCCCCGGTCGAGCCCCGTCACCTGGAAGTACACGTCTTCGAGCCTGCGCGCGATGCCCGGCCACGAGTACCGCTCGACCGCGAGCTCACGAGCGGCGCGTCCGAGCTGCTCGCGCCGAGGCTCGTCGGACACGAGGTCGCACACGGCGTCCACGAGGGCCCGCTGGTCACCGGGCCGCACGTCGACCGACGCCGACGGGTCGAGGACCTCGCGGTATCCGGGGATGTCGGATGCGACGACAGGCAGCGCGCACGCGAAGGCCCGTGTGAGCACCATCCCGAAGCTCTCCTGCCCGAGCGACGGAGCGACGAGCGCCTTCGCGCGGAGGAGCGTGTCCGTGAGATCGGCCTGGCTCAGGAAGCCGACGACGTCGATGCCGGCGTCGGGCACACGATGCCTCGCCATGAGCAGGCGGACGGCGAGCGGGTCGGCGCCCGCGACCGTGAGCCTGAGTCCGGTACGCCGGTGGATCTCGGGCCACGCACCGAGAAGGACGTGCAGCCCCTTCCGCGGCTCCTGGCGCCCGGCGAACACGATCCGGTGCTCGCGATCGCCGACCGGCGCCTCGTCCGGGACGAGCACGCCGTTCGGGATGACGTCGTACTTGCCGGGGAGCCAGCGCTGCTGCGAGCTCCGCGCGCGCTCCGAGACCGCGATCCGGTAGTCGACGCGGTCGACGAGGAAGCCCCAGACCGGCGTGCCGAAGCGCATCCATCCGAGGTCTCCCGAGGCGTGGAACGTCGCAACGAGCGGCGAGCGGGCGAGCATGAGCGTCGCCGTGCAGATGACGGGGGTCATCGGCTCGTGGAGGTGGAGCACGTCGAAGCGCTCGCGCTCGAGCACGCGGCGGATCCGCCCCAACGCCCGTGGCGTGAGCACGATGTTCGGGAGCGAGCCGTTCGCCGGGACGATGACCGAGCGACCCACCGGGACGACGTTGTCCGGAGGCTCGTCGTGGCGCCCGACACGCGGGTGCAGCACGCGGGTGAACTGCCCAGGAGGATCGTTGCCCATGATGAGCTGCACCTCGTGGCCGAGTGCCTCGAGCGCTGCAGCCTGCAACTCCGCGTGCTCGACGACCGCCCCCCAAAACGACCACGAGAACGGGACGACGATCCCGATCTTCACGTGGGGAGCCTATCGGGCGGTACGCTCAGGGCGATGAAGCTCGACGGCATTCACCACGTCACCTGCATCACCGGCGACGCGCCGCGCAACGTCGACTTCTACACGCGCGTCCTCGGGCTGCGGATGGTGAAGAAGACCGTGAATCAGGACGATCCGACGGTCTACCACCTCTTCTACGCGGACGAGAACGGCAGCCCCGGAAGCGACATCACGTTCTTCGAGTATCCCGGCGTCAGCCGCGGGCGCGCGGGCGCAGGGATGATTCACACCGTTCGCTGGCGCGTCGGCTCTGGCGACGCTCTCGGGTTCTGGGAGCAGCGGCTCGCACCGGAGTCGGCGGTCGTCGTGCGCGACGAGAGCACGGTCACGTTCGAGGACCCGGAAGGGCTCCGCAACCAGCTCGCCGTCGTCGAGACGACCGACGAGCCGCTCGTCTCGGAGCACTCGGAGATCCCGGTCGAGCACGCGCTGCAGGGCTTCGACGGTGTCCGCGCCTACTCGTTGCGCCCGGACGCGAGCCGAAGCGTGCTCGAGGACGTGCTCGGGTTCGAGCCGCACGGCGACAGCTGGGAGGCACGGGGTGCGAGCCGCGGGGGTCTGTACGCCTACGACGAGTCTCCCCCGGAGCGCGGCGTCGGAGGGGCGGGGACGGTTCATCACATCGCGTGGTCGTCGACGATGGACGAGCACGAGGCCTGGCACGCGCGCGTCACGGAGGCAGGGCTCTTTCCTTCGCCGATCATCGACCGCTTCTGGTTCCGCTCGATCTACTTCCGCGAGCCGAGCGGCGTGCTCTTCGAGATCGCCACGCTCGGCCCGGGCTTCGCGGTCGACGAGGATCCGGAGCATCTCGGCGAGTCGCTGGTCCTGCCGCCCGCCTTCGAGCACCTGCGCGCCCGGATCGAGCCGCTCCTGACGCCGCTCGAAGCACCCGCGAGCGCCTAGCGCTAGCTCGCGAGCCTCGCGCCGAGGTTTGCGCCCGACGTCTGCAGGAGAACCTGCCCTGGCAGGAGGTGATCGTTCGTGGAGACCTGGGAATGGATCGCGATCGCCGCTGTAATCGTCGTGGGCGCGCTCTTCTTGCTCGCGCTCGGCATGGCGCTCGTGCGGCGACGACGCCGGTCGCACCTCAAGGAGCGGTTCGGCCCGGAGTACGACCGCGCGGTCTCGTCCTCGGGCCAGCGTGACGCCGAGAAGCATCTGACAGAGATCGAGCAGCAGCACGACGAGCTCGAGATCCGGGCGCTTCCCTCGACGACCCGCGACCGCTATCTCGACGAATGGCGTCAGGCCGAGTCGCGCTTCGTCAGCGACCCGGGCGATGCCGTACGCGCCGCGGACCGAATCGTGCTGCGCGTGATCGAGGAGCGCGGCTACCCGATCGACGGCGATCTCGCCACCCGCTCGGCGCACGTCGCAGCCGACTATCCGGAGGCGGTCACCCGCTACCGGCACGCGCACGAGATGGTGAGCGAGGCGGACCAGAGCACGGAGAGCCTGCGGAAGGCGATGGTCGACCTGCGGGTGGTGTTCGAAGAGCTGCTCGAGCGCGAGCGCGTCACGGTCTAGGCCGGCTCAGGCGGCGTCGCGAACCTCCTGGAGCTCTCTCGTGCGCGAGAGATGCTCCAGCGCGGCGTGCTCGAGTCGGCGGAGCCGGTCGCGGGAGATCCCGAGCTCCTTGCGGGCGGCCTCGATCGAGAGCGGCTCGCGGCCGCCGAGCCCGTAGCGCAGCTCGACGACGCGTCGCTCGAGCTCGGGAAGGGTCTCGAGCGCGCGCGCGAGCACCGCATCCTCGAGACCGACTGCCAGCTCGACGACGGGATCGCCGCCTTCGCCGGCGACCAGGTCGCCGAGTGTGGCGTCGCCGTTGTCACCGATCGGGCGGTCGAGGCTCGCGACGGTCCGGAGAGCCTCGTGAGCTTCGACGAGCTGCTCGAGCGGGATCTTCGCGGCCTCTGCGATCTCCTCGTCGGTGGGCTGACGCCCGAGCGTCGCAGTCAGCTCGCGCTCGGCGCGGCCCGCTTTCCGCTCGAGGTCGGCGACGTGCACCGGGACGCGGATCGTGCGCGCGCGGTTCTGCACGCCGCGCTGCACGGCCTGCCGGATCCACCACGTCGCATAGGTCGAGAACTTGAAGCCCCGGCGCCAGTCGAACTTCTCGACCGCACGGATGAGCCCGATCACGCCCTCCTGGATGAGATCGAGAAGCGAGAGGCCGTGGCCCTGGTACCGCTTTGCGATCGAGACGACGAGACGGAGGTTCGAGTTGATCATCCGCTCCTTCGCCTCGAGGTCGCCGCGCTCGATCCGCTTCGCGAGCTCGACCTCCTCCTCGGCCGTCAGGAGCGGATAGCGGCCGATCTCGTTGAGAAACAGCTGGAGGCTGTCCGAGGTCGCCGTCGCGAGCGACCCGTTCGTGTAGTCGGCATCGCGCGAGCCGGCGCGCTCGCAGTCGTCCGCGACCTCGATTTCGCGGTGATCGAGCTCCTCGTACAGGCGACCGACGGTCTCCTCGTCGAGCTCGAGCTGCTCGATCGCGGACTCGAGCTCCGAGAGGTTCAGGCATCCCTCGCGCTCGCCGTGCTCGACGAGCGTCATGACGTCGGGGGAGAGATCCGGCCCGGCGAGATCGCGCTCCATGCCTCTCACCCTAACCAGCGCTGCCCTGCAAGACGGCGCACTCGTTTGCGCGGCAGATTGCCCGGGTACACAACCGACCCGAGACTGAACTGCGGAGGCATGCGCACGGACACGGGCTACGCCATCTCGAGCGAGGTGCATCGGCCGCTCGACCTCGTCGAGAGCGCGCCGCACGCCGCGCGGAAGGACTCGAGAGCCGCGTGAGCGCTCAGATCCCGACGTGGCTCGTCGCGCTCGGCGTCGCCGCGGCGATGCTCGTGCTCGGCATGAGAATGGGCATGCTCGAAAGGCCTGCACTGACGAGTCGGTGCGCCGCGTGTCGCCGTTTGGTGCGGCGCGGCCGCGTCTGTCGCTGCGCGCGCGGGCACTAGGCGCGCCGTGAGAGCGATGTTCGCCTTCTACGTGGCCATCGTCGTGACAGGGGTGGCCGCGGCTCTGCTGGTCGCGCTGACGCAACCGTGAGGCCATTCCTTCGCGAGAACGGCCTGTCGCTCTTCTTCGCCGGCCTGTTCGCAGCGACGCTCGTCGGGCAGTCGTTTGCAGGCCAGCACCAGTACAACGCCGACCAGATCGCACATGAGGACCCGTCAGCGTCCTGGTGGGAGTACGTCCGCTCCACGCACTTCTGGGGCTCGGTCATGGAGAACTGGCAGTCCGAGTTCCTCCAGTTCACGCTCTTCATCGCGGCGACGATCTGGCTTCTTCAGAAGGGGTCGAACGAGTCGAAGGAGCTGGACCAGGCCGGTCTGGAGTCGGACGCGCGGCAGCGCGTGGGCCGGCATGTCCGACGAGACAGTCCGTGGGCGGCGCGCGTCGGCGGGCTCTGGACACGCGTCTACGAGAACTCGCTCCTGCTGGTCATGGGATCGATCTTCCTCGTCACCTGGGCGATGCAGTCGCTCAACAACTGGCGGGGGTTCAACGAAGAGCAGCTCGCCCACGAGGAGGCCACCGTGTCGTGGGGCTCGTACCTTCGTCCGGGCCGACTTCTGGGAGCGGACGCTCGAGAACTGGCAGTCCGAGTTCCTCGCCGTCGGGTCGATCGCCGTGTTCTCGGTCTACCTGCGACAGCGGGGCTCGCCCGAGTCCAAGCCGGTCGGCGCGCGCCACGACGAGACCGGCTCGTCCGGCTGAGGGACGAGCAACGGACGACGCAAGAAGGGGTGAAGCGGGCGCCGGGGGAGGGCGCCCGCTTCGTTCAACGGCTGCTCCGTGGGGTTGGCGTCAGGCAGTGGAGCGACCGTTGAAGGCGCCGAGGAGCGCCACAACGAGAGCAACGACCAACAGGGCGAAGAGGAGCTTCGAGACGGCGATCCCGCCCGCGACCGCGAGGAGGACCAAGAGCAGTACGAGTAGCCAGATCACGCGCTTTCACCTCCCTTCGCTTCGATTCGGTTCCAGTACCCCGGAACCGAAAACGTTGAAACCTGATCTGGAAACGTCAGCGCTCGGCCTTCTCGATCGCCGAGACGAGCTCGCGCTTCGTCATCATCGAGCGACCGCCGATGTCGAGCTTGCGAGCCCGGTTGTTCAGCTCCTTCACGCTCAGATCACCGAGGTCGGCCTTCCCGCGCCTGCCGTTGCCGCGACCCCGCCCGTTGCCTCGACCGTTCCCTCCCTGGGCGCGCTCGACGCTCTCTCGCAGTGCCGCCATGAGATCGGGCGCCCTCGTGCGCTCCTCGGCCTCCGGAGCCTCGATCGTCCCACCCTTTTTCTTCCGGCGGATGACCTTGAGCAGCCGCTCGCGATAGCGGTCGTCGTACCGTCTCGGGTCGAAGTCGGTCGTGATCCGTTCGATCAAGGTCAGTGCAAGTTCGAGCTCCTGCCCATCGACCTTGGATCGCCGCTTGGGCTTGATCTCGCCCTGCGGACGGATTTCGTCGGCGAAATACATGCGCTCGAGGAGCAGCCCTCCGTCGTGCACCCGCAGGCAGCCGAGCCGCTCGCGGTCGTGGAAGACGTACCGCACGATGCCCGCCAGCTCGCTCCGCTCCATCGCTGCGACGAGCAGGGCATAGACCTTCTCCGCGCCCTTGTCCGGCCCCAGGTAGTAGGTGCGCTCGAAGTAGATCGGGTCGATCTGCTCGTATGGCACGAAGTCCAGGATCTCGATGGACTTGTACGTCTCCCCGTGCGCGGCGGCGAAGTCCTGGTCCTCGAGCAGCACGAGATCGCCGTTCAGCTCGTACGCCTTCGCGACCTCGTCGTCGGGAACCGCCTTGTCCTCCTTCTTGCAGTACTTCCGGTAGCCGATCGGCGAGCCGTCGGAGACGTGGACGAGGTGCAGCTCGACGTCGTGCTCGTGCACCGCCGGGTACATGCGGACGGGCGCGTTGACGAGCCCGAAGGAGATGTTCCCGCTCCAGATCGCTCGTGCCATGAACGAGGAGTTCCCGACTCCCGCTCGTGCGAAACGGTCGCCGGTTTCGAGGCTGCAGCGCCGGGTACTGGTACGCGGCCCGTGTCCAACGAACACAAGGGAGACGCATGACACAGATGACGACACCCAAGGAGCTCTTCGAGCACGAGCTCAAGGACATCTACTACGCGGAGCGCATGATCTCGCAGATGCTCCCGACCCTCGCGCGTGAGGCGACGAGCAGCCAGCTCACGAAGGCGTTCGAGCACCACCTGAAGGAGACGAGGGGCCACATCGAGAACCTCGAGCAGGTCTTCGAGGAGCTCGGCAAGCGCGCCGAGGGCGAGCAGTGCCCGGGCATCGAGGGGATCAAGCGCGAGCACGACGTGTTCATGCGGGAGGAGTCGCCCGCGGAGCCGATCCGCGACATGTTCCTGACCGGCGCCGCTGCCCGCACCGAGCACTACGAGATCGCGGCGTACACCGGCCTCGTCGCGAAGGCGCGAGCGCTCGGTGAGACCGAGGCGGCGAAGCTCCTGAACGAGAACCTGAAGCAGGAGAAGGACGCGCTCAAGAAGGTCGAGACGATCGAGAAGGACCTCCTGAAGAGGGCGAAGCCGAACGGGACCGGGACAGGGAGCCGTTCGACGTCGGCACGCCGTACGACCACGACGCGGCGCGGACCGAGCTCGAGCCGCAAGACGACGGCTTCGAGCCGGCGCACCTCGAGATAGCGCCCCGGACGTACCCACGCGAGAGGCCCCGCACGGGGCCTCTCGCTGCGGTCCGTCCGGGAATGATCGGCTGAGATGGCGCGGCGAGGAGGCTGGCGAAGGCTCGGCCGGAAGCGGTTTCGCTACGAGGACGCGCGCGGGAACCCGATCGAGGACGAGGACGCGCTCGAGCGGATCCGTTCGCTCGTGATCCCGCCGGCGTGGACAGACGTGTGGATCTCGCCGAACGCGCGCGCGAAGCTCCAGGCGACGGGCATGGACGCAGCCGGGCGGCGCCAGTACCTGTACCACCCGGACTTCCGCGCGGCGCAGGACCGGGAGAAGTTCGACCGGCTCGTGCGGTTCGGCGAGCTGCTGCCGGGTCTCAGAAAGCGGATGGCACGCGACCTCGCCCTCGGGCCGTACGAGCCCGACTGGGCCACGGCGGTCGCGCTCTCGTTCGTCAACCGCGCGTGGTTCCGCGTCGGCTCCGAGCGGTACGCGAAGCAGACGCGCACGTACGGCGTCACGACGCTCCGGAAGCGCCATGCAGCTGTCCGGGGCGACCGCGTCACCTTCCGCTTTCGGGCGAAGCACCGCGTGCTCGTGCGCACGTCGATCGTCGACCCTGCGCTCGCGGACGCGATCGACGCGCTTTTCGAATACCCGGGCGACTCGCGACTCTTCCGCTTCGAGCGCGACGGAGAGCCTGCACTGCTCACCGCCCCGATCCTCAACGAGTACGTGAGCGAGCACCTCGGCGACGACTTCACGACGAAGGACTTCCGGACCTGGGGCGGCACGCTCACCGCGGCTGTCGCCCTTGCCCAGCACGATCCGCCGGCGTCGCCCGGCGAGGAGCGGAAGGTGCTCGCCGCCGTCATGCGACGCGTCGGTGACGAGCTCGGAAACACCGCAAGCGTGGCCCGTTCGGCATACGTGAGCCCGGCCGTCGTCGAGCAGTGGCGCGCGGGCCGGACCCTCGAAGGCGTGTCTCCGGGTCGCAGGGGGCCGGTCCTCGTCGGCGCGACGAAGGGGCTCCTGCCCGAGGAGAAGGCCCTGCTCACGCTCCTTCGCTCGTGGCGGATCCGGCGGGCTCGCGCCGCCTGACGTCACAGATCGAGCGTCAGGAAGTCCTCGCCCGTCACGTGGACGGCGACGTTGCGGACGGGCACCTCGCCGATCGCGCCTGACGGCGCCCCGTGGTGGGCGTGCCCGTGCACGACGAGGTCCGGGCGGTGCATGCCGATCGGAGCGGCCAGTCTTCCGGAGCCGAGAAACGCCCAGATCTGCTCGGGCTCGCCGACGAGCGTGTCCGTGATCGGCGCGTAGTGCATGAGCACGATGCTCCTGTGGCAGCCCGCGATCGCCTCGAGCCCCCGCTGCAGCGCCTCCACCTCGAGCGAGGTCTCGTGGTAGATGTCGCGGAGCAGGCGCTCACCGAAGTCGGGGATCTCTGCTCCGGGGAAGCCTCCCACGAAACCCTTGACGCCGACGATCCCGACCTCGACGCCGCCGACCTCGAGGACGACGTGCTCGCGGTCGAGCATGCGCACTCCCGCTTCCTCGAGCTGCTGCACGATCTCGTCCGCGCGGCCGGAGTGGTGATCGTGATTGCCGAGAACCGCGACGACGGGAACGGAGACCGGTGCGCACGCGTCCGCGAGCACGGCCGCCTGCTCGGGGAGACCGTGCGTCGTCAGGTCCCCTGCGAGGAGGACGAGGTCGGCGTGGCCGTCGATCGCCGCAAAGCTCTGCGCGATGTGCTCTCGGAGCGGCTCGGCCGCATGAATGTCTCCGGCTGCGGCGACGCGGATCGGGGTTGTCACGACGGAAGCGATACCCGCACCCGAGGCCGCATGAACTCCGGTTCGCCGCTCCTTGCGGCGGGTATGCGGCCCGCATGCCCTCGAAGAGCACACCGACCGAGATCACCGAGCTCGTGGAGACGATGAAACGGGCCGGCGCGGCTCTCCGGGACGCGGGCGTTCCGGTCATGCTCGGCGGCGGGCTCGCCGCGTGGGCTCGTGGAGGCCCGCCGACGGACCACGACGTCGACTTCTTCCTTCGTCCGGAGGACGCCGAGCGCGCGCTCGAGGCTCTCGAGGCCGCCGGGTTCCGACCCGAGCAGCCTCCCGAACACTGGCTGCTCAAGGCCCACGACGGCGACGTTCTCGTCGACCTCATCTTCCAGCCGGCCGGCGGGGCCGTCGACGGCGCGCACTTCGAGCGGGCGACGCAGATGGAGGTTCTCGGTCAGAGCATGCTCGTCGCCTCTGTCGACGACGTCCTGGTGACGAAGCTGCTCGCGCTGACGGAGCAGGAGCCGGACTTCCAGGCGGTGCTTGCGCTCGCCCGCGCGCTCCGCGAGCAGATCGACTGGGCCTACGTCCGCGAGCAGTCCGGGGACTCGCCCTTCGCCCAGGCGTTCTTCACGCTCGTCGAAGGTCTTGGGATCGTCGACGCGCCGTAGGGCCGCACGGATTCCCGAAGCGGTGTTCGTCGGCCTCCGCGGAGCAACGCCTCGCGGAGGCCGACGATCTCCTGCTAGAGCGTGTCGTCCCAGTCGCGGTAGCCCGTTCCGTGCCCGTAGTACGAGCTGAGCTGGCCGCGGTAGCCCTCGTCGTCGATCATCGAGTCGTCGAACTCGGGCGCGTCCTTGATCTGGTCCTTCGTTCGGTTGACGAAGACCTTCTCTTCATCGTCGTGAATGTCGCGGATGACGCCGGCCGGGAGCAGCACCTTCTTTCCGAAGATCCACGGGCCGGTGTCGACGACGACGTAGCCCATGCCCGCGGAGTCGCGGGTCGCCTTGTCGACCTTGCCGATCGAGCCGTCGAGCGCCTCGACCTCGTAGCCGACTGCACCCGAGACGTCGGTCAGCGTCCCGATATTCCCGACCTGACGGTATGTCCAGATGTCGACCTTCATCTTGTTCAGCCTCCTTGGTAGACGAGTTCCAGCGCCGCATGTACCCGGCCCCCGGGTCCGAGAAACAATCCGAGGACCGCCGCGTCTCGTCGGCTGCAACCCCGATACTCGGAGTCGTGCAGTGGGACGACTTCGACGCGACGTCGCTCTTCGAGCTCATCCGCGATCGGGGCCCGAAGGAGGACGCCGAACGGACGATCCGCGCGTTCACGTACGTGCTCCACGCGGCGCGGACGGATCCCGCGCTGCTCGAGCACATGCTCGTCGCGGCCGTATCGCTCGTCGCCCTCGACGTGGACGAGACCCCGCGGACGATCCTCGATCGCGTGTTCCGGCGGTCCGTGTCGGACGAGGATTGGCGCCGCCACTACGCGCCGCTCTTCGGCTAAGGGAGTCGCAGGGTTTCACGAAACGCGCGCGGCGGGAAGCCCTCCGCCATGGGGAAGCACGACTCGCTCGTCGGCGCGCGCCGGCCGAGTCCGAGAGGGCAGCCTGGATTCGCGACGGCTCCGTCGTCGAGGCAAGGCTTGCTGACCGAGTGGACGGCCAGGCCCCTCGGCAGGCTGGGGCGCCCGCTCCTCGCCGAGATCGAGTCATACCTCCACTTCTTCAGCATCGCCCGCGACGACACCGGCCCGGTCGGTGACCGGTTCAACACCAGACGTCGCGCGTCCACCATCATGTAACGCGTGACGCCGGAGCGTCGGACTGGCTCTGCCCGCTACGGACTAACCGCCCGTACCACGACCGCGCGGTACGGCGTGGCCACGGCGCTCGCCATCGTCGCCGTGGTCATCGGCCGCATTCTGATGTCGAGCGCCGGCGGCCCGCAGTACGCGCTCTACGTGGGGGCCGTGGCCGTCGCGATGTGGTACGGCGGCTTCGGTCCCGGCCTCCTCACGATCGTCCTCTGCTGGTCGCTCAGCCCGGTCGTGATGTCGAACGGCGGCATCGGCGTCGACGGCGAGGACGCGATCCGATGGGTCGCCTCGCTCGTGGTCGCGCTGCTCGTCGTCTGGGTGAGCCTCGTCATGCGACGCGGGCGGCAGCGCGCCGAGTCCGCGGCCGTCGAGGCGGAGGAGTCGACGCGGCAAGCCGCGTCGATCCAGACGCTCACGTCCGCTCTGTCCTCGGCCGTGACCCCCTCGGACGTCGCGAACGAGCTCGTCGAGAGGACACCACTCCTCATCGGCGCTCGAGGCGGGTCTCTCGCGCTCATCGAGGGAGACGAGATCGTCATCGTCGGCCCGTCCGGGCTCGCGCGGCAGACGCACAAGCCCGGCCTCCGGCTTCCGCTCTCCACGAGAGCCCCGATCGCGCGGGCTGCCGCCGAGGGCGAGGTGAAGCGCGCCAACGATCGCGCCTCGTTCGAGCGGGAATTCCCTGACGGGGCGACGCTCTCCCCGTTCGCCCGGGCGGCGGTCGCCGTTCCCTGAAGATCGAAGGCACCGTCGTCGGCTCGCTCAGCTTCCTCTACGACGATTCGAACGCCGTCCACGAGGAGGCCGACGCGATCGCCGCTATCGCGGCCGACCTCGGAGGACAGGCGCTCGAGCGCGCCCGCCTGTACGAGCGCGAACGGCAGTGGCGGCAGGCGCTCGACCGCATCCTGCGCGCCGCCCCGCGCCTCTACTCCGGCTCGACCGACGAGATCAGCCTCGAGATCTGCCGCGAGGCGCGCCGCGCGCTCGGGGCGGACATCACCGAGATCTGGCGCGTGGACGCAGATTGGGTGTGGCTCGAGCTCGTGTGTCGGGTGCCGGAGGAGGAGCCGCTCACTCCGGAGGAGCGTCTCTCGATCGCGGATCTCCCCGGCCTCCGCGACGCGGTGGACAAGACCCAGGTGACGTTCGTGTCCGACGCCGAGTCCGCCCTCACCGGCGAACTGCTCGAGTACGTGCGCAAGATCGGAATCCGTTCGTGGCTCTGGGCCCCGATAGCAGCAGGTGGGCGTACCGAGCACGTCCTCTTCTTCTCCTGGGGAACCGTCCTCACCGAGCCAGACCCGTCACTGATGCTTCTCGCGCGGCGCTTCTCGGACCATGCGGGCCTCGCGCTCGAGCAGCTCGAGCGCCGGGAGGCGGAGGACGAGGCACAGAGGCGGGCGCTCGAGACGCGGCGCCTGCTCGATTCGACAGCAGCCCTTGCGGCGGCCGCGACACCGTCCGAAGTGACGAACGCGATCCTGACCGAGGGTCTTCGCAGCCTCGGCGCGGTGAGCGGAGTGGTCGTCACCGTCACCGTGAACGGCGACGCGCTCGAGGTCGTCGACAGCCACGGCTATCTGCCCGGAGACGCTCGAGCCCTGGACGACGATCCCGATGGACGCCGAGGTCCCGTTGGCGCGCGCGGCCCGGGACGACATCGTGGTCGCGGTCGAGAGCCCCGAGGACCTCGAGCTCCGCTTTCCCGCGGCTGCGGCCGGTCGCACCGAAGCGACGGGCTCGTGGCTCTCGCTGCCTCTGAGCGCGGCCGGATCGATGCTCGGCGCGGTCGGCTTCTCGTTCTCGACACCGCGTGCGTTCCCGGAGGCGGAGCTCGAGTTCGCCGTGGCCCTCGCCCGGCAGTCGAGCCAGGCGCTCGAGCGGGCGACACTCCTCGCCGCTGAGTACGCGGCAAGGACGCGGGCCGAGGAGCTCGTGGTGCTGACGAGCGCGCTGAGTGAAGCGGTCAGCCCGACGGACGTCGTCCGCGCGGTGCGCGACCAGCTCCTCGGTCACGTCGGTGTTGACGCCGTGGGCGTGTACGTGCTCGGTAACGGCGTGGGGCTCGAGCTCGTCGAGGCCGAGGAGAGCGAGCTCGGCTCTGGCGCCGGCCTGAGCCGCCTGGAGTTGAACGCGAGCTCGCCTCCGGCCGAGAGCGCCCGCGAGCGCCGCCCGGTGTGGATCGAGACGGAGGAGGGCTGGTCGCCGTACGACGACGCCGGGTCGTGGCACGGGGCGGGGATCGAGGGTCTCGGGGCTGTGCCGCTCTTCGCGGATCGCCGGCTCGTGGGGGTTCTCGTCGTCGGCTTCGGCTCGCGCGGTGAGGTCGCGGACGGAGTGCGCGTCGCCGTCGAGACCGTCGCCGGCCGGGCGGCGCAGCCGCTCGAGCGCGCATGGCTCATGGAGCGCGAGCAGGCAGCGAGGGTCGCAGCGGAGACCGCCTCGCGCAGGACGCGGCGGCTCCAGTCGATCACCCAGGCGCTCGCCGCCGCGGTCACGCGTCGTGAGGTCGCCGAGATCGTCACGCGCGAGACGGCCGCGGCAGTCTCGGGCGACGTGGCAGTCGTCTTCGCCTTCGACGAGGCGCGGGAGGCGCCGGAGGTCCTCGCGTCGCTCGGGGCAGAGGACAAGGACGTCCTCGAGCTGATCGCGCCCGTCACCGACGCGGCGCTGCGCGGGTCGCTCGTGGTCGCCGACTCCGAGCCTTCGACCGATCTCGCGGCGAACGAGGTCCGGGCGGCCGCGGAGCGACTCGGGCTCCAGGGCGCGATCTCCGTGCCGCTCGGTGTCGGCTCCCGCGTTCTCGGCGCGGTGTTCGTCGGCTTCCGCGGGCGCGCACAGGTCGGCGTCGAGGACTCGGCGCTCCTTCAGACTCTCGCCCGCATCGGCGCGCAGGCGTTCGAGCGCAGCAGGCTGTTCGACGACGAGCAGCGCCTGCGACGCCGCACCGACCGCGTGCAGCTGACGACCGCAGCCCTGTCCGGCTCGCTCACGCAGCGTGACGTTGCAGAGGTGGTGGTGGACGCTCTCGTCCAGGGCGCCGGCGCCGACGCTGCGGCTCTCTCGGTCGTCCTGGAGGACCGCGCCGTCCAGAAGAAGCTCGCCTGGCGAGGCTACGAGCCCGAGGCGCAGGAGACGTGGCTGGAGATCCCGCTCGACGCGCCGACACCGGGGAACCGCGCTCTCTCGACCGGGAGCGTCGTCTTCTACGAGAGGTTCGACGAGCTCGCACGCGACTTCCCCGAGGCCGCGCATCGCATGCTTCTGACCGGCCACGAGTCGTTCCTCTTCCTCCCGCTCGTCGCCGGCGGCCGCACGAACGGTCTCGTGGTCACCTCCTTCGCGGAGCCGGTGTCGCTCGACGCCGAGGACCGCGCGTTCATGGAGACGCTGGCGAGCCAGGCCGCCCAGGCGCTCGACCGCGCCCGCAGCTTCGAGTCCGAGCGCACGATCGCGGAGACGCTCCAACGCAGCGTCCTGCCGGCCTCGCTTCCGAAGATCGCGAACGTGCAGCTCGCCGCCCGTTACCTGCCGGGCACCGACGAGGTAGACGTGGGTGGCGACTGGTTCGACGCCATCCTCCTCCCCACCGGCCGGCTGGGGCTCGCCGTGGGCGACGTCGTCGGCAAGGGCGTCCAGTCCGCGGCCACGATGTCCCAGCTCCGCAACGCGCTGCGCGCGTTCGCGTTCGACCAGATGAAGCCGGCGTCCACGATCTCCCGCCTCAACCGCCTGACCGAGGAGATCTCCGAGTCCGCGTTCGCGACCGTCCTCTACGCCGTGCTCGATCCGGACACGGGTGTCTGCCGGTTCACGTCCGCCGGGCATCCTCCGCCGCTCGTCGTGCAGCCGGACGGGCGCGCGGCCTATGTCGAGGGCGGCCGCGGCCTCCCGCTCGGAACCGGAACGAAGGCCCGCTACCGCCAGGAGACGATGACGCTTCCGGTCGGCTCGACCCTCGTCTTCTACACGGACGGGCTCGTCGAGCGGCGGACCGAGTCGATCGACGAAGGCCTCGAGCGCCTACGCCTGGCCGTCGAGGATGCGCCCGGGGACCCGGAACGGCTCGTAGATCACGTCCTCGCGACCGTGGTCGGGACCGGTGGCCGCCTCGACGACATCGCCGTGCTCGCGATCCGGCTCCTGGCCGTCGCTCCGAAACCGCTCGACCTCGATTTGCCGAGCGACCCGCGCTCGCTCGACCTCGTGCGAGACGCCCTCCGCGTGTGGCTCGAGCAGGCTCCGGTCACGGAGACCGAGGCCCACGACATCCTGCTCGCGACCTGGGAGGCGTGCGCGAACGCCGTCGAGCACCCTCAGGGGGCCGACGACCCGGCGTCGTTCGCCATGCGCGCCGAGCTCGAGGACTCGACGGTGCTCGTCACCGTCTCCGACCCCGGCAGCTGGCTCACCGAGACGGGCCGCCCCGACCGAGGGCTCGGGCTACGCCTCATCCGCTCGATGATGTCGTCGGTCGAGATCGACTCGGGAGATAGCGGGACGCGCGTCCGCCTGGAGAAGCTGCTCACGGGTGAGCGCGTCCCGACCGGATAGCGATCAGAGAAGCCAGATCAGCAGGATGATGATGACGATGAGCGCGAGCAAGCCGCCTCCGATGTACATCTCATCCTCCTTTCGCTCGCTGGACGGAGCGAGTCATTCCCCGAGCGCGGGGATCCTCAAACGCACGCCTCCGTTTCGCAGCGCCCGAGCCGGGTACCCACCGGCCGAGTGACGCGAAAGGAGGTGGCGAGATGCCGCCACGTGGTGTGAAGAAGGGAACGAAGCGTGCGCGCCAGTACGAGCACATCAAGGACTCGGCGCGCGACCGGGGCGTATCCGAGGACCGCGCCGAGGAGATCGCCGCGAGGACCGTCAACAAGGAACGAGCGCGGCACGGAGAGACCCAGACCTCGTCGAGGCTCTCGCGTGAGGACATGTCGTCAGGGCGTCGCGGCGGCATTCGCAGCCACCGGCGGAGCCCGCGCGGGCCGACCCGCGACCAGCTCTACGAGGAAGCGAAGCGGCGGAACGTCAAGGGCCGCTCGAAGATGACGAAGGCGCAGCTGCAGCGGGCGCTCTCCCGCTGACGCCTCACTCGCGGAGACCGTCCCCGGAGCCCGTGAGCGTTTCGGTGGCGGTCGCCGCGGGTACCCGTCTGCGGTGAACGGTGTCCACCATCGGGCGCGGAGCATCGCCGGCGACACGATCGTCATTGCCTCCCCGGGTGACAGCGACCTCGCGGAGCGGATCCGTGCGAGCCTCGACCTCGGAGCACGTAACGTCGTCGTCGACCTCGGCGAGGGCGACCAGGTCGACGCGTCGACGCTGTCCGCGCTCAAGCGCCTTGCCGGACGCCTCCGCTCGAGGGGAGGCCGCCTGTCCGTCGTCTGCTCGCAGCCCAGCCTGACGAGCATCCTCGACCTGACGCTGCTCAGTCGATCGTTCGCCGTCTTCGGCACGCTCGACGCGGCGCTCCGCCACGCTGGTCCGTGACGGAATCCCGGCTGCGACCGCGCCCCGGGCGGTAGGGTGGCCGGGAGCTCGATCGCTCCGGAGCCGCTCCGGGCGCACGGATGACCACGCTCATGGACCGAAACGTCGACGCTCTCCTGATCGAGTACCACCGGACCGGCGACCAGCGCGCGCGGGAGCAAGCGCTCGTGGAGCTGATGCCGCTCGTACGTGCCCTTGCCGCGCGGTACTCCGGACGCGGCGAGCCGCTCGAGGACCTCGTCCAGGTCGGCTCGGTCGGCCTCATCAAGGCGGTCGATCGCTTCGACGTCGACCGTGGGGTCGAGTTCTCGAGCTACGCGGTACCGACGATCGTCGGCGAGATCCGGCGCCACTTCCGGGACAAGGCGTGGGCCATGCACGTCCCGCGGCGCCTGAAGGAGCTGAGCGTCCGCCTCTCGCGCGTCCTCGACGAGCTGACAAGCCAGCTCGGACGCTCCCCGACGGTCCCCGAGCTGGCCGAGGCGGTCGGCGCCGACGAGGAAGAGGTCATCGACGCGCTCGACTCGTCCCACGCGTACTCGACGCGCTCGCTGCACGCTCCCTTCGACGACGACGGCGATGAGAGCCTGTCCGACCGACTCGGGGTCGAGGAGCGCGGCTACGCCGACGTCGAGGACAGCTCCCTAGTCGACGTCGGCCTCGACGCGCTCGACGAGCGCGAGCGACGGATCGTCGAGCTCCGTTTCTTCCACGAGATGACCCAGTCGCAGATCGCCGCCGAGCTCGGGATCTCGCAGATGCACGTCTCCCGCCTGCTCCGCCGCGCGCTAGCCGGGATGCGCGGGAGAATCGAGGAGCTTATGGAGGAGCCGACGTGAGCGACCGGGTCGTCACCCTGACGTTCCCGGCGAAGCCGGACTACCTCGTGCTGTCGCGGCTCGCCCTGTCGGGGCTGGCGCGCGCCTATCCCTTCGATCCCGACGTGCTCGCGGACCTGAAGCTCGCGATCACCGAGGCCTGCGGCAATGCCGTGAGGCATGCATACGAGGCAGAGAGTGATGACAGGCCTGTCAGCGTCTCCTTCGAGGTCGTGGGCGAGAAGCTCGAGATCGTCGTCCAGGATCGCGGCTCGGGGCTCGACCGCCCGCCCGACCACGAGTGGTCGATGCCTGACGAGCCGGAGAGTGGGATGGGACTGGCCATCATCCGCACGGTCGTCGACGAGCTCGAGGTGGGGCGAGGCGAAGGCGGGCGCGGGACAGTCGTCCGCATGACGAAGGCTTTCGCGGGCGACCCGCAGCCGGAGAGCGGCTAACCCGAGTCGGGCGGGGAGGCGTCGCCGTCCCGCAACTCAGAGAGCGCCGTCAAGCGAGAGGCCGCGACGGGCAGCGCCCGGTCGAGAGTGGTGATCTCGAAGATGCGCCGCGCGGCTGTCTCCGGAAGCACGACACGTGCGTGAACCCCTCGCGCAGCGGCGTCCTTGAGTGTGCGGACGAGCACGCCGAGTGCGGTCGAGTCCATGAAAGAGACCCTGGTGAGATCCGCGACGAACGGGCCCGGACTTGCGGCCTCGTCCAGGCCCGCGGTGAGATCTCCCTCCGCATACGCGTCGAGCTCTCCCTCTGCCGTGAGGACCGTTGCGTCCTTCTCGTGGTCGATGCGAATTCGATGCACGTCTACAGCCGATCGCGTAGGGCGGCGCCGCACCTGCCGCGGCGACGCCCTACACGTCTACACGCGTCGTCCGCTCAGCGCACGCCAGACGGCGAGGATCACGACCGCACCGACCACTGCCGCAACCCAGGTGCTGAAGTCGAAGAACTCGTCAATCGGGTCGCCGAGCCCGAAGATCGACGCGAGAAACCCTCCGAGCAACGCCCCGGCGATCCCGAGGAGCGTCGTCAGGATGCATCCTCCCCGCTCCTCGCCGGGCAGCAGCGCTCTCGCAATGAGCCCGGCCAGAAAGCCGAGGAGGATCCATCCGAGTATTCCCACTCAGACCCGGTCGTCCTTGACGATCGTCGTGTTCTGACCGCCCTGCGCAGCGGCGTCTCGCGGCCCTCCGAAGCCGCCCCAGCTCGACCAGAAGACGAACGAGAGAACGAGCCCGACGATCCCGACGATCAGCAGGATCGCGCCGACCACCTGGATGTCGATCCCCGATGCCTCAGCGCTGACGGCCCACGTGAGGATCGCGCCGGCAGCGATGAGCAAGAGGCTGAGACTGATTCCCATGTCGTTCCTTTCAGGTAGCGAAGCGAGTGCCGAACTGCCGGCACCGGATACCCACACGTGCCCGCAGCGAAACGCCGCTCGGCTACGGAATGGGCTCGCCGACGAGCTCGTCCACGCTCTGACGCACGGTCGTCACCGCGTTCAGGCCGACGATCTCGAGCGTGCGCGCCACGAGCGCCGTCGGCTGGAGGACGATGCCGAAGCGCCGTGCGTCGCCGATCCCGCGAGCGACCCGGAAGAGCATGTGCAACGCGGCGCTGTCGATGAACGTCACGCCGTTCAGGTCGAGCACGAGCCCGTCTCCGGCGCCGGCGGCCTGCTCGAGCTTTCGCTCCACGTCCGCGGCGTTCGTGAGGTCGAGCTCGCCCACGAGCTCGACGACCGTGAACCCGTGCGTCTCCCCGCGCAGCTCGAGCTCGTATGGCGTCACAACCGCAGCATATTCACGGCGAGGAGCGCCTCGTCCCGCGGGATTCCCCCGTCCGGGACGTTTGAGCCTGCATCGCCGCGGGCATTCTCGCGGCGTAGATGTCAGCGTCGTCCGAGCTCCCCAATGTCTGACTTCCCGGTTGCGACGTCGAGCGGCGTGCAGCAGCCGGAGGCATTTCGGATGGAGCAGGAGCGACCAGCGGGCGGCGACATCGTCCTGTTCGTCCTCCACGGCGAGGTCGATCTCCATGTCGCGCCGGAGGTACGCGAACGGCTGAGCGATGCAATCGACGAGGGCACCGCCAGCCTGGTCATCGACCTCACACGCGTGACGTTCCTCGACTCGATGGCACTGGGCGTGCTCCTCGGCACGTTGAAGCTGCTTCGCGCGCGCGGAGGAGAGCTTCGTCTCGTCGTGCCGACGCCGGAGCTGCGCAGGGTCTTCGAGCTCACGCTGCTCGACGAGGTGTTCACGCTCGCCCGCACGCGCCACGAGGCGTTCGCCACACTCCCGGGCTCGTGGGGGAGCTAGAGCCCGGCGCTCAGCCGGCCGCCCCGGCAGTCGCCGCGTCGACGCTCGAGTGGATGGGGATGCGCTCCCCGACGCTCGCGATCTCGAGCGTCCGCAACACCCGCGGGCCCGGCACCACGAGCGAGAGGCTTCCACCGCTCGACTCCGCGTGCGTCGCGCTCGTCAGCAGTACCCGGATCGCGGACGAGTCGATGAACGAGCAATCGGTGAGATCGAGGACGACGACCTCGCCCGGAGGCGCCTGTACCAGCGCCTCCTCCACCGCCGGGCTCGTCGCCTGGTCGAGCTCGCCACGGACACGCACGAGCGTCAGCCCCGAGTCGGGCGTCAGGGTGCTGAGGTCGAACGGCTCCGGTTCGGTCACGAACGCGAGTCTAGGCAAACGTGCAATCCTCCCCCGGCCCACAGCGGGCATCGAGGGGACGTGAGCACGAACACGATGGATACGCAGACCTCCCAGCAGGCGACCACCGCCGACCGAGTCGTGCTGACGCTTCCGGGCGATCCGAGCCTGCGTGGCGTCGCCTCGCTCGTGCTGGGAGGCATCGGCAGCCGGATCGACCTGCCGTACGAGAAGGTGGACGAGCTCCAGCTCGCCGTGTTGAGCGTGCTCGGCGCATCCGATGCGGAGACGATCACGCTCGAGATCGAGGTCGCGGAGAGCGCCGTGCTCGTCACGGTCGGCCCGCTTCCGGAGGGCACCTTGGCGGCTCCCGGGGTGCGCACTGTGCTCGATCGGCTCGTCGACGGCGTCGAGCTGGCGCGGCGCGAGCCGGACGGGGAGCCCGCCGACTGGGTCGTGCTCAGCCTCGCCAGGCCACCGGTCGCCTGAGCGCTGTTTTGCGCACGGGTGGAAAGGGCACCCGTGAAGCGTGGCGACACCCGCAAGGACGCACCCACCCAAGCCGTCGCTGATCTTCGTCGGGCAGGCCAGGTCCGGTCCTTCGCGACGCATGGAGAGCCTCGTCGCGTGGGTCAAGGTCACTCAGAAGAAGCGCTTGCGCGTCGTCGACGTGGATGCCGACGAGAACCCGAAGCTCGTGCGGAAGCTCGGCGTGTCGAAGATCCCCGCGCTCGTGCTCGTGAAGAATCACCGTGTGCTCGGTCGGCTAGAGGGCCGCGTCACCGGTCGCGAGATCGAGGATCTCATCCGACCGCACATCTGAGGGCCACGCTAGTGGCCGTGCGCGCCGTGGGCGTGCGCATGGCCCTTGCCGCGCGCGATGAGGGCGCGGTTGACGAGGAAGGTCGGGCCCCAGGCGATCGCGAGCGCGATCGCGAGGGAGATCCAGAAGAGCGCGTCGTCGAGACCCGCGTCCAGCGCACCGGGCCAGAGGAGGAGGACAGCGTTGTCGACGATCTCCATCGTCGTGATCGACAGCGTGTCGGCGACCAGCGCGATCCCGAGCGCCGCGCCGAGCGCCGTCCCCGCGCGCAGCAGCGGGATGAGCGTGAGCAGGTACCCGAAGAAGAACGCAAGACCGATCGCGAGCGCGACGGAAGCCGCAGCTCCCCAGCCCCACCACGTCGCGAGCACCATCCCGAGGACCTCGCCGATCCCGCAGCCCGTTAGGCAGTGGTTGGTTGCGCGCGCCGCGAGCGCGTTGACCCCCATGGGGCGAGGGTAGACTCCCGCGCCATGGTCGAGGGAGGCCTTGCCGAGCTCCACACGCATCTCGGCGGCTCAGTCGCCTCTGACATCCTGTGGAGCCTCGCCCACGAGCAGGGGATCGCCCTCCCGGTGAAGGACTACTGGGAGTTCGACGCGCTCGTGACGGTGTCGGACCCGCGCGGCGTGAACGGGCTCGACGAGCTCGACCAGATCTACCACTGGACCGAGCTGATCCAGTCCTCTCCTATCGCGGTCGAGCGATCCGTCCACGCGGCAATCGGCGGTGCCTATCGCTCGCAGCGCATCACGACGCTCGAGCTCCGTTTCAACCCGATGAAGCGGAACCGCGGCGGCGAGCGAGATCTCGACCACATCATCCTCGCAGCGGTTCGTGGCCTCGACCGCGCGAGCCTCGAGTATCCGCAGGTTCGGGCCGGCCTCATCCTGATGATGGACCGAACATTCGACCGCCGCCTGAACGAGATCATCGTCGAGAAGGCCGTCCGCTGGTCGACGCGCGGGATCGTCGGCGTCGACATCGCCGGTCCGCGGCCCGGCGGCGCGCGCTACGACTACACGCAGCTCGGCCCGATGGTCGAGATGGCGCGCGAAGCGGGTCTCGGGGTGACGATCCACGTCGGCGAAGAGGGCGGCGACCTCGGCCGGGAGGAGCTCGGCGAGGTTCTCGAGACGCTGCGGCCCGAGCGGATCGGGCACGGGATCCTCGCGGCCGGCGACCCGGAGCTCGAGCGAATGCTCAAGGAGCGCGGCACCGTGCTCGAGATCTGCCCCACGTCGAATCTCCTGACGCGAGCGCTCGCCGACGAGGACGCGATCCGCGAGACGTTTCGCCGGTTCGTCGAGGCCGGCGTCGCCTTCACGATCGCGACCGATGGCCCCGAGATGATGCGGACGCACCTGCGGGACGAGTTCGAGCTGCTGCGCCGGCTCGGCGCCCTCGACGACGACGAGCTGCGCGAGGCGAACGAGCGGGCACACGCGGCCGCGTTCAGCCGCGCGCCGGCCGTCCTCGCCTAGCGCACCGCCGCTTCCCGCTTCGGCACGCTCGCCGCGAGCGCACGGAGGAACGCCCGAACGGCGGCCGGGGACTCGATCCGCAGGTGCTCGCGCGGACCCGCGTCCGAGGACGCCGCGGGAAGAAGCCCGCCGACGTGCCCGGCGATCGAGCCCGAGGGGAGGGCCTCGAGCAGGTCGTGGTCGGTCCGGTCGTCCCCGAGCCCGATGGCGAAGGTGCGCTGCGGGCGCTTGCCGTCGGGGAAGAGGCTCCGGACGTACACGCCCTTGTCCACGCCGCGCGCGCGAACCTCGACGACGCGGTGCCCGAGCAGCACCTCGGCGGGAAGGCCCGCGAGCTGCTGCGACAGGTCGTTCAGGAGCTCGTGCGCCCGCCACGCGCCATACTCCGGCTCCGCCTCGCGGTAGTGCCAGGCGATCGCAGCGGACTTGCGCTCGACGAAGGCGCCCGGGACGTCGGACGCGACGCGGCGGAGCAGCCGCTCGATCTGCGGCATCCACGAGAGGTCGAGATCGACCAGCGTGCGCCACGGCTCGCCCGGAGCACGCGCGAGATAGCCGTGCTCCGCGCAGAGATAGATCGGGAGCTGGCCGAACCACTGCTCGAGGTTCCGGCGCCGTCGTCCGCTGACGATGTGGACATCGGTCGCCGGAAGCGCGGCCAACGTGCGGAGCAGCGAGCGGATCTCGGGCGTCGGCAGCGCGAGATCGGGATGCGGCTCGAGCTCGCGCAGCGTGCCGTCGTAGTCGAGGACGATCGTGCGCGCCCGCGCCCGCGAGAAGCGCTCGGTGAGCTTCGCCTCGAGCTCCTCGTCGAGGAACGGCGGCGGCTTCCGGCGGCGGTCGCGCCGCGAGTTGCGCGCAAGCCGCGTGAGGAAGGCGTCGGCCCAGCGGCGGCAGTCGAGGGCCTCGACTCGTTTCGACATCGTCTCCAACCGTCGGCGCCGGTCGCGCGGGCTGAGCTCGAGGGCGGTGCCGAGCTGGTCGACGACGCTGTCGACGTTCCACGGGTTCACGAGGAGCGCCCCCGGGAGCACCTGGGCGGAGCCCGCGAACTCCGACAAGAGGAGCGCGCCACGCCAGCGGACGCCCGGGCCGGGCTCGGTCTGGCACAGGACGTACTCGTGCGCGACGAGGTTCATCCCGTCGCGGAGCGGAGTCACCATCATCACGTCCGCCCGCCGGTAGAGCGCGACGAGGCCCGGCTTCGAGATGTCGCGATGCAGATACTCGACGGGCGTGACGCCCGGCTGCCCGAACCGGCCGTTGATGCGCGCGATCAGGAGCTCGATCTCGTCGCGCTGCGCGCGGTACTCGGGGCTCTCGAGGCGGGACGGAACGAGCACCTGCAGCATGGTCGTCGTGCGCGCACGAGCCGGATCGCGCTCGAGGAAGCGCTCGTACGCGATCAGCTTCTGCGGGATCCCCTTCGTGTAGTCGAGTCGCTCGACGCCGAGGACGAGGCGCCGCCCCTCGTACTGCTGCTCGAGCTGCGCGTAGAGCCGCCCCGTCTCGGGGTCCGTGATCGTCGCGCGAAAGCCCTCGACATCGATGCCGATCGGGTCGACGCCGATTCCGACATTGCGCGACGCGATGTCGAGCCCGTCGGGGCGCGAGTCGAGCCCGAGCACCCTGAGGCAAGAGGACCGGAAGTGGCGAGCGTAGTCGCCGATCTGAAAGCTCACGTAGTCGGAGCCGAGCACCCCGCGCAGCAGGCTCTCGCGCTCGGGGAGCAGCCGATAGACCTCGGACGAGGGGAACGGCGTGTGCAGGAAGAACCCGACCGAGAGCTCGGGCCGCGCGCGGCGCAGCATCGCGGGCACGAGCATGAGGTGGAAGTCGTGGACCCATACCCGGGTGTCCGAGCCGCAGCGCTCGAGGATCGCGTCCGCGAAGCGTTGGTTGACCTCCACGTAGTGCTGCCACGCCTCCGGCGTGATCCGGAGCCGGTCGGAGAAGTAATGGAACAGCGGCCAGAGCGTGTCGTTGCAGACGCGGCCGTAGAAGTCCTCCTCCTCTTCCGCCGTGAGGTAGATGGGGACGAGGTTCTCGCTGTCGAGCCGCTGCGTGACAGCCTGCGCGAGCGATTCGGGGATCACCGCTCCCGGCCACCCGATCCAAACCGAGTCCCCGCTCACCGCGCGCAGCGCGGCGGCCAGGCCGCCGACCGACTGCGAGACCTCGAAGTCGTCGTCGCGAACCACCACCCGGACGGGCAGACGGTTGCTTGCGATGATCAGATCCGGGTGTCGCTTGCCTCTGGCCAGTGCGCCTCCCTCGAGAGCGCGGTCCCGCTGCGCATGTACAACCTACGTTCTCCGGCAACGGCTCCACCATGACCAACGGCCTCGGCATCATCGGGAACTGCTCGTACAACGCCCTTCTACGCGAGGGATCCGTGGAGTGGCTGTGCTGGCCGCGGCCCGACTCGGGCTTCGTCCTCGGGCCTCTGCTCGACCGCGAGCGCGGCGGGGCGTTCACCGTCGAGGGCGTCGGCGCCGAGGATGTCCGGCAGGAGTACATCGAGAACACGAACGTCCTCGTGACGGTGTTCAGCGGGCCGGAGGGCAGCTTCGAGCTGATCGACTTCGCGCCGCGGTTCGCGCAGTTCGACCGCTTCTTCAAGCCCTCGATGCTCGTCCGCATCCTGCGGCCGCTCTCCGGCGAGCCGAAGGCCCTCGTGCGCTGTCGCCCGGTGCGCGAGTACGGGCAGGCCGAGTCCGCCTCCTGGCGCGGCTCCAACCACATCGAGTACACGGACTTCTCGTCGCCGGTGAGGCTCACGACGAACGTGCCTCTCACCTACGTCGAGGACGAGCGCCCCTTCCTGCTCGAGCGCGACAGGCACATCTTCCTCACCTGGGGACAACCGCTCGAGGCCGGCATCGAGGAGACGGCGGAGCGCTTTCTCGAGCGGACCGTGGACTACTGGCGACGCTGGGTGAAGGCGACGCGCGTGCCGCGCGACTACCAGGCCGAGGTCATCCGCTCGGCGCTCGTGCTGAAACTGCACCAGTACGAGGACACGGGCGCGCTCCTCGCCGCCACGACGACGAGCCTGCCGGAGCACCCGGGATCGGAACGCACATGGGACTACCGGTACTGCTGGCTTCGCGACGCGTACTTCACGCTGAACGCCCTCGAGCGCCTCGGCCACTCCGAGGAGATGCTCCTGTTCCTCGAGTTCCTCCGGAATCGGGCGGGCGAGCGCGGCGGGTCGCTCCAGCCCGCCTATCGGATCGACGGGGGCCACGACGCGCCGGAGCGGGTGATCGAGTACCTCTCGGGCTACAACGGCGACGGGCCGGTGCGCGTCGGGAACCAGGCGTTCGAGCACCTCCAGAACGACGTCTACGGGGAGATGGTGCTCGCCGTCAGCCGGCTGTTCCTCGACACGCGCTTCGTGGGCGAGGTCCCTCCCCACACCGCGGTCGAGATCGTCCAGGGACTGCTCGACCAGATCGAGGCGCGACTCGAGGAGCCGGATGCCGGGCTGTGGGAGTTCCGCGGCCGCTGGCGACTCCACTCGTTCACCGTGCTCATGCACTGGGCGGGTGCGCGGCGCGCGGTCGAGATCGCGGAGACGCTCGGAGCGGAGGAGCTCGCCGACCGCGCGCTCGAGCTCGAGGCGCGCGCCGCGGACATCCTCGAGACCCGCTGCTGGAACGACGAGATCGGAGCGCTCACACAGGTCGCGGGCGAGCCGCAGCTGGACGCTGCGCTCCTGCTCGCCATCCATCTCGGCTTCTTCGCCCCCGACGACCCGCGGGCCGCAAGGCATGTCGATGCGATCCGCGACCAGCTCTCGCTCGACGGCGGGCTGCTCCGCCGGTACTCGGTGCACGACGACTTCGGCGTGATGGAGGCGGCGTTCACCGTCTGCACTTTCTGGCTCGTCGAGGCGCTCACGATCATCGACCGGTCAGAGGAGGCGCGGGAGATCTTCGAGCGGCTCATCGGCTACCACAACGGCCTGGGGCTCTTCAGCGAGGATCTGCTCCCGGGCTCGCACGAGCAGACGGGCAACTTCCCGCAGACGTACACGCACGTCGGGCTCATCAACTCCGCGTTCCGCCTCTCGCGCGGCTGGGACTGAGGCGCGCCGCACATGCGTCAAGAGAGTGCGCGGCTGAGCGTGACGTCCTCGTCCTCGAACCCCAGGCGTCGATAGAGCGCGCGTGCGCGTGCGTTGGCGGCGCCCGTACTGACGCTGATTCGCGAGTGACCCTCGCTGCGCGCGTGCGCCATCGCCGCCTCGATCAGTGCCGAGCCGACCCCCTGGCCCTCGGCCTCGGGGTCGACGACGAGCTCGCCGATGGAGGGCTCGGTCGCACCCGACCAGTGGCTCCCCGGGCTCAGGGTGACGAAGCCGACGATCGTGCCGGCGCTCTCGGCGACGAGCACGGCGTGCCCCGGCTCGTCCATTGCATCGAGAGAGCTCTCCACCCACCCTCGAACCGCCTTCGTGACGGCCGACGCGTCCCGCCAGGGAGCGACACCTTCGCGGAGCCGGTCGGCAAGTGAACGCACGGCGTCCGAGTCCGCACCGGTCGCTGCGCGGATCGTCAGCGACATGCCCGCGATGCTAGTTCGCGTCGGCAAGCGTCGACGCCATTAGCCGCAGGGTTCCATTCCAGCAGCAGCTCGAATCGTCTACGCGGAGTACATGCGTGTCGTGCGTCGTTCTCACAGACGTGCGCCCGCAACGGTTTCCCCTGCTGTGACGGCTCCGGCGAAGCACATCTGGGCGGCGCTCCTCATCGTCTACTTCGTCTGGGGCTCCACGTACCTCGGCATCAAGGTCGCGGTCGAGACACTGCCACCCCTCTTCGCGGGCGGGAGCCGCTTCCTCGTGGCGTCGGCGCTCCTCGCGGCCGTCCTCGCGTTCCGCGGGACGAACATGCGCGTCACACGACGGGAGCTGCTCTCCATTGCCGTCGCGGGCACGCTTCTGCTCACCCTCGGAGTCGGCATCGTGCACGTCGCCGAGACGAGGATCGACTCGAGCGTCGCGGCGATGATCGCGGGGACGGTTCCCCTCCAGATCATCGTCATGCGGACGCTCACGCGCGAGCACCCGGCGCGCGCGACCCAGCTGAGCGCGCTTACGGGGCTCATCGGGCTCGGCCTCGTCGTCGCGCCGGGGCTCGGCACCGGTTCCACCGCACTCGGGCTGGCGACGATGATCGCCGCCTCGGTCTCCTGGTCGACCGGGTCCTTCCTCTCGAAGCGGCTGTCCTTCCCGCGAGACCCCTTCGTGACCTCGGTCTACGAGATGGCGATCGGCGGAGGTCTCCTGATGCTCGGGGCGATCGCGTTCGGCGAGCTTGGCGAGCTCGACAGCAGGGCGTTCGCGGCCGACTCCGTGCTCGCCTGGGCGTATCTCGTCGTCATGGGGTCGCTCGTCGGATTCACGGCGTACGCCTGGCTGCTCAAGGTGGCGCCGATCTCGCTCGTCGTGACGCACCAGTACGTCAACCCGCTCGTAGCGATCGCGCTCGGCACGCTCTTCCTCGGCGAGCGCCCGAGCCCGTTCACGCTCCTGGGCGCGCTCGTCATCATCGCCGCCGTGTACGTGGCGATCCGGGCGGAGTTCCCTAGGAAGACTCGACCTGCGAGCGTCGCGCCGCGAGGAACTCCAGTAGATCAGAGCGCGTGAGGATCCCCGTAGGCTTGCCGGCGCTCGCGACGACGACGGCCCCGTTCGTCCCCGATAGCCCCTCGTAGACATCCTCCACGGACGCATCGGCGTCGACCGCAGGGAGCGGCGGCTGCATCGCGACGGCGACGTCCTCGTGCAGCGCGTCGGGGTTCCGGAACACGCGGTCGAGCAGCGCCCGCTCGTGCAGGGAGCCGACCACGTCGGCGAGCGAGTCGGCCGCCTCGCCACGGACGACGGGGAGCTGCGAGATGCCGTAGCGCTGCATCGTGTCGATCGCCGAACCGACCTTCTCGTGCGAGCCGACGGTGACGAAGTCGGGCACGTCGTGGCCGACGCGCCGGAACCGCAGGACCTCCTCCACGGCCGGAGGGGGCGTGGCGCGCTCGAGCAGGCCGTACTGGATCATCCAGTTGTCGTCGTAGAACTTCGAGAGGTACGAGCGTCCGCTGTCAGGGAAGAACATGAGGACGCGCGCGTCGGCCCCGAGCTCCTTCGCGACCCGCATGCCGGCGTGGGCGGTCGATCCCGCGGACCCGCCGACGAGCAGGCCCTCCTCGCGCGCCAGCCGACGGGCAACGTTGAACGAGTCCCGGTCTGAGACGCGCACCCACTCGTCGACGATCTCGGGATCGAGCGTGTCCGGCCAGCACTCCTTGCCGATCCCCTCGACGAGGTACGGCCCCGTCGGGTGCTGGTCGTCCGAGGTGAAGATCGAGCCCTCGGGATCGACGCCGATGATCCGCACCTCGGGCTTCCGCTCCTTGAAGTAGCGCCCCACACCGGTGATCGTCCCGCCGGTCCCGACGGAGATGACGATCGCGTCCACGTCACCGCCGGTCTGCTCCCAGAGCTCCGGCCCCGTGGTCTCGTAATGCGCCTCGGGGTTCGCTGGATTCGAGTACTGGTCCGGCTTGTAGCCGCCCGGGATCTCCTCGGCGAGCCGGTCGGAGACCGAGTAGTAGCTCTCCGGCGAGTGCGGATCGACCGCGGTCGGTGTGATCACGACCTCCGCGCCGTAGGCACGCAGCATCGAGATCTTCTCCTGGCTCATCTTGTCCGGCATCACGAAGATGCAGCGATACCCCCGCCGCGCAGCCGCGATCGCGAGCCCGACGCCGGTATTGCCGGAGGTCGGCTCGACGATCGTCCCGCCGGGCCGCAGCTTTCCCTCCTTCTCGGCCGCCTCGATCATCGCGAGCCCGATGCGGTCCTTCACGGAGCCGCCCGGGTTGAGGTACTCGAGCTTCGCGAGGAGCTCCCCTGGGACATCCCGGCCGAGCCCCTCGAGGCGCACGATCGGCGTGCTGCCGACGAGATCGAGGACGGTTGGGTACTCGCGGCGCGCCACAGTCGGCGGGAAGCGTACTCGTGAGGACGCTTCGGTATCGTCTGGCAGGTGACCGTCTACGTCGCCGCCGAGGAGCTCGAGGCCGGTCTCACGGAGATCCGGATGTCCCCGACGACCGAGGGCACGGTCGAGCTCGTCGTGCGCCGCCCGGCCGAAGACGAGCGCGAGGTGCTCGAGGAGGCCACGCTCGACACGGGCGTGGGCCTCGTCGGAGACGACTGGCAGGCGCGGAGCCGGCGTCGCGGCGCAGACCCCGATCCGCGGACGCAGCTCACGCTGATGAACGCCAGGACGATCGCCCTGCTCGCGGGCGAGCGAGAGCGCTGGGCACTCGCGGGCGACCAGCTCTACGTGGACTTCGATCTGAGCACAGAGAATCTCCCGCCCGGAACGCGGCTCGAGGTCGGGACGGCCGTTGTCGAGATCTCCGACGTCCCGCACACCGGATGCGCGAAGTTCACCGAGCGCTTCGGCTCTGCCGCCACTCGCTTCGTGAACGGCCAGTCGGGGCGGCCGCTCCGCCTCCGTGGCCTGAACGCCCGCATCGTGACGAACGGCGTCGTCCGGCCCGGCGACGCGATCCGCAAGATCTGAGGCGGATGGTCCCCGAGGCGAAGCTCGAGCGCTCCGACTCGTGGCTCGTACCCAGGTCGGCGGGCTGGTTCGTCCTCAACGTCGCGGACACGCCCTTCTACACGTCCGAGCACATGGGCTCGGTCGCCGAGTTCGAGGCGGGTGCCGCCGAGTTCGAGGAGATCGGGATCCGGATCGCGACGCTCCAGCCCGGACAGTCGCACGGCTATTACCACCGGGAGAGCACGCAGGAGAGCTTCCTCGTGCTCGCCGGCGAGTGCCTCCTGCTCGTGGAGGGTGAGGAGCGGAAGCTGCGCGCCTGGGACTTCTTCCACAGCCCGCCGGGCACGGAACACGTCTTCGTGGGCGCCGGCGACGGGCCGTGCGCGATCCTCATGGCGGGTGCCCGCAGCCCTGACGCAGAGGTCGTGTACCCGGTCTCCGAGCTCGCGGTACGGCATGGAGCCGGCCTCGAGGTCCAGGCGAACAACCCCCGCGAGGCCTACGAGGGAGCGCCAGACGAGAGCGTCGAGCGGCCGGCCTACTGGGACAAGCTTCCCTGGGCCTAGCGTCAGTGCCGGAAGTGCCGGCGGTGCGTGAACACGAGCGCGCCGCCGCCTGACTCGACCGCCTGGATCACCTCGTCGTCCCGCTTCGAGCCGCCCGGCTCCATGAACGCCTTCACACCTGCGTCGAGCGCGAGCTGCGGCCCGTCCGCAAACGGGAAGAACCCGTCCGACGCGAGGACGGCGCCGGTCGCGTCGTGGCCGAGCTCGACCGCCTTCGCGAGCGCGATCCGCACGGCGTCCACGCGGCTCATCTGGCCGGCGCCGATCCCGACCGTCTGGAGCCCCTTGGCAAGCACGATCGCGTTCGAGTCGACGTGCTTCGCGACCCGCCACGCGAACAGCAGGTCGCCCCATTGCTGCTCCGTGAGCTCGCCGCAGACGAGCTCCATGCCGTCGCGCTCTGCGACGTCCCAGTCGCGGTCCTGGACGAGCATGCCGCCGAGCACTCGGCGGTAGTCCCTGTCGGTGTCGGCGGATGCGCGCCGCTCCGTGTCGTTGAGGATCCGAAGAGCAGGCTTGCGCACGAGCACCTCGGTCGCCTGCTCGTCGAAGCCGGGCGCGAAGAGCACCTCCACGAACTGACCGGCGATCGAGATCCCGAGCGCGGCCGACACCGGGCGGTTCAGGACGACGACGCCGCCGAACGCCGACACCGGATCGGCCGCGAGAGCCTTCGCGTACGCCTCTTCGATCGTCGCGGCGACCGCAACGCCACACGGGTTCGCGTGCTTGACGATCGCGCAGGCCGGAAGCTGGAACTCGCGCAGGAGCAGCCTCGCTGCGGAGAGATCATTCAGGTTGTTGAACGTGAGCGGCTTGCCGTGGAGCTGCTCGACACGGGAGAGAAGCTGTGAGCGCGCCCCCCGCTCGCCGTAGTAGGCGGCCCGCTGGTGCGGGTTCTCCCCGTACTCGAGGTCGAGCACCTTGTCGAACGCGATCGTGAGCGTGTCCGGAAAGGTCTCGCGCTCGGCGAACCAGCGCGCGATCGCCGCCTCGTACGCAGCGGTCGCGGCGAAGGCACGTGCGGCCAGAGCACGACGCGTCTCCAGCGAGAGCTCGCCGGAGTCGCGCAACTCCTCGAGCACGGGCTCGTAGTCCTCCGGCCTACAGACGGGGGCGCAGTGCGCGAAGTTCTTCGCCGCGCCGCGCAGCATTGCGGGACCACCGATGTCGATGAGCTCGACCGCCTGTTCCTCCGCGACGCCGTGTCCCGCGACCGCCGCCTCGAACGGGTAGAGGTTCACGCAGACGAGGTCGAAGGGCTCGATCGACTGCTCCTCGAGCGCGCGCACGTCCTCCTCGACGTCGCGTCGCGCCAGGATGCCGGCGTGCACGCGGGGGTGGAGCGTCTTCACCCGCCCGCCGAGCATCTCCGGGAAGGACGTGAGGCTCTCGACGCGGATCACCTCGAGACCGACGTCCTCGAGCAGCCCCGCCGTGCCCCCGCTCGCGACGAGCTCGACGTCGAGCGCCGCGAGCCCGCGCGCGAAAGCCGCGAGCCCCGCCTTGTCGTACGTCGAGATCAGCGCCCTCACGCGAAGACCTGGCCCTCGAGGTAGAGCGACACGCAGCGCGGCAGGAGCCAGTGCTCGACCGACTGGATGCGCGCTCGCACGGTGTCGACGGTGTCGCTCTCGAAGATCGCCACGCGAACCTGCCCGATGATCGGGCCCGAGTCGATGCCCTCGTCGACGAAGTGGACGGTCGCGCCGGTCGACGTCTCGCCGGCCGCGAGCGCATCCTCGATCGCGTGCATCCCGGGGTACTTCGGAAGAAGGGATGGATGGACGTTCACGATCCGGTCCGGGAAGAGCTCGAGAAACGGTGTCGTCAACAGGTGCATGTATCCGGCGAGCACCGCCACCTCCGCTCCCTGCTCGTTGAGCCAGAGGCCGAGCGCTCGATCGCGCTCCTCGCGATCCGCGTGGTCCTCGATCGAGAAGACGGCGTTCGGCACACCGGCCGACTGCGCGCGCTCGAGCGCCCGCACACCGAGCTTGTTCGACGCGACGGCAGTCACCGGCAGCCCCGCGTCGAGCAGCGCCTGGAGGTTCGTGCCCTCGCCCGACGCGAGCACCCCGATCATCCCGCCTCCCTCGCCTTCGGCTCGGTCGCGTGGGGGAAACCCGGTTTCCCCCACGAGCCAACTGCTCGTTGGCGCCGATGCTGCGCATCGGCGCGCCCACTCGAGGGAACGCTCCGGTTCCCCCGCTCCCTCTCCTGGCGGCATGACTCCGTCATTCCGCCTCGATCCTTCCGACAACCAGGTCGTCGCCGGGGTCCTCGACTATCGCGCAGTAGCCGATCCCGAGGTTGAAGACGCGTCTCAGCTCGTCCTCGTCCACATGGTGGGCGAGCCAGTGATAGACGGCAGGCCGCTTCCAGGCGTCCCAGTCGATCCTGGCGGCGAGACCGTCCGGGACGATGCGCGCGACGTTGCCCGCGATGCCGCCCCCCGTTACGTGAGCGAAGCCGTGCGCGCTCGGACGCAGCCGCCGGACGTCGTCCAGGTAGCAGCGCGTCGGGGCGAGCAGGTCCTCGCCGTCGTAGTCATCGTGCTCGAGGATGCGGCGGACGAGCGTGAACCCGTTCGCATGCAGACCCGCGGAGGGCAGGCCGACGACGACGTCTCCGGCCCGAACCTGCGAGCCGTCGATGAGCCCGTCGCGCTCGACGATCCCGACACACGTGCCCGCGAAGTCGAGCTCCTCGTCGCGGTAGATCCCCGGGAGCTCCGCCGTCTCGCCGCCGACGAACGCGACGCCCGCGTCGCGGCAGACCGCTGCTGCACCCTCGACCAGCTCGGCGACCTGCTCGAGCTCGATGCGGTTGGCGGCCATGTAGTCGAGGAAGATCAGCGGGTCGGCGCCCGTCGTGATCACGTCGTTGATGCAGTGCGCCGCGAGGTCGGCGCCGCATGCCCGAAGCGCACCACGCTGTCGCGCGAGCACGAGCTTCGTCCCGACCGAGTCCGTGGACGCAGCGAGGAGTCTGTGCTCGTCGAGCGGGTGTACCCCTGCGAACGCGCCGAACCCCGTCGCACCTGTCGACTCGACTGCCGCGCGGAGGCGCTCGACGACGGCCTCGCCGATGGCGAGGGAGACGCCCGCCTCCGCGTACGTCTGCCGTCTGCTCGCCACGAGTCGAGTGTATGCGTGCGAAGGAAGGAAGAAGGGGTGACATCACTTTGTGGCTCTGAGCCACAAGGCGCGTTCGCGCTGCGGCGGTAGGCGCCGACTCGGATACACCGCGGGAGGAGACGCTTGTGGCTCTGAGCCACAAGGTTCGCTGGCTCTACAGTGACGCCGTGACCGCGGTGTCGCTCTGGACGAGCTGGACGGTCGACCCGCTCCAGCTCGTGCCGATCGCGGTGATCGCGATCGCGTACGGCGTTCGCGCGCGCACGCTCTCGCGCCGCGACCAGCCCGTGCCCGGCTGGCGCATCGCGCTCTTCTCGCTCGGAATCGCCCTGCTCGTGGTCGCGGTCACATCTCCGATCGCCGCAATCGGGGAGAAGGAGCTCTTCTCGTTCCACATGGTCCAGCACCTCCTGCTCGGCGACCTCGCGCCGCTCTGCCTGCTCGCCGGCCTCACGGGGCCGCTCATCCGCCCGGTGCTCGCGCTCCCCGGCGTCTACCGGCTACGGGTCCTCGCCAACCCGCTCGTGGCGCTCCCGATCTGGGCGGCGAACCTCGCGCTCTGGCACACGCCGACGTTCTACGAGGCCGCCGTCGAGAACAGCGCCGTGCACGCCCTCGAGCACGTCTTCTTCTTCGCCGCGGGGATCGTGCTCTGGCTGCCCGTGCTCGAGACGCTGCCCGCGCCGGAATGGTTCGGGACGGGCGCGAAGCTCGGGTACATCATCGGCGTCCGCCTCGTCGGCACGGTCATCGGCAACGTGTTCATCTGGGGCGGCGGCGCGTTCTACGACGTGTACGCGGACGGCGACGACTTCCTCGGCCTCTCCCCCTCCGGCGACCAGAGCCTCGCCGGCTCGCTGATGATGCTCGAAGGCTCGCTCGTCACGATCGTCGCCATCGCCTGGCTCTTCCTGCGCATGGCCCAGGAGGGAGAGGTGCGCCAGCGCCTGCTGGAGAGCGGGATCGACGAGCGAACCGCGAGGCGTGCCGTGCGCTACCGGCGCTGGAAGGAGCTCGAGGGCGGCGTGCCGTGACGAACGCCGTCAGGCGTTCGCCGTCTCGAACCTGAGCTTCTCGACCCGTTGCGGCACCCGCGTCGGGTACTTCCGCGTGAAGCAGGCGCGGCAAACGGCGTCCTCGGAAAGGGTCGTGGCTGCCTGCATGCCGTCCACGGAGAGATATGCGAGGGAGGTAGCCCCGATGAGCGCCCGCATCTCCTCGACGGAGCGACGAGCCGCCGGAAGGTCGTCCTCGTCCGGCAGGTCGATGCCGTAGAAGCAGGGCGAGACGATCGGCGGCGAGGAAACGCGAACGTGCACCTCGGCGGCGCCGCCGTCGAAGAGCATCGTCACGAGCTGCCGCGTCGTCGTCCCGCGCACGATCGAGTCGTCGACCGCCACGATCCGCCGCCCCGCGATCTCGTCGAGCGGATTGAACTTCATCCGAATGCCCTGCTCGCGCATGCCCTGCTCCGGCTGGATGAACGTGCGCGCGACGTACCGGTTCTTGATGAGCCCCTCGTCGTAGGGGATCCCCGAGGCCTTCGAGAAGCCGATCGCGGCGGGCGTCCCCGAGTCCGGGATGGAGATCACGAGATCGGCGTCGACGGGCGCCTCTCGCGCGAGTTGCTCGCCCATCCGGACACGCGCGCCGTGCACCTCGACGCCGGCGAGCCGCGAGTCGGGCCGTGCGAAGTAGACGTGCTCGAAGATGCAGAGGGCGCTCGGGCCGGCGGGCAACGCCTGGGCGGCGTACAGGCCGTCCTCGTCCACGAAGACCATCTCGCCCGGCGCGACGTCACGCACGTACTCCGCGCCGATGAGGTCGAGCGCGCACGTCTCCGACGCGAGCACCCAGTCCTCGCCGATGCGCCCGAGCTCGAGCGGACGGAACCCGAGCGGGTCGCGAAAGGCGAGGAGCGTGTCGTCCACGAGAGCCGTGACGGAGTAGGCGCCCTCGAGGCGCGCCATCGCGTTCGCGACCGCCTCGCGTAGCGGCGCCGGATCGTGAGCGATGAGCGCGGCGATGATCTCGGTGTCGGAGCCCGACCCGAGCCGTACGCCGTCGTCGGTCAGCTCGGTGCGCAACTCCTCGACGTTCACGAGGTTCCCGTTGTGCCCGAGCGCGACCGTGCGCGCGCGGCCATGGTGGATGAGCGGCTGCGCGTTCGCCCAGCGGTTCGCGCCTGTCGTCGAGTAGCGCGTGTGCCCGATCGCAAGCTCGCCGGGGAGCGCCTGGAGCTGCTGCTCGTTGAAGACCTGGGCGACGAGGCCCATGTCGCGGACGACCGTGAGCCGTCCGCCGTCGGACACCGCGATGCCCGCGGACTCCTGCCCGCGATGCTGGAGCGCGAAAAGCCCGAAGTACGCCAGCCGGGAGACCTCGCGGTCTCGAGAGCGGATTCCGAAGACACCACACACGGCTAGTCCGATCCCTCCCAGGCCTCGCGGAGCTCGTCGAGCCCCACTCCGAGCAGGGTAGCCCCTCCGGCCGAGCCGACCGGGCGCAGCGCAACGTCGAGCTCCGCTGCGAGGTCGCGGAGCTCGTCGTCGTTCTTCGGTGCGCAGGCGAGCACGACTCGCCCGCCTACCTCGCCGAAGAGCTCGAACAGCTCGTCCCCGACCTCGACCTGCGCGCCCCGGCCCGAGTGGAGCGCCGCCTCGGCGAGGCAGACGGCGAGCCCGCCCTCCGCGCTGTCGTGCGTGAGCGTGCAAAGCGGCGCGGCCCGCCAGAGGAACGCGATGAGCCTCGACTCCGCATCGAGGTCGAGTGGAGCAGGTGTGCCCCCGACCTCGCCGAAGCGGGCCTGCAGCTCGGAGCCTGCGAGTGAGAGCGGAGAGGCGCCCGCGACGTACACCGAGTCGCCCTCGCGCCATGCCTTCGGGACGCGCCGCACGTCCGACACGACCCCCACCGCGCCGACGACCGGCGTCGGGTGGATGGCGCGTCCGTTCGTCTCGTTGTAGAGCGAGACGTTGCCCGAGACGATCGGCACCCCGAGCGCCCGGCACGCCGAGGCCATGCCCTCGATCGCCTCCGAGAGCTCCCAGGCGATCTCGGGCTTCTCCGGGTTGCCGAAGTTGAGGCAGTTCGTGAGCCCGATCGGCTCGCCTCCGGCGCAGGCGACGTTGCGCGCCGCCTCGAGAACCGCGAGCGCGCCGCCGAGCCTCGGGTCGAGACGCGCGATTCGGCCCTGCCCGTCGAGGCTCAGCGCGAGGCCGCGCATCGACGGCCGGAGGCGCAACACGGCCGCGTCGAGGCCGGGCCGGCGCACGGTGCGGGAGCCGACGAGCTGGTCGTAGCGGCGGTAGACGAACGCCCGGCTCCGGATGTTCGGGGACGCGAGGAGCCCGAGGAGCGCGTCGCGTACGGCGGGCGGCTCGGCCATCTCGCCAGGCGACGACGGCGCGCGCGGCTCGAGCAGGAGGTCGTAGCGCGGGCACTCGTCGGTCAGGAAGCGAGCCGGGATCTCGCCGACGGGCTCGTCGTCCCAGAATGCGCGCAGCTCGCCGGTGTCCGTCACCTCGCCGACCACGGCGTGATGGAGCTCCCAGCGGTCGAGCACGTCCTCCACCGCCTCGAGCATCGGCGTGCGAACGATCGCGATCATCCGCTCCTGGCTCTCGGAGATCATGATCTCCCACGGCTCCATCTCCTCCTCGCGGAGCGGAATCCGGTCGAGGTGGACGTCGATTCCGTAGTCGGCTGCCATCTCCGAGAGCGCGGACGCGATGCCTGCGGCGCCGCAGTCCTGGAGCGACTCGACGAGCCCCGCGCTCACGAGCTCCGCCGACGCCTCGATCAGCTTCTTGCCCGTGAACGGGTCACCGATCTGGACGGACGGCCGCTTCTCGGAGGACTCCTCGCCGAGCTCCTGGCTCGCGAGCACCGATGCGCCTCCGATCCCGTCGCGTCCCGTCGTCGCCCCGTAGAGGACGACCGCGTGCCCCACGGCGGTCGCCTTCGCGCGCAGGAGGCGATCGACGGGGAGCAGGCCTACGCACATCGCGTTGACCAGGCAGTTGTCGCGGTATGCGTCGTCGAACGTCGTCTCGCCGCCGACCGTGGGCACCCCGACGCAGTTGCCGTAGTGGCCGATTCCGCCGACGGCGCGCGAGAAGTGCCAGTCGGGCTCGCCGAAGCGCAGCCCGTCGAGGAGCGCCACGGGCCGGGCGCCCATGGCGACGATGTCCCGCAGGATGCCGCCGACCCCGGTCGCCGCTCCCTGGAACGGCTCCACCGCGGACGGGTGGTTGTGGCTCTCGACCTTGAACGCGACCGCGAGCCCCTCGCCGAGGTCGAGGACGCCTGCGTTCTCCCCCGGCCCCTGCAGCACATGCTCGCCCTCCGTCGGAAGCCGCTTCAGCAGCAGCGCCGAGTGCTTGTACCCGCAGTGCTCCGACCAGAGGAGCGAGAAGACGGCAAGCTCGAAGTCGTTCGGCTCTCGGTCGAGCAGCGCGCAGATGCGCTCGTGCTCCCCGTCCGTGAGGCCGAGTGCACGATGGAGCGGCTGGTTGGCGACGCTGCCCAGAGGAAGCGCCAGTCTAGCCGCGGTGCCCGACGGTTAGCGAAGGTCTGGAGAGGTCGCCTCGTTAGCCTGAGACGGTGACGCGGTACTGGCCGATGCTGTTCCTGCTCGCGGCGATCTGGGGTGCGTCGTACCTCTTCATCAAGGTCGCCGTGGAGGACATCGAGCCCGGCCCGATGATGGCCGTGCGGTCGCTCGGGGCCGCCGTGATCCTCGCCGCGTACCTCGTGGTCACGATCGGTCGGCGCCGCGCGGTCGCAGAGGTGACACAGAACTGGCGGCCGGCGCTGGTGCTCGGCGCGCTGAACGCGGCGATCCCGTTCTGGCTCGTCGCCTGGGGCGAGAAGCACATCGACTCGAGCGTCGCCGGGATCGCGCAGTCGACCGTACCGATCTTCACGTTCCTGCTCGCGACGCGCTTCCTCCCGCACGAGCACGTGGGCGCGGCACGCATCGCCGGCGTCGGCCTCGGGTTCCTCGGCGTCGCCGTCCTCGCGGGCCTCCACCCGAGCGGCGGCTGGTGGGGCGTCGCGGGGACGCTCGCCGTCGTGCTCTCCTCGCTCGCGTACTCCTCCGCCGGCATCTACGGCCAGCTCCGCGTCCAGTCGGTCGCGGGCCCGGTGCTCGCAACGGGCTCGATGCTGGCCGGCGGTCTGTTCCTGCTTCCGCTCGCGATCGCCCAGTTCCCGACACACGCGCCGGATCTCGAGGCAATCGCGTCCCTACTGGCCCTGACGGTCCTCGGGACTGCGTTCGCGCAGCTCGTCCTCTTCCGGATTCTGCGCCTTTACGGCTCGCGGAAGCTCTCGCTCGTTACCTACCTGATGCCCGGCTTCGCGGTCGTGTACGGCGCGGTGCTCCTCGACGAGGAGATCAGCGGCGCGGCCCTCATCGGGCTCGCGCTCATCCTCGGCGGGGTCGCGTTGGCCTCCGGAGCGAGGCTGCTGCGCCCGCGCGCGCAGGAAGAGCCGGCATGAACAACGCTCGCCTCCGGCTCGCGTTCGTGGGGGAAACCATGTTTCCCCCACGTGCCCCCTTCTTCTCGAAGTCGTGGAGAACGTCCCGGTTCCCCACACCCCTCCCCGCTTATCGGCCAGAAGGCGGCCGATGAGCGTCTCCATCCGCCGCGCCCGCCAGGACGACGTGGACTTCCTGGTCGGCCTCTTCACGCACGAGGACGTCGAGCCGTTCCTCGCGACCGTACGCGCCAAGGACCCCGAACGGGTGCGGGCGGAGGTCGAGCGCTCCGATACGGATCCGCAGGCGTTCGGCGTCTTCGTCGTCGAGGTCGACGGGGCGCCCGCTGGCTCGATGCAGTTCGAGCGCACGAACCAGCGAAGCCGAATCGCGAACCTCGGCGGCCTCGCGATCCATCCCGACTTCCGCGGCAACCGTGCGGCGCAAGACGCAGCCCGTCTCTTCCAGCGCCACCTCATCGATGACCTTGGCTTCCATCGCCTCCAGATGGAGGTCTACGGCTTCAACGAGCGAGCGATGCGGCACGCGGAGCGCTCGGGGTTCATGCGGGAGGGCGTCCGCCGGAAGGCCTACTGGCGCGACGGCGGCTGGGTCGACGGCGTGCTCTTCGGGCTGATCGCGGAGGACCTGGATCCGGAGCTGTCGGCGACCAGCTGAGACGCAGAGGCCTTGCGCCTCCCTCGCCGCTCGGCAGTGTCGAGCACGATCGTCGCGAGGTGCCGGAAGTTGCCGAGCCGTAGGTTCGAGATGCTCGGTTGCCGCGGGTCGACGAGGCTCGCGACGCGCGAGAGGATCGCCCGCGGCGTGCGCGGCTTCCGAAGGCACTGCTGCAAGGTCCCCGGCGTGATCCACTTCGACGCGAGGCCGACGCGGTAGTCGGATCGGGGCTCGAGGCGCCGGCCCAGCACCATGACGTCGACGGCCTGCTGGCAGACGTTCACGCCCGCCGCGACGGCGAGCTCGGTGCTCCCCCAGACCCTCGGGTTGCAGTCGGCGAGCAGGTAGCGCCCGTCGCCGCCGAGGAAGAAGTTGAAGTGCAGCGGTCCGTTCCACTCGAACGTCGCGGCGAGCAGGCGCGCGCCCTCCATGATCTCGGGCACCTTGGTCGTCACGTGCACGATGCCCGGGCCTCCGTGCTCGAAGCGCTCGAAGAGGTGCTTGTTCGTGAGCAGCGAGACGTACGTGCCGTCCTGCACGCAGCCTCCGACGTTGTGCACCTCGCCGTCGACGTACTCCTGGAGGACGAACGCGGGCCCATCGAGCTGCGCTCCCACGCGGGCCTGGCCAGAGCCGACGAACAGCTCGACCGCCTCGCGCGTGGCGAGGAAGCGGATGCCCTGAGCCGCTTCCGCAATCCGCGGCTTGGCGACGAGCGGCAGTCCGAGGGCGTGTGCCTCTTCGATCCGGCCCGACTCGGCGAGGACCGTCCGCGGGGTGGGTAGCCCGAGCTCGAGCGCGACCTCGTCCAGCCCCCACTTGTCGGCCAGCCGCGAGACCTTCTCCCATCCCTCGCAGACGAACGTTGCGGGTACGTCATCGCCAAGCTCGCTCCGGAGGCGCGAGAGCGCGAGCACCGTCGCCGAGCTCGTCGGGAACACGGCGTTGGCCTGGTAGCGCCGACAGGCATCGAGGATCGCCTCCCGGAACTCCTCGGGTCGGCGCCCTACCGCCGGGTAGCGGAAGACGTCGCGGAGCCTGGGAGACCGCAGGAAGCGGTCGCGGCCGGGCTGTCCCCCGGACGGGAGCTCCGCGTCCCCGCCGACGAGCTCGTACGAGCGGTCGAGCGCATTGACGACCGCGAGGCCCATCCGCGTGAAGCAGTCGAGAACGATGATCCGCAAGAGCTCCCCCCGTCAGTCGTGCGACACGTCGACCTTTCCCGTACCGGTTCGACACAAGCAGCTGGACGCCTTGTGGCGCAGGGCCACCACGCGAGCTCGCTGGCGCGCGGAGTACTGCGTTCGGTAGATTACGAACGATGCGTTCGTCTAACAGCGAACCTCGGGCGAAGGGACTCGCTCTGCAGTCGGCGGCCGAGACCGCCGTGGACTACGGAACCGCGTACGAGCTCGTGCTCGGCTTGCGGATGTTCGTCGACCGCGACGAGGACCCGGCGAGCTACGCGGTTGGCGCGGCGTGGTTCGACCGAACGCGCGACCGGCTTCCCGGCGACGCCCTCGACGCGATCGAGCGCTACTCCGGGGGCCACGAGATCCTCTTCGGCTATCTCCTGGCGCTCGCGACCGAGACGGCAACGCCACGCGACGGCGCCGCGTTTCTCGCGACCCTCGCTGCGACGCCCGCCCTCGAGCTCCGCAAGCTCCTCCTCGGCTTTCGCCTCGAGACCTACCGCGGCGACGTCTCGAGGGAGGTGGTCGCGGATGCCGCCGAAGGTCGGCCCCCGGCCGTGCGGTCGCTCCTCGAAGGCTGCGCGGACTGGCAGCGCCCCGCCTACGAGCACGCGCTCGCGCTCGACCCCGAAGAGGCCAAGAGCCTCCTCCAGACCGCCTGCGAAGGCTGGAATGAGTCCGTCCTCCATCCGGACGAACGCACGACCGCCCTGGTGCTTCGTCGCAGCGCCCGGGCGATCGGCGCCCTCACGGAGCGGCTGCCGATCGAGGAGCTACTCGACACGGCGACGCGCGGCATCCGGTACACGCCCGAGCCCGGGATCGACCGGATCCTGCTCGTCCCGAACCTCGTCAGCCGGCCCTGGTCGATCTTCACCGAGTCGGGAGCCACGAAGATCGTCTGCTACGGGGTCGCCGAGGCGCACGTCACGGGCGACGCTCCGCCAGACCCGCTCGTCGCCGCCTACAAGGCGCTCGGCGACGAGACACGCCTTCGCATCCTGCGCCGGCTGGCGTCGGGCCCCGCCACCTTGCACGAGCTGACCGAGCTGCTCGGGCTCGCGAAGTCCACGGTGCACGGCCACCTGCTCGTGCTGCGCACCGGCGGGCTCGTCGTGACCGACATCTCCAAGAAGACCGGGTATGTGCTGCGCCGCCAGACGCTGGCGGAGAGCACGGCCCTGCTCGAGACCTACCTCGAAGGAATGGAGGAGTGATGCGTTACAAGCTGCTCGGCCGAAGCGGGCTCCGCGTCTCGGAGCTCGCCCTCGGCACGATGACCTTCGGCGAGGCCTGGGGCTGGGGAGCGTCGATGGAGGAGAGCCGGGCGATTTTCGACGCCTTCGTCGAGTCGGGCGGAAACTTCGTCGATACGGCCTGCAACTACACGGACGGCGAAAGCGAGCGGTTCGTCGGCGAGCTCATCCGCGAGGACCGCGAGCGGTTCGTCGTCGCCACGAAGTACACGCTGACGCAGCGCCGCGACGACCCGAACGCCGGCGGCAACCAGCGCAAGAACCTCGTCCAGACGCTCGAGTCGAGCCTCCGTAGGCTCGGGACCGACTACGTCGACCTGCTCTGGCTGCACATGTGGGACGGCATGACGCCCGTCGAGGAGGTGTTGCGCGGGTTCGACGACCTCGTCTCCTCGGGGAAGGTGCTGTACGTCGCCCTGTCGGACACGCCGGCGTGGGTCGTCTCCCAGGCCGTGACCATGGCGGAGCTCCGCGGCTGGGCGCGTCCCGTCGCCGTGCAGTTCCCGTACTCGCTCGCGGGGCGGGCCGCAGAGCGGGAGCTCCTGCCGATGGCGGCCGCGCTCGACCTCGCGGCGACGCCGTGGGGCATCCTCGACGGCGGAGCGCTGACAGGGAAGTACCTGACGGACTCAGACGAACCGCGTCGCGACGACGGAGCCAGCGAGCACGTGAATGCGATCGCGCGCGAGGTGATCGCCGTCGCCGGCGAGCTGGACGTGACGCCGTCCCAGGTCGCGACGGCCTGGGTCCGCCAGCAGCCGTGGCCGCTCGTGCCGATCATCGGCGCCCGGTCCGAGGCGCAGATGCGCGAGAACCTCGGGGCGCTCGACCTCGAGCTCCCGCCTTCGCATATGGAGCGTCTCGGCGAGCTGAGCGACTTCCGCGTCGGCTTCCCGCGCGACTTTCTCGAGTCGGATCACGTCCGGGGCCTGATCTTCGGCGACACGTTCGAGCTCATCGACGACCACCGCAGCCCTGCGCCGGCGCGGAGTGAAATTCCGGTCGCCTAGCTCGGCTAGGACTGGACCGTGGCGGCCGGGTCGCGCACGAACGACCGGAGAAGTGCCCGTACGGCCGCCGAGCCGTCGACGAGGAACGTGCCGTGCAGCGACCCAGGCAGGACCTCGAGCCGTTTCTCGTCCGTCCCCGTCTCGTCGTACAGCGTCTGCGCGTCGGCCGCGAAGTCGTACGGCGGGTTCTGGTCGTCCTCCGACACGACGTAGAGCGTCGGCACGTCGAGCTTCTTCACAGCAGACATGGCGTTCAGCGTGCCCGGGATCGCGACCGGCCCGGACACGGAGACGACCCCGTCGACTGCCGGCTTCAAGTTCGGCGTGGCGACGAGCGCCGCGATGCCCCCGAGCGAGGCACCCATGACGACGACCTTCTTCGCGCCGAGCGCCCGCACCGCGCGCACCGCCGCCGCGATGTCCGCCGCCGCGCGCCGGTGGTTCTGCCTGCCCTCGGAGAAGCCGTGCCCGCGCAGGTCGAAGGGGAAGGCGAACACGCCCTGGCGCCCGAGCTTGCGCGCGAACGGCACCCACTGGCAGAGGTCCCCCACCGACATGTGCGCCATGACCACCGCGGTGCGCGCTCCCGGCTTCGCACCGCCGAAGCGATGACCGACGAGCCGCGTGCCGTCCGCGGCCCGGAACCAGAGCTCGTTCGCGCTGACGCACGCATGCGACGTGGCAGAGCCGCCCGCGGGAGCGATCACGAGACCGACCGCGGCGACGACGGCGACCAACGCGAAAACGATCCGTTTCACTGCTTGCCTCCTGCCTCGAATGCGACGAGCTTCTCGGTCGCGGGCTCGGCGCCCGAGACGACGTGGTCCATCAGTGGTATCTGACGCGCGAGGACTCGGCGGTTGGGATCCTGTTGCGCCCGGTAGCGCTCTGTCCCGATGTACCGCCGGAGTACGAGTGAGCCACAGAGTCGAGCGTCGCGCCGGTGGGTTCGGCCGTTATCGCTCAGATTCCTTTCAGCGCAGCCGCGAGCACCGGATCGCGGCCTGCCAGGAACTCGGCAGCGTGCAGGTCGACGCGTCGGGATGGGACGATCGCGAGCCGCTTGTCGTTGGGCGTGCCGCGCACGACGTACGACGTGGCGACGTGGACTTCCCAGCCCGTCGCAGGCAGCGTGATGGTCGTAGCGTCGCCGTACTGGTTGACGCCGCCTCCGGTCGGCTCGCCCACGAGCACTGCGCGCGTGTAGCGGTCGATCTCCGCCGCGAAGTTTCCCGCGGCCGAGAACGTCGCGCGGCCGACCAGGAGGTACAGGCGTCCCGGCCGATTGATCCGCTGGGACGCGAGCACGCTGTACAGCGGACGGTACGACTGGTTGTTCCCGCCGCCGTTCAGACGCACGTCGACGATGACACGGCCTACTGCGCGGGACCTGGCCAACCGTTCGAGCACGGACGCGAACTCGAAGGTCGATGCGAGCGCGCTGTTGTAGCCGACGTAGAGCACGCGGCCTCCGGCGAGCTTGCGGACGTAGAGCTCGCGCCCCGCGCCGGCGAGGTAGAGCGGGCGGGCGCGCTGGGGAAGCACCGAGGGGTTGTGCCCGTGCAGCGGATCGGCGAACTCCGCCGCATAGTCCGATCCGGCGAGCGGGGACAGTTCCTGCTCGAAGCGCTCGCCACTCGTACGCTCGAACGTGAACTCGACAGGACCGATCCCGGCGGTCACGCCAAGGCCGGCGAGCACCTCCGCAACGAGCGCGTAGTGCGGCGCGAGCGCTCGCAGGCTCGACTCGTTGTCGTGCGGGACGAGCGGCCGAACGCGTGCGAGCACCTGCTCGATCGGGAGCCCTGCGAGCCCGATGACCCTCAGGCCCGTGAGACTCGGCGCGCCCACCTCGTCCACGACGTAGACCCCGTCCGCGAAGTCGTAGAGGCGCAGCGGATAGAGATGAAGCTCGCGCCGATGGGGTTGAAGCGGGAAGAGCCCCGTATGCCCGTTCCGGTCGCCCGGCAGCGCCGCGATCCGCATCAGCCCGACGAGGAGCTGGTTCGGATCGAGACTCGGGGCGCGGTGCGCGAGCGTGTCCACCTCGGAGCGGAAACGCAGCTTGGAGACGTTCCGGAACAGATCCGGATGGATTGTCTCGAGCTGCGCCCCGAGCTCGCGCACGTCCTTGGCGGCGCCGGGAATGGCGGAGGAATTGGCCTGCGCCCAGCCTCCCTGCGCCGCGCCCGCGATCGCGACGACGCCGAGCACCAGAGCTGCGAGGGCCATTCGCATCCGCCACATGATTTATCGTGAATGGATTGACATGTCAAGACTGACATATCACTGATGGCACTCCGCTATGCACTTCTCGGAGCGCTGGCCGATTGCCCTCGTACCGGCTACGCACTGCTCAAGCACTTCGAGCAGTCCCTCGCGTACGCATGGCCCGCGAGCCACAGCCAGATCTACCCGGAGCTCGCACGGCTCCTCGAGGCCGGGTTGATCGAGCAGACTCAGGCGGGCGCGCGTGGGTCGAAGACGTACGCGATCACCCAGGCGGGACTCGACGACGTGCGCCGCTGGCTGCGCGAGACGGAGCCAGACCGCCGTGTGCGGAGCGAGGCGGCGCTCCGGACCTTCTTCCTCTGGCTTCTCGACTCCGAGGAGGCTGCGGCGCACCTCGAGCACGAGCGCGCGTACTGGAGCGGTGTCCTCGAGGAGTACAGGCGGATCGAGGCCGAGCCGACCGGGAACGACCGAAAGTCGCGCGCATTCCGCATCGCTCTCGAGGGCGGCATCGGAGGCGCGGAGGCCCGGCTCGAGTGGCTCGACGCCGCGATCGCGGAGGTGCGGTCGCCCGAGTGGACCGCCCGCGACCCGTGAGCCGCTCCCCTCGCGGGGACTGCGTCCGCGGGCCTAGGATGGCAGCATGGCCAACTTCTTGCACACCATGGTGCGGATCACGGATCCGGAAAAGAGCCGCGGCTTCTACGAGGCGCTCGGCTTTCGCTTCTCGCGCGACATGGACATCGTCCGCAACGGCGACCTCGAGGCGACCAACTACTTCTTCTCGCTCGGAGACGACGAGAACGTCCTCGAGCTGACGTTCAACCACGACGGCCGAACGTACGACGTCGGTTCCGGCTACGGGCACATCGCGATCGGCGTGGACGATCTCGACACCACGCTCGAGAACCTCAAGACCGGTCACGGGATCGAGCCCGAGCGTCCTCCCTACCAGGTGAGCGAGGGCGGCTCGCGGATCTGTTTCGTCCGCGATCCGGACGAGTACCGGATCGAGCTGATCGAGCGGCACGGGTAGCGTCCGGCGGTCGAGGCCCGGCCGACGCGCTCGTCGGCCGTTGATACGCATTCGGCACGAAGCCGTTACCCATGCGTGATCGGAGCGTCTCTAGGCTCGCGGCATGGCGACCACGACCGCGAAGAAGGAGCCGGTAGCAGCGACGCCCTGGGGCGCGGCGTCCGTCCTCGAGGAGGTCTCGGTCCCGCAGCGTGCGGGGGACAAGCGGTTCGCAGTGGTCGTCCAGCTGCTCGAGGCGTCGGGCGGCGAGCGCCTCATCCGATTCGCGTACACGACCTCGGGCTCGGCGCAACCCGGATCCAAGCCCGTCGGCCGGGCACGGCGCGGGCCCGTGACGATGCGGGCGCGCGACCTCGAGCGGCTGCGGGCGGCGCTCGAGCGCGCGCCCGTGCTCAAGGAGGTGCTCAGGCTCTGACCTGGCGAGGACCGCCGCTTGCGGCGCTGGTTCGCTCTGCCTTGCCTGCCGGTCGTCCCCCGCCGCGCTACGCGGCAGCGAGGACGTGCTCCGCGGCAGCATCCACGAGCGCCGCCAGCAGGAGCCCTCCGTCGGCGGAGCCGAGCAGCGGATCGACGGCATGCTCGGGGTGGGGCATGAGGCCCATGACGTTGCCTGCTTCGTTGACGACACCCGCGATGCCACCGACGGCGCCGTTCACCTCGTCGCGGTAGCGGAGCGCGATCCCCCCACGCTGCTCGAGCCCTGCCACCGCGGCCTCGTCGGCGTACCACGCGCCGTCGCCGTGCTTGACCGGGATGACGAGCTCCTGCCCAGGCGAGCACCGCCGCATGAACAGCGACTCGGCGTTCTCCACGATGAGAGCCTCGTCGCTGCAGACGAACTCCAGCTGGTGGTTTTGCTGCAGAACCCCCGGCAACAGCCGTGACTCGCAAAGGATCTGGAACCCGTTGCAGATTCCGAGCACCGGTCCGCCTTCCTCGGCGAAGCGGCGCACCGCGCCCATCGCCGGCGCCAGGCTCGCGATCGCCCCGCAGCGAAGGTAGTCGCCGTACGAGAAGCCGCCGGGGAGGACGACCGCGCCGGTGTCGAGCGGAAGCTCCGGCTCCTCGTGCCACACGAGTGCGGGGTCGCCGCCAACGGCGGCGAGCGCCCAGGCCGCATCGTGGTCGTCGTTCGACCCCGGGAACTGGACGATCGCGACGAGCGGTCCAGGCATCAGGCGTCGTCCTCGGCGAGGCTCACCTCGAAACTCTCGATGAGCGGGTTTGCGAGCAGGTCGCCGCACATCCGGTCGAGCTGCGCACTGGCGTCCTCGCGGCCGTCGGCCGTGAACTCGACATCGATGACGCGGCCCACGCGCACCTGGCTCACGTCGAAGCCGAGCTTGCGAAGCGAGCCTCCGACCGCCTCTCCCTGGGGATCGAGGATCCCGTCCTTGGGACGCACGAGGACGGTGGCCCTCACAGGACGACGTCCGGATCGGCGGCGTAGCTCTCGAACGAGATCGACGTGAGCCGCTCGAACGCCTCGACGTACCGCGCGCGCGTCCCGGTTACGACGTCGTCGGGCAACTCCGGCCCCGGCGGCGTCTTGTCCCACCCCGTGGTCTCGCACCAGTCGCGCACGAACTGCTTGTCGAACGAGGGCTGCGGCCGTCCCGGCTCGTACTCGTCCGCGGGCCAGAAACGGGACGAGTCGGGAGTCAGCGCCTCGTCCCCGAGCACGAGGGTGCCATCCGGCGCGAGCCCCAGCTCGAACTTCGTGTCCGCGAGAATGATCCCGCGTGCTTCTGCGTGCTTCGCTGCGAAGCGGTAGAGCTCGAGCGAGGCGCGCTTCGCGGCCTCGTAGAGCTCCTCGCCACAGAGCGCGGCCGCCCGCGCCTCGTCGATGTTCTCGTCATGCCCTTCCGAGGCCTTCGTCGCAGGCGTGAAGATCGGCTCCGGGAACCTGTCCGATTCGCGCATCCCGTCCGGAAGCCGGTGGCCGCACACCTCACCCGTCGCCTGGTAGTCCTTCCACCCGGAGCCGGCCAGGTACCCGCGGACGACGCACTCGATCGGAAGCATGTCGAGCTTCTGGCACACCGTGGTGCGCCCGTCGTCGCGGAGCTCGAGCAGGTGATTCGGGACGATGTCCTCCGTCCGCCGGAACCAGAACGCGGACAGGCCGGTGAGAACGCGTCCCTTGTCGGGGATCGGCGTCCCGAGGACGACGTCGAAGGTCGAGATTCGGTCGCTCGCAACGAGCAGCAGGCGCTCGTCGTCGAGCGCGTAGATCTCGCGGACCTTGCCGCTTGCGACGTGTACGGCTTCAGGCATCCACTGTCTCCTTTTCCGTGGTGAGCGCTCGCAGCCGGCCGAAGACGACGTCTGTGTGCTGCGTGAACGCAGAAAGGTCGAATACATCGTCGAGAGAGACGCGGCCGGCGATCTCGGCGTCGGCTCTCACGAGCTCTCGGAAGTCGAGCCCCTCGTCCCACGCACGCATCGCGTGGCGCTGGACGAGGCGGTACGCCTCGTCCCGCGCGAGGCCGGAGTCGACGAGCGCGAGCAGTAGCCGCTGGCTGTAGAAGAGGCCGCCCGTCGCCTCGAGGTTCTCCCGCATCCGTTCGCTCCGGACGACGAGCCCGCGCATGAGCCATGCGAACCGCTCGAGCATGTAGTCCACCGCGAGGAACGCATCCGGGAGCACCACACGCTCGGCCGATGAGTGCGAGATGTCGCGCTCGTGCCAGAGCGCGACGTTCTCGAGCCCGACCGCGGCGTACCCGCGAACGACCCGGGCAAGCCCGCAGATCCTTTCGGCGACGATCGGGTTCCGCTTGTGTGGCATGGCCGACGAGCCCTTCTGACCCGCGCCGAACGGCTCCTCGACCTCCCGCACCTCCGTGCGCGCGAGGTTGCGGATCTCGAGCGCGTACCGCTCGAGCGAAGAAGCGAGAAGCGCAAGGGCCGAGAGCAGCTCTGCGTGCCGGTCGCGCTGCAGGATCTGCGTCGAGCTGGGTGCCGGCTCGAGGCCGAGCGCCTCGCACGCAACGCGCTCGACCTCGGGCGGCGCGGACGCGTACGTGCCGACCGCACCGGAGAGCTTCCCGACGCGCATGCCCTCGAGCGCGTGGACGATCCGCGCGCGGTCGCGCGCAAGCTGAAAGGCCCAGCCGCCGAGCTTGAGCCCGAACGTCGTCGGCTCGGCATGAACTCCGTGTGTGCGTCCGATCGTCGGCGTGTCGCGGTGCTCCTCCGCGCGGGCGACAACGGCCTCGAATGCGTCGTCGAGACCGGACAGCACGAGCCGCCCGGCGTCTTGCACGGCGAGCGCGAGGGCTGTGTCGAGCACGTCCGACGACGTCAGCCCGAAGTGGAACCAGCGCCCTTGCTCGCCGAGCTGCTCCGAAACGGCGTCGACGAACGCTGCGACGTCGTGATGGGTCGTGCGCTCGAGCTCGGCCACGCGCTCGGGCGCCGGCACTCGGGCAGTGGCGCGGATCGCCTCGGTCGCCGCACGCGGAACGCCACCGGCCTCGCTCCATGCATCGAGCGCTGCCAGCTCCACTGCGAGCCACCGCTCGAGCTTCGCCTCCTCCGACCACACGTGCGACATCGCCGGTCGGGAGTAGCGAGGGATCACTGCGTCGATTCTAGAGGCCGCTGCAGGCGGCACAGGTGTTCACGTCTTGACGCGCTCTCGTGTCCCACCCGTGCGGGTCTCGGCGTTACGCTCGAAGCGGGAGGAGGCGCGGGGTGGCCCCTCAGGCCAGAGCCGCTTCGCGACTCATCCGCTCAGCGTGAGCACACGTCCGTCGGCCGCAGCAAGGGCGATGTCTCCCCGCGACCTTGCGCCGTCGAAGGCGATCTCCCCGACACCGGCGTAGGCCGCCTCCCGCGCGGCGCCGATCGTCTCCCCGACGCCCGTCACGTTGAGGACGCGCCCGCCGTTCGTCACGAGGCGATCGCCGTGCACCGCCGTCCCCGCGTGGAACACGAGCGAGTGCGCCTCGGCCGCGGCGCAACCCGTGATCTCGGAACCCCGGTCACCCCGAGCCGGGTACTCGGACGCGGCGACCACCACCGTCACCGCGGCGGCGTCCTTCAATCCGATCGAGACGCCTCCTAGCTCCCCCAGCGCGGCGGCCGCCAGCACCTCCGCGAGGTCGCCGTGGAGGAGCGGCAACACGGACTGCGTCTCCGGATCTCCGAAACGGCAGTTGAACTCCAGCACGCGCATCCCATCGTCTGTGAGCATCAGGCCCGCATAGAGCAGACCGACGAACGGCGCGCCGCGACTGCTGAGCTCCTCGAGCACCGGACGGTGAACGGCGTCGAGCACCTGCTCCACGGCGTCCGCCCCGAGCCCCGGGACGGGCGCGTACGAGCCCATGCCGCCGGTGTTCGGCCCTTCGTCACCATCGAACGCGCGCTTGAAGTCCTGCGCAGGCACGAGCCCCACCGCGTCGGCACCGTCGCAGACGGCGAACACCGACACCTCCGGGCCTTCGAGCAGCTCCTCGACCACGAAGCCGCCGCCGAACGCGGCAACGGCGCTCAATGCCGCGTCGAGCTCCTCGACCGTGCGGCAAATGAAGACCCCCTTGCCGGCGGCGAGGCCGTCGGCCTTCACGACGCACGGAGCACGCGCGACCGCCATCGCCGCCGCCGTCGGCACTCCCGCCGCCGCCATGACGTCCTTCGCGAACGTCTTCGAGCCCTCGATCCGTGCTGCGGCCGCACTCGGCCCGAACACCGAGATACCGGCATGTCGAAGGACGTCGGCGACGCCTGCGACGAGCGGCGCCTCCGGCCCGACGACGACGAGCTCGACGTCGAGCGAGCGGGAGAGCGCGAGCAGGCTCTCTGCGTCCTCCGCGCGAATCGGGTGGCACTCGCCGAGCCGCGCGATTCCCGGGCTGCCCGGCGCCGCATGCACCTCCGTGACGGACGGGCACTCGGCCAGCTTCCACGCGAGCGCATGCTCACGGCCGCCGGAGCCCACGACGAGCACTCGCACTGAGCGAGTCTAAGCCGTGAGCGGCCGCGGCGACGTAAGCTCCGGCGATGGACGAGGCGACCTTCCAGCGGTGGCTCGACGACTACGTGGCCGCGTGGCGAGCGTACGACCGGGAAGCGATCGAGAGCCTGTTCGCAGAGCACGCCGAGTACCGCTACCACCCGTGGGACGAGCCGATCTCGGGCCGCGAGGCGATCGCCGCGAGTTGGCTCGAGTCGCCGGACGACGAGGGCTCATGGTCGGCCGAGTACCGGCCGTGGTCCGTTCACGACGACGGGGCCGTCGCCATTGGTGTATCCCGCTACCGCGACCCAGAGCGGGAGTACCACAACGTCTTCCTCTGTCGGTTCGACGAAGACGACCGCTGCCGGGAGTTCACGGAGCTCTACCTCGAGCGGTCTAAGTGAACGCCTAGGGGAGCGCGAGCACGTGCTCGCGCGCGGCTCCCGTCCCGACCAGCGTCACCGGCACGTCGAGCGCCTCCTCGACGAACGACACATAACCTCGAGCCGCAGTCGGCAGCTCCCGCGAGTCGAGCGCGACTCGCCACCCGGGCAGCGTCTCGAACACCGGCCTGCAGTGGTGGAAGTCGCTCTGGTGCGCGGGGAAGTCATCCGTCTCCGTGCCGTCTGACAGCCGGTAGCGCACGCATACGGGCAGCTCGCCGAACTCCGAGAGCACGTCGAGCTTCGTCAGCGCGAGTGAGGTGATGCCGTTGACGCGGACGGCGAACCGGAGCGCGACGAGGTCGAGCCACCCGCACCGCCGCTCGCGCCCGGTGACGGTGCCGAACTCCTGGCCGAGCTCGCGAACGCGGTCCTGGTCCTCACCCTCGATCTCGCTCGGGAACGGGCCCTCGCCGACGCGTGTGACGTACGCCTTCGCGACACCGACGATCTCGTCGATCCGATTCGGCCCGACCCCGAAGCTCACCGCCGCGCCCGCCGCGATTGGGCTCGAGGAGGTGACGAACGGATACGTGCCGTGGTCGAGGTCGAGGAGCGTCCCCTGCGCGCCCTCGAAGAGGACGCGCTCTCGGGCGCGAAGCGCCCGGTCGACGAGGAGCGAGGTGTCCGCGACGTACGGCCCGAGTCGCTCCGCGTACGCAAGATTCGTGCTCAGGATCTCGTCGAGATCGAGCGGCGCGAGCTCGTACACGCGCGTGAGCCAGATGTTCTTCTCCGCGACCGCGAGCTCGACCTTCTGTCGGAAGATCTTCGGGTCGAGGAGGTCCTGGACACGAATGCCGATGCGCGTCGCCTTGTCGGCATACGCCGGCCCGATCCCGCGACGGGTCGTGCCGATCTGGAGCCGACCGAGTCGCCGCTCCCGCGCTCCGTCGAGCGCGACGTGCCACGGCATGACGAGGTGCGCGTTCCCGGAGACGAACAGGCGCCCGGAGGTGACGTGGCCCCGCGCCTCGAGGTCGTCGAGCTCGGCCACGAGCACGCCGGGATCGACCACGCAGCCTGCCCCGATGGCACTGCGCTTGCCGCCCACGATCCCGCTCGGAATCTGGCGGATCTTGTACGTCTCGTCGCCGATGACGATCGTGTGGCCGGCGTTCGGCCCGCCCTGATAGCGGCAGACGAGGTCCGCGTCCTGCGCGAGCAGGTCGACGATCTTTCCCTTCCCCTCGTCGCCCCACTGGGCGCCGACGATGACGGTCGCGGGCACGGAGCTGAGTGTTGCACGCCGCCGCGCGCGGCTTCCCGCCGACTCGTCTACGCAGCGGCGAGGTCCGCGAACACGGCTGGCCGCGAGCTCGCGCGGCTCGTCCGAGCCGCCTTACGCCGCAGCCAGATCAGCAAACTTCGCGTAGCGCCGTAGGAAGGACAGCTTCGCGGTACCCGTCGGGCCGTTGCGGTGCTTCGCGAGAATGACCTCCGCGACGCCCTGCTGATCTGACTCCTCACCGAGGTAGTACTCGTCGCGGTAGATGAAGAAGACGAGGTCGGCGTCCTGCTCGAGGCTGCCGGACTCGCGGAGGTCGGAAAGGATCGGGCGCTTGTCGTGACGCTGCTCGACTGCCCGCGACAGCTGCGAGAGCGCGAGGATCGGGACCTCGAGGTCGCGGGCGAGCACCTTGAGCGCCCGCGAGATCTGCGACACCTCCTGGACGCGGTTCTCGGCATTGACGCCCGAGGTCATGAGCTGGAGGTAGTCGACGATGATCAGCCCGAGCGCCGGCTCGCGCGACTTCAGGCGACGCGCCTTCGAACGGACCTCCATGATCGTCGTGGAGCCCGTGTCGTCGACGTAGATCGGCGCCTTCATCAGCCGGTCGCAGGCAGCCGTCAGGCGGGGCCAGTCGTCCGGGGCGAGCCGGCCGCTGCGCAGGCGCTGCGACTCGACCTTCGCCTCGCTGCACATCATGTGCTGCGTCACCTCGGACTTGGACATCTCGAGCGTGAACAGGGCCACCGGGACCTCGTTCCGCACCGCGAGGTTCGTCGCCGTCCCGAGCGCGAGCGACGACTTCCCCATGGAGGGGCGTGCCGCGAGGATGACGAGGTTGCCAGGCTGGAAGCCGGAGGTGAGGGAGTCGAGCTCCCGGAAGCCACTCGGAACGCCGGTGATGTCGACGCCCGCCTCGTACAGCTGCGTGATCCGCTCGAAGCTCTCCTTGAGCAGCACCTCGATGTGCGAGAAGTCGCTCGTCACCCGCTGCTGGCCGAGCTCGAACACGATCTGCTCGGCGCGGTCCACGAGATCCACCACCTCGCCCGGGCGGTCCTGGCCGAGCCTCGTGATCTCCTGACCCGCACGGACGAGCCCCCGCAGCGTCGCCATCTCCTTGACGATCCGCGCGTAGTGCTCGACGTTCGAGGTGCTCGGGACGAGCGCAGCAAGCTCCGCGACGCGCGCCTGTCCTCCGACCTGCTCGAGCTGGCTGCGCTCGTCGAGCTCGTTCGCGATCGTGATGGCGTCGACGGGCTCGCCCTTCGCCCAGAGCCCGAGCGCCGCGAGGAAGATCTTGCCGTGACTCTCCCGATAGAAGTCGGACGCGTCGAGGATCTCGCTCACGTTCCCGACCGCGATCGGGGACAGGAGCATCGCGCCGAGGACCGACTCCTCGGCCTCGAGGTTCTGCGGCGGGACGATCGGCCCCGTGCTCGCGGGCCCAGCGCTCGGACGTTCGACGACAGCCATGGGAGCGGGAGTCAACCCGTCCGCGGCCGACTCGTCCATGCGCTACCTGGCTTGCCGCCCATGCAGGGACAACGGAACATATGTTCGAAGGTTATCCCCGACGCCGGACGGCCTGCGAACACGAGAGGCGAAGTTTTCCAGCCGGAAACAGGCGCTTCGTGCGGGAACTTCTCGCATCCCTCAACAGCCCTGTGGGTAGGACTGTGGAAAGCGCGCGGGGTCCGCTAGCTCGCGTCGGAAGCCGGTTGCGGCTCGTCTGCGGCCGCCTCGACCGCCGATTCGGCAGCCTCGGCCGCCTCGGGCTCGGCCGCCGGTTCGGTCTCAGCCTCAGCCTCAGCGTCGTCCGCGACCGCGTCTTCGGCCTCGTCGTCGGCCTCCGGCTCCTCCTCGGCCATGACCTCTGCGATCGCGGTCTCCGCCTCGGCATGCTCGGCTTCGACCTCCGCGACGTGCTCCGCCTCTTCCGCAGCCGCCGCGGCCTCGAGAGCCGCGAGCTCCTCCTCGGGCGGCAGCTCGCCGCCCTCGGGCACGACGAGGGTCTTTACCTCGACGCTGACGTCCTGGAACACCTCGATCGGGATCGCATAGCGCCCGATGCGCTTGATCGGGTCGATGGCGATCTTGCGCCGGTCGATCCGGATCTTCCGCGTGCGCCAGATCTCGTCGGTGATGTCGGTCGCGGTGACGGAGCCGAAGAGCGCGCCCGTCGGGCCCGCCTTGACCTCGAAGGTGAGCACCGTCTTGCCGAGCACGCCCGCGATCTCCTCCGCCTGCTCCGCGCTCCGGGCCTCATGCCGCGCGCGGTTGGCCTCGATCCGCTGCAGCTCGGCGAGCCGCGCTTTCGTCGCGACCTCGGCCAGCTGCCGCGGGAGAAGGTAGTTCCGCGCGTAGCCGCGGGCGACGTCGACGACGTCTCCGCGCAGCCCGAGCTTGTCGACGTCCTTGAGGAGGATGACTTCCATCGGCTTACTGGGAGACGTAGGGCAGGAGCGCCATCTCGCGCGCCCGCTTCACCGCCGAGGCGACCTGGAGCTGGTGGCGCCGGCACGCGCCGGTGATCCGACGGGAGCGGATCTTCCCCTTCTCCGAGATGTAGCGCCGCAGCTGGGCGATGTTCTTGTAGTCGATCTCGTCCACCTTGTCCCGGCAGAAGTGGCAGCTCTTGCGCTTGCCGGGAGCGCTTGCAGGGCCTGTGCGCCTGCGGGACGGGGTCGCGGTCTTCTTGCTCGCCATCGATGTCTCCTAGAAAGGAATGTCGTCGTCGGTCGGGGAGGTCGGGAAGTCGTCGCCTCCGGCGGGCGCTGCCGCGGTCTGGACGTACGCGGGCGCCGCCTCGCCGCCTTCCATGCGGCTGTCGAGGAACTGGACGCTCTGCGCGACGACGTCAACCTTCGAGCGCTTGCTGCCGTCCTGTGCCTCCCACGAGCGCCAGTCGAGGCGCCCGTCGATGCCGATCCGGCGACCTTTCGTCAGGTGCTGGCTCAGCATCTCGGCCTGGTTGCCGAAGACCTTGACGTCGAAGAAGTTGGGCTTGTCGACCCAGTTGCCGGAGTCGTCCTGCTGCCTGCCGTTGACGGCGACTCCCATCTCGAGGACGGGGGTTCCGGAGGGCAAGTGGCGCAGCTCCGGGTCGCGCGTAAGACGTCCGACGAGGATGACTCGGTTGATGTCGCCCGCCATGCTCTACTCCTCCTCCTGGTCGGCCTCGGGTGCGGTCTCCGGCTCCTGGCCCGCTTCGGGTGCGGTCTCCGGCTCCTGTTCCGCCTCGGGTGCGGTCTCCGGCTCGGCGCCGGTCGTCTCGCCATCATCGCGCGCCGGCGCGGGAGGCGCTACCGGCCGGGCCGGACTGCCCTCGATCCGGCGTGTCGCCATGTGGCGTATGACGTCGTCCTCGATACGGAGGACGCGCGAGATCTCGTCGAGGGTCGCGGGCTCGGAGGTGAAGTGGAGCAGGTGGTACGAGCCCTCGGCCTTGTGGTCGATCTCGTAGGCGAGCCGGCGGCGGCCCCACGCGTCGTGCAGGTCCCACGTGCCCTCGCCCTTCTCGACCAGCTCGCGGACACGGCCGACGATCTCGCGCTCGCGGTCCTCTTCGAGGCCGGGGTCGAGCAGCAGCAGAATCTCGTACTTCGTCACGGGTTCCCTCGTTCTCCTTCCTTCGGTCTAGTCGGCCTCGCCGGCCAGCGGACGCTGTGGGCGGCACCGGGAACGGGCGACGCCTGTGCGAGGCAGGAAGCCGCGGGAGTGTAGCAGCGAGCTGGCGCGCGTCCCGGCGTCCAACTGCGCTCCGCCGGCCCCGAAGCCGCGTCCCGGCGGGCGCGATACCATCGACGCGATGCGCAAGCTCCTCACCTGGATCGTCGTGACGATCGGGATCGCCGCCCTGGTGCGCAAGCTCCGGAACCGGGGGCACAAGAACGAGACCGAGCCGGTTCCCGCAGGCGCAGATCCCGCGGACGAGCTCCGCCAGAAGCTCGCCTCCACCCGTGATACCGAGCCTGTCGTCGAGCCCGTAACGGAGCTCGTCAGCGAACCCGTCAGCGAGCCCGCACCTGCGGCGGCCATGGCGGGCGGCCCGGTTGTGCCGGCGGAGCCGGTCGAAGACGCCGCGGAGTTCAAGCCCGTCGAGCCTCCCACGCCCGAGCCTGCGTCGGACGCAGAGATCGACGAGCGCCGCGCGGACGTGCACGACGAGGGGCGCGCGGCGATCGACGAGATGCGGAAGTCGGCCGAGGACTAGAGGCGCCCTCGAGCGTGGCGGATCCGTCCGAGACGACGCAGATCAGCGGGCCCGGACTGGAGGACGATCGCGCGGCAGCTGACGCGGGCACCGGCGACGCGGGACGCGCCGACGCGAGCGACGTCCTCGGGGCGATCCGCGACCTCTCTCACCAGGTCGGTGACCTGCAGGCCGAAGTGCAATCGATGCGTGCGCAGACGCGCGCGCTGCCCCAGGGAGGCAACGAGACCGCCGGCTGGGACGACCCCCGAGGCGCCGGGCCGGACATGCTGACCTGGGTCCGCGCGGTGGATGCCCCCGCGGCGCGCGTCCCCGCCGTGCCGCGGCTACTGCTCGAGATCGTCTTCCTCGTCGCCGTCGCGGTCGCGGCGGCAATCGCCGAGCTCGAGGCAATCGAGATCGTCGGAGTGATGACGGCCGCGTGGCTGCTCGTCGCCATCGCCGAGCTCGTGGCCGCACGCGCTGCCCGCCGGCGCACCGAGATGGTGTACGCGCCTCTGCCCGAGCTGGCGCGCGGCTACCCGACCGACCCGTCCTGGTTCGCACCATCGGTCGAGCGTCCCGTTCTCGGCGTCGCCGAGGTCGGAGAAGAGACGCAGCCGAGATTGCCGCCGCCGAGCGACGACTGACCGACTGCGCAGCCGGTGCTCTTCCCGACGGCTACCTTCGCGATCTTCTTCCTGATCGTGCTCCCGCTCTCGTGGCTGCTCATGCCACGCGGAGAGCGCTGGCGGCCCTTCATCATCGCCGCGAGCTTCGTCTTCTACAGCGCCTGGGACTGGCGCTTCGTCTTCCTGCTCGCGGCGTCGATCGTCTGGAACCAGCTCTTCGCGCTAGGGATCCACCAGCGGAAGGACCCGCAGGCGCGAAAGACGCTGCTCACGGTCGCGGTCGCCGGCAACGTCGCGCTGCTCGGCTACTTCAAGTACTACGACTTCTTCGCGACGTCGACGAACAACCTCTTCGCTTTCGTCGGTATCGACGTCCCGCTCGAGGCGCGGTCGATCGTCCTCCCGGTCGGCATCTCCTTCTTCACGTTCATGGCGATCAGCTACGTCGTCGACGTCTACCGGGGCGACTTCCAGCCGACGTCGTTCTCGAAGTTCGCCGCGTACCTGTCGTTCTTCCCGCATCTCGTCGCCGGGCCGATCGTCCGGCCGGGCGAGCTCGTCCCGCAGCTCGAGACCGCTCGCGATCCGCGCTACGTCGACACGGCCCGCGCGTTCTTCCTCATCGGCACGGGGCTGTTCATGAAGGTCGTGATCGCGAACCACCTGGCCTCGAACATCGTCGACCGGGTCTTCGGCGCCCCCGACCAGCACTCGTCGCTCGAGGTGCTCGTCGCGATCTACGCGTACGCGGTGCAGATCTACGCCGACTTCTTCGGATACACCAACATCGCGATCGGCATCGCACTCCTGCTCGGGTTCCGGTTCCCGCAGAACTTCGACTCCCCGTACGCAGCGGTCTCGATCCAGGACTTCTGGCGGCGCTGGCACATGACCCTGAGCCGCTGGCTCCGCGACTACGTCTACATCCCGCTCGGAGGCAATCGCGGCGGGCGGCTCGCGACGTACCGGAACCTCATGCTGACGATGCTAATCGGCGGCCTGTGGCACGGCGCCGGGTGGACGTTCGTCGCCTGGGGCGCGATCCACGGGACAGCGCTCGTCTCCGAGCGGTGGTGGCGCGAGCGACCCGGCTTCGTGGAGAGACCCTCGACGCCGCTGCGCCGGGCGTGGCACCGCTTCGCGACGTTCCAGGTCGTGTGCTTCGCCTGGATCTTCTTCCGCTCGAGCTCGTTCGAGGACGCGTGGAGCATGATCAGCCGGCTCTTCACGGCCTGGGGCGAGCCGTCGCCGCTCGTCACGACCGGTGTCATCGCCGCGATCGTCGTCGGCATCGGGTCGCAGTACCTCCCCTCGCGAATCCCGCTTGGGATCATGGCGTGGTTCTCGCGGCTCCCGGTCCCGGCCCAGGCGGTCGTCCTCTCGATCGCGCTCCTCGTGACGCACGCGATGGGGCCCGAGGGCGTCGCGCCCTTCATCTACTTCCGGTTCTGAGCCGGCCTATGGCCGCGTCAGGCGCCTCGCGGCTGCGCCCAGCGCGGCGCCCGCGACGGCGTCGAGCACGTAGTGGTTGCCGGTCGCCGTGATGACGAGCGAGACGAGCGGCGGATACGAGGCCGCGGCGAGCTTCCCGGCCGGCGAGGTCGCCCGCTCGGCGAGGGCGGCCGCGGTCACGACGGAGAACGCGACGTGCAGGCTCGGCATCGCCGCGACCGGGTTGTAGAGCCTGACGAGCCAGCGCTGCTCGAGGTCGAAGCCGCTGACCTCCGCCATCGTGTCCACGAACCCGTCGCTGACGCGCGGCGGCGCGGTCGGGAAGAGCAGGAACACCGGCTGGGCGCCGAGGTGCGTGAGGAGGCAGGCGTTCCGCAGCCGGCCGTACCCGGGGTCTCCGCGCCGGAGGAGAACGAGCGCCCAACCGAGCGTCAGCGTGACGTTGAAGACCGCGTACCCCACATTGAGGACGTGGAGGACCCTCGGGGCCCGGAGGAAACCGCGCTGAACCGCGGGCTCGACGTGGATCCCGACCTTCTTCTCGAGCTCGACGACCCGCGCGGCGTTCCGCTCTCCCCGGGCGCGACCGTCCCGATCGAGCACGAGCTTGCGCACCAGCAGATAGATGCCGTACGTCAGAAGGACGAGCACGAGCTCGCGCCGCACAGAGAAGCGGCCGGACACTCGGCGAGCCTACGGCGTCCGACGCAGCCGCCGCTGTTCTAGCCTGCGTAGTGGAGCGGCATGGGCCCGGTGGCCCAGCTGGTCTTCAAAACCAGTGCGGTCGTGTAGCCCACGGCTCGGTCGGTTCGACTCCGGCGCCGCTCCGCCAAGCTCCGCGCTCGCTACGCGCCGTCCGGCACGGTGATGCGCGTGACGGGGATGCCGCGCCCGTGCTCCATGCCCTGAGAGTCCCCGTCGCGGCGGCCTGACAACCCGTTGCAGGCAACGCCATCCACCTGCCGCCGGCCGGTCAGGCGTACGCGGTCCATTCCGTGCCCCGCGTCTTCGCGAGGCAGTTCGGCCGGCTGAGGCGATACGAGGGTGGCGCGTAGATCCGCGTGAAGATGAAGGCGTAGTTCCGGGCGCGGAGCGCCTTCGCATCGCTCCCCTCGAACCAGAGCGTCCCCCAGCGAACCGCCTCGTTTGCGAAGCACGTCGTGATTCGCTCGTCCCGAACGCCCTGCCGGTGCAACGACTCGTGCAGGAGGATCGCGTACGCACCGGCGGTCCTGACGGTGTTCAACCCGCCGAAGAAGAGGTGGACGTTCGAGCACGTGGTTCCGCGCAGGTGGATGTCCCGCCCGCCGGCGTAGTACGCGATGACCTGCCGGGCGGATGCGCCGAACGTGCGCTCGAAGACGTCCTCGAACGTCTTCTTGTCGCGGTAGCAGCGAACGCCGACGCTCTCGACGCGGCCCCGCCTGATCGCCCTTCCCTCGTCGGCAGCCCTCCAGAGCGACTCCCGCGCGATCTTGCTCAGTCCCTCGTCGTAGCTGTAGAGCGGGCTGGCCGCGTGCCCGGTGCCCACGAGCATGAGCGTCGGCAGAAGAACGAGGGCGGCGGCGAGCAGTTTCATCCGAGGCACCTTCGAGGCTACCCGGAAGGACGAGCGATTACGCTCCCCGCTCGTGGTGACCTCGATCGCGATATCCGCCGACGAGCATCGCGCACGGTGCGCGGTGCTCCTCGAGAGGATCGCTGCCGACGGCCTGAGCGGCGTCGTGCTGTTCGACCCGTACTACGTCCTCTACTACGCGGGATTCGCGTTCGTGCCGACCGAGCGGCCGATCGCCTTCGTCCTGAACGCGGACGGGCAGCGGGCGCTCGTCGTGCCGCGCCTCGAGGTCGAGCACGCCGAGTCGAAGGCGATCTTCGACCGCGTCGAGCACTACCTCGAGTTCCCGGGCGATCCCCGTTCCGAGGAGGCGATCTCCTCGACGGTCGAGGCGCTCGGCCTCCGCGACAGGATCGGCGCGGACCAGGACGGCTACCCGTGGATCCTCGGCTACCGCGGGCCGACGCTCAGCGAGCTGACCGGCGCGACCGTGGTCCGGGTCGCCGACCGGATCGAGGAGCAGATGGCGATCAAGTCGGAGGCGGAGATCGCGCTCGTCCGCGAGAGCGTGCGCTGGGGGAACCTCGCGCACACGCTCCTTCAGCGCTACACGCGTCCGGGGGTGACCGAGACCGAGGTGTCGGCCCGGGCGAGCAACGAGGCGACGTTCGCGATGCTCGACGCCATCGGGCCGATCTACCGAGGGCAGAGCTTCCTCGATCGCGGGGCGTCCGCCGGGTACCGAGGGCAGATCGGCCGCAACTCGGCGATCCCGCACGCGCTCGCCGGGAACCTCGCCTTCCAGCCAGGCGACGTCCTCGTCACCGGAGCGAGCGCACCGGTGTGGGGCTACCTCTCGGAGCTCGAGCGGACGATGGTGATCGGCGACCCGTCACCCGACCAGGTGCGCATGTTCGGGCACATGAAGGCGCTTCAGGAGGTCGCGTTCGACGCGATCCGCCCCGGCGCCCTCTGCTCGGACGTCGACCGTGCGGTCCGCGCGTACTTCGCGCACCACGACCTCTTCGCCTACTGGCGACACCACACCGGCCACGCGATCGGGCTTCGCTACCACGAAGGCCCGTTCCTCGACTCGGGCGACTCGACCGAGATCCGCCCGGGGATGGTCTTCACGGTGGAGCCGGGCCTCTACTCGCCGGAGCTCGGCGGTTTCCGCCACTCGGACACGGTGCTCGTCACGGACGACGGCATCGAGATTCTCACGTACTACCCGCGAGATCTCGACAGCCTCGTGATCCCTGTCTAGCCGCGGCCGGGTCAGGCTGCTCCGACGGCCGTGTCCTTCGGGCTCCCGAGATCCTTGTTCTCGAGCACGAACTTGCTCGCGATGAAGGTCGCACCCTGCGGGTCGGTGATGACCGTCATGCGGACCCAGGGAGCGTCGAACGGCGGGATGACGACCGTTCCGCCGAGCTCGTTCGCCTTCTCGGCGAGGGCGTCCGCGTCGTCGATCGCGAACGTCACGCTCCAGTGCGGCTGGACGTGCAGCTGGTCGCCCGGGATCGGGTTGATGCTCGCCACGACGTCCTCGAAGCCCACCGGTCCGCCGACCTCCGCAACGCGTCGGCGGATGCCGGGATCGTTGCGCTCGAGATCGTCACCGTAGCCGGCGAGCGTCCACATCGCGGCGCCGCCCGTCGACAGCGTTTCCCAGCCGAACACGGAGCCGTAGAACGACTTCGCGCCTTCGACATCGCGCGTGTTGAGCCCGTTGAAGTTCAACGACCCCGGCTCGTTGACCACTTGCGCACCCTTGTGCACTCCGGCCTGCCAGACACAGAAGGTCGCTCCTTCTGGATCGGCGAAGACAGCTGTCCGGCCGGCGTCCATGACGTCGACGGGCTCGGTCACGACGCTCCCGCCCGCGTCGCGCACTCTGGCCGCCGTCTCGTCGGCGCTGGCGACCGAGACGTACGTGTCCCACGCCGCCGTCGACGGCGCTGACGCAGGAGCGGAGCCCACGGCGGCAACGGTGCCGCCGTGCAGGCGAGCGATGAAGTACTTGCCGCCCGAGGCCGGCGGCATCACGTTCTCGAACGTCCAGCCGAAGAGGCCGGTGTAGAAGTCGACCGCCGCTTCAGGGTCCGGCTGGCTCGTGTCGACCCAGCATGGGACGCCGGGGATGTATCCGTCGCGTTCGGGCATTGCCGCTCCCCCTTGGTCTTCGATGACTCGGGGACGCTAGACGCCTTTCCCGCCAGGGACTGTCGTGATTCCCGAACTGCCCCGGAAGCTCGTCAGGCGTCGTCCGACCGGCTCAGCTTTGCTTCGGCAGCCTCGATCCGCTCGTGCAGCGCGAGACGCTCGTCGGAGAGCTCGCGCTCCTGGCGCTCGAGGTCGGCTAGCTGCTCGGCGGCCTCGGCCGAGTCGCCGCCGCCACCGGAGCGAAGGAAGTCGATGCGGTTGTGCAGCCGCGTCCTCCGGGCCGAGAGCGAGCGCTCCTCCTTGCGCAGCCGCGCGAGCTGGACATCGTTCTGCTGCTCGATTTCCACGTCAGGGGTATCGGATCGAGGGAGGCCTTTCCTTAGGCGTCGCGGTACGCTTGCCCGACAGGTAGAGAGGCTGCCCACGGGAGGTGCGCGCAGATGAATGCAGCGGTGACGACTGAGCGGAAGACGATTGGCCACTGGATCGGCGGCGAGGCAGTGCGCGGCACCTCCGGGCGTTCGGGCCCGGTCTACAACCCTGCGACCGGCGAGCAGACCGGCGAGGTCGACTTCGCGACCGTCGAGGAGATCGACCGCGCGGTCGCGACCGCGAAGGCCGCGGCCGCCGAGTGGCGCAGCTGGTCGCTGTCGAAGCGCGCGGACCTCTTCTTCCGCATCTATCAGCTCGTGGACGAGCACCGTGAGGACTTCGCGCAGGCCCTCACCGCGGAGCACGGCAAGGTCCTGTCCGACGCGCACGGCGAGGTGCAGCGCGGGATCGAGGTCATCGAGTACGTATGCGGGATCCCGACGCTCCTCAAGGGCGCCTTCTCGGAGCAGGCGGCGACCGGGATCGACGTCTACTCCATCCGGCAGCCGCTCGGAGTCGTCGCCGGCATCACGCCGTTCAACTTCCCGGTGATGGTGCCCATGTGGATGTGGGCGCCCGCGATCGCGTGCGGGAACGCGTTCCTGCTCAAGCCGTCGGAGAAGGACCCCTCCGCCTCGATCCTCACTGCCGAGATCCTGAAAGAGGCCGGCCTGCCGGACGGCGTCTTCAACGTGATCCAGGGCGACAAGGTCGCGGTCGATCGCATCCTCGAGCATCCGGACATCGCGGCCGTGAGCTTCGTTGGCTCGACCCCCATCGCGCGCTACGTCTACGAGAACGGGACGAAGAACGGGAAGCGCGTCCAGGCCCTCGGTGGCGCGAAGAACCACATGGTCGTCCTCCCCGACGCCGACATCGACATGGCCGCGGACGCCGCGGTCAGCGCCGGGTACGGCTCGGCCGGCGAGCGCTGCATGGCGATCTCCGTCCTCGTCGCGGTCGGCGGCGCCGGCGATGCGCTCGTGGGAGCGATCAAGGAGCGGCTGCCGAACGTCAAGGTCGGAGACGGCATGGACCCGAGCTCGGAGATGGGCCCGCTCGTCACGCGCGAGCACCGCGACAAGGTCGCCTCGTACCTCGACTCGGGGCCGAGCCAGGGAGCGACCCTCGTCGCAGACGGACGCGAGACCTCTCCCGAGGGCGACGGCTTCTTCCTGGGCGCCTCGCTCCTCGACAACGTCACGCCGGAGATGGACGCGTACCGCGACGAGATCTTCGGCCCGGTGCTCTCGGTCGTGCGCGTGGACTCGTACGACGAGGCACTCAGGCTCGTCAACGAGAACCCGTACGGGAACGGTGTCGCGATCTTCACCCGCGACGGCGGCGTGGCCCGACAGTTCCAGTTCGAGGTCAACGTCGGCATGGTCGGCGTCAACGTGCCGATCCCGGTGCCGGTCGCGTACTACTCGTTCGGCGGCTGGAAGAACTCGCTCTTCGGCGACCGCCACATCTACGGCCCGGAGGGGATCGACTTCTACACGCGGACGAAGGCGGTCACGAGCCGCTGGCCGGACCCGAAGACGAGCAAGGTCGACCTCGGCTTCCCGCAGACCCGGTAGACGCGTGCCGCACATCCGGCTGATCGACGAGGGCGACGCCGAGGGCGACCTCAAAGAGGAGTACGACGCGGCGGTCGAGCGGGCCGGGAAGGTCTTCAACATCCTGAAGGCGATGAGCCTGCGGCCCGGCGTGCTGCGCGCGTCGATGGCGCTCTACCGCGAGATCATGTTCGGCGAGTCCGGGCTGTCGCGGAAGGAGCGCGAGTTGCTCGCGACGGTCGCCTCGGCCGCGCAGAACTGCGACTACTGAACGCGCGCGCATGCAGACGACCTCCGTGCCGAGGGCGCAGACGACGAGACCGCAAGACACGCGGAGCACGACTACCGGCAGGCGAAGCTCTCGCCGCGCGAGCGGGCGCTCTGCGACTTCGCGGTCAAGCTGACCCATCTCGCCGCCGAGGTCGACCAGGCGGACATCGACCTGCTCCGCGCACAGGGGCTCGACGATGCGGCCATCTCGGACGCCATCCAGGTCGTCGGCTACTTCAACTACGTGACGCGTGTGGCGGACGGCGTCGGGATCGAGGACGAGCCCGACTGGAGTCGCTGAGCGGCTCGAGGGGAGAAACTCACCCAAAATGGGGTAGTTCCTCACCCAGCCGTGCCGACAGTTCGACCATGCGGCAGGAAGAAGGCTTCACGCTGGTCGAGCTCATAGTCGTGATGGTGATCATCGGCGTCCTCCTCTCGGTCGCCTTCGTCTTCCACTACGGCGCGCGCGAGCGCTCGTCCGACGCGACGGCGCGCGCGAACATCCGCAGTGCCGTGCCGGCGATCGAGGCCTACCACTCGGAGAACGGCGGGTATGCGGGCATGACGGTGGGAGGGCTCAAGAGCACGTACAGCGCCGGCATCGCCGGCATCGTGGTCGAGTGGACGACCGACGAGGACTACTGCGTCTCGAGCACACTCAACGGCCGCGCGTGGTGGAAGCAGGGCCCGGCCGGCACGATCACGCAGACGGCGTGTTGAGCGCCTGACTCGCGCCACGCCGAAGCACACGAGCGTCCCCGACTCGTCGTGTCAGCCCGTCCCGGTCGAACCGCTCTAGGAAGAGCTGGGCGTCCCTCCGGCCGGTCCCGGCGAGGTCGCGGAAGCGCGCGAGCGTGATCTCGCCGCGCGCACGGCACTCGGCGAGGACGACGTCCTTCGCGACCTCGTACGCGTCGGCGCCGATCGCGTAGCCGTCGCCGAGCGTGACGAGCGTTCCCTTCGCCGCGAGGAAGCGGACGAGCTCCGCGTCATCGACCTTCGTCGCGCGCACGCCGGCGCCGGCGAGCTCCTGCTCGAGCGCCGTCGCGGCCTCTTCACGTCGGCCGAGCACGGGTGCGGCTCCCGGAAGGTAGAGCTTCGCGCCGCGGCGCTCGAGACCGAGCCGCGGGACGATGTCCGCCGACCAGGGCTCGGACGGAGGGGCGATGCCGGGGTCGATCGGATCCGCCGCTTCGATGCGCTCGCGGAGCTCCTGCTCGAGCCCCACGAGCCAGCTTGCCGAGAACACCCACGGCCCCGCACGCTCGAGGCCGGGGAGCTCCCCGGAGGCGAGGTGCCGGAGGCTCGTCGCGAGGACCGGCGCGCCGACCGTCGCCGCGATTTCGCCGCGCTCGACGAGGTCCAGACGTCCGGCATCGCGATGACGCGGCGGAGCCGGGTCGAGGATCAGGCCCCCTCCGACCGTGGTCTCGCCGCGCAGAACGACGCGGTCGCCTCGTGCGGCGACGACCGGGGAGGCCAGGCGGAGCTGCGCCCAGCGCTCGCCGATCCTCATCACGCGGGCCGGCACGCTCGCTGTCCCGAGGTGCACGTTGAGGCGCACGCCGTCCGGGATCGGCTCGAGCTCGTCGAGTGCGACGTCGAGCCGGTACGAGACCGGATATGCATCCGCCGCGACGAGAGCCTCCCCGCGCGCGACCGCCCGGCGCTCGATCCCGGGCAGGCTCACGGCGACGCGTTGCCCCGCATCCGCACGCGGGACGTCGTGGTCGTGCACCTGGACGCTGCGAACGCGCACCGAGGTCCCCGAGGGCTCGAGTCGAAGCTCGTCGCCGGCGCCGATCGAGCCCGACCAGAGCGTCCCGGTGACCACGGTGCCGACGCCGCGCAGCGAGAACGCCCGGTCGACCCAGAGCCGCGTCGGCCGCTCCGCCCGCTCGTGCTCGACTCCTGCCGCCGCACGCCCGATTGCCGCACGCAGCTCATCGATGCCCGCGCCGGACTTCGCGCTGACCGCGACGACTTCCGCGTCCGGGACGAGCTCCTGCGCCTCCTCGCGAGCCGCCTCGAGCAGGGTCGCGTCCACCGCGTCCGCCTTCGTCACGGCGACGACGCCGCGCTCGATCCCGAGTAGCCGCAGGATCGCGAGGTGCTCGAGCGTCTGCGGCCGGGCGCCCTCTCCGGCGTCGACCACGAGCAGGAAGAGGTCGATCCCCGTCGCCCCGGCGACCATCGCGCGGACGAAGCGCTCGTGGCCGGGGACGTCGACGATCGAGACCCGACGGCCGTCCGGCAGCTCGAGCGGCGCGTAGCCGAGGTCGATGGAGATCCCGCGCCGCTGCTCCTCCGGCAGCCGGTCCGTGTCCTTCCCGGTCAGCGCCCGGACGAGCCAGGTCTTGCCGTGGTCGATGTGACCCGCGGTGCCGATCGTCAGCGGCATGTCAAAGGCGTTTCACGAGCATCAGGCACGGGTTCTGCTCCCACAGGTCGTGGAGCTCCTCGAGCGGCACGAACCCACGGGCGACGTAGAAGCTCCGCGTCCTGGCGTAACCCTCGTCCGGATGCGACGGGCCGAGCGTCTTCACCTGGAGGTACTCGACGCCCCGGGCTCTCAGGTACGCCTCGGCCGCTCCCAGGAGCGCGGTGCCGAGCCCCTGCGCATGCCGCGCTCTGCGCACTCCCATGACGTAGACCTCGGCAGCCTTCGGCGTGTGCTGCTTGAGGCTGAGAAAGGCGTCTTCGCCGATCCGAAACGTCGGGAGCTCTGCGACGTCCCGAACGTATGCCTCCGTCGCCTCCTCGATGCCGAACCAGTCCGGCAGGTCGCGAAGGATCGACTCACAGAGTCGCGACCGCTCCTGTGCGTCCTCGACCTCGAGGACGTCGAGCGTCGGCGCCCCGCTAGGCGCCATATGCCCGTGCAGCGACCACCGCCGAGGCGACCTCGTCGGCTTCCTCGTCGGTGAGCGTGCGGCAGTCGAGCAACAGTCTTCCGTCGCGCACGATCCCGATGACAGGCGGCTCGCCGGCCCGGAGCCGGAGCGCGAGCTCCTCCTCGACGGCGCAGGCAGCGCTCGCGACCTCGGCGAGCGGGAGCGCACCGCCACCGACGCGCGCGACCGTCTCCTCGACCTCGCCGCCCGTCGCGGCGGCCAGCCGCTCGGCGCGCTCACGGACGCGCTCCGCCGGTTCGTGGAGCATCCGCAGGACCGGGATCTCGCCGAGCGCAGGATCGAGAACCGCGGCAAGCGTGCCCTCGAGCGCGGCGAGCGTGAGCTTGTCGGCGCGCAGCGCGCGCTGGAGGGGATGCCGTCGGAGCCGCTCGACGAGCTCGCGACGCCCGACGACGATCCCCGACTGCGGGCCGCCGAGCAGCTTGTCGCCCGAGAACGTGACCAGATCCGAGCCCGCGCGCAGGCTCTCGGCCGGGGTCGGCTCGTCGCCGATCGGTGCGAGCGCTCCCGACCCGAGATCGTCGACGAGCGGGAGCTCGTGACGCGCCGCGATCTCGGCGAGATCAGAGAGCCGAGGCAGCTCCGAGAACCCGACGACGCGGAAGTTCGACTGGTGGACGCGCAGGATCAGTGCCGTGTCCGGCCCGATCGCGTGCTCGTAGTCCGCAGCGCGCGTCCGGTTCGTCGTCCCGACCTCGACGAGCCTCGCGCCCGAGCGCGTGAGGACGTCCGGGATTCGAAAGCCGTCCCCGATCTCGATGAGCTCGCCGCGCGAGACGATGACCTCCCGGCCCTCGGCGAGAGCCGCGAGCGCAAGAAGGACGGCGGCCGCGTTGTTGTTGACGACGAGCGCCGCCTCGGCCTCCGTCAGGCGCGAGAGAAGGGGCGCCAGATGGTCCTGACGCGACCCACGCTCGCCGTCGGCGAGGTCGTACTCGAGGTTCGAGTAGCCGGAGCCGACCTCGGCGACTCGCTCGAGCGCGGGCGCGGAGAGGGGCGCGCGGCCGAGATTCGTGTGCACGAGCACTCCGGTCGCATTCAGCACCCGCCTGAGGGCCGGCCGCCGAGCACGCTGGATCTCGTCGAGCACGGCGTCGACGAGCGATCCCGCGTCACGACCCGCCTTGATCTCGGCCCGCGCGTGGTCGAGCACGGACCGCGCGGCCGCGACCGCGAGCGCGCGTGGCTCAACCGCGACTCGTTCGTCGCGGAGCAGCTCGTCGACCGACGGCAGGTCGCGAAGGGCTCGAGTCCCGTCCACTCTCGGCAAGTGTAGGCGCGGTGCGGCGCCGCTACGCCGAGCCTTCGGCGACGCGCTCGTCGTAGTGCGCCGCGACGAGCTCGACCGCTTCGTGCGGGTCGTCCGTGACCGTCACGAGGTCGAGATCGTGAGGCGAGATCAGCCCGTCGTCGAGCATCTCCTCCCGCACCCAGTCGAGCAGCTCGTCCCAGTAGTCCGAATCGAAGAGGACGACCGGGAAGTGGCCGATCTTGCCCGTCTGGATCAGCGTCAGCGACTCCCAGAGCTCGTCCTGGGTCCCGAACCCGCCGGGAAAGATCACGAAGCCCTCGGCCGCCTTCACGAACATCACCTTGCGCGCGTAGAAGTGGTCGAAGGTGAGGCCGATGTCGCAATAGCGGTTCAGCCCCTGCTCGTGCGGAAGCACGATGTTGAAGCCGACGGAGAGCCCGCCCGCCTCCCTACAGCCGCGGTTGGCGGCCTCCATGACGCCCGGCCCCCCGCCCGTCACGACCGCGAACCCGTCCTCGGCGAAGGCGGCCCCGGTCGCCCGCGCCGACTGATAGGTGGGACTCCCCTCGAGAACGCGCGCCGAGCCGAAGATCGAAACGGCCGGGCGGTCGATCCTCGTGATCTCCTGGAAGCCGGCGAGGAACTCGGCCGCGATGAGCGAGACGTCGCTCGCGATGTCGTCGTCCGTCCGCCGCAGCATGCGGCGGTCGAGCTCGGCCCGGTCCTTCATCAGAACGTGCGCTCGACGTGCGTCGCCGACACGGCGACCGCCAGCACGGCGATGAGCCCGAGGTACACCACGGCGACGGCCACCCTCTGCCACACCTCGAGCCGGTAGTACTCCGCCTTCTCGCCCCGCTCGCGCCAGCGCCGCCAGAGCTCGAGCGCGCCGATGATCACGATGATGATGAGGATCGGGTTCGGGCTCACGACGGCGAGCCCGACCATCATCAGCAGCCCGAGCAGCCAGATCGCCGGATGGAGCGCACCGACCGCGCGGCCTCCGTCCAGCGGAACGATCGGGATGAGGTTGAAGAGGTTGAGGAAGAAGCCGACGAATGCGAGCGCCATGAGCAGCTCGGATCCATTCGCCTCGGCCGCGACCCAGAAGGCGGCCGCACCCACGGAGCCGAGGATCGGCCCTGCGAGGGCGACCTGCGCCTCCTTCCAGGCGTCGTCGGGCAGCTGCTTCATCCCGATGACCGCCCCGAGGAAGGGGATGAAGAGCGGCGCGCTCGCCGGAACACCCTGGCGGCGCAGCTCGATCACGTGGCCGAGCTCGTGCACGAAGATGAGCAGGACGAAGCCGATCGCGAACGGCAGGCCCCAGATCCACGCGTACGCGGCGATCGAGACGAGCATCGAGGCCGCGGTCGTGAACACCTTGAGCTTGAAGAGGATCGCGCCGTACTTGACGACGAGGAACCCGAGGGCCAGCACCGGCGCGAAGATCTTGCGGGCGAGGTCCTTGAGTCCCGATCCCGGGTGGACGGGCTCGTAGCCGCGGTCGCCCTCCGGCGACGCGGACGGGTCCGGGAGCGTTCTGGGCGCGGGCGCATCGACCGGCTCGTAGCGCCGATCAGGCTCGTCGTGGACGACCGGCGACCGATCCATCAATCCGATCGTAGCCCCGGCGGTCGCGGTCGCTACCGAAATCTCGGCGCCCGCGGGAGCCGCTGCCGCCTAGGCTCCTCGTCGGCCCAGCCAGTCGTCCCGCAGGATCGCGTAGCCGATGCTGTCGGTCCACGCTCCGTCGTCCGTGGGCCACGACTGCCGGTACCGCGCCTCCTCAGTCCAGCCACAGCTCTCGAAGACCCGGCGCATCGCGACGTTGTCCACGCGTGTCTCACCGGCGAGGCGATGCTTGTCGGTCGTCGAGAAGAGATGGTCGGCCGCCCACGCAACCATGCGCTTGCCGTGGCCGCGGCCGCGAAACGCACCGAGAAGACGCAAGTCAACGTCCGGGCTCACGTCCTCGACGTAGCGGTAGTGGACGATTCCGATCCTCCCGGAACCGGCCAGCTCAACCCAGTACGTCGGGTTAGTCCCCGTGAAGTCGCCGGCTCGAATCGAGTCCAGGGCATCCTCCCGGCTCCAGCGCACGCGGCCGTGAAAGGGCCAGGTCTCGGAGGAAAGCCAGTCGGCCAGTGCGTGCGCCTCGTCGTCCGTAACGCGCGTGAACACGAGGTCGACGCCGACGTCTACGTCGGAGTGGTCAGCTGCCACGGCCGAGCCACTCCTCCCCGCCCTCGTAGACCTCCTTCTTCCAAAGCGGGACTGAGACCTTGAGCTCGTCGATCGCCTCGCGGCAGGCGGCAAGGGCGTCGGCGCGGTGCGGCGCCGAGACGGCGATGACGACGCTCGTCTCGCCGATGTCGACCCGCCCCACGCGGTGGTGGATCGCGACCTCGCAGAGGTCGTGGCGCCGCTTCAGCTCGTCCGCGAGCTGCTCCATGACCTGCTCCGCCATCCCCTCGTACGCCTCGTACTCGAGGTAGAGCACGTCGCGCTCGCGCGAGCGCTTCCTTGTCGTGCCGACGAAGGTCGCGATCGCGCCCGCATCGTGGCGCTTGACCTCCTCGACGGCGGCGTCGAGCGACAGAGGCGTGTCGAAGAGGCGAAAGCGACTTAGTGGCTCTGAGCCACTATGTCGCTCCGGCCCGCCGCCGGACACCGGCGGGATCAGCGCGACCTCGTCGCCCGCACTCAGCCCGTGCGCGCGGTCGGCGAAGTCGCGGTTCACGGCGAACATGATCCCGGCTGGCTCATCGCCGAGCGGCACACGCTCCGACACGGCGCGCCATACGTCGCCGACCGTCGACGCCTCCGGAAGCTCGACGTCGAGGGTCCCGGTGCCCGCGCGCTCACGCAGACCGGCGAACAGCCTCACGCGCACCTCCACGGCGAGAGCGTATCCCGCGGTTGCCTCGACGCCCGTGACATGTTAGGTCCCGCCCGTGGTCGCGACGATTCCGGGCTCTCACCTGAACGAGCAGGTCTACGACGAGCTCCGGCTCCGGGTCCTCACGCGCCGCCACACCCCCGGAGAGAAGCTGAGCCTCCACGTCCTCGCGGACGAGCTCGGCGTGTCGCGCAGCCCGGTTCACCACGCGCTGACGAGGCTCGTGGCCGAGGGCCTGCTCACGGTCAAGGCCCGGCGCGGGTACTACGTCACGCCCGTCACGGCGGTCGCGCTCGCCGAGGGATACGACGTCCGGCTCGCGCTCGAGCTGCACGCGGCGGAGCGCACGGTGGGCCGGCTGTCGGGCACGGAGCTCCGGGCCTTCCGGGAGCTCCTCGACGCGACCGGCGACGCGATCTCGCATGGCGAGTGGGACACGGCCAATGCCGCCTTCCACGAGCACCAGATCGACGTCGCGGGAAACGCGCTCCTCTCGGGCTTCTACCGCGAGCTCTCCGTCAACCTGATGATGCAGGTGCTCCGCGGCGGCAGGGTCGAGGGGCACGGCAAGCTCGTGACCGAGCACCGCGCGATCGTCCAGGCGTTCGAAGCCGGCGACCTCGAGGCCGGGCGGCGGGCCATCCGCGAGCACATCGATACCGGCAGGCGCATCGCCATCGAGGCGCTGGAGCGCGCCGGCGGCGTCCTCTAGTGACGGTCTCGAGCGTCTAGCCTTCGCGCGATGGCGACCGCCGAGGATCGCCGGCTGAACGACTCCGGAATCGAGGTCAAGCCCGTCTACACGGCGGATGACGCGCCCACGCTCCCGCTCGAGCAGCCCGGCGAGTTCCCGTTCACGCGCGGCCCGTACCCCACGATGTACCGCGGGCGTCCGTGGACGATCCGCCAGTACGCGGGCTACGGCTCTGCGGAGGAGACGAACGCCCGCTTCCACTACCTGCTCCAGCGCGGTCAGGCGGGCCTCTCGGTCGCGTTCGACCTGCCGACACAGCTCGGCTACGACTCGGACGACCCGCTCGCCGAGGGAGAGGTCGGCCGGACGGGCGTCGCAATCGACTCGATCGTCGACATGAAGGTCCTGCTCGAGGGGATCCCGCTCTCCGAGGTGTCGACCTCGATGACGATCAACGCTCCGGCGGCGCTGCTCCTGCTCCTCTACGAGCTCGTCGCCGAGGAACAGGGCGTTCCCGGCGAGAAGCTGCGCGGCACGGTCCAGAACGACGTGCTCAAGGAGTACGTCGCGCGCGGCAACTACATCTTCCCGCCGCGCCCGTCGATGCGGCTCGCGACGGATCTCTTCGCGTACTGCGCCGAGCGGCTCCCGAGCTGGAACACGATCTCCATCTCCGGCTACCACATCCGCGAGGCGGGCTCGAGCGCCGCGCAGGAGCTCGCCTTCACGCTCGCGAACGGCATCGCCTACTGCGAGGCGGCGATCGCGGCGGGCTTGTCGCCCGACCAGTTCGGCGAGCGGCTCTCCTTCTTCTTCAACGCGCACAACGACTTCTTCCAGGAGGTCGCGAAGTTCCGCGCGGCGCGGCGGCTCTGGGCACGCGTCATGCGCGAACGGTTCGGCGCGACGAACCAGCGTGCGACGGCGCTCCGGTTCCACGCCCAGACCGGGGGCTCCACGCTCACCGCCCAGCAGCCGGAGTCGAACGTCGTGCGCGTCGCGATCCAGGCGCTCTCGGCGGTCTGCGGCGGCGCACAGTCGATCCACACGAACTCGTTCGACGAGGCGCTGGCGCTCCCGTCCGAGCATGCCGCCCGCATCGCGCTGCGTACCCAGCAGATCCTCGCGCTCGAGGCAGGGACGACGGACACGGCCGATCCGCTCGGCGGCTCGTACTACATCGAGACGCTGACGGCCGAGCTCGAGGCGCGCGCCCAGGAGCTCATCGATCGCATCGACGAGCTCGGCGGCGCGGTCGCCGCGATCGAGCAGGGGTTCGTCCAGGCCGAGATCGAGGCGTCCGCGTTCCGCTACCAGTCGGAGGTCGAGGCTGGCGAGCGGGTCGTCGTCGGCGTGAACCGCTTCGTCGAGGACGAGTCGGAGCGCGTCGAGATCCTCCAGGTCGACGCCGAGAGCGAACGCCGACAGCGCGAGCGGACGGCCGCGGTTCGTGCCGAGCGGGACGGAGACGCGGTTGCCGCGCGACTCGCCGAGGTGCGCGACGTCGCGGAGAGCGACGCGAACCTCCTCCCGCCGATGCGCGACGCGCTCGAGGCGCACGCCACGGTCGGGGAGATCTGCGGAGTCCTCCGCGAGCTTTGGGGTACATATGACGCCCGGCATGCGTAGGCCAGTGACAAGAGCCGGCCGCATCGGCCTCGCGGTCGCGGTCACCCTCGGGCTCGCCGTGCCGCTCGTGGCCGCCGCCTGCACACGCGACTCCGGCGGCAACTCGTCGCCGGCGGCCGCGAGTGCGCCTCAGGCCGTCGCGCGCACGCCCAGCTTCACGCGCGACGTCGCGCCGATCGTCCAGCAGAAGTGCGCCGGTTGCCACCAGGTCGGCGGGGTGGCGCCCTTCGCGTTCGATTCCGCACGTGCGATCTCGTCGCGCGCGAGCCTGATCTCGGCCGTCGTCCAGTCAGGGCTCATGCCGCCCTGGCCTCCGGGCGCGCGCTCGCCGGCGTATGCCGGCGAGGGCAGGCGCACGTTGTCCGCGAGGGAGCGCGCAACGCTCGTCGCGTGGGCCACGGCCGGCGGCAAGACCGACGGCCCGGCCAGGAAGCCGCTTCCGCCCAAGCCCACTGACGTGCGTGAGGGTGAGCGAGTCGTGGAGGTCGGGATTCCGACCCCGTACACACCGTCCGCACAGCCGGGCACGACGGACGACTACCGGTGCTTCGTCCTCGACCCGAACCTTGCCGATGACGTGTCGGTCACATCAGCCCGCATCGATCCCGGGGCGTCGAAGGTCGTCCACCACGTGATCCTGTTCCGGGTCGCGCCGGGCGAGCGCGCCGAGGCGGCAAGGCTCGATGCGGCTGATCAGGGGCCCGGCTGGACCTGCTTCGGTGGGACTGGTCTCAGCGGCGCGTCCGCGTCGCTCAACGACGCTGACTGGATCGCCGCGTGGGCGCCGGGCGGGGAGGGCGGCCGCCTGCCGGACGGCACCGGCGTCCCGCTCGAGGCCGGGAGCGAGATCGTGATGCAGGTCCACTACAACCTCCTGAACGGCGAGGCGCCCGACCGATCGCGCGCGGTTCTCACGGTCGCGCCTGCGAGCGCCGGCCTCGAGGACGTCCACACGATGCTCCTCCCGGCGCCCGTCGAGCTCGCCTGTGCGGCCGGCGAGAGCGGCCGCCTCTGCAACCGGACGGCCGCGCTCGCGGAGCTCGCGCGGAAGTACGGCACTGAAGCGGCGTTCATGCCGCCCGGGCTCCTGTTCCTCTGCGGCAAGAGCGCGACGGACGTGACGCCGAGCCCCGTCACGACGTGCGACCGGCGCATCCGCGAACCGACCACGATCCTCGTCGCGGCAGGCCACATGCACCTCCTCGGCTCCTCGATTCGGCTCGAGCTCAACCCCGGCACCTCACGCTCGCGCGTGCTGCTCGACATCCCGCGCTGGGACTTCCACTGGCAAGGTGCGTACACGCTCGCCGAGCCCGTGCACGCGGAGCGCGACGACGTCCTCCGGGTTACGTGCCGCCACGACGTCGGTCGGCGCCACCACGGCATGCACGGCGTACCGAAGACGCCTCGCTACATCCTCTGGGGAGAGGGGACGACCGACGAGATGTGCCTCGGGCTGCTTCAGGTCGTCCGCGGCTGAGAGAGCACCGCTGCGGATCCTCCTCGTCTCGCAGATGTACCCGGGGCCGGCCGACCCGGACCTCGGTGTCTTCGTCGCGACCCTCGAGAGCGAGCTCTCCGCCCGCGGCCACCAGATCGAGCGCGCGGTCGTCGATCGCCGAGGCGGCGGTCCTCTCCGGCATCCGGGGCTCCTCGGCAAGGCGCTGCGTGCGGCCCGGCGGTCGCATCCGGACGTCGTCTACGCGCACTTTCTCGTCCCTGCCGGCCTCGTCGGCGCGCTCGCCTCGCGCGCGCCCCTCGTCGTCACCGCCCACGGCCAGGATGTACGCAACGTCGGCTCGATCGCCGGAGTCGAACGCGCGACGAGGTACGTCGTCGGTCGCGCGGCGCGGGTGATCGCCGTCTCCGAGTGGCTGCGCTCGCAGCTCGAGGATGCGATCCCGGAGGCGCGCGGCAAGACCGAGGTCGTGAGCGCGGGCGTGGACCTCGAGCGCTTCGCACCGCAAGACGCCACACGAGCACGCGCGAGCCTCGGCTGGAACGGTGATGGCACTGCGTTCCTCTGCCTCGGATCGCTCTCGGAGCGGAAAAACGTCCTCCGACTCGCGCGCGCGTTCGAGCGGCACGGTGAGGGGACGCTCACGTTCGTCGGCGATGGGCCGCTCAGGTCGGCGCTCGAGGGCCGCGCGTCGATTCGGCTGGCCGGGCGCGTCCCGCACGAGGAGGTGCCCCACTGGATCGCCGCGGCGGACGTCGTCTGTCAGCCGAGCCTCATCGAGCCGTTCGGGCTGGCGACGCTCGAGGCGATGGCGGCCGCACGGTCGGTCGTCGCCACGCGCGTCGGCGGGCCACCCGAGTTCGTGCCGCCGGAAGCAGGCGTGCTCGTCGATCCGGAGGACGAGAGCGAGCTCGTCGCGGCGCTCCACATGGCGGCCTCGCTGCCGCGCCCGAACGTGGCCGCCCGCGCGGCGGCCGCCGAGCACGACGTCAAGCGTCAGGCGGCGAGGGTGGAGGAGATCCTCCTCCGCGCTGTTCGAGATCGGCGAGCCTGACCTCGACGAGCGGGCCTACGCTTTCCTCGAGGCCGGCCTCGCGCGCGACCGACAGCGCCTCCTCGTAGCTCTCGCGCACCTTCGCGAGCGCGACGCCCTGCTTCAGGCGGTTGTCGCCGGTCACGAGGAGCTTCTGGATCCGCGCACGTGCGTCCTCGGCACCGGCCACGCCCCGGAGGCTACCGCTATCCTGGCGCCGCGATGTTCGGTGTTCTCGCGATTGCGCTCCAGTTCTCCGCGGTCCTCCAGGTGCTCCTGGCGGCGTTCCTCGTGACGCTGATCCTCATGCACTCGGGGCGCGAGGCCGGGATGGGCGGCCTCGGCTTCACACCGCACTCCCAGGGCGGGACGCACGTCGTCGAGCGGAACCTCACACGGCTGACCGTGCTCGTGGCGAGCGTGTTCACGCTGAACACGGTCCTGCTGTTCCACCTCCTCTAGATCCGTCCGGTCCGGCCGGCCGCGGCTAGAATTCCGCGACCACGCGCTGGTGGCGGAATTGGTAGACGCGCTAGGTTGAGGGCCTAGTGGCCATTGCGGCCGTGGAGGTTCAAGTCCTCTCCAGCGCATGCGTGAAGGCGGCCCGCGAGGCCGCCTTCAAGTCTCGGAAGCGGCAGGGGTGACGCCGATGCACATGTACTCCGACCTCGCGCCCTGGTTCCACCTGCTGACCCATCCGTCGGACTACTGGGACGAGGCGGCGTTCGTCGGCCGCGTCGTCGACGAGGTGGTCGAAGGGCCGAAGCGCACGCTCCTCGAGCTCGGCTCCGGCGGCGGCAACAACGCCTCCCATCTCAAGCAGCGGTTCGAGTGCACGCTCACGGACCTCTCGCCGGAGATGCTGGCGCTCAGCGCCACGCTGAACCCGGAATGCGAGCACCTCGAGGGCGACATGCGGACGCTGCGACTCGGCCGCACGTTCGACGTCGTCTTCATCCACGACGCGATCTCCTACCTGACCACGGACGACGACCTGCGCGCGGCGATCGAGACCGCGGCCGCCCACGCCCGGCCGGGCGGCGTCGTGATCCTCACCCCGGATGCGACACGCGAGATCTTCTCGCCGCGTACCGACAAGGGCGGCCACGACGGGGACGACGGCCGCAGCCTCCGGTACCTCGAGTGGATCCACGCGCCCGATCCTCCGGACGGGACGACGTACGTCGTGGACTACGCCATCGCCGTGCGTGAGCCCGGCGAGCCCGTCCGCGTCGTCCACGACCGGCATACGCTGGGGGTCTTCCCGGAGGCGACGTGGCATCGCCTCATCGCCGATGCGGGACTCGAGCTCGTGGACACGACGGTCGAGAACCCATACGAGCTCGAGCAAGCGGCTTTCGTCGCCAGGCGGCCGTGAGTACACTCGCGCCGTGACGACGATGGCGATCCTCCGTGGCCGTTCGGCAGCGACCCAGTCGGGGAGCGCCGGGCCAGCACTTCCTTCGCAGTAGCCGACTCGCAGCGGAGCTCGTGCGGGACGCCGGGATCGCGCCCGGCGACCACGTCGTGGACATCGGCGCCGGGACCGGCGTCATCACTGCGGCCCTCGCCGACGCCGGCGCGACGGTCACGGCGCTCGAGGCGGACCCTGAGCTCGCATCCGTTCTCCGGCGCCGCTTCGACGGACGCGCCGTCACTGTCGTCCTGACCGACGCCTCGCGATGGTCGTGGCCCACGGAGGCGTTCTCCGTCCTGTCGAACCTGCCGTTCGCCGGCTCCGGCGCGATTCTGCGCAGACTCCTCCACGACCCCGGCTGCGGGCTCGTGGGCGCGCACGTCATCGTCCAATGGGAGTTCGCGGAGAAGCAGGCCGCCGTCTGGCCGACGACGCTTCGCAGCGCATACTGGCGAGCCTGGTTCGACGTCGGCGTCACGGCGAGGCTCGCCCGCACGGCGTTCTCGCCCGCCCCCCGTGTCGCCGCGGGCGTGCTTCGCATGTCGCGTCGAGCCCGGCCGCTCGTCCCGGTCGAGGCGCACGACGCGTACTGGCGATTCCTCGAGCGCGCGTTCGCAACGCACGCGCCGCTCGGCAAGGCGCTACGAGGCCGCGTGACACCGCGGGAGCTCCGCCGCCTCGCTCCGCTCCTCGGTTTCGATGCGTCCGCGTTCCCGCGCGACCTCGACGCCCGTCAGTGGGCGCTGCTCTTCGCGTTCGCCGCGGACAGGGGTTGACGCCATCCGGAAGGACCTCTACCCTCCATGGCGAACATACGTTCGTCACCGACCTCAGGAGAGAACCGATGTCCATGACCGGACCGACCGGGAATCCCACGCTCACAGAGCGTCAGCAGGAGATCTGGCAGTTCCTCGTCGAGTACGTCGACGGGCACGGGTATCCACCGACGGTGCGCGAGATCGGCGACGCAGTCGGCCTCGCCTCCCCGTCCACTGTCCACGCGCACCTCGCGAACCTGGAACGGGCCGGCCTCCTGCGTCGCGACCCGACGAAGCCCCGCGCGCTCGAGCTCGTCGGACGTCGCGTCGCCGCGGCGCCGCCGCCGGTCGAGCTACCCGCGCGGACGACGACGCCCGTGCTCCCGCTCATCGGACGCATCGCCGCGGGCGGACCGCTGCTCGCCGAGGAGGCTGTCGAAGAGGAGATCGCCGTCCCCGAGCCTCTCGGACGCGACGCGGACTTCCTCCTGCGCGTGAAGGGCGAGTCGATGATCGAGGCGGGCATCCTCGACGGCGACGTCGTGGTCGTCCGCCGCCAGGACGACGCACGCACCGGCGAGATCGTCGTCGCGCTCGTGGGTGACGACGAAAGCGCAGACGAGGCGACCGTGAAGACCTTCTATCGCGAGCCCGACGGCCGTATTCGCCTCCAGCCGGAGAACAGCTCGCTCGAGCCCCTCTACCCGGAGCACGTCGAGATCCTCGGGCGGGTGACCGGCGTCTTCCGAAGCCTGCGATGACCGCCGAACGCCCCAACCTCGCGGCGCTCAACCGCACCCTCGACCAGGAGCTCTGCGCGCTCGTACGCGGGGCAAGCCTCGAGTGCCTCGTGTGCGGCGAGTTCATCCTCCAGATCCGATCGACGCTCGCGTGCCCGGAGTGCCGCTCGATTCTCGCGGAGGGGCATGAAATCCCCGAAGTAGAGCTACCATCAGCCGTGCAGGCCGGGTGACCGCGGGCGTCCCTTCGGGGAAGCTCGAGGAAAGTCCGGACACCGCAGGGCAGGACGCTGGCTAACGGCCAGGCGGCGAAAGCCGACGGAAAGTGGAACAGAAAGGAGACCGCCGACTGATTGGTGCACGATCCAGTCGGTAAGGGTGAAACGGTGGGGTAAGAGCCCACCAGCGGTCGTGGCGACACGACCGGCTAGCCAAACCCCGTCCGGTGCAAGGCGAAGCAGGTCCCGCTGACGCGGCCCGCCGAGGGACCGGGTACGCCGCACAGAGAGATGGTCACCCTCGACAGAATCCGGCTTACAGGCCTGCTACGGAAAAAGCCCCGGTAACGGGGCTTTTTCTATTGGTGCCGAGTGGCGAGCGTCTTGAGCCGTGCCCAAGCGGTGTGCTTGACACCAGTCCAGCTGTTTGGTCAACTGTCTAAGTCGAATGTCTAAGACAGCAGCCGTACGCCCAGGGCACGAGACGGAGCAGGCACTGCTCGACGCCGCCGAGCGCCTGCTTGTCGAGATGGGCGCCGCAGGGATCACGACGCGACGTGTGGCCGAGGAGGCCGGGGCGAACCACGGCCTTGTCCACTACTACTTCGGATCCGTCGAGCAGTTGCTGGTTCGCGTGCTCGAGCGCTTCACCGAGCGGCTAGTCGCCCGCCAGCGCGAGCTCTACGCGTCCGACCAGCCTTTCGTCGAGAAGTGGCGGACGGCGATGCGCTACCTCGTGAGCGAGGACGCCACCTACGAGAAGATCTGGCTCGAGCTGCAGGCGCTCGCATGGAACCGCCCGGAGCTGCGGGACGGGCTCGCGCGGGTGAACGCCGAGTGGCGCGCCGTGCTCACAGAGGCGCTCGACGAGCCGCGGCGCGGGCTCGGCATCGACATGCCGCTGGACGCGCTCGTCGCGCTCGTGCTGACGTTCAACATCGGGATCATCGTCGAGCGCCTCGGTGGGATCGAGACCGGCCACCAGGAGCTCCTCGACTGGATAGACGGATGGCTCTCGAGCTGATCGCCGCGCCAGCGCGCGAGCAGACACGAGCGCGCTACCCGGACCTGGACGGCTACGTCGAACGCGACGGCGTGCGCACGTTCTACGAGGTCTACGGCGAGGGCGAACCGACGGTCTTGCTCATGCCGACGTGGTCGATCGTCCACTCGCGCCATTGGAAGATGCAGATCCCCTACCTGGCGAGGCATTGCCGCGTCGTCACCTTCGACGGACGTGGCAACGGCCGCTCGGACCGGCCGTCCGAGCCCAACGCGTACCGCGAGGAGGAGTACGCGGCGGACACGCTAGCGGTGATGGACGCGACCGCCACCGAGCGCGCGGTGCTCGTGTCGCTCTCGCGCGGCGCACAGCGCGTGCTCCATATCGCTGCGGACCACCCGGACCGGGTCGACAAGCTCGTGTTCATATCGCCCGCACTGCCGCTGCCGCCGGTGACCCCGCGTCTGAAGGCCATACAGGAGTTCAGTGAGCGGCGCGACGAGTACGTCGGCTGGGGAATGTGGAACCGCAACTACTGGGTCGAGCACTACGCGGATTTCCTCGAGTTCTTCTTCTCGCAGGTCTTTACCGAGCCGCATTCCACGAAGCAGCGTGAGGATGCGATCGGTTGGGGGCTCGAGACCGACGCCGAGACGCTCGTCGCGACACAGCTCGCGCCCAGCCTCCAGGACGAGGACGGCGTGCGCGAGCTCTTGTCCCGGATCGACTGTCCGGTGCTCGTGATCCACGGACGCGAGGACGCCTTGCGCCCGTGGGAGTCCGCCGCGAGGCTCGCAGAGCTCGCGAACGGAGCGCTCACGATCCTCGACGGCTCGGGGCACTTCCCCCACGCGCGCGACCCCGTCAAGGTCAATCTGCTCCTCCGGGACTTCGTAAAGCCGCCGGCGCCGCCGCGGAGCTGGGTGCGCGGCAAGTCGCGGCGCAAGCGCGCGCTCTACATCTCGTCCCCGATCGGGCTCGGCCACGCGCAACGAGACGCGGCGATCGCGGATGAGCTACGCAAGCTCCATCCCGACCTCGAGATCGACTGGTTGGCGCAGCACCCGGTCACAGCGGTGCTCGAGGCGCGAGGAGAGCGGATCCATCCGGCCAGCGCGTTCCTCGCCAACGAGTCGCACCACGTCGAGAGCGAGTCGGCAGAGCACGACCTGCACTGCTTCCAGGCGATCCGGCGGATGGACGAGATCCTGCTCGCGAACTTCATGGTCTTCCACGACCTCGTCCGCGAGGAGCACTACGACCTCTGGATCGGGGACGAGGCCTGGGAGCTCGACTACTACCTGCACGAGAACCCGGAGCAGAAGCGATCGCCCTACGTGTGGCTGACCGATTTCGTCGGCTGGCTGCCGATGGCCGACGGCGGCGACCACGAGGCGTTCCTGACCGGCGACTACAACGAGGAGATGATCGAGCACATCGCGCGCTTCCCGCGCGTGCGCGATCAGGCCGTCTTCGTCGGCAACCCCGAAGACATCGTCCCGGAGCGTTTCGCGTCGCATCTCCCGTGGATCCGCGAGTGGACGGAAGAGCACTTCTCGTTCGCGGGGTACGTCACAGGATTCGATCCCGCTGCGTTCGCCGACCGCGAGGCGCTCAGGGCCGAGCTCGGCTACCGCGAGGACGAGCTCGTGTGCATCGTCACGGTCGGCGGCTCGGGCGTCGGCGGTGATCTCTTGCGCAAGGTGATCGCGGCGTTCCCGCAGGCGAAGGCGCGCGTGCCCGCACTTCGGATGGTCGTCGTCGCGGGGCCGCGGATCGACCCCGCGACACTGCCTGTGCACGACGCGCTCGAAGTGCGCAGCTACGTGCACGAGCTCTACAGGCACCTCGCCGCCAGCGACCTCGCTGTCGTCCAGGGCGGTCTGACGACGTCGATGGAACTGGCCGCCAACCGGCGTCCGTTCCTGTACTTCCCGCTCCGCCACCACTTCGAGCAGAACTTCCACGTCCGCCATCGGCTCGACCGCTACGGCGCCGGCCGCTGCATGGACTTCGAGCGCGAGACGCCGGAGACCATCGCCGCCGCGATCGCCGAGACGATCGGCCGGCCTGTCGACTACAGCCCCGTCGAAGGGGACGGGGCAGCTCGGGCCGCGGCGCTCATAGCGCCGCTGCTCGGCTGAGAGGAGCACCGATGCACGAGCACCACGACAAGCCCGCCTCGTTCCACAGCTCGCCGCAGGACGCGATGCAGGCGCCTCCGGAGGAGTTCCTCTATCTCGCCTGCCTGCGCACCGGCACCGGCGTCGAGGCGCCGGACTTCATAGCCGTCGTCGACGCCGAGAAAGGCGAGGTCGTCCACGAGCTGCCGATGCCCAACGCCGGTGACGAGTTGCACCACTTCGGCTGGAACCGTTGCTCGTCCGCCTGCCACGGGCCTGACCGGTCACACCTGATCGTGCCCGGCTTCCGTTCCTCGCGGATCCATGTCCTCGACGTGGTGACCGACCCACGCCGCCCGCGAATCGAGAAGGTGATCGAGCCGGAGGAGATGGTCGCGAAGACCGGCTACACCCGGCCGCACACCGTCCACTGCATGCCCGGCGACAACGTCGTCATCTCGATGCTGGGCGAGTGCGGACGGAAACGGCGCCGGTGGCTTCGCCGTGCTCGACGCGAAGACCTTCGAGGTCAAGGGCCGCTGGGAGAACGGTGGCGACACGCCGCGCTTCAACTACGACTTCTGGTACCAGCCGCGCAAGAACGTCCTCGTCTCTTCTGAGTTCGGTGAGCCGAACGCCTATGAGAAGGGCTTCGACCTCGAAGACGTCGCCGCCGGCCGCTACGGGAGCCGGCTCCACTTCTGGAATCTGGCCGAGCGCCGCGTCGAGCAGACGCTGGAGCTGGGAGAGACCGGACTCGTACCGCTCGAAGTCCGCTGGCTCCACGACCCCGACGCGGAGGAAGGGTTCGTCGGGGCCGCCCTCTCGAGCACGATGTGGAACTTCGGCCGCGACAACGGCGGCTGGAAGGCCGATCAGGTCATCGCGGTGGAGAGCGTCGAGCTCGAAGGGTGGCCGTTCCCGGTGCCCGGTCTGATCACCGACCTCGTCCTGTCCATGGACGACCGGTTCCTGTACTTCGCCAACTGGCTGCACGGCGACGTGCGCCAGTACGACGTCTCCGACCCGGCCAACCCGAAGCTGACCGGCCAGCTATGGCTTGGCGGCGTGCTCGGAAAGCCGGACGACGCGGGGCGCGGCCTCAACGGCGGCCCGAACATGCTCCAGCTCTCCTACGACGGTCGCCGCCTCTACGTCTCCAACTCGCTCTACTCGACGTGGGACAACCAGTTCTACCCGGATATTGCGCTCCTGGCTCCTCCGGATCGACTGTGATCCGAACGGCGGCATGGAGATCGACCCGGACTTCTTCGCCGACTTCAGCGACCGCCCGGACGGCCCGGCGCGCGCCCACGAAGTGCGGCTGCAGAACGGCGACTGCACGACAGAGATCTTCCAGTGATCGTCGCGCACGTCATGGGACTGCCGATCGAGGAGAGCGTGCTCCAGCTCGGTTCGGCCGGTGTGGCACTGATAACGACGGTCGCACTCGCCGGCCGGACGAGCCTCGGCATGCTGCGACGCCGCCTCCGTCACCAATCGCGCACGGCAGATCACTAGCTGAGGATCAGGCCGACGATCTGTGTGAAAGCCCGCACTGCGGGGCTTTCTACCGCCGTACAGGACGGATTAGCCTGCCGGCGCGGACTCGTCGCTCTGGTACAGCGAGAACGAGTTGCCCTCGGTGTCCGAGCACCGGGCGAACCAGCCGACGTGCGGGATCGGCATCTTGTCGTCCGCCTTGCCGCCGTTGTCGCGAACCTTCGCGATCGACCCCTCGATGTCGTCGGTGTCGAAGTAGACGATCGGGCCTTTCTCGCCTGCCTGCGCCGGATAGACGGCACCGCCCTGATCGGGACTGGTCTGCACCATGTAGTACTCGAAGTCCGGCATCGCGGAGTCGCCGAAGCTCCATCCGAAGACGCCGCTCCAGAAGCTCCTGGCGCGCGACACGTCCTCCGCCGGCAACTCGAAGTGGACCAGCTTCCCACCCATGGTCTCCCCTTTCACTCGACGCCTCGACGCTACCTGACCGATCGCAGGCGCCGTCGCACCGCTACCCGACGATGTCGGAGAGCCAGGGTCGTACGGCCGCGGCCACCGCGGCGACGTCCGTCCGCAGGCTGTGGTCGCCCGGCACACGCGCGACCGTCCGGTTCGGGCCTTCGGGCGGCATGCCGAACGGGTCGCGCTCGCCCTGCACGACGAGCACCGGGACGTCGACGTCTTCCAACTCGGGCAGCCGGCTCACCGGCGCCTTGCCGGACGCGCGCCGGGGCGGCACGAGCGGGAACGCGAGGCAGAGGACCGCGACCGCCCCCGTCGCGGCGGCCGTTCGACATGCGACCCGGGCACCGAGCGACCGACCGCCGACGATGAGTGGCAGCCCATGCAGCTCCTCGGCGGTCAAGCGCTCGACCACCGCCAGCCAGGCAGCTTCGAGCTGACGCGCGGGCGCCGGCGATCGGCGCCCCGCAACTCGATACGGCTGCTCGACGAGCGCGACGACGATGCCCTCGGACGCAGCGACCTCCGCCACCGCGACGAGGTCTAGCGAGCCGACGCCACCGCCTGCGCCGTGCCCGAGGATCAGCGCGGCCCGGGGACTCTCGAGCGGCTGGACGTGCGCCCTCGCCGGACCGTGCGGAGTCTCGATCTCGAGAACGGTCACGCCGTCGCTAACGCTCCACGGGGACGCGACGGGCGAGGGTGACTCGACCGAGCGGTGGGAACTCGATGCCAAGACGCCTACCGACCTCGTCGAGCGAGATCGCCTCACCCTCCCAGCCGTGCTCGCCGAGGAGCCCGACTGGGTCGTCCGTCGTGAACACGAACGGCGCGTTCAGGCTCGCGAACAACTCCTTGAAGGTCTCGGGCGGCCCCGCAGACGCTCCCATCGTGTCGGTCGCGAGGTGCGACCCCGGAGCGGACAGCACACGCATGTCCTCCAGGAGCCTGTGCACGGCATCCTCGTGGAGGTAGAAGAGCAGCCCTTCCGCCACCCATGCCGTCGGGCGGGCCGGCTCGAAGCCGGCCGCCACAAGGGCCTGCGGCCAGTCCTCGCGCAGATCCGCCGGCACGACTACCCGATCGGCGCGTGGACGCGCGGCGAGCTCGTCGAGGACGGCGTCCTTGTACGCGAACACCTCCGGTTGGTCGATCTCGAACACGCGCGTCCCGGCCGGCCAATCGAGGCGGAAGGCGCGCGTGTCGAGGCCGGCTGCGACGAGCACGACCTGGCGGATTCCCTCTCGCACGGTGAGCTCGAGCAGGAAGTCGTCGAAGAATCGGTGTCGTACGACGTACAGCGAGGAGCCGCCGGCAGACCTGGGGCCGAGGGCGCCGCGATCGAGGATCTCGAATCCTTCCGGGCCGGCCAGCGGTCGTGCCCACGGGTCCGACAGCAGCCCACCGTCCTTGTCCGTCTCGAGCGCTCTCGCCGCGGCGGTCATGAGCGCAGTCGCCCCGACGCCTACTGGCGTCTCCATCGCGAGAGTATTCCAGCAGCCCGTCGCGTACCATCGCCGCATGGGGGCGGTGCACGACCGCGGGGGCCGGCCGACGAACGCGCCGATCGACCGCAGCGAGCACGCGCTGGCCGACTGGGAGGTGCTGATGGACGCAGTCGTGGGCGCCCTCGGCGATGCGGGAGTCGTCAACGTCGACGAGCTTCGACGCGGCATCGAGAGCATGCCGCCGGAGGAGTACGAGCACGCGTCCTACTACGAGCGCTGGCTCTACTCCATCGAGACGATCCTCGCCGAGAAGGGCTTGCTCGCTCCCGGCGAGCTCGACGCAAGGATCGGAACATGACGTACGAACCGGGCCAGCCAGTCCGCGTCGCGGCTCGTGAGCGCCGGGGACATCACCGTGCGCCCGGCTACGTGAAGGGCAAACCCGGTCGGGTCGAGCGCCTGCACGGCTCGTTCACGAACCCGGAGACGCGCGCGTACGGCGCGGACGGGCTTCCACTCCAGGCGCTCTATCTCGTGAGCTTCGCGCAGCGAGATCTCTGGCCCGGCTATCGAAGCAACGAGACCGACCGCGTCTACGTCGACGTCTACGAGCACTGGCTGGAGGCCGAATGAGCGACAACGATCACCACCACGACCACGACCACGACCACGACCACGACCACGACCACGACCCGATCACGAACGGCGACGAGCCCGCAGCCGCGGCTCGCGTTCGTGTGCTCGAGGAGCTGCTCGTCGAGAAAGGCGTGATCCGCCGGGAAGATGTTCGAGAGGGGATCGACTGGCTCGTCTCGCGCTCACCCGCTGACGGCGCCCGACTCGTCGCCCGCGCGTGGGTCGACCCGGAGTTCAAGGAGCGACTCCTCACCGACGCCCGTACCGCAGCGCTCGAGCTCGGGCTCGACCCCGGCCCAGCGCCCGTCGTGGTCGCGCTCGAGAACACCGAGGAGGTGCACCACATGGTCGTGTGCACACTCTGCTCGTGCTACCCGAGGGCTCTGCTCGGCCCGCCGCCCGACTGGTACAAGAGCCTCCCGTATCGCTCCCGTGCCGTTTCCGACCCGCGTGGAGTGCTGGAGGAATTCGGGCTCGATCTCGCGGACGACGTCGAGCTTCGCGTCGTCGACTCCACCGCGGACATCCGCTATCTCGTCGTCCCGATCCAGCCGCCGGGCACCGAAGGCATGGTCGAGGACCAGCTCGCGGCGCTCGTCACCCGCGACTCGATGATCGGCGTCGCCCGGCCGCACGCGCCGAGCGCCGCTCCCGCCTAGATCGGGCGGAGCACGACCTCGATCGCGGTCCCGCGGCCAGGCGCGGTGCGCAGGCTCATCTCGCCGTCGATCGCCTCGGCCCTGAGCTTCATGTTCTCGAGGCCCTGGCCACCTTCCGACGTCTCGGTGTCGAATCCCACGCCGTCGTCGTGGACTGCGACCACCCGGCGTCCGTTCCGCTGCTCGATCGTGACCTCGACCCGATGAGCTCCTGCGTGCCGGCGGGCATTTCCCAGGCCCTCTTGCACGATCCGGAAGACCTCGATCTGCTCGTCCGGTGCGAGCCGCACCTGTGGGTCGACGTCGAGCTCGACGTCGAGCGCCCCGTCTGCCGTGAGCACGTCGACGTAGCGGCGGAGAGCCGAGTCGAACGGCGACGTTCCGCCGGCCGACGAGAGAGCGAGAACGGCGAAGCGGGCTTCCTGCTGCGCCGCGATCGACGCGCGCTTCAGCCGCGGGAGCACCTGGTCGAGCGACGCTCCGGACTCGAGCATGCTCACCTGGGTCGTGATGGCGAACAGGTACTGCGCGAGCCCGTCGTGGATCTCGCGCGCAACGCGCGCCCGCTCGTCCGCGACGGCACGCCCGAACTCGGCGTGGGCGATCGCTCGCCAGACGCCGACGAGCAGGATCCCGTACGCGATGAAGCGGAGGAAGTCGCCCTGGAGCACGATCTCGCTCGAGATGACGGGGTTCAGCATGAGATGCAGGTCGCCGAACATCGCAAGCGTCGCGGCGAGGCACATCCAGCTGTCGAGATCGCGCCCGTGCTTCCGATAGCGGAGGGCGAAGCCGACGAGCGCAACGAGCCAGAGGACGGCGAGCAGCGCACCGGCGACGGCGACCGATGCGCCGTCGACGGGTTGCAGCGAGCCGGTGCCCGCTGCCCACGGTGGCGGACCGAGCGCGAGGGCGACCGCCGCGAGCACGACCGCGACGCCAACCGTCGCAAAGAGCAGTGCGCGACGGCGATCGCCGAGCTTCCTGTCGGTGAACGGCGCCACCGCGATCAACGCCGCTCCGAGGATCCGCGAACCGAGCAGCGACCAGACCGCTTCGGGGTCGAGCGTGCCTCCGCCGAGGATGGGAACGAGCCCGAACGCCGCCGTCCCGAGAGCGATGCTCCAGAATCCCGCCGCGAGGAGGAGGTCGAGCAGGCGTCCCTCCACGACGAAGCGGATGCTCGCAAGGAGCGCGACGATCGTCGCCACGACCGCGACCGCCGTGTCGAACGAGAGGCGCGCTTCGGGCAGCACGTACGAGGACGTGAACGTGTCCCGGATGGCGAAGAGCGCCGTCGCGGACGCAAGCAGCGCAACGAGCAGCAACTCGCCGAAAAGCCACGAGCGATAGGTCTGGCGAGTGTTTTCCACCACCCCTCTTGTCGGCAGCGCACCTTCTGCCGATAAGGGGGTTATGTCAGAGCGCATTCTGATCGTCGATGACCACCCGCTGACCCGCGACGCGCTCGCGGCGCTGCTCACGCAGCAGGGCTTCGACGTGGTGGGCGAAGCCGAGGACGGCAAGGAGGCACTGAGCGTCACGCGCACGCTCCAGCCCGACCTCGTCCTGCTCGATCTCACCATGCCCGGGATGGACGGCCTGACGGCACTCCCCAAGATCCGCGAGCAGGCGCCCGACTGCGAGGTCGTGGTCCTGACCGCGTCCGACACCGAGGAGAACCTGCTCGGCGCGATTCGCGCCGGCGCGGCCGGCTACCTCCTGAAGACCGAGCCCCCCGAGCAGATCGCGTCGTTCCTGCGCGGAGTCGCACGAGGCGACGCAGCACTCTCGGGCGGCGTGGCACGCAGGCTCCTCGACCGCGTTCGTGAGGGCGGCCGCTTCGACGGCATCCCGGACTCGATCACGAAGGTGCTCTCGGCCCGCGAGGTCGAGGTGCTCCTGCTCCTGGACGAGCACCTCGCGACGGACGAGATTGCGCAGCGGCTGTTCATCTCGGAGCACACCGTTCGGTCGCACGTGAAGAGCCTGCTGAAGAAGCTCGGCGTCTCCTCGCGTCGCGAAGCGCTCGAGCGGCTCGAGACGGCGCGCGCCGCCTAGCGGCGCCTAGGTCGCGCCGAAACCCTCGAGAGCCGCCTCGACCAGAGACGGGAGAGTCGCGAGGTTGTAGCCGCCTTCGAGCGTGACTGCCGTTCGCGGTGCCAGCGAGGCTGCACGGCGTGAGAGCTCGCGGAACCCGTCGGCCGTCACCAGCATGTGCGCGAGCGGGTCGTCGACGTGCGCGTCGAAGCCTGCGGACACGATCAGGAGATCTGGCTCGAAGCGCTCGACGGCCGGCTCGACGACCTCACCGAAAGCCGCGATGTACTCGGCGTCGCCTGAACCGGCGGAGAGCGGGACATTGACCGTGTGCTCGTCGCTCGTCCCCGGGCCGCCCGTTCCGGGATAGAACGGCCACTGGTGCAGGGAGACGAAGAGCACCGTGGGGTCGTCGCGGAAGATCGCCTCGGTGCCGTTTCCGTGGTGGACGTCGTAGTCCACGATCGCCACACGGGCGAGGCCTAGCTCGGCCTGCGCATATCGGGCTGCGACCGCCACGTTGCAGAAGATGCAGAAGCCCATCGCAGTGCCCGCGAGCGCGTGGTGCCCTGGGGGCCGAACGATTGCGAAGCCCTCGTCGCGCACCGCCTGGATGCTGCACCCTGCGGCGAGCAGTGAGGCCTGGTACGTCGTCGAGTCGGCGTACGTGTCCGGATCGAGCCAACCGGGGCTCTCGATCGACGCGATGCGCTCGACGTACCCGGACGTGTGCACGCGCTCGACGTCTGCCCGGCTCGCCGCGGCACCGGTGACGAAGCCCGGAAACCGCTGCTGGAGTACCTGCAGCCGCTCGGGTCGCTCGTCACAGATCGGGTCGAGGACCGGATGCAGACTCGTGAAGTCGGGGTGGCTGATCAGGTCCACGTCGCCGCCTCGTCGAGGTTCCGGGCGAGCCCATCGAGGCCGAGCTCACGCGCGCGGGCGGCAGCGCTTGCCCAGTCGGGCACCTTGTCCGGCAACGACGGGAGCGGCGCAGTGGCGTCGAGCGTGGCGAGCCGTCGGAAGAGGCGTAGCGCGTCGGCCTCCGCGGCGAAGCGGCCTTCCTCGAGCATCGCGTCGAGCGTTCCGTAGGTCGCGAGCAGGTCGGCCGCGCGCTTCGCGCCGATTCCGCGGGCACCGGGGATCTTGTCCGAGGGGTCGCCCCGGAGCGCGATGAAGTCCACGACCTGCCGCGGATCGACCCCGTAGCGCTCGCGTACCTCGGCAGGCCCGATCCGGGCAGGCGGCTGTCCACGCGGCACCGGCTGCAGGATCGTCGTCGACGCACTCGCGAGCTGGAACGCATCGCGATCGGACGTGGCGACGAGCGTCGACCCACCGGCAGCCTCCTCGGCCGCGACGGCCGCGGCGAGGAAGTCGTCCGCCTCGTATCCCGCGCCTTTCCCGTACGCCACGCCCCACGAGTCGAGGAAACCGGGCATCAGGTCGAGCTGCTCCAGCAGCTCGCCGTCGAACTCGCGACCCGACTGATACCCGTCGAACTCGACGTGCCGGTAGGTCGGGACGCTCAAAGTGTCCCAGGCGACGAAGAGCGCCCGCGGCCGCTCCGCGTTCCACAGCCGGAGCACCATGTTCGAGAAGCCGATGAGGATGTTGGCGGGGCCGCCGTCACCCCGCCGGAACGACTTCGGCAGGGCGTGGTACGCACGATGGGCAAACGAGTCGCCGTCCACCGCGAGGAGCGGAGGGCTCACGTGAGCGACCGCTCCAGCTCGAGTACGGCGTCGCGCAGGCGCTCAGTCGCCACGGATGCGGCCTGACTCGCCGGGAGCGCCAACAGATCGTCGAACTCGATCGGTGCACCGTATGCGACGCGGAGCGGCCCGAGCCGGGCAATCCGATCCGTGCCGGCGATGCCGGCCGGGACGAGCGGGACGTCGGCCTCGAGCGCGATGCGCGCCGCGCCGGTGCGCCAGCGCGCCTCGTGCTTCTTGCGCAAGCCCTTCTTTCGCCGTGTGCCCTCGGGGAACATGACGACGGCGTTTCCCTCCCGGCAGAGCTCGACTGCGGTGTCGATCGCCACCTCGTCGCCCTCGCCCCGCCGGACGGGGAATGCGCCGCAGGACCTGACGACCCACCCGAGCGGGAACCAGAAGAGCTCCGACTTCGCCATGAAGCGCAGAAACCGTCGCGGGAAGAGTGGAATCCCGAGCGGCCACGGGTCGATGTTCGACCAGTGGTTCGCCGCGAGGACGAAGCCGCCCTGCTTCGGGAGGTTCTCGAGCCCCGACGCGCGGAGCCGGAACAGCCCCCGCACTACCGGCCACGTGAGCACTGCGATCAGCGAGTAGAGCCAGCTCGGACGCGGCGGGCGAGAAGTGGGCGCGTGCACGCGCGCCAGTATCGCGGGCCAGGCGCGAAATGAGCGGCGACGAGCGCGCGAGCTAAGGTGTCGCGCCGTGGCCAGACGCCTCGTCATCGTCGAGTCCCCCGCGAAAGCGCGGACCATCGCCGGCTACCTCGGCGACGACTACGCGGTCGAATCCAGCATCGGCCACGTCCGCGACCTGCCGGAGCGCGCATCGGATGTTCCGACGGAGGCGCGCGCGACCTACGGCAAGCTCGGTGTCGACGTCAATCACGAGTTCGAGCCCTACTACGTCGTCGACCCCGACAAGAAGCGCGTCGTCGCCGACCTCAAGCGCAAGCTGAAGGAGTCCGACGAGCTGCTGCTCGCGACGGACGAGGATCGCGAGGGCGAAGCCATCGCGTGGCATCTGCGCGAAGTCCTGAAGCCGAAGGTCCCCGTCAAGCGGATGGTCTTCCACGAGATCACGAAGGACGCGATCATGCGCGCGCTCGACGAGACGCGCGAGATCGACGAGCGCCTCGTCGACGCGCAGGAGACCAGGCGGATTCTCGACCGGCTCTACGGTTTCGAGGTCTCTCCGGTTCTCTGGAAGAAGGTGATGCCGCGACTCTCCGCGGGACGTGTCCAGTCGGTCGCGACGAGGTTGGTCGTCGACCGTGAGCGGGAGCGCATGCGATTTGTGACGTCGACGTACTGGGACGTCCTGGGCACATTCGACCCCGGTGCTTTCGAAGCGAAGCTGGCAACGATTGACGGAGACCGCATCGCCCAGGGGCGCGACTTCGGCGCAGACGGACAGCCCACGTCGAAGCGCGTCGTCGTCCTCGACGAGGCCTCCGCACGCTCGCTTGCCACGGGGCTCGAGGGCAGACCGTTCCAGGTCGCGAATGTGGAGGAGAAGCCCCACACGCGACGACCCGCCGCCCCGTTCCGCACCTCGACGCTCCAGCAGGAGGCGAGTCGCAAACTGCGCCTCACGTCCCAGACGACCATGCGCCTCGCGCAACGGCTCTACGAGAACGGGTTCATCACGTACATGCGCACGGACTCGGTGTCACTCTCCGAGACCGCCGTTCAGGCCGCGCGCGCGCACGCCGCGCGCGCCTACGGGCCGGAGACGGTGCCTGACGAGCCACGGCGCTACGAAAGGGCCGTCGCGAACGCGCAGGAGGCGCACGAGGCGATCCGCCCCGCCGGCGACGTCTTCCGCTCGCCGGACGAGGTTCGCGGCGAGCTCAGCAGGGACGAGCACGCTCTCTACGACCTGATCTTCAAGCGCACAATCGCCTCCCAGATGAAGGACGCGAGCGGCAAGACCGTCTCGATCGACCTGGCCGCAACAACGGCGGACGGCCGAGCGACGACGTTTCGCGCAAGTGGGACGGTGATCACTTTCCCCGGGTTCCTGAAGGCGTACGAGTCGGGCCGCGACGAGCCGGCCGAGGCAGACGAGGAGGACAAGCGCCTCCCGGCCCTCTCCGAGGGGCAGGCCGTCGAGGCGTCCACCCTGGAGCCGCAGGGGCACGAGACGAGCCCGCCGGCGCGGTACACGGAGGCGAGCCTCGTCAAGGCGCTCGAGGATCGCGGGATCGGGCGTCCCTCGACGTACGCATCCATCATGGGCACGATCCTCGACCGCGGGTACGTCTACAAGAAGGGCACAGCGCTCGTCCCCGCGTTCCTCGCCTTCGCTGTCACGCAGCTGCTAGAGCGGCACTTCGATCAGCTCGTGGACTACGACTTCACGGCCCGGCTGGAGGACGACCTGGACCGGATCGCCGAGGGAACGGAGGAACGCGTCGCGTGGCTCCGCCGCTTCTACTTCGGCGACGGCGGCCCGGGCCTCCAGGCGCTCGTCACGGACCACCTCGAAAGCATCGACGCGCGCGAGGTCAACTCGATCGAGATCCCCGGATCGGACGTGGTGGTCCGCGTGGGGCGGTACGGCCCGTACCTGGAGCGCGGCGAGCAGCGCGCGAGCATCCCCGACGAGCTCGCACCCGACGAGCTCACCCCCGCGCGAGCGGAGGAGCTCCTCGCCCAGCCGAAGGGAGGCGAGCGGACGCTTGGCGTGCATCCCGAGACCGGACGCGAGATCGCCGCACGTGACGGTCGCTACGGGCCGTATGTCACCGAGGTGCTGCCGGAAGGAGAGGACGGAAAACCACGGACGGCGTCGCTCTTCTCGTCCATGTCCCTCGACGCGGTCACGCTAGACGAGGCAGTCGAGCTCCTCACGCTCCCGCGGACGCTGACCGGCTCTGACGGGGAAGAGATCGTGGTGGCGAACGGGCGATACGGGCCGTTCGTCAAGAAGGGATCCGAGACGCGGTCCCTCTCCTCGGAGGGGCAGCTGCTCACGCTCACGGTCGAGGAGGCCGAGGCCGTCCTCGCGCAACCCAAGCAGCGTCGGGGTCGCGGTGCCGCGAAGCCGCCGCTCAAGGAGTTGGGCGCCGATCCGGCAAGCGGACGCCCGCTGGTCGTGAAGGAGGGCCGGTTCGGGCCGTACGTGACGGACGGCGAGACGAACGCAAGCCTGCGCCGCGGCGACACCGTCGAGGGCGTCACCATGGAGCGTGCGACCGAGCTACTTGCTGAAAAGCGCGCAAAGAGCGCGTAAGCAAGCGGTTAACGGGTGTTTTGTGTCGTCCGCCGAACGCGCGATGATCTAACTTGCCCCGGCCGCCGACGTCACAGGTTACGGGGCCAATAGCCCGCTACAGCGCGCGCTCATACGCACGAACTGTGTCGCCGAAGCAGTGAACCAGGGAGAGGCCGGTTACGGAATAAGGAAAGAAGGGCACAACGTTACGAGCCAGTGGACGGTGGACTTTGTGCGTTCGACCGTCCCGCACGATCCCTGGAAAGGGCAGGAAAGCCGCCATACACTCAGTACGTTTGTAGCTTCCGCCGAAGTGAAACCTGGAAAGGATCGAGGCAGCACTTGACGCAGAACCAGCTCATCGAACTGCTCGAGTCAGAGCACCTGAAGGCACTCATCGAACGCGCCGAAGAGCACGGCGGGCATCTCGAGGCAGCCGAGCTCGAGACGTTCGTCGTCGAGCACGACCTCGGGGAGGACGAGGCCGAGCTCCTGCAGCGCGAGCTCGAGGCCCACTCCATCGAGATCGTCCAGCCTGACGCAGAGGAAAAGGAGACGGTCGCCAAGTCACGTTTCGAGGCCGAGACGGTCTCGGGCGCCGCGGACAGCCTCCAGCTCTTCCTCGCGGATGTCGGCCGCCACAAGCTGCTCACCGCAGCCGAGGAGGTCGCCCTCGCGAAGCGCATCGAGCGCGGGGACACCGTCGCGAAACGCGTGATGATCGAGTCGAACCTCCGGCTCGTCGTCTCGATCGCGAAGGGCTACCGCGGGCTCGGCGTCCCGTTCCTCGACCTGATCCAGGAGGGGACGCTCGGACTGAACCGCGCGGTCGAGAAGTTCGACTGGCGGCGCGGCTTCAAGTTCTCGACGTACGCAACCTGGTGGATCCGCCAGTCCGTGCAGCGGGCGGTCGCGAACCACGCCCGGACGATCCGCGTGCCCGTGCACGTCGTCGAGCGGCAGCAGAAGCTCTCCCGCGCGGCGCGCCGGCTCGAGGTCGAGCTGGGCCGCGAGGCGACGAAGGAAGAGCTCGCCGAGGCGACGGGTCTCCCGATCCAGCACGTCGACGAGGCGCTCGGCGCCGCGCACGCGTCCGTCTCGCTGAACCAGACGGTCGGCGCGGACGACGAGGGCGAGCTCGGCGACCTCTTCGCAGACCGCGAAGCCGCAGATCCGTTCGACGAGGCCGAGGAGTCGCTCCGCCGGCAGAGCATCCGCCGTGCGCTCGACGCGCTTCCCGAGCGGGAGCGGCGCATCCTCGAGCTCCGCTTCGGGTTCGACGGCGAGCCGTGGACGCTCGAGGCGATCGGCCACGAGCTCGATCTCACGCGCGAGCGCGTGCGTCAGCTCGAGGGCCAGGCGCTGAAGCGCCTCGAGGCGCTCCGCGATCTGGCAGGCCTCGCGGCCTGACGCGCGATCCAGGCCTAGCCGTCTAGGTACTCAGGGCCCGGTCTTCGACCGGGCCCTACTCATTTCCCGCACGACGCCGCTCGGCCTCGGCCAGCGCCTCGGGATCGTGCAGGTGGCACTCGACCTGCACGCCGTCCACCTGGAGGAGCCGCGGCTCGATCGGCTCATGGAACTCGACCTGCGCGCCGCCGTCGTCCGCGGTCGTTCGCCGCACCCCGCGCCACAGCGGCTCTTCCGGTTGCTCGTCCCGTAGCCGCTCGAGAACCGTGAGGACATCGCTCCCGCGTGCTCCCTTTCCAGCCGGCACGCGGACACTCGCCGTCGGTCTGTCCAGCGCGCCGAGGTCCCCGATGGTCGCGCGCTCTGCCTCGTAGCCCTCTTCGGGAAGGCGCGCCCAGTGCTCCTCGAGCCGGTCGCGCAGGTCGCGTGACTCCCAACCGCACACCTCGAACGCCCGGGAGCAGCGTGGATGGAACGAGCATCCGAGAGGAGGGCTGGCGGCATCGGGGACCTCGCCACGCGGGAGGTCGCGAGGGACGGTCCGGGTCGGGTCCGGTTCCGGAATCGCCCTCAGCAGCGCCTGCGTGTACGGATGCTTCGGATCCGCGTAGATCGCCTTCGACGGGCCGATCTCGACGATCCTGCCGAGATAGAGGATCGCGATCCGGTCGCAGAAGAACTTCGCGGTCGCGAGATCGTGCGTGATGTAGAGGTACGTGAAGCCGAAGTCGCGCTTCAGCCCCAGCATCAGCTCGAGGATCTTCGCCCTCACGCTCATGTCCAGCATCGACACGGGCTCGTCGGCGACCAGAAGAACCGGGTTGAGGATGATCGCCCTTGCGATCACCGCACGCTGTTTCTGGCCGCCCGAGAGGTCGGACGGGTACTTCGACATGAACTGCTCGGCCGGCGCGAGGCCGACGGTCTCGAGCGCTTCGGCGACGCGCTGCCTGTATTCACGCCCGCTCGCCACCTTGTGGATCGTCAGCGGGTGCCCGACGGACTGCTCGATCGTCATCGCCGGGTTGAGACTCGCGTGCGGGTCCTGGAAGACGATCTGCATCCGTCGGCGAAGGGCGCGCAGCTCCCGCTCCGACATCCCGGTGATCTCGTCGCCGTCGAAGACGATGCTGCCTTCGGTCGCCTGCACGAGCCCGAGCAGTGTCCGGCCGAGCGTCGTCTTGCCGCTCCCGGACTCGCCGACCAGCCCGAGCACCTCGCCCGGGTAGAGATCGAACGAGACGTCGTCGACGGCCTTGACGTGGCCCGCCTCGCGTCCGACGAGCCGCTGGAGAAAGCTCCCGCGGATCGGGTAGTACGTCTTCAGTCCCCGGACCGAGACGAGCGCCGACGTGTCCGGCTGGGTTAGGGGCTGCTGTGCGACGGTTGCCTCCACTCAGGCCTCCTCGGCGACGGCGATCTGCTCGCGCTCGAGTGGCAGCGTCGCGCCTTCGGGGATCTCGTCGAGCGGCCCGTGCAGCCAGCACGACACTCTCCGAGCCTCTTCCAGACGGATCTCGATCGGATGCTTCTCCGAGCACACGAGCATGGCGTCCGGGCAGCGCGGGTGGAAGCGGCATGCGGGCGGCGGGTCGATGAGATTCGGTGGAGCGCCGGGGATCGAGTGCAGCTCTGCGGTCTCGAGAGAGATCGTCGAGCGAAGCAGCTCGCGCGCGTACGGGTGACCGGGCTCGGCGAAGACGTCGCGCGCCGGGCCTTCCTCCACGATCTCGCCCGCGTACATCACGGCTACTCGGTCGCACGCCTCCGCGACGATGCCCAGGTTGTGCGTGATCAGCAGCAGCGCGGTCCCGAAGTTGTCCTGGAGGTCGGCGAGGATCGCGAGGATCTGCGCCTCGACGATGACGTCGAGCGAGGTCGTCGGCTCGTCGGCGACGAGCAGCTTCGGGCGGAGGACGAGCGCGAGCGCGATCATGATCCGCTGCCGCATCCCGCCCGAGAACTCGTGCGGGTACTGGCGGAAGCGGGTCGGCGGGATTCCCATCCGCCCGAGCGTCTCGAGCGACCTCGCGCGGACCTCCTTCGCGGTCAGCTTCGGCTCGTGCTGCTCGAGGGTCTCCTTGAAGTGGTCCTCGATCCGCATGAGCGGATTGAGCCGCGTCATCGGCTCCTGGAAGATGAGCCCGAGGTCGGGGCCGCGGAACTTCCGCAGCTGCTTGTCGCTCATCCCGACGAGGTTCATGCCGCCGTACAGGACCTCACCGTCGGAGACCGCGCCCTCCGGCAGGAGCCCGAGGATGCCGCGGCCGAGCGTCGACTTGCCGCAACCCGACTCTCCGACGAGCCCGACGACCTCGCCCTCGGCGATGTCCAGCGACACGCCGTCCACAGCTCGCACGGGGCCGCGCAGCGTGCCGTAATAGACGCGCAGGTCGCGCACGGAGACGACCGGCGACGAGCTCATTCGGTCTCTACTTCCGAGACGCCCGCAGCCGGCGCGAGATGGACCTTCTCGATAGAGCGCTTCCGGAGCACCGGGTTGATCGTCTCGTTCAGCCCCTCGCCGAGCAGCGTGAGCCCGGTCACGAGGAGCACGATGGCGAGACCCGGGAAGAGCCCCGTCCACCAGATGCCGGAGGCGGCATCGGAGACCGCCCGGTTCACGTCGTAGCCCCACTCCGCCCCGTCGGTCGGCTGGATCCCGTAGCCGAGGAAACCGAGAGCCGCGAGCGTGAGGATCGCGTCCGCGGCGTTCAGCGTCGCGAGCGGCGGCACGTTCTGGACGACGTTGAAGAAGACGTACTTGCGGATGACCGTCATCGGCTTCGCGCCGAGCGCGCGCGCCGCCTCGACGAACGGCTCCTCGCGGATGCTGATGGTGTGGTTCCGGACCACGCGGAAGTAGAGCGGGATGTAGACGACCGTGATCGCGATCGCCGCCGTGAGGATCCCCTGGCCCACCTTGTCGGAGAGCAGGAACGCGATGACGATCGCAAGCAGAAGGAAGGGAAAGACGAGGAGCGCGTCCATGATCAGCACGAGCACGCGGTCGAGCTTGCCGCCGAAGTACCCGGAGAGAAGCCCGAGCGGGACGCCGACGCCAATGGAGAATACGAGTGAGATGAGCACGACCTTGAGCTCCGTCTGCGCGCCCCAGATGATCCGCGACAGGACGTCCGTGGACTGGACGTTCGTCCCCATGAGGTGTTCGCTCGACGGCGCTGCGAGCTGCGGGAAGCGCTGGCCGTTCGCCCGGAACGTGTCGAAGTCGTAGGGCGCGAGCACAGGCGCGAAGACCGCAATGAAGACGAAGGCGAGGGTGATCGCCGCGCCGAGCCAGAGCATCCACCTGGCCTGGCCGCGCGCCTCGAGCACGGGTGCAAAGGTCCGCCGAACGCCCGTCAACCTCGACCGCTTCGCCAGCGGATCGGGCTCGGTGCGCGCACCGACGGCCATCAGTACCGGATCCTCGGGTCGATGTAAGCGTTCACGAAGTCGATGATGAGGCTCGCAAGCACGACCACGAGCGCGAAGACGACGACGATTCCCTGAACCGCGACGTAGTCGCGGTTCTCGAGATAATCGACCAGGGTATTTCCGATGCCAGGCCAGTTGAACGTCCTCTCGGTCAGCACCGCGCCGGAGAGGAGCAACGCGACCGTCAGGCCGACGATGGTGATCACGGGAACGAGCGCGTTACGGAAGGCGTGGTGGTAGACAACCGAGCGCTCGTCGATCCCACGCGCGCGGGCAGCCTCGATGTAGTCGTCCTTCATCGTCCGGATCACGTTGACCCGCACGAGGCGGATGAAGACGCCTGCCGTGACGATCCCGAGCGTGACCACCGGAAGGACGAGGTGCCTTACGACGTCGACGAACTGGTCCCAGTCGCCGTTGATGAGGGTGTCGACGGTGTAGATGTTCGTATGCGTCTCGATCGTGGCGTCCACGAGCGGGCTCGCACGGTCGGACGTGGGCAGCCACCCGAGGTGCGAGCCGAAGAAGAGCTGGGCCATGAGGCCGAGGAAGAACACCGGCGTCGCGTACACGATGATCCCGAAGAACCGGCTGCCGCCGTCGATCCACGTGTCCCGGAAGCGCCCGGCCAGCAGACCGAGGGTCACGCCGACGACGATCGCGACCAGCATCGCGTAGAAGGTCAGCTCGAGCGTCGCCATGCCGTTGTCGAAGACGATGTCGGTGATCTTCCTGTTGTCCGTCGTCGCGACCCCGAAGTCCCCTCGTGCGACGTCGCCCAGGTAGTCGACGTACTGCTGCAGGATCGGGCGGTTGTACCCCAACTCCTCCCTGATCCTGTCCACCTCCTCCTGTGGGACACGGCCGCCCAGCGACGCGGAGACCGGATCGCCGGGGATGACCCGCATGAGCAGGAAGACGAGCGTGAGCAGGATGAACACCATCGGCACGACGAGCAGTAGCCGCGTGAGCAGGTACTGCCGGAGCGAGGTGCCGCGCGAGGCCAAGGGCCGCTACGCGAGGTGAGGTTGCGACGCCCGACTCACGACGACGGAACCGTACCCCGATTCCGGTCGGTCGGAGCAGATGAGCGAGGGGCGCCGCTCGCGCGGCGCCCCTCGTCCAGGCTTACCTCTTCGAGATCTTCCAGTACCGCATGATGAACGCAGCGTCGAGCGTGGTCGGAATTCCGCGCACGTTCGAGCGGCCCGCCGCGATCATGTTGCTCTGCCAGTACGGGATGATCGGCACGTCCTGCGCGGCCAGCACCTGGATCTGCTTGATCACAGCGAGCCGCCTTGCAGTCGTGGTGGCTGCCTGCTCGAGGTTGAGCAGGCGGGTCATCTTCGGGTTCGAGTACCCGTTCTCCGTGAAGTTGCCGGACTGGTAGAACGAGAGGACGTAGTTCTCGGGGTCCGGATAGTCCGGGAACCAGCCGAGCTGGAACGCGTTGTACTGGTTGCCCAGCACGCCGCTGTACTGCGCCCACTCGGACGACTTCAGCGTGACCTTGAAGACGCCGCCCCGCTCGAGTCCGCGCTTCATCTCCGCGTACTCGTCTGCGGAAGCGTCACCGTAGTGCGTCGGCGTCCACCAGATCTCGATCGGCATGGGGGTGCTGACGCCCGCACGCTGCAACTCGCGCTTGGCGGCCGCGATGTTCGGTGCACGGCCGTAGCGAGACGCGAACGCGTCGATGTGGCCGGGCAGTCCCGCCGGCGGCATCGAGTAGAGCGGCTTGACGTTCCCGCGATACACCCGGGCGGCAATCGCGGCCCGCGGCATCATGTATGCAAGCGCCCTTCGCACGTTCAGGTTGTTGAAGGGCTCACGCTCGACGTTCATCACGAGGTAGCGGATGACCGCGCCCTGCCCCTGATACACCCGGACGCCTTCCGCCTTGCCGAGCGACGTGAGCTCGGTCGGCGTGAACGTCTGGAATGCCATGTCGATCTCGCCCCGCTCGAGCGCGAGCTTCATGGTCGACGACTTCGTGTAGTACCGGATGATGACGCCGTCGTTCCGCGCCCCCGGGCCCCAGTAGTCGTCGAACGGCTCGAAGACCGCCTGCTGCCCCGGCGTGTACCGGGTCAGCTTGTATGGCCCCGTCCCGATCTGGGGCTCGCTGTTGCCCTGAAGCCGGTTCGGCTTATAGACGTTGCTCGGGACGATGCCCGCAGCGCCGGTCGCCAGAATGAACTGCCAGGTCGACTGCGCCTTCTTCAAGTTGAACGTGACGGCGTAGCGTCCGTTCGTCTTCACGCTCTTGAGGTTCGAGAGCAGCGAGGACGGCGTGTTCGCCGCCGCCTGCTTCACGACCTGCGCGTTCGAAACGCGATCGAACGAGAACTTGACGTCGGCCGAGTCGAAGTCGGAGCCGTCATGGAACTTGACGCCCCGCCGAAGCGTGCAGCGCCAGGTCTTCGTGTTTCCCGCCGGCTTGCAGCCCGTTGCGAGCGACGGCTGGAGCTTCGCGCCGTTCTTCGCGTCGTACAGATGCTCGATGAAGTTGATATCGAGCGAGAACGTCCCGAAGTCGTAGTTCCCTGCCGGATCGATGTTCGTGATGGAGTCCGTGGTGCCACTGATCAGGACTCCGGACTGGGACGAACCCCCGAGGGCCGACTGTCCGACTCCTGCGCCTGCAATGACCACGACGAACACTGCGAGCGTGGCCATGACGCCGAGCCGCCAGCTCTTGCCTCGCTTCATAGAAACCCCTTTCCTCCTGTTCTACGGCCCAAACGACGGAACGGTACCCACCAGCCGAGCGGAAGTCGAATTACCGCTTCTGCACACCGAGACTCCCCCGTTCGGGTCAAAGACCCCGCATCGGCCCTAAAGAGCCACAGGGGGAGCGCCGATACCCCAATCGTGGACGCCGCAGAGCGTAAGGAGATCCTCAACCGGTATCGCGACCACAGCCGCCGCTTCGAGGCGGCTGCTGCGCGTCGCAGCACGCGCCGGCACGGGTCGGTTATCCCCTTTACGCCCCAGATCCAGCGTGAAATCGGACAGGATCCGACCGCGCGTGAGATCGAGGTCCTGCAACTCGTCGCCGACGGCCTCGTCAACCGCGAGATCGGCGAACGTCTCTTCCTCTCCGAAGAGACGGTGAAGTCACACGTCCGGCACCTGCTCGCGAAGCTTCAGGCGCGTAGTAGAGCCCACGCCGTAGCTGTGGGCTTCCGGCGTGGGCTCATTGCCTAACGCACGTCAGCATCCCAGCGCCTCCTTCTCCGTTCCCCCCGGGGCTGCACCCGAAAGAGGGATGTCTACCCCCGGCGGAGAACCCAGGATGAGACGGCTGTTACCAGTGCTTCGTGCCCTCGTGCATAGGCATGACTCCTCGATTGGGAACTGACGGCATGGGAATCGTATACCCCCTTCGGGGGATAGTTCAAGTAGCGCATCGCATCTCCACGTCTCCGCAGAGACGAGCAGCCGGATACGTGGCCGCGCTGACATTCGCCGCGACGATTACGGCTGCAATCCTCGTGGGAACCGGCTCAGGGCTTCATGCACCCCTGACGATCATCGCCCTTGCCACGACTGCCGCTCTTGCAGAGCGCGCGAGCATCCGGTTCACGACGACTGATGAGTACTCAATTTCACTACTGCCGACCCTCTTCGCGGCGGTTCTGTTTGGGCCGCTCGAAGCGGGGATCGTGGGAGCGGCGTCGATGCTGGGCGATCCGGAACTCATCGCACCACGCGATCCCGAGCGAATGCCACGTCTCAAGTGGGCTACCTACACGAACACGCGGTTCATGTGCGGCGTGGCTATGGGCCTCGCCGCTTCTCAGACACTTGAGCTTGTGGGTTCCGGATTTGGTGGACTCATCGCTGCGACGCTTGCCGGAGCTGTTGTAGGCGAGACGCTAGACGTCCTCTTTGCAGCACTGACATCGAAGGTTCGCGGCCGTCGGATGCGCGATGCATTTCAGACGGTGACGCCAATCGTTCTCTTGTCGGCGCCTGTCTATGCCCCTGTGATCGCGGTTCTGGCGCTTGCTTACGAGGAGGTCTCGCCCTGGACGCTGGCGCTATTTCTGGTTCCAACGCTCGCGGCTCAGCGCCTTTACGCCCTCTACCAAGAGCAACGGCGTCTTGCAGCCGACCTGTCGGTGGCAAACGAAACGCTCGAGCGGGCAAACCTTCAGTTCGCGGGTGCGTTGATAGCAACGCTTGACGCGCGGGATCGATACACCGCCGGTCATTCGGCTGCTGTTGCGATCTACTCCAGAGACATCGCCGGTCGAATGGGACTGCCAGCCGAGGTTCAAGACCTCGCCTATCTCTGCGGGCTCGTGCACGACATCGGGAAAATCGGACTGTCGCCAGGACTACTTGAGAAGCCGGGAGCACTCACCCTCGACGAAAGGCGCCAGATGCAGGAGCACTCTGCAATCGGCGAGCGCATCCTTGCGCATGTTGACGAGTACTCCGAAATCGCTCGGATCGTGCGGCACCATCACGAGCGAATCGATGGTCAGGGCTACCCCGACGGTCGTGCGGACGACGCGATCCCGCTGGTGTCGCGGATCATCGCGGTCGCGGACGCCTACAACGCGATGACCTCAGACCGCCCGTATCGCGACGCGATGCCCAGTCGTGTCGCGCGACTTCGACTCGCCCAGGCCGTGGATAGCCAGTTCGATACAGCAGCGGTCGCGGCCTTCGAGGCAATCCTCGCCGGTGCGGACGAGGAGTACCGCATCGCAGAGCGAGCCGACTTCAAGGCATTTGCACAGCGCCTTTACGACGAAGCGCCAGACTCGGAACTCTCGCCGATCGCCGAAGTCGCCTGATCTGATCGCTCCAGCGCGGCCTGGATCATGATTGTCCTACGAGATCGCACCCCAGTCTTTTCGTAGATGTGGTGTGCGTGCCGTTTTGCGGTCGCCTCGCTGATGACGAGCGCAGCTGCAATCTGTCGATCCGTTAGCCCTTCACGAATCAATGCATAGACCTCGCGCTCGCGTGGGGTTAGGCGCACGGTGACTTGGCTAGCGATCGAATCATGACCCATGGCATGGGCCAGATCGCCATCACCGACTCGCGAAATCAGCGTAGAAAACCGAATCGGCTCATGAGCCTCGCGCAGCAACCTGGCTAGGAGTTCAGGGGATGCCCGGTAAGACAAAACGAGCAGGTCGAGCGCCCCGGAGTCAAAAGCCATGGATTCGAAGCCCGTGATGCGTTCAGTGACATCACCGTCGCGACGCTCCAATGCGACGACGGCGTCGACCGCGGATGAAAGGACGGTCGCCTCGACTGCGGCAGTCGTCCCGCGTACCTCGTCAACCAACGCACAAGCTTCATCCACCCGTCCGGTCGTCGCAAGGACGAACGCGCGCATCGCGAGCACCTCTCCGCGGATAGAGGGAATGGCGTCGGTCAACTCCGGCACCTCCATCGAGAGTGCTGAGCGATGTTTGCCTTGATGCGCCAACGTACGAACGCGCGCGGCGTAGCAGACCTGTTCCGCGAACGCATTACGCGCCAATCGGGCTGCCGCTAGCGCACGGTCGATGTAGGTATGCGCAACGCCCCACCGACGCATGCCTGCTGCCGCCGTAGCCGCCGAAACCATGGCGTACGGCTCCGCAAAGTCGAGCCGGCTTCGCGCGATGTCATCAAGCAGCGTCTCGATGACCTCGGCGGCCTCGGAGTATCGTGCGGAGAGTGCAAGCCAATGCGCGCGCATGTTGCGAAAGGAACTTCGGATTAGAGGATCAGCGACCGCATCCACGAGTTCGGCGGCGATGTCCACGTTCGTCGCGTCCATGGGACCGAACTTCAGCTGGAAGCCGATCTCTGAAGCCGAAGCCCTCACAACTTCGCGCGGATCAGAGAAGTCGACACCTGCAACCAAAGAGGCGAGCAGAGCGCCTGCGTCGGGACGTTCAAGTTCGGTCGCACAGCGAAGCTGCCCCCAAAGCGCGTCACGCCGCTCAACTTCGTCTCTGGCCGCCGCTTCTGCACGCTGAAAGAGTTCCATCGCTTCTAGTTCGCGCGAACCCAAGTGAGCGGCAGAACCAGCCAACGATAGGGCGCGGCATGTCAGGTCCTCGGCACGTCCGCTAGCAGCTACTTCAGCGAATGCCTGTGCCTCAGAGTGCCGACCCTGCCTTAGCGCAACCTCAGCCCGCGCAAGCGGAACGATCGGTGCGTCCAGCCGCGAAGACACCGCCGCCTCACACCATGTGCTGATCGTTGGCAGCAGAGCGGTCTCCAGTAGCTCATCGAGAGCGTTCGACAGTAGTACTTCGACCTCCTGGGGTAGCTCGTGAGTGATGACGACTTCGAAAGCCGCATCCCAATCGCGTCGGGACGTGTAGTGCTGATAACACGTCGCCGCGGCCACGGCTGCAACGTCTGATGTGAACCTCGCTACGCGATCGACGAGAAACGATCGTGCGAGCGGGTGAAGCTCGAGGCGCCCGTCCCTCTCCTCCAGGATCCCGACCTGGAGAGCCGCCTCGCAGACTTGCTCGGCGTCGTCCAATAGCGCCGCCGCCAGCTCGCGGTCGAGCACGGGTGCGATCGCGAGCGTCGCGAGCCCGGCGCGCACGTCTTCGCCGAGCGCCTCGAACACCTCCTCGGCGAAGAAGCGGTAGAGCGCGTCGGGCACCTCGGCATCCCCGTCGATCTCCGCGTCGGTCACGCTCGCGAGAGCGATGACAGCGGGCCAGCCGTTCGCGAGGGCGACCAGACCAGATGCCGATGCGGCGCTTCGGCCGTCGAGCAGCTCCGCGGCTTCCCGCGTGTCCATCGCGAGCACGGTCTGGTTGAGCTCGAGGACGTCGCCGTAGAGGATTCGCCTTCCGGTCACCCAGGTCGGACGCTGCCGGCTCGCGATCAGCAGCCGAACGGGACACGCGGCCGTGAGCTCCTCGACGAATGCCTCGGCGTCGTCCGCACCGACCAGCTCCTGGTACTCGTCGAGAACGAGCCAGTCGGCCGGCGACCAACCGGCAAGCTCCTCGCCGAGGATCTCGGCCAGGACGTCGACGCGCTCTCCAGGATTCGGCACTGCACGGAGGTGCGCCCGAAGACGCTCGTCGCAGCCCGGGACGAGATCCGCTGCGGCGCGCGCCATCCCGAGCGCGAGCGCTGCGACGTCGGTCGACGCGCTCCTTGCCTTGAACCACGCTCCACGACGACCGTCCCGAGCGACCCACTGCTCGGCGAGCGTCGTCTTCCCGTAACCGGCAGGCGCGACGAGCGTTCGGATGCGGTTCGGCGACTCGTCGAGCAGCGCGAAGAGCCGCGGGCGCTCGATGACGCGGCGCCGCTTGAGCTTGCGGGTCTGCCGGTCGCGAGTAGGGCTCTCCATCTCAACCCGTTGTCGAGTCGGGCGAGCCGACCCTACCACTGCTCACACCGACGACGAAAACGCCCGCGGCGGCCTGCACCGCCGCGGGCGTCCCGTCAGCGCTCCCGCCGCGGTGCGAGGCTCCAGGCCTGCCCCACGGACAGTGGGTCTTCGCCCGTCAAGAGCCGGAAGGCGATCGGGATTTGACGCCTGCGCGTCACGCCGAGCTTCTGGCGGAGGACGTCGCAGTGCGCCTTGGCGGTCCTGGGGGAGATCCCGAGCCGTGCTCCGACCTCGTCGTTCGAGCACCCGGCCGCGATCAGAGCGATGACCTCGCGCTGACGTCCGGTGATCGCTGTCGCTTTCCTCTCCGTCGCCAAATCGATCATGGGCGCGAGGCTAGTCACCTGCACGAGAAGCGACCATTCGTCACTGGGTGTATCTGCGGGTGTATTAATCGTCCCGGTGGCGAGGACCGACTCGAACGCGGCCGATCGGCCCTCGCGGCTTGCGGTCGCGCTCGCGTTCGGCGGGGCAATCGCGGTCGCCGTCGCGCTCGTCGTCGTGGCCGTCGTCTCACGCAGCGGATCGGGAGGCACCGAGCCGGCACCGGTGGCGAATCCGACCGTCGACTTCTCCGGGATCGAGCAGCATGGAACGACCCTCGGCAACGCGACTGCGAACGTCACTCTGATCGAGTACGCGGACCTGCAGTGCCCCGGGTGCCGGCACTACGCGCTCACGGTGCTCCCCGGAATCGTCGAGGACTACGTGCGTCCCGGACGCGCGAACACCGAGTTCCGGGGCTACCCGTTCATCGGCGACGACTCCCTGAAGGCGCAGCGCTTCGTGCTTGCGGCCGGGCTCCAGGACCGGCTCTGGAACCTGCAAGAGGCGCTCTATCGCAACCAGGGCGCCGAGAACTCGGGCTGGGTCACTGACGACCTGATCCGGGAGCTCGCCTCCGAGATCCCGGGGCTCGACGTCGACCAGCTGTTCGTCGACGCCGAGAGCGACGAGGTCGCAGAGGCGGTCGACGACGGGATCGCGCAGGCCGAGGCCGATGACGTTCCGGGCACGCCGACGTTCTTCATCCGCGCCGGAAGCGAGAAGCCGTACATGCTGCAGTCCGGCCTGACGCCCGAGCAGCTCCGCGCCGCTCTCGACGACGCGCTCGGCGCTTGAGCGACCGCGCCCTCCGTCTCGCGGCTGCGGTCGTCGCGCTCGTCGGTATCGCAGTCGCCGGGTATCTGACGTGGGCGCACTACGCGGACGACTCCGTCCTGTGCGTCGTGGGCGGAAGCTGCGAGGAGGTTCAGTCGTCCGAGTACTCGAAGGTGCTCGGCGTCCCGGTCGCACTGCTCGGGCTGGTCGCGTACGCGTCCGTTCTCGGACTCGTCGCCTGGGACTCCGCGGCCGCACGACTCGCGGCGGCGGCTGTCGCGCTCGTCGGCGTCCTCTTCAGCGCCTACCTGCTGGTCGTGCAGCTCGTCGTGATCGACGCGGTCTGCGCGTGGTGCCTCGCGAACGACGTCGTGATCGCGCCGGCGCTGGCGGTACTGACCGGGCTCAGGCTCCGTGCCTAGGCACGCCTAGGTCATCGGGACCTGGCGTAGAACCTTCGGCGCGACGCGGTCGAGGATCTCCGAGAGGCTCTCGCCGGTGCAGGTGATGCCGTGGTTGCGGAGACCGATCACGGCATTGGCCGGATCCGGTTCGGCCGCGACGAGGTCGGCGACGGCGACGGCCAGCTCCTGCGTGCCGCACGGGTAGTTGACGTCCGTCGCGGCGATGCCCTCCATCCACGCGTGGACGTGGAGGATCGCACCGACGTCGGGATGCGCTTGGTAGATCATCCAGTGCTCGATCGCGTCGACGGAAACGCGCCGCGGCTCGATCCCCGGCGGAACGCTGAGGACGATGACGCCGCGGTCGTCGTCGAAGTCCTTGACCATCAGGATGTCCCGGCCGACGGACTCGAGCTTCGACTTGTCGACGCCGCTCGCGCTCATCCAGAAACGCGTCTCGTCCTTCCGCGCCGAGAGGTTGCCGTACGAGAGCCCCCCGACCGAGTACAGACGCATGACGTGGCGGAGATCGCGCCCGGAGAGGTACTCCTCGACGGGGAAGGGCGACGGCAGCAGGTCGAGCTCGTCGAGGCGCCTGCCGGACTCGGAAATGTCCGCCGTGATCTCGTCGCCGTCCCAGAGCTCGGGCTCGAGGTCGGGGATCCACTCGTTGTCGATGACGAGGCGCGAGGTCGCGAGCGGCTCGAGCCGGGCGTAGATCGCGGCCGGATCCTCCGGGACGTGGTACGTCCCCTGCTCCATCGTCGTAAACCAGACGCCCTCGCCCGGCACCCGCAGGAGAACGACGTTCGAGAGGGTGCGGACGAGCATCGGATAGCTCGCCTTCAGAGGGTCCTCGGGAGCCTCCGGCAGCTCGTAGAAGGCAGCCGAATACGTCCCGCGGGACGCGCGTCTGAACGCCTTGGGGTCGTCGGCGTCGAACATGTTGAGCACGAAGTCGGCGTCGGCGACGTCGTCGACGCGCGCGAACTCCTCGGCCTCGAATTGCTCCCCGATCGCGCGCACCCACGCGTCGTGCTCGGGCGAGGTCGCCGTACCCCAGATTGCATACCGACGCACGGCGCGAGTCTATCTCCGAGGTGCGGCGTTAACGGAAGAGGTCGCGCTCTCGCGGCATCAGCAGGTCATGGCCGCTGCCATTCCCCTCGACGCGCACGCCGCGGACGACGACCGCGGGGACGCCGTCGGTCTTGCCCATGACGAGCTCCGCCGCCCCTGCGATCTCGTCCGCGACGGCGATCTGCGTCGTGTGCAGCTCGTAGCCGACCCGGTCGCGCTGCCCGCGGAGGTCGCGCAACGCTTCGAGCCCGGCGACACCGAGCGCCACGTCGGTCGTCCCCTGCCGCCACGCGCGCCCGAAGGAGTCGCTGACGACGACCCCGATCGAGACGCCTGTCCTGTCCGCGATCGCGGTGCGCAGGCGCACCGCCGACGCATCCGGGTCGAGCGGCAGCAGGACGACCGTGTCCGGGCCCCTCGCGTTCGAGGCATCGACACCCGCGGACGCGCAGACGAAGCCGTGGACTGTCTCCGTGATGACGAGCGGCGGCCGTGCGCGGACGACCTCTCGAGCCTCGCGAAGGATGACCTCCATGCGGCGCGGATCTCCATCGCCCGCCAGCTCGTGCGCCCGTTCGGACGGCTCGACACCGCGGAGATCGACCACGCGACCCTCGACCTTCGAGACCGCCTTCTGCGCCACCACGAGGACGTCTCCGGGCTCGAGCCCTCCCACCCGCCGAGCCGCGTCGACGAGCAGTGCGGCGAGATCGTCGCCGGCCTCGAGCTCCGGGACGCCCGGGAGCCCGATCACCCGGACCTCGCTGGTCACGGGAGACCGGTGATCTTGACGCCGGCATGCCCTCGGTAGCGCTTGTTGAGGTTCACGATGACTGCCGTGAGCCCCTCGAGGGCGCGTGCGCTCTGCAGCGGGCCGGCGTCGCGGGCGTGTCCCGCGACGATGCGCTCGGCGAGGTCGAGTGCGAGCTCCTTCGCCTCGCCGTCGTCGCCGCACACGAGTGCGTCCTCGTCCGGCGCGTGCTCCTTGCCGAGCGTCGACGCCGCGAGCGAGTGCAGGCCCGCGACGACCGGTCCTTCGAGCTCCTGCTGGAGGCGCTCCGCGAGCGACCGCGCTTCCGCCGTCGGCAGCACGCCCGCCTTCGTGAACGCGAGCTCGGAGGCGACGGAGAGCACGGGCGTCCTGCCGATGTCGCTCCTCAATGACCGGGCCGTGTCGAGCGCCGCATCGGCATTCGTGGCGAGGACGACGAGGTCGACGTCGCGTACCGCATCCGCGTTCGCGGCGCCGGACACCTCGAGCTCGGCCGCGACCGTCGCGGCACGGTCGGCGTCCCGTGAGCCGATGACCACGGCGATTCCGGCTTCTCGCAGCCGGGTTGCGAGCGCCTTGCCGAACGGCCCCGTCCCGCCGACGACGGCTACGCGCACGCGGCCTCCAACACCGTCTCGGCGAGGCGCCGCGTCACGGCGCGCTCGCTCATGAGCGTGTGCGTCGCGACGAGCTCGACCGTGGCGTCCGCGGGTGAGTCCGACCGATCGATCACGAGGGCGTCGATCAGTCCGTCGTAGCACGAAGCGACGTGACCCGGGGATGTCCCTCCGGCCATGCGCGAGAGCATACGGTCGGCCGGTCCCTTGACCGCCTTGCCGCCGACGAGCGGGCTGACCGCGACAGAGCGAACCGTGCGGCTCTCGAGCGCATCCCGGATCTCACGCACCGCGAGGATCGGACCGATGGACACATAGGGGTTGCTGGGCGCGACGAGGATCGCCTCCGCGGCAGCGAGCGCGCTGAGAACCCCGGGAGCAGGCTGCGCGTGCTCGATGCCCTCGACGACCACCGCGTCGACCTCGTCCTCGTGGCGACGCGCGACGAACCACTCCTGGAACGGGAACGTGCCCGCGGGGGTGACGACGTGCGTCCGCAGGCGGTCGTCCGTCGCGGGGAGGATCCACGTGTGCACTCCGGCCCTCGCGGTCAGGAGCGCGGTGACCTGCGAGAGCGACGCACCGCGGTGGAGCGCCTTGGTGCGCACGAGGTGGAGGCCGAGATCCAGATCTCCGAGCCTGAACCAGTCCTCGCCGCCCCAGGTCGTCACCGACTCGAGCGTCCGCCAGCTCTCCTCCGCGCGCCCCCACCCCCGCTCCTCGTCTGCAAGACCCGCAAGCGTGTAGAGGATCGAGTCGAGATCCGGCGAGACGTGGAGCCCGAGCACCTCGACGTCGTCGCCGACGTTCCCGACGATCGTCAGCTCACCCGGCTCGAGCACGTCCTGCAATCCGCGCGCGAAGCGCGCTCCGCCGACTCCGCCGGAGAGGAGGACGACCTTCACGCAGGCACGGCGAGCAGCGAGCGCGTGCGGCGACCGAGGCGTGGCGCCAGGCGTTCGAGATCGTCGAGCGTGTCGACGTCGACCTCGAGCTCCGGGATCGCGGCGGTGGCGAACCCGGCATGAGCACGGAACCGTGCGGCGCTGCCTGGGCCGTAGAGCGGCGCGAACAAGGTCGGGTCGGGCAGCGAGAGCGCGTTCGTCGTGCCGTCCGCGGCCTCGACGAGCGCGAGGCCGGCCGACGCCAGCTCCTCGAGAGCAGCCGGCGTCGCCGCGGGGAGGTCGGCGTTCACCACGAGAGCGTGCTCCTCGAAGGTTGCAAGCCCTGCGGCGACCGCAGAGCCGAGACCGCCACCGGGGTCGGAAAGCCACCTCGCACCGGGAGGCACTGCGGTCGGGTCGTCGGTCACGACGACGACCGACCCGACGGAGAGGGCCGCCTCGACGACGTCACCCAGCATCGCGAGGGCGGCTGCGGCGCGGATCGACGCGGGCAGGCGCCGCTTGGCGTCACCCCGATACGGCACCACGATCGTCGGCACCGGCGAAGCGTAGTCCGCTCTGTACGTGAGTCAGGCGGCGTGCGGCGACGCGCCGTTGTTCGCGCCGTGCCCCTCCGCCACCCAGTCGTCGAGGTCGAACCAGTGCGAATCGTTGAGCGCCTCCGCGATCTCGGAGTCCGTGTGGGCGCGGTTGTAGACGTGGTGGTCGAGGTCGCAGCAGATCTCGACCTCGGTCAGCGACACGTGTGAGACGTGCGCGAGCACGTCGGCCGGAAGCTGGGCCTCGGCGACCGTGTAGTGCTTGAACTGGAGGTCCGGATCGACCTCCATCAGGCTCGGCCAGTCGGGACAGGTACGTGCGCTCATGGTGTAGCCGTCTTCTCCTCGATAGTCCAAGTCCCTTCAAAGCGGACCACGCCGCGCTCGTCGTCCCCCGGATAGACGATGAAGACGAGCGCGTCGTCGAGCCAGTGGTAGAGATGCTCGCCGCTCTCGTCGGTCAGGCCGAGGCGGAGATGGAAGCGCCCGTCGGCCAGCGGCAGGGAGCCAAGCTGGTAGCGCACGACCTGCTCGCCTGCATGCGGGACCCAGCCCAGCCCGCGCAGGTCGACCGCCTCGCCCGCCACGAGCGTGCCCGCGTCGTCGCGCAGCTCGAGCTGGAGTCGCGGCGGAGGGACGCCGTCCGGAGCGGAAATGCCGACGCGCACGGCGAACGGCTCGCCGGAGAGGAACTGGAGCCTGTCCTCGCCCTCGCTGCCGAGCAGCGCCGCGGACGCGATCGTCGCCTCACCCGAGCCCCACTCGCGTAGGCCCGCGCCGCGCTCGGCCGGGTCGATCTCGTCGGCGAGCGCACGGCGGTACCGGGAGACCGCCTCTCGGGTCGGGCCGTCGAAGGCCACCCGACCTTGCTCGAGGAAGACCGAGCGCTCGCACAGCCGCTCGACGGAGGCCGCGTCGTGCGAGACGAACACGATCGTTCCGCCCTCCTGCTTGAAGCTGAAGATGCGTCCGAAGCACTTTCGCTGGAACGCCTCGTCGCCGACCGCGAACACCTCGTCGAGGAGAAGGGTGTCGGCGTCGAGGAACGCGGCGATGGCGAAGCCGAGCCGCATGGTCATCCCCGACGAGTACGTGCGCACGGGCCGGTCGATCGCATGCTCGAGCTCCGCGAACGCGACGATCTCGTCGAAGCGGGTGCGGATCTCCGAGCGGCGAAGCCCTTGAATCGCGCCGTTCAGGAAGACGTTCTCGCGACCGGTGAAGTCGGGGTGGAAGCCCGCGCCGAGCTCGAGCAGCGAGCCGATGCGACCCTCGGCGCTCACCCGGCCGGTCGTCGGCTTGATGATCCCGGCGATCAGCCGAAGCAGCGTGGTCTTGCCCGAGCCGTTCCGGCCGATGAGGCCGACCGCTTCGCCGGGCGCGACGTCGAACGACACGTCGTGAAGCGCCCAGATGTCCTCGCCACCGCCGCGACCGCGTTGGACGAAGAGGTCCTTGAGCGTACGCGTCTCGCGGGCGTGGACGCGAAAGCGCCGCGCGACGCCATCGACCACGATCTCACCAGGCGTCATCGCGGGATCTAGATTAGCCCTCGAAATGGAACGCGTCGGGGAGCATCCCGTGCCGGCAGGGCCGCTCGCGGTGCGTTGGCTCGGGTACGAGATCGGCGAGGCGCGGGCGGGAACCGCGACTCACGCCCGGCTCCGCCTCGAGAACGCGGGTACCGCGCCGTGGCAATCCCGCGGACGCACAGGGATCCAGCTCTCGTACCACTGGCTCGACTCTCTCGGGAACCCCATCGTCTGGGACGGCGTGCGGGCTCCACTGCCTCATATCGTGCGACCCGGCGAGGAGCTCGAGGTCGACGCCAGCGTCGTCTCGCCCCGTCCCCCGGGCGGGTATCGGCTCGCGTTCGACCTGGTCGAGGAGCACCGGTTCTGGTTCCAGGAGCTCGGCTCGACCCCTCTAGACGTCGCGGTGGACGTACGCCCGCGGATCGACGACAGGAGGCTCCGCGTCGTCGTCGAGGGCGGCGAGCACCCCGAGACGGAGGCGGCGCTCTCGATGCAGGAGGAGTCGCTCGTACGGGAGGACGCCGTGGCGACTGCGTACCTCGTCGCGGGCGCGGAGCCGAAGCCGGACTGGTCGCGTCTTCTGCTCGACGCTCATGCCGAGGGCTACGCAGCGGTGGGCGGCGCCGTCGAGGTCGACGGCGGTCTCCGGGCGCGGCGTGCGCGGAACGAGCTTGCCCCGTGGGCGCCGGGGGGAGGGCGCAACCCGCGTTTCGGCCGGCCGCTGCTCTTCCCCTCGCTCCTGGACGGCCTCGAGCCCGGCACGCACGACGGCATGCCCGCTTACTCCGGGCCCGACGCGCTCTTCGAGGGTCGAGCCGTGGTCAGACTTCGACTGCGATCCGGTCGTCCGACCGGCTGAAGACGAATGCGCCGAGCGCGAGCGCGGCCACCGCGGCGACGACCGTGTACAGACTGTCCGCGAGCGGCGGCATGTCCCCGAAGAACAGCACCGAGCGCATCGCCTCGATCGGCGGCGTGAGGAAGTTCACCCAGTGCAGCGCGAAGTCGGCGACCGGGTACTCGTCGACGCCCGGGAGCTGATCGAGGCTGTAGAGCACCGGGGTCAGGAAGAACCAGGGCAGGAGCAACGCCGCGACGAGGTGCTCCACGTCGCGGTAGAGGGCATTCAGCGAGGCGAGCGCGAGCGCGACTCCGGCGACGATGCACGCGAAGAGCGCTCCGAGTGGGATCGCGAGCCAGACCGTCGAGCGCGTCTCGGGCAGCCACACGAGGCTGAGGACGATGACCACGGCGAGCATCACCGCGAAGCTCACGAGGTTCGTCCCCACGATCGAGAGCGGGACCAGCTGCCGCGGGAAGCGCACCTTGCGGATGAGGTTCGCGTTCTCGAGCATGCTCCGCGCCGATCCCTGCACCGCTGTCGCGAAGAACACCCAGGCGGGAAGCGCGCAGAGGAGGAAGAGCCAGTAGTCGTCGCTGCCGACCTCCGTGACCTTCCAGAGGAGCGAGAACACGAGCAGATACACGCCCATGAGCACGAGCGGATGGAGCAGCGTCCACGCGAGCCCGAGCACCGAGCCCCTGTACTTCGCCCGGAGATCGCGGCGGAAGAGGCTCGAGAAAAGCTCTCGATAGCGGATTACATCGGCGTAAACAGACATCGCGCGGAGTGTAGGGCGGCAGGGCGCTCGACTACCCTTTTCGGGCTGTGAATGCGGTCGTCACGATCGCGGCGCTCCCCGTCACGTTCGCCGTCCTCTGGGCTCTCCTCCGCTTCCCCCTCGGCGGTCGTCTCGTCGCCGAACCGAGCAGCGAGCGGTGGCACGAGCGCCCGACCCCGCTGTTCGGCGGCGTCGGCATCTTCGCGGGCTTCGTCGCGGCGGTGCTTGTCGCGCTCGCGGCGGGCGTCGTCGAGTGGAGCGGCGAGCTCGGCGGCATCCTCGCCGGCATTGCACTGCTCTTCATCGCGGGCCTCGTCGACGACCTGCGCCACCTGAGCCCGATCGCGAAGCTCGCCGCACAGATCGCGGCGGCCGTGATGGTTCTCGCCAGCGGGCTCGAGGTCGAGATCGTGGGGAACACCGCGCTCGCGTGGGCGATCGGCCTCGTCTGGCTCGTCGGGATCACGAACGCGTTCAACCTCCTCGACAACATGGACGGGCTCGCGGCGACGCTCGCCGCGATCGCGTGCGGCTACTTCGCGATCGACGCCGCGACCGAGCACGAGAACGACACCGTGCTCGTGCTCGCGCTCTCGCTCGGCCTCGCGTGCGTCGCGTTCCTGCCGTTCAACCTCCGCCCTGGCCGCAAGGCCGTCGTGTTCATGGGCGACTCGGGCAGCCAGGTGCTCGGGTTCGGGCTCGCCTCGCTCGCGCTCGCGTCGAGCTGGACGGTCGCAGGGACGACGTTCGCGACTGTCCTCCTGCCGCTCCTCGTGCTCGCGATCCCGATCCTCGACACCACGCTCGTCACGCTCGTCCGCCTGGCGCAGCGCCGACCGGTGACGCAGGGCGGCAAGGATCACACGTCGCACCGGCTCGTCTACTACGGCCTCTCGGAGTCGAAGGCCGTGCTGCTCCTCGCCGTGGTCGCGACCGCGCTCGGCGCGACCGCACTTGCGTACAACGTGCTCGACAACGCGCGGCTCACTGCGATCGGCGTCCTCGTGACCTTCGTGCTCCTCGTCCAGTTCGGGAGCTTCCTCAGCGATCTCGAGGAGCGCTCGCGCTCCGGCGCAGAGGCGCCGCCCGAGCCGCCGCTCTGGCGCGCGCTCGTGTTCGAGCCACGGCGGCTCGTCGAGGTCGTCGTCGACTTCGTGCTCATCTGCGGCTCCTTCCTCGCCGCGTACTACCTCGTGATCGGGGGGCGCGGGACCGAGTTCGAGCGCTCGATCTTCCTGTCGGCGCTCCCGATCCTCCTCGCGACGCGCTATTCGCTCTTCGTCGGACTGGGCGTGTACCGCCGCGTCTGGCGGTACGCCACGGCCCGCGACGTCGTCCCGATCGCCGTCGCCTGCTTCGGCTCGGCGGTCATCGCCTATCTCATCCTCATCTCGCTGCGTGACATCGGGGACTTCCCGGTCGAGGTGTTCGTCGTCGACGCCTTCCTGAGCACGATCCTCGTCGGCGCGTCGCGGCTGACGCTGCGGCTCGTGCCGGAGGCGCGAGCGAGGCGCCACGGCCGCCGCGTCCTCATCGTCGGCGCCGGACGCGCGGGGCGCGGTCTCGCGCGGGAGCTCCACGACACCCACGAGGCACGCGTCGTCGGGTTCCTCGACGACAACCCCCGGGTCCGACGGCGGCGAATCCACGGGATCACCGTCGTCGGCGCGCTCGACGAGGCCGCGCGGGCGATCCCCGGAGCCCGCGCCGACGAGGTGCTCGTGACGATCCCCGATGCGCCGGCGGATCGGCTCCAGCTCGTGGTCCAGGCCGCGTCGGAGGCCGGGGTACCCTGCAAGATCGTGAAGCGCCGGACCGAGTTCACCGCGCCGCCCGAGACGGCCGAGGCAGTCCTACCGTGAGCGTCGCGCGCCTTCGGCTCGCTCTCATGGGGGAAACCATGTTTCCCCCATGTGCCCCCTTCTTCTCGAAAACGTGGGGAACCTCCCGGTTCCCCACACCCCTCCACACTCATAGGCCGGGAACCGGCCCATGAGCTCCAAAGCCGGGGGCGGGACTTCCCGCCTGCAGGGGGCGCTTCCGCTCCTGATCATCTACTTCGCCCTCGCCGCGCTCTACGCGTGGCAGGCGTCCCGCAGGCCAGTGCCGACCATCTTCACCGACGAGCTCGAGCTGACGCAGCTCTCGCGATCGATCTCCGAGACGGGCGAGGCCGCCCGACGCGGTGTGCCATACGGGATCCCCACGCTCGTCGCCTACTTCCTCGCGCCGATCTGGTGGCTCGGCACGACGTCCGCCGCGTACGCCACGGGAAAGCTCCTGCTCGTGCTCGCGATGACCGCGACGATCTTCCCCGCGTACGGCCTCGCGCGACTGGTCGTGTCGCCCTGGTACGCGCTCGCGGCCGCCGCCGGCGCCACGGCCGTGCCAGCGCTCGCGTACTCACCGATCTTCGTCGAGGAGCCGCTCGCGTACCCGCTCTCGACGCTCGCGCTCTGGCTCGTCGCGCGCGCGCTCGTGACGCCGACGTGGCGCCGGTTGCTGCTCGCGGCAGGGGCATGCGGCGTCGCGACCTTCGCGCGCACGCAGCTCGTGATCCTCTTCGTGGTCTTCGGCCTCGGGCTCCTCTGGATCGCGTGGTCGTCGGACCGCGGAAAGGCATGGCGGGCGACATGGAGCCGCTGGGACTGGGCCGGCGCCGGTGTCCTTCTGATCGGGATCGCGTTCTTCCTCTCGGCCGGCATCGGCCACAGATCCGAGAGCTGGCGCAACACGACGGGCTTCTACAAGGAGCGCCTCTGGGAGCACGGGTCGTGGGCGCTCGGCGCGCTCGCGATCGGGATCGGGATCCTGCCGCTCCTCATCGGTGTCTCGGCCCTCGTGCGTCCGAAGGACGAGCCGCGCGATCCGGGCACGCGTGCCTTCGTCACCACGAGCGTCGCTGCCCTCGGCGTCTTCGTCTGGTACGCGGCGATCAAGGGCGCGTACCTGTCCACGACGTTCTCGACGCTCATCGTCGAGCGGAACGTCATCTACCTCACCCCGATCCTTTTCGCAGCGACGGCGCTCGCGTTCGAGCGCGGAGTCGGTCGCGGCTGGGCGATCGCGGTCGCCGCGGCGCTCACGCTCTACGTGATCGTCGTCGTCCCGCTCCGGCTCGACATCTTCCCGTACTACGAGGCGCACGGCCTCTCGATCGGGCACTTCATGAACCGTGAGCTCCGCTGGTCGGAGGGAGTGATCCAGGTCGTCTTCGTCGTCGTCTTCCTGCTCGCGCTCGGGGTCGCAGTGGCGCTTCGCCGTCTCCAACTAGGGTCGACGGCGTTCCAGGTCGTCGCCGGCGTCGCCGCCGCGGGCGTGCTCGTCTGGGGGCTCACCGGCGAGGTCTATGCGGCCTCCGGCGAGCGCGACCTCTCGGAGCAGGTCAAGTCGAACTCCGCGCAGCCGCTCGACTGGGTCGAGCGTGCGACCGGCGGTGGGTCCGTGGTCGTGATCGGGCAGGGGATCAAGGACGCGACCGGGATCGAGGTGACGGAGTTCTTCAACCCCGGTGTCCGCAAGGTCTGGAGCCTCGACGGCACCGCGATCCAGGCGGGCGCGCCGATCCTGACGCCGGACCTCCAGGCCTCCGACGGCACGCTGACGCCGAGCCCGGAGACGGACTACGCGCTCGCGGTGAACGGCGTCGAGCTGGACGCTCCCATCGTCGAGCGGAGAGGCAGCACCATCCTCTACCGCCTCGACGGGAAGCCGATGAAGCTCGCCGCCGCCACGACGGGACAGGAGTCGGACGGCTGGCTCATCGGCCGGAACGGCGAGAAGGTCGCGCGCGGCTCGTACACCCGCTACGACGTGTCACGCGACGCGTCCGGGTTCGCGATCGTGAAGCTCTCCCGGCTCGGCTGGTGCCCGTCGCCGCCCGGAAAGACCATCGCGACCGTGCGCTTCGGCACGGTGGGCATCGGCCCCGACAAGCAGCCCGCGATCGACGAGGTCACCGGCGTCAAGCGGAAGGTCGTCAACGACTGCACCACCACGGGCTTTGCCTTCGGCACGCCGGACCGGCCGTGGCGCGTCGAGGTGACGGTCTCGCCAACGGTACGGCCGCATCGACGTCGATCCCACGAACAGCGAACGACGTGAGCTCGGCGCGACGATGTCGGTCGAGCTCCAGGCGATCAACCCCGGCTAGCCGCGACGAGATACGTGAAGCGGAAGCGGAGCGCGAGGCGCGCCGGCGGGCCGGTGCGCTCGAGTGCCTTCGCGAGCGCCGCAACGGGGCCGGGCAGCGCGACGGTCTGCGGCACGAAGAACGGACGGAGATCGGCGCGCGCAAAGCCGGCGGAGCGCAGGTCGGCGAGGACCTCGTCGATGCGGTACTGCCGCGGGTTGAGGTCGAACACGAGCTTCTTCCGCGTGTACTCGGCCGCATGCCGGAAGAACGCGGCCCGGTCGCGGGCGTAGTAGATCGCGCGGAAGACGGTCGTCGCCGCGACGGGCTCCGGAGGCACGTAGTCGTTCAGGTCGCCGGGCGCGACCGCGGCGCGACTACCGAGCCGGCGCTCGGCCTCCTCGACCATCTCCGGCGTGAGGTCGACGCCCCGGTAGCGGAGCCCGCGCTCGAGGAGGAGCTCCCCGAGGCCGCCGTCTCCGCAGGCAAGGTCGAGCACCTCGTCTCCCGGGTCGAGGCGCGGCCCGAGCGAGACGATGAGGTCGGCCCGGTGCGCGAGGTACGCGTGAGCGTCCGCGTACTGGCGCTCGGTCCACTCCTCCGCCTGGCGGACGTACTGCTCCTCCTTGGTCACAGCGACAGCAGTCGCTCCGGGTGCTTGCGGATGAATCGGGCCATCCCGCGCATGTGCCAGAGCGTGTGCCGCGAGAGGAAGCTCCGGTCGATCACCGCGGCGTAGTCGTGGACGACGACCGCGGCCGGGACGTACCACCGCTCCCAGCCCGCCTCCATCGCGCGGTAGCAGAGGTCGATGTCCTCGCAGTAGTGCCGGAACCCGGCATCCCAGCCGCCGATCTCCTCGAGCATCGTCCGGCGCATGAGCAGAAATGCGCCGAGGAGCCAGTCCGCCTCGACGGGCTCAGTGGGCCGCTCGTCGAGGAGATAGTGATCCTGCTGCGCGTAGGCGCCGTGGAGCGTGCGCAGAGGCGTCCGGCGGACGATCGTCCCGCGCACCGTCGGGAAGCGCCTCCGCGTGGGCTGCCAGGAGCCGTCCGGCCAGAGCATCTGCGGACCGGCGATGCCGCATCGCGAGTGCGCGTCTGCGTGCTCGACGAGCGCGGCGACGGCTCCGTCCCGCGCGACCGCGTCCGGATTCGAGACGAGCACGTACTCGCCGGACGTCGCCGCGATGCCGAGATTCACGTTCGCCGAGAGCGTCAGAGGCCGCGGGTTCTCGAGGACGCGCACGCCGGGCGGGACCTCGTCGATCGAGTGCGGGACGTTCGCCACCACGAGCGTCTCGTCCACCTGCTCGGCGAGCGCGGGCAAGCAGTCTTCGAGCTCGGCCGCGTGCCCGTGCGAGACGACGACCGCCGAGACCTTCACGGCCCCAGCACCTCGCGGTAGACGTCGAGCGTCTTCTCCGCCGTCGCCTCCCAGGTGAACCGCCTCGCGCGCTCGAGACCCGCCCACACGAGCCTCTCGCGATCGGCGAGCGCACGGCGAATGCCGTCCGCGAGCTGCTCCTCCTCGACGAACACCGCCGCCTCGCCGGCGACCTCCATGAGTGCCGGCTCTCGCGTCGCGACCACGGGCGTGCCGCACGCCATCGCTTCGAGGACGGGCAGCCCGAAGCCCTCGAACCGCGAAGACTGCACGAGGCACGCCGCGTTTCGGTACAGGTCGGCGAGGCGCTCCGTCTCGACGTAGCCGACGAGACGAGCGCCCTGCCGGCGCAGCTCGTCCGCGAGCGCCTGGTCCTTCTCGGGGCCTGCGACGACGAGCGGGAGGCCGACCGCGTTCGCCGCTTCGAGCGCGACGAGCTGGTTCTTGCGCCCCTGGATCGCCCCGACCGCGAGGACATAGTCCCGCGAGCCCTCGCCGGGCGTGAATGCCGGATCGACCCCGTTCGGCGTCACCACGATGCGGGCAGGAGCGACTCCGTAGAGATCGACGATGTCCCGCTTCGTCCGCTCGGAGACCGTGAGCACGCGGGCTGCCTTCTTCACGGCGCGCGGCACGACCGTGCGAAACACCCGCCCGTCCTTCCGATTCATCAGCTCCGGGTCGCGCTCGAAGGAGACGTCGTGCACGGTCACGACGCAGGGGCATGGCGGGCGCAGCGGGAGCGCGTACTGCGTGTGGCAGAGATCCGCTCCCAGACGGCGTAGCGCCTTGGGAAGCGCAACGGCCATGCGCAAGGTCTGGGACCGTGCCGGAAGCTCGACGGCTTCGACGCCTGTCGGGACGAGCTCCGGGTTGCGCGTCACCGCGACGAGCTCGATGTCCGCATCCTCCGCGAGCAGGACGAGCTCACGGAGCAGGTTCCGGACGTACGTCTCGTCCCCCGTCCGCTGACGCCCGAGCACGTCTGCGTCGACGACGACCCGCTTCGTCACGCGAGCTCCTTCCAGAGCGCCTCGACCTCGTCCGCGGAGCGAGCCCACGTGAAGCCGCGAGCTCTCGCGAGCCCGAGGGGGACGAGCTCGTCGCGCCTCGCTGCGCCCTCGGCGAGACCCTCCGCGATCGCGGACGCGTCCAGCGGATCCACAAGGACGGCCGCTCCGCCGGCAACCTCTTCCATCGCGGTGCCGCGTGAGGTCACGACGGGCGTCCCGCACGCCATCGCCTCGAGCACGGGCAGGCCGAAGCCCTCGTACAACGACGGGTAGAGCACGGAGCGGGCGCCGCGGTAGAGCGCCGCGAGCTCGGCGTCCGGCACCTCCCCGACCCAGCCGGGCACGTCGACATCGCCCCAGCCGCGTGCGCCGACGACCCGGAGCTCGACTCCGGCGAGCTTCGCCGCCTCGACCGCACGGGCGAGGTTCTTACGCGGCTCGAGCGTCGCCACTGCGAGCACGTACTCGCCCTCCTCTGCCGGGCCGTCGGGCGTGAACAGGTCGTCGACGCCGTTCTGCACGACGCGGATGCGCTCCGCAGGAACCTGGACGAGGTCGACGATCTCCTGCCTCGTGTGCTCCGAGACGGCCACGACGGCGTCCGCCGACCGTAGCGTGCGGCGAAGCCCGGTCTTCCCGTACAGGCGGTGCCAGCGCGGAAACGCCTCCGGGTATCGCAGGATGGCAAGGTCGTGCACCGTGAGCACGACCGGAACGGGAAGGCTCGTCGGCCCGCGGAACGTCGTGCAGTGGAGGAGGTCGAGGCCCCGCCCGTCACGTCGGAGGCCGAGCGGGTACCAGACCGCATCGCGGACGACGCTCGAGACGCGACCCGGCCCGCCGAACGACAGCAGCTCGAGATCGACTCCCTCACGGCCGCGCAGCGCGCCGAGCAGACCGCGGACGTGACGCGCCGTGCCTGCTCTCGTCTGCACGAGCGGCGAGACGTCCACGCCCGCCTTCACGGCGTCACCCCGAGCCGGCGGGCGACCTCGCGCACCGCAGCGCGCGGCTCCTCGTACTCGAGGAGCTCGACCGCGTCGTCGCGAGAGAGCCAGCGGTACCCGACGTGCTCCTCGTCGAGCTCGGGCTCCCAGCCCGCCGGCGCCTCCGCGCCGAACGCGTGGATCCGGATCTCCTCGACGTCCGGCGCGAAGCGGGCGCGGACCTCCGGAGGCTCGTCGTCGAGGCGGTACACGTAGTCGCCGCCGAGGTCCTCCGGGACCGCCGCGAGCCCCGTCTCCTCGAGCAGCTCGCGCGCGGCGGCGTCGGCGGCGCTCTCGCCCCACTCGAGCGCACCCGCCACGACATGCCAGTAGCCCTGGCGGTCCGGCGCACGCTCGACCACGAGGAACTCCCTGCCCTCGAGCCCATCGCGGTGAACGACGATCAGCGCCTCTTCGGGCCGCCTCACCCTGCCGCCTCCTCGAAGGCACGCAGGAAGACCTCGCCGTTCGCCCGCCAGGTGAAGCGCGAGGCATGGCTCAGCCCGAGCGCCGCGAGCTCGTCGCGCCGGGCGATCGCGTCCTCGATCGCAGCCGCGATCGCATCGGGGTCGTCGGGGTCGGCACGCACCGCCGCCTCGCCGCTCGCCTCGTCGAGCGACGCGTGGGACGAGGAGACGACAGGGCACCCGCAGGCCATCGCCTCGAGGATCGGGATCCCGAAGCCCTCGAAGCGCGAGGGATACACGGCCACGGCGGCCCCACGGTAGAGACGCGCAAGCTCCTCGTCCGACACGAAGCCGAGGCGTCGCACGCGAGGACGGTCGAGCGCCGGCTGCTCACCCCAGCCCTCCGCACCGACCACTGCGAGCACGAGCTCGTTCCCGAGCAGCTCGTGCGCCTGGAGAAGCGTCTCGAGGTTCTTCCGCGGCTCGAGCGTCGCGACGGTGAGCACGTACGGTGCGCCGAGGTCGGCGTCCGGGCCGTCCGTCCCGAACGGCCTCCTGACGCCGGGATGCGCGACGCGAATCCGTTCGCCCGCGACCCCGAGTGTCCGCTCGACGTCCTGGCCCGTGAAGGCGGAGTTCACGAACACGAGGTCGCACGTGTGCGCCGCGTTCTCGAACTTCCGGGAGTGCATCGAGATCGTGCGCGCGGTGCACCACTCGGGGTGATGAAGCGGGACGAGGTCGTGGATCGTCGTCGCGCGGACGCCGGCTGACTGTGGCGGGTACATCCAGTCCGTGAAGTGCAGCACGTCGAAGGGACCGAGGATGCGCTCGGCGGCCGGGTGCCCGGCCCGGCTCCAGAGCGTGCGAAGCGCGTGCGACGCGGGGAGCGGCCACGTACGTAGCTCCACGTCGATGCCCTCGAGTGCCGTGCGGATCCGATCCGGGCCGCGAAGGCTCGTCGGTGCGAACGCGACGATCTCGTGCTCGCCGTCAGCGGCCTCGACGAGCCCCGACAGCGAGCCTCGGATGTAGTTGCCGATCCCGAGCGGCGGGTGACTGAGCGGGCTGACGTCGAACGCGATCCTCACCGGGGCTCCTCAGCGGCGCTCGGTGTAAACGAACCGGTTGAAGTGCACGCCGAGCTCGCGGTCGTCGGAGCTCTCGCCGCCTGTGATCTCGGACGGCACGGCGGTCGGCGTCACGGTGAAGTCGACGCGGCACTCACCGTTCGCGGGATCGGGCTCGAGGCGCATCCGCATGCTCCCGCGTGTACCCGGTTGGAGCCGGGTTCTCGCGACGACCTTCCCCCGCGAGCGCGCGACCACGGTCTGCGGCTCGAAGAACAGGCTCCCGTCGCTCGAGAGCGCGACCGCGAGGCGGCCCGGCTCACAGCGGCGACGGATGTACGTGACGTCCTTTCCGGACCACGTGTCGTTCGGGTACAGGCCGTCGATCCGGACCGCGGACACGAGCGGCCGATCGACGCGCCAGAGCGTGATCCCCCAACCTTTGTCCTGTGCGACCGGGTCGCCGTCCGGCTCGAAGGACGAGTCGGCGACGACGTACTCGTCGTTCACGGCCGAGCCGTCCGGGAACGTCACCGCACCCGTCTCGCGATCGATCGTCACGGGTGTCTCGGGCAGGCCGCCCTCGGTCGGGCGGTCGAGGTAGTAGACCGGGCCGACTGCGCGGTTGAAGAACTCGTTCTCGTTCACCGTGAGCCGATCCGTCCGGCCCGTCCAGAGGAACGCGGTCTCTGCTCCGGACGGGAGGGCGCGGTCGATCCAGTCCTTGTACGGCGCGCGGATCCCCTGGAAGAGCGCACCCTCGGAGAAGCGCTTGAACCCGTGTGTCCCCCACCAGATCGGCTTGAACGCGACGGCCCAGAGACCGAGCACGACGAGCGGCAGCACGAAGGCGTATCGCCGGGGGACGAAGACGAAGAGCGCGGCCAGCCCGAAGGCCAGCACCGCCGCCGCGACCGTGATCCAGTCGGCGCCGATGCGGTCCTGGAGCGACCAGAACGGAAGCAGCATCAGCGTGTCCGTGATCGCCGAAGTCGTGAGGAAGCGGTCGAACGGGATGAGCAGGACGACGAGCGCAGACGCTGCTGCCGCGACCGGCGCGAGCACACGGGGCCTCGGGGCACCGCGTTCGACCCAGGCGAGGAGCGCGATGACGAGCAGCGGCGCGACGTAGAAGAAGTTCCGCTCCTCGATCCGATCCGAGAAGGCGGACGCGAAGGCCGCGACGACCGGAATCTGCGTGGCCGTGATCGCCACGGTGGCCGCGAGGAAGGCCTGGAGGCGGGCATCGAGCGAGCGGGCCCGGCCCACGAGCACGATGGTCGCCGCGAGCGGGACGACGAGCACGTAGAGCGCGAGCTCGGCGACGTGCCATACGAGGTAGTCGAAGACTTCGCCCATGTCGTAGTCCGCTTCACCGACCGCCTCGTAGGCGCCCAGGACGTCGTCGAACGAGCGTCCCGTGGCGAGCAGGGCGAGACCGCCTACGACGACGAGCACGGCGAGCACCGCGTAGAGGAACCGATAGCGGCGGATCGTCGGGCGCAGCCCTCGCTTCTCGAACACCGCGAGCACGAGCGGTGCGAGCACGATCGCCGCCACGAGAGCGATCGCCTGTACACGGACGGCGAACGCAAGCCCGAGCAGCACGACGAGCAGCCCGACCCGCCGCAGGCTCGGGTCCTCGAGCACGAGGACCAGGGCGAGCGAGATGAGGAGAAAGAGCGGGTAGAACAGGTTCTCGGTCATTACCGTGCCGGTGTACGCGAGGGACGGCAGCGCAACGGCGAGCAGCGCCGCGAGCAGCGCGAGCCCGTCGCGCACGACCCTCCGCGCGAGGAAGAACGCAGGCACCGCCGCGAGCGACATCAGTACGGCGTTCGTCGCCTTCACGGCCTCGTACGCGTCCGGAAGGCTTTCGAAGATCGCGTAGAGCGGGCTCAGGACGAGCGGGTAGAGGACGCTGTACCCAGGGTCCGGCTCCCCCCGCAGCAGCGGCTCGCCGGCATCTGCGATCCCGCGCCCGAGCTCGGCCCAGATGACCTCGTCGACCATGATGAACGGGGCCACGATCCCCCGGCCGATCGTCGCTCTGAAGACGATCGAGCCGACGACGATCGCGGTGAGCCAGAGCCAGACCGGGACGCGCCAGAGGCGGTTACCCAAGCTCGACCTCGGCCAGACGCCGTGCGATCTCCCCCGCCTCGGCTCCTTCCGGAGAGATACCGACGTCCGCCGCGGCCTCGCCCACCTCGCGCAGGACTGCGTCCCCGACCGACCGACCGCCGACCGCCTGTTCGAGCGCTGCGGCGTAGAGGTCGGCCACCCGCTCGAGGTCGTGCTCGCGCCGGGCGAGCGCTGCCGCCGCCTCGCCCATCGTTGCCCGCACGTCGTCCCGCGTGAGCAGCAGCTCGAGCGCCGCTTCGAGCGTCTCGACCTCGCTCGCGTCCACCGGGACCTTCACCGCGACGTCGCCCGGGAGCTCCGAGAACCACCCCACGTCGCTGACGACGAGCGGCTTCCCGAGCGACAGCGAGCGGATGACGCTCCCCGACGTCTCGCCCATCGTCGGGTGCCGGAGGTTGACGCACACGTCCACGCCGGCCATGAGCGCCCAGAGGCGGCGTTCGTCGACCCAGTCCTCGCGCACGAGACCGTCGTCGTCGAGGCCGAGGCGCTGGAGCCGGCGGTCGAGGTCGAAGCCCGGAGACGTCGGCCCGACGAGCAGGAGTGTCGCCGCCTGATGCCGCTCGCGCACGCCCGCGAACGCGCGCAAGAGCTCCGGGATCCGCTTGCTCGAGTTGACCACCCCGAAGCACCCGACGGTCGCCCCGCCGGAGACCAGCTCGGGCTCGACGTCGGGCACCGGCCATGCGGGGTGCGGCACGACCCAGATCGGCCCGTCGAACCCGGCGGCGAGCGCGAGGTCGCGAACCGTGTGCGAGTGGACCACGAGCCCGGTCGCGTGCTGGAGCACGAAGCCGGCGAGCGGGAACTCCTCGGGTCGCGACTCCCAGAGCGGCGGGATGCGCTTGTCGAGGACGCCGTGGCCGAGCAGCCGCCCGACGACGCCGTGCTCGCGCTCCATCGCGTCGAGGTAGCCGTGCCCGTCGCGCCGGCCGACGGTCATCCCGGCGACGAGATGATGGAGCACGAAGTCGTGCAGGACGACGACGCCCGGGGAGCGACGCAGCGCGTCCACGATCCACGCGTGCGAGTCGGGGTTGTTCCCGACGTGGTAGAGGGCGACGTCGACGCCCCGCGGAGCACGTTTCCGGCCACGCCGCACGACCTCGACGTCGAGCTTTCGCCGGAGCGCAGGCAGGAGCAGCGCGCTGTAGTCCGCTACGCCGGTGCGCTCGGGCGGCATCGGGCTGAAGTACGCGACCTTCACGCGAGCAGCCTCGTGATCGCACGGTCCCAGGTCACCTCGGCGGCGATCTCCTTGCCCGCCCGACCGAATGTCGCCGCCTCGTCGCGGTGCTCGCGCAGCCAGCCGGTCGCGCGGGCGACGTCGGCCGCCTCGGGAGCGACGACGAGACCCGTCCGGCCGTCGGCCACGATCTCGAGCGGCCCGCCTGCGTCCGTCGTCGTCAGCACGGGCTTCTCGGAGAGAAACGCCTCGAACGGCACCATCCCGAAGTCCTCGTCGACGGGCGCGTAGAAGACGGCGAGGCAGCGTCCGTAGAGGTCGGCGAGCTCTTCCTCGCTGACGCGACCCGCGAAGCGGGCGCGCCCGTCCAGGCCGCGATCGCGCGCCAGTGCCTCGAGGCGCTGTCGGTCCGGGCCGTCCCCCGCGATGACGACCTCGAGCGACGGATCGAGCGCGGCGGCCTCGATGAGCAGGTCGATCCTCTTCGCCCGGTCGAGCCGGTTGACGGAAAGCACGAAGTCGCCGTACCCGTCGCAGCGGTAGGCGAGCTCCTGCGGCGGGTGCGGGAGCACGTCCGAGGCGAGCCCGGTCGAGCGCTCGAGGCGGTCGGCGACATTGCGCGACGTCGAGAAGAGCCGGGTCGCCTCGCCGAGCGCGAGCCGGTCGAGCTCCTGGATCTTGCGTCGCAGCGCACGGTCCTCGGCGGACGGCCCGAACTGGCCGAGCTCGGTCCCGTCCAGCTCGTACGCCTGGCGGAACTGGTGGACGAGCCACACCCGCTTGTCTCGATGCCGGACGAGGTAGGAGGGGAACTTCGTCGCGACGACGAGGTCGATGCGCTTCCCGTCCGCCTCGTCGAGGTCCAGCAGCCGCCACAGGAACGCCTGTGTCAGCACCCGCGTCCCCGGATACCACTTGAACGGGAGCGAGACGAGATCGGCTTCGTGCCCGCGCGCGCGCAACTCGTCGACGAGCCGGTCGGTGAAGATCTCCGCCCCGCCCCTCGCGAACGGCACCTGGGGCCGGACGACGGCGATTCTCATCGCGGCTCGGAGCGCAGCGCCTCGACCTCGGCCTCGAGGCGGTCCACCTGCTGCTGGAGATCGTCGATCACACGGAGCGCCGCCGCGTTGAACGAGCGCTGGTCATAGGCCAGCGGCTCCACGTACCAGCGCATGAGCTTGCGGAGAACGGCTTTGACCGGCGTCCCGAGGCCTCCGCGGAAGCCGGGACGGAGCCGGAGGGAGCGATCGGCGGAGACCGGCCACAGCCGCTCCGCCTCGGCACGGGCGGCGCGGCGATCCTCGTCCGTGCCGCCGCCGGACGGACCCGAGCCTGGGTCGGACCCGGATCGGCGGACTTCCTCGCGAAGCCGCTCGATCAGCTCCTCGACGTCGACGGGGGCACCGACCGGAGCGCCTACCGAATCCCCCTCGGAATTCCCTGCAGATTCGCCATTTTTGGCTCCGGCAGAGGGCATCGCGGCATTCTAACCGGGCGGTAGGACCGGCCCTGGCCGGGAGTAGGATCGCGCGGTGCGCGTCGGGATCTCCCTGCTCACCCTCGCAACGGGGGACCAGGGCGGCGCCGAGACGTACGCACGGGAGCTCACGCGGGCGCTGCGCGAGAGCGGGACCTTCGAATACCGGGCGTTCGTCCCCGCCTCCGCCCCTCGAGCCGCAGACGGGCTCGAGACCATCACGGTCAGCACGCGCCTGGCGCGACGCGGGCCTGCCCGGATTCCGGCGATGTCGCTCCGCGCGAAGATCTCGCCGAAGGCCTGGCGCGGCCTGCAGGGTCTCACGGTCTTCCACTATCCGCTCACGGTCCCCGTCCCGAAGACCTCGGCAGCCCGCGTCGTGACGCTCCACGACCTCCAGCACCATGACCTGCCGGAGCTCTTCTCTCGTTCGCAGCGGGCGTTCCGCTCGCGTGCCTACGACCGCGCGGCCGAGAGATCGGAGGCGACGATCGTGCCCAGCGCGTTCGTCCGCGATCGCGCGCTCGATTTGCTCGACGTCGACCCGCGCCGCCTGCACGTCGTCCCGCACGGCGTCGATCACGAGACGTTCCGGCCCGGCGACGAACCGCGTGAGCAGTTCCTCCTCTATCCGGCTCGCCCGTGGGCGCACAAGAACCATCCGAAGCTGTTCCAGGCTCTCGTCGACCTGCGGCGGAAGCTTCCCGAGCTCAGGCTCATGCTCACCGGCAGCGGGCTCGACCGTCTGCACCCGCTCCCGGCCGGCGTCGAGCTGCTCGGGCTCGTCCCGCGCGAGGAGCTCGCCTCGCTCTACCGGCGCGCGGCGTGCCTCGTGTTCCCGAGCCTGCACGAGGGGTTCGGCCTGCCCGCGCTCGAGGCGATGGCGTCGGGATGCCCCGTGGCGGCGTCCAACCGGGGCGCACTGCCGGAAGTCTGCGGCAACGCAGCGGTTCTCTTCGACCCCGAGGACGTCTTCGCCATGGAGGCAGGCGTCCGCGAGGCACTCGACCGTGCCGACGAGCTGCGCGCCGCCGGGCTCGCCCGGGCTGCCGAGTTCACGTGGGCCCAGAGCGCCCGGGGCCACGAGGCCGTGTATCGCGCGGCCGTGCCGTCGTAGGGTCACCGCGTGCGCGTCGGCATCAGCCTGCTCACGCTCGTCCCCGGGATCTCCGGTGGGAGCGAGACGTACGCCCGCGAGCTCGTCCGCGCGCTCGGGCGAACGGGTCATCACACGTACCGCGTCTTCCTGCCGACGATCGCGGACGACGTCGACGGCCTCCCGGCCGAGGTCGTGTCGGAGTACCGCGCGACCCGCTCCACACCGGGCCGAATCGCGGGGATGGCGCGCGGCTGGTTCGCCGGCGGCCGCGTCGCGCGGCGTTTCACCGGGCTCGACGCGGTCCACTTCCCGTTGACGGTGATGGTCCCGCGCACGTCGAGCCCACCCGCGGTCACGACGATCCTCGACGTGCAGCACGAGCTTCTGCCTCAGTTCTTCTCGCGCGCCGAGCGGGCATACAGGCGTTTCGTCTACGCGCGCTCCGCGCGCGAGAGCGAGCGGGTGATCACCATCTCGCGGCACGCGGCAGCCGCGATCGCCGAGCATCTCAGCGTCCCGGAGGAGAAGATCCGCCCGATCCACCTCGGTCTCGACCACGACCTGTTCAGGCCGGGCACGGCGCCGCGCGAGCAGTTTCTCCTCTACCCGGCCCGCGGCTGGCCGCACAAGAACCATGCCCTCCTGTTCGACGCCTTCCGGGAGGCGCGTCGCCGTCACCCGGGGCTCGAGCTCGTTCTCACGTCCTACGACGGCGAGGTGCCCGAAGGCGCGCGCTCGCTCGGGCACGTCTCACGTGGCGAGCTCGTCGGCCTCTTCCAGCGGGCGGCGGCGCTCGTGTTCCCGAGCCTCTACGAGGGCTTCGGCCAGCCGCCGCTCGAGGCGATGGCGTGCGGCTGCCCGGTCGCCTGCTCGAACGCGGCCTCGCTGCCGGAGGTCGTCGGCGACGCGGCCCGGCTCTTCGACCCGACGTCGACCGACGAGCTCGTGGACGCGATCGAGGACGTCCTTGCGAACGCGGACGACTGGCGACGCAAGGGCATCGAGCGCGCAGCCGGGTTCAGCTGGGAGGAGACCGCGCGCCTCCACGAGGAGGTCTACGCCGAGCTGGCCGCCTGACGCTGCGAGAGCGCCGCACGCTCGGCGTCGACGAGCGTCTCGACGACGGCCTCGAAGCTCAGCGTCGGCGTCCAACCGAGGACGTCGCGCGCCCGTGCCGCGTCGCCGACGAGGTCGTGCAGCTCGGCGCTCCCTCGCTGCAGTGAGGGGTCGCTGCCGACGTGCTGCTCCCAGTCGAGGCCCACGCGGCTGAAGGCGAGCGCGACGAGCTCGCGCACCGAGTGGCTCTCGCCGGTCGCCACGATGTAGTCGCCGGGCGCGTCCTGCTGGAGCATGAGCCACATCGCCCGCACGTAGTCCGGTGCGTAGCCCCAGTCGCGACGCGCATCGAGGTTGCCGAGCAGCAGCGTCTCCTCGAGCCCGAGCGAGATCGCAGCCGCTGCATGCGCGACCTTGCGCGGCAGGAACTCGAGTGGCCTGCGCGGGGACTCGTGGTTGTAGAGGATCCCGCACGCGGTGAAGAGCCCGTAGCGACGCCGATAGCTGCGGGCGATGAAGTGGCCGTACGCCTTCGCGACGCCGTACGGCGTGACGGGCGAGAGGGGCGTGTCCTCGGTCTGCGGGGTCTCCGCGGGCTCGCCGAAGATCTCGCTGGACGATGCCTGATAGAAGCGCACGCCCGGGTCGACCTCGCGGATCGCCTCGAGCAGCGAGGTGACGCCGACCGCCGCGAACTCGGCCGTGAGCACGGGGTCGTCCCAGGACCGCGGGACGAAGGAGGGCGACGCGAGGTTGTAGATCTCGTGCGGCCGCGCGCGCTCGAGCACGCCGACGAGCGAGCCCCTGTCGAGGAGGTTCGCCTCGACGAGCTCGATCCGGTCGAGGACGGTCCCGAGGTTCCCGGCGTAGGCGGAGGGTGCGCGACGCACGATTCCGAAGACCTCGTACCCCTCGGCGAGCAACAGCTCCGCGAGCAGCGAGCCGTCCTGTCCGCCGGCGCCCGTGATGAGTGCCCGGCGCGTCACGTCGGAAGCGATGATACGGGGGTGGACGGAGCGCTCACCGCGTCGCTGCGCCGCTCGCCCCCGGCGCTGCACGGCGAGGCGGAGTTCTGGGGGATCGCGTGGGAGGCGCTCGAATGGATCGAGCGGAACGTGCAGCCGGGCATGGCGACGCTCGAGACCGGCTCGGGCGCGACCACGATCGTTTTCACGGCCGCCGGCGCCGTGCACGAAGCGGTGACACCCGACCCGGCCGAGGAGACGCGCGTGCGCACGGCGTGCCAGGAGCGCGACATCGACGACTCGAAGCTCACGTTCCGCATCGGGCCGTCGCAGGACGTCCTGCCCACTCGGGAGGCACGCGGCCTCGACCTCGTGCTGCTCGACGGCGCGCACGGCTTCCCGTACCCGATCCTGGACTGGTGGTTCCTCGCCCGCGAGCTCCGCGTCGGGGGCCGGATGCTCCTGGACGACGCGTACCTCCCCGCGGTCGCCTCGATCGTGGACTACGCGCGGTCGAGCGAAGCCTGGTCGCTCGAGGAGCCCATCAGCTTTCGCACCGCGTGCATCCGCAAGCTGCAGGAGGACACGCCGCCGAGCGATGCAGACGCGCGCGCCGCGAAGGGCCGGATGAGCTTCGCGTACCTGCCTCCCGCACGACGCGTGGTCGCCTCGACCAGGACGCGCGTGTTCTCGACCCGTCCCGGGCTCTGGCTCGTCCGCAAGCTGCGGCCGCCGACGTAAGGCCTAGCCGAGAGCGCGGAGGTACTGCCAGCCGGCGGCGAGCCCGCGCGGACGGATGACTGCGAGCAGCGCCACGTAGGCGACGACACCGACGACTGCCGCCGAGACGGACCCGAGCACGAGCGACGGCGCCGCGAACGCGACGGCGGCGATCGTGCCGATCGTCAGCGCGGCCACGACGACCCCCGGGCCGCAGTCCGCGAGGACGCCCAGCTGCCGGAGGAGCGCGATGGACACGAGAACGGTCGTGAACCCGAGCGCAAGCGCGAGACCGTCGAGGTCGATCGCCTCGGCCGCGAGCCAGGCGAGGGGAACCTGCACGGCGAGGGCACCGAGCCCGATCCAGGGCAGGCGGCTCGTCCTGCCGGTGACGAACGTCAGCGGGAACGCCAGCGAAATGGCAACCGAGGCGACGATCCAGGGAGCGAGCAGCACGATCAGGCGGCCGAGCTCGGCCCCGACCTCGCCGCCGTACGCCCCGCCGAGCACGCGCTCGATGACGTCGCCGCCGGCGAGCGCGAAGACACCGCACGCCGCGCCGACGAGCGCGAGCGAGATCCACGACGCGGCGACGATGTGCCGCGCGCTGGCGCGAGGGTCGAGCCCCGATCGTGAGAGGGGAACCGATGTCACTAGCGCGAGCGACCCGCCCGTGATGGTGACGAGCGACGACGCCCCGATGAACGCATAGACGAAGCTCGTGGCGGCCCCCTCGCCTTGCCTGCTCGCGAACGGGAGGCAGATGACGTAGAGAAGCTGGAGCGCGAGCGGGAGCGCGGCTCCGACGAGGAATGTGCCGAACCGCGCGCGGAGCGGCGGGCCGGTGGGTCGAACCGCGCCGCGCGGCATCCGCGCGCGCGCGGCCCGCACGGCGAGCCCAACGAGCGGCACGAGAAGAGAGATCGTGCCGTTCAGGGTCATGCCCCAGGCGACCGAGATGATTCCGTCCGGCTCGGCGCGCAGGAGGATCAAGGTCAGACCGGCGAGACTGCCGGCCGCGTACCCGATCGCCGCGAGCAGGTAGTCGTCCAGCGCGGCGAGGCCGCTCGCCGCCAGGCCTGCGAACAGGTACAGGCAGCCGGCGGGGACGACCCAGCGCAGCACGTCTTCAGCCGTGTCGTGAGCGATCCCGGAGCCGTCGCCCGTGAGCACGCTCGCGAGCGCGGAGGCGGCGAGCTCCGTGACGAGCACGAGAGGCACGGCGATCGCCGCCAGCGCCAGCGCGAATCCGACGAGCTCGCCTGCGAGCACGTCCTCGTCCTTCGCCCGCGCGAGCGCGGGCAGAATCGCGATCCGGATCGCCTGCGCGCTGATCGCAATGACGATGAAGACGCCGTAGGCGACGAGGAGGCCGTCGGTCTCCGGCCCCCGGCCGAACTCGCGGGCGATGACGACTCCCACCGCCGCTGCGACTCCCGAGACGACGAGCAGGGAGCCGGCAGTGAGGGCGCCGCTCGCCAGCGAACCACGTCTGGGACCCGGGCCGGGCGGAGCTGTACGCTTGCTCACCGACGCGGAAGCGTACGCACGATGTCGAACGACAGCCTCTGGACAGACGGCTCACTCGAGGACCTTCGCCGGGAGTTCGGCGACGTCTACGAGGGCCGCACCGTTCTCGTCACTGGAGCCGACGGCTTCATGGGCTCACACCTCACGGACGCTCTCGTCGCCATCGGCGCGACTGTCCACGCCTTCGTCCGAGCGAACTCGAGCGGAGCGCTCAACAACATCAGTCATCTCCGCGACCATCTGAAGGTCCACTTCGCGGACCTCACGGACCGCACGTCGGTCGACTACCTCGTCCGTGAGCTCAAGCAGGCGCCCGACCGGCCGTACGTGTTCCACCTCGGCGCGCAGGCGCACGTCGGCGAGTCGTGGCACCGGCCGTACGAGACCGTCGCCGCGAACGTGCTGGGAACGCTCAACCTCCTGCAGGCGATCGTCGACTGGGAGCTCGAGCTCGAGAAGTTCGACACCGCCGGCACATCGGAGGAGTACGGGAACGTGCGCGAGGGCGTCTCCGACCACCATGACTTCGACGACGCGGGCGGCCTGATCCTCCACGAGCGCTCGCCGATCAACCCGAAGTCGATCTACGCCACCTCGAAGGTCGCGGCGGACTTCCTCACCATGAACTACTTCGACGCGTTCGCCGTGCCGGGCGTCGTCACACGGATGTTCAACAACTACGGCCCGCGCCAGAACCCGCGCTACGTGACGGGGACGATCATCACGCAGGCGCTCGCCCGGGACACGATCGAGCTCGGCAACCTCGAGCCGCTGCGCGACTTCTGCTTCTGCACCGACGGCGTGCGCGGCCACCTCATGGTCGCGGCTCAGGGCGCGCCCGGCGACGTCTACGTCTACGGCCAGGGCGAGAACATCTCGATGCACGACTGGGCGGCGCTCATCCTCGAGCTCGGCGAGAAGAACGGCTTCTGGCCCGGCGACCGCCGCATCGTCACGGACTCGTCTCGCTTCCGTCCCGGGGCGAGCGACGTGCTCGCGCTGCGCGTCGGCCACGAGAAGCTGACGCGCGAGACGGGCTGGCAGCCGAAGGTGTCGTGGGAGGACGGCGTGCTCAGCACGATCCGCTGGTACGCGGAGAACCGGGACCGTTGGATAGGCCGCGTCGACTGGCTGCCGACCGGCACGCCGCTCGCGACGAAGTAGACCTACTTCGTCGTAGGCGGTTCGCGGCGGGAGCACTCGGTACGCTCCCCCGATGCGCGTGCTCGTGACCGGCGGCGGCGGCTTCCTCGGCTCCCACCTCGTCGAGCGCCTCGAGAACGACGGGCACGACGTCGTCGTCGCCCGAAGCGCCGACTACGACCTGACGAGCATGGAGGAAACGGCCCGCATGTTCGCGGAAGCCGGACCGGAGCGCGTCTACCACCTCGCCGCGGAGGTCGGCGGCATCGGCGCCAACCGTGCGAATCCCGGCCGGTACTGGTACGCCAACCTCATGATGGGCGCCCACGTGCTCGAGCAGGCGCGCATCCACGGGACGCCGAAGCTCGTCATCGTCGGAACCGTGTGCGCGTACCCGAAGTTCGCACCGATCCCGTTCGCCGAGGACGACCTCTGGAACGGCTACCCGGAGGAGACGAACGCGCCGTACGGCGTGGCGAAGAAGACCGTCCTCGTCGGCGCGCAGGCATACCGCGAGCAGTACGGGGTGAACTCCGTGTTCCTGCTCCCGACGAACCTCTACGGGCCGCGCGACAACTTCGACCTCGAGACCTCGCACGTCATTCCCGCGCTGATCCGCAAGATGCTCGACGCCGAGGACGAGGTCGTCCTGTGGGGCGACGGCTCGCCGACGCGCGAGTTCCTCTACGTCGAGGACTGCGTCGAAGGGCTCGTCCTCGCGGGCGACCGCTACGACGGCCCCGATCCGGTGAACCTCGGCGCCGGCAAGGAGATCTCCATCCGCGAGCTGGCCGAGCTCGTCGCCGACGTGACCGGCTTCGGAGGTCGGATCGCCTGGGACGAGACGAAGCCTGGCGGACAGCCGCGGCGCAGCGTCGACGCGACCCGCGCCAGAGAGCTCTTCGGCTTCGAGGCCCGCACGCCGTTGCGCGACGGCATCGAGCGCACCGTCGCGTGGTACCGCTCCGAACGCCTGAGTGTCAGTCGCTAGCGCTTCCACCAGCGCGGCGCGCGGGGCCGGACGCACGATCGATCGGCTCCTCACGCAACCCCGCGCCGTGCTCGGCGTGCTCATCGGCGCGCAGATCGTCGGGACGCTCGGCCTCGCCGCCGCCGCTCCGCACAACGGCTGGGTCTACTACCAGGGCGGGGACCAGATCATCAACACGACCACCGGCTGGCTCCTCGGCCGGCTGGAGCTTCCCCCGACCGAGGTCGGGTTTCTCTGGCCGCTGATCCAGGCGCCGATCACCTGGTTCACCGGCCCGACGTTCGTGCAGGCGCTACCGCCACTCCTCGTCCTGCAGGTACTCGTCCTCGCGCCGATCGCGCTGCTTTGCATCTACGGGATCGCGTGCGAGGTCGGCGGCCGGCTTCTCGGCTACTGGGCGGCCACGTTGTGGGTCATTGCCCCCTTCGCCGCGATCCCGCTCTTCGTCGACCGCTATCACGAGAAGTGGGTCGACCAGTTCCTGCCGCAGGCGCTCGGCCTGACTGCGGCGGCCGACTATGCCTCGATGGTCGCCGTGCTCGCGGCCGCGCTCTTCATCGCGCGCTCGCTCGCGCCGGATCGCCTCTGGGACGCGGCACTCGCGGGCGTGCTGTTCGGCGCTGCGATCGGAACGAAGCCCTCGAACGCGCTCCTGGCGGCCGGGGCGGTACTCGCCTACGCGGTCGGTCGGCGCTGGCGGGAAGGCGTCGCGTTCGCTGCAGCCGCGGTGCCGGCTCTGCTCGCGCTCGCCTTCTGGAAGTACCGCGGGCTCGGCGAGCTGCCCGCGTTCGCGGCAGAGGAGGTACGCCTCGCCGCCGGGAGTGGGCTCACCGCCGTGTCCGTCGACCGCTACTTCGACATCGACCTCGACCACTGGCGCATCCAGATGGACTCGCTCAGAGAGTTCTTCTGGAGCGCACGCGTCGCCCAGTGGGCTCCCCTCGCGGGACTGCTCGCCGTGCTGCGGGTGCGCCGCGGGGCGGTCGCCGCACTCCTCGGCGGCTGGCTCGGCGCGTACGTGGTCGTCAAGGGATTCTCGGAGCGCGCCAGCATCGACTCGGGCTCGTTCTGGCGGCTGCTGATGCCCGCGTGGCCTGCCTATCTCGTGCTCTTCGCGTCCATCCCGCTGCTCGTCCCGACCTTCGCGCGACGTCTCGGCGACCGCGTCCGGCCGATCGCCACCACCCGAGTCGCGCCTCGCTGGGTCGTCCTCGCTCTCGCCTTCACCGCCGTCCTCCCAGCCGTGGCGACCGCAGCCTCGTCCCCGCTCGAGCCGCCGATGCCCACCGTCGTGCAGGAGTTCCCGAGCGGGAACATCCTCACGCCGATCGACGACGGGATCGAGGTCGCGGTCGAGCCCACGGACGGCGGCCAGAAGATCACGTGGTCCGACCCGATCTCCCGCGCGAATGTCTACTACCGCGTGTACCGGAGCGACGGGCCGGAGCCGGTTCAGTGCGCGCTCTCCTCGAGCGCGGCGTGGTCGTGCTACCTGCGTGCGACGCCGATCGCGACGACCCGCGATCGCGAGTACGTCGACACGTCCGCACCGGAGAGCGGCGAGTACGCCTACCGCGTCGGCATCGGGACGAACTGGCTCGACGATCCGGCGCTCGGCGACGTCTTCGTCTTCAGTCCACCCGTTCCAGCGGCTGCTCCCTGACACGCTCGGCCTCGAGGCGCGATGCGCGCTCTTCGAGCAGCGCGACCCGCTGAGCGAGGTCGACGTTCTCGTCGGTGAGCTTCGAGATGACCGTCGAGTAGTGGAGCAGCACGAGCAGGATGAACAGCGTGGCGACCGCGAACAGCACGGCCGGCGGATACCCCGTGACCCCGAGCCAGCCAGCGATCGTGTTCAGCGCGTCGCGCCATGCGGAGAGGACGAGCAGGACGACTCCGGTCACGAGCCAGAGAAGCGCATAGCGCTCCTTGAGCCGCCGCCCGCGAATGAGCTCGAGGACGACGAGCACGAGCAGGAGCGACGCGATCACGCCGATGATCGAGACTCGGACCGGCGTCATCTCTGCGCTTCCTGCAGCCGTGGGTAGCGCCTCACGCTCGTCACCAGCAGCGCGAGGCTGACCTTGACGACGTAGTAGAGCGAGCGGACGAACGTGATCGACGACGATCCCGTCTCGCGTTCGCGCATCTCGACCTGCACCTGCGCGAGCCTGAGCCCGCTGCGGAGGGCGACGAGGGTCGCCTCGACCTCCGGATAGTCGTGCGGATACTCCTCGGCGAAGAGCTCGATGCCGAGCCGGTCGAGCGCGACGAAGCCGGACGTCGTGTCCGTCACGCGCTGGCCACCGAGCAGCGAGACCAGCCGTGCGAAGACGCGTATGCCCATCCGGCGGGCGAAGGGCGGCCGGTACGAGCCGGTGCCGTCCGCGAAGCGCGAGCCGATGACGAGGTTCGCGTCTCCCCGCCCGATCGGCTCGAGCAGCTTCCCGATCTCGGCCGGGTCGTGCTGGCCGTCCCCGTCGAGCCGGACCGCGATGTCGTAGCCCCCGGCGAGCGCGTACCGAAACCCGGTCTGCACGGCTCCGCCGATGCCGACGTTGAAGGGGACGCGGAGCACCGTCGCTCCGTGCTCGCGCGCGACCGCGGACGTCTCGTCCGTGGAGGCGTCGTCCACGACGACGATCTCGATGTCGGCGTCCACCGCACGGATCCCGTCTACGACGGGCCCGATGGCCTCGGCCTCGTTCCAGGCCGGGACGATCGCCACGATCCTGCGTCCCGGCGCGCGGCTCACGCGAGGGTCGGTACCCCGAGGCCGACGAGCTCGAGCAGGCGGCGCGCTCGATGGGCGTAGGTGTGCTCGTCCAGGACGCGCTCCCGCGCGCGACGCCCCATCTCCTCCGCCTGACCTGGATCTGCGACGAGCTCCCTGTACGTGGCGACCGCCTCGTCCGCAGACTCGATCACGACGAGCTCCGACCCCGGCTCGAACCAGCGGTCGATGCCGTCGTGCGGGTTCGACACGATCGCCGCGCCCGAGGAGGCGAGCTCGAACGGGCGTGCGGTGGACGACGCAGGGACGGTCGCGTGGGGGCGCCGGGTCATGTTGAGGTTGACGCGGGCGCTCGAGATCGCGCGCGCGAAGACGTTGAACGGGATGTCGCCGAGCAGCCGAGCGGTGCCGACGTCGCCCTGGAAGTCGAGCCCTCCGAGCGCGATGTCGAGCTCCGGCGCGACGCGTGACGGCTCACCGACCATCGTCTGCATCCAGTCGCGGCGAAACTTGTCGCCGTAGCCGTAGAAGAAGACGTCGATCTCCTTCTCGACCGGCTGCGGCGAGAAGAACTCCGGGTCCGCGGCCCAGAAGAGCGCCTCCCCGCGGCGTGCGCCCAGATCGAGCAGCCGCTCGATCCCACCCTCGGAGTTGGAGAGCACGAGGTCGTACTCCGACGGGTCGGCTCCGTGGTACGGGTTGAAGCCCGTATCCATCCCGCCGAACTCGGGCAGGCTCATCGGCACGTCCCCGTCGTAGAAGAGGACGGGGATCCCGAACCGCTCCCTGAGCGCCGTCGGGATGCCGCGGATGTGCGCCATCGGGACGGTGAAGACCACGACGGCGTCCGGCCGCTCACGTTCGACGAGACGCTCGAGGTGCTTCTTCCAGCGCGGGGTGACGACGCGCTTGATCGTCTCCCGCGTAAGTCGGTCGAAGCTCGAGTCCTCCGGGTTCGACTCGGCCCTGCGCAGGTAGCGGTCGCCCTTGAGGCGCGCGAGCACGTCGCGCATCACCTGGTACGACTCCCCCTCGCGATAGGTCGGGTTCGGCGCGACACGCCACCACGGCGACTCGACGGGACGGCCGCGATACGGCGTGACCACGAGGTCGACTCCTGCCTCGTACATCCCCTTCCACAGCTGCCACCACGCGGGGGTGCAGCCGTACCGAAAGTCGAGGTCCACGGCGGACGCGACGGCCAGGATCTTCGGCGACTTCACGGAGGGTCAGTGTAGGTGCCGGAACGGCGCGTCCACTCGGCCTGGGCGGGCCGGGACCGTCGGCACGCATCGCTACCCTCGTTCGCCGTGGAGGGCGACGCGCCCCGGTTGTCGGTGGTCATCCCTCTCCGCGACGAGCAGGAGGTGCTGCCGGCCCTCGTCGACCGTCTGACGCAGGCGCTCGAAGCGCTCGGCCCGTCGTGGGAGACGATCCTCGTCGACGACGGCTCGACCGACGGCACGTACGGGCTTGCGGTCGAGGCGCACGCGAACGACCCGCGCATCAAGGTCGTCCGGCTGTCCCGGGGCTTCGGCCACCAGGTCGCGCTCTCCGCGGGCCTCGACCTCGCCGCCGGCGACGCCGTGGTCACGATGGACGGCGACCTGCAGCATCCGCCCGAGGTGATCTCGGCGCTCGTGGAGCGCTGGGAGGCGGGCGACGAGATCGTGTACGCCGTCATGGCGGAGCGCCAGGGCGAGAGCCGCTTCAAGGCATGGACGGCTCGAGTCTTCTACCGGTTCATCGGCCGCCTGTCCGACGTCGACATGCCCCCCGGCGCGGGCGACTTCCGCCTCGTCGACAGGCGCGCGCTCGACGCGGTCCGGGCGATGCGCGAGTCGAACCGCTACCTGCGTGGGATGTTCAGCTGGGTCGGCTTCCGGCAATCGGGGGTGCCGTACGTCTCCCCGCCACGACCGGGAGGGAGCAGCAAGTACAGCCGGCTGCGGATGTACCGCTTCGCGGCCGACGCCGTCATCGGCTTCTCGAACAGGCCGCTGCGCCTCGGCCTGAACCTCGGGTTCGTCGTCTCCGCCGCGTCGATCGTCTTCGGGCTGTCGGCGGCTGTCTCGAAGGTCGTCGGCGTTTTCGTCGTGCCCGGCTGGACGTCGATCATGGTGCTCGTCGGCATCGTCGGCGGCATCCAGCTGATCGTCCTCGGCGTGATCGGCGAGTACATCGCGCACATCTTCGACGAGGTGAAGCACCGGCCCCTGTACATCGTCAGCCGCACACACGGTCTCCCCGAGGCGGAGACGTAGTGCCGCTCGCTGCCTACGCCGCCGTCTACACGACGCTTGCGACCATGGGCCTCGTGCTCCTTCGGCGCTCCCTCGCGGACGCCGACGTCGACGAGCTCCTCCGCGAGCCGGGGTTCTACCTCGGCGGCGTCTTCTACGCCGCGAGCTTCGGTACGTTCCTCGCGGCGCTTCGACACTTCGAGGTGCTGACCGTCTTCCCGCTCTTCTCCGGGCTGGCGTACGCGACGGTCGCGGTCGCCGCCGCTGTCGTTCTCGACGAGTCCCTGACGGTGTCCCGCGTCGCGGGGATCGTGCTCGTCGGGGTCGGCGCGATCCTGCTCGTGCGCTAGAGGCTGTGCTGCCGGACGAGCGTCCGGGCCGACGCGCTCTCACGCAGGCGTCCACAGCGGTAGAGCGTCGCCGTGATCCCGTCGAGAACCGGTTCGAGCGTCCCGGGGTCGCAGGCGCGTAGGAGCGCCTTGCCTCCGTCGAGCGGCCCTGCAACGAGCAACGCGCTGCCGTCCACACATGTCCCCGTCGCCGCCTGCGTTCGCAGGTCGACGAGGACCGGAAGCGCCCGCGCCTCCTCCTCCGCGAGCCCGGCCGCAGCAACGACACAACTGGAGTCTCGGGCCTCCGCGACCTCGCGCACGAGCGTGTCGCGAGCGATCTCGCCGTCGGCCCATCCGGCGACATTCCGGTACGCCTGCGGCACCGGCGCCAGCGTGACGAGCACGGCCAAGACTCCGACGATCTGGATCACCGGCGAAAAGCGGGCGAGTGCCAGCGCGAGCCCAACTCCGAGAAGTGCGAGCACCGGGATGAGGTAGCGGGTCGCGACAACCCCGGACTGTCCGGCAAGCACGAGCGCGAGCCCCGCCGAGCAGAGCACCCCGACGGCGACGACGTCCACCTTGCGACGCACGAGAGCGGCGCCGACCGTCAGGATGAGCGCCCCCACGGCGATGAGCTCCCAGTGCTTCGGTAGAGCGGCGTGCGCCCAGTCGTAGAGCCCCTGGACACCCTGCACGGCTCCGCGACCCCGGTCGACCTTCGCGTCGTAGACGAGGTCGCCGCCCAGGGTGATACGCGCGCTCTCGAAGGCGACGTGTGCGAGCGGGACGACGAGCACGAGACCCACGGCGATCAGCAGCCGCCTGCGCGCGCGTGCGAGGCCAGGCCAGCTTCGCAGTCGTCCGCGTCCGGCCACCGCAACGGCCGCTAGCAGAGGGATTGCGGCCAGTGACACCTCCTTCTGGTACACGCCGAGGATCCAGAGCAGGCTGCCGGCGACGAGAAGCGCAGCCACCACGACGCGTCGAACCGGCCGCGTCCCGTCGAGCAGCTGCTGTGCGCCGAGCACGAGCAGCGAGCCGCCGAGCGCCATGCCGCCGAGGAGCAGCGGCTCCTGCGGTCCGAAGCGCGCGAAGTCGAACGCGAACTTCGGCTCCGTGACGAGCAGGAGCGCAGGGATTCCGGCCAGCCCAGCCTGGAGCACGGCCTCGCGGCGGCTCCGGGCAGACGGCAGCGCGAGCAGGGTGAGGAGGCTCAGGCCGGCGACGAACACCAGAAGCCGAAAGACATTCCACGCGTTGGGCCCTACGAGCCCCTCGGGTGCGTCGAACGTGTGCCACTGCACGTAGTTCCAGGCGATCCAGCCCGGCCTGAAGCGCTGGCCCTCCGGATTCCCGAGGCGCGCGATCTCCTTCAGCTGGTCGCCGGAGCTCGAGATCGCGCTCCAGTCGTCGACGAGCGAGGGGCCGCCGATCGCAAACCGCGGCGAGACGACCAGGACCGTGACCGCTGTCACGGCCGCCACGACCGCGAGAAGGGCAACCCAACGGAATGCGCCTACGGCCTGATCCGCCACGTCACGCGCGGCAGCGTCCGAGCGGAGGAGGCTCGGCGTTGCGACTCGCCCTGCCTCGAGCCCGGTCACTGCGCGCTCACATTCGAATCGTCCACCCCGCTGTTATCGGCTGCGACCCGCATGCACAGCACCTTTGCGGGGACATCGGGCGGCGTCTGGGGTTTAGACCCCCGAAAACAGGGCTCAGTAGGCGCCGCGGCGCGTCAGGACTGCAGGGATCGTCTTCGCGATGATCGTGATGTCGAGCCAGATCGACCAGTTCTCGATATACGTGAAATCGAGCCGCACGAGGTCGTCGAAGCTGAGACCGGAGCGGCCGGAGATCTGCCAGAGCCCGGTCATGCCCGGCAGGACCGCATAGCGGGTGCGATGCCAGTCCTCGAGCAGCCGGTAGTCGCGCAACGGGAGCGGGCGTGGCCCGACAAGGCTCATCTCGCCGCGCAGGACGTTGACGATCTGCGGCATCTCGTCCAGTGAGAGCCTCCGGAGGACGCGCCCGACGCGTGTGACTCTCGGGTCGTCGCGCAGCTTGAAGAGCGCCCCGGTCGCCTCGTTCCGCTCCTCGAGGCTCTCCTGGAGCTCGGCGGCGCCGGACACCATCGTCCGGAACTTCAACATCGGGAACTCCCGCTCTCCGACGCCGATCCTGCGGTCGACGTAGAAGACGGGGCCACGCGAGCCGAGCTTGATCGCGAGCGCAATGAGCAGCCAGAGCGGCAGCCCGATGACGAGCACGAGCACGCTCACCGCGATGTCGAACGTGCGCTTCACCGCCCAGTCCCAACCGGTGAGCACGGGCGGACGGAGCTCGAAGAGCGGCGCACCCTGTCCCGGGACGTACTCCCCCCGCTGCACCAGGAGCTCGGTCGTCTCCGGCGCGAGGCGGACGCGGATTCCCTGCCTGTGCGCCTGCTCGACGACCTCGAGCACGGCGCGCTCGTCGAGCGCGGCCTCCGCGAGGATCACCTCGTCGGGGCGCACCTCCTGCAGAACCCGTTGGAGGTCGTCACGCGATCCGAGCAGGCGCAGCCCCGCCGCGGGATCCTCGGCTACGGCGCCGACGAACTCGTACGCGAGCCCGCCCCGCGACGCGGCGAGCGAGCTCCTGAGGTGCGCCAGGCTCTCGCCCTCGCCCACGAGGATCACGCGCCTGCGGATGCCGGCGAGACGCATGAGCTCGAGCGAGACCGACTCGTACGCAGCGCGGAGCAGCCCGATCGCCAGCGCACACGTGACGACGGACGTCGGAATCAGCCCGGACGTGCTGAAGTCGTAGTCCGTCCCGATGCCGAAGGCGAGCACGATCAGCGCGACGACGATGAGCGATGCGAGGATCCGCCCCGCCCCCGGCCGCCGCTCACGGACGCGATAGAGGCCGGCCTGCGCGAAGACGAGCACGGTGATCGGCGCTGCGAACTTGAGCCACTCGCCAGGGCCCTCACGCCAGAGCAGGTTCCAGGGGATGTCGCCGTCGCCGCGAACCACCTGGCGCAGGACGAGCGCGAGGTAGATGCCGAGCGCGAGCCCGACGACGTCGAGCACCACGAGGGCCGCGATCGAGAGGGCGCGCCTGACGAGCGAGACGATCGTCCCGCGGGAGAGGATGTAGACGCGCGACGCGCGGACGTCGGCGCTCGGCCCTTGGCGTTCGTCGGCGACCTGACGCCCGTTCGGCTTGGGCTCGGCAGGCGGCTCCTGGGACGGAGCGGTCTTGCTCGACACAGGAGAAGCTTAGAGCCGACTCACGTCGGCCCACGACGTCTCGGGCGCATCCTCGAGGCGCGTTGCGTAGCGGTCGAGATCGGTCGCGTGCGCCCGCTTCGCCAGAAGCGGGAGGAGGAGACGCAGGAGGACCGTCCGCCGGCGGCTCAGGAGATCGGTGTCGTGGAAGTAGACGTGTGTCAATCGCCCGACCCGGCCCGGCCGGGATGCGCGAGCGAGGTCCCCGAGGGAGTGGGTCGTCGGGACGGCGTGCAGCAGCTCCCCCGACTCCGTCCGGATCCGCGCCGGCGCAGAGAGCTCCGCCCATGGCTCGCCGCTCGCGAGATACGGCGGACGGGATGCGCGTGGAGTGCAGTCCACGTAGCCGAGCTCCGCACACGCGTCGGCGACGTCGGCGTCCGTGTACCAGCCGCCGCCGCAGAAGAGCGTCGGCGCGAGACCGGCGTCTCGCAGCCACGCACCTTCCAGACGAACGCGCGCGCCTGCCATGTGCCAGCTCGTCATCTGGCTCTCCTCGACCGATCCCGGCGTCGCGCGTCGGCCGTGCGTGATCGGGCGCGGTCCAGTGTGTGTGGTGGCCGAGCGGCCCCCGCGTTGCGGCCTCGCGGGCGCGCTCGAGCCACACGCCCTCGTCCTCCCCGGCCGCCTCGTCGGGCGGCCGCATGAGCGCCGCGATCGCGAATCCACCCGGTCGCTGCCGCTGGAGCGCCGAGAAACGCTCCCACACGTCGTCGTCGAGCGGTCGTTCGACGTGGCAGGAGACGACCGCGTACCGTTCCGCCGACGTGCCGCGCATGCCCGTCGACGCTACGGCCGATTCCTGATGCGCCGCGGAAGCGCGGTTGCCTTCGTCGCCCTCGCGGCCGCTCTCCCGCGGCTCGCCGTGCTCCTGCGCGAGCGCCACACGATCCTCGAGGAGTTCGTCGACAAGAGCGACCGCTTCGCGACCACGCTCGTCGACCACGGCACCTTCGGCTTCCTCCCGGGCGTTCCCTCCGCCTACACGCAACCGCTCTACGGCTGGTTCCTCGCCGGCCTCTACCTGCCGTTCGGCCGGTCGTGGGTGGCGGTCGGCATCGCGCAGACGATCGTAGCGGTCGTCACCGCGCTCCTCGTGCTGGAGATCGGCACGCGCCTCCGCTCGACCGGTATCGGGGTCGTCGCTGCGCTCGTCACGACGCTCCACCCGTACCTGGTCTGGCACGACGTGCACCTGAACCGCGAGGTGCTGGACGGGCTCATGCTGGCGCTGGTCGCCTGGCTCGCGCTGCTCGCGTACGAGGACCGAAGGTTCGCGGCGTCGGCTGCGACCGGGGTGGCTACGGGCGTCGCGATCCTCGGAAACGCGCGGCTCGCGCTCCTGCCGCTGGCGCTCGCGCCCTACGTCGCATGGAAGGTTCGACCCGGAGGGCGTGCGCTCGCCATCGGGGGCATCCTCGTCGCCGGCGCGGCGCTCGCCGTCGCGCCGTGGGTCGTCCGGAACAAGGTGGAGGTGGGCTGCTACGCGATCACGACCGACTCACGAGCGCTCTGGAAGGCGAACAACCTGAACACATACAGAGTGCTCGCGCGCGGCGGCTGGATCGACGACGTGCCCCCGCTTCCGGGCGCACCGCCGTGGCCGGAACTCGCGGCCGATCTCACGCTCGCCGGGCAACCGACGCGCGTGGACGAGTGCGCCCAGATGCGCCTGTACCGCGACGAGGTGGTCGACTTCTGGCGCGAGCATCCGGGCGAGAAGGCGAGGCTCGTGGGCCAGGCTGTGCGGATGCTCTGGAACCCCGTTCCCACCGAGTCGGACGAGACGGGAAGCGGGCTGGCGCGCGACATCCGGCGAACGGTCGAGCCCGCGTACATGTTCGTCGTCTATGCGCTCGCGGTCGGCGGCCTCTTCCTCGCGCCGAGGTACTTCGCCGCGCTCGCGATCCTGCTTCTCGCCTACAACACCCTCGCCGCGGCGGTCTTCGCCGGGTCGGTGCGCTATCGCACGCCGTGGGACTTCCTGCTCGCGCTCCTGGCCGCGTTCTCGATCGCGTGGCTCTGGGAGCGCGCTCGAGCCTGGCGCTCGGGCTACGCGCCGTCGGATCCGAGCGCAGCCCGGTAGAGCGCCTCGATCTGCTCCGCGCTCCGCTCCGGCGTGAACTCGGCGAGCGCACGCTCGCGCCCCGCCCGCCCCATCGCCGCCGCGTGATCGAGGTCGCCGGCAAGGGCGACGATCGCCTCCGCGAGGGCATCCGCGTCGCCGGGCTCGACGACGATCCCCGTCTTCCCGTCCTCGACGATCTCGGGCAGGCCCCCGACCGCGCTCGCGATGACCGGCCTCGCCCGCTCCATCGCCTCGAGAGCGACCATCCCGAAGCCCTCGCCCAGCGAGGGCACGACGACGACGGCAGCCTGCTCGAGCGCCGCCTGCACCGGTGAGACGAAGCCGAGAAAGCGCACGGCGTCCTCGACCCCGAGCTCGCGAGCAAGCTCCCGGAGCGCCGGCTCGAGCGGGCCTCGTCCCGCGACGTCGAGCTCGAGGCCCGGCACACGCGAGCGCGCCTGCGCGAGCGCCCGCAGCAGAACGAGGTGGCCCTTGATCGGGATGAGGCGGCCGACGCAGAGGAGCCGCGGCTCGACCCCCTCGTAGGGACGCACGCCGTCCTCGGCGGCGATCCCGTAGTGGACGATCTCGAACCCTTCCTCGTCGAAGCCCTCGGTCTCGGCTAGGTACTGCGCGAGACCCTCCGAGATGGCGATGTGCACATGCGCGAGCGAGCCGACGCTGCGGTCGGCGAGACCGAAGAAGCGGCCTTCCCGAAACTCGTTGAAGCCATGCTTCGTCGAGAGCCGAAGAGGCACGCGGGCCATCGTTCCCGCGAGCTGCCCGTAGACGTCCGCGTGCACGAGATGCGTGTGCAGGATCCGCGGCCGCTGCCGCCCGAGGTACGAGACGACCTGGCCGAACGCGAGCGGGTCGACGTCGGCGCGGAGGCGGATCTCGTCGAGCGGCACGCCACGCGCCTCGAGCTCCCGCGCGAACTCCCAGGCGCCGGGCTCGTCCTCGTGCAGCATCAGAAACCGCACGTCCCAGCCGCGCTCGCGGAGGTCGGGCAGGAGCTGGAGCAGGTGCGCCTCCGAGCCGGAGATGCCCGCGACCTTCTGCGTGTGCAGGACGACGTCGCTCACGAGATGCCTGCCGCCTGGAGGACGCCTCGTGCCCACGAGTCGACCGAGTGGCTCTCCTCGACACGCTCTCGCAACCGCTTCCCGAGGGCATCGCGCTCGGCGACGGACAGCGCGGCAAGCGCACGAATCCGGTCTGCGAGCTCGCCCGGGTCGTCGCGGCTGAAGATCTGCGCAGGGTCGAGCAGGGTGTCGAAGACGGGATTGGAAGCGAGCACCGGCACACATGCTGCCGCCGCCTCGTAGACGACCTTGTCCGGAGCGCCCGCGCGCATGTTGTTGACGAGCGCGTCGTGGCTCGCGAGCAGGGCCGGGATCTCGGCCCTCGGCACCGGGCCCCACAGGTTCACGCGCCCGTCGAGCGGGAGCTCTCGCGTGAGGCCCTCGAGCTCCGTGCGATGCCGGTGCTCCTCGGCGGACAGCGCAGGCCCGTGCACGTCGAGCCGCACGCCGTCGTCGACCGCGGCCAGCGCGCGGAGCACGACGTCCAGGCCCTTTGCGGGCGAGTACCTACCGAGCGCGACGAGTCGCAGGCCGTCGTCGTCCTCGCGCCTCGGGGCGCAGGAGAACTCGCCGACGTCGATCCCGTGCCCGATCGCATGCACCTTGTGCGACTCGATCGGGAAGGAGCGAACGTCGACGGAGACCACCGCGGTGGACACCCGCTCAGCTGCCTGCAACAGCCTGCTCGCGCGCCAGTGCGTGAACCAGAGGACGAGCGGGACTCCGAGCGGTCGGACGAGCGGAGCGGCGAGGACCGCGTAGATCGGGCACATGTGGGCGACGACCAGGCCGCCGCGCAGCCCACGCAGCTCGGCGGCGAGCGCTGCCTCGAAGCGCGCTCCGCGTCCCGCCCGGTGCGAGGCGCGGAAGGTCCGCACGCGGCAGTTCGCGGGAAGGACGTCGTCTACCGCGCCGTCTGCGAGCACGACCACCTCGTCCACGAGCCGCGAGAGCGCCGCAATCTTCGGGACCGTCGCCGCGAGCGCGGGATGGCCCGGATCGACCTGCTGGGTGATGAACACGAGCTTCATCAGAAGAAGTCGAAGTCTCCGAGGGTGAAGTGCCACGCGTCGCGGCTCGCGACGAGGTAGGCATCCTCGCGGAGCGTCTTGCCGATGAAGCGGAGCTTCTTGTTCGTCGGCGCGAACCCGGAGCGCACGAGCGCCCGCCGGGTCGCCGGATCGCGCGGAGGCAGCAGCACGAGCGCGTCCGCGCCACCGCGTACCTCGTCGAGCGAGCGCCCGAGAAGCGCGCGTGCGGAGCTCGCATCGTTCGGAGCGACGACGAGGTCGGCGAGGAATCCCGCCGAGACGCCGTGCTTGAAGGTGTGCCCCACGACCGCGACGCCGCTCAGCTCCCCGTTCCGATACGACGCGAAACAGCGGTAGTCCCGCGGCGAGTCGAGATAGCGCCAGTTGAAGTACTCGGCATCGCGCACGAAGTGGTTGCCGTACCCCGCGCCCGCACGCGCACCGAGAGCGTCGAGGTCCGGGCCGAAGCGATCGACCGCGCGTACCTCCATGCCGTGCGTTGTGGTCACGGAGTCGTCGGCCGCACGCAGCCCGCCATGTTCCCCCGGCCGACCGAGCAGGTAGCGGGCGACCGCTTCCACCCGCAGCGGCCTGGCCCAGAGCCGGAGCCGTGGGAGGTCGATCCAGCCGAGCCGGGTGACGAAGATCGGGTAGGACGCGCCGTTCGGGAACGTCACGGTCAAGGGTGAGCCTGCGTCGGAGGCCGCCCGCTCGTTCTCCTGCTCGAGCGTCGAGAAGACGCCCTGGCCCCGGTAGCGCGGGTCCGTGGCGACGTTCACGGGGATGGCGAGGCGCGTCACGTCCCCGTCGAGCGCCGTTCGGAAGAAGCTCATCGCCGCGACTCCGACCACGTCGCCGTCGTCGACGGCGAGCGAGACGATCCCCTCTCCCGCCGGATTGCGCTCGAACCACCATGCGAACTCCGCGTCCGTGAGCTGGGTGGTCCCGACGCGGGCGAGGAGCGCGACGAGGTCGGACCGGCGCTCCCGCGTGTAGCGGACGGTCTCGAAGCTCATCCCGTGGTCACCGGGTGGCGGTTCCGAGCGCGGAGTTGAGCGCCCGCCGTGCGTGGGTCCCGAGCACCGTGTCCTTGACCGCGATGAAGTCGCAGGCGCCGGCGAGGACGAGCTCGAACGTCCGCGCGGGGTACGGCTCGACGTTGTAGCGGCGAAGCCGGAAACGGTCGCTCGTCGGACCGTTCGCACCGGAGACGGACGTGAACGCGAGCTCGTACCCGGCCTGCTGTACGAGGCTCGCGTGCTCGGGCCTGTAGTCGGCATGCGAGCCCTTCACGAAGGCGAAGGCGTCCACGCGGCGCCCGAGACGCTCCTCGAGCCGGAGCTTCGAGACCGCGATCTCACGCAGCGCCTCTCCGGGCTCGAGCTCCGAGACCGGACGGTGGCCGATGCCGTGGGACTCGATGCGGATCCCGCCGGCCTCGAGCTCCGCGAGCTCGCCCCAGTCGATCGTCTCGTTCACGACGCCGAGGACGCGCAGCGCCTCCTCGTGGGGCAGCGGCCGCCTGTCGTCTAGGAATCCGATCGGTACGAAGAGCACCGCCGGATACCCGTGGCGCTGCAGCACCGGCAGGGCGTTCTCGAGGTTGTCGCGATACCCGTCGTCGAAGGTGATCAGCACCGCTCCTTCGGGGAGCGGAGTGCCTTCGAGATAGTGGTCGCGGACCTGTGCGAGCGACACGACCGAGTAGCCCAGCTCGCCCAGGAGCTCCATCTGCTCCGCGAACACCGCGGTCGGAACGGTCGTCGGGTTCGGCCAGAGGTCATTGACCTTGTGGTACATGAGGACGCGCAGCGTGCGCTCGTCCTGCCCGTCGCCACCGAGCCCACTCGCGGTCTCGCCGATCGCGCGGTAGACACCGTTCTTCAGGAGCTGCTTCGCGCGGTCCGCTCGCATGGAGCGTGAGTGTAGGGCGCGTCGTCTCGGGCGCGAGACGCCGCGTCAGGCGAGCGCGCGCTCGAGAGCGGCACGGTCCATGGGGCCGCCGTGCGTCGCGAGCACGTGCTCCACGGGTCGCTCCAGCAGCGGCCGCAGGCCCTCGGCGACCTGCTCGCGCACGTGGCCCTGGTCGAGCCAGTCCTCCGGGATCTCGAGGCCGTTCCCACGGTCGATGAGCGAGTCGCCGGCGACGACCGCTCGGCGGCTCTCGACCCACAACACCAAGTCGTCGTTCCCGACCCCACCCGGGAAGGCCTCGACTCCGACCGGGAGCCGATCGCCTGCTGCGTAGAACCGCGCCACACCGCGGTCTCCGGCGAGCAGCCACGCGACGTCTGGGCTGCCCTCGTCCGGACGTGGCGTGAACACGGGTGTGCCGAGCCGCCCCACCAGCTCCTCGGCGTCGCGCTCGTGCCACGGACAGGTGAGCACGATCGCCGTCTCGCGGTCAGCCGCGAGCGCCTCGATCTCGGTCGGAACCGTCAGCGGGTCGAAGAGGAGCAGGCGCTCTCCGTCATCGATCGCGTACGAGGACACGAGCTCGTCCCACTCGTCGCCCGGGCTCCACTCCGGATGCGGTGCCTCCCAGTGCCACACCCCTGGAGCCAGCTCACGCATGGGCCGATGCTAGTTACGCGAGCTCGGCGCGCCGCGCGTGACCACGGTCTCGACGAGCTCACGCACCTGTCGCGCGTATTCGTCCGGAGTCGCGAGCCAAGGCTCGACGGTCGCGCGTCCCTCGGCCCCGAGGCGTTCCGCGAGCTTGCCGTCGCCGAGTACCCGCACGAGTGCTTCGGCGAGCGCTTCCGTGTCGCCGGGCGGCACGAGCAGGCCGCTCGCGCCGTCGGCCACCAGATCGGGAATGCCTCCGACACGGCTGCCGACGACTCCCCGGCCGCGGCAGAACGCCTCGACCACGACGCGCCCGAGCCCCTCCGAACGGGAGGGCAGGACGAGGACCGTCGCCCCGTCGAGCGCACGCGCCACCTCCTCCGTCGGCAGCGACTCGCGCCAGCGTGTCTGCTCCGGGAGGTCCGTGACCAGGCGCTCGGCGATGTGGCGGAGCGTCCCGCGCCCGACTATCTCGAGCGTCGCACCTGGGACGCGAGGTGCCGCGAGCCGCCAGGCGCCGGCGAGGACGTCGATCGCCTTGTAGCGCTCGAGCACGCCGACGAAGAGCGCTGTGGGATGCTCGGGCAGCCGCGCCGGCGGCGTGGCGACGAACGGCTCCAGATCCATGAAGGCCGCGAAAGTGGCGGTCGGCTCGACGCCGACGTGGCGAACGACTCCGGACGTGTAGTCGGAGATCGTCCGCACGCCGTCCGCGCGGCGCAGGCCCGCGCGAGCGAGCGCGTCGCCAAGCGGCGAGAGTGCCTTGCGGAGCGGCGACCCGTAGAGCCGCGTCGCCGCGGCCGGGTCACCGTGGACATCGGCGACGACTCGCGTCGGGACGCGGGCGAGTGCCCGCCCGACGAGCGTGAGCGCCGTCTCCTGGCCGCCCTGGACGAGGACTGCGTCCGGGCGGAAGCGCCGCAGCTCGCGCGCGACTCGGAAAGGCAGAAGCGCGTAGAACGCGGCGCCGTCCAGCGCGCGCGGACGCACCGGCGCGGCGAGCGCGAAGCGCGGGTCTGCGCCGTTCCCGCCGCCAGAGCTCCCGAGCACACGGACGTCGAGCTCGCCGTCGAGCGCGTCGAACTTCGCCGCGAGGGACGGGGAGAGCGGCAGCGCGTAGCGCATCCGGCCGACCATCAGGAGCTTCCTCTTCATCGCCTCGCCGCCTGCTCGAGCCGGTCCTCTATCCCGGAGAACACGGCCTCCTCGGTGTACCCGGCGACCGAGCCGGGCGCAGCCGCGGTCAAGCGCGCACGGAGCTGCTCGTCCGCGAAGAAGCGGCGAATCGCGGCCGCGAGCGCCTGCGGGTCGCGCGCGGGGACCAGCAGCCCGTTCTCCCCGTCCCGCACCACCTCCGGCACGCCACCGACCGAGGTCGCGATCACCGGGCTCCCGACCGCAAGCGCCTCGAGCACGGTATGTGGGAGGTTCTCCCAGGACGAGCTGAGCACGGAAGCGTCGGCCGCACGGAACAGGCGCAGCACGCCGTCGCGAGGGACGCTGCCGAGGAAGCGCGCGCGCCCGTCGACGCCGAGCTCGCGCGCCCGTCGCTCGAGAATCCCGCGATCCGGCCCGTCGCCCGCGACGACGAGCGAGACGTCCGGCAGTTCGGCGACCGCTTCGAGCGCGACCTCGAGCGACTTCTGCGGCCCGAGCCGGCCGGCGAACGCGAGCGTCGGGCCTGTGAGCTCGAGCTCGCGGCGAAGCGTGTCTCGCGGCGGTAGCGCCGGCACCTCGGGCGCAGGGTTCGGGAGGACGGACACACGGGCAGGCTCGAGGCCCCAGCCGAGCGCGACGTCCTTGAGGTAGGCGCTCGGGCAGAGAACGTGGCTCGCACGCCGCAGCGCCCGGTTGCGACTCCAACGGAGGAAGCCGACGCGGGAGCCCCCCGTCCGCTGGAACTCGTCGAGCGTCCCCGCGAATCGCCCTTCCCGCTGCTGCCGCTCGAACACCTCGTCCGCGACGAGCTTCACCACAAGCGGACGGCGCGCGAGCGCGGCGCCGAGCGCGGACCGCCGCACCATGCTCGTCGAGTACACGACGTCGCTCGCTCGACCCTGTCGAGCGATCTGCCTGACCGCAGCAGCGTGCCTGACGCCCGGCGGCAGGCGACGGGACACCCAGGTCACGGGGTAGTCACGCGGTGGCGGCTCCTCATCGGCGGTGGTTACGACCCCCACGGAGTGCCCTCGGCGGCGGAGGAACCCGGCGAGCGCCGGCGCGTGGCTCGCAGGACCGCCCGGATCGGGCGGCCAGATGCCGGACACGATCAGGACGTTCACGGCGCCGTTCCGCTCGCGAGCGGCGTCGAGTCCGCGCCCATCCACGAGCGGAGCCGCAGGAGCGCGACCGCCCACGACGCCGCGAACGCGAGGGTGGACACGAGCACGGCGACCGCGGCTCCCGTCGCACCCCACTCCGATCCGAGGACGATGACGAGCGGGATGACGACGAGCGTCTCGATCCCGTGCGTGACGATCCGCAGCTGGGGCCGGCCGACGGTGACGGGAAGCGACTTCGTCCATCCGATCGCGAACTGGATCGCGGCCGCCAGCAGGATGACCCGGGCTGCCTCGACGGCGTCTGCGTACTTCTCGCCGAAGACGAAGTCGACGAGCCAGGGCATCGCGACGAAGAAGACGGGCACGGCAACGAGCATCAGCGCGCCGGCGCCGAGCGTGTACTTGCGGATTCCGTGCAGTACGCTCTCGCGCTTCCCGCGCTCCCAGTCCCGCGTCTGCTCCGTGAGCATGACGAGCCGGGCAGGGGAGCTGGCGGCGGCGAGCCCGGTCTGCGGGCTCTGTGCGATCCGGAAGAAGCCGACCTGGACAGGTCCGGCGACGACGCCGAGCAGCACCGGAACGAGCGTCGTCCGTAACGACACCACTCCCGTCGCCAGGCTCGACTGGAGCACGAAGGCGCGGATGCCCGGGACGTCCTCGGCGAGCGGCCGCGCGGGGGTCGCCGGGAAGCGCCGAATCGCGACGAGCCCGGCCGCCGACGCCACCGCGGTCGCAGCCGCCTGGGCGACCACGATCGCGACGAGCGCCTCCGTGACGCCGTACTGGGAGCCTATGGCGATCGCGACCAGCCGCAGCGCGAAGCTTCCCGCCTGGTAGACGCCGCGCAGGTCGTACCGGCTGTGCAGGAGCAGCGCTGTCGCGCCCACGTTCTCCGTGGACTGGACGAGCGGTAGGAGCGAGGCCGCGACGAGCGCCGCGCCCACGCCCTGCTCGTCGAAGATCGCATCCGCGACCGGCGCGAGCGCGAGCACGATCAGCGTCGCCAGAGCGCCACCGACGAGCTTGATGAGGATGGCCTGCCGGAAGAGGCGGCGGAGGCGCCCCCAGTCCTGGTTCGACACGTAGCGGAAGCCGTACTTCGTGAGCGACTCCTCGACGGTCAGGTCGAGCAGCGTCTGGAAGAACCCGACGACCGCGAGCGCGGTCATGAAGACGCCGAACTGCGTGACGCTGAAGACACGAGCGGCGACGATCGAGCCGAGGATCCCGAACGCGGCAGCGGCCCAGACCCACACGGCCGTCGCCGAGCGGCGTCGGAGGACGCGAGAGGACATCGAGGCGTCAGTGTAAGCAAGCGCCTTGCTGGCCAGCCCTGGCCGGACCAGGCGAATTCCTATAGTCCCGCGAGTGGCGAACCCCGCCCGCGAGCTCCCCTCGACGCCGTCGCTCAGGGACATCCCGGCGCTCCTCTCGGACCGCGCGAGCCTCGGCGCCGTCGTCCTCGGCGTGTCGATCCCGTTCGTGTTCATGCACGAGCAGCACCAGCGCTGGGGGACGTTCGGCATCGACGTCGGCTCGACGACCGTCGACGTCAGGCCGTCCGACCTCGCGATCCTGCTCGTCGTCGTCGCGGCAGTCGTGTCGATCGCGCGCCTTGGCGCGACCCCGCTCTTCGCGGGTCGCTGGCTCTGGATCTTCGGCGCCGCGCTCCTCGTATGGCTCGCGTTCGAGGCGCTGAGGCCCGTCTCGGTCGACGACGAGGGCTTCGCAGACCACTTCGTGACGTTCGCCAAGCTCTGCGAGTACGCGCTGCTCGTCGTCGTCGTTCCGCTACTCGTGCGCCGACGCGACGACCTCGTGATCTTCCTCGGCGCACTCGTCCTCTGGGGCGTCGCAGCGACTGCGGTCGCGCTCCTCCAGTTCTTCGGCGTCGGCATCTTCGATGCGTGGAACGCCGGCTGGCGCCAGCCGTCGTTCCTCGGTCACCACGACTTCGCGGCGCTCTCGGCGATCGCGCTGAGCGTCGCCGCCGCCGGGATCGTGGCATCGCGCAGGAACCTCCCCGTGTCGTCGCTCTTCGTCCCAGCGCTCCTCACGGGACTGCTCGGCCTCGTGCTCGCGGGCTCGGTCGCAGCTGTTGGCGGCCTGGCGGTTGGGATGCTGGCCGTCGCGATCGCCTCACGCGCGCGGTTCCGGCCGTCCGCGCGCCAGTTGGCAGCCCTCGCCGCGGTCGTCCTCGCCGTCGCGGGAGGAGTCGCGGCGGTACGCGGGGACGCGCTCGAGGACTTTCTCCGCTTCGTCGGCGTTCGCGGCGACGAGCCGCCCGTCGGCGTCGAGACCTACTCGCAGCGGACCGTGCTCGCCTACATCGGGCTGCGCATCTTCCAGGCCAAGCCCGTCGCCGGCGTCGGCTGGCAGCGCTCGTCGAGCCCCGACGTGTTCGAGCCATACGTGCCGGACGCGCGCAAGCGCTTCCCGGACGTCGTCGATCTCGCGTTTCCGTCTCGCGAGAATCGCTGGGGCGTCCAGAACCTCTACGTCCAGGTGCTCGCCGACGCAGGGATCATCGGCTTCGCGCTGCTTCTCGCCGTCGGCGGGTCCGCGCTCCTCCTCGCGTGGCGAACGGCGCGGCACGGGCCGACGCCGTGGGCCGTCGGCGCCGGCCTTGTCTCGCTCGGCGCGCTCCTGACGGTCGCGGGCGAGTGGGCATCGCTTGGAATCGTGTCGGGCATCCCGATCCAGGCTGCGACGAGCCTCATGCTCGGTCTCGCGGCAGCAGGCGCGGCGACCGTTGAAGATGACGTCGTATGAAGGTGCTCGTCACAGGCGGCGCCGGGTTCATCGGCTCGAACCTCGTCCGGGGACTGCTGGCTCGGGGCGACGACGTGCGCGTGCTCGACAACTTCTCGACCGGGAGCCGCCGCAACCTGGACGGGGTCGGACGCGACGTCGAGATCGTCGAGGGCGAGCTGCGGAGCTACGAGCGCGTGCACAACGCTGTCCGCGGCGTCGAGATCGTGTTCCACCTCGGCGCGCTCGGCTCGGTCCCGCGCTCCGTTCAGGACCCGCTCACATCGAGCGCCGTCAACGTGGAGGGGACGCTGAACGTCCAGCTCGCCGCCCGCGACGAGGGCGTGCGCCGTGTCGTGTTCGCGTCCTCCTCGTCCATCTACGGGAACCAGGATCAGCTGCCGCTGCACGAGTCGATGGCCCCGGATCCGATATCGCCGTACGGGGTCGCCAAGCTCGCCGCGGAGCGCTATTGCGTCAGCTTCAGCCGCGTCTACCACTCGTTCGAGACCGTGGTCCTCCGCTACTTCAACGTCTTCGGACCGCGCCAGGACCCGACCTCGCAGTACGCGGCGGTCGTGCCGCTCTTCATCACCGCCATCGCGGCGGGCGAGCCGGTGACGATCTTCGACGACGGCGAGCAGTCGCGCGACTTCACGTACGTCGACAACGTCGTCGCCGCCAACTTGCTGGCCGCCGACGCCGGGGGCGCGAACGGGCGCATCCTCAACATCTCCGGCGGCGCGCCCACCTCGGTCAACGAGCTCGCGGACGCGATCGGGCGCATGCTCGACAAGCCGGTCGAGCGCAACTACCTCCCGGCGCGCCCCGGCGACCTGCGGAACTCGTGGGCCGACGTGGGCGAGGCGAAGAGCCTGCTCGGATTCGAGCCCGAGGTCGACCTCGAGGACGGCCTGCGACGAACCGCTGACTTCCTGCTCGACGGAAAGGAGCCGTGATGGCCACGTACGCAATCAGCTCGATCGAGGAGCTCGGCGAGAGCTACGGGTTCCGCAAGATCCGCGTCCCGCTCGGTGTGACCGCGTTCGGGGTCAACGCGATCGTCTACCCGCCGAGCTACGAGGGGTTCCACCACTACCACGACACCCAAGACGAGCTCTACTTCGTCCACCAGGGAGTCGCTCGGGTCGAGGTGGAGGGGGACGAGTGGGTCCTCGGGCCCGGCGGCCTGTTGCACGTCGAGTCGACGACACCGCGGAAGGTCTCGAACGCGAGCGACGAGGACGACCTCGTGCTGCTCGTCATCGGCGGCAAGGACGGCTACGTCGCCCGCGACGGGCACATGGTGGACGACGCGGACATCGAGCGACGAGCCGCGTTCGGCCGCGAAGAGACGTAGTCCGGCGGGTCGCGGCGCCCGTTCGACCCGGTTCCTCGATTGTTAACAATTGCGTGCGGCGACACCCCGTATCGTTCCCGCACCGTCGATGTGCCGGAGGGGGGAAGGGGCGTCTGACGGCTTGCAACACCAACCCCTCCGGACCCCGCCCCGCTCGATTCGCGGGCATCGACGAAAGGACGAGACCATGCCGAGAGGCCCGCAGGCCGCCGCAGCTGCGAGCGGACGCAGAACGGCGAAGCGCACGACTGCGCTCGCATTCCTTGCCGTCCTGACGGCCGCTCTCGTCGCGGTGCCCTTGACGGGCGCGCAGAGCACTCGTTCAGGCGGGAGCCCGACTGCCGGACAGGTCCACGCGGTCACTCTCGTCACCGGAGACGTCGTCCGGCTGGCGATCCGGAGTGACGGGAAGCGGTCTGTGAGCCTCGAGCCGGCCGACAACGGCACGATGCCGGAGGTCGCGATCACGGAGGCAGGCGAGCACCTCTACGTGATTCCGCAGAAGGCCGCACGGCTGCTCGCGCAAGGCCGTCTCGACCTCGAGCTGTTCGACGTCGCCGGCCTCGTCGAGCTTCGGTACGACGACGCGAGGCGCTCGACGATCCCGGTGATCGTGGACTACGGCCGTGGGGCCCAGGCCGCGGACGAGTCGCGCCAGGCGGCGCTCGACGATGCACGAAAGACGGTCACGATCTCGTCGATCGGTGCGGCGGCGTATGCGGCGAGCAAGGAACGCGCGCGCGAGTTCTGGCGCTCACTGACCACGGGAGCCGACGCGTCGGGCGCGGCAACCGGGCTCTCCGACGGCGCGGCACGCGTCGACCTCGACGGCCGCGTGGAGGCTGCTCTCGACGTCTCGGTTCCGCAGATCCACGCGCCCGAGGCATGGGCGGCCGGCTGGGACGGCACGGGAGCGACCGTCGCGGTGCTCGATACGGGCTTCGACCCCACCCATCCGGACCTCGCCGGCCAGGTCGCCGAGTCGGCGAACTTCACGACCGACCCGAGCGCCGTCGACGGCAACGGGCACGGCACGCACGTCGCCTCGACCGTCGCCGGCACCGGCGCCGCGTCGGGGGGCACCTACCGCGGTGTCGCGCCCGGCGCGGACCTGCTGATCGGCAAGGTCCTCGCCGACGACGGCTTCGGCGAGGACTCGTGGGTGCTCGCCGGCATGGAGTGGGCGGTCTCCAAGGGCGCAGACGTCGTGAGCATGAGCCTCGGTGGAGACACGACCGACGGCACGGATCCTCTGAGCCGCGCGATCGACGACCTGTCGGCGCAGTCCGACTCGCTCTTCGTGGTGGCGGCCGGCAACAACGGCAGCAACGCGTCGACGGTGACCGCTCCCGGCGCGGCCACTTCCGCACTCACCGTGGGCGCGGTGGACGCGACGGACTCGCTGGCGTGGTTCTCGAGCCGCGGCCCGCGGCTCGGCGACCACGCCGTGAAGCCTGACGTCGTCGCCCCCGGGGTCTCGATCACCGCCGCGCGGGCGGCAGGAACCGCGATCGGGAACCCGGTGGACGACCACTACACGGATGTCGACGGCACCTCGATGGCGACGCCGCACGTCTCGGGCGTCGCCGCGATCCTCGCGGACGAGCATCCGTCGTGGGATGGCGAGCGGCTCAAAGCCGCGATCAGCGCGTCTACGGTCGCCGCTCCCGGTTCGTCCGCGTTCGAAGCCGGAACGGGACGCGTGGACGCGGCGAATGCGATCACGCAGACGGTCGTCTCGAGCCCCTCGCTCGACCTCGGGTTCTTCCCCTTCCCACAGGGCGACCTCAGCCCGAAGCAGACGCCTCTCACGTACACGAACCTCGGGTCCGCGACTGTCACGCTGAAACTGTCGGTCGCGGCTCAGGACCCGACCGCTAGCGCCCCGGCGGGCGTCACGCTGTCGGCGAGCGAGCTCACCGTCCCAGCCGGTACCGACGTCCGGGTCGACGTCGTGCTCGACCCGAAGGTCGCAAGCACGGGCGATTCGTCGGGCGTGATCGTCGCCGAGTCCGACGACGGCACGAGCGTGCGAACCGCGTTCGGCTTCGTCCTCGAGAGCGAGCACTACGACCTCACGGTCGAGATCGACCCACGCGACGGCACGCAGAGTGCCTCGCACACGCTGGCGCTGATCGGCCTCGACACGTTCAGCTACGACCAGCGCGAACTGGTCGGCAACGGCAGCCCCCAGTCGGTGACCTTCCGCGTGCCGCCGGGCACGTACAGCGCAGGCGCGCTCACATTCGCCCTCGCGGGCGACGAGGCGCGGGAAGGCGTCGTCACATTCGAGCCCGTCATTCGTCTCACGTCCGACACGAAGGTGGTCCTGGCCGGCGACGACGCGCAGCGGTTCTCGTACGTGACGAGCCGCCCGTCCTCGAGCGACGGTCAGATCATGATGGTCGACTGGGCGACCGCGGAAGGCGGCTTTGCGGGCCTCATCCTCGGCGGGAACGCCGATCGCGTGTACGCAACGCCCGGCGTGTCGTCCGGGGACGTGACGTTCACGTCGTCTCTCAACTGGATGCTGTCGCAGCCGGCCGCGGAGATCCTGCCGTCGTCCGGCGATGCCGTTGCGCTGCAGTCGCTCGCCGGTCCGGAACAACAGCCGTGGGACGTTCCGGTCACGAAGCTCGACGGCCGCTACCAGGTCGTCGACGCAGGCGAGGCGGGCAACATCGACGCCTCGACCGCGAAGCGGTCGATCGCCGTGGTCTCGGGCACCTGCGGGGATCTGACCGAAGCTGCTCGCGCCTTCGCCGCGGCGGGCGCGGTCGCGATGGTCGCCTATGCAGGCGACGGCGCCGAGTGCGCGGGCACGGTCGAGCAGCCTTCGCCACTTCCCGCGTTCCAGGCGCGTTCGTTCGACGCGGCGCGACTGCTCGGTTCCGCGCGAAAGCCGTCGCAGATCGTCACGCACCACACGACGAAGTACATCTACGACCTCATGGGCGCCTGGTCGGACCGCGTACCCGCCGGCGCCGTGCTCGACGGGCGGGCGAGTCGCGTCGCGACCTTCGACGAGCAGTACGACTCGCTCGGCGGGACGACGCGTCAGGGCTATCGGGTGTGGGACATGCGCCTCGGCTGGGTGCCCGAGCGCGGTGTCGCGGCATTCGGCCTCGTCCGTCCCGTGTCCGTGCCGGGCGGTGTCAGGCACTACGCGAGCCCGATCGCCGAATGGGAGCGCTGGGTCGAGGTGAGGAGCGCGGAGGGCTTCCCGGAGGCGTCGCTCTCCGCGCCTAGCGTCCCGGTAGTCGCGGGCAAGACGATCACCGACCGCTGGTTCGGCTCGCCCATCACGTACAACGCCTCGCCACTGCTCGAGAAGTACGGGTGGCAGTCGTACCCGTATCGCCAGGGCGACTTCATGTGGATGTTCGCGCTGCCGTGGGTGGACGACGCAGGCCATGTCGGCGGGCCCCTCTACCTCAACGAGTTCGAGGGGAAGCTGTACCGCGACGGCGAGCTGGTGCTGCAATCCGAAGAGCCGATCTTCATGCAGTACTTCGCCGACCCCGAGCCGCACGACTACGAGCTCGTGTTCACGACGAAGCGCGAGAACGGCTTCTGGCAGCGTGGGACGACCGCCGAGACGGCGTGGAAGTTCCGGTCGCAGACGACCGAGGGCGACCACGAGGTGCTGCCGCTGCTCAGCGTCGACTACGACCTGAAGCTCACGAAGACGAATTCCGCGCCCGCCGGCGCATACCGATTCGGCGTGAGGCTCGGCATGCCGCTGGAGGTCGCAACCGCGCCGCTCGCCGAGCTCACGGTGGAGGTCTCCTGGGACCGGGGCTCGACGTGGCAGCGAGCAAGCTTGCGCGACTGCGACGGGTCCGGTTGCACCGCGCAGGTCCAGAATCCGCGCAGCGGGTCGGCATCGCTGCGTGTCTCGGCGACCGATACCGCCGGCCGATCCCTGGCCCAGACCGTCATCGACGCGTACGTCGTCGGCTAAAGCGAACCCACTCGTCATGCGCCCTTCCGGGCGGGTTCCCGCGTCGCGGACGTGCTCGTAACGAGATCGCAACGGACGATGCAAACCGGGCAGCTGCCCTCGTCACCGCCCCGGCGCCTGGGCGATGCGCAGGGCGGATTCCGCCAGATTCCGCTCCTATCCTCGCGCCCTCTTCCCTACCTGAACGTTTTTTGCCATACTCATGAACCCTTGAACACGCAACTCTCGGGCAATCAACATCGCAAATCCGCTGCAAACGACGGGACCAACAGGGTGTACTGGACGAAGCAAATCTGTAGAATCGGCACGCGCCACGCTCATGTGGCGTAACCGCACTTGGGGATGGCTGCGTCGGGGACGATCCTGCGCGTACCCCGGAAAGGAAGAGGAGGGATGAAGGAGATACGCGCGTTCCTGGACGCCTTGTCCGAGGCCAGGTCGCTCGCCGATGTCAACATCGCCGCCGGCGCGGCGCTGCCCGTAATCGCGAGGTTCGCGCGCAGGACCGTAGCCGTCTGCGCACTCGCCCTGCTCGTTGCCACTGCTGCCCTGGCTCAGGGGTACACGCGGCTCGATCATCGTCTCAAGCAGGCCGACGAGAAGCACAAGATCATGCTCACGAGCATCACCAAGACCACCCAGAAGCAGCAGCGGGTCATGGTGTCCCGGATCGTGAAGGCGAACAAGGCGCGCGAGCGCCTCGCGACCGAGATCGACTACCTCCGCACCCAGCCCGCGGCCACGGCCGTGGCGCCTACCCAGGCGGTAGCTCAGGTCGGCCAGCGTGACAACGCGGTCGTCGTGACACCGGCGTCCGCAGCTTCCGCAACGCCCGCTACTACGGCAACGCTCGCCGAGGAGCCTCCCGCGGCCGCTGTCGAGCAAGCGCCCGTCGCAACGCAGCCACCTCCTCCTCGGTTGCGACCGCGCCGCCGCCCCTCCTCCGCCGCCGCCTCCGCCGCCGCCTCCGCCTCCTCCGCCTCCGCCGCCTCCGCCTCCGGTCGCTGGCGTCGGTGTCCCGGTGGCGCCTACACCTCCGGTCGCTGGCGTCGGTGTTCCGGTGCCGCCGCCGGTCGGAGAGCCGGCGAACGGCCAGCCGACGACGAACCCCAAGCCTCCGGTCGCAGGAATCGTCCTGCCGCAGAAGTAACGCGGGTCGCTCTCTAGGGACGGCGCGAGCTGTCCCTAGGGACGAACGCTGGAGTCGCGCCCAGTAGGGACTACGTGCTGCGAAGCGGCGGCCATGGCCGCCCCGACATCACGGATGGGGTGGCAGCTTCCCCGTCCAGCCGACGAAGGATCTCGTCCAGCTTCCTGCTGATCTCGTCGAGCTGCAGATCCCGGACGTCCGTCGACTCCGTTCCGTGCAGGAGCCAGGCGGCACTCGCGCCCGTAGCCTTCTCGAGCTCCTTGAGGTGGCGATAGGGGATCACGTCCCCGAGCTCCCACGCGGCGATCGACCGCACGCTCACCCCGACGAGCTCTCCGAGCTCCTCCTGGGTCATGCCGCCGGCCTCCTTGCGCGCTTCCGCAATGCGCTTGCCGATCTCGATCGCCTTATCGCTCCTCTGATGTCCCTTCATGTTCCCTTCCGCTCGCTGGGTGTCAGAGCCTCACTGTACGAGGTGGCGGTGCAGTGTCAACGCTCAATTCACGATCACTTCATCCCATCCTGCCTGATCGACCGGATCGCATCCCGATTGTAGCTCCTGGGCTCGGATAGCGGGAGCCGACCACTCGGCTCGACGTTCCTGCCGCGAATCGCCCCGACTTGCGCCGCACGCAGAAACATGTAGTATGCCTGCGACAAACATGAAGCATCGAGCAACAAGAAGAAAGGAAGATCGCATGCCAGGAACGATCACCAACCCGGCGGTCGTCGTCGTGCCGGCGTTCATCTCGGACACCACGAGGAGCATCTGATGGCCGCACTCGATCCCAGACTCGACCCCTGGCGCGATGAGGACTTCTTCCCGCCCGAGCCGCTTCAGGAGCTCGTGAGCTACGAGATCCAGGTCGTGTACCCGCTCCGGATCGTGGCCGAGTCGCTCGACTACGCCGCGGCTCTCGCGCTGTCGCTGGCCGAGCAGCTCGGACGACCGACCGCACCGAGCCACGTCGCAGCCAGCCATCTCGCGGAGATCGGCAGGCCCAAGGTCACTCTCGCGTTCGCCCACTGAGCCGTAACGACTCGCACGACGTCACATGCACCAGTCCCCGAATAGACCGATGCCCCGCAAGGAGGTCAACGATCATGGTTCTCACCGTAGTCGCCCTGACGGCTGTCGCACTCGTCATCACGGGCATCGTTCTCAAGCGCGAGGTCATGTGATGGGCCGGCTGCGCTCGAGCCCCGCTTCGACCCGTGGCGAGCTGTACGGCGATGAGTAGCGTCCTCGCACCTCCCCAGCCCTCGACGACGCGAGCGCTCTTCCGCGCCTACCGCGAGAGCGGGGATCCCTCCATCCGTGAGCGGCTGATCCTGAGCTACGCGCCGCTCGTCAAGTTCGTCGTGGGTCGAGTGTCGGTGTCGATGCCCGCCCACGTCGACCATGAGGACCTCGTCTCGTACGGGCTCCTCGGCCTGCTCAGCGCGATCGAGCGCTACGACCCGGCACGGGAGGCGAAGTTCGAGACGTTCGCAATCCCCCGCATCCGCGGCGCGATCATGGACGAGCTCCGCTCGAACGACTGGGTTCCGCGTTCCGTCCGCGCACGGGCGAAGCTGATCGAGCGGACGATCCGCACGCTGACCACCGAGCTTGGGCGGACGCCGAGCGATCCCGAGGTTGCCGCCAAGCTGGGGGTCACACTCGAAGAGTTCGACGAATACCTCGCGGACATCGGCCGCACCGCGCCCGTGTACCTCGACGCTGTCGTCTCCATGTCCTCGGACAGTCACGAGACACTTGTCGACACGCTTCCAGACGAGACCCTGCTCCCGCCCGGGTCGGAACTGGAGCTCCAGGACACGCACGACGGCCTCGCGGAGGCGATCACCGCCTTGCCCGAGCGCGAGCGGCTTCTCGTGACCCTCTACTACTACGAGAATCTCACCCTGCGTGAGGTCGGACAGGTACTGGGCGTCACAGAGTCGCGGGCATCGCAGCTACACACGAAGGCGATGCTCCGTCTGCGAGCGATCGTAGGGTCGCGCCCCTAGGCGCGAGAGGAAGCGAGCAAGGGCCGCGAGAGCGGCCCTTCGTCCTTCGGACCGCAGAAGCGGCGAACCGCCGCCAGGCGCAGACCGGCCCACAACGCTCCGTCTCGGCGCCCGGCCTCTCAGACGACGCTGTACAGGCGCCAGCGGTCCGCCACGCCCTTCAGCTCGTGCTCGCCGCGTTCGTTGAACTCGATCCCCGAGCCCACGACCAGGTCCTTCACCGTCTGCGAGACGAGCACTTCGGACGGCCGCGCCACTGACCCGATGCGCGCCCCGATGTTCACGGCCATCCCTCCCACCTTGCCGTCGATCACCTCGCACTCGCCCGTATGGAGCCCGGCTCGCACCTCAAGACCCATCGGCCGGACCTCCGCCGCGATCGCCTGCGCACACCGGATCGCGCGGGCTGGCCCGTCGAATGTCGAGAAGAAGCCGTCGCCGGCGGTGTCGATCTCGGTGCCCCGATAGCGGTCGAGGAGCGCCCGCACGGCCGCATGATGGCGCTCGACGAGATCCCTCCAGCCGCGATCACCGAGCTGGGCTGCTCTCTCCGTCGATCCGACGATGTCGGTGAACAGCACCGTGGCCAGGACGCGTTCGAACTCGGCCTCCTCGTCGCGCACATCGGCGAGGAACGAGTCGATGGTGCCGAGAAGCAGCGACTGGTCGCCGAGCCAGAGCGAGGCGTCGCGACCCGGGAGCTCGACGAGTTGTGCCCCCGGGATGCGCTGGGCCAGGTGGCGAGCGCCAGGGATGAACGATGACTCCCATGAGCTCGGGCGACAGAGCACGAGCACGGGAACGTGGATCGCCGTGAGGATCCCCCCGACATCGGTCGTCATGTAATCCCGCGCTGCGGCCACTGAATGGCCGGGCGCCTCGGAGAGCAGGTGGTACCGGCGCCACCAGTCGAGATAGCGATGATCCGAAGCCATCGAGGGATCCCGCTCCTGGATGTCCTCGAGGGCGAACTCGCGCGTGCCCCACGCGCGAAGCTCGTTCTCCTGCTCGGCGAACTGCTCCTCCGTCCACTCCCATGGCGTTTCCTCGGACCGCAGGAAATTAGCCGAGGTCTCGTACAGGATGAGGGCAGCCGTTCGTTCCGGATACGTCGCCGCGAACATGCACGCTACGAAGCCGCAGACGTTCGTCGCAAGGATCACCGCGCGTTCCGAGTGCGCAGCCTCCAGAACGACGGCGAAGTCCTGCATGACGGTCTCGAGCGGCCAGACGTCGCGCGGCGACGCGCGTTCCGAGCACCCGGTTCCACGTGGGTCAGTCACGATGAGTCGTCGCGAGCGCGAGAGGCCGCGGAGGAAGCCCGACATCGTCGGGTGGTCCCAGTTCAACTCGACGTTCGAGACCCAGCCTTGCGCGAAGAGCATGTCCGGCGAGCCTTGACCGACGACCTGGTAGGCGAGAGCAGCGCCGCCGTTCCAGGCGAATTGCGTCTCCGGACGATCCATTCCCGAATCCTTACGCCCTGCGCGCGCGGAACACGAGATCCCGCGCGAGGAGCCGCGGGCTCAGGCGACGATAGCGGCCGCCGACGAACTCGATCCGGACGTCCGAGAAGCCTGCGAGCAGCGTCTGCATCTGGCCCGGCGAGAACATGTGCATGTGCGTCGGGTCGTCCTCGGGCGGGTGGCCGCGGAGGAAGCGCAGGCGGCTCTGGGCGCGGAACGCGTTCGGCACAGAGCCGACGAGCACTCCGGCTGGGCGAAGCACGCGTCGCACCTCTCCGATCACACCCTCCGGATGGCGCAGATGCTCGAAAAGCTCCCCGGCCACAACCACGTCGAAGCTCGCGTCCTCGAAGGGAAGCGGCTCCTCAACGTTCGCGACCACCGGCTCGATGCCGAGCTCGGCCGCCTTCTCGAGCGCAACCCGGTCGACGTCGAGGCCGACCACCTCGTTCCCCTCGAGGAAGTGGCGCGTGAACGCACCCGAGCGGCAGCCCAGATCGAGCACCCGCCGGCCGCGTCCGATCGCCGCCTGGAACAGCGGAATCCGCTCGGGCACGAAGACGAAGTCGCCCTCGTCCCGCCGCGTACGGTGGTGCTCGGTGTAGCGCTCGCCGAGGTCCGTCACGCAGGGCCGGTCACGCCGAGCCGACGGCGGTGCGGCCGAGCGAGGAGATCGTCTTGCGGAGCCCGTCCTCGAGCTCGATCTCGGGCTCCCAGCCGAGGAGCTGCTTCGCACGCGTGATGTCGGGCTGACGCACCTGCGGGTCGTCGACCGGAAGCGACTCGAAGATGATCTGGCTCGACGAGCCCGTGAGCCTGAGGACTGTCTCCGCGAGCTCGAGCAGCGATTTCTCGTCCGGGTTGCCGAGGTTGACCGGCAGGTGCTCCTCCGACTCGGCGAGGAGCACGATCCCGCGGATCAGGTCGTCGACATAACAGAAGCTCCGCGTCTGCGAGCCGTCGCCGAAGACGGTGAGTGGCCGCGCCTCGAGCGCCTGGCGGAGAAACGTCGGGATCGCTCGCCCGTCGCTCGGCCGCATCCGTGCGCCGTAGGTGTTGAAGATCCGCGCGATCGCCGTGTTCACGCCCTGCTGGCGGTGGTAGGCCATCGTGAGCGCCTCGGCATAGCGCTTCGCCTCGTCGTAGACGCCACGGGGCCCGACCGGGTTCACGTGACCCCAGTAGGTCTCGGGCTGCGGGTGCACCTGCGGGTCGCCGTACACCTCGCTCGTCGAGGCGAGGACGAAGCGGGCGCGCTTGAACTTCGCGAGCCCGAGCGCATGGTGCGTCCCGTACGAGCCGGCCTTCAACGAATGCAGTGGAAGGCGGAGGTAGTCGATAGGGCTCGCGAGCGCCGCGAGGTGGAACACGATGTCGAGCGGCTCCTCGATCGAGATGTGATCGATGACGTCGTGGTTCAGGAAGACGAACCGGTCGTCGCGGAGGTGCTCGATGTTCGCGAGCGAGCCCGTCTCGAGGTTGTCGAGGCACAGCACGCGGTGACCGCGCTCGAGGAGCGCCTCGCAGAGGTGCGACCCGAGGAAGCCTGCGCCGCCGGTGACGAGTGAGGTCGGCATGAGCCCGATGCTAGCCGCGAGAGGCCGCGGTCGCATCGGTCATCATACGACGCAAACAGGCGACCTCCTCGATTCCTCCTCGCAGCTCGGAGGCACGACAGGAACGGGCTAGCGCGTCGCAGCCGTGAGCGTCGTGTGCAACCGCTTGAACGACCGGTCCGTCTTCTTGACCGGGTTCGAGCCGATCCACCAGAGGACGACGTTGTCGCCGTAGCGGCGCTTCGCCATCCAGTACTTGTCGCCGTAGAGCGTCGTGCCTGCTTCCCAGTAGATCCGTCCCGGGCCGGGCGCTCCCAGCTCACCCGTCATGGAGTCGGCGAGGAGGTCGGTCACCTCGCCCTCGAGATCTGCGCCCGTGACGAGGTAGACGGTGAACTGCCCGTACTTCCCCTTGTTGGCGATGGAGACGGGCCCGACGTCGTACGCCTTGTAGTGCCCCGCGTACGACATCTTCCGGTTCAGGACCAGCTTGTCGCCCGTCGACCGCTTGAACGTGGTAGTCAGCTGTGCCGCCGTGACGCTCGACGCAGAGGGCTGCGCGAGCGCCGTCGCCGCGACGACGGCGAGAACGGATGCGGCGACTGCGGCGAAGCGGCCCACTACGCCCATCGTCGGCGCGTGGGGCCGCGCCGGGCATCGCTCGAACGGGTACCGCTAGCGCGCTGCTCCGGCCGGGCTCGAGCCGGAGGCGTACGCCTGATAGACACCCGCCGGGAAGACCCAGGCCCAGCGGCCGTCGACGCGCACGGCGTGCATCGTGTCGAGCGAGGCGCGGGAGTCGCCGTTGACCCCGATCATGATCTGCGCCGTCACGGCCTTCGAGCTCTCGTCCGGGATCCCCGCGATCGGAATGGGGTCGTCGGTGACGTCGACGACCTCGAACGACTGGAGCTCTGTGGACGGCCCCGACCGCTCGAAGAGCACGGCTCTGCACTCGGCGTAGCGCTCTCGTGTCACGACCTGCTGGTGGGCGGGATGGAGCTCGTCCCACGAGCGTGCGAACTGCCCGCTCAACTCGTACTCGAGGTGGCGCCGCAGAAACTCTCCGGGCTCCTCGTCGGCGACGCGAACGGCGGCGTTCTCCCCCCAACGCGCAGCGAAAACGAGCCCTCCGAGGCCGATTTTCACGAGCAGAATGGGCCGCAACACTTCCGCGTCTGATCATGATCGGCCTTTGCCGCATGGGCAACAGCTGAGCGGAAAGAAAATTGCGCACCTAGCGCAGTTCCTTGTTCGCCTCCATGTCGAACCACATCGCGAACAACGTCAGCTGGATGCCTGCGATCACGAGCACGGCGACGAGGACGATCGTCGCGGCCGGGATCTGGTTCCCCGCGATGCGGAGGATCACCTCGATCGTCCCGAGAAGGATGCCCACCGTCGTCATGAGCAGGCCGAAGACGTAGAAGAACACGAGCGGGTGGAAGTCGCGGATCACGTACTTCTGGCCAAGGCGCCACCAGAACGCCTTGAAGAGCAGCCACGAGATCCGCGGGATCACGGAGCGCAGCCTGATCCCGGACTGCCCGTCCTCGTGGTAGATCGGCCTCGAGGGCACGTCCCGGACGCGCGCGTTCTGCAGATTCAGGTGAACGAGCATGTCGTTCGGGAACCCGTAGCGCGGATAGATCCGGTCGAGATCGAGCCGCTCGAGCGCGCCGCGCGAGACGGCGGTGTAGCCGGCCTGCGAGTCGGCGACGTGCCAGTAGCCGGATGCGATCTTCGTGAGCAGCGAGAGCACCGCGTTCCCGAGGTAGCGGGTGCGCGGGATGATCGTCCATGCCTCGCCCGACACGAGCCGGTTCGCCTTCGCGTACTCGACCTCGCCACGCGCAACGGGCTCGACGATCCCGCCGAGCTCGGCGGGATCCATCTGATTGTCGGCGGCCATGACGCACGCGACGTCGATCTCTTCCTCGAGCGCACGCCGGTAGCCGGTCAGGATCGCCGCGCCGACACCCTGGTTGCTCTCGTGCCGGATGACCTCGATCCGCGGATCGCCCAGCTCACGTGCTCGCTCACCGTCGCGTCGCGCGAGGCGTCGTCGACGACGTAGACCTTGTCCACGAACTCGGGGATGCCGCGAAGCGTCTCGACGACGAGGGCCTCCTCGTCGTACGCGGGCACCACGACGGCGACCCGCTTGCCCTCGAGCATCAGCCTTCGCTGGCCGCGGACCGCCGCCGGGCGAGAATCGGCTCCGCCGCGAGAGCGGCGACGAGACCGACGACGAGCCCGATCAGGGCGCCGATGAGGAGCGACGTCCTCGACGAGCGAGCCGTCGTCTTCACCGCGCGGGCGGGCTCGACGACCCGGCTCGACTCGACGCTCTCCGCGAGGTTCAGGAGCTGCCGCGCCTCGAAGAGATCGTCCTGGAGGGCCGAGCGGCGCCCGTCGGCCGTGGTGATGACGGCGTTCAGGTTCTGACTCAGAAGCAGGCGCTCGACCGGCGCGAGTGCGTTGTTGGTCAGCAGGTCGTCCTGCTGCTGCTGCGCTTGGGCGATGCGCGCCTCGACCGCGGCCAGCTGGGCCTCGCTCACCTTGACCTGGCGGTCGAGCAGGTCGACCTTCTCCGAGACGTACGTCGACACCCCCTCGACGACGCGCTGCGCAAGCACGTCGGCGGCGCCTTCGGCCTTGCGTCGCCCTTCGGCCTTCACCGCGATCTCCATGAGCGGATTGATGCCACGCACCTGCCCGACGGCAGTCAGCTCCTTCGTGGAGATCGAGGCGCGGAGCTTCGAGGGCGGGATGCCCGTCGCTTGCGACGCGGCCTCGATCGCGGACTCGGAACGGACGATCTCCGAGACGGTGCGCGGGTTCGTCGCGAGGCTCTGGATCTGTCCGCCACCAAGGGGCGCGAACGGCTGGCCGAGGTAGACGATCGTCTGTGCGCGCCAGACCTCGCCGCCCGAGAACGCGAGGAGGAGACCCACGATCGCGCCCGCGACGAGCCCGAGGACCGGGAGCCACCACCGCAGCTTGATCCGCTGCCATGCCGAGGCGAGATCGACCTCTCGCTCCCCCTCGAGGTCGGGCGACGTATGAGGCTGGCTCATGGGCTGCTTACCGGCTCATGAGCGGGGAGGGGTGTGGGGAACCGGGAGGTTCCCCACGCTCTCGAGAAGAAGGGGGCACGTGGGGGAAACATGGTTGCCCCCACGAACGCGAGGCGAAGCCGAGCGTTGCTCATGCGGCCGCGACCCTATCAGCGGCCCAGTGCCACTGAGCTTCGAGCCCTTCCTCGATGGACGTGCGCGGTTTCCAGCCCAGATCGGCCTCGATCCGGGACGTGTCGGCGGCAGTCCGCGCCACGTCTCCCTCGACGCGCGGCGCGCGGACGAGCTCCAGCCGACGGCCCGCGACGCGGCCGAGGACCTCGATCGCGTCGAGCATCGAGACCTCGGCTCCGCCTCCCACGTTGTAGACGGCGCCGGCCGACGCGCCGTCCATCGCCGCTATCGTCGCGTCGACGACGTCCTCGACGTACGTGAAGCTCCGCGACTGCTTCCCGTCTCCGTAGAGCTCGAACGGCAGGCCTTCCGCGAGCGACATCGCCATGCGCGTGAAGGCCATGTCGGGACGCTGCCGCGGCCCGTAGATCGTGAAGTAGCGGAGGACGACACCGTGCAGGCCGAATTCCTGCGTGTAGGCGCGGGTGAGGTGCTCCGAGGCCAGCTTCGTGATCCCGTACGGGGAGATCGGGCGCGGAACGGTGTCCTCCGGCGTGGGGTACGCCGCCGCGTCGCCGTAGATCGAGGACGAGGACGCGAGCACCGCTTTCGCGCCCGCCACGACCGCCGCCTCGAACACGCGCTGGCTCGCGAGGATGTTCTGCCGGACGTACGTCGGGAAGACGAGCCCGAAGCTCCGTACTCCCGGCTGACCGGCCAGGTGGAAGACGCCGTCGACGTCGGCGAGGTCGAGAGGGTCCTCGACGAGGTCGATCCGCTCGATCGGCAGCCCCTCCGCGTTCTCCTCCTTGAGCGCCGGGTCGTAGTAGTCCGTGAACGCATCCCACCCGACCGCGTCGTGGCCGCGGCCGAGGAGCGTACGGAGGAGATGCGAGCCGATGAAGCCGGCCGCACCGGTGACGACGTAGCGCATGGCCACGGAATGCTAGGTGAGCCGATGTCGGGCGACCACAAGTATCACGTCGCCGAACCCGACATCCGGGAGCCGTGCGTCGATGCGGTTGCACCACCGGACGAGTCGGGGACCCGCACCCAGGAGCGAGAAGCGGTAGGTGCGGACGCGCTCGACAACCAGCCCGCACTGCCCGAACATCACTCTGAGCTCCGCTTCGGAGAACTGGCGATGCGGGAAGACGAGCTGGGTGCGGAAGTCGCGCTTGCCGACGAGCCGGAGCGCGGTCCACCGGGGTGCATTCAGGATCCTCGTGAAGAGCCGTCGGCTGTTGTCCGTCGTCAGCACGATCCGGCCGCCCGGTGCGAGCACCCGGGCCAGCTCCCGGATGCCGAGGCACGGCTCGAGCAGATGCTCGATCGCCTGCAGGCAGACGACGAGCTCGAACTCGGAATCGGCAAACGGAAGTCGTTCGAGGTTCGCCTGCTCGAGCTCGACCTCGATCCCCGCCTGCTCGGCCGCGAGCGCCGCCGTGGCCAGGATGCTCTCGGCGATGTCGACACCGACGAGCCTGTGCGGAACCGCGCCGAGCTTCCCGATGCTCGCGAGATAGCGGCCGTCGCCGCACCCTGCGTCGAGGAGCGACGCTACGGGCAGGAACGCGCGCAGCTCCTCCGTGACGACCGCGTACTTGCGATCGAGGGTGGGGTCCGGCACGACGGGCGCCGCATACTGCAGCGCTCCGCGCCGCTCGTAGACGTCGCGGAGGTGGTCGGACGGCGCTGCTGTCGTCATGCGAGCGCGCAGAGCCTACTCCGGCCGCTTGCGGAGAGGAAGGACCGCCCGGACGGATAACGTCGCGGCGTGACCCGGCCCGAGCCGATTCGCGTCCTGCGCGTCATCGCGCGCCTGAACATGGGCGGGCCCGCGATCCACGTCGCGAACCTCGCGGCGGGGCTCGAGACGCGCGGCTACCACACGACACTGGTTGCGGGCAGCGTCGCGCGGGGTGAGGACTCGATGGCCTTTCTCGCCGACGATCTCGGCGTCTCGGTCGTGAGCGTCCCGGAGATGCAGCGCGAGATCTCCGCGCTCCACGACGTCCGCTCGGCGTTCCAGGTCGCCGAGATCATGCGGGAGACCCGCCCGCACATCCTCCACACGCACACCGCGAAGGCCGGGGCGATCGCGCGGGCAGCCGCGATGCTCGCAGGTGACGCCCGGCCACGAGTCGTCGTCCACACATTCCACGGCCATGTGCTCCGCGGGTACTTCGGGCCGCTGAGGACGGCCATGTTCCGCGAGGTCGAGCGGACGCTTGCCCGCGCCTCGGACGCGCTCATCGCGGTCAGCCCCGAGGTGCGCGACGACCTGGTGGAGCTCGGGGTCGCTCCCGCCGGGAAGTTCGTCGTCGTCCGGCTGGGGATCCCGCTCGCCGATCGCCTCGACGACGAGTCGGGGGACGTGGACTACCGACAGCTGTACGGCATCCCGCGTGACGCGTTCGTGGTCGGTTGGGTCGGCCGCATGACCGGTGTCAAGGACACGGGCACGGTCCTGCGCGTCGTTGCAGCGCTTCGCGCGCGTGGGATCAAGGCGGTGGTCTGCCTCGTCGGCGACGGACCCGACCGAGAGCCGCTCGAAGAGCTCGCCCACGAGCTCGATATCGCGCGCGCCTCCTACTTTGCGGGCTACCAGTCGGACGTCGCTGGCTTCTACCGCCTGTTCGACGCCTTCTTCCTTCCGTCCGTCAACGAGGGGACGCCGGTCAGCGCGATCGAGGCGCTCGCGACCGGGACTCCGGTGGTCGCGAACCGCGTGGGCGGCGTGCCAGACGTCGTGCGGGACGGAACCGACGGCTTTCTCGTGGAACCCGGGGACGTGGACGCTGCGGCGGCACGGCTGGAGGAGCTGGCTCGCGACCGGGCGCTACGGATCCGGTTCGGCGAGGCTGGTCGCGAGCGCGTCCGTGCGCGCTACGCGGTCACGCGGCTCGTCGACGACGTCGACCGTCTCTACCGGTCATTGCTCGACGGGAAGACGTAGGAACCGGGCCGGCCAGGCGGGTCGCTACGCGGCCAGGAGCTCGGCGACGAGCGCCCGGTAGCGCTTCATCGCGACCGAACGGTCCGCCTCGTGCTCGACGTACTCGCGGCCCCGCCTCCCCATAGCGTCGAGGTCGTACGCGCCCTCGCGCGCAGCACGGATCGTGCGGGCGAGCAGCTCGGGCCGTCCCGGCTCGATGACGATGCCGCAGCCGACCTCGGAGACGAGGCGGGCGGTCTCGCTGTCCTCCTCCGCGGCCGCGATCACCGGCCGGCCCGCGGCGAGGACGCCATACAGCCGGCTTGGCACGACGTAGCCCGCGAGGCCCTTCGCGAGCCCGACGACGTGCAGGTCGGCGCTCGAGAGCGAGAGCGAGAGCCGCTTTCGCTTCTGGTACGGCAGGAATCGCACCCGATCCATCACGTCGAGTCGCTCCGCGAGCTCGACCACCTCGCTGTGCCGCGCGCCGAATCCGGCGACGACGATCCGAAGGTCGTCCAGGTCACGGAGGAAGGTAGCCGCGCGGACGAGGCTGTCGAGATCCTGCGCGTGCCCGACGTTGCCCGAGTGCATGACGACGAACTTGTCGACGAGCGCGTTTCCCCGAGCCCAGGAGTTGTCGCGCGGCTGAGGAGTGATCTCGCTCGTGTCGACCCAGTTCGGGAATCACGCGCAGCCGGTCCGGAGGCGCGCCCTTCTGCTCGAGCCGGCGCCGCATCGTCTCCCCGATGGCGACGATGCGATCCGCACGGCGAAGGTAGCCGGCAACGAGGGTCCGCAGAACGCCGATCACGGCGGGATTCTGGAGGCGCCCGAGCTCGGTCGCGATCTCCGGGAAGACGTCCTGGCTGATGACCAGCACGGGAACGCCGAAGCGGCGGCCGACAACGACGCCGAGGTCTCCGATGATCGGCGGGTCGGTCATGCAGAGCACGAGATCCGGCGGCGGGCCGCGCAGTGCATGGCTGAGAGCGGAGCCGAGGTACGAGAAGTAGTTCGCCGCCCGTCGGCCGAGCTCGGACCGGTCGTACGCGGTCGAGCTGACGCGGACGATGCGGACGCCGTTGCGCTCGATCTCGCGGCGCTGGCCCTCGTGGCCGTGGAGGACGCCCGTGACGACCTCGACCTCGTACTCCTCGGCGAGCGCCTCGCAGAGCTCGGTCAGAAGGTGCGCGGTCGCCTCGACGCCGGGCCAGTAGTACTGGTTGAGGACGAGGATCCGCGGTCGCGCGGCAGCCTGGCTCACGCGCTGAGGCTAGCGCCCCGAATGGTTGGCAGCCGCCCGGACCGCGGCCAGGAAGCCGTCCACGCTCGGCTCGTACCCCCAGTCCTGCACGATCTCGCGCGAGCGCGCCCCGAGTCGCAGCCGCTCGTCGGCGTCACCGGCGAGCCGGCGCAGGGCCACGGCCGCAGCCGCGACGTCGCCTGCCGGGACGAGAAAGCCGTTCGCACCGTCCTCGAGCAGGTCCGGCGCCGCTCCGACACGGTCGGAGAGGACGAGCGGCAGCCCGCAGGCCGCGGCCTCGTTCACGACGACCGCCCACGGCTCACGCTCCGAGAGGAGCGCGAACGCGTCCGCAGCGACGTACCACTCCACGATCCGCTCCCACGGGCGATCGCCCGCGAGCACGAGCCGAACGCCGAGCTCGTCGGCCAGATGGCGGAGGCGTGCGCGCTCGGGCCCTTCCCCGACGAGGACGAGGACGATCCGGGTGTCGTCGGCTGCCGCGACCGCGCGGACGAGCACGTCGTGCGCCTTCTCCGGTACGAGCCGTGCGACCGAGACCACGACGACATCGTCCTCGGCGACGTCCAGCTCGGCGCGCAGGTCGTAGCGCTTGGACGCAAGCTGCTCGGCGCGTGCGCCGAAGCTCTCGACGTCGATGGTGTTCGCGAAGACGTGGACGTCTTCAGGGCGTGCGCCGCGCTCGATCATCGACTGCCGCGCGAGCGTGCCCGTCACGAGCGCGCCCGACGCGCCGCGCACGATCGGCGGCACCACGGTCCCCTTCACCTTCCGCCGCCAGCCGGCGCGCGGCCCCTCGTCGTGGCTCTCCACGAGCAGGACGTACGGCACACCCCGGACACGGCTCCAGGTAATCGCGCCCTGTGCTGCGAACGTACTCCAGCCGGACACGACGACGACATCGGGATTCGCCTTTTCGAGCGCGCCGACGATCCCGGGCGTCACGGGGTAGTCGTGGTGCAGCACCTGCTTCGCCCCCGGAACGCGGAGGCCCCTCAGGAACCGCGCGTCGTGCTCGTGGTCGACACGCCAGGTGCGTGCGGCCACGGTGTCGGCCGCGTAGATCACCGAGAGATCGATCTCGTCGAGAGCAGCGACGCGGTCGAGGAGCGGCGCGCGATACGGGGTCGGCTCCGGAAAGACGGCGGCCACGCGGATCGGGCCGGATCTGAGCCCCGCGAGGGCATCGTCGGCGCGCCGCCGCGCGGCGCGACCGTCCGTCACCCGCCGAGCGCGACCCAGCGCGGTCGCGAGCGGCATGGCCGGGTCGAGCTGAAGCGCCCGGGCGGCGGCTCTCGCGCCGGCAGCGCCCGGTGAGGCAGCAGAGGCTCGTGCCAACGCCCGCGCCGCCTGCCCTCGGATACCCGAGCCCCCGTCGCGCTCGAATGCCTCGACGAGCTGGACGAAAGCGCGCGAGGCGTCGTCGAGCTGTTCGCTTTCGACGTCCTCGCCGGCGCCGATCCGCCACGCGAGCTCGCGCTCGTCGCGGAGACAGGTCCGGCGCGACCCGTTCGATCTCGCGCACCGCGACCCGGCGCTGGAAGTCCTGCTGGACGTCGCGCCGGCGCTGCGACGCCTGTCCCGGGTGCGTCCGGTAGAGCACCAGCGGCTCGACGAGGTTGTCGCCGTCCGCGACGGCGAGGAGCCGTGCCCAGAGGTCGTAGTCCTCGCTCTCGAGGTACTCCGGGTCGTACCGGAGCGCGTGCTCCTCCAGGATCGTGCGGTCGACGAGCACCGTCGGGTGGAAGAAGGGCGAGCTGAAGAGGGCTGCGAACCGCACTTCCGAGCTCCCGGTCGGCATGACGTGGAGCGAGCCGACGCGATCGCCCTCGTCGATCTCGAGCACGGCGCTCCCGACCACCGCGAGATCGGGATTGGCCCGGAAGTGCGCGAGCTGCCGCTCGAGGCGATCCGGGAGGGCGACGTCGTCGGCGTCGAGCCGGGCGACGTAGCTCCCTCGCGCTCGGTCGAGGGCGGTGTTCAGGGAGCGGGCGAGGCCCTGCGGCTCGTCGTTGCGGACGACGACGAGACGGGGGTCGTCGAGCTCGCCGAGGATGGCCGACGTCGAATCGCTCGACCCGTCATCGACGACGATCAGCTCCAGGTCGTCGACCGACTGGCGCAGGACGCTTGCGACTGCGCTTCGGAGGAAGCGCTCGCCGTCCTTCACCGCGAGGAGGACTGACACGAGCGGAGCGGGCGGCGTGCTCACGGGCAACGGACGATAGCCTCCCGCCTCGTGGCCGAGGCCCTGCCGAACTTCGATCTCATCCTCGCCACGGTCGATCGGGTGGATGAGCTCGAGCGGCTCTTCGACTCGCTCGAGCGACAGACGCACACCGCCTTCAGGCTGATCGTGGTCGACCAGAACGACGACGATCGCGTCGGAGAGGCGCTGGGGCGTCGTGCGCTCGACGCCGTGCACCTGCGGTCGGAGCGGGGGCTGTCGCGGGCCCGGAACGTGGGGCTTGCTCACGCCACCGCGGACGTGGTGGCCTTTCCCGACGACGACTGCGTCTATCCGGACGACCTGCTGCGAACGGGTCGCGGGTCGGTTCTCTGCCGATCCCTCACTGGCGGGGCTGGCCGGGCGGGAGGTCGATACGGACGGCCGCTCGTCCCCGTCGTGGAAGGCCGATGCCGTCGTGCTGACGGACGACAACCTCTGGAACCGAGCGATCTCGTTCACGATCTTCCTCCGTCGAGAGACGGTCGCGGCGGTCGGCGAGTTCGACGAGCAGCTCGGGCTCGGGTCAGGCAAGCCCTGGTCGTCGGGCGAGGAGATCGACTACCTCGTGCGAGCCGTGCGGTCGGGCGCCCGGATCGCCTACGACCCCAGCGTCACGGTCACGCATCGGGACAAGGCGCCCACCAGCGAAGAGCGGCGCGCGCTCGCATACCGCGACGGCGCGAGCGTCGGCTACGTGCTGCGAAAGAACCGCTACTCGAGGCGGGTCGTCGGACGCATGCTCGCCCGTCCGCTCGGCGGCGCGCTCCTCTCGCTCGTCAAGCTGAACGCATCCGGAGCTCACGAGCGCTTCGCGACCTGGCGCGGCCGCGTCGCGGGCTATCGCCGCGTCGGCTAGGCGTACGTCACGCGCGGACGAACGCCCGCGTGGCGAGCCGCCGCCGCTCGACGACGACTGAAAGGCGATTGATCGTCGCACTCTGCGACGAAGCGTCGACGACCGTGTCTCCCACGACGCCGCTCGTCGGGCTGATGCTCGTCCTCGCGAGTGGGATCACGAAGTTCGCTGCGCTGAGCGCAGTCCCCGCGATCGTCGTGACGGCGACCTTCCCGGTGGTCGCGCCGGGCGGAACCGTCGCCTGCACCTGGGTCGCGCTCACGGCCGTGACGCTCGAAGCCGCGACGCCGTTGAACGTGACGCCGATCGGCGCCGCGAAGTTCCCACCGGTGATCGTGACCACCGTCCCGGCGACCCCGCTCGTCGGCGAGAAGTGCGAGACCGTCGGAGGCAGGACCACCGTGAATGTCCCGACGCTCGTCCCGGTACCTGCCGGGGTCGTGACCGACACGGTGCCCGTCGTCGCCGTAGCCGGGACGGTCGCGGTGATGGTGGTGTCGTCGTCGACCGTGAAACTCGTCGCCGGGACTGTCCCGAACCTGACTGCGGTCGCGCCGTCGAACGCGGAGCCGAGGATCTGGATGCTGGCTCCGCGCACGTTCGAGGGCGGCGCGAAGGAGTCGACCTTCGGCGTCACCTTGAACTCGGTCGCGCTGGTCACGGGGCCTGCTTCGTTCGTGAGCTGGATCGAGGCTGTGTGCGTGCCTGCCGGGATGGTGATCCTCAGTTGCGTCGCCGACACGGGCGTGATCGTCGCCGGCTGACCGTCGAAGCTCGCCGCGATGACGCTCGAGAGGTTCGTCCCCGTGACCGTCACGAGCGTGCCCACCGGCCCCGCTGCGGGCGTGAAGGTCGAGATCGTCGGCGGGAGGACGACCGTGAAGTTGGAGACGCTCGTGCCGGTGCCCGCGGGAGTCGTGACCGAGACCTTGTTCGTGGTCGCGGTCGCGGGGACTGTCGCCGTGATGGTGGAGTCGTCGTCGACCGAGAACGACGACCTCATCGTCCCGAACCTGACCGCGGTCGCGCCGTTGAACGTCGAGCCGAGGATCTGGATCTGGTTTCCGCGGACTGTCGCGTCCGGGCTGAACGAGTCGACCCTAGGGGTGACCTTGAAGCTCGCCGCGCTCGAGACCTGGCCGGCGTCATTCGCCAGCTGGATCTGGGACGTGTGCGTGCCGGCGGGGATCGCGATCTTGAGCTGGTTGGCAGAGATCGGCGTGATCGCCGCCGGCTGGCCGTCGAAGGTCGCCGAGGTCACACTCGAGAGATTCGAGCCGTTGACGGTCACAGCCGTTCCCACCGATCCGGCCGTCGGCGTGAAGTTGGAGACCCTCGGCGGGAGAACGACCGTGAGGCTCGCACCGCTCGTGCCGGTGCCGGCAGGCGTCGTGACCGAGACCTGGCTGGTGGTCGCGGTCATCGGAACTGGCACGACGATATGCGAGTCGTCGGCAACCACGAAGCCGGGGGCGACGAGCGTCCCGAACTTGACCGCGGTGGCGCCGTCGAAGGTCGAGCCCTCGACCACGATCGATGCGCCACGGATCGCCGACGACGGCGTGAACGAGTCGACCTTCGGCGTCACCTTGAAGCTCGCAGCGCTCGTCACGGTGCCTGCGGCGTTCGTCAGCTGAACCTGCGACGTGTGCGTGCCTGCGGGAATCGTGATCTTCAGCTGGGTCGCGGAGATGGGTGTGATCGTCGCCGGCTGACCGTCGAAGCTCGCTGCGGTCACACTCGAGAGGTTCGAGCCGTTGACCGTGACCGTCGCTCCGACGGGCCCAGCCGCAGGCGCAAGGTTCGAGACGGTCGGCGGGAGCACGACCGTGAACGTTGCAGCGCTCGTGCCGGTGCCCGCCGCTGTCGTGACCGAGACCTTGTTCGTTACCGCAGTGCCGGGCACGGGAACCGTGATGTGCGAGTCGTCGTCCACGACGAAGCCCGGGGCGACGACGGGTCCGAACTTGACCGCAGTCGCGCCGGTGAACGTCGTGCCCTCGACCTCGATCGATGTACCGCGCGTCGCCGACGGTGGGCTGAACCCCGTGACGCTGGGCGTCACCCTGAAGCTCGCGCCGCTCGTCCCGGTGCCGCCTGGCGTCGTGACCGCCACCGGCCCGGTCGATGCGCCCGCCGGGACCGTGGCAGTGATCTTGGTCGCCGAAATGACGGTGAACGTGGATGCCGGGACGCCGTTGAACATCACGTCGGTCGCGCCGGTGAACGCCGACCCCTTGATCGTCACGACCGCGCCGACCGGCGCCGACGGCGGTACGAACGACGAGACGGCAGGCGCGGCGCTCGCGAGCGCGTCCGCCTGAGCGCCTTGAGTCTTCGCTGTCGCGGCGCCCGCGCTCAGCGCGAGCGCACCCAGGCACGCCGCAACGCCGACAGCGAACGCCCCCCTCCCCGGAAGCCGTTTCATCCGCTGACGCAGCGTCGGCGGACAACGCGCTCATGTCAAGGATGCGCTAAGGAATCTCAACGCAGAGCGAGGCGAAGAGCTCGCCGTGGCGATCGAGCCACGGATCGAGCGCGAACCGCTCGACCGCCCTCGACCGTGCCGCCGCCGCGTACCGCTCACGGTCGGCGAGCACGCGGGAGACCGCCTCGGCCAGCTCTTCTGGTGCGGGAGGGTCGTCGCGCTCCCACGAATCCGGGTGCTCGACACCGATGCCGGCGTCGTCGCCGACGAGCTCCGGGACGCCGCCGCTCTTCGCGTAGACGACCGGAAGCCCGCTCGCCATCGCCTCGATCACGAGGCTCGGGCACGGGTCGTTGACCTTCGTATGGAGGAGCACGTGCGCGCGGTGGAAGATCCCCGGCGCCTCGCGCTGCGTGTACCGCCCGACCGCGGTCACGCGCCCGCTCAGCCCGAGACGCTCGACGAGCGGCTCGATCGGTACCGCAAGCCGGCCGGTGACGAGCAGGTGGGCGTCCGGGTGCTCGCCGGCGAGCGCCGCCAGGGTCTGCAGTGCCAGCTCGAGGCGGTACGCCTGGTACTGGTCACCGCCGAGGAGGAGCACGGGGCCGCCGGTCGGCGGCGACGCAGCCGGCATGAAGTGCCCGACGTCGACGGCGTTGTAGAGCACCTCCCACGCGGCGCGCGGAGCGCCGAGGAACTCGTCCGCGGAGCGCTTGCAGAACTCGCTCTGGTAGAGGACGTGATCCGCAGCCTCGAGCGCGCGGCGCAGAGGGCGGTTGAAGTCATCCGTGTCTGCGCCCGCCCACCCCGGATAGCCGACGCCGTTCTGGTTGAGCACGACCGGCACGCCCCGCCTGCCCGCTAGCCGGAGCAGCGCTCCTGCGTCACGGGGCATCCACGTCGAGCCCAGGTAGAGGACGGAGAAGTCCGTCGGGTGATTCGGGAACCGGCTCGCGAGCCGCTGGAACTTCGCGGTGCCGCCGGCGACGGCCTCCCCCGGCCCGGGTACGTGGTCGTGCCCGTAGAACACCCGCACGCCCGCGCTCGGTCGACCGGACACGACGAGCCGCGCCCAGCGGAGACCTGCGCGCCCCCAGCGCCCGGCCCGACCCGGTGGCCAAACTCTCATCGCGGCACTGCCTGAGCCCAGATCTCGCCCCAGGTGAGCACGAGCTCCGTCACGTCGAGACCCGCCTCGGAGAGCTCGGCACGGAAGCTCTCGGGGTCGTACTCGATCTCGTGGTCCGGGTCCCAGTAGTCGAGGAGCCCGACCTCGGCCTTCAGCGGCACCGTCCAGTCACGGGCGTACACGGGCACACGGAGCAGGATCCTGGCGGGGGTCGCGGAGGCGACGAGCCGGCGCAGGAACTCGACGCGCGGGCCGAGATGCTCGAGGACGTTCGAGAGGACGACGACGTCGAAATGGCCCTCCGGGAGGCCGTCGAGGACGTCTCCGCTCCGGAACTCGAGGCCCTCGTGGGCGAAGCGCGATCGGGCGAAGTCGAGATGGCTCGGGTCGTGGTCGACGCCGACGACGGCCGCTCCGGACCGCGTCACGAGGTCGTATGCGAGCTCGCCCTTGCCGCTGCCGACGTCGAGCACGCGCTCTCCGGGCGCAACCCGGTCGACGAAGAATTCGTGGTACCGCGTCAGTCGGTGCTTCGGGTGGACACCGTCGTCGTACTCGATCGCGGCGAGGTCGAGCGCGCGATAGGCGTCGTCGTACGTGATCAGGAGCTCGCGCACCGACCGGTGCCTGTCGGCGTCGGAGCCGAGGACCGACAGCCAGAAGCGGAAGAGGCCGCGCATGACGCCCGTGGGCATGACGTATCGGAACGGCCGCCGCGGGACTCTCCGGTATGCCGCGCGGGACAGGCGCCTCGGTCCGAGACGGCTCATCCGTCGTCCCTCGCGACGAACCCGTCGAGGAGCTCCGCCCAGCGCTCGTCGAGGCGCCCGAGCGCGTGCTGCTCGGCCGTTGCGCGGCCCGCAACGCGCATGCCCTCCGACGCGCCCTCGTGAACCCCGGCGGCAGCCTGCGCGAGCGCCTCGGCGTCCTCGACGTCCACGAGCCACCCGTCGACGCCGTCCCGCACGATCTCCTGAGCCTGCCCGACTCGGGTCGAGACGAGCGGGATGCCGGCGGCCATCGACTCGAGCACCGCCTTCGGGCCGCCCTCCTGCCGGGAGGTGACCACGTACACGTCGAGCGCGTGGTACGCCCGCGCGAGCTCGTCGCGCGAACGCGCCGAGACGTGCACCGAGGGAACGCCGAGGCGGTCGAGCTCGTGCAGCACGTACCCGCGGGCAGGCCCCGTCAGCAGGACGTGGAGCTCGGGCACGGCCGCGCGCATGCGATCGACCGCGTCCACGAGGACGTCCGGTCCTTTGACGAGCTTCGGCTCGAGGCCCTCTCCCCAGCCGACGCCGTCCTTCTGGAACGAGCCGACGACGAAGGCGGACTCGGGGAGCGCGAGCGCGGCGCGTGCGGCGGCGCGCCGCTCATGGTCGACGAGCGGAAAGTGCTCGATGTCGATCCCGAGCCTGATCGTGAAGACCCGCCCGGGGTCGACGCCTGCGGAAAGGACGAGCTCGCGCATCTCGGCGTGCGTCACCTGCACGCGCTCGAACCGGTCGGGCTGGCGCCGGAGCGCCGCGAATGCCTCGTCGAACTCGGGCGCGCCGGCCGTCGCGGGCCGGCCGTGCAGGTAGGCGGTGGCGAGTCGGTGGGAGGAGTCGAGCCAGCGATCGGTGAGCGCCTCGAAGTGACTCGTCAGGAACACCGACTGGCGCGAGGCGAACCTCGCCCAGCCGGACGGGCCGACGGCGAGACCGAGACGCGTCGCAGCCTCCAGCACGTGCCGTGCGTCCTCCTCCACGGACCAGCCCCCGCCGTCCCCGACGGCGAAGAGGCGGGAGTGGTTCGGCCAGCGTGCGGTGCGTGCCCCGACGAGCCCGCGCGCGACGAGCCTTGCCGGGGGAACGGCGAGGCGGCGTGCGACCGAGCTCGAGCTCATCCTTGGAGCACCTCGAGGTAGCGGTCCGCGACGTCCTCGAGCGATGTCACCCGGATCGCGGCACGGCGCTGCTCCAGCTCCGCCGCCAGCCGATCGAGTGCCTCGGCCAGCTCGTCCGGATCGGTGAACGGGACGCCGGCGTCCCCGACCAGCTCCGGATGGCCGCCGCTCGCCCGGAAGAGCGCCGGGAGCCCACAGGCGAGCGCCTCGACGAGCGCGTTCGAGCAGGGATCGTTGCGGCTGGCCGCGATGTAGGCGTCGTGGCGGCGCAGCTCCTCCGCGAGCGGACCGGACGCAAGCGGGCCGACGGTGGCGATGCGCGTGAACGGCTCCGCCGGGCGCCCGACGAAGGTCAGCTCGAAGCGCTCGGTGTCGAGGTGGCTGTCGAGCCAGCGGAAGACGTCGGCGCCCTTGTTCGGGTTGTCGGACCAGCTCGAGGCGACGAGGCGCAGCCTGCGCCCGGCGACAGGCTCACGCTCGGCAGGGGGATGGAAGACCGCCGGATCGGCGGCGTTGCCGATCACGACCGGCTCCTTGAGCTCGATCCCGAGCTCTCGGTGGGCCTCGAGGCTGAACCTGGACTGGGTGACGGTCGCGTCCGCGAGGTCGCGGTTGATCTTCTGGATCCGGGCGTCGGTGCCGTCGTCGAAGCCGCGGTAGACCCCGATCGGCCCGTCCACGCGGTGCACCATCCGGCAGTCCGGCCGGGCGAAGCGCCGAAGCCTCCTGAAGTCGAAGTTGAACGAGTTGAAGAGGCAGACCGGTGTCCCCCGCGAGATGCTGTTGAGCTCGACGACGAGCCCGCGGCGCTCGAGCTCCGAGACGAGCGCGCGCAGGAACTGGTGGCCGCCGCCTGTCGGCGGCGGAGCGAACTCGTGGAAGAGCGCGATGTCCGCGGCGCCTCGGCGTCGATGTCGCACGCGGTCGACTTCGGTCCCAATCTCACGCCCGACCGCGCGACCGCCGCGGCGGACGCGGAAGCCGATGGATCCAAGAGCCCGGCGGAGCGTCACGCGGGAACGGTAGTGCGGCAGGCCGTCGACAGGAGGTCGCGGATCGCGTTCGTGTACCGGCCCCAGGTCAGGTGCTCCTCGACCGTCTCCCGTGCGCGGGCGCCGATCGCGTGCGCGCGCTCGTCGTCGTCGAGCAACGTCCCGACCGCACTCGCGAGCGCCTCCGCGTCCCCGGGCGGGACGAGCACGCAGTTGGAGCCGTCCTCCAGGTGGTAGCCGTGCGCGATCGCCGCCGTGCGGGAGACGACCACCGGCTTCCCGCTCGCCATTGCCTGGAGCAGGACCGTGGTGGCGCCCGAGTACGTGTTGTCGCGGACCGGCAGGGCTACGACCCGCGCCGAGCGCAGACGGTCCCGGGCGACACCGAGAGGGACGTCGTGCTCGACACGGACGTTGGGAGGAGCAGCCGCGAGCGCAGCGGCCTGATCGCGAGACGCGATGACGCGAAAGGACGCCGCCGGGTGACGCCGCGCGACGGAGAGCAGCAGCTCGTAGTCCCGGTGCGGGTCTGCGCCGATCGACACGACATCGGTCTCGGGCGGCGTCGGATCGGGCCGGAAGTAGTCGGCGTCGACGCCGAACGGCACGAGGACGACCTGCGGGCCGCCCTCACCGAGCCAGTCCTGCAGCGCCTCCACCTCGCCGGCGCCGTAGGCGACGATCGTGTGCAGGCGGCGATACGCGTCGAGATAAGCCTGCTCCGCCCGCGGGGACCGGAGCTGCTCGAGCCGCTCTGGCAGGCCGATCGCCGCATAGACGATCGGCGGCCGGACGAGCCCGCGGCGGGCGAGGAGCGTCAACGGGATCCCGACGGTGTCGACCGTCGAGAACACGACGTCAGCCGCGTTCAACCCGCGCCGACAGGCGAGCACGCTCGCGAAGTCGCCCGGATACCCGCCCAGCATGCTGGTCGCCCGACGGAGCGCCGACCCCGCGACCCTCGCGCCGAGCCCAGGCGCCGAGCCAGGCTCGAGGTTGTGCGCGACCTCGAAACCGCCCGCTGCGACCTCGTCGAGCCCGTAGAGGCTGTACCGCTCGCCGGCGCCGGGCGGCAGCGAGAGCGCCGCGCGCCGAAGCGGGGCGTCCCGATAGAGGAAGAAAGCCCTCGCCTCCACGCGCGGGAACGCTAGAGGACTCGCTAGCGTACGGCCGACCGTGCACCGGACGAAGACCAAGTTCGCCGCCCGCATCAACCACGTCGCGACCGCCCTCGAGCGGCGCGGCATCCGCGCGACGTACGCGCTGCACGACCACGTCCTCTCGAATCGAGCGAGCCGCCGCCAGTTCTCCGACGACAAGCCGGAGCTCGACGACGCGCAGCAGGCCATCCTCGACGACCTGGCGCGCGACGGGTACGCGCTGCGCACGTTCTCCGACGTCTTCCCCGACCCGGAGACATGGAAGAGCGTCGAGGAGCAGGCGAACCGGTTCAGCAGCGAGACCGAGAACGGGCTCGCCAACGACCGCGAAGGGCTTCGCGTGCACGCCGGCAAGGAGTTCGTCGTGCGCCTGCACAGCTACGGGGTCGACGTCGGGTCCGACGACGCCTGGTTCCGCGTGTGCACGTCGAGGCGAATGCTCGACCTTGCGAATACGTATCTCGGGCTCTGGTCGAAGCTCGAGTACGTCGACATGTGGTACTCGGTGCCGATGGCGGAGGAGGCACGGCGCGTCTCGTCCCAGCGCTGGCACCGCGACTTCAACGACAAGCACCTGCTGAAGGCATTCCTCTACCTCGTCGACGTCGACCAGGACACGGGGCCGTTCGAGTACATCCCGGGCAGCGCGCCCGGTGGGAAGTACTCGCAGGAGTGGCCGTGGAAGCCCCTCGGCGAGACCTACCCGCCGGACGGCGCGGTCGAGGAACGTATTCCGGCCGACGACATCAAGACGTTCACGGGCCCCAAGGGGACACTGCTCTTCTGCAACACGTCGGGCTTCCATCGCGGTGGCTTCGCGAAGGCGAAGCCACGGGTCCTCGCGACCGTGACGTACTCCTCGCCGGCATCGCTCAAGTCGCTGACGGACCGAAGCTACGAGTTCACCGGGTCGCTCGACGAGCTCGACGCCCCGACGCGCTACGCGCTGAGCTAGCCCGCGTCGCAGCGTAGGCTTGCGACGCCAGGCGATGGAGGACGCAAGCAGAGGATCTTCACGGCGCATCACGCTCGTGGCGGACGAGCTGCTCGGATATCGCGGCAACGGCCTCGGCACGACGACGACGTTCCTTGCGGTCGCGCTCGCACGCCTCGGGCACCAGGTCGAAGTCCTCTACCTCGGCCCCCCTCGAGACCGCGTCGTCCCCGAGTGGCAAGGGTTGTACGAGAGCGCAGGTGTCGCGATTCGGGCGCCCACACCCGGGACCGATCGCATCGAACCGGCCCACTTCGCGCGTCCGCGCGACGTGGCGCGCGCCCTCGAGGCCAATCCACCGGACGTCGTCATCGCCCAGGACCTCGGCGCTCCGGCCTATGTGGCGCTCAGGCTGCGCCGGCTCGGACTTGCCTTTGACCACACGCTCTTCGTCGTCCTCTGCCACGGCACGAGGCAGTGGATCGCGGACGCGACGCGGAAGATCCGGGTGCTCCCGGGGGCGCTCGCGATCAGTGTGCTCGAACGCGCAACGATCGAGCTCGCGGACGTGATCGTGAGCCCGAGCGCGTACATGGTCGGCTGGATGGAGAGTCAGGGCTGGGACCTGCCCGAGCAGACGCACGTGATCCCGCATCCGACCCGGTCCGAGGCGACGGGCGACCCGCGACCCGCCCCCACGGCCGCCGGTGAGCGCGTCCAGCGCGTCGCGTTCTTCGGACGGCTCGAGGAGCGGAAGGGCCTCCTTCCGTTCGCCGCCGCGCTCAACAGGCTCGACCCCGCGCTGCTCGGGACCGTCGAGCTCGAGTTCCTCGGGCGGGCGACGCCCGCCTGGCCGCCGGAGCGCGTCTCCGAGCTCCTGTCGGAGCCGGCGAAGGCGGCGCTGCGCAGCGTCGCGTTCGAGACGGACCTCGATCAGCACGAGGTGCTCGCGCGACTCGCGCGGCCGGGAACGCTCGTCGTGATGCCGTCGCTCGAGGACAACTCGCCGAACACGGTCTACGAATGCATCGAGCGCGGATTGCCGTTCATCCTGAGCAACGTCGGGGGCGGACACGAGCTCGTCGCGACCGACGATCGCGAACGTGTGCTCTTCGAGCCGACGGCCGACGGGATCGCGGAAGCCCTCGAGCGCGCGCTCACCGATCAGGCCGGCCTGCGCCCGGTCGAGCCCGCCCATGGCACGAGCGAATCGACCGAGCGGTGGGCGGAGGTCGTCGGACTGAATGCGGCGCCGGCGCCGAGGCGAGACGAGGCCCCGGTCGTCGACGTCGTCGTCACGCAGCACGAGTCGGCGACGTCCTCCGACCGCTGCCTGACGGCGTTGGAAGGGCAGGGCTATTCGGCCACGAACGTCGTCCGAGCCGCCGGCGCCTCGGTCGAAGCGGCACGCGGTGCCGCACTACCCGGGCTCGAGTCAGAATGGGTCGTCTTCCTCGACGAGGAGGACGCTCCCGAGGCCGACCTTCTCGAGAAGCTCGTCAAGGCCCAGCAGGCGTCGGACGCCGACGTCGTCAGCTGCGGGGTTCATGTCGCCCGGAAGGACGGCGGTCGGACGATCCATCTCTTCCCCGGGCAGCCACGCGGGCTCGGAGTCGTCGCAAACGGCTACGGAAACACGGCGCTGATCCGCCGCTCGAGCCTTGTCGGGCTCGCGGAGCCCAACGGGCTCTGGCCCGTCGAGGGTGACGCAGACTGGCCGCTCCTCGCGAGGCTCGATCTCGCCGGAGCTCGGATCGTCTCGGTCCCACTCCCGCTCGTGACGCGCTCCGAGCCGCCCGGGACCATCGAGCGGCATCCGTCCGACGCGTTGCTCGTCATCGAGCACGTCGAGCGCGTGCTCCCTGCGGCGGCGGCATCTGCCGCACGGCTCGCCGGCGGTCTCGCCGCAGACGCGCAACGCCAGGCGTCCGTGCCGCCGGCAGACGGCCTCGCTCGGCGGACGGCGCGGCTTCTCCGCAACGAGGGCGCTCGCGGACTGGGACAACGTGTTGTCGGGCGACTGCGCCGCCTCGGGAGATAGCGGCACGTGACGCACCGCAGGATCGCAGTCGTCGCGAGCGAGGTACTCGGGGTGCCGGGCACCGGCGGGCCGGGGACTGCGGACTCGCTCCTCGCGACGGCGCTCGCACGCCATGGGCACGACGTCCGTCTCCTGGTCGCACCAGGGCGAAGGGTCCCTGCGCTCTCCGAGGAGTGGCGCGCGATCTATGACGGCGCGGGTGTCGAGGTCCAGCCGCTCGAGGGCGGTGGCGAGGTTCGCCCCGCGTTCCTCAGGCCGACGATGGCTGTCCTCGACGCATTACGCGACGATCCGCCCGACGTCGTCGTCGCCGACGATTGGCGCGGGCTCGCGTATGGGGGACTGCGGCTGCGGCACGCCGCCAGGGCGTTTCGGGACACGGCGTTCGTCGTCTACTGCCATGGCCCGGCGCGCGTCCTCGCCGAGGCCGCGCGCAAGGTCCCCGACACGGTCGCGCGCTGCGGCGAGGAGGTCGCCGAACGCGCGTCCCTCGAGCTCGCCGACGCGGTCGTGAGCCCGAGCGCATGGCTGCTGGACTGGATGCGTGCGCACGGCTGGCCTGTCCCCGAGTCGGCTCAGGTCGTCCAGAACCTCTGGGAGTCCGCGGCACTCGGAAAGCCGGCTCCACCTGCTCCGGAGCGCGCGCGGATCCGTCGCCTTGCGTTCTTCGGACAGCTTCGCGAGGGGAAGGGCATCGGCCTCTTCGTCGACGCGGTCCGTCGTCTCGACGGCGAGCACTCGGCCGGCCTCGAACTCCTCTTTCTCGGCCGCGAGACGCCGCGCTGGAACGCAGCCCGGATTCGCGACGAGCTCGGCCCCAAGGTCGCGGAGCGGGCGGCGGGGATCCGTTTCGAGACGCGCCTCGAGCGCTCCGCGGCGCTGGAGCAACTCACCGAGCCCGGGACGCTCGTCGTCCTGCCGTCGCTGCTCGAGAACTCCCCGTACGCGGTTGCCGAGTGCATCGAGCGCGGGATCCCCTTCGTAGCAGCGCGCGTCGGCGGTGTCCCGGAGCTCGTCGACGAGGCCGACTGCGAGCGCGTGCTCTTCGCACCGACGGCGGACGACCTTCACAGGACCCTCGTACGCGCACTCGCGAGCGACGCGCCGTTCGAGCCCGCGCGACCGGCACGCACGCCCGAGGCATCGCTCGAGAGCTGGCTCGACCTCGTCGAGCGAGTGTCGCCCCGCCCGGCGCACGCGGGGACGCCGACGGCGCAGCGCGTGGCCGTGGTCGCTCGGGGGACAGCGTCGGAAGTGCGGGCACGGCAGCTCGCCGAACGGAGCGGCGAGGTCGAGATCGAGCTTGTCCCGGCCAGGACGCGCCGCGAAGGCATCGATCAGTCGAACGCGGACTGGATCGTGTTCCTCGACGAGGACGACCTGCCCGAGGGCGACCTCGTCGGTGCGCTCGTCGCGGCGCAGGCAGCCACTGGTGCGGACGCCGTGTCCGCCGCGGTGCGTCCCGCCGGCGATCGCCGCGCGATCCGCGTGTTCCTCGGGGATCCGGGCGGGCTCGGCCTCGTCGGCAACCACTACGGCGTCCTCGCGCTCGTGCGTCGCTCGTTCGCCGCGGAGGCAGTGGAAGACAGCGACGTCGATCCCGACTGGCCGCTGCTCGCGCGCATCGCGCTCCGCGGCGGGCATGTGGTCGCGATTCCCGAGCCCCTCTCGCTCCATCGCGGCAGGGCGGGCGCAGTTACGGACGTCCCGGGAGACGGGCTCGCCGTCCTCGAGGCGTTCGAGGCTCACCCGCAGGCCGTCGAGAGCAGCCTCCCCCAGCTCGCTGCGGCGTCGGCTGCTGCGCTCATGCGCCGCGAGGCGGGGCAATCTGCGTCCCGCTCCGGCGGACAGACCTCGGACGCGCGGCGCTTTCGGCGCCTCGCGCGCCGCATCAAGGCGCGGCTGAGGCGCGGCGGCGGGTCTTCGTAGCGTGGCCGAGGCGGTGGAGAAGGCGGTCTTCGTGATCGGGATGGACCGCAGCGGGACATCCGTGGCCACCCGTCTCATCGGCTTGCTCGGGCCGCGGATGCCTGCCGAGGAGGACGTCATCAATGCACGCTCGGAGAACCCGAAGGGCGTCTGGGAGAGCGCGACCCTGGCCGCGTTCAACGTGCGCGTGTTGACGGCGGTCGGCTCCGACGAGCGGTTTCCGCTCGATCTGGAGCGTGGATGGGAGAGCGACACGCGCCTCGACGGCCTTCGGGCCGAGGCAGCCGTCGCTGTCCGTCGCGTCTTCCCTGTGTCGCCGTGGGCGTGGAAGGACCCGCTGAACTGCCTCGCGTTCGCGTTCTGGCGGGACGTCCTCTCCGTCGAGGCCGTCGTCGTGCTCATCACGCGGAACCCGCTCGAGATCGCAGCTTCGGCCCGGACCGCCTGGGGCCGGGAGAAGATCTATGGGCTCGCGCTCTGGGAGCGGTACCTGCGGCAGGCGATGGCCCAGGTGAACGGCACGCCGGTGCTCGTCACCGACTACGCGCAGCTCCTGGCCGACCCGCTCGCGTGGACAGAGGCGATGTATCGATTCCTGATCTCGGCGGGCGTGCAGGCTGCGACGCCGAATGATGACGAGGTCGTGTCGTACGTCGATCCGGCCTTGCGGCACTCGATCCATACGCGGGACGACCTCCTCGGCGATCGCGACGTGTCCGAGCCCCAGCGCGCGCTGTTCCTCGCGCTCGAGGGGCTCCGGGGCACGCACGAGCTCTTCGCGACCCCCGAGCTGCCCGGCGAGACGCCGACGACCGAGGCCCTGTTCGCGGAGCGGCGGCGCGCGTTCGAGATCAAGAGCGAGCTGGAGCGGCAGCTCGAGGCCGAACGCGGGTCGGGGCTGTGGTCGCGGGTACGCACGTCGCCGCACCTCGCCTCCCTCCGCTCGCGGCTCGCAGCACGGCGTGACCGGCGCCCGCCGCTCCATGTCCTGCACGTGGGCAAGACCGGCGGCACCGCGCTGAAGCACGTCCTCACCGAGCACCAGGACGACGCGGACTACCGGCTGCTCTTCCGCGGCCACGAGGTCGGCATCGAGGGCGTCCCCGTCGGCGAGCCGTTCATGTTCCTCATCCGCGACCCGCTCTCGCGGTTCGTCAGCGCATTCAACGGGCGGCTTCGCGAGGATCGGCCCCGGTACCACTATCCGTGGCGCGCGGAGGAGAGGGAGGCGTTCGCGATCTTCAGGACTCCCAACGAGCTCGCGCTGGCGCTCTCCTCGACGGACTCCGAGCAGCGCGATGCCGCGGCACGGGCGATGAAGGGGATCGGCCATCTGAACACGCCGTACTCCTTCTGGTTCGGGGACGAGGCGGCGTTCCGGGGCAGAGTGCCCGACATCTTCTTCATCGGGTTCCAGGACCGGCTCGACGCCGACTTCGAGGCGCTGAGGGCGCGCCTCGGCCTCCCGGCGACGGCGGAGCTCCCTCGCGACGAGACGACTGCGCACCGGGCTCCGACCGGCCTCGACCACGAGCTCGAGGACGAGGCCCGTGCGAACCTCGAGCGGTGGTACGCAGATGACCTCGCGTTCGTCGATCTTTGCCGGGAGCTTGCGCCGCGGGTGAACGGCGGCGCCTGAGGCTCAGGGTTTCAGCGCAACCCGGCCGTTGTTGTCGACGCGGTTGAGGAGAAGCGCGAGCCCGTTCTCCGCGACGTACTCGTCGACCGCCTGGCGCGCGCCTTGCCAGTAGCCGTAGTCGTCGAGCACGAGAACGCCTCCCTGCACGAGCCGTGGATAGAGGTGCACGAGCTCGTGCCTCGTGGATGCGTACCAATCGGTGTCGAGGCGAAGCAGCGCGATCTCGGCCGGAGCGTGCTCGGGCAACGTCTCCTCGACCGGCCCCTGGACGAAGTGGATGCGCTCCTCGGGGTAGCCGACACCGAGCATTGCCTCGCGGACCTCGTCGAGAGTCGCGATCGCCCACACGTGCGAGTCCTGCCCCTCCTGCGCGAGGAGGTCGGCAGCGCGCTCGCCCGTGAGCTTGACGTCCTCGTTCTCGGGCTCGGTCATCCCCGAGAACGTGTCGAAGAGATAGAGGTCACGGTCGGTGACGCCGAGCTCGAGGAGGGTCAGCGCGACCGCCATCATGCTCCCGCCCCTCCAGACACCGCACTCGACGAGCGCTCCGGGGACCGGGCGCCGAGCCACGTACTCCACGGCCCGCACGAGCGCGTACACGCGGGACGGCGTCGTCATCGTGTACGGGGCGACACGGTTCCAGAGCTCGATGTCGGCGTCCTCGAAGTCCAGCGGCAGCGCCCTTCCGCCCGGAGTTGTGGCCACAGGGCGCCTCTCGTCGCCGTCCCAGCCGCGGAGCCGGCGTGCCAGGAAGCGGGGATGGAGGCGCCACCAGCGGCTCTCCTCGATCGCCGCCACACGCGCCCGCAGCTCTCTGACCTCCGCCCGCAGGCTCTCGGTCTCTTCCGCGCGCCACTCCACCGCCGGGCAGGCTACGTTCTCGCGAATGCGCGCGCGAGCCTCAGCGCAAGCTTCCCGGGCGCTGCCGGAGGAGCGACTCTCGGCAGCAGCAACGGGTCCGCATCCGTCGTGACCGATCGCCGCCCCGTGATGTAGCCGCGCCGGAACCCGGCCCCCCGGGCCGCCGCGGCGACCCGCTCGTCCGCCTTTCCGTGCGGATACGCGATGAGGTCGACCGGATGCCCGGCGGCCTCTGCCAGCCGCTCCCGTCCCTCGCTCACCGCCCGCGCAAGCTCGGCGTCGGAGAGCGTGGGCAGCGGGTCGTGGTCGATCGTGTGGAAGCCGATCGCGCACCCGCCGTCCGCGAGCGCTCGCACGCCGTCGGCGCGGAGCCCGTTCTCTGTCGGCGGCCCGGCGGCGGCTCGGAGCGCATCTGCGACCTCGCGGTGCTGCGGCGGGTCGAGCTGCTCGATCGCGGCGGCAACGCGGAAGATGGCCTTCGGAGCCCGGTCGAGAGCGGCGCCGAGGTCGGACGCCGGAACATGCGGGAGCCCGTCACGGTCCAGGAGCCGCCCGTCGACCGCGCGCTGCAGGTCCGACCACCAGAACGAGCGCGGCCCGTCCAGCGTGGACCCGCCGAGGAAGAACGTCGCGGGCAGCCCCTCCCGACGCAGCGCGGGTAAGGCGTCGGACACGTGGCTCTCGAGGTCGTCGTCGAACGTGATCGCGATCGGGAAGCGCGCGCCACGTCGCCGGCGCGCGACGGCGTCCAGGATGTCCGAGGCCGGTACGACCCGGTATCGCCGCCGGAGGTGTCGCAGCTGGCGGGTGAAATCGCCGAGCGAGACAGCCGGGAGGATCTCGAGCCCCGGATCTCCCGAGACGTCGCCGCCGACGCGGTGGTAGACGACGATCGCCCCGGCGCGGCGCGCCGTCAGACGCGCGGCCCAGCCCACGATCACGGCGAGAGTCGCCCGGCCCGCGTCACGCATGTCGATCATGAGCCCGCCGTCCGCACCGCAGTCCGATTCTCGGCGTGGCCGCGCCGGGGAGCGAGCCAGGCCGCGCATGCGAGAAGGACGAACGCCGGCGCCACGGGCAGGATGAAGTGCCGGTCGGCGAAGAGCCCGAGCGCGTTGAAGACGACGACGAGAAGCGCGGAGAGCACGAGCGCCGCGACAATCGCCGACCCGCGTGGACGCCGGTACGCAAGCCCCACTGCTCCGAGTACGAGCAGGAGGATCGGCCGTGGATACCAGCGCGAGAGCCGGTTCAGCCAGAGGGCGAGCGTCTCGTTCCCCGCGCGATCCGGGAAGCCCTCGAAGAGCTCCCGCTGCCGTTCGAGGATCGCCTCGAACCGTGGGCGAAGGCTCGGGTCCGCGAACGAGAAGCGAAAGCGCGTCGGTGAGACCCACACCTGGCGGATCGCGTTGTCCGGGCGCGAGATCCAGACGACCTGACCCCCCGGGATCGGCTGCCCCTCGGTCGGCGGCGGCAAGCCCTCCGGCGGCGGGCTGCGCGGCGGGACGGACGGCGCCGCCTCCTCTCCTGTCTCGACCTCGCGGAAGAGCGACTCGCTGAGCTGCAGCCAGACCGTCTTCGCCACGCCCGACGCGTACGCGCCCGGGTGAGCACGCACTGCCTCGATCCCGGCCTTGCGCTGGATGGCGTACGCCGAGTCCCAGCCGAACACCTGGTCGGAGAGGAGGTAGAGATCCTCGTGGATGCGGAAGCTCCCGGACTCGAAGACATCGTCCAGGGTCACGCGGTACGCCTTGTACGGGTTGCGGGTCAGCAGGTGCGCCTGCACTGCGTCGGCGAGGCGGCGCGAGGAGTCCCCGTTATCGGGCGAGACGATGCGATCCGTGATGAATGCCCGGTAGAAGGGGATGACCGCGTTCCCGCCCCGGGCGAAGGTGTAGTCGTCGAACCGAACGCCGTTGTGGACCGTCCACGCGGCGATCGGGAGGAGCGCCGCCGCGGCGAACGCCGCCGTCCACGCGACGCGCTGCGCAAGGCGCTTGCCCACCAGGAACGGGAACAGGCCGAAGAGGAGCAGGACAGCGTTCCCGGGTCTTGCGAACGCGAGCAGCGCCACCCCGACCCCGACGAGCGCGAACCGGGCCGTCGACGGCTGCTCGGCGGCCCGGACCGCGAGGAGCGCCCAGAGCGCGAACGCCGTGGCGAAGACCGCCTCGCTCGAGAGCTCGTGGAACATCAGCCCGTACGCCGGGTAGACGAGAAGCAGCGCGGCCACGGCGATCGCCGTCCAGGCGCCGAAGTAGCGCGCCGCGGCGCTCCAGGCGACGACCGATCCGGCGAAGAGGAGCGCCGAGACCGGCTCTGCTAGCGCACCCCCCGCGACGTCGAGAGAGAGGCCGTCCATGATCGGCGCCAGCGGCGTCCGGAAGAGCGACGACCACGGAAGCAGGACGTCGCGGTCGAACAGCTGGATGTACGCGAAGAGGTACTCGTCGAGGTCGCGGCCGCCTCTGAGCGGCCAGGCGATTGCCCGGACCGCGTAGACCGCGAGCGCGACCACCGCGAGGACCAGGGCGCCGAGACGCCGGGAGGCGAGGCTTTCGAGCCGCTCGCGCAGGCGACCGGACGTGCTCCGCCAGCTCGCGGCCATGGCGGCCAAGGCTAGCGGCAGGGTCAGCCGGGCGTCCGGCGGGAGCCAGCGGCGCCGTTAGCCTGCCGCGGACGGTGACCGACACGACGACACCCGCGCTGTCCCTCGTCATCTGCACGAGGAACCGCAGCGACCGGCTGCAACAGTGTCTCGACGCCGTCGCAGCCATCCGCAGCGTGCAGCCATGGGAGGTCGTCGTCGTCGACAACGGCTCGACCGACGACACGGCCCTGGTGGTCGAGGAGGCCGCGGCGCGCTTCCCGGTGCCGCTTCGCCTCGTTCCGGAGCCTGCGCCCGGCGTCTCTCGCGCCCGAAACACGGGCTGGCAGGCGGCCTCGGCATCCGTCGTCGCGTACACCGACGACGATTGCTATCCGGCGGAGGACTACGCGGACGTCGTCCTCGAACGTTTCGCGGCCGATCCGCGCCTCGGCGTGCTGGGCGGCGCCGTGCTTCCCTACGACCCGGCCGATGCCCCCGTGACGTACGTCGCGGTGCGCGACGTCGTCGCGCTCGCGCCCGGGGGCTTCGTGACGCCCGGCCTCCTGATCAGCGCAAACCTCGCCTTTCGCCGCGCGATACTCGAGGAGATCGGCGGCTTCGACACCGTCTTCGGGTACGGCGCCGGCTTCGCTCACGGCAAGGCCGACGCGGTGATCGAGGACGTCGACGCGGTCGCGCGTGTCCTCGCGGCCGGCTGGCGAGGCCGCTACGACCCAGCGCTCGTCGTCCAGCACCATCACCGCAGACGTCCCGGGCCGGAGGTGGACGCGATCCGTCGAGGCTACGACGTCGGGCGCGGCGCGTTCTTCGCGAAGTGCGCCCTCGACGGGCGCATGCGCAGGAAGTACCTCGCGGGCTGGCTGCGGCTGACCGCCGGGCGCGTGCAGCGGCGCGAGCCGCTCGGGCCGGTCGCGCGCGAGCTCTGGGGCGCCGCGTACTACCTGAAAGCCCGCGTGCGCTAACCACAACGCGACCTCCCTGGTACCGTCGCCGCGTGCTCGAGGCGGAACGGCAGGGCCCGGAGCGGCGTGTGTGGCTCGTGTTCGCCGATCTCCTCGCGAATCGCGTGTTCTTCGAGTGCGGGGTCGTCGACGGCCTCCGCCGCGCGTTCCCGGACGAGCTGGCCGCCGTCTTCCTCGTGCACGAGAAGCACGCGAAGCTCTGGCTGCCGCGGCTGGAAGGCGTCCCCGTCCTCCGCCGGGAGGAGCTCATGCCCTCCCAGGCCGGGCTCCGCGAGCGCGTCGCGAGGCGACTCGACCGCGAGCTCGACGCGCGGATCGGCTTCTATCCGCTCGCGATCCGCCACAGCCTCCGGCACGGCTTCCATCGGGGCCGCTGGGCGCCCGGGCACGACTACGCGTTTCTCGACAGCGACCGCGTAGGCCCTCTCCCCCGCTGGCAGTCGGTCGAGCGCGCGATGACGCGGTGGCATCTCTCCTCGCGTCGCTACGTCCCGTCCGTGCTCATCGAACGAATGCGCCGCGAGTGCCGGGCAGTCGTGCTGACGAACCCACAGGGACATGCGTCGATGCCGTTCCTCACGGCCGCGCGGCGCCTCGGCCTACCCGCCGTCGGGTACGTCGCAAGCTGGGACCACCCGGTCGGGAAGGGCATCGTCTCCCCCTATCTGGACGTCTACATCGTCCAGAACGAGGCGATGCGCGCTGACCTCGAGCGCTACCACGGGATCGACCCGTCGCGGGTCGTCGTCGCAGGATGGCCGCAGACGGACGTGTATCACCGGCCCCGCCCGAACGAGGCCTACGAGCGGCTGCTCGGCGAATACGGGCTGCCGACGGGCCGCCCGGTCGTCCTCTTCGCAGGGAACACGCCGCACAACGCCCCCTACGAGGAGAACCTCGTGGCGCGCCTCGTCTCCTGGTGGCGCGACAGCGGGGCGCGCGACCGCTTCTCGCTCCTCTTCCGCCCGCACCCGTACGACGACCGCATCGCGCAGCGCTATGCCTCGGCGCTCGACGAGCCCGGGGTCGGGGTCCAGCGCGAGACGTACCGGGACTTCGACGACCTCGTGACGCTGCTCCAGCGCGTCGACTGTGTCATCGCCAACGCCGGGACGATCCTCCTCGAGTCGCTCGTGAACGACCGGCCCTCGGTCTGCATCGCCTTCGACGAGGGGGCAGGCCCCGGCGAGGGACGCGCCGGCCTGAATCTGACGGGCGAGCACTACCGGGCACTTCTCGCGTCCGAGGCCTTCTACCGCGTCTCGAGCCTCGAGGAGCTGACGGCGGCCGTCGAGCGCGCGCTCGCCGACCCCGGAGAGCTGCGTGAGGAGCGGACGCGGGTGGCCGGCGAGGTGGTCGGCGAGGTCGACGGGCACGCCGCCGAACGGGTCGTGGCGGCGATTCGCGACACGATCTCAACGGGACGCGCCTCCGGGTCGAGCGACAGACTGCGCCGCTAGCATCAGCCGGGTGACCGAGACCCGGCTACCGCTCGGCGAACGGCCATCGCCGCCTGCGCCGACGCCGCCCGCCGAAGCATCTGCGCTCTCCGGCCGCGTGACCGTGATCCGGCCGGCGCCGCGGTGGCCACACCTCGACCTCGTGGAGCTCTGGCACTACCGGGAGCTCCTCTTCCGGCTCGCCTGGCGAGACATCGCCGTCCGCTACAAGCAGACCTCGCTCGGCATCGCCTGGGCGATTCTCCAACCGCTCCTGACGATGATCGTGTTCACGCTCATCTTCGGGAGGTTCGGGCAGTTCTCCTCGAAGGGACTGCAGTACCAGATCTTCGTCTACTCGGCCTTGCTCCCGTGGATCTACTTCGCGTCCTCGGTCACGGCGTCGAGCAGCAGTCTCGTCTCGAACAAGGCACTCGTGACGAAGGTCTACTTCCCGCGCGTCCTGCTACCGCTGGCCGCCGTCATCGTCCCCATCGTCGACTTCGTGCTCGCGTTCATCGTCCTCACCGGCCTCTGGTTCTGGTACCAGACCTGGCCGAGCGCCGCGCTCGTGCTCGCTCCGCTGTTCCTCCTGATGGCACTCGTCACCGCGCTCGGGGTGGGGCTCTTCCTCTCGGCAGTCAACGTGCGCTACCGCGACGTCCCCTACGCGGTCCCGTTCCTCATGCAGATGTGGATGTTCCTGTCGGGAGTCTTCTACGCATTCGACAGCCTCCCCCAGTACGCGCAGTGGATCCTCGCCTTCAATCCGATGACCGGCGTCATCAACGGCTTCCAGTGGGGCGCGGTCGGCACAGAGCCTCCCAACCTCGGTCAGACGCTCGTGAGCGTCGCCTCCATGTTCGCCATCTTCCTCATCGGGCTCGGCTACTTCCGGCGCTCCGAGCCGCGCTTCGCGGACACGATCTGATGACGGTCATGGTCACAGCCGAGGACCTGGCGAAGCGCTACCGCATCGGCGAGCTCCAGAGCACGTACGGCACGTTGCGCGAGTCGCTCGCGAGCGCCGCGCGGCGGATGGCCCGCCTCGAGCACAAGCCGCACTACGAGGAGATCTGGGCGTTGCGCAGCGTCAACTTCGAGGTCCGCGACGGCGAGGTGCTCGGGATCATCGGCGCGAACGGCGCCGGCAAGTCGACGCTGCTGAAGATCCTGACGCGCATCACGACCCCGACCGAGGGGCGGGCTGAGATTCGCGGGCGAGTGGGCAGCCTGCTCGAGGTCGGCACCGGCTTCCATCCGGAGCTGACGGGACGTGAGAACGTCTACATGAACGGCTCGGTCCTCGGCATGCAGCGTCGCGAGATCACCCGGAAGTTCCCCGAGATCGTGGAGTTCGCCGGCGTCGAGCGCTTCATCGACACGCCCGTCAAGCGGTACTCGAGCGGGATGTCCGTTCGCCTCGCCTTCGCGGTCGCTGCACAGCTCGAGCCGGAGATCCTCCTCGTCGACGAAGTGCTCTCCGTCGGCGACGCGGAGTTCCAGCGCCGCTGTCTCGGGCGGATGGAGGAGTTGAGCAACTCCGGACGGACGCTCCTCTTCGTCTCGCACAACATGGAGGCCGTCTCCCAGCTGTGCACCCGCGCAATCCAGATCACGAACGGGGAGATCGTCAACGACGGTCCCGCGGGCGACGTGGTGGCCCGCTACCTCCAGACGGTGGGCGGGACCGGCTCGTCCATCACCTGGGACGACCCGGACACGGCACCCGGGGACGACCTCGTGCGTCTCCGCTCGGCTCGTGTCGTCGGCGAGGACGGCTCGACCGCCGATGCCGTCGACGTCCGCAAGCCAGTAGGGATCGAGATCGGGTTCAGGGTCTCCCACCTCGCGGACTCGGCGATCTTCCCGAAGATCAAGGTCATGGACCGCCAGGGACATCCCGCGTTCAACGCGATGGACACGAGCCCGCGCTGGCAAGACCCTACCGAGCCGGGCGACTACCTCGCGACGGCCTGGATCCCGCCGAACCTCCTGAACGAGGGCTACACGAGCGTGGAAGTCGCAGTCGTCTCGACCGGTGGCAGCACCCTCTATCCGCGTGCGAGCGTGTTCGACGCCGTCTCCTTCCACGTCCAGGACCCTGGCGAGGGGGACTCGGCGCGAGGCATCTTCACGGGGGAGTGGAAAGGAGTCGTCCGGCCGCTCCTCGAGTGGACGACCGACGAGCTCTGAGGCAGACCCGGGTTGCAGATCGTCTCGATCTCGCTCGTCCGGAACGAGGACCGCTTCGTGCGTCAGGCGCTGCTGAATGTCGCGAGCTTCTGCGACCGGATGCTCGTCGCCGACCACATGTCGACGGACGGGACGCCCGAGATCCTGCGCTCACTGTCGGAGGAGCTCGACCATCTCGAGGTCCGGCAGGTGCGGAACGCCGCCGAGTCCCACGCGATGATCGCGGCATACGCGGGAAGCGAGACCTGGATCCTCTGCGTCGACGGTGACGAGCTCTACGACCCGTCGGGTCTGCCCGGGTTCCGGGAGATGCTCGGCGGAGGGGAGTTCGCGGACGTCTTCCGGATCCGCCCAGCGGGGCTGCACTGCTACGAGCTAGACGAGGACCGCCGGCTGGCGACGGGGCACATGTCGCCGCCCAGCCGACCCGTCGTCGGCATCCTCAACTTCGCTGCGATCGACGCATGGACGAACGTCACGACAGAGCGGCTCCACGGAGGGGACGTGAGCTTCCGCGAGGGCTTCTCGTGGGGCAGCTGGCGCCACCTGGGAGAGGAACTCGGCTGGGACGGCTCGCCCTTCCGCGACCTCCATCTCGGCTTCATCCGGCGCTCGAGCGTCGAGGGCGTGGACGGCGCGCCCGTGCAGCGGGCAAGCCTCGCGGAGTCGGGGGCATATCGCCGCGATGTCGTCGGTGCTCTCGAGCGCTCGGCGCGACGGCTGCTCCGGCGCCCGCACGGCGCGGTGCAGGACGTCCAGGCCTGGAAGACGGAGAAGTACGAGCGCGGAGAGCGTGTCACCGTGGACGCCTCGCCGTTCCTCGTATCGTCGTGAGCGTGCCTCGCCCGAGCTTCAGCGTCGTGATCACGACGTACGAGTGGCCCGAGGCGCTCGACGTCGTCCTCCGGGCACTCAGCGAGCAGAGCGGGCTGCCGTTCGAGGTCGTTATCGCCGACGACGGCTCGGGGCCCGAGACGGCCCGGGTCGTGGAGCGGTGGCAGGAGAGCACGCGCTTCGCATTGCAGCACGTACGCCAGGAGAACGACGGGTGGCGCAAGTCGCGCATCCTCGACCTCGGCGCGCTCGCGACCAGCGCGGACTACCTCGTGTTCCTCGACGGCGACTGCCTCGTAAGGCGTGGTTTCGTGGAGTCCGTCCTGCGCGCCGCTCGCCCCGGCACGTTCCTCGCCGGGAAACGGCTTCACCTCGGCGAGGAGCTCTCGCGGCACGTGCTGGACGGGACGGAGCACGTCTGGCGCTGGTCGACCGCACGGTGGCTGCTCCGCGCCCCGCGCGAGCTCGTCACGAGCCACCGCGAGGTCGGCAGCCCGACGGTCCTCGTGCCGCTCCGCGACCGCAGCTGGCCATGGCGGAAGAAGCGCGACTTCGTGCCCCCGTTCGACGGGTACGGGTTCTTCTTCGGCGTCTCACGCGCCGACTTCGAGCGCGTGAACGGGTTCGACCTGCGCTTCACCGGCTGGGGCGGCGAGGACGAGGACATCGCGGAGAGGCTTCGGAAGCTCGGCCGTGTCTGCGCGTGGCCCGGGCCGAAAGCGACGCTCATCCATCTCTGGCATCCGGCGAAGAAGGGAACGATGCGCTCGAACGCGCCTCTCGTGGCGGAGACGAAGGACGCGATGCAGGTCGAGGCGCTCGCCGGGCTGCGCGAGCTCGAAGCCGAGGTCGCCGCGCGGGCGACGCCGGGCTAGGGCTTGACGACGAGCGTGAAGGGCTGCTGCGTCTTCACGCCGAGCGAGTCCGTCACCTGCAGGGTGACGCGATAGGTGCCCGCCTGCTTCGGCTTGCCGACGAAGGTGCCGGTGAGCTTCGCGAACTTGATGCCGCGCGGCAGCTTGCCGCGGAGGAGCTTCCACTTCACGGGTGCCACGCCGCCTGTCGTCTTGACGGTGGCCTTGTAGGCCTTCCCGACCTTCGCGGGGCGCAGGGCCTTCGTCTTGAACGCCAGCTCGGCGGCGACCGTGAGCGTCGCGTTCGTCGTTGTCACGCGCCCCTCCGAGTCCGTCGCCGTGATGCTGAACGTGTACCGCCCGGCCTGTGAAGGCGTGCCGGCGAGAGTGGCCGTGGTCGTGCTGGTCGCAGCGGCGGCCGGAGGCGTGAACACGACCCCCGACGGGAGCGTCCCACCCGCGAGCGCCCACGTGTACGTCCCGGTACCTCCGGCGGCAGTGAGCGTCGCGCTGAACTCGACGCCGACCTCGGACTTCGGGGGCGCGCTTCCGAACGGATGCGTGACGACGACCGGCTGCCTGACGGTGATGTTGTACGTCGCCGTGTGCGACTGGCCGCCGTTCTGTGCCTTGACGACGAACTGGTACGCCCCCTCTGTCGTCGGCGTGCCCTCGAGCACGCCAGCGCCAGTCAGGTTGATCCCCGGCGGCAGATTGCCCGACGCCAGCGACCACGTCGCCTCCGTGTCGGTGCCGGTGAAGGGGTTCGTCGAGACAACGCGCTGCGCCTTGAGGGGCTCAGAGTACGTCTGGCCGATCGTTGCGGGCTTGACCGGGTTCTGGACGATCTGGAAGCCGGTCTCGACGTTGAAGGCGAACTGCTTCTGCGACACGTTGTCGCCTCCACACCACGAATACCCACCCTGGCTCGGGAGCAGGTCGTGGATGTGGATGTAGACCTCCGAACGTCCTGCCGCGGTGGGCTTGCCCTGGATACGACCGCTCGTGTTCATCGTGAGACCGGCGGGCAGCGTGCTGTTGACGACCTCGAACCAGTAGAGATCGCAGCCGCCCTTGCCTATGAGCTGCACGTCGTAGTCCTTGCCGACCTCTCCGGTCGGGCACGTGAAGAACTGTGCCGTGGTCGGGCACGGCTTCGTATCGTCGAAGCTCGCCGCCTTCGCGGAGGTCGAGGAGACCCCACCGAAGAGTGCGAGACCGAGAACGAAAACGGCGGCCGACCCCACCAAGTACGTGCGAATGCCCTTCACGACCGCGGCAGGCTAGCAGAGACCCGGAGGGGTCAGTTCGACACGAACATTCTCTTTACGCAGGGTGAACGCGATCGCGTCTCGCCCGGGCGACGATCCGGTGGAGCGGCCGCCGCTCGAGCCGCTCGAGCCGCAGCTCGAGCTCGTCGAGACGACGCTGGAGTCGCACGCTGTCCGCTTCGCCGAGCACCGCAACCTCCGCTGCGTAGGCCGCCTCTTCCTGCGCCGACGGCCGCGAGAACGTCAACCTGCGGTCGCCGCCCGGGGATCCGAACGCACCTGGCTCGAGGCTCTCGGGCAGCGGCTGCGCGCCGGCAAGCGTTCGCAGCGCGTCTCGGAGGCGCGTGTCCTCGACGAGCGAGCCGTCGGCCAGCCCACGCTCGGCGACGTCGGCATCCATGACCTTGCCGCGCACGTAGTCCTCGAGGCGACCCCGCTCGTGCGCCTCGAACGCGTCGCCGTACTCGCGTCCGCCGAGGGTGTCGACCCAGTTGCCGTACTTCCGCCGGACCTGCTCGAGACTGCGGTCCGGGAAGTGCATGACCTCGATCGGATGCCAACCGGGGAGATCGCGGAGCCCCGAGCTCCGGAGTGCGTGGTTCCCCGCCGTCACGACGGCGTCCGGGTCGGCGCGATGGACGATGTGCGTGTTCGGGCGGAGCGGGCTCCCGGGCTCGTTCACGGGCGCAGCGAGGAGCGGACGCACGACGAGCCGCTCCGCGAAGTGGAGCCCGCCGTCCAGGCGCAGGAAGAAGTGCCGGATCGGGGCTCGGAGGACCCCGTATCGGCCCGGGGTCGCCGCGAGAACGTCCTTCAGGTCGCCTCCGCGCGGCCACCAGAACTCGTCGGCGTCCGAGTGGATCACCCAGTCGGCACCGAGCTCGATTGCCGCGAGCCTCGCCATGCGGGTGACCCACGCCGACTGGTCGAACCCGTCCGCCTCCTCACGGATGAGGTGGAGCTTCCCGAGGCGCTCGTAGCGCTCGAGGAGCTCGGCCGTCCCGTCCGTCGAGCGATGGTCCGTCGCGATCACGTAGTCGACGCCGGCATTCAGGTGGAACGCGAGGTGCGCGTCGAGCACGTCGGCCTCGTCGCGCGCCAGCAGGGTCAGGACGAGCTTCACGAGCCGGAGCCGCGGCGGACGGAGCGCACGAGCTGCCGTGCACCGGTCGTGACGCGCGCCCACGGCGTCGTCTCGAGGCGACGGAGCCGCTGCTCGAGCTCGTCGAGCCGGCGCTGCACGCGAACCGCGTCCGCCTCCCCCAGGACGGCCGCCTCGGCTGCGTACGCGGCGTCGTCCACGACGGACGGCCGCGGGAGCTGAACGCGGCTGCGGCCGTTCTCCGGCAGCGCGAAGCGCGGCTCGGCCGGGATCGTCTCGCCCCCGGCAAGTGTCCGGAGGACGTCGCGAAGCCGCGTGTCCACCGCGAGCACCCCCTCGGCAAGCCCGCGCTCCAAGGCGTCCTCGTCGACGGCGAGCTCGCGGAACTGATCCGCGAGGCTGCCCTCGGCGAGCGCGCCGTGCAGCCGGCGGTGGGCGTCGTGCAGGCGCGTGTCGGAGCTCGCCCGGTAGATCGACGCCTTCCGCTCGGCCTGGGCGAGCGACCTGAGCGGGAAGTGCAGGAGCTCGACCGGATACCAGCCGCGGAGCGGCTGCATGCTCACGCCCTCGACGCCGTGGTTCCCGCGGCCGACCGTGAGACGCGGGTCCGCGCGGTGGATGACCTTCGAGTTCGGGCGAAACTGGCTCGACGGGTCGTGGATCGCCGCTTCCGGGGTGAGGCGCGCGGTCATCCGCTCGGCGAAGAACCCGTCATCGCTCGCGGACGGAAGAAAGGGCCGCCAGAAGGACCGGACGATCCCGTAGCGCTTCGGCAACGCGGCGAGGACCTCCTTGAGGTCGCCTCCCCTCGGCCACCAGAACTCATCCGCGTCGGAGTTGATCACCCAGTCGGCCGCGTGCTCGCTCGCCGCGAGACGCGCCATTCGTGTCCGCCACTCGACCTCCCGATACTCGACGTCCTCTTCCCTGATGAGCCGCAGGACGCCATCGCCCGCGTACCGCTCGAGGAGCTCGGTGGTCCCGTCCGTCGAGCGGTGGTCGGTCGCGATCACGTGGTCGACGCCGGCGTTCAGATGGAACGCGAGTTGCGCGTCGAGCACGTCGGCCTCGTCGCGGACGATCAGGGTCATGACCAGCCTCATCGCGGGCAAGGATACGAGGGCGCCCTGCCACGGGCACCCCGACAGCCCGTTACACGGGCGTCCGCTCGAGCGAGCCGGACGTTCGCGCTACTGGCGTCGCGCTCGGCGTCGGCGCGCGCTGGGCGAAGAGGCACCCGGTCGCGAGCAGCACGAAAGCCGGGGCGGTAGGCACCGAGTAGTGGGGCACCGCGGGAAGGCCGAGCGCGCTCACGAGATCGACGAGCAGCGCCGCGCCCGCAGGGACCGCCAGCGCGAGGGCGCCGCGCGGACGTCGTAGAGCCAGGGCCACGAGCCCGATCGCAAGCCAGACGATGGGCGGGACCGACCACCGCGAAGCCTGGTTCAGCCGCAGCGCAAGTGTCTCCTGCCCGTCGCGGTCGGGGAGGCTCGCCTCGAGCTCGCTCATCCTCCGGTGGAGCACCACGAAGCGGCGCTCGTCGGCGGGGTTGCGGAACACCATGTGGTGGTCCGTCGGTGACGTCCAGACGGTGTAGATGCTTCCGTCGGGCGTCGTGATCCCGCCCTGGTTCGCAGCGGGGATCGGCTCTCCCTCGGTCGGTCGCGGAAGGCGGCGGCCGTTCACCACGATCGTGTCACCGCCCCCACTCGACCCGGCCGACGAGCCGTCGTTCCCGTCCGCTCCGTCGTCGCCGCCCGTGGGCAGAGCGCGAAACACGGGGCGCCACAGCAGCTGGCCCATCGTCTCGGTCACGCCACGCGCGTAGGTGAGGGGGTGCGCCCGCACCGCCTCGACCCCGACGTCGCGCAGTATGCGCGCGTCGCTGTCCCAGCCCCAGAGACGGTTCGAGAGCGCGAGGAGGTCGATCTGCATCCGCGGGCTGCCCTCGCTGAAGAACCGGTCTATGTCTATCCCGTACGACCGATACGGCTCTCGCGGCAGGAGGTCGCGCTGCACCGCCTCCGCAAGCTCCCGTGAGTGAGGCCCGTTGTCCGGCCGCACGATCCGCTCCACGATGTACGCGCGGAAGAACGGGACCGTCGCGTTCCCGTTTCGCGCGACCGTGTAGTCGCCGTAGCGCAAGCCGTTGTGCACCGTCCAACCGCCGACGAGGAGGAGAGCCGGCACGAGAAACGCGACGACCGAGGCCGCCCGCCGACGCCACGGGATCGCGAGCACGAGCGGCAGGAGCGCAAGAACGAACAGCACCTGGTTCGCCGGCCGTACCAGCACGAGCACGCCCACTCCCGCACCGACGAGCGCAAATCCGGTCGGCGACGGCGAGAGGAGGACTCGAACGACGAGCAGCGACCAGCCGGCGAACGCGGCGGCCATCACGGCGTCCGACGAGAGCTCGTGGAACAGGATCGCGTAGCCGGGGTAGAGGAGGAGGACGACCGCGGTCGACAGCGCGGCAAGCCCGCCGAACGAGCGCGCCGCGAGGAACCACGCCGTGATCGAGCCCGCGAAGAGGAGCGAGACGATCGGCTCCGCGAGCGCGCCGCCCGCCAGGTCGAGCAGGCCGCCGACGATGAGCGACGACCCGGGAGTGCGGCCGAGGACGTAGCCAAGGTCGACAGGGTCGGAGTGGAAGAGCTGAACGTATGCGCCCAGGTACGTGCCCAGATCCCGTCCGGCCGTGAGCGGTATCACGAGAGCCTGGATCCACCAGGCAACGACGGACACGAGAAAGACCACCGCGATGCCGCCGCCGGTCTCGGCGAACGCGGCTGCACGGCGAACGAGCCGCGATGCGCCCTCACGCAGCACGCGCGAAGGGTACTGGCGCCGGTCGCCGGTCAGATCCCGACGGGGCGGTCGGGGCCACGGTCATACTCCTGCCGGTGAGCGCGAGCAGCCCCGAAGTGTCGGTGGTGCTCCCCTGCCTGAACGAGGAAGACGCCCTCGGCGCCGTCATCGACCGGGCCTGGGAAGGGATCCGCAGGTCCGGGCGCACGGGCGAGGTCATCGTCGTCGACAACGGGTCGACGGATCGCTCGCCCGAGGTCGCGCGGGAGCACGGCGCGGAGGTGATCGAGCAGCCCGTCCGCGGCTATGGCGCCGCGTACCTGCGCGGGCTCGGGCACGCACGCGGCCGCTACATCGTCATGGCCGACGCCGACGGCACGTACCCCGTCGACGAGCTCGCGCCGTTCGTCGACCGCCTCGAGCAGGGGGACGACCTCGTCATCGGTTCCCGCTTCCAGGGCCAGATCCACCGGGGAGCAATGCCCTGGGCGAACCGCTATCTCGGAAATCCCGTGCTGACGGGGATGCTGAACGTGCTCTTCGGTGTCAAGGTCTCCGACGCCCACTGCGGGTTGCGCGCGATTCGCCGCGATGCCCTACCCGCGCTCGAGCTCCATTCGACCGGCATGGAGTTCGCGTCGGAGATGGTCTTCAAGGCATACCGCCGCGGCCTGAGCGTCAGCGAGATCCCCATCGACTACTTCCCGCGTACGGGAGAGTCCAAGCTGCGCCGGTCACGCGACGCGTGGCGCCACGTGCGGTTCATGCTCCTGTACAGCCCGAGCTGGCTGTACCTCGTCCCGGGTGGGCTCCTGCTCGTCCTCGGTCTCGCGGGAATGCTCGCGCTCGCGAGCGGCCCCGTCGATGTCTTCGGGCGAACGTGGCAGATCCACACGATGCTCGGGTTCGTCGCGCTGACGCTGCTCGGCGCGCAGATCGTCCAGATCGGGATCTTCGCGCGCACGTACGCCCGAGTGCGGATCGGCGAGCGCGACCCGCTCCTCGAGCGCTTCGGGCGACGCCTGCGACTCGAGCATGGGTTGCTCGCGGGCGGGCTGGTGGCCGCGTTGTGCGTCGCCGGGCTCGTCGCGATCGGCATCGAGTGGGCGAGCCACGGCTTCGGAGTCCTCGGGCGCGCGTACGAGACCGCGCTGCTCGTGACCGGCTTCGGCCTCGGCCTGCAGATCGTCTTCGGCGCGTTCTTCCTCGCGCTGCTCACGATGCCGCTCTCGGGCGGGTGGGGCCCTCCGGCGGCCGTCGACCCCGACGAGGAAGGGCAGCGGACCAAGTCGGACGATGCGCATCTGTCTCGTCTATGACCACGTGTTCCCGCAGACCGTCGGCGGGGCCGAGCGGTGGATGCGGGATCTCGCGCTACGCCTCGCCGAGGCCGGGCACGAGGTCACGTACCTCACGATGCGCCACGAGGGAGAGGCGCCCGCGTTCCCGGGCGTGCGCCTGCTCGGCCTGACGGACGCCGGCAGCGTCTATGGCGAGGACCGCCGCGCTCTCGGGCCACCGCTCCGGTTCGGGCTCGCCGTCGGACGACATCTGAAGTCCCACGGCTCGGGGTACGACGTCGTCCACCTCGTGTCGTTCCCGTACTTCCCGCTCCTGGCGGCTGCAGTGTGGCGGCGCCGGCGGGGCTACCGGATCGTCGTCGACTGGCCCGAGATCTGGACGAAGGAGTACTGGCGCAGGTACGCCGGCGCCATGGCCGGGACGGTCGGCTGGCTCGTGCAACGCCGCTGCGTTCGAGTCCGGCACACCGCCCACTGCATGTCGCGCATGCACGCGGCGCGGCTCGAGGCCGAGGGCTACGCAGGGACGCCGGAGATCCTCCCCGGCCTCTACGCAGGCACGCACGAGCCGTCGCCCTCCGAGCACGTAGACCCCGCGCTGATCGTCTACGCAGGCCGCCACGTCGCCGAGAAGCGCATCGACGCACTCGTCAGGGGGTTCGCACGGGCGCTCGAGACGCGGCCGGATCTCCATCTCGAGCTCTACGGCGACGGGCCCGAGCGTTCACGCATCGAGCGCCTCGCCGGAGAGCTCGGCCTCACCTCGGCGGTCCGCGTGCTCGGGCAACGAGACGAAGGCGAGGTCGCGGCCGCTCTCGGCCACGCCGCGTGCCTCGCGACCGCCTCCGAGCGAGAGGGATACGGCCTCGTTGTGATCGAGGCTGCGGCGCGCGGCACACCGAGCGTCGTCGTGGCAGGCCCCGAGAATGCTGCGACCGAGCTCGTCGTCGACGGCGTCAACGGCGTGGTCGCGCCGAACGTCGGCCCGGATGCGCTCGCCGCGGCGCTGCTCCGCGTGATCGACGCCGGCCCCGAGCTTCGCTCCTCCACCGCGGCGTGGTTCGCGGCCAACGTCGAGACGCTGGAAATCGCCCGCTCGCTCGACATCGTGCTGGCCGAGTACGCACGCACTCGCGTCGCGTAGGAGCTGTACCCTCGATCCCCGATCTGGCCGCCTCCGTCGAAACCGAAGTCGAGCAACCACGCGAGCGACCGAGTCCGAGCGGGGCTCGTAGCGGCGCGCTGATCGCGGGAGCCTCGCTCCTCGCGACCGGGCTCAACTACATCTTTCTCCTGACCGCAGGTCGTCACCTCGGAAGCGAGGACTACGGCGCGCTTGCGGCTCTGCTCGGAGTGATCACCTTCGTCCTGCTCCCGACCGGAGCTCTGCAGCTCGCCGTGTCGCGCGAGGTGTCACGCAAGGTCGCCCTCGGAGACACGACGGGTGCGGACGCCTTCGCTCGTGCCTCGCTCCGGCTCGGGATCCTGCTCACGGCGCCGGTCTTCGTCGTCGGCCTCCTCCTCATCGTCCCGCTCACCGCGCTTCTCGACATCGGCTCGACGTTGGCCGTCGCGATCGCGATGAGCGGCCTCATCGTTGCGCTCGCCTACCCCATCACCACCGGGGTCCTGCAGGGGTTCCAGCGCTTCGGCGCTCTGGCGACCATGATCGTGCTCCCGTTCGCCTTCAGGCTCGTGCTGCTGATCGGCGCCGTCTGGGCGGGACTCAAGCTCAGCGGTGCCGTCTGCGCGGCAATCGTCGGCGGCATCGGCGCCACGGCGATCGCCCTCTGGCTCATACGCGACTCCATCGCCCGAGGTGCCCGCGTTCCACGACCGGATCTCCGCAGCTTCCTCGTATACCTGTGGCCGGTCGTCATCGGCCTCGTCGGGATCGCGGTGCTCACGAACGTCGACATTCTCATCGCGCGTGCCCGGTTCTCACCGGACGACGCCGGCGGATACGCCGCAGCCTCCGCGTTCGCGCGGGTCGCGTTCTTCCTCCCGGCGACCCTCCTCGCCGTCGTGTTCCCGCGGACGGCCGCCCGCCAGGCGCGCGGCGAGGAGACCTCGGACATCCTCGGCCGTTCGCTCATCGTGACGGCCGCGTTCGGCGGGGGCCTCGCCCTCTTCTACTGGATGACCGGCCGCGGCATCGTGCACACGAGCTTCGGGGCAGAGTTCGCCGACGGCGGCGAGCTCCTCGTCTCCTTCACGTTCGCGATGGCCCTGTATGCGCTCGTGAACCTCCTCGTGGGATTCCACCTCTCGCGCGACGAGACCCGGTACGCGTGGATCGTCGCCGGGTCGGTGCCGGTGCAGATCGCACTGCTCGCGCTCGTGCCGGGCAGCCTAGAGGGGCTCATCTGGGCGAACGTCGCCGTCGGCCTCGGCCTGATCGCGGCGCACGAGCTGTTCGTCGAGTCGAGCCTCCCGGCGCTGCGAACCGGTTTGCGCCACATGCTCGGCGGCGTTCGGATCGCGCGCGAGGTGGTCATCGAGGCAGTGCTCGTGCTGCTCGGAGCGACGGCACTCGTCACGGTGCTGTTCTGGCCGATCGTCACCGGAATCGGCTCGACGGTCATATCCCCTGGCTCCGATGCGCTCGGAGGCGTGTGGTTCTTCTGGCGCTTGCAGCAGGAGGGCGGCTATCACCTCTTCGGGGAGACCCACCACACGCTCACGGGCGCACCGTTCGGATGGAACGAGGGCAACGGGCTCAATCTGCAGTGGCTGCTGCCGTACTACCCCGCCTACCTCGCAGCGAAGGTCGTCGGCGCGGTCGCGGCCTACAACCTGGTCGTCCTGACGGGCTACGTGTTCTCCGGCGCCGCGATGTACGCGCTCGTGCGCTACCTCGGCTGCGGAAGGCTCGTCGCAGCCTGGGCAGGCCTCGCGTTCATCGTCTTTCCGTGGCACCTCTCCCGGACACCGCACGCGTCACTCGTACACGTTGAGCTGTTCCCGCTGCTGCTGCTCGCGCTCGTCGCCGCGATGCGCAAGCCGACTCTCGTACGGTACGCGCTCGTCGGCGTGGCGACGGCGGGTTGCTGGCTCACCTCGGGCTACTTCGGGACGATGGCCGTGGCGGCCTCCGCGGCGTTCGCGATCGGCGTGGCCTTCACCGTCCCCTGGCGCAGGGCGCTGACGTTCTTCGGCGGCACGGTGGGCGCCGCGGTCGCAGGCAGCTTCACCGTCGCATTCCTCGCAGTCCTCGCCGGTGCGAGCGGGGACGTCGGGGCCGAGCGAGCGCCCGGCGATCTGTCCGTCTACGGCCTGCGGCCCCTCGAGCTCATCGTTCCCGCCGCCGGGAACATCGTCGCCGGGTCGCGACTGGACGAGTTCTGGGGCGACCGCCTGCATGGCTCGAACGGCACCGAGATCTCGAACGACATCGGCATCCTCACCCTCGTGCTCGCACTCGCCTGGATCGTCGTGTGGGCAATGCGACGAAGGCATGTGGTGCATCTGACTCACGCGACGCTCGGCTTGTCCGCGATCGCCCTGACGGCGCTCGTCTTCGCGGCGCCGAGCCCGACGGTCGTCCTCGGGCACGAGATCGTGATGCCGTCGCGCCTTCTCTTCGAGGTCGTACCGGCGTTTCGAGTGCCGACGCGCTGGGTGCCGCTTCTCATGGCCGCGCTTGTGCCGCTGGCCGCGCTCGGTCTTCAGGCGGGGTACGACTGGCTGCGCAAGTCCGGACGCAGCCAGGCCCTGGCCGGTGCCGTCGTCGTCGGTGCGATCGCCTTCTCGTTCCTCGAGCTGACGATCGACGCGGACAAGCCGAGGGTCGACACGACGCTCCCGCCCGTCTACCAGGCTCTCGAGCGCACGAAGCCCGGCATCCTGGCCGAGTACCCGCTCGTCGAGGACGCCGACAACCTCTTCTGGCAGCGCGACCACCGGCGACGGCTGCTGAACACGTCGGCCTTCGGCACCCCGGCCGACGAAGCGCGCCGCGTTCTCGTGAACCCGGCCGCGCCCGGAACCGCCGAGACGCTCGCTCTCCTCGGCGTCACCGCGATCATCACCCGCGCGGACGCGCTCGACTACGCGGAAGACACGCCCGACGTCGCCCGGAAGAGCTGGGGCCCCGGGTACGAGCTCGTGCAGCGCTGGCCCGACGGCTCGTCCGTGTGGCGCGTCACGGCGCCCGCGGCACCCGCGCTGGTGACACTCCCCGGTGGCTTCGACGGCCCGACCCGCGCGACCGGCGGGTACGTCGGCTACCCGCTCGTCTCACCGGCAGGGGTCGGTCTCGTCGAGTTCGCGGCGAAGGCTCCCAGCGTTCTCCGCCTCACGTTCGATGCGACGCCTCCCGGAGACGAGCCCCGTGTCCTGCGGGTGACCGACGCCGAGACCGAGCTGCCGTTCACGCTCGACGGCCGCACGCGCGTCTCTGTCCTCGTAGACGTCCCGCGTGGGCGCTCGTACATCCTCCTCAAGACCGACCCGCCGGCGACATCCCAGGACGACGCGATCGTGATCTCGACGCCTCATGCCAGCACTGCGGCCCTGCCGCCGCAGCTCCGCGCAGAGCCGATCGCCCCGGAACCGGGGTTCTGATCAATGCCGTCCTTCGCGATCGTCGCGAACGGGTTCGCGGACGGTCCAGCGCAGGCCTTGCGCGATCACCTCGTCTCGCGCGGCAACGACGTCGTGGCGGTGCTCCACCCACTCACACGCGAGCAGGGCACACGCCATCTCATCACGACGTATGCCGACGGCCGTGAGGTCGGCACCCGGTCGATCGACGTCAGGCTGGCTCCACCGCTGTCGTTCGCGGCCGACCCGTCGATCCCGCTCCGCATGCCTCGGGTCGATGCGTGGTTCGGCTTCAACCCGCTCGCGTGCGGGCGTGGTCTCGCGGACCGCCGTCTCGGCCGTGCGGCGAAGGTCGTCCTCTGGTCGGTCGACTTCGTGCCCGACCGCTTCGGCCCCGGAACGCTGCTGACCCGCGTTTACAACCGCCTCGACCGCTACTGCTGCACGCACGCCGACGCACGGGTCGAGCTCTCGGAGGCGGCCCGGGAGGCGCGTGAGCTCCACCACGGCCTCGCCGGCGGATCGCGCCCGCCGGCATACGTCGTCCCGATGGGAGCGTGGCTCGAGCGGACCCCCACCGTTCCGGCCGACGGCTACGAGCGACGACGGATCGTGTTCCTCGGCCACCTCGTGCCGCGCCAGGGGATCGCTCGCCTTCTCGACGCGATGGCCATCCTCGAGCGCCGCGGTTCGAACGTCGTCGCGAGCATCGTCGGCTCCGGCCCGGACGAAGAGTCGCTGCGCGAGCGGACGCGGTCGCTCGGGCTCGACGGCATCGTCCACTTCCACGGGTACGTCGCGGACCACCGCGGGGTCGAGCGCCTGCTCGCCGAAGGCTCGTTGGCCGTCGCACCGTACGACGATGCCCGGTCGAGCTTCACGCGGCACGCCGACCCCGGGAAGCTGAAGGCATACCTTGCCGCGGGCCTCCCCATCGTCCTCACGGACGTTCCCCCGAACGCGCGGGAGCTCGCCGACCAGGCGGGCGCCGAGATCGTTCGCTTCGACGCCGATGACCTGGCTGACGCAATCGAGCGGGGCCTCGGCACGCCCGCCCTGTGGCGGGAGCGGCGAGAGCTCGCGCTCCGGCACGCGCGCGAGTTCGACTGGCCGGTGCTGCTGGACGACCTCCTCGCCAGGCTCGGCCTCGGAGCCTTCTAGCCGGCGGCGATCAACCGCTGCTCGAGATCGGCCAGGATCACGTCCGACGGCGAGACGTCGGGAAGCGACGACCGACGGCGATGTCGCTCGGGAGCCTCGAGGAACTGCTCGACCACCTTGAGCCTCTTTCGCGAGAGCACGACGTTCTCGCCCAGCCCCTCGCGCCGCTCCGTGCGGAGACGGTGCACGAGGCACGGGACGTCGAGATAGAAGCACTCCTCCTGGCTCCCGCCGCTGTCCGTGACGACGAACGAGCTGCGACGTTCCAGCCTGACGAAGTCGAAGAACCGCAGGCGCGGCACGCGGACGAACGCGCTCGTGTCGAAGTAGCGGCCGAAGCGGAACCGCTCGAGCGCCGCCACCGTGACGGAGTGGTCGATGAAGACGAGGGGCGTTCGCTGGGCCGCCCTCGCGAGGACCTCGAGCACGCCGCCGAGCTCGATCCGGCTGGACAGGAGCTCGAAGCGGTGCAGCGAGACGACCCCGAACGGGCCGTCGGGCATGAGCGCGGACACGTCCCCGTTCTCGCCGACGAGTGCGAGGCTGTCACGGATCGTGTTCGACCCGGTGTCGACGACGTCGCCGAAGCGGAGGTTCGACGCAGCCCAGGGCCCGGGTGCGTAGTGGATGCGCGCGATCCGCGACGCAGTCCGCCGGTTGAGCTCCTCCGGAAACGGATGGCGCAGGTCGTAGCTTCGGAGCCCGGCCTCGATGTGCGCGACCGGAACGCGGAGCGCCCGCCCCATGGACGCGCCGAGCACGGTCGTCATCGTGTCGCCGTGGACGAGGACGAGAGGCTTTCCGGGGCCCGAGAGAAGGTCCCGGCGGAGCAGCCGGCGCGCGCGGGCGAACGAGCGGCTTACCGTCGCCAGCCAACCCGGGATGTCGCGATTCGTCCGAAGGTCTCGGCCGCCCGACCCGCGCGCGAGCCAGAGATCCGGCTGGCGCAGCCCGAACTGCTCGAGGAAGCCGGGGATCTGCTCGACCTGCTGGCCCGTCGTCGCGAGCAGGTAGCGGTGCCCGCGGTCCTCGAGGCGCAGCAGAACGGGTGCGAGCTTGATCAGCTCCCCCGTCGTGCCGAAGACGACGAGGATCACGCCGGGCCGTTCGCCAGGCGATGCCGTGCGAGGAGGACGAGGCCGCGCCACATCCCCGCGCCGTGCGCAGCCACGTAGACGGGTGCGAGCGCCGCGACCGATGCAGTCTCGAATGCAGAGCGGCCGGTCGCGGCCGCCACCGCGGCCGCGCCAGCCGAGGTGGTTGCCGCGATCGCCGGCACGAGCGAGGGCCTGCGGAGCGAGGCGAGCGCGAGCACGGCGCTCACGGGGAAGAACGCCGCCGCCAGCGGGAAGAAGCGCGACTCCCGCCGTCCGTGCCCGTCGAGGAACACGGTGCCTCGGTGCAGCGAGTGGCGCACGAACGAGGAGAGCGTCGCCCGCGGCTTGTAGTCGCACGCGAACGAGGGCGAGATGTGAATGCGCTCGCGTCCGGCGATCCAGCGGATCACCGGCGTGTCGTCGTTCGCGTGCCGGAGGTCCGCGTACCCGCTCCGAAACCCGTCCAGCGCCTCCAGCAGCAGCTCTCGCGGAGCGAGGAAGCACGTGGTCCCTTTGGGGAAGCGGTCGAACTCCTCGAGGCCGTAGCTCGTCGTGCGCGGCTCGCCGAAGTAGTCGCGCCACGCGAGCTCGACGAGCACGTTCGAGAAGGCGCCGTACGGGTTTCCTTCGGTGTCCACGTGGACGTGTGCGTTCCAGACCCTCGCCCCCTCCTGGAGCCTCGGCTCCACGAACGCGAGGCTGTCGAGCCCGATGCGTACGCGCCCGTCGAGCAGCAGCACCCAGTCGCCCTGGGCCGCGCCCACTCCCGCCCGCCTCGCCTCGAAGCGACCGCGATTCTGCTGCGCAACGACGGTCAACGGCAGTCGCTCGCCGGCCGCCGCGCGCGCCGCCTCCGCGCTCCCGTCGGTCGAGCCGTCGTCAACGAGGACGGCGTCGGCCGAGAAGCCGCTCCGCTCGACCGCGGCGGCGAGTGCCTCGATGGTCGCAGGGAGGTGCGCCGCCTCGTCGTGCACGGGCATCACAACGGACAGGCGCTCGCTCACGGCTCGAGGTTGAGCTCTCGCCGCCTGGCGTGGTACGTGCGGAGGATGCGCAGACGGTAAAAGACCGTCACCGTGTCCCACAGCGCCCGCGCGACTGCAGCCGAGCCGACGCCGGAGCCCGTGAAGCGGTACTCGAGGTGCACCGGCATCTCACGCACCCGCCGGTAGCCGAAGGCCCGCGCCACCGCGAGCAGCTCGAGATCGAACGCGTACTGCTTCACGAGCAGCACCGGCACGACCGTCTCGGCGATCTCCTTCCGGAACACCTTGAGGCCCACCTGCGTGTCTCGCACGTCGAGCCGGAAGAGGATGCGGTTCAGCTGCTGATAGCACCAGCTGGCGATTCGGCGCGACCGCGGGTAGTACACGACGGAGTCCGGGTGCCGCTTGGACCCGATTGCGAAGTCGAGCTGCTCGCGGCGGGCGATCTCGAGGTAATCCGGGATCGAGTTCGGGTCGAGGTCGAGGTCGGCGTCCACGATGGCGATCCAGTCCCCGGAGGCGTCGAGGGCGCCCATCTTCACCGCGAAGCCCTTCCCGGCGTTGTGGTCGTAGTGGATGACGTGCATGTCGACGTCGCTCTGGGCTTCGATCAGGCGCTCGGTCGTGCCGTCGACGGATCCGTCCGACACGACGATGAGCTCCAGATCATCCGGCGACAGACCGCGGGAGGCCGCGCTCCGGATGAGCGCAAGGTTCTCGACGATCGCATCCCCGCCGTTGTAGACCGGTACGACGACGCTCAGGACAGGCTTGCGCGCCACTCCGTCCCTGCGCTGCCGAGTCACCGTGTCCTGCACCTCGCTCTGGACGCTCACCCCGGCGATTCTAGGGGCGGGACTGGATACGTCCCCGCCGCACCTCAGTGCGTCGCGACGATGGTGAGGAACGCCGCATGCCTCGGCTCGAGCCTGCCAACGGTCGCGGGGAGCGGGAAGTAGCCCGCGCCGAGGACACCGCGCACGGCGAGCGCGTGCGACTCGAACAGCTCGCGCAGCCCCCGATACGAGAAGACCCGGGAGTGCTGCCACGAGGTCGCGCCCTGGTGTTCCCCACGATGTACCGCGAGCGGATTGCCGAGGCCGGCACGGGCTGAGGTCACGTTGCTGAGCGAGAACGGCTGCCACCCGAGGAGAAGCGCGGCGATGTTGTGCCAGCTCGCGAGGTTCTCGGTGGAGACGACCGCGAGCCCCGTCGGCTCGAGCAGCCGGGAGACCTCGGAGACGAACGCGTCGGTGTCGCCGAGATGCTCCAGCACCTGGTTGGAGACGACGACGTCGAAGCGTTCGTCGTCGAACGGCAGGGCCTCGTTGAGGTCCGCCTCCGTCACCGCGATTCCCCGCCTCCGGGCGGCCTCCGCGGACTCGCCCGGAAGCTCGACCCCGTGCACCTCCGCCGCATGTGCCGCGGCAGCGAGACGCAGCGTCCGGGCTCCGTCGTCACACCCGAGGTCGACGAGGCGCCCTCCGGGTCGCGCTGCGTCGAGTGCCCGCGCTCGATGTTCGCGAGGTTGAGCGACATCGCGCGGCCGAACATCGTCTCCGCTCGACGGGCGAGTGCGCGGCGCATCAGGGCAGGGTCGCGACGATCGCGTCCACGACGCGCTCGGCCGCTCGACCGTCGACCTCCCCTACGACGTCGTGGGCGACTCGCGCACGCTCGGCCCCGAGCTCAGCGGGATCCGCGAGCGCGCGGTCGATCCCGGCGACCACCTCGTCGAAGCTCCTGGCGCGCAGGAACGCCGCGGAGTGCACGAGCTCGGAGTAGTGCTTGCCGGTGACGTTCAGCTCGGCGTGGCGCTCGCCGGGCAATGCGCCTTCGTCGTACAGGACGCAGATTGTGGGCCGGTCGTTCACGAGGCTGTCGAGGAGGATGGTTCCCGCGTTCGCGACGACGCAACCCACGTGCTGGAGCAGCGTTGCGAGGACTTCCAGATCGGTGTACGACGGCCCCTGGACGGCGACACCCGGGCATGCGAGTGCGGCCGCGTACCGCTCGCGCCAGTCCACGTCCCGTGGATGCGGCCGGAAGAGGAGCTGGAGCCGGCCGCCGACGTCGCTCGTGCGCCACCACTCGACGAGCCGCTCGACGAATTCGCCTTCGTACGGTGCGTTCGTCGGGGTGTTCCCCGCGACGAGCACGACGGGCACACCGGGCACGAGGTCGAGCTGGGCGAGGATCGCCTCGTACTCCCCGAGCGGCCGGCGCGGCTCGAAGACGTCGGTCTGCGGCCAGCCGGTCACCGTCACGCGCTGAGGATCGACGTCGTGGTACTGGACGAGGTCGTCGCGCATCACCTCGTTCTGGACGACGTAGCGGGTGACGTGCGGCGACACGAGCCCCTTGCCGACCGTGTGGTCCCAGCTCGCCACGTAGCCGACGACCGGGATGTCGAGCCGGCGGGCCGCGACGAGGAAGGGAACCGCCGGATGACTCTGGACGTTCGCGAGGACGACGAGCGAGCACTCCGCGCGCATCCGCTCGAGGAGCTCGCTCGACACGTAGCGCCGCTTCGAGTACAGCCAGCCGCGAAGGGCGCCCCGGACCGTCTCCGAGCCCGGCAGCCGGCGGCCCCGCGAGGAGTCGAGGAACACGTTCGGATGCTTCGGCCGCATCCGCTCGCGGTTGAACCCATGGCGGAGGCTGTGCCGTACCGACAGCGGGTAGTACCCGGCGTTGCGGTCGACGGCGAAGTCGATTCGTCGAAGGCCGCGCTCCACCATCCCGACCTGCTCGGGAAAGAGCTTGGCGCCGTTCGACCGCGGCACGTCGCCCAGCCGCTCGGCCCAGACGGCCATCTCCCCCGGAGGCAGCACGAGAATCGCCTCGACCCGGTCGGGCAGCCGCTCCGCGAGACCCGAGACGATGCCGCAGTCGACGAAGACTCGGGTCGGGAACGGGTCCGAGAGGACGGTCCAGACCCGCTTCGTCATGAGTCGAGGCGGCTCGTGACTCTCTCCGCGAGCGACGCACCGTCGAGCCGGTGGAAGCGCAGGGCCTCCTGCGGCGTCCCGCACGCCGGCCATCCCTCGACGCCGAACACGGTGATCGAGCGCCCGTCCAGCTCGCGGCGGACCGCGTCGCCGAGGGCGCCTACCGGGGCGTGGTCCTCGAGCACGAAGACCGGCCTCGAGCCGATGACGTCCTCGAGCCACGACGCGTCGAGCCGGTTGAGCCACGGCATGTCGACGACCGCCACGCCGACACCGCCCCGGTCGAGCGCTTCCGAGGCGAGCAGCGCCTCGTGCAGCATCACGGGACCGTAGGCGAAGAGCACGGCGTCGGCGCCGTCGCGCAGCATCGTGCCGCGGCCCGGCTCGACGCCGCTCGAGGGGAGGTCGATCCGCCGCGGGGAAGGCCCGATGGCGAGCCGGATCGCGACGCTCTCGTCCGCGTCCTCGACCGCCCAGCGCAGCAGGTCCGCCGTCTCCTCGGCGTTCGCCGGCTGCACGATCGTCATGTTCGGCAGAGCCGCGAGGAGCGAGACGTCGCGCAGCGACTGGTGCGACTTCCCCGGCCCGGCCGGGATCAGCCCGGCGTAGTGCAGCGCGTACACGACCTTTGTCTTCTCGCTCGCCTGGTTGTAGATCTGCTCGTTCGCACGTGACGCGAGGAAGGACGCGAACGAGTTGACGACCGGGAGCAGGCCGTGTCGCGCGAGCCCGGCCGCCGCGGAGACCATGTCCTGCTCGGCGATGCCGCACTCGAGAAAGCGATCCGGATACGTCAGCTCGAACGAGCGGACGCGGCAGTCCGACGCGAGGTCGGCGTCGAGAACCACCAGCTGCTCGTGTGCGGCCCCGAGCTCGACCAACGCCTCCCCGTATGCCTGGGCGACGTACTCGTCCGTGACCTTCGCACGCGTCCCGACACCGCTCTCGGGCTCCCCCTCGAGGCTTTCCGCGACGACCTGCTCCGGTGGCGCGACCGGCTCGAGCGACATCGGCTCGAGCGCGAGCTTCTCGAGCCTCGAATCGATTCGCTCGGCGAGTTCGGCGAAGGCACGCTCGAACGACGCGTCGTCGGGTGCGCCCGCGTGCCAACGGTAGGTGCCACCTCCTTCCCGCAGCGCCGCCGGGTGCTCCATGAAGGACACGCCCTTGCCCTTCACCGTCTTCGCGACGAGCGCCTTCGGCCGGTCGTCGCCATGGCGGAACGACGCGAACACGTCCGCCAGCGCCGCATGGTCGTGGCCGTCGCACGAACGGGCGTCCCAGCCGAACGAGCGAAGCTTCTCCTCGAGATCGCCGAGCCGGACGATCTCGTCCGTCGGCTTGTCCGACTGCAGCTCGTTGCGGTCGACGACCACCCACAGCCCGCCGAGACGCTCGTCAGCGGCCCCCTGAAAGCCCTCCCAGTTCTGGCCCTCCTGGAGCTCGCCGTCCCCGAGCATCACGATCACGCGCCCGCCGCGCCCGAGGTGCCGCTTCGCCCAGGCGATGCCGCGCCCTTTCGAGACTCCCATGCCGAGCGATCCCGAGTTCGCCTCGATCCCCGGCACGCCGACGTCCGGGTGACCGTCCAGGCCGCCCAGCCGCCGCAGACGAAGCAGCCGCTCCGACGGGATCGCACCGAGGGCGACGAGCGCCGCATAGAGACCCGGCACGTCGTGCCCCTTCGAGGAGAAGAAGACGTCGCGGTCGGGGCTCTCGAAGCCGACCGCGCGGAGGTTCAGCTCCTCGAAGAGCAAGTGCGCGACGACGTCGAGCGCGCTGAAGCTCGATCCGAGGTGGCCCGAGCCCGCCTGTTTCACGGCGACGAGCGCGTTCAGCCGGCACATGTCCGCGAGGAGCTCGAGGGTCGCATCGCGATCCCCGCCGCCGGCGCGGACGCGGTCGAACTCGCTCGTCGGGATCATGTTGAGCCGCGGCACCGCGCACGAGGCTAGCCAGTCTGCGAACTCGACGGCGAGGACGCGCGTCTCGTCCCGACTCCGTAGTACATCGGCGCGAAGAGATCCGTCCTGGCCAGCTTTCGGGCGAGCGGCCTGAGGCGCTGCGGAATCGTGAGTAGCGGGAGATGTGGGTCGAAGCGCGCAACACGGATCGCATGCAGCTGTGCTCCCTCCAGAAGTCTTCGCACGTCGCCCTTCAGAAGCGACCGCTCGTACCCAAAGGTCGCAAGTCTTCCTCCGAGTAGCCGGAATTGCACAAACGACACGACGTCCTCGAGACGGCTGAGGGCCGGCACGTTGCCACGCAGGAACAGGTACGGATAGCTCAGGGTCAGCGCCGGCACCGTGAGCAGAAGACGACCACCTGGCCTCAGCACACGCGCCATCTCACGGACTGCGACAGCGGACTCGCGAAAGTGCTCAACGACTCCACCGGCGTAGACAAAGTCGAAGCTCGCGTCTGGGAACGGAAGATCCCTCACATCCCCGACGACAAAGCTTCCCTCGAGCTGGTGGCGGGCAAAGGTCGCTTTCGCACCTTCCATCGCCTCGGATGCGAGATCGACGCCGGCCACCTCGACTCCGAGCCGAGCGAGGTTGAGCGCACATGCCGCAGGGCCGCAGCCCGCCTCCAGGAATCGGCCGCCCTGCGGCTGCGGCCAATGCTGGAGGATCAGCTCGAGTGCGTCTCGAAGCTGCGGCTCGCGCGTGGGGTCGTACTCAACGTCTGACCCGGCCCAGACCTGCGCCCACCGCTCCTTGGTGAGGTCGTCATAGGACACCGCTTGGAGCGTACGCCGCCCGGTGAAAAGACGCGGTCGAACTCGTCGTCGGGATCGTGCTGAGCCGCGGCACCAGAGAAGACGCTAGCCAGTTGCGCCTTGCGCCGTACGCCGGTCGCGAGGCGCTCCGGGACGGCCTGGCCCGTGAGTAAGCTTCGGCCCGTGCACGACCCGGACGCGGTCCTGCGATCCGAGTACGACCACTGGCATGCGGTCGCCACCGACGCGCCGGACGCCCATCGGCACCGCGAATACATCTCGTGGCTCCTCGGGATCCTCGACGCTCCGCACGGAGCGCAGCTTCTCGACGTCGCATGCGGGCGCGGTGAGTTCCTCCACTACGCCGCCGAGCATGGACTGCGAGTCGTGGGCATCGACCTCTCGCCGGTCGCCATCGACGCCGCCCGCGAACGGCTCGGCGCCGATGCGGACCTCCACGTCGGGTCGGGCGAGCACCTCCCCTTCGACGACGACACATTCGAGTACGTCACATGCCTCGGAAGCCTCGAGCACTATTCCGACCCGCTGCAAGGCGTACGCGAGATCGCGCGCGTCCTCCGCTCCGACGGAACGGCGCTCATCCTCGTTCCGAACCTCTTCTTCCTCGGCCATGTCTGGCTCGGGCTTCGACACGGAACGCAGCCGAGCGAGGGCCACCAGCAGTTCTCGGAGATGTTCCTGACGTCGGAAGGATGGCGGAACCTCCTCGAGCATGGCGGCCTCAGTGTGCGCGCGATGCACACGTGGAACATCGTCTATGCCTCTCGGAAGGTAGGTCCCGCCACGATGCGCGTCTGGAACGCGCTCGCACGGTTCATCCCGAAGAACGCAAGCCTCTACTTCGCCTTCGAATGCTTGGTCACACCTGACGAGGGCACGACGGCCAGCGCCTGACGTTCGCGCGGTGCCCGTTCCCAAGCTCGCCTGCCTGCAGTGCCGGGACGAGCGCGGTGTTTTCGGGAGCGATCGCCGCATGAGCGAGGACGCAGCTACGGTGCCGCGATGACCGAACCGGCGAGCTGGGGGCGACGGCGCACCGCACTGGACTGGCTCGACCGCGTCGGTCTCGCGCGCCCGACGGCGCGCCTCTACGAGATGGCACTCGCACTGCGCCTGCGCGGGCGCGGGCCTAGCGTCGACGCGGGTCTCCCGCTCCCCCCGGCCATGCTGCGTGCTCGATCCGGGCCGCAGCACGCCGACGCCGACTTCTTCCTGCAGAGCGGCCGCAGGCATACCGAGCTCATCCGAGAGCTCCTGGCCGAGCAGGGCTCGGATCTCGAGACGGTCGACGCGCTCCTCGACTTCGGGTGTGGATGCGGTCGCGTGTTGCGCCACTGGTCGAGCCTCTCCGAGACACGTCGCTGCGGGTGCGACGTCAACGAGACGGCCGTTGCGTGGTGCTCCGAGAATCTGCCGTTCGCGGAGGTCGTGCTGACCGACGAGTCACCACCGCTTCCGTATGCGCACGAGTCCTTCGATCTCGCCTACGCGCTCTCCGTCTTCACGCACCTCACCGAAGAGGCGCAGCACGCGTGGGTTCGCGAGCTCACCCGGACGCTGCGCCCCGGCGGGTATCTCGTCATCTCGACCCTCGGGGAGCACTACCTCTCGCTCGGACGGCTGAACGAGCCCGAGCAGCAGGCCTTCCGCGCGGGCCGGCTGGTCGTCCTCTACGGGAGCTCGTCGGGGTCGAGCCTCTGTAGCGCGTATCACCCGCCCGAGTACGTTCGCACGACGCTGAGCGGCGACCTCGACGTCGTCGGCTTCCGGCCCGCGGTGGGCGACGGCAGGCACGACCTGCACCTGCTCCGCAAGCCCGCCTAGGTCAGCCCGCCGCCGTCAGTCGCCCGACTGCCATGGATGCTCGGCGAGCACGTCCTCGACGACGTCCGCGCCCCAACCGGGGCCGCTCGGGATCCGCAGCTCGCCCTCGGCGATCTCCGGCGTCGCGGTCACGAGCTCTTCGCGCCACGGCACGTCGTCGACGTCGATCTCGAGGATGCGCGCGTTCGGGATCGCCGCGCACCACTGAGCCCCGATGAAGGTCGCGAGGTGCGAGTAGTAGTTGTGCGGCGCGCAGTTCACCTCGAAGGTCTCCGCGAGGTCGGCGATCTTCTTCGACTGGTGGAAGCCATTCCAGATGACGTCCACGGACGCGACGTCGAGGCCCGCCGCCTCGAGGAACGGCCGGAACTGCCGCGCTCCGTAGAGGTTCTCGCCCGAGCAGATCGGCATCGGCGCGCGGGCGCGAACGGCTCCGAGCGCGCCCGGATCGAAGAGGTCGAGCTCGAGCCAGAGCAGGTCGAAGGGCTCGAGAGCCTTGGCGACGTGCAGGCAGCCTTCCGGCTCCAGGTTGAAGTTCAGGTCGACGATCGGCCGCGCCTTGTCCCCTGTCCCCGTCCGGAAGCTCTCGAGGAGCTTCACGAGCGCCTCCGCGATCTCGCCCGCCTGGAGCGACCCTCCGCCCGAGCCGAAACCGGGCATGAGCACCGCGGGCTGCTCGCCGGGGACGACGATGTTGGTCTTGAACGCGCCGTACCCACGCTCGACGACCTCGCGGCCGAGCGCCTCCACGTCCTCGTACGACGCCAGCTTCGGCGTGCCCGTGACCTCGTACGCGCGAGCGCGCGTCGTCCCGCAGTGCGACCAGTAGAGCGGAATCGTGTCGCGGGTCGGGCCGCCGAAGAGCTCGTACACCGGCACCCCCAGCGCCCTCGCCTTGAGGTCGAGGAGCGCGTTCTCGATCCCACCGATCGCCTTCGCGATCACGGAGCCCGGGCTCTGGCGCGTCGCGCGGTACAGGTCCCAGTAGATCCGCTCCACCGCCCGCGGGTCCTGCCCGACGACGAGCGGCGACAGGTCCTCCACGATCCCGGCAAGCCCGCGCGGCGACCCGTGCGAGTCGGTGATCTCGGACCAGCCCACGAGCCCGTCGTCCGTCGTCGCCTTGACGAAGATCCAGGGCCGCCAGCCGGCGTCGCAGATCAGCGTCTCGAGGCTCGCGACCTTCATGGCGCCGCAGGATAAGCGGCGCGTCCGGTTGCCCGCACGACGTAGACGATGCTTCCGCCGAGGAACGGCACCCGCTCGACCACCCGTTCCACGCGAGCGACGGGCCGGGGAACGCTCCGCACCCAGCCCGGGACGGCGAACGCCGTCCGCCGGCGCTCGACCACGAGCCCTGCCCGCCGAAGGGCCGCCTGGAAGCGCCAGGGCCGAAAGTGGTCCTCGTCGAGCCCCCGGCGGCGCATCCGCTCCTGCAGGACGAAGACGTACGGATGGAACACGTTCGGCTCGGCCAGCACCCACGTCCCACCAGGACCGAGAAGGCCCGCGACGTTGCGGAGGAACGCATCGTGGTCGTGGACGTGATGGACGAGGTCGACGCTGAAGAGGACATCGGCCGCGACGGACGGCGCCCCGACCTCGAGGTCGGCGACCTCGAAGGACAGGTTCGCAGCGACGTGCGTTCGCCGGGCGTGCTCGATCATCGACTCGTCGATGTCGAGACCCAGAAACCGGAGCTCGGAGTGTGCGTCGGCAAGTGACGCGACCAGGGCGCCCGGCCCGCAGCCGAGCTCGACGACGAGCGCTTCCAACTCTGCACGGCGGAGGATCTCCGCCACCAGCTCCTGCCGGCGTCGCTGCATGTGCCCCTCGCGCTGACGCTCGTACTCGTCCGGCGCCAGCTCGAAGTGTGAGCTCACGTGGGGCCCGGGCCGCGCCGGATCTCCGGGAGCGTCGCCGCCCCGGACGCGACGAGCCGCTCGGCGCGCTGCCAGTCCTCCTCGTCGTCGACGTTGAGCCCTTCGTAGCCCTCGGTGAAGAACGGCGCAAGGACGCGACCCTCCCGCGTTCCCGTCTCGGATACGACGCGCGTCCAGGCGATCTCGAGCGCGCTGTTCTGGACGTACACGTGCGGCAGCGCCTGGAACTGGCCGGCGTGCCAGGCGACGTCGAGATGCGACTGGTCGAGGATGGGCCGCATCGTCCGGGCGTCGTCGTCGAGCACCCACATCTTCCCAGGGTGCTGCTTCACGAGCTCGACCGCGCGGATGGAGTCCGCTTCGGGCGTCGCGAGGAGCTGCTCGTACCCGCGGCGGACCGTCTCCGGCCCGCGGAACGGGTTCGTTGCGCGCACGATCGCGAACAGGTCGTAGCGCTCCTCGAGGCGCTCGAGCGTGTAGCGCAGCCATTCGATGTCCGGCGACGTCGAGGTCGCGTATTCCGCGGGGCGAAGGAAGGGGACGTCCGCCCCGTACGCGCGCGCCACCTCGGCGATCTCCTCCGCATCCGTCGAGAGCACGATGCGCTCGAAGACGTCGCTTTGCCGGGCCGTCTCGATCGCATATGCGAGCAGCGGATGCCCCGCCAGCGGCCGCACGTTCTTCCCCGGCACCCGCTCGGAGCCGGATCGCGCCGGCACGAAGGCGATGGCGCGTGGCCCGTTCTCGCCGTATCCGGTCACACGACCTGTTCCGCGGCCCGCTCGTAGAGCTCGGTGAGCGCGGGGCACGACACCCCGAGCCGCTCACCCGCGCGGACGACGGAACCGGCGATCGCGTCGAGCTCCGAAGGCCTGCCGGCCTCGATGTCGCGCGCGGTGGAGGTGGTCAGGTCGTAGTCCATGTCGCCGATGATCGCCCACTGGGTGGAGGGCAGGAGCATGACGCCGTCCGCGGCGGCGATCGCGCACGCCTCGTCGATGGCCTCCTCGATCCGCCGTCGCCACGCCGGGTCGTCGAGGAGCTCACCGATCGAGCGGTGCGTGAGCGAGGTCACGGCGGAGATGACCGCGAGCCGCGCTGCCTTGTCCCACAGCACCTGCTTCTCGCTCTCGCCGACCAGCACCTCGAACGCTCCCCGGTCGAGCAGCCGCCCGGCACGCTCGAGCTCCTCGTCCGGCACCTCGCTCGATGCGAACGAGACGAGCCCCGAGGGCGTCTTCTGGATGATCTGCACGCGGCCGACGCGGTACGCCTCGAAGCGGGAGATCGTGCCCGCGGCGACCCGGGCGCCGAGCCGCTCCCGGATGGGCTCGAGATGCTCGAGCCCGTTGAGGAGCGGAATCACGACCGCGCCCTCGACCGACGCGGGATCCACCTGCTCGAGAGCATCTTCGAGCTGGTGCGCCTTGACAGTGATCAGGAGCACCGCGACGGGCTCGGCAAGCTCGTCCGTCACCTCGGGGCGCACGACGAGCGGCTCTCGACCGTCGACCTCGAGCGTCAGGCCGGAGAGCGCCATGACGCCGGCCATGTCACGGCGCGGGACGCAGATCGTGTGGACGCCCGCGTGCACGAGGTGGGCCGCAAGGGCGCCGCCCACGGCGCCCGGGCCGAGCACCGCAACGGTGTCGCTCATGTCAGCGCTGGATCGGCGATCAGGTTCACGGTCTTCCAATCGGAATACACGTCCAGCGCCTCTACCCCTGCTTCGCGCCACCCGGTACCCGACTGCTTCACGCCGCCGAAGCCCATGTGCGGCTCAGACCCGTGGGTCCCGCCGTTCACCACCACGACCCCCGCCTGCACCTTCTCGGCGAAGCGCATGGCGCGGTGGACGCTGGCGGTGTGAATCGACGCGGTGAGCCCGTACGGCGAGTCGTTGACGAGCTCGATTGCTTCTCCGAGGTCGCGCACCCGGTAGAGGATCGTCACGGGGCCGAAGAGCTCCGTCGACGAGATCTCCGCGTCCGGAGCGGCTCCCTCGAGCACCGTCGGAGGAAGATGCCATCCGGCGCGGTCGAGGCGCTCCCCGCCCGCGAGCACGGTCGCGCCCCCGGACACCGCGCCCGCGATCGACTCGAGCATGCGGTCGAGGCTCGCCTCGCTGATCACGGGCTCGGCCGGAAGACCGCCCGCCTCGGCCACGAGCCGCTCGCGGAACTCCTCGTACGCATCGTCGAACACGACGAGCCGGCTCGCCGAGGCGCAACGTTGACCGGCATTCGAGAACGCGGAGGCGGTCGCCCAGCGGACCGCGTTCCCGAGCTCGGCGTCGTCGCAGACGACGAGCGCGTTCTTGCCGCCGAGCTCGAGGCAGACCTTCGCGAGCCGCTTGCCTGCGACCTCGTTGATCCAGCGGCCGGTTGCAGCTGATCCGGTGAAGCTCACGAGGTCGACGTCCTCGTGCTCGACGAGCGGAGCGCCCGCTTCCTGCCCGCTGCCCTGGACGACGTTCAGCACACCGTCGGGCAAGCCGGCCTCCCGGGCGAGCTCGCCGAAGAGCCACGCCGACGCGGGCGTGTGCTCCGAAGGCTTGACGACCGCCGCGTTCCCGCAGAAGACCGCCGGGAACGCCTTCCAGGCGACGTTGGGGAGCGGCGTGTTGAAGCTCATGATCAGCCCGGCTACGCCGAGCGGCTGTCGGAGCGTCAGCACCGTCCGGTGGGCCATGCTCGCGGTCGTCGTGCGCCCGTAGGAGCGCCGGCCCTCGCCGGCGACGAAGAGGCCCATCTCGACCGCCGCGTCGGTCTCGCCGCGGGCGAGCTCGATCGGCTTCCCCGTCTCCTCCGCGACGAGCTGGGACGCCTCCTCGCGCCGCTCCTTCAGCCGGAGCGCGAGCTCTCGCACGACATCGCCGCGGTCGACCGCCGTCCGCTCGGCCCAGGCCGGCTGCGCGGCGCGTGCGGCCTCGACCGCGGCCCGCACGTCCTCCGCGCCGGAGCGCGCCACGCGGCAGAGCAAGGTCCCGTCCGCGGGCCGGAGCTTGTCGAGCCAGCCTCCCGAGGCGGCGGGACGCGCCTCGCCGCCGATGAGGTTCGGGATCTCGTCCGGGATCAAGGGCCTACCAGGCCGACCAGCCCCCGTCGACGACGAGGTTGGCGCCGGTGACATAGGACGAGGCGTCCGACGCGAGGAACACGACCGCGCCCAGCGCCTCCTCCGCGTCGAGCATGCGGCCCATCGGGACGCGGGCCGTGTACGCGGCCAGGAACTCCGCCGGCTGCTCGTTCCAGACGCCTGCGAGCGTCAGCGTGTTCACGCGCACGCCCGACTTCGCCCAGTAGGTGGCGAGGTACCGCGTCAGGTTCAGGATCGCGGACTTCGAGACCGAGTACGCGACCGGTTTCACGAAGGTGTCTCCGCGCTCGCGGCGGAACGCGTACAGGTCCTGCACGGGCGACAGAAGCCCGTAGATCGAGGACACGTTCACGATCGACCCGTTGCCCGCGCGCGCCATCGCGCCGCCCACGACCTGGCACGTGAGGAACGCTCCCTTGACGTTGACTTCCATGACCGCGTCGAACGAGTCCTCCGGGTACGACTCGAACGGGCCGACCTCGTCGGCGGGCGCATCCGGCGGAGAGTCGAGCCCGGCGTTGTTCACCAGCAGGTGCGGCGGCCCCCAGTCCTGCTCGATCTCCCTGGTCGCCGCCTCGATCGACGAGCGGTCGGTGACGTCCACCTCGTAGGCCCGGCCGCCGGACGGCACGTCGCCGGCCGTGACGTCGAAGATCGCGACCTTCATCCCGCGCTCCGCCAGCCCGAAGGCGTACACCGCGCCGAGCTGTCCCATCCCGCCGGTGACGACGGCCACGCGGCCCGAGACGTCGAACAGCGGGTCGGTCACGCGTCGACGGAGCCGCGGGCGGCGAGCTCCTCCGCGAGCTCGACGTCCTCGAGCGCGAGGTCCTGCTCGAACGAGAGCGGACGCAGCAGCCGCCGGCCGAGCAGGCGGTCGAGCTCGTACGGCGGGAGGCCGCCGTCGGCGGGCGACTTCGCGGCGATGTCGCCCGGAGCCAGGACGTGCCCCGCTTCGAGATCGCGTGCCGCGACGAGCTTCTTCCCCATCTTCTCGAGCGGTCTGCGCTCGCTCTCGACGGGTTGCTTCGCCTCGCTGCCGATGGCGACGGGGATGCGACTGAGGTCTCGGACGAGGCGGCGCATGCCCTCGGGCATGAGCGAGAACGCGTGGTCGGAGCCCTTCCAGGCGTGGTCGAGCGTGAAGTGCTTCTCGATGACCCGCGCGCCGAGCATGTACGCGACGAGGGTCATCGCAATCCCGCTCTGATGGTCGGAGAGCCCGACGACGAGGTCGGGGAAGCGCTCGCGGTACGCCTCGATCACGCCGAGGTTGAGCTCCTCCACCGCGCACGGATACGACGCCGTGCACTGGAGCACGCAGAGGTCCGGGTTGATCGGGAGGATCGTGTCGACGGCCCGCTCGACGTCCTCCATCGAGCCGCCGCCGGTGGACAGGAAGATCGGCTTGCCGAACGCCGCAACGTGCCTGAGGAGCGGCGTGTTGACGAGATCCGCGGACGCGATCTTGAAAGCGGGAGCGTCGAGACCGGCCATGAAGTCGGCGCTCGTCTCGTCGAAGACCGTGGCGAAGAGCGTGATGCCGTCCTCGCGGCAGAACTCCCGCAGCTCGAGCCAGTCGCCCGCCGACAGCTCGAGCGCCTCGCGGTGCTCCCCGTAGGTCGCACCGAAGCTGTGCTCGTTGTCGTACGGCGCGTCGTACTGCTCGCGTGTGAAGAGCGTGCGGTTGTCGCGCTTCTGGAGCTTCACGGCGTCGACACCGCACTCCTTCGCCGAGCGGATCAGCGCCTTGGCCTGATCGAGGTCGCCCTGGTGGTTGTGCCCGATCTCGGCGATCACGTACGCCGCGCCGTCGCGCGAGATCGGCTTGCCGTCGACGATCAGCTGCCGCACGGCCACGATGGTACTCGCGGTGCCAGATCGTCCGAAGCCGCGCCGTCAGCCAGTGCTCGAACTGGTCGCCGGGGAAGCCTCCCAGACGCGTCGCCGCTGGAGCGCCCCGGCGAAGACGATCGCACTGACGACGACAACGCTTGCGAGAGCCTCGGCGTCCCCCCGCGGCCAACCTCGGTACCAGTCGAGCGCCTCGAAGAGCGTCATCGTGAGCGGCACGAACCAGAGCGCCGTAAGCCGGGGGCGCGCGAGCGCGATCGGAACGAAGAGCAGTCCGAGGTAGTGGAGCCACAGGATCGGTGTCGCGACGAGCGCGGCCGCGAGCGCGAGCGTCAGGGACCGTCGGTCGCGCTCGACTGCGTCTTCGCCCTTCGCGCTCGCGGCCCGCCAGGCGAGCAAGAGGAGGACGCCGGCCAGCACGATGACCGACGCGCGCGCGAGCGCGTCGGGAAGCCCGAGCGCCACGAGCACCGCGTAGGCCGAGTACGAGTTCGCTCCTTCGAGGTCGACGAGCTCGCGCAGCAGCCGGGGGTAGTCGACGAGCCCGGCGAACCCGAGCGCAGCCCACGTGCCGAGTGCGACCACGAGCGCGCCGACGGTCGCGACGGCGGCAGCTCGGAGGCGCCGCGTGAGCGCGAGCCAGGCGACGAGCGGCCACAGGAAGAGCTTGAGCACGAGCGCTGCGCCTGCCGCCGCGCCCGATCCGGCAACCGAGCTGCGATACCGCCACATGACGCCGACCAGGAGGAACAGCACAGGCCCGATCGCCCCGTACTCGATCGCCTCCAGATTCGGTGGGCAGACGACCGCGATCACGTGGCAGCGCCAGTCTCGGACGCCCAGCAGCAGGAGCCCGCCGACGATGGACGCGATCAGGAGCAGCGAGACGATGACCCCCGCGACGTGGACGTCGGCGATCTTGTGCGGCAACGCTGCGAGCGGAACGACGGCGAAGGCCAGCGCCGGCGGGTACACGTACGGAGAGCCGGCGTTCTCGTCGATCCGGCCCGGCTCGACGTACGGGTTTCGTCCGGCGGCGACGTCGTCGCCCGCGGCGAGGAAGACCTGCAGGTCGTATGGCTCCGCCGAGCCCCCGAGCGAGCGGAGCGCGCTCGCCCAGAGCACGTCGGCGTGCCATTGCGTCGCCGCAGCGCGGCTGACGAACGGAAGCACGAGGCACGCGGCAAGGACCGCCGCGACGCTCAGCCACAGCCGGCGGCGAGATGCCGTCTCCACGCGTGGAGGGTATCCGGCCGCCGAGTCGACTAGCCGGTTGCGAGTGCCTCCCGGTAGGTGGCGATCGTCGCGCTCGTCGCAGCATCCCAGGACAGCTCGCGGCGAGCCCCGTCCCGTGCCGCGGCCCCGTAGCGGAGCCTGAGATCGTCGTCTCGGAGCAGCGTCTCGAGCGCGTTCCGTAGCGCCCCCGGGTCTCGTGGCGGGACGAGCGTGCCCGTGACACCGTCCTCGACGGCATCCACGAGCCCGCCGACTGCCGTTGCGACCACCGGCCGGCCGTGCGCCATCGCCTCGCGCGCGACGACCCCGTAGCCCTCGCGACGCGACGGGCACACGACGACCGCCGCTCGTTCGTAATAGGCACCGAGGTCGGAGGGCGCGACGAACCCGACCGCGTCGGGGACGCTGTCCCGGAGCGGACCGTCGCCGACGATGACGCGCGGCATCCCCGCCGTCGCCTCGAGCAGCTCCTCGACGCCCTTCTCGGGCGAGAGCCGGCCGACGAAGAGGACATGCGGCGGACGCTCCGGCTCGCCGACCGCCGCCGGGATCTCGACGCCGCTCGGTACGACGCGGACCTCGCGGGCGCCGAGCCTCCGTGCGTCGTCGGCGAGCGCCCGCGACGGGCAGAGCACGATCCGCGCTCGCCGAACGAGCGGACGGACGAGGAACGGCGCGCGCAGCCCGAGCTCGGCGTCCGTTCCCCAGAGCTGGAGGACGAACGGCTTGCCGGTCGCACGCGCCGCAAGTGCCGAGGGAAGCCAGTGCGCGTGGACGAGATCCACCCTGCGGGCGGCGCGACGGGCAGCGCGCGCGTACGAGAGCAGGAAGAGCGGCAGAAGGAGCGCCAGCCACGGCCGCCGCCGGATGTTGCCGGGGATCCCGTGCCCGTACGCAAGGCCGAAGTGCATGAACGAGGAAGGCGAGACGACCTCGACCTCGACGCCGGCCTCACGCAGATGCTCGACGGCGTCGCGCACGAAGACGCCCGCGACGTCGTCCGGCCCCCGCGGATACGACGTCGTCAGGACGAGGACGCGCATCAGGCGCCCGCAGGTGGCGCACGGCGTCCGAAGACGACCGGCACCGCGACCGCGAGCACCGCGAAGACGTAGAAGTAGTAGAAGGTCATCGTGAGGTAGAACACGTTCGCGACGAGCGTCGCGGCGAGCGCCGCCATCATCCCCCAGGCGAGCGGCCGCACCCGCGCGGCCAGCGGGTCTCCGACGGCGGCGAGCGCGATGCCGAGTCGGCGCGCGGCGTTGAGCCTCCTGAAGATCCAGAGCACGAAGACGGCGATCAGCGCCGGCCCCGACGAGACCCGTCTCGACGATCGTCGCGACGTAGAACGAGTGCGGCCCGAAGTCCTCGCGGCCCGTCACGAACTCGTAGTAGACCGCGAAGTTGTTGAGGCCGAGCCCGAAGAACGGGTTCGTCGAGAGGACGTCGGGGATGAACTCGTAGACGAGGAAGTGCGGCGACGCGGCTGCCCGGGACGTCTGCGTCCGGGCCGTGATCACCCGGTCGAAGAAGTCCCAGCGCACGATGACGATCGCGACGATGAGCGCGATCACCGCGCCGAACGGCACGAGGAGCTCCCTGCGGTTGAGGTACCCCCGGTACGGGATCGCGAGGATGAGCGCGCCGACGGCGAGCCCGAGGAGCCCGCTTCGCGAGAGGGTCGCGATCTCGACGAACAGGCAGAAGGCCAGGAACGCGGCGAGCGGCGTCTTGAGCCGGTGTCCCGCCTCCATGCGCAGGTACAGCGGCGTCAGCACGAGCAGCGGGATCACGAGCTCGATGCCGAGGTGGTTCGGGTCGCCGGTCAGGCCGTTGGGCCGGAACACGCTCTGGCCGTTCACCGCGCCGAAGACGTTGATCGCGGTATCGCGCCCCGTGAGCGGCTGGATCAGGATCGCGTCGAGATTCCCGAGCCCTGCCTCCGCGGCGACGAGCTGCACGATCCCGTAGACGGCGTTCAGCGCGATCCCGCCGCAGAAAGCCGCGAGCGCGTACCAGTAGAAGCGCTGGGACCGACGCGCGAGGAGCGTCACGCCCGCGAAGAGGAACCCGAAGTGGAGGACGAACTTCACCATCCCCTTCGTCCACTGCGTGAGCGCCTGATCCGTGTCGAGGTTGAAGAACCCGACGAGGTAGACGATGAGGAAGGCGGCGAAGAACGCGAGCCCGACCATCGAGGTGCGCGTGAAGCGCGCGTCTCCGCGCTCCAGGCGATCCCAGACGAAGACGACGAGGAACACCGCGGTCAGGACATCGGCGAGGGAGAGGTCGGCGGCCAGCTCCCAGTGGACCTTCGCGAACGTGACGAAGAGGATCGTCGCGAGGAAGAGCCCGTCGATCGCCGGTTGCACGAGCACGCGCTCGCGTCGCGACGCGGGGAGTGGGAGCGCCGCGCTCGTCATCGCGGCCGAGCGTAGCTCAGCCGCTGACGGCGCACCGCCAGGTCAGGGCTCCGCCTCGACGCGCGCCTCGAGTCCGGCGCTCCGGACCTGCTCCGCGAGCGCCTCGGCCTGCTCGACGGACTCGATCGGGTCGTAGAACACGACCCAGCGGCCGCAAGCGTCGAACGCGATGTCTGCGCCGATGAAGCCGTGTCGCGAGAGCTCGTCGAGCAGGTCGGTGGCGGCGACGGGGTCGTCGAGGCGCGCGTAGACGACGTCGACCGGCTCTTCGGATGCGCCGTCGTACGGCCGTGCGCAGTCGTCGCGTGACGGGAACTCCGGCCCGGTACCGCCCGCGGATACAACCGGGTACGCGAGAAGCGGAACGACGACGATCGCCGCGGCGGCGGCTCGGAGCGCACGCTGGCTCACGATGCCTCCGGCGAGGGCTGCGTGCGGGCGCGCGCCCACACTCCGGCGAGCAACAGCGGCGCCGCCACCGCCGAGAGGAGGGCGGCCGCGCCGGTGAAGCGCACGATCGGGTTGACGCTCTCGTCGGCCGTCACCGGAAACTCGGGGAATGCGACCGTGAGCCAGGCGCCACCGAGGACGACGAGCGCGAGGAGGACGCCGACGAAGACCGCTTGCCTGGCCGCGCCGCGGAGCGCCGCCAACACGACCGCCGCGATCGCGAGCAGCGTCAGGACGGACCAGAGACCACGGTCGAAGAACACCTCGAGCGCGAGGCGGAGTGCGTCATCCGTGCGGCCCGGGTCCGAGTCCCTCGGCTGCTCGCCACCGATCCCCTGGCTCAGGTACCAGAGGCGCCACGGCAACCCGATCGCGGCGACCCCGAGCGCGACGACGCCGAGCCGCGGCCACGCCATTCGCCATCGGTCCGCCGAGGCGACCGCGAGCGCGACCAGGAGGACCGCGGCGAGAAAGATGCCCTCCCGCTTCGTCAGCACACAGCCTCCGAGGAGGATCGTCACGGCAGACAGCTGCCACGAGGCGCTTCCTACGAGCCAGGCGGCGCCCAAGAGCGCAGCGGTGCACAGCAGGAACTGGAGGAGGAAGTCGGCCTGCGGAACGAGGAGCGAGCCCGACATCCGCGGCGCGACGAGCGAGAGCACGAGGAACGGCCAGAGAATCCACGTCGGAACCCTCCGCGAGAGCAGGCCCGCGGCCGCCGCGCAGAACCCGACGGCGAAGAGCCAGTACTGGAGATGCAGCGTCACGACGTCAATGCCGCCCATCGCATGGAACGCGGCGGCGTCCAGTGTCGGAACGAGCGGTGGGTACGACGGGTTGGCCAGCTGCTCGAGCACGTCGGGCTCGAGCTGCCCGGTTCCGAAGATCGACGTTGCCTTCGGGATCCAGAACGCCCAGCCGTCGAAGGCGTACAGGCCGTGCAGGCGTCCGGCGCGGAAGAGCGCCTCGAAGAACACGGCTACTGCGGCGATGCCGACCGCGGTGACGAGCGAGAGTCGCGTAAGGACGCGCGCAGGCGAGCGGCCCCAACCGACCGGACGACGCCGGGCCCGCGCGACGGCCGCGGCGACCACGACGACGAGCGCCGCGCTCACGACGATGGTCGGCCCGCGGAAGGGGATCCCGACGACGAGCAGCAGCACCCAGAGAACGCCGAGGGTGGAGACGCCGAGCAGATACGCGAGCCCGGCGAACGAGCCCCACTCGCGGGCCGAGCGCCAGCCACGGAGCGCGGCGAGCACGCTCGTTCCGACGGCGAGGTAGAGGGCGTTGAGCGCGAGCAGGCCTGCGATCGCGCGGATGGTCATCCGCGCTTGACGAGCGACACGCCCTCCTCCTCGTCCTGCCAAACGACCTGGCCGCCACGGGAGTCGCAGTTCAGGCATAGGAGCCAGGCCGCGTCGGGGTCCGCCGTCCTCGGCGCGAGGAAGTAGCGCGCGTAGACGAGCGCGTGCTCGTACAGCGGAGGCCACGACTCGAGCGGCTCGCCAACGGCGACGGCGTAGCGCTCGTCCTCGCCGATGCGCGCCCGCGCCTCGTACACGAGCCTCTGGTCCGGGAGAACCGCATTTCCGCCCGCGATCTCGCGGTCGCTGTACGACTGCGCCGCGTTGCGCTCGGCGAGATCGCCGAGCTCGGAGAGGGCAGCGGGGTAGCGGACGAGCGCTGCAGCGACAGCGACCGCGACGACGACGAGCACCGCGATGCTCTCGGGTGCGCCTGGCGCCGTCAGGAAGCGGGAGACGCGGCCACGCACGCCCAAGGATTGTGCCGATTGCTACCGGACGATTCCGCGAAGCAGGTCTGCCATCTCCTCGACCCGTGCCTCGCGCGAGAGCCGGTGCCTGACGTCGGCGTCCAGGGCCACCGCGGGGAGCCCGCCGTCGCGGAACTCGCGGTGCATGCCCTCCAGAGCGGACCGGAGCCCGTCGACGTCGTCGGGCGCGACGACGACACCGGCGCCCGTCTCTCGGATGAGCCCCGCCGCGGCGCCGTCCGGTGGCACGGCGGCGAGGATCGGGCGCTCGGCCGCGAGATACTCGAACACCTTCCCGCTGAGCACGCCTCGCCCGCGGCCGCCCGCCTCGGGGACGAGGAGCAGGAGCGCCTCCGAGTCGCGCTGCAGGCGCAGGGACTCGGCGCGCGGCGAATAGGGGATCAGCTCGAGCCGGTCGCCGAGCCCGAGCCCCTCCGCCCACTCGCGGTCCGCGGCCCGGAAGTCGCCGACGAAGCGCGCGACGGCGTCGAGCCCCGAGTCCGCGAGCGCCTGGAGGAACGGCCGCGGGTTGCGCTGCCCGAAGAAGCTGCCCGTGTGCGTGATCCGAAAGCGCTCGCCTCGCCGGTACTCGAGGCCGGCGAAGTCGTCGAAGTCCGAGCCGTTCGCGATCGTGCGGACGACGCCGCGCGGCGAGAGCTCCTGGAGCTCGTCGGTGATCGCGTCGGAGACCGCCGAGATCGCATCCGCGTAGCCGGCCACGAGGCGGCCGAGCTGGACGTTCGCCGCCTGCTTCGCCTTCGTCGCGGTCGTGTCCGCCCGTCGGTGCGGGTTCGCGACGAGCGCGTCGCGCACGTCGGCGAGCCAGGCGGCACCCGTCGCACGCTTGACCGCTGCGCCGACGAAGTGGACCGAGCCCGGTGGCGAGGTCGTTATCACCGCGTCGATGCCCTCCCGGCGGGCGATCCGGATCGCAGCGGGAATGGCTGTGAGGTTCCAGGTGACGCTCGCGTCCGGCACGAGCAGGCGCCTCGTCGCGATCCGCGCGTGGGCGACCGCGCGGTCGAGCCCGGTCGTCCCGTGCAGCTCCTCGGCAGGGCGGCGCGCCTTCGGGCCGAGATACGCGACGCGGTGCACCCACGCCTGCGTCGGCACGCGAAGCTCGGTGTCCCGGTGGATCCACTTCGGATCGTCCGGTGCGAGCACGTGCGTCTCGATGCCGAGCGCGGGTAGGTACTGCGCGAGCTTGAGCGCACGCTGGACGCCCCCGCCGCCCGCGGGCGGGAAGTAGAGCGTGACGAGGAGTACCTTCACGCGGGCGATCGTAGATCCGCGCTCAGCGGAGCGACGCGAACGCCTCGGCCGCCGCGGAGACCGTGGCATCGATCTCGGCGTCTCCGTGCTCGCTCGAGAGGAACCACGTCTCGAACTGCGAGGGCGGCAGATAGACGCCGCGCTCGAGCAGCGCGCGGTGGAATGACGCGAAGCGCTCCGTATCAGCCAGCTTCGCCTGCTCCCAGCTCCGGATCGGTGCGTCGGTGAAGAAGAAGCCGAGCATCGTCCCCGCCCGGGTCGGCCGGCCGGCGATGTCCGCATCTGCAGCGGCCGCACCGAGTCCCTCGAAGAGGCGCTCGGCCGCGCGTGCTGCGGCGTCCCAGGCACCGTCCTCCTCGAGTGCGCGCAGCGTGGCGATCCCGGCGGCCATCGCGAGCGGATTGCCGGAGAGCGTCCCCGCCTGGTACACGGGCCCGGCCGGGGCGACGAGCTCCATCACGTCGCGGCGGCCGCCGTAGGCGCCGACGGGGAGCCCGCCGCCGATGACCTTGCCGAGCGTCGTCAGGTCGGGCGTGACCCCGTAGAGAGTCTGCGCGCCTGAGGGATGGACGCGGAAGCCGGTCATCACCTCGTCGAAGACGAGCAGCGCCCCGTCCGCGGCCGTCAGGTCGCGCAGGCCCTCCAGGAAGCCTTCCACCGGGACGACGAGGCCCATGTTCCCGGCGACCGGCTCGACGATGACTGCCGCGATCTCGCCTGCGTGCTCGGCAAAGAGCCGCTCGACCGCAGCGAGGTCGTTGTAGGGGGCGACGAGCGTGTCCTCGACGGCGCCCGGAGTGACGCCGGGGGAGTCCGGCAGCCCCAGCGTCGCAACGCCCGATCCCGCCTGGACGAGCAGCAGGTCGGCGTGACCGTGGTAGCAGCCTGAGAACTTCACGATCTTCCGCCGCTCCGTGAACGCGCGCGCGAGCCGGAGCGCGCTCATGGTCGCCTCCGTCCCCGAGCTCACGAAGCGGACGAGCTCGACCGACGGGAGCGCCGCCCGGATCAGCGTTGCCAGCTCGAGCTCGAGCGGGCTCGGCGCACCGAAGCTCGTCCCACGCCGAGCGGTCGCCTCGATGGCGGCGACGACGCGCGGATGCGCGTGGCCGAGGACGAGCGGCCCCCACGACAGGACGTAGTCCACGTACCGATTGCCGTCCACGTCGACGAGGTAGGCCCCCTCGCCTCGCTCGATGAAGAGCGGCGAGCCGCTGACCGCGCTGAAGGCGCGCACCGGCGAGCTGACGCCGCCCGGGAGGAGCTCCAGCGCCTCGGCGAAGAGCTCGTCGGAGCGCGTCCCGACCGAGCGGGTCACCGCGGGACCGCCTGGAGCGCGTGCGCGACGGAGCGGGCCGCTCCCTCGCCCGAGTCGATGCAGTCGGGAATCCCGACGCCGCGATAGGCGGACCCCGCGAGCGCGAGCCCGGGATGGCGCTCGAGCGCTTCGTCGATCCGTGAGAGGCGCTCAGGGTGGCCGAGCGTGTACTGCGGCATCCCTCGCGGCCAGCGGTTGATGCGCGTGAGCTTCGCCTCCGCGTCGACGCCGAGCAGCTGCAACTCCTCGCGTGCGAGGGCGGTCAGCTCGCCGTCCGGAAGCTGCGTGACGTCGCGGCCGCCGAAGCGGCCGAGGAAGACGCGGATCAGCGTTTGACCAGCAGGTGCACGGCCGTCCCACTTGTTCGACGACCACGTGCAGGCAAGGACATCCGACCCTTCGACCGTCGGCACGACGTAGCCGTAGCCGTCGAGGGGCCTCTCGACGTCGTCGGCGCCGAAGGCGAGCGTGACGATCGCCGGAGAGGCGTACGGGATCTCGGCATGCGGCTCCGCAAGGACGGGGTCGAGCTCCACGACGAGCTCCGCCGTCTCGTAGGCGGGGAGCGCGAGCACGACGCCGTCCGCCGCGATGGCTCGCCCGTCCTCGAGAACGACGGCGTAGACGCCGTCCTGTTGCGCCAGCCGGGTCGCGGCGCCGACAGCGAACGTCGTCCGCTCGAGCGATGCGGCGACAGCCCGCACGAGCTCCTCCATCCCTCCGCGGAGGCTGACGAAAGCGGGGTAGTCGCCCGGTACAGGGGTCTGCGTCGCAAGCGCCTCTAGCAGGCTCCCGTGCTCGAGCTCGAGCGCCCGCAGGTTCGGGAAGGTCGACTCGAGCGAGAGCTGGTCGCCGTCGCCGCCGTAGATGCCGGTCATCAGCGGCTCGACGATCCGCTCGTATGCCTCCGGCCCGAGTCGACGCGACACGAACGATGCGATCGACTCGTCTCCGTCCTCGACCGAAGGCGGGAGCCCGCGTTCCGCCTCGAGCCGTGCAAGTCCCTCCGGCGAGAGCAGCGCGCTGTCCGCGAGCGCGTCGAGGTCGGCCGGGATCATCCCCGTGAGCCCCTCCGGGAGCCGATGCAACTCGCGACCGATCCGGACGAACGAGCGCGCGAGCTCCGGGCGCCTGCCGACGAGGCGGCTCGAGAGGCCGAGCTCATCGCAGAGCCCGACGCCGCGCGGCTTGCGCGAGAGGAAGCTGTCCGCGGCACCCTCGACGAGAAAGCCGTCTACCTGCTCCGTGAGCAGCTTCCCTCCGAGCCGCTCGGAGCGCTCGACGAGCGTGATCTCGCCGTCAGGCATCAGCACCTCGAGGCGGCGCGTGGCGGCGAGCCCCGCGATTCCCCCTCCGACGACCACGAGCTTCGTCACGCGACCGGCGCTCCCTGGAGCCAGGCGGCCGAGCGCGCGCGCACGAGCTCGGCGAGCGCCGCGACGAACACCGGGTCGTCGTTGAGCGCGGGCGGGCGCTCTAAGCGGATGCCGACGCCGTCTGCGACCTTCCGCGCCCTCACGTCCACGTCGAAGAGGACCTCGACGTGGTCGGAGACGAATCCGACCGGCACGGCGACGACGTCGCGAACCCCTCTCTCCGCAAGCGCGACGAGATGGTCGCCGAGATCGGGGCCTGCCCACGGCTCGGGCGTGCGCCCTGCGGACTGGTACGACCACGACCAGCGGTCGTTCGGGACGCCGGCGCGCTCCGCGACGAGGCGCGCGGTCTCGCGGCACTGGGCGTCATAGGGGTCGCCGGCGGCGAGAACGCGCTCCGGCAGGCTGTGCGCGCTGAAGACGACGTGGACGCGGTCGCGCTCGTCCGCAGGCCAGCGTGAGAGGCCCTCCTCGACGCGGGCCGCGAATGCATCGACGAGACCCGGTGAGTCGTGGTAGCTCGACACGTGCTCGAAGTCGATGCGCCCGCGGTAGAGCTCGAGGCCGTCCGCAACCTTCTGCTGGTAGCGCGCGACCGAGAGCGCGCTGAAGTGCGGCGCGAGGACGAGTCCCACCGCATGCGTGATCCCGTCCTCGATCATCTCGCCGACGACCTCCTCGATCCACGGCGACCAGTGACGCATGCCGAGGTAGCAGCGATACCCGTCGCCGAGCTGCTCGGCGAGCGCATCGACCTGTGCGCGGGTGACCTCGAGCAGCGGGGAGCCGCCGCCGATCACGCGGTAGTTCTCGGTGATCTCGTCGACGACGTACGCAGGCGTCGGGCGGCCGGCGCGGATGTCGGCGAGGTATCCGGGAACTTCGTCGAGCGCCGCGGGCGCGCCGTACGCCATGACGAGCACGCCGACGGGCAGCTCGACGCTCACGACGTGCGCTCCCCCACGTGCTCGACGAGTCGGCGGACGTTGTCGAGCGGCGTCTGCGGGACGATTCCGTGACCGAGGTTGAAGACATGCCCCGGGCGGCCGCCGGCCCGGTCGAGAACGTCGTCGGCGCGGGCGCGGAGCTCGGGCCAGGGTGCAAGCAGCGAGCTGGGATCGAGGTTGCCCTGCACGGGCCGGTCGAACCCGACCGCCCCCCACGCCTCGTCGAGCGGAAGCTGCCAGTCGAGGCCCACGACGTCGCCGCCGCACGCCGCGGCGTCACGGAGGTAGGCGCCCACGCCCAGTGAGAAGTTGATCACCGGCACGCCCGCGTCCTGGAGAGCCGCGAAGAGCTCGCGGTTCGCGGGTGCGACATAGCGGAGATAGTCCTCGCGGCCGAGGGCGCGCCCGGCCCACGAGTCGAACACCTGCAGCGCCTCTGCGCCCGCACGCGCCTGCGCGACGAGGTAGTCGGTCTGGACCGTGACGAGCCTCGTCAGCAGCCGCCTCCAGGCGGCCGGCTCGGAGAGCATGAACGCCTTCGTCCTCGTGAAGTCCTTCGACGTCCCGCCCTCGATCGCATAGCTCGCGAGCGTGAACGGCGCTCCCGCGAACCCGATGACCGGGATGCCACGCGGCTCGAGCTCGCGGCGCACGATGCGGATCGCCTCGAGCGTGCCGGCCATGTTCTCCTCCGCCGGCGGCGTCGCGAGCAGGTCGACGTCGCGCGGAGTCGAGATCGGGTTCGCGATCCGAGGGCCGTCGCCCTTGACGAAGTCGAGCTCGAGGCCCATCCCTACGAGCGGCGGGAGGATGTCCGAGAAGACGATCGCGGCGTCGACCCCTAGGGCGTCCACCGGCTGGAGCGTCACCTGCGCAGCCAGCTCCGGGGTTCGGATGAGCTCGAGCATCGAGTACTGCTCGCGAAGAGCGCGGTACTCGGGCATGTAGCGCCCCGCCTGGCGCAGGAGCCAGACGGGCGTGCGCTCGGTCGGCAGGCCGCGGTAGGCGCGAAGGACGAGCGAGGTGGGCTCGGCGTCGGCTGGCGACGCCGGCGTCTCGGTCAACGTGGGCTCTGCCACGCCACGCGTCCGACGAAGAACGGGCCGAGCCGCTCGAGATGCAGCGACGTCTGACGGGTCTTCCGCATCCGCTGGACGATGATCGAGAGCGGGTGGAGCTCGGGGCCGAGGAGACCGATCACGAAGTCGTTGTCCGCCTGGTCGAGGCCGTGGCAGGCGAGCCGGATGTCGAAGCCGAGCCCCGCACGGCCGAACGCCATCCCGACGCCGCCGTGCTCCATGAGGATCGAGTCTTGCTCCTTGCGGGACAGCTGCTCGAACGAGCCCGCCCGGCGGAGCGGGTACCAGATCGCCCACGGGAGCTTCGGGTCGAGAACGCGGCCACGCGGGCGCCCGACGAGGGCATCCTCGAGGTCCTGCTCGTGACCGATCGCGTAGGTGCGGCCGAGCATCGTGAGCTCGGGCTTGCGGTCGAGCTCCGCGAACGGCGACGCCTGAAGGAAGCTCCGGACGCTCGTGACGAACGCGCTCGGGTCCTCCGTCACCGTGAGGACCGCGATGCCCTCCGGGTCGTTCACGTCCTCGTACAGGACCGCGTCGAGACCCGCGTCAGCGAGCGCCGACGCCAGGGGAGCCGTCTCCCCTGCGCCACCGAAGGCGTGGAGCTGCATGTAGAGCCGACGATCGAGGGACGAGGTGCCGCCGTCCGCCGTCCGGCCGTGCTCTGCGACGTCCGTCGGGTCGTCGAGGTCTTCCGGTCGGTCGTCGACGCGCGCTTTCACGCGCTCTCCCGCAGCCAGGCCGCCGCCTCCTTCGCGTGGTAGGTGACGATCACGTCGGCGCCGGCCCTGCGGATGCCCGTGAGCAGTTCGAGCACCGCCTCGCGCTCGTCGAGCCAGCCCTTCTCGGCCGCGGCCTTGACCATCGCGTACTCACCGCTGACGTTGTACGCGCCGAGCGGCAGGTCCGGGAACCGCTCGTGGACGCGGCGCACGACGTCGAGGTAGCCCACGGCCGGCTTCACCATGAGCGCGTCCGCGCCCTCCTCGACGTCGAGCGCGGCCTCGCGTAGCGCCTCGCGCGCGTTCGCGGAGTCCATCTGGTGCGACCGCCGGTCGCCGAACGCCGGCGCGCCTTCGGCCGCGTCGCGGAACGGGCCGTAGAAGGCCGAGGCGTACTTCACCGCGTACGACAGGATCGCGACGCGCTCGTGGCGCTCGGCGTCGAGCGCCGCACGGATCGCACCGACCATCCCGTCCAGCATCCCGCTCGGCGCCACGACGTCCACGCCCGCATCGGCGTGCGAGACGGCGATCCGGCCGAGGATGGCGAGCGTCTCGTCGTTCAGGACGTAGCCGTCCACGTCGAGCAGGCCGCAATGGCCGTGGGTCGTGTATTCGCAGAGGCAGACGTCCGTGATCACGACGAGACCGGGGCTCGCGGCCTTGAGCGCGCGGACTGCCTGCTGGACGACGCCGTCCTCTGCGTGGCTCTCGGAGCCGAGCTCGTTCTTCTCGGACGGGATCCCGAAGAGCAGCACGGCCCCGATGCCGAGCCCGTCGAGCTCCGCGGCCTCGGCGGCGAGCGCGTCGACGGAGAGCTGCGCGATCCCCGGCATCGACGCGATCGGCTCGCGCACGCCCTCGCCGGACCGGACGAAGAGCGGGAACACGAAGTCGCGAGGATCCAGCGTCGTCTCGCGGACGAGATCGCGGAGCACGCTCGTCCTGCGCCAGCGGCGCGGCCGCCGCGGGCCCGGCCCTGCGTGCACGCCCTCGATTGGGTCCGTCTCGACGTATTCCGTCATTCGCGCTCCCCGAAGTGCGACGTGAGAGCCTCAATGATGCCCTCGGAGGTCGCTTCGTGGGCAGTGAGGCCGACCATGACGCCCGCCTCGCGGGCGGCTGACGCCGTCATCGGGCCGATACACACGACGAGGGAATCGCCCGCGCCACCCTCACCCACGAGGCTCCGAGCGGCGGATCCGCTCATCAGGACGATCGCGTCCGCGGCCCTGAGCTCGGCGAGCTCGTCCTCGGTCGGCCGACGCGGGACCGTCCGATACGCGTCGACGACGTCGACCGTCGCCCCGCGCGCCCGGAGCTCGTCCGCGAGCAGCGACTCGGCGATCTCGGACTGCGGGAGGAGGACCCGCGAGCCGTCGAGCGGTTCGAGCCCCGCAGCGATCTCGCGCGCTGCGAAGACCTCAGGGGTGAACGAGGGCTCGACGCCCGTATCGCTCAGCGCATGCGCGGTAACGGGCCCGACTGCCGCGATGCGGGCACGCGTGCGCCGGATCGCAGGCCCCACGGCCCGGACGGCGTTCGCGCTCGTGAACACGATCCAGTCGTGGTCGCCGTCCTCGACGAGGCCCGTGAGCTCCGTGTCGTCCTCGAGCGGCTCGATCGAGATGAGCGGGACGACCACCGCGACCGCCCCCAGTCCTTCGAGCCGACCAACGAGCGCTCCGGAATGCTCGCGCGGACGCGTGACGGCGATGCGCCGCCCGGCGAGCGGGGGCTCAGCCACGGACGTCCGCGAGGATCCTGTCCGCGCCGCCCGCGAGTGCCTCACGCGCCAGCCGCTCCCCGACGGCGACGGGCTCACCTTCGCCCGACATGCGGACCACATGCGCTCCGTCCGGCGAGGCGACGAGCGCGGAAAGGGATACGCGTTGAGCGCCTTGTGTCAATTTGACACTTGGCGGGTTTGCCCCCTCCCCGAGGACTCTCGCGTGCGCCGCGACCGGGGCGGCGCAGCCGCCGCCGAGCGCGCTCAGGAACGTGCGCTCCGCCGTCGTGGCGGCGCGCGCCTCCGCATCGTCGATCGCGGCGAGCAGCTCGAGCATCGGCCCATCGTCGGCGCGGCACTGCACGGCGACCGCGCCCTGCCCGGGAGCCGGCAGGAACCGCTCCGGCTCGAGCCACTCCGCGACCTCCTCCTCGAGCCCGAGGCGACGAACTCCCGCGGCCGCGAGCACGGTCGCGTCGACCTCGCCCTCGCGCACCTTGCGGATCCGCGTGTCGACGTTCCCGCGGATCGACTCGACCTGGAGACGGGGCCGGAGCTCGCGGAGCTGCGCCGTTCTGCGCAGGCTGCTCGTCCCGATCCGCGCGCCGTCGGACAGCTCGGCAAGCGCAAGCCCGCCACGCGACACGAGGCAGTCGCGGACGTCCTCGCGCAGGCAGACGGCGGCGACCGCCACACCCGCGGTGTCCTCGGTGGGCAGGTCCTTGAGCGAGTGCACGGCGAGATCGAGCTCGCCGCCCCGCAGGCCCTCTTCGAGCTCCGCCGTGAACAGCCCCTTCCCACCGATCTCGGGCAACGGCCGACCGCTCGCCTGCGTCCGGTCTCCGCTGGTCACGACCTCCCGCACGTCGCAGGTCAGGTCCGGCCAGGCACTCCGGAGGAGCTCGACGAGGAGCTCGGTCTGACGCAGGGCGAGCTTCGACCTCCGCGTGCCGATCGCAACCGCCTTCACCGGCGGCCGGCGCTCACTGGTCCTGGCGCGATGCGAGACCGAAGAGCTCGCGCACTGCCGACGACGACGTCGTCCAGGTCGTCCGAGCCTGCCCGCTCGCGCAGGCGCACGGTCGGCTCGTGCATGAGCTTCTTCACGAGCGCACGGGAGAGAAGCTCCATCTGCTCCGCCGTGGCCGTGTCGACCTCACCGAGCCGGCGGAGCGCACGCTCGACCTCCTGGGCGCGGATCACCTCGGCCTGCTGACGCAGCGACGCCACGAGCGGCTCCACCGAGAGCTCCCGGTAGCGGCGTGCGAATGCCTCGACCTCCTCCTCCACGATCGTCTCCACACTCGGCACCTCCTGCTGGCGCGAGGCGAATGCGCCGTCGAGGCCGGCGCGCAGGTCGTCGACATCGAAGAGGCTGACTCCGTCGACCTCGCCGGCTGCGCGGTCGACGTCGGCGGGCACGGCGAGATCGACGATGACGAGCGGTCGCTCGGCGCGTGCCTCCACTGCCGTCTCGACGAGCTCGCGGTCGAGGATCGGGCGTTCCGAGCTCGTCGCGGTCACGACGATGTCGGCCCAGGCGAGCGCGTCAGCGAGCTCGTCCAGGCCATACGCGGCGCCGTCGAAGCGACGGGCCACCTCCTCGGCGGTCTCGCGCGTGCGGTTCGCGATGGCCACGTTCTCGATGCCGCGTCCGGTTACCGCCTTGAGCGTCTGGAGCCCGATTCGTCCAGCTCCGACCACGAGTACGCGGCGCGACGTGCTGTCGCCGAGCACGCCCTCGGCGAGCGCGAGCGCCATCGAGCTCGCCGTGGCGGGGTTCGCGCCGATCGCGGTCTCCGACCTCGCCCTGCGCCCGGAGGTGACCGCGGTCCTCGCCAGCAGCGTCAGCACCTGCCCGACGTCCCCGCTGCTGCTCGCGAAGGCCTCGCGCACCTGGCCGAGGATCTCGGCTTCACCCAGCACGAGCGAGTCCAGCCCTGCGGCAACCCGGCTCAGATGCCGCGCAACGTCCTCGCCGGCGTGGGCGTAGAGGTGCTCGACGAGCGCCGAGCGCTCGACCCCGTGCACCTCGGCGAGCGCATCCACGAGCGCATCGCGCGCGTTCTCGACCCCATCGACGAGGTACGCGTACAGCTCGACGCGATAGCACGTCGCGAGCACCGCGTGCTCGAGCACCTCCGGGCAGCGCTCGGCCCCTAGCCCGAGCGTCCCGAAACGCTCGCGCAGCTCAACGGGAGCCGTGCGATGGCTGAGCCCGAGGCAGACGAGTCGCTCCACGAGGACTTTCAACTCTACTCGGGCACGGAACGAGTGGTCGCCGGGTCAAACGCAGGTGCTCCGCCCGTTTCGGGCCATCCCGCCGCCTCCTAGCCTCGAACCAGTGTTCACGCCAACGAAAGGGAGGGCACGATGAAGGGCAAGTCCTCATACCTCGGTGCACTCGGAGTGGCCCTCGTGCTCGCGCTTCCCGCGACCGCGTCGGCGCAGACATCCCGACATGCATGGTGTCCATCGCAGGCCCACGCGGACTGCGGAAAGCCCGGGAAGCGGCCCGCTCTGGTGCCCGACCTGACCCGGCCGAAGGTCAAGCCGGCACAGGTGAGGGGACACTACGGCGGGGAGGCCTGGCAATCCGGGTCCTGGCAGATGTCCTGAGATTCCACCGAGCTGGACGACGAAGGAGCCCTCCCACCCGGGCTCCTTCGTCCGTTCCAGAGCCGAGCGCAAGCGAGAATGCTCGAGGTGGACGCCGGCGGAAGCTTCCTCGGGATCGACGTCGGCGGGACGTTCACGGACGCCGTTCGCGTCGAGGGCGGCCGGGTCACGACGGCGAAGGTGCCAACCGCGCGGCGCCAGGAGTCCTCCGTGCTCGCAGCCGCCGCGGCCGTCGGCCTCGACCGTGTCGAGCGCTTCACGCACGGGACGACGATCGCGACCAACGCGCTGCTCGAACGCCGTGGGGCACCGACGACGTTCGTCACCACCCGAGGCTTCGAGCACCTTCTGCATCTGCGGCGCCAGACGCGTGCGCACCTCTACCGGCCGTGCGCCGAGCATCCTCCGCCGCTCGTGCCGCTCGAACGCTGCCTCGGCGTGGACGGGCGCATGGGCAAGGACGGCGAGCTGGCACCGCTCGATCTGGCCTCGCTTCCCGCCCTCGGCACCGACGCGATCGCCGTCTGCCTCCTCTTCTCCTTCCGGCATCCCGAGCACGAACGCACGCTCGCGAACGAGCTCCGGCGCCGCCATCCGTCCGCGCACGTCGTCGCCTCGCACGAGATCGCGCCCGAGTTCCGGGAGTACGAGCGCGCCTCGACGACGGTCATCGACGCGTACCTCGGCCCGGTGCTCGGCGGCTACCTCCGGGCGCTGTCGGAGAAATGCCGCGACGCAGGCCTCGTCGAGCCGCTCGTGATGCGGTCCTCGGGCGGCGTAGCGACGCTCGACGAGGCAGCGCGTCACGCATCGCTGGCACTGCTCTCGGGACCCGCGGCAGGTGTGGTGGGCGCGGCGCGTATCGCGGAGCTCGCCGGCTTCCCGAATGCGCTCGCGTTCGACATGGGTGGAACGTCGACGGACGTGTGCGCCATCGTCGACGGCGAGGCGCGGCGAGAGCACGAGCGGGAGGTCGGAGGCTTCCCGGTGCGTCTGCCGACCGTGGCGGTGCACACGGTCGGGGCCGGAGGCGGCTCGATCGTGTGGGAGGACACCGGCGGCGCACTCCGGGTCGGTCCCGAGAGCGCCGGCGCCGATCCCGGGCCGGCGTGCTACGGGAAGGGCGGTGAGCGGGCAACCGTCACAGACGCGAACCTGCTGCTCGGCCGTCTCCCCGGACGCATCGCCGGAGACGTGGTGCTCGACACCGACGCCGCGCGACGGGCGCTGGGCAGGCTCGACCCGGCCGCGGTGGTCGACGTCGTGAACGCGGAGATGGTGCGGGCGCTCCGGGTCGTGTCCGTGGAGCAGGGGCTCGATCCGCGCGACTTCGCGCTCGTCGCCTTCGGCGGCGCCGGGCCGCTGCACGCGTGCCCGCTCGCAGACGAGCTCGGGATGACGACCGTGCTCGTTCCCGCGGCGGCGGGCGTGCTGTCCGCACTCGGCCTCGTCGCGGCTGACGAGCGCCGCGACGCAGTGCAGTCGTATGTCCTCCCGCTCGACGAGGCAGGCGAGCTTCCCACCGAGGGCGAGGCCGACCTTCGCTATTCCGGGCAGTCGTTCGAGCTCACCGTGCCGCTCGGCGTGAACGTGGCGGAGCGCTTCCACCTCGCGCACGAGGCGCGCTACGGGTACGCCGACCGGTCTCGTCCACTCGAGCTCGTAGCCGTGCGCACCACCGACGTGCGCCCCGCGCCCGAGATCTCCGTCACCGGCCCGCGCGTCGCTGCAGTGGGGCCCGAGGTGCTCGAGCTCGAAGGGGCCACCGCCTGGGTGCCCGAGGGCTGGTCGGGCGAGACGGACGCGCACGGCACCCTCGTCCTGCGGAGGCGCACGTGATCTCCGTCGAGCTCCAGGTCATCGGGAGCGCCCTGCGGGCAATCGCCGAGGAGATGGGCGCCGTGCTGGTGCGCTCGGCGTTCTCGGCGAACATCAAGGAGCGGCGCGACTGCTCCACGGCGCTCTTCGACTCGGCCGGCCACATGGTGACGCAGGCGGAGCACATCCCCGTCCACCTCGGCGCCATGCCCGAGGCCGTCGCGGCGGTCCGCGCGCACGACCCAGCGCCAGGCGAGCCGTGGATCCTCAACGACCCGTATGCGGGCGGGACGCACCTCCCGGATCTCACGATCGTCACGCGGACCGATCTCGGGTTCGCCGTCTCGCGGGCGCACCACGCCGACGTCGGCGGCTCCGAGCCCGGCAGCCTGCCCGCCACCTCGCGCGTGCTCTCGGACGAGGGCGTCGTGATCCCGCCGACGCGCCTCGACGACGCGGCGCTGGAGCGGCTCGTGTCGCAGATGCGCTACCCGGAGGAGCGCCGAGGAGACCTGCGCGCACAGCTCGCCGCCCACCATCTCGCCGACGAGCGCCTCCGCGACCTCGTCTCCCGACGTGGGCGCGACCGCGTCGAGGCAGCGATGGACGAGCTGCTCGCGTACTCCGAGCGCGTCGTGCGGGCCGCGATCGCCGAGCTTCCGGACGGGCGCTACGAGGCTGCCGACCACCTCGAGAGCGCGGACGGGCTCGTCGAGATCCGGGCGACGGTCACGATCGACGGCGACTCGCTCGAGATCGACTTCGACGGCACTGCACCGCAGATCGACGGCAACCTCAACTGCCCGCTCTCGGTCACGCGCTCCGCCTGCTTCTACGTCGTCCGCTGCCTGACTGCGCCGGACCTGCCGGCGTCGGGCGGCGCCTTCGTCCCGGTCACGGTCCGGGCGCCGCAGGGGTCGCTCGTCAACGCGCTCCCACCGGCCGCGGTCGTGGCGGGGAACACCGAGACCTCGAGCAGGATCACCGACGTCGTCATCGCCGCCTTCGGCCACGCGGTGCCCGTCCCCGCTCAGGGCCAGGGAACGATGAACAACTCGGTCTTCGGAAACGACCGCTTCACGTACTACGAGACGATCGGCGGCGGGCAGGGCGCGTGCCCGGGCGCAGACGGCCCCTCGGCCGTGCACGTCGCGATGTCGAACACGCTCAACACGCCGGTCGAGGCCCTCGAGCTCTCGTATCCGCTCCGCGTCGAGCGCTACGCGATCCGGCTCGGTTCGGGAGGAGAGGGCCGGTTCCGGGGCGGCGACGGAGTCGTTCGGGAGGTGCGCGCGCTCGAGCCCATGCGCATCTCCGTTCTCGCCCAGCGCCGCGCGCTCGCGCCGAAGGGCGCCGCGGGAGGCAATGACGGCCGCCCCGGCCGAACGCTCCGCAACGGCGTCGAGCTCCCGGCGTTCGTCACGACCGATCTCGAGCAGGACGACGTGCTCACGGTCGAGACGCCGGGCGGTGGAGGCTGGGGCGCTCCCGAGCTCTAGCCGGACGGCATCCGGTACAGCACGAAGCGTGGATCCGTGTACAGCTGCTCCAGGCGGACCGGTCTGAGCTGACGTCTGCGGTCGACGACGACGTATTCGGCTCCGTACGCCTCCGGGATCGAGAGGTCGGCGGTGGCGAGGAAGCGACGCGCATCGCGTGCGCGCTCGTACGGGCGGTTCTCCACGGTGTCCGCGACGTGCCCCGGCGGCGCGACCGCGACGTAGACCGGAGCGGCCGCGGCCAGCCGGTAGCTCGTCTCCGGATCCGAGTAGACGACGGAGCCCGGCTCCACCTGGGTGCGCACAGCGTCGACGAGACCCTCGGTGAGCTGCGCGCCGGCGGGCGCCTCCACCGGGGTCCAGCGTGCGACGCCCACGACGACGACCGGGAGCAGGAAGAGCGCCGCCGCGAGCCCGGCGCTCGACTCGAGCGGGGGGCCGCGGCGCACGAGACCGATCACGATCCCGGCCACGCCCGCCACGACTCCGATCCAGACGAGCTCGCCCGGTGCGCCCTCGTTCAGGGCGTAGTCGAAGTCGCCCGGGAACGCGACCTGGAAGACGACTCCCGCGACGAGAGCGAGCGGCGGCAGGAGCGGCCCGATCGTCCGCGAGAGAACGCCCAGCCCGCCGGCAAACGCGAACGCGAACGGGAGGAACCCGGCGGCCCGCCGTGCCTGCGAGATCGAGACGAGGTCGGCGAGCGACGTGAAGAGCAGAGGAATCAGCATCACGGCGAGCACCGCGAGCGAGCCCCCGGCGACGTACGCCGCCCACCGCCGCCTGGCTGCGAAGGCCGCGAGCGGGAAGAGGAGGATCCCCGCCACTGCGACGGCACCGCTCCGCGCGAAGACGTCGGCTCGCAGGCTGTAGCTCGTCTCGGAGCGGACGTCGAGCTGCCCGGCATAGTGCTCGAGCGCGCGCCGCACCTCCTGCGCGTCGGGGGAGACCGACGCGGTGTCGCTGACGACCGGGATCAACCAGAGCATGAACAGGGCGGCCGGCACCGCGAGCGCGGCAAGCGCGGCGGCGCCCGCGCGCAGGTCCTCTCTCGTCCACAGCAGCCGTACGAGCAGGAACCCCACGAACGGGAGCCAGAGGAAGATGGCGTACGTCGGGTGGACCACCGCGAGCACGAAGCCAGCCGCGGCAGTCGAGGCCAGAAGCGGCGCGGACGGCCGGCGCAGCGCCTCGAACGCGAGAGCGAGCGCCGCCGGCACGAGCAGCTGCCTCGACGACGTCGCCGGCAGCGAGAGCAGCGTGTACGTGCCTCCGTGACCGGGGGCGAAGCAGATGATCCCGGCCTGGGCTCCCACGACGGCCCCGGCCGCCCACGTCCTCCGGAAGAGCGCCCAGCCCGCTTCGTACGCGATGACGAGCGCGAGGACCGCGAGGATCGACGGCAGGTGGACGACGACCTGCTCGGGATCGGCGCCCGAGACCTTCGCGATGAGCGCGAGGAATCCGTGCCAGAGCGGGAACGCGTAGCCGGGGTGGAGACTGCCGTCCGCGAACTCCGAGACGCGGTCGAGCGAGAGGTCATCGAGGTCGAGGAGCTTGCGAGCGCGCGCGAGGTGGAAGAGGCCGTCGCCTTCGACGTCCCTTGCAACGCGCCACAGGAGCATCCCGAGCACGACCCCGGTGCCGTAGACCCACACGACGCCCGGGATGCCCGACGGCGCGGCCGCCCCGCGCGCGATGACGAGCAGGAGCGCGGCGACGGCTGCGAGCGCGAGCAGAACGATGGCCGTCGTCAGGGTCGCCTGCAGCAGAAACGTGAACGCGAGCGCGCCGAAGACGAGCGTCAACGACCACGCGAGCGTCGCGGCGGCGCTCCGCACGCCGAGAGCGCGCGCGAGCAGCCAACCCGGCGCCAGCACGACCGCCGTCGCCCCGGCGAGGCGCAGGTACAGCGTGACGGCCGTCATCGGGTGAGGAGCTCGGCGACGGTGCCCGAGGCAAGCCAATCGGCCGCCTCGCGGTAGGTCCGACCGCGCTCGCCGCGGAAGAGCCGCCCCCGGATCCGCAACGCGAGGAGGAGAAGCTTTCGCCCACGCTCCGCGTACCGCGGGCCGCGATGCTTCGAGAGGAAGCGGAGGTGCCCGCGCAGGTTCTCGCGGTAGAGGCGGCCGCCGTGCGACGCGCCTCCGATGTGCACGCACTCGGCCCCCGGGAAGAAGAGCACCTGCCAGCCGGCCTTCCGGAACCGGTAGCACCAGTCCGTCTCCTCGCTGAAGAGGAAGTAGTCCTCGTCGAGAAGGCCCACCTGGTCGATCGCGCTCCGCCGGACGAGCATGCACGCGCCCATGACGAACTCCGCCTCGCGCACCTCGTCGTGGTCGAACCCGCCGGCGTAGAAGCCGTTCAGCACCGGTGAACGCGGCGCGAGCTTGCGCAGGAAGAAGTACTCGGTTGCGAGCCGCCAGAGCGTCGGGAAGCCACGCACCGATCGCTGCAGGCTCCCGTCCTGGTTCAGGAGGCGCGGCGCGACGATCGCGGCCTCCGGCCTCCTGTCGGCGAACGTGCGAAGGCGCGCGGCCGCATCGCCGACGAGCCAGGCATCCGAGTTCATGAGCAGCACATAGCGGCCGGCCGTCCTCCGAATGCCCTCGTTCCAGCCCGCGGCGAGCCCGCGGTTCTCGTGCTCGACGAGCTCGACGTCGGGAAACTGCTCGCGCACGAGCGCGATGGAGCCGTCGGTGGACCCGTTGTCCACGACCACGGTCGGCGTGCCCCTGAGGCTCTCGAGACAGCGCTCGAGCCACGGCAGCGCGTCGTACGTCACGACGACTGCTGCGACGTCGCTCACCTTCGAGCCGTTGTCGCTAGCCATGCTCAGCCTGCGGGCTCGATCCGCGGCGCATGCCGTCTCGCACGAGCACGACGCCGCCCGGGAGCGCGAGGACCACCGTGACGAGGAAGAAGAGGAACCCGGCGGCGAACGCCTGGTCCGCCGGCACGTCGAGGCTACCGAGGAAGCTCACGAAGAAGGCCTCGCGCACGGCGAACCCGTTGAGCGTGAACGGGACGAGCATGACGAGGAAGAGCAGCGGTCCCATGACGTAGTAGACCGACACGCCGAGCTCGATCCCCACCGCCCGCGCGCAGGCCCAGATGGCGAGGATCCGGACGGCCTGCACCGCGAGCGTGACGATGAAGACCTCGAGCAGGACACGCGGCCGACCCCGGAAATGGTGCACGCCCTCGTAGAAGGCCCGCAGGGGCCTGGCAACGCGGATGCGCTCGAGCAGCGGACCGAGGCGGCGAAGCAGCGGCCGGGCGGAGCGCGCGAAGAAGAGGAAGCCGACGACGATCGTCCCGAACACGAAGAGGCCCTCGAGCCAGAGGTACGCGCTGACGTCGTAGCGGCCGATCGCGAGCAGAAAGCCGATTGCGCCGAGGAGCACCGTCGCGGCTCCGCCGACGCCGCGCTCGAGAAGCACCGTCCCGGTGACGTCCGCCGTGCGCCCGGGATGCCGCCGCACGGTGTCGACCACGCGCACCGCGTCCCCGCCGAGCGAGGTCGGCAGCAGCTGCCCGGCCGCGTACGCGACGAAGTACGCCCGTGTGAGCCAGGGAACGTGCTCGACGATCCCGTGCGAGCGCAGGAGCCAGCCCCACCGCATCGCGAGCACCGGCACCGTCAGCACCATGATCAGGATCGCGACGGCGAACCAGCCGATGCTCGTCTCCTCCAGCACGTCGAGCGTCATGCCGAGGTCGAGCTTCCAGACGAGATAGGCGACCGCTGCCGCCGTGAGGAGCAGCGTCCCGACGACCCGTACTCGCCGGCTCACAGGCAGGCGCCTCGCCCGTGAGCGGGGAGGGGTATGGGGAACCGGAAGGTTCCCCATGCTCGCGAGAAGAAGGGGGCGCGTGGGGGAAACATGGTTTCCCCCACGAACGCGAGCCGCAGGGGAGCGTTGGTCATGCGGGGCCTGCGAGGGCGTCGAGCGTGAGCAGCTCGTACGCGACGTTCGCCGCGGCGACGGCGGTCTGCTTTCCCTCTCCGTCGTACGGCGGGCTGACCTCGACCACGTCGCATCCGCCGAAACGGAGACCCCGCAGCGCGCGGACGTACCCGAGCGCTTCGCGGGTCGTCAGCCCTCCGGCCTCCGGTGTCCCCGTTCCCGGTGCGAACGCCGGGTCGAGGACGTCGATGTCGAACGACAGGAAGAGCGGGCCGTCGCCGGCGCGCTCGCGCACGCGGCGGCCGTACTCCTCGCAGCTCAGAGCCACGAGCTCGTCGCAGGAGAGCACCTCGAAGCCGAGCTCGCGCGGGAGATCCTCGTCACCTGCGTCGTACACCGAGCCGCGCATCCCCGCGAGGAACGAACGGGAGGGGTCGACGAGGCCTTCCTCGAGCGCGCGCCGGAACGGGGAGCCGTGGTAGTAGCGCTCGCCGCAGTACTCGTCCCACACGTCGGCATGCGCGTCGAGGAGCACGATGCCGACCGGGCCGTGGACGGCCGCTTGCGCCCGGAGCTCGCCGAGCACGACGAGATGGTCACCGCCGATGCAGAGCGGCCTCGCTCCGGAGCGTACGATCGGCTCGAGTCGCTCCGCGATCTGCCCGACGGTTCGCTCCGCGTTCCCGGGTGTCACGTCCACGTCGCCGAGATCCGCGACCGAGAGCGCTCCGAAGACCTGAGCACGCTGCGCCGCGTTGTACGGCCGGAGCGCGATCGAAGCGGAGCGCACCCCCTCCGGCCCGAACCGCGCGCCGGGACGGTTCGTGGTCGCGGTGTCGAACGGGATCCCGAGGACGGCGACGTCGACACCCTCCGGGTCGCCGACGAGCGGGCACCGCGCGAACGTCTTCACACCGGCGTAGCGCGGCGAGACGAGGGCGTCCGGAGGCCCGTACCTGGGAGCTTCCTCGGTCGCCACGCGGCGACGGTACCAACGCGCGCGCGGGATCGCGCCCGAGCGTCGAACCGGTGCTTCCGCCGCTACGCCGCTTCGGCTTGCACGTCGAGGTCCGGCTCGTACGCCTCGGCCGACCGCGTCCGCCGCGGGATGAGGAGCGCGCTCACCGCGCCGATGGCGACCACGACCGCTCCGACCCAGAGCGCGGGAACGAGCCCGTCGTTGAACGTCGCCGGCGACTCGTAGCCGCCGTAGCGGGCGAAGATCGATGCGAGCACGGCCACGCCGAGCACGCCTCCGACCTCGCGGATCGCGTTGTTCGCACCCGACGCCTTGCCCTCCTCGACCGGGCGCACCGCCGAGAGCACGACGTTCGCCACGGGCGCGAAGAACATGCCCATCCCGATGCCCGACAGGATGAACGGGCCGACGAGCGAGCCGTACCCGACCGTCGCCGTCGAGACCGCGGCGATCCACGCGAGCCCTGCCGCCTGGAGCGTGAGCCCGACCGCCATGAGCGGCCGTCCGCCGATGCGGTCGGAGAGCACGCCCGAGATCGGGGCGACGATCATCGGCATCGCCGTCCACGGCAGGACGCGGAGCCCTGCCTCGAGCGGCGAGTAGCCCTGCGCGGTCTGGAAGAACTGCGTCAGGAGGAAGATCGAGCCGAACATCCCGAAGTACATGAAGAGCGATGCCGCGTTCGCCGCAGAGAACGCGCGGTTCTCGAAGAAGCGCATCGGCAGCATCGGCTCCGGCGTCCTCCGCTCCCAGAGGACGAAGGCCGCCAGCAGCACGGCTCCGACCGCGAGCGCGCCGAGGATCTCCGGGCTCGACCAGCCGTGGCCGTGCCCGTTGATGATCCCCCACGTCAGCGAGAGTAGGCCGGCGCTCGCGAACGCGAGCCCCGCGAGGTCGAGCGCCTTGTCCGGGCCGTAGGACTCCTGGAGCCGGCTCGCGATCGGGAGCAGCACGAGCCCGATCGGGACGTTCAGCCAGAAGATCCACTGCCAGGAGAGCCCCTCGACGACCGCACCGCCGACGAGCGGGCCCGACGCGACGGCGAGCCCGGCGACGCCGGACCACACGCCGAGCGCGGCGCCGCGCTTGGACGCGGGAACGGCGGCGCTCAGCAGGGTGAGCGTCAGCGGCGTCACGATTGCGCCGCCGACTCCCTGGAGCGCGCGGGCGGCGATCAGCCACTCGGCCGACGGCGCAAGCGCGGCCCCCGCGGACGCCGCGGTGAAGATCGCGATGCCGATCATGAAGACGCGCCGGCGCCCGAAGCGGTCGCCGAGCGCGGCCCCGGTGAGGAGGAATGCGGCGAACGTGAGCGTGTACGCGTTCACCGTCCACTCGAGCTGTTCGAGCGACGCCCCGAGGTCGACGCGGATCACGGGGATCGCCGTCGAGACGACGAGGTTGTCGAGCACGACCATGAAGAGCGCCACGGTCGTGGAGAGGAACGTCCAGATCGTCACCTGTCGCTGGGTCATCTCATCCTCCTCCCACCGGGAGTGTCTCGAAGTAGTGAGTGCTTACTCAACACGACGCGAAAAAAGAGAGGGATCTTCCCTCAGTCGTCCTCCGGCGCGCAGCCCTCGGCGAGGCGGCCGACCCAGTCGTAGGGCGGCTCACCGTTACCCGTGTAGCCCATCGCGGAGAGGACGTTGACGAGCATCCCCGTCGCGAAGAACCGCGAGATCGTCTGGCGGTCAGCGCCCGACACCGTCTCGGCGTAATCGACGAGCCGGCCGTACCCGCGGGCGGTGCTCTCGCGCACGTCCGCGTCCACGACCGATGCCGCGTAGGACTGGAGCTGGCCCTGGAGCATGGAGCGATCGCTCTCGATCAGGCCTCGATAGGCGCGTCCGATGGCGCGAAGCGCCTCGTCGCCGGACTTCCCGGCCGCGGCCTCGCGGAACGTCTCGAGCGTGCTCGCGAGGCATGCCTCGTTGACCGCGAGGAAGAGCTCCTTCTTCGAGCCGAAGAGGCGGAAGAGGTACGGCTGCGAGATCCCCGCCCCCCGCGCGATCACATCGGTCGACGCGCCGTGGAGCCCGTGGAGCGCGAACTCGTGCCGCGCGGCCTCGAGCACCGCCTGGCGCCGTACATCGGCCGTCTGTCTCGTCGCGGTCGCCATCAGGGTTTGTAAGTTAGCACTCACTCACAAACTGGTCAAGACAGCGGCCACGCGATCGAGGTCGTCATCGTCGAGGCGCGTGTGGAACGGCAGCGCCAGCGCACGCTCGAACGCGCGGTCGGCGCCCGGGAACGGGCCCTGGTCGCGGTACGCATCGAGACGATGGAGCGCCCAGGTCCCGATCTGCGCCTCGATCCCCGCCGCGCGCAACGCGGCGAGCGCATCGTCGCGCCGGTCGAGCTGCACGACGTATGCCTGCCAGCCGTGGCGGTCTCCCTCGGCGGCGCCCGGCGTCTCGACGAAGTGCTCGAGGCGCTCGGCATAGCCGCGCGCGACTCGCTCGCGCCCGGCCAACAGGGCCTCGAGGCCCTCCACCTGAGGGATGCCGAGCGCGCAAAGGACGTCCGGCAGCCGGTAGTTGAACCCCGGGGTGGGCATGTCGCCGGCTGCGGCCCAGCCGTGGTGGCGCAGGCGGCGCACGGCCGCGTCGAGCTCGGCGTCGTCCGTCGTGACGGCACCGCCCTCCCCCGTGGTCACGATCTTCCGCGGGTGGAAGGAGAAGCAGGCAAGTGCACCGAGCGCGCCGCACGGCGTTCCCCGGTACGTCGCTCCGAGCGCGCCCGCGGCATCCTCGAGCAGCGCGACCTCCTGCGACACGGCCGTCTCGAGCGCCTCCCACTCGACGGGCCGGCCGAACAGGTGCACCGCGATCACCGCCTTCGTCTGCGGCGTGACCGCGTCGGCGACCTTCGCGGGGTCTACGTTGAACGTGTCCGGGTCGACATCGACGAGCACGGCGCGGGCGCCGGAGAGCTCGACGACGTTCGCGGTCGCGGGAAACGTGTACGCGGGAACGATCACCTCGTCGCCCGGGCCGACGCCGAGCGCGAGGACGCCGAGGTGCAGCGCCGCCGTGCCGGACGAGACGACCGCGGCGTGTGCCGTTCCGACGGCGTTCGTCAGCGCGCGCTCGAGCTCGTCGACCTTCGCGCCCATCGTGAGCTGACCGCTCGCGAGCACCTCGGCCACGGCCGCGAGCTCGCGCTCGCCGACGTCCGGTCGCGCCAGCCGGATCCGCTCGGTCAAGCCGCGGGCGCCCCGAGATGCGCCCGGTACCACGCGATCGTCCGCGTGAGGCCGTCGTCGAGCTCGACCTTCGCCTCGAAGCCGAGCAGGCGCCTCGCCTTGTCGATGTTCGGGATGCGGAGCTCGACGTCCGTGTAGTGGAGCGGTTGGAAGACGATCTCCCCCGGGCACTCCGTCAGGCGCTTGATGCGGGTGGCGAGGTCGTGGATCGTGACCGCCGACCGGGCGTTCCCGACGTTGAAGCTCTCGCCGACGGCGGCCGGGTGCTCGAGCGCGAGCAGCGTGCCCTCGACCATGTCGTCGACGTACAACCAGGCCCTGATCTGCGAGCCGTCGCCGTGGATCGTCAGGTTGCGCCCGGCGAGCGCGTCCTCGATGAAAGCGCGGATCGCACCACCGCCGATCTGCCCCGGCCCGAAGACGTTGAACGGCCGGACGGAGACCGTCGGAAGCCCGAGCTCCGAGTGGTACGCGTATGCCATGTGCTCGCCGGCGAGCTTCGACACCGCGTACGTCCAGCGCGCCTCGCCGACCGACCCGATCGTCGTGACGTGCCCCTCCTGGACGTTGAACGCGTGCTGTCCGAACACCTCGCTCGTCGAGAAGTCGACGAGGCGCTCGAGCGTGTCCTTCGTCGCGACTCCGGCCTCGAGGACGTTGTACGTCCCGATCACGTTGACCCGCATCGTCCGGACCGGGCTCGCGAGGACAGTGTCGACGCCGGCGATGCCCGCGCAGTGGACGATGTGGGTCGCGCCACGGACGAGCTCCTTGAGCCGGTCGAGGTCGAGGACGTCCGCCTGGACGAACGTGAAGTTCGGATGCTCCGCGAGCTCGGTGCCCGAGAGCGCGTCACGGTGAAGGTTGTCGAGCGCGATGATCTCGTTCGCGTCGACGATCCTTCGGGCGAGCGTCGTGGCGATGAAGCCGGCGCCTCCGGTGATCACGATTCGCTTGTCCTGCAGCGGCACGCGGCGAGTCTAGTCGGCGATCGGCAGCGCTCCCGCCCGGAACGCGGCGCGCGTGAGACGGTGTTTGCGCGACGTTAGGGAATGGCGTTCCGGCGCCGACTCGGCGCTACCCTCTCTCCATGCGTGCGTTCGTGCTCGTCGCGCTCGCACTGGTCGTCGGCGCGACTGTCTCGGTCGGCGCTGCCTCGGGCGGTGCGGGGCAGGGCCGTACCGCACTGACGATCACCGTCTGGGACGAGGGTCAGCGAACGACCGATCCTCTCGTCTGGACGCTGCGTTGCGACCCGCCGCGTGGTACGCACCCGCGGCCCGGGCTTGCCTGCAAAAAGCTCGAGGCCGGCGGCTGGAAGCTCGTCGCGCCGGTCTCGCCGGGGGCGATCTGCACGGAGATCTACGGCGGCCCGCAGGTGGCAGGCGTCGTCGGGATGCTCGAGGGCCGCAAGGTGTGGGCGCGCTTCACGCGCACGAACGGCTGCCAGATCTCGCGCTGGAACAAGCTCACGCCGTGGCTCCTGCCGGCAGGCGGCGTTCGCTAGGGCCGCATAATGGCCCGCGTTGACGACGCCCGCCCACGCTGAAGGATCGGGCCTCCGGCCCGTGCTCGTGCTCGGCCTGCTCCCGGCCGGGCTGGCGCTTGCGCGCAGTCTCGGGCGCGCGGGGATCCCCGTGTACGGAGCCGTCTTCCACGGCAACGAGTTCGGCCTCCGGTCGCGCTACCTCCGCGGCCGCTGCCTCGCAACCGAGGACGACGAGGCGGCCCGCGATCGCCGGGTACTCGGCTATCTGCGCGGCCTCGCCGACGGTGGGCGCGCGGTGCTCGTGCCGGAACGGGACGAGCACGTCGAGTTCGTCCTCCGCAACTGGGACGAGGTGACGGCGCTCGCGGACGTCCCCTTGCCGCCGGACCCCGAGATCGTCCTCCGCCTCCGGCGCAAGGACCTGCTCCCGGTCGCCGCCGCCGAAGCAGGCGTTCCTGCGCCCGCGACGTTCTTCCCCGAGAGCGAGGAGTCGGTTCGCACAGCGGCTCTCCAGCCCCCGTTTCTGCTGAAGCCCGCGGAGGGCCAGGAGTACGCGCTCCGCTTCGGGGACAAGGCCGTCGTCGCGAACGACGCCGACGAGGCCGCGGCGGTCTGGCGGCAGGCGCGCGACGCCGGGTTCGAGATGATCCTCCAGGAGCTCATTCCCGACTCTCACGAGGACGTCTACTCGCTCTTCACGTACGTCGGGCGCAGCGGAGACCCGCTCGCGACCGTGGTCGGCCGCAAGGTTCGCCAGGGCCCGCTCCGCTTCGGGACGAGCGCGGTGTTCGAGGTCCGCTTCGAGCCCGACGTCCTCGACCTCGGGCTTCGGCTGCTCGACTCCGTCGGCTATCGAGGGTTTGCTCACGTCGAGTTCGCCCGCGATCCGCGCGACGACACGTTCAAGGTGCTCGAGGTGAACACGCGCCTCCCCGTGTGGGCGGGCATCGCGATGACGGACACGTTCGACGTCGCGCGGCTCGCGTACGACGACCTGCGCGGGGTGCCCTCGCCTGCACAGGCGACGTTTCAGGGGAACCTCGCCTGGGTCTACCTCGCCAAGGACCTCTGGGTCTCCGCACAGATGGCCAGGCGCCGCGAGCTGTCCCTCCGGGACTTCCTCGGGAGCCACGTGCGGACGGGGAAGGTGCGGGCGGTGTTCGCGGCGGACGACCCGCTGCCGGCGCTGGCGAGCGTCGGCTACCTCCGCTCGAGGCTCTGAGCGTGAAGATCGCGCTTGTCGACCCGCTCAGCTTCACCACGCCGTATGACGACCGCCTGGCCTCGGCGCTCGGCGAACGTGGCCACGACGTGCACCTCCTGACCTCTCCGTTCCTCCTCGACACGACGCCGAGGCCGAACGGCTACGTCCGTGAGGAGGTGTTCATCCCGTGGTCGAGCCGGCTGCTGCAACGCAAGCCGCGCGCCCGGCTGCGCCGGCTCGTGAAGGGCGCGGAGTACCTCCCCAGCGTCCGCCGCCTCCTCCGCCGGATCGACGCGCTCTCGCCGGACGTCGTGCACGTCCAATGGCTGTCGCGGCCCGAGCTCGATGTCCGCTGGCTGCGTCGCATCGCAAGCCGCTACCCGCTCGTCTTCACGGCGCACAACGCGATGCCGCGCCGCGAGCGCGCGTACGGGGCGTGGCGCGAAGCGCTCACGCTGGCGTCCCGGGTCGTCGTTCACTCGAGGCAGGCCGTCGAGCGGCTCGTCGAGTTCGGAATCGACCGCGAGAAGCTCGTGCGCGTGTCCCATCCGGTCTTCGACTCGCCGGAAACGGCTCACGTCGAGCCGCCCGCCGGCACGAGGCTCCTCTTCTTCGGCCTCATCCGCCACTACAAGGGGCTCGACGTGCTCGTGCGGGCGCTGCCGGAGATCAGGCGGCGCGTCCCGGACGCACAGCTCGTCGTCGCCGGAGACCCGCTCGAGCCGATCGCCCCCGTGCAGGAGCTCGCAGCGTCGCTCTCCGTCACGGACGCAATCGAGTGGCGGCTCGGCTTCGTCCCCGACTCGGAGATCCCGGCCCTCGTCGCAGGCGCGGCGGCGGTCGTGCTCCCCTACCGCGAGATCGAGTCCTCCGGCGTGCTCGCGCTTGCCTTCGGCCACGGCCGCCCGGCTGTCGTGTCCGACCTCGGGGCCGTCGGAGACGCGGTGCGGGAGTTCGGCGCAGGCCGGGCGGTTCCGCCGGAGGATCCCGCGGCGCTCGCCGACGCCTGCGCGGACCTGCTGACGGACGCGCACGCGCTCCGCGCGGCGTACGAAGGAGCGCTGGCAGCCCGCTCGGCGCTCACCTGGGAGGAAGCCGCCCGGGCGCACGAGGCGCTCTACGGCGAGCTCGTGACCGCCTCCGCGTCGAGGGTCACATCGTGAGGCCGCTCCAGCTCTGGGCCAAGTGGGTCGTCGACCGGCTGCTCGCTGCGATCGGCCTCGTCGTGCTCGCGCCCGTCTTCGCAGCGGTCTGGGTCTGGGTCCGGCGCGACGCGGGCAAGCCGGTGTTCATCACCCAGCTCCGGGCCGGCAAGGACGGAGTGCCGTTCCGGCTCCTGAAGGTGCGGTCGATGGTCCCGAACGCGGTGCAGGTCGGGCAGGAGCTCGGGATCACGGACGACCCGTTCGGCGTGGTCGCAGAGGATCCGCGCATCACGAAGAGCGGACGCGTGCTGCGCCGGACCGGGCTCGACGAGCTCCCGCAGCTCGTCAACATCCTGCGCGGCGAGATGAGCGTCGTCGGCCCGCGGCCCGACCTCGTCGAGCAGGTTGCGAACTACACGAAGGCCGACCGCCGGAGGCTCGCAGTTCGTCCCGGCCTCACCGGCTGGTCGCAGACGCACGGCCGCGAGGAGATCGGCTGGCCGGAGCGGATCGAGCAGGACGTCTGGTACATCGACCACTGGTCGCTCTGGCTCGACCTGAAGATCGTCGCGCTCACCTTCGCGCAGGTCTTCCGCTCCGACCCCGAGCCCGTCGAGGACACGATGAACATCGAGCGAGCCAGGACCGTGGCGGAGAGCGCCGCGCCCCCGGGACCGCACCGACGCCGGTGAATGAGGTCGCCGAGATCCCGGGCGGGGAGTGGGACGCGCTCCTCGACCGGGTCGGCCTCGACGACGTCTACTTCCGGAGCGCGTATCTCGAGAGCGCGAGCCTGCTCGGCCAGGGGGATCCTGCCTACCTCCACCTCGGAGGCTCCTCGGGAGACGTCGTCTTCCCCGTCCTCGTCCGCGAGGCTCCGGCCGGCTACTCCGACGTCGGGACGCCGATGGGGTACGGCGGGCCGCTGGCAGCGGGCCCGACTCCTCCGATCGAGGACTTCTTCGAGGCGTACGAGCGCTGGTGCCGCGACCGACGCGTCGTCGCGACCTTTGCTCGCTTCCAGCCCGCGCTCGCGAACCAGCGGCTCGCGGAGGGCCGCTGGCACCTCGAGCACATCGGCCACTCGATCGGCTGGCACGTCGGCGGCCGGAGCCCTGACGAGATCGTCGAAGCGCCTCGATGCGCATCATCGGCGCATCGTCCGCAAGGCGCGCCGCGCGGGGATCGAGGTGACGTTCGAGGAACGCCCGGCCGGCCTCGACGGGTTCGTGTCGCTCTACGAGGACACGATGCGCCGACGGGACGCCTCGCCGTTCTACTTCTTCCCCGAGGCGTACTGGGCCCAGCTCACGGGACCGCTCGGCGACGTGCTCGTCCGGGCTGACGCCCTCGTCGACGGCGAGACCGTCGCGAGCATCGTCTGCTTCGCGTCGCCCCCGCTCCTCCACTACCACCTGGGCGCCTCGTCCGAGCGCGGCCAGGAGCTCGGCGCGAACCATCTCCTCTTCGTCGAGACCGCCGGCTGGGCCGCGGCGCACGGGTTCGAGAGGTTCCATCTCGGCGGCGGCGTCGGCGGCTTCGAGGACTCGCTCTACGAGTTCAAGCGCCGCTTCGACCCCGGCGGGCCGCTGCCCGCGTACCTCGGTAAGGCCGTGCACGACGAGGACGCGTACCGGGAGCTGTCGGGCGGCGCGGAGATCGACTACGCGGGCTACTTCCCGGCATACCGCCGTTCGAGCTGAGGCTATCGTCGCGCCGTGCTTCTGAAAGCCGTGTTCTGGGGCAGCCTCGGCGCGCTCGCATGGACCCACGCCGGCTACCCGGTTGCCGCAGCGGCCCTGGCCCGGCTGCGCCCGCGCCCGGTCCGCAAGGACGACGCGACCCCGGACGTGTCCGTGATCGTCGCGGCGCACGACGAGGAGGACGTGATCGCGCGCCGCGTCGAGAACCTCCTCGAGCTCGACTACCCGCCGGAGCGACTCGAGATCGTGGTCGCGTCCGACGGCTCGACCGACCGCACCGACGAGATCGTCGAGGAGCTCGCCGCGCGCGCGCCGAACGTGAAGCTCCTGCGCGTAGACCGCGCGGGGAAGGCGACCGCGCAGAACCACGCCGTATCCGAGTCCGATGCCGAGGTCGTCGCGTTCTCCGACGCGAACTCGCGCTGGGAGCCCGATGCACTGCGGAAGCTCGTCCGCAGCTTCGGCGACCCGGAGGTCGGCTACGTGTGCGGGCAGCTCCGGCTCGAGTCGGTCGACGGCGCGAACCAGGAGGGCGTGTACTGGCGGTACGAGCTCTGGCAGCGCGCGAGCGAGTCCGCGATCGGGTCGATCACGGCCGGCAACGGCGCGATCTACGGCGTGCGCCGGTCTGACTACCTCGGCTGGGACGACCCCTACATCGGCCACGACTTCGGCCTTCCTTTCCGTCTCGTGCAGCGCGGCCGTCGAGCCGTGTACGAGCCCGATGCCGTCGCCTGGGAGAAGCCCGCGACGGACATCGAGGACGAGTACGGCCGGAAGGTGCGGATGATGACCCGGAGCTGGCGCCCGCTCCTCGACGGGTCGCTGGCCAAGACGGGCGATCCGCTCTTCCTGTTCGAGCTCGTCTCCCACCGCGTGCTCCGATACGGAAGCGGCGTGCTGCACATCGCGCTGCTCGGGTCGAGCGTCGCGCTCACGCCGAAGGGCGGCGCCTACCGGCTCGCGCTTGTCGGCCAGCTCGGACTGCTCGGGCTCGGGCACGCGGGCAAGAAGCGCCTCGGAGTCCCAGGTGCGGGCATTGCCTACTACTACGTCTCGACGACCGCTGCGACCGTCGACGCGCTCGTCCGCTACCTCCGCGGCGGCTCGCTCGCGACCTGGGGCAAGGCGGAAGGCACCAGGTGACGACCGTCCTCTTCGTCGGCGGCGGCCGCCACCAGCGCCGCGCGATCCAGCGCGTGCAGGAGCTCGGGCACCAGGTCGTCGCAGTCGACCGCAACCCGGAGGCGCTCGGCCTCCTGGCGGCGGATGTCGGCGAGCTCGTCGACTTCATGGACGTCGCCGGCGTGATCGAGGTCGGCCGCCGCCACGAGGTCGACGGCGTGCTCACCGTCGCCGCCGACCGCGCCGTCCCGGTCGTCGCCGCCGTCGCGGAAGCGCTCGAGCTCCCGGGGATCGGCGTCGAGACGGCACAGCGCATGACGCACAAGCTCGAGATGCGCCGCGTGTTCGCCGAGGCCGGTGTTCCTCAGCCCCCGTTCGCGGCGATCCAGTCGGTCGAGAGCGCCCCCCTCGCACTGGCGGTCGTCCCGCTTCCGGCCGTGCTCAAGCCCGCGGACTCGGGCGGCCAGCGCGCGGTGTTCCGCATCGAGAGCCAGGAGGAGCTCGAGCGCGACCTCGCGGAGGCGGCCGAGGAATCGCCGACGGGCGTCGCGATCCTCGAGGAGTTCGTGGACGGGATCGAGCTCAACGGCATCGTGGTGGTACGAGACGGCGAGCCGCTGCTCCTGACGCTCTCCGACCGCCTCCGCCCACCCGGCATCGGGTTCGGCGTCGGCTGGATCCACGTCTTCCCGCCGTCGATCCCCGACGAGCAGCTCGCCCGCGCCCGCGTCATCGCCGTGGACGCGGTCCGTGCGCTCGGTCTCCGGGACGGGATCGCGTTCCCGCAGCTCATCGCGGCACCCGACGGTCGCGTCGTGGTCGTCGAGGTGGCGGCTCGCATCGCCGGCGGGCAGATGGCGGACCTCGTTCGGCATGCGGTCGGGGTGGACGTCGTCGAGATCGCGGTACGACAGGCTCTCGGCGAGGAGATCTCCGACGACCTCGCGCTGCCCCGCTTCGAGCAGCCCCTCGCGATCCGCTTCTTCACCGCATCGCCCGGACCGCTTCCGACCGGGCGCGTCGTCCGCGTCGGCGACCTCGAGCCCGTGCTCGCAGGCGACGGCGTGGTCCAGGCCGAGACGTACATCGAGGTCGGCGAGACGATCCGCCCGGTGCGCCGCGACGGCGATCGCCGCGGCTACGTGATCGCTGTGGGCGACGACTCGAGCGAGGCGCTCCGGCGGGCAGAGGAGGCAGCGTCCCGCTTCACCGTCGAGGTGGAAGCGTGAGCTGCAACTTCGAGCTCGAGCACTACCGGGAGCTCATCGACGCGGCGAAGGCAGGCGGCTACCGGTTCGTCAGCTTCGGCGACGGCCCCGAGCCGGGAGACCTCTTCCTCCGGCACGACGTCGACCTCTCACTTGCCGCCGCGGTCGCGATGGCGGAGCTCGAGGCGGACCTGGAGGTCTCGACGACATACCTCCTGATGACCGAGTCGGTCTTCTACAACCTCGCCTCGCCCGAGGGAGTGGCTGCGATCACGCGCCTCCGTGAGCTCGGGCACGCGGTCGGCCTGCACGCCGTCCACCCGAACGTCGTGCTCGATCACCGCTTCGACCCCGTCGTGTCCTGGCACAACCCGCGGCCCGAGTACATGTCCGCCGAGATCCCCGGCGCGATGAATGCCTACGACACCCGCTACTTCTCGCCGGAGACGTATCGCTCCGACTCGAACCAGCACTGGCGGTCCGGCTGCCCGCACGAGGAGTTGCGAGCCGGCGCGTTCCCGTGGCTCCAGATCCTCGTGCACCCGGAGATCTGGGTCTACCCGGGCGAGACCATGGGCGACACGATGCGCGCGATGGTCGCGGCGGAGGGCGCGCGCCGCCTGGAGCAGCTCGCCGCAGACGGAATCCACCTTTGAACGACCGCACGGCGCCGCTCCGCGTCGTCCACTGCCCGGTCAACACCGCAGGGGTGCCGTGGGCGAACGTCGGGGCGCTCCGGCGGCGGGGCGTCGACGCGAAGCTCGTCGTCTTCAACCGCTACATGCTCCACCCCGAAGCCGACGAGTCGCTCGAGCGCAGCGGCGGCTTCCTCGGCCGCCAGGCGACGCAGTGGCGCGCGCTTCTGCGGCTGCTTCCCCAGACGGACGTCTTCCACTTCTACTTCGGGCTGACGCTCGTCCCGCGCTCCGTCCAGTTCCCGATCCTGAAGGCCCTCAGGAAGAAGTCGGTGATGCACTACCTCGGCTCGGACATCCGCGGGAAGACGCCGAAGGAGCTCGCATTCGGAAAGAAGGCGGGCGCACAGGTCGTGGGCTCGTACGACGCCATCCGCTGGGTCCCCGAGGCCGAGTTCGTCCCGCCGGGAATCGACGTCACGAACATCGAGCCGGCGCCCCCGACCGACCGCTCGCGCCCGGTCATCCTGCATGCGCCCTCGTCGCGCCGGCGCAAGGGCACCGACGAGGTGATCGCCGCATGCGAAGGGCTCGACGCGGATCTCCTGCTCGTCGAGGGCATGCACCACGACGAGGCGTTCGAGCGCTACCGGGAGGCGGACATCGTCGTCGACCAGCTCAACGCGGGCTGGTACGGGCTCTTCGCGATCGAGTGCATGGCGCTCGGGAAGCCGGTCGTCACGTTCCTGCACGACGAGGCAGTACGACGCACCGAGGACGCGCTCGGTGAGCAGGTGCCGATCGTCCGCGCGACGAAGAGCGACCTGCGCGAGCGTCTCGAGCCGCTCGTCGCCTCGGCCGCGGAGCGCCGCCGGATCGGCGCCGAGTCGCGCGCGTACGTCGAGAAGGTCCACGACCTCGAGCGCGTCGCCGACCGCCTGCTGGACCTCTACTCTCGGCTCTAGCAGTGCCGATCGGCGCGCAAATCAAGCGGCTCGGAAAGCACTCCGCGATCTACGGCCTCGGCGGCCTCGTCTCGCGGATCATCGCCGTCCTCCTCCTACCGCTCTACACGCGGTACCTCACGACCTCGGACTACGGCAAGGTCGAGACGCTGATCGCGCTCACGACGGTCATCGGGATCGCCCTCCGCATGGGCATCACGAGCGCGTTCTTCCGCTTCTACTTCGACTCGCCGGACCCGGAGAAGCGGCGCATCGTCCTGCGAACGTCGTTCTGGTTCACGATGTCGATGGCGACCATCGGGATGCTCGCGGGCATCGCTCTGTCGCCCGCGATCTCGGAGCTTCTCTTCGACACCTCGGACAGCGCCGACCTCGTCGCCGCGTCCTTCGTCGGGCTCTGGTGTGGGATGAACTACGAGCAGCTGACGTCGCTCTTCCGCGTCGAGGAGCGCTCGGTCGCGTTCGTGTCGGCCAGCATCGTGAACATCCTGATCACGATCGGCACGACGTTCGTTCTCGTGGTCGCGCTCGAAAAGGGCCCGATCGGCGTCATCGTCGGGAACTTCACCGGGACGCTCGTCGTCTATCTCGCGCTCCTCGGCTACCGGCGCGAGCAGCTCGGGCTCCAGTTCGACCGCGGCCTCCTCCGCGAGATGAACCGCTTCGGCCTCCCGCTCGTGCCGACCGCCCTCTTCCTCTGGACGACGAACTTCAGCGACCGCCTCTTCCTCGTGAAACTCGCAGACGCCGGCGAGGTCGGCCTCTACTCCGTCGCGGTGCGCATCGCCTCGGCGATGGTCCTCCTGCTGACCGCCTTCAGACTCGCGTGGCCGGCGTTTGCGTACTCGATCGAGGACGAGCGGGAGGCGAAACGGACCTACGCGTACGTCCTCACGTATCTCGTTCTCGTGACGACCTGGGTCGCGACCGGCCTTGCGCTGCTCTCACCGTGGATCGTCGAGTGGCTGGCCGCGCCGGCCTTCTCGAGCTCCTCGCGCGTCGTCGGGCCGCTCGCGTTCGCGGCGGTCGCGTTCGGCGGGTACATCGTCGTCGCCATCGGGGTCGGGCGTGCACGCCGCACCCAGTTCAACTGGGTCGTGACCGGTGCGGCCGCTGCCGTGAACGTCGCGCTGAACCTGATCCTCATCCCCCCGTACGGGATGATGGGCGCGGCAGTGGCGACGATCGCCGCCTACGTGACGATGTTCGCCGGCATGTCCTGGTGGTCGCAGCGGATCTACCCCGTGCCGTACCAGTGGCGAAGGGTGCTCACGGCGGCGCTTGCCGGTGTCGGCCTCGCGGTCGTCGGCAAGCTCGTCGGCGGCGGCTTCGGAGTCGCACTCGCGCTCGCGCTCGTGTACCCGCTCGCGCTGCTACCGCTCGGCTTCTACCTGCCGTCCGAGCGCAGGGCCATCGGCGCCAGGCTCCGGCTGGCACGGCCGTGAGGACCACACGCGCCTGGCGCGCGCGGCGCATCGTCTGGCGCATCCGCCGTAGCACGCCTCGCGTCGCGCGGCCGCTGTCCAGAGTCCTCCCGGACCCGGGACCTCCGGCGAGACCGATCCTCGTCGTCGGCTGCCCCCGCTCCGGCACGAGCGTGTTGCTCCAGGCGCTCTTGCAGAGCAACGAGCTCCGCTCCGTGCAGAGCGAGGGCCACATCCTGTGGGACGAGTTTCACCACCCGCGCGAACGAGGCTGGGACTCCGACGCCCTTGGCGCGGCCGACGTCTCCGAGCGCGAGCGGCGGTACATCCGCCGCGCGATCCGCCTCGTCGTGCGCGGCAAGCGCTTCGTCGACAAGACGCCGGAGAACTGCCTGCGGATCCCGTACCTGGACGCGCTCTTCCCGGACGCGACGTTCGTCTTCCTTCGCCGGCGAGGAGCGGACAACGTCAGCTCGTTGATGGACGCGTGGCGGGCGCGGCCCCGCTTCGTCAAGTACCGGCTGCCCGAGCCGCTGACCGGGCTCGGCTCGCTTTCCGGAAGCCAGTGGAGCTTTGCGCTCGTCCCCGGCTGGCGCGACCTCCGCAACGCGTCGCTCGAGGAGATCTGCGCCCGCCAGTACGTGGCGTGCAACGAGGCCGTGCTCGCGGCCCGGAGGAGGATGCGGGACGAGCGCTGGGTCGACGTCGGCTACGAGGCCCTCGTCGCGAATCCCACCGCCGAGCTCGGGAAGCTGTTCGATTCGCTCGGCGTGCCGTTGACGCCGGCCGTCGAGCACTACGCCGCCGGCCTCCGCGGGAGCGTCTCGCGAACGTCGCTCACCGCGCCCGCAGCGGAGAAGTGGCGAGGGCAGAACCGGAAGGAGATCGAGCGCGTCCTGCCCGAGCTTGCGAGCGTCGAGGCGCAGCTCGGCTACACAGGTTGAAACCGCGCCCGGTGACCGAGATCCGCGAGTGACGGAGATCCGTGAGCTCCGGCCCGACGAGATCGGTTTCCTCCGCGAGATGCTGTACGCCGCCCTCGCCTGGCGACCCGACGTGGAGCTGCCGCCCGCCGAGTGGGTCCTGGCGCATCCGCAGGTCGTCGTGTTCCACGAGGGCTGGTGCAGGCCGGGAGACACGGCGCTCCTGGCGGAACGCGAGGGCCGGCCCGCCGGTGTCGTCTGGTTCCGGCTCTTCACGGAGGCTAGGCGCACGGCGAGGGATTCGTGGACGAGCGGACACCCGAGCTCGCCATTGCGGTGGTGGAGGCGCTCCTCGGACGCGGGATCGGCGGAGAGCTGATGACCGCGGCGCACGAGCAGGCCCGCCGGGACGGAGTCGAGCGCCTGTCGCTGAGCGCGCCGTCGGATCCGGCTCTTCACGGGGGAGGCGCACGGCGAGGGATTCGTGGACGAGCGGACACCCGAGCTCGCCATTGCGGTGGTGGAGGCGCTCCGCGGACGCGGGATCGGCGGAGAGCTGATGACCGCGGCGCACGAGCAGGCCCGCCGGGACGGGGTCGAGCGCCTGTCGCTGAGCGTCGATGCCGACAACCCTGCGAAGCGGCTCTACGAGCGGCTCGGCTATGTGGAGTACGAGTCGGACGACGATCTCGGTCGCATGGTCCTCGAGCTCGGCTGAAACACGCCGGGCAGCAACGACGTTTTTCTCACGCGCTCCGCGGGTAGCCGAACCGCATGACACCTCAACGAATCGATCACGTCGCGCTCTGGGTCGCCGACCGTGAAGCCGACACCAGGCGGATCCTCGACCTCTTCGACATCGACGTCCTCGAGAAGACGGACGACTTCACGCTCATCGGGAGCGATCCCGAGCTCGGCAAGCTGACTCTCTTCGACGCCGAAGGACCGCGCGCGCAGAGCCAGCTCATGGGCATCGCATTCCGCGAGCCCGGACGTGAGGACGCCCAGGACATCGACGTCGGCGAGGGCCTGCATCTCTACCGGCTGGGTGAGCCGCACGCCTGGGCCGTGGACCTCGATCACGTGTCGCTACGCGTCGCCGACGCGGAGGCGAGCGCGAAGCGGTGGGTCGACCTCGGGTTCGAGCAGGTCGAGCCGCGCGTGGAGCCGAGCGCCCGCGTGAAGCTCGGCGACTCGTTCATCGAGCTGACCCCCGGCACCCCGCTCCCGACCGAGAGACCGCTCCTCAACCACATCGGCCTGCTCGTGGAGTCGATCGACGAGGTCGTCGACTGGAACGCGGAGGTCGAGGCTCACATCCTCGAGGTCGTGGATGCGGAGCACTCGCGGGCCGTATTCGTCCAGGGGCCGGACGACGTCCGGGTCGAGTTCGTCGAGCACAAGCCCTCGTTCGTCGAGAGCGCCCAGCCCGGCTAGACGACGATCCGGTACACCTGGAAGCACTCCGCGTACTCGCGGTTCACATTCACGCCGTGGACGCGCGCGAGGTTCCAGATGTACTCGGGGTTCGCGTAGCGCCGATGCTGCTGTGACGCGTAGCGCTCGAGCGCGGCGATCTTGCGCTCGAGGTGGTGCTTCTCGAGCGAGATGTACGCGCCGTACGAGAAGTCGAAGTTGTTCCAGGGGACCTCGTAGCCGAGGATCGTCGTCCGCTTGAACGCGCGCAGGCCTTCCTGCGCAATCGTCTGGTGATCCTGGTGGACGTCGTGATGCGACGGCTGGAACACGACGTCCGGCTTCCACTCGTCCCAGAGAGCGACGAGGAGCTCGAGGATGTCCTGTCGCCGGTCCGGGAACGTTCGCACGTCGAAGTCGTGGACGGTCAGCGCCTCTTCGGGGATGCCAAGCTCCGCGGTCGCCTCGCGTACCTCGCGCGCGAGTGTGTCCGGTTCGAAGCCCGGCGGCAGGGAGCGGGTCGCGATCGAGAACGCGACGTAGCGGACCTCGCAGCCCTGCTCGACGAGGCGCGCCATCGTCCCACCGCACCCGAGCTCGCCGTCGTCGGTATGCGGCGCGAGCACGAGCGCACGTTGCCAGGAGCCGATCACCGGGGAATTCCTACCAGCTTGCCCGTAGTCTTTTCGCGCCGTGGAGCACTCGGATGCCGCCCAGGCCGCGGCGCTCGTGGGAGCGCTCGGTGCCGTCCTCGTCCTTCTTGGCCGCGGCCGCGTCGTTCCGGTCGCGGGCCTTGCGCTCCTCGGAGCAGCGTCTGCGCTGCTCGGGCGCTCGCTCGTCGGCGACGACGACGTGGAGCTCCTCCTCACACGTCCGGCCGGCATCGCGCTGATCGCGGCCGCGATTGCGGCGGCGATTCTCGTCGCAGCGCCGCTCACGCGGTTCCCCGAGGCGACGCCCGTCGCACTGCTCGCGGTCGCCCCGTTCCGGATCCCGGTCGGGCTCGGCGACGAGGACGCGTTCCTGCTCCTCCCGCTCTATCTCGTTCTCACGGGGTCCGTCCTCGCGCTCGCGTACCGCATGCTCCGCGGAGCCGTGCCCCCGCCCGTGCCGCGCCTGCTCGGGCTCCCAGTCGCCGCGTTCGTCGGCTTCGCGGCGACCTCGTACCTCTGGACGCACGACGAGCACCAGGGAGGGATCGTCCTCGCATTCTTCGTCTTCCCCTTCGTCGCCGGCTTCGGCATCGTCGCGCGCGCTCCACTCGCCGACTGGGTCCCACGGGCCCTCGCGTTCACGCTCGTCGCGCTGGGTGCGCTCTTCGCGGCGGTCGGGATCTGGCAGGCCCACACGCGGACCGTCTTCTTCGCGCGCGACCTCGAGGTGGCGAACGCGTACACCACCTGGTTCCGGGTCACGTCGCTGTTCAAGGACCCGAGCCTGTACGGCCGCTACCTCGTCGTCCCGATCGCGGCGCTGCTCGTGCTCCTCTGGCTCCGGCGAGGCCGCCCCCTTGACTGGGCGGTCATCGCGGCAGTCATCGCGTTCCTCTTCCTCGGCCTCTACTTCTCGTACTCGCAGTCGAGCTTCGTGGCGCTGTTCGTCGTGACGTTCGCGATCGCGCTCGTCGGAGCGGGCCGCCGCCTGCGGGTCGTGCTGATCGTGTGCGCCGTGGCGGCGACGCTCGCGGCGGCGGGAGTCGCGGCGCAGTCGGTGGAGGGAAAGTCGGCGAAGGAGATCACGAGCGGGCGCTCCCGGCTCGTCGAGATCACCCTCGACGCCTTCCGCGTCAACCCCGCGGTCGGCGTGGGCATCGGAGGGCAGGCGCAGGCGAGCGCGGAGGAGAACGGGCGGCGGAGCCCGCGCCGCAGCGCGTCGCACACGACGCCGCTGACCGTTCTCGCGGAGCTCGGAGTGGTCGGCTTCGCCCTCTACGTCTGGCTGCTCGGGGCTGCGGCCTGGGCGTTGCTGCTCGTCACGAGACAGCGACGGATACTCGGATGGAGCCTCGCGGCCATCTTCCTCGTCCTCTTCGTGCACTCGCTGCTGTACGCGGGCTTCTTCGAGGAGCCGCTGATGTGGGGCGTCCTCGGGCTTGCTGCCGCGACGCTCGCGGCAACCGTCACGACACCCGAGCCCGCGCCCGCCGAGCCCGCGTCGCCTCCACCGGAGCTGCTGGCACACTGAACCCCGGCCGACGCGTCGGCCGTTTCTCATGCCGAGGCTCCTCAAGTGGATCATCGCCGGCGTCGCCGCGCTCGTGCTTCTGCTCGCCGGGCTCACGACGGCGTTCTGGTACGTCAACCGCGACACGCCCGAAGGCGCGCTCGACACCGACCTCTCGGGTGTCACGGTGACGACCGCGACGACCCCACCTCCGCCGCCCTCGAAGCCCGAGCCGGTCGGTGACACGCTCTGCTGGCGCTACTTCGGCGGCGACCCGCAGCGGACGCTCGCACGGCCCGACGTCACGCTCGGGATCCCCGTCCGGCGGCACCGCTGGACGCGGGCGCTCGACAGCTACATCGAGTACCCACCGAGCTACTGCGACGGCGTCCTCTACGTGAACAGCTACCGCGGGACGACGTACGCGCTCGACTCCGAGACCGGGAAGGTGCTGTGGCGCCGCGCCAAGGGGGGTACGAAGCCGTCCACGCCCGCGATCGACGGGCCGCGGATCCTCGTCAGCTCGCTCGACGGGACCGTAACGGCGCTCGACCGCGAGACGGGCAAGGACCTGTGGCAGGTGCAGACCGCCGGAGACGTCGAATCGTCCCCGGTCGTCCTCGACGGGATCGCCTACTTCGGCGCGACGGACGGCCGCCTGTTCGCGGTCAGCTCACGCACGGGCCGCATACGCTGGGCATACGACACGGGCGCCAAGATCACTGCGAGCCCGTCGATCTGGGGTCGCCGTGTCTGCATCTCGAACTACGCCGGCGCAATCCTGTGCCTCGACCGCCTGTCCGGACGCGAGCTCTGGACGACGTACGTCAAGCGCGACGCGTTTCGGTGGGAGAGCTTCTATGCGAGCCCGTCGACGGACGGCGAGCGCATTTACTGCGTCGCGCGCTCCGGCCGTGTCGTGGCGCTCGACGCCTCGAGCGGCTCGACCGCATGGACGGATAGCGTCGGCGGGCTCGGCTACACGACCCCGGCCATTGCGAACGGCCGCGTGTTCGTCGGGGGCTTCGACGGCCGCCTGCGCGCATTTCGCTCGACCAATGGCGCGGAACTCTGGAGCACGTATGTGGGCGGGAAGATCCTCGGTGCGCCGTTCGTCGCGGGGAACTACGTGTTCTTCTCGACGCTGGACAAGCGCACATTCGCCCTGCAGGCGATGAACGGCGAGATCGCCTGGCGTATTCCGATGGGTCGCTACTCGCCGGGGATCGTCACCGAGCGGACCTACTACCTCTCGCTCAACGGCCGCGTGATCGCCTTCCGCGGCCGGACCGCACCGCCCGCCTAGCTCCGCCCCAGCTGGCTTGAGCGAATGTTGAGCGTCGCGCTCCACGCTCGGCTGCATGGGGACGTCGGCAGCCGGACAGACGCTCGGCCGCACGTCCCTTGCGACGCCGCTGCTGCTTGCCGCGGTGGCGGTCTCCGCAGTGGCGACGAGTGTGCCCGGCGCCTTGAGTCGGTCGTTCTGGGGCGACGAGATCGCGTCGACGCGAATCGTGACCGACTCCAGCCTCCACGACGTCCTCGAGGACGTCCGGCGCACCGAGTCGACGCCCCCCATCTGGTACGGCATGGCGTGGGGCGTCGCCGAGGCAGACCGAGCGCTTCCGGGCAATCCGCTGCTCAATCCGCTAGAGCGCCTGCGCCTGCTGTCAGTCGTCTTCGCCTCATTGGCAGCAGTCCTCACCGCGCTCTGGGCCATTCGACTTCTGCACGATCCGATGCTAGGCGCCTTTGCGGGTGCGCTCGTCGCACTCGGCTCCGTCCCAGCGGCATATGCCGAACAGCTTCGCGCCTACGCGTTTCTCACGCTCCTGGCTGCGGCGTTCGGCGTCCTGCTCGCCTCTGCGGCGGCTCGTCCGTCGACCCGACTGGTCGTAGCACTCGCGGGCACAACCTGCGTTGGCCTCTTGACGCACTACTTCTTCGCCTTCACCGTCCTCGCGGGTGTCGCCTGGCTCTGGGCATCGCGACCGCGGCGTGCGGGACGTCGACGCTCGACTCTCGCGCTCGCGATCGCCTGCGTCGGGTTTCTTCCGTGGCTACCGTCGCTCCTCGACCAGTACGAAGGCGCGCGGTATCGCTGGATCGGATCCTTCGACCTCGAGAGCGTCGTGAGCCTTCCCGGCTCGCTCTTCCTCGGGCTCGACGGCGTGTCCTTCGGACTGATGCGCATCGCTCTGGTGATCGCCATCGCGGCCGGTGTTGTTGCTCTTTGGCGCAGGCACGACGAAAGCGCACTCATTGTCTGGCTCGGTCTGCTGCCGATCGGTGCGGCCGGGCTTGTCTGGGCGCTCGGACAGCCGATCTTCAACGAGCGCAATCTTCTCGTGGTCGCACCGTCTCTCGCTGTTCTCGCAGCTAGTGGCCTGCTGCTCGTGCCACACGGTCTGCGGACGGGAGCCGCAATTGTCGGCATCGCCGTGACCGTGATGGGCTCGTGGGTTACACACGCGACGCTTGGCAGCCCGGACTATCGCGGCGTCGCGCGAACCCTCGTCAGTTTCGGTTGGGATCCGGATCGGTCGATCGCGCTGGACACTGCCACCCGGACCGCCTCGCTTCGCGCAGCTCTAGGCTGGTATCTCCCGTGTCGGCCTCAGCTCGCGACTTCGGGACGCAACGGCCGTCACCGCACGCTCTTCGCAATCGGCCACTCATCGGACCTCGGCCATTGGCTCGCACTGCATGGCGGCTCTGCCGAGCGTTTCGCGTCGTTCGCGTCATATGACCACCCGTTTCGAGGCCGAGAGAATGGACGTATCCTCGTTGTCCGCTTCAAGCACCCGGTCGAGGTTCCGGATGCCCTACTTCTGAAGCAGCGACTCGTCGACCGCGGAAGCTGTGTCAACGACATGCCCTGATCTGAGGGCTTAGGGCTGCTCCGGCTCGGTGACGACGACCTGCGCCCGGTCAGCTCGGTGGCCGACGCTCGCGTAAATCACGTACGTACCTGGAATGTCGGGAGCGCGCAGGACAAGAACCGGCTTTCGGTATTTCCCCTTGCGACCGTCGAACAGCCAGCGGTAGACGTCGGCATCGGTCGCGACGCGGACGCCGAAGCGTCGGCCCGCCACAGCCTCGACGCGATCGGGGACGAGCTCGACGTACCGGACCCGCACCATGACGGCGCGCGTCCTCGCAGAGCGGTTGCCCGCCTTGTCGAACGCACGGAGCCGGATCTCGTACTCGCCCGGCTTGACCGGGACGCCGCCGATCCGCCCGAACCAGACGAGCCGGCCGTCCGTTTCGCGGAACTTGCTCAGCACGCGCCGCCGCCCGTTCACGAGCATCATCGCGCGGGCGGGCTCGTCGATCTCGTACTCGGCGGTGATGCGGTCCACGTTGCCGTCGCCGTCCGGCGAGAAGACGCGTGGGAAGACGCGGGTGAGCGTGATCTTCGGCGCGGTCGTGTCCACGCGGATCGGGTTCGGGAGCACGATCGTCCGCCCATGCCGGCGCAGGCGCACGCGCGGGCGGTAGATACCCTCCGCTACGACCCCTCCCGCGTTGTCGCGACCATCCCAGATGTAGGTCACGCGTCCCGCCCGCTCGCGCCTGTTCCGCACGAGCGTCCGAATCGGGCGACCCTTCGAGTCGAGCATGTCAACCGTCACGACCTGGCCGCCCCGAAGACGGAACGAGATCTGCGCGATGTCCCGCGCGCACTCGCAGACCGGCGAGAACACCTTGTCGACGCGGGTGCCCGTGATCGGGCTCTTCTCCAGCTTCAGCCGCTCAGTCACTGCGAACGCTGCCGCGGTCGCGCCGAGCAGCGCGAGCACGATCAGCGTCTGCGGCAGCCGCCGCACTATTTCTGTGCGCAGGATCGACATCTGCGAGCGCAGATGTCGATCGCGCGTAGATCCCTGAAGAAGGCCGCTTCGCGGCCTTGGCCGACGTCGATCATGCTGGCTGCTCCAGGTTCCGCACGAGCACGAACGGCTCCGCGTACTCGCAGCCGCAACTCGCGCCGTGTAGCTCCGCCGCGGCGCGGATCGCGCGTTCGCTCCGCGGGTGCGGGTACGGCCGCTGCTCGGTCTCGTAGTGCGCGAACGCCGCGAGCTTCCGCTCGAAGGTGCCGGTGACGTCGACGAACCAGTTCGGCACGAACCAGTTCAAGGGCGCCGGCGTCCACTCGGTGCTCGAGGTGGGGGCGTAGGTCAGCAGCCTGCGCACCGTCTGCCCGGGCACCGGGCGCGTCGCGACGGCGACCGAGTCGAAGAGCGCGCGGTGGTCGTGGTTCACGTCCGGCTGGGGCGTGTAGACGACCTCCGGCTCGAAATCGCCAATGTGCTCCTCGACGACCGCATTGATCTCCACGTGCGCGAGCGTGTCGAGCCGCATGTCCGGCAGATCGAGGTGCACGTAGTCCTGGACGCCGAGCTCGGCCGCTGCGCGTCGCGCCTCGTCCTCCTTCTGTGCCCTCTTCGCCGCGTCGCCCGGGTACTGCGTCGAGCTTCCGTCGGTGACACAGACGATCCTGACCACGTCGCCGCGCTCGACCGCGTGCACCGCGATCGTGCCGCCCATCCCGAGCACCTCGTCGTCGGGATGCGCCGCGAACACGAGAACGCGTGTGCTCATCGGCCAGCCTCGGGTGACCGATGAGCGGGGAGGGGGGTGGGGAACCGGTAGGTGCCCCACGCTCTCGAGAAGAAGGGGGCGAGCCGAAGGCGAGCGACGCTCATCCGAGCCTCGCTCCGACCTCGAGGTGCCCGGCGCCGGTCTCGACCTCTTCGAGCAGGAGCGCGCCGTCTCCGCACGCGACAACCGGCCCCTCCTCCTGCTCGGCCACGATCGTGCCCGCCGGAGCCGCTCCGCCGTGCTCGACGGGACGGGCGCGCCACACGACCACCTTCTCGTCGCCGAGGAACGTGAACGCCCCGGGATACGGCCTCGTCTGCGCGCGGACCCAGTCGTGGAGGTAGCGGGCGCGCGTCTCCCAGTCGATGATCCCGTCGCTCGGGACGCGCTTCGGCCACGAGCTCGCGCGCCGCGGGTCCTGGCGCACGCGGGGGGCCGACCCGGCGACGATCTGCGGCACGTACTCGCGGATCAGGTCGACATGCGCCGTCGCAAGCCGGTCGAAGAGCGTCGTCGCCGTCTCGTCCGGCGCGATGTCGACGACGACCTGCCCGACGATCGCACCGGAGTCTGCGGTGCCATCGACGATCTCGAAGAGCGTCACCCCGGTCCTCGCCAGGCCCGTGAGGATCGCCCACGGGATCGGTGCGCGTCCGCGATGACGCGGCAGCAACGTCGGGTGCATGCCGAAGACGCCCTCCCGCGCGAGCGCGATGAACGGGTCGCGCACGAGCTGCGACCAGCCGACGACGAAGATCAGCGCCGGATCGAGGGCTCTGACGGCCGCCAGCGTCTCGTCGGCGTTGATGTCCGCCGTCTCCACGATCTGCGCGCCGAACCGAGCCGCAACCTCGTCGAACGAGCACTGGCCCGATCGGTTCGGATCGACGGGACCGGGCAGCGTCACGACCCCGACGACGTCCGCGCCCACATCCGCGGCCGCCTCGAGGCAGTCTCGCCCAATCGTGTCGAAGCTGACCCAGACGGTGCGCATCGCGGAGCGATGCTAGTCGACTGCCGAAGCGAGCTTTTCGGTGCGGCTTCGCTGGATGCGGATCCAGCTGTGGCGGCCGATATAGACGAGGAGGGCGATCAGGCCCGCGGTGAGGCCGACGAGCACGATCGTGCCGGCGAACGGGACGTCGAGCAGCTTGATGCCGGCAAGCCCGAGCACGCCTGCGAGCACGAACCGAAGCTCTCGCTCGGGGATCGCGACGCTGATCCGCCCGCCGACCAGGACGCCGGGGATGGAGCCGAGGAGGAGCCAGCCGAGGATCCCGAAGTCGACGTTCCCCGCGGCCCAGTGCGCGGCGCCCGCGACGTACAGGAGCACGGCCGCGTGGAAGATGTCGGTGCCCACTACCTTGTGGGCCCGCAGCGGGAACACGACGAGGAGCGTGAGCCCGAAGAACACGCCGCTGCCCACGGACGTCAGGCCGACGATGAAGCCGCCGAACGCGCCGATGAGGATCGCGGCGACGCAGTCGCGGCGGCTCAGGCGAACCGGCATGTAGCCCGTCGTCTCGGGGTGGATCAGGCTCTTCGCGATGAGCCCGGCCGCGCCGAAGAGGAGCGCGGCGCCCAGCACCTGGCCCATCACGCTTTCGACATCGTCTCCGTATCGCTCAGTGATCTTCTCGGACACCCAGACGCCGAGGAGGGACATCGGCACGGAGCCGATGAGCATCCAGCCGGCAAGGCGAGCGCGCACGTTCCCCATACGGCGGTGCTGGACCGCGCCTACGGACTTGAACACGGCGCCGTGGGCGATGTCCGTCCCGATCGCGGTCGAGGGCGAGATCCCGAACAGGAAGATGAGGATCGGGGTCATGAGCGACCCGCCCCCCATGCCGGTCATCCCCACGAGAATCCCCGTGAAGAGACCGGCGAGTACGAACTCCCAGTCCATGGGAGTGGAAGGCTACTTCCGGTAGGCGTCGATGAGCACGCGCGCGACCTCGGGCCGCGTGAACTCGACGGGCGGCACGTCGCCCTCGCCCAGCATCTCGCGCACCTTCGTCCCTGACAGGAACACGCGGTCCTCCGGCCCGTGCGGGCACGACTTCGTGCTCGCCATCGACCCGCACACGTTGCACCAGAAGGTGTGCTCGAAGAACATCGGCTCGATGTCGAGCTCGTGCGGCTCGAACTCGTCGAAGATCAGCTGTGCGTCGTACGTGCCGTAGTACTCGCCCACGCCCGCGTGGTCGCGTCCGACGATGAAGTGCGAGCAGCCGTAGTTCTTGCGGCAGATCGCGTGCCACACCGCCTCGCGCGGGCCCGCGTAGCGCATCGCCGCCGGGAACGCGGAGAGCAGGACCCGGTCCTCCGGGTAGTAGCCGTCGAGCAGCGTCCGGTAGCAGTCGACGCGCACGTCGACCGGAACGTCGTCCGACTTCGTGTCGCCGACGAGCGGGTGCACGAGGAGCCCGTCCACGGTCTCGAGCGCGACCTTCGTCAGGTACTCGTGCGCCCGGTGGATCGGGTTGCGGGTCTGGAAACCGACGACGCGCCTCCACCCGCGCTCGGCGATCGCCGCCCGGGTGTCCGCGGGGTCGAGCGCGAGCTCGGGGAATGCCGGCGTCGCGCGCTCGAAGACCGTCACGCGACCGGCGAGGTACAGCGGCTTCTGCGCGTACAGCCGCGCGACACCGGGGTGGGCGTCGTCCTTCGTGCGGAAGCAGTTCTCGGCCTCGTGCTCCTTGTCGTACTCGAAGACCTCATCGACCTCGAGCACGGCGACGGGGTTGCCGGACTCGTCCAGCAACGCGACCCGGTCGCCGCTCGGTGCCGCATCCACCGCGAGGCACACGGGGAGGGCCCACGGCAGGCCACTCGTGAGATGCATCTGCGCGACGACGAGCTCGTAGTCGGCGCGGCCCATGAAGCCCTCGAGCGGGGAGAGAGCGCCGGAGGCGAGCATGTCCAGGTCCGAGAGCTCACGCGACGTCAGCTGGACGGTCTCGAGCGAATCGAGGTCACCCGGCCGCTCTCCGGTCCGGTCGACGAGGGCGCCACCGTGCGGCGCGATCAGGCGGTCGGTCGCCGCAACCGTCACGCGCGTACCTCGGCCGGGATGTGGCCGAGCTCCTCGAGCTTCGCGATGACCTGTGCCGCAGCCTCCTCGGGCTCGGTCGACTCCGTGTCGACGACGATCTCCGGATTGACCGGCGCCTCGTACGGGTCGTCCACGCCGGTGAAGCCCTTGATCTCGCCCGCGAAGGCCTTGGCGTAGAGGCCGTTCGTGTCGCGCCGTGCGCACTCGTCCAAGGAAGCGCTCACGAAGACCTCGACGAACGGGCCGAACTCCTCGATCAACGTGCGCGCCTTCCGCCGCGTCTCCTCGTACGGCGAGATGGCAGCGGCGATGACCGCGCCACCCTGGCGCGTGATGCGCGAGGCGACCCAGCCGATGCGCTCGATATTCGTGTCGCGGTCCTCCTTCGAGAACCCGAGGCCCTTCGAGAGGTGCGTGCGCACGGTGTCCCCGTCGAGGTACTCGACGACGAGGCCCCGCCGGTCGAGCTCGGGCCCGACGAGGTGCGCGATCGTCGACTTCCCGGAGCCGGAGAGTCCCGTGAACCAGAGCGTGAAGCCGCCGCCGCGGGCGCGATCCGACTCGGGATGGTCGTGCGCATAGATGTGATCCGTCATGTCGTCCTTTCAGCAGTCGCAATCGTGTCTTCGTGTATGCCGCACTCGAGCTTGTCGGAGCCCGCCCAGCGCCCCGCCCGCTCCTCCTCGTCGAGGCTCGTCGGACGGGTGCACGGGATGCAGCCGATGGAACGGTACCCGGCATCGTGCAGCGGGTTGTAGGGAATCTCGTTGACCTCGATGTAGGCCCAGACCCTCTTCTCGTCCCAATCCGCCAACGGATGGAGCTTGAAGACCTGATACCGGTCGGACCACTCGATCTTCTGTGTCCCCGAACGGCTCGGGGACTGGTCACGGCGGATGCCCGAGATCCAGGCGTCGTACGGCGCGAGCGCGCTCACCAGCGGCTCGACCTTGCGGATGTGGCAGCAGCGGTCGGGGTCGCGCTCCCAGAGGTTCGGCCCCTCGGCGCGGTGCTGCTCCGCAACCGTGGGAATGCCCGGCTGGATGAGCTTCAGCGCGTACTTGTCGATGAGCCGGTCGCGCGTCTCGTAGGACTCGCGGAAGAAGAGGTGCGTGTCGAGCTCGACGGTGTCCATGCGGAGCCCGAGCTCGGCCACCATGTGCACGAGCACCGACGACTGCTTCTGCCAGGAGCACGTGAGGCAGAGGCGCGGCCAGAAGAACGAGTGAGCCCAGGCGATGAGCTCCTCGGCCGACATCGCCTCGATCTCGTCGGGGCTCAGCGGCAGCTCAGGCGGTTGGGGTCGGCTCTCCAGCGGAACCGCCGCGGACTTTCGCGCGACCGCCACCTAGTCGTCCCCACTCGTTAGGAGGGGGCTCGCGGGGGAACCATGGGTTCCACCGCGTAAGAGCACTTCCTTCAGCGTGTCGGCGCGGAGGCCGAGCCGTAGCGTCTCGAGCGCGATCACCTCGTCCGGCGGGATGTTCCCGAGGTTCACCTCGGTGCCGAAGTGCCGCACGAACCACGCCTGCGAGCTCTTCGTCGGCGCCTCCCAGATGAGGTCGTGGAAGCTCAGCGAGTGCTCGATCTCGTCGACGAGCCCGGTGCGAAGCTCGCCGGTCGGGCGGTAGATCCCCGCCGTGCCGCCCTCGCGGCCCTCGGCGATGACCTTCCACGCGCCGGCATCGAGCTCCTCGCGCATCCATTGCACCCAGAGATAGGGCGCGATGTTCACCTCGGAGTCCTTCGAGCCGACCTCGGAGAGGACGACGAAGTCGCGGGAGAAGTCGGCGATGAGCTCGAGCTTCTGGTCGCGCGGGATCTCTAGCGTCCCGTCCGAGATCTCGACGTGCGAGAAACGGTAATGCTCGAGCCAGCGCTTGAACTCGCCCATCTTGTCCTGGCCGTACACCGCCTCGAACAGGGTTCCCCCACAGACGACAGGCGTGTCGAACGAGCGATAGAGCGCGATCTTCTTCTCGAGGTTGTTCGTGACGTAGCTCGTGCCCCAGCCGAGCTTCACGATGTCGACGTACTCGCCGGCGGTGTCGAACATGCCCTCGATCTCGCGGAGGTTCAGGCCCTTGTCGATGACGTGCGTCAGGCCCCGTGAGCGCGGCTTCCCCTCGCGCACCGGCACGTCGAGGAAGAAGTGGTCAGGTGAGTCGTGCATAGATGTCCTCCAGCCTCTTCTTGGCGCGTTCCTGAACGTCGCGGTAGAGCGAGTTGCCATGCGCGTCGATCCCCACGGTCAGCGGGCCGAAATCCTTCACGCGGAACTTCCAGAGGCACTCGGGCATGAGCTCCTCCCAGGCGACCTCCTCGATCTCCTCGATCTGCGTGGTCTCGAGGGCGGCGGCCCCGCCGACGATCGCGAAGTAGACCATCCCGAGCCGGTGCATCGGCTCGATCGCCTCGTCCGGGAACCCGCCTTTGCCGCAGATCGCCCGGACGCCGTACTGCTCTCCGAGCGGCTCCGTGAAGCGCACCATGCGGGCGCTCGTCGTCGTGCCGATGCAGAGCTTCTCGTACTGGCCTCTGCCCTCGGAGTCCGTCCCGACCTTGCGGACGTTCGGCGCGGTATGCAGGAGGAAGGCGCCGGCGAGGTCCATCGGCGGCTCGACGCCCTGGTCGAAGATCCGGATCTGCGTCCGGTCACGGATGCCGATGATGTGTCCCTGAACGATCACCTCGTCGCCCGCGTGGAGCTTCAGGATCTCCTCGGGATCGGTGACGGGGAAGGTGACCTCGTGCGTCGCCATCAGGCCTCCCGGTCGAAGTCGACGGTGCCGTCGGCGTCGATGTGAGCGGTCGCGCGCCGGGCCGCCCAGCACTGGTAGTTCACGGCGACAGGGTTGAGGGTCATGTGCGTATCCGCGTGCTCCACGTGGACGGAGAGCACGGTGACGTCGCCGCCGAGACCCATGGGTCCGATACCGGTCTCGTTCAGGAGGTCGTAGAGCTCGACCTCGAGCTGCGCGACGAGCGGATCCGGGTTCCGTGTGTCGACCGGCCTCGCGATCGCCTCCTTCGCGAGGTGCATCGCGTAGTCGGCGGACCCGCCGATCCCGACGCCCACGATCCCAGGCGGGCATGGCTTGCCCCCGGCGCCGACGATCGACTCGAGGACGAACTTCTTGATCCCGGTGACGCCGTCGGCCGGGACGCACATCTTGAGGAAGCTCATGTTCTCCGAGCCCGATCCCTTCGGCACGCACTTCACGTCGAGCCCGTCCCAGTCGGGGACGAAGTCCCAGTGCACGATCGGCACGCGGTAGCCGACGTTCGGGCCGGTGTTCTCCCGCGTCAGCGTGTGGACGGTGTTCGAGCGCAGCGGGTGCTCGACCGTCGCGCGCTCGGTGCCGATCTTGAGCGACTCGTAGATCCGGGCGGGGTGGACTGGGAAGCCCTCGCCGACCCGGCAGTAGTAGACGGGAATGCCGGTGTCCTGGCAGACGAGGTTCTTCTCGTCGTCAGCGATGACGACGTTCCGGTGGATCGTCTCGAGGACGCGCTTGCCGGTGACCGACGTCTCGCGCTCGCGTGCAGCGGAGAGCGCGTCCCGGAGGTCCTGCGGAATGTCCTTCAGCGCCCAGACGTAGAGGTGCGCGGCGGCGTCCTCGACCACTCCGGCGATGTCCGTGACTGTCGTGCTCATGCAGCCGCCTTCTCGGCCGCCGCATGCCCGGCACGCCTGCCGAACACGGAGCACTCGAGCAGTGAGTTGCCCATCATGCGGTTCCTTCCATGCGCCCCGCCCGCGATCTCGCCGCAGGCGAAGACACCCTCGAGAGTTGTCTCGGCGTGCTCGTCGATAACGAGGCCGCCGTTCTGATAGTGGAGGACCGGATAGGTGAGGATCGGCGTCTCCAGCGGGTCGATCCCGGCGCCCCGGTAGCGGCGCAGCATGTACGGGAGCGAGATCTCGGCGTCCTCCGGGGTGATCCGCGTGGTGTCCAGATAGACGGCGGGACGCCCGTCGGGGGTCACCACGCCCTTCCCCTTCTCGATCTCGTCGAAGATGGCCTGCGAGACGGCGTCGCGCGCGCCGAGCGAGTCCGTGAACTCGTCGCCGTCCGCGTTCAGGAGCACGGCGCCGTACGCCCTCGTCGTCTCCGGGATCGAGTAGCCCTGCATCGTCGCCGGCCACGCTCCGCCGTTCGGGTGGTACTGGAGCGCGTCGAGGTCGCGTTCGGCCGCTCCCGCGTCGAGGGCGACACGCGTCACCTCCCCGGTCGCGTTCGGATGATTCGTGGAGAGCTCTCCGCGCGTCTCGGCCTCGCGGAAGCAGCGGCCGCCCGCGGCGAGCACGACAGCGCCAGCGTTCACGTGCGCGCTCCCGTCCTTCGTCTCGAAGTCGGCGCGCCATCCCATTCCGGCCGGCTCGAGCGCGGTCAGCGAGTGGTGGGCGAGCACGGTTCCGCTGCCCGCCTCGAACGCCTCGCGCAGGGACTTCGTGATCGCATGGCCCGTGCGATCCCCTACCTGGAGCAGCCGCTTGCGGCTCGCTCCGCCACACCGTGCGAGCCGATAACCGCCGCTGCTCGACTGGCCTCGGCCATTCGAGCCATTGGACATCTGCCGGGTGAACTCGACCCCGAGCTCTTCGAGCCAGTGGATCGCCGACGGCGCCTCACTCGTCAGGATCTCCACGAGCCGCGGATTCGCGGTGTCGTGCGAGCTCCGCATCACGTCCTCCGCGTGGATCTCCGGCGAGTCGTCCTCGCCGAAAGCGGCCTGGATGCCACCTTGCGCCTTCGCGGAGTTGCAGGCCTGCAGCGTCGTCTTCGTCGCGAGGCCGACACGGGCGCCGGCGCGTTCCGCGGACACCGCCGCGGCGAGACCGGCTGCGCCGCTGCCGATCACGAGCACGTCGAAGGAGGGCGCTTCGGCCACCTGCGGATCCTACACCATCTGATTATGTCTGTCATTACGAATCTTTATCTCTCAGTGGTAACGGGGCGAGGCAGGGCGCGCGTTCTGCGGATAGACTCGCCCGCTATGGGAACGCTCGCCGACATCGTCAAGCCGGACTTCCTCGTCGTCGCGCCCGAGGACACCCTCGGCGAGGTCGCGGAGAAGATGACCCGGAAGAACGTCGGCGCAGTCGTGGTCAAGGATTTCGGCAGGCTGATCGGGATCCTCACCGAGCGCGACATGCTTCGCGCGATGGCCGCCCGCGTGCACACGAGCGACGCCCGCGTCCGTCAGTTCATGACCGCGGACCCGATCACCGCGCAGCGGGACATGGACCTCGAGGAGGCGGCCCAGGTGATGCTCGACCACGGGTTCCGCCATCTGCCCGTCGTCGACGGGACAACCATCCTCGGCGTCGTGAGCCTCCGGCGCGTCCTCGGCGGCCGCAGGCCCGCGACCGAGCAGGGCGCCGCCGCGGCGCCCGAGACTGCGCCCGCTCCGGAAGCCGCGTAGCTACCAGATCGAGCGCAGCAGCGCCTCGGCGTCCGCGGCTGTCACGGGCCGTGGGTTCGCGCGAGCGCCGGGACGCTCGACCACGGCCTCGGCGACGGCCGGAAGGTCATTTTCGGGCACGCCGAAGTCGCGCAGGCGCTCGAACCCGCCGAGCCGCGCGAGCTCCTCGACCTTCTGCGGAGCCTCGTCCGTCCCGAGGGCGCCGGCGAACGACGACACCGCATCCGGCACGACGCTCTCGTTGAAGCGAAGCGCCGCGGGAAGCGAGAGTGCATTCATCGCCCCGTGAGGGAGCCCGTAGCGGCCGCCGAGGGCCTGCGCGACGGCATGCCCGAGAAAGAGCCCCCGCTCGCCGAGCGCGCGCCCCGCGTGCATCGCGCCTTCGAGGAGGCCCGTGCGCTCGTCCAGGTCCTGCCCGTCCTCGACGACCGGCGGCAGATGACGGCCGATGAGGCGCGCACCCGTGGTCGCGTCCTCGAGTGGCCCCGCGTACAGCGCCTCGGCGCAGTGCGCGAGCGCGTTCATCGCCGTGCCGACGGTCTCCTCGAGCGGAAGATCCAGCGTCAGGCGAGGCTCGTAGACGATCCCCACGATCCGGGCCCCGGTGCCGCCGCGCTTGCGCCCGCTGGCTTCGTCGCGCATTCCGAACGACACCGTCCATTCCGCACCGGCATAGGTCGTCGGCACGGCGACGAGCGGGAGCCCCGTCGCGGCGGACACCGCCTTCGTCGTGTCGACCGCGCTCCCGCCGCCTGCCGCGACGAGGAGGTCGGCGTTCTCGGCAGCTGCGGTCGCGGCCTCGACCGTCTCGACCGGAGCATGCCGCCGAACGCCTGTGAACCGGTTCGAGACCGGCACGTCGAGGTCAGCAAGGCGCTCGGACGTCACGAGCAGCGGGCGCGAGCTCCCGAGCTCCTCCAGGAGCGGCCCGACCTCCTGGAGCCCCCAGCGGACGATCACGACGCCAGCCTCGGGCGGGCGAACTCGACGAACGCGTCCGCGACGCGCGACCGCGCTCGGCCGGCGGCCACGGCGAGCGAAATCTCGCGGGTCGCCTCGAGGCCCTGGACGCGCGCCTCGCTCAGCGTCCCCGCCTCCAGCTCGGACTCGACGGCGGTCCGCGAGATGAAGGTCACGCCGTAGCCTGCCTGCACGGCGCGTCGCACGGACTCCTGCAACCCGAGCTCGAGCCGTACGTCGAGGTCGCGTAGCCGGATGTCGCGTCGCCGCAGGGCGTCCTCGACGATCTGCCGGACTCCCGCGCCCTCCTGCATGAGGATCAGAGGCTCCTCGCGCAGCTCGTCGAGCGGGATCGTGCGTCCGGCGAACCGGTGACCCGGTGGACAGGCGAGGATGACCTCGTCGGAGAAGAACGGCTCGAAGCGGACGCCGCGGTGGCGGCGGGACGCGCCGACGATCCCCAGCTCGAGCTCGCGCGCGGCAACGCGCTCCACCACCGTGTGCGTGTCGGAGACGGTGAGCGACACGTGGACGCCCGGATTCTGACGCTGGAACTCTCCGAGCAGCAGCGGCACGACGATCGCCGCCGGCCCGGTCGAGGCGCCGAGGACGAGCGTCCCGCGAAGCTCGCCCTCCACCGTCGCCGCGACGTCGGACTCGATCTGCTCCTCGAGCGCGAGCAGCTTCTGTGCGCCGCGATAGAGCCGCCAGCCTGCCTCGGTCGGCTCGACGCGCCGCCCGGAGCGGTCGAGGAGCTGCGTCCCGAGCCGCTTCTCGAGCGCGCGCACCTGGAGCGACACCGCAGGCTGTGTGACGCCCAGCCGCTCGGCCGCCTGCGAGAAGCTCCGGCGATCGACCACGGCGCAGAAAGCGGCGAGCTGGCGTGTGTCCATATAAGCAGAGCTTATCCACGGAACGCGCTGTAGGGTCACGTCGTGCGGGTCTGGATCGACATCTCGAACTCGCCTCAGGTGCTCGTGTTCCGGCCCTTGATCACGCTGCTCGAGGAGCGGGGGCACACGGTCGAGGTGACGACGCGCGACTACGCGCAGACCCTCGAGCTGCTCGAGCTCCACGGAATCGCACACGAGGTCGTCGGCCCGGCGCACGGAGGCGGCCGCGCCCTGGGCAAGGCGCGCGCCATGGCGGGGCGCCTACGGGGTCTCAGGAGCTGGGCCGCGCGGCGGAAGCTCGACCTCGCGCTCTCGCACGCCTCACACGAGCTCCCTCTGGTCGCACGCTCGCTCGGCATCCCGGCGTCGTACGCGTACGACTATGAGTTCGCGCGCGCCCAGCACACGCTCGGCAGCCGTGCGGCTGCCCGCGTGATCGTGCCCGACGCGATCCCGCAGGATCGGCTCGACCGACTCGGCGCCCATGCGCGCAAGGTCCGCCGGTACCCCGGTCTCAAGGAGGAGTACTACCTCGCCGGCTTCGAGCCTGACCAGGCAGTGCTGGCCGCGCTCGGAGTCGACCGCGAGCGGGTGCTCGTCGTCGTTCGCACGCCGCCCGACGTGTCGCTCTACCACCGGCACGGCAACGTCCTCTTCGCCGATCTTCTCCACCGGATCGGCACCGACCCCCGTGCTCAGGCGGTCGTCTTCCCGCGGACGAACGAGCAGCGCGACGCGATCGGCTCGCTCGAGCTCCCGTCTCTGGTGCTTCCCGACGACGTGGTCGACGCCCAGAGCCTCGTCGCGCTCTCCGACCTCGTCGTCTCGGCGGGAGGCACGATGAACCGCGAGGCCGCCGCGCTCGGCGTGCCCGCGTTCACGACGTTTGCGGGCCGACTCGGCGCGGTAGACGAGCACCTCATCCACGAACGACGACTTCGGGTCCTGACCACAGTGGATTCGGTGCAGCTCGAGAAGCGTGCGGACACGCAGCGAGGAGTGGGGCGAGATCCAGGCTTCTTCCTCGACCTGATGCTCACCGCCCTCGAGAGCTAGCGCCATTTGTCTCGATCTGGTTAGAGTTCCGCGGTCCGACAAGGAGGGGAGATGAGAGGACGGACATTCGTCGCTCTGCTCGCGCTCTCGCTTGCGGTGGTTGCCGCAGGGAGCGCCGGGGCGATAGGAGACCCAGGCTTCACGACCTCGCAGGCCTCCATGCTCACGCAGGGAGACCGCGCCGACGTCGAGTTCAAGCCGATCATCACCGTGGGCGAGACACTCGGCAGCTATCGGTTCGAGTCGATCCCCGACGGGATCTCGCTCATCCGCCGCACCCAGCAGAAGGTCGACCTGTACGTGAACCACGAGACCTCGCTGGTGGCGTTCCCATACGTCGCGGCAGGCCCGACGTCGGCAAACTCGCAGAACGACTTCGACAACTCGCAGCTCAGCCAGCTCAGCCTCAACCCGGACACGGGCGGCGTGATCCAGGCGAGCATGGCGATCTCGACGACCCAGAACTACCAGCGGTTCTGCTCGAACTACCTCGCGACCCGGGCGGAAGGGTTCAGCCGGCCGACGCTGTTCACGAACGAGGAGGCCCAGGACTGGGTGTTCCGGTCGGGGACGGCCTGGACATCGCCGATCACCCCCGGAACGCCCGGGGCCGAGCAGCCCGGCGTCGTCGCTGCGCACGACGTGCGGAGCGGCCAGACTCGGACGATCTACGGTATGGGACGGTTCAACCACGAGAACGACATGGCGCTGCCCGGCTTCGACGGTGTCGCGGTGCTGTCCGGAGACGACACGTTCTCCACGACGCCCGCGTCGTCACAGCTCTACCTGTACACCGCAGGCGGCCGTGACGCGCTCTGGAACGACCGCGGCACGTTGCACGCGTTCGTCGCCGATGACACATCGAAGAACGACTACTTCGACGTGCAGCCGGGCGACGTCGTATCCGGCTCGTTCGTGTCCGTGCCGAAGACGATCGCAACCGGCAAGAAGGCGAACGGGGACGACCTCCTGTCGACGGACGTTCCAGGCGTGCCCGCGCCCGCCGCAGGGACCCCGGACGGCCCGCAGTGGGTGCTCGACCAGTGGGGGAACAAGAGCGTCACCCCGAGCCTGCCGAACGACGCGTTCGACTTCATCCGGATCGAGGACACGGCGTACGACAAGCGGCCGGGAATGTCGAACGTGGTCTACCTCGCGGACTCGGGCCGGGGAACGGCTGGACCGGCGAACCCGCTGACCGCCTCGACGAACGGGCGCATCTGGAAGCTCGAGCTCGATCCGAGCAACCCGCTCAAGGCGAAGCTGTCGATCCTCGTACAGGGGGACGACAACCCCGTGAAGACGCTCGGCGAGATCCACCAGCCCGACAACCTCGAGACGACGGCGAACGGAAGCCTGCTCATCACCGAGGACCCGGGCTCGTCGCAGCAGTTCTCGCTGCCCACGGTCGACCCGAGCGCCACGACGGCTCGCCTCTGGCGCGTGCCGCTCGGCGGTGGGTCGGCGGAGGTCGTCGCGAAAGTCGACCAGTCCGCGGACGAAGGACCGACGGACGTCGACCCGTCTGGCCCGGGGAACCTCGGGTCGTGGGAGTCGAGCGGCGTCGTGGACGCGTCAGCGGTCTTCGGTCCGGGCATGTTCCTCATCGACGTGCAGGCCCACGGGCTCTGGGTGGAGAAGTCCGACGGGCCCGATGTGGTGGCGCCGGCCGGCCCAGACTGGACGTTCAAGCGCGAGGGAGGTCAGCTGCTGCTGATGAAGATCCCGGGCGCCTAGCGGCTTCTAGGGAGTTCTGGCGGATGCGGGCGTCGCCTCGGCGGCGCCCGCGCCGTCTTCGGCGGGCTCCGTCGTGAGGCGCGTCGCGACCGCGGCGTTCAGCCTGCCGACGAGCTCGAGCGTCTCCCCGGCCTCGACGAGCCGGTCGAGCTCGTCGAGCTCGGCGTCGAGCCAACTCGTGTCGACCGCGGAGCGCGTGAGGAGCAGGATCGCCTCGTGCGACGAGGGCGTGACCGTCTCGTCCTCCGACCAGAGCTCCTCGTGCAGCTTCTCTCCGGGGCGCGCGCCGACGAACTCGATCTGAATGTCCTTGCCTGGCTCCTTGCCCGAGAGCCGGATCATCGAGTCGGCGAGGTCGACGATGCGCACGGGCTCACCCATGTCGAGCACGTAGATCTGGCCGCGGCCGCCGATGGCGCCGGCCTGGATGACGAGCTGGACGGCCTCCGGGATCGTCATGAAGTAGCGGGTCATCTCCGGGTGAGTCACGGTGACCGGGCCGCCTCGCGCGATCTGCCTGCGGAACGTCGGGATGACGCTTCCCGACGACCCGAGCACGTTTCCGAAACGGACGCCGCAGAACCTCGTCGGCGTGTCCCCGCGATGGCCCCAGGACTCGACGAGCCACTCGCAGAGCGCCTTCGTCTGGCCCATGACGTTCTTCGGAGCAACGGCCTTGTCCGTCGAGACGAGCACGAACCGCTTCGCGCCGAACTCGACCGCGGCGCTCGCGACGGTCCGCGTGGCGAGCGTGTTGTTCCGGACGGCTTCGGCCGGGTTCGCCTCGACGAGCGGGACGTGCTTGTACGCGGCCGCGTGGAAGACGACCGCCGGACGGTACTTATCGAAGACCTGGCGCATCTTCGTCGCGTTGCCCGCGTCCGCGAGGACCGCTGCGGTCGCATGAAAGCTCCGCTCGTCCACGAGCTCGCGCTCGATCTCGAACAGGCCGCGCTCCCCGTTGTCGACGAGCACGAGGCGCGTCGGGCCCACGCGTGCAATCTGACGGCAGAGCTCTGCTCCGATCGAGCCGCCCGCGCCCGTCACGAGCACGACCTCGCCGGTGAGATAGCCGGCGATCGAGTCGATGTCCACCTCGACCGGCTCGCGCCCCAGGAGGTCCTCCACCTCGACCGGCCTGATCTGCCCGGTCAGGTTGAAGTCGGTGGAAATCATCTCGACGAGCCCCGGCAGCGTCTTGACCGGGACGCCCTCGGCCCGCGCGACCTGCACGATGCGATCTCGCTGCTCGCCCGATGCCGACGGGATTGCGATCAGCAGCTCGTCGGGCCGCCGGTCGCGGAGGAAGTGGGCCAGCTCGTCGGTCGTCCCGAGCACGCGGACTCCGTGCAGACGGAGGTTCTTCTTCCGGGGGTCGTCGTCGACGAGCCCGATCGGCGTATATCCGAGTGACGGCGTCCGGAGCATCTCGCGCAGGATCTGCTCCGCCGCGTCGCCTGCGCCGACGATGATGACCTCCTTGCCGCGCGCGACGACCGATCCCGCCGAGGGTCTCTCGATGATCGTCCGGGCGAGCAGGCGTGAGCCCATGACGAACGCAAGCAGCAGCAGAAGCTCGACGATCCAGATACCGCGCGGGACCTTCAGCGTGTGGATGTCGCGGCCGAGGAGGGAGAAGACGACGAAGACCGCGATGACCGCCACCGAGACGCCCCTCGCCGCGCCCCACATGTCGCGCGTCGAGACGTAGCGCCACCAGCGGTTGTAGAAGCCGAAGGCGATGAAGACCGGAACCGTGATACCCACAACGAGGGCGACGACGTCCCAGTCGAGGTAACGCTGGTAACGCAGCGGCGGATCACCGTCGAAACGGACGTACCAGGCGAGGAACCATGCGGCCGCCACGAGTGCCGCGTCGACGCCGATCTGCCACAGGCGGTGGCGGTTGACGGGGCTTCTCACGACGCCGGCACCTGCGCCGCGGCCAGCACCGTCTCGACGACCCGCTCCTGCTGCTCGGCGGTGATGCCCGCCCAGAGCGGGACGGAGAAGTTCTCCTTCGAGGCGCGCTCGGTCTCGGGCAGGTCGCCCTCCGAGTAGCCGAGGTACCTGAGCGCCGGCTGGAGGTGCAGCGGCGGCTCGTAATAATCGGCGCTCGCGATCCCTGACTCGCCGAGGGCCGCCCGGATCTCGTCGCGGTGCGGCGAGCGGGAGACGAAGAGGTGGTAGACGTGGCCAGGCTCGTCGGCCGGCACCTCGCAGGCGTCGGCGAGCCCGAGCTCGCGGTAGCGCTCGGCAGCCTCACGCCGGAGCGCGGTCCAGCCGTCGAGCTGGCGCAGAAAGATCCGCAGCGCTGCAGCCTGGATCTCGTCGAGCCGCGAGTTCGTCCCGACATACTCGAAGATCCGCTTCGCCTTCGAGCCGTGGAACCGGAGCATCCGGATCCGCTCCGCGAGCTGCTGATCGCTCGTCGAGACGAGTCCGCCGTCCCCGAGCCCGAAGAGGTTCTTCGTGGGATAGAAGCTGAATGTCGAAGCGATCCCGGTCCCGGCGATGTCCGGCGAGCCGAAAGCCTGCGCAGCGTCTTCGATCAGGGGCAGGCCGAGCTTCGCGAGCGCGGCGAGCGGCGCCGGTCGGCCGAAGAGGTGCACGGGGAGGATCGCCTTCGTGCGGGGCGTGATCCTCTCGGCGACGCGTTCCGGGTCGAGGTTGAGTGTGCGCGGGTCGATGTCCGCGAAGACGGGTGTCGCCCCGACCCGGGCGATCGCCTCGGCCGTCGCGTAGAACGTGAACGCCGGGCAGATCACCTCGTCGCCCGCGCCGATCTCGAGCGCGTTCAGCACGAGGACGATCGCGTCCGTGCCGTTCGCGACGCCGATCGTCTCGCGCACGCCGAGGTAGCGCGCCGCCTCCTCCTCGAACGCGCTGACGTTCGGGCCGAACACGAACTGCCCGCTCTCGAGCACGTCGTCGATCGCCCGCTTGATCTCGGGGAGGAGCGGCGCGTACTGCGCCTTGACGTCGACGAGGGGGATCTGTGAGCTGGCCGTCACTTTGGGCGAGTGTACCGAGAGCCCTGCGCAGCCATTTTCGTCAGGGCAACGGGGATTCCTGGGACGTCCGCCGCTTCCGAACCCAGCGCCAGACGAGCCAGCCCGCGACCGCGACGACGGCCGCCGCGACGAGGTAGTCGAAGTAGCGGAACGCGTGGTGGAAGTCCTCCCAGTTGTCTCCCGCGAGGTACCCGGCTCCCGCGAAGGCGAAGCACCAGATCGCCGAGCCCGCGAAGGTGAGCAGCATGTAACGGACGAACGGCGTCTCCATCACGCCGGCCGGGATCGAGACGAACGACCGGACGACCGGCGTGAGGCGCCCGAGGAACACGGCCCAGTCCTCCCAGCGCTCGAACCAGCGCTCCGCGCGGTCGAGCCGCTCCTTGTCGAGGTGGAGCCAGCGGCCGTGACGCTCGAGATACGGCCGCCCGCCATACAGGCCGATGAGCCAGCCGATCGCCGAGCCGATCGTGTACCCGATCGTCCCCGCAAGAGCGATCGCGACGTACGCGGGCACGCCTTCCTCGATCGTCGATCCGAACAGCACGACGTCCTGCCCCATGAACGCGCCCGAGGCCACGGCCCCGCCGTAGACCATGACCACCTCGCTCGCCGCCGGGAACACTGCGTCGACGAGCATGAGCAGGAACACGGCGTACAGGCCGTAGTCGCCAATGGCCGTCGTGACGGTGTCCGTGATCTCGCCGAGCACCGAGGCGACGAGCAAGGAGGCGGCAGGCATCGCGGGAGTCTAGAGAGAGCCGAGCGCGGCTCTGCGCGCTACTTCTTCGGCCCGGCGACCCGCAGCACGCGGAGCTGTCCTTCGAGCTCGACCGGACCGACCTCGTTCCGCGCCACGACGCGGACCCGGTACGTGCCGCCGAGGACGCGCCGCCCTCGCTGCGTCAGGCCGTTCCAGACGACGGACTGCGGCCCGGGCTCGAAGCGGCGCCGCGCGATCGTTCGCACCGGGACCCCGCCCGATGTCTCGACCGTCACCGTGACGTGCGCCCGACGCGTCTGCGTCCACGTGATCGTTGCGTTCCGGCCACGCGGCGGGACGCGGAGCGCTCTCGGCTGCACCCGGAGAAATCCGAGCGTCGAGTTCACCCAGAAGCGCCTCGTCATCGACGATTCGAGTCCCTGGTCGTCAGTGGCCGTCACCGTCAGCGTCCAGCGGCCCTCGACCACCCCGAGCGGCCCGGGCTGCACGAGGAGTCCGTGCGCGCTACGCGGGGACGGAGGGGGCGCCGGTGGTGGTGGTGGCGTTGGCGGTGGCGGTGGCGGAGCCGGTGGTGGCGGGGGCGGAGGCGGCGGAGCCGGAGGCGGTGGCGGAGGCGGTGGCGGAGCCGGAGGCGGTGGCAACGGCGGGAACGCGATCCGGAACAGGCCCGGCACGCGCTCCGCGGTCTCCTGCGCCGCTAGCGTCCCGTCGGGCGCGAGGAGGGTCACCGTCACGGTTGACGGCCGAACGAGCTTCACCGCGAGCGTCTGGCGCTCGCCGACGCCGTCGCCGTTCGGCGAGTACACGGGAGCTCCGGCCGGGAACGCGTACACACCCGTGTACGCGAGCATGAGCGCGGAGGGGATCGGCCGCTCGCGACCGTCGGACGGCCGGTTGAGCACCTTCCCGTCGAAGGCGAGGGTCGACGAGCCTCCGCTGTCGAGCTGCATCGCCCTGACTGCTCCCAACCGCACCATCGCCTGGGCCATCTCGAAGGTGGTCATGCCGACCGAGTAGCCGTCCCGCCGCCCGTCGACCACGAGGAGGAGGATCCGTCCGTCCGCTGTCTGACCGACGGCGGTCCGCGGATGTCGCGGCACGAGCTGGGAGGTCGTGAACGCCTCGTGGGCGCGAAACACGGGCGCTCCATCCCTCACGATGACCGGACCGCCGCCGATGGCGTCGAAGACCGAGTCCCACGCGGGCTGGAGGACGAGCCGGACCGTGACAGCGGTTCCGAGCGTCGCCTCCTTCCTGAGCTTCGCAGCGGCGTTCCCGCGCGCGACGAGAACCGCCGTCCCAGGCGCGATTCGGACCGCAGCGTTCGCCACCACGTCCGCGACGTCAGTGGGGAGCTCTTCGTTCGGAGTGGCCGGCGGGAAGGGAGCGAGCACGACGGCGAGGGAGTTGGGAAAGCGCGGCGTCGTCCGTCCCCAGTCCGACGTGAAGAGCGCGACCCGGTTCGGCTCCGGCAACTGGTTGTACGCATCCAGCAGCCGCCGCTGGCCGAGCCCGCGCCAGGTGCCGTAGAAGCGGATGCGCCTGACGTCCAACGTCCCGTCGAGCCCGATGCCAAGGCTCGAGCGACCTCCTTGCGCACCGACTGCGAGGACGCCGTCGCGGAGGAAGATGCCGCTCGGCGCGCGCTTCTTCGAGGCATAGAAATCGCCGTTCACGCCGACGGTCGTCGCCTGGGACGTCAATCGGCGCTGCATCGAGCTGACCGTCTCGAGCCCGCCCACCCTGTCGTCCGAGAGCACGGGCCGAAGCTGGTAGAGGCCCGTCGGCCGTGGGCCACGGACGACGTGGATCGCGACCGGCCCGTGCGGCGTGAGCTGGACGCTGCGCTCGTATGTGACGCGGGGCAGAAGGTGCGTCGTCTGCGCACGTGCCGACGCCGCCAGCACGCCGACGAAGGCGGCGATCCCCAGAACGGCGATCCCGAGAGTGGCGGCGAGGCGAACCACGGCGACGTCGAGGGTATCGGGACCAGAACCGCCGATTTGCAGGTTCTTACAGGTTGTGAACAGGCTGAGGGTGGCTCAGGAGAAGCTGGCGACGATCGTCGACCGACGCTCCGCCGGAAGGGCGCGCTCCATGCCCTTGAGAATGGAGCCGGCACCGGGAATGCGTGCCCCGTAGCGGTGGAGCGTGCCGACGAGCTCGAGCGAGGCGAGCTCGAAGCCGGCGCCGGCGGCGATGGATGCGAGGAGAGCCGGGGTGTTGGCGAGGTAACTCGTCGGGTAGACGTTCCGCTCCTCGGCTCCGGCGCCCCGGTGCTTGATGAAGAGACGCACGCCTTGCGGGAGACGGTCGCCGAGCGCCATCAGTGGGTTCGCGCGGTTGCTGGTGAGGATGACGAGCGTCCCCCCAGCGCGCAGGACGCGACGCCACTCGGCAAACGTCATCTCCGGCGCGTCGAGGTGCTCGACGACGAAGTTTGCATAGACGAGGTCGAACGAGGCGTCGTCGAACGGAAGACGCTCGCCGAGGTCCGCCGGGACGAACTCGTCGAGATACGGATTCTCGCCGCCGGCCGCCTCGTCGAGGTCGATCCCGACCAGGCGATCGATCCGGTCCCGGAAGTTCCCCAGCCGCGTCGTTCGCCCGCAGCCGGCGTCGAGGACGATGGCGCCTGCCGGCAGGGCTTCGTCGAGGATACGTGCCTCGGCACGAGTGTGATCGGTCTCCAAGCTGCCTCGACCGTGGAGTCTCCCACCCGACGGCCGCGTAAGCCAGCGCCTGAGCGACCTCGGCGACAGCGGTCGCCGGAGGGAGAGCGAGACGCTAGGCGAAGACCTTGACGTCGCGGTACAGCGTGTCGCGCTGGACGGGGATCTTCCCCGCCGAGCGGATGAGGTGAACGAGCTCGTCCGTCGTGGTGCGGTGTGTCGTGCCCGCGGCCGAGACGACGTTCTCCTCGATCATCACGGAGCCCATGTCGTCGGCGCCGAACGAGAGCGCGACCTGTCCGACCTTCATCCCCTGCGTCACCCAGGACGACTGGATGTGCGGGACGTTGTCGAGGTAGATACGCGACACGGCCTGCGTGAGCAGGTAGTCGAACGAGGTTGGCATGGCCTCGTCGGAGACGACATCGTCCATCCGGTTGCCGTCGCGCTGGAACGTCCAGGAGATGAACGCGCGGAAGCCACGGGTCTCGTCCTGCAGGTCGCGGATCCGACGCATGTGCTCGACGCGCTCCTCGAGGGTCTCGACGTGGCCGTACATCATCGTGGCCGTCGTCGACATGCCGAGTCGGTGCGCCTGGCGCATGACGTCGAGCCACTCGTCCGACTTCGTCTTCTTCGGCGCGATGATCCTGCGCACGCGGTCGACGAGGATCTCGGCGCCGCCGCCGGGCACCGAGTCGAGCCCTGCGTCGCGCAGCCGCGTGAGCGTCTCCGGGATCGTCAGCTTCGAGCGGCGCGCGATGTGCTGGATCTCGGGCGGCGAGAGCGCGTGCAGGTGGATCTTGTAGCGCGCCTTGATCGAGCGGAAGAGATCCTCGTAGTAGTCGACCCCGAGATCCGGATGGTGACCGCCCTGCATGAGGAGCCCGGTGCCGCCGATCGCCAGCGTCTCCTCGATCTTCTTGAAGATGACCGGCTTGGGAAGGAGGTACCCCTCGCGCTGGTCTCCCGGGCGCCGGTAGAACGCGCAGAAGTCGCAGTCGGTGACGCAGATGTTCGTGTAGTTCAGGTTCCGGTCGACGATGAACGTGACCCGTGACGGGTCGGTCGTGCGGTTGCGGACCTCGTTCGCGACCCGGCCGACCGACACGAGATCGCGCGAGCGGAGCAGCGCGATCGCGTCCTCGTCAGAGATCCGCTCGCCCGAGAGCGCCCTCTCGAGCGCTTCGCCAACCGCCGCCGATCCTCCTTGTGTCAATTTGACACCTGGGCCGTTGCCGCGCTCCGCGGTCGCGCTCACGCGCGCACCTCCTCTCGGACGAAGCGGAGCTCGGGCACGTGCTCGATGGCTCCGATGTCCCGCGCCATCTCGAAGAAGGTGTAGAGGCCCGCGCGCTCGCGGGGGCCGAAGCTGTAGCGCAGCTTCTCGAAGTAGCGCGCCATGAACCCCGCCGGGAAGCCGTACGTGTCGCTCGCGCGCTGGGCGAGAAGCTCGGGCTCCGAGCGGGCGAGCCTGACCGAGGCGACGAGCGAGTGCTCGAGCTCGATCAGCCCGTCGACGAGCGGCTCGCGTGCGGCCCAGACCGCGAACACCATCGGCAAGCCCGTGCGCTCGAGCCAGAGGCGGCCGAGGTCGAAGTGCGGTGTCGGGTCCTCGAACGCGCTCCGCAGGGCGGCGTCGCCGATGAGGAGCTTCGCGTCCGCCTCGAAGTCCAGCGGGACGATCTCGGCATGCGGGAGCAGGACTCGGACGAGCACGACGCTCGTCGCGCTCTCGTGCGTGACCGCGACCGACCGGATCTGCCCGAAGGGGACTCGGGCGACGAGCTGGATCGAGTCCACCGCGCCCTCGGACGAGACGCAGAGGCGCGGGAGGATGCGCAGCTTGTCCGAGTTCCGCGCGTACTCGATGGAGGGGATCGGCGCCAGGTCGATCTCGCCGTCCAGAAGCATCCGGTTGAGCTCCGTCGGGACGCCCTCGATCTGCTCGACGTCCGCCTCGAGCCCGTAGAAGACGGGCGCCATGTTCACGTACGAGATGCGGCCGAGGCGGATCATTCAGCGTTCCTGACGACCGCGAGCACCCCAGCGAACAGCGCAGGCAGAAGCAGCATGCCGATCGAGAAGCCCGTTAGGAGGCACCACCCGCCGAGCGCGACCATGACTGCGGCTCGTACGCCGTGCCGGGGTAGGAGCACCGGGATCGGTGTGACCACAAGCGGAAACGCGACGAGCCACCAGCGAACCTGTGCGGGGTCGGAATCGGAGCCGAGGATGAACCAAATCGAGCATGCGAGTCCGACCGCGGCGAGGACGAACGCCGCGAAGCTCCAGCGCTGAGCGTCTGAGAGCGTCGTCCGAATACTGAGGGCAAAGCTCACTGCCATCTCCGCAGCTCGTTGTACAGGGTGTCCCGCTGGACGGGGATGCGCCCGGCCTCGCGCACGAAGCGGACGAGCTCGTCGATCTTCTGCTCGGTCTCGGTCTCCGCGCCGGCGGCGTGGAAGATCTCCTCGCGGACGACCGTCCCCTGGACGTCGTTCGCACCGAAGTGGAGCGCGACGGCTGCGAGCGGCATGCCCATCATGATCCAGTAGGCCTTCACGTTCGGGACGTTGTCGAGCATCAGCCTCGAGAAGGCGAGCATCTTCAGGTCGTCCGTGCCCGTCGTGTGCCGCCAGCCGCGCCGCTCGAAGACGGTGTTCTCGGGATGGAAGGCGAGCGGGATGAACGCGAGGAAGCCGCCAGACCGGTCCTGCTGCTCGCGAAGGCGGAGGATGTGGTCGACGCGCTCCTCGTACGTCTCCACGTGGCCGTAGAGCATCGTGCAGTGCGTCGGGATGCCGAGCTTGTGCGCGGTGTCGTGGACGTGGAACCAGATGTCCGGGCTCTCCTTGCCGGGCGCAACGAGCCGGCGCACGCGATCGGCGAAGACCTCTGCGCCGCCGCCCGGGAGCGAGCCGAGGCCCGCGTCCTTGAGCTCGCGCAGGACGTCCTCGTGCGTGAGCCCGGAAAGCGTGGTCATGTGGTGGATCTCGGACGCCGTGTAGCACTTCAGGTGCACGTCGGGCAGCGCGCCGTGCAGGGCGGCGATCGTGTCGCGGTAGAAGCCGAAGTCGACATGCGGGTTCTCGCCGTTGACCATGTGGATCTCGGTGAACCCGGTCACGTCGCGCTGACGGAGGACGTCGTCGACGAGCTCGTCGGCGGTGATCGTGTACGCCTGCGGCTGCTTGCTCGTGGCGGCGAAGGCGCAGAACTTGCACTTCACGCGGCACACGTTCGTCTGGTTCACGTACAGGTTCTGGACGAAGTAGACCTCGTCCGTCCCGCCGCGCCTGCGTCGCGCGAGGTCCGCAAGCTCACCGAGCGCGAGCACGTCGTCGGACTCGAGAATCGCGAGCCCGTCCTCGAAGTCGAGGCGGTCACCGCTTTCGACCTTCTCCCGGACGCCGTCCAGGGTGCTCAGCTCGACGACGGCCATTAGCTCTCCCGGTCGATGACGATGTGCGTGAGCGCTTCCAGCTCGGGCTCGTCCCTGAGGAAGCTCCGCGCCTTCCTAGCGTAGTCGAGCGCGAGCTCGCGGGACCGGTCGAGCGCGGTCGTCGCCGCGACCCGGACGAGCGCTCCCTCCTTCGGCCCTCCGGCGAGCGCCGCCCGCACGACCTCGTCCTCCTGCGCGGCGAGGAGCAGCGGGAGGGTCGGCACTCCCTCGCGCAGGTCGGCGCCGGGGATCTTCCCGGTCTCGATCGTCTCGCCGACGCAGTCGAGGATGTCGTCGGCGATCTGGAATGCGGTCCCGAGCGCGCTCCCGAACTCCCCGAGCCTTTCCTCGCGTGACCCGAGCAGGCAGGCCGCCTCGAAGAGCCTCGCCGTCTTGAGCTCGATGCGCTCGAGGTAGGCCTCGACGGTGGTGTCGGGATCGTTCGCCTGCCTGCGCTGCATCGCCTCGCCGCGCACGATCGCGAGGCACGCGCCGACGAGGATCTCGACGCCTTCCAGGTCTCCGTGCTCCGCGAGCTCACCGAAGGCGCGCGCGAAGAGGTAGTCGCCGCCGGCCTTCGCTGCGGCCTCGCCGTGCTCGTGCCAGGCGGAGGAACGGCCGCGCCGCAGCTCCGCTCCGTCGATGAGGTCGTCGTGGACGAGCGTCGCCACGTGTGCAAGCTCGACCGCGACGCCGCCGCGGAGTGCCAGCTCGCGGTCGGATGCGGTGAGGTAGACGAGGAGCGGGCGCAGGCGCTTGCCGCCCGCCGCGACCGCGTTGCGACCGACGGCCTCGACGGTGCCGGGGTAGCGGGCGACCGCGACGGCGAGCCTCGCCTCGAGCTCGGCGAGGAACGGCTTCGCCTCGCGCAGCACGGTCTGTGCGCTCTGGGTGCTCATCGCGATGGCCCGTTCTGACTTTGTGGCTCTGAGCCACTAACTGTCTCCGACCGCTCCGCGATGTGCAAAGCGACGCTGCCGCCGCCGAGGAGGCGGTAGCGGACGCCCTGGAAGCCCGCCCGCCCGAGCAGCGCCGAGAGGTCGTCCGGTCCCGGGAAGCGCCGTACGCTCGCGGGGAGATAGGTGTAGGCCTTCCCGCCGGGGAGGATCTTCCCGGCGAGCGGCACGAGCACGTCGAACCAGAGTCGGAAGAACGGTCTGAGGATCCCGTGCGGCCGGGTGATCTCGAGCACCGCCAGCCGGCCGCCCGGACGCAGGACGCGGCAGAGCTCCTGCAGCCCGCTCTCCAGATCCTCGAGATTGCGGACGCCGAAGCCGACCGTGGCGGCGTCGAACTCGCCGTCGCCGAACGGCAGAGCGAGGGCGTCTCCCTGCACCCATTCGATCGTCCCGGACTTCTTCCGCGCGCGTTCGAGCATCCGCTCCGAGAAGTCGAGCCCGACGACCCGCCCGCCGCGCCGCTCGGCCTCGATGGCAAGGTCGCCGGTGCCGCAGCAGGCGTCGAGCACCCGATCGCCGGGCCAGACGGCCTCCCTCACCGCGAGCTTCCGCCAACGCCTGTCGAGCCCCACGGTCATGACGCGGTTCATCACGTCGTACACCGGGGCGATGCGGTCGAACATGCCGCGGACGTCGTCGGCCTGGAGCCGCCCCGACTCGTAGCTCGTCTGCGCGGTCACGCCGGCTCGCCCTCGATGACGAAGTGACTGCCCGCCGGGATCGCGTCGCGCAAGCGGAACCCGGACGACGAGAAGAGCTCGGCGAACTCGTCCCGGGTCCGTTCGCGGCCACCGGGGATGACGAGCATCGTGAGGTCGCCGAACTTCGTCTCGAGGTCCTCGTTGGGCCCGCCCACGAGCCGCTCGAGGACGAGCAGCGTGCCGTCGGCCGGGATCGCTCGCCGAACCGTCTCGAGGATGCGCCGCGCGTCTTCGTCTTCCCAGTCGTGGAGGATCGCGCTCATGACGTAGGCGTCGCCGTCATCCGGGACGGACTCGAAGAAGCTCCCTGCAACGATCTCGCAACGCTCGGCGACTCCCGCCGCGTCGAGCACCGCCGGAGCGCCGGCGACGACGTGCTCCTGGTCGAAGAGCACGCCCTCGACCTCGTCGTGGGTGCTCAGGATCGCGGCAAGGAGCGAACCGTTGCCGCCGCCGAGGTCGACGATCCGGCGAAAGCGGCCGAAGTCGTAGGTGAGGAGCGACGCGGTCATGAGGCGGAGCCGGCTCTGCATCGCACGGTCGAAGTAGGCCCCCTCCTCGGGGCTCTGCGCGCGATGCGTCCAGACGTCCATGCCGTGGACGCTCGTAAATGCGTTCTCCCCCGTACGGACGGCGTCGGCGAGCCCCGACCATGCCTGCCACTCGTGAGGACGGCCGATGAACGCCGCCCATCCGGCGAGCGAGTCAGGGCTGTCGGTGCGCAGCGGCATGCCGAGCTCCGTCAGGGCGAAGCGGCGGCGGCCGGCCTCCTCTTTCAGCACACCGGCGCTCGCCAGGGCGCGGAGGACCCGGTACAGCGTCGCCTCGTCGGCGCCCGTCGCCGCCGCGAGCTCGGCGCTCGTCGAGCTTCCGTCGCCGAGCAGGTCTGGCACGCCGAGCAAGACCGTCGCCGAGATCGCCTGCGACACGCGGTAGCCGTCCACGAGCCGCTTGAGCGCGGTGGGCGAGCTCTCGGCCGACGCGCTCACGAGCCACCCCAGCGGCCGGAGAGCGAGTGCTGGACCCCGATCTGGTCGAGGCAGCGCGCGACGACGAAGTCCACGAGGTCGTCGATCGACGTCGGGCGGTGATAGAAGCCCGGCGCGGCGAAGACGATCGTCGCGCCCGCGTCGTGGAGCGTCGCGAGGCCGCGCAGGTGGATCGACGAGAGCGGCGTCTCGCGCGGGACGAGCACGAGCTTCCGCCGCTCCTTCATCGCGACGGACGCGGCGCGATGGATGAGGTTCTGCATCGCGCCGGACGCCAGCGTGCCGACGGTGGCCATGGAGCACGGGCAGATGACGTATGCGTCGACGAGCGCCGAGCCGCTCGCGTACGGGCTCTTGAAGTCGCCTTCGCCGTAGACGGTGACCTTCTCTCCCGCGTCGCCCACGAAGCGCTCGAGCACTTCCTCGCGGGGCAGCGACGGGTCGCCGTAGAGCTCGGTCGCAAGCACCTCGATCCCCGAGCCAGAGGCGGTGAGCCCGACCTCGCAGTCGGCTTCGGCCAGCGCCCGCAACAGGCGCTCGGCGTACGGAGCGCCGGAAGCGCCGGTCACGCCAAGGAAGACACGCATGGTGCGAAGGCTAGACGGGGGTCGGGCTTCGTCGCGGCAGCGAGGCGCCGCGCGCGCTAGCCGCCCTCGTCGCCGTCGCCGCTGTCGCCGCCGGTCGAGGCGTTGAGGAACGTCGCGAGCTTCTCGAGGTTCTCCGGCCCGAGATACGCGTACGAGCCCATGACCGTGTTCCCGAACTCGGCCGGGTTCGTCAGGTAGCGGACGAGCTGATCCACGTCGTAACGGTCACCGACCTCCGTCAGGTCCGGCGCGCCGAGGTTCCCCGCCCCCTGGCCCATGTACGTGTGGCAGTTGAGGCAGCCCGAGACGGCGAAGAGCTCCGCTCCCTGAACCGCGACCGGGTCGTCGGCGAAGCCTTGCTCCTCCGCCCAGTCGGGGACGAGGAGGATGAGCTCGGAACCGAGCGCCTCGCTCGCCGTCGCGCCCTTCCAGGTGAGGACGCCCATCGAGATCACGGTCAGAACGGCCGCGATCATGGCGACCGGGCGGCGCGATGGCCGCCGCTCGCGGCTCCGGTCGTAGAACGGCAGCCCGATCAGGAGGATGAGGCAGACCGTCGGGATCCCGACGGTCGCGATGAACACCGTCTCCGGCCACTCGAAGATCCGGAGGAGGTAGAAGAGGAAGTAGAAGTACCAGTCGGGACGCGGCACGAAGTTGGTCGTCCCCGGATCTGCAGGCTCCGTGTACAGGGGGCCGAGGATTCCCGGCTTGACGCCGTCCGCGTCCCAGTACCAGATCGCCGCGAGCCCGATGATCACGAGCACGACGACGAAGCCCATGACCGTGTCGTGCCACATCGCGAACGGGAAGAACGGCTTGCCTTCCTTCTTGACGTCGTCCTTGTAGCGGGCGTAGTCCTCCCGCTTCACCTCGCCGCGATCGCGCGCCATCTAGGCCGACCCTCCCCCGCTGCCGCCGCGGACGAGCCCCTCTCGCGCACCGGTCGGCTGGGCGGCGGCGCGCTCACGGCCCGCCTCCTCCTTCGACCACGGCGGCGAGACGACGCCGAGGCGAGCGACGAGGTAGAGGTGGATGCCGATGAGCGGGATCAGGGCGCCCGGCAGTAGCAGCATGTGGAGCGCGTACCACTTCGCGAGCGTTTCCGAGCCGATCTCGGGCCCGGTGGCGAGGAACTGGGCGAGCCACGGGCCGGCGAAGGGCGCCGTGCCGTTCAGGTTGATCCCGACGACGGTGGCCCAGTACGCCGTCTGGTCCCAGGGCAGCAGGTAGCCCGTGAAGCCCATGAGCATTCCGAGCACGAGGATGAGGACTCCGATGATCCAGTTCAGCTCGCGCGGATGCTTGTAGGCGCCGAACAGGAACACCCGGCCCATGTGCAGGAAGAGCAGGATGATGAACACGCTCGCTCCCCAGCGGTGCATGCCGCGCACGAGCCAGCCGAGGGTGAGCTCGTTCGTGATCGCCTCGATCGAGGAGTAGGCGACCGGCTTGCCCGTCTCGGGATTGATGGACGCCGAGGGCTCGTAGTACATCGCCAGGATCGCGCCCGTCAGCGCCTGGGAGCCGAACGCGATGAGCGAGGCGAAGCCGAGCGTTTGCGCCCAGCTGATGTCGCGCGGGACGTTCCGGAAGAGGAACCATTTCGTTCCGCGGACGGCCCCGCTGCGCTCGTCGATCCAGTCGAGCGGCGCGAGGATCGCGTTGTCGACTAGGTGCTGGCGGCGTGTCTTCGTCGCCATCGGCTAGCCCGTCACCTGGCTCGGGACGATCGGGTAGAGCCACGCCTCGATGCCGTCGACGTGGGTTCCGGGCGTCGACCAGGGATAGCGGGAGATCGTCGCGCTCGCGCCCGTGCCGCTCACGCTTCCGACCGCGTAGTGCTCGTTGAGCACGAGCCTTCCGTTCCTGATCGAGAACAGGTAGCGGTCGAGCGAGCGCACCGGCGGACCGGCCGTGCGGTTCCCCTCGGCGTCGTAGAGACCGCCGTGGCAGGGGCACCCGAACGACTGCGCGAGCACCGGACGCAGCTCGACGTCGCCGACCTTCTGCAGCGCGGACTCGTCGATCGGGCCGTTCGGCTGCACCGGGCAGCCGAGATGCACGCACCGGCTGTACAGGATCGTGAAGCTCGGGTCGCCGTTGTCGGCGGCGCCGTTGTTCCTGATGAAGGCCGTGCGGCGCGTGACCTCGCCTTGCTTGGGATTTGCGAGGTACGTCGCGATGACGTACTGGCCCTCGGGGAAGTTGTCGATCGGCCCGAGGTCGACGTCGCTCTCCTCCAGGTCCATGAAGGAGGGGAGCACCATGAAGCCGAGCACTGGAAGCGTCAGGACGCCGCCGAGCGCCGCGCTGAGGCCGATCAGCGAGGCCTCGAGGAACTTCGAGCGCGGGTACGCGGGAAGCGGCTTGTCGGGCGCGGCCGTCGCGGGAGCTGCCTCGTCGGCGACCGTCCGCGTCTCAGGCTCGACCTCGGGAACCTCGCCGCGGACGTCGCGCGTGACGTCCCTCGCCCAGAGGAGCCCGAAGAGGACTGCGAGCACCGCGCCGATCACCGCGACGATCCAGCTGATGACCAGCCCGAGGAGCAGGCACGCGACGCCGATCGCGAACCCGATCGGCCACATGCTCGGACCGGGCGTATGCGGGGTGTCGGGACGGCTGGCGCTCAACGGAGGGCACTCGGTGTTGGGGCCGGGTGTTCGAGACCGGTCTTCAAGCCTGGTTCAACCCTTCGCGGATTCAATCGCTCGACGATCGCGCATGTCAACGACGTGACGTCTGTCGCAACGCGGGGATTCTGCACTGTTAGCCCGACGGCTGTCAGGACAAACCGCCGAGGCCGTACTCCACCCATCGGCGCGTGACGAGCTCCCGCACGTCGTCGCTCATCTCGATCTCCTCCGGCCACGGCCGCGCGTCCTCCTCCGGGAGCTTGTGCGTGGCGTCGATCCCCAGCTTCCCGCCGTAGAACTGGCGGCCCGGCGCGTGGTCGAGATGGTCGAGCGGCCCCTCGGTCACGAGCACGTCCCGCTTCGGGTCGACGTTCGCCGTCACCCGGAAGAAGACGTCCTCGTAGTCGTGCACGTCCACGTGCGCGTCGACGACGACGATGGACTTCGTGAGAGAGAGCATCCCGAGACCCCAGAGCGCGTGCATCACCTTCTGCGCGTGGCCGGGGAACGACTTGCGGATCGAGACGATCACGCAGTTGTGGAACGCGCCGGCGACCGGGAGGTCGTAGTCGACGATCTCGGGCAGCGTCATCCGCACCGCCGGGAGGAAGATGCGCTCCGTCGCCTTACCGAGCCAGGCGTCCTCGGCCGGGGGCTTGCCGACGACGATCGAGGGGTAGATCGCGTCGCGCCTCATCGTCATGGCCGAGATCCGGAAGATCGGGAACTCCTCGGCGTGCGAGTAGTAGCCGGTGTGGTCGCCGAAGGGACCTTCGATCCCGACGTCGTCCCGCGCGACGGTTCCCTCGAGGACGATCTCCGCGTTCGCCGGCACCTCGAGGTCCACGGTCTTGCAGCGGACGAGCTCGACCGGCTCGCCGCGGAGGAACCCGGCGAGCATCAGCTCGTCCATGTGGTGCGGGAGGGGTGCGGACGCGGCGTACGCCGTGACCGGGTCGAGCCCCAGGGCGACCGCGACGGGGATCCGGCCGTCCTCGGACGCCAGCAGATCTGCGCGGCCGTCCTTGTGCATCTGCCAGTGCATGAACGTCGAGCTCCGGTCGATGACCTGCATGCGGTACATGCCGACGTTGCGGACGTCCGTCTTCGGGTCCTTCGTGATGACGGCCGGGAGCGTGATGAACGGCGCGGGGTCGCCGGGCCAGCAGCGCTGGACCGGCAGCCGCCCGAGGTCGACGTCGGCCCCTTCGAGGAAGACCTCCTGGCACGGCGCCTTCGACACCGTCTTGGGCATCGAGTCCGCCACGGACTTCAGCTTCAGAAGCCCCTTGACCTTCTCCCGGAGGCCCTGCGGCGGCTGCATGTCGAGGACGTCCCCGAGCTTCGCCGCGACGTCGTCCAGCTTCTCGACGCCGAACGCGAGGCACATGCGGCGCTCGGTGCCGAACTGGTTGATGAGGAGCGTGTGGTGGGAGCCCTTGGGGTTCTCGAACAGCAACGCCGGCCCACCCGACTTCACGACGCGGTCCGTGATCTCCGTGATCTCGAGGTCGGGGTCGACTTCGGCCGAGATGCGCTGAAGCTCGCCCTCGCGCTCGAGGAGCGCGATCCAGTCGCGGAGATCCCGGGGCGGCGGCACGCGAGGTCAGTCTATGGAGGCAAGCGCGTGCTGGACCGCCTCGTCGAACGTCAGCGCCCGCGCTTCCTCGAGGCCGCGGCCGGAAGCTCAGGGAAGGAGACGTTTCGCGTCGGCCTCCGTCCTCGCTGGAGGAGCGTCGTCGATCCCTCGACATCCGTGAAGAGGAGGGTGACCGTGCCTGTCGGGAGATCCGCGCGCATCCGCGCGCATCATGATCTCGCGTCGAGGTGCGCCGGCTAGTGTCCGGTTTGCTTGCGGCGGTGCCTGAACCAGGTGTTGAGCTCGCCGAGCGCGATCACCGCGAGGAAGACGAGGCCCACCACGAGCATGGAGAGGACGACGTTCCTCCCCTCCTCCGCCGCATCGGCGAGCACGGGTGCGAACACGCTGCTCATCGGCGGCCGACTCTACCCGACGAGGCGGGCATGTGCGGCAAGCGCTGCGGTTACCAAGGGGTCGCCCACCGCCTCGCGCGCGACCGCCTCGAGCGCGGCGCCGTCGCCCTCCAGGCGAAGCTCGTCGCGTGCCGTCCCGAGCCCGCCCTGCCCGAGCCGCGAGGCGGTCGCCGCCCACGCAGCACCGTCGCCGTCGCGCCCCTCCGCGCGCGCCTGCGCGCAGAGCGAGATGAGCTCGGCGAGGTCGGCGACCGCCTCGGCGCTCCCGGTTCGCGCCACGCGTACGAGCCCGTGCGCGTACAGGTAGTCGCCGAGGAGGAGCGCGGTGTCCTCGTCCGGCGGCGCGAAGAGGCGCGGCTCGCCATAGTGGACGAGGTAGCCCTCGTAGATCGTCTCGACGCCGAGCCGGAGCTCGTCCGGAGCGAGCGGGGAGAAGACGGGTTGCGGATGCCGTTCGTCTTCCGGGAGAAGCGACTCCTCCCAGAGCGGGCTCTCGCCCGCGGCCTCGCCCGCGATCACATCCCACATGCGGCGGACCCTAGTCCGCGCCCGATGCAGCCCGCGGCGGTTCCAGCTCGACCTCGACGGGGACCTCGGGCTTCCCTTCGTCCCAGCTCTCGAGCTCGAGGCGCTGACTGAAGAAGCCCCAGATCGCGCGCAGCCCCGCCATCGTGGGGAGCGCGACGAGGACGCCCGCGATCCCGTACAGCTCGCCGCCCGCGAGGAGGCCGAAGATCACGAGCAGCGGGTGCAGGCGGAGCGCGCTCGCCATCACGTTCGGGACGACGACGTGTCCCTCGACCTGGTAGATGAAGAGGAAGAGGAGCGCGACCCAGATGACGCTGACCGGGTCGACGAAGAGCGCGTAGATCACGGGCGGCACGGCGGAGAGCCATGGCCCGATGTACGGGATGACCTCGATGAAGGCGGTCCAGAGCCCGAACAGGAGCGCGTACTCGTCCGCCCCCTCGACGAGTCCCGTGACGCCGAGGATGTACATCCCCACCCCGGCGCTCGTGCCGATGACCGTGGACAGGATCGCCTGCCCCTTCACATAGCCCCAGAGCGCGCTCTCGATCTGCTGCGTCAGGGGCGGCCCGTCGTGCGGTGGGAAGCGCGCGTTGATCGAGCGCTCGAGCCGCGGCATGTCGAGGAGCATGTAGATCGAGATGACGACGACGAGGATGAGCGAGAAGAAGAGCAGCACGACCGAGAACGCAGCGCCGCGGACGAAGCCGATCGCCTCCTGCGCGTAACCCGAGATCTCGCCGGCGCTGAGCCCGTCGATCCAGTCGTTCACCTGCGCCCGGATCCGGATGCTCTCGAGGCCGTGGTCGTCGAGCCACCGCTGGAGCCCGTCGATGTCCTCCTCGGCGGCCGTCTGGCCGAGCCCCGGTTGTTCCTCCGTGACGTACTCGTCGATCCGGTCGCCCGCGCTCCGCGCCTGGTCGAACGCCACGGCCCCGATCGCGATCAGCACCGCCGTGACGACCGACGCGAAGATCAGGTAGACGATCGCGACCGAGATCCCGCGCGGGAGCTTCATGCTCGTCAGGTCGCGGACGAGCGGGTTGAGCATGAACGCGATCACCGACGCGGTGAGAAAGAGAAAGAGGACGTGCCCGAGCGTCTCCGCGAGGAGGAATACGACGACGAGGAGCACCGGCAGTCCGACGAGCTGGACCCAGCGCGGGATCGTGATCGTCGGGCCGCGTCCGGCCATGCGGATGATCGTACAGAGGGCTCGCCCTGTATCCCGTGCTGCCGGCGCCGGTAGCGCGCTGACGACCTTGCTACGGTCCGTGCATGAGCACGACGCCCCGGTCGCGGCACGCTGCCAGGCTGCGCGCACATCGGCGTCGAGCGCAGGCGCGGGCGCGCTGGCTCGTCATCGGCGTTGCGGTCGCCGTGCTCCTCTCGGTCACGTTCGCCGTCACCGCGTTCTCGGGTGAGGAGTCCGCGACCGTGCCAGTGCGCACGGTGCGCACCAACGCCCCCGTCACGACCACACGACCCGAGCCGCTCGTGCTCGCGACGGTGGGGAACCTTCGCATTCAGTCACCGGTCGCCCAGGACGGCGTGACGACGGTGGGCTTCCACGGCTCGGGCGAGGGGGCGCTTGTGCTCCAGCCGGTCGGACCACAGGCGAACGAGGGCCTGCTGGCGCGGCTCTGGCACCGGATCACGGGGTCCGAGCGCCGTGGGCTCCCCTGGTACCAGCTCGAGAGCGGCTCGCTCACGACGCTCGACGTCGGCGCCGTGCCGGGGACGGATGTCTACTCGCCCGTCGACGGGACGGTCGTCGCGATCCGCGACCACATCGTGTCCGGCCACAGGGCCGGATCGGAGATCGAGCTGCGCCCGTCGTCGGCGCCCTCGCTCGTCGTCGCGCTCCAGCACATCGACACCGATCCCGCGCTGTCCGTCGGTCAGAACGTCGCGGCGGGGTCCTCGAAGCTCGGCACCGTCGTGGACATCACGAAGTTCGAGCAGCAATCGCTCTCACGCTACTCGGGCGACAACGGCGCGAACGTCGCCATCCAGGTGTACCCCTCGGCGACGCTCGGCGTCCCGTAGATCGCCGACCGAGTGCGGATCCTCTTCGTCGCCGACGTGGTGGGCACGCCCGGGCGCAACGCGCTCGAGGAACGCCTCCCTAACCTGCGCTCCGAGCTCGCTATCGACGCGTGCGTCGTGAACGGCGAGAACGCCGCGAACGGCGTCGGCATCACGCCGCGCCTGGCGGACCGGCTGCTCGCCGCCGGCGCGGACGCGATCACGCTCGGCAACCACGCGTTCCGGCGCACCGAGATCGGTCCGTACCTGGACGAGTCGGACCGGGTCATCAGGCCGGCGAACACGTCGGTCAACACGCCAGGGCGTGGGCTCACGATCGTCCCGACGGCAACGGAGACGCCGCTCGCCGTGATCAACGTCCTCGGCTCGCTCTTCCTCCAGCCCGCAACCTCGATGTTCGAGGTCGTCGACGGCCTCGTCGAGAAGGCGCGGAGCAAGACGCCGCTCGTGCTCGTCGACGTCCACGCGGAGGCGACGAGCGAGAAGGCCGCGCTCGCGCGATGGCTCGACGGCAAGGTGACCGCGGTTGTCGGGACCCACACGCACGTCCAGACGTCCGATGCACGTGTCCTGCCGGGCGGCACGGCATTCATCACGGATGCGGGCATGACCGGGCCGCACGACTCGGTCATCGGCGTCGAGGCCGAGCTCGCGATCCGGCGCATGCGGACGGGCCTGCCGGTCCGCTTCGAGACAGCGACGGGAGACGTACGGATCGAGGGCGCCGTGATCGACTGCGATCCCGCGACGGGCCGCGCGAGCGCGATCGAGCCTCTGCGCATTCCGGTTTCCTAGACTCGAACGGTGCTGTACCGGCCGGAGGCGTTCGACGCGCTCACCGATACGCCGTGGAGCGAGGAGCGCGTGCGACGGTCGATCCGCGAGATCGTCGCCGACACCGACGCAGGTCTCCGCGGGCCGAAGCTCCTGTGGCGCGCGCACGAGTGGGATCGCTGGCATGCGACGAGCCCGATGAAGCAGCTCTATGTCGGTGGGGCGGGTGTCCTCTGGGGACTCGACGCGCTCCGGAGGCGCGGGCAGGCCGAGACGTCGCTCGACCTCTCCGACCTCGCGATGCGGAACCTCGAGCGCTTCCGGGAGCGGCCGGACTACGTCGACTGGGGCGTCCCGGGGCCGCGCGAGTCGGCGCTCTTCCTGGGCGAGGCCGGAATCGTCCTCGTCGCCTGGCGGTTGGCTCCGAGCACAGAGCTCTCCGACCACCTGTACGACCTCGTACGCGCAAACGTCGAGAACCCGGCGGAAGAGGTCTTCTGGGGGGCGCCCGGCACGCTCATGGCTGCGCGGGCGATGCTCGAGTGGACGGGTGAGGAGCGCTGGCGGAACGCGGCGGACGAGATCGCCGAGGCGTTGCTTCGGCGGCGTCGCGCCGACGGCCTCTGGGTCCAGCGCCTCTACGGGCAGGAGATGACGAGCCTGACGCCGCCACACGGAGTCGTCGGCATCGTCCAGGCGCTCGTCCCGCTTCTCGACCAGGAGCGCGTCCGGTCTCTGCAGCACGACACCGGGGCCGTCCTCGAGCGGACTGCCGTGCTCGAGAACGGCACTGCGAACTGGCCGCCGAGACCGCGCCCGGAGCTCCCTGGACCTGACGGGCAGATCCGCCTCCAGTGGTGCGCTGGTGCGCCGGGGATCGTCATCGGCGCCTCGGAGTACCTCGCCGAGGAGCTCGTGCTCGCAGGTGCCGAGGTCGTGTGGCGCGCCGGCCCGCACGGGATGGAGAAGGGCGCGTGCATCTGCCACGGCACGGCCGGCAACGGCTACGCGTTCCTGAAGGCGTTCGCGCGAACCGGGGACGAGCTCTGGCTCGAGCGCGCGCGTCGCTTTGCGGTCCATGCTCTCGAGCAGGTCGAGCGGTCCCGCGACGAGCGCGGCCGCGGCCGCTACTCGCTCTTCACGGGCGACATCGGAGCGGCGCTCTTCGCGGCCGACTGCCTCGACTCGACGAGCGGGTACCCGATCTTCGACTCGTTCGACTGGTAGGCCGGCTCCGGCTCCGGCAGGAGCAGCCACAACGCCACGAAGGGCGCGAACCAGGGGAGATAGAGATAGAACCAGTGGCTCAGCGAGAGCTGGAAGGCCACGAGGATCGCGACGGTCAGGGCGGCGAGCTGCACGGGGCTCTTGACCCTCGGCAGGACGCCCGCGACCAGCGCGAGCACGACTGCCCCCACGGCGAGCACCGGCTGGAGGAAGCCGAGATCGGGGATCCCCTGCGCGTGGTACTGCCCCCACTCCCAGAGCGAGAACGGGGAGTTGCGACCGAGCTGGAACGCGATCGTCCGGTTCCAGAACGTCTTCACCGCCTCCCACAGGCTCGGCTCGAGCAGGAGCACCGCGAACGCGACGAGCGTGGTCGCGAGGAACGCCGTGCCGAAGCGCACGAGAGTCCGGGCCCGCAAGGTCGGGTACCCGGCCCAGAGCGGCGCGAGGAGCAGCGCACCGAACTTCGACCAGGCCGCGAGCGCGACGGCGGTGCCTCTCGCCGCGGGTGAGGTCGCGAGCCAGAACCCCCAGACGAGGAACGCGGGCATGAGCGCGTCGTTCGTGTTCGCGTTCAGCATGTACGCGGTGAACGGGTAGGCGCTCCACGCGAAGGCGAGCGCCGCGGCGAGCCTCGTGCCGCCGAAGCGAAGCCCGACGAGCACGAGACCGAGCACGGTGAGCAGGTCGAACGCGATCGAGGTCGCATGAGCTGCCGGGAGCGAGTCCCACCTGCCGCTCCAACCAAAGGCGGCAGCCGCCGGCACGTAGGCGAGGTACGACACCGGTCCGTAGGTGTCCCCCCGCTCGTTCGCCGACTCGCAGCGGCCGTTCGTCTGAATCCGATCGCGAACGTCGCCGTCGGCGTCCTCGGGCCCACACTCCTCGAGGTCGTCGCGTACCGGCATGTGCCCGTACGGCGCCTGGCCGTCGAGGATCCGGCTCGCGCCGATCACGCCCGCGTAGCCCACGTCGATGACACCGCGTGGGGTTTCGACGTTCAGGCCGATACGGAAGCCGAGCAGGAACACCGTCGCGACCGCGAGCACCCACACCGGCCAGACCGGGCTGAGAGGGCGTCCGCGGCGTCGGAACCCGACCCAGGCAGACCGCGCGAGCAGATAGAGCAGCGGCGGGTAGGCGAGCGGGACGCTCCGGAAGATCTCGCCGCGGTTGAAGAACGCGAGCGACACCGAGAACGCGAGGAGCACGAGGAGATCGAGGTTTCGCAAGGTGAGCGGCCTCCGGAGGTCGGCGAGGCCGAGCAGGAAGACCGCGCACAGAGCGAGCCAGACGTACCACGTGCTCAGCGTGCGGCCGCCGAACGCACCGGGTCGTCCACGTGCCATCTTCCACGCGACCTGCGGGCCGGTCCAGGCCTCCGTCACGCGCCCGGTCAGGTCCTCGACTCTGACCAGCGCGATCTGCCCCGCGTCGCCGGACCATGCCTTGACGACCCACTCCTTGCGGACCGGGTCGAACTTCGTGGAGGTGCTCGGGTCGGGCGGATAGCGCTCGAGCCAGCGCGCGACCTTCGGGTCGTCGAGCGCGATCTGGGCCGCCTGGTCGTCCGTCAACCGGGCGATGTCGGCGTCCTGCGCCCAGGCGGGCGCCGCGAACGCGAGGGCCGCGACGACCGCGGCCGCGAGGAGGCTCAGCCGCGCGGCCCGAACGACCAGAGCTTGTTGCCGATGAAGTTCACCGGCGTGACGAGGACGATCGCGATCGCCTGGGCGAGGATCTCGCTGGCGCCGGCCTCCACCAGGAGTTGGAGCACGACGAGGTTCGCGCCGAGCGCGAGCGTCGAGACCACGAGGAACCGCACGCCCTGGTACGCGACGTGCCCGCGCTGCTCCCGGAACGTCCAGAGGCGATTCCAGGTGTAGTTGTTCGTCACTGCGACGAGGAAGGAGCAGATCGCGGCGGGGACGTAGTGCACGCCGAGCGCGAGCACGAGCAGCGAGAAGACCGCGAGGTTGACGGCGTAGCCGCTCGCGCCGACGACGCAGAACCTGACGAGCTGCTCCCAGTTCCCGCGGCGGCGGAGCGCGGCGCTCATGCGCGCACGCGTGAGCGGCACGCTCACCTCGGCCGACGGCGGGTCCACAGTCGGCGAGCGTAGCCGAGACCTCGGCCACGTCGACCCCTGAACGGGTCAGCCACTCCGGAATCCGCCTGCACCCACGAGCGGGACGAACCGGCAGGGGATCGATGCGCGCTCCGCCGGGCCGTCCGGTGTCTTGACGACCTGCACGAGATCCTGCCCCCAGCGATTGCCGCGCGGGACGACGAGCCGGCCGCCCTCGACGAGCTGCTCGTAGAGCGCGTCGGGGACCGTCGGCGCCGCGGCCGCCACGGCGATCGCGTCGAACGGCGCCGTCTCGGGCACACCCAGCGACCCGTCTCCGAGCCGGACGTCGACGTTGGCGTTCCCGGCAGCGGCAAGCACGGCGCGGGCTCGCTCGTAGAGCTCTGGAACGCGTTCGATGGTCGTCACCTCTCGAGCGAGCTCGGCGAGGACGGCTGCCTGGTACCCGGAGCCGGTGCCGACGTCGAGGACGTGCTCGTCACCTCGAAGCTCGAGAAGCGAGCAGATGGCCGCGACGATGAACGGCTGCGAGATCGTCTGTCCGGAGCCGATCGGGAGGGCGCCGTCCTCGTAGGCGAGCTCGCGCATGCCCTCCGGGACGAAGAGCTCCCGCGGGACGCGCGCCATCGCCTGCAGCACCCGCTCGTCCGTGATGCCGCGCCGCCGGAGCTGCCGCTCGACCATGGACCGCCTCGCCTCTCCCGGATCCGCGGCCACCGGCCCTCGGGGTCACTTCGCGAGCGTGCGCAGACCTGCGTACCGCGCCGCCTGGCGACCTCGCATGCGGAGCGCGAGCGCCGGCAGCAGCACCGTCACGACATAGCCGGCGACGGGGATCAGCGACACCATGAGGATCAGGACTCCGACGACGCCGACGTACGTCCCGACACCCATGCGCGTCGCGCCCCGCTTCATGGCGCCGCGCACGACGACGGCAGCGGCGAGCGCCCCCAGGAGACCGCCGACGATGCCCGCGATCGTCTCGGCCGTGTCGCCGATGAGATACCCGGCGACTGCACCGCCCGCGACGCCGAGCAGGACCGCAATGCCTGTTCCGACCGCGTTCGCGGCCAGGAGTCCGGAGACGATGACGCCGAGCCCGAGGCCGAGACCGAGCGTGACCCCGATCGTGTACCAGTCACCCACGGCGCCAGTCTACGGCCGCCCCGCCGCGTGCCGCGCAATCCGTTCGAGGCGCGCTCGCGTAGTTCACAGTGGATCCACGGAGAGGGGAGGCCTCGCCATGCGTAGACGCACTGTCCTGGCCGGTGTCGCGTTCGTCCTGGGCGCGCTCCTGGTCGTATCCCTCGCAGTCGCGAGCGGCGGCAAGAAGAACTTCAACGCCCGCACGCTCATGGGCTACGAGGAGAACCCCGACATCTCGACAGTCGCGACCGGCTCGTTCAAGGCGTCGGTCGACGAAGGCGCCCAGACGGTCACGTACGAGCTCAGCTACTCCGGGCTCGAAGGGGACGTCCAGCAGGCGCACATCCACTTCGGCAAGCCGGCGGTCAACGGCGGCGTCAGCCTGTTCCTCTGCTCGAACCTCAACAACGGCCCGGCCGGCACGCCGATGTGCCCGCAGTCCGGCACGGTCTCTCGAACGGTTCCGGCCGCGGACATCGTCGGACCGATCCCGCAGGGAATCGAGGCAGGGAACCTGTCCGAGCTCGTCGCCGCGATGCGCGCCGGGAACGCGTACGCGAACGTCCACTCCTCGAAGTGGCCGGGCGGCGAGATCCGCGCCCAGATCAAGTAGCACGCACAGCTCCCTGGGGGAGCTGCGGCAACGAAGGGAGAGGAGGCCCGGCGGCAGCCGGGCCTCCTCTCCCTGGTCGGCCGGGCGCGGCGCTAGGCCGTCGCCGACTCGATCCGCGCGATCACGTCGAGGCCGAAGGCCGCGGCACGCGCACCGTCGACGACCCGGTGGTCGAACGTGATGGCGATCGTTCCCTGCTCGGCGATCACGACTTCGCCGTCCCGAACGATCGGCCGCGGCGCGATGCGGCCGACGCTGAGGATGGCGACCTCCGGATGGTTGACGATCGGCGTCTGGAACAGCCCGGCGAGCTTCCCCGCACTCGAGACGGTGAACGTCGAGTCACGCACCTCGTCCGGGGCGATCGTGCCGTCCCGCGCCGCCTCCGCGAGCCGTTCGATGTCCGCCTGGATCTCGGCAACCGACTTCTCGCGGCACTCGCGGACTACCGGGACGACGAGACCCTGCTCCGTCTGCACGGCGACGCCGATATCGCAGCGCTCGAGGTAGACGATGTCGTCACCGTCGAGACGCGCGTTCAGCTCCGGGAACTCAGCCAGCGAGTCGGCGCACGCCTTGACGACGGCGGCCAGCAGCTCGCCGCGCGACACGGCGCCGAAGTTGCACTCCTCCACCCAGGTGACGGGAGGCACCTCGCGGTGCGCGCGGGTCATGTGCTCGGCGATCAGGCGCCGCACGCCCCGCATGGGCTCGCGCCGCCCCTCGGGCGCCCCGCCGGCGGCACCTCGGACGTCGTCCTCGGTGATGCGACCGGCCGGGCCGGTTCCCGCCACGACAGCGAGATCGACGCCGAGCTCGTCGGCAATGCGCCGCACGAGCGGCGTCGCCTGCACCTTCCCCGCTGGAGCCCCGGATGACGCCGATCGACTTTGTGGCTCTGAGCCACTAAGTGGGGTCTGGCCCCCGTCCCTTTCGGCAAGTTCCTCGCCGGGTGCGCCGATCGCGACGAGGACGGTTCCGACCGGCGCGACCTCGCCCTCGGCCACGAGGATCTTCAACACCGTCCCGGCGTACGGGGACGGGATCTCGACCGTCGCCTTGTCCGTCTGGATCTCGACGAGCGGGTCGTCCTCGTCGATCTCCTGACCCTCGGCGACGAGCCAGCGCGCCACCTCGCCTTCGGTCAGGCCTTCCCCGAGGTCGGGCAGCTTGAAGGTATGCGCCATGTCAGGAAGTGAATCGAATCGCGTCGTGCCGAGGACGGCGTGGACGCCCTGAGCGCCGTTCACCACCTGCGTCACTCGCAAGTCGACCACGACGCTCGCGAGCGCGAGCGCGTCCGCGCGCTCCAGCCCGTGCTCCCGTCCCATGAGCTCGAGCATCCCGTCGAGCGCGAGCACCATCGCTTCGTCGAGGTCCTCGTGAAAGCCGAAGGTCAGCCACGCCTCGGGCGTCCACGCAATCGGAGCCTGCAGCGCCAGATCGTCGCGAACCGAGAGAGTCAGCACCGCACGCTCGACCGGGGCTTCGATCGCCAGCTGACCGACCTCGCCGTCGCCCTGAGCAGCGTGCCCGTCACCAGCGGAGAGGAGGGCCCCATCGACGGCGATCGGGAGATAGAGCGTCGTCCCCGCTACGAGCTCCTTGCAGTCGATGTTCCCTCCGCATGGACGTGGCGGAGCAGTCGAGTGCACACCGGGCGCGGCAGGAGGCATTCCGACGACCCCGAGGAAGGGACGGAGCGCAACCTCGCGGCCCGCCTGGTCGACCCCAACGCCGGCATCCGCGTCCAGCGTCCACTCGAGAGGTGCGCCCTCCCCCTCGTGGACCCCAAGCCGTTCGTTCAAGGGCGTGTGCCAGCCGCCGCCCTGGGTGAACCCCCAGGGTCCGATCCGGACCTCGTCGATCCGGATCGCGAGCGACTGACCGGCGCGCGCCGCGCGCACCTCGACCGGCCCCACGAGCGCATGACCCGCGTCGCGCTCATCATCTTCGGGCGCGCGGTGTTCGAAGTGCTCTCCGGAGAGCGCACGCCAGCCGGCATTGAGGCAGGAAAACGCGATCGTGTCGCCCGAGTCGATCGTCAGCACGGGCGTGAGGTCGCGCGAGAAATGGCCGTGCAGCGTCCGGCGCTCGAGCGGGATCTCGTGGACGGCCATCAGGCGAGCCGCTCGGCGAGCCCGTCGTAGTGGTCGACGAGCCCGTCCTGGCCGAACCGGATATCGGCGACGAAGCCCTCCGAGCTGAACCGGACCACCCCGCCGCCGAGCGGCTCGTAGCGCTGCGGTGCCTCGTGGACCTCGAGCTCGGGGACCGAGACCCAGCGCATCACGTAGTCGCGCGCCTTGCCGCCTCCGAGAAGCCCGTCGCGGAGGACCGGCAGCGAGTTGAAGAGCGGCGAGCTCCCGAGATCGAAGCAGTCCAGGCCGCCGAGCTCGACGTCGAGGGTGCGATCGCCCACGACCTCGACGCGAAGCACCTCGGGCTCGAGCTCGTAGCGAAGCTCGTAGGCGACCCCGAGCTGCGTGCCCCGTGCGCGGAGCGCAGTCCCCTCCACCTCGACCCGGGCGAGCTCCATACGCGGCTCGTCGAGGCCGCGCCAGACGACGGTGGTCACGACGCGAGCACGCGCCTCGCCGCATCGACGACCCGCTCGACGGAGGGCATGTACGCATCTTCGATCTGCCAGTACGGGTACGGCACGTCGTAGCCCGTCACGCGCAGGACCGGCCCGCGGAGGTCGAAGATCGCCTTCTCGGCGAGGATCGCCGCGATCTCGGCCGCGTAGCCGCACGTCCTCGGCGCCTCCTGCACGAGCACGGCCCTGCCCGTCTTCGCCACCGAGGCGAGCAGCGACGCCTCGTCGAGCGGCTTCAACGTCCGGATGTCGAGCACCTCCACTGATGCCTCGCCCGCGAGCACGTCGGCGGCGCTCTCGGCGAGCGGGACCATCGCCCCGTAGGCGACGAAGGTGACGTCCGTCCCCTCTCGCGCGACGCGCGCCTCGCCCAGCGGGACGACGTGCTCCCCGTCCGGGACCTCACCCTTCGCAGTGCGGTAGTGGAGCTTCGGCTCGAAGATCACGACCGGGTCGGGATCGCGGATCGCGGCGGCGATGAGGCCCTTCGCATCGGCCGGGTTCGAGGGGATGGCGACCTTCACGCCCGGCGTGTGCACGTAGTACGTCTCGGGTGAGTCGTCGTGGAGCTCGGGTGCGCGCACGCCGCCGCCGTACGGCATCCGGATCACGATCGGGAAGGTCATCTTTCCTCGCGTGCGCCAGTGGTAGCGGCCGACGTGGTTGATGAGCTGGTCGAGCGACGGATAGCTGAACGCGTCGTACTGCATCTCGCACACGGGCCGCCAGCCCGCCATGCAGAGGCCGATCGCGGTGCCGAGGATGCCGGCCTCCGCGAGCGGGGTGTCCACGCAGCGATCGGCGCCGAAGCGCTCCTGCAGCCCGGCCGTCGCGCGAAAGACCCCGCCCAGCTGACCGACGTCCTCGCCGATCACGAGGACCGAGGCATCGCGCGCCATCTCGACATGGAGCGCGTCGTTGACGGCTTCGACGAGGAGGCGCTCGCTCATTGCCCGAGAATCCGCTTGAGCTCGGCGAGGTCGTACGCGAAAGAGGCCGGCGGCTCGGCGTACGCGTGCTCGAAGACGAGCGAGATGTCCGCAGGCGGCTCCGCTTCGGCCTCCGCGATGCCGGCGCGCATGAGCTCGAGCGCCCTCGACCGGATCTCGGCCGCGCGCTCGCCGCTCACGATCCCGAGACGCTCGAGGTACCGCTCGTACCGGCCCACGCATTCGTTCTCGCGCGCCTCCTCGACGCGTTCCTCGTCGATATAGAGCGTGGGGTCGTCGGCCGTGGCGTGCGGCGCTGCGCGGTACGTCACCGCCTCGATGAAGGTCGGCCCCCCGCCGGCACGGGCTCGTGCAACCGCCTCCCGGGTCGCCTCGTACACCGCGAGAACGTCGCCGCCGTCCACGCGCACGGCGGGAATCCCGTAGCCAATGGCCTTGTCCGCGAGGGTCGGCGCCGCGGTCTGCTTCGCGAGAGGCGTCGAGATCGCCCACTGGTTGTTGTTGCAGAAAAGGACCACGGGCGCCTTCATCACACCCGCGAAGGTCGCCCCCTCGTGGAACGCGCCTTCCGACGTGGCTCCGTCGCCGAAGCTGACGAGCGCGACGGTGTCCTCGCCCTTCAGCTTCGAGCCCCACGCGAACCCGACCGCGTGCGGCACCTGCGTTGCGATGGGGACGCAGATCGAGGCGACGTGGTGCTCGCGTGGGTCCCACCACCCGGCCGGATGGCCGCGCCACCAGGAAAGGACCGTCGAGACCGGCATGCCCCGGAGAAGCCCGATCGCCGAGTCGCGGTAGCTCGGAAAGACCCAGTCGCGCGCCTCGAGCGCGAAGACCGAGCCTGCCTGCATCGCCTCGTGATTCCAGAAGATCGCGTACGTCCCGATGCGGCCCTGGCGGTGATAGACGACCGAGCGCTCGTCGTACGTGCGGAGGAGCACCATGCCTCGGAGGAGCTCGAGGTGCTGCTCGGGGGTGAGATCGATCTCGCCGTCGGGAAGCCCGTGGCCGTCGCCGATGACGCGACGCAGGCCTCCTTCGGCCGGCAGGACCTGGCTCATCGGGCGCTCAGTCTATGTGGAACCAAGTGGCGCACCCAGTTGTACGACGGGTGTACTCGAACGAGAGGATCTCCGATGAATCGGCTCGTCTTCATGGTGTGCGCTTTCGCCCTTTCGGCAGCAGTGATGTCGACCGCGGCGCTCGCGAAAGGCGCGAGCGAGGCCCGCATCGTCGGGCCCGGGCTCTCCGGCTCGATCCAGCTCGGCGGCTCGGGAGAGCCGGGCAGCGGCGGGCAGCTCGCCGACATCGCCCAGTCCGCCGGCTTCTTCGCCGCGGTCTTCGGGCAGACGCCGGATCCGATGCTCGACCAGCGGCCGGCGGGGTCGCTCGGCCCGAAGTACACCGTCACGTATGTGATGCCCGGCCCCGACAACCAGCGGAGCGAGCTCGTTCAGGACATCTACCCCTACGCCGAGCCGGCTCCCGTGACGTACACCGAGCCCGGCCAGCGGTTCTGGACGACCGAGCGGACGTACGGCGGCTGGTACGTCGCCACGTGGGAGCCGCTGAAGGAGCAACTCGTCGCGACGGGCCTTCCGGCCACTCCGCCCGCGGTCGGCGGCGGAGGCGACGACGGATTCCCGTGGGTCGTCGTCGGCCTGCTCGCTGCACTCGCCGCCGCCGCGCTCGTTGCCCTCACAGCGACCGGCAGGAGACACCGACCGGCGGCAGCGTCGTAGGAGTCATCCCCGGCAGGCGGGACAGGAGACGTTCCGCCCGCCCGCGAGGTCTCCGACCCATTCGCTCAGTGGGACGCCCTCGACGCGGGTCGTGTAGAAGCGCGGAGAGGGCAGGGCGCAGTGGTAGCCGCCGCACGCCAGGTACGAGCGGTAGTTCGGCTCCAGCTTCAGCGCCGTCTCCTGCTGAGCGAGAAGCGGCTCGAAGAACGATCGGGGAACGCCGCTGGCCTTCAGATACATCTTCTGGACGTTGTCCCCGGAGTAGTTGAAGCGCGCGAACGTGCGCTCCGGGTAGGTGCGAGCCAGCTCGGTGACGTAGTCGACCATCGTGAAGCCGGCGGTACCCGGTCGGTAGAAGGAGGGGAAGTGTTGAGGCGCGCCCCACGGCTCGAGCGATACCGGCCCCGGCGTGACGAAGGCGAACGAATCGCTGAGTTGGCTCACGCGCGCCTGCGGCCACTGCGCGAGAACCGAGGGCGCGTGGAAAGCTGAACCGACACTTCCCGCGCTGCACCCGGCGACGAACACCGCGTCCGGGTCGAAGCGTTCGAACGCCCAGCGCAGCGCGGCCTGCGAGTTCTGCCAACCACGCTGCTCCACGGTGACGTTGCCGTACGTCGCCCGGCGGTCGCCGATGTGGACGTCGCCCGTGCACGTCGGGATGACGACCCAGCTCCAGTCGCGAAACGGGTTCCGCGGATTCGAGAGCTCGAAGATGCCGCGGTCGTGGCCAGGATTGTCCTCGGGGCCCGCGGTGTCCTCGAACCAGCGGCTGCCGACTGCACACGTCGCCTCGTCGAAGCACGCGCCGCCCCCCTGGAAGAAGACGACGAGCTTCTTGGGATTGGCGACCCGGGTCCAGAACGTGAACGGGCCTCCGCGGGCGCACAGCGTCTTGCCACCCGGAGCGATCGGCGTCCATGACGCGCCCGTCCCGGTCGGAGGTAGCGGCACGGGTGACGGCGGCGGTGGTGGCTGCGGCGCCGGCTCGGGTGCCGGCGGCGGAGGCGGCTGCGGCTCCGACTCCGAGCCGCCGCCACAGCTCGTGAGCAGGAATGCGGCCGCGAGCACACAGGTCGCCAGAGCCGACCGGCGCGAAACGTCCGCTTCACGTCAGGACCGTAACCGCATCGCGCTCGGCCTCGAAGACGGCGTGCTCGACGTCGCCGAGGTCCTCCCCGTCCGCCTGCAAGGGCAGCGGGCTGTCGCACACGACCTCGAGGCGGTCGGCGTCATGGACGTACACGACGTCCTCGGGCTTGGCGCGGTCCATTCCGGACACCGCGTGCCGCAGGATCCGCGCCACCCCCCGCGCGCGCACCCTCGTCGGCCCCACGAGGTCGAGTCCCCCTTCGAAGGTCGCCTGTCGCGCGGGCCGCAAGGCGAGCCTGCCCGCGTACGTATACGTCGGCCCGTTCGAGACGAGCGCGAACGCAGCCCGCCCGTGCCCCTTCACCTCGAGCGCCGGCGCGAGCGAGAACCCGTGGCGGGAGAGCACCCGAACGCCGCTCCACGCGAACGCGAAGTCGCCCGGTCGCTTGCCATCCGGCTTCCGGCCGAGATCGTCGACCGCGCGCACGAGCTCGGCGTCCAGCCCGACGCCCGACGCGAATCCGAACCGGTGGCCGTTCACACGCCCCAGGCCGATGCGCCGCGGCGAGCCGGCCGCAAGCTGCTGCGCTGCGGAGACCGGATCGCGGGGCAGCCCGAGCGCGCGCGGAAGGACGCTCGCCCCACCGCCCGGGAGGAAGCCCATCGGCGTGTTCGCGTCGATCCCGTTCAGGACCTCGTTGTAGGTCCCGTCGCCGCCGAAGACGTACAGCGCGTCGAGCGTGCCGGCGACCTCCCGCGCGAGGTCGGTCGCCTCGCCCCGCCTCGTCGTGAGGTGGAGCGCCGTGCCTTCGGGCAGCGCTCCGCGCACCGCGGCCAGCTTGTCCTCGTCGACACCCGACGCCCAGGGATTGACGATCAGCAGCCGCGCGCTCACGAGGGCGTCGAGTAGCCGCGGATCCCGTCGACCACGATCGCCGTGAACCGGTCCGCGAGCTCGTCAGTGTCCCGCTCCGGCGTCAGCCAGGTGTATGCCCAGTTCGCCGCCGAGAGGACGAGCAGCGTTGCGGCGCCGACGTCGAGGTCGGTCCGCAGGCCGCCCGACTCGACGCCCTCGCGGAAGAGCGCGCGCCAGCGGTCCTCGTACCGGCGACGCTCCTCGAGGATCTGCTCGCGATGTGTCTCCTCGAGGTAGCGCCACTCGCGCGTGAACACCGTCGCGACGTCGAGCTGCTCCGACACGACGCGGAGGTGACCGCGGAGCGCGAGGCGCACGCGCTCGATCGCCTGGGCGTCCTCCGGCACCTCGTCGAGAGCCGCGTGGAATGCCCTAGCACCCTCGCGCATCGCCTCGAACAGCAGCTCCTGCTTCGACCCCGTGAGCGAGTAGAGCGAGCCCTTCTGGACGCCGAGCGCTTGCGCCAGGTCGCCCATGGACGTTCCGTGGAAGCCGCGCTCTGCGAAGAGCCGCGCTGCTTCACGGGTGAGGTCGGCCCGTCTCGTGGACATATACTCGATGCTAACGACCGTTCGGTAGGGAGGCCACTCAGTGGAGACGCGAACGCAGGAGTTCCTCGAGTACGTCCAGGCTGGAGGACAGGTCGAGACCGGCGACTGGATGCCGGACGAGTACCGCTCGAAGCTCGTGAAGTTCATCGAGATGCACGGCAACTCGGAGCTCATGGGCGTGCTCCCCGAGCGCGACTGGATCCTCCGTGCACCGACCCTGCAGCGGAAGCTCGCCCTCACCGCGAAGATCCAGGACGAGGTCGGGCACGCGCAGCTCATCTACCGCGTGGTCGAGGACCTCGGCAAGCCGCGTAGCGCCTGCCTCGACGACCTCGTCTCCGGCAAGACGAAGTTCCACAACGTCTTCCACTACCCGACGAAGACGTGGGGGGACGTCGGCGTCATCGCGTGGCTCGTCGACGCCGCCGCGATCGTGTCGCAGAAGGCGCTCCTCAAGTGCTCGTACGCGCCGTACGCGCGGATCATGAAGAAGATCTGCTGGGAGGAGTCGTTCCACATCCTTCACGGCCGCGACGTGATCCTGGCAATGGTCACCGGGACGCAGGAGCAGTTCGAGCTCGTCCAGGAGGCGCTCGACCGCTGGTGGGAGCCGCTCATGCACTTCCACGGGAACCCGATCCCCGCGGACGAGGACCCGATGTTCGTCTGGCGGATCAAGAGCCAGGGGAACGAGGAGGCACGCCAGCAGTTCCTCGACGGCTACGTCCCGCAGATCCTCGAGCTCGGGCTCGAGATCCCCGACCCGGCGCTCCGAAAGGACGAGGCGACGGATCGCTGGGTCTACACGGAGCCCGACTGGGACACGCTGCGCGAGGTCGTCACCGGCCACGGGCCGGCCTCCGAGGAGCGCCTGTCCTTCCGCCGGCTCTCGCGGGAGCATGCCGCCTGGGTCGAGAAGGCGGTGCTCACGGAGGCAGCATGACGCAGTCGTGCTGCCAGGAGGGGGAACGGGGGAACCGGCGGGTTCCCCCGGAGGGACGCGCCGATGCCCAGCATCGGCGTCAACGCGCAGGGGGCTCGTGGGGGAAACCGGGTTTCCCCCACGCGAGCGAGCCGAAGGCGAACGACGCGGCGTGATCTACGAGGTGTTCAGGCAGGAGCGCAAGGGCCAGCCGTTCCAGCACGCAGGTTCGGTGGACGCGCCAGATGTGCGCTTCGCGGAGATCTATGCGCGCGAGCAGTACGGCCGCCGGCAGGAGTCGGTCGCGCTGTGGCTCGTGCCGCGCGGGGCGCTCACCGAGATCGACGACTTCCCGGACGAGTTCGAGATGAAGTACCGGCGCGTCGACGGGTACTCGATCAAGGCGCGACTGCGCGAGGCACGCGAGCGCGCCGGCACGCTGGAGCTGGCGCCTGGAGGCGGTGACGAGTGAGCGAGCGCGCAGACCTGCTCCTCGCAATCGCCGACGACGAGCTCGTCCTCGGCTGGCGAAACTCGGAGTGGACGGGCATCGCACCGTTCCTCGAGGAAGACGTCGCGTTCTCGTCGATAGCGCAGAACGAGATCGGCCACGCTCGGGCGCTCTACGAGCTCGCCGCGGCGGAGCTCGGGACGACAGCGGACGAGCTCGCCTTCGACCGAAAGCCCGCGGAGTACCGCTGCTCTCCGCTCGTCGAGCTCCGGCGGCTCGAGTGGGCCCGCACGATCGCGCGTCACTGGCTGTACGAGACCGCCGACGAGATCCGGCTCGGCGCGCTCGTCGGCTCCGACGACCCGGAGATAGCGGGTCTCGCGCGGAAGATGGACCGGGAGGAGGCGTACCACCGGCTACACGCGCAGATGTGGGTCGAGCGACTTCTCTCCTCGGACGATGGCCGATCGCGCCTCGAGGAGGCGGTCGACGAGCTCTGGCCCTACGCGCTCGGCGTCCTCGACGACGCTCTCCGTCCCGAGCTGCGCCGACGCGTCGAGGAGGGCCTCGGCCGCGACTTGCCCGACGTCGTGCCGATCGCGCGCGGCGTCCACGAGGCCGAGCTCGAGGAGCTGTGGGAGGAGATGACGATGGTCAGGCGCTCGGCTCCGCCGGGTACGCAATGGTGACGGTCGAGGAGGTCTGGGACGCGCTCGGCGAGATCCCCGACCCCGAGATCCCGGTCGTCTCCCTCGTCGAGCTCGGCGTGATCAAGGAGGTCGAGGTGGAGGACGGGACCGTGCGGATCGACTTCGCGCCGACGTTCCTCGGCTGTCCCGCGCTCGAGCCGATGCAGCGTGCCATGGAGGAGAAGGTCGCGGCACTCGGCGCCGAGGCGAGCGTGCGGGTGCTCCTCGACGACTCCTGGTCGACCGACGACATCAGCCCGGCGGGAAGGGAGAAGCTCCGCGCCGCCGGCTTCGCGCCGCCGTCCCCTCGGGAGCCCGGGAAGCTGGATCTCGTGCAGCTCCAGCGCGGATCCCGGTGCCCGTACTGCGGCTCGACGGACACGAAGCTCGAGAACCTGTTCGGCCCCACCCCGTGCCGCTCGATCCGCTACTGCAACGGTTGCCGGCAGCCGTTCGAGCAGTTCAAGACGATCTAACGGTCGCAACTAGAGTCCTCGCATGGCCGTCGAGATCTTCTTCTGCCCGATCTGAAGCGGCTACGACGAACGGGCCGCGCGGGTCGCGGCCGAGCTCACCGAGGCCTTTGGAGTCGAGGCGAGAATCACGCCGGGCGGTCGCGGCCAGTTCGACGTGCTCATCGACGGGAGGCTCGTGTTCTCGAAGCACGAGCGCGGGCGCTTTCCCGAAGAGGGTGAGATCGCCCGCTTGCTGGCGTAGGGCATCGCCCTGACGCCTTCGCCTCGACGTGCCCTCAAAAAGAAGTTCACCGAGCCGGTGGCGCTTTCGTCCACTCCGCCCAGTGACCTTCCGCTTCCGCGTAGTGCCCTCAGGCTGAGCTTCGGCCTAGTCGCGCTCCGTGCTCGGTGCGAGCAGGAACCTATGGTGACCCGCGCCAGACGTCAAGGACGGCGCGCACGCGTTTGTCGCACTTTGCGGCCTTCTTGTGTCAGAGCGCCGCGTACAGGTCGACCGGGACGCCGTCCGGGTCGAGGAGCTGCGCGTAGCGCTGCCCCCAGAACGCGTCCCACGGCTCCTTCTCACCCTGGAAGCCGGCGTCGGTGACGCGCGCGTAGACGGCATCGACCTCGGCCGGGCTCTCGCACTCGAATGCGAGCCCGAGCTGGTTCCCTCGCTCGCGCGTCCAGTCCGGCCGGAAGCTGAGCACGGTCTCCTCGGTATCGAGCATGAGGCGGACGCCGTTCGGGAGGAAGGCGTCGACGTGACCCTCCCCCGGCGTCTCCGGCACGTCGAGCCCGAGAAGCCGGTAGAAGGCGATCGAACGCGCCATGTCCGAGACGACGATGCCCAACGCGTTCAGCTGCGGCATCCCACGACCCTAGCGAACGCGTCTTCGCCGGCGGGCCGCGCCTTGCGGGAGCCGTCCGCACGGCGCAGGCTACGCGCGTGACGACGTCTGCGTACCTGCGCGCCGCACCGTGACCCGCTTCCTCGACTGGCTGCTCATCACGCTCGCCGTGATCGGGGCGATCACGGTGGTCGCGCTGATCTGGGCGGGAATCTCGGAGTGGCGAGGTGAGAGCGACGACGACGACTTCGACTTCGCGAAGTTCCTCGATGACGAGGATGCGTCCCCGACCGGCGCCGCGCGCGGGGCCGCAGCCGAGCTCGAGAGCGAGCACGACTGGTGGAACATGGACGTCGGCACGCTCGAGTCGTTGACCGAGTTCTCGGATGCTGTCGAGCTTCTTGCGGACGAGGACACCCCCGTCGAAGACGTCGTGGCGCTCAGCCGAGACGGCAACGGCTGGGTCGCTTCGATGGCGCTCGCCGCGCTCGCGCAGCGCGACGACGTCCCGGACGAGTGGGTCCTCTGGGCGATGCGTCATCCCGGACGCCCGTCGAACGTCGAGGACGCGTTTCTCCTGGACGCGCTCGCGACGCACGCCCTCGAGCCGGTCATCGGAACCGTGCTCCCGGCGCTCGGGTCGATCAAGAGCGAGGCGGCCCTCGAGTTCGTCCACAAGCGGTTAGAGAGGGGCGAGGTCGTGACCACTGCGACCTTCGAGCGCGCCTCCCTTGACGACGACGATCAGATCAACGCGATCGAGGCGTTCATCGATACGTACGAGCGCGACCTCGGCCCCGACTTCCGGAAGAGCTTCGACAGCTGGCGAGCGCTTCAGTACCTGCGCGGCGCGGGCCGGGTCCGGGAGAGGCCATACGACGAGCCGGCCGCGCTCCTCGTCGGCAGGCGGCGCGAGCTCGTGGAGGCCGTGCTGACGGCGCTCGACCAGTCGCCTCCCCGCTCGGTCCTCATCGTCGGCGAGCACGGAGTCGGGAAGACGGCACTGGCCCGCGCCGCCCTCGACAGGCTCCCCGAGGACGTCATCCTCTTCGAGACGACCGCCGCGCAGCTGAACGCGGGCGCGGTCTACATCGGCGAGCTCGAGGGCCGCGTGAAGACTCTCGTCGACGCACTGCGCAGGGAGCCGGTCGTGTGGCACCTGCCGGAGCTCCAGGAGACGCTCTTCGCAGGTCAGCACTCCCGAAGCCCTCAGGGCCTCCTCGACGCGCTCCTTCCGCACATCGAGGCCGGGACGATCACGGTCGTCTCGGAGGTCACGCCCTCGGCGGCGGAGCTCCTGGTCGCGGCTCGGCCCCGCGTCACGAGCGCGTTCGAGATCGTCCGCGTGCGGCCGCTCGACGATGCCGAGACGATCGCCGTCGCACGGCATGCCCTGGAGCACGCCACGCTCGGCGTGACGACCGAGGACGAGACGCTCGCGGAGTCGTACGAGCTCGCGCAGCACTTCTTGCCGGGAGTCGCCGCGCCGGGAAACCTGCTCCGGGTCGTGAGCGCGACGGCCGCCGAGGCTGCCGAGCAGGGCAAGACGGAGTTCGACAAGGCAGACGTGCTCGCCACGCTCTCGTCGAGCTCCGGGCTGCCGCTCGCGCTCCTCGACCCCACGTCGCCGCTTCCGCTCGAGGACGTGCGCGCGTTCTTCTCGGAGCGCGTGCTCGAGCAACCCGACGCGGTCGACTGCATCGTCGAGCGCATCGCGATGATCAAGGCGGGGGTAACGGATCCCACGCGGCCCCTGGGAGTGTTCCTCTTCGTCGGACCGACCGGGACCGGCAAGACCGAGATCGCAAAGGCGCTCGCCGAGTTCCTCTTCGGGTCGCCGGAGCGCCTCGTGCGGCTCGACATGAGCGAGTACCGCACGCCGGAGTCGCTCGAGCGGCTGCTCTCGGACACGACGACGGAGTCCCACGCGGCCGCGCTCGTCTCGTCGATCCGCAAGGAGCCGTTCGCCGTCGTTCTGCTCGACGAGTTCGAGAAGGCGGCGCAGCCGGTCTGGGACGTCTTCCTCCAGGTCTTCGACGACGGGCGTCTCACCGACCTCCAGGGACGCGTCGTCGACTTCCGGCGCTGCGTCATCGTCCTGACATCGAACCTCGGCGCCTCGCTGGCAGGCGGAGCCGGGCTCGGCTTCGAGCCGCCCGACCGGCGGTTCTCGGGCGCCGGGGTCGAGCGCGCGGTCGAGCGCTCGTTCCGACCCGAGTTCCGCAACCGCCTCGATCGCATCGTCGTCTTCCGGCCGTTCGAGCGCTCGGCGATGCGGGCTCTCCTCGACAAGGAGCTCGCCGACGCGCTCGCGCGGCGCGGGCTCCGCGGCCGGCCGTGGGCGGTCGAGGTCGACGAGTCTGCGTACGCGTTCCTCATCGAAAAGGGATTCAGCCCGGAGCTCGGCGCACGCCCGCTGAAGCGAGCGCTCGAGCGCCACCTGCTCGCCCCGATCGCCGCGGCAATCGTCGAGCAGGAAGTGCCGGACGGTGACCAGTTCCTCTTCGTCACCGCCAGCGGGGACGAGCGCATCGACGTCACCTTCGTCGACCCGGACGCGGAGCCCGAAGTCGAGGTCGTGGAGATCGACGAGCTCGCGCCCGCCGACCTGCGGGGGCTCGTTCTCTCGCCGCGTGGAGACGATGCGTCGGTCCACTTCGTCCTCGCCGAGCTCGCCAGGGTGCAGGAGGCCGTCGACGAGCTCCAGGTGCGGAAGGGTCACGCCCTTTCAGCGATGTCGGAGCCTGGGTTCTGGGACCGCGACGACCGCTTCGAGCTCCTCGCCGAGACCGAGTACCTCGATCGCCTCGCCGCGGCGACACGGACCGCAGAACGGCTCGGCGCACGGCTCTCGCGGAGCGCGAGGTCGAATGGCGGCGGCGCGACGGAGCTCGTGAAGCTCCTCGCCGGTCGCGTCTACGTGCTCGACCGCGCCGTGGCCGGCATCGCAACGGATCGACCGGCGGAGGTCTTCATGCGTGTGCGCTCCTCTGGCACCGAGGCGGCACCGACCGAGGGCTTCGCCGACCGGGTCGCCGAGATGTACGAAGGCTGGGCAAAGCAGCGCGGCATGCTCCTGCAGCGCCTCGAGTCGCCCGGCGAGCACCTGTTCGTCGTATCGGGGCTCGGCTGCGCCGAGATCCTCGACGGAGAGTCCGGGCTTCACGTCCTCGAGCAGGTGGACGAGGAGCGCGACGGCGAGCGGATCGTCGACCGCGACCAGGTGCGCGTCCAGGTCGTGCGCAAGATGCCGGGGCCTGAGCTCGGCCGGGACGCGCTGGCGCGGCAGGCGAGCTCCGAGCTCGACCGCGCTCCGGCGCCGGCCGTTGTCGTCAGGCGCTATCGGCCGGGGCGCTCACCGCTCGTCCGCGACGGCGTGAGGAGCTACCGCACGGGAAGGCTCGACCGTGTCCTCGCCGGCGACTTCGACCTCTACTGAGACTCAGTCCTCGTCTTTCCCGTGGCCTGGTCCGCGGCGGTCGGTGCACGCTTTCTCCGCCTTCCGGCGCAGGCGGTCGATCTCCTTGCGCTCGCCCTGAACGGACTCGGACCGGTCGAGCAGCGAGATGACGCCGTCACAGCGGCCGAGAGCGAAGCGCGTGTACGCCAGGTTGTAGCTCGCGTACGCCTCGGCGAGCGAGCCGGATCCCGCAAGCGAGGCGACCGCCTGCTCGAAGAGCGGGAGCGCGCCGGCGTAGTCCCGGCTCTGCATCAGCGCGAAGCCGTCGTCGTTGAGGCTGGATCCCGGCGGTGACGGCGGAGGCGAGGGCGGCGGGGAAGGAGGCGGGGAAGGAGGCGATAGCTCCGGCGCCGGAGGCGGTGACTCGGGCGCCGGTGGCGGCTGCGCGGCGGTCGTCCGCGCGGCGTTCGAGCGACCGTCGCCCGGATCGTCGCCGACGGCTGCGACGAGCACGGCGCTGACGACGCCCGCGGCGAGGAGCGCGAGAGCGCCCAGGAGATAGGCGGGACGAGGTCGCCTGCGGTCGTACCTCGTCGGGCGCGCAGAGCCCGAGGGCGGCGGAGCCGACTGGGGAGCCGGCGCTGGCGGCGGCTGGACGAGTGTCGGTGCTCCGGCCGTGTCACACGCATCTCGGAGCTCCGCGACGAGCTCACGGGAGCTCCCGGGCCGGTCGGCCGGGTCCTTCGAGAGGGCGCGCTGCAGCACCTCGTCGACGCCTTCCGGAAGCGACGGCTCGAGCTGCTCGGCGCTCGGCACGTCGGCGTTCACGTGGCCGAGCGCCTCGGTCACCGGCGTGTCGGCGGCAAACGGCCTCCGCCCCGTGAGGAGCTCGAAGGCGACGACTCCGAGTGCATAGCGGTCCGAGGCCGGGGTCGCCGGCTCGCCGCGCGCCTGCTCCGGTGAGAGGTATCCCGCCGTGCCGAGGACGGTCCCCGGGAGCGTGAGCGTGTCGAGCCCCGCCGCTGACGCGATTCCGAAGTCGCTGACGTGAACGCTGTCGCTGCCATCGAGCAGCAGGTTCGCGGGCTTGACGTCGCGGTGCACGATCCCGCGCGCGTGGGCCGCGTCCAGCGCTCCGGCGGTCTCCGAGAGCCAGCTGATCGCCCGAGGAGGGTGGATCGGGCCGGAGCGCAGGCGGTCGTGCACGGAGCCTCCCTCGAGGAACTCCATCACGATGAACGGCGTGCCGTCGTGCTCCCCGACGTCGAAGACCGTGACGACGTTCCGCTGGCCCGAGAGCTGCGCGGCGGCGAGCGCCTCCCGCTTGAAGCGAGCGCGCACGTCCTCGTTGCGCGCGTGGCGCTCGGCGAGCACCTTGACGGCTACGACGCGACCGAGCAGCGAGTCTGTGGCGCGGTAGACCTCGCCCATCCCTCCACTTGCGACGCGTGAGGGCGAGGTGTACCTCGGAGGGAGTGGATCGCCTGCCATACGGCCGGTGATACCAGTCATACCCGCCTCGACGGCGGCGGAATCACCGAACGCCGCTAGCGGAGCAGAAATCCCGTGCCGAGCGGGTCCTCCGGGTCGAGCTCGAAGACGTGCTCGCCGGTTCGGAAGGCGCTGCCAGCCACCTCCGTGACGACGGCCGGGGTGCCCGCGACGTCCGCATCTCCGACGACGCGCCCGCGGAACTCCGAGCCGACGATGCTCAGATGGCGCAGCGCGTCGCCGCGCGGGAGCCGCCCGCTGCGGTCGAGCAGCGCGAGCCGCGCCGACGTGCCGCTGCCGCACGGCGAGCGGTCTACCTCGCCGTCGGCGAACACGGTCACGTTCCGCTGTGTGAGCGGCCCCTCGCCCTCGTCCTGCCAGAAGACGACCCCGTACACGTCGCGTAGCTCGGGCTCGAGGGGATGGACGATGTCGTGCCCGGCCTCCAGCTCGCGCTTGAGCTCCCGGCCGAGCTCGATCAGCCGCTGCAGCTCCCGTGGCTCGACCCGCTCCTCGACGGAGGCGTAGAACGCCCCGCCGAACGAGACGTCGACCGACCGGCCGCCCACGTCGAGGCCCTCCGCCCACACGTAGGACGGGACGTTTCGGAACCGAACCGAGCGCACGCGGCCGCCCTCGACCTGCGCCCACGTCTCGAGCCGCCCGGAGGGGACGTCGACGACGACCCGCGTCTCTCCTTCGGCGCGCTCGACGATGCCCTCGTCGAGCGCCCACGTCACGAGCGCGATCGTCCCGTGCCCACACGCCGTCGAATAGCCGGCGTTGTGGAAGAAGACGACGCCGAGGTCCGCCTCCGCGTCGTTCGGCTCGACGACGAAGCAGCCGTACATGTCCGCATGCCCGCGAGGCTCGTAGACGAGCAGCCGACGGACGTCGTCGAGGCGGGCGAGGGCGTCGCGGCGCTTGTCGAGGATCGTCGTTCCCGTGGGCGGCTCGACGCCGCCGGTCACGATCCGGAACGGCTCGCCGCCCGTGTGGTAGTCGACCGCCGTGATGCGCGTCGAGGTCAGCGGCCCTTGAACTCCGGCGCACGCTTCTCGAGGAACGCAAGCACGCCCTCGGCGAAGTCCCCGCTCGAGGTCGCGGCCGTCTGGAGCTCGGCCTCGAGCTCGAGCTGCTCGGCGAGGCTCGCCGTGTGTGCGTGCTCGAAGAGCTGCTTCGTCATCGCGACAGCGCGTGTCGGCAGGGCCGCGTACCAGGCGGCGAGCTCGGCAGCGCGACCCGCGAACTGCTCGTGCGGCACGACCTCCGACACGAGACCCCACTGGAGCGCCTCGTCGGCACTCAGCCGCTGGTTCGACACCATCCACTCGAACGACTTCGCCCAGCCGAGCAGCCGGTGGATGAACCACGTGCCGCCGGAGTCGGGCACGAGCCCGATGCCGATGAATCCGGGAACGAACGCCGCCTGATCCGACGCGATCCGGACATCGCAGGCGCAGGCGAGCGACAGGCCGGCGCCCGCAGCCGCGCCGTTGACGGCGGCGATCACGGGCTTCTCGAGGGCGCGGATCGCACGGATGTTCGGGTGGTAGGTCTCCTCGAGCCGGTCGCGGATCCCACCCTCGGGAATCTCCTGGAACTCCTTCAGGTCCTGGCCGGAGCAGAAGCCGCGACCCGCGCCGGTGATGACAACCGCACGCACCTCGGGCTCCGCCGCTTCGCGCAGGGCCTCGCTGAGCCCGTCGTGCAGCGCCCGGTTGAAGGCGTTGTAGACGTCGGGACGGTTGAGCGTGATCGTGAGCACCGCTCCGTCCCGCTCCGTCAGCACCTCGCTCACTGTCACTCCTTTCCGCGCGCGAGGAACGCCCGCACCGCGTCCTGCGCCTCGTCGCCGAGCATCGAGAGGGACAGCCAGTCGCGCGCGTGGCCGACGGTCTGGTGCCACGCCAGATCACGCCACACGTTCAGCTGGTGCTTCGCGTACCGGGTCGTCTGCGGGAGCTTCGCCGTGAGCTTCTCGACCCACTCGTCCACGACCGTGTCGAGCTCCGCCTCGGGCACCGCGCGGTTGACGAGCCCCCACTCCGCTGCCTGCGCCGCCGGGATCTCGTCACAGAGGAAGACGATCTCCCGAGCCCTGCGGTCGCCGACCATGAGCTGCAACCACTGGGTCGCGCCCCCGGCCGGAACGGAGCCGTGCTCGAGGCCGACGTGGCGGATGAAGGCGGTGTCCACCATGACGGCGAGGTCGCACGCCATCTGGAGCTCGTTCCCGCCGCCGACCGCGATCCCGTTGATCCGGGCGATCGTCGGCTTGCCGATCTCCCGCATCCGGTCGTGCGCGTCCTTGAACGCGCCGAACCACTTCCAGTACTCGCCCGGCCGGCCGAGGTAGTCCTCGTCCCAGGAGCGAAGGTCGGCACCCACGCAGAACGCCCGCCCGGTCCCCGTGACGACGACGGCCCGGATCTCGTCGTCCCAGGACGCGTCCTCGCACGCCCGCGCGAGCTCCCGCAGCATCCTGAAGTCGAAGGCGTTGAGGACGTCCGGCCGATTGAGCCGGATCGTCGCGCGTGGCGGCGCCTTCTCGTAGACGACCGCCTCGAAGCCCAGCTCCGAGGGATCGACCGGACGAGGGTGGGTCGGCTCCGTCACTCCACGGAGGCGAAATGGACGGTGAAGGGAATGCCCATCGCCATTGCATCCTTCCCCGCTGCCGCGAAGGCCTCGGAGCTCACCGCAGTCTTGAACGAATCCATGTCGTCCCACTCGAACTCGGCGTAGTAGCGGCACGTGGGCTCACCGAACGGCGAGCCGAACACCTTCCCGTGCCGAAACGCGCTGCATTCGACCGGCACGGTGAACTCGGCCACGTGCTGCTCGTAGCGCTCCGGGTCTGGCTCGGACTCGTACTGGATGATCGCTCGGATCACGTCGACTCCTTCGTCGGGTGGCGGGGTGAGCGTATAGCGTCACGCACGTGAGCTCGACCGGCCTCGCGACGCTGCTCGCCGCCCTCGCAGGGCTCGGCGGCGCCGTTCAGATCGCCGTCCAGGCACGGCTCGGAGACCGGGTGGGGAGCATCGAGGCGGTCGCGACGGCGAGTGTGCTGGGCGCGCTCGTGGCGCTCGCCGTCCTCCTGCTCATGCGCCGTTCGCTCTCGGGGCTCGGGGACGCAGCCGGCTCGCCGAAGTGGATGCTCCTCGGCGGCGTGATGAGCGCCCTCATCATCCTTGCGATCACCGTCGCGGGACCGCGCATTGGCATCGTGGCGACGACGGCCGTCATCATCGCCTCGCAGTTCGCGCTCGCCGCGACCATCGACCGATTCGGCTGGTTTGGCGTCGAGCGCATCGCGGTCGGCTGGACGCGTGTCCTGGGGCTCGCGCTCCTCTTCGTGGGCGCCGCGCTCACCCTTCGCCGGTGAGCACGCTCGCGGAGCTCGAGCCGCGAGGTATCTGGGCGCACTTCCTCGCGCTGACACGGATACCGCGGCCGCCGAAGCAGGAGGGCGAGGCGAGGGCGCACGTGCTCGCCTGGGCAGCCGAGCGCGGGTTCGAGACGGCGGTGGACGAGGAGGGGAACGCAGTCGTCCGCGTGCCCGCGAGCGAAGGTCGCGACGACGCGCCCACGGTCGTCCTCCAGTCCCACCTGGACATGGTGTGCGAGCGCGACCCGGACAGCCCCAACGACCCGCGCGCGGGCCGGATCGAGGTCGTCCGCGAAGACGACTGGGTCTTCGCCGACGGCACGACCCTCGGAGCCGACAACGGGATCGGTGTCGCGGGCGCGATGGCGGTAGCCGACGATCCCGAGGTCGAGCACGGCCCGCTCGAGCTCCTGTTCACGGTGTCCGAGGAGCAGGGGCTCGACGGCGCGAAGGCGCTCGACCCCTCGCTCGTCGCCGGACGCCTGCTCGTGAACCTCGACGGCACGAGCAACGGCGCGCTCACGGTCGGCTGCGCCGGGAGCGCGCACACGTTCGTCCGCCTCGGGCTCGAGCCGGAGCCGGTTCCGGGCGGATGGCACACGCTCGCGGTGACGATCTCCGGAGTGCGCGGCGGGCACTCCGGGGCCGACATCGCGAAGGGCCGCCTCAACGCGAACAAGGCGCTCGGGCGCATCCTGTCGCGCGCACGGCGGGCTGCCGGCTTCCGGCTCGTGTCGCTCGACGGCGGCGTGAGCAGGAACGCGATCCCCCGTGACTCGCGAGCGGTGGTCGCGACCGCGCCGGAGGCGGAGGACGCCGTGCGGGCTGCCGTCGACGAGGAGCTCGCCGCGCTCCGCGCGCAGTACCGGGACACGGACGGCGACGTCGCGGCGGCGGTCGAGGCCGCGGATTCCGCGGAGCACGCCGCCGGCGACGCGACCACGCAGCGGGCAGTCGACCTCCTCCATGCGCTGCCCACCGGCGTGATCTCGATGAGCCCGCGGCTCGGGAGCGTCGTCGAGACGAGCACGTCGCTCACGGTCGCCGCCACCGAGGGCCGAACGCTGACGTTCGCGTCGATGACCCGTAGCGCGAGCGCAGAAGCGCTCGAGGACGTCGTCGCGACGATCGAGAGCGCCGCCCGCCTCGCCGGCGCCGAGGTCGAGGCCGTGCGCTCCTACCCACCGTGGCGCCCGGATCTCGACTCACGGCTTCTCGCGCAGGCGAAGGAGACGTACGAGCGGGTCTTCGAAGTGGAGCCTCAGCTCGACGTCGTCCACGGCGGGCTCGAGTGCGCGGTGATCGGCAGCAGGGTCCCCGGCCTCGAGATGATCTCGATCGGCCCCGACGTTGAGGGCCCGCATGCTCCCGGTGAGCGCCTGAGCATCTCGGGGACCGCGGAGTTCTACCGGCTTCTCGGCGCGCTCCTCGACGACCTCTCGTCCTAGAAGGTCCTCCGCGTCAGACGTGCCAGCGGCAGCGCCGTGCGAGCTCCGCCGCGTCGACGACGGTCGCCCGCCCACGGCCGAGCTCGAGCGTCCCGCGCCGCTCCTCGTCGCGCAGGACGCGATTCACGGTCGCCCGGGATGTGCCGGCCATCGCGGCGAGGTCCTCCTGAGTGAGCGGGACGACCGTTGCGCCGTCGCCCTGGGCGTATGTCTCGCCGAGCTCGACGAGCCGTCGTCGCACGCGCGTCTCCGCATCGACGTAGTGCGCCTCGAGGACACGGTCGCTCGTGCGCTCGAGCTGCTCGGCGAGCAGCGAGAGCAGGACATCCTTCACGCCGGGATGGCCGCGCTGGAGCTCGGCGAAGTCGTCCCGGAAGACCGATCGGGTCTCGCCCTCCTCGAGCGCCGAGACCGTGGCGGAGCGCCGCGACTCGGGCCGGAGCAGCGCGAGCTCGCCGAAGACGCGGCCCGGCCCGATCACGTCCAGGAGCACGCTCTCGCCGACCTGCGTCCGAACACGGACCGCGAAGTGGCCGCGCACGACGAGGTGCAGCGACTCGGCCAGGTCGTCGCGGTGGAAGACCACCTCGCCCTTCTCGAATGTGCGTCTGCGGGCGATCGAGAGCAGCTCTCGGACGTCGTCCTCGGGAAGCCCGGCGAGGAGCGGCCACTCCACGGCGTCAGTCTGCACGACGCTGTGTCGCGAGCGTGACACTCGCAGTGTCGGCTTCGAGAACGACAGCGAGCGCGCCCGCTCGTAGCCTCCTGGCATGACGGCGCCACGCGACGAGGACAGGCTGCTGATGCACGGGGGACTCGTTCTCGGAACCACCGCGGCGATGGGGGCATCTCCGTCGGTTGCACGCGGGGAAGCCGTCGACACCGAGGGGAGCAACAGGGTCGTCGAGAGCGAGGTCGTCGAAAGCCAATCCGTTCGATCGCATCTGCTTCGGTCGCAGCTGGTCGAGCTGGCGCTCGCGGCGGCCCTGTATCCATACAAGGCGGGCGTCACCAACCGCGCGATGGTCGAGGTGCTCGCTCGCTGACCGACTTCTCGCTCGATCCATCCGGGGGAAGGGAGAGGGGCCGGCGGGCCCCTCTCCAGCGTTCTAGAGACCGACGATGTCGTCCGGGCGGACCGGGACGCGGACGAGCTCCCGGCCGGTCGCATCACGAAGCGCCGACACGATTGCCGCGGTCGAGACGACGGTCGGCGGCTCGCCGACGCCCTTGACCCCGTAGGGGGCATCGGGCTCGGGTACCTCCACGAGCTCGGAGACGACCGGCGGCATGTCGAGGAAGGTGGGGATGAGGTAGTCGGTGAAGCTCGCGTTCACGATCGCGCCGTCGCGCGTCTGGATCTCCTCCATGAGCGCGAGCCCGAGGCCCTGCGCGGTCCCGCCCTCGATCTGACCCTCGACCGCGGTCCGGTCGAGCGCGTGGCCGACGTCCTGCGCGGTCCCGATCCAGACCACGCGGGTCAGGCCGAGCTCGACGTCGACCTCGGCGACCACACGCATGGCCGCGACGGCGAACGCGACGTGGGACCGCTCGCCGGTGGTCTGGCCGGTGTCGGGGTCGAGCGGGAACGTCCGCGGATGGCGGTAGACGCGCTCGACGTCGACCTCGCCCCCGCCCTGACGTTCCTGCTCCTCGAGAGCCACGCGGCATGTGAGCTGGACAGCGCCTGCCGCCATCCACGTCATGCGCGACGCCGAGGCGGACCCGGCGGAGCCGACCTCGGACGTCGTACCCGGCGCGAGCTCGATGTCGTCGGTGCCGAGCTCCCGGCGGGCGACCTCGAGGATCACCTGGGACACCCCCTGGCCCACCTCGGCCGCCGCGCAGTGGACGACAGCCGCGCCCGACGGCAGGAGCTGGACGCGCGCCGTGCAGAAGTCGTCGAAGCCCTCCGAGTAGCAGATGTTCTTGAAACCGACCGCGAACCCGATCCCTCGGCGGACGCCGTCCCCGCGCGTCGTGTTCCCGGCTCCTCCCGGAAGCCGGATCGCGTCGCGCGGGAGCTCCTCCGGATCGGGCACCTCGAGCGCCGCAGCGCGCTTGATGACCTCCTTCGTCGGGAGCGAGCCGGTGATCTCCTGCCCGGTCGCGAGGCGCCCGCCCGGCTCGAGCGCGTTCAGGAGGCGCAGCTCGATCGGGTCGATCTCGAGCGCGGCTGCGAGCTTGTCCATCTGCGCCTCGGCGGCGAAGCACGTCTGCACCGCGCCGAATCCGCGCATCGCGCCGCAGGGCGGGTTGTTCGTGTAGACGGCGAGCCCGTCGATGCGGACGTTCTCGACCGCATACGGCCCGACCGCAAACGAGCACGCATTCGAGATGACGGCCGTCGAGCTCGACGCGTAGGCGCCGCCGTCCACGAGGATCCGCATCTGCACGGAGACGAGCTCGCCCGCCCGCGTCGCCCGATGCTCCGCCCAGATCCGCGCCGGGTGGCGGTGCACGTGCCCGACGAACGACTCCTCGCGGCTGTAGACCATCTTCACGGGACGGTTCGCGCGGAGCGCGAGCATCGACGCGTGGATCTGCATCGACAGGTCCTCCCGCCCGCCGAACGCGCCGCCGACCCCACCGAGGTGGATCCGCACCTGCTCCGGCGCAAGGCCGAGGCAGGGTGCGACCTGGTCGCGGTCGACGTGCAGCCACTGCGTCGCAACATGGATGTCGACGCCGCCCTCGCCGTCGGGGATCGCGATCCCCGACTCCGGGCCGAGAAACGCCTGGTCCTGCTGGCCCAGCTCGTAGGTGCCGGCGACGGTGACGTCGGCTACTGCATCTGGGTCGCCGCGCTCGATGACGAGTGACCGGACGACGTTCGGCCTCGGGTCGTCGCGATAGCCGTGGCCCATCGTGGGCCGGTCCGGGTGGAGCGGCTCCATCTCCGTCGCGCGCTCGGCGTCGACGACCGGCTCGAGCGGCTCGTACTCGACGCGAACTGCCGCCGCCGCCCGCCTGGCCTGCTCGGGCTCCTCGGCCGCGACGATCACGACGGGCTCGCCGTAGTAGCGAACCCGGTCGATCGCGAGCACGGGCTGGTCGCGGAACTCGAGCCCGTAGAGCTTGTCGCCCGGGGACGTCGTCGTGCGTGAGCACCGCGTGCACCCCGGCCATGGCGACCGCCTCCGAGACGTCGATGTGGAGGATCCGGGCGTGCGCGTGCGGGCTGCGGACGGTCTGGCCCCAGAGCATCCCGGCGGCGTGCAGGTCGCTCGAGTAGAGGAACTCGCCCTTGACCTTCGGCCCGGCGTCGCGCCGCTTGACCGTGCTCTCCGCGTGCCCGACCGGGAGCGCGGCGCGAGTCTGGATGTGGGCCGTGACGGTCATCGACCGGCAGCCTGGTGGACCGCGTCGAGGATCTTCTGGTACCCGGTGCAGCGGCAGAGGTTGCCGGAGAGCGCCTCGCGGATCTCGTCGTCAGTCGGATCCGGGTTGCGGTTCAGCAGGTCGGCGGTCGCGACGACGAATCCCGGAGTGCAGAAGCCGCACTGCACTGCGCCCGTCTCCGCGAACGCCTCCTGCACCGGGTGCAGGTTCTCGTCGTCCGCGAGGCCTTCCACGGTCACGACCTCGTGGCCGTCCGCCTGCGCCGCGAGGACGAGACACGAGCACACGAGCGTGCCGTCGAGGAGCACGGAGCACGATCCGCACTCACCCTGCTCGCACGCGTTCTTCGAGCCGGGAAGCTCGAGGCGGTCGCGGAGCGTGGTCAGCAGGCTCTCGCCCGCCCAGACGTCGGTCTCGTGCCGCTCCCCGTTGATCGTGAGCTGGACCCTCATCGCGAGCGCTCACGACTTTGTGGCTCTGAGCCACTAACTCGTCTCACGCGAGACACCTTTCGAGTGCCCGCCGCGTAAGCACCGTAAGCGCATGGCGGCGGTAGACGGCGGTCCCGCGCACGTCGTCGATCGGAGACGCAGCAGCCGCGACGGCATCTGGAAACCCGTCCGCGTCGGCGAGCGGCGCGGTGACGAGCCGCGTCGCAGGCGACGCGGACCCGAAGGACGCGCGAATCTCGTTCCGCTCGCGGTCGACGACGAGCGCCAGCGAGCAGACGGCGATCACCATCGCGTTTCGAGGACCAACCTTCATGAACGTCTGCTGCTGGCCGCTTGGCCTGACGTGGACGCCGAGGATCAGCTCGTCCTCGGCCAGGGCGTTCCGCTTCGGGCCGAGCAGGAACTCGTCCAGCCCGAGGCGGCGCTCGCCGCGGACGCTCGCGACCTCGATCTCCGCGCCCTCGACGAACAGCGGCGGCAGCGCGTCGCCTGCGGGCGAGGCGGTGCCGAGGTTCCCTCCGATCGTCCCGCGGTTGCGGATCTGAGGGGACCCCACCGTTCGCGACGCCTCGGCGAGCGCGGGAAGCGCGTCCGCGAGCGGGTCGCGCATCGCCTCCGCGTACGTGAGCCCCGAGCCGAGCCGGAGCGAGCCGTTCTCGCGTGCGAAGCCACGCAGCTCCGCGACCTCGTTGAGATTCAGGATCGCATCCGGCCGAACGCGGTCGAAGTTGAGCGCGACGAGCACGTCGGTGCCGCCCTGGACGGGCAGGGCGTCCGGGCGCTCGGCCTTCATGCGGAGCGCCTCGTCGATCGAGCGCGGTACCAGGACGTCCACGCCGTGGTTCTACCGTTCCTCGCGCACGTACGGGACCCCGAGTGCGGCAGGCGCTCCGAGACGGCGCTTCGCGGCGCCCGACGAGACGGCGACGAGGACGACGATCGTCATGACGTATGGGAGCGACGTGAACACCTCAGACGGGACGCCCGTCAGCCACCCGCGTGCCTGCAGCGTCAGCGGACGGGACCTCCAGTCCCCTGTGGCTTTGGTCGGCCGACTATAGGACAGCGCAGAGCATCGGGCGAGGCGCCGATGTCGCGATCAACGAACCGGCGCTCCCCCTCCGTAATACGCTAGGTCCGTGGCGGATCTGGAGCGCCGGATTGCCGTAGCGCGCGGTGACGAGCCAGCCGATCTCGTCGTCCGGGGCGGGCGCGTGCTCTCGGTCTTCACGCGTGAGTGGCTGGAGACGGACGTCGCGATCGTGGACGGCTTCGTCGCGGGACTCGGGGACTACGAGGGCGCGGAGGTGCTCGACGCGACCGGGAAGCACGTCGTCCCCGGGCTCATCGATGCGCACATGCACCTCGAGTCCGTGAAGCTCATGGTGGACGAGTTCGCGCGGCTCGTGCTCCCGCTCGGGACCACGACCGTCGTCGCCGACCCGCACGAGATCGCGAACGTCCTCGGCGTGGACGGCGTCCACTGGCTCCTGGACGCGTCCTCCGGGCTCCAGCTCGATGTCTTCTTCATGGCGTCTTCCTGCGTGCCTGCGTCGCCCTTCGAGTCCCCGCGGCGCCCGCTCGGGCCGGGCGACCTCGAGTCGCTGATGCGCCGGAGGCGCGTGCTCGGGCTTGCGGAGATGATGAACTTCCCGGGCGTCATCTCGGGTTCGCCGGCCGAGCTCGAGAAGCTCGCGCTCGAAGGCGCCGAGCACGTCGACGGGCACGCCCCCGGGCTCATCGGGAAGGAGCTGCAGGCGTACGCCGCAGCGGGCATCGAGACCGACCACGAGGCGTTGACGGTGGAGGAAGGGCGAGAGCGGCTCCGTGCCGGCATGTGGCTCCTGATCCGCGAGGCCTCGATGGCGCGGAACCTGCTCGACCTCCTGCCGCTCGCGAAGGAGCTCGGCCCCAACCGGATCGCGTTCTGCACCGACGACCGGGACCCGGAGGACATCGCAGACGACGGCCACCTGAACGGGATGGTCCGGAAAGCCGTCGAGGCCGGGATCGCCCCCGAGGATGCGATCGTCATGGCCTCTCTGAACCCCGCTCTCTGCCACGGGCTGAAGCGGCACGGGGCCATCGCGCCGGGCTACCGGGCCGACGTGCTCGTCCTTCCCGACCTCGTCGACTTCATGCCCGAGACGGTGCTGAAGCACGGACGCCGGATCGCGGACACGCCGTCCGTCGAGACCCCCGACTGGGTGCGACAGAGCGTCCGTGTGCACCCCGTGTCCGCGGCCGACTTCGCGGTCGACTCGAACGGCTCGAGCATCCGCGCGATCGGGCTCGTCACCGACCAGGTCGTGACGGAGTCGCTCGTCCGCGAGCCGGCGGTGTCCGCGGGCCTGGCGGTCGCCGATGCCGACCGCGACCTGGCGAAGATCGCCGTCGTCGAGCGGCATCTCGCGACCGGCCGTACCGGCCTCGGCTTCGTGTCGGGATCCGGGCTACGGCGCGGCGCGCTCGCGTCGTCGGTCGCTCACGACGCCCACAACCTGGTTGTCGTCGGCATGTCGGACGAGGACATGGCCTTCGCGATCGAGCGGCTCGTCGAGGTCGGCGGGGGAATCGTGGCCGTGGACGACGGCCGCGTGCTCGCCGAGTGCCCACTCCCGATCGCGGGCCTGCTGTCGGACGCGCCGCTGGCGGAGGTCGTCGCGCAGAGCCGCGCGTGCAACGAGGCCGCACACGAGCTCGGGTGGAGCGGCGCCACGCCGTTCCTCACGCTGTCCTTCCTCGGGCTCTCCGTGATCCCGCAGCTGAAGATCACCGACCGCGGCCTCGTCGACGTCGATCGTTTCGAGATCGTCCCGCTCGAGGCATGAGCCGCCTCTACGGCGGTGGCTGGATCGTCACCTGCGACGACGCTGGGACCGAGCACGGGAGCGGCTGGATCCTCGTCGAGGACGGGTGGGTCACGGCGGTCGGGAGCGGAACGGAGCCGGACGCGGACGAGCGAGTCGACCTCGGTGGCGCCGTCGTCACGCCGGGGCTCGTCAACACGCACCACCACCTGTACCAGACGCTGACGCGCGCTCGGGCGCAGGAGGCCGACCTCTTCACCTGGCTCCGCGAGCTCTACCCGGTGTGGTCGGGCATCGACGCGGAGGCCGAGTACGCGGCGGCGCGCACCGGGCTCGCAGAGCTCGCGCTCTCCGGGTGCACGACCGTCTTCGACCATCACTACGTGTTCCCGCACGGCCGTTCCGGGCTCGTCGAGGCCGAGGTGCAGGCCGCGCGCGAGCTCGGCGTGCGGATCGTGGCCTCCCGCGGCTCGATGGACCTCGGCGTCTCGGATGGAGGCCTCCCGCCGGACGAGCTCGTCGAGGACGTCGACACCGTGCTCGCCGACACCGAGCGCCTCGCCGGCGAGCTGCACGAGCCGGGAGCAGGCGCGCGCGTGCAGATCGCGGTCGCACCGTGCTCGCCGTTCTCCGTGACCCGACAACTGATGGCCGATTCGGCGGAGGTCGCCCGGCGACTCGAGCTTCCGCTGCATACCCATCTCGCCGAGACCCGCGAGGAGGAGGCGTACTGCCAGGAGCTCTACGGGTGCACGCCGGTCGAGTACCTCGCGGAGCTCGGCTGGCTCGCGGGCGATGTCTGGTGCGCGCACTGCGTCCACCTGTCAGAGGCGGACATCGCGAGCTTCGCGACGACGGGGACGGGCGTCGCGCACTGCCCGACGTCGAACCTCCGGCTGGGCGCGGGTGTCGCTCCCGTCCGCGCGCTCGGAGATGCGGGGGTCCGCGTCGGCCTGGGAGTGGACGGCTCGGCGTCGAACGAACGCAGCGATCTTCTCTTCGAGGTGAAGCAGGCCCTCCTCGTCGCACGCGGCCGCGATGGCCCGACCGCACTGACCGCACGGGACGCGCTGCGTCTCGGCACCCGGGGAGGAGCTGCCGTTCTCGGACGTGACGACATCGGCTCGCTCGAGCCCGGGAAGTGCGCCGACTTCGCCGTCTGGCGGACCGACGTCCTCGAGCTCGGCGGCGCGAGCGATCCCGTCGCCGGCCTCGTGCTCTCGGCGCCGCACCGCGTCGATCGACTCGTCGTCGAAGGCGAGGACGTCGTGCGCGACGGCGAGCTCGTCCACGCCGACGAGGCGGAGATCGCGCGGGAGCATCGGGCCCAGGCGCGAAGATTCAGCTCGTGAGCGTCTCGATCTCGACGCATGTTCTCGACACCGCTCGCGGAGAGCCCGCGGCAGGGGTCCGCGTCGAGCTCGCGCAGCAGCACGAGGTCGTCGCCTCGGCCGAGACAGACGGCGACGGCCGCATCCGCGAGCTCGCGACCGGACTCGACCCCGGCCGCTACGAGCTCGTCTTCTGGCCACCGAGCCCGTTCTTCACCAAGGTCGAGCTCGAGCTCGAGCTCACCGCCGGCCACTACCACGTCCCGCTGCTCGTCTCGCCCTACGGATGCGCGACCTACCGCGGAAGCTGACCGCCGAAGAGCTCGACGAGCTCTTCGAGGGCCGCACCGTTCTCGTCGAGCAACTGGCCGAGATCGAGGATCCGCTCGGGCAGGCAGACCGCGTGCTCGGACGGCTGAGCGAGGAGGAGAAGCTCGAGGCGCTCAACGCGCATCCCGCGATCGGCGCGAAGCGCCTCTCCGTGCGCTCGGCGGCCGAGCAGGGGACGGCTGCCGACCCGGCCGTCCTCACCGAGCTCGCGTACCTCAACCAGGTCTACGAGGAGAAGTTCGGCTTCCGGTTCGTGGTGTTCGTCGCCGGCCGACCCAAGCGCGAGATCCTCGAGGTGCTCCGGGGACGCCTTGCACGGACGCGTGAAGAGGAGCTCGACACGGGCTGTCACGAGCTCGTCGCGATCGCCAGGGACCGATGGACCCGTACCTGAGAGACGTCCTCGACGTCTGCCTGCGGATGCTCCACGTCGTCGCGGGCATCGCCTGGATCGGCGCGTCCTTCTACTTCGTTCGTCTCGACCTCGCGCTCCGGCCGCCGAAGGACAAGGCCGACGCGGAGGCCGGGGTCGCGGGCGAGTTCTGGGGCGTCCACGGTGGCGGCCTCTACCACTCGCAGAAGTACCGCCTCGCGCCGGCCGAGATGCCCGAGCCGCTCCACTGGTTCAAGTGGGAGGCCTATACGACGTGGCTCTCGGGATTCGCACTGCTCGTCGTCCTCTACTACTTCGACGCCGACGTGCGGCTCGTGGACCCGGCGGTCGCCGACCTGGACGCGTGGCAAGCGATCGTCCTCTCGATCGGCGGCCTCGCGCTCGGCTGGGTCGTCTACGACGTCCTCTGCAAGGTCGTGGGCGAACGCAGCCAGGCTGCGCTCGCGGTCATCGGCACCGCGCTCGTCGCCCTGGCGGCGTGGGGCGCCGGACAACTGCTCGCGCCGCGCGCGGCGTACCTCCAGGTCGGCGCCATGCTCGGGACGATCATGGTCGCGAACGTCCTGCTCGTGATCATCCCCGCGCACCGGAAGCTCGTGCGCGCGATGGAGGAGAAGCGCGAGCCGGACCCGGTGCCGCTCCTGCGGGCGAAGGAGCGATCGGTCCACAACAACTACCTGACGCTGCCGGTGCTCTTCACGATGCTCATCGGCCACTTCGCGTTCGTCTTCGGCGCGGACGACGCGTGGCTCGTCTTCGTTTTCGTGGCCCTCCTGACGGCGCTCATCCGGGTCTTCTTCAACCACTGGCATGCCGGTCGCCGGGTGTGGTGGATTCCGGCCGTCGCGACCGTCGGCGTCGTCGCGCTCGCGCTCTGGCTCCGGCCTGACGAAACGCCGGCACACGCCGGGCAGCCCGTGTCGTTCGCGGAGGTGCAGCCGATAATCGAGCAGCGCTGCGCCACCTGCCATTCCGGCGTATCCGCCCCGCTCGGCGTCCGCTTCGAGACGCAGGAGCAGATCGAGTCGAGGGCCGAGGACATTCGCCGCCAGGCCGTCGAGACGCGCGCCATGCCGCCGGGGAACGCCACCGGCATCACCGAGGAGGAGCGCGATCTCCTCGGCGCCTGGGTCGCGTCGCGCTAGCTCGACGGAGTTGCTCGGGGACCTAGCTTCCCGCGTCGGAGGAGGTTAGGGTCGCCCGCAGTGTCGATAGTCACGAGCCGATGGGGTCTCGTGGCGTTCATAGCTGCGGCGTGTACGGGGGTGGCACTTCTCGGCGGAGCGTCGTCTGCTGCACCCCTTTTCACCTCTGCATCGAGCAGCGCAACGCAGGCGCCGTCGACGTCCGTGACGATGTCGCGCCCGACCGGAGCAGGGAGCGGCGCCGTCCTGGTCGCGGCTGTGGCGTTTCGCGCTGACGCAAGTGCGCCGATCTCCGCGCCCGCAGGCTGGAGCCAGGTCGTCCGGACGTCGTGCACGTTTGCGACCACCGTCCTCACACAGGCCATGTTCGTGCGCGTCGTAGCCACGTCCGAGCCCGCGGCGTACACGTTCTCGACGAGCAACCCCACCGGAGGCGTCGGCTCGATCCTGGCGTACACGGGCGTCGACCCCGCACAACCCGTCCACGCGAGCGCGGGTGCGTTCACACGGAACACGAAGGCGGCGAGCCCGGCCGTCACGACGAGCATCCCGCAGACCAGGATCGTCGGCGCCTTCTCTCACAGCGGCACCGCGACGATCGCGAGCCCGCCCGGGATGACGAGCCGCTCGGATGCGGCGACCGGCGGCAGCTCGCCGACCGCGGCGCTCCTGACGGCCGACGAGACCCAGCCGGTAGCCGGCTCGTACACGCGAAAGGCGCAGACACAGGTCAAGCAGGACTGCAACGTCGGCCAGCTCGTCGCGTTGCGCTCGGCGCCCGATCCTCCGGCGAACACGAGCCTCCCGACCGTGTCGGGCACGGCGCGTGAAGGCGCGACGCTGACCACGTCTCCCGGCACCTGGTCCGGGTCGCCCACGTCGTTCGCCAACCAGTGGAGACGCTGCAACGCATCGGGATCGAGCTGCGCCGATATCCCTGGCGCAACGGGCACGACGTACGCGCTGACGAGCGCGGATGTCGGCTCGACGGTTCGTGTTCTGGTGACGGCGTCGAATGCGGGCGGGTCGGCGAGTGCGTCCTCGGCGGCGACGGCGGTGGTGATCCCGGCTGCCGCTCCCGTGAACGTGTCGCCGCCGGCGGTGTCGGGCTCGGCGCGGGAGGGTCACGTGCTGAGCGCGAGCACGGGCGCCTGGAGCGGCTCGCCCACGTCGTACGCGTACGAGTGGCAGCGCTGCGACGGGTCGGGCTCGGGCTGCGCGGCGCTCTCCGGGGCGGACGAGGACACCTACTCCCTCGACGCCGACGACGTCGGGACGACGCTGCGCGTCCTCGTCAGCGCGACGAACGCGGGTGGGACGACGAGCGCGAGCTCGGCCCCGACGGCGATCGTGCTCCCGGCCGCGCCGACGAACACCTCGCCTCCCACGGTCTCCGGGGAGGCACGCGAAGGGCAGACACTTACCGCAAGCACCGGCGAGTGGACGGAAGCCTCGACGACGAGCCGGCAGTGGGAGCGCTGCAACCAAGCGGGCGGCTCCTGCGTCGCGCTCGCCGGAGAGACCGGGAGCAGCCACCTGCTCGGCGCCGCAGACATCGGCTCCACGCTGCGCGTCGTCGTCACCGCGACGAACGCAGGCGGCTCGACATCGGCCGCCTCCCCCGTCACCGCCCCGGTCCTGCCGCTCCCGCCGGCCAACCTCTCCGCGCCGACGATCTCGGGCACCGCCCAGGAAGGCCAGCCACTGAGCGCGACCACCGGCACCTGGAGCGGCTCACCCACCTCCCACACCTACGCATGGCAGCGCTCCAGCGACGGCAGCACCTGGACGACCATCCCCACCGCCACCAGCCCCACCTACACACCCGTCAGCGCAGACGTCGGCTCCACCCTCCGCATCCTCGTCACCGCCACCAACGCAGGCGGCTCCACAAACGCCAACTCGACCGCGACGGAGACCACGATCCCGGCCGCTGCTCCCGCGAACGTCTCGTCGCCGACGATCGCCGGGACGGCGCAGGAGGGTCATGTGCTGAGCGCGACAACGGGCGGCTGGAGCGGCTCGCCCACGTCCTATGCGTACGAGTGGCAGCGCTGCGACGAGACGGGGTCGGCATGCGCACCGCTCTCGGGCGACGACGAGGCGACGTATGAGCTCGACGCCGACGACGTCGGCTCGACGGTTCGTGTTCTGGTGACGGCGTCGAATGCGGGCGGGTCGGCGAGTGCGTCCTCGGCGGCGACGGCGGTGGTGATCCCGGCTGCCGCTCCCGTGAACGTGTCGCCGCCGGCGGTGTCGGGCTCGGCGCGGGAGGGTCACGTGCTGAGCGCGAGCACGGGCGCCTGGAGCGGCTCGCCCACGTCGTACGCGTACGAGTGGCAGCGCTGCGACGGGTCAGGCTCGGGCTGCGCGGCGCTCTCCGGGGCGGACGAGGACACCTACTCCCTCGACGCCGACGACGTCGGGACGACGCTGCGCGTCCTCGTCAGCGCGACGAACGCGGGTGGGACGACGAGCGCGAGCTCGGCCCCGACGGCGATCGTGCTCCCGGCCGCGCCGACGAACACCTCGCCTCCCACGGTCTCCGGGGAGGCACGCGAAGGGCAGACACTTACCGCAAGCACCGGCGAGTGGACGGAAGCCTCGACGACGAGCCGGCAGTGGGAGCGCTGCAACCAAGCGGGCGGCTCCTGCGTCGCGCTCGCCGGGGAGACCGGGAGCAGCCACCTGCTCGGCGCCGCAGACATCGGCTCCACGCTGCGCGTCGTCGTCACCGCGACGAACGCAGGCGGCTCGACATCGGCCGCCTCCCCCGTCACCGCCCCGGTCCTGCCGCTCCCCCCGGCCAACCTCTCCGCGCCGACGATCTCGGGCACCGCCCAGGAAGGCCAGCCACTGAGCGCGACCACCGGCACCTGGAGCGGCTCACCCACCTCCCACACCTACGCATGGCAGCGCTCCAGCGACGGCAGCACCTGGACGACCATCCCCACCGCCACCAGCCCCACCTACACACCCGTCAGCGCAGACGTCGGCTCCACCCTCCGCATCCTCGTCACCGCCACCAACGCAGGCGGCTCCACAAACGCCAACTCGACCGCGACGGCCAGCGTCGCGGGCTCGCTGAAGCCCGCGAGCACGGTGCCTCCGACGATGGCGGGCTTCATCCAGGGCGGGCGCACGCTCGACGCCGCCGTCGGCACGTGGACGGGCTCACCGACGTCGTTCGTGTACCAGTGGCAGCAGTCCACGGACGGCGGAGCGACCTGGGTCGACATCCCGGGCGCGACAGCCGCTCGCTACGTGATCCCGACGACGCAGGTCGGCCGTGACCTCCGCGTCCGCGTCACCGCCACGAACGCCTACGGCTCGACCGGCGCACCGTCCTTCGGTGCCCGCGTCTATCCAACCGGGAACCTGGCGGTGCTCGTGAACAAGTCGTGGAACTGCAACGCCAACGTCAACCTCGACCTCGTGAAGGTCACGATGTGGACGATCGACGTCGACTCGGTGGTCTTCAACACCGGTTGCACCGGCCGGATCGGGCGCGTCGAGGTGGACACCTGGACGGGCGACGGCGTCAAGGTCACGAACGCGAGCGCCAATGCGGCGCACGACCTCGTCGTGGAATCGGGCTACACGTCCTGTTTCAACCGCTTGCTCGGCGCGCACCAGGACGGCGTCCAGGTGATGGGCGGAGCGCGCATCACGTTCCGGAACTTCGTCTGGATGTGCGGGAACATGGACGACGTGTCCGGCTCGGGCGTCGCCAATGCGGTCTTCATCTCCCGGGCGGGAGCAAACCTGACGACGCCGACCGACATCGTCGTCGAGCACTCGGTGCTGATGCCCGGCGCGGCGCACACGTTCACGGTCGGTGTGTCACTCCGAAGCGGAGCCCGGAACTCGGTGCTGTGCCCCGACCGCACGGGATCGAATCCGTTCACGAACTCGGGCGCCACGGACCCGGTGTACCTCAGCATCCTGGAGCCGCCGATCTCCGACCCGCGCTGCTCGTCCTTCGCAAGCGCCCTCGCATGGGCGCAGGGCCCGTAGCCCGAACCGCCCAAGCGATCGGGCTGCCTGGACTAGTGTGCGACCGATGCTCGAGATCACGGCAGCGGGCTTCGAGCTCTCCGCCCGCTTCGAGGAAGAGGCGGCACCCGACACGGTCGCGGCGTTCCGGCGAATGCTCCCGCTCGAGTCCAAGATCATCCATGTCCGCTGGTCCGGCGAAGGCGGCTGGATCCCATGGGGCGACCTCGACGTCGGCGTCGGCCCCGAGAACGCGACGAGCTACCCGAGCCCAGGCGAGCTCATCCTCTATCCGGGCGGCCTGAGCGAGACCGAGCTGCTCCTCGCGTACGGCTACGTCGCCTTCGCGAGCAAGGCTGGCGCGCTCGCGGGGAACCACTTCGCGACGATCGTCGAGGGAAACGAGAACCTGCGCGAGCTCGGACGCCGGATGCTGTGGGAGGGCGCGCAGGACATCACCTTCCGCGAGGCCTGAAGTGGAGCAGCGCCTGAGCCTGGTCACGCTTGGCGTCTCCGACCTCGAGCGCTCGACGAGCTTCTACGAGGCGCTCGGCTGGACGACGGGCGCGGCGCCTGCGGACGACGTCGTCTTCTTCCAGGCAGGCGACATGATCGTCGCACTCTGGGACCGCGGGTCACTTGCCGAGGACAGCGTCGTCGAAGACACGGGAGGCTGGGGAGGCATCACGCTCGCGCACAACGTCCGCTCGCCTGCTGAGGTCGATGCGGTGATCGCCGAGGCGGAAGCCGCCGGGGCACGGATCGGCCGCGCGGGAGCCGAGACGTTCTGGGGCGGCTACTCCGGTGTCTTCGTCGACCCGGACGGTCATCCGTGGGAGGTCGCACACAACCCGCACTGGACGATCGACGAGGACGGCGCGACGCGGCTCTAGGACGCAAGGCGCGTCAGCGCGCCCGTCAGCACGTCCACGGCCAAAGCGATGTCGTCCTCGGAGGACAGCTCGTCCGGCGTGTGGCTGACACCGCCGTTCAGGCTTCGGACGAAGAGCATCGCGCTCGGCACCCCGGCCGCGGCGAGGATTCCCGCGTCGTGACCCGCGCCGGACGCGAGCTCGAGCGCCGGTAGGCCGCGTTCCGCCAGCTCGTCGCGGAGCAGGGAGCGCAGCTCCGCGTCCATGTGCGCCGGCTCGGTCCGCCGCGCGGCGTCCACGCCGATCGCGGCAACGAGCTCGTCGAGCCGCTCGGAGTCGGGCGCGCGCGCGTCCACGGAGATGCGCACCCGGTTCGGGATGACATTCGAGCCGCCGGGCTCGACGGTCAGCTGCCCGACGGTCGCGACGGCTCCTTCGATTCCCCCCGCGGCCTCCCGGATCCGGAGCACTGTCTCCGCTGCGGCCACGAGCGCGTCCTCGCGGCCGGCCATGGGCGTCGTGCCAGCATGCCCCGCGTAGCCGTCGAACACGAGCTCACCGTGCACGTAGCCGACGATCCCAGTGACGACCCCGAGCGGCGCGGCCGCCTCGGCGAGCACCGGGCCCTGCTCGACGTGCACCTCGAGGAACGCAGCGGGCAGCGCCGAGCCGCGAGCCACGAGCGCACGGCTCCCGATGCAGCCGACCTCCTCGCCGCGGAAGACGACGACCGAGCCCGCGCCCGCCCGCTCGACCGCGTCGATTCCCGCCACGACGCCGAGCGCGCCGTCGAAGCGACCACCGTGCGGGACGCTGTCGAGGTGCGAGCCGACCCAGATCCCCGGCGCTCGCGACGAGCGGCCGACGAGGTTCCCGTCGGGATCGGCCGCCACTTCCAGTCCCGCCTCGCGCATCCACCCGGCGGCGAGCTCGATGGCCGCGTCCTCCTCGGGCGTGCCGTGCACGCGGTTGGCGCCGGGTCCACCGCCGATCTCGTACAGCCGCTCGAGTCGATCGAGGATCCGCACGCGCCGAGTCTAGGAGCAGGGCCCGGTCGGGCTCAATCGCCGCGGAGGGAGCCGAGCAGCCACCAGCCTGCGACCGGGAATATGGCCGCGACCCCGAAGGCCGCCTGCCAGGACGTCGCGGAGACCACGGCCGCGAACGCCACGGGCACCGCGACGCCGGATGCCGAGAGCACGGTCTGCTGGATCCCGATCGCCGCGCCGCTCCGTCGCCCGCCGACCTCGGCGGCGATCGTGAACGAGAGGCCGTTCCAGGCCATCGACAGGGCCGTCGCAGCCGCGAGGGCGGGTACGAGGACCCAGGCGTCGACGGACGCGGCCACGGCGACCACGACGAGCAGCGCGGCGACCACTACCCCGATGAGCCTGAGCGGCCGGACACGTGAGCCGAGGACGTCCGACCAGCGACCGACGCCGATGCGCAGGCCAGCGGCGAGCACCTGTGAGACGGCGAGCACGGCGGCAGCCGCACCCGTCGAGAAGCCGTGCGCGTCGTGGAGGAACAGCACGACGAAGCCCATGAGCGCGACCTGCGGGACGACGTACAGGCCGCTTGCCCCGCACACGACCCACAGCCGGCGATCGCGGAGCGTCGACTCGACGTCGCCGGCATCGAGCTCGTGCTCGGCGCCGGAACGCAGGACGAGCGCGCCGACGGCGGCCCCGGCGAGGATCAGCGCGGCGAGGAAGAGGAAACCGGCGCGAGGGGTCCCGAGCACGGGAATGGCCACTGCGGCGATCACTCCTCCGATCGGCACCGCCGTCTGCCGCACGCCGAGGGCGAGCCCCCGTTCGCCTCTCGGGAACCAGCTCATGACGGCACGTCCGCTCCCCGACTGGACGCTGCCGCCGAAGACGCCGCCGAGGAGGAGCAGGACGACGAGCGAGGCGAAGTCGGGTGCGAAGGCCGCGCCCGCAAGGCATGCGGCGCATCCCGTCAGGCCCACGGCAAGCGTCCACCGCTCGCCGAACCGGTCGGCGGCAAAGCCCCACGGAAGCATCGAGAAGGTCAGCCCGATCCACTCGGCGGCCACGACGACGCCGACCTGCGTGAGCGAGAGGTCGTACTGGTCACGCAGCGCCGGTGCGAGGACCGGCACGGCGAAGCCGACCGTCGAGAACGCCGCCTGCGCGGCCGACCCGGCGGCGAGCACGGCCCAGCGGTAGCGCCGGACCTCGTTCAGGAGTAGACGTCGCCCGCGAGGTACTTGAGGCCGGAGTCGACGAGCGGTGTGACAACGCGCGTTCCCGGGCCGAGCTCCCGTGCGAGCGCGAGAGCGATCTGGACGTTCGCGCCCGTCGACGGGCCGGACCAGAGACCCTCCTCACGCGCAGCGCGCCGTGCCATCGCGAGGGCATCGTCGGTCGAGACGGTTCGCACGTCGTCGAAGTCGTCCTCGCGGAGGAGGGGCGGCCAGAAGCCCGACCCTCCTCCCTCGATCCGATGCGTGCCGGGAGTCCCTCCGGAGACGACCGGCGACTCGGCGGGCTCGACGACGACGCGGTGCACATCGGGCACGAACCGGCGGAGACGACGGGTCACGCCCGTGAAGCAGCCGGCAGTCCCGATGTATGCGCAGAAGGCGTCGATCCGCCCGTCGAGCTGCTCCACGAGCTCGTCGGCGATCGCGCCGTACCCCTCGACCATGTCCTCGTTCCGGAACTGATCCGTCGGATAGGCGCCGGTCTCCTCGACGATCTCCTTCGCCCGCTCCATCATCCGCGGGATCAGGTCGGGAGTGATGCCGTCCGGGCTCGGGATGATCTCGACGTCCGCACCGAACGCAGCCATCGTGCGCAGCTTCTCCTGCGAGTAGGCATCCGAGGTGACGATCCGGAGCGGATAGCCTTTGAGCGCACAGACGTACGCCAGCGACGAGCCCGTGCTGCCTCCTGTGTACTCGACGACCGTCTGACCCGGGGCGAGGCGTCCCGACTGCTCGGCGCCCTCGATCATCGCGAGCGCCATCCGGTCCTTGTAGGAGCCCGTCGGGTTCGCGGACTCGAGCTTGACCCAGACCTCGCCCATTCCCGGCTCGACGAGACGCTCGACGCGCACGACCGGCGTCCGTCCGATGGTGGCGAGCATCCCGCCGGACATCAGGGCCCGTAGTCGATGGCGACGACCACCGGCCGGAATCTATCGGCGGGGCATCAGCTCGCGGCCGGCTCTGCGGCGCCCGCGACCGGGAGCGAGAGGAGGGACGGATCGACCCAGGGCCCGCCGGCACGCTTCGCAAGGTCGGCGAAGGTCGCCCGGCCGAGGAGCTCGATCGTCGCGTCCCGGATCTCCTCCCACACGTCGCGGAGCGTGCAGCCGATCATCATCGGGCATGGCTCGGGGCTGTGCCGGGTGGCGCAGCTGATCGGCGCGAGCGGCCCCTGGAAGAGCCGGACGATGCGCTCGAGGGTGATCTCCTCGGGCTTCTTGTTGAGCCGGTAGCCGCCGGAGGGCCCGCGCTCAGAGCGCACGAGGCCCGCCGTCCGCATGGTCGGCATCACCTGCTCGAGCACCGAGAGCGGCACCGCGGTCCGCTTCGCGAGCTCGTCGAGCTTCAGCGGGCCGCCGCCCTCGAGCGACAGGACGAGGATCGCCCGCGTCGCGTAGTCAGTTCGCCTCGAAACCCACATCGCGTCCTCCTCGTTGCCCACTTGACGGGTCGTGGTGCCGTCATCTACTCTCTGAGACTAAGTTTTACGACAAAGCTTGTCAACAATAGAGGAGAGGGAATGCGGACCAAGTTTCTCGGAGCGGCGATCGTGCTTGTGAATTATCGCCTGCGGCAACTGCGGCGACGGCGCGTCGCCGGCTCGTCGTCGTCCGCGCGCAGCGCGGACACCCAGCTCAGCCTCGTGGCGTACTCCACGCCGCGCGAGGCCTACGCGAAGCTCATCCCGATGTTCCAGAAGACGCCGCAGGGCGACGGCGTGAGCTTCAGGCAGTCCTACGCCGCCTCCGGCGAGCAGACCCGCGCGGTCAAGGCGGGCCTCGAGGCGGACATCGTCGCGCTCTCGCTCGCCCCGGACGTCGACGAGCTCGTCGGCGCGGGCCTCGTCGACGCGAAGTGGAAGAAGCAGTCGCTACAAGGGCATGGTCACGGACTCGCTCGTCGTCTTCGTCGTGCGCGACGGCAACCCGAAGAAGATCAAGGGCTGGAACGACCTGACCCGCTCCGGCATCGAGGTCATCACGCCGAACCCCTTCACCTCGGGCGGCGCGCGCTGGAACATCATGGCCGCGTACGGCGCGTGGCGGAAGCAGGGGAAGACCGACAAGCAGGCGCAGTCGAACCTCCTGAAGCTGTGGAAGAACGTCGCCGTCCAGGACACGAGCGCCCGCGCTGCGCTGAACACGTTCAACAGCGGCAAGGGCGACGTCATGCTCGCGTACGAGAACGAGGCGCTCTTCGCTCGCACGCAGGGCCTCGAACCTGCAGTTCGTGATCCCGAAGCAGACGATCCTGATCGAGAACCCGATCGCGGTGCTGAAGAGAAGCCCCGACAAGGACAAGGCCAACGCCTTCCTCCGCTTCCTGCGGACGCCGGCAGGCGCAGCAGGTCTTTGCCGACAACGGCTACCGACCCGTCCTGAAGAGCGTGCTCGAGAAGAACCGGAAGAAGTTCCCGGTGCGCCCGGGCGAGTTCACCATCGACCAGCTCGGCCTCGGCGGCTGGGAGAAGGTGCAGAAGCGCTTCTTCGATCCGAAGAACAGCGTCATGGCGCGCCTGCAGCGCGCGGTCGGCGGCAGCACTGGCTGACCTCGCCGTCGACCGTCCGCGCAAGACGCGGGTCTCGAGGGACAGGGCTGCTACGGCCCTGTCCCTCGGCTTTGTGACGACCTTCTTGGCCGTCATGGTCGCGCTGCCAATCGCCGCACTCGTCTTCAAGGCGACGAGCGAGGGGGGTCAGAGCTTCTGGGACGCGATCTCGACGCCCGAGGCGGTCTCGGCGCTGAAGATCACGCTCGCGACCTCGTTCGCCGTGACGCTGCTGAACGGCGTGCTCGGGACGATCACTGCCTGGGTCCTCGTGCGCGACGACTTTCCGGGGAAGGTCGATCGTCAACGCGGTCATCGACCTGCCGTTCGCGCTGCCGACGATCGTCGCCGGCCTCACGCTTCTTGCCCTCTACGGGCCGTCGTCGCCGATCGGGGTCAACGTCTCGTTCACGAAGGCGTCGATCGTGCTCGCGCTGATGTTCGTCACGCTCCCGTTCGTCGTCCGGACGGTGCAGCCGCGTCCTCGAGGAGCTCGACCCCGAGGTGGAGCAGGCGGCCCACTCGCTCGGCGCCTCGCAACCTGCGCACCTTCTTCCGCGTGATCTTCCCGACCCTCCTGCCCGGGATCCTCTCCGGCCTCGCGCTCGCCTTCGCGAAAGCGGTCGGCGAGTTCGGGTCGCTCGTGATCATCACCGGGAACATCCCCGGCGAGACCGAGGTCTCGTCGGTCTACATCTACGGGCGCATCGAGAGTGGCGACACGGCGTCCGCGGCGGCCGTCGCGGTCGTCCTGCTCGGGATCTCGTTCGCCACGTTGCTCGCGATCGGCTTCATCCGCACGTTCGCCACGAGGCACGAGCGGTGAAGAAGGTGATCTCCCGTCTCGGGCTGCGCTTCGTCGCGCTCGCCTATCTGGCGATCATCCTCGTCGGTCCGCTCGCGATCGTCTTCTGGGAGACGTTCAAGGACGGCTTCGGCCCGGCCTGGGACGCGCTCACGACCCCGGAGACGATCAACGCGTTCAAGCTCACGCTGATCATCACGGCCATCGCAGTGCCGGTGAACACCGTCTTCGGCATCGTCGCCGCGCTCGCGATCGTGCGGAAGAAGTTCCCGGGCAAGAACCTCCTGAACGCGTTCATCGACCTGCCGCTCGCGCTCTCGCCGGTGGTCGTCGGACTCGCGCTCTTCCTCCTCTACGGGCAGCGACGGCTGGCTCGGCGGCTGGTTCGAGGAGCACGGCATCGAGGTCCTCTTCGCGCTTGCCGTCGATGGTGATCGCGACGATCTTCGTATCGCTGCCGTTCGTCGCGCGCGAGGTCGTCCCGACGCTCCAGGAGATCGGCGACGAGCAGGAGCAGGCGGCTCGTACCCTCGGCGCCAACGGCTGGCAGGTCTTCTGGCGGATCACCCTTCCGTCGATCCGGTGGGCCGTGATCTACGGCGTGATCCTCACGACCGCTCGCTGCCTCGGCGAGTACGGCGCCGTCGCCGTCGTCTCCGGGCGGATCCAGGGCGAGACCGAGACCGCGACCCTCCGCGTCCAGGAGCGCTACGACGCGTTCGACCTCGCCGGCGCGTACGCGATCTCGATTGTTCTCGCTCTCGTGGCGATACTTGTACTGGTGGCGATGACCGTGATCAGGCCGAAGGAGGCGTCGTAGGTGTCGATCGAGGTTCGCAACGTCTCCAAGCACTTCGGCGACTTCGCCGCGGTCGACGACGTCTCGCTCGAGGTGCCGAGCGGGTCGCTGACCGCGCTCCTCGGGCCGAGCGGCTCCGGCAAGTCCACGCTGCTCCGGATCATCGCCGGGCTCGAGTCGCCCGACCGCGGACAGGTCCTGATCGCCGGGCACGACGCGACCCGCTCTGTCGCCGCAGAAGCGCGGCGTCGGCTTCGTCTTCCAGCACTACGCAGCCTTCAAGCACATGACCGTGGCGGACAACATCGCGTTCGGGCTCAAGGTGCGGAAGCGGCCGAAGGCGCAGATCCGCGAGCGCGTCGAGGAGCTGCTCCATCTCGTGCAGCTCGAGGGCCTCGGCAAGCGCTATCCGTCCCAGCTCTCCGGCGGCCAGCGCCAGCGCATGGGCCTCGCACGCGCGCTCGCGCCCGAGCCCGAGGTGCTCCTCCTCGACGAGCCGTTCGGAGCGCTCGACGCACGCGTCCGGGCAGAGCTCCGCGAGTGGCTCACCCGCCTCCACGACGTCGTGCACGTCACGACGGTGTTCGTGACGCACGACCAGGAAGAGGCGATGGAGGTCGCGGACGAGATCGCGGTCATGAACAAGGGTCGGCTCGAGCAGATCGGTACGCCCCGCGAGCTCTACGACCATCCGGCGAACGACTTCGTGATGCGCTTCGTGGGCGACGCGAACGAGGTCGGCGGAGCGCTCGTCCGTCCTCACGACATCGAGCTGCTCCCCGAGTCCTCGAACGGCGCGCTCGAGGCGATGATCGTCCGGATCACGATGCTCGGCCGCGACGCGAAGGTCGAGCTCCACGACGCGAACGGCGCCGAGCTCGTCGCCATCCTCACGCGCGACCGCTTCGAGGAGCTCGAGCTCTGGCGCGGGCAGACCGTCTGGGTCCGCGCGAAGCGCGACCGCGTGCTCGCCGGGTCCTAGCGCTCGAACAGCGCGGCGACGCCCTGGCCGACGCCGACGCAGAGCGTCGCGAGGCCGTAGCGCCCGTCGCGGCGCCGCAGCTCGTGCAGGAGCGAGACGACGAGCCGCGCTCCGCTCATCCCGAGCGGATGCCCGAGCGCGATCGCGCCCCCGTTCACGTTCACCCGCTCCTCGTCGAGCCCCAGCTCCCTCACGACAGCGAGGCTCTGGGAGGCGAAGGCCTCGTTCAGCTCCACGAGATCGATGTCCGCGACCGAGACCCCCGTCCGTTCCAGAAGCTTGCGCACCGCCGGGATCGGGCCGATGCCCATGACGCGCGGGTCGACGCCGGCTGCGGCTGACCCGACGAACGCGCCGAGCGGCTCGATGCCCAGCTGACGCGCGGTCTCCTCGCTTGCGAGGACGAGCGCCGCGGCGCCGTCGTTGATGCCGCTCGCGTTGCCCGCCGTCACCGTGCCCTCTTTCCGGAACGCGGGCTTGAGGCCGCCGAGCGCCTCGGCGGTCGTCTCCGGCCTCGGATGCTCGTCGACCGCCACGTCTCCGACCGGCACGAGCTCGTCGTCGAACCGTCCCGCCTCGTTCGCGGCGGCCCAGCGCTGCTGCGAGCGGAGGGCGAACGCGTCCTGGTCCTCCCGCGAGACACTCCACCGGTCGGCGACGTTCTCACCAGTCTCGCCCATGGACTCGAGCGGGAACATCTCCTCCAGGCGCGGGTTCGGAAAGCGCCAGCCGAGTGTCGTGTCGTAGACCGTCCGGTCGCCGCGCAGGAAGGCCTTGTCCGGCTTCGCCATGACGAGCGGCGCACGGCTCATCGACTCGACGCCGCCGGCAACGACGACGTCCGCGTCTCCGGCGTTGACGGCGTGACACGCCGAGACGACGGCGGACAGACCGGACGCACAGAGCCGGTTCATGGTGACGCCGGCGACCGACTCCGGCAACCCGGCGAGCAGCGCGGCCATACGCGCGACGTTCCGGTTGTCCTCGCCCGCCTGGTTCGCGGCGCCGAAGTAGACGTCGTCGATCGACGACGGGTCGACGCCGGCGCGCTCCACCGCGGCCGCGATCGCCGTCGCCGCGAGATCGTCGGGACGCACGCCCGACAGCGCGCCGCCGTAGCGGCCGATCGGCGTGCGTACCCCCGAGAGGACGACTGCGCGAGCCACGGCGAGATCGTAGGCCGAGGACCCGCCCCGGCGCGCGCTAGGAGACGAAGTCGAGCTGGACGGAGGACGGGAACGCGCCGATCGACTCGCCGCGCCGCAGCAGCTCGCACACGGCCTGCCTGCCCTCGCGGCCGTAGTCCTGCGTCAGCTCGTTGACGTACATCGACACGAACCGGTCGGCGACGGCCGCGTCGATGCCGCGCCCGAACTGCAACGCGTACTCGAGCGCCTCGGCGCGATTGTCGAGCGCGCACTGGATCGCCTCGGCGAGAACCTCGCACACGTCGTGCAGGACCTTCTCGCCGAGGTCGCGGCGTGCGGCGTTCACGCCGAGCGGAAGCGGCAGCCCGGTCTCGAGCAGCCACCACTCGCCGAGATCGAGGATCTTCGCGAGCCCGTAGCTCTCGAAGGTCAGCTGACCCTCGTGGATGACCAGCCCCGCCGTGGCCCGCCCCGAAGCGATCTCGTCCGGGATCTCCTCGAATGGCACCTCGCGATGGCGGAAGTCGCCGAGAACGAGACGAAGCACGAGGAACGAGGTGGTCAGCGTGCCCGGGACGACGATCTCGACGTCGCGGAGCTCGTCGATGGTCATCGGCTTACGCGCGACGACGATAGGCCCGTAGCCGGAGCCGATGCTCGCGCCGTGCGGCAGCAGCGCATAGTCCTCCTGAACGAACGGGTACGCGGCGAGGGAGAGCGCGGTCACCTCGAGTCGCGCGGCTCTGGCCCACTGGTTGAGCGTCTGGATGTCGGCGAGCACCTGCTCGCACTCGAGCCCACGGGGGTCGACGTGACCTTCGGCGAGCGCCCAGAACATGAACGCGTCGTCGGGGTCGGGGCTGTGTCCTATCCGTATCCGCACGCGGCGCGGCAGGCTAGCACCGGCCTCACCCCCGGCGACCCGGGAACCAACACACGATCAGCGGTTGAAGAACCAGCGTTCGAGCAGCGGCAGCACTTCCTTTCGCGTGAACGGCCGCGCATACGCATCCCGCCCGTCCTGCTCGAGCACCCGCACGTCGTCCTCGAGCGCGTCGTTGCCGTGCTCGAGAGCGTCCCCGAGCTCGTACCCCTCGAAGATCACGTCGTCCGGCCTCGTCTCGTCCGTGTCACGGAGCTGCGGGTTCACGGCCCGCCCGACGACCCAGAGCGCGCCCGATTTGCCGCTCGATCCAGAGGACGATGCGCTCTTCCCGGCCGACGTCGTCGACGCCCGAGAGCACACGCTCCGCATACCGACCGTCGCGGGAGCTTCGTCTCATCCACCCGGGATACAATCGCGTTCGGTGGCGGTGTTCAAGAACCTCTTCTCGTTCCTGTTCCAGCGCCCGTCCGCCGAGGAGCACGTCGCGAGGTACGTCATTCGCGAGCACGACCGCGGCAGATCGCTCGACGACATCCTCCAGGACAAGTACGTCCAGAACCGGCTCACGCCCGAGCAGCAGAGGCGCCTTCTCGACCGGCCCGAGATCCTCGAGTCCTTCTCGAAGGACGTCGTCGAGTCGACGAAGTCGGCGCTCTAGCCTGCCTCGCCCTACATCGTCGTCCCGACACCTCGCTCACGCGCGCGGCTCACGACCTCGGCTGCAAGCGCGACGTCCCACGACGCGAGGCCGTTCGACTTGAAGACGACGATGTCCTCGTCGGACTGACGCCCCTGCACCTTGCCGGTCACGACCTCGTGCAGTTCGTGGACCTCGAGCCAGTCGAGCGTTCCGGCCGCGACGGGCTCGACGAGATCGGCGGACTCGATGCGCGCCTGCTCGAGCCAGTCGCAGCAGACGAACGCGGCTCGCTCGAGCACGACGTTGTCGAGCTCCCTGCGGCCCGGGCGATTCGCGCCCGCCGCGACGACGAGCGCGCCTGCCTGGAGCCATTCCCCCCGCAGCACCGGGTCCTTCGAGCTCGTGATCGTGACGACGACGTCCTGCTGGGCGGCGTCGCGGTGGCCCTCCGCAGGCTCCGCGCCCGTCCGGCTGCAGAAGTCCGCGAGTCGCTCGGGAGTCCGGCAATACGCGACGACGCGATCGAGAGACGGCAGCGCCGCGCGGATGCACGACACCTGCGTCTCCGCCTGGAACCCGCAGCCGATCACGCCGAGCGACCGGGCTCCCGTTTTCGCGAGATGACGCGCCGCAACACCGCTCGCGGCGCCGGTCCGGAACTGTCCGAGCGTGTCCGCCTCGAGGACTGCCACCAGGTGCGACGCGTCGAACAGGCAGACGACGAACTCCGCGCCCTGCGCGGATGCCGCATACACCTTCGCGCCCGCGAGGCCGAGCCCGCGATCGGAGGCGGCCATGTCGGCGAGGGTTCCCTCCTCGAGCTGCAGGCGGCGCCGCGGGGCGATCTCCACCTCTCCTTCGCCCATCCGCCGGAGGCTGCCCTGGACGGCCTCGACCGCGTCTGCAGGGGTCACGAGCGACGCAACCTCGGATTCGCGCAGGTAGATCGGCACGCGTCAACTCTAGGGCGACGAGGTCCGCCGTCGTACACTCGTCACTCGTGGAGACTGTGGACTACCTGGAGCTCCGGGTCGAGGACTTCCTGGGCCAGATCGCGGCCGAGGAGCAGTCGCCCGGCGGCGGCACGGCCGCGGCGTTCACGGTCGGCGTCGCCGCGGGCCTCGTCGCGATGGTCGCTCGATGCTCGAAGGGCTCGTGGCCGGACGCGCCTGGCGTCGCCGCGCAGGCGCTCCAGATCCAGAAGCGCGCAGGGCCGCTCGCGAGCGCCGACGCCTCGGCGTGGGAGGAGGCGCTCGAAGCACTTCGGGTGGCGAAGGAGGGCGGGGGAACCGGAGACGACGCTGCGCTCCAGCAGACGCTCGAGCGCGCCGCAGCCGTGCCGCTCGAGATCGCCCGGCTCGCGGCGGACGTCGCAGATCTCGCCGCGCTCGCCGGCGAGCACTGCGAGGGGACGTTCCAGGCGGACGCGGCGGCGGCAGCCGCGCTCGCGGCAGGTGCTGCCCGCGCAGCCCTCCATCTCGTCGAGGTGAACCTCGGCGTGCGTGAGGGAGATGCACGGCTCAAGCAGGCGCGCGAGAGCGAGCAGGCGGCAGCGGCGTCGGCGGCGCGCGTGCTCGGCTCGATTCGATGACCCAGCTCGCAGCGCTCGAAGACGCCGATCTCGTCCGGCGCTGTCGCGCCGGGGACCGCGACGCCTGGAACGCGCTCGTCGAGCGGTTCTCGCGCTACGTCTATTCGATCTGCGTCCAGGGCTTCCGGCTCAGCGACGCGGACGCGGAGGACGTCTACCAGGAGGTCTTCACGCGTGTGTACACGCGCCTCGACACGCTCCGGGACGACGGGGCGATCAGGCCCTGGATCGCACAGCTCACGCGCCGTCTCTGCCTCGACCTGCGCGCGGCGGGCTCGCGTGAGCAGCCGACGCCCGAGCCGATCGACGCGGCACGCGAGCAGGTGCTCGCAGACCTCGACGAGGCGTTCTCCGTCCGCGATGCGCTCGCCGAGCTGCCCGACCACTGCCAGGAGATGCTCGACCGCTTCTTCGCCCGCGACGAGAGCTACAGGACCATCTCCTCGGAGCTCGAGATCCCTCAGGGAACGATCGCGAGCCGCATCGCCCGCTGCCTCGGAAGGCTGCGCGAGAGGCTCGAGGGAAGAAACCACCCGCCCGAGCCGTCTAGCGGTTGATGGCGCACTACAGCGAAGAACGCCTCGGCGAGCTGCTGCGCCTCCTGCGCCCTGCGCCGGAGGGCTGGGTCCGCGCCGCGCAGGAGTTGCCGTTCGCTCGCCGCACGCTCGACGAGATCGTCGCGAGAGCAGAGGCGGACGCCGAGGTCCGCGCGGCGCTCGTCGCCGACCTCGAAGCTGCACTCGAGCGAGAGGGGATCGAGCCGCGCCCGCACCTCGTCGAGGAGCTACGAGAGCTTCTCGTCGACGACGGGCGGCCAGCGCACGGGCAGTAGCATCGCGCCGTGGCCGACGCCATGGCTCACGGCGAGTACACGGGGGAGACGCTTCCCGCCTGGAGCCTCCCGAACGACGCCGTCGACCGCATCTCTCTCCCTTCCACGTGGCCAGAGCGCGTCACCAGGGACTGGGCCTGGGGCGACTCAACGGGACGCGGCGCTCGCGTCTGCATCCTGGACTCCGGCGTCGAGGCCGACCATCCGCTCGTCGGCGGACTGGAAGAGGCCGTGACGATCTCCGTCGGCGAGGACGACGAGGTCCTCGTCGAGGAAGACACCGAAGGCGACGTCTCCGGGCACGGGACCGCGTGCGCGAGCATCGTGCGCGCGCTCGCCCCCGACTGCGCAATCTCGAGCGTGCGCGTTCTGGGCGCCAACTTCACGGGCAGCGGCGGCGTGCTTCTCGCCGGCCTCCGCCACGCCGTCGAACAGGGCTATGACGTCATCAACATGAGCCTCTCGACCACGAAGAAGCCGTTCGCGGCGGTGCTTCACGAGCTTGCCGACACCGCGTACTTCCGCCGCACCGTGCTCGTCGCCTCGGCGCACAACATGCCCGTCGAGAGCTACCCCTGGCGGTTTTCCTCCGTGATCTCCGTTGGCAGCCACGAGGACGAGAGCCCGCTCACGGTGTTCTACAACCCGAACCCGCCCGTGGAATTCTTCGGGCGGGGCGTCAACGTCGACGTCGCGTGGCTCGGAGGACGAAGCATCCGCGTGTCCGGGAACAGCTTCGCGACACCGCACCTGTCCGGTATCTGCGCGCTGATCCTCGCCAAGCATCCGGAGCTGACACCGTTTCAGGTGAAGAGCGTGCTGTATCTGACCTCGAGCAACGTCGGAGGTGCACAGTGAGCGAGCAACGCGATGTCCGGGCCGCGGTCGCTGCGGGAGTCCTCGGCTCCTCGGAGTCGTTCCGGGAGCTGCTCGGTGCAATCGTGACGGTCGCGCGCTCGATCTTCGGCGCGAAGGCGTCGTCGATCCTGCTGCTCGACGAGGACACGAGCGAGCTCGTGTTCGAGGCCGTCGTCGGAGAGGGCGAAGAGTCGCTGCTCGGCGTGCGCTTCCCGGCCGGCCACGGGATTGCCGGGTGGGTGCTCGCGACGCGAACGCCACTGATCCTGGAGGACGTGAAGAGCGATCCACGGTTCGCGGGCGACGTTGCCGAGGACACCGGCTTCGTGCCGAGCGGCCTGATGGCGGCTCCTCTCCTGCACGAGGAGCGCGCGCTCGGCGTGCTCGAGGTTCTCGACCGGCCGGAGCGCTCCCATTTCAGCCTGCAGGAGATGGACCTTCTCGGCCTGTTCGCGAATCAGGCGGCGATCGCAGTCGACCTACTCTTGCGCGCCCGCCGCGCGGAACGAATCCTCCAGGAGCACGGCGGAGACCTCGACGTCGTCGCTCGCCTCGCGGAGATCGTGGACGGCCTCGAGGACGAACAGCGGGTGGCAGGGATGCGCCTCCTGCGCGACCTCGCCGGCACGCTCGGCGCAAGCGGGCTCTAGAGACGCCAACACGAGAAAGGGCCCGGAGACCGGGCCCTTTCGAAGCGTCTGACCTGAGCGCCTACTCGCTGCGAGGGCCTTCTGTCCGAGGCCCCTCGGTACGTGGGCCTTCAGTGCGTGGGCCATGAGCCTCGACGTCGGGCTCGTCGTCGTGCAGCTCGCTGCGAGGCCCCTCCGTGCGGGGTCCCTCACCGCGAGGCCCTTCTGTCCGTGGCCCGTGCCCCTCGACCTCTGGCTCCTCGCTTGGGCGAGTCTCCTCGTCCGCCATTTCCTTGCTCCTTCCGGTAGGCGCGCGTCGCGCGGTTCTGACACCTAGACCCTTGCGGGGGCGGAAATCTTCCCTCGTCCACTTCTCTTTCGCAACAACGGATGAGATGCTCGCGCGGTGCGACGTCTGGCCAAGCGGGCGCGCGAGTCGGGATCCGCGTTCCGCGAGGTGGTCGCTAACCCCGGCCTGCGGAACCTGGAGCTCGCGTGGGCGTTCGCGATCGTCGGGCACTGGGCCTACACGATCGCGGTCTCGGTGTATGCGTACGAGGCGGGCGGGGCCTCCGCGGTCGGGCTCGTCTTCGCCCTTCGCCTCGGCGCGGCGGCGGTCGTCGCGCCATTCGCGGGGATGCTTGCCGACCGCTACCGGCGGGACCTCATCCTCCTCGGCTCGAGCCTCGTCCGGATCGTTCTCATGGGAGCCGCCGCCGTGTGCGTCTTCGCCGATACGCCGCCGGCCGCGGTCTATGCGCTCGCCGTCGCCGCGGCAGTTGCCACCGCGCCGTTCCGCTCCACCCAAGCGGCACTCACGCCCTCGCTGACGACGAGCCCGGCGCAGTTGACCGCTGCGAACGCCATCGCCAGCTCGATCGAGAGCCTGGCCATCTTTGCCGGACCGGCGCTCGCCGGGCTCCTGATGGCCGTGACCTCGACGGGCGTGGTGTTCGCGATCAACGCCGGCATGCTCGCGCTCACCGCGCTCTTCGTGCTTCGGATCCACGCGCCTCCGGTGACGAAGAAGCCCGAGCTCGAGGCTGCCACGATCGTGTCCGAGTCGCTCGCCGGGTTCCGCGTCATCGGCGGGGATCCACCGCTGCGCACGCTGATCGCGCTCCTCTCGGCACAGACACTTCTCCTCGGCGCGCTCGAGGTCTACATCGTCGTGCTCGCGTTCGAGGTCCTCGACCGGGGAGCAGCCGGTGTCGGGCTCCTGAACTCGATCATGGGCATCGGTGCGCTCGTAGGCGGTATCGCCGCCCTCTCGCTCACGGGCTCGAGACGGCTCAGCGTCCCGGTGGCGATCGGTGTCGTCCTCGTCGGTGCGCCCCTTGCGCTCATCGGCGCCTGGCCCGAATCGGTGCTCATTCCGCTGCTGCTCGCGGTCGTTGCCGTCGGGAGCACCGTGCTGGACGTGGCCGGGTTCACGCTCGTCCAGCGCGTGGTGTCCGACGACGTCATGGCGCGCGTCTTCGGCGTGGTCCAGATGCTCTTCTACATCACGCTCGCGGCCGGAGCCGCCGTCGCGCCGGGCCTTGTCGACTGGATTGGCATCCGGGGTGCGCTCGCCGCCACGGGGACGAGCCTCGTTGTGCTCGTCGCATTGCTCTGGACGAGGCTCGCGCGCATCGACGCGCGGGCTCAGGCGCCCGACCAGGCGAACTTCCGACTGCTGACGTCGATCCCGATATTCGCCCTGCTTCCGGGAGCATCTCTCGAGCATCTGGCGGCGCGGCTCGTTCCCCTACAGCTCGACCCGGGGACCGTGATCGTCCGCGAGGGAGAGGAAGGCGACCGCTTCTACATCGTCGCGGAGGGGACAGTCGACGTGACCACCGACGGTCAGCGAGGGTCGCGGCTCGAGGCGGGCGACCACTTCGGGGAGATCGCGCTCCTCCGGCAGTCGCCGCGCACCGCCACGGTGACCGCGGCAACACGGGTCGTTCTCTACGCACTCGACCGCGACGACTTCCTCGCCGCCGTGACGAGCCACGCTCCGAGCACCGAGGCTGCGGAAGAGGTCGTGAGCTCGCGGCTCGCGGGCATCCCCGTCGCGGGCGCCCGACTCCCCGCGGGCAGCTAGCGTTGACCGCCGTCCTATAGTCCTCGCATGATTCCCGCCCCCCGCCCGGTGGCGAACGGCATGGCGACGAGTGCCGACGGAACGCGGATCGCCTGGTACCGGTACGGCGGCGGCGAGCAGACGATCCTCTTCGTACCGACGTGGAACCTCGTGGATGCCCGCGTCGTCGGGTACCAGGTGGAGGCGCTCGAGCCGCATGCAGAGGTGCTGACGTACGACCCCCGAGGGGCGGGAGCCAGCGAGCGGCCGAGCAGCGGCTACACCTTCCCGCTGCACGCGGCCGACGCGCTTGCTGTTCTCGAGGCCGCCGGGGCCGACGGTGCAGCGATCGTCACCGCGTCGCGGGGCATAAATGTGGCCCTGCTGCTGGTCGCCAACGACCCGCAGCGGTTTCCACGGCTCGCAGTGGTCGCCCCGTACATGCAGCTCGATCCCGACCCGACCCCGCCGAGCGCCGAGGCGGTCGACCGCCTGCGCAACGACTGGGGCGGCTTCATCGTGCCGTTCATGCGCGCAGTGTTCACCGAACCCGGCTCGGAGGACATGATCGCCGAGATGACCGAGATCGGTTTCGAGGCCACGCCGGATCTCATCGCGACCCAGGAGGTCGAGCTCGAGTGGACGGAGCCTGCGCGCCTGCTCGGGAGCGTCGCGACCCCGACGCTCGTCGTCCACGGCGCAGAGGACCAACCTGTTCCCGTCGAGCATGCCGAGAGCATCGTCGCCGCGATGCCGAACGCACAGCTCGAAGTCATCCCCGACGGCGGGCACCGGCCCGACATCCGCAACCCCGAGCTCGTGAACCCGCTGCTACTGGAGTTCCTGCTGGCGACGTAGCGCGTCCCGTGCGAGCAGTACGGCGGAATGCGCCCGGCAAGATTCGAACTTGCGACCTCTGCCTCCGCAGGGCAGCGCTCTATCCCCTGAGCTACGGGCGCGGGGACGCCCCAGTCTAGCGTCGGCCGTCTAACGACCGTTGCCGTCGAGCTGGCGGACGCTGCGCCCCGCAAGCTCGAGGACCGCGTCCTCCGGAACCTCGGTTCGCACGTAGGCGAGGGCCACGACTCCGGCCTCCGGATCGGTGACCGCGCTCGTGACGCGGCCGACCGCCTTCCCTTCGTGCGTGAGCTCCGCGTCCCGCGGCGGCGCGTCCCCGTCGAGGGCGAGGACGCGCAGCGAGCGGTTGGCGTGCCCTCGGTAGTGGAGTCGCGCGATCGGTTCCTGCCCCGGGTAGCAGCCCTTCGTGAAGCTGATCGCGCGCTCGTCCAGCCCCGCCTCGGCGGGAAGGACGCGCTCGTCGAGCTCGCTGCCGAAGCGCGGGGTGCGAGCGCGGATGCGCAGGCGCTCGAGTTCCTCTTCCTCGACCTCCGCCCAGTCCGGCGGCTCGTCGTCGACGAGCTCGTACGCGGCAAGACCGAATTCACGGTTCGCGACGCTCCCAGGCGGAGCCGCTCGCCCGAGCACGAGCACGGACGAGTGCTCCTCGACCTGGATCTCCGCTTTCGCCGCGAACCGGCTGCGCCGCAGCTCGTCGCGCAGACGGCCGGCGAGCTCCGGCTCCGTGAGGAGAAGGAAGTCGTCCTCTCCGCGCCTCCAGACCGTCATCGGCGCGATCAGACGACCCTTCGCAGTGAGGAGAAGCGCCTCGCACGAATCGTCCGGGCCGAGTGCCTCGACGTCGTTCGAGAGCATCCTCTGGAGGTAGGACGCGGCATCGGGGCCGGAGACCCCTACGAAGCCTCGCGGCCTGTGACCCACCCGTAGCGCGGTTCCCGGCACGGAAACTAGTGTAGGGAGCGTGTTTCGGGGCAGAGCGGAGCGCAAGGTCATCGAGGCGGGCTACGACCCGGCTCGCCTTCCACCCGGGCAGTACCTGACCGAGAAGTGGCCCGTGCTCCACGCGGGCACCGTCCCCGAGACAGATCTCGCGACCTGGGACTTCTTCGTCGAGGGCGAGGTGGACAACCCGATCCGCCTGAGCTGGGACGAGCTCAACGAGCTGCCGAGAACCGAGCACACGCAGGACATCCACTGCGTCACCCGCTGGAGCAGGTTCGACGCCACGTTCTCGGGAGTCCACTGGAGCGCGCTCGAGGAGCTCGTCCGTCCGCGCCCGAGCGCCCACTACGCGATCGCGCACTCGGAGCAGGGCTATACGGCGAATGTGCCGATCGAGTTCCTGCGCGACCCACTCTCCCTCCTCGCGACCCATGCCGACGGCGAGCCGCTCACACCGGAGCACGGATGGCCGCTCCGGTTGGTGATTCCGAGAAAGTACTTCTGGAAGAGCGCGAAGTGGCTCCGCGGCCTCGAGCTGTCGGCGGGAGACAAGCCCGGCTTCTGGGAACGCTACGGCTACCACAACGACGCCGATCCCTTCAAGGAGGAGCGGTACGGGTTCTAGCCGGGGGAATCCCCTCGATCGAGGGATGAGACGGAGCGCTCCCGTACCGAAAACGTAGGCACCCATCCTCCCCAGTTCTTCCCCTGTAGAGCGGCCGCCCCCAGCGGCCGCTCTTCTTTGTGGGACGGGCACCGCATCCGGGGATCCCCAGGGAGACGAAGGGCCGGCGATAGCCGGCCCTTCGCGTACCCGTCTGCGCGTTGCTGCTTAGAAGTCCATCCCGCCGCCGGGCATGCCTGCGGGCATCGCCGGCTGCTTCTCCGGCGCCTCCGCGACGATTGCCTCGGTGGTGAGGATGTTCTTGCCGATCGACGCCGCGTTCTGCAGGGCGGCGCGGGTGACCATCGTCGGGTCGATGATCCCGGACTTCACGAGATCCTCGATCTCGCCGGTCTCGACGTTGAGGCCCTCGCCCTTTTTGGCGTTGCGGACCTTGTCGACGACGACGGAGCCCTCGAGGCCCGCGTTGAATGCGAGCTGGCGGAGCGGCTCCTCGACCGCGCGGAGGATGATCTGCGCGCCCGTCTTCTCCTCACCCTCGAGCGTGTCGATGATCTTCGTCACAGCCGAGGAGGCGTTGAGAAGCGCGACGCCGCCGCCCGGCCCGATGCCCTCTTCGAGGGCGGCGCGGGTGGCCTTGAGCGCGTCCTCGACACGGTGCTTCTTCTCCTTGATCTCGACCTCGGTGGCCGCACCGACCTTGACGACGGCGACGCCCCCGGACAGCTTCGCGAGGCGCTCCTGGAGCTTCTCGCGGTCGAAGTCGGAGTCGGTGTTCTCGATCTCCGACTTGAGCTGCTTGATCCGGCCCTTGATGGCATCGGTCTCGCCGGCCCCGTCGATGATCGTCGTCGTGTCCTTGTCGACCACCACCTTGCGGGCGTGACCAAGCTGCGAGATCTTCGTGTTCTCGAGCTTGAGCCCCATCTCCTCGGTGATGACCTCACCGCCGGAGACGATGGCGATGTCCTCGAGCATCCGCTTGCGGCGGTCGCCGAAGCCCGGGGCCTTGACCGCGACAGCGGTGAAGACGCCGCGGAGCTTATTGACGACGATGGTGGCGAGCGCCTCGCCCTCGACGTCCTCGGCCACGATGAGCAGCGGCTTGCCGGCCTGGATGACCTGCTCGAGCACCGGGAGGAGATCCTTGACCGCGCCGACCTTCTGGTTCGCGATCAGGATGTACGGATCCTCGAGCACGGCCTCCATGCGCTCGGGGTCGGTGATCATGTACGGCGAGAGGTAGCCCTTGTCGAACTGCATACCCTCGGTGAACTCGAGGTCGAGCCCGAACGTCTGGCCTTCCTCGACGTTCACGACGCCGTCCTTGCCGACCTTCTCGATCGCGTCGGCGATGACGTCGCCGATCTCGCGCTCACGCGACACGACGGTGCCGACCCGCGCGATGTCCTCCTTGCCCGCCACTTCCTTCGACTGGGACTGGAGTTCCTCGACGACCGCGTCGACGGCCTTCTCGATTCCGCGCTTGAGGCCCATCGGGTTCGCGCCCGCGGCGACGTTCTTCAGGCCCTCGCGGACGATGGCCTGGGCCAGCACCGTCGCCGTCGTCGTGCCGTCACCGGCAACGTCGTCGGTCGATGTGGCGGCCTCGCGTACGAGCTGCGCACCCTGGTTCTCGAAAACGTCCTCGACCTCGATCTCGCGAGCGATCGTGACTCCGTCGTTCGTGATCGTCGGCGCGCCGAACTTCTTGTCGAGCACGACGTACCGACCCTTCGGGCCGAGGGTTACCTTGACCGTGTCGGCGAGGATGTTCACGCCGCGCTCGAGCGAGCGGCGCGCGTCCTCGTTGAACTTGAGCTCTTTGTGAGCCATCTAGTCCTCCTAAGCGAAACGAGCTATGCGGCGGCACCGGCGAGCTTGCGCTTGCCCTTGCCACCTGTGGTTACGACCTTCGCGAGCACGTCTGACTCACGCAGGATGAGGATCTCGTCGGTGCCGAGCTTGATCTCGGTCCCCCCGTACTTCGAGAAGATGACCTCGTCGTCGACCTCGACGTCCATCTTGATGAAGTTCCCGTCCTCGTCCCGAGGCCCGGGGCCCACGGCGAGGACCTTGCCGCGCTGCGGCTTCTCCTTCGCCGTGTCGGGCAGCACGATCCCGCTCACCGTCATCTCCTCTTCCTCGAGGACCTCGACGATGAGGCGGTCACCGAGTGGCTGCAGATCCATGCGATAGACCTCCCTCAGAGTGGTACAACACCAGTTTGTGACAGCTCTGGCACTCACCGTTCGCGAGTGCCAATCGAGAATAGCACCTCGAAGCGCCTCGCAAAGCCGAATTGAGGCTATCGGACTCAGATCTGGTGAGCACCTTGTTCCATGGAGTCACAAACTAGTGGCCCGCCGCGAGTTCTCGGCCGGCGCCGTCCTCGTGCGGCGGATGCAGGGGAGGACGTGGTTCGCCGCGGTCCGACCGCAGGGCAAGCCGGAAGGGATCTGGGCGCTGCCGAAGGGCCTCATCGACGCCGGCGAGAAACCGCCCGAGACCGCGCTTCGCGAGGGCTACGAGGAGACCGGCGTCGGAGGCGAGCTCGTCCAGAAGCTCGGTGACGTGCGCTACGTGTACACGTGGGAGGGAGAGCGCGTGCTCAAGATCGTGAGCTTCTTCCTCGCACGAGCGAAGGGCGGCCGGATCGGGGCACTCCCTCCGGGAATGGAGCGGGAGGTGGCAGAGGCCCGGTGGCTTCCCCTCGAGGACGCGCAGCGGCTGCTCGCGTACCGCGGAGAGCGGGAGATGGCGGCAAAGGCGCTCGACATCGTCGCCGGCGAAGCCCGCTAGAAGAGCCTCTATAGTTGCCCGGCCGCCGTGCCGACGTTCGCGCTCAACTTCTACAACCCCGCCGTCGCCGAGCAGCTCCGCTCGCTTCGCAAGACGGCCACCATCCGCCTCGGGGACAAGTCCTCCAAGTACCGCAAGGGGATGATCGTCACCGTGCTGTGCGGCGTCCGCTACGGGCAGCGCGAGCGCGTGTTCGACGCGGTCATCGACAAGGTGGAGGTCAAGCGCCTCGCCGAGCTCTCGCCGCGCGAGATCGAGCACGACAACCCGGAGCTGCGGCGGCCCGAGGAGCTCGCGCACTTCCTGAGCCAGCTGTACAACCGCGAAGTCACCGAAGAAGCGGTCGTCACCGTGATTCGGTTCTCACAGATCGTCTAGCCGGGAACGGGACCAGCCGGCGCTCGAGCCGCTGTACCGCACCAGCGGCCGCGCCCAGCGCCTGGACGAGCGTCGCGCCCAGCGCGAGCAGCAGTAGACCGAGGACGACCAACGTCCAGAACAGGAGCCGCCGAAGTCGGCGGCCCCGCTTCGTGCGCTTCACGTGCTTGCTCATCGCAGCTCTCCTCGCTCGGATGACATCCGAGACGTTCGAAGAGAGCGCTTACGTTCGGCTTACAGCGCGCTTAGGAGATGCGTCCTAGCGGCCCGGCTTCCGGATGGCGGTGCCGAAGAGCTCCGGTGGGCGCACCTCGGCGTCGCACTCCTCGCAACGAACCGCGAACGCCGACGCGATCGGCGCCGAGCACGACGGGCAGCACCGCCGGAGCTCGCCGCCGCACTGCGGGCAGTCGTCTGGCAACTCGTCCTCGTGCCCGAGGAAATACCGCTGCACGTGGCCGCAGGCGAGGCAGAATGCGACCCAGTCGCCGAGGGTCTTACGGCGCTCCTCCTGGATCCAGTTTCGCTTCGCCTTGGCCATCCGAAGTCACTGTAGTAATCGGCCGTGGGCGACGGGCGCGGTCGCTAGAGTGCTGGTCGACCTACCTCTGATCGGGGGATCCGCTGCATGGCCGTACGTGAAGCAGAGCCCGTCGGCTCGCTCCAGGAAGTGAAGGAAGCCGGTCTCGACCGCGAGGACCTGCTCGCCATCTACCGCCACATGATGATCACGCGCGGGATCGAGGAGCGCGGGCACATCCTGTACAAGCAAGGCAAGATCCCCGGCTCGTTCTACACCGGGCGCGGCAACGAAGCCGCCGCCGTGGGTGTCGGGATGGCGATGGGGCCGAACGACGTCGGCACGCCGCTCCACCGCGACATGGGCGTCCACGTCGTGCGTGGCGTGGAGGCGTGGCGGATCTTCGCCCAGTACATGGGGCGCGAGGACGGACCGACGCGCGGACGCGATGGGAACGTGCACATGGCGAACCCCCACCTCGGTCTCCATCCCATGGTCAGCCACCTGCCCGCGATGCTGCCGGTGGCGACCGGAATGGCGCTCGCCTTCCGGATCCGCGGCGACAAGCGTGTGGCGTTCGGCTGGTTCGGCGAGGGCTCCGCTGCACGCGGCGACGCGCACGAGAGCATGAATCTCGCGGGCGTCCGGCGACTTCCGATCGTGTACATCTGCGACAACAACCAGTGGGCGTACTCGACCCCGACCTATCTCGGGTACCCCATCGAGCACATCGCCGACCGTGCAGCCGCCTACGGGTTCGAGGGAGTCGTCGTCGACGGCACCGACGTCCTCGCCGTGTACCGCGAGGCGAAGCGCGCGACCGAGAAGGCGCGCGCCGGCGGCGGGCCGACGCTCATCGAGTGCCTGACGCTCCGCATGGAGGGTCACGCGGTGCACGACGACGCCTTCTACGTGCCGAAGGACATGTTCGAGAAGTGGGCGGCGCAGGATCCGATCGAGCGCTACCGCGACTGGCTTCGCGGCCAGGCGAACATGACAGACGAGGAGGAGGAAGACATCACCTCGTCGGTCAAGCGCCTCCTGAACGAGGCGCTCGAGCGTGCGGAGGCGTCCCCGCTTCCCGAGCCGGGCGACCTCGAGGCAGGCGTGTTCGCGTCCCAGGAAGACCTCGACACCCCGCACCACAAGTAATGGCCGAGCGGACGTACATCCAGGCCATCTCGGACGGGCTCCGCGAGGAGATGCGTCGCGACGCGCGCGTCGTCGTGTTCGGTGAGGACGTCGGCGTCTACGGCGGCGCCTTCAAGGTGACGCTCGGGTTCCAGGAGGAGTTCGGGCCATGGCGCGTCCTCGACACGCCGCTCTCGGAGACGGCGATCGTCGGGGGGGCGACGGGCGCCGCGCTCATGGGCCTCCGGCCGGTCGCGGAGATGCAGTTCGCGGACTTCATCTCGTGCGCCTGGGATCACCTCGTCACCGTGGCCGCGAAGCAGTTCTTCCGCGGCGGGACGCCGGTGCCGATCGTCGTGCGCCTGCCTTCGGGCGGGGGCTTCTCGGGCGGCCCGTTCCATTCCCAGAACCCGGAGAGCTCGTTCGCGCACATCCCTGGCCTGAAGGTCGTCTGCCCGGCGACGCCGGAGGACGCGAAGGGCCTGCTTGCGACGTCGATCGAGGACCCGAACCCGGTTCTCTACTTCGAGCACAAGCACCTCTACCGCCGGATCAAGGGCGAGGTGCCCGACGAGCGCTACACGACGCCGTTCGGGCAGGCCCGCGTGCATCGCCCCGGCGAGGACGCGATCGTCGTGACCTGGGGCGCGATGGTGCACACCGCGAACGAGGCGGCCGACGAGCTCCAGAAGGACGGCTACGAGGTCGAGGTGCTCGACCTGCGGACGATCATCCCCTGGGACAAGGAGCGCGTCCTGGAAGGCGTGCGGCGCACGTCGAAGGTGCTCGTTCTCCACGAGGACACGCGCACGGGCGGGTTCGGCGCGGAGATCGCCGCGACGATCGCGGAGGAGGCGTTCGAGGACCTGGACGCGCCGGTCATGCGGATCGCGGCCCCCGACTCGCCGGTTCCGTTCTCGCCGCCGCTCGAGAAGGCCTTCATCCCACAGGTGGACGACGTCCTGAAGGGCCTGAGACAGCTCGTCGAGTACTAGGGAGGAGCCGTGGCTACCGGAACCGAGATCCAGGTCGTCATGCCGCAGATGGGTGTCTCCGTGTCGGAGGGCACCATCACGAAGTGGCTGAAGCAGGTCGGCGAGACGATCGCGCGGGACGAGCCGCTGCTCGAGATCTCGACGGACAAGGTGGACACCGAGGTGCCGAGCCCGGGCGAGGGCGTCGTGAGCCAGATCCTCGTCGCCGAGGGCCAGACCGTGGACGTCGGAACCGTGCTCGCAACGATCGCGCCCTCCGGCTCCGCCGTCGCAGAGCCGGCCTCCGAGGCTCCGCCTGCGCCCGAACCCGCTGCTGCTGCCCCTGCTCCCGTCACGCCGGCCGAGCCCGCTGCGACTCCGGCAGCGCCTGCTCCTCCCGCACCCGCAGCCGAGGCGGCCCCGCCTCAGCCGGCACCCGCCGCCCCCACGCAGGAGGCCGCCGGTAACGGCAAGAGCTTCGTCTCCCCGGTCGTCGCACGGATCGCGGCCGAGCACGGCGTTGACCCCTCCGCTGTCACGGGCACCGGCACTGGCGGCCGCGTGACGAAGAAGGACATCCTCGCCTACATCGAGTCGGGCGCGGCGGAGCAGCAGGCTGCACCAGAGCCTGCGGCAGCACCGCCTCCCCCTGCCGCCGAGGCGCCAGCCGCACCGCCGCCCGCACCGCCGGAGCCGCAACCTGCGGCTGCCGCGCCGCCTCCGCCGGCCCCGGTCGCTCCGCCGCCTGCACCACCTGCACCACCTGCGCCCGTTGCCCCGCCTCCGGCTCCTGCCGCTGCTCCTCAGGCTCCCGCCCCGGCTCCCGCGGCTTCAGCGGCGGCGCCCGCCCCGGCCCCCGGCGAGGTCGTCGAGCCAATGAACGCGATGCGGCGTGGCATCGCCGAGCACATGCGCCGCTCGCTCGACACGTCGGCGCACGTCACGAGCGCGATCGAGGTCGACATGTCGCGTGTCGTCGCGCTGCGGAAGAAGCTCAAGCCGGAGTACGAGTCGACGCACGGCGTCAACGTCACCTACCTCGCGTTCATCGCGAGGGCAGTCGTCGAGACGCTGAAGGACTACCCCTGGATCAACGGCGAGATTCGCAGCGAGAGCATCGTGACGAGGCCATACGTGAACCTCGGCTTCGCCGTCGAGCTCACGGACGGTAAGGGCCTGATCGTCCCCGTGCTCAAGAACGCCGAGACGCTGAACCTGCTCGGGATCGCGAAGGGCGTCGCGGACATCGCGGAGCGCGCGCGGAGCAAGAAGCTGCTGCCGGACGAGGTCCAGGGCGGAACGTTCACGATCACGAACCCGGGCGGCTACGGCACGTTCCACGGCACTCCGGTCATCAGCCAGCCGCAGGCCGCGATCCTCGGCACCTATGCGGTCGTCAAGCGCCCGTGGGTCGTCCAGGACGAAATGGGTCAGGACGTGATCGCGGTGCGGCCGATCATGAACCTCACGCTCACCTACGACCACCGGCTCGTCGACGGCGCTCTCGCCGGGCGCTTCCTGCGGGACCTCCGCCACCGGCTCGAGACCTGGGACGAGGCCGCGTACTAGCGAGGCCATGTCTCAGCGGATCGTCCCGTTCATCGGCTACGAGGACGCGGCGGGCGCGATCGACTGGCTGGGGCGTGCGTTCGGCTTCGTCGAGGACCGCTCGGCGCGGTACGAGGAGGAGGGCGTGATCACGCACGCTGAGCTCGACCTCGAAGGCGCCACCATCTATCTCTCGACACCGCGCGACTACGCGAGCCCAAGGAGGCTCAGAGACGAGTCGGAGGCCGCCCGGCGCGCATATGACAACCCGTGGGTGATCGACGGGCACTTCGTCGAGGTCGGTGACGTCGAGAAGCACTACGAGCGCGCGGTCGGCGTGGGGGCGACGATCCTGCGGGAGCCCGAGGAGCCGGGGATCGGGTATCGCATCTACACGGCGGAGGATCCCGAAGGGCACCGCTGGATGTTCGGGCAGAAGCTGTGAGCCGCGGCGCGTACCTCCTGAGCCTCGGCCTCGTGCCCTACGGCGAGGCGTTCGCGCTCCAGCGCTCGCTCGCCGGCGCCGTCTCGCAGCGGGCGATCCCGGAGACCGTGGTCTTCCTCGAGCACCCGCCGGTGATCACGGTCGGGAAGCGCACCGAGACCGAGCGCGAGCTACACGTGCCGGAGGGGACGGAGGTCGAGATCGCGGAGACCGACCGGGGCGGCAAGTCGACGTTCCACGGCCCCGGACAGCTCGTCTGCTATCCGATCCTCGACCTGAAGAATCACGGCAAGGACGTGAAGAGGTACGTCCGGGATCTCGAGGAGGCGCTGATCCGGACACTCGCCGCGTTCGGGCTCGACGGGACGCGCTACGAGGGCCTGACCGGTGTGTGGATGCCACCGGAAGACGGCCAGGGGCCGCGGAAGATCGCGTCCATCGGCGTGCACGTGTCCCGCTGGGTGACGACGCACGGCTACGCGCTCAACGTCGACCTCGACCCGGCTCCGTTCACCGACTGGATCACCGCGTGCGGCCTCGAGGACGCGGCGTTCACGACGATGGCGCGCGAGCTCGAGCGGCCCGTGACGGTCGAGGACGTGAGGCCGGCCGCGATCGCGGCGATCGCCGAGGTATTCGAGCTCGAGCTCGAGGAGTTGCCGGCAGAAGCCGGCGCGGGCCTCTGGCAGCAGCCCGTGCACACGTCGCTCGCGTCGCGATGACGGTCGACATCCGGCCGTTCCCGCGGCTCGGGTGGGACCCACTGCCCTACGACGGTTGCGTCGGCGTCGTCGGCCGGGTCGTCGTTCGCGAGGACGAGTTCTTCGTCGCACAGCTGCGCTTCTCGGAGCACGCGACGATCCACGAGCACCCGGGCGAGAACGACACGATCGTGGTCTGCCTCGAAGGCGAGGGGTTCACCTCGGTCGCGGACGAGACGTCGCCGCTCCACGAGGGCCAGCAGGTGCGTTGGCCGAAGGGCGTCCCGCACCGTCTCTGGACCGAGGACTCGACCATGACGACGCTCATGGTCGAGCGCACCGCGTAGATCAGCTGGACGAGAACTCCGGCGGACAGGGGATCGGGCGGTCGTCGGCCAGGCCCGCATACGCCTCGGCAGGACGGTCCGTCTCGACCTCGACTCCTGCCCGGTACTTCGACGCGACCTCGTTCACCGGGTAGCGGATCCCGCGACCCGCGCGGCGCGCGCCGACGGCGAGGACGACACAGGGGCCCTGCCCCGCGCCGACGAAGATGTGCTCGGTCCAGGGTGGGCAGTGCACGAAGTCCCACGCCTTCAGCCGACGCTCCTGCCCCTCGACGAGCAGCAGGCACTCGCCGGACAGGACCAGGAAGTCCTCCTGGGCGTCCTCACCGTGGTACATGCCGTTCGGCTCGCCGGGTCGCAGGATCCCGATGCCGATCCCCAGCTCGGAGAAGCGCGCCGCCTCGCTGTCGAAGACGCCGTAGAGCCCCATGCGCTCGGACTCGAACCACATCGTGTCCCGGGCGTTGAGGACGAACCATCCCTCGCCCGCCGGGCGCATCCCCGTGTCCGTCCGCTCGAGAGGGGCCTCCGGCACCACCGTCTCTAGACTAGTCCCGCGATGCAGAAGTCGCTTCCAGTAGCCGAGCGCCCGCGCCGTCCCGACTGGATGCGCGTGCGCGCTCCGAGCGCGAACTCGCGCTACTACGAGGTGAAGGACCTCATGCGCGAGGGCCGGCTCGTCACGATCTGCGAGGAGGCCCGCTGCCCCAACATCGGCGAGTGCTGGGGGCGCGGGACTGCGACCTTCCAGATACTCGGCGATATCTGCACGCGTGCATGCCGGTACTGCTACGTGCATTCCGGAAAGCCCGACGAACCGCCCGATCCCCTCGAGCCGCTCCGGCTCGCGCAGGCCGCGCACCAGATGGGCCTCTCGCACGTCGTCGTCACCTCGGTCGACCGCGACGACCTACCCGACCGCGGCGCCGCGCACTACGCGGCGACGATCCGCGCGCTTCAGCGCAAGCTTCCCGAAGCGACGGTCGAGATCCTGACGCCGGACTTCCTCGGGGTCGAGGAGGAGGCGGTCGCGACCGTCCTCGGCGCGCGACCGGATGTTTTCGGTCACAACATCGAGACCGTGCGGCGGCTCCACGCGCGCATGCGGGGGGCGAAGGCGAGCTACGAAAAGGCGCTCTGGCTGCTCCAGCGCGTCAAGGAGGTCGCCGACTACGACGTCATGACGAAGTCGGGGATCATCGTCGGACTCGGCGAGACGAACGACGAGGTCATGGAGACGATGCGCGACCTGCGCGCGCACGGCGTCGACGTCGTCACGATCGGCCAGTACCTACAGCCGTCGCCGAAGCACGCGCAGATCGACCGCTGGGTGCACCCCGACGAGTTCCGCTGGTTCCGGGAGCAGGGAGAGGCGCTCGGGTTCGGGTCCGTCTTCTCGGGCCCGCTCGTGCGGTCCTCGTACCGCGCGGACGAGCAGCGCCACGCCGCCGAGACCGGCCGCGGCGCTGTCGCGTACTGACGGTCAAGCTCGGGAACGGACAAGCTCCTCGTTTTGGACGGGCTAGCGTCCGGTCCTAGCGAATGCCCGTGTCGAGGTGCAGACGGAGCAAGACGGAACCGCCTGCGGGCACGCGGAACCTCGACGGAGTCACGCCACCGCCGATCAGCGACCTGCGGAGCGCGCGGATCGAGTAGGAGCCGGGCTCCAGGCGGATAGCGAAGCGGCCCGCGACTCCCGTCGTCAGCCGCCGCACGTCCTGGCGCAACCGCGAGATGACGAGCACGACGCCTGGAGCGGGGGCGTCGCATGAGCGCCCCTCGAGACAGACTGGCATCACCGGCCCGCGTGTAAGCGTGCCGCGGACGTTGGGCGACGGCGGCGAAGCCGCCGTCGTGGACGCGAGGACGAGGGTTGCGGCGCTCACGATCGCGAGGAACGCGCGCACAATGCTTCCAGGGTACTCCCGTCCTCGCGCACGCGAAACCCCTGCTCACAGGGTCCTCACGAAGACGAAGAGGGCCGGCGCATGCCGGCCCTCTTCAGCCCTTGGATCCAGGCGTTACGGCTTGAGCTTCGCGACCCGCGTGCTCCAGTTCGCAAGACTCGATCGCTTGCCGGAGCAGGTGAAGCTCGTCGCGATGTACTGCTGCAGGGTGCACGGGCCCTGCTCGATGTACTCGCCGGCGACGTAGACGAAGTTGCCGTCTACCGCCGAGGCGCCGTAGTCACCCCAGCGCGGCCGGTTGCCGCCGATCGGCGGGTACTCGGTGAACCCGTCCTGCGGCGCCTTTCCGGCCTCGATCTCGTGAATGTCGCCGCTGACGCCGACTCGATCGTCGATCGCCACGTACCCGAAGCTCGGGTACGTGTTCTCGCCGGTGTGCGAGAAGCTCAGGACACCTCGGCCCGTGGCGGTCACCCCGAGGCTCGGGTACATCAGGCTCTCGCCGTCCGATGCGACGACGCCCTGCATATCGACGGTGCCCGAGACTCCGTCCTTCGACGAAGACGGGTTGATGACGTACCACGCGGCCGCGGTTCGGTTCGTGCCGTTGACCAGCGCCGCGGTGCCGAGCGTGGCCCAAACCCTGTTATGGGCGTAGCGCACGTCCATGATCCGCGAGTCACCGGTGTCGAGCGTGCCGAGCGATACGTTCTGCGGCGGTAACCCGACGAGGGCGAGGCCGCAGTTCGCGATCCCGAAGAACGAGAGCTGCGTGTCGTTCAAGCAGTCCGCCAGCGGGATCGTCCCCGGCCTCTGCACCGAATTCGACGGGACCGCGTAGCGGTCGACGTCGAGGATCGTCTTGTGCAGCGTCAAGTCCGGCGCCGGGCTGTTGATGGACTGCGTGTGCACGAGGCCCCAGAGGATGATCTCCTCCGAGTCCGCGCTTGCGTCGTCGAACACCGCGTTCGAGCTCACGAAGAACTCGGTGCCGCCGCCGCCGCCCGCGAACTGCTTCTGCGGCGTGAGCGCCGGCCACACCGTGAACCCCGGCTCGCCTGGGCGAACCGGGTCGTCGGCAGTGTTGAACAGGTGGGCCGTGATGCTCGGCGAGAGGGCGACGAGCTGCGCCTTCGAGATCGCGTACACCTGCGCGCCGATGAACCCGTCCGCGAAGAACGGAAACTCGTTCGTCGTGATGTACAGGCCGTACTTGTCCATCCCAATGTGCGGGAAGTCGGCGAAGCATGGCCCGCCATCGCAGTTGTGGTCGGGAGTACCCTCGGTCCCGTCGTTCATGCCCGGGATGCGGTAGACGGTCCACGTGCCCGTCGGGTCGCCCGAGTGCGACACGGCGAGGTCGATGTAGTTCTTGCCGGTGAAGTCCCCGGTGACCGGGTCCTGCTCGAGGTCGACCGCCAGGTGGAACCAGCGGTTCGTGTCCAGGTCGTAGTGGCAGCTGATGTCGAACGTGAACGGGCCGAATGGGCCGTTCGGGCGGACGAACGCCGGCGGGAACCCGTAGAACTCGTTCAGCGTCAGGACCGGCGTGACCGGTGCACCCGTGTTGGCGTTGAACACCCGAAGCGCGGAGTTGACCGTCTCCAGGATGAACCCGTTCCCGGCGCAGAGGCCCTGGTCGGGCGGCTCGCCCGAGAACTGGTTGCCGCTACCTGCGAGCCGCTGCTCGAGGTGGTTGACGCCCTCGAAGTCGAGAAGGAGCTGCGGGTTCGACTTCGCCCGCGGCCTGCCGGTGGCGGGGGCCCCGCTACCGCCCTGGAGATCCGGGCCGTTCGAAAGCTGGTTGGACTGAAGCGGGCTCGAGCCCGTTCGCTTCGGCCCTCGCCATTCGCGGGTAGGGCCGGTCGGTAGCGGGCCGACCGAGCCCTTTCCTACAAAGGACGTCGTGCCACTCGACTGCACGACGATGGGCTGGCCGCCCGCAAACGCGGACGACGCGAGCACTGCTGCAGCGACCACGCCGACCACGAGCGCGGCCGCGAATCGCCGAGGAACGTGCACACGCATCGATTCCCTCCGTTTCTCCCCGATGGCCGCTGATACGGCCACTCGCCGGGAGTAACTAGACGATCTCGCGGCTCGCGTCAAGCAACACAAGCCGAGAGCCGCCGGACTAGCCGTGCGGCTTCGCCATCTTCCTGTAGTCGAGCGCCTCGTCGAGGACCGCGTCGTCGACTCCGGCCTCGCGCGCGACCTCGCGCAGCGACCGGCCGGAGGACGAGGACTCCTTCACGATCTCGGCGGCCTTGTCGTAGCCGATGTACGGGTTCAGCGCGGTTGCGGCGGAGAGCGTCAGCTCCGCGTAGCGCTCGAGCTGCTCGCGGTTCGCCTCGATCCCGTCCACGCACTTCTCGGAGAGCAGGCGGCTCGCGCTCGCGAGGAGCCGGATCGACTGGAGCAGGTTCCGCGCCATCAGCGGCACGTACACGTTCAGCTCGAACTGGCCGCTCATGCCGCCGACGGTGATCGCCTGGTCGTTCCCGATGACCTGCGCGGCCACCTGCGTGACGACCTCGGGCATCACCGGGTTGACCTTCCCCGGCATGATCGAGCTCCCCTTCTGCAGCTCGGGGAGGTAGATCTCCGCGAGCCCGGCGCGTGGGCCCGAGCCCATGAGCCGGAGGTCGTTCGCGATCTTCGTCAGCGAGACGGCGACGACCTTGAGCGCGCCGGACGCCTCGACGAGCGCGTCGCGCGCGGCTTGTGCCTCGAACGCGTCCGCCGGCGCCGAGATCGGAAGGCCCGTGTCGGCGGTGAGCAGCGCCCGGACGCGATCCGCGAACTCCGGGTGCGTGTTGAGGCCCGTACCGGTGGCCGTGCCGCCGAGCGGGATCTGGCCGAGGCGCGGCAGCGTATCCCGAAGCCGGGCGACTCCCTCCCGGGCCTGGGCCGCGTAGCCGCCGAACTCCTGCCCCAGCGTCACCGGGACCGCGTCCATCATGTGCGTCCGTCCCGACTTCACGAGGTCGCGGAACTCGGCCGCCTTCCTCTCGAGCGAGCCCGCGAGCAGCTCGAGCGCCGGCAGCAGGTCGTTCGTGATCTGGTCGAGAGCGGCGAGATGCACCGCGGACGGGAACACGTCGTTCGAGGACTGGCCCATGTTCACGTCGTCGTTCGCGTGCACGCCGTCGCCCGCGAGCGTCGCGATCACCTCGTTCGCGTTCATGTTCGAGCTCGTGCCGGAGCCGGTCTGGAAGACGTCGATCGGGAACTGGTCGTCGAGCTCGCCGGCCGCGACGCGGTCGGCGGCGGCTGCGATCCGCTCCGCCTTTTCCGCGTCGAGCAGCCCGAGCTCGGCGTTCACGCGCGCGGCCGCGGCCTTGATCCGGCCCAGCCAGCGTGCGACCGAGACGGGGATCGGCTCGCCCGAGACCGGGAAGTTCTCGACAGCTTTCGTGGTCTCCGCCCCCCACAGCTCCTGTCGCTCCGCTGCCTTGCTCATCGACTCCGAGTCTAGCCGCGTGCCCGCGACGCCTCGATGAGCTCGCCCCAGCTCGTGAGCTTGACTCGCGGGCGTCCCTGGTCGGCGCCGCGACCGCGCTCGAGCGCGTCGATCGCCTCCCAGCCCTCGTACGACACGGCTTCGACTCCGCGCTCGGCCATGAGGCTGTCGAGATCGACGTCGGCGTTCCCCGTTGCGAGCGCTCCCGACTCGAGATCCTCGAGGAGCAGGTCGACCGTCTGCGTCGCGTCCTTCTTGTTCGTCCCGATGATCCCCGTGGGGCCGCGCTTGATCCAACCCGCGCAGTAGAGACCCCTACTCGGCGCTCCAGACGGGTCGACGACGCGGCCGCCCTCGTTCGGCATCGTGCCCGAGCGCTCGTCGAACGGCGTGCCCGGCAGCGCGACACCGTGGTAGCCGACGCTGCGGAACACGATTCCCGCCGGAATCACCTCGCGCTCTTCCGTCGCGACCGCTCGGACGGTGCCCGCCGAGTCGGGCTCGAGGCGGTTGTGGGCGATCTCTACACCCTCGACCCTCTCCTCTCCGAGGATCGAGACGGGCGAGACGCGAAAGCGAAGCCGGATCGTACGAGGCTTCCCGCTCCGCTCTCGTGCCGCGAACTCCCGGAGGACGTCGAAGTTCCGCTTCACGATCGGCGTCGAAGCGTCGAGCTCCGCCTCGCTCGCAGGGTCGAGCTCGAGGTCCGCAGGATCGACGATGACGTCCGCACCGGCCAGCTCGCCGAGCTCGGCGAGCTCGGCAGGGGTCCACGACGCCTGCACCGGCCCTCGACGACCGAGGACGACGATCTCGCGCAGCGCAGCCGCCACGATCGCCTCGATCGCGGGGTCGATCGTGTCCGTAGGAGCCAGCTCCTCGCGCGTGAGCGCGAGCATGCGCGCGACGTCGAGCGCCACGTTCCCGTTCCCGACGACGACCGCGCGCTCGACCGAGAGGTCGAACGGAAGCTCCTGGAAATCCGGGTGGCCGTTGTACCAGGCGACGAGCTCGGTCGCCGACCACGAGCCGGGCAGATCCTCGCCGGGAATGCCGAGCCGACGGTCGGTCTGCGCGCCAACCGCGTAGAGAACCGCGTCGTACGCGCGTACGAGCTCGTCGTGCGTGACGTCCTTGCCGACCTCGACGTTCCCGAGGAACCGGAAGCCGGGGCGCTGCGCGATCCGCTCGAACGCGCGCGAGACCTCCTTCAGCTTCGGGTGGTCGGGCGCGACGCCGAGCCGGACGAGGCCCCAGGGTGTCGGAAGCCGCTCGATCATGTCCACCTCGATAGGCCGCTCGGAATCGAGCAGGTGGCCCGCGGCGTAGAAGGCCGCCGGCCCGGAGCCGATCACGGCGATGCGAACGGGAGCCTCCACCATCGGCGGGAATCTAGAGGCTGGCGCTGGAGAGGCTCAGTGAGAGCAACCGGAGCCGCAGCCCGGTCCGGCATCGACGCCCGGATCGGCGTCCTCGGCAACCGTGAACGAGTGCCCGCAGCCGCAGGACGCAGCCGCGTTCGGGTTGTCGATCTTGAAGCCCGACTCCTCGATCGTGTTGAGGAAGTCGACGGTCGCGCCGCGGAGGTAGGGGGCGCTGAAGGGATCGACGACGACCCGCACGCCCTCGAGCTCGACCTCGATGTCACCTTCCGCCGAGCCGGAGTCGAACCCGAGCCCGTACTGGAACCCCGAGCACCCGCCGCCCTGGATCGCGAGACGAAGGACGAGCGTGTCCGCATCCGGCTCCTCCGCCATCAGCTGCTTCACCTTCGCAGCCGCGAGCGGCGTCAGGGAGACGATGGGGGTGGGCTCGGTCTCGAGAGGGTGCTCTACGGTTGCCACGAGCTCATCGTAGCGGACGGGGTTGCGGGTGCCAGTGTCGGACTTTGTGACACTCGTATCGCTCATTCCACGGGCGCTTTCGCCTTCCTTCGTGCGCCGCGAGAAGAGAGTGCTAGGCTCGGCCCGGAGTGCACAACTGTCGCCCGCGGGAGTAGGACGCGTGCTCGAAAACTGGCTGCCGTTTCTGATCTACGCGCTCTTCGCGGCGGCGATTCCCGCCACGATGGTCCTGCTGTCGTTCAAGCTTCCGCGGCAGCCCGTGAGCCGGACGCGCCAGCGCATGCTGCCGTTCGAGTCCGGCGTCTCCGAGGGCGCTCCTGACCGCGAGCGCCGCTTCACGGTCAGCTTCTACCTCACCGCGATCCTCTTCATCCTCTTCGACATCGAGATCGTCTTTCTCTATCCGCTCGCCGTACGACTCGACGCGCTCGGCTGGTTCGGCCTCGTCGAGTTCCTCGTCTTCGTGCTCATCCTCGGCGTCGCGTACGTCTACATCTGGCGGAAGGGAGCCCTGAACTGGCACTGAAGCGCAGCGGCGACCGGCAGCTCCCGCTCGTGAGCGACCGGCCGTTGGCGAAAGCAGGGCTCCAGAGCGAGCGCGTCCTCTGGCCGGAGAAAGGGCCGGGCGTGTTCGAGCGCGAGGTCGAGGAGATGGAGGACGCGCTCCTGCTGACGACCGTCGAGAAAGCCGTCGCCTGGGCGCAGTCGAACTCCGTCTGGCCGGACACGTTCGGGCTCGCATGCTGCGCGATCGAGATGATGTCGATCGTCTCCTCGCGCTACGACATCGCGCGGTTCGGGATGGAGCGCTTCAGCTCCTCGCCGCGACAGGCCGACCTGCTCATCGTCTCGGGCCGTGTGACGCACAAGATGGCGCCGCCGCTGCGCCAGGTCTACGACCAGATGCTCGAGCCGAAGTGGGTCATCGCCATGGGCGCGTGCGCGAGCTCCGGCGGGATGTTCAACAACTACACGATCCTCCAGGGCGTGGACAAGATCGTCCCCGTCGACGTGCACGTGCCCGGGTGCCCGCCGCGACCCGAGGCGCTCATGGAGGGCATCGTCCGGCTGCACGAGAAGATTCGCGCCGGCGTCCCGCCCGCGTACGAGATTCGCGGTGTCGCGGAGTGAACGCCGCCGCCCTCGCCGGGGTACCGGGCGTCGTGGAGACCCAGGAGCAGCACGGCCAGACGACGCTCGTCGTCGATCCCGCCCGCCTCGTCGAGGCGTGCCTCCACCTCCGCGACGAGGCCGGCTTCAACTTCCTGAGCGACATCGCGGCCTCCGACTACCTCGGCTGGGGCGAGAAGGGCGTCGCCGGGTACGTCGGGACCGTGGATGGCCGGGACCTCAACCAACCGGGCTCGCAGGGCTACGCGCGCGTGCCGGACCCGAAGCCGAAGCGCTTTGCGGTCACGTACCAGCTGCTGCGCGTCTCGGAGAGCCCCGCCCGGCTGACGGTGAAGGTGTGGCTCGACGAGGGTGAGGAGATCGACAGCGTTCTCCCAGTGTGGCCCGCCGCCGACTGGTTCGAGCGGGAGGCCTGGGACATGATGGGGATCCGCTTCGCGGGCCACCCGAACCTCGTCCGGATCCTCATGCCCGAGGACTGGGAAGGCCATCCCCTCCGCAAGGACTACCCGCTGGGCGGTGAGCCGGTGCGGTTCTCGGACGCCGAGTAGCGATGGCGATCGTCGCCCCCAGACGGATCTACGAGGGCTCGCGCATCCCGAGCCCGGTTCCCACGATCCTCGAGATCGACACCGAGCGCCACTCGCTCGACGACATTCTCACGGTCAACTTCGGGCCGAACCACCCGTCGACGCACGGCGTGCTCCGGCTCGTCGTCGACCTCGACGGCGAGACGGTCGCGGGCATCCGCGCCGTCATCGGCTACCTCCACACGGGCTTCGAGAAGAACATGGAGGCGAAGACGTGGTGGAAGTCGGTCACGTACGCGCCTCGGATCGACTACGTCTCCTTCCAGGCGAACGAGCTCGTGTACGTGCTCGCCGTCGAGCAGCTGCTCGGGCTCGAGATCCCGCGCAAGGCGGTCTGGGCGCGGATGGCTCTCGCGGAGCTCAACCGCATCCACTCCCACCTCGTGTGGCTCGGTACCTCGGCTCTCGAGATCGGGGCGATATCGCTCTTCTGGTACTGCTTCGACGATCGCGACGGGCTCCTCGACCTCTTCGAGATGGTCGGCGGGACGCGCATGCACACGCGCTACTTCCAGGTCGGCGGCCTCGCGGAGGACATCCCGTCCGGCTTCACGGGAGAGGCGCGGAAGTTCTGCGACGCGATGCCGAAGTCGGTGGACGAGTACGAGGCGCTCCTCGACCGCAACGCGATCTGGCTCGAGCGGACCAAGGGAATCGGCCTCCTCTCGGCGGACGATGCCCTCGCGCTCGCGCAGTCGGGCCCGATGCTGCGCTCGGTCGGCGTGAACTGGGACCTGCGAAAGGCGATGCCGTACCTCGCCTACGACGAGGTCGACTTCGACGTGCCCGTCTACCCGAACGGCGACGTCTACGACCGATACAAGGTGCACATGGACGAGATGCGCCAGTCCGTGCGCATCGTCCGGCAGTGCCTCGACAAGCTCGACGAGATGGGCGGCGAGCCGTGGATCACCGACGACCGCAAGGTCGTCCTTCCGCCCCGCCACGAGCTGCACACGTCGATGGAGACGCTGATCCACCACTTCAAGCTCGTCACCGAGGGCTACACCGTGCCGGAGGGCGAGGTGTACACCGTCATCGAGTCGCCCCGCGGCGAATCCGGCTGCTACCTCGTCTCCGACGGCGGCTCGAGGCCGTGGCGCGTGAAGTTCCGCGCACCGAGCTTCGCCGCGCTCCAGGCGACCGCAACCGTCGTCCAGGAGTGCCTCGTCGCCGACCTCGTCGCGATTGCGGGATCGCTCGACCCCGTCATGGGGGACGCCGACAGGTGAGCAACGCTCGCCTTCGGCTCGCGTTCGTGGAGGAAACCATGTTTCCCCCACGTGCCCCCTTCTTCTCGAGAACGCGGGGAACCTCTCGGTTCCCCACACCCCTCCCCGCTCACGACTCGGAGAGCGAGTCGTGAGCACCGCCTTCGACGACACCGTGCGGAAGATCGCGAAGCAGTACCCGGACCGGCGCTCTGCCGTCCTCGAGGCGCTGCGGCTCGCCCAGGAGCGGCACGAGGGGTGGCTGCCGCCGGAGGCGCTGCGCGAGGTCGCGGAGGCGCTCGACGTCACGCCTGCGTACTGCCTCTCCATCGCGTCGTTCTACGACATGCTCCACCTCGCCCCTGTCGGGCGCCACATGATCGAGGTCTGCACGAACCTCTCCTGCGCCCTCGCCGGCGCGCAGGCAGTCGTGGACGCCTTCGCCCGCGAGCTCGGGATCGCGCCGGGCGAGACGACGGAGGACGGCGCGTTCACGCTGCGCGCGATCGAGTGTGCGGGCGGCTGCGGGCGAGCTCCTGTCGTCGTCGTCGACCACCGCTACCACGAGCCGGTGCGCCCCGAGGATGTTTCCGAGATCGTCGAGGAGATTCGTGGCCGCTCCTGAGCTCCTCACCGCGGGCACGGAGGATCACGACCTCACACGGCTCGAGGGCTACCGCGCGGTCGGCGGGTACGAGGCGCTCGCGAAGGCGCGCGCGGAGGAACCGCAGGCGGTCATCGAAGCGATCACGACGGCGAACCTGCGCGGGCGTGGCGGCGCAGGCTTCCCGACCGGGCGCAAGGCCTCGCTGCTCGCGAAGGACACGGGCAAGCCGGTGTACCTCGTCGTGAACGCCGACGAGTCGGAGCCGGGTGCGTTCAAGGACCGTGACGTCATGCGCTTCACGCCGCACCGCCTGATCGAGGGCTGCCTCATAACGGCCCACGGCATCGCATCGCAGAGCGTCTTCATCTACATCCGCGGCGAGTATCTCCACGAGTTCGAGGTCATGCGCGCGGCGCTCGACGAGGCGCGGAAGGCGGACCTCCTCGGCGGCGTGACGATCGTGCTCCACCGCGGCGCCGGTGCCTACATCTGCGGCGAGGAGACCGCTCTCCTCGAGTCGCTCGAGGGCAAGCGCGGACAGCCGCGGCCGCGGCCGCCGTTCCCGCCGGTGCAGGGCCTGTACGACGCGCCGACGCAGATCAACAACGTCAGCACGATCGCGCTCGTGCCCAAGATCCTCGAGCTCGGCCCCGAGGAGTTCGCCAAGATCGGCGCGTCGAGCGCGCCCGGTACCGCCGTCTTCTCGCTGTCCGGGAACGTCGCGAACCCGGGGAACTACGAGCGTCCGCTCGGGACGACGATCCGCCAGCTCGTCTACGACGTCGCCGGCGGTGTCGCTGGCGGGCGCGAGCTGAAGGCGATCATCCCCGGCGGGTCGTCCGTGCCCGTGCTCACGCCCGACCAGATCGACACGCCGATGGACTACGACTCGATCGGCGCGGCCGGCTCGTTCTTCGGCTCCGCGGCGATCATCGTCGTCGACGACCGCTGCTGCATGGTGCAGCTCGCACTGCGGGCGGCGCAGTTCTACATGCACGAGTCGTGTGGACGGTGCACGCCGTGCCGCGTGGGAACACGCTGGCTCGTGCAGCTGCTGACGAAGATCGAGGACGGGCACGCGGAGGACACCGACCTCGCGCTCCTCGACAGCGTGTGCGACCGCATGCTCGGCAACTCGCTCTGCGCTCTCGGCGACTTCGCCGTCTACCCGGTCTCGAGCTACCTCCGGAACTACCGTGACGAGTTCGAGGAGCACGTCCGGCTCGGCGGCTGCCCGTTCCACGGGAGCTCGTCGATCGAGGGCATCGTCGCGCCCATCGACCAGCACACGCACCACACTGAGCACTCAGCTGGGGCCGAGGTGCCCGCGTGACCCGCCAAGTGTCAATGTGGCACGAGGGGCGTTGCTCGTGAGCGTCGCCGCGACCGAGCTCGTCTCTGTCACCGTCGACGACCGGCCCGTCCAGGTCCCCAAGGGCACGGGCGTGGTCGAGGCCGCGATGGCCGCCGGGATCGAGATCCCGGTGTTCTGCTACGAGCCGCGGCTCGGGCCGCCCATCGGCGCATGTCGCATGTGCCTCGTCGAGATCGAGGGCACGCCGAAGCTCCAGGCCGGCTGCACGCTCACCGTCTCCGAGGGCATGCACGTGCGCACCGCCCACACGTCCCCCAAAGCGGCCGACGGCCAGGAGTCGACGCTCGAGTTCATCCTCGTGAACCACCCGCTCGACTGCCCGGTCTGCGACAAGGGCGGCGAGTGCCCGCTCCAGGACCTCACCTTCCGCTACGGGCCGGGTGCATCCCGGATGCGCTTCTCGAAGGCGACGTTCGACAAGCCGATACCGGTGTCCCCGCTCATCGCGCTCGACCGCGAGCGCTGCATCCTCTGCTACCGCTGCACGCGGTTCTCCGAGGAGGTCGCGGAGGACGGGCTCCTCATCGCGCGCAACCGTGGTGCGATGTCGGAGATCGCGACGTTCGAGGACGAGCCGTACCGGTCCGCGTTCTCCGGCAACGTCATCGAGCTGTGCCCGGTCGGGGCGCTGACGTCCACGCTCTACCGCTTCGAAGGGCGCCCGTGGGAGATCCAGGATGTGCCGACGGTCTGCACCGGCTGCCCGGTCGGGTGCAACGTGACGGCCACGATCCGCGAGGGCAAGGTGCGGCGGATCCTGAGTCGAAACCACCCGGAGATCGACCGCGGCTGGCTGTGCGACAAGGGCCGCTTCACGTATCCGCACCTGCGCGCGGAGGACCGCATCACGACCCCGCTTCGCCGCGGGCCGAAAGGTCTTCGCGAGATCTCCTGGGACGAGGCGCTCGACGAGGTCGAGACGCTCTTGCGTGAAGCGCGCGGCTCGATCGTGACCGCTCTCTCGGGGTCGGAGACGATGGAGATCGCGTTCTCGCTCGGGACCCTCCTCCGCCACGGGGTCGACGCGCACTCGGCCGTGCTCCCGGAGGCGATCTCGGACGCGCTCGACGCGTTCCGGCTGCCGCTCTCGGCGATCGGAGACGCGAGCCTGGTGGTGGTCCTCGGCGACGACCCGGTCGCCGAGCGTGCGCCGATCGTCGACCTCTGGATCAAGGACGCACGGCGCCGAGGCGCCGAGGTGGTCACATGCTCGCCGACCGGTTCCGTGCAGACCGAGCCGGGCGGAGGCGCGGCGAAGTGCCTCGAACTCGCGGAGCCGCGCAACGCGCTCGGGAAGCGCCTGCGTTCGGCGGAGCGGGCGGTGCTCGTCTGGTCCGGCCCCGGCGGTGGAGGCGGCGCGCGGATCGCGGAGCTCGCGAACAAGCTCGGCTTCGAGGACAGACCCGGCTGCGGCGCATTCCATCTTCCCGCAACTGCCAACGGGCGTGGTGTCTCGGCCGCCTGGGCAGCCGCGGCCGACGCCGACGAGGCGAACCCGGAGCCGATCGAGCTGCTGATCGTCTCCGGCGACGACGCAGCCTCGGACCCGAGCGTCCGCGCGCTCGCCGAGCAGGCCGGGCACGTGATCGCGCTGACGATGTTCCACGACCTCGTCGCGGGCTGGGCCGACGTGATCCTCCCCGCGACCGCGGCGCTCGAGCGGGACGGGACGACCATGAACCTCGAGGGTCGCGTCCAGCGGCTGCGCCGGACCGCACTTCCGCCGTGCCCGGACGAGCTCGCCTGGATCAGCAAGCTTGCCGAGCGGTTCGACGTCGAGGTGTCGCCATACGCGTCGGGCGTCTACGACGAGCTTCGGGCGCGCCTCTTCCGCGACCTCACGCTCGCGGACATCGGGCTCCGCGCACCGCTGCCCGCCCGCACGCCGTACGAGCAGCCCGAGGCCGCGACGACACCGGCGCCAGCGCCGCTCCCGGCGTCCGGAGACGAGCACTTCGTGGGCGAGCTTCGCCTCCACCGGTTCCGCCCGCTCTTCTCCGGCGCCGCCGTCGAACGCATCCCGGAGCTCGAGTTCCTCCGGCCGGCCGCCGAGGTCGAGCTGGCGCCGCCGGATGCCGACCGGCGCGGAATCTCGAGCGGTGACCAGGTCGTCGTCCGTTCCAACGGCACGGATGTCGAGCTCACAGCCCGCATCTCGAAGTCCCTCGTTCCGGGCGTCGCGCGCATCCCGGACGAGTACGCCGTCGACCTGCTCTCGAGCGTCGAGGTGGTGAAGACCTGATGCCGCAGCCCGAGTGGTGGGTGAGCCTGATCCAGGCGTTCATCGTCATCAACATCGTCATGGCGATGTTCGCCTACCTGACGCTCGCCGAGCGGAAGGTCATGGCGCGCATGCAGCTGCGCTACGGACCGAACCGCGCAGGCCCGTACGGCCTCCTGCAGCCGATCGCCGACCTCCTGAAGCTGCTGCACAAGGAGAGCTTCTATCCCGCAGCCGCGATCGACTGGCTCTACCTGCTCGCGCCCTTCCTCGCGGCGTTCACGGCCCTCGCGACCTTCTCGGTGATCCCGTTCGGCCCCGGCTGGGAGGTCGGCGGCGTCTACATCCCGGGCCAGGTCGCGGACGTCTCGATCGGGCTGATTCTCATCTTCGCGTTCGGCTCCGTCGGGGTCTACGGGTTCATCATCGGCGGCTGGGCATCCGACTCGAAGTACGCGCTGCTCGGCTCCATGCGGACCTGCGCGCAGCTCGTCTCGTACGAGGTGTCGCTCGCCCTGTCCGTGCTCGGGGTCGTGATCATGGCCGAGTCGCTGCGGCTCTCGGACATCGTCGCCGCGCAGTCCGACACGGTCTGGTACGCAGTACCGCAGTTCGTCGGGCTCATCGTCTTCCTGCTCGCGGGCACCGCCGAGACGGCACGCGCGCCGTTCGATCTGCCTGAGGCGGAGCAGGAGCTCGTCGCCGGCTACCACACGGAGTACGGCGGGATGCGCTTCGGGCTCTTCTCGATGTCCGAGTACATCAACCTGATCACGCTCTCGGCTCTCTGCGTCACGCTGTTCCTCGGCGGGTGGCACGGGCCCGGCTGGGACGGCCCGTCCTGGCTCGGGCCGATCTGGTTCCTCGTGAAGCTCGCGATCCTGCTCTACGTCTTCATCTGGATGCGGACGACGCTGCCGCGGCTTCGGTACGACCAGCTCATGCGCTTCGGGTGGAAGGTCCTGCTCCCGATCGCGACGATCAACGCGGTCGTGACGGCCGTCCTGGTGGTGTGGCTGTGAGCCCGCAGCCGCTCGACACGTTCAAGGGGTTCGCGGTCACCTTCCGCCAGATCTTCCGGAAGCCGATCACGCAGCAGTACCCGGACTACAAGCGCCCGGTCTACCCGCGCTTCCGCGGACGGCACCGCCTCCACACGCACGAGAACGGCCTCGAGAAGTGCGTCGGCTGCTCGCTCTGCGCAGCCGCGTGCCCGGCGGACTGCATCCGAGTGGTCGCCGACGAGAACACGCCGGACAACCGCGTCTCGGCCGGTGAGCGCTACGCGCGCATCTACGAGATCAACATGAGCCGCTGCATCTTCTGCGGCTACTGCGAGCTCGCGTGCCCGTTCGACGCGATCACCCTCGGAAACGAGTTCGAGATCTCCGAGTACTCCCGCGACGACCTCGTCTACACGAAGGACATGCTGCTCGCGGAGCCGATCAAGCGGGTCCCGGTCGCCGACCCGCGCACGTTCGACACCCCCACCCCGACCTACAAGGAACACTCGTAGGTGGGCAACGTGATCGTCTGGATCGTGTGGTTCCTCGCCGCGGGTGCCTGCCTCGCGAGCGGCGTCGCCGTCGTGAGCGTGCAGAACCCGTTCTTCTCGGCGCTCGCCCTCATCGGGAACCTCGCATCGCTTGCGGTGCTGTATCTCCTCCTCGCCGCCGAGTTCCTCGCGGCAGCGCAGGTGCTGGTCTACGCCGGTGCGGTCATGGTCATGTTCCTCTTCGTCATCGCCTATCTCGGCGGACGCGCCGACGCGCCGTGGGCCGGCAGCTCGCCCCTCCTGCGGACGGCCTCGATCATCGCGGCGGCGGCGATCCTCGTCGAGATCGTGGTCGTCCTCGGGCTCGCCTGGGGCGACCAGCTGTCCGACCCGGCCGAGGTGAGCGACTCGTTCGGGAGCCCGGGTGAGATCGGCGAGCTCTTCCTGACCGACCATCTGCTCGCGTTCGAGATCACGTCGATCGTGCTCCTCGTCGCCGCGATCGGCGGCGTCGTCCTCGGCACGACCCGCGAGAAGGAGCACGCGTGAGCGGTCCCGGCGTCGGCTGGTACCTGATCGTCGCCGCGATCCTCTTCGCCACCGGCGCGATCGGCGTGCTGCTCCGGCGGAGCCCGCTCATCGTCCTGCTGTCGCTCGAGATCATGCTGAATGCCGGCAACCTCACCCTGATCGCCTTCTCGCGCCAGGTCGGGGAGCTCGACGGCCAGATCTTCGCCCTCGCGGTAATGGCAGTCGCGGCGGCAGAGGTCGCCATCGGCCTCGGGCTGATCGTCGCCATGGCGCGCAGGGGCGTCGCGCTCGACGTCGACCAGGCGCGCGCCCTCCGAGGCTAGGTCATGATCGCCGGAGCCTGGATCTGTCTTGTCGCGCCGCTCTTCGGCGCCGTCTTCATCACGTTCATGGGGCAGGACATCACGCGGCGCCAGGCCGGCTGGATCTCGACGCTCACGACGTTCGTCGCCTTCGGCGGCGCGCTCGTGGCCTTCTTCGGGCTGTGGTCGGAGAGCCCGGACAACCGCGAGCAGATGTCGACCGCATACACGTGGCTCGCGGCCGGCGACTTCGACGTGGGCTTCCAGATCCTGGTCGACCCGCTCTCGACCGTGATGATGCTCATCGTCACGGGCGTCGGCGGGCTCATCGTCTGGTACTCGATGGGCTACATGGCGGGCGACGACGAGGAACGTCGCTACTTCGCGTACATGTCGCTCTTCGTCTTCTCGATGCTCATGCTCGTGCAGGCGGGGAACTTCCTCCTCCTGCTCGTCGGCTGGGGCCTCGTCGGGCTCGCGTCGTACCTCCTGATCGGGTTCTGGCACCAGCGCCCGGAGGCGGTCGCGGCCGCCAAGAAGGCCTTCGTCATGAACGCGATAGGCGATGCGACGTTCGCGCTCGCGCTCGTGCTACTCGTCTGGGAGACCGGCACGCTCGAGTTCTTCGGGGTGTTCGACCAGGCGGGCTCGGTCTCGAGCACGATGATCAACCTCATCGCGCTCGGCCTCCTCGGCGGTGCGGTGGCGAAGTCGGCGCAGATCCCGCTGCACACCTGGCTCCCGGACGCGATGGAGGGCCCGACGCCTGTCTCCGCGCTCATCCACGCGGCGACGATGGTGACGGCGGGGGTCTACCTGCTCGTCCGCGCGCATCCGATCTTCGAGGTCGCCGTCGACGTTCAGCACCTCGCGGCGATCCTCGGGACCGTCACGCTGCTCGCGGCCGGTCTCATCGCGCTCGTCCAGTGGGACATCAAACGCGTCATCGCCTATTCGACGATGTCGCAGATCGGCTACATGTTCCTCGCGGCCGGGATCGGCGCGTACGGCTACGCGATCTTCCACCTGATGACGCACGCCTTCTTCAAGGCGCTGCTCTTCATGTCCGCCGGCGTCGTCATCCACCACCTCGACGGCGAGCAGGACATCCGCCGGATGGGCGGCCTGAAGGACGTGCTCCCGCGGACGCACATTGCCTTTCTCGTCGGCTCGCTCGCGCTCGTCGGCATCCCGATCTTTGCCGGCTTCTGGTCGAAGGACGGGATCATCTCCTCGGCGCTCGCGATGGACGACTCGCTCGGCTGGACGCTGTACGTCGCAGCGCTCGTCGGCGCGCTGCTCACCGGCCTGTACACGTTCCGCCTCTACTTCACCGTGTTCCACGGCCCGCAGCACGCGGAGGCGGGGCACGGGGCGGAGCACGAAGCGCACGGCCATGGCGAGGGCCCGCGCTCGATGCTCATCCCGGTCGGGATCCTCACCGTGCTCTCGACCATCGGGGGGCTCGTCGTCATCCCCGGCGTCTGGGAGCCCTTCCTCACCTGGATCGACGAGGTGGCCGAGCCGCTCGTCCACCCGACCGTCACCCAGGACTACCTGACGAGCGCCATCGCGGTCGCGCTCGGCGTAATCGGGTTCTTCGTCGCACGGCGCGCCTTTCAGCAGGACCGCCAGCTCGTGCGGAAGCCCGAGCTCTGGCGCGTGTTGGAGCACAAGTTCTACTTCGACGAACTGTACGACGCGCTCTTCTACCGGCCTTCCGCAGCTCTCGCGGACCTGCTCCGTCAACGCGTGGAGGAGCCCGTGATCGAGCGCTCGCTCGACGAGATCGGCTCCGGGACGATCCAGGTCGGCGGGGAGGTCGCGCGGGTCCAGACAGGGCTGCTGCGCACATACGCCCTGGCGATCGCATTCGCCGTGGCCGTGCTCGTCGTCGTCTTCGTGGCGGTGCGCTGACCGATGCTGACCACGACTCTCATCGTCCTCCCGATCGCCGGCGCGCTCGTCGTCGCGGCACTCCCGCTCCCGCGGACGTGGACAGCGGGCCTCGCGCTCCTCGTCGCGCTCGCCGAGGTCGGCGTGTGGATCGTCGCGGCAGCGCAATTCGAGTTCGACGGCGGCGGTCTCCAGTACACCGCGAACCAGGAGTGGGTCGAGAGCCTCGGCATCTCCTACTCCGTCGGCTTCTTCAGCTTCACGCTCTGGCTCGCCGGCGCCGCGGTGGTCGTCTCGGCGGCTGCGATCGGCTACGCGCTCTGGGTCGGCCGCGATCGCCCGCGCGCGTACTACGCGCTCCAGCTGTTCCTCATCGGCGCGGTGGTGGCGACCTTCGCCGCCCAGGACATCCTCCTCTTCTACGTCTCCTTCGAGGCGATGCTCATCCCGCTGTACGTGCTGGTCGGCGTGTGGGGAGGCGCCCGCAGGAGCGTCGCGACGCTGACCTTTGTCGTCTACACGATGGTCGGCTCGCTGCTCATGCTCGCCTCGGTCGTCGCGTTCGGCGTGACACAGGGCACGTTCTCGCTGCTCGAGTCCGGCCCGAGCGACAACACCTGGATCTTCCTCGGCTTCGCGATCGCCTTCGCGATCAAGGCGCCGATCTTCCCGCTGCACGGCTGGCTCGCCCTCACGTACCGCGAGGCGCCGATCGAAGTGACAGCGGTCCTGTCGGGCGTCGTGTCGAAGACAGCGATCTGGGGCTTCATCATCACGTTGCTGAAGTTCCCCGAGCCGGTCGACGACCTGCGCGGGGTGCTGCTCGTCCTCGCGGCAGCCGGGATCGTGTACGGCTCCGTGCTCGCCTTCCGGTCGCCTGACCTGCGGGGCATCGTCGCCTACTCGTCGCTCGCGCAGATGGGCCTCATCACCGTCGGCCTCTTCAGCGCCTCCGGCGGAGGCGTGGCGGGATCGATCCTCCAGTCGGTGAACCACGCGCTCGTGTCGGGTGCGCTGTTCCTCCTCGTCGGCATGGTCGAGCGGCGCTGCGGGACCGGCGAGCTGGCGGCGCTCGGCGGCATGGCCCGCGGCCGGCCTGCGCTCGCCACCGTAGTCCTCGCCGCGGGGATGATCGCGCTCGCGGTGCCGGGCTCGACGACGTTCGCGGGCGAGTTCCTGATCATGACCGGCGTCTACGCGCAGGGTTGGGGGTACACGGCGGTCGTCGCCCTCGGAATCGTGCTCGCCGCGATGTACACCCTCCGGCTGATCTCGGCGATCCTCCATCGGGGACAGGGGCCCGCCGTGCAGGAGGGCGCGCTCGACCTGAGACCCGGTGAGCTCGGGCTCCTGCTCCCGCTCGTCCTCATCCTGCTCGTGCTCTCCGCCTGCCCGGCGCTCGTCAGCGACCGAGCGCTCGACACGACGCAGTACACGGCGTTCGTCTCGTCCGAGGTGTCGCCGTGATCGACACGCCGCGCGTCGACTGGCTCGCGCTCTCGCCGACGCTCTCCCTGCTCGGTGCGTCCGGCGTCGCGCTCCTCGCGGCCGTCCTCGTGCCGGAGTGGATGCGGCGCGGGGTCGCTGCAGCCGTCGCGCTGATCGGCTGCGTCCTTGCCACGATCTTCGCGTGCATCGTGTTCTCCGAGACTCCGGTCGCGGAGCCGCTGCTCTCGGACTCGATGGTCCGCGATCGCCTCGCCGCGTTCGCGCAGGTGGTCCTCGCCGTCACGGCGGCCGCGGTCGTGCTCGTCGCGTGGGCGGAGCGCCGGCACCACGCGGCGGAGTACTACGCGCTGCTGACCGCGGCGGCGGCGGGAATGGCGTTCTTCGTCAGCGCTGAGAACCTCATGACGCTCTTCCTCGGGCTCGAGTGGTTCTCGCTCTGCCTCTACGTCCTGGTCGCGATCGACACCGACCGGGACACGTCGCTCGAGGCGGGGCTCAAGTACGTGATCGTCGGTAGCTTCGGCTCCGCGATCCTCCTCTTCGGCTCGGCGTTCGTGTACGGGGCGACGGAGGAGCTCGGCTTCGCCCAGATCGCCGACGCGGCAGCAGGTGACGAGGCGTTCCTCCTCGCCGGTCTCGCGATGATCCTCGCCGGGCTCGCGTTCAAGGTCTCGGCGGCGCCCTTCCACATGTGGACGCCGGACGTCTACCAGGGCGCCCCCAGCTCGGTCACCGCATTCATGTCCGCGGCCACCAAGGCCGCGGCGCTCGTCGTGACCGTCCGTCTCCTCGTGACGGCGTTCCCGGACGAGTCGGAGATCTGGACGATCGCGGTCGCAGTCCTTGCGTGCATCTCGCTCGCCTGGGGGAACCTCGCCGCGCTCGCGCAGCGAGACCTGAAGCGGCTTCTCGCCTACTCGTCCATCTCGCACGCCGGGTTCATGCTCATCGCCGTCTCGACGGATACGGGACGCGGCACGGAAGCGCTCCTCTACTACCTCGTTCCCTACTCCGCGATGTCGGTCGGCGCCTTCGCCGTCGTCGCCGCCCGTGAGCGCGAGCTGGCCGCGCCGGTGACGCTCGAGTCGCTCGCCGGCCTCGGCTGGGAACGGCCGTTCTACGGCGCCGCGCTCTGGGTCTTCATGCTCGGGTTCGCCGGCTTCCCGTTGACGGGCGGCCTGTTCGGCAAGCTGTTCGTGTTCTCTGCGGCCTACGAGGCGGGCGAATGGTGGCTCGTGCTCGTAGGCGTGGCCGCAACCATGGTCTCGCTCGCGTACTACCTGAACGTCGTGCGCTGGCTCTACATGAGGGCGCCGGTCGCGGCGCCGGTGGTCGCAGTCGGCGGCAGCCCGCCGCGCGACCCGTTGCTCGCAACGGCCGTCGCAGCCGCCGTCGTGGTCACTGTCGGCTCTTTCTTCGTCGTCGAGCCGATCCTCGACTTCGCGTCCGACGCCGCCGCTTCGCTCACCTTCTAGCGACTAGATTTCGGGCGTGGCGACGGAGCTGACCTGGCTCGGGCACGCGTCCTTCCGTCTCGACTCACCGGACGGCAAGCGAATCTACGTCGACCCATGGCTCAATGGGAACCCGAAGTGCCCCGAGAGCGAGGTCGAGCCGGAGCGCTGCGATCTCATCGCCCTCACCCACGGCCACGACGACCACCGCGGCGACACCGTGGCGATCGCGCAGAAGTTCGACTGCCCGGTCATCGCCCAGGTGGAGATGCGCGGCTGGCTTTCGCTGAACGGCCTCTCGCAGGACCCGACACAGGCGATCAACAAGGGAGGCACGGTCGACGTCGGCGGCGTCAAGCTGACGCTCACGCATGCGAACCACTCGTCGAGCGTCTTCGAGAACGGCCAGTTCCACTACACGGGCGAGTCGTGCGGGTTCATCATCGAGCTAGAGGACGGCTTCACGATCTACTTCGCGGGCGACACGAACGTCTTCGCGGACATGTCGCTGATCGGCCGCATCTACACGCCCGACGTTGCGGTGCTCCCGATCGGCGACCACTACACCATGGGCCCGCGCGAGGCTGCGGTCGCAATCGAGCTCCTGGGCGTACAGCGCGTCGTCCCCTGCCACTACGGCACGTTCCCGATCCTCACGGGCACGCCTGAGAAGCTGCGCGAGCTCTCGCCCGCCGGGGTGGAGATCCTCGCGCCCGAGCCGGGCGAGTCACTGACCTTCTGATGCGGGAGCGCTGGTTCGGGGCGACGGGTCGCAAGGTCCCGCAGATCGCGCTCGAGGGAACGGTCGACCTCGATGGCGCACTCGTGCTCGACGACGTCTCCGACCTGGGGGCGCTCCGCACGGCTCACGCGCAGGGCACGCCGATCGTCGTACGGGCGTCCACGGTCGAGCAGGTGCACGCGGCGCTCTCCCTCGGCGAGGTGGCGTGCGCGCTCGTCGACGACGAGGCTCTGCTCGAGCTCGATCTCGCGCACCTGACGTACGGCTGACGTGATCGTCTCGACGTACTCGATCTGCGCGTGCGACCTCGAGGCGCGCCAGTGGGGAGTCGCGGTGCAGTCGAGGTTCCTCGCCGTCGGCTCGATCGTCCCCTGGGCCGAGCCGCTCGTCGGGGCGATCGCGACGCAGTCCCACGCGAACCCCCGCTACGGCCCCGACGGCCTGGCGCTGCTCCGCGAAGGAATCCCCGCCGACGAGGTCGTCGAGCGCCTGACGGCGGCCGACGACCTGCGCGCGGAGCGTCAGCTCGGCGTGGTCGACGCCGATGGGCGCGGGGCGGCGTACACGGGAGACGAGTGCAATGCGTGGGCGGGCAGCAGGACCGGGCCGTGCTACACGGCGCAGGGCAACATCCTCGTCTCCGCCGAGACGGTGGACGCGCTCGCGCAGACCTTCGACGCGACGGTGGAGAAGCCGCTCGCCGACCGCCTCCTCGACTGCCTCGACGCCGCCCAGGCGGCGGGCGGGGACAGCCGCGGCCAGCAGTCCGCCGCCCTGCTCGTCGTCGGCCCGGAGCAGGGCTACGCGGGGCTCTCGGACGTCTTCGTCGACCTCCGCGTGGACGACCACGAGAGACCGCTCGAGGAGCTCCGCCGCATCTTCGCGATCCACCAGGAGCTCTTCGTCGCGACGCCGCGCGAGCGATGGGTCACGGTCGACGACGCCTTGCGCAAGGAGGTCGAGACGCGCCTCGCCGTGCTCGGCTACGAGCGGCTCGACGAGTGGGCCGGCAACGAGAACCTCGAGTCGCGCGTGGACGGCATGGCCGAGATCGACCCGTTCGTCCTCGAGCGGCTACGCCGCAAGTCGGGGTAGCCGATGCGAGTCCTGGCGACGCGCCGCTATCCCGGCCCTGCGTTCGACGAGCTTCGCGACGTCGAGGTGCTCCCGCTCGCGGAGCTCGACGCGCCTCGGCCCGATGTGGAAGGGCTCGTCGTCGCGAACGAGCCCGTTCCGCTCGACCTGCTTCCCGGCCTCAAGATCGTCGCGAACTTCAGCGTCGGCTACGACAGGATCGACATCGCGGCGTGCGGAGCGCGTGGCGTGGTCGTCACGAACACGCCGGGCGTGCTCGACAACGCGACCGCCGACCTTGCGTTCGCGCTGATCCTCGCGTCCAGGCGGCGCGTGGTCGAGGGTGATCGCCTCGTGCGCGCAGGCGGCTGGGGCGCATCGTGGGCGGAGGGCTTCATGGCCGACGAGCTCTCGGGCTCCACGCTCGGGATCGTCGGGCTGGGGCGTATCGGAAGCGCGGTCGCACGGCGTGCCCGTGGCTTCGAGCTCCGGGTGCTGTACGCGCAACGCCGTCGCGTCGAGACCGACCTCGCCGAGTTCCGCGAGCTCGACACGCTTCTCGCGGAGGCGGACATCGTGAGCGTCCACGTGCCGCTGTCCCCGGAGACGGTGGGCCTCATCGACGAGAGACGGCTTGCCCTGCTACGCGACGGCGCGTCCTTCGTGAACACGGCACGAGGCGAGATCGTCGAACAGGAGGCGCTCGTCGCCGAGCTCGTCTCCGGGCGGATTCGGGCCGGGCTGGACGTGTTCGTGAACGAGCCGAACGTGCCCTCAGAGCTGCTCGATCTCCCGAACGTCGTCTTGACCCCGCACCTCGGAAGCGCGACGAAGCAGGCACGCGAGGGGATGACGCGCCTCGTGGTGGACAACCTCCTCGCGATCGAGCGAGGAGACCCTCCGCTCACCCCGATTCGGCTCTAGTTGCGCCTGAAACCCGCCCTAAGGCCACCGTAAGGGCCTGCGGCATGCTCTCTCTGAAGGGGAGGGGGCAACACGACGAAGAGCGGCTAGCGGGCAGCCGGGCGGCGTTGACTCGCAGCCGCTCTCGTCGCGTGTCGGCGCCTAGTCGCCCGGAATGCGCCGACCCTGCGCGAGCAGGCGGAACGCAGGCACGGGGTCGTGCTCCGGGCGCGCGACGACGAGCAGGACGCCGTGCTCCGCACCGGCGAGCGCGCCGACGAGCAACTCGAGGCCGACGGCGAGCGCAAACGCCTTGTGCGCCTGCTCGCCGCCGAAGGGGACGAGGTCCTCGGGACGTGCCGTCCCGGCGAGGACGTCCCCGTGCGTCACGGCTCCCATGGACACGTCCGCGACGACCGGCCTGCCGTCGCTCGAGGGAATCGCGATCGCCAGCGGGTTCGTCCCGGTCAGCGGCGGCCCACCGTCGGGGTGCGGAAGCCGCCGCGGCGAGGTCGCGGTGAGCACCGCCACGAAGCCGGCCACGGCGAGAGCGCGCGTCCAGTACCCGAGGACGCCGGTCGGAAAGCAGCGCTCCGCCACGACCGCGCGCGCGCGCGTGGGAGGGCTCGCGATCGTCGCGCGCACGATCTCGTCGAGGACGAGGTACCCGAGCGCGCCGTTCCCGTCCCAGCGCTCATACGCATCGTCCGTGACGAGTCGGCGCGGGCGGGCCGCGGGGTCGATCTCCTGGGACTCGAGCCAGGACACCCGGGACAGTCCGTGCCCGTGCTTGCCGCGCCGATCGGCGTCCGTGAAGTGTGCGAGCAGGACCTCGACGGCGTCGGCATCCAGGCCGAGGCCATGCAGACGCTCGCGTGCCTCGTCCGCCGTCACGACCCGGGGAAGGCTTTCGCCCGGAAGTGCCGTACCGGCCAGCCTCGCTCGCTCGCGATCTTGCGGAGCGCGCGATCGGGGTTCACCACCACGGGCTTTCCCACGGCTTCGAGGAAGGGGAGATCGCTTGCGGAGTCCGAGTACGCGGTCGACGAGCCGAGGTCGATGCCCTCGGCCGCCGCGAGCTCGTCGAGCGCGTTCGCCTTCTCGCGTCCGTACAGCCGCCGAAGGAGGCGGCCCGTGTAGACGCCGTCCTCGATCTCGGCCGTGGAGCCGACGCCGCCCGCGAAGCCGAGCTCGCCCGCGAGGGCGTCCACGATCTCCTGGAGCGCCGCGGAGACGATGAACGAGCGCTCACCACGGCCCGCGTGGTCCGTGACCGCGTCGAGCGCGTCCTGGTACACGTGCTGCCTGAGCGCCGTCTCGAGCGACTCGGCGACGATCTCCCGCATGACCTCGACGGGCAGGCCCCGCAGGATCGACATCGCGCTGTCCGCCGTCTGACCGACGCGAGCGTGGCCCGCACCGAAGCGCACGAACAGGAGCTGAGCCACCGCCGCCTTGGCGAGATCGCGCCGCCGGATCAGCCCACGCCTGCGGAACTCCGGCGCAAGCGCGAGCGAGCTCGACTTCGAGACGAGTGTCCGGTCGAGGTCGAAGAACGCCGCGCCCGGCACGCGGCCGCTAGCCGAGGAGCGTCAGCGGCTTGCGGATGATCCCGGCACGCGACGCGGCAACGGACTTCGCCAGGGCCGCGATCGCCTGTGCCGCCTCCGAGTCCGGCGCGACCTCGAGCACCGGGTTCCCCTCGTCCGCCGACTCGCGCAGCACGGGATCGAGCGGGATCCGGGCGAGCAACGGAACGCCGATCTCGTCCGCGAGCGCCTGGCCGCCGCCGGAGCCGAAGAGCTCCTGGCCCGTTCCCACGAGGTACGACATGTTCTCGACGGCTCCGATGACGCGCATCCCCGTCTTCAACGCCATCTGCGCCGCCCGCACGGCAACCTGCTGCGCCGCCGGCTGCGGGGTCGTGACGACGAGCGCCTCGGCGCGAGGGAGCAGTTGGCCGAGCGACATCGCGACATCGCCCGTCCCAGGAGGCATGTCCACCAGCAGCGTGTCGATCTCTCCCCAGTGCACGTCCGAGAGGAACTGCTCGAGCGCCTTGTGCAGCATCGGCCCGCGCCACATGATCGGCGCGTTCTCCTCGAGGAAGAACCCGATCGACATGAGCTTGAGGTCCCCGCGCACGGGTGGGACGATCATCTCGTCGACGGCGATCGGCTTCTGGTGCACGCCGAGCATGTGCGGGATCGAGTGGCCGTACACGTCGCCGTCCAGGACACCGACCTGCTCGCCGAGCGAGGACAGCGCGTACGCGAGGTTCGCGGTCAGCGTCGACTTTCCGACACCGCCCTTCCCGGACGCGATCGCGATCACGCGGGTCGCGGGCGAGAGTGAGATCTCGCGCTGCTCGCGGCCGCCTCGCAGGCGTGTCGCAAGCGCGGCCTTCTCGGCCGGGGTCATCACGTCGAAGCCGAGCCGCACCGACGTGACGCCCGGCACCTCGCCGACGAACCGTGCGACCTGATCCTCGAACGACTGCCGGAGCGGACAGCCGGCCACCGTGAGTGCGATCGTCACCGAGACCGCACCGTCGTCCTCGACGAGGACGTCGCGGACCATGTCGAGCTCCGTCACCGGGCGCTTGAGCTCCGGGTCGATGACCTGCTCGAGCGCCTTGAGGATCGCGTCGCGGTCGGGCTTCACGAGGGTGAGCGTACCGCTCGCGGGCTACGCGGAGAGGGCCGTGGCGACGGACCCCGCGAGCTCGGTCGTCCCCGCGGCGACGAGCCGGGAGCGTGGGACGAGGTCGAGCGGAGCGGCCTCGAACGGCGGATCCTCGAACAGCTCCACCGCGAGGCCACACTCCCGCACGAGAAGCTGCGCCGCCGCGATGTCGACCGAACGTGCCTCCTTGAGCGAGCACACGGCGTCCACGCGTCCCGCGGCGAGATGGCAGAGCGAGAGCGCAAGAGAGCCCATGACGCGGAAGCGGCCGGCGACTTCGGCCACGCTGGCGGCGCGCGCCGCGATCGCGCTCGCCGTGGTCCCCTCGAACGACAGGATCTCGATCGTCTCCTTCGGCCGGACTGCGCCCAGCCGCTGCCCGTTCAGGAATGCGCCCTCTCCGCGGGTGGCCGTCCACTCCTCGCCCGTTCCGAAGTCGTGGACGTAGCCGAAGACGACGTCGCCCATCGTCGGCCCGTCGGCGACGGCGAGGGAGAACGAGAAGAACGGGATGTCCCGCTTCGCGTTCACCGAGCCGTCGATGGGATCGACCACGACCACCTGACGTCCCCCCGTCCCGAACATCCTCGTCCCGAGCTCCTCCGACACGAGGACGAAGCTCTCGCCGCTCGCCTCGAGCCGCGCCACGACCGCGTCCTCGGCCGCCTGGTCGATCGCCGTGGTGTCGTCTCCGCCCTCGCCGCGCCTGAGAATCGGCTCGCGTTCGACACGTGTGGGAAGACGCTGCAGGACCTGCTCGATGTCAGCGACGCTGCCGCGGCAGAGCTCGAGCCAGGGGCTCATCCGTCGACCGGATGGAAGAGGAGGCCGGAGAGTGGCTTCGGGAAGAAGTACGTGCTCTTGGAGGGCATGAGCTCGCCGCGGCGCGCGACGGCGAAGACGTCTTCGAGACGGGGCTCGCGCAGGAGGTACGCCGCGTCCGCCTCGCCCGAGTCCACTGCCGCGATCGCATCGTGCGCACGCGGGGTGTATGCGATTCCGTCGAGGCCGTGCCGGTCGACGAGCTCGACGTCGAGCTCGCCTTCCCGCCCGTGCACGATCTCGGCGCCGCCTTTCCGGTACGCGATCGCGACCGAGCGGTCGTGCGGCTCCTCGGACAGGCGCACGAGAGCCTCCTCGACGCTCGCGACCGGCTCGCCCTCGCCGGCGCCACGGAGCTCGGGCCGCGCCGAGAAGACCCGGTGCGTCGGGAACACGTGGAGCCCCGGATCCCCGGTCGAGACGATGAGCGCCATCACCCGGTTCTCGTCCGCAGGCGACTCGGCGCCGAAGGCCACCGCCGTCTCGTAGCGATGGTGGCCGTCGGCGATGAGGAGCTGCGCGTCGCCGGGAAGCGAGCTCCCGTCCTGGTCTGGCAGTCGCCAGAGCCTCGTGCCGTTCACTTCGACCTCGGGCGCCGCCTCCGGGCGGTCGACACCGAGCGGCCCGTCGACGAGCAGGAAGAGCGGCTCGGGATACACGAGCGTCTCGCGCAGCAGCTGCAGCCGCTCCTCCTTCGTCCGCCGGCGCGTCCGCTCGTGTGGAAGGACGGTGCCCGTCTCGTAGGGCTCGGCCGCGAGCGACGCGACGATACCCCGACGCTCGCGCCCTACCCCGTCGGGCCCCGTGTACTCCTCGGCGACGAACCAGGCCGCGGGCTCCGCCTCGCGCTCGAGAACCCCTTCTGCGAGCCACGTGCGGTAGAGCTCTCCCGCGTGCTCGGCCGAGTCCGGGAGCGTCAGGTGCACGACGTTGTACGGGCTGCGCGTGCTCAGTCGCTCGCGCTCCTCCTGTGAGATCGCGTCGTACGGCGGGGCCACGAGGTCGGCAAGCGGTCCGGCCGCGCCGGAGTAGCGGACAGCGCGGAACCCCTGCACGTCGGCCATCCGGGCGAGCGTACCAACGGGTAATCGCGCCTGACCGGGGCCATAGACTTGGGCGGTGACGACGATCGCGGAGCTCGCCGAGGACCGGACGGTCGAGGGCGTGTTCGCAGTCGTCCGGAAGGAGCGCCGGCGGACCCGTGCGGGCGCCGCGTACCTCGCGCTCGAGCTTGCCGACGCGAGCGGCAGCATCGACGGCCGCGTATGGAACGACGTGGAGCTCCTCGACTCGCGTTTCGAACAGGGTGACGCGGTGCGCGTCCTCGGACGGGTCGAGCGATTCGGCGGCAAGCTCCAGCTCCAGGTGCGGACGATCGAGCCGGCCGAAGACACAGATGCGGCGTCGCTCGTCCCGACCATGCGCCGCGACGCGGACGAGCTCGACGGGTTCCTCGAGTTCCTTGCCGCGGAGATCTCGCACCCGGAGCTTGCAGGGCTCGTGACCACGTTTCTCGGCGACCCCGACCTCCGTTCGTCGCTTCGTGCACTCCCCGCCGCCGGCGCGGATGGTCACCATGGCTACGCCGGCGGCCTGCTCGAGCACACGGTCGGCGTGACCACGCTCTGCCGCGAGACGATGCAGCTCCACCCGCGCCTGCGGGGAGACCTCCTCCTCGCGGCGGCGATCCTCCACGATGTCGGTCGCGTCCGCGAGCTTCGTCCCGGCCCCGGCTTCCCGCAGACAGAAGAGGGCCGGCTGCTCGGTCACGTGCATCTCGGGCTGCGCATGATCGAGGAACGCGCGCCAGGGGTCGATCCCACGGTTCGGGCCGAGCTCTTGCACGCGATCGCCTCCCACCACGAGCGCCAGGCCGCGCGGACCGCGGAAGCGGCCGTCCTCTACCACGCGAACCAGCTCGACGCGCAGGCGGCGACACGTCCGGTGGGAGACGACTAGCCGCAGATGGCGGCGGTGCTGGCGCTCTCGGGCGCCGTCCTGTGGGGTGTCGGCGACTTCCTCGGCGGCCTCGGCTCGCGTCGGCTCGCCGTGCTCGCGGTCCTCGCGATCTCCCAGGGAATCGGTCTCGCTGCGGTCGTGGTCTGGGTGCTCGTCGCCGGCGATCCCTTCCCTGGTGTCGAGGAGCTGCTGCCGGCCGCCGCCGCGGGGGTGGCCGGCCTGGTCGGGCTCGGCGCCCTCTACCGCGGGCTCGCGATCGGCGCCATGGGCATCGTCGCGCCGATCAGTGCCGCTTCGCCGGTGGTACCGCTGACGGTCGATGCGGCACGCGGAGTCACGCCAGCTCTCCTCCAGTGGCTCGGCGTCCTGCTCGTCCTCACGGGCATCGTGACGCTCTCACGCGAGCCGAGAGGAGTCGGAGGGCCGCGAGTCGCCGCCGGCGCGGGCCTGGCGCTCGTGGCGGCGCTCGGATTCGGGAGCTTCGTCGTGGGCCTCGATGCAGGATCGGACGAGAGCGCTCCCTGGGCGGTCGTGGCGGCCCGGTCCGCCTCCGTCGCGATCGCCCTGATCGCGATCCTCGTGACCTCCACGTCGCTCCGCGTGCCACGGAGCGTGCTCCCGTTGCTCGTCGCCGTCGGCGTCTTCGACACAGGGGCGAACGTCTGCGTTGCGTTCGCGACGACGGAGGGCGCGGCGGGGATCGTGGCCGTCCTGAGCGCCCTCTATCCGGTGGTCACGATCCTGCTCGCGCGCATCGTGCTCGCAGAGAGGCTCAGTCGCCCGAGGCGCGTGGGCGGAGTGGTCGCGCTCGCGGGCGCGGCCCTGGTCGCGGCCGGCTAGACACGGCACGTATCATCCGGGCTTCACGCCAGTCGACCCAAGGAGCGGAAGTGCGCCAGGCGTTCATGTCCATCGATAAGGGCTTCTCGACCCATTCGGAGGGTATGACGCATGGCACGAACGCTGAACTTGGGGATCCTGGCGCATGTAGACGCCGGTAAGACGACACTCACGGAGCGGCTCCTCTACGCCGCCGGCGTGATCGACGCGCCCGGCAGCGTCGACAAGGGCACGACCCGAACCGACTCGCTCGAGCTCGAGCGGCGGCGCGGCATCACGATCAAGACCGCCGTCGTCTCGTTCCCGCTCGAGGGCGTGACCGTCAATCTCGTCGACACGCCCGGACATCCCGACTTCATCGCCGAGGTCGAGCGCTCGCTGAGCATCCTGGATGGCGCCGTGCTCGTGCTCTCGGCGGTCGAGGGAGTGCAGTCCCAGACCCGCCTGCTGATGCGGGCGCTCCAGCGACTGGACGTTCCGACACTCCTGTTCGCGAACAAGATCGACCGCACGGGAGCGCGTGACGACGACCTGCTCGCGGAGATCCGGCAGCGGCTGACGCCCGAGGTCGTCGCGCTCGGGCGCGTCGACGGGCTCGGGACCCGCACGGCGGAGTTCGCCGCGGCGACCGCGGGCGACGACGGCTTCCGGACAATGCTCGAGGAAGCACTGGCCGAGCGGGACGACGCTCTCCTGGCCGCGTTCGTCGAGAACGAGGCGATCCCGTACACACGCCTGCGCGAAGAGCTCGCGGCACAGACGAGGCGGTCACTCGTGCATCCGCTCTTCTTCGGGTCCGCGATCACAGGTGCCGGCGTGGAAGAGCTGATGGCCGGCATCGTGGAACTGCTGCCCGAGACCGACGGCGACGCGGACGCGGAGCCGTCGGGAACGGTGTTCAAGATCGAGCGTGGCGCGGTCGGCGAGAAGGTCGCGTACGTTCGCATGTTCTCGGGAGCCGTGCACGTGCGCGACCGGCTGCAGGTCGGCTCCGACGCGGAGCACAAGGTCACCGCGGTGGAGGTCTTCGCGAGAGGCGTTGCAGAGCAGAGCCAATCGGTCGCCGCCGGCCAGATCGGGAAGCTCTGGGGGCTCGCGGACGCCCGGATCGGAGACGTCATCGGCGAGCCAGGACGCGGCGGGCTCGAGCATCACTTCGCTCCGCCGACGCTCGAGGCGGTGGTCGTCCCCGGCGCTCGCGACGACCAGCCGCGGCTCAGGGTCGCGCTCGGACAGCTTGCCGAGCAGGACCCGCTGATCGACGTGCGACAGGACGACGAACGACACGAGATCTCCGTGTGCCTCTACGGCGAGGTGCAGAAGGAGGTCATCCAGGCGACGCTCGCCGACGACTTCGGGGTCGACGTCTCGTTCCGCGAGACGACAACGATCTGTGTCGAGCGGCCCGCCGGTACCGGAAGCGCTCTCGAGGTCCTGCAGGACGAGTGGAATCCATTCCTCGCGACCGTCGGCCTCCGCGTGGCGCCAGGCCCACCAGGCTCCGGCGTCTCGGTCGGGCTCGACCTCGACCCGCGCCGGTTGCCCCTCTACCTCTACGGGTCCGCGGATCGCTTCGCCGCGGTGATGGCCCAGCGCGTTCGCACCACCCTCAGGGAAGGTCTCCGCGGCTGGGAGGTCACGGACTGCGTCGTGACGCTGACCGATTCCGGCTACTACATCGGAGACGGCCAGGGCAAGCGGCCGGGCGGCGGGACGCACCTCCATGGACCGGGCACGACGGTCGCCGACTTCAACCGGTTGACGCCGATGGTCGTGATGCAGGCGCTCGCCGAGGCAGGAACAGTCGTGTGCGAGCCCTTCGCGCGCGTGAGGCTCGAGGTTCCCGCGATGTCGCTCGCGACCGTGCTCTCGGCCCTCGCGAAGCTGGGCGGGCGGTTCGCGGCCCCGGAGCACGAGCGCGAACTGGTCGTCATCGAGACCGCCCTCCCCTCCGTACGCGTCCACGACCTGCAGCGGCAGCTTCCAGGGCTGACCGGAGGCGAGGGAGTGCTCGAGTCCGAGGCCGGCGGCTACGAGCCCGTCTCGGGCGAGGCGCCCGCCCGGCGGAGAACCACGCCGAACCCCCTGAATCGCGAGGAATACCTCATGCACATCGCCCGGCGGACGACCCGCACGGCCATCGCTCGCTAGGCGTGCGACCGCGGTGCAAGCGCTGCGACGCGCGGATCCGGCCAGGGCGACTCGCCGTCAGGGCTTGCGAGCACGACGAGGTACCCGTCGGGATCGCGCAGCCAGACCTCGCGATGGTCCGGCCCGCCCGGGCCGTCGGGAGGATTGCGGTGCGGTGGAAGCACGATCTCCGCCTGGAGCGCTCCCGCGCGGAGCACCGCGTCGTCGAAGTCGTCGATCTCGAACCAGAGGGCAACGCCGTTGCCGTACGGGCGCGACAAGGGGTCCCCGATCCGGCCGTGATGGTGCTCGACCTCGAAGCCATGTAGCTGCAGCACAAGCGTGTCGCCACGGTGGAGGCGTTCGTACTCGTCGCCGCCGTGCCCGCTCTCGACACGGAGCAGCTCCTGGTACCAGCGGCTGCTCCGGGGGACGTCGGTGACGGAGATCAGCGGCTGTGGTCGCATCCTTGTCGAGAGCCTACGCGGCAGGATCCGCGCCCGGCGCCGCGAACTCTCGCGCCGATGCAGACGCTCGGATCCCGTTCCGTGCTGGAGCTCGGAGGACTCGTCGCGCTGGTGACCTTCGGGCTTGCTGCCGTTCTCGGCGCGATCGCCGTGCTCGACGCCGACCACGTGGCGAGTGGCTTCGGGATCGGCTTCGGCGTCGCCTTCGTCGTCTTCGTCGCGGGCGCAACCGTCGTGTGCGCGCTCGCCTGCATCGCCCGCGGGAAGGCCGAGCTCGTCGCGCTCGCGAGTGTCACCGTGACCGGCATTGCCCTCGATCTGCTCGTGCTTGCGATCTGGCGCGACATCGATAGCGAGACATACGGCAAGGTCGTCGGCGTCGCGCTGGTCTGGACGTTTCTCGCACTGCTGGCCTTCGGCCTGATGCTGGCGGTGAGCAGCCCCGGCAAGGTCACGCGCTGGCCGTTCCTCGGGGCTCTCGGGGCGATCGGCGCGGCAGGCCTCATCTCGACGTATCTCATCGCGACCGCGGGCGGAACCTCCGTCGGAGTCGACGTCACGACCACGGTCGGCGCGATTCCCGTCAGCTCCAGCGACGACGAGCTCCTGCGGGTCCTCGGACTCGCGTTCGTCCTCATCGCGACGCTCTGGTTCGGCGCGATCGCCGCGCACCGCTACGAGCAGGCACCTCGCTCGGGCGGCTGATGCTCAGACGTTGAAGCGGATGCCCCGCGGCCCGCATCTGGTTCCTTGCGGGCAGAACAAGCGCGCGTCGAGCGAGATCCAGCTGGTGCGTGTCAGGCCGACTTGCCAGAGGTAGCGCCGAAGTTGCCTCTGATGTTGAGGACGTCGCCGTCCTCGACGACGTAGCTCTTCCCTTCCAGTCGCTGCTGCCCGCGCCGAGCCGCCTCGGCGTGCGAGCCCGAGGCGACGAGATCGTTCCAACGGATCACCTCGCAACGAATGAAGCCACGGGCGATGTCGGTGTGGATGCTCTCTGCCGCGTCGAGCGCGGTCTGCCCCTGCCGCAGCGTCCACGAGCGCGTCTCGGTGTCACCGGCGGTGAAGAAGACGATCAGCCCGAGAGCGTCCTTCAAGTGGTCGACCACCTGGTCGAGTGCGGACGGCCCATCCCGGAACTCGGCAGCGTCCTCCGGAGGCAGCTCGGCGAGCTCGAGCTCGAGCTTGCAGTCGATGCCGCCCGGGCCGTTGACGATGGCGATGAGCGGCTTCGTGGTCAGCGGCTCGAGCTCGGACGGCAGCTCTCCCGGCCAGTCCGCGAGCGTGTTCCCGGCCTCGAGCCGGTCGAGCAGCTCGTCGAGTTGCTCCACGTCCTGACGGCGAGCCGGATCTCCCGATTTCGCCTCCTTGCGCACTCGTTCCAGACGCCGCTCGACGTGGTCGCGGTCCGCGACGATCAGCTCGAGCCGTATCGCGTCCAGGTCGCGCTCAGGGCTTGCGTCGGGCCGGAAGCCGTCCGCCACGGCGAGCAGCGCGTCGGACTCGCGCAGGCCGGCGACGAGCGAGCCCCCGGTCCCCGGGACGTCCATAACACGAATCGCCGCCGGCGTCACCTTGCGCGAGCCGACGACCCGCGCAACCTCGTCCAGGCGCTCGTCCGCGATGGTCGCGACGCCGACGTTGGCCTTCTCGGACACGGACGCGTACGCCGTCACCTCCGCGCCGGCACGCGTGAGCGCGTTGAAGAGCGTCGTCTTGCCGCTGTTGGGCAGGCCGACAAGCCCGACCTGCATCGGCATCGCGGGCTACCCCTCGAACTCGAAGCCGACCCGACCCTCTCGGGCGAACCGCTTCGCGTACAGCACGCGCGGAAGGACCAGGAGAATCGTGCCGTCTTGCGCCTCGAGCGCGAGCGTCGGCGACGCGTCGCCCTTGCTCAGGGCCTGCTCGAGCGCGTCGGCGCTCGCCGGCGTGACGAGCCAGCTCAGAATCTGCCCGCCCTCGAGCGCGACCTCGATGCGGATGAACGTGATCTCAGCCACCGGAAACCACCTCCGTGAGGACGCCGTGGACGGCGTCGGGATGGACGAATGCGACCTCGAGCCCGTAGAGACCGCGGCGCGGTTTCGTGTCGACCAGCTGTGCACCGGCCTCCGAGAGCTCGCGCAGCGTCGCTGCCACGTCGTCAGTCTCGAGCGCCACGTGGTGCATCCCGGGCCCGCGCCGTGCGAGAAAGCGGCCGACAGGCGTGTCCTCGCCGGTCGGGGCCAGGAGCTCGATTCGACCCGCGCCGACGAGCAGCGCGGCCGCCTCGGCGCCCTGCTCCGCGAGCGCGTCCCGATGCTCCACCATCGCCCCGAAGAGACGCTCGTACGTCGCGATCGCCTCGTCCAGGTCGGTGACGGCGACGCCGACATGATGAATTCCGCGCAAGGTCACGCGCGCGATGCTATCGGCGAGCGTCAGTCCCGCATGGGAAGAGCACGCACCGTGCCGATCGTCTCGGACGATCGCGACTCCGGCTTGATGTCCGCCAGCAGGGCCTCGAGCTCCGCGCGATCGAGCGTTTCCTTCTCGAGCAGCGCCTCGGCCACGCGATCGAGCGACGCGCGGTGCTTCACGAGCAGCCGCTGCGCCTCCTCGTAGGCATCGTCGGTCAGCCGCGCCTGCTCGGAGTCGCGCATTCGCTTGGTCTCCTCGGAAAGCGCGTAGTTGTCCGCGCGCATCGTCCTCGACGGGGCGATCTCCGACATGCCGTACTCGAACACCATCGACCGCGCGATGCTCGTCACCCGCTCGAGGTCGTTCGCGGCGCCGTTCGTGATGCGGCCGAATACGACCTGCTCGGCAGCGCGTCCTGCGAGGAAGACCATGATCAGGTCGACGAACTCCTCGCGCGTGTGCAGGTAGCGGTCCTCGTTCGGCATGTTGAGCGTGTATCCGAGCGCCTGTCCGCGCGAGACGATGGTCGCCTTCTGCGCAGGGAAGAGCTCGCCAACGAGATGCGACATGACCGCATGCCCGGCCTCGTGGTAGGCGAGGATCCGCTTCTCCTTGTCGGAGACGACACGGCGCTGCTGGAGCCCCGCGACGATGCGCTCCATCGCCGCCTCGAAGTCGGCGAGCCGGATGTACTGCGCGCCCGTGCGGGCCGCGATGATCGCCGCCTCGTTGCAGAGGTTCGCGAGGTCTGCACCTGTGAGCCCCGCGGTCTGACGGGCGACCCGCCCGAGGTCGACGTCGGCGGCGAGCGGCTTGCCGTTGGTGTGGACGCCGAGGATCTCCTCGCGTCCCCTGACGTCCGGCGGAGCGACGTTCACCTGACGGTCGAAGCGGCCGGGGCGGAGCAGCGCAGGGTCGAGATCCTGGAGCCGGTTCGACGCCGCCATGACGATGACCTCGTCCCTGGCGCCGAAGCCGTCGAGCTCGACGAGGAGCTGGTTCAGCGTCTGGTCGTGCTCACGATGGATGCCGCCGCCCGTACGCGCCGCGCCGACGGCGTCGAGCTCGTCGATGAAGAGGATGGCTGGCGCGTTCTTGCGCGCCTCCTCGAAGAGCTTGCGGATGCGCGCGGCGCCGAGGCCGGCGAACATCTCGACGAACGACGAGGCGCTCGCGGAGTAGAAGTTCGCGCCGGACGCGCTCGCCACGGCCTTTGCCAGCAGTGTCTTCCCCGTCCCGGGGGGGCCATGCAGGAGGATCCCTCGAGGCACGCGGGCGCCGAGGCGCTCGAATCGCTTCCGGTTCCGGAAGAAGTCCACGACCTCCTGGAGCTCTTCCTTCGCCTCCTCGAGCCCGGCGACGTCATCCCAGCCGACCTCGACCTGCGACCCCTTCACGACCGGCGCCGGCTTGGCGCGCGGCATGAAGCGGATGGTCCAGACGAGAAGGACGATGACGACCCCGAAGAAGACGATCGGCAGCCACGTGATCAGCGTGTACTCGAGGTCGCCCACGCCACCTCACTATCGGCAGGGAGGAGCCGCGCCTTGAAACGCGGCCAGTGCTCTAGCCTTGTTCGGTGCGGCTCGACCTGCCCCTGCCTCCGCACGTCGACCTCGACCGCGTCGGGGACGTGTGGAAGGTGGACTACGAGACGCTCTTCCGTGACGCTGTCGCCTGGGCCGCAGAGCACGACATCGGCCGATCCTCCGAGGACCGCCTTCGCACCTGCCTCCTGCTGGTGGACATGCAGAACACGTTCTGCACGCCCGGCTTCGAGCTCTTCGTCGCCGGACGGTCGGGCACGGGCGCGGTCGACGACACGAAGCGCCTCTGCTCGTTTCTCTACCGCAACCTCGGCGTCGTCACGCAGGCCGTCGTGACGCTCGACACGCATCAGGCGTTCCAGATCTTCCACGCGCCGTTCCTCGTCGACGCGGGCGGCCGCCATCCGGACCCGTACACGCTCGTGGCGCTCGAGGACGTCGCGAGCGAGCGCTGGCGGGTCAGCGGAGACACCGCCGCCGCCCTCGGTCTCGACCTCGACGCGGCTTCGAAGCACCTGCGCGCCTACGTCGAGACGCTCGCCGCCGGCGGGAAGTACGCGCTCACGGTCTGGCCCTTCCATGCGCTGCTCGGAGGGATCGGGCACGCGCTCGCGAGCGAGGTCGAGGAAGCGCTCTTCTTCCACGCGACCGCGCGTTACAGCCAGACGCGGTTCGAGATGAAGGGCACGAGCGCGCTCACCGAGCACTACTCGGCGCTCGGCCCAGAGGTGGAGCGCGGGCCGGACGGGGAGCGGCTCGGCGAGCAGAACGTCGCGCTCGTCGAGTACCTGTCCGGCTTCGACGCGGTGATCGTGGCCGGGCAGGCGAAGAGCCACTGTGTCGCCTGGACGGTGGAGGACCTCCTCGAGGGCCTTCCGGAGATCGCGCCCCGCCTCTACCTTCTCGAGGACTGCTCCTCCGCCGTCGTCGTGCCAGGCGTGGTCGACTACACCGACGAGGCTGACGCCGCTTTCGCGCGCTTCGCGGAGGCCGGAGTACACGTCGTGCGCTCGACGGAGCCGCTCGCAGCCTGGCCAGGCCCGCTCGCGGCCGCGCTCGCTACGTAACGGGCTCCAGCCGCGGGTTCGGCCGGAACGAGCGGCCGACCTTGGCCGACGGCGCGCCGTCCGTGAGCACCGCATCGGCCGTGAAGTCGTTGGCGCCGCGGAGCAGCGACGAGCCCACGCCGTAGGCGTCCACGGGCACGCCCTGGTCCTCGAAGCGGGAGATCTTCTCGACGTTGAACCCGCCGGAGACGACGATCCGCACGTCGCCGAAACCCTCGGCGTCGAGGGCCTCCCGCACACTGCGGACGAGCCGCTCGTTCACTCCCCGCGGGTCGAACTCGCCCATCGCCTCCCAGAGCGAGCGGTCGACCAGTGTCTCGGACGTGTCGAGCCGCACGCCCCAGAGCCTCGGGCCGAGCTCGCGGGCAACCTCGAGCGCCGTTCGCACGGAGTCGTTCTCGAAGTCGACGAGCACGGTCACGTTCATGTCCCCGGGCGCCCAGTCCGCGAAGATCCGGGCAGCTGCGACCGTGTCGCCCTCGCAGGCGGCGATGAGCGCATGCGGGACCGTGCCCACTCCGCGGCCGCCCCACCAGGACGCCTGTGCATCGGAGGTAACGCCGATTGGCGCGCCGAGCACCTGCCCCGCGACGTAGGCGGCGTGCCCGTCCCCGGTCTGCACGCGATGGTGGTCGTGCCGCGCCGGCATGAAGATGATCGGCTTCCCACGCGAGGCCTCGAGGACGCGCGCGACGTTCGTGGACACGAGCGTCCGGCGCGCAAGCACTCCGAGGTAGGCCGTCTCGAGATGTGCGAAGAGCGTGTAGTCGCCCTCGATCGTGAGCACCGTCTCCCAGGGGTCGATCCAGTCGCCGTCATGCAGCGCGCACACCTCGAGGGCGTCCCAGTCGTGGGCGCAGAGCTTGAGGATCGCGATCGCCTCGTCCATCCCGCCGAGCAGCGCACGCTTCTTCTGGAAGACCTGCATGAGGACGCGTGGATGGCGTCCGGCCGCGAGCAGTGCACCACGTGCGTGGTTGAAATACGCGTCCGTGTAGTAGCCCTCTCGCATCTTCGCGACCGGAAGCTCGAAGACGTCCGGGTCGAGCCGCTCGCGCGGCTGTGGGCTCATCGCTCGAGCGCGAGGCAGGCGTCGCGGGCCGCGTTGGCGACCTCGACCTGGTCCGCCGACGGCTCGGCGGTGGAGAAATGCCGCTGGAGCTCGTAGCCGGGGCGGTTGAGCGCCCGTGCGACGGGGTTCCTCGGGTTTCGCAGCATCCAGCCGAACAGCTCGACGGAGGCGCCGACCGCAACCGTCGTCCCGACGAGGCGTGCGGCGCCGCGCGCGGCCGCCGGCGCCTTCCCGGCGGCGACGTTCGCGGCAACGGACGCGACGACGAGCGGGCCGATCAGCTGCGAGCCGCAGCGCGGATGCTCCTTGGGCGCAGGCTCGCCGTTCTCGTAGGTGCCGATCGAGACGTGCTCGGCACCGTGGTAAGCGGCCAGATCCGGTCCGCGGAGCGCGAGCCCGGCCGGGATGAGCGCGGCCGCAGCAGCGACCGCCTCGCGTCCGCCGGCCGACAGCAGCCTGCTCTTCCGGACGCCGCGGGCGAGGACCGTGGAAGCCGCGATACCGCCGATGACGGCGGGCCGCTCGAACGGGAAACGCGCCTGCGGAAGCGCACGCCGGACGATCGGGAGCAGCGCGAACGCCTCGGCGAGCCGGAGCGGCCCTCGCAGCACCGGCGCCGTCACGGATGCACCGAAGCGCGGCTTGCGCCCGGAAGCGACGTGGAGTGTCCCCTCCTCGTCGCGGACTGCGCAGCCCCAGGCAGTGGGACCGTGGACGAGGACGCCGTTCTGCAGAGCCATCCCGCCGAGCCTGATCGTCTCCATCGCGGAGAGGGTAGCGCCAGCGTCGGCCCAGCCTGCGTAGCCGTCAGCCCGAAACCGCGAGCTCGCGCAGCGCCTGCTGGAGCTCGTCCGCCGCGGGCCCTCGTTCGAACGCGCGGCCGTCGAGGTCGGCCCAGGGAAGGATCTCGCGGATGGACGAGGACGTGAACGCCTCCTCCGCGCCGAGCAGGGTCTCGAGCGGATAGGCGCCCTCCTCGACCGTGTAGCCGATCGCCTCAGCGAGCTCGAACATCGCCGCCCGTGTGACGCCGGCGAGGATGCCGAGGTCGAGCGACGGGGTGAAGAGCGTCCGGCCGTATCGCCACCAGACGTTCGTCACCGTCCCCTCGAGCACGATCCCGTCAGCGTCGACGAAGATCGCCTCGTCTGCACCGCGGCGCTTCGCCTCGGCCTCGGCCGCCATGTTCACCGCATAGCTCGTCGACTTCACGCCCGGCAGGAGCCACGGCGCGACGGCACGCACGCCGAGGAGCGAGACGACGCGAACACCACGCGCCCGTGCGTCCTCGATCCAGGCGGGGATCTCGCTCAGGATCGCGAGCCCGACCGGCGGCCCTTCGTCAGATCCTCCCGTCCATACAAAGCGGAGCACCGCGTCTGTGCCCGGGCGCTGCGCGAGCACGAGCGAGGCGAGCTCCTCGAGCTTGGCTCTCGGGACGCCCGGCAGCTCGATGCCGCGGGTGGACGCCTCGAGCCGGTCGAGGTGGGCTGCGGCACGGAACGGGGCGCCCGCGTAGACGCGAAGCGTCTCGAACGCAGCGCGTCCACGCAGGAGCGCCTCGTCGTCGGCGCGGATGACGGGCTCGTCAGGCTCGACCAGGCCACGACCGGTCGCTGCGACGGCGATGAGGCTCAGTGCGTCCTCGCGGCCATCGTGAAGGGGGCGCCGATCGCGTCGAGCAGCGGGCGCGCCTTCGTCCACGACTCGGCGACCTCCTCTGCGGGGTCCGAGTCCCAGACGATGCCCCCGCCGACCCAGAGGTGGATGCGCCCTTCGGCGACGGCGAACGTCCGGATCGTCAGCGCGAGCTCGAGGTCGCCGTTCCCGTGGACGCGGCCGAGCGCACCCATCGACGCGCCCCGGCCCACCGGCTCGAGCCCGGCGATGAGGTCGACGGCAGCGATCTTCGGCGCACCCGTGACCGAGCCGCCGGGAAACGTCGCCTGCAGCAGCTCGCCGATCCCGACTCCGTCGCGCAGCGTGCCCTCGACCCTCGACACCATGTGCTCGACGCCGGCGAGCTCGCGCGTTTCCATGAGCTCCGGCCAGCGCACCGATCCCGGTTCGCAGACACGCGAGAGGTCGTTGCGCTCGAGGTCGACGATCATCACGTGCTCGGCAGCGTCCTTCTGCGACTCGGAGAGCTCATCCGCCTCTCCGAGCGGCCGGGTTCCCTTGATCGGCATCGTCCAGACCCGCCGTCCTCGCCGCGAGAGGAAGAGCTCAGGCGATCCCGACACGACCGCCCAGCCCTCCCCGACGAACGGCTCCGCGTGCAGCGGACGCAGTTGCTCGAGCTGCGCGGCAAGCGCCCTCGACTCCCCTGCAAACGGCGCCGAGAGATGCTGCACGAGATTCACCTGGTAGACGTCGCCCCGCGCGATCGCATCGCGGACGCTCTCTACCACGACCTCGTACTCGTCTGCGGCCCATGTCGCGTCCCACGCACCGACGACGAACCCCTTGTGGCTCTGAGCCACAAGCTCGGATCGGCCCGCCCCACCGCGGACGCGGCAGGCGGCGAGCGGCAGCGGGCAGGGCTCGGGAGGCAGTGGCGACGCGTCGCGGCGGATGACCTCCGAGAGCCCGTAGCCGAGGTAGAGGTCGGCCGTCAGGTCTTCGCCCCCGGGGGCGAAGAACCCCTGTGCACGCAGCCACTCCTCGAGCACGGCGAACGCGCCGTCGGAGTCGTGGATCTCGAGCATCGACTCCGTCTCAGCCACCGCCGTGGACGGAGGCCGGCGCTTCGACGAGCGCGGCGAGCTCGCGGTACGCAGCGGCGGGATCGTCGCGCCAGAAGATCGCGCTCCCCGCCACGAGGAGGTCGGCGCCCGCCTCCCGCGCGGGACCGATCGTCCTCGCGTTGATCCCGCCGTCTACCTGCACGCGCACGCCTTCGGGAAGGAGCTCGCGGAGCCGCCCGAGGCGCTCGACGGACTCGGGCATGAACTCCTGCCCGGAGTAGCCGGGATGGATGGACATGCAGAGAACGAGGTCGACGCCCTCGGAAGCTGCGGCTGCGTCCTCGACCGAGGTGTCGGGATTGAACGCAATGCCCACGCCCAGACCGAGCTCGCGGGCATGGGCGATGGCCCGCTGGGGCTCGTCGCACGCCTCGACGTGGAACGTGACGCTCGCCCCGCCGGCCTTCGCGACCGCTTCGAAGTGCTTCTCCGGCGCGGAGACCATGAGGTGGCAGTCGAGCACCGCGCCCCAGCCACGTGCGAGCGGCGCGATCGAGGCGAGCACGATCGGTCCGATAGTGATCTCCGGGATGAAGTCGCCGTCGCCGATGTCGAAGTGGAAGACGCGCACGCCGGCGCCTGCGAGCACGGCGATCTGGTCTCCAAGCCTCGAGAAGTCCGACGCGTAGAGCGACGGCTCGATCTCGGTCCCACGCGCGCGCTCGTCCCAGATCATCGGCGATCACGCTAAACGAACGCTGACACCCGCTGTAGAGTTGCCCTCCGACGTGGCGACGGACGTCGAGCGCGAGAAGCGGGTGGCCGGCGAAGCCGCCGCGGACCTGGCCGAGAGCGGCATGACGGTCGGGCTCGGCACGGGGTCGACGAGCGCGTACTTCGTCGACGCCCTCGGCGCACGCCGCCTCGACATCCGGTGCGTCGCGACCTCGCTCGCGACGGAGCAACACGCCCGCGCCATCGGCCTCGACGTCATCCGCTTCGAAGGCACCGACGCGCCTGCGCAGCTCGATCTCGCCGTCGACGGCGCCGACCAGGTCGCGGCGGACGGCTGGGTCGTGAAGGGCGGCGGCGGCGCGCACACGCGGGAGAAGCTCGTCGCGGTGGCCGCCGATCGCTTCGTCGTCATCGTGTCCTCGGACAAGCTCGTCGAGCGCGTCGAGGCGCCGATTCCGCTCGAGCTCCTGTCGTTCGGCCTCGGCGGGACGCTCGCCCGGCTCGGCTCCGTGGAACTCCGAGGCGCGCCGCCCACGCCCGACGGCGGCGTGCTCGCGGATTGGACGGGGCCGGTGGACGATCCGGCCGAGCTCGCGCAGCAGCTCGGAGCGACGCCTGGCGTCGTCGAGCACGGCCTGTTCCCGCCCGGGCTGGTCACGGAGGTCGTCGTCGGTCGCGGGGACACGGCCGAGCGGCTCTGACCGCGCCTCAGCCGAGCAGCGACCTGGCCACGTGGCGGAGCATGTCGACGCCGTACTCGAGGTCGTCCACCGCGATGCGCTCGTTCGCCGAGTGGATGAGCTTGGTCGCTACCTCCGTGTCCATCGTTTTCACGGGGAAGAAGCCGTACGCGACCGTCCCGTATGCCTCCCGGAGAAAGTGGCTGTCCGTGAATCCCGGGCAGGCGATGGGGCCGAGCGCTGCACCGGGCTCGAGCTCCTGGACGTACGAGTCGAGCGCGTCCCAGAGAGGCGTCTCGATGGGCGACCGCGTGCCTCCGACCGCCTCGAGCCACTCGATCTCGTAGTCGCCCTCGCCGATCGCCGCGCGGATGAGCGGCTCGACGTCGGCAGGGGTCTGCTCGGGCGGGAGACGGCAGTCCACGACGACCTCGCAGAGAGCGGGGATCACGTTCCGCTTGGCGGAGGCCTCGATCATCGTCGGGGCGAGAGTCAGCGCAAGCAGCGGCTCGACGAGCGCGCCGAGCAACGGGTGGACCTCGTTCGCACGGGCGATCGCGTCCTCTGCCGGCGGCGCTTCTCCGAGCACCGCCTCCAGGAAGCCGCGTGCCTCGGGGATGAGCTCCTTCGGCGGCTCGAATGTAGCGAGCGCGGTCACGTACCTCGCCGCCTTGACGAGCGCGTTGTCGGCGATGCCCGGCATCGACGCGTGGCCGCTGCGACCGTGCACGCGGAGGCGAAACGGAGCCGACATCTTCTCCGCGGTCGCGCACAGGTAGACGGGTCGCCCGCCGAGCACGAGCCGGTCTCCGCCGCCCTCGTTGACGGCGTAGTCGCAGCGCGCCGCGTCCGGATGCGCCTCCACGAGCCAGCTGAGCCCGAACCCCGCTCCGACCTCCTCGTCCGCGACGACGAGGAGCAGGAGATCGCCTGATGGTGTGAAGCCCTCTCGGGCGAGCGAGGCGAAGGCGACCGCCGAGGCGGCGACCTGCCCCTTCATGTCGAGCGCGCCTCGACCCCAGATCTCGCCGTCCACGAGGTCACCGGACCACGGGTCCCGGTCCCACTCAGCCGGATCCGCGAGCACGGTGTCCGTGTGGCTCAGGAAAGCGAGCGACGGGCCGTCGCCACCGGGGATCCGCGCGACGAGGTTCGCCCGCTCGGGAACCCGCGCGATGAGCTCGCTCGAGAGGCCGTCCCGCTGGAGGTACTCGACGAGCACCTCCGCAGCGAGCGTCTCGTTCCCCGGAGGGTTGACCGTGTCAACGCGCAGAAGGTCCTGGAGGAGCGTCGTCGCCTCCGCGCGCAGGCTCGTCGTCTCGATCGCCACGGCTAGGGCTCCGCCTTCGAGAGCTCGGTCAGCTCGTTCCGGACCTCCCAGAGCTCCGGAAAGGACGTCTTGGTGACGAGCCGCCCGAGGAGCTCGACGGGCGTCCCCTGCGTCCCGACGACCGAGTCACCGATCACCCGCGCGACCACCTGGTAGTGGCGCATGCGCCAGAGCTGTGCCTGCTCGTCGAGCTCGAGGAGCGCCTCCGCGAGCTGGTACAGGTCCTCGTGGTCGCGACCCTGAACGTAGAGATCCGTCAGCGACAGACCTGCCTCCCTCCGCCGGGAGTGGAACGCCTGGCCGAGCCGCGGGAAGATCCGCCGCAGCTCGTTCCAGCCCGGGGAGTCGAAGCCCGAACCGTGGCCGAGCACCTTGCGGATCTCCTGGTACTCCCACGGCGACATGTGCTCGAGCATCTCGAGCTGCGGGATCAGGAAGCGGATGCAGAGCGACGCGCGCTTGAGGAGGCGAAGAGCGCCTCGGAGATCGCCCTCCTCGATCAGCTGCACGGCTGCCTCGGCGTCGCTCCAGCTGAGCTTGAGCCAGAGCTCCGAGCTCTGGTGCGTCACCTGGAAGAGCAGCTCGTCGCGGTGGACCCAGTCGTCGGGGCCCTTCTGGAGCGCGAGCAGCTCCGCGGTGTTCAGGTACCGCTCGTAGTCGGACGGGGCGTCGCCCGGGAGCATCGGCTGTGAGTAGTCCTCCATCTCACCACCACCCGCCGGCTCCTGGGCCTCGTGAGCCGCCATCGCCTGAGCATACTTGCCGCGTGGGAGACCTATTCGCCGATGCGGCGCAGGAGCTCCAGGCCGCGAACGCGCCGCTCCCGGCCCGCCTGCGGCCGCGTACGCTCGACGAGCTCGTCGGCCAGAAGCACGTTCTCGGTGAAAGCTCGGCGCTTCGGCTCGCGATCGCGGAGGACCGGCTCCCGTCCCTCATCGTCCACGGTCCGCCGGGAGTCGGGAAGACGACGCTCGCCCGCATCGTCGCCGAGACGACAGGGGCGGCGTTCGAGGAGCTCTCGGCGGTCTCGGCGCGCGTCGACGACGTTCGCGCGGTCATGGCGAGAGCCCGCGACCGGCTCGGCGGGAACGGCCGCCGCACGATCCTCTTCATCGACGAGATCCACCGTTTCAACAAGGGGCAGCAGGACTCCGTCCTGCATGCGGTCGAAGACGGGCTCGTCACGCTGATCGGCGCTACCACCGAGAATCCGTACTTCGAGGTGAACTCGGCGTTGCTCTCACGCTGCACGGTGATCGAGCTCATGGCGCTCGACGACGAGGCGCTCGCGGAGGTCGTGCGGCGCGGCGCAGCGGCACTCGAGGTCGAGGCGCCCGACGAGATCGTCGACCTCGTTGCTGCGCGTGCGGGCGGCGACGCACGAAGCGCGCTGCAGATCCTCGAGCTCGCCTTCGACACCGCCCGGGCGGAGGGCGAGCCGATTGCCGAACGCCACGTGCTCGACGCGGCCCGCAAGCGACCCATGCTCTACGACCGCAAAGGCGACCAGCACTACGACTTCGCGTCCGCGTTCATCAAGTCGATGCGCGGCGGGGACGCGGACGCTTCCGTCTACTACCTCGCGGCGATGCTCGAGGCGGGCGAGGACCCGCGCTTCATCGCGCGCCGGATGGTCATCCTCGCCTCGGAGGACGTGGGCAACGCCGACCCGCGCGCGCTCGAGGTGGCCGTCGCCGCTGCACACGCGCTCGAGCTCGTCGGGCTGCCCGAAGCGAAGCTCAACCTCGCACAGGCGGCGACCTACCTCGCACGCGCGCCGAAGTCGAACGCGTCGGCGACGGCGATCTGGGAAGCCAGCCGCGACGTGCGCGACCTCGGCAACGTACGCCCCCCGGCCATGCTCCGCTCCACGGGCCACTCGAAGGCGGCGAAGGCCCGCGGCCACGGGGAGGGCTACGTCTACCCGCACGAAGACCCCGACGGATTCGCCCTCGAGTACCTCCCCGAGGAGCTGAGGTCGGGCGCCGGGGGAAGCTCTCGCGGTCGCTACTACCGACCGTCGCACGCGCTGGAGGGCGTCGACCTGCGCGCGGTCGCGGAGTTCCTCGAGCAGATCGGCGAGACGAGCGCAGCGGAGAGAGTCGCCGGCATCGCTCGCGCGGGAGAGCGAGGCGAATCGATCCGCGACGATCTAGAGAACGATCAGCGCGACCCCTGACACGACGAGCACCGCGCCCGCCAACCTCGCCGGGCTGACGCGCTCGCCGAGGGCTCGAGCGGCGAGGGCGGCCACGATCAGGACGCTCGTCTCGCGCACTGCTGCAACCGACGCCGCCGGCGCACGCTGAAGAGCAGCGAGTACGAGCACGTAGGCGGCGAACGACACGACGCCGGCGATCGCCGGAATGGGTCGAACCGCGGTACGGAGACGTCGGCGACCCGACGGGGAGCACTGCCACGAGCAGCAGCGATCCGAGCGCCGTCGGAGCCATCGCGAGCTCGAGATAGACGATGGGGTCCGCATAGCGGATTCCGGACTTGTCGACGAGCGTGTAGGCCGCGATCGACGCCGCTATCGCAACCGCGAGGGCGCCTCCGACAGCATCGCGCTCGCCGCTGACACCGCGCACCAGCAAGATGCCGAACCCCACGAGGCACACGCCCGCCGCCTGCGCAGCGGAGGCCCCCGTTCCGAGTAGGACGACCCCGACCACGAGCACGAACACCGGTGCGAGCCCGCGGGCGATCGGGTACACGAAGGAAAGCTCCGCACGCCTGTAGGCCGTCGCGAGGAGAGCGAAGTACACGAGCTGGAGCGTCGAAGTGACTGCGATGAACGGCCAGACGCGCGGGTCGACGTCCCACAGAAGCAACGCAATCGGCGCGAACGCCACGACCGAGGTACAGATCGCGATCGCCGTCGCGGGCTCCGGATCTCGCTCCCGAGCGAGGAGAAGGTTCCAGAGCGCGTGCAGGAAGGCCGAGCCGAGAGCGAGACCAAGTGCAACGAGCGACACGGTGTGCCGAGCCTAGGCAGACGGACGGGTGAGCGCCCGTTGCAGCCCGCGCCGCCACTCACCTCGTCGGAGCGCCGCGTCGGCGCGGTCCATCGTGGGCTCGTACCGTGCACCGCGTCGGATGTGCGGCCGCAACGCCTCCACGTCGGGCCAGGTACCGATGCCCAGCCCCGCGAGCGCGGCAGCTCCGAGCGCGGTCGTCTCCGCCTCGGCCGCAACCTCGACCGCGCAGCCGAGCAGGTCCGCCTGGAACTGCATCAGGAACCGGTTCTCGGTTGCCCCGCCGTCTGCTCGGAGGACCCGCATGTCGCCGGGACAGACGTCGAGAACGTCGGCGACCTGGAACGCGATGGCCTCGAGAGTCGCGCGCACGAGGTGCGCTCGGGTCGTGCCGCGCGTGAGCCCCGAGACGAGCCCGCGCGCATCGGGGTCCCAGTGCGGCGAGCCCAGCCCGGTGAGTGCCGGGACGAAGATCACGCCCTCGGTCGAGTCGACCTGGGTCGCGAGCTCCTCCGCCTCCCGCGCGTTCGAGATGAGGCCCAGCCCATCGCGCAGCCACTGAACCGCAGCACCTGCGACGAGCACCGCCCCCTCGAGCGCGAACTGCGGCGCTTCTCCGGGCGCAACCGCCGCCGCTGTTCGAAGAAGGCCCTCGGGTGGCTCCGCTGCCTCGCTCCCGACGTTGACGAGCACGAAGCTGCCGGTGCCGTAGGTGGCTTTGGCCTCACCGGCGAGGAAGCACCCGTGTCCGAAGAGCGCCGCCTGCTGGTCGCCGGCGATGCCCGCGATCGGAACCGTTGCGCCGAGCAGCGACGCCTGCCCCATCACGCCACTCGAAGGGACGATCCGCGGCAGCAAGTCCCGCTCGACGCCGAAGAGCTCGAGCAGCTCGTCGTCCCAGTCGAGATCGTCCAGTCCGAACAGGAGCGTCCGCGACGCATTCGTCACGTCGATGACGTGCACGTCGCCTCCTGTCAGGTTCCACACGAGCCACGAGTCGACCGTCCCGAACGCGAGGTCCCGCTGTGATCGCTCGGATCGCTGCAGGATCCACTCGAGCTTCGTCGCCGAGAAGTACGGATCCGGCACGAGGCCAGTCCGCGCGCGAATCAGGTCGCGCGGAAGCTCGCGGCTCCGAGCGGCGGTCCGCCGGTCCTGCCAGACGATTGCCCGATGAACGGGCCGCCCCGTGGCTCGGTCCCAGACCACGGTCGTCTCGCGCTGATTGGTGATCCCGACCGCTGCGAGATCGTGTGCGGTGATGTCGGCTTGCGCGAGCGCGTCACCGGCCGCAGCGAGGACGCTCTCCCAGATCTCGTCCGCGTCGTGCTCGACCCAGCCGGGCCTCGGGTAGTGCTGTCCGATTTCGCGGTACCCGCGACCCACCGGTCGGAGCTCATCGTCGACGACGAGACACGTCGTCCCGGTCGTGCCCTGGTCGATGGCGAGGAGCACCAGCGGAGCATGCCGGAGTCCGAACGAGCGGCGATACGCTGCCTCCCGCATGAGCGCCGTCCGTGCCGTCGCCTTCGACTTCAACGGGACGCTCTCCCACGACGAGCCTGTCCTCTACGCCGTCTATCGCGATCTGTTCTCGGAGCACGGTCGGCCGCTGACCGAGCGTGACTACTACGCGAAGCTCGCGGGCCTCTCGGAGGAGACGATCATCGGCACCTGGCTCGGCGTCGAGGGCGACGTGCTCTCGGCTCTCGTCGAGGAGCGCATCGAGCGATACCTCGCGCTCGCGGGCCGTGGAGAGACGATCCCCTCCGCCGTCCGAGATGCGGTTGCGTACGCGGCCGCCCGCAGTGCGGTGGCAGTCGTCTCGGGGGCGTTCCGGCGTGAGATCGAGCCCGTGCTCAGCGGAGCGGGGCTCGACCCCTACGTCTCCGTGATCGTGGCGGCAGACGACGTCGAGCGCGGCAAGCCGGATCCGGAGGGCTACCTCCGCGCGGTCGCGCTCTTCGAGGACGGGCTCGGACCAGACGAGGTGGTCGCGTTCGAGGACACGGAAGCGGGCGTCACGTCGGCGAAGGCCGCCGGGCTCTATTGCATCGCCGTCCTCGGCACGCATCCAGCGGAGCGGCTACGTCATGCCGACGAGGTCGTGGACGCGGCAACGGTCGACATCGTGCGGCGCCTCCTCGCATGACGCTCGTGATCGCACACCGCGGGGCGTGCGGGGAGCTCCCGGAGAACTCGCTCGTCGCGTTCCAGGAGGCCATCGACGTCGGGGCCGACTACGTCGAGTTCGACGTGCACGCGTCGTCCGACGGCTCGCTCGTGATCTGCCACGACCGTCCTCGCGGCGGGGAGCTACCGCTCGAGCAGGCGATCGATCTTCTCAGCGGCAGGATCGGGATCATGTGCGAGCTCAAGACTCCCTGGCGATACCGGCGGCACGACGTCGTCGATCGAACCGTCGCGCTCCTTCCCGACGATGCGGTCGTCGTCTCCTTCGATCAACGCGCGCTCCGAGCGGTACGCGGGAGACGCGTTCTCCAGCACGTCGGGTACGGGGTCTCGATCCGGGCCGCGGCGCCGCTACGCCTGGGGCGTCGGCTTCCACGACCCGCGCCTCACGAAGCGGGGCCTCGCGAAGGCGAGATCGCTCGGCCTCGTCACGACGGTCTACACGGTCAATGACACCGCACGCATGAGGGAGCTAGCCGCGCTCGGCGTCGACGGCATCTTCAGTGACCGTCCGGATCTGCTGCGACGGACGCTGGCTGCTCTGCCAGGCTGAGCAGCCTCCCGCTGTCCGCCGGGAAGCTCGCAATGACGCGCATGCCGACCGGGAGAGCGGCAGCACGTGCCGGAGGGATGTCGGCGATCACGCCCTCTTCGCCCCCGGGATCCTCGACCCGGATTCGAGTGACCGAGCCGAGAAAGATGTGCGAGACGACCTCGCCGACGAGTGCGCCGTCCGGCTCGAGGTCCTCCGCGGCCGGTAGCGACCTCGACGATCTCCGGTCGGACGAGCAGCAGCACCCGCTCGCCGGACGGCAGTCCCCTGGCCGCATCGACGCGCAGCTTCCGGCCGCCGTGCTCGACGACTCCGTCGCCGGCGACCGTCGACACGAGCCGGTTCATCGTGCCGATGAACTCGGCGACGTAGGGCGTGGCCGGATTGCCGTACATCTCGGGAGGCGTGCCGACCTGCTCGATTCGGCCGTCGTACATGACGGCCACGCGGTCGGAGATGGAGAGCGCCTCCTCCTGGTCGTGCGTGACGTAGAGCGTCGTGATCCCGAGCTCGAGCTGGATCCGGCGGATCTCCTCGCGGAGCTGCACCCGCACCTTTGCGTCGAGGGCCGACAGCGGCTCGTCGAGGAGCAGGACCCGGGGCTCGATCGCGAGCGCTCGGGCGAGTGCGACTCGCTGCTGCATGCCGCCGGACAGCTGATGCGCGTACCGCTTCCCCGCATGTCCGAGGCCGACCAGCTCGAGCAGCTCGGCCGACGCGCTTGCGCCGTTCCGTCTTGCCCTGTCGCCGGATCTTCAGCCCGTACTCGACGTTCTGCTCGGCGGTCATGTTCGGGAACAGGCTGTACGCCTGGAAGACCATGCCCATGTCGCGCTTGTTTGGGGGCACACTCGTGAGGTCCTTCCCGTCGACGACGATCCGGCCCGCGTCCGGCCGGTCGAATCCGGCAACCAGACGGAGCGCGGTCGTCTTGCCGCAGCCGCTCGGGCCGAGCAGCGAGACGAACTCGCCCGTTTCGAGCGCCAGGTCGATCCCCTGCAGCGCGACGACAGAGCCGAACGAGCGGCGCAGGTCCTGGAGCTCGAGATGCGGCATGACTCCCTACCGGCCGATCCCGATGCGCACCGGCCGACCGGTGCCCCTGCCGATGAGGAGAAGTGAGAGCATCGCGGCCCACGTGATCCCGAAGCTGATCAGCGTCACCGCAGCTGCGGGGTAGGCCTTCGTCTCGTTGACGTACTGGATGTAGGTCGGGAACGTCTGGAACGAGGATAAGGTCGCGATCGTGAACTCGCCCATCACGATGGCGAGAGTCAGGAAGGCGCCGCTCAGAGCGGCGACCCGGATGTTCGGAAGGATCACGCGGAAGAGCGTCGTGCGCCAGCTGGCGCCGAGGTTCTGCGACGCCTCCGTGAGCGTGTGAACGTCGATCGCGCGGAAGCCGGCGTCGAGCGAGAAGTAGATGTAGGGGAAGGCGAGGATCACGTACGCCGAGACGAGAAAGAGGTCAGGCCGCCCGAGGAACCAGAAGGGCGCATGCAGGGTGTCCTTGTAGAACCTGAGGAGCCCGACGACGAGGATGATCGGCGGCACGACGAAGGGTATGAGCGCGAAGAAGCCGATCACGGGCCGGACACGCGGCAGCTTCAAGTGCACCCAGTAGACGGTCGGGACGAAGAGAAGCAGGCCGACGACGATCGTCTCGAGCGCCAGTCGGAACGAGAGCTTGATGGTCGTCCAGAACTGTGGGTCGTGGATGATCTCGCCGTACGCGGAGAGGCTGCAGCACTCCCCGGTCTGCGAGCTCTTGATGCTGAAGAGGAACGTCGCAACGAGCGGGATCAGGAAGTACGCCGCGCCGAGGACGAGCCAGACCACTGCCGATGGCGCAATCCTCCGCCTCACCGCGACCACCGCGACGCTCGCCGCTGCATCGGGATGTAGAAGAGCATCATCGCCCCGAGCACGACGAACATGCCGAAGGCGAGGGCCTGCCCTTCGTGCGGATTGGAGAGGACGTTCCCCTGGAGGTCATTGCCGATGACCAGGGGAACGAGCTGCACGAAACTGCCAGCCAGCCCGTATGCGGTCGCGTAAGCGGCGAACGCGTTCCCGAAGAGCAGGATCATCGCGCCCAGGATCGACGGCAAGAGGACGGGCATGGCGATATGACGCCAGTACTGGTACGAGCTCGCGCCGAGGTTCGCGGACGCCTCGCGCCACTCCGGACGAAGCCCGTCGATAGCCGGAGCGATGACGAGGATCATGAGCGGGATCTGGAAGTAGAGGTAGACGATCTCGATCCCCGTCTTGCCGAACAGCGTGAAGCCGTGGAAGTACGGGTTGAAGCCGAGGTCGGCCAGCAACTGGGTCACGATCCCGATCGTCCCGAGCGTTGCGATGAACGCGAAGGCGAGCGGGATGCCGCCGAAGTTCGCGGCGACGCCCGAGAACGTGCCGAAGGCCGACCGGATCCAGCGCGGCGTTCCCTCGCGGATCGCGGCGTACGCGATCAGGAGGCCGAACAGTCCCCCGAGGAGAGCCGTGACGAGGCTGATCTCGATGCTCGTCTTGAAGGCGTTCCGGAGATTCTCGGTCTCGAGGATGTCTCGTACGTTCTGAACCGTGTAGCCCCCGGACGTGTCCTGGAACGCACCGATCATCACCTCCGCGGCGGGGATGATCAGGAACATCGCCGTGTAGGCGAAGAACGGAACGACGCCGAGCCACGCCAACGAGGGACGCCTCCGACCGGGCGCTTTCGTGCCCGGCCGGAGAACGTCTGCTGCAACCGCTTCTGTCGTCAGCCCTTCGCTCAGAGGTTGGGCCACTGGGCGTTGATCAATTCCTTCGCCTTGTTCTGCTGCGCCGGGCTTGCGAACTTCACCTTCGCGTAGATGCTCGCTGCCGGCAGCGCCTGGATGAGCGCCTTCGGAACGACCTTGCGTCCGACGAGGTCCGTGAACAGCGCCGGGTGCGAGAACCCCTTCAGCCAGAGCAGCTGACCCTGGTCCGAGTAGAGGAACTCCTGCCACAGGCGCGCAGCGAACGGATGCGGTGCGTCCGCGTTGATCGCCTGGCAGTAGAAGGCGCCGTACACGCCGTCCGACGGAAGGCTCGTCGCCCACTTCGCCGACGGGTACGCCTTCCCGTAGCCGATGTTGAGGTAGTCCCAGTCGATGACGATGGGAGTCTGGCCCGAGACGACCGTCTGCGGCGTCGCATCCACGGCGATGTAGTTGCCGGCCTGCTTCAACCGACGGAAGAAGTCGATGCCCGGTTGGACGTTGTTGAGCGATCCGCCGTTCGCGAGCGCTGCGGCGAACACGCCTGCGATCGCGGAGCCCGACGTGAGCGGGCTGCCGTTCATCGCGACCTGGTTCCTGTACTGGGACTTCAGCAGGTCCGCGAACGTCTTCGGTGGCGTCTGGACGACGTTGCGGTTCGTCCCGATCGAGACGGCGCCCCAGTAGTCGCCGATCCAGAAGCCGCGCCGGTCCTTCATCGCGCGCGGCACCTTCGCGAATCTCGTCGTGAAGTAGCGAGCGTAGAGACCTTCGTTGGCGCCCAGGGCCGCGAACGTCGGGTTGACGTCGAGGACGTCAGGCGCCCGTGGGTCGCCCTTCAACGACCGGATCGCCTGATTCTCTGCAGACGACGAGCCGTTGGGGTTGTCGTTCGTGATCGCGATCCCGTACTTCTTCGTGAACGTCTTCATGATCGAGCCGTAGTTCGCCCAGTCGGGCGGCAGCGCGATCGTGTTCAGGTGGCCCTCCTTCTTGGCCGCCGCGACGAGCTGCTTCAGCGTCATGCCGGTACCGCGTACCGGCGGGTTCTGCAACACGCGCTGACGCGTCGCGAGCGCGACGTCGGAGAGCGAGAAGATCGTGAGCCCTGCCCCAACAGCCAGGCCCCGCTTCAGAAGCTTTCTCCGGTCTAGTTGCTCTTCCTCGAGGCGGCGCAAGAACTCGTATTCCTGCTCCTGGTAGTCCTCCATCTCGCCCTCCTCCTGTGGATCTGGCCATCCTAGGAGATCGGTGTCGGCCCTTCAATGCGGGTTACCGGATCGCACCCGGCCGCACAGCGTTTCGCGAAAGAGAAGCGGGCTCGGCGTCCACTAGGCTCTCGCGGCGATGGGCGCACCGTGGACGATCGGCGGTACCTGGCTCCGCTGCGCCCTCCATGCACACACGAACCGCTCTGACGGCGAGCTCGCTCCGCGCCATCTGGCGCGTCACTACGCGCGCGCCGGCTACGACGTCCTGGCCTTCACGGATCACTGGCGGATCACGGACGACGAGTCCGTCGACGCCCTCGTGGTCGTTCCGAGCGTCGAGCTCAACTGCATCCTCCCGGGCGCACGTGACGGCCACGTGCTCGGGTACGGCGTCACGGCCGACGAGACCGAGCTCCACGAGCTCGCCCAGCAGCACGCCGACCTCCAGGACACCTCCGATTGGATCGAGGGGCACGGCGGAATCGCCTATCTCGCGCATCCCTACTGGACCGGCGTGACTCCGGGGATCGAGCTCCCCGAGAACGTCGTCGGGATCGAGGTCTACAACGCAGGGTGCGAGCTCGAGGTCGGACGCGGTTTGTCCGCCGTTCACTGGGACGAGCTGCTCGAGGCAGGGCGGCTCTGCCCCGCGATCGCGGCTGACGACTCCCACTATCCGGCCTACGACTCGGACCTGGCGTGGACGTGGGTGAAGGCTGCCGAGCGCTCGCGGACAGCCGTTCTGTCCGCTCTCGCCGCAGGCTCGTTCTACTCGTCGACCGGCCCGCTCATCAGCAACGTCAGTCGCGACGACGACTCGATCGAGGTGGTCTGCAGCCCGTGTCGTTCGATCACCCTGGTCTCGGGACGAGCGACGGGCTCGGCTGTCCACATGGGTCGCCTCGGGTATCGACACGCGGGACGCGAGCTCGAGTGCGACCGCGACGGCATGGTCGTACGTGCGCGGCTCGACATCCCTCCGTCCGCGAAGCACGTGCGAGTCGAAGTCGTCGACGCGGCAGGAAGGAAGGCATGGGCGAATCCGTTCCCGGTCTGAGTCGCGCTCGCGCGATCGAGGAGCTCGCCGGCCGGCCGTTCGACCTGCTCGTCATCGGCGGCGGAATCATCGGAGCGGGAATCGCCGCCCATGCGGCGCGCATCGGCATCGCCGTCGCCCTCGTGGACGCCGGGGACTTCGGAGGAGCGACGTCGAGCGCCTCGTCGAAGCTCATTCACGGCGGCCTTCGCTACCTCCGGCTGGGCGACGTGCGCCTGGTGCGCGAGGCCCATCACGAGCGCCGGGTCCTGACGAAGATCGTCGCCCCGCACCTCGTGCACCGAACGCCGTTTCTCCTGCCGCTCTACCGCGGTGGTCCGTACCGTCCTGCATTCGTCCAGAGCGGGATCGTCCTGTACTCGACGCTCGCCAGATCGCGCATCAACTGGCTCGTGGGGCCATCAGAGGCCACGGGGATGGTGCCGCCCCTCCGTCTCGACGGCCTTCGCTCTTGCGCCCTCTACGCGGATGCGACGACGAACGATGCGCGGCTGTGCATCGAGAACGTTCGTGCGGCGGCCGAGGCCGGAGCGTGCGTGCTCAACCGTGCCGAGGTGGTCGCGCTGCGATCGACACGGGGACGCATCTCGGGCGCGGAGGTCCGCGTCGACGGCGAGAACATCTCGGTCGACTCCCGCGTCGTCGTCAACGCGGCGGGGCCGTGGGTCGACCACGTGCGTCGCCTGGAGGATCCGGGGCTCGGCTCGTCCGTGCGCCTGAGCAAGGGGGCACACGTGCTCACGTCGCTCGATGGCGACTGGACGGCAGCGCTCACCATCACGCAGGACGCCGTCCGTGTGACCTTTGCGGTGCCCTGGTACGACATGCTCCTGCTCGGTACGACGGACGTCGAGCACGAGGGTGATCCGAGAGACGTCGCCGTGACACCGGCTGACGTCGACCAGATCTTGTCCGAGGCCTCCACTGCACTGCCGCCAGACGTCGTGGCCGCCGACCGCGTGCGGGCTTCGTATGCAGGGCTGCGCGTGCTGCCGGCCGGAACGGGAGAGAGCGTGAGCGCAAAGCGAGAGACCGTATTCGGCCGCAGCGCCGGAGGAATGCTCAACGTCGCCGGCGGCAAGCTCACGACGTACCGTCGGATCGCCCTCGAGTCCCTCGACCGGCTGCGGGCCGAGCTCGGGCTGCACCGACTCGATTCGCGTCCCTGGCCTCTTCCCGGTGCGGTCGGGCTCGACCGTGTCTTGTTCCCGGTCGAGCTCGAGGAGGACATTCGGGCTCACCTCCTTCACCTGTACGGCAGTCGCGCGCCGGACGTCGTGGCTCCGGCGCTCGACGATCCGTCCCTTCTCGAGCGGATCCACCCCGCCGGCCCCGACATCGCAGCGCAGGTGCGCTACGCCGCGACACACGAGTGGGGCCGCACCGCCGACGACATCCTCCGCCGGCGGACGACATGCTTCGTCCGCGGCCTCGAGGACGACGTCATACGGACCCGTGTCGAGCACCTGCTCGCGCGCCAACTCGTCGCATGACGATGGAGACCGGGCCTTCCAGGCGGCGCCGTTACTATCGCCCCTCTGGAGCCGCCGAGGAGCCGACATGCCGCGGACATGGCCGTAAAGACAGGTGACAAGGCGCCCGAGTTCGATCTCGAGGTGACGCACGGCGAGCGCGTCCGCCTGTCGGAGCTGCTTCCGCGCTCGAACGTCCTCCTCGTGTTCCACCCCTTCGCGTTCACCCCCGTGTGCGAAGACGAGGCCCGCGACCTCCAGGAGAACCTCGAGTCGTTCCGCAACGCACAGACGGAGATCGTGCTCGTCTCCTGCGACCCGTCGGCCGCCCGCCAGGAGTGGAAGCGCCAGATCGGTGCGGACTACACCTTCGCGTCCGACTTCTGGCCCCACGGCGCTGCCGCTAAGGCGTACGGGGTCTTCAACGAGGAGACCGGCGCCCCGCATCGGGGGACGTTCCTCATCGCGAAGGACGGCACCGTCATCTGGTCACTCGTGAAGGAGGGCGACGCCCGGCGGACCGAGATGGTGCCCGGATCGCTCGAGACGCTTGCCACCGCCTGATACCGCGCCCTTCGGCGGGCCCGTGACGCTCGCCTGCCACGAGTGGGGTGAGCCGGGCGCCCCGCGCGTCGTCTGCCTCCACGGCGTGACGAGCCACGGCAAGCACTTCGCGAAGCTCGCAGAGGAGTCGCTTTCCGCTTTCCGCGTACTCGCCCCCGATCTCCTCGGGCACGGCTCTTCGCCGTACGAGCCGCCCTGGACGATCGACGCGCACGTCGATGCGATCGCTCGGACGGTGGGCACGGAGCCCGCGTCGCTGATCGGCCACTCGTTCGGCGGCCGGCTCGCGTTCGAGATCGCAGCCAGGGCGCCGAAGCTCGTGCCGCGGCTCGTGCTCCTCGACCCGGCCATCTTCGTCCCTCCCCCGATCGCGCTCACGGCGGCCGAGAACGCCCGCCAGAACCGCGCCTACGTCTCGTTCGACGAGGGAATCGAGCGCCGCTACGACGAGAGCCAGCTCTCGAGCACGCCCCGCGAGCTCCTCGAACAGGAGCTCGCGACGCATCTCGTATGGAGGGACGGCGGCTACCGCTATCGCTACTCGCAGGCCGCGGTCGTCGCGGCATACGGGGAGATGGCTTCGGCGCCGCCGCCGTTCGAGCGCGTGCGCGTGCCGACGCTGCTCGTCCTCGGGGAGCACTCGTACGTCCCCTACGACCACCTCCTGGACCTGCACCGGGCGGCGCTCGGCGATCTCCTCGAGGTCGTCGTCGTCTCCGGCGGGCACACGGTTCTCTGGGACTCGTTCGATGAGACCGCGGCCGCGATCGCGGCGTTCCTCGCCTGACCGAACCGGTCCGCGCACTCCTGCGAACAACGGTCGCTCACCAGATCGCGCGCGGTATTGAGGAACCCGACCCACCAGCTTCCCCTCAGAGTTCGAGGGCACGCGGTAAGCGGCCTTGCGGCGGCTGCTTCCGCGGCGTCTCGGCTCGGACAAGCGGTGGGGCTCGCCTGCGGGTGAGCCCCACCGGCGTCTCGCCGCCCGCAGCGTGATCTACGTGCAGAGCTCCGAGGCGACCGCGACGTAGATCTCGAGGCAACGCCCGAGCGACGCGACGTCCACCCACTCGACCTCCGCGTGGGCGCCTTCGCCGGAGGGGCCGAAGAGCACGGTCGGGATGCCCGCGTCGGCGAGCAGCGCGGAGTCGGCCCAGAACGGAACCCCGACGATGTCCGGCTCGGCACCGAGAACGATTGCGGCATGCCGGCGAACGAGCTGCACGACGGGATCGGCCTCAGGAGCTTCGAATGGGCTCCGCGAAGCAAGGACTCGCACCTCGGCCGCAAAGTCCGGATCGTCGGCGCCCGCTTGCGCGACGATCGCTGTGAGCTCCCGCTGGACCTGGTCGATCGTCTCGCCTGGGAGCGTCCGACGCTCCCCCTGGACTACGCAGCTGGCGGGGTAGCTGGAGTACTCCTGGCCACCGTCGATGAGCGATGCGTGCACGCTTCCGCTCCCGAGATATGGGTGGTCGTCGTTCGAGCGCAGCCGACGATCGAGCGCTTCGAGCCCGACGAGGACGCCGCCCATCTTCGCGATCGCATCGATCCCCAGATCCGGTCTCGAGCCGTGCGCGGCGCGACCGCGCGTCTCGACCTCGATGTGCACGAAGCCGCGATGCGCAATCGCGAGGCGCATCTCCGTCGGCTCGGTCACGATCGCCGCGTCTGCGCGAAGGGTCGCGGCGACCGCTTCGGTGCCGACGCTCGCGAACTCCTCGTCCGAGACCGCCGTGAGGACGACGTCGCCGCGAAGACGGCGCCGTCGCGCCTCGGCGGCAGCGAGCATGCAGGCGGCCAGGCTCCCCTTCATGTCGTAGGCCCCACGACCGTAGAGCCTTCCGTTCTCCAGACGAGGCTCGAACGGCGCCGCCATGCCGCTGACCCCGACGGTGTCCATGTGCGCGTTCAGCATCAGCGACCGACCGTCTCCGGCGCCGCGGGCGACGGCCACGACGTTCGGTCGCCCAGGCGCCGGCTCGACGAGCGTCGTCTCGAGACCCGCGCGGTCACACCACTCCGCGACGAAGGTGGCGACCGGCCCCTCGCCGGACCCGCCGGGGACGATGTCGGGATTGATGGACTCGATCTCGACCAGCCGAGCAGTGAGCTCAGCGATCTCGCTCACGTGCTACGCGGTGACGTGCTCGTCGGCGACTGCGAGCGCCTCGTCGAGGATCGCGATGCCCTCGTCCACCTCGTCGCGCGTGACCGTCAGCGGCGGCACGACCATGACCACGTTCCAGTGCGACATGAGGTAGAGCCCGCGCTCGAGCGCAGCCTTCGCCAGGTGCGCAACGGGCGCAGCCGCTGCGCCGGTCGCGTTGAACGGGACGAGCATCTCTCGCGTCTCACGGCTCTTGACGAGCTCGACGCCCCAGAAGCACCCGAGGCCGCGTACCTCGCCGATCGACGGATGCCTGTCCTGGAGCGCGAGAAGCTGCTCTCCCAGGTACCCGCCGATCTCGGCCGCATTCTCGACGACGTTCTCCTCGCGGAAGGCTTCGATCGACGCAACGGCGGACGCACACGCGAGGGGATGCCCGGCATACGTCAGGCCGCCCGGGAAGTACTTGTCGCGCACCCATTCGGCGATCGGCTCGCGAATGACCATCGCCCCGAGCGGCACGTAGCCCGAGTTGATCCCCTTCGCGACCGTGAGGATGTCCGGGACGACGTCCCAGTTCTCGCACGCGAACCAGCGGCCGGTGCGGCCGAAGCCGGCCATGACCTCGTCGAGCACGAGCAGGATCCCGTGGCGGTCGCAGACCTCCCGGATCGACTGGAGGTAGCCGTCGGGCGGCGGGATGACGCCGTTCGTACCCGTCACGGTCTCGAGGAAGATCGCTGCGACCGTGTCGGCGCCCTCGTACTCGAGGATCTCCTCGAGATGCGGTGCGCCGGTGCATACGGGACACGGGTCCGGGTGGCCGGCCGGGCACCGGTACGTGTACGGGTCGAGCATCCGCACGACGCCGGGCATGCCCGGCTCGGTCGGCCAGCGCCGCGGGTCGCCGGTCAGGGAGACCGCGCCGTGCGTCGCGCCGTGGTACGAGCGATAGCGAACGATGATCTTGTGCCGGCCCGTGTACATGCGGGCAAGCTTGATCGCGTTCTCGTTCGCCTCCGCACCCGAGTTCGTGAAGAACGACATCGAGAGGTCGCCAGGCGTGACCTCTGCGAGGAGGCGGCCGAGCTGCGAGCGCGACTCGCTCGCCATCGGCGGCCCGATCGTGCACAGCCTGTCTGCCTGCTCCTTGATGGCCGCGATGATCTTCGGGTGCTGATGCCCGATGTTGACGTTGACGAGCTGCGACGCGAAGTCGAGGTACCGCTTCCCCTCGTAGTCCCAGAAGTACCGTCCCTCCGCTCCGGCGACGGCGATCGGGTTGATCGCGTTCTGCGTCGACCACGAGTAGAGGACGTATTGCTTCGCGTCCTCGACGATCTCCGCGCCGAGATTCGGGTTCGCTTCGACGGTCGCCATCTCGGTCTCCGATCCTAGCGGCGGGCACTACTATCCCGGCATGCCGAGGTACCTGGTCGAGCGCTTCTTCGACCGCATCTCCGACGAGGACATGCTCGCCGCCGGGATGCGCTCGGATCGAGCGATCCAGACCGAGTTTCCCGAGATCACGTGGGACCACAGCCACGTCGTGGTCGACGACGACGGCGGTATCCGCACGTACTGCATCTACGAGGCGCCGAACGAGGAGATGGTGCGCGCGCACGCCAACGTCTTCGGCGGCCACGTCATCGGCAACCTGTACGAGATCGTCGACGACATCACGCCGACGGTCGTGCGGAGCAGGGCCGAGGCGGCCGGGGTCTCGCAGCCGGACTAGCCCGAGAGCTGCCTGGCGTCGACGTAGACGTGGAACTCGTGGGCGTGAGCGACCCCACGCCGCACCGTCAGCCTCCGCCGCAACTCGCGGTTGCCGTCGGGCACGAGCGCCAGCGCACGCGTGAGTAGGAGCACCGCCAAGCCGTACGCGGCCCTGTCGATCGCGTCCTCCGCCGCGGCTGACGCCGCCTCGATCGCAGTCTGCGGATCGTCGTCCGCAGAGCAGAGGTGCAGTGCGATCTCCGCCGAGGCAGGCCACGTGTCGCTCCCGTGGACCTCGGCGATCGCGTCCGCGGCGCGTCGATGCAGCGCCGCCCGTCGGGCAGGCCCGACCCGCATGTAGACGGCCTCGCGGTCGAGTGCGTGGACGAAGCTGAACCTCCTGGCGCCGAGCTCGTGGATGAACCCGGCTGCGATCGCCGCGTCCAGGGCTTCGCCGATCTCACCCGAAGCCACGCCGAGCATGGACTCCAGCACCGGCGCCGGGAACCGCTCCCCGAGCACGGCGGCGGCCGTGAGCGCTTCGACCGTGCCCTCGCCGAGGCTGGCGACGCGGGCGTTCACGAGGTCGCGGATCGCGGCCGGCACGAAGTCGAGGTCCGTGCTCCCGGAGGACGCGACGTCACGCGCGAGCTCGCGGACGAAGTACGGGTTGCCACCCGTTCGCCGCGCGATCAGCGCCGCATGCGGCACGGCACCGCTCGTGTCCACGTCCGCCCGCACGAGCTCTTCGACCTCCCGCGGCTCGAGGCCGGCAAGCTCCAGACGCTCCACATCGCACTCCCTCCGCAGCGCCGAGAGCCCCTCCGCAAGCGGCGATCCGGCCGTCTCGTGCTCCCGGAAGAGCGCCAGCACGAGCAGGCGGTCACCGACCGGCGAGCGCATCACGTAGCCGAGCAGGAGGAGCGTCGCCCGGTCGGCCCAGTGCAGGTCGTCGAGGATCAGCAGAACAGGGCCGGACGAGGCGTGTCCCGCGAGGCTCTGCTCGACGAGAGTGAAGAGCGTGCGGACCTTCTCGGCCGGCTCGTCCTCCGCGAGCGAGAGCTCGTCGAGCGCGAGCGCCTGTCCGCCCTGGAGCGCCTCGAGAAACGGCTCGAGTGGAGCCGAGACTCCCTCAGCCGCGCCGCCGTAGAGCACGGTGCCGCCGCTCTCCGCGACCTCGCCCGCAAGGCGCGCGGCGAGGCGCGTCTTCCCGATCCCGGCCTCGCCGACGAGGAGCGCGACCTGCGGCCGACCTCCCTCGTGAGCGCGCTGCCAGACCGTCCGAAGGAGGTCGAGCTCGCTCGCTCGACCGACGAACGGAGAGCGCTCCGCCCGCCGGAGGCGGTGCGGGAGCGAGCCATCCGAGCTGGGCTGCTCGATCGAGAGATCGTCGACGACCGCTCTCGTCGCCTCGGAGGGGCCGACCCCGAGTGTCGTCAGCAGACGACGGCGCAGGTCTGCATAGGCGGTGAGCGCCGCTCCCCGGTCGCCCGCCGCCGCGAGACGCCGGAAGAGATCCCTGTGCAGGTCCTCGGAGAGCGGGTCGAGCGCCGCGCGCCGACGCGCGAGGTCGGCGGCCCGCTGGAGATCTCCCTCCTGTGCAGCCTGTGTCACGAGCCGGCCGAGGAGATCGACGAGGAGCTCGCGATGTCGCGCCCGTGGCTCGTCGACCCATTCACCCTCGACACCCGGCAGCAGCTCGCCCCCCGCGAGCGCGAGGGCCTCGTCATCCCGGCGCTCCGTGACGAGGGCGTCGAGCTCGCGAACGTCCACCCACAGCTCCTCCCCGTCCAGCCCGATCCGGTCGCGCGTCGCCACGACCACGCTCGCATGCGTTCCGAGCTGCCGCCGGAGCGACCAGGTCGCGCTCCTGAGGCTTGCGAGCGCGCTCGAGTCGAGGACGTCGGGCCAGAAGCGGGATGCGACGGAGCCGCGGGCGTGCATCCCCGGCGTCAGCGCCAGCCAGGCGAGAAGCGCGGCCGGCCTGTCGACGCGTGCGGGAGTCAGATCCTCCCCATCGACCTCGATCCGCAGGTCCCCGATGAGCGTCAAACGGAGCATCAGGCGTCAGAGCGTACTTCCGTGACGAAGGCTTGACGATGCCCGTGACGGTCGCTTGACGACACATCTGGAGCATGGAGCCGTCAACGAAGGAGGGCGAATGGAGACCTACGTCATTCTGCGTCGCAACGGCTGGCGGACGGCCGAGGATCTACGGGAAGCGGCCGAGCGCTCGAGTGCCGAAGGCGAGCGGATGTCCGACGAGGTCGCCTGGATCCGGAGCTACGTCCTGGCGGAGGAAGACGGGACCGTCGGCACCGTCTGCATCTACATGGCCTCGAGCCCGGACGCGGTCCGCCGCCACGCGGTTGCGGCCGGCCTTCCGGCCGACGAGATCATCCCCGTTGCGGACACCGTCGTGGTACGGCCGGATCCAGCCCACGTCTCTCCGTAGGACAGGAGGAGGAGGACATGCTCAGAAGGATCACAGTGCTTGCGATCGGGCTCGTACCGGTCCTGGTGCTCGCGGGGTACGCGCTCGCCAACTCGGGCGAGCGGCAGATCATCCGCGACGTCAGGGCCGCGAACGAGCAGTTCCGCGACGTCCCGACGGCCGAGAGCGCCGGCTACGCCCTGCTGAAGGACAAGGACGGCATCGCGTGCATCGCGCTCTCCGGTGTCGGCGGCATGGGCGTCCACTACGTGAACGGCCAGTACGTCGGCGACGCCGTGATCGATCCGCTCAAGCCGGAGGCGATGGTCTACGTGCAGGGTGGCGGAGGGGCGTTGAAGCTCGGTGCCGTCGAGTACATCGTGTTCAAGGGCGCATGGGAGACCGCGCATGGAGTCGGAGCGGACCCGCCGCGGCTCTTCGACACGAGCTTCGACCTCACGCCCGACGGGAACCGCTTCGGGATCCCCGCGTTCTACTCGCTGCACGCGTGGCTGTACCGGGGGAACCCGGCTGGCCAGCTCACGCCGTGGAACCCGAAGGTGACCTGCCCTAGCTAGTTGGCGCGGGGCGATGTGCGCGGTGGGCGCCGGGCATGGGGGAATACGCCCAGCGCTCTCCGCGCACGTCGGTGTCAGCGTGCCGCAGCGGGCAGGAGCTCCTGCCCGAAGGCAGCTCGCTCGACGAACTGGCCGACGCCTGGCTCAGCGACGAGCTCGCCGTTCTCGACGAGGACGTTGCCGCGCAGCAGGACGGTCTCGGGCGAGCCCGTGACCTCCGTGCCCTCGTAGAGGTTGTAGTCCACCTTGGAGTGGTGTGTCGCGGCGGTGATGAGATGCCGCTTCTCGGGATCGAAGACGACGATGTCCGCGTCCGAGCCCGGCGCGATCGTGCCCTTTCGAGGGTAGAGGCCGAACAGCTTCGCGGGACTCGTGGACAGGAGGTCGACCATGCGGTTGAGGGAGATCCGCCCCGTCCGCACGCCGAACTCGTGGATCATGTGGAGCCGGTTCTCGAGACCGGGGCCGCCGTTCGGGATCTTCGAGAAGTCGTCCTTGCCGAGCGACTTCTGCCCGTCCCAGAGGAATGCGCAGTGGTCGGTCGACACCGCGGAGAGGATGTCCGAGCGCACCGCGTGCCAGAGGATCTCCTGGTTCTCCTTCGAACGCGGCGGTGGCGTATAGACGTACTTCGCGCCTTCGAAATCCGGCCGCTCGAGGTGCGTGTAGTCGATGAAGAAGTACTGCGTGCATGTCTCGCCCCAGACATCCCAGCCCTGCTCGCGTGCCCGGGCGATCGGCTCGACTGCCTCCCGGCACGAGACGTGGACGACGTAGAGCGGGGCACCGGCGACCCGCGCAAGCTGGATGGCGCGGTTCGTCGCCTCGCCCTCGAGCTCGGGTGGGCGGGTGAGAGCGTGGTAGTGCGGAGCCGTGTTCCCCGCGGCCAGAGCCTGCTTCACGAGAACGTCGATGGCGTCGCCGTTCTCGGCGTGCACCATCACGAGCGCGCCCGTCTCGGCTGCGACCTCCATCGTCTTGAAGAGCGTCTCGTCGTCGACCATGAGCGCGCCCTTGTAGGCCATGAACAGCTTGTACGAGGTGACGCCCTGCTCGGGCAGGCGCGCGAGCTCCTCCAGCGAGCCGCCGTCGCGCAGATCCGTGACCGCCATGTGGTAGCCCATGTCGATGATCTGCTTGCCGTTCGCCTTCTCGCGCCACTGGTCGAGCGCTTCGGCGAACGTCGCGCCATGAGGCTGGATAACGAAGTCGACGTGGCACGTCGTCCCGCCGAATGCGGCCGCGGTCTGCCCCGACTGGACATCGTCGATCGTCACGGTCCCGCCGAACGGCATGTCGAGATGCGTGTGGGGATCGACGCAGCCAGGAAGCACGTACCTGTCCGTCGCGTCGATCACGCGATCGGCGTCCACCTCGAGCGACTCCCCGACCAGGGTGATGCGCCCGCCTTCGATGTACACGTCCCCGACGTAGTCGTCGGCCGCGGTGATGATCCGCCCACCCTTGATCAGAACCGACACGTCATCTCACCTCTTCTCTTCGGACGCGCCCCGGGCCGGCAACGCGTGAGCGTCTCCGGCCCGGAGCCCTGTCTCGATCGCTACTTCCCCTTCTCCTTGAGCACGACGACGGCCTTCTTCCAGCGGTTGCCGTTCACGTCGACGCCCTGCTTCTTGAGGTTCGCGACCGCCTTCCGCGCAAGGTCGGCGCGATACGACGCCTTCGACGCGGGCTTCTTGATGACCTTGTAGGTCAGCGAGATCTTCGCGGTCTTGGCGTAGTCGACGGGGTTCATGATCCCGATGCCCCGCTTGTTGGGCCAGATGAGCGCGTTGACCTCGTTCATCTGCCACGTCTGATGCCCGCGCGGAAGCGCAGGACCGTTCGCAAGCACGATGTTGACGCACGCCTTGTAGTGGTCGCGACAGTAGATCCAGCCCTTGAACGTCGCCTCGAGGAACTTCACGGCCGTCGCCTGGTTCGCGGCGGACTTGATCCAGTCACCGCGGACGAAGATGCCGTCCTGGAGCATGCCGGTGCCGAGGTCGTTGTACTTGAAGACGCGCAGGTCCTTGAGCGTGTAGAGCTTGCCGGTGTCGGGGTTCTTGCTCTCGAGCACCTGCGCGAGCTCGTTGTACGTCATCGCGGACGCCGCGTCGATCTCGTGGTTCAGGAACGCGAGCATGTCGAAGTTCTGCTTCACGAGCTGCACGTCCTTGTCAGGGTCCATCCCGTTCTTGACGAGCGCTGCTCGCTGTTCGAACTCGTTCCCGAAGATCCATACCCCGAACTTCTTCCCGCGCATCTTCTTGAAGTTCGTGATGCCGTCCTTCCTCCAGGTCACCTCGGTCGTCCCCGAGCGCGGGAACACCTGCGCGATGTTCACGAGGTCGTTGCCCTGGTCACGGCTCGCGAGCAGCGCCGGGAACCAGTTGACGCCGAACTCGGCCTGATTCGACAGGACCGTCTGCTCGTTGACGATGTCAGGCCCGCCCACCTTGAGGTTGACGTCCAGGCCCGCGTCCTTGTAGTAGCCCTTGGCCTTCGCGGCGTAGTAACCGGCGAACTGCGCCTGGGTCACCCACTTCAGCTGGATCGTCACTTTCGTCAGCTGTGGTCCTGACGAGCCGGCGAGCGCGAGCCCTGCCGTCGACAGGGCGGCAATCGCCGCGATCGCGACTCCTGCGAGATACCACCTGCGTCTCTTCACGTGACCTACCTTTCCGAGGGTCCCGACCACGCATGCTCGGGTCCCGCCGTCGCCCCCCTACGATGCCCTCCGGCTTACGGAGGGGTGCCACCTCAGTGCATACTTCTCGACCAGCGAGATCGCCGCATAGAAGGCGATCCCGAGCACGCTCGCGACGAGGATCGCCGCCCAGGCGGCGTCGAAGCGGGACAGGGCGACCGAGCTCAGGATCACCACGCCCAGCGCCTCCGTCGAACCCCCGAAGTAGTCGCCCACGACTGCGCCGATCATCGCAAGGACACACGCGACCTTCAAGGCGGAGAAGACGAACGGGAGCGAGCTCGGGATGCGTACGCGGCGGAAGACGGCCGACTCGCGCGCCGCGTACGACCGCATGAGCTCGATCGACTCGGGGTCCACCGACGTGAGCCCCCGCAGTGTGTTGACGAGGACCGGGAAGAAGCAGAGCACCGCGGCGATCGTGATCTTCGACCAGGGGCTCAGGATCCCGAACCACGCATTCGTGATCGGGGCGAACGCGATGATCGGAATCGCGTTCGCGGCGATCATGTACGGCATCAAGGCGTCTCCGAACGGGCGCCAGCGGGCGAGGACGAGCGCCGCGACGAAGGCGGCCGAGCTCCCGATCACGAATCCGCCGAACGCCTCCTTGAACGTTATCCATGCCCCCTCTGCCATGTCTGCCCGGTTGTCCCGCAGCGCTGCAAGGACGTCCGAGAGCCTCGGCACGAGGTAGCTCTCGACGTGCAGCAGATCCGGGAGGATCCACTGCCAGGCCACGATGCCGAAGGCGAACACGACGACGGCCGGCAGCCAGTAGCGGACTCGCTCCGAGAGGCGCCGGCGAGGCGCGAGCGGCTCGGCGACGGTGCTCATTCGATGCCGTCGGCCTCGGGCAGCAGTTCTTCCACCTGATCCGCGCCCGTGGCGTGAAGGAGCTCGCGCACCTGGGTGACCAGCTCGAAGAACCGCGGGTCCTCACGCGTCTCGAAGGCCCGCGGCTGCGGGAGCTCGATCGGGACGACGGACGTGATCCGCCCAGGACGTGCCGACATGACGACGACCCGCGTCGAGAGGAACACCGCTTCGGAAATCGAGTGCGTGACGAAGACCACCGTCGACCCGGTCTCCGCCCAGATCTGGAGCAGCTCCATGTTGAGCCGCTCCCGCGTCATCTCGTCCAGCGCGCCGAACGGCTCGTCCATGAGCAGGAGCGCGGGAGAGAACGAGAGAGCGCGTGCGATCGAGACCCGCTGCTGCATCCCGCCCGAGAGCTCCCACGGGTGGTGTCCGGCGAACCCGGTGAGCTCCACGAGGTCGAGCATCGCCTGGACTCGCTCGCTGCGCTGCGCGCGGCTCCAGCCCAGCATCTCGAGCGGCAGCGAGATGTTCTTCGCGACCGTACGCCAGTCGTAGAGAACGGGCGACTGGAAGACGATGCCGTAGTCGCGATCGAGCCGGGCCCGCCGCGCGGGCTTGCCGTTCACGGTGACCTCGCCGCCGGAGGGCTCGACGATGTCGCCGACGATCCGCAGGAGCGTGGACTTCCCGCACCCGGACGGCCCGATCAGGGAGACGAACTCGCCCTTGCCGACCTCGAGGTCGATTCCCTGCAACGCCGTCACTTGCCCCTTGGCGAAGACCTTCGAGACGCTCTTCAGGGAGACGACCGCCTCGGCGCTCACGTCGCGGAGTCTCCGTCGGGCCTACGGCTCATACGAGGCGCTCCGGTGCGCGCCGCACGACGAGCTTCTCGGCGAGGATGACCGCGAGGAAGAACAGGATCCCGAGCAGGGCTGCGTAGAGATTGGTCGCCCAGAGGTTCTCGGGCTCGAGGACGTAGTACTGGTTGAAGTTGATGATCGCGCCCCCGAGGCCTTCCTGGATCGAGGCCGGCGCCTCCCCGATGATCGCCCCGACGACGCTGGCAGTCGCCGCGATCTTGAGGGCCGTGAAGATGTACGGAAGCGCGGATGGCACGCGCAGCTTCCACAGCGTCGTCCAGCTCCGCGCCGCGTACGAGTGCATGAGCTCGAGAGCACGCGGGTCGGGAGAGAGCAGTCCCCGTAGCGTGTTGACGGTCACGGGGAAGAACGTGAGGTACGCGGCGATGACCGAGACGCGCACCCAGTCCGGCGGCGGCGACCCGCCGATGCTCACGCTTCCCAGCCCACGGACGACGATCGGCGCCAGCGCGAGGATCGGGATCGTCTGTGAGGCGACGACGTACGGCATGATCCCTCGCCGGAGCACGTCGAATTGCGCGAGGACCACTCCGAGCGTGAACCCGACGGCGGCGCCGAAGAGGAATCCGACCGCCGCCGCACGCGCCGTGAAGAGCGCGGCGTGGAAGAGGTACAGCCAGAGGTCGTCTCCCGTCGACGTCGGCTCGCCGAGCTGGAGGACGATGTCGTGCAGGTGCGGAAGCGTGTACTGGTTGACGGTGAAGGGCTTCGTCCATCCCGTCTCGAGCCACAGCCACCGGTACCCCTCCCAGAGCGCCCAGATGCCGCCGAGCACGAGGACGAGCACCGCTGCGCGCTTGAGGATCGACCCGCCCCGCATCGACGGAATCTGTCACACGCTAGACGGCCGTGCAGTCCGATTCGGCCACTACTAGGCTCCCGCTCGTGCCTCTCGAGCCGAGCCGCACGGTCACCGAGCTGAAGGATCTCCGCGAGCTCACCGGGGACGAGGACGGAGCGCAGCGGGTCGCCTGGACCGAGACCTGGGAGACGGCCCGCGCGTGGCTTCGCGCGAAGGTCGCCGGGACGGGCGCGACGGAGGAGATCGACGAGGCTGGCAATCAGTGGTTCACGCTCGCCGGGGAGTCCGACCGCGCGGTGCTCGTCGGCGGCCACATCGACTCGGTGCCGAACGGCGGCTGGCTCGACGGCGCACTGAACGTCGTCGCCGGGATCGAGGTCCTGCGCCGCGTGGCGGAAGGCGGAACGCCGCCGGTCACGCTGCGCCTCGTCAACTGGGCCGACGAGGAGGGCGCGCGCTTTGGCCGAAGCCTGTTCGGCTCGAGCGCGTCAGCTGGGTCGATGGCCGACCAGGACGAGCTCCGCCAGCTCACGGACCGGGACGGCATCTCGCTCCCGGACGCGCTCGCCGAGCACGGGGTCGACCTCGACAGAGCGCTCGAGTCGCGGAGCCAGCTCGGCTCGGCGGCCGCCTACCTCGAGCTGCACATCGAGCAGGGCCCCGTCCTCGAGTCCCTCGGCATCCCGCTCGGGGTCGTACTGGGAACTTTCGGCGTCGAGAGGCACCGCATCACGTGGCGCGGCCAGGCGGCCCACGCGGGCTCGACCCCCATGGACCAGCGCCGCGACGCGCTCGCCGGGGCGGCGAAGCTCGCGCTCGAGATCCGCGACATCGCGGCCCGCACGGGCGACGGCGCGGTCTGCACGTCGGGCGGCGTCGTGTGCCGACCCGGGATCGTGACGTCGGTCGTCGAGACCGCCGAGCAGCTCCTCGATCAGCGGCATCTGGACGCAGGCAAGCTCGCCTCGATGCTCGACGACGTGAAGGACGCGTGCGGGCGATTCGCCTCGGAGGAGAACATCGACGTCGAGATCGAGCGGATCTGGTCGATCGAGCCGATTCTGTTCGACGAGACCCTCCTCGACCTCTGCGAGAAGTCGGTCACCGAGGTCGCCGGAACCTCGCGCCGCCTGCCGTCGGGCCCGCTCCACGATGCCGCCGAGGTCTCGCGAGCCGGTGTCCCCACGGTGATGCTGTTCGTTCAGAGCCTTCGAGGCCTCTCGCACACGAAGCTCGAGGACACGAAGGAAGAGCATCTCGAGCTCGCGGTCGACGCTCTCGACCGGTTGACGTCGAAGACGGTCGACTGGGTTGCGAGCGGCGGCGGGCGTATCGCCTGAAGATCGCTCTAAGGCAGCCGGAACCGTGGCCCGCACCATTGGGGTGGAAAGGGAGAGCTGCGAAGGAGGAGGAGCGATGGCCGTTGCACCGATGGCGGGGTTCACCCGCCGCGTGCTGCTGCTCGGCGGGATCGTTGCGTGTGTCGTCGCGCTCGCGGTCGGCATCGGCGAAGCGGTCGCCGCCGACCCGCGGCTCGACGAGGCGGACGCCGCGCTGCAGAAGGCCGGGGCGCTGCTCGAGGCCTCGCAGGCCGGCGTCGTGACGGACAAGCAGCAGAAGAAGTTCGACCGTGCGGTCTCGAAGGCGCTCGCTGCCGTCGACATGGCCCGGGCAGAAGTCGCCGTGGCGAAGGCCGCGGTCGACAACCCCTAGCCCCGATTGCGGCCGGGGCGGGGGCCGTAGAGTGCGCCGCCGTGGCGTCGTCCAGGAAGCTGAAGGGCGCCGCGGCGGGGCTTGCGGTCGGCGGCTGCCTGACGTGGAATCTCTCGAACGTCGGTGCCGTCGCGGATCCGCTCGCCGATGCCTACGGCGTCTCGCTCGCGGCGATCGGATTACTGACGACTGCGCTCTTCATCACGGCCCTCGTCGCACAGCTTCCCGCGGGCCGCGGCGCAGACCGGTTCGGAGCGCGCGCTGTGGCGCTTGCGGCGATCATGGTTGCGCTCGCCGGTAACGCGTTGCTGCTCGTGGACGACGCGTTCGGGATCGCGCTCCTCGGCCGTGCGATCGTCGGCTTGAGCGTCAGCGCGGCATTCGTATCAGGGCTCGATCTCGTCCGAGCTGGCGGCGGCGGGCCGGCGCTCCAGGGTCTCTACGGGGGCGCGACGATGGTCGGTGGCGGCCTAGCCCTCATGGTCTTGCCGCCGTTGACGGACGCGACAGACTGGCGCGCGCCCTACTGGACTGCCGCACTGCTCGCGCTGGCCGCCGCAATTCCGGTCGCGGCCGCACGGGGACTTCCCCGGGTCGGGCGGGCCCCCACCGCGGTAGTGCGCGACCCCGCACTGCTGACGCTCGGGGTGCTCCAAGCGGCGACATTCGGCCTTGCCATCGTCGCGGGCAACTGGGCGGTGCCGCTCCTCGAGCGCCACGGAGCGAGCTCCGCCGCCGCCGGGCTCGCAGCAGGGCTGATCCTCTTCGCCGGGATCCTCACACGGCCGGCCGGTGGCGTGCTCGCGCGCTCGGCGAGGGGGCGCACGGTCGGCGCGGTCGCGCTGATCGGAGTGGCCGTCGGAAACGCCCTGCTGGCACTCGACGTCTCCTTCGGGGTCGCAGCTGTAGGGGCGTTGCTCGTCGGCCTGGCCGCGGGCCTTCCCTTCGCGATCATCTTCGCTGCGGCCCAACGGGCGCAGGCCGACGCCCCGGCTGCCGCAATCGCTCTCGTGAACGGGGTCGCCCTGGCGACGATCCTCGTCGGGACCCCGCTCGCGGGGCTCGCGTTCGAGCTGCCGGGCGAGGGCCGCCTCGCGTTCGCGGCCATCGCGGTCCTCGCCGCGACGGCGCTCCTCGCCCTACGCAGCGCGCGACTCTAGAGGGATACTTCGTACTCCGAACGAGCGAAGGAGAGACACAGATGGCCCTGAGCTTCGGCGTCACCGTCCTTCCCGACCCGCCGTACCAGCGGCTCGTCGAGCTGCTCACACTCGCGGAGTCGCACGGCTTCGAGTACGGCTGGACCTACGACTCCCACGTCCTCTGGCAGGAGTCGTTCCCGCTCCTCACGCTCGCCGCGGAGGCAACCTCGACGATGAAGCTCGGCCACTGCGTCACGAACCCCGGGACGCGTGAGCCGACGGTCCTCGCGAGCGGCTACGCGACGCTCCACGACATCTCGGACGGCCGGATGGTCATGGGCATCGGCCGCGGCGACTCGGCAGTCCGCTACATCGGGCAGCAGCCCGTGAAGGTCGCGGAGTTCGAGCGGCGCCTGGCGATGATCAAGGAGTTCATGAACGGGCGCGAGGTGAGCTGGAACGACAAGGAGCTTCACCTCAAGTGGGTGCGGCCCGAGCTCCCCGAGATCCCCATGTGGGTCGCGGGCTACGGCCCGAAGGCGCTCGCAGTCGCGGGCCACGTCGGCGACGGCGTGATCATCCAGCTCGCCGACCCCCAGATCATCACGTGGATCATGGACACGGCGCGCGCTGCGGCCCAGGAAGCCGGGCGTGACCCGTCGGAGCTCAAGTGCATCGTCTGCGCTCCGAGCCACATCTCAGACGACATCGCCGACGCGCGCGAGCAGGTGCGCTGGTTCCCGGCAATGGTCTCGAACCACGTCAAGGACCTCATAGAACGCTACGGGACGGACGGCAGCGTGGTCCCGCAGGCGCTCACGGACTATGTGCAGGCGCGCAAGTTCTATGACTACGACGAGCACTCGCGCGTCGGCGCGAAGCACGGCGAGTTCGTGACCGACGAGATCTGCGACCGCTTCTGCGTGCTCGGCAACGCTGAGCAGGCGGCGGCGAAGCTGAAGGAGCTCGAGTCGATCGGCGTCGACCAGTTCAACATCTACCTGATGACCCAGGGGCAGGAAGAGGTCCTCGCCGCCTACGGGAGCCACGTCATCCCGCAGTTCTCTAGCGTCGCCGCCTAGAGCTAGTAGATCGTCTTTCCGAGCGCGCTCGCGACGAGCTCGACCGCCGTGAGCGCGGTCGTATTCTCGCGATCCAGGATCGGGTTCACCTCGACGACCTCGAGCGACCCGGCCAGCCCCGACTCCGCCACGAGCTCGAGCGCGAGGTGTGCCTCGCGATAGGTGAGCCCGCCGCGTACCGGCGTTCCGACGCCGGGCGCGATCTCCGGGTCGAGCGCGTCGAGATCGAGCGAGACGTGGACGAAGTTCGGGCCTGCGACCCGGTCGAGCGCCTCATGCATCGCCCGTTCGACTCCGATCCGGTCGAGCTCGCTCATAGTGAAGACCCGCACGCCCGCGTCGCGCAGGAGCTGGCGTTCGCCGTCGTCGAGGTCCCGTACTCCGAGCAATGCGACGCGCTTCGGATCGACGGCAGGGAGCGGCCAGGCGTCGCTCGCGAACGCGTCGCCGCCGAGTCCCAACGCCGCACCCAATGCCATTCCGTGCACGTTGCCGCTCGGGCTCGTCTCCGGCGTGTTGATGTCGGAGTGCGCATCGATCCAGAGCACTCCGCCCGGTCCGTGCGCAGATGCAAGACCTCCGAGCGTGCCGAGCGCGACTGAGTGATCGCCTCCGAGGACGAGCGGCGTCGTGCCGGAGCCAACGGCCTCGACAACCTTCGCGGCGATCCGCTCGCACGTGCGCTTGATCTCGGGAAGGAAGCGCGCTGTTTCGTCCTGAAGCGCTGTCGCCTCCGGCACTGCCGTCTCGACGTTGCCGTGGTCGCGCACCTCGAAGCCGAGGCTGGTCAGCCGCTCCTCGAGCCCCGCGTAACGCATCGCCGAAGGCCCCATGTCCACCCCGCGACGTCCCTGCCCGAGGTCGAGAGCCGCGCCGATGATCGCGATCTCGCGTTGCGCATCCACGCGGGGAACCTACAACCGCACGCGGCTACACTCCGTGCCGAGGCGAGGTAGCTCAGCTGGTAGAGCACACGGCTGAAAACCGTGGTGTCGCCGGTTCAAGTCCGGCCCTCGCCATAGCCGGCGCGCGAGTCCCATGCAGAGCTCGGGGTCGCGGCTCGCGCGCGGCACGTACATTTGGCGCGTGACCTTCGTCGTCGACGCCGACGCGTACGACCGCTTCATGGGCAGGTACTCGACGCCGCTGGGGCCCGCGTTCGCCGACTTCGCCGGCATCGGCGCCGGTCAGCGCCTTCTCGACGTCGGTTGCGGCCCTGGCGCACTGACGGCAGAGCTCGTTCGGCGAGCCGGCTCGGAGTCGATCGCTGCCGTCGATCCTTCGCCCCCGTTCGTCGCAGCGACGAGGGAGCGTCACCCAGGCGTCGACGTCCGCCAGGCGCCCGCCGAGGACCTCCCCTTCGACGAAGGGATGTTCGACGCCGCCCTTGCGCAACTCGTCGTCCACTTCATGACCGACCCGGTCGCGGGGATCCGTGAGATGAGGCGCGTGACGCGCAACGGCGGTGTCGTCGCCGCGTGTGTCTGGGACCTCGCGGGCGGACACGCGCCGATCAGTCCGCTGTGGACCGCCGCCCGAGAGCTCGACCCGGACGTCGACGACGAGTCTCGGCGCGCCGGGGGCCGCGAGGGTGACCTGGAGGAGCTCTTCGCAGAGGCCGGTCTCACCCGCATCGAGGCGGCGCCGCTGTCGGTCACGGTGGAGCACGAGAGCTTCGAGGAGTGGTGGGAGCCGTTCACCCTGGGTGTTGGACCGGCGGGGAGCTACACGGCCTCACTCGACGAGGCCGCACGGGCTCGGCTCCGGGAACGCTGCCAGGAGCTCCTGCCCCCCGAGCCGTTCTCGCTCACGGCCCGAGCGTGGGCCGCGCGCGGCATCGCCTAGATCCCTCCGGGACGCGCTCGACTGGATCTCGCGCTACGGTCGCCGGGATGGACCTCGCGTTTCTCCCGGCGACCGAGCAGGCTCGTCTCGTTCGCGCAAGAGAGGTCTCCTCGGTCGAGCTCGTTCGGCTGTACCTCGAGCGCATCGAGCGGCTCGACCCGCAGCTGAACTGCTTCGTCACCATCTGCGGCGAGGAAGCGCTCGCCGAGGCGGAGATGCGCGACACCCTTCCCGGCGACGGGCCGTTCCACGGCGTGCCGATCGCGATCAAGGACCTCACCGCGACCGCCGGCATTCGGACGACCTACTCGTGCCGAGCGTTTGCGGACAACATCCCCGACTTCGACACAGCGGTCGTGCGCCGCGTCCGCGAGGCGGGGTTCGTCATCGTCGGCAAGACGAACACGCCGGAGTTCGGGACGGTCGCCTTCACCGAGTCCGAGCTCAACGGTGCGACTGCGAATCCGTGGAACCCGAAGCTCACGCCCGGCGGCTCGAGCGGCGGAGCAGCGGCAGCCGTCGCGGCGGGTCTCGTGCCGATCGCGCACGGCAGTGACGGGGGCGGATCGATTCGCATCCCGTCGTCGTGCTGCGGCCTCTTCGGCCTGAAGCCGTCACGGGGGCGCGTCTCGAGCGCTCCGTTCTCCTCGTTCGAAGGCCTCTCGACCGGCGGATCGATCGCGCGCTATGTCGCGGACGCCGCCGCCTTCCTCGATGTGGTCTCGGGCTACGAGCCGGGCGACCCCTGGTGGGCACCGCCGCCCGAGCGCCCCTTCGTGGAGGAGCTCGGAGTGGATCCCGGCCGGCTCCGTATCGGAGTCGTCGCGACCCCTCCGGTCGACGTGCCCGTCCATGCGGACTGCGTCGACGCCTTGCGTTCCGCCGCCGCACTCCTCGAGGAGCTCGGCCACGACGTCAGCGACGCTGCGTCGCCGTGGTCCGATGCACCCCTCCTCGATCTCTTCCTCACCGTCTGGCAGGTCGGCGCGGCGGTCTACCCGGTTCCGCTGGAGTCACTCACGCCGCTCAACCGAGGTCTCGTCGAGGAAGCCCGGTCGACGTCATCGGTGGCCTACGCACAGGCATCGCTCGAGCTCCAGGCGGCCGCACGCCGGATCGTGGCCTTCTGGGACCAGTTCGACATCGTCCTGACGCCGACCCTCGCTCTTCCTCCAGTCCCGATCGGGTGGCAGGAGCAGAACGTCGACGGAGCGCTCGAGCAGCTCCGCCGGAACACGATCTTCACGCCGTTCACGGCCGTCGCCAACCTCACGGGGCTCCCGGCGATGTCGCTCCCGCTGCACCGAAGCCCGGACGGGCTCCCGATTGGTGTGCAGGCGATCGGCCCCCCGGCCGGCGACGCACTCCTCGTCCGACTCGCCGCGCAACTCGAGGAAGCGCGCCCCTGGAGCGGCGAGCGGCCCGCTATCTCGTAGCTCAGACGGCCGGGGAGATCCGGATGCGCTGCTCCGGAAGCGCGTGCAGCATGCGCGCGGCATTCCCCCCGGAGATGGCCACCGACATGTTCCCGTAGCTGTCCTGGTACAGGATCACGTCACCGGGGCGGGCGTCCGCGAAGGTCCTCGCTGTCACCGCGTAGTAGCTCTCGCCCGCATGCTCGAGCTCGACCCGTCGTCCGGACACGATCCCGATTCGCTCGACGTCGTCGCGCGTGAGGTTGAGGACGATATTGCCGAAGCTGTCCACGTACAGGACGGTCGCGAGAGCCGCGACCTCGCCGACCTCGGGCGGCGGAAGATCGAGCGCGACGAGCCCCTCGGGATCGAGCGGTGGTCCGAGCTCGGGCAACGGCACCCCGAGCGCGAGATGCGCCGCTGCCGGCGCGAACAGGTCGCGGCCGTGGAACGTGCGCGAGATGTTCTCGAGGGCGTACTCGGGGTTCGCGAGCTCGTGAGCCGCCACGATCCCTGCCCGGCTCGCGGCCGGCAGGAGCAACCCGTTGTCCGGGCCGACGTACTTCCGTCCGTCTCCGTCCTCGAGCACGAGCGGCCTCCTCGGGCCGCCGACCCCCGGGTCGACGACGGCGAGATGGACGCCTACAGGCATGTACCCGATCGTGTTCGCGAGAACGAGCGCACCCTGAAGCACCGCCTGAGGCGGGATGCCGTGCGTGATGTCGATGATCTCCGCCTCCGGGGCGATGCGCTTCATCACCCCGTGGCACGTTCCGACGAAGTCGTCCTGAAGCCCGAAGTCGGTCAGGAACGTGATGAACACGGAGGAGAGCCTAGACGGCTCCTCGCCGGGTCAGCGCCGTCGCTTCGCGCCCGAGGGCGTGCACTGCGCCGCCCGGGTGCGCCTGCCTTCGCCGCAGGGGCGTGGTCCGCGCGGCCGGATGCGCACAAACGCCGTCGGAGCCTGTAGAGGCAGCGGCCTGCCAACGAGCGACTGCCGCGTCAAGCCGAGCGGATCCCCTTCGGTGCCTGCGCCACGCGCGCAGCATAGAGGTGCATCCGGTCGATCATCTCGTCGTCTCCACGGGCTCGGGCTCCTCGGCTCTGGAAACGGATTCGCGTCGCTGTGCGAGCTCGAGAAGGTCGGCGGTCTGGCGCTCGAGCCGGACGAGCTTCGCCGCGAGGATCGCGACGTACACGAGGAAGAAGACGAAAACGACCGCATACGCGGCTGCGACGTAGTCGCCCGGGCTCACGAGAGCGCCTCACGAAGCTCGCGGAGATTCACGTCCGTGCGCTTGCCGGCGAGCTCCACCCGATAGAGGACGTAGGCGAGAAGCGTGACCGCGGCCCACATGACGCAGAACGCGGTGAACATCGTCGCGGTCATCTGCGGCCCCTCGCGCGTGAAGACCGTCGGGTGTACGAGGTCGTTCGCGAGACGGATCGCCAGGAAGCTCACGGGGATGAGCACGACCCCGAAGAGCGCGTACACCGCCGACGAGCGCGCCCGGCGGGGACCCTCCGGAAGCGAGAACCGGAGCATGAAGTACGCGCAGTAGAAGAGGAAGAGCACGAGGAAGAGCACGAGCTGGTCCGAGTCCCAGCTCCACCACACGCCCCATGAGGTCTTCGCCCACAGCGAGCCCGTGATCAGCGTGAGCGAGCCGAAGATCGTGCCCTGATGGATCGCAACATAGCTCTCGAGGTCGTACCGCTCGCCACCCCGCCACAGGAGCAGTAGCGCCTTCAGCGCCCCGAGCCCGAAGCAGAAGTAGGCGGTCAGCGCGATCGGGACGTGGATGTAGAAGATCTTCTGCCGAACGCCTTCCACCTCCGTCTCTGGAGCGACGAAGAACGCGAGCACGAGCCCGAGTGCGAACAGTCCTGCGGTGAGGAGAGCGAGCCCCGGAAGGCCGCGCAGCGAGGATGTGCTCAGGTCTTCACTCCGTCACGACGTACTCGAAAGACGACCACGAGAGTACCGCGAAGACCGCGTCGTAGAGCAGGAGAAAGAGCAGGAAGCGCTCGCCCTCCGCGGAGACCGCGCTGCCGACGCCGCCGATGACGAGAGGGATCGAGAGCGGGAGGACGAGCAGCGGGAGCACAAGCTCGCGTGCGCGGCTCGCCGCCGCCATCGCTGCGAGGAGCGAGCCGACGACGCAGATCCCGACATCTGCCAGCAACACGCCGGCGATCGCGGTCGCGTCGAGTGGAGCGAAGAAGAGAGCGAAGGCGGGAAGCGCGACCACCTGCGCCGCGAGGAGGAACGTCAGCGTCGCGATGGTCTTCGCGAGCCAGATGGCGCTCCGGTCGCACGGCGCCAGCACGAGCCCGTCGAGGACACCGTGCTCCTGCTCCGGCACCCAGGCGCGGGCCAGACCGAGCAGCGCGGTGAAGACGATCGCGACCCAGAGCAGCCCGTAGGCGGCCTCGTCCTGCGTATCGGCCGGGAGCGCGAAGCGGAAGACCACCAGGGTCGAGAGGACGAACAGCAGCATGGCCGGGAGCGTGTCGCGCGCCCTGAGCTCGACCTGGAGGTCCTTGCGTGCGAGAGCGGTGACATCGGCGACGTATGTCATGCCAGCGCAAGCCTCGCGCCCGCGTAGCGCTCGAGTCGGGCCGGGTCGTGGGTCGTGACGATCATCGTCCGATCCTCCCGCAGCTCCTCGAGCTCTCGGTCGAGGAGCGCAGCGCCCGCCTCGTCGAGCGCGGAGAACGGCTCGTCGAGCACGAGTAGATCGGGCTCGTGCAGGAAAGCTCGGCAAAGCGCGAGGCGCTGCGTCATCCCACGGGAGTACGTGCCGACCCGCTCGTTGCGCGCGTCCCAGAGCCCGAACCGCTCGAGCAGCATCCCGATCCGCTCACGCCGCTCCGGAACGCGATAGAGGCGTCCGAAGAGATCGAGGTTCTCGAGGGCGCTCAGATCGCGGTAGACGAGCGGCTCGTGCGAGAGAAACCCGAGGCGTGACCGGTCGGCATCGACCTCGAGCGTCCCGCGCGAGGGAGCGGCGAGCCCGGCCACGAGGCGCATCAGCGTCGTCTTCCCGGAGCCGTTCGGCCCGGTGACGACGAGCAGCCCCCCGCGCTCGAGCTCGAAGGACACGCCTCGCAGAACACGCCGCTGCCCGAAACGCTTTTCGACCTCGCGTGCGCGAATCACCTGGAAAACGCTACTTCAAGCCGGAGGCGGACGCGTGCTACTCGACGAGCGCGGTGCTGTACTCGAAGCTACCGCGGCCGATCATCTCGAAGCCGTTGCCTCGGATGAGAACACGATACGCGACGATCGCGCCCTCGAGCGCCGGCGCTCCGCCGAGTCCGCCGCCGAGGCTCGCGTCGACACGGCCGCAGGGGTTGAACACGAGGCCGAACCAGCGATGCCCGCCCCCGCGGAGCACGAGATCGCTTCCGTCCTCCGGGTCGCAGAGCGGACCGCCGTTGGCGGCGAGCGAGCCGTCGTTCAGCGAGTTCGTATCGGTATTGGGCACGGCGAAGAAGAGCATGTCCTGTGCGAACGGTCTGAGCTCGAGGTCGCTGCCCTCCACAGCGATCTGCGGCGACAACGCCGTGATCCGCCCTCGTAGGCCGTCCCCGTCGAGGTGGAATGACGTCGTCGCGCAGTAGGTGCCGCTCGGGATCGTGCTTCCATGTGGCGTCATCTCGCCGTCGATCACCATGGCCGACTGCGTGATCTCGATCGTCGAGCCGGAGAAGGTGCAGCGGCTCAGCCATCCGAAGTCCGCCGGCGTGTACCAGAGAGGCCACGTCAGGGTCTGGAAGACGTCACGTGGCTCTCGATTGAGAGGCGGAGCGCTCCCGAACTGTGAGTACACCTGCTGCTCGACGCTCGGCGGACAGTTGTTCCGCGAGACCGTTCCATCAGCTGCCCAGAACGGGCCGCGCGTGATCCGAAACCGGCCGTTGCTGTGGATGAAGCCGTTGATGCGCACGCTCTCGCCGTCGAACTCGAGCCCGGTCTCGTCAGCGCACGTCGGGTTCTCGAAAGAGAAGATCGCGAGGGTCTGATCGCCTGCAAGCCGTTCTGCGACCGCCCGCGCGGTGACGTTCGCGTCGAACACGCCGAAAATCCGGCCGAAGAACGTCCGGGCATGCTGGCTCACGATGACCTGGACCTTCATCGCGTCAGGCGTGCCGCCGCCGCCCGGGTTGCCTGCGCCCGCTCCGCCCGTGGGCTCCGCATACGGCGTCGAGACCGTCGCCACGGCATCCGGCATGTTCCGGTGGACGTACTCCTCGCCCCTCGGAATCGCGACCGTGGCGTTCGGGAGCTCGCGCGCGGCGGCGAGTGCCGCGGCGTCGGCTGCATCCTGAGCCGTCTTCTTGACGACGTACCAGTAGCCGATGTCGACAGCGATCGCGCCGAGCCCGAGGAACAGCGGCAGCAGCACGGCGAAGAGCACGACCGTCTGTCCGGCCTCGTAGCGGAGGCGGCTCATGAGGTGAGAAGTCTAGGACCGCGTCCGGAAGGCTCTGGCGTCGGGCTAGGCCCGCGAGGTCAGACGAGCACGTCGAGCGCGACGAAGCCGAGGAAGACGAGGCTGATGACGCCGTTCACCGTGAAGAACGCGGCGTCGAGCCGCCGCAGATCGCCTGGCCGGACGAGCGAGTGCTCGTACGCGAGGAGGGCGGCGACCGCGGCCACGCCCAGCCAGTAGAAGACGCCGACCGCGAGGCCGACGCCCGCGGCCGCGAGCAGCGCGACCGTGAGCACGTGCAGGGCACGGGCGCCGAAGAAGGTGCCGCGCTCTCCGAAACGGGCTGCCCACGAATGGAGGCCTTCCCGCCTGTCGTGCTCGAGGTCGTAGAGCGAGTAGAAGAGATCGAACCCGGCGACCCAGGAGAGCACCGCCCCGGCGAGCGCCCATGCCTCCCAGGGCGCCGTTCCCGACACCGCGAGCCACGCGCCCACCGGTGCGAGCCCGAGGCACGCCCCGAGCCAGAGGTGGCAGAGCCACGTGAAGCGCTTGAGGTAGGGGTAGACGACGAACATCGCGACCGGGATCGGCCACAGCCAGCGAACAATGGGGTCGAGCTGGAACACAGCGACGAGGTACACGACGAACGCCGCGGCGCTGAGTGCAAGCACCTGGGCGCGCGTGAGCGCACCACTCGGCAGCTCACGTGCGGCCGTTCTCGGATTGCGCGCGTCGAGCTCCGCATCGACGAGTCGATTGAGCGCCATCGCGAGCGTCCGCGCGCCCACCATGGCAATCGTCACCCAGAGCATCTCGCCGAGCCCGGGCCACCCGTCGACGGCCAGGAACGCTCCGACATACGCGAACGGCAACGCGAACACGGTGTGCTCGATCCGTACGAGCGAGGCGAGCCTGCGCGGGAGCGGTGCGACCGCGGTCGTCACGTCTGACGGTGTGGAGTCGCGGTGTCGCCGGAGGCGAGCTCGAGCCCGTGTGCGAGCGCAGGACGCAACACGGCGAAGCCGTCGCGACATCCGCCGGGCGAGCCGGGGAGGTTCACGACGAGTGTCCGGCCGCGAAGGCCGGCGATCCCGCGGGACAGCAGCGCGTGCGGCGTCTTCGTGACGGCGTCCGCCCGAATGGTCTCCGCGATGCCCGGCGCTTCGCGCTCGATCACGGCATGCGTCGCCTCCGGAGTGACATCGCGCGGGGCGAAGCCTGTGCCTCCTGTTGTCAACACGAGCAACGCATCCGCTGCCAGCTCGATGATCGCGTCCGAGATCACCTTGCGTTCGTCGGGGACCACCCGGCGCACGACCTCGAAGCCGTCGGCGCTCAGGAGCTCCTCGAGAAGATCGCCGCTCGCGTCGTCGCGGACGCCCGCGTGCACGCCGTCGGACACGGTCAGGACCGCCGCGTTCACTCCAGCGGCTCCTTCGACTTCTCCACGAGCCTGACGTCCGTGACTTCCATGCCCTTGTCGATCGCCTTCGCCATGTCGTAGACAGTGAGCGCGGCGACGCTCGCCGCGACCAGCGCCTCCATCTCGACACCTGTCTGGGCCGTCGTCTCCGCGACCGCCTCGATCTCGACGGCCGAATCGCCGACCTCGAGCGTCACGTCGACGTGCGAGAGCGGCAGCTGATGGCAAAGCGGAATGAGCTCCGCGGTTCGCTTCGCCGCCATGATCCCGGCGAGCTGGGCGGTCACGAGCGCGTCGCCCTTCGGAAGACCGGCGAGGCGGGCGACCGTCTCCGGTGCCATGCGGACGCTCGCCCTCGCAACCGCGCGACGTCGCGACACCGGCTTCGCACCGACATCCACCATGCGGACGTCGCCTGCCTTGTCGACATGCGAGAGGTCGCTCATGTGCATCGTTCCTGCACGAGGAGATCGTAGTCTCGGCCGAATCGCTCAGCGCTCGGAGCGCGAAACGTTTTCACGTGAAAACGCGGGTCGTCGCGCCGTGGCGGCGAGCGGCGTGATCTCCGGCTTGAGCTCGAGCACGAAGACCGTCCGCCCCGGACGCGACTCCACGGCGAGCGCGCCGTTCATGAGCCGTGCGAGCTCCTTGCCGATCGCGAGGCCCAGGCCGCTTCCCCACGCAACGCCTCCCTCGCCGCGGTAGAAGCGCTCGAAGATCGCATCCTGCTGCTCGCGGAAAATGCCGGGCCCTGAGTCCTCGACCTCGAGCGATGCCTTGCCCGCCCGTCGCTTAGCCCGGACGACGATCGACGTGCCCGGCGGCGTGTGCACCAGCGCGTTCATCACGAGGGCACGACCGATCTGCAGAATGCGCTCCTCGTCGCCGAGCGCCCACACCTCGCCCTCCACGTCAGCCTCGACTGCGTGCTCGGACGGAGCGCCGACGTGCTCGAGCTCCTGGACGAGCGACCGCGCGACTTCCCCGAGATCCACGGGGTCGGACTCGACCCGCAACTGGCCGGCGTCGACGCGCGAGAGGTCGAGGAGATCGGTGGACAGCTTGGTCAGCCGCTCGACCTGGGTACGCATCGTCGTGAGGAAGTCCTGCCGCGTCTCCTCGTCGAGGTCCTCGTCGCTCAGCAGCTCGAGGAAGCCGCCGATCGAGAAGAGCGGCGTTCGGAGCTCGTGCGACGCGTTCGCGACGAACTCCTTGCGCGCGGTGTCGAGCTGGGCGAGCTGGATCCGCATTCGGTCGAACGCCCGCGCGAGCTCGCCGATCTCGTCGTCGCCGCGGTCGATCACCGGATGGTCGAAGTCGCCGCCCGCGATGCGCTCGGCCGCCGTCTCGAGCCGCAGGAGACGGCGCGCGAGCATCCCGGCGGCGAACAGTCCGATCGCAAGCGCGAGAGCGACAGCGAACGCCGTCGCCAGCAAGAGTCGTTGCTCGACGAGCCGGACGGTTGTCAGCGAGTCCTCGAGCGGTGACCGGAACAGCACGACCGCGCCCCACTCGAGCGGCACCGCAACTTCCGCGAAGTCACCGCCCCCCTTGACAACGCGGCCGCGACGGAGCTCACCGCTCTCGAGCGCGTCGAGGACCACGTCGTCGTTCTCGACGTCCACCGACCTCCCGCGTTGCGAGTCGGCGCCGACCGCGGCCTGCGGGGGATTCCGCGTGAGCACGCTGTACGCGACGACACGCGAGTTCGTCTGGAGCGCCCACGTGTCGACCGTTTTCTGCCAGCGGAACTGATCTGCCGGCAGCTTGCTGGCAAGCGGCGCAGCACCGTCCTCGAGCTGGTCGAGACGCGCATCCACGAGCCGCTGCTCGAGCGACGGGATGACGATCAGGTAAGCGGCGCCGAGCGCGGCAGTGACGATGCCGACGAGCGCGAGCGCGATCCGGACGCGGATCCCCCCAGGGATCCTCATCCTCACTCCTCTCTGAAGCGGTAGCCGGCCCCCCGGATCGTGAGGATCAGCTCGGGATTGCTCGGATCGCTCTCGATCTTCTCCCGGAGGTGGCGGACGTGCACGTCGATCGTGCGCGGCTCGCGGTAGTCGGCGCTGCCGCGTAGCCGCTCGAGCAGCTCACGCCGCGAGAAGACGACACCGGGATTCGACGCCAGCACCACAAGCAGCTCGAACTCGATGAAGGTCAGCTGCACCGCCTCGCTCCGAACCTCCACGCTTCGCCGCGGAACGTCGATGCGGAGCTCGCCGCGCTCGATCAGATCCTCGCGCTCCCGGAGGTGGGGGGTGACCGCCCGCCTAAGGAGCGCACGAACCCGGCTGCGGAACTCGCGGATCGAGAACGGCTTCGTGATGTAGTCGTCTGCACCGAGCTCGAGCCCGAGCACCTTGTCGAGCTCGTCGCCACGGGCCGTCAGCATGATGATCGGCACCGTGCTCTCGCCCCGGAGGCGCTTGCACACCTCGAGGCCGTCGAGCTTCGGAAGCATCACATCGAGAACGACGAGATCGACCTCCTCCTCGGCAAATCGCGTCAGCGCTTCCTCGCCGTCACGTGCCTGCACTACCCGGTACCCGTCCCGTTCGAGCGGGTACGTCAAGAGTGTCTGGATCGAGTCCTCGTCGTCGACGAGGAGGATTGTCGAGTCGTTCGCCATGGGAAGCGGAGCGAGAGGCGCGCAGCTGCGGGCCTGCCTACTATAGCCCCGCGATGGAAGCGGCTCGGCCCCGAGGCCGGAGGCGGCCGCCGCGCCGCGGCACCGTCGACAGGCCTCTCAACGCACGTCTCGTGCGGGTTTCGTCGCTGATCGTCGTTCCGGCGCTCCTCGCACTCCTGTTCTCGGTCTCGGCAACCGGCACGCTACCCCGGCCGCCTCTGGAGCCGCTGTTCGACCAGGACACGGCCGCGAGCCTCGTCGGCGAGCTGACGTCGCAGTTCCCGTCTCGGATCCCAGGGACGCAGGGCGACGTCGACGCGGCCCTCTGGTTCAGCCAGTCGATCGCGGCTTTCGGCCTCGAGGTCGACGACGACGTCTGGAGCGAGGACATTCCGGAGCTCGGTCGCGTCGAGCTCCACAACGTCGTCGCCGTGATTCCGGGACGCTCCGACACGGCTGTCGTCCTCGTTGCTCATCGAGACAACGCGGGCGTGACTCGCCCGTACGGCGACAACGCGTCGGGCACCGCTGCGCTCATCGAGCTCGCACGGGGCTTCGCCCCCCGGGGAGCAGCCGAGACGCCCCGGCCGCAGCGAACGCTGGTCCTCGTCTCGACGGACGGAGGCGCGTACGGCGGCGCCGGTGCGGCGAGGTTCGCCGAGCAGTCGCCCTACGCGGAGGCTGCCTTCGCCGCAATCGTCCTCGACGGCATCGCTGGCGGCGGTCATCCGAGGGTGGCGATCGCCGGCGATCGTCCACGGTCTCCCGCACCGGCGCTCGTGCGGACGGCGCTCACGAGGGTCGAGGAGCAGACGGGGACCGAGCCCTACCTCGCCGGCATCCCGACACAACTCGTCGACCTCGGCCTCCCGTTCGCGTACGCGGAACAGGGCAGGTTGCTCGCCTCGAGCATCGCGGCCGTGACGCTGACCACCGAGGAACCGGGAGAGCCGGCACTTCCGGTGGGCGACCCGGCAACGCGTGTCTCGGTCGAACAGCTCGGCGACATGGGCCGGGCGACCGAGGTCCTCGTCGGCTCCATCGACCAGAGCCTCGGCGCCGCGTTTCGCACGCCGGACAGCGTCTTCCTGCGTGACCGCGTCGCGAGCGGCTGGGCAGTGCGCCTGACGCTCCTGGTCGCCGTGGTGCCGTTCGCGCTCGGAGCTCTCGACCTGCTCGTCCGAACGCGTCGCCGCCGGCTTCCGCTCGCGCCGGCTGTGCGTGCGCTCCGTACCCGGATCCTGTTCTGGCTCTACGCGGGCCTCCTCCTCTGGCTCGCCGGCGTTGCCGGGATCCTCCCGACCGGTGCCGCGCTTCCGCTTCCGACCTACGCGTCCCTCGTGACCGACTGGCCGGTCGCCGGGCTCGGCCTCGCCGTCATCGCACTCGGCACCGGGTGGCTTCTGCTTCGCCGTCGTCTGACGTATGCGGAACAGGCAACGGACGAGGAGCGCCTCGCCGGTTACTCCATCGCACTCGCCTGGCTTGCGGTCGTCGCGTTCGTCATCGGGGTCGTGAAGCCGTATGCGCTCGTCTTCGTGCTTCCGTCCCTGTACGCCTGGCTCTGGCTTCCGCTTCGCACACGGTTCTGGGCCGGCACGGCGCTCTTCGCGGCCGGTCTCCTGGGGCCACTCGCTGGTCTCGTCATCCTCTCGTCACAGCTCGGCCTCGGACTCGTGGACACCGTGCTCTACGTCCTCGGGCTTGCGACCATCGGCTACATCTCCCTCGGCGCGGTCCTCCTCGCGCTCGCCTGGGCCGCCGCGGCCGGACAGCTCGGCGCGCTCGCCTTCGGCCGCTATGCGCCGTACGCCGGCGGTGCTGAGCCCCCACCCGCCGGGCTCGTGCGGAACGCCATCGGGTCGTTGTTCGTGCGGTCGCGGCCGGGCTACGCGAGAACGAGGTAGCGGACCGGGCTACCCTCGTCGATCCACCCGTCGCCGCGCGGCACATGCACGAGCGCGTCGGCAGTAGCCGCGCGGACGATCATGTGCGACTCCTGTCCGGACACCGGCTCGAGCACGACACCGGAGTCCGTCCCACTCCTCCGCGCACGCACGTATTCGTCCCGGTACGCGTTCCGACGAAGCTGCGTCCCGGCGCGGCCGTGCTCGTATGCCGGCCCGACCTCGCCCGCTCCCTGCAGCCCCAGGATCGCCGGCCCAACGAACACGAGACATCCGACGAGCGAGGACACGGGGTTCCCGGGAAGCCCGAAGACGAGCGTCGACTCGCGGACGCCGAAGGAGAGCGGTTTCCCGGGCTTGACGGCAACGCCCCAGAAGAGCTCCTCGACACCGAGGTCCGCCTCGACTCGCCGCACGAGATCGTGCGGCCCCATCGAGACTCCGCCCGAGGTCACGAGGACGTCTGCGACCAGCCCGCGCTCGAGCGCGGCACGGTGCGCTTCCTCGTCGTCGGCAACGACGGGCAGCACGTCGACCTCGGCGCCGAACCGGGCCAGCATCGCCGCGAGCATCGGTCGATTCGACTCGTAGATCTCGCCGAGCTCGAGCTCGTCTCCCGGACTTCGAAGCTCCGTTCCCGTGGCAACGATCGCAACACGGGGCCGGCGAGCGCACCTCACCTCGCCGACTCCCACCGCGGCGAGCGCGCCGATCTGCGCCGGGCCGAGCCGCGTACCCGCGGCAACAGCGGTGTCGCCCGTTCGCACATCTCCTCCGCGCGGCCGGACGTGCGCCGCGGGCTCGAGGCGCTCCGGAATCTGGACGTGACCGTCACGTTCAACCACGCGCTCGATCGGCACGACGGTGTCCGCACCGTCCGGAACCGCTCCGCCCGTCGCGATCGAGGCGGCCGTGCCGGGCGCGAGCGCGTCGGGCGACGGAACACCGGCCGCGACGCGGGCGGCAATCGGCAGCTCGCCAGGGGTATCGGCGGCACGAACCGCGAATCCGTCCATGGCCGAGCTCGGGAACGGCGGCAGGTCCGTTCGCGCAAGCGCGGGCTCCGCCAGCACGCGGCCTGCAGCAACCTGCAGCGGGACGGTCTCGGCCTCGAGAGGTTGCGCGCGCTCGAGGATGCGTGCGAGCGCGTCGTCGACGGTGAGCAGTTCGCGCGTCATCGACGACCCGATCACGGAATCTTCGTCGCGGGCCCCGGAGGAGGCTTCGCGGCCGGGCTCTCGCTCGTTTCCGTCTCCGTCTCCGTCGTCGTCTCGGGGCGGTAGTACGGGTCGTAGGACAGCGAGTACTTCCCGCGCGTGAAGGCTTTCCACGTAGGCCAGCTGTCCGGCTCCGGGAACTCGGCCGCTGGCGCACCCTCCAGCGCCGGGTCCATGAACTTCGCCCAGATCTCGGCCGGGAACGTCCCGCCGGCCACCGCGATGCCGTGGACGTTCTCCATCGGGATCTCGCCGCGTGTGTAGCCGACCCAGACGGTCGTCGCGAGGTCAGGCGTGTAACCGGCGAACCACGCGTCCGCATGCTCCTCGTTCGTCCCGGTCTTGCCCGCTGCGGGCTTGCCGATGTCGGCGCGCACACCGGTGCCGGACTGCACGTTCTGCTCGAGGATGCGCGTGACGATCGCCGCAGTGCCCTCGGAGATCGCCCGGCGACGCTGCGGCTTGCCCCAGCCCGCCGCGCGGTCGACTTTCCCATTCGGGAGCACGACTCTGCGAATCGCCATCGGCCGGGCGTACACCCCTCCGGCCGCGAGCGTCGCGTATGCGGACCCGATGTCGAGCGGCGAGACGGCGATCGACCCTAGCCCCATCGCGGGGACGTACACGCCGTTCACGTCGAGCTGCGATCGAACGCCCATCCTTCGCGCGACGTCGGCCACCCGCTCGGGCGTCACGTCGAGGGTCAGCTGCGCGTAGACCGCGTTGTCCGAGTGGATCGTCGCTGTCCTGATCGACGTCCAACCCGAGTAGCTGTTGTCGTACGTGTGCACGCACCACCACGACTTGTCCTCGCAGCTCCCGTTGGGCTTGTCCCCCTTGTAGATGAACGGAGCGGAGACGTAGTACGTCGAGTCCGGGTTGACGCCCATCTCGACCGCGGCCGCGAGCACGAACGTCTTGAACGTGGAACCAGTCTGCCGCCGCGCCTGGGAGAGCAGGTTGAACTGATTCTTGGGCTGATTGGGAATCACCGCCGCCATCGCGCGTATTGCACCGGTCCGCGGGCTGATCGAGATGAGCGCAGCGGCAGGATCGGTCGAATACGTCAGCGTGCTGCGAATCGCCTCTTCCGCAAGTCGCTGGTAGTGCGGCCGGATCGTCGTGTACACCCGGAAGCCGCCGGCACGCACCCTTTCCGCACCGTATGTGTCGATCAGTTCGTCGCGGACGTACCCGAAGAAGTACGGCTCGCGGATCTGCGTGTAGAACTTTCCGCCGGGTCGCAGGCGGACGTCCGACGCCACCGCTCGGTTGAACCGCCGCGGCGTGATCACGTGTGTGTCGAGCATCGCCGCGAGCACCTCGTTCCGCCGAGCGAGCGCCGGCGCCGGCGAGATCATCGGATCGTACGACGATGGAGCCTGGGTCAGACCCGCGAGGAACGCCGACTCTGAGAGCGTGAGCTCCGTGGCGTGCTTCGAGAAATACGTCCGAGACGCCGCCTCGATTCCATAGGCCTGGTTTCCGTAGTAGACGCGGTTCAGGTACGTCGTGAGGATCCGCTGCTTGCCCCAGGCACCGTCGAGCTTCGCCGCGAGGCACGCCTCCTTCAGCTTCCGCTGGACAGTTCGCTCCTGGGAGATGTAGAGGTCGCGGACGAGCTGCTGCGTGATCGTCGAGCCGCCCTCTACTATGGCGCCTGCGCGCACGTCGGCAACGGCGGCGCGCGCAATGCCTTCGACATCGACCCCGCCGTGCTCGAAGAAGCGGCGGTCCTCGACCGCGATCGTCGCCTTCCGGACCCAGATCGACATCTCGCCCGCCGTCACGGGCTGGCGATTGCGCTCCGCCGGAATCACGCCGAGGAGCGTGCCGTTGGCCGCGTAGACGAACGAGTTCTGCCCGATCGCCGTCCCACGCAACGAGCTCAGGTCGCACGACGACCCGTAGGCGAACACTGCCGCACCGCCTCCGACGACCGCTGCGGTTCCGATGAGGATGATCGCCACGCCTGTCGCGACGATCGCTGTCCGCTTGCGGCGCCTTCGCACCGCGCGCTGTCGGCGATGACGCGCGAGCAGGAGCTCCGGATCGAGCGGAGGCCGGCGGCGACGATCCGGGCTCATGCAGTGATGGTAGAGGCCGTCACGAGATTCGGTTCGACGGCATCGGCGCGGCTCCTCACGACCGAGAGGCGACGGCGTGCTGGAATGCACGCCCATGGAGGCGCGCGTCGCGACTCAGCCCGCACCCTGGAGGCTCATCGCCTGGCTCGTCTTCGTGCTCGCGCTCGCAGCGCTCTCGTACGCCAGCCGGCTTGCCGGAGACGATCCGCCCGACGACCTCGCGTACCGCTACTCGTCGTCGATCGCGGCGATCGTCCAGTACGGGCTGATGCTCGGGATCCTGCTTCTCATCGCACGCGGGCTCCCGCTCCGAGAAGCGTTCGCCCTGCGAAGACCGGCATCCTGGCCACGCGCCATCGGCTACGCGGCTGTCGCACTCGTCGCGATCTGGCTCGCGAGCGCGGCGCTCTCACCGTTCCTGGACGCGAATGACGAGCAGGGGTTCGTGCCCGACACATGGGACTCGAGCCGCTTCGGCGCATTCGCGGCGTTCTTCATATCCGTAGCGGTCGTCGCTCCGATCGTGGAGGAGTTGACGTACCGCGGCCTGGGGTACTTCCTGCTCGCCCCGTACGGGACGATCACCGCGGTCGTGGCCACCGGGTTCCTCTTCGGCGCCGCGCACGGGCTCGTCGTCGCGCTCCCGGTCCTCGTCGTATTCGGCCTCGCCGTCGGCTGGGTGCGCGCGAAGACGGAGAGCGTCTACCCGTCGATGTTCCTCCACGGGATCTTCAACGGCGTCGCGTTGATCGTCTCCGTCGCCGTGCTCGACTGAGACCGGGCAGCCGGCCTAGTCCTCTTCTTCCTCCTCGAGCTCCTCGAGACTCGAGGCGAACTCCTCCGGCGTCACGGTCTCGAGAAACTTCCGGAACTCGGCCGGGTCGAGATCGGCCAGGCTCGAGGCGATGACCAGGCCGGGTTGCTCGTCGTCCTCGGCCTGGAACTCGATCCCCGACTCCGCGATGACCTCCTCGGACGCGAAGATGCGCGCCTCGCACCGGACCGCGAGCGCGATCGCGTCGGAAGGTCGCGAGTCGATCTCGACCTCCTTGCCGTCCTGCACGATCGTGATGCGTGCGTGGTACGTGTTCTCGCGGAGCTCCGTGACCTCCACCTTCACGATCTCGCCCTGGAGCTCCGAGATGACATCCGTGAAAAGATCGTGCGTCATCGGCCGGGGCGGGGAGGCGCCCTGGAGCTTCATGAGGATGGCGGCAGCCTCCGGATGCCCGATCCAGATCGGCAGAAACTTGTCGTCGTCGGCCGTCTTCAGAAGCACGATCGGCTGCTTCCCGATCGGCTCGAAGCTGACGCCGTAGAGAGTCATCTCGCGCATCGCCTGGCCCAAGCCATGTTAGTCAAGGGGTGCGCTACAGTTCGGCGCCGGAAGACGCAGCGGGCGATTAGCTCAGTCGGTTAGAGCGCCGCTCTGATAAGGCGGAGGTCCGTGGTTCGAATCCACGATCGCCCATCATCTCTGCCCTCGTGTTTCTGTTCAGGCCGCGGCTTCGAGCGTCTCGACGAGCTCGGCCAGAGCCGTCTCGTCGTCGAAGCGGATCTCGAGCGTGTTGTTCGTGACGCGTGACCGCAGTCCGGTCAAGCGCTCCGCCGCGGCCTGCGCACGCGCGGCGAGCTCCGGATCGAAGACAGTCGTGCGACGAGGTCGCCGCTTCGCGCCGCCGTTCTGCGCAGCGCGCTCGGCGCCTCGGACGGTCATCCCTTCCTTGCAGATCCGGCGAGCGAGCCGCCTACGCGCGTCGTCATCGGGCAGAGACAGGATCGCGCGGGCGTGGCCTTCCGTGAGGTCTCCGCGCGCGAGCATCCACAGCACGTCCTCGGGCAGCTCGAGGAGACGCAGTCGGTTCGAGACGGCCGGCTTCGACCGACCGACTCGCTCAGCCACGTCGCCGAGCGAGAGCTCGAACTCGTCGACGAGCGAGGCGTACGCACGGGCCTCCTCGACCGGGGAGAGCTGCTCGCGCGCGACGTTCTCGACGAGCCCGAGCAACAACGAGTCGCGGTCGCCGACCTCCCTCACCAGAGCCGGAAGCGTCGGGGTCCCGGCTGCTTGGGCGGCGCGCCAGCGGCGCTCGCCGGCGATGAGCTCGTAGCCACCCTCCTGGCGCCGGCGCACGACAACAGGCTGGAGGATGCCCTGCAGCTTGATCGACGCGGCGAGCCCGGCGGCCGCTTCCGGCTCGAACCGCCGCCGCGGCTGCCGCGGGTTCGGGTGAATCGTCTCGACGGGCAGATGCAGCAGCTCGGGCTGGCTGCCCTCGCCGAGAAGGACTTCGAGCCCGCGGCCGAGGCCGCGGCGCTCCTTAGGAACGCTCGACAAGCTCCATCGCCACCTTCCAGTACGCCTGCGCGCCGGCGGACCGCCGGTCGTAGGCAATCGCAGGGAGCCCGTGGCTCGGCGCTTCGGCCAGGCGCACCGACCGGGGCACGGTCGTCGTGAAGACGAGGTCGCCGAAGTGGCGGCGGACCTCCGCTTCCACTTCGGACGAAAGGCGCGTTCGTCCGTCCGCCATCGTGAGGAGCACGCCGGCGACCGCGAGCTCCGGGTTGAGGCGGGCTTTGACGAGGTTGATCGTGCCGAGGAGCTGCGAGAGGCCCTCGAGCGCGTAGTACTCGGCCTGCACCGGGACGATCGCGCGGCCTGCCGCCGCGAGAGCGTTCACCGTCAGGGGTCCGAACGAAGGCGGGCAGTCGAGAAAGACGAAGGAGTACGGCTCGAGGCTGCCCTCGAGCGCGTCCGCGAGGTACCGCTCGCCCCCGTCTCGCGCCGCGAGCTCGACAGCTGCTGCGGCAAGATCGTTCTTGGCGGCCACGAGGTCGAGGTTCTCGAACCGCGTGGGGTGCGCGAGAGACGACAGCGGCACACCGTCGAGGAGATCGTGGGTCGATGAGCCATTTGCTCGGACACCGAGCCCCGAGCTCGCGTTCGCCTGCGGGTCGAGGTCGATCAGGAGTACGCGCTCGCCGGCCTCGGCGAGGCAGGCGCCGACGTTCACCGCGGTCGTCGTCTTTCCGACGCCGCCCTTCTGGTTCGCGACTGCGTAGACCCGGGCGGGCACAACGCGAGCGTATCGGCGGCTTCGGACGCCGAAGCGCGGGCCCGGGTCAGGTCAGAGGACGCTTCTTCGCCATGCCCGGACGACGCGGAAATCCCGGCGGTCCCGGCCCGGTCTTGCGAACGACCAGAAGCCCTTCGTCGCCACTCTCGAGCTCCGCGCCGAGCAAGCCGGCGGCCCGCGCAACGGACTCGATGTCGGCGGTCACTCCTGTCCAGAGCACCGCGATCCCACCCACCTGGACCAGCGGGACACAGAGCTCGCATGCGACGGGTGGCTTGGCGAGCGCCTTGGCGAGCGCCACGCCGAACGCGTCGACAGGCTGCTCCTCCGCCCGTCCCCAGACGACCTCCACATTGGGAAGCTCGGCGGCGTAGCGCTCGAGGAAGTCGCACTTCCTCCGCTGCGACTCGACGAGCGTCACCGACCGAGTCGGGAGCGCCACCGCGAGCGGGATCCCCGGAGATCCGCCCCCGGAGCCGAGGTCGACGATCGAGCCGCTGCTTGCAGCGACGATCGGTAGAGCGCGAAGCGCGTCGTCGAGCAGGACCTTCCGAGCGTCGTCCGTCGAGCGAAGCGACGTCAGGCCCGGCGTTGCGACGACGTCCTCGAGCCAGCGCTCGAGCACATCTCTCGACACCGGTCGCTCCTCAGTCCGCGAAGTGGCGAGGGAGCACGACGACGTAGCGGTTCGGCTCGGTGCCCTCGCTCATCGTCTCCACCTCCGGATCGTCCTTCAGCGCCTCGTGGACGATCTTCCGCTCGACCGCGGTCATCGGCTCGAGCGCCACGCGCGACCCGGAGCTGCTCGCACGACGGGCCGATTGCTTTGCGAGTGCATCGAGGGACGCGGTGCGCCGCGCGCGATAGCCGCCCGCGTCGACAATGACGTCGTGCTCGCCGCCCTCTGCGCGGACGACGGCATTGGCCAGGTACTGGATCGCGTCGAGCGTTTGCCCGTGCTTTCCGATGAGCAGGCCGAGGTCGGCACCGGAGCAGGTCACCGTCACCGTCCCCTCGCGCTCGACCGCCGCAGCGGAGACGTCGGCGCCGATGGTGTCTGCGATCCGCTGGACGAAGTCGCGGGCTTCATCGGAGCTCGCCGACGGGGCGGAGGCGGATTGGGCCGGCACCTCAGCGACGACCTGGGCGGGTGTGAAGCCGACGCCGAGCAGGCCGCGCTCTCCCTCGGTCACCACCTGGAAGCGGACGGTCTCGCGATCGAGCCCGGGCACGAGCTGCTCGAGCTCCCGGAGCGCGGCCCACTTCGCCTCCCCGACCGTCTCCCCGGTCGCCTCGACCCGGACGGTCGACGTGTCGGTCAACGCCGGGGCCTTCCGCCGCGCTTGCGCTTCACCTTCCGCGGCGGGCCCGATCGTGACGGAGCGGCCGTCGCCGGCTTGCTCGAGCCCGATGTCGCGGACTCGCCGTTGGGCGATGCGTCCTTCGGCGGTGTCCGGCTCGTTCTCTTCGGCGGCGGCGCGGGTTTCGGCATGAGCCGCCGCGTGACGATTCCCTGGCCCGTCGTCCACAGGTTCGTCGTCAGCCAGTAGATCATCAGGCCGCTCGGGAAGTTGAGGATGAACGGGATGAACGCGATCGGCAGCACCATGATCATCACGCGCTGCGCCGTCGACTGCATCTGCGTCGACATGAGCCAGGTCGACGTCAGCTGACTTGCGACATAGACGAGGAGCAACAGCGGGCCCCAGCCGGCCTTGACGTTCTCCGTGATGTTCACGAGCCCGAGCCAGTCGAGGGACGACCCGGCGAAGTCCGGGAAGACCTCCTTCTCGAAGTCCTTCAGCACGAAGAAGAGCGAGATGAAGATCGGGATCTGGAACACGATCGGCAGGCACGCCGCGTACGGGTTGATCTTGTTGTCCTTGTAGAACTTCATGAGCTCTTCGCTCTGCTTCTGCCGGTTGTCCTTGTAGCGCTGCTGGAGCGCCTTCATCTCGGGCGCATGCAGCTGAAGGCTCTGCATCGAGTGGATCTGGCGCAACGCGACCGGGACGAGGAGCATCCGTACGAGCACGGTCAGCGCGACGATCGACCAGGCCCACGTGAAGCCGGCGCTGTCGTGCAGCCAGATGAGGACATCCGTGAGGATGTTCTCGATCGGGGTGAGGATGCCGCCGACGATCACGCCTTGGCCTTCGGCGAGCGGTGGAGCGGAAAGAGCTTCTGGTCGTGCGCGTAGTCGACGCCTCCGTGGCTCCACGGGTTGCAGCGCAGGAGCCGCCACCCGGCCAGCACGCTGCCGCGGACGAGCCCGAACTCACGGAGCGCGTCGAGTGCGTACTGCGAGCAGGACGGGTGGTACTTGCAGGTACCGGGCGGCGTGAGCAGCCCGAACGTCCAGCGCCAGCCGTGCACCAGCGCGACGCCGACGTAGCGGGGTCGCAGGTACCTCACGAGCTCACCTTCGCGAGCGCTTCGCCGATCTCGCCCGCAAGCCAGTCTCCGCCACGAGCCTCAGCGGGCTCGACGAGACCGGGGCGCGCGACGAGCACGTAATCCTTGCCCGGCGGAACCTGCTCGATGAGCGACCGCCAAGCCTCGCGCAACTGTCGCTTGATCCGGTTCCTCGACACCGCGGGGCCGACCGATCGCGGCACGGCGAGGCCGAGCCGCGGTTCGCCGTCCGGGTCCTCGTCACGTGGGAACCAATGGAGCGTCAGGTACCGCGTCGACGCAGACGTGCCGTGCCGGTAGACCGCGTCGAAGTCCTTCGAGCGGGAGAGTCGATGACGGCGCTGCAACGAGGGAGGTCCCTCAGGCGGAGAGGCGCTTGCGTCCCCTCGCGCGCCGGCGCTTGAGGATCGCCCGGCCGCCACGCGTCGACATCCGCGCGCGGAAGCCGTGCTTGCGCTTCCTGCGGCGAACGTTCGGCTGGTAGGTGCGTTTCACGTCTCGGGAGCTTTCTTCGGAAGGAGCAGTGCAGAGAGAGGTTGCTGCGTCGCGATTCACGTCCGCTCGGCAGCCGAGCGGGGAGTATAGACGACGGTTCCCGGCCGCCGGTTTTCCACAACGCAGGTCGTGCACCCTGTGCTCGAAACCGCTGCTCAGGCGCGCGGGGCGTTTGCTCATCCGCGAACGCCAGGAGATTCATCCACATCTGTGGAAAGCGATGTGGATTGCGAGAAGTGCCTGCAAAACGGGCAGTTTTTCATCCACAGGTGCCTATCCGGACCTCGTTGAGAGGCCGCGGAGACGCTGCTATGCTCGCCGTTCTCTTGGGATGGCGACCGGGCGCGGCGACGGGTTGGAGCACTCCACGGAACCTACTGTTGAACTGAATGCGAGTGGCCTCTGGGAAGCGATCGCGCTCCGGCTTCGCGAGACGCTCAGCGAGTCGACCTGGGACACCTGGTTCGGCCACGCGGAGCCGCGCTCGCTGAGCGACGGGTCGCTCGAGGTCGCCGTCCCGAACGACTTCACGCGGGACTGGATCGAGAGCCACTTCCACGGCTTCGTGGCGAATGCGGCGCGCGACTCCGTGGGTCGCGACATCGTCGTCTCGTTCTCGGTGGCGGACCACCCGCCGCCCGAGCGGCCGCGTCCGCCGACCACCGAGTCGCCAAGAGTGCGCGAGCCGATCCCGTCGTTCCGCGAGGGACCGGAGGTCGAGCTCAACCCGAAGTACACCTTCGACCTCTTCGTCATCGGCTCGTCGAACCGCTTTGCCCACGCGGCCGCGCTCGCGGTCGCCGAGGCGCCGGCCCAGGCGTACAACCCGCTGTTCATCTACGGCGGGACGGGGCTCGGCAAGACGCACCTGCTCCAGGCGATCGGGCACTACGTGCGACAGCATTCGCGGCGGCTGACGATGCGCTACGTGACGAGCGAGACGTTCATGAACGACTTCATCGACTCGCTGCGCGACAAGCGGATCGAGGGGTTCAAGCGGCGCTACCGGAACTACGACGTCCTGCTCATCGACGACATCCAGTTCTTCGAGGGCAAGGAGCGCATCCAGGAGGAGTTCTTCCACACGTTCAACTCGCTCTACGAGGGCGGCGCCCAGATCATCATCTCGTCCGACCGGCCGCCACGGGAGATCGCGACGCTGGAGGAGCGGCTGCGCTCACGGTTCGAGTGGGGGCTCCTCACGGACATCCAGCCACCCGATCTCGAGACACGCATCGCGATCCTCAGGAAGAAGGTGAACACCGAGAGCATCGCGGTCACCGATCCGGAGGTGCTCACGTTCATCGCCGGCCGCGTGTCCTCCAACATCCGCGAGCTCGAGGGTGCGTTGACGCGCGTGGTCGCGTTCTCGTCGCTGACCGACCGCTCGATGACGGTGGACCTCGCAGAGCACGTCCTCAAGGATGTGTTCCCACAGGGCGACGCAGCCCCCGAGGTCACGATCCCCCGTATCCAGGAGGCCGTGTCCCAACGGTTCGGCGTGACGCTGGACGAGCTCGTCAGCCCGCGCCGCTCACAGGCAGTCGCCTATCCACGCCAGGTCGCCATGTACCTCTCGCGGGAGCTCACGGACTCGTCGCTCCCGAAGATCGGCAAGGAGTTCGGGGGGCGAGACCACACGACGGTGATCCACGCGACGTCGAAGATCACGCGTCTCATTCGCGAGGACCGGTCTGTGTACAACCTCGTGCAAGAACTGACCGCGCGTATCAAGCAGGCACGCTGAAGCTGTGGGTTCTCGTGCAAGCCGCCCAAGCGGGTGTGGAAGGTGTTGATGACGCCCGACACCTTTGTCCCCACGCGTTTTCCCCGCACGGAGCGCACAATTCACCCGTCTTCCCCGTAATGCACACTCCTATGACTACAACGAGTTTCTTTCAGTAATGAATACAGACCTAGCCATGGCGTCCGCGCTCAAGATGACGTGCTCGAAGGACGAGCTCGCAGCAGCTCTCGGCATCGTCGCGCGAGGGCTCTCCACTCGGAGCGCCGTGCAGGTGCTGACAGGGATCCTCCTTCAGCCCGACGGGGACAAGCTGACCCTTGCCGCGACAGACATGGAGCTCTCCCTCCGCGCGTCCGTCTCGGGAGACGTGGAGGGCGACGGTTCCGTGGTCGTGCCGGGCCGGCTGCTGGCGGACCTGGTGAAGCTCCTGCCCGACGACAAGGTCGTGCTCTCGTACGAGCCGTCGGACGGTGTGCTCGAGGTGACGTCCGGGAGCTATTCGTCGAAGGTGAACGTCTTCAGCGCAGAGGACTTCCCTCGCCTGCCCAGTGTGGACGTGCAACTCCACACGATCGAGGCACCGACGCTCCTCGGGACGATCGACAAGGTCGCGCGCGCAGCCTCACGTGACGAGTCGCGTCCTGTTCTCACCGGGATCCTCGTCCAGTTCGAGGGCAACAAGCTGACGATGGCCGCGACCGACTCGTACCGACTGTCGGTCAAGGAGACGGAGCTCGGCGAGTCCGGTCCCGAGCTGGACGCGATCATCCCCGCGCGCGCGCTCCAGGAGCTCTCGCGCCTGGCGGCGGGCGCTGACACGGTGACGCTTGGCGTGCAGGAGAACCACGTCGTGTTCGGCGCCGGCGACGTCTGGCTGACGACGCGCCGCATCGACGGACAGTTCCCGAACTACAAGCAGCTCCTGCCCGAGACGTTCGAGGTCGAGGTGAGCACCCCGCGCGCACCGCTCCTCGAGGTCATCCGCAGGGCCGGGGTGATGGCGCAGCGAAACGCGCCTCTTCGCCTGCGGTTCGCAGAGGGTGAGCTCTCGGTGTCCGCGCAGACCCAGGATGTCGGCGAAGCGCGGGAGTCGCTTCAGATCGACTACGCGGGCGAGCCACTCGAGATCGGATTCAACCCGGACTTCCTGCGAGACGGTCTCGAGGCGGTGAGCGGAGACACGGTGCTGCTCCAGCTCATCAACCCGCTGCGTCCGGGATTGCTGTCCTCGCCGGACGAGAGCTTCTGGTACCTGATCATGCCGATCCGGCTCCCCGACTGAGTGCTGGCCGACTGACGCCGGCCGACCGACGGCTGATCGTCCGACACGCCACGCTCCGAAACTTCCGCTCCTATCAGGAGCTCGAGCTCACCTTCGAGCCAGGGGTCGTTCTCGTATCCGGTTCCAACGGCGCGGGGAAGACGAACCTGCTCGAGGCGCTTCACGTCGGCACCCAGGGGTTCTCACCCCGCGCGCGCAACGATGCGCAGCTCATCCGCTTCGGTGAGGCGACTGGCCGCGTGCAGCTGGCGGGAACCCGAGCCGAGGCCCCGGTCGAGGTCGACATCGTCCTCGCGACGGGCGACACGCGACGGATCGGCATGAACGGCAGTGCGCTCCGCTCGGCCGACGAGCTGCGCGCGAGACTCCAGACGCTCGTCTTCACACCCGACCGCCTCGGCGTCGTCAAGGGCGGCCCGTCTGCGCGGAGAGCGTACTTCGACCGGACGCTCGGCAGGCTCTTTCCGAGCCGGGCTCAGCTCTCCGGGGAGTACGCCGCCGCCGTCGGGCAGCGAAACGCGGCGCTCCGCCGTGTCGCCGCGCGAGCGTCGTCTTCCGATGCGCTCGAGCCCTGGACCGAACGTGTGGCCAGCCTCGGCGCAGAGCTCGTCGCCGCGCGAGGAGACGCACTCGCGGTTCTCACGCCGTCGTTCGAGCGCACCGCAGAGCTTCTGGGCCTGACCGGCGCCGCGCTCGCCTACGAGGGCGAGTCGGTAACGCGAGAGGAGCTCGAGGCGAGGCTCCCGCGCGACCTCGAGCGCGGTGTCACCGGCGCAGGCCCGCACCTGCACGAGATCCGGGTCGAGGCTGCCGGGCGGGATCTCCGAAGCTTCGGGTCCCAGGGCGAGCAGCGCATTGCAGTCCTCGCGCTCGTGCTCGGCGAGGCATCCGTGATCGCGGAGCGGACCGGAGCACCTCCGCTCGTGCTGCTCGACGACGTGCTGTCCGAGCTCGACGGAGATCGCCGCCGCGCGCTTGCGGAGCTCATCTCCGCCGGCGGCCAGACGGTGGTCACGACGACAGCGGCGGCCGCCCTCCCCGGCGATCCGGCCCAGTCTCTCGTCGTGACTCCCGGCCAGGTGAGGGCTGCCGCCTGATGGAGCGGATCGGAAACGAGGTCGAGCGCCGACTCGCCCGAGCGGGAGGAGGGGAAGGGCTGTTGCTCACGGAGCTGACCGCGTGCTGGCCGACGGTCATGGGGGAGCAGATCTCGAGGAACGCGTGGCCCCTGCGGATGGCGAAGGACGGCACGCTCCATGTCGCGACCTCCTCGGCGACGTGGGCGTTCGAGCTCGACCGCATGCGCACGGAGATCGCCGGGCGGCTCACGGAGGCCCTCGGCGAGAGTGCGCCGAAGAGGCTCCGATTCCGCCCCGGACCGCTCCCCGAGCCCCCGGCGCCGCCGGTTTCGGAGACTCCGGACCGTCGGCCCGAGCCGTCGCCCGAGGCCGGCAGGGAGGCCGCGTCCGCGGCGGCGGCGATCGCGGATCCCGAGCTACGGGAAGTGGTCGAAAGAGCGGCCCGCGCGAGCCTCTCGAGGCCGTAGGTCCGACCGCGGTTTCTGGTAGACTGCAGTGCGCCCGCAAAATGGCTATTTGCAGGGCTTTTTTAATGGCTGAAGCAGCATACACCGCAAAAGACATCACCGTTCTGGAGGGCCTCGAGCCGGTCCGGCTACGACCCGGCATGTACATCGGCTCGACGGGGTCGAGAGGGCTCCATCACCTCGTCTTCGAGGTCGTCGACAACTCGGTCGACGAGGCTCTCGCGGGTCGAGCGGATCACGTCGACGTGATCCTTCATCCGGACAACTCCGTCACCGTCACTGACAACGGATCGGGCATCCCGGTCGACGTCATGGCGGAGCAGGGACTTCCTGCCGTGACCGTGGTCCTCACGAAGCTCCATGCGGGCGGAAAGTTCGGCGGAGAGGGCTACAAGGTGTCCGGCGGGCTCCACGGTGTCGGTGTCTCGGTGGTGAACGCGCTCTCGGAGTGGCTCACGGTGGAGGTCAGCCGCGACGGGAAGATCTGGCGCCAGGAGTTCGCGCGAGGCGAGCCGACGACCGACCTGAAGCCTGTCGGGCCCACGACTGAGACGGGCACGACGATCACGTTCATGGCCGACCAGGAGATCCTCGACGAGGTCGAATGGGAGGAGGACATCCTCATCCAGAGGCTTCGCGAGACGGCGTTCCTCACGAAAGGGCTGCGCATCGTCTTCACCGACGAGCGCGCCGGCGGGAAGAACGCCGACTTCCACTACGAAGGCGGCATCAAGGACTTCGTCGCGCACGTGAACCAGACGAAGGAGCCGCTGCACAAGACGATCGTCTACTTCGAGGGCGAGTCGAACGGCGACACGGCCGAGCACGGCCAGGTCGAGGTCGCGATGCAGTGGAACGGCTCCTACGTCGAGTCCGTGTTCTCGTTCGCCAACAACATCAATACGCAGGAGGGCGGCTCGCACCTGACCGGGTTCCGGAGCGCACTGACGGCGACGATCAACAAGTACGCGCGCGACAAGGGCCTCCTGAAGGAGAAGGAGGACAACCTCGAGGGCGACGACGTACGGGAGGGCCTCGCCGCTGTCATCTCCGTGAAGCTCACGGACCCACAGTTCGAGGGTCAGACGAAGACGAAGCTCGGCAACGCGTGGGTCGACGGCCTCGTTCGCCAGACCGTCAACCAGCGTCTCGCGGAGTTCCTCGAGGAGAATCCCTCGGACGCGCGCCAGATCATCAACAAGGCGGTCTCGGCCGCGCGCGCGCGGCAGGCTGCGCGCAAGGCGCGCGACCTGACCCGGCGGAAGAGCGCGCTCGAGGGAAACGCGCTCCCGGGCAAGCTCGCCGACTGCCAGATCAACGATCCCGAGTCGGCGGAGCTCTTCCTCGTCGAGGGCCAGTCTGCGGGCGGCTCCGCGGTGGACGCGCGGGACCGCACCTTCCAGGCGATCCTCCCGCTGCGCGGGAAGGTGATCAACGCCGAGAAGAACCGCATCAACAAGGTGCTCTCGAACGAGGAGATCCAGGCGATGGTCACGGCGATCGGCACCGGAATCAGCGAGGAGTTCGACCTCTCGAAGCTCCGGTATCACCGCGTGATCGTCATGACCGATGCCGACGTCGACGGCGCGCACATCCGCACGCTGATCCTCACGTTCCTCTACCGACAGATGAAGGAGCTCGTCGAGCGCGGCCACATCTACATCGCGGTGCCGCCGCTCTACCGGGTGAAGGTCGGGAACCAGTTCCGGTACGTCGAGAAGGAGTCGCAATTCGAGGAGCTGCTCGTCCAGGAGCGCATCAAGGACATGGACGTCGAGGACCGAGAGGGCACGACGCAGAAGCTGACCGAGAGCCGGTATGGGCGCCTGGTCCGCGTGCTCCACGAGTTCGACGGATGGGTGTCCAGGCTCCGTGAGGACTTCGGGCCGCACCCGGCGAACTTCGTCGTCGACCACAGGCTCGTCGAAGCCGCCGACGGCGCCGGCGTCGAGGACGCGCTAGCCGGGCTCGAGCCGAATGGATTCGAGTTCGCCGTGCTCGAGAGCGACGCGGACGGCGCGAAGATCCGTGTCGTCGAGCGCGAGACAGGCGCCGCGTCGAGCGTTGTCGTCCCGGTAGAGCTCTTCGCCTCCCCGATCTACGCGAACGTACGCAAGACGTACGCGCGTCTCGTTGAGATCGTCGGCCTCCCACCCTTCACGATCTCGCTCGGCAAGAAGAGCAAGCGCGCGGAGACGTTCACCGCGCTCCGTGAGGACGCGCTCGAGCTCGCGAAGGAGAACATCCAGATAAGCCGCTTCAAGGGGCTCGGCGAGATGGACGCGGAGGAGCTCGCGGAGACGACGATGGATCCGGCGAACCGCATGCTCATCCAGGTCGAGGTCGAGGACGCGGCTTCTGCTGACAACACCTTCTCGACGCTGATGGGCGATCAGGTCGAGCCGCGGCGCCAGTTCATCGAGCAGAACGCGAAGGACGTGAAGTTCCTCGATGTCTGACGTGATCGAGCCTCTGGGCGCTGGCCGCATCGAGCCGCGCGAGCTCGAGCAGGAGATGCGTGCGAGCTTCCTCGACTACGCGATGAGCGTCATCGTCGCGCGCGCTCTGCCGGACGTCCGGGACGGGTTCAAGCCAGTGCACCGCCGGATTCTCTACGCCATGCACGCCGAGGGCCTCCAACCTGGCCGCCCGCGCGTCAAGTGCGCGGCGGTCGTCGGCGAGGTCATGAAGAGCTTCCACCCGCACGGCGACCAGGCGATCTACGACACGCTCGTGCGTATGGCGCAGCCCTTCTCGCTGCGCTACCCGCTGGTCGACGGTCAGGGCAACTTCGGGAACATCGACGACTACCCGGCCGCTGCGATGCGGTACACGGAGGCCAGGCTCACACGGCTCGCGACCGAGATGTTGCGGGACATCGACATGGACACGATCGACTTCGTCCCGAACTACGACGAGTCGCAGCGTGAGCCGTCCGTCCTGCCTTCCCGCTTCCCGAACCTGCTCGTCAACGGCTCCGCCGGCATCGCGGTCGGAATGGCGACGAACATGCCGCCGCACCGGCTCGGCGAGGCGATCGACGCAGTCGTGGAGCTCATCGACAAGCCCGACGCGAACGTCGAGGACCTCATGAGTCACATGAAGGGCCCTGACTTCCCGACGGGCGCGATCGTGGTCGGCCGGGCCGGGATCCGCGATGCGTACAGGACGGGCAGGGGCCGGATCATCATGCGCGCCCGCATGCACACGGAGGAGCTGCGCGGCGGCAAGAACGCGATCATCGTCAGCGAGCTCCCGTACGGCGTGAAGAAGGGCGGGGACACGGGCGTCATCAAGAAGATCGCCGACCTCGTCCACGACAAGGTCATCTCCGAGATCTCGGACGTGAAGGACCACTCCGACAAGTCGGGCATGCGGATCCAGATCGACCTCAAGCGTGAGGCGATCCCGCAGGTCGTCCTCAACAAGCTCTTCAAGCACACGGCGCTGCAGACGACGTTCGGCTACAACGCGGTCGCCCTCGTCGACGGCGTCCCGCGGACGCTCTCGCTGCTCGAGCTCGTCCAGCACTACCTCGACTACCAGCGCGAGATCGTCACCCGCCGCTCGAAGTTCGAGCTCCGCAAGGCGGTCGACCGGGCGCACGTCCTCGAGGGCTACGTCATCGCGCTCGACAACCTCGACGCGGTGATCGCGCTCATTCGCGCGTCTGCTGACACGGACGCGGCGAGGACGGGGCTGATGGAGACCTTCGGCCTCACGGAGGTCCAGGCACAGGCGATCCTCGACCTGCGCCTCTCCCGCCTCACCTCGCTCGCGCGCAAGGAGATCGAAGACGAGTACGCGGATCTCCAGGAGCGCATCGGCGAGCTCAGGGAGATCCTCGGCGATCCCTCTCGGATCGACGGCGTCGTCCGCGAGGAGCTCCTGGAGCTGAAGGCGATCTACGGGCGCGAGGACGAGCGGCGGACGGAGATCGTCGCCGGCGAGTCGGAGCTCGAGCTCGAGGATCTCATCGCCGAGGAGGACATGGTCATCGCGATGACGCGCTCCGGGTACGTCAAGCGGCTACCGGTTACGACGTATCGCGAGCAGCGCCGCGGCGGCATCGGCGTCATGGGGATGGACATGAAGGACGAGGACTACATCGAGCACCTCTTCGTCGCCTCGACGCACGACTACATCCTCTTCTTCAGCTCGGCGGGGAAGGTCTACCGCCTCAAGGTGCACGAGCTCCCCCTGGGCTCGCGCCAGTCGAAGGGTCGAGCCATGGTGAACCTGCTGCCGTTCCGGCAGGACGAGAAAGTCAGGGCGGTCATCCGGACACGGGACTTCGCCGAGATGGAGTACCTCGTCCTCGCGACACGCAAGGGCATCGTCAAGAAGACGAAGTTCACCGACTACAACACGCCGCTCAAGTCCGAGGGGATCATCGCGATCAACCTGCGGGAGGACGACGAGCTGGTCGAGGCGTTCCTCTCATCAGGGGATGACGATCTGATGCTCGTGTCGCGACGCGGACAGGCGATCCGGTTCCACGAGAAGCAGGCGCGGCCGATGGGGCGCGCGACCGGAGGCGTCCGCGGGATGTCGCTCCGCTCCGGCGACGACGTGATCGCGGCGATGGTTGCCCAGGACGACGCGGATCTCCTCGTCGTGACCGAGCAGGGGTACGGAAAGCGCACTCTGATTCGCGACTACCCGCGGAAGGGTCGCGGTGGGCTCGGTGTGAAGACCGTGCAACTCACCGAGGCGAAGGGCCAGCTCGCCGGCGCCAGGCTCGTACGGGACGGGTACGCGGTCATGCTGATCTCGACAGGCGGGACGGTCATCCGGATGCCGGTGGAAGGAATCCGGCGGGCCGGCCGCTCGACGCAGGGGGTGATCGTCATGCGGCTCCGCGGCGACGAGCGTGTATCGGCGCTCGCCCCGGTCGTCCACGGCGACGACGAGGAGGAGGGTGAGGACGTCGCCCTGGCCGAGGCCGAGGCGAACGTGGAGAACGGCATCCCACCCGTGGCCGAGCCCGAGCCCGAGGCGGACGCCGAGGACGAGCCCACGCCGCCCGAATAACGCCTCGATCAGGGCTGTGACCCAGTACCAGGGGAACGAGAACGAGAACGTGTCCCCGGGTCCTGGCGTTCGGCGGCGACAAGAAGCACTCCTGCGGGTGCAAGCACGCGAAGCTCAAGTCGGGACACGGCGGCGCCTCGACCTGGAACTTCCAGGGCAACGGCAACGCCGCACAGGCTGACGTCGACCAGGGGAACATGGCCGACCAGTCGCAGGCGTCCGGGCAGGACCAGAGCCTGGCCCAGGGCGGAAGGGGGTGAGCCTCAGCTAGCAGGAACGGGCGCCTCCGCTCTCTCACAACCACGAGGAGGAGTGCGATGCCTGTGACTGAGGACACGAACACGAATAGCCATCCCGAAACGGAGGTGCACGTCAGAGGTGAGGCTCTCCCGGCGGGAGCTGGAGGTGCTGTCGTTGATCGCCGAAGGCCGCTCGACGCGCAAGGTCGCCGCGGCGCTATGGGTGACCGAGGAGACGGTCAAGAGCCACGTCTCGCGCGTCCTACGCCGACTCGAGGCGCGAACGCGGGCCCATGCGGTCGCGATCGCGTATCGGGACGGCCTCTGGGCGAAGGTCGAAGACGACGAGAGGAGGCCCACCGTGTAGGCGAACCCCTCGTCGAGAGTTCCTAGCGGTCGCGGCGAGACGCGCGGCTACGGCCGGGCGTCTGCGCCGTCGTCGTCGCTGCGCGCGATTTTCGCGAGTGCAGTCAGGATGTCGATCGGGATCGGGAAAACGATCGTCGAGTTGTTGGTCGACCCGATCTCGAGCAGCGTCTGCAGGTACCGGAGCTGCACCGTGATCGGCTCCTGAGCCATCACCGCGGCCGCGTCCTTCAGCCGCTCGGACGCCTGGAACTCGCCTTCGGCCGAGATGACCTTCGCGCGCCGCTCGCGCTCGGCCTCGGCCTGCCGTGCCATCGCCCGCTGCATGTCGGACGGGATCTCGACGTCCTTCACCTCGACTACGGAAACCTTGATTCCCCACGGCGACGTCGCGTCGTCGATGATCTCCTGGAGGATCGCGTTGATCTTGTCGCGCTCGGAGAGGAGCTCGTCCAGGACGTGCTGGCCGAGGACGGAGCGGAGCGTGGTCTGCGCGATCTGCGAGGTCGCGACCATGTAGTTCTCGACCTGCACGATCGCCGCGTTCGCGTCCACGATCCGGAAGTAGGCGACGGCATTGACGCGCACGGGGACGTTGTCCTTCGTGATCACCTCTTGCGGCGGCACGTTCAGCGTCACGGTGCGGAGGTCGACCTTCACCATCCGGTCGACCACGGGGATGAGGAGGAAGAGGCCCGGGCCCTTGGGGGTCGGCAGCAGCCGGCCCAGTCGGAAGATCACGCCTCGCTCGTACTCCCGCGCCACCTTCACGGCGGCGAAGAGGAACAGCAGGACGATGACGAGTATCGCGACGAGCGCGATCAGGCCAATGGAGAGATCCATCAGGTCGTGCCCTCCTCAGTCGGGGACGTTCCGAATCCTACGACGAGCCGCAGGTCGCTCTCGACGTCTTCGACGCGGACGTGCTGACCGGGAACGAGCAGCGACCCGTCCTTCGTGTGTGCGCGCCAGAGCTCGCCGTTCAGCTGGACGATCCCGTCGCGCTTGACGGTGCCCTCGGTGCCGACGAGGCCGTGAGCACCCACGGCCACCGGCTGGCGCGCGACGCGCACGACTCTCGTCAACGCGATCCCGAGGAGCACGGCGAGCGTGCCTGCGATCGCGAGCGCGACGGGCAGAGACACCTGGTACGCCTCGCCCGCAGGGTCGAAGAGGATGAGCGCGCCGAGCACGAACGTCACACCGCCTGCGACGGCGAGCGCACCGTGGGTCGGGACGAACGCCTCTGCGACGAAGAACGCGGCCGACAGCGCCAACAACAACAGCCCGGCGGCGGACACCGGAAGCACCTGGAGGCCGTACAGGCCGAGGATCAGCGAGATCGCCCCGACCGTGCCGGGCAGGATCAGGCCCGGGTTCCAGAGCTCGACGACGATCCCGAGCAGGCCGATCGAGAGCATGATCGCGATGAGGTTGGGGTCGACCAGCAGGTCGCGCGCCCGCTGCCAGAAGGACATCTCGACCTCGGTGACGTCCGCGTCGGCCGTGTTCAGCACGTATCCCTTCGGGATCGTCTTCATGCCGTCGATCTTGTCCAGGAGCGCGGGGAGCGTCGGCGCGACGACCTCGACGATCCCCATCGCGTGCGCCTGGCGCGCGCCGAAGTTCGATGCCTTCGTGACCATCTCGCGGGCGGACTTCACGTTCCGGTCGTGCTCGCGCGCCAGCTCGCCGATGTACGCCGCCGCGTCGTTGATCACCTTCCTGCGGAGGTCCTTCGAGATGTCCTCGCCTCCGAGGGAGATCGGGGTCGACGAGCCGATGTTCGTCTGCGGCGCCATCGCCGCGAGATCGGACGCCATCGTGATCACCGCTCCCGCGGAGTCCGCGCTCGAGCCAGGCGGCGCGACGTAGACGACGACGGGGACCTTCGCCGACAAGAAGCGCTTGACGATCCCCCGCATCGAGGAGCTCAGACCGCCTGGTGTGTCGAGTACGAGGACGAAGGCGTCGTACCCATCGTTCTCGGCGCGGTCGAGCTGGCCGTCGATGTAGTCCTGGGTGACCGGGTTGATGTCGTTGTCGAGGTGCGCGGCGAGAACGCGGGGAGGCGCCTCCTCCGCTTCGGACTGTGCCAAGGCGGGCGCTGCCGCCAGGCCGACGACGGCCGAAAGCACCGCAAGCCCCGCGAGAGAGGCATGACGCACGCTGTAAGGATTGCATCAACGCAGGGTTCTCCGGCTTGCGCGCGAAGCGGACCGAAGCAACCCTGGTCATCGTGCGCCGTCTCCTCCTCGTCTTCCTTCCTCTCGCTCTCGTCGGTTCGGCACCCGCGCCGGCCACGCCGAGCGCTGCCTCGGTGACCGCGGTGGAGCTGGGAAGCGCGCCGAGCCGCGCCGTCGCCGCAGCCGGCGGAGGACAGAGGTTCACGCTCGTCGGCGTGCACTGGCGCGGGCCCGGCCGGGTGGTGTTCCGAACCCGTGCCTTCTCCGGAGCGTGGACCGGCTGGCGGCCCGCGGCTCCCGAGGACGAGGACGGCCCGAGCCCGGGCTCCGCGGAGGCGCGGGGCCGAACCGGGTGGCACATCGGCAATCCATGGTGGGTGGGTCCGTCCGACCGGATCGAGGTGAAGCGCGTGGGCCGCGTCGGCCGAGTGCGCGCGTACCTGGTCTGGAGCCCGCCGGCGGAGGCGCCGGTCCGACGGCCGACGGCGACCTCGGAGCCGGTGATCGTCCCGCGTTCGGAGTGGGGCGCGAGCGAGAGCATCCGTCGCGCGCCGCCCTCGTACGCGCCGCGGATCCGGTTCGCGGTCGTCCATCACACGGCGGGCCGCAACGCGTACACGCAGGCGGAGGCGCCGGCGATCGTGAAGGGGATCCAGCTCTACCACGTGCAGGGAAACGGCTGGAACGACATTGGCTACAACTTCCTCGTCGATCGCTTCGGGACGATCTACGAGGGTCGGTACGGAGGGATCGACCGGGCGGTGGTCGGCGCCCATGCGCGCGGCTTCAACACCGGCTCGGTCGGTGTCGCCCTGCTCGGGACGTACAGCGGCACGGCTCCGACCAAGGCGGCCCAGAGCGCACTCACCTCGCTCCTCGCCTGGCGGCTCGACCTCGCCCACGCGGATCCGCTCAGCATGCAGAACGTCATCTCGGGCGGCAGCGAGCGCTGGCCTGCAAAGGTGCCCGTTCTCCTGCGCACGGTCTCGGGTCATCGGGACACCGGCTTCACCGAATGCCCGGGCGGGACTCTCTACGCGCGCCTGAACCAGATCGCGGCGGACGCTGCGAAGCTCGGCGGGCCGAAGGTCTTCGACCCGCGAGTCGAAGCGAGCGCCGAGGGGCCGGTGCGATTCCGTGCACGGCTCTCGCAAGCTCTGTCCTGGACGGTCACGGTGACGAGCGCCGGAGCGCAGGTCGCACGCGGCACCGGCTCGGGCAAGACCCTGGACTGGACGTGGGACGCGACCTCGCTGCAGCCGGGCTCGTACCGGTGGTCGATCGGCGCCGGTTCCGCTCGGCCGGCGACCGGGACCGTTCGCGCCGGGATGGGGACGGAGACGGGCACGGCCGTCGCGATCTCCGAGGCCTCGACCACGCCGGGCGGCATCTCGCCGAACGGCGACGGCCAAGGCGATGTCGCGGAGGTCAGCTTCTCGCTCTCCGCTCCCGCCAACGTGACCGTCGAGGTCGCGGACGCTGCGGGCACCGTCGTTGCGACCCTGCTCGACCGCGCCTGGCAGGCAGCGGGGAAGCACACCTTCACGATTGACGGCGCGGCGCTTCCGGACGGCATGTACACGGTCAACGTGCGGGCACGAACGGCCACGACTGTGGAGGTGGTCCAGGCAGTGCCGCTCCTCGTCAGCCGCACGCTCGGCCTCGTCTCCGCAAGCCCCGGCGTCTTCTCGCCGAACGGCGACGGCCGGAACGACCAGCTCGAGGTCGGGTTCGCGCTCACCGTGCCGGCGACCGTGACCGTACGGATCGTCCGCGACGGTCGTTGGGTCGCGTCTCCGGTTCTCGCCGCGAGTTTCGCCGTGGGTGAGCACCGGATCGCGTGGGACGGCTCGAGGAGCGAGGGGCGCCTGCGCGACGGGACGTACGAGGCTGTGGTCGAGGTCACGGACGTCACAGGAACGGTGAGCTTCGGCGTGCCCTTCGTCTCGGACACTCGGGCTCCGAGCGTGCGGATCGTGCGGACCTCGAAGCTGCGCTTCGTCGTGAGCGAGCCGTCCGTCGTCGCGGTCACGCTCGGCAGCCGCCGTTTCCGGCGGGAGCTGACGCGCCCCGGCACCGTCGTTGTGGGCCTGCCACGACCGGGCGTGCGCGTTCGAGTGGTCGCTACGGATGCCGCCGGGAACACGAGCCAGCCGGCCGTCTGGCGCCGTCCCGCGCGGAAGAGGTAGCCGAAGTCGCCGAGTAGACTCGCGACGTGCAAGAGCCGCCCGTTGCGCCGTTCGGCCAAGACGTCATCGAGTCGATCCTCCCGCACCGCGCGCCGTTTCTCCTCCTGGACGAGGTGACCGAGCTCGAGCCCGGAAAGCGGGTCGTCGCGCGTCGTCGCGTCGCCGAGGACGACTGGTGGTTCGCGGGGCACTTTCCCGGTCGCCCGGTCATGCCCGGTGTCCTGATCGTCGAGGCGATGGCCCAGGCGGGTGCCGTCGCCGTCCTGATCGAGGAGGCGAACCGCGGCAAGATCGCGTTCTTCGCAGGGATCGACGACTGTCGCTTCAAGCGGATCGTCGAGCCCGGCGACGTGCTCACGCTGACGTGTGAGATCGACACCGTCCGGGGCCCAATCGGCCGCGGGAAGGCGCAGGCTCATGTCGGCGACGCGCTCGCGGCACGGGGCACATTGACCTTCGCGGTAGAGCAGTAGCGATGCTGGGCGCCGCTACCGGACCACGCATCGGGATCACGGGGCTCGGTACGCACGTCCCCGAGCGGGTGCTCACGAATGACGAGCTGTCGAAGATCGTCGACACCACCGACGAGTGGATCGTCGAGCGAACCGGCATCCGGGAACGCCGCATTGCCGCAGACGACGAGGCGCTCACCGACATCGCGCGTCCGGCGGTTCAGCGGGCGCTCGCGGACGCGGACACCGACCCCGCGGACATCGACCTCCTCATCTGCGCGACCGTGACTCCGGACATGATGTTCCCGACCTCGTCGGCGCTGCTCGCGGACGAGCTCGGCATGCCGAAGGCCGCGGCCTACGACCTGCTCGCCGGGTGCACGGGGTTCGTGTACGCAATTGCGCAGGCATACGGGATGCTCGCCTCCGGGCTGTCGAAGCGGGCGCTCGTGGTGGGCGGCGACGTCCTCTCGAAGATCCTCGACTGGGACGACCGCTCGACGCTCGTCCTGTTCGGCGACGGGGCGGGGGCCGTGGTCATGGAGCGCGTCGAGAGCGGCGGCTTCCTCGGCTTCGAGCTCGGTGCGGACGGCGGCGGCGGCGAGAATCTGTGGCTTCCGGGGTCTGGTTCGCGGCGCTTCGACGATCCCGACTCGTACGTGAAGATGAACGGCCGCGAGGTCTTCAGGTTCGCGACGCGGATCATGGTCTACTCCGCCGAGCAGGTCCTGTCAGAGTGCGGAAAGACCGTCGACGACATCGATGTCTACATCCCGCATCAGGCGAACAAGCGGATCATCGACTATGCGACCGATAAGCTCGGCATTCCTCGTGAGAAGACCATCGTGAACGTCGATCGCTTCGGGAACACCTCGTCGGGCTCGATTCCGCTCGCGCTCACCGACGCGCGTGCCGAGAATCGGCTCGAGGAAGGGTCGCTTGTGCTCATGACGGGCATGGGCGCCGGCCTCACGTGGGGCTCCGCGCTCATCGAATGGACGAACAACGGGAGGGCCGCGTGACGAAGATCGCTTTCTGCTTCCCGGGGCAGGGCTCGCTCGAGCCGGGCATGGGCCGGGATTTTGCGGAGGCCTTCCCCGTTTCGCGTGAGGTCTACCGGCTCGGCTCCGAGGCGACCGGCCTCGATCTGGAGCGCATCTGCTTCGAATCGTCGATCGAGGATCTCGTCGACACCGAGGTTCAGCAGCCGGCGCTCGTCACCACGAGCCTCGCGATCCTCGCCGCGCTGCGCGAGCAGGGCATCGAGCCGGACGTCGTCGTCGGTCACTCCGTCGGCGAGTTCGCGGCGCTGGCGGCGGCCGGCATCCTCGAGACCGGCGAGGCAATCGGGCTCGTGCGCGAGCGCGGTCTCGCAATGGCGGAGGCGGCCAGGCAGCGGCCGGGCACGATGGCCGCGATCCTCGGGCTCGAGGACGAGGAAGTCGAGAAGCTCTGCCGGAGGATCGTCGGCGTGTGGCCCGCGAACTACAACTGCCCGGGGCAGATCGTCGTCTCCGGCGAGCGTGAAGCAGTCGAGGAGTGCTGCGCCGAGGCCGAGAGCCTCGGCGCCCGAAGAGCCATCCAGCTGAAGGTCTCCGGGGCCTTCCACAGCCCGCTCGTCGCGCGTGCGGCCGATCGGCTTCGCCCAGCGATCGAGCGCGTCAAGTTCGCGGAGCCCCTCTCGCCGTTCATGTCCACGGTCACCGCGAAGATCGAGCCTGCGCAGCGCCTGGCCGCGCTGCTCGTCGACCAGCTGACGGCGCCGGTGCGGTTCACCCAGGCGGCGACCGAGCTCGTCCGCTCGGGAGCGACCACGTTCGTCGAGGTCGGGCCGGGCAACGTGCTCTCGGGGCTCGTAAGGCGGATCGACCGCGGCGTGAAGACGATCTCCGTCAACACGGTTGACGGCCTCGAGCGAGCGCAGGAAGCCCTGCGTCATTGAGCCTGCGTCGTTGAGCCAGGCGTTCTGCTCGCTCGAGGGGAAGAACGCGCTCGTCACCGGAGCGTCGCGCGGCATCGGCCGCGCGATCGCAGCCTCGCTCGCTGCGGGAGGCGCATCCGTGGTCGTGTCCTATCGCGACGGGGCCGAAGAGGCCGAGGCGCTCGCGAAGGAGATCGGCGGTCGCGCCGTCCAGGCGGACATCTCAGACTCGGCGTCCGCGCAGGCGCTCGTCGAGGCGGCCGGTGACCTCGACATCCTCGTGAACAACGCGGGCGTGACCCGTGACGGCCTCCTCGTCCGCATGTCGGACGAGGACTGGAAGACTGTCATCGACACGAACCTCGCGTCGTGCTTCTACACGAGCCGCGCAGCGGTGCGCGGGATGATGAAGCGGCGCGCCGGCTCGATCGTGAACATCTCCTCGATCGTCGGCATCCACGGGAACTGGGGTCAGACGAACTACGCGGCCTCGAAGGCCGGGATCATCGGGTTCACGAAGGCGCTCGCGCGCGAGCTCGGAAGCCGCAACGTGCGCGCCAACTGCGTTGTGCCCGGCTACGTGAAGACGCGTCTCACCGACGTCCTTCCGGACGAAGCAACCGGCGCGATGCTCGAGAACACGCCGCTCGGGCGGCTCGGGGACCCGGAAGACGTTGCCGGGGCGGTACGGTTCCTTTGCTCCGACGACGCGTCGTTCATCACGGGCGCAGTGCTCCTGGTGGACGGCGGTCTCGGAATGTGAACGCATGAGCGACGCAACGAGCAACGGACGCCGCCGTGTGGTGATCACCGGCGTCGGCATGGTGAGCCCGCTCGGCAACGACCCGGAGTCGACGTGGCAGAGCCTCGTCGCCGGTGAGTCGGGCGCCGGGCCGATCACCCACTTCGACACGACCGGCTACTCCGTGCAGTTCGCGTGCGAGCTGAAGGACTTCGACCCGACTGTCTGGATCGACCGCAAGCAGGCCCGGCGAATGGACCGCTTCTCCCAGATGGCGCTGTCTGCAGCGCGGATGGCAGAAGCCGACAGCGGGATCGACGTCTCGAGCGAACCTGACCGCGTCGGCGCTGCGGTGGCGACCGGGATCGGCGGCCTCGGTGCGTTCGAGGACTGCTTCCAGGGACTTCTCGAGCGCGGCCCCGACCGCACGAGCCCCTTCTCGATCATCCAGATCATCCCGAACATGGCCGCAGCCTGGGTCTCGATGGAGCTCGGGACGCAGGGACCGCTCGCGACCGAGACGACGGCCTGCGCCGCGTCGAACATGGCGATCGGCGACGGCCTGGACGCCATCCGGCTCGGCCGCGCGGAAGTGATGCTCTGCGGCGGCACCGAGGCGCCGGTCACACGGGTCGGCATTGCCGGCTTCAGCGCGATGCGCGCGCTCTCGCAGCGCAACGACGACCCGAAGCGGGGCTCACGCCCATTCGACGCCGACCGGGACGGGTTCGTCATGGGCGAGGCGGGCGCCGTCGTCGTCCTCGAGGAGCTGGAGCACGCTCGCGCGCGCGGGGCGAAGATCTATGCGGAGCTCCTGGGCTACGGGCTCTCGTCCGACGCGACCCACGTCACCGAGCCCGATCCGACCGGCGCGAACCCGGCCCGGGCGATGCAGATGGCGTTCACGGACGCAGGGATCGAGCCGGATCAGGTCGAGTACGTGAACGCGCACGGCACCTCGACGCCATTGGGGGATCCGGCGGAGACGAGAGTGCTGAAGCTCGCGCTCGGCGAGGAGCATGCGCAGCGGACTCCGGTCTCGTCGACGAAGGGCGCGACCGGGCACTGCCTCGGGGCGGCAGGCGCGGTGGAGGCGATCTTCACGATCTTCGCCGTGAGCCGTGGCGTGCTGCCGCCGACGATCAACTACGAGACGCCCGACCCGCTGTGCGACCTCGACTACATCCCGAACGAGGCGCGGCACCAGAAGATCGAGATCGGCGTCTCGAACTCGTTCGGCTTCGGAGGCCACAACGCGTGTGTGGTCTTCCGCCGCTGGGACGAGAACTGACAGGGCCTGACGCGGGGTTAGCCGACGCCGCCCGAGCGGCGCTCGACGAGCACCGTGTCGCGCCAGACGCCGTCGAGCCTTGCGATGCGCTCGCGACGGCCGACCACCCGGAAGCCCACGCGCTCGTGGAGCCGAACGCTCGCCTCGTTCTCGGGGAAGATGCTCGACTGGATCGTCCAGATCCCGGCTGCCTCGGCGCTCTCGACGAGCGCCTGGAGCAGGGCCGCCCCGATCCCGCGCCCACGCCTCTCGCGGTCGACGTACACGGAGTGCTCGACGACCCCTGCGTAGCACGCCCGCGACGACGTCGGCGAGACGGCCGCCCAGCCCACGACCCGGCCGTCCTCCACGGCGACCAGGCGATGGTCGGGAAGGCGGCCCATGTCGAACTGCTCCCAGGTCGGCGTCTCGGTCTCGAACGTGGCCAAGCGGCCTGCGATGCCCTGGGCGTAGATCTGTTCCACCGCGGGCCAGTCGCCCGGCGCGAACGGTCGGATCTCGAGCACGCCTACGAGACTAGGCTGTCGGAATGGCCGAGCGCTGGGCAACCTTCGACTGCTACGGCACCCTCGTCGACTGGAACGCGGGCATCCGCGGCGAGCTCGAGCGGCTCCTCGGAGTCGAGCGCGGAGAGGAGCTTCTCGCCCGCTACCACGAGCTCGAGCCCGAGATTCAGGCGTCGAACCCGGGTGCGAGCTATCGCGAGGTGCTGACGCTCGCGCTCGAGCGGCTCGCCGAGGAGACGGGGCTCTCGCTCCCGGAGGGCGAGGCGAGCGCGCTCGCGCGCTCGCTGCCCGGCTGGCCGGTCTTCGAGGACGCGCACTCGGGCCTCGAAGAGGCGCGCAGCCGCGGTTGGCATCTCGGAATCCTTTCGAACACCGACCGCGATCTCATCGACGCGTCGATGGTCGCGATCGGGATCTCGTTCCCGGTCACGGTCGTGGCGGGGGAGATCGGCTCTTACAAGCCCGCGCCGAGGCACTGGGAGGTGTTCCGCGACATGACCGGCGCGACGCCGGAGACACACGTGCACGTCGCCCAGAGCCTGTTCCACGACATCGCACCTGCCACGACGCTCGGTCTCCGCACCGTCTGGATCAACCGCATCGGCGAGCCCGAACCGGATGATCCGCGGCCGACGAAGACGCTTCCTGACGTGTCCAGGCTCGCGGACACGCTCGACGAGCTCGTTCCCGGATGAGCCTGCGGCCCCCGCGCGACGAGGACGCCGGCGCGGTCGCGGATCTCATCAGCGAGTTCGCGCCCGATCCCACGGATCCGGAGACGGTTCTCCGGGACTGGACATCGCCGATCATCGACCGCGAGCATGACGTGCGACTCGAGCCGGGCTCGTACGCGCTCGTCGAGGGCATGACGGAAGGGCGCGTCTGGATCGAGCTTCACGGTCGGCCCTCGGGCCTACTCGTGGACTGGGCGGAGGCGCGAGCGCAGCACAAGGGAAAGCGTCTCTTCAGTGGTGCCTGGTCTACGAACGCGGCGATCCTCGAGGAGCTCGCTGCACGCGGCTACGGCATCTCCCGTCACGCGTACCGCATGGAGATCTCGCTGCACGGGGAGCCTCCGGCGGCCGTGTGGCCGGAGGGCGTCACGGTCCGCACGTTCGAGGAGGGCGACGAGCGGACGTTCTACGGGATCCACCAGGAGACGTTCGAGGACATCTGGGAGCCGGTCCGCGAGACGTACGAGGAGTGGTCGCACTGGCTCCTCGACGGCCCCGACTTCGTCCCGGACCTGTGGTTTCTCGCCCTCGCAGGCGACGAGCCGGCGGGGTTCGCGATGTGCCATCCGCTCTCGACGAGGAAGGAGCTCGGCTACATCAGGATCCTCGGCGTTCGCCGTCCCTGGCGCCGGAAAGGCGTCGGACGCGCGCTTCTTCGGCATGCGTTCCACGAGTTCCGGGCACGTGGCATGACGTACGCCGGCCTCGGAGTCGACTCGACGAGCCCGACCGGCGCGAACAAGCTGTACGAGCAGGTGGGCATGAAGGTCACAGCGCGGTTCGACATCTCCGAGAAGGAGCTCGCGTGAGCTCACTGCGGGCGCGCTGTCCCGACTGCCGGACACTGACGGCGGTCGCGATCGGCCCGGAGTACCAGTGCCACAGCTGCGGGCGCGAATTCGCGGCGGGGCTCGTCCGCGTGCCGCGCGCATGGGGCACGGGCGGCGAGGCGATGGCCGAGGCGGCCTCGCTCGACGTGCCGTACCCGGAGACCGCCGTCATCGCCGAGGACACGCTCGACGAGCAGACGAGGGCGCTCGCGGCGTCCCTGCCGGAGCGGCCCTTCGTCCTCGGAGGCTGTTGCTGCACGCACGTCGGGGCGATCGAGGGCCTCGCGCAGCGTGGCGGCCGCCTCGCGGTCGTCTGGCTGGACGCGCACGGCGACCTGAACACGCCGAAGACGTCGCCGTCCGGAAACCTCTGGGGCATGCCGTTCCGGATGGTCCTCGACGACGGCGCAGTGGCGGCGACGGACGTCGCGCTCGTCGGTGCGCGCAACCTCGATCCCGGCGAAGCGGAGTTCGTCGCCGAGAACGGCATCGACGACTCGCTCGACCGGGCTCTCGACGGAGCCGATCGTGTGTACCTCGCCCTCGACGTCGATGTGCTCGATCCGTCCGAGATCGACGTCCTCATCCCCGAGCCGGACGGCCTGACGCTCGACGAGGCTGCCGCGGTCGTGGAGGACGTGGCGCGCCGAATGCCAGTCGCGGGTGTGGGCATCACCGGGCTGGCGGGCGACGAACGCGACATGGTCGTCGTCGGGCGGCTGCTGACAGCCGCGGGTCTCTAGACCCCGCATAAGATCCAGCGCATGTCGTCGAACGACCAGGGCCGCGTGGACGTCTCCGTGGAGGACAAGCGTCCGCAGGACCACGCGTCCGGCAAGGCCCATCCGAACACGTGCCCGGGCTGCGGCTCGCATTACCGGGACGACGAGCTCACGCGGAGCCTTCGCGTCTGCCCGCACTGCGGCCACCACTTCCCGGTCGGCGCGCGCGAACGGATCGAGCAGCTCGTCGATTCAGGGACGTTCGGGGAGGACAACGAGGAGCTTCGCTCGGCCGACGTCCTCGACTTCTTCGACCTGCGCCCGTACACGGAGCGGCTCGCCGAGGCCGAGGTGAGCACCGGGCTCGGCGACGCGATGATCATCGGCCGCGCCGAGATCGAAGGCGAGCCGTGCCGGATCGCCGTCATGGACTTCGCGTTCATGGGCGGCTCGATGGGCAGCGTCGTCGGCGAGAAGTTCGTGCGCGCGTGTGAGAGTGCGACGGAGGCCGGCGTCCCGCTCGTCTCCGTTTCGGCCTCCGGCGGCGCGCGGATGCAGGAGGGGATCCTCGCCCTCATGCAGCTGCCGAAGACGGTCTGCGCGATCGAGGAGCTGCACGAGGGCCGCAGCGCGCTCTTCTCCGTGCTCACGCACCCGACTACGGGCGGCGTGCTCGCGAGCTTCGCGAGCCTCGGCGACGTCGTGCTCGCCGAGCCGGGCGCGCTGATGTCGTTCGCGGGCCCGCGTGTCGTCGCCCAGACGACGCGGGAGAAGCTGCCGGACGACTTCGGTCTCGCCGAGTCGAACTACCGCTTCGGGCACCTCGACGCGATCGTTCCCCGCGCCGAGCTCCGGCCGTCGCTCGGTCGGCTCCTGCGGCTCTTCGCCACCGGCTGACGCGTTGCCGAGCGAGGCAGAGATCCGGCTGCGCGAGCGCCTTAGTAAGCTCGGCGCCATGAAGCTCCTCCGTGGGACGAAGCTGAGCGGTGAGCTCGACCGCCTGCAGGACCAGCTCGAGCGACTTCAGGAGGAGCCGAGCGCCGAGGAAATCTGGCGCTCCGTCGAGCTCGCACGGCACCAGGACAGGCCGTACACGCTCGACTACGTCGAGCGGATCTTCGACGACTTCTTCGAGCTGCACGGGGACCGCGGCCGTGCGGACGATCGCGCAATCGTCACCGGCATCGGCAAGCTCGGCGGTCGCACCGTCGTGCTGATCGGCCACCAGAAGGGCCGCGACCTGAAGGAGCGCACGAACCGCAACTTCGGGATGGCGTACCCGGAGGGCTACCGCAAGGCGATGCGTGCGATGAGCCTCGCCGACCGCCACGGCTTCCCGCTCGTGACGATGGTGGACACGCCCGGCGCATACCCGGGTGTCGCCGCCGAGCAGCACGGCCAGGGAGGCGCCATCGCCCGCTCGCAGGCGGCCATGGTCCGCCTATCCGTGCCGACGGTGAGCTGCGTCATCGGCGAGGGCGGCTCGGGCGGAGCCGTCGCGATCGCGGTCGCGGACCGGGTTCTCATGCAGGAGAACGCGATCTACTCCGTCATCTCGCCGGAAGGCTGCGCGGCGATCCTGTGGCGCGACGCCGGCGAAGCCCGCAAGGCGGCCGCGGCGTTCAAGCCGGATGCCGCACACTGCCTCGAGCTCGGGGTGATCGACGCGATCGTCCCGGAGCCGGAGGGCGGCGCACACGAGGATCCGGACGCAGCGGCCGTGCTTCTGCAGGCGGGGATCAGCGAGGCGCTCGCGGAGATCGATGGTCTCGATCCTGCGGAGCGACGGCGCGAACGGCGTGCGAAGTACCGCCGGATGGGCGTGCTCGCCTTCGCGACCGAGAGTTTGTGACACGGCGGCACGAGCTCGCCTTGCGGCGGGCCCAAATTGCGCTATCCACAGGTTCCACAGGATTATCCCCCGAACGGAAACACCTCTGAGCAGGGAAAAAGTCGGATCTGAGTCGCATTCGTGAAGAAAGCGTTGCGTCGCTGGCGACAATCCACAGGTGAGCCTCGACGAGTACCGGCGCAAGCGACGACCGGGGAAGACCCCCGAGCCGTTCGGCAGCAAGCGGAAGAAGGGAGCCGCACCACGGTTCGTGGTCCAGCGGCACGATGCGCGTCGCCTCCACTACGACTTCCGGCTCGAGCGGAACGGCGCGCTCGCGAGCTGGGCGTTGCCGAAGGGAGTCCCGCTTCGGCGCGGTGAGCGGCACCTCGCCGTGCACGTGGAGGACCATCCGCTCGAGTACGGCGACTTCGAGGGCGAGATCCCGGCGGGCGAGTACGGCGCCGGCACGGTGGAGATCTGGGACCGCGGAACGTACGAGCTCCTCGAGGAGAAACGGAATGGCGGCCTGACGGTCAGGCTCGACGGCGAGCGGCTCGACGGGGTGTGGACGCTCGTTCCCGCTCACCTGGACGGGAAGGAGCAGAACTGGCTCATCCTCCGTAAGGACGGCACAGGGAACGGCCCCAGCGGCGGGTACGTGCCGATGTCCGCGACCTCGGCCGACGCGCTGCCCGAGGGCAGCGACTGGACGTACGAGCCGAAGTGGGACGGGTACCGGGCGATCGTGGCCGTGGCCGGCGGCGAAGCGAAGCTCACGAGCCGGCGGGGGAACGACCTCACGGAGCGCTTCCGGGACGCCGCTCGCGCCGCCGAGCGCGGGCTCAGGTCGGCGGACGCCGTCGTCGACGGAGAGATCGCGGCGCTCGACGACAACGGGCGTTCGAGCTTCTCGCTTCTCCAGCAGGGGACGGGGACGCTCGCGCTCGTGCTCTTCGACGTCCTGGAGATCGAGGGCGAGCCGCTGATCCACCTGCCGCTCGTGGAGCGTCGCAAGCGCCTCGAGGCGCTCGTCGACACGAGGAAGGGCGGCATCTTCGTCTCGCCGCACTTCGACAACGGCAAGGCTCTGCTGAAGGCGGCGACGGACCAGAGGCTCGAGGGTGTCGTCGCGAAGAAGCTCGACTCCCAGTACCAGCCCGGTCGGCGGAGCATCGACTGGCGCAAGGTGAAGGTGCGAGCAGGGCAGGAGCTCGTGATCGTCGGGTACACGAAGGGCCAGGGGCGTCGCTCCGGCGGCTTCGGCGCGCTCGTCGTGGCGGTGCACGAGGCAGGGGGGCTGCGCTGGGCCGGGAACGTCGGGACCGGGTTCAGCGACGACGAGATCGACAGGCTCCTCCGGCTCCTGCGGCCGCTGCAGCGGAAGACGACCCCGCTCGCCGAGGAGCCGAAGATGCCGCGGGTCCGTCGTGGCGACGTGGTCTGGGTCGAGCCCGAGCTCGTCGCCCAGGTCGAGTTCGTCGAGTGGACGCACGACGGGCGTCTGAGGGCACCGGTTTACATGGGTCTCCGCGAGGACAAGACCGCGGAGGAGGTGCGCCGCGAGCCGACTCCGATTCCGAACGTCATCCGGAAGGGGAAGCGCGAGCTACGCCTGTCGAACCTCGACAAGCCGTTCTGGCCCGACGAGGGGATCACGAAAGGCGATCTCATCGCGTACTACCGCGACGTCGCCGACGTGCTCGTCCCGCACCTCCGCGAGCGGCCGTTCACGATGAAGCGCTACCCCGACGGCTGGCAGGGCAACAACTTCTTCCAGAAGCAGGCGCCTTCGCACATGCCCGACTGGATCAGGCGCTCGCCGCAACCGGCGTCCACGCGGGAGGGCGAGAAGAAGATCATCGACTACGCGCTCGTGAACGACGAGCTCGCGCTGCTCTGGATGGCGAACATGGGCTGCATCGACATGCACGCGTGGTCGTCGCGCGTCGACAAGCCTGAGCGGCCGGACTGGGTCATGTTCGATCTCGACCCGTCCGAGGGAGCGACCTTCGAGGACGTCGTGACCGTCGCGGGGCTCGTGAAGGAGACGCTGGACCTGCTGGATCTCCGCTCCTACCCGAAGACGTCCGGCTCCCGCGGCATCCACGTCCTCGTCCCGATCGCGCGTCGGCACACGCACGCCGACGCGCGTGAGTTCGCGGCGATCGTCGCCGGCGCCCTCGCGCGCGCCCATCCGGAGCTCGTCACGACGGAGTGGGCGCGGAAGAAGCGCCACGGCGTGCTCGTCGACGCGAACCAGAACCGGCACGGCGCGACGAACGCCTCGGTCTACTCCGTGCGACCTCGGGCGGGGGCGCCGGTCTCGACCCCGCTTCGGTGGGAGGAGGTCGCTCCCGGGCTCGATCTCGCCTCGTTCACGATGGACGCCGTCCGCGACCGCGTCGCCCGTGACGGCGACCTCTTCGCGCCGGTGCTCGAGGGCGGGCAGTCCCTGACGCAGGCGCTGAAGTCGCTTCGCTGAATGCGCCAAGTGTCAGATTGACACTTGGCGGTGAGCAGGCGTCACTCGCCGAGCTTGTGTGGATGACCGAGGACGGACAGTTCGACGATGTCTCGGCGGAAGAAGAGCGAGACGGTCCAGTCGGCCACTACCCGGAGCTTCCGCGTGATCAGCGGCAGCTGGTACAGGTGGTACGTCCTGGCGACGAACCACCCGAGGAACCCGCGTAGCTGAAGGCCGAACGGAAGCTCGGCGATTCCCTTGTAGCGGCCGAGGGTCGCCACCTGGCCGAGCATCTTGTAGCCGTAGGGCTTGGGGGTTCCGCGAAGGTTCTTCGCCAGGCGGCGCGCCTGACGCAGCGCGTGCTGGCAGGTCGGCGGATCAGTGACGCCCGGCGTCTTCGTGTTGATGACGGCCGCGCCGTCGCCGAGTGCCCACACGTTGTCGGACCCCTCGACACGCAGGGTCTCGTCGACTCGGATGCGTCCGCGCTCGTCCAGCGGTAGGCCGAGCTGCTCGAGCAACGGATTTGCCTTGACGCCGGCGGTCCAGACGAGGGTCCTTGCCGGGATACGGGTGCCGTTCGCGAGCACCGCCTCGTGCCCGTCGTAGGACAGGAGCGTCGTCCCGACATGGATCTCGACCCCGCGCCGTTCGAGGTGCTTCGCGGCGTACTCGCCGAGCCTGCGCGGTATCTCCGGAAGGATCTTCGGCGCGGCATCCACGAGCACCCAGCGCTGCGGGACGCCGACGAGGCCGGGGTAGAACCGCAGCGCCGCGTGCGCGAAGTCGTTCAGCTCACCGAGCGCCTCGACGCCTGCGTATCCGGCGCCGACGAAGACGAACCCGAGCTCCTCCGGCGAGCCCGGGTGAATCGACGCGCGCTCGAGCTGGTTCAAGACGCGGTTGCGGAGGGCGATCGCGTCGGCGAGGTCCTTGAAGCCCATGGCGTGCTCGTGCAACCCGGGAACCGGGAAGGTCCGCACGACCGATCCGAGCGCGACCACGAGCGTCTCGTACGAGATCTCGACGTCACCCGCGATCGTCTGCGCGGTCACGACGTTGCGGTCGCGGTCGAGAGCGGTCACGCGGCCGAGCAGCACCTCGGAGTGCGGGCACATCTGGCGCACCGGCACGACGACATGCCGGGGCTCGAGTGTCGCCGCTCCCGCCTCGGGGAGCAGTGGCGTGTAGAGCATGAAGTTGTCCAGCGAGAGGATCGTCGACCCGCGCTTTCCGTGGATGCGCGCGACGTAGCTCCCCGCGAACCCTCCGCCGAGGATCAGCGTGCCGCCGCGCGCCTCGCGTCGCTCCACGAGTCATGCTTACCACGGTGGCGAGGACCCAGGTGTCGGTTATCGGGAGCGGCGCGCAGTGGGAGGACGCCGCCGAGGAGGTCGGACGCCTTCTCGCCGAGCGCGGTTGCACCGTCGTGACGGGCGGTCTGGGGGAGGTCATGGCGGCCGCGTTCCGAGGCGCGAAGGCCGCCGGGGGAACCACGATCGCGGTCCTGCCCGGGGAGCTCCACGAGACGGCGAACGAATGGGCCGACTACGCGGTCGTCACGGGCATCGGGCACGGGCGAAACCTTGCCGTGGCCGCCTCCGGGCATGCCGTGATCGCCGTGGGCGGCGCGTGGGGGACGACCGCGGAGATGGCGTTCGCGAAGCTGCTCGGACGCCCGGTCGTCGGGCTTGCGGGCGCGCCGGCGCTGGACGGCGTCGAGGTCGCGCAGACGCCAGCCGAGGCGGTCGAGCTCGCGCTCGCCGCGCTCGAGTAGCTCTCGGTCAGCCCACCTCGGCGAGCCGGCGCCGGAAGTAGCCCCGCTCGACCTCGCTTTCGGTGAGCTCGAGCGCCTGCCGGTACGCCTCTGCGGCCTCCTCGCGCCTGTCGAGGCGGCGCAGCAGGTCGGCCCGTGCCGCGTGGAAGAGGTGGTACGCCTCGAGGCTCGAGAGCTGGTCGATCAGTAGCAGCCCTTCCTCGACATGGCCGGAGAGGGCGACTGCGACTGCGCGATTGAGGAGCACGACCGGGGACGGGTCGACCACGGCCAGCCGGTCGTAGAGCGCGACGATCTCGTCCCAGGGACGACCCTCGGCGTGTGCCGCCGCGATCGCCGCCTGGAGGACGTAGGGGCCTGCCTCGCGCAGCGCTACCGCGCGGTCGAGAACCCGCAGGCCCTCCTCGATGCGCTCCGGGCTCCAGAGTGCGCGATCCTGGTCCTCGAGCAGGACGAGCTCGCCCGAGGGCCCCACGCGGGCCGCGCGACGCGAGTCCTGCAGGAGCATGAGCGCAAGGAGCCCGAAGACCTCTGACTCGTCCGGCATGAGCACGGCGAGGAGCTTCCCGAGCCGGATCGCCTCGTCGCAGAGATCCGCCCGGACGTACGCAGCGCCGGTCGTGGTCGCGTAGCCCTCGTTGAAGACGAGATAGAGCACGGCGAGAATCGAGCGCAGGCGCTCCGGAAGCAGATGGTCGGGCGGCACGCGGAACGGGATCCCCGCCGAACGGATCTTCCGCTTCGCCCGCACGAGGCGCTGGGCCATCGTCGGCTCGGTCGTGAGGAACGCGTGAGCGATCTCGGCGGTCGTGAGGCCGCCGACCTCTCGCAGCGTGAGCGCGACTCTGGCCTCTGCCGCGAGCGCCGGATGGCAGCACGTGAAGACGAGGGCAAGACGCTCGTCCGGGATCCCGCTCAGGTCGTCCTCCTCGGCGGGGAGCTCCTCGAGTCGTGCGAGGAGCTCCACCTTCTGCTGGAAGACGCGGTCACGCCGGATCCGGTCGATTGCACGGTTCTTCGCGGTGGTGACGATCCAAGCCGCAGGGTTGCGCGGATTACCCTCGCGCGGCCAGCGCTCGAGCGCGGTCGCGAAGGCGTCCTGGACGGCGTCCTCCGCGAGCTCGAGGTCGCCGAGCGCGCGGGTGAGGATCCCGACGGCGTTTCCCCACTCCTCTCGGAAGACGTGCTCGACGGTCGCCTGCAACCAGGCTCCCTAGGCGACCACCGGGCGAATCTCGATCGACCCGTGATCCGCCGACGGGATCTGGCTCGCGTACCGGATCGCCTCGTCGAGATCGGGCAGCTCGACGACGAAGAGCCCGCCGATGATCTCCTTCGTCTCGGGAAAGGGCCCGTCGGTCACGAGCCGCTCGCCGTCCCGGACGCGAACGACCTTCGCGGTGTCCCTGCTGTCGAGCTCGTATCCCTTCAGCTCGGGGTCGGCCGTGCCGAGCTGCTCCATGAACGTGATCCAGCGCGGGATCTCCTCCGCGCGGAGCTTTGCCCTCTCGTCGTCCGACAGGTCGATCCAGCGGGAGTCGTCGCCGTAGATGAGGAGCGCGTACTTCATGCCGCGGCTCCTTCCTCGTTCGGGTCGACGTAGATCGGCCTCACCTCGACGGCGCCGTGCTCGGCACCCGGGATGCGGCCGGCCCAGTCGAGCGCGTCCGCGTCGGACGCGCACTCGAGCACGAAGTAGCCTCCGAGCGCCTCCTTCACCTCGGCGTACGGCCCGTCGGTGACGAGCGTCTCGGTCTCCCGGACGCGCACTGTCGTCGCGTCGCGTGTCGAGCCGAGCTCGGCCCCGGCGACGAGCACGCCTGCATCACGAGCGTCGTCCGCGAAGGCGCGGTACGTCGCGTACATGGCTTCCTTCTCGTTCTCCGAGAACGCATCCCATCTCGACGCGTCCCCGTAGATCAGTGCGAGGTATTTCACGAACTCCTCCTCTCAGGGGGATTCCACCATGACGACGAGCGGGGCGCCGCGAAATCGACAGCTCACGAGAGACACGTCAGGAAGCTGTAGATGATCGCCGCGAACGCGACGTACGGGAGGACGACGACGAGGGCGACGCCGAGCACGCGCGGCAGCGTCGTCCCGAACGCCCGTGCATCGTCGACGAACGTGGCGAGAGGGATCCCCGCGACCGCTGCCGTGCCAAGGATCAGGAACAACGAGAGGACGCCCGAGAAGCCGGAGTCCGACCGGCAGCGCTCCTCGTCGGGCAAGTTGACCTTCCAGTGGACGAAGGCGAAGGCGCCGACTGTGAGGAGCGTCTCCACGCCGAGGAAGAGTCCGCCTATCGCAGCGGGGGACTCGCGCTCGGGGTCGAGAGCCGCGTGGTGTGCGATGCCGGCTGCGAAGAGCATCACCAGAAGCGGCACCAGCAGATACAGGATGAGGATCACGCGAGCATTCGCTCGAGCAGCGTCCGCGCGCCCCCCTTGTCCAGCGGCTCGTTGAGGTTGCCGCACTTCGGGCTCTGAACGCAGGACGGGCAGCCGCTCGTGCACGGGCAGTCGCGGAGCAGCCGAGCCGTGTCCCCAACCCAGCCCTCGAACTGGTCGAAGCCGCGCGCGGTGATCCCGACGCCGCCGGCATGACCGTCGTAGACGAAGATCGTCGGGCGCCCGGTCTGTGGGTGGATGTTCGTGGATAGGCCGCCGATGTCCCAGCGGTCGCACATGGCCCACAAGGGAAGAAGCGCGATGAGCGTGTGCTCGGCCGCGTGGAGCGTGCCGAGGAGGGTCGGCATCTGCTCGAGGCCGGTGAGGTGCTCCGCCTCGGGGCAGAACCAGATCGCCTCCGTCTCGAACGACGTCTCGGGCATGAGCATCGGCACGACGTCGATCGTCGAGCTGTCCCGCGTCGCCTTGCGTGCGTATGCGATCACCTGCTCGGTCACCGAGACGCGGCCGAAGACCAGTTCGACGCCGAGGCGCTGCTCGACGCGCAGCGGCTCCTCGATGACGGTCTCGGTCTCCTTCTTGACCTGCGTGTACCAGTCGACGCGGACCGGGGTGACGACGGCGATGCCGCCGAGGAGGTCGAGCTCCTCGACCAGGTACTGCTCGCCCAGGTGGAGGTAGATCGCCCCCTCGTGGACAGTCGAGTAGGCACGCTCGCGCTCGACGAGGCCGAGTAGCGAGCCGGTCTCCCGGTCGACGACGGTGAACGCCTCCGCGTCTCCGGAGCGAAGCGAGAAGCGTGCGGCCGGGTAGTCGCGGCCCTTCCACACGTAGCCGGCCGGCGTGCGCTCGAGCTCGGGCAGCACGGAGGCACGTTCGAGCGCCTCCTCGCCCAGGATCGGCACGTCCTTCTCGTCCAGCGGCGCCTCGAATGCCGCGGCCAGCACGTGTGGATCGAGGATTCGCGGGTTCGCGTAGTCGAGGATCGCCGCCTCCACGCGGCGCGAGAGCAGCGCGTCGGGCTCCCGTGCGAAGAACTGGTCGAGCGCGTCCTCGCTCGCGACGAGCACGGCGAGGCCCTGACCGCGCCGGCCGGCCCGGCCCCATTGCTGGCGGAGCGACGCGACCGTGCCGGGGAAGCCGACGGAGATCGCGCAGTCCAGGAGGCCGATGTCGATGCCGAGCTCCAGCGCATCCGTCGCCGTGACCCCGAGCAGCTCTCCCTCGACGAGGCGCCGCTCGATCGATCGGCGCTGCTCCGGCGTGTAGCCAGCCCGGTACGGCGCGAGGCGCTCCGCGGTCGCGGCGTCGACCCGCTCGACCGTGAAGCGGTGGATCAGCTCGGCCGCCTTCCGGCTCTTCGCGAAGCAGATCGTCCGCAGTCCGCGAGTGGTCAGCTGGGAAAGCAGGCGAGCCGCTTCGCCGAGCGGGCTGGCGCGCTGGCCGAGCTCCGGATCGAGCAGCGGCGGGTTCCAGATGACGACCTCCCGCTCCGAGCGCGCGGACGTATCTCGCTCGATGACCGTCGCAGGCACGCCGGTGAGAGACTCGGCGAGCTCGCCCGCGTTCGCGATCGTCGCCGACGCGAGCAGGAACTGCGGCTCCGCGCCGTACACGCCGGCAAGCCGCCGCAGTCGCCGCAGCACGTTCGCGACGTGGGAGCCGAAGACGCCCCGGTAGACGTGCGCTTCGTCGACGACGACGTACCGGAGGTTGTGGAGGACGTCGCCCCAGCGGTCGTGGTGCGGGAGCACGCCGACATGGAGCATGTCCGGGTTCGTGAGGATCAGGTTCGACCACTTCCGGATCTGCCAGCGCCGCTCGGCCGGCGTGTCGCCGTCGTAGATCGCCTGCCGCAGGCCCTTGAGCCGGAGCTCGCCCAGGGCCCGGGCCTGGTCCTGCGCAAGCGCCTTCGTCGGGTAGAGGTAGAGCGCGCGAGTCCTCGGCGCGCGGGCGATCGCGTCGAGGACGGGGAGGTTGAAGGCGAGCGACTTCCCGGACGCGGTGCCCGTCGTGACGACGACGTTCTCGCCGCGCGCAGCCGCTTCCCACGTCTCGGCCTGGTGGCGGAAGAGCGCCGTGACGCCGTTCGCGGCGAGTGACGAGGCGACACGCGGGTCGAGGTCGCCGGGGAGCGGCTCGAGACGTGCCTTTCGCGGCGGCTCGAGCCCGCGGTACGCGATCTCCTCGCCTTCGAGCAGGTCCTCCCAGAGCGCGACGCTCGTCGCCATGCGGTCAGTGTCGCAGCACGGGATCCGGCCTACGCGCGCGGTGCGAGAAAGGGTGCGAACGCGTCCTCGTAGCGCCTCCTCGCCTGCGCGCCGTAGACCGTCTCGCGCAGTTCGCCGCCGACGAAGAGCATCACCGTCGGTAGCGCGAGCACCCCGAGGCACGCCGGCACCGAGAGGTTCGCGTCGATGTCGATCCGGACGAGCCGCACTCCTCGCTCCTCGGCGAGCGCGCGGAGGTGCGGCTCGATCGCGTCGCACGGCTTGCACCACGGCGCCCAGAAGTCGACGATCACCGGCTCCGCCGACGCAAGCACCTCGGCTTCGAAGGTCTCGTCGGTGACCTCGTCCACTACAGCCGCCCGCTGAGAGCTCGGAGCCGAAGGAGGGGAACGCGCCAGGCCGCCTCGGCGACGATCGAGCCGCTCATCTTCGAGTCGCCGACGCGCCGCTCGGTGAAGCGAATCGGGATCTCCTGCACGCGGAGCCCGGCGCGCAGAACCCGATACGTCGTCTCGATCTGGAACCCGTAGCCACGCGCGGAGACGGCATCGAGATCGATCGCCTCGAGGGCGTCGCGCCGGAAGCACTTGAAGCCGCCGGTGAGGTCGCGCACGCCCACGCCGAGGATCGCCTGCGCGTAGAGGCAACCGGCGCGCGACACGAAGCGGCGGAGCAGCCCCCAGTTCTCCGTGCCGCCGCCCTCGGCGTAGCGTGACCCGAGAACGAGGTCGGCGCTCTGCGCGGCGGCGATGAGCCGCGGCACGTCGGCGGGGTCGTGCGAGAAGTCGCAGTCCATCTCGAGGACGAGTTCCGCACCCTCCGAGAGCGCCCGACGAAACCCGGCGAGGTACGCGGGCCCGATGCCCTCCTTCCGCTCGCGGTGCAGCACGGACAGCCATGGCAGCTCGCCGGCGAGTCGATCGGCAAGGTCACCGGTGCCGTCCGGCGAGCCGTCGTCGATCACGAGCACGCGGTCGCCGGCGGTGTCGAGCACCAGGCGGAGCGCCTGGACCATCGGCTCGAGGTTCTCCCGCTCGTTGTACGTCGGGAGGCAGACGACGGCCCGTGGCTTTTCCGGTGTGAGGGGCACTTGAGCGTGGTGGAAGAAGGAGGGGGCTTCGCGGGGGAACCATGGGTTCACCCGCGCTACACGGTCGTATCATCGCGGGATGGCCAAGGCCTTGCCCCGCAACGCCGATCTCGCGGATCAGCTCGACCTTCTGGCCGACATCTCCGAGATCCTCGGCGAGGAGTCGTTCAAGATCATCGCCTACCGGCGCGCGGCGACGAGGATCCGCGAGACGCCGAGCCCGGTCGCCGAGCTCGCGCTCTCGGGGCGTGCGACCGACCTCCCCGGCATCGGCAAGACGATCGAGCAGAAGGTGATCGAGGTGGTCGAGGAGGGGGAGATGAAGGCGCTCGCGAAGCGGCGCGGGCAGGTGCCCGAGGGCGTCGTCGAGTTCCTGCGGCTTCCGGGTGTCGGGCCGAAGACCGCCGCACGGATCTGGAGCGAGCTCGGGATCACGACGCTCGACGGCCTGCAGGCGGCCGCGCAGGAAGGCCGGCTGCGTGGCCTGTCCGGCCTGGGCCAGAAGAGCGAGGAGAAGATCCTCAAGTCGCTCGCAGAAGGTGCGGGGCGGAAGGTGCCGCGCGACGACCGGGGGCTGCTCGGCCATGGTCTTCCCGCCGTCACGCGTGTCGTCGAGGAGCTGGCGGCTCACCCGGCGGCGATTGCGGTGTCCGAGGCCGGCAGCGTGCGTCGGCGGCGTGAGACCGTTCGCGATCTCGACGTCATCGCGACGTCCAAGGACGCGCCGGCGCTCATTGCGGCGTTCTGCGAGGGCGACTGGGTGGCGGAGGTCGTTGCGCGCGGCGACACGAAAGCGACCGTCGTCGGCCATCAGGGTCTTCGCTTCGACCTGCGGGTCGTGCCGCACGAGTGCTACGGCAACGTGCTCCAGCACTTCACGGGCTCGAAGGACCACAACATCGCTTTGCGTGAGGACGCGCAGCGACGCGGGCTCTCCATCTCGGAGTACGGCGTGACGATCGAGGAGGCGGACGAGGTCGTGACGCACGCGTCGGAGGAGGAGCTCTACGACTACCTCGGCTATTCGTACATCCCGCCGGAGCTCCGCGAGAGCGGGGTCGAGCTCCGCGCTGCGCGCAAGCACGAGCTGCCGCAGCTCGTCGAGCTCGGCGACCTCCGCGGCGAGATGCACTGCCACTCGACGTGGTCCGCGGATGGGAAGAGCTCGATCGAGGAGATGGCCTCGACGGCGCAAGGGCGCGGCTATCGGTTCCTCTGCCTCACCGATCACTCGCACTACCTGCGCGACGGGCGGCTCGAGCAGCAGTGGAAGGAGATCGATGCCGTGAACAAGCGGCTGAAGCCGTTCCGCGTGCTGAAGGGGATCGAGGTCAACATCCGCGCCGATGGCACGCTCGATGTCGACGACGAGACCCTGGCCGAGCTCGACTGGGTCGTGGCCTCGCTCCATACCGCGTTCGACAGGAGCCCGACGGAGCGGATCCTCGAGTCGATGGACAACCCGAATGTCGACTGCATCGGCCACCTCACCGGCCGTCGGATCCTGAAGCGCGAGGGCGCGAGCGTGGACGTCGAGCAGGTCGTGGAGAGGGCGGTCGAGACGCGGACGGCGCTCGAGATCAATGCGCAACCCGACCGTCTCGACATGCGCGACAACCATGCGAGGCTTGCCGGCGAGGCGGGCGTCCTCATCCCCGTGAACACGGACGCGCACTCGACCGGCGCCCTCGGCTACGCCGAGCTGGGGATCGGCCAGGCGCGGCGAGCGTGGCTCACGAAGGAGCAGGTGCTGAACACCCGCACGTGGTCGGAGATCGACAAGCTGCGTCGCAAGAGGCCGCGCTGACGACCTTTCGCGACGACGGCGCGCTCGCGCTCGACTGGGTCGCCTCCTACCTCGAGCGCGTCGGCGAGCTGCCGGTGCTGTCCCAGGTCGAGCCCGGCGAGATCCGGGCTGCGCTTCCGACGTCGCCGCCCGATGCGCCGGAGCCCTTCACCGCGATCCTCGAGGACCTCGACCGTGTCCTCCTGCCGGGCCTGACCCACTGGCAGAGCCCGCGCTTCTTCGCCTACTTCGCGACGACCGGGGCGGAGCCGGGGATCCTGGCCGAGCTGCTCGTTGCCGCCCTGAACCAGGTCGGCATCCTCTGGCGGACGTCGCCCGCGCTCCAGGAGCTCGAGGAGGTGACGCTCGAATGGCTTGCGCAGCTGCTCGGCCTTCCGCCCGGACTTCATGGCCACATCGAGGACACCGCGTCGACCGGGACGCTCTCCGCGCTCGCCGTTGCCAGAGCGATGCACCCGGGCCGACGCGTCGTGCTGTGCTCCGAGCACGCGCATTCGGCTGCGGACAAGGCCGCGAAGCTGCTGGAGCTCGAGCTGCGGAAGGTGCCGGTGGACGAGAGCTTCCGGATGCGGCCCGAGGCCGTCGACCTGGAGGGAGCCTGTGCGCTCGTCGCGACGATCGGGACGACGGGCGCGGGAGCGGTCGACCCGGTCCCCGCGCTGGCTGACCTGTGCGCGGAGGCGGATGTCTGGCTCCACGTCGACGCCGCGTACGCGGGCCCGGCCGCGATCTGCCCGGAGCTGCGCCACCACTTCGAGGGCTGGGAGCGCGCCGACTCGATCGGCGTCAACCCGCACAAGTGGCTCGGGACGCCGATGGACTGCTCCGCGCTCTGGACACGTCGGCCCGACGACTTCCGGCGGACTTTTAGCCTCGTTCCGGAGTTCCTGCAGTCGCCCGACGACGCCGTCAACCTCAGCGAGGTCACGATTCCGCTCGGCCGACGCTTTCGGGCGCTGAAACTCTGGGCGGTCCTGCGCTGTTTCGGCCGGGACGGCCTGCAAGAGCGAATACGCGAGCACATTCGTCTCGCCGAGCTGTTCGAGAGCTGGGTCGAGGACGAGCCGGGCTGGGAGGTCGTCGCGCCGCGCCACTTCTCGCTCGTGTGCTTCCGCCGCGAGGGGTCGGACGAGGAGAACGAGCGGTTGCTCGAACGCCTCAACGCCTCGGGCGAGGCGTTTCTCTCCCACGCGAGGCTCGGCGGAAAGTACTCGCTGCGCCTCGCCGTCGGGAACTACCGCACGACGGAGGACGACGTCCGGCTCACCTGGGACGCGCTCAGGCGCGAGGCGGCTACCGGCTGAGGTAGACCGCCGACGCTCGGAGGCTGCGGCCGCCGTCGGATGCGCGCACGATTCGACCGGCGACGAGCAGACCATCCTTCTGCAGTGCTGACGCCGTCTTCGCCTCCTGTACCGGCGTCAGGCCGGCCGCGCGCAGATCGAGCTCCGACACCGCGACGACCTGCCCAGTCGAGAGCCGCCTCGCGCGCATGAAGTAGCACGGGGCCCGCACGCAGCGGATGCCGGTGTCGTGCACGCGGAAGGTCGGCAGGGCACGGGGCTTGCCGACGGGGACGCGAGTGCTCGCGAGCGGGGCTGCTCCGGCACCGAGTGCGCTCACGTGTGCGCTCGCGAGGACGGTCAGCGCCGCCGCCGAGGCGACAAGCACGATCCTCATGGCTCCATAGGATAAGCCGGTGCGCCTGGTCGCAATCGGCCTCGTGGCCGGGGTCTTCTCCGCACTCTTCGGGGTCGGTGGAGGCATCGTCGTCGTTCCGCTCCTCATTCTGTTCCTCGGCTTTCCCGAGCGTGTTGCAACTGCTACGTCGCTGGGCGCGATCCTCGTCACCGCGCTCGCGGGCGTGATCGTCTTCGGCGCCCGCGGCGACATCCACGTGGGTTACGCCGCGCTCGTCGGGCTGCCCGCGGCGGCAGGTGCCCTCTTCGGCACGAGCCTCCAGCAGCGCCTGCGCACGACGACGATCACCTACGGGTTCGCGCTCCTCCTGGTCACCATCGCCGTCTGGCTGTTCGTGTCGTGAGCGCGGGGACGATCGCACTCGCGCTTGTGCTCGGGCTGACGGCGGGAGTCCTCGCCGGGCTCTTCGGCGTTGGTGGCGGGATCCTCTTCGTCCCGACGCTCGTCGCTCTGGGGCTCGGCCAGGTCGAGGCTCAGGCGACCTCGCTGCTCGCGATCCTGCCCACGGTCGCGGCCGGAGCGTGGAACCAGCGTCGTTACGGGAACCTGCGCGTGAGGACGGCCGCGATCCTCGGAGTCGTGTCGGTCGTCGGGGTGGAGGTCGGCGCCCGCATCGCGACTACGGTGCCCGAGGACACGCTCCGGCGGCTCTTCGCGGTCCTGCTCCTTGCGGTCGCGGCTCAGCTGGCCTGGCGTGCGTACCGCGCGTCCCGGCGCTACCCTGGTTCGGGTTGACGCGCGCCGCCGTGATCCGTGTCGCGGTCCTCGCCGCCGCCTCACTCGCCGCTCTCACCGCCATCGCCGCGGCAGCGCCGCCGCCTCGAGACGCGGACACGGAGGCGACCGCCGTCATAGCGACGATCACGGTGCCCGGGCAGGCGCCGGTCGTGCTCGGTGGGGTCGACTGGCCGGCGACGACGACGGCCGAGGTGCAGGCCTTCGCCTATCCGGCCGACGGTTCCGTCCTCACCGTCGGGCTATCACGCGCGAGCGCCTCGGCGCAGACGGGAGCGGCAGCAGCCGCTCAGGCGTCAGCCCAGACGGCTTCCCTGTCCCTGTTCGGCGGCGAGATCCAGGCAACCCAGGTGACCGCCACGGCCACCGCCGGCGCGGGAGCACGATCTGCCGGAGCCGACGTCGCGAAGTCAGCGGTTGAAGGTCTGCGTGTCTTCGGGCAGGACCTTGGCTCGTCGCCCGCGACCGTCGCACTCGCGGACTGGGGCACGCTCCAGGTGCTCGGCCTGGACACGGGCTCTCGCCGCGGAACGTCCTCTGCTGCCCAGGGCACCGTTGCGGTCCTGCGCGTCGTGCTCAGCGCGCCGCACGGCGGCCTCGCGGCGGGCAGTGAGATCGCAATCGGCATCGCCGCCGCGACTGCTGTGGCCGAGCAGGTGACCGCGAGCCCGACGCGTCCGCGCGGGATCGGCGGTGCACCGCCACCAGCCGCGCAGCCGGCGACACCTCCACCTCCGGAGCCGGAGGGAGGCGGCACGTCGGTTCCCGGCGGGCCGGTGAGGTCAGGTCCACCCGACGTGAAGGTCCGCCTGAGCACCGACGGTTACGTCTTCCCGATCTTCGGCGCGGCGTCCTTCGGCGACAGCTTCGGCGGGCCGCGCCCGAACATGCCCGGCGGCTGGCATCACGGGGAGGACATCTTCGCGCCCGAAGGGGCGCCGATTCTCGCCATCGCGGACGGCACGCTCCATCAGATCGGCTTCATCCCGATCGGCGGCTACCGCCTCTGGCTCCGCGACGAGGCCGGGAACGAGTTCTACTACGCCCATCTCTCGGCCTACTCGCCGCTCGCCGTCGAGGGCCAGCACGTCGAGGCGGGTGACGTCATCGGGTTCGTCGGCGCGACGGGCGACGCGGACGGAGGCGCCCCGCACCTGCACTTCGAGATCCACCCTTCGTCGATGCTCGGGTTGGGCTACGACGGGGTGGTTGCCCCGTATCCGTTCCTGACGGCGTGGCGGCGGGCGGCGGACATCTCGTTCGCCGCGGGACGGATCTACGTGCCCTCGGGCGCGGGACCGGGGGCGCCCACGCTCCCGCCTCCCGGTGCCTACCTGCTCCAGGCGGAGGACATCGCGTCGCTCTCCGGCCTCGTCCCGGGCGCGCTCGAGCGCGCCCTGGAACGAAAACCGAAGTAGCGATCCCTAGTTCTTCGCGGCGTCCTTGGCCTTCGCGGCGGCGTCGCCGGCGGCGTCGCCCATTGCGGCCGCATCGGCCTCGACCGCGTCCGTGAACTCCTGGAACCCGTTCCCGTTGGTGCCGGAAACCTGGTCCATGATCCACTCGCGCGTCGCGGGCCCCGTCCACGGGTTGTACAGGACACCGATCGTCACGCCGGTCAACAGCACGACGCGGTTCCGAAGCTTGTGACCCTTCTTCGACGCCTTGCCCTGCAACCGCTCGGAGGCGGTCGTGAGGTCGGCGACCAGGTCCTGGATGTCCTCCTGGAAGTCCTTGTCGGACACGCGCTTCGCCTTCTCCTTGACGCCGTCCTTCTTGCCGATCTGCTCATAGAGGCTTCGCGCCGTCACGAAGGCAGCAACGAGGTCGTCCCGCAGATCGGGATCCTCCATTGCGCGCTTCACGTACGGCTTGAGCGTCTCGACGGCCGCCGTCGGCTTGTCCTTCGTCTTGCCCATTACGTTCCCACCTTTCTACGACTGAGGGCCGAAGTATGTCGGCTAGCATCGACTCGGTGCGCGGATTGCTCGCACTTCTCAGTCGGCCGCGTCGCCTCCTGGCCCTCATGGCCGGATTCACGGGGTTCTTGCTGTACGTCTGGTTTACCGCAGTGCGCGCGGTTCCTAACGTGAAGCGTCGCAAAGCAGCGCTCCGTCGTGAGCGTACCGAGACCTGGCGCTCGTGGAAGTCCTGACCCGCTCGTCTTCGCCGGGCGCCCACTAGCATCTCGGAGCCGTGACGCCGAAGGGCCTCATCTGCGCGGGCGGCGAGGCGACCCGCCTCGGCGAGCTGACCCGCGTCGCGAACAAGCACCTGCTACCGGTCGGCGAATGGCCGATGGTCTACTACCCGCTGCAGCTGCTCCAGCGGGCGGGGATCACGGACGTGCTCCTGATTACCGGGAAGGGGCACGCGGGCCAGATGATCGACCTGCTCGGCGACGGGCGGCTCGCGCCCCGGGCCGGCGGTGAGCCGATCCTCGAGCTCGATCTCACGTACAAGGTGCAGACCGAGCCAGGCGGCATTGCGCAGGTCGTCGGCATGGCCCGAGACTTCGCGGGGGACGCGCCGCTCGTGGTCGTGCTCGGCGACAACATCTTCGAGTTCTCGCAGGCGCAGGCGATCGCGGACTGGGGTGCGCAGGCGGACGGCGCGCAGATCTTCGTCAAAGACGTGCCGGACCCCGAGAACTTCGGCGTCGTCGTCTACGGCGAGGAGGGCGAGGTGACGGACATCGTCGAGAAGGCGGGCGTCGTCGATACCCGCTACCCGTCACCTCCGACGTCGCACGCCGTGGTCGGCCTCTACTGCTATCCGCCCGACGTCTTCGAGGTGATCGCGACGCTCGAGCCGTCGAGTCGCGGGGAGCTCGAGATCACCGACGTCAACCGGCACTACGCCGTCACCGGCCGTCTTCGCGCCCAGGAGGTCGAGGGTTGGTGGGAGGACGCCGGGAAGCACTGGCAGCACCTCGCCGAGATCGGGCGCGTGATCGAGGAGACGGGCGCCAACAAGTGATCGAGGGTGTCGAGCGGATCCCGCTGAAGGTCTTCTCGGACGAGCGCGGTTGGTTCTGCGAGCTCCGGCGCGAGAGCGTGCTGCCGAAGCCGATGGTGCAGACGAACGTCTCCTTCTCGCGGGCCGGCGTCGTGCGCGGTCTCCACTACCACGAGCGCGGCCAGGACGACCTGTTCGCGTGCCTTCACGGCATGGCCCGCGTCGTCGTGCTCGACCGCGACACCGGCGAGACGTTCACCGAGGACATCGGGGACGACAACCCGGTCGCCATCTACATTCCCGGCCGCCACGGCCACGGCTTCGAGGCGCTCACGGACGTGCTCTTCTGTTACCACGTGACCGAGGAATACGACCCGTCCGACCCGGACGAGCAGACGATCCCCTGGAACGACCAGCGCGTCGCGCACCTGTGGAAGTCGACCGACCCGATCCTGTCGGCCAGGGACGCGGGCGCCGCGTCCTGACCCGTCGGGTTCTCATCACCGGCGCGGGAGGCCAGCTCGGCCGCGCGCTCCAGGAACGGTTCGCGGACGACCAGGTCGTCGCGCTCACCCGCGAGCAGTGGGACGTCTCCTTCCCACCTAGTGTCAATTTGACACGAGGTGACTTCGACGTCGTTCTCCACGCCGCGGCGTGGACGGACGTGGACGGCGCCGAGGCGGACCCGCAGGGAGCGACTGCCGTCAATGTCGGCGGCACCGCGAGCGTGGCATCCCTCGGCGCGCCTCTCGTCGTGTTCTCCTCCGACTACGTGTTCGACGGCCGCAAGCGCGAGCCGTACGTCGAGTCCGACCCGCCGAGCCCACTCTCCGCGTACGGTCGGTCGAAGCTTCTCGGCGAGGCCGCGGCGGGACCGGAAGCCTGGGTCGTCCGCACCTCCTGGCTCTTCGGGAAGACCGGCCACAACTTCGTGCGGACGATGCTGCGACTGGCCGAGGATCGCGATGAGGTCGGTGTCGTGGACGACCAGCGCGGCTGCCCAACCTACGTGGGTCACCTGGCGGATGCCGTGCACGAGCTCCTGAGCACCGGAGCCGAGCCGGGCGTCTGGCACCTCGCGGCGGACGGCGACTGCACCTGGGCCGACTTCGCCGAGGCTGTCTTCGAGGAGGCAGGCATCGAGTGCCGTGTGCGCCGGATCACGACGGAGGAGCTCGGGCGCCCTGCCCCTCGCCCGGCGTACGGCGTCCTCCGGAGCGAACGGGGCGCGCCAGCGCTTCCGCACTGGCGCGAGGGCCTTCGCGCGTGCCTCGCTGCCATCCGTGCAGCGGACGGCCGCTAGCCTTTCCGCGCCATGCGACTCCTCGTCACCGGCGCGGCCGGGTTCATCGGCTCGAATTTCGTCCACTACTGGCTCGAGCGCTATCCCGACGACCACGTCGTCGCGTACGACCTGCTGACGTACGCGGGGAACCGGCCGAGCCTCGCCGACGTCGAGGACCGGATCGTCTTCGTCCAGGGCGACATCGGGGACGGCGAACTCGCCGAGCGGACGCTGCGAGAGGAGGAGATCGGCGTCGTCGTGAACTTCGCGGCCGAGTCGCACAACAGCCTCGCTGTCGTCGATCCCGGCCGGTTCTTCAGGACGAACGCGCTCGGGACACAGACGCTGCTCGAGGCTGCGCGACGCGTGGGCGTCGAGCGCTTCCATCACGTCTCGACGTGCGAGGTCTACGGCGATCTCGCGCTCGACACGGACGAGGTCTTCACGGAGGAGTCCCCGTACCGGCCACGCACGCCCTACAACGCGTCCAAGGCCGCGGCCGACCACGCAGTCCGTGCCTACTTCGAGACGTACGGCTTGCCGGTGACGATCACGAATTGCTCGAACAACTACGGCCCGTACCAGTTCCCGGAGAAGGTCATCCCGCTCTTCACGACGAACGCGCTCGACGACAAGTCGCTCCCGCTCTACGCGTCGACGGGGCACAAGCGGGAGTGGTTGCATGTCCTCGACCACTGCTCGGCGATCGATCTCGTCCTGCGCGACGGACGGCCGGGGGAGACGTACAACGTCGGCTCGGGGATCGAGGCGACGATCGAGGAGATCGCGAACCTCGTGCTCGAGTACACGGAGAAGCCGGAGTCCCTGAAGACGATCGTCCCAGACCGGCCGGGCCACGATCGGCGCTATCTGCTCGATGCGACGAAGATCACGGACGAGCTCGGCTGGAAGCCGGAGCATGGCTGGCGCGAGGGCCTCGGCGAGACGGTGGCGTGGTATGCCGCCAACCGTGAGTGGTGGGAGCCGTTGCGCGACCGCGCGCCCGTGGAGGAAACCGCCTGGAAATAGCGATCTGGTTGCGGAGCCGCGTCCGCTAGCCAGATCTCCGCTCAAGTGCTATCCCTTTGTGCCGAGAACACAAAGGGTTAACCCCGTCTCGGTACCCTCCGCAGCCTTTCTCGTGCGTTTCTTCCTCACATCGGCTCTCGCCCTCGCGTTGCTCGCGACGACCGTGGCCGGGCAGGCGCAGACCCCGCCGCCGGCGGACAGCACGACCGGCGAAGCCGTGTTTGCCATCTCCGGCCGCGGCTGGGGCCACGGCGTCGGCCTCTCCCAGTGGGGCGCGTACGGCCAGGCGAAGGCGGGCCGCACATACGACCAGATTCTCGCGCACTACTACTTCGGCACGAAGCTCGGCCGCGCGACCAAGAGCGAGGTGCGCGTGCTGCTCGCCGAGGGGAAGCGCGCCGTGACGGTGCAGTCGGCGGCTCCGTTCCGGGTGCAGGACGCGGCCGGCGTCGTCACGAAGCTTCCGGCCGGAGCGCTCATCCTGAGCCCCCAGCTCAAGCTCCCGACTGCCGTGAAGCCCTCCACTGGGCCGCTGGTCGTCTTGCCTGGGAAGCAGTCCCTGTCGCTCGAAGGCCAGCCGTATCGGGGCAAGCTCGAGATCGCAGCCGCGGGCGGGTACCTCCGCGTCGTCAACTACGTGGGGCTCGAGGCGTACATCGCGGGCGTGGTCGCGGACGAGATGCCGAGCACATGGCCCGTCGAGGCGCTCAAGGCTCAGGCCGTCGCGGCGCGCACGTTTGCGCTCAAGAGCATCGTCAAGGGGAAGCCGTTCGACCTCTACTCGGATGTCAGGAGCCAGGTCTACGGGGGCGTCGAGTCCGAGGAGGATGCGGCGACGAAAGCGATCCAGGCGACCACCGGCCAGGTTGTGATGTACGGCGGCCAGCTCATCACGGCGTTCTACTCTTCGAGCTCCGGAGGCAAGACGGCGAGCGCTGCCGATGTCTTCGGCACGCCGCTCCCGTATCTCGTGTCGCGCCCTGACCCGTGGGACAAGGCATCGCCGAACCATCGCTGGGGGCCGGTGCTCCTGGGCGCGCGGACGCTCCAGTCGAAGCTCGGCGTCGAGGCACGCGTGCTCGACGCATCTGCCGTCCCGACGCCGTCGGGCCGGATCCGCAACCTGACCCTGAGGACGGCGAGCGGGACCACGAGCGTGCCGTCCAGCCTCATCCGAACCGCTCTCGGCCTGCGCTCGACGTGGATCAACGTCGGCGTCCTGCGGCTCGACCGGCCAAAGGGGACGATCGAGTTCGGCGCCACGCTGCAGATCGGCGGGGTCGCCCGGAACGTCGTCGCCCCGCAGCTCCAGTCCTCGACGAACGGCAAGACGTGGACCGACCTCGGGCCGCTCGAACGGGGGGTCGACGGCACGTTCTCGACCGCCGTGAGCCCGACGAAGACCACGAGCTACCGGATCGAGGCCGGCTCGAGCGCTGCCCAGCCCGCCTCCAGGGTCACGAGTCAGGTACTGCTCGTCCGCGTGGGGCCGAAGGTCCGCCTCAGCAAGCCGGTGGAGCCGGGAGTGCTCTCGGGGACGGTGAGGCCGAGGCTCGGTGCCATCGTCCACGTCGAGCGCCTTCGGGGAGGCAGTTGGGTCCACGTCGGCGAGACGCTCGCCGACGGGTCCGGGGCGTTCCGCATCGAGGCGCAGCTCGTGCCGGGTACCTATCGGGCGCGCACCTCGCCGATCGCGGGCTTCGTCGAGGGTGTCTCGCCGCTCGTGGCGGTCGCCTGATGCGTCCCCGGGGCAAACTCCTCGTCGCGTCACTGCTCGCCGCGGCCGCCGTTCCTCTCGCGCTTCCCGGGCTCGCATCGGCGGGGCGCGTCGCGGTCGGGCTCGAGCCTGGAGCGAGCCGGCCAAAGGTCACGCGAGCGCTCGAGAGCCGCGGCGCGCGTGTCGTCCGGGATCTCGCTCCGATCCAGGCTCTCGTCGTCGAGGTGCCCGTCGGGAGCAGGCCCCTCGCGGATGTTCGCGGCGTCCGCTACGTCGAACCGCTGCGCACACGCCACCTCTCGCTCGTTCCGACCGATCCGTTCGTGCCACGCCAGTGGTACATCACCCAGAGCCACTTCTACGAGTCCTGGATCACGTACCCGGCGTTCGAGTCCGTTCCGGTCGCGGTCATCGACTCGGGGGCGGATCTCAAGCACCCCGAGCTCGTCGGCAGCTGGCTCGACGCGAAGAGCTTCGTCGGCGGCTCGCCGTCGATCGACCCGCTCGGCCACGGCACCTTCGTCTCCGGGCTCATCGCGGCCGGGGTGGACAACGGAATCGGGATCGCCGGGCTCGCCCCGTCCGCGGAGCTGCTCGTGGCGAAGGTCGTCACGCCCTCACGCACGATCCCGATCGAGGCGGAGGTTCGCGCGATCCGCTGGGCCGTGGAGCGCGGCGCTCGGGTGATCAACATGAGCCTCGGCGGAGTCCGCGACCCGCTCGACCCCGAGCGGGACACCTACTCGCGTCTCGAGGCCGACGCGGTCGCGTACGCCGTCGCGAACGGCGTCGTCGTTGTCGCCGCGGTCGGGAACGACGACCAGGCGCCGAAGAGCCCGTGGTCCTTCGCGAGCTATCCGGCCGCGCTCCCGCACGTCGTCGGCGTGAGCGCCGTGTCGCAGCTCGGGAACGTGCCGCGCTTCTCGAACCGCGACAAGATCTACAACGACCTCGCCGCGCCCGGGGAGCAGATCCTCTCGACGTTCCCGCGGCCGCTGACCTCGCGTTTCCCGGCCTGCGCCGACCAGGGGTTCTCGAGCTGCGGCCCCGAGGAGTACCGCCAGGCCCAGGGGACGTCCTTCTCGGCGCCTCAGGTCAGTGCGGCCGCGGCGATCCTCTACAGCCTGCGGCCCGATCTGACGGCCGAGCAGGTCGGCGCGATCCTCGAGCGCACCGCTGCCGACGCTAACGCGGACACGGGATGCGCGGCGTGTGCGACGGGCCGCGACGCGTACTCCGGTTGGGGCCGGCTGGACGTCGCGGCAGCGATCGCGGCGCTGTCGAGGCCGCTGCCGCCGAGGGACCAGTACGAGACGAACGACGACGCAGCGGCCCGCTCGGCGAAGATCACCGTGAGGTCGGGAACCGCCGGCATCGTGAAGGCGACGGTCGACTACTGGGACGACCAGGACGACGTCTACGCGCTCCGGCTCGAGCGCGGGAAGCGGGTCTACCTCGGCCTGACGGGCGCCCACGGCAGCGCGGACCTCAGCCTTGCCCTCTGGTCGCCCGAGACGAAGTTCATCGAGGACGTACGTGCGTTCCGTCTGCGTGCCCGTGTGTCGGCGCGACCGGGCAGCCGCGAGTACTTCTCCTACCTCCCGCCGGAGTCGGCGACGTACTTCGTGCACGTGCGCATGTCGAGCCCCGGCACGACCGCGTACCGGCTGCGGATCGTCAAGGCCGCCTAGCTCGTCAGCAGCTCGTCGGCCGAGACCTCCCGCAGCACGCGTGCGGGGTTGCCGACGACGAGGGTGCGCGCCGGAACGTCCTTCGTCACGACCGCGCCCGCTCCGACGAACGCCTCTTCTCCGATCTCGATGCCGGGGCAGAGGACGGCGCCTCCGCCGATGCGGGCGCCCCGCCTGATCGTCGGGCCGCGCATGAGCCCGAGGCGCTTCTCGGTCCGTCCCATGAAGTTGTCGTTCGTCGTCACGACGCACGGCGCAACGAAGACGTTGTCCTCGAGCGTGGAGTAGGCGGTGATGTACGCCTCGGCCTGGATTCGGGTCAGCGCACCGATCGTCGTGTCGTTCTCGACGAGCGCACCGCGGCCGATGACGACATCGTCGCCGAGAGTGACACGCTCCCGGATGCAGCCCTGGTCTCCGACGATCACCCGTGCGCCGATCCGCGAGCCGGCGAACACGATTGCGCCTGCCGACACGACGGTCCCGTCCCCCAGCTCGGTCGGAGGCAGCGGATCGCGCTTGGCGGTCGAGCGTGGAGACAGCGTCGGCTGCTTTCCCACTACTGCGTTCTCGAGCACCTTCACGCCCTCGCCGAGGACCGTGCCCGGGTAGACGGTTGCGGTGGGGTGGATCTCGGCGCTCATGAGCCGTACTTTGGCTCAGGAGCGGGGAGGGGTGTGGGGAACCGGGAGGTTCCCCGCGCTTTCGAGAAGAAGGGGGCAGATGGGGGAAACACGGTTTCTCCCATCAACGCGAGCCGAAGGGGAGCGTTGGTCAAACGGCCGGGACGCCGGCCTGGAGCGACGAGGTCAGCTGGTCGAGTGCGTGCACGACCCGGGCTCCGTCCCGTGCGACCCGGCGACGGTCGCCGTCGCCGCCGACGAGCGCGAGGAAGTGCCGGCACTCGAGCTTCAGCGGCTCGTCGGTCACGATCTTGGGGATGCGGATGTCCCCGGTGCGGGTCTGCCACTCGCCGTACGTCGACACTGGGCGCCACGGCGACTTCTCGTAGATCGTCACCTTCCGGTCGAGCTCCATATCGTCGAAGACCGCCATCTTCTCGGTGCCGACGACGGTCATCTTCCGCATCTTGTGCGGGTCGAGCCACGACAGGTGCATGTGCGCGATGCGCCCCGAAGGGAAGCGGAGGTAGCAGAAGACGACGTCCTCGACGCCCGGCTGGAGGAAGTCGCGGCCGAGCGCGATCGCCTCGACCGGGTCCTCGTCGAGGAGATGCAGGATCACAGAGAGGTCGTGCACGCCGAGCGACCAAAGCGCGTTCTCGTACGGCCTGATGCGGCCGAGGTTCTGGCGGTTTCCGTAGACGCAGAGGACCTCGCCGAGCTCGCCCGAGTCGACGAGCTCCTTGAGCTTCCTGACTCCCGGGTGGTAGAGCAGCAGGTGACCTGGCATGAGGACGAGGTCGCGCTCCTCCGCGATGGCGACGAGCTCGTCGATCTCGGCGCTCGTCATCGCGGGCGGCTTCTCGACGAAGACGTGCTTGCCCGCCTCGAGCGCGAGCTTCGCGAGCTCGTAGTGCGTCGGCACCGGAGTCGCGACCACGACCGCGTCGAGCGCCGGATCGGCGAGCATCTCCTCGACGGTCTCCGCCCAGCGCGCCTGCGGGTAGCGGGCCTCGTACTCCGCGCGCTTGCCGTCGGCCGGATCGGTGAGCCAGGCGAGGTGCGCGAGATCGGCGAAGTTGCGAGCAAGGTTGCGGCCCCACTCGCCGAGCCCTGCCTGCCCGACGCGGAGGCCGGCCGAGCTCACAATCGCCACACCTTGTCCGAGTTCTTCCCGTTCCGGCCCGTGGCGTTGCGAAGGTCGACGACGAGCTTGGCGTCGTCGACGAGCTGCTCGTAGTCGACTGCGCCGTGGTCGGTGACGATGACGACGCAGTCGTACGCCGCCGGATCGAGCGGAACCGAGCTCAGCGAGACGCCGTGCTCCTCGAACTCGGGGACGTGGGGGTCGTGGTAGGAGACGTCGGCGCCGGCGTTCTGCAGCAGATGGATCAGCTTTATCGCCGGCGACTCGCGCATGTCGGAGATGTCGGGCTTGTACGCGACTCCGAGGACGAGGATCTTCGAGCCGGACATCGAGCGCTGAAGCGTGTGGTTCATCGCCTGCGAGACGAGCGAGCGGCAGTAGTACGGCATCGACTCGTTGACCTTCCCGGCGAGCTCGATGAACTCGGTGTAGAAGCCGTACTCGCGGGCCTTCCAGGTGAGGTAGAAGGGGTCGATCGGGATGCAGTGGCCACCGAGGCCCGGGCCGGGCTGGAAGGACATGAACCCGAACGGCTTCGTCGCGGCCGCGTCCACGACCTCCCAGACATCGATGTTCATGCGGTCGCAGAGCTGCGCCAGCTCGTTCACGAGCGCGATGTTCACCGAGCGGAAGATGTTCTCGAGGAGCTTGGTCAGCTCGGCCGCCTCGGGCGACGACACGAGGTGCAGCGCGTCGATGGCCGATCCGTAGAGCGCCGCAGCCGCGTCCGTCGAGGGCTCGTCGATGCCGCCGACGACCTTCGTCACGCTCTTCGTGCTCCAGTTCTGGTTGCCCGGGTCGACACGCTCGGGCGAGAACGCGAGGTGGAAGTCGGCGCCTGCCTTCAAGCCGCTTCCCTCCTCGAGCACGGGCAGGAGCTTCTCGCGTGTCGTGCCGGGATACGTGGTGGACTCGAGCACGACGAGGTGGCCCTTCCGGAGCCGCGCCGCGATCTCGGCCGTCGCGGACAGGAGGATGCTGAGATCGGGCTCGCGCTGCCGGGAGAGCGGCGTCGGGAGCGCGATGAGGATCGCGTCCGCCTCGCCAAGTTCGTCGTAGTCCGTGCTGGCCGCGATCGCGCCCTTCTCGACGAATTCCGCGAACCCGTCCGAGGCGACGTCCTCGATGTAGCTCTCTCCGCGGTTCAGCTGCGCGACGCGCTCGGCGTCGACGTCGAGGAGGAGCACGGTGCGTCCCGCCTGGGCGAACGTCTGGGCGAGCGGCAAGCCGACGTAGCCGGCGCCCACGATGGCTACATCCCGCTTCATCGGTCGCGCATCGTAGCGTGGAGCGCGGAGGCGATCCGCTCCGACGCGTGTCCGTCGCCGTAGAGGGCGGGCCGGTTCGTCGGCATCACTGCGTTCGACACGGCCTCGGCGATGGCGTCGGGGTCGGCGGGGACGAGGACGTTCGCACCCACCTCGACGGTGTCCACCCACTCCGTGGAGGGCCGGACCGTTACGCAGGGGACGCCGTACCAGTACGCCTCCTTCTGCAGGCCGCCGGAGTCCGTTACGAGGACGCGCGCCTGCGATGCGAGCGATGCGAGCTCCAGATATCCGAGAGGCCCGAGCAGGCGGACTCCCTGGCCGAGCGAGAGCCCGGCGGCCTCCATGTTCGAGCGCGTGCGTGGATGTGCCGGGAACACGACCGGGTCGGCGATTCGGTTGAGCCCCTCGACGACGAGCCCGAGGCGCGGCTGGAACACGTTCGCCTGGCGATGGATCGTCGCCACGACGTAGCTGCCCGGCTCGTACTCGATCGGATGGCGCTCGCGGGCCGCTGGCGCGAAGCGCTGGCTCGCGTCGGCCATGACATCGCCGACGACGTAGATCTCGCCCGCCACGCCCTCGCGCCGCAGCGTCTCCGCCGAACGCTCGTCCGGGCTGAAGAGGTACGTGGCGAGCCCGTCCACCTCGATGCGCGTGTGCTCCTCGGGCATCGTGAGATCCCCGCTTCGAAGGCCCGCCTCGACGTGCGCGAGCGGGAGGCCAGCCGTCGTCGCCGCGCGGGCGCCCGCGAGCGTGGAGTTCGTGTCTCCGTACACGAGGACGAGCGCCGGGCGCTCCTGGTCGAGGATCGGCCGGATCCGCTCCTCCATCGCCTCCGGGTCGGCGGTGTGGAGGTCGAGCCGGTACCGGGGCTCCGGAATACCGAGCTCCTCGAAGAAGACCGTGGACAACTCGTGGTCGTAGTGCTGGCCCGTGTGTACGACGACCTCGTCGATTCCCTCGGCGCGGAGGGCGAACGAAAGCGGGGCGCTCTTGACGAACTGCGGCCTGTTGCCGACGACGGAGACGACCTTCACGGTTTCAGGCTATCCGGGGGGTACGCGCCTCCCCTCGCGGAGGCCCCTCTTTGGGGGACGCCTGGATGAGTCATTCGCCCAGGCTGTGAGTGGCACTGCGGCTTTTCCCCAAGGCATGAGCGCGATTCGACGCGACGAGCTCCACCCCCGAGCGGGCGTGGTCGAGGCTGTCGATCTTCCTCGACATCAGCTGCTCGTCCTCGTGCTGCTCGTTTGCGTGCCCGTCCCGCTGCTGACGCTCGGTGGGCTCGCCGTGCCGTTCCCGGAGCTCGCGCAACGCGCGCTTGCCCCGCTTCTCCCGTTCGTCGAGCGTTCCGCCGCCTCGCAACAGGGGGCGCGCACGCTTCTGATCCTCCCCGAGCCTGCCGAGGCGGCACGCACGCCCGCAGGTCGTCAGGAGCTCCGCTCCGCGCCGGCTGCGCGCTCGGGCTCGCGGACCCCGGTGAGGGCCCGTGTCCGACCGCAGGTGAAGCCCGAGGTCCAGCTCGCCGTGTCGTCCGGCGACGCCGCGGGCGTCGCGACGATCGACCGAAGCGGTTCCGGTTCCGGGGACAGCGGCGTCTCGCACGGATCCACGCCCCCCGCACCCGACTCCGGGACTCCTCAGGCAGGCTCAGGTACGGAGACGGGCGGAGAGGGATCGTCGGCTGGGCCGACGCCGGGAGCCACGGGTTCGGCATCCGACTCGAGCGGGAACTCGGGCACCGGCACCGGATCCGGGTCGAGCGGAGGCGCGCAGGGGCGCGACTCGAGTGGGAGCGGCTCCGGCGGTTCGAGCTCCGGCAGTGGCTCCGGCAGTTCGGGCACCGGCTCGGGTAGCGGCTCGGGCTCCGACTCGGGTAGCGGCTCTGGATCAGGCAGCGCTGGATCAGGCGGCTCCGGATCGAGTGGCGGCGCCGGATCGAGCGGGTCGGGCAGCCGTGGCAATGCCAACGGCAACGGAAGTGGAAATGGCAACGGCGGGCGTGGTCCAGTCGAGCCGCCTCCGCCTCCCTCGCCACCTGCTTCACCTCCCCCTCCACCTTCCCCGCCGGTGTCTCCCGCACCGCCCGCGCCCCCTCCTCCGCAGTCCGGGGGCGGATCGGGCAGTGGCGGTGGCAGCGGATCCGGCTCGGGCGGTGGCAACGGATCCGGCCAGGGAAGCGGCTCCGGCTCTGGATCAGGCCACGGAAAGGGGAAGCCGTAGCCGTGGCCGCGCCTTGGATGCGCCTCATTGACAGGCGTCCTTTCGGGGGACGCGATGCCGCTGTGTTCGGGCGCACCCTTACGGGGACACCGACGACCTTCCCACGCGCATGAGCCCCATCCCCCGTCACGAGCGGCCCGGAGCCCGCACGACCGACGCGGTAGCTCTGTCACGGCGGCAGACGGCCGTTCTGGTCTTGCTGACCGTCGTTCCGGTCCCGTTGCTCACCTTCGGCGGCCTCGCCGTTCCCTTCCCCGAGCTGGTTCAGCGCGCTCTTGCTCCCCTCCTTCCGTTCGTCGAGGCGCCGGGCACCGCGAGCGCAGCGGGTGTACCCGCAGAGGTCGGCGCCGTCCCGATCCTCGGGCCCGTCCCCACCGGCTCGTCAGTGGTGGCGCCCTCCCCGAGCCAGGTGCCGCGCGCTCGCGTTCCCGCACCGGCTGTGACCGCCGCCCCCACCGCGTCCGTCGGCCCGACCGTCGAGGGCGTCAGGGAGCCGGTCGACGATGCCGAGCCCGCGTCCGGAAGCGACATCCCGTCGGCTCCCACCGACGGCGTGGCGCCCGATGCGCCGAGCGGCGCCGGGCCGACCGGCTCCGGATCGACGCCACAGCCCAGCCCGCCACCGCCTCCGCCGTCCTCCCCGTCTCCGCCTCCGCCTCCCGCCCCGTCTCCGCTTCCGCCGCTGCCTCCGGTGGCGGCACCCGTGCCTCCGCCGCCATCACCCCTACCTCCGCCGCCTCCGCCACCATCGCCTCCGCCTCCACCTCCACCTCCGCCACCCTCTCCTCCGCCGATCGCGGGGATCCTTCCCCCGCCCGGTCAGGTGATCGAGGATCCCCTGGGGACGGTGCAGGAGACCCTGGAGGGGCTCCTCGGCCCGCTCCTCGGGAAGCCGAAGCGCTGATGCAGCTCGCACGTCGTCGCCCGCACGCGCAGGGGCTGTTCGCGGTCGAGCGGCCGCCGCGTCTCGTGCTGCGCTTCGCAGTCGTCCTCTCGATCGCGCTCGCTCTCGCAGCAGCGCTGATCCTCGTCGTCGTCCGCAGCTTCACGGTGACCCAGGCCGAGCAGGCGGCGACGAAGCAGGCAAGCCTCGTCGCGAAGACGGTGCTCAGCACGGAGGTGGAACCGAGCGACTTCGCCGGCCGTGTCTCGCCGGCGCGCCAGCGCGAGCTCGACGAGCTGTTCGAGTCGCACGTCGTCTCGAACGACACGCTCGGTGTCTCGCTCGTCCGCCGCGACGGGCTGGTGACCTACTCGACGGACCACGCGCTCATCGGGAGCGTCGGCCACGGTCCATTGGCGGCAGAAGCGGCCGACGGGATCATCGTCAGCCGGACCTCGAGCGAACGCACGGCTGGCGCGCTCGCGGGAACGAAGGTGCTCGAGACGTTCACGCCGGTCGGTGCGCGCGGCGGGCGGGGCGCCGCGACCATCGTCCAGTCGTACGAGCCGATCGAACGTGACGCACAGAATTCGCTCTTCTGGGTCGGCGGAGTGCTCGAGGGCCTCCTGCTCGTGCTCTTCGCGATCTTCGTGCCGCTGCTTGCCCGGGTGACGAGGCGGATCGGGGCGCAGATCGACCGGATCCACCGGCAGGCGTACTACGACGAGCTCACCGATCTCCCCAACCGCGCGCACCTCCGGGAGCGCTTCGGGCTCGCATTGCAGCGAGCCGCCCCCGGTGAGCAGCAGCTCGCCTGCCTCCTGGTCGACGTCGACCACTTCAAGGAGATCAACGACACGCTCGGTCACGACGCCGGAGACGAGGCGCTGCGTGAGCTCGGCGCCCGGCTGCGCGAGCTCGTGGACGAGGACACGCTGCTCTCGCGGCCACAGGGCGACCAGTTCGCCCTCGTGCGCGAGTTCGAGGCCGAGGAGGACGTCGTCGCCCTCGCGGCGCGCGTGCGTTCGGTGGTGGAGCAGCCCGTAGAGGTCGCGGGCGTTCGCGTCGCGCTCGAGGCGAGCGTCGGGATTGCGCTCCATCCGCGCGACGGCACCGACGCTGAGGTTCTCTTCCGCTGCGCCGACGTCGCGCTCCAGGCCGCCAAGTCGAGGCGCATCGGCGTTCTCTCGTACAGCCCGGAGGTGGATCCGCACGATCCGGAGGAGCTCGGTCTCGTTGCCGAGCTGCGCGGCGCGGCAGCGCGCGGCGAGCTCGTCCCGCACTACCAGCCGAAGATCGATCTGGCAGGGAACGTCATCGCGGGATTCGAGACGCTCACGTACTGGCAGCACCCCATGCGCGGCCTCCTCTCGCCGGGCGCATTCATCCCGGTCGCCGAGCGGATGGGCGCGATCAGGCATCTCACGCGGGACGTCTTCGAGCTGGCTGTTGCGCAGCTCTGTGTCTGGCGTGATCGGGGCGAGGCGCTCCCGCTGGCAGTCAACCTCAGCCCCATCGACCTCCTCGACCTCCAGCTCGCGGACGACCTCGCCGCCGTTCTCGACGAGCGTGGCATCGAACCGCGCCTCGTCTGCCTCGAGATCACGGAGACGACGGTCATGGCCGACGTCGATCGCGCGCACTCCGTCCTCGACGGCCTCGCGGCGAGCGGCTTCCGGCTCTCGATCGACGACTTCGGGACGGGCTACTCGTCGCTCGCGTACCTCAAGAACCTGCCGGTGCACGAGGTCAAGATCGACCGTTCGCTCGTCAGCGGCATCGCGGTATCGGACCCGGATCGAACCATCGTGCGCTCGACGATCGAGATGGCGCACAGCCTCGGCCTCGCGGTCGTGGCCGAGGGGGTCGAGACGGCCGAGCAGGAGGCGCTGCTCCGGAGCTTCGGCTGCGACTACGCGCAGGGCTACCTCTACGCTCGGCCGCTTCCTGCGGCGGAGCTCGAGGCCTCGCTTACCGCGACCGGTCTCGCGGCGGCCTGACCCGGCCTCAGTCGCCCGTCAACCGAGCACAAGCGGGCGTTCCGGGAGAGCCGGCGCCGCCGCCGCCGCCACCGACTCGTCCCGGATCGCCTTGCGCGGGCGGAACGCCGCCATTGCTGTCATCGCCCGCGGTCTGGGGAGCCTCGCGCCGGACGGAGGCGGACCGGACGGACTCCGGGGACCGCAGAGTCCCCGGCTGCCACCCGGCCCACCACGGAGAAAACCTCTGCGGAAGCAGGCCGACCCCAGCGGCGACCGAGGCGCTGGAGCGCCGGAAGCGTGGGAGCGAGGGCTGCGCGCCTCGGTCGCTGGGGTCTGTGGGGCCATGTGACCTCCGTGTTGCGTCGCGGCTTGTCCATGGGATGCCGGAGGCGGGCGAATCGTGCGCCGTCGCCGGCGAATACCCGTTCGAGTGATGGCCCAGGTTTGCGCCCGCTGTCTACGGTGGAAAGACCGGAATTCCGGGGAAAAAGACGTGGCCATAGCCCCAGAGCGAACTCGTCGCCGGCTCGGAACGTCGAGTCCGGCGCAGGCCGTCTCTTCGAGCAGCACTCGGAGCGGGTCTTCGGGTACTGCCTCCGCTTCCTCGGGTCGCGGTCGGATGCCGAGGACGCGGTGCAGACGACGTTCCTGCACGCCCATCGCGCGCTCGAGCAGGGGGTCCCGAGTACGACGTGGTGCACGTCAGCTCGGAGTTTGCGGACTCGATCCAGGGGTCGGATCACGAACCTGCACTCATGCGCTTCAAGCCCTAGGATTCGGGCCGAACGACTCGGAGGGAAGGAGAAGGCGGCGGAGAGATCCGCCGCCTTCTCTGCGTCGCGCTTGTCGAGCGGGGGGTCGAGGTCGTACCCTCGAACGCAGCTCGTGCCTCGCAGACCTGACCCGGCGGACGATGCTGCGCCAGCGGTCGTCGAGCGGCGGCCCGAGGTCGTCCTCGACGTCGTCTTTGAAGACGGGCTGCTGTTCCTCGTCGTGGCGAACACCGGTGACGCGCCGGCGCTCAGCGTGTCGTGCAAGTTCCGGAGACGGCTGCGCGGGCTCGGTGGCACGCGGGACCTGTCGAAGCTCCCGCTCTTCGAGCACATCGCGTATCTCGGTCCCGGCCGCGAGATCCGCACGCTGCTCGACTCGAGCGCTGCGTTCTTCGCGCGCGACGAGCCGACCCGCGTGGCGGTGACGACCTCGTACGCCGACGCGTCCGGCAGCTCCTACACGTCCGCCGTCGAGCACGACCTCGCGATCTACCGCGACCTCGCCTATGTCCCGAGAAAGGTGCCGAGCGATGCCTGACGAAGCGCCGTATCGCAATTTCAACTTCCGGGTCGAGATCGACGGGCTGCCCGAGGTGAGCTTCCGCGAGGTCGTCGTTCCCGGAACGAGGATCGAGGTCGTCGAGTACCGCGTCGGCGCCGACAAGGTCTCCGGGACCCGCAAGCTTCCCGGGCGCGCCGTCACGGGGAGCGTCGTCCTCAGGCGCGGCGTCGACCAGGATCTCTCGCTCTGGAACTGGTTCAAGGCGGTGCGGGACGGCAACCTCGACCGGCGCAACGTCGTGATTGTCCTCCTCGACGCAGAGCGCACGGAGGTTCGGCGCTGGCACATCTCTCGCGCATGGCCTTCCGCCTACGAGCCGAGCGCGCTTCACGCGCACGGGAACGAGGTCGCGATCGAGACCCTCGAGCTCGCCTGCGAGGGCGTCGACCTCGAGACCTGAGCCGCGCTACTCCGGCAGCGGTGCCGAGCAGTCCACGCCGGTAGGTTGCACCGCGACCGCGGTGATGCCCACCCCTGCTGGGCGGGTGCCGGTGACCTCCGGCCCGGTCGGGGCGACCGGGATGCGCGCGTTGCTCCAGCCCGTCAGGACGACGTCCGTTGCCGAGCGTGCGGGGACGCAGACCTGGATGCGCTGGCTCGTCGATGCCCCGGCGAACAGCGGGACGGCCCTGGCTTCGTCTGGTGCCTCGATCCGGAGAATGGCCGGAGTACCTGGTGGGGCCTGCACCGTCAGGTCGACTTCCACCATCTCGGCCGGCTCCTGCCGACCGCCGTAGAGCCGCAGGGTGACGGGGCGACCCCGGCGCGTCCAGCCATCGACGTCGAGCCCGCGCGTGTCCCAGAGCGCGTGATAGGGGCGCTCGACGGCGACCACCTCGAGCCCGGAGTTCGCCGCATGGGAGCTGCCGCGCAGCCCGAAGCGCGGGTCGTTCGGAGCACGCACGACGAACGCGGGGGCATCGGCGGTGTCGGCGAGCTTGCCGGTCTCCCAGTCGATGCTGAGCTCCTGGGCCGGGAAGGGCGTGTAGGTGAACGTCCCGTCGGGAAGGACGTAGGCACGCGTGATGCTGCGGTTCCAGAACTCCGCGTCCCACCATCGGATCGCGCTCAGATGCCACTCGGTCGAGACCGGGAACCCCACGAGCGCCGCCTGTGCGCCGTCGGGCAGCACCGAGTCGACCCAGTCGAGCACGACGCCGGGAGACCCCGCGAGCGGCCGTCCGCTCGGACCGTCGCTCTCGAGGACACGGTCTCCCGCGGTGTGCAGCGCGATCGTCGAGAAGGCTGCGAGGGCGACGAAGACCCCCACCGCGAACGGGACCCGAGGCGCAAAGAGGACGCCGAGGACGAGCGCGGCACCGAGGACGAGCGCGGCGAGGGCGACGAACGTCTCGGTCCCGAGCTCGCCCGACAGGTCGCCGAGGCGGTCGTTGAGGACCGTCACGGGCGAGTCGACGTTGAGGCCCACGAACGGCTCGAGGTCGAGCACCGACGCCGTGGCCGCGAAGAAGACGACCATGCAGGTGGCCGCGATCGCGAGAGGCTTGCGAGGCACCGACGCGGCAGCCGCCGTACCGATGAGGAGCAGCGGCCCGATGTAGAAGAGGTAGCGATCGCGGACGACCTCGGCGCCGCCGAAGCGCACGTTGTACGACGCCGTCTCCACGGTCAGCAGCACGACGGTGAGGAGGAAGAGCGTCGCGAGCGAGCGCTCTCTGTCGGTCCGGGAGCGGTAGAGCGAGGCCAGCATCCATCCGCCGCCGAGCACGAGCGGCACGAAGCCCGTTCCGATCGCGATCGTGTCGATGTGGCGCGCCGCCGACGGCCACGTGTCGACCGGGAGCAGCGAGCCTTCCTCGAGCGTGACCGAGTACGCCCCGAGGAGGCCCCCTACCGAGTCCGAGATCGCCGCCGCGAACGCGACGACGGCGCCGACGGTGTAGAGGGCCGGGAGAACCGGGCGCCGGACGACCGCCGCCCGGATGCCCGTGAGGGCTCTCCGCCACCACGGGACAGCCCCGCCCCGCGCGAGCTCGCGCCCGATCTCGTAGCCGAGCACCGCGAGCGGCAGGACGAGCACGAGCACCGCGAACTGGGCACGGGCGAAGAAGGCGAGCCCGAGCGCTCCGATCGCCAGCAGGTCGTTGCGCACGCCCGGCGAGACGATCGCGAGGTGCATCCCGAGCATGGCCCAGAGGAAGGCCGGGTACGCGGCTGCCTCGGACATGAGGAAGCCCGCGAGGACCATCCACAGCACGCCCACAGACAGCGCCGCGGCGGCGAACGCCCACGGGCGCGAGAGGACGTGCCTGCCGAGCAGGTACGCGGGGAACACCGCGCTCGCCATGACCACGGCGTTCAGCACGTGCGACGCCCTGAAGGCCGACGGCGGCGAGAGGGCGCCGTAGAAGGGCGCGATCAGGAGCGGGTAGAGCTGGTTCGAGATGGAGACCGCCGTGTCGTGGATCGACGGGAGCGGCGAGCCCGATTCCCCGATCGCGGTCGCGAGCTTTGCGTACTGGAGCTCGTCGGTCATGACCGACCAGTCGCGGACCCGGCCCGTGTACCAGAGGGCGAGGAGAATGCTCGCGCCCGCCCACAGCAGTCCCAGGCTCACGCTGGCGACGAGCTCAGGGTGCGCGCGCAGCCTCTCGGCGAGCCTGGTGGTTGCGCGTCGCTGGCGCTCGCGGGCTTCCTGGCCGGTGTCGGCGGCGGACGAGGCCATTGCACCTTGGTACCACGCGCGGCTGCCGGAGCGCGATTGTGATCTTGCGAGAGGCGCTCCGAGGAGTGGGCCGTGAAGGATTCGAACCTTCGACCTTGGGATTAAGAGTCCCCTGCTCTACCAACTGAGCTAACGGCCCGGAGCGGCGAAGTGTAGCCCCGCTCCTAGCGTCGCAAACCGGTGCAGCCGCGCAGCCCGTGCCAGGAGGCGAGGGCGTCGCGGCGCTCCGAGCCGGACAGCGGACGCGGCGTCCCGGAGACGATGCGCGCAGGCTCGAAGCGATAGCCGTTGATCCGGCGTCCGGTCGCGCTCACGACCAGCACGCCGGTCGCCACGGTCTCGGGGCGAGCCGAATACCAGACGAAGTTCCCGAGCCCGTACGACACGAGCGCCTTGCCCATGCGGCCCGCTCCGAGGAGCCGGTGTGCGTGCGCTCCGACGACGATGTCGGCCCCCGCGGCGACGAGCTGCCGAGCGAGCGTCGTCTGGTCCGAGGTCGGGCACGAAGCGAGCTCGAGGCCCCAGTGCAGGAAGACGACGACGGTGTCGGACGTCCTGCGCGCCTCACGGACGGCCTGCAGGAGCCGCGGGACGTCCTTTGCCGACGCGAGCCCGGGCGCGTGCGGGTCCGCGCTCCAGGCGCTGATGAGGTGGTCGTCGAGCACCTGCGTCGCGGCGAGAACGGCGATTCGCTGGCCGCGGATCGTCGCGCGGTATGGGCTATAGGCCTGGTCGGCGTTCAGACCGATGCCGATGACCGGGAACCCCGCCTTCCGGGCGGCCGCGATGCGAGTCGCGCAGGCCCGTGAGGCCGAAATCCATGCCGTGGTTGTTCGCCATCGACGCCGCGTCGACGCCGCCAGCCTCGAGTGCGGCGAACGCGGTGGCCGGAGCCCGGAACGTGTACGCCTTCGACTGGGCGGACCCGCGGTTCGTGACCGCCGTCTCGAGGTTGACCACGGTGAGGTCGGCATCGCCGAGGACCGGCCGGATCGAGCGGAGCACCTGGCTCGGGTCGGCGTCGAGCTCCTGCCGGATCGGGCTCTCGAAGTGCACGTCGCCGGCGAACGCAAGCGTTACGGGCTTTCCGCTGCCGAGCTTCGGCGACCGGGTCTGTGCTGCGACCCGGGAGACGTGCTGCGCGTCGAGCGGCTTCGGCGGGCGAAGCTCGCCGGCACCCGCGGAGGAGGACTGGCGACCGCCCATGATGGCGGCGAGCACGACCACGACGAGCGCGGCACCGGGTACGCACAAGCGCAGCACGCGCACGTCCTCGAGGGTAGCCAACGCAGCGGAGGCTCTTCACCGTGCACGACCGCGCAGGCTTGAAGTAGTCTCGTTCCCGGTGCGCAGGGGTATCGCACAGCTCGTCGCCATCGGCGTCGTCATAGCCGTGCTCCTCACCGTTGTCGCGGTCGTTTTCCAGTGGCTGCCGACATCCGCGTCCGAGGAATTCGACCGAATCCAGGACGTCTACTGGTTCGCGACGATCATCTCGATCGCGGTCTTCTCGCTCGTCGCCGCGGTCATCGTCTACTCGGTCTGGAAGTGGCGCGTCCCGCTCGACGACGACGCGGATGGCCCGCCGATCCACGGGCACACCGGGCTCGAGATCGCGTGGACGGCGGTCCCTGCGATCCTCGTCGTCGCGATCGGCATCGTGAGCGCGGTCGTGCTGGCGCGGAACGGAGAGGCGGGCAACCGGCCGATCGAGATCAACGCGATCGGACAGCAGTTCACGTGGAAGTTCAAGTACTCGGACTACGGCGATCTCGAGTCGGGCGAGCTCGTGCTCCCGGTCGGCGAGGAGGCGCGGTTCACGATGACCGCGGTGGACGTCCTTCACTCCTTCTGGGTGCCGAACTTCGGGCAGAAGATGGACGCCGTGCCCGGGATCGAGACGACCATCCTCGTGACGCCCACGCACGAGGGCGAGTTCCAGGTCGTCTGCGCGGAGCTCTGCGGTCTCGGGCACGCGACGATGCGCGCGAAGGCCCGCGTCGTCTCCCGCACGGAGTTCGATAGCTGGATCCAGGAGCAGCAAGGGACATGACGACCACTCTCGAGCACGCGACCCCCGAGCAGTCCTACCCGGAGCACTACGAGCCGCCGCGCGGACCGCTCTGGCGGAGCGTCTTCGGCCCCGGCCTCGTGCGTGGCGTCTGGATGGGCCTTCTCTTCTTCGTGCTCGGCACGCTCCTCGTCGCCGGCCTGCGCTGGTGGTGGGGCTGGGACCCGGCCTTCAACTGGGACGTGATCGCCGCCGTCGCGGGGATGACCACGGCGCCGATCGGCTTCCTCGCCGGCATCGGCGCCTTCGACTACTGGCTGCACTACATCGTGGGCCGCCCGACGCGGCCGGAGGACCACTCCGGCCATGGAGCGACGAGCTGGAAGGACTACTTCCGGGTCAACACCGACCACAAGGTCATCGGGATCCAGTACCTCGTCACGACGTTCGTGTTCTTCACGATCGGCGGCCTCATGGCGATGCTCTTCCGGGCCGAGCTCGCGCAGCCCGGGCTCCAGTTCGTCGACCCGCAGACGTTCAACGGCCTCGTCTCCGTGCACGCGACGCTGATGATCTTCCTCTTCATCATCCCGGCATTCGCGGGCATCGCGAACTTCGTCGTGCCGCTCATGCTCGGCGCCCCGGACATGGCGTTCCCGCGCCTGAACGCGCTCTCGTTCTGGCTGCTGCCGATCGCCGGCGTCATGTTCGTCTCGAGCTTCCTCGTCTCGGGCGGCGCCTTCGGCGCCGGCTGGACGGGCTACGCGCCGCTGGCCGAGGGCCAGCCGCTCGGCCAGACGTTCTTCAACATGGGCGTCCAGTGGGCGGGGGCGTCGTCGATCATGACGGCCCTCAACTTCCTGGTCACGATCATCACGATGCGCGCGCCGGGCATGACGTTCTGGCGCATGCCGCTTCTCGTGTGGGCGAACTTCACGACCTCATTGCTCGTCGTGATCGCGACGCCGTTCATCGCCGGCTCGCAGTTCTTCGTGATGTTCGACCGGATCATGCACACGAGCTTCTTCGTGCCCAAGGGCGGCGGCTACGTGCTCGGCTACCAGCACATCTTCTGGTTCTACAGTCACCCGGCCGTCTACATCATGATGCTGCCCGGCTTCGGGATCGTCTCCGAGGTCATCTCCTCGATGTCCCGGAAGCCCATCTTCGGCTACCGCCTGATGGCGCTCTCCTTCGTCGGGATCCTCGTTCTCGGCTTCTCCGTGTGGGCGCACCACATGTTCGTCGCGGGCATGGCGGACTGGCTGCGCGTTCCGATGATGATCACGACGCTGCTCATCGCGATCCCGACGGGGATCAAGGTCTTCTCCTGGATCGCGACCCTCTGGCGCGGCCGCATCCACCTCACGACGCCGATGCTCTTCGCTCTCGGGTTCGTGACGATGTTCACGATCGGCGGCTTGTCGGGGATCTACCTCGGATCCGTCCCGATCGACATCGCCGCCTCGGACACGTACTTCATCGTCGCGCACATCCACTACGTCCTCTTCGGCGGCTCGGTGTTCACGATCTTCGCGGGCGTCTACTTCTGGTTCCCGAAGATGACCGGCCGCATGTACGACGAGAAGCTCGGGAAGCTCCACTTCTGGCTGACGTTCGTGAGCTTCAATGCGACCTTCTTCCCGATGCACTACGTCGGGCTCCGCGGGATGCCGCGGCGCGTGTCCGACTACTCGGCGGCTTTCGGCGACATGAATTTCTTCATCAGCATCGCGTCCTTCGTTCTCGGTGCATCCTTCGTGGTCTTCGCCTACAACATCATCGTGAGCTGGGTGCGCGGGCCGATCGCGGGCGGAAACCCGTGGCGCGCTCACACGCTCGAGTGGCAGGTCACGTCGCCGCCGCCGATCTTCAACTTCGACGAGATCCCGCAGGTCGTCGGCGGCCCGTACGAGTACGGCGTGCCCGGCGCTCGACACGCCGTGATGAGCTCGGCCGCTGCCGAGCCGCAGGAGGTTCGCGCGTGACGGACGAGCAGGCTCCGACCACGGTTCTCGTCGTTGCGAACGAGACGTTGACGGGCGACGAGCTGATCGACGCCGTGCGCCGGCGCGCGGCGCGTGGCCCCATCCGGGTCGCCGTCGTCGCGCCGGTGTCTGCGCCACGCGAGGGCTACGTCGTCTACCGGGACTCTCGGCGCGCTGCCGCGGGTCGCAGGCTCCAGAAGACGCTCGAGGCGCTGCGTCGCGCCGGCATACCGGCCCACGGCGGAGTCTTCGAGGACGAGCCGCTCACGGCCGTGAAGGACGTCCTCCAACTCGAGCCGGTGGACGAGATCATCGTGTCGACGCACCCGGAGACGAAGTCCGGCTGGATGCGGAAGAACCTCCTCGACGAGATCCGGAGGATCGCGGGGGACCGTCCCATCGAGCACGTCGTCTCCGACGTGGCGGCGCGCGAGGGCGCGAACGTCCTCGTCGTCGCGAACGAGACCGTCCTCGACGACCCGCTGCTCGAGCGCATCCGGCAGCGAGCGCAGGAGGGCCCTGCGAGCTTCCTCATCGTCTCGCCGCAGAGCGATGCGAGCGCACGTGAGCATCCAGAGGCCGAGCGACGCCTCCGAGCCGCGCTCGCGAAGCTCCGCGCCGAGGGCATCGACGCGCACGGGCACATCGCGCAACCCGATCCGTACACGGCCGCGATCAACGCCGTGCAAGACGAGCGCGTCGACGAGATCATCGTCTCGACCTTCCCCGGCGAGCGCTCCGGCTGGCTCCGCCGCGACCTCGTAGGTCGGCTTCGCTCCGACACCGGGCTGACCGTCGACCACGTCGTCGCGGAGGCCGAGGGCGTCGGCAAGGGCGTGCTGGAGAAGGCGACGTGAGCGCGCACGCCGAAACGGCGCACGGTCACGACGAGCACCACGGGCCGCCGATCGCCAATCAGAGCTCGCGCGTCGATGCCCGCGTGCTCGGGATGTTCCTCTTCATCGCCTCGGAGGCGATGCTCTTCGGCTCGTTCTTCACGGCCTACTTCTTCGTGCGCGTCGTCAACCCGAGCGCACCGGACACGTGGCCGCCGGAGCCATACGAGTTCCCGGTGTTCGTCGCAGGGGTCAACACCGCAATCCTCGTGACCTCGAGCTTCACGATGCACTGGGCGCTCCAGTCCATCAAGCGGGGCAACCGCCCTGCCTTCCTCGCCGGGATGGTGCTCACGTTCATGATGGGCCTCGCGTTCCTGCTGACGCAGGTCGTCGAGTACCTCCACGTCGGCTTCAACACGAGCGCTGGGGCGTTCGCCTCGGTCTTCTTCGGTCTCACGGGCCTGCACGGGGCGCACGTGTTCGTCGGCCTGACGCTGCTCGGAATGGTGATCGTCCGCGGCTTCCGGGGGCACTTCTCGCCGGAGCACCACCACGGCGTCGAGCTCCCCGGAATCTACTGGCACTTCGTCGACGTAATGTGGATCGTCGTCTATGCGAGCGTGTACCTGATCTAGGGAGGTCCCGTGGAGAGCCCGTTCCGGAGCGAAGCCGCAGCGTTTCGCTTCCTGCTGATCACGATCGGCGCAGCTGCGCTCATCGTGGCGGCCTCCTGGATCAATCGCTGGTTCGGCACCGCGGTCGCGTTGGCCGTCGTCGCCGTGGGCTTTGCCGTGTACATGCGGCAGCGCGGCCCGCGGCCTGCGCAGCAGCGCGTCGAGCACGTGGGCGCACCCGACGAGCGCCGCGTGCTCGTGGTCGCGAACGAGACGGTCGGCGGCGCGGAGCTCCTGCAGACGATCGGCGATCTCGCGCTCGCCGAGAAGACCGAGTTCTTCGTGACCTGTCCCGCGCTCAACTCACGGCTCAAGACGTGGACGTCGGACGAGGACGGTGCCCGCGCGGAGGCTCAGAAGCGCCTCGACGCGTCTCTCGGGCGGCTCGGCACCATCGGGATCGAGGCTCGCGGATCGGTCGGAGACCTCGACCCGCTCGTCGCGATCGAGGACGCCGTTCGGACGTTCCATCCGGACGAGATCGTGCTCTCGACGCACCCGGCTGGGCGCTCGCACTGGCTCGAGCGCGGCGTGGTCAAGGCGGTCCGGGACCGCTACGACATCCGCGTGACGCACGTGATCGTCGACCTCGAGTCGCAGGACGAGCCGCAGCCCGTGACGTAGGTCGTCGCGGGCGCTACTTGCCCGCGACGGACGACACGTAGTCCGCGACCGCGTCGATCTGCGCCTGGTCGAGCGTGCCCTTGAAGGACGGCATCGCGCCCTGCCCGTTCGTGACGCGGTCGACCACGAGCTCCTTCGGCGGCTTCGCCTGGTCGAGGTTCGGGCCGACGGTCCCGCTCGTGCCGGCGTCCGCGAGCGTGTGGCAGCCCCCGCAGGTCGTCGTGAAGATCGTCTTCCCGTCAGTGGGCTTCTCAACGGTCACGCCCGTGCCTGCGACCCGCCCGACGTACGCGCCGATGTCCGCCGCCGCCTGGCGCTGGTCGTCGACGCAGAAAGCGTTGCCTTTGACGTCGTCGCACTCGGGCAGCGTCTCGTCGGGGCCTGGCATGCCCGGCGCTCCGGTCGATGTGTCCGTGATCGGGAAGAGGATCTGGTCGACGACGACGTTGGTGAACGTCGAGTTCGTCATGCCGTCCTCCCGCGCCTGCGCGAAGGCGTCGTCGAGGTTCGGCCCGATCGTGCCGGCCGTCCCGGCCTCGGCGAGGGTATGGCAGCCGCCGCACCGGCCGATGAAGAGGTCGCGGCCCGCGGACTGGTTCCCCTCGTCCGAGAAGCCGCCGGTCCCGCAGCCCGAGAGGACGACGACCGCCGCAGCCACGCAGGCAACGACGACGAGGGACACGTGCCTCCGGGAGCGCCTCACCGGGCGCGAGTCTAACCGGCCGTGCCGGCTCTCAGCTGCCTGATCAGACGCTTGACGTCCCGCGTGGTCGGGTCGTTCGCGGGAACGAGCGTGAGGTACTTCTGGTACGCGGCGATCGCAGAGGCGTTGTCGCCGGCGGTCCGGGCCGCCTCGGCGAGCTCGAGCTGGACGGTCGGATCCTTCGGCGTCACCGCCGCGATCTTCTTGTACGTCGAGACGGCGCTCGTGGCGGCTTGCTGGGCCTTGGCCAGAGCGGCCTGCACGTCCGTTGCGTAGAAGGTCGACACTGCGTTCGAGATCGGATCCGGGTCGAGCGGCCGTCCGCCGAGGTTGATCGACTGGAGCACGGTTCCGCCCGTCGCGAGGAACGCCGTGCGGAGCTCGGCGATCTGGTAGTCGCTCCGTGCCTCGTCGATCTGCACGAGGTACAGGCCGGCGAGCTCGCGGAGAGCGTCCGTGTCCTTCGGCCTGAGGCCGACGTAGCCCTCGAGCGCCTCGATCGCCTCGTCCGTCTTCTGCTGTGCCTGCGCGGCGGTGGCAAGCTCGCGGAACGCCTGCGGGTCCTCCGGGTTCTCGTTCACGTTCTCGCGCGCGCTGTCGAGCGAGGGGACGCCCGAATCACCCGCGCTCCGCAGGACGTCGCCGAAACCGACGCCGCCGGCGCCCACGCCGAACCCGACGAAGCCGAGGGCGAAGACGAGCGCCAGGAAGAGGAAGACCCACTTCGCGTTGCGGCGAAGCTTGGGGAAGAACATGGTGTCCTCGATCACGACGTCGGTGCGACGTGTGACAGCAGCCGGCCGCGCGCGCTGTGAGCGGCGTCGATCAGCTCGAGCCATGACTCCCCTCCTCTCTCGTAGCGGGAATTGCCGGACACGAGAGTAGCGATGACTCGCGCAGGCGAGCCGCCGAGAACCGCGGCCGTAACAGGATCTTCCCAAGGCACGAACGCGCTTTCCGCGAGCGAGAGAACGGTCAGATCGGCCTGCTTTCCGGGCACGAGCGAGCCGATCTCGTCGTCCATGCCGAGCGCGCGCGCACCGCCGAGCGTGGCTAGCTCGAGTGCGTCGGCCGCAGTCAGCGCATCCGGGCGCCGCTCGCGCGCCCTCGCGCCCGCGATCGCGCTTCGAAGCTCCTCGAACATGTCGAACGACGGGGTCGAGGCTGGGCTGTCGGTCGCGATGCAAACGCGGATCCCGACGTCGCGCATCGCCGTCAGGGGCGCGATGCCGCAGCCGAGCAGGGCGTTCGAGCGCGGGCAGTGCGCGACGGCGACGTCGTACGCGGCCAGGAGCTCGATCTCCTCGGCGTCGGCCTGGACGCAGTGGGCGGCGACGACCGTCGGCCCGAGCAGCCCCTCCTGTGCGAGCGCCCGGATCGCCGTCGTGCCGAGCGGCGGGACGAGGAACTCCGCAAGCGCCTGCCACGGCCCGGTGCCGTCGCGAAGCCACTCCGTCTCGGCCTCGCTCTCGGCGAGGTGGGTGACGATCGGGAGCTCGAGCTCGGTGCAGCCGCGGTAGAGGTCGAGCGAGCACGTGTACGGCGCGTGCGGGGAGATCCCGAGCCGGACGGAGTCCGAGAGGGCAGGCTGGATGCGCGCGCGGTGCTCCTGGTACCGGCCGTCGAGATCCTCGCGGTCCTGTCCGAAGACCTCGAGGTAGACGATCCCGCGCAGCCCGAGATCCGCGCATGCCGTCGCTGCCGCCCCGCTGAAGCTCGCATCCGCGACGGTCGTGATGCCCGACCGCAGGCACTCGAGGGCCCCGAAGCGCGCAATCGCCTCCATGTCCTCGAGCTGGAGGTTGCGCTTGCGCTCGATGTGCAGGCCGAGCCAGGTCGGGAAGTCGAGCCCGTCGCCGAAGCCCGCGTACGTGGCGTACTCGAGGTGGGTGTGCGCGTTGACGAAGCCGGGGAGAATGACTGCCTCCGGGAACCGCTCGCCCTCGCCGATCTCGGCGGCGGGCCCGACGGCGGCGATCCGCCCGGCCTCGATCGCGACGGCGCCGTCCCTGATCGGCTCGCCCTCGACCGGGACCACCCAGTCGGCGCTGAGGATCCTCATAGCGATCCGCTCTCGAACAGCTCGTCGTCCCACTCGCTCTGCCAGCGCTTCTCGAGCAGAACCGAGAGCCAGATCGACATCTCGAAGAGCACGAAGAGAGGGATCACTTCGAAGGCAAGCGAGACGGGATCCACGGTCGGCAGCAGAATCGCGAACACGAGCAGCCCGACGTACGCCATGCGCCGGTTCCTGCGAAGGACGCCGGAATTGAGGACGCGCAGCCGCACGAGCCCGACGATGAAGATCGGCATGAGGAACGCCAGACCTCCGGCGAGCAGGGTCCACGAGACGAACGACAGGTAATAGCTTGCTCGGATCTGGTTGTCGTACAGCTCGTCGTCGAAGTTCGTCAGGAAGTCGAGCGCCCGTGGCAGCACGACGTAGTACATGAAGAGCACTCCGCACACGAAGAGCGCGGTCGCGAGCCCGACCAGCACGAGGACGACCCGCTGCTGGTGCTGGTCGACCGCCGGTGCGAGGAACGACCAGACCTGCCACAGGAGTACCGGCAGCGCGAGTGCGATCGCCGCGATCAGGCTCACCTTGACGGAGGTCGTGAACGGCTCCGTGACGCCGAGGGTGACGAGCCTCTTGTCGTCGGGAAGCGGCGCCATCAGCCACTCGATGAGCTCGTTGTGGAATGCGAACGCCAGCAGGAACGCCGGCACCAGCACGACGATGCTGATGATCAGCCGGGAGCGAAGCTCGTCGAGGTGCTCGACGAGCGTGGCCTCCTCACCGTGCTGCAGCCGGCGCGGTAACCACCTGCGCACGTCAGGCGCCCGCTCCTAGCGGACGGTTTCCCGCTCGGTCTCCTCGGCCTCCGTCTCGTCCGGCTGCGGTGCCGGGCTGGAGGGGGGGACAGGAGCGGACGTGAGCTCGGCGGGCGGAGCTTGCGTGGTCTGCTGGGGCGGCTGCGTCGTAACCGCCTCGTCCATGCCTGTCACCGCGTCCTTGAACTCGCGCATTCCCTTGCCGAGGGACTTGCCCATCTCGGGCAGGCGCTTCGCGCCGAAGACGAGCAACAGGACGACCAGGAGGATCATGAGCTCCCAGATCGAGATGCCGAATGGCATGAGCGCACCTTACCACCGAGGTTCCGGCGGACGGGCTCCGCGGTGCCTCGAGGTCATGGTGGGCTACCATCCGTCACGCGGCGCTTTCTCGCCGTGTTCCGCTTCCGAGAACGGAGTTCCTCACGAGATGGCACTACTCGAGATCAAGAATCTGCACGTCGCGCTGGAGGACGGCACCGAGATCGTCAAGGGTGTGAACCTGTCGGTGGACCTGGGTCAGAAGCACGCGATCATGGGGCCGAACGGATCCGGCAAGTCGACGCTCGCGTACGCGCTGATGGGCCATCCGGCGTATGAGGTGACCGAGGGTCAGATTCTCGTCGACGGTGACGACCTGACCGAGCTCGGCGCCGACGAGCGTGCGCAGCGTGGTCTCTTTCTCGCGTTCCAGTACCCCCATGCCGTTCCGGGCGTGACCGTGACGAGCTTCCTGCGAAGCGCGATCAACGCCAACCGGAAGGCGCGAAACGGGGGCGAGGACGACCCGATTTCGATCCCCGAGTTCAGGACGGACCTGCTTGCCGCGATGGAGCGCTTGAAGGTGCCGCGCGAGCTCGCCTCCCGCTACCTCAACGACGGCTTCTCGGGTGGTGAGAAGAAGCGTGTCGAGATCCTCCAGATGGCCATGCTCAAGCCTCGTATCGCGATTCTCGACGAGACGGACTCCGGCCTCGACATCGACGCGCTGAAGATCGTCGCCAACGGCGTCAACCACCTCGCCGGCCCCGAGATGGGAGCCCTCTTGATCACGCACTACCAACGGATCCTGAACTACGTGACACCCGACTTCGTGCATGTGTTCGTCGACGGCCAGATCGTCGCCGAAGGCGGCCCGGAGCTCGCGCTGCAGCTCGAAGCCGAGGGTTACGATCCCTTCATCCCGGCTACGGTGGGAAGTGAATCCGAATGAGCCAGAGTGAAACCGACGTCGTTCGTGACATCCGCTCGGACTACGCGTACGGGTTCTCCGTGCCGGAGGACTACTTTTTCAAGTCCGGCCGAGGCCTCTCGCCCGAACTCGTAGCGGCGATCTCCGAGCACAAGGGCGAGCCGGAGTGGATGCGGAAGTTCCGCCTCAAGAGCCTCGACTACTTCAACGCACGCCCGATGCCGTCCTGGGGTGCCGACCTCTCGGGCATCGACTTCGAGAACATCTACTACTACATCAAGCCGACCGAGAACCAGGCGGACTCCTGGGAGGACCTGCCGCCCGACATCAAGGACACCTGGGACCGGCTCGGCATCCCCGAGGCGGAGAAGAAGTACCTCGCCGGGGTCGGGGCGCAGTACGAGTCCGAGGTCGTCTACCACAAGCTCCAGGCGGACCTCGAGGCGAAAGGCGTGCTCTTCCTCGACATGGACTCGGGCCTTCGTGAGCACGAGGACATCGTCAAGCAGTACATGGGGACGATCATCCCGCAGAACGACAACAAGTTCGCGGCTCTGAACTCGGCTGTCTGGTCGGGCGGCTCGTTCATCTATGTCCCGCCCGGCGTCAGGATCGAGATGCCGCTCCAGGCCTACTTCCGCATCAACGCGGAGAACATGGGCCAGTTCGAGCGCACATTGATCATCGTCGACGAGGGTGCCTACGTGCACTACGTCGAGGGGTGCACGGCACCGATCTACTCCTCCGACTCGCTCCATTCCGCGGTGGTCGAGATCGTCGTCAAGCGCGGTGGGCGCTGCAGGTACACGACGATCCAGAACTGGTCGAACAACGTCTACAACCTCGTCACGAAGCGCGCGGTGGCCTACGAGGACGCGACCATGGAGTGGGTCGACGGGAACCTCGGCTCGAAGGTGACGATGAAGTACCCGGCGATCTGGCTGATGGGTGAGGGCGCCCATGGGGAAGTGCTCTCCATTGCCTTCGGCGGCAAGGGGCAGCATCAGGACGCCGGCGGCAAGGTCGTCCACGTCGCTCCGCGCACCTCGTCGGTGATCAACTCGAAGTCGATCTCGAAGGACGGCGGCCGCGCGGGGTATCGCGGTCTGCTCCAGGTCGCGAAGGGCGCGCACGGCTCGAGGTCGAAGGTCGTCTGCGACGCGCTGATCCTCGACGACGAGTCCCGCTCGGACACCTATCCGTACATCCAGGTGGACGAGAACGACGTCGAGCTCGGGCATGAGGCGACGGTCTCGAAGATCGGCGAGGAGCAGCTCTTCTATCTCATGAGCCGCGGCCTCTCCGAGGCGGAGGCGAGCGCGATGATCGTCTCCGGCTTCGTCGAGCCGATCACGAAGGAGCTCCCGCTCGAGTACGCGGTCGAGATGAACCGCCTGATCCAGCTGCAGATGGAAGGCTCTGTCGGTTAGGTGCTCGGTTGGCTGGCCCGATCGTCGGCGTAGACACCATCGGCATCCCCTCGCAGGACACGGCCCGCTCGCGGGAGTTCTACGTGGGGACGCTGGGGCTCAGGCCCGACGAGCGCTCGTGGAACGAGTTCTGGGCCGGCGAGAGCTGCTTCTCGATCTGGGAGCCCGAGCGCTTCGGCGCCGAGTTCCGGCCGCAGGCGAACTCGATCGCGCTCCTGCACGTCGACGACGTGGCCGAGACCAGGGCCGCGCTCGAGGCGAAGGGCGTCCAGTTCGATGGCGAGACGTTCGACACCGGGGTTTGTCACATGGCGATGTTCTCCGACCCGGACGGCAACCCGCTGACGCTGCACAGGCGCTACGCCCCCCACGGGGAGAGGCACGCCACGTGATCGGTGTCGAGCGCGTCGACTACGTCCGCGTGCCGGTTACGGACATCGACCAGGCGAAACAGTTCTACGGCGAGGTTCTGGGCCTGCGCGAGAGCCCCAACTCGCCGCACGACGACTGGGTCGAGTACGAGGCCGGCAACGTCACCCTGGCCGTCATGACACCGCACACGCACGACTACGAGTTTGAGCCGCTCCCTCCAGCCACGATCGCGTTGCGCGTGGCCGACGTGGCGAAGGCGAAGGCGGCGCTCGAGTCGGCGGGGCTCGACGTCGGCGAGATGTGGGACTCGGGCAAGTGCAACGGGGTCGGAGTGTCCGATCCCGCCGGGAACCGGATCCTGCTCCACCACCGCTACGCGGCGTATCCGGATGGGACGATGCCGTGAACGTCGAGCGCGTCGACTTCGTCTCCTTCCTCACGCAGGACATCTCGCGCGCGAAGCGCTTCTACACCGACGTTCTCGGCCTGGAGGTCGAGTCCGACGGGGAGAGCGACATGGAGCTCCGCTGCGGCCAGGTGACGCTCGACATCTTCGATCCGTCGAGCATCGGGCAGACGTTCGCGCCGTCCCCTGCGGGTCTCGCCCTGCGCGTCCCGGACGTCGACGCCGCGCGTTCTGAGCTCGAGGCGAAGGGCGTGCAGTTCGACGGCGAGACGATCGAGACGGGCGTCTGCAAGCAGGCCTGGTTCAAGGACCCGGACGGCAACTCCCTCATGCTCCATCGGCGGTTCGACGTATGACCCGCACCGAGCTCCTCGAGCGCTACCGCGCGCTTCCGCTACCGACGACGAAGGACGAGCATTGGCGCTTCACCGACTTGTCCGGATTCGACCCGGACGCGTGGGCCGCGAACGGTGCCACCGGCATCGCGGCGCCGCCGTCGATGCTCGAGCTCGACGTCGCGGGCGTCGTGCAGGTGGGCGAGGGCGGCATCGAGATCGCGAACGCGCCCGACGGGATCCGCTTCGAGCCGCTTCCGGAGGATCACGAGCTCCTCTACTCGCTCGTGGGCTGGAACGAGAAGTTCGCCGCGCACAATGCTGCGATGTGGCGGCACGGCCTGCTCGTACAGGTCCCCAAGGGCGTCGTGCTCGAGAAGCCGCTGTACGTACGCGTGGCCAACGCGGTCGAGGGCGGCTCGCTCTTCTGGCGCCTCCTGATCGTCGCGGAGCCCGAGAGCCGCTTCAGCGTCGTCGAGGAGTACGCCTCCTCGTCACCGGAGCTCTCGGGGTACTCGAATGCCGCGGTCGAGATCGTCGTCCAGCAGGCGGCGAAGGTCGAGTACGTCTCGGTCCAGAACCTGTCGCGCGGGACGTGGCACTTCGCCTCGCACCACGCGCGGGTCGAGCGCGACGCGGAGCTCGACTGGGTCGCGGCCGGCTTCGGCTCGGCGAAGGGGAAGATCCGCATCCAGAACGATCTCGCCGGTGCCGGGGCGACGTCGCGTGTGACGGGTGCGTACTTCGCGGACGGGACGCAGCATCTCGACTACGACACGTTCCAGGAGCACATGGCGCCGTCGACCACGTCGGACTTCGCATTCAAGGGCGCGCTTCGCGACACGGCTCGCGTGGTCTGGCGCGGAATGATCCGGGTCGAGGAGGGCGCGCAGAAGACGAACGCGTACCAGGAGAACCGCAACCTCCTGCTCTCGAAGACGGCACATGCCGACTCGATTCCCGGCCTCGAGATCCTCGCGAACGACGTCCGCTGCACGCACGGCGCAACGCTCGGGCAGGTCGACCGTGAGCTCCTCTTCTATCTCATGACCCGCGGGCTCACGCGCGCCGAGGCAGAGCGCGTCATCGTCCGCGGGTTCTTCCAGGACGTGCTCGACCGCGTGGAGCTCGAGCCGGTGCGCGAGGCGCTCGCCGGCGCGCTCGAAGCGCGCATTCCTCAGGCCTAGATCGACAATTCGCTAGGCGAACGCGTCCGGCGCCGCTGACTCCGGCTGTCCGGCGTCAGCGCTCCGAAGCGCCGCGAGCGCCTCCTCGAGCCGGGCCACGCGCGCCTCGAGGGCAGAGATCCGATCGGGACGTGCGTCGACCTCCTCATGTGAGGGCGCTGCAACCGCAGCCGGCTCCCCATCGCCGCCGAGGACCTGCGCATAGCGCGCCTCCTTCTGCCCCGGCCGGCGCTCGAGATGGACGACGAGCTCGCGCTCGACGAGGCGCGAGAGGACAGCATCCACGTCCTCCAACGAGGCGAACGGATGGAGGCGCTCGGTGCGCTGTTTCAGCTCGCCGGGCGTCTGCGAGCCTCGGAGCATCAGCACCGCGAGGACCGAGATCTCGGGCCCTCCGACACTGAGTGCCTCGTCGAGGAGGTGGCGGTACTTCGCTGCGCGGCTCCCGGCGCCACTGGCGAGGCGGATCCAGCCCTTGCGGGACAGACGTTCGACTGCCGACCGGATCGTTGTCTCGTCGTACTCGACGACGGGATCGCGGTTCGTCGTCTGGTTGCAGGCCAGTCTCAGCGAGTTGACCGACAGCGGATAGACGTCGGGTGTCGTCCGCTGCTTCTCGACGAGGCAGCCCAATACTCGGATCTCGACCGCGTCCGCGCCCACGCGCGCACGGTAGCTGGCAGTTCCATGCCCAGCCCGGCAAAATCCGCACGATGACCGGCGTAATGGAACCGCGCCTTCGCGGCGTCTTCCACCAATACGCGTTCTTCGCGGCGGTAGCCGCCGGGATCGTCCTGGTCGCCCTCGCCGACGGCCTGCGCGAGCGCTTCGCCGTGTGGGTCTACGCGACGGCGCTCGCGGTCATGTTCGGCGCGAGCGCCCTCTACCACCGCTTCCCGTGGCGGAGCGCCGCGGCCCGCCTGCGCGCCCGGCGGATCGACCACGCGACGATCTTCGTCTTCATCGCCGGGACGTACACACCGTTCGCGCTGCTGGCGTTCTCGGGGCCCACACAGGCCGTCGTCCTCGTCTCCGTGTGGGCGGGAGCGCTCATCGGGCTCGCGCTCGAGCTCGCCTGGATCGAGAGCCCGAGGTGGATCTCCGCAATTGCCTATCTCGCCGTCGGTTGGGTCGGCGTCATAGCTGCGCCCCAGCTGTTCCCGTCGCTCGGTGTCACCGCTGCCGTGCTCGTGATCGTCGGCGGTGCCCTGTACACGCTCGGGGCGCTCGCGTATGCGGCGGCCTGGCCGAACCCGTTCCCCGCCACGTTCGGGTTCCACGAGGTGTTCCACGTGCTCGTGATCGCCGCGGCGGGTTTGCAGTTCGTCGCCGTGTCGCTCCTCGTTCTCTAACCTCACGGCATGGACACAAAAGCGCAGCTCACAGACGAGGAGTGGCGTGAGCGTCTCACGCCCGAGCAATACGAGATTCTCAGGCGCAAGGGCACGGAGCGCGCGTTCACGGGCGCGTACTGGGACGAGCACGCGCCGGGCGTCTACCGCTGTGCCGGGTGCGGCTCCGAGGTCTTCCGCTCGGACACGAAGTTCGAATCGGGAACCGGCTGGCCGAGCTTCTTCGAGCCGACGTCCCTGGACAGCGTCGTCATCGAGACGGACACGAGCCACGGGATGATCCGGACCGAGGTCAACTGCGCGACGTGCGGCGGGCATCTCGGACACGTGTTCGATGACGGGCCGGCGCCGACCGGGAAGCGCTACTGCATCAACTCCTGCGCGCTCGACCTCGAACGCGAATCCTGAGCTCGCAGCGATGGCCAGCTGCTGCCGGTCGGGCCCGTGCGAGGAGATGTTCAGCCCTCGCATGGCCCGCCGGAGCCTGAGGCGGTATCGCGAGCGGGGACTCGACGAGCTCGAGCGCTCGATGGTCGCCGCGGGTGGTGCCGAAGGCCTCGAAGGGGCGCGCGTGCTCGAGATCGGGGGCGGGATCGGCGCGCTCCAGGCAGAGCTACTCGACGCCGGAGCGGCTCGGGGCGAGATCGTCGAGCTCGTCCCCGCCTGGGAGCCGTATGCGCGCGAGCTCGCCCGCGAGAAGGGCTACGAGCAGCGGGTGGCGTTTCGCATCGCAGACGTCATCGAGCAGCCGGACGAGGTGGAAGCGGCCGACGTCGTCGTCCTCAACAGAGTCGTGTGCTGCTCCCCCGACGGCGTTCGCCTCGCAGGTGTCGCCGCGATGCTCGCGCGGCGCACGCTCGTGCTCAGCTTTCCGCGCGACCGCCTCCTGGTGCGATTCGGCCTCGGGCTCGTCAACGGCGGCATGAGGATTTTCGGGCGCTCGTACCGGACGTTCGTGCATCCGCGCGCAGCTCTCGTAGCGGCCGCAGAAGGGCAAGGGCTGGCGCTCGCCGAGGCGGACCGCGGGTTCCTCTGGGAGTTCGTTGCTCTGCACCGCCGGACGTAGGCTTGTTGCGTGTCCGAGCTCGGCTTGTTCCCCCTTCCGATGGTGCTCCTGCCGACCGAGCAGATGCCGCTGCACATCTTCGAGGAGCGCTACAAGGAGCTGATCGACGAATGCCTCGAGGAGGACAGCGCGTTCGGCCTTCTCTACGCCGAGGAGGATGGCATTCACGAGATCGGCACGAATGCGACCGTCGTGGAGGTGCTCACGCGCTTCGAGGACGGCCGGATGAACATCCTCGTGGAGGGCGGCGAGCGCTTCAGGATCGAGGAGCTGACGGAGGGCAGGAGCTTCCAGACCGGTGTGGCCGTCCCCGTGCTCGATGACGACGACCCGGCCGAGGACGAGACGATCGAGCGGGCTCTCGAGCTGTTCGGCCGGCTCAAGGACCTGACCGGCAGCGAGGTCGAGGTGCCGCCAGCCGAGGTTCCGCAGCTCTCCTTCGCTCTTGCCGCGCGCGTCGAGCTCGACCCGGAGGTGAAGCAGGCCCTTCTCCAGGACACCTCGGAGCGCGATCGGCTCGCGCGCGTTTGTGAGCTGCTCGTGGACGCCGCCGTGACCGTCGAGCGGCATCAACGTGCCGCGGAGCGAGCCTCGACCAACGGCCGCGTCGACCTCAGCTGAGCGACGGCCGGACGGCGACCCTGAGGGGCGGGGGTACGATGCGAGCGTGGCGGTAACGACGACTCCTGCTCTCGACGCGAAGCGCCTGCGCGCCGATTTCCCGATCTTCGAGCAGGAGATTCACGGCAAACCGCTCGCATTCCTCGACTCGGCGGCGAGCTCGCAGAAGCCGCGCCAGATGCTGGACGCGATGAACGAGTTCTACGAGACCTCGTACGCGAACGTGCACCGCGGCGTCTACGTGCTCGCGGAGCGAGCCACCGAGGGCCTCGAGCTCGCGCGCGAGAAGGTCCGTGCGCTCCTGAATGCGCCGGCGGCACGCGAGGTCATCTTCGTCCGCAACGCCACCGAGGGGATCAACCTCGTCGCCTACGCGTGGGGCCTCTCGAGGCTCGGTCCCGGCGACCTCGTCGTCGTCAGCGAGCTCGAGCACCACTCGAACTTCGTGCCGTGGCAGTACGTCGCGAGCCGCACCGGCGCCGGGTTCAGGATGATCTCGCTCGACGACCAGGGAGAGCTCAGGCTGGACGAGCTGGACGCGATTGCGAGTGAGGGCACCGTCAAGGTCGTGGCCACCGGCGTCGTCTCGAACTCGCTCGGGACGGTGAACCCGGTCGAGCGGGTCGCCGCATGGGCGCACGAGCACGGGGCGATCATGGTCGCGGACGCGGCGCAGGCGGCGCCCCACCGGAAGGTGGACGTCCAGGCGATCGGTGCCGACTTCGCCGCGATCTCGGCGCACAAGATGTGCGGGCCGAGCGGTGTCGGCGCGCTCTGGGGACGCGCGGAGCTGCTCGAGGAGATGGAGCCGTTTCTGACCGGCGGGCACATGATCCGTTCGGTCGGCGTCGACGGCACGACCTGGGGCGAGCTGCCGCACAAGTTCGAGGCAGGCACTGCGCCGATGGCGGAGGCGGTGGGCTTCGGTGCGGCGATCGACTACCTGACCGACGTCGGCTTCGACGCGATCGAGCAGTACGAGCACGAGCTCGCCGCGTATGCGCTCGAGCGCCTCGCGGAGCTCCCCTGGGTGAAGTCATACGGTCCTCCCGCCGACCGCCGCGCCGGCATCGTGTCCTTCAACGTCGAGGGTGTGCATCCGCACGACGTCGCGCAGGTGCTGGACTTCGAGGGGGTCGCGATCCGCGCCGGGCACCACTGCTGCCAGCCGCTCATGCGCAAGCTCGGCGTTGCCGCGACGAACCGCGCGAGCTTCTACCTGTACACGATCCCCGAGGAGATCGACCGCCTCGTCGACGGCCTCCACAAGGTGAAGAAGGCGTTCGCGTAGTGGGCGAGTTCGACCAGCTCTACCGGGAGCTCATCCTCGACCACTACAAGAGCCCGCGGAACCACGGGCTGCTCGCCGACGCCGATGCGACGGCGGAGGGCCAGAACCCGCTGTGCGGCGACGAGGTCACGGTCTCGGTCCGGTTCGGCGAGGGCGACGTCGTCGAGGAGGTCGGGTTCGAGGGACGCGGCTGCGCGATCAGCCAGGCGGCGACCTCGATGCTCACCGACCTCGTCAAGGGCAAGACCGCCGCCGAGATCGCCGCGATGCCGAAGGAAGACCTCCTCGGAGAGCTTGGCATCCCGCTCACGCCCGTGCGCCTGAAGTGCGCGATCCTCGGGCTCGGGGTCCTGAAGGTGGCGCTGAACAAGGCGAAGGGCACGCCGCTTCCCGACGAGTGGGGCACGTCGGTTCGCGACCTCGTTCTCGAGTAGCGGGCGTGCCGGAGATCGAGGTCTGCCCGCTCGACGAGCTGGGCCCGGGGAAGATGCGGCTCGTGCCGGCCGGACCGCTCACCGTCGGCGTCTTCAACTGCGATGGGAAGCTGTATGCGATCGAGGATCGCTGCTCCCACGACGACGGCCCGCTCGCCGAAGGCGACTGGGACCCGGAGGCATGTGTCGTCGTGTGCCCGCGACATGGCTCGCGCTTCGACCTGGAGACCGGGATTCCCATGTCGCTTCCCGCGTTCGAGGCCGTCCGGACATTTCCGGTGGCGGTTCGGGATGGAGTCGTGTTCGTCGACGTGGAAGAGTGAGGGCATGCTCGACGACCGCGTGAAGGCGGCGCTGGCCCGGCTCGAGGAGCAGGATCGCCTCGAGCGCGAACAGGAACTTCCCGTCATGCAGCGGGCCCGGCAGGTCGCGCCGACCACCGGCCGCCTCCTCTACTCCCTGGCGGCGAGCCAGGCGGGCGTCGAGGTGCTCGAGATCGGCGGGTCGCGCGGCTACTCGACCATCTGGCTCGCGGCGGGCGCACGCGTGCTCGGAGGGCGCGTCGTCTCGCTCGAGCAGGATCCCGCGAAGGTCGAGGCCTGGCGCGAGAACGTCGCCGCCGCAGGCCTCGAGGAGTGGGCGGAGCTGGTCGAAGGAAATGCATTCGAGACGCTCCGCGCGACCGAGGACGTGTTCGACCTCGTCTTCCTCGACGCGGAAAAGGACGACTACGAGGAGCTGTTCGGGCTCGCGCGGCGGCTGCTCGAGCCGGGCGCCATCGTCGTCGCGGACAACGTGACGTCGCACGCGGAGACCCTCGCGGCGTACTCCGAGGCTCGCCAGAGCGACCCCACGCTCGTGTCGGTCACCGTGCCGCTCGACCGAGGCATCGAGCTCACGTCGATCGCCTTGGGCGAGCCCTCCGTCACCTGACCTCCGCCATGAGACCGTGCAGGTTGCGGTCGGGGTCGCGGAAGAACGCCATCCAGAGCTCGTGGTCGGGCATCTTCGCGATCAGGTGCGGCTCGTCGTCGAACGGGACGCCTCGACCGCGCAGCTCGTCGTAGGCGGCGCCGAGGTCCTCGACCCTGAAGTAGAGGGTCGAGCTCGGATGGTCGAACTCCGCACTCTCGGGGACGGTGAGCATGAGCCGGACGTCGCCGCATGTGAAGAAGGCAAGAGCAGGGCGGGCTTCGAAGAGGAAGTCGAGCCCCAGCTGGTCGCGATAGAAGGCGACCGCATTCGGCAGATCCTTGGTCCTGATCGAGATCTGGCCCACGCTCTGAAGCGGAGTCGCCATCGCACCTCCGTCGTCATAGTTAGCTAAGCTAAACATGTATTTAGCATGGCTAACGATCTGAAGTCAAGCACGGACCCGGCCTACGTCGCCGATCGGCTCCATTCGGCCGCGATCCACCTCCTGCGGCGCGTGCGGAAGGTGGACACGGAGAGCGGGCTCTCGGCCGCACGGCTGTCCGCGCTTTCGGTTCTCGTATTCGGCGGGCCGACGACGATCGGCGAGCTGGCGCGGGCCGAGCAGGTCTCGGCGCCGACGATGACGCGTCTCGTCCAGGCGCTCGAGCGCGACGGCCTGGTCGCCCGCGAAGCGCACGAAGGCGACGCGCGCGCGGTGCGCCTGCGGCCGACGGGCAGGGGTCGCCGGATCCTCGAACGGGGCCGGGAGCGCCGTGTTGCCGAGCTCGCGCAGCTGCTCGACCGCCTTCCGCTCGACGAGCGGCGGGCACTCGGGGTAGCGGCCGCGACTATCGAGCGCCTTCTCGGCCGACCGCCATCCGCCACGAGTGCGTATGCTGCGCATACCGCGGAAAGGAGGTGGTCCGATTTGAGTGATGACAGTTCGGGCAGCGGAGGTACCAGCGGGTAGAGGCGTGCCCCCGGGACCACCGGGAACCGCCTAGCCAGCGTAGGGGGCTCGCGACCCGCGCCGCGCACCGGCCTCGAGCCGGGAGCGCAGGAAGCGCCTCTACTACTTCAACGCTTGGTATCCAGGATCAAGGGGGCCGCAGTGCGGCCCCCTTGTCCGTTCCGGAGCTTCTCAGGCCGCGATCGGGACGACGCTCTCGTGGACGAGTGCGTCGAGATGCGCTCGCAGCCGCTCTGCCACGAGTGGGTCGCTGAGCTCCCCGGTCTCGTCGAAGACGTTCTGGGCCCGTGCGACGGGTAGCTCGCCTTCCACGACTCGGGCTCCTGCGATTCCCAGGATCCGGCGGAGGTCCTGCTGGGCCCAGATCGCGCCGTACTGGCCCGTGGTGGCGCCGGCGACGGCGGCGGTCTTGCCCCAGAGGACGGCTCCGCCGCCCGGTGGGCGCGAGGCCCAGTCGATCGCGTTCTTGAGGACGCCCGAGATCGAGCCGTTGTACTCGGGGGTCACCACGAAGAGGGCGTCCGCGGCGGCGATCCGCTCGCGGAGATGTCGGACAGCGGGATCCTCCTCCTCGTCCTCGACGTCGAGGTCGGCGTCGTAGAGCGGGAGGTCGCCGAGGCCGTCGAACACCTCGACATCGACTCCCGCCGGCGCAAGCTCGGCCGCCGCCCGCGCGAGGGCGGAGTTGTACGACTGCTCGCGCAGGCTTCCAGAGAGGGCGAGGATCCGCATCGTCAGCTCTTCCTGACTGCCGCGAAGGTCGCCTTCAGGACGACCTCGTTGGGGAGGAGGAAGCCGCCGCCGGGAAGGGGGGCGTTCCAGTCGAGGCCGAAGTACGGTGCGGTCGACGGTTCCCGTGAGCTCGAGGCCGATCCGCTCGTTGCCCCAGGGATCGTTGTCGGAGCCGGCGTACGTCCCGCGAAGCTCGACGGGCTTCGTCGCGCCCTTGATCGTGAGCTCCCCCTGGACGACGAGCTCGCCTCCCTCCGCGCCGACCGAGGTCGACTCGAAGCGAAGCTGCGGGTACCGCTCAGTGTCGAAGAAGTCGGGCGACTGCAGGTGGCCGTCGCGTGTCTCGTCGAACGTCGTGATCGACGTCGCGTCGACGGTGCCCGAGATCGCGGGCTCCTCGCCGCCGAGAATCGTCCCGGTGAATCCGGGAACGCGTCCCTTGATCGTCACGAGGCCGAGCTTTCGAACGTCGAACTCGAGGGCAGACCAGACCGGGTCGATCTCCCATGTGCCCGAGGGGATCACAACGGCCTTCTCATCTGCGACGATTGACATTGCATACTCCTTTGCGTTCGCTACTATTGAGTTCACAAGTAATGTACCAGGGATATTGGTGATGAGTCAAGTATTGAGCGATCAATCTACGGGGGTACGGGCATTTGCAGCGCTTTTGCGTGCACATGCGGCCTCCACGCGCGTCTTGAACGCGCAGTTGCTCGCTGACCACGGGCTGACGCTCAGCGACTACGAGGTGCTGCTGCGGATCGCGTGGTCACCGGACCGGCGTATGCGACGCGTCGACCTCGCGGAGGAGGTCCTGCTCACCGCATCCGGCATCACGCGCCTGCTCGACGGCCTCGAGAAGGCCGGATACGTCGAGAGAGGCACGTGCGACAGCGATCGCCGGGTGGTCTACGCGGTCCTGACCGAGGCGGGCCTCACGAAGCTCCGGGACGCGTCGACGAGCCACGTCGCGCAGGTCGAGGCGCTCTTCGCGGAGCGATTCGACGCGGCCGAGCTCGACACGGTGGGCGATCTCCTCTCCCGGCTCGGCGGGACCGACTCGCGCGACTGCGCGCCGGACGGCGAGACCTAGGCGTCCCGGAAGTTCTGCCAGTAGCGGCTCGGGGTCGGGCCGCGCTGGCCCTGGTACTTCGAGCCGATTCCCTCCGACCCGTACGGGTGCTCGGCCGGCTCCGACAGCTGGACGAACGAGATCTGCCCGATCTTCATCCCGGGGTAGATCGTGATCGGCAGGTTCGCGACGTTCGAGAGCTCGAGCGTCACGTGGCCGTCCCAGCCGGGGTCGATGAAGCCCGCGGTCGAATGGATCAGGAGACCGAGGCGTCCCAGCGACGACTTCCCCTCGAGTCGCGCGACGAGGTCGTCCGGGAGCGTGATCCGCTCGAGGGTCGATCCGAGGACGAACTCGCCTGGGTGCAGGATGAACGCCTCCTCCGCGGGCACCTCGACGAGCTCGGTGAGCTCCTCCTGCTCGGTCTTGACGTCGATGTACGGGTAGCGGGAGTTGCGGAACACGCGGAAGAAGCGATCGACGCGCACGTCGAGGCTCGATGGCTGCATGAGCCCTGGATCGAACGGCTCCACGCCGATTCGGCCCTCGTCGACCAGGCGGCGGATGGTGCGATCGGAAAGGACCACCGCGCGATTCTACGAGCCGGAGCACCCCCGCTCGCACGCGTCGTGCACCAGCGGGATGCCTCCCAACCGGTTGCCGGGGATGGCGACTGCGATAAGGTCCATCCTCGGTGTCGATGCTGTTTCCACCGGTCGACCCGAACGAGCGGTTTCGGGCACGGAGGGCCGCGGTTCGGCGCGGAAAGCGGCAGCGGCGCGCTGCCCTCATCGGCGTGCTCCTTCTATGCGTCGTTTTCCTCGCCGGAGGCGCGCAGCTCGTCGGTGGGACCGGCGGCAACTCGCCGCCTGCGTCCGGTGACCGCGACCACCGCTGCGCTCACATCCGACCGGCGCCCGCTTCCGCTCGAGCTGCGCGGCGTCCACGTGACGCTCGGGCTCGCCTCGCTCCCAGGGAAGCTCGAGGAGTACCTCGCGCTCGAGCAGGACGGCCTCACCGCGCTCGAGCTCGACATCAAGGACGAGAACGGCCAGGTCGGGTTCACGCCCTCGAGCGTGCCGCTCGCCCGGGAGGTCGATGCCTCCCGCGAGTACTACGCGCCGCGCCGCGCGGCCCGCCTGGCGCACCAGCACGGCGTGTACCTCATCGGCCGCATCGTGACTTTCGAGGATCCGATCCTCGCGAATGCACGGCCTGACATGGCCGTTCGCCGGAGCGACGGGTCGGTCTGGAGCGACGGCGCGGGGCTCTCCTGGGCGAATCCGTACGACAAGAGGGTCTGGAAGTACAACGTCGACCTCGCGGTGGCGGCCGCGCGAGCCGGGTTCGACGAGATCCTCTTCGACTACGTGCGATTCCCGTCCGACGGCGACGTCGCATCTGCCGTCTACCGCAATCCGGAAAAGCTCGCGAAGGTCGAGGCGGTACCGGCGTTCCTGCGCTATGCCTCGCGCCGCCTCGAGCCGCTCGGCGTCAGGGTCTCCGCCGCGGTCTTCGGGCTCTCCGCCGCCCGCGACCTCGGGATCGGCCAGATCCCGCGCAAGATGAGCCCGTACCTCGACGCCGTCTACGCGATGACGTACCCGTCGCTCTTCGGGCCGGGCGAGCTCGGTGTCTCCGATCCGGGCGCCATGCCGGGCGCGATGGTGACCGAGGCGCTCCGGCACTTCCGGAAGGCGTTGCGCGGGCGCGATGCGCTCCTCGTCACCTGGGTGCAGGACTGGAGCTTCGAGGTCGACTACGGGCTCGACCAGGTACGCGCGCAGGTCCAGGCTGCACGTCTCGCCGGCGCAAAGGGCTACATGCTCTGGAACGCCGAGGGCGTGTACACAGACGGCGCGCTGGCCGCGCCCTAGCTTCTTACGGGGCCAGCCGCTCGCGCGTCCAGCCGTCGTCCGTGCGCGTGTAGCGCACGCGGTCGTGCAGGCGGTTCTCGCGGTGGTGCCAGAGCTCGATCGTGTGCGGGACGACGCGGTAGCCGCCCCAGAACGGCGGCAGCGGGACATCGCCTCGCCCGTGCTCTCGCTCCGCGGCCTGGTACAGGCTGTCGAGCTCGCTCCGGCTCGCGACGACCTGCGACTGCGGCGATGCCCAGGCGGCGATCTGGCTTCCCCTCGGGCGCGTTCTCCAGTACGCCTCCGACTCGGCCTCGTCGACCTGTTCGACCCTGCCCTCGACGCGAGCCTGCCGCCCGAGCTCGAACCAGTACATGACGAGCGCGGCCTGCGGGTTCTCCGCGAGCTCTGACGCCTTTCTCGAGGTGCGGTTCGTGAAGAACGCGAGCCCACGCGCGTCGATGCCACGTAGGAGCACCTGACGCGCCGACGGCCGACCGAGACGATTCGCGGTCGCGAGCGTCATCGCGTCCGGCTGCGCGGTCACGGCCTTCGGCCTCGCGAAGCCACATCTGGAGCTGTTCGACGGGGTCGTCGAGGAGGTCGCTCTCGTTCATGAGGCCCAGCATGAACGCTCGTTCGGCGCGCCCTCACCCTTGACTATCCGCCGGGGCCGGAACACTTTGCGAGCATGTCCTTGCCCTATCTCATAGTGCTCGCCGTGCCGCGGCTCCTCTTCGGCGCCGTGTGGTACTTCACCGACAAGGTCGAGGTCGCGTTCGGCGACAACTGGTACTGGCCCGCGCTCGGGATCACGCTCTTCCCCTGGGCCACGACGATGTACGTCGTCGCGTATCTCGACGGCGAAGGCCTGACGAGCGGCAAGTGGATCCTCGTCGGTCTCGCTGCATGCGCGGACGTGATCTCGTGGTTCGCGCGCATGCCCGAACGCCGCCACCGGTACCCGTAGGCGCCGCTCCGATGAGGCCGTAGCCCCGCCGCTCGGCGGGATACTCTGAGCGCGTGGCAGCAACGCGTGCAATCGAGCTCAAGACCGAGATTCCGGGCCCTCGCGCCCGCGCGATCCTCGAGCGGGAGTCGCGCGCCGTTGCGCGCCCGTTGATCGTCCACGGGCCGGTCATCGCGGCCGAGGCCCGCGGCGCGACGATCACCGACGTCGACGGCAACACGTTCCTCGATTTCGTCGGCGGCGTGGGGGTGGCGAACGTCGGCCACAATCATCCGCGGGTGGTCGAGGCCATCACTGCGCAGGCCGAGCGCTACCTGCACACCGACTTCACGGTGGTCGCGTACGAGCCGTACATCGAACTGGCGGAGCGGCTCGGGGCGCTCGCGCCGATCTCGGCGGACTGCAGGTGCGCGTTCTTCAACGCCGGAACCGAGGCGGTCGAGAACGCGGTCAAGCTGGCACGCCTGCACACGGGACGGGAAGGCGTCATCGCGTTCGACGGCGCGTTCCACGGCCGCACGCTGCTTTCCCTGACGATGACCTCGAAGACGCACCCGTACAAGACCGGGCTCGGGCCGTTCGCCCCCGAGGTCTACCGCGCGCCCTACCCGAACGCCTACCGCGGCCCTGACGCCAAGACGGCGCTCGCGGCCATCGAGCGCATGTTCTCGACGCACGTCGCGGCCGAGGACGTGGCCGCGATCGTGTTCGAGGCGCAGCAGGGCGAGGGCGGCTTCATCCCTGCGTCCGCGGAGTTCGTCGAAGGGCTCCGGCGGATCTGCGACGAGCACGGGATCGTCCTCGTGGCCGACGAGGTGCAGACCGGTTTCGGCCGCACCGGCCGCATGTTCGCCATGGAGCACTTCGACGTCGAGCCCGACCTCGTGATCGTCGCCAAGTCGATCGCGGGCGGGATGCCGCTCTCCGGCGTGATCGGCCGCGCGGAGATCATGGACGGCGCCCACCTCGGTGCCATCGGAGGCACGTACATCGGGAACCCCGTTGCACTGGCGGCCGCTCTCGCGGTGCTCGACGTGTTCGAGGAGGAGGACCTGGTCGCGCGCGGTGTGACAGTCGGGAACACGATCCGGGGCCGCATGGAGCAGTGGCAGGCGCGCTGGCCGCAGATCGGCGACGCGCGCGGCCTCGGCGCGATGCTGGCGATCGAGCTCGTGACCGACTCGGCCACGAAGGAGCCGGCGCCGGATCTCACGACGGCGATCATCGATGAGGCCCTCGAGCGGGGGCTCATCCTCCTGAAGGCGGGCGTGCACGGGAACTGCATCCGCGTCCTTTGCCCGCTGGCGATCTCGGACGGCGAGCTCGACGAAGGGCTCGCGGTCTGGGAAGAGGCGTTGGCAGCCGCGCTTCCGTAGCGGCGGCTCGCCCTCCGGGGCGCGATTCGGAACACTCCCGCGCATGAGACGTTTGCGGGAGCTGCGGTGCGTCCGTCTCCGACGATGCGCGGTTCTGCCCGTCCTGCGGCGCGCGGCAGGTGCAGGCCGCAGGGGAGGAGCGAAAGCTCGCGACCGTGCTGTTCGCCGACCTCGTCGGCTCGACGGCTCTGGCGCACGACGAGGATCCCGAGCGGGTGCGGGCGCGCCTCGCGCGCTTCTACGAGGCGATGGCCGCCGAGATCGAGCGCACGGGCGGAACGGTCGAGAAGTTCGCCGGGGACGGGATCATGGCGGTCTTCGGCGCTCCGGCAGCGCTCGAGGACCACGCCGAGCGTGCGTTGCACGCCGGCCTCGCCATGCAACGGCGCCTCCGTGACCTCCTCGAGGGCCGGCTCGCGATGCGCATCGGCGTCAACACCGGCGAGGTCGTCGTAGGGCCCCCTGAGGGCGGGTCGTTCGTCACGGGCGATGCCGTGAACGTCGGCGCGCGCCTCGAGCAAGGCGCGGCTTCCGGCGAGGTGCTTGCCGGCGAGCGGACGGTCGCGGCGGCGAGAGGCGCCTTCGAGTTCGGAGAAGCACGCGTGCTCGAGGCGAAAGGCAAGCCGGACGGCGTCGTCGCCCATGCGGTCGTGCGTGCGCTCACGCTCGCGCGCCCGCGCGGCCTGGCCGGTTTCCGGCACGTGTTCGTCGGGCGGGAGCGCGAGGTCGACCTGCTGCTCGCGACCGTTCGCCGCGCGTTCGGGCAGCGCGAGCCGCATCTCGTGACGATCGTTGGCGAGCCCGGAGTCGGGAAGACGACGCTCGTGCAGGAGCTCTGGGAGCTGCTCTCGGCCGAGGACTTGGTGCCGGTACGTCGCACGGGACGCTGTCTGCCCTACGGGGACGGGATCACGTACTGGCCGCTCGGCGAGGTGCTGAAGGAGCACTTCGGGCTCCTCGAAGGAGCCTCGGCCGGTGCCGTCGTCGAGCAGCTCGAGGGTCACGAGATCCTGGGCCTCGCGTTGGGCGGGCACGCCGCGGCCACGCTCCATCCCCTCGACGCGCGCGAGCAGCTGCACGCCGCGGCGGTCGGCTTCCTCGAGGACGTCGCGCGAGAGCGCCCTGCCGTGGTGCTGTTCGAGGACATCCACTGGGCGGAGGACGACTTCCTCGACCTGCTCGAGCGGATCGAGCGCGAGGCGCGAGCTCCCGTCGCGGTGCTTGCGACGGCTCGCCCGGAGCTCCTCGCCCGCCGTCAGACGTGGGGCGGCGGCCGGCGGAACGCGACGACCATCTGGCTCGATCCGCTCGAGGAGGGGGACGCGTCGCGTCTCGTCGAGGGCCTGCTCGACCTCGAGCTTCCGGGCGCGTTGAGGCAGCTTCTCGTCGAGCGCTCCGAGGGGAACCCGTTCTTCGTCGAGGAGCTCGTCGGCGAGCTCGTGGACGCAGGCGTGCTCGAGCGGCTCGGCGACGGCTGGGCGGTCGGCGAGGTTCCCGAGGGCTTCTCCGTGCCGGACAGCGTGCAGGCGGTGATCGCCGCCCGGCTCGACCGGCTCCCGGCTCTCGAGAAGTCCGGGCTCCAGGCCGCGGCCGTCGTCGGCCGGGCGTTCTGGCCCGGCGCCGTGACGGAGCTCGTCGGAGAGGAGCCCGACTTCGACCTGCTCGAGGAGCGGGACTTCGTCCGTCGCCTGAGCAGGTCGTCGCTCGCGGGCGAGCGCGAGTACGTGATCAAGCACGCCCTGACGCGCGAGGTCGCTTACTCGAGCATCCCGAAGGCACGGCGCGGGAGGCTCCACGCGACGCTCGGCGACTGGCTGATCGCGCTCGATCTCGCAGAGGAGCAGGTCGCCTTCGTCGCCTACCACTACGCCGAGGCGGTGCGGCCAGAGGACGCCGACCTGGTGTGGGGCAACGATCCGGGCGAGCACGAACGGCGGCGGCGCGCGGCCGTGGTGTGGCTGCGTCGTGCCGGCGGGCTTGCGCGCGGCCGCTACGAGATGGAGGAGGCGATCGACCTCTTCACGCGGGCGGTCGAGCTCTGCGATGACGACCACGAGCGCTCGCTCCTCTGGCGGGATATCGGGATGGCCCGGGCGCTCCGCTACGACGGCGACGGCATGCGGCTCGCGCTGCTCGAGTCGCTCGAGGGGCCGCTCGACCGCGAGGAGCGTGCCGACACCTTCGCGACCCTCGCCTTCCAGGCCTCGTTGCGGTCGGCGATGTGGTCGACCCGGATGAACACTCGCCTCATCGCTGAGTGGGCCGACCAGGCGACCGAGCTCGCGGTTCCGGGAAGCGATGCTCACGTTCGGGCGTGCCTCGCACGCGCGAACCTCAGGCCCGCGGAAGCTCACGACGCCGAGCTCGCCGAGGTCTCGCGCCTCGCCGAGGCTCTCGAGAGCGTCGAGCTCCGCTCCTACGCCTTCGGCGCGCGCGGCGTCACGGCGTACGAGCGCCGGCGTTTCGACGACTCGGCTGCGTGGGCCGAGCGAAGGCTCGAGCTGCTGCCGGAGATCGACGACCCTGATCACCTCTGCGAGGCGTACGAGTCGACTGTCCCGCCGATCGCGGTCGTGGGGCGCCTCGGAGAGGCGAAGCGGCTCGCCGGTCTGCACGCGGCACTTTCGCGTCGTCTTTCGGCACACCATCGCGTGCACTCGATCTCGCTTCACCTCGAGCTCGGCGACGCCTGCGGTGACTGGGAGACGCTCGTCGCCGAGACGGGGGCAGCTTCGGACGCCGTTCGCGAGAACCTCGAGACCCCGTGTGTGCGCAACCCTCGAGACCTTCTCCTGTGTGCTCTCGCACACGTCTGCCTCGGCGACGAGGCGAGAGCCGTCGAGCTCGAGCGCGACGCCGAGCGGATCGCGGGGCAGGGGTACGAGACCTACCTGAGCGCACCGCGCCTTCGGATGGCTCTCGAGCGAGGGGATCGCGAAGCTGCCTCGGCGCTCCTCGCGCTGCCGGTGGAGCGGGTGTTCGTCTGGGGGTCGGGCGCGCTCTCGCACCGGCTGGACGCGCTGATCGCCGTTCGAGGCGTAGACGCGATCGAGCGCGAGGCGCCGGAGCTCCTCCAGCCGGGGACGCTCGTCGAGCCGTTCGCGCTGCGGGCGCTTGGCTTCGCTCGGCGCGACGACGACCTGCTCCGCTCGGCCGACGAGCGCTTCGCGGCACTCGGCCTCGACTGGCACCGCGCCCAGACGGAGCGGCTGCTCGCCGGGCTCTGACTAGAACTCGAGCCGCGAGCGGCGTTCGTGCCGCTCGAGTGCCAGCTCGATCAGGCGGTCGAGGAGCTGCGCGTAGGCGATCCCCGAGGCCTCGAAGAGCTTCGCGTACACGCTCGTCGCGGTGAACCCTGGAATCGTGTTGATCTCGTTCACGACGACCTCGCCTCCGGGCCTCACGAAGAAGTCGATGCGCGCCATGCCCTCGCACTCGGTCGCCACGAACGAGTCGACCGCGATGCGGCGTACCTCCTCGGCTGCCTCGGCCGAGATGCGCGCGGGGACGATGAGGTCCATGCCGCCCTCGTCGTACTTCGCCGAGTAGTCGTACCACTCGGCGTGGGCGACGATCTCGCCGACGACGGAAGCGATCGGGTTGCGGTTCCCGAGCACGCCGCACTCGACCTCGACTCCGTCGACCATCTCCTCGATCAGCACCTTGTCGTCGTGCCGCCGTGCCAGCGCGACGGCGTCCGCGAGCTCGCCCTCGTCGTGCACCTTGGAGATTCCGACCGACGAGCCGAGCCGCGCCGGCTTGACGAAGACCGGATAGGAGAACGGATGCTCGGGCGGGTCGCCGTCGCGCAGCGTGACGTTTCTCGCCACGGGTATCCCACGATCGCGGAGGACGGCCTTGAAGAGGTCCTTGTCCATGCAGAGGGCGGAGGCGGCGACGCCGGCGCCGACGTAGGGGACGCGTGCGAGCTCGAGCAGTCCCTGGACGGTGCCATCTTCGCCGAAGGGGCCGTGAAGGATCGGGAGCACGACGTCCACGCTTCCGAGTGTGGTCGCCGGTGCAGCCGAGTCCGCGATCACCGGGAGGGTCTCGATCACCGGGTTGTCTCCGGCGGGGAGGCTCTCCGGTCGTCCTGACGCCAGCTCCCAGCGGCCGTCGCGGCCGATGGCGATCGCCGTTGACTCGTATCGCGCAGGATCGAGTGCCTCGAGCACGGAGCGGGCAGACTCCTGCGAGATCGCGTGCTCGCTCGAGCGTCCGCCGGCGAGCACGGCCACCCGCAGGCGGCGGCTCACGGGACGGTCGGTGTCGTCGTCGTGTCGCCCGTGTCCGTCGTGACGGCCGTGAAGCGACCGACGAAGAGGGTGATCGTCGTGTTCGGGTCCGCCTGGGTGCCCCCGATCGGGTCCTGCGAGATCACGACCCCGTCCTGTGCCGGATCGTCCGTGTCCTCGAGCTGGGTCGCGACTCGGAAGCCCGCCGCTACCAGCGTCGTCCTCGCCACGGCGACGTCCTGGTTCGTGACGTCCGGGACAGAGCTGGTGGTCGGGCCTTTCGAGACGGAGAGCGTCACGGTCGACCCCTTTGCGCTCGACGAGCCGCCGTCCGGATCCTGCCCGACGACGATGCCCTTGGTCAGGTCGGAGTCCACCTCGACGCGAGCAACGCCGAAGCCGGCGCGTTGGAGCTCGGAGGCGGCCTGGTCGTACGGGAAGCCGATGACATTGGGCACGGTGACCGGCGCCGGCCCGCGTGAGACGTTGATCCGCACGCGCGTCCCTTCGATCACGACGGTGCCGGCCGACGGCGACTGCCCGGTCACCGTGCCCGGCTCGCGGTCGGAGTCGACGTCGACGACCTGTGCGTCGAGCGCGGCTGTCGTCAACTCCTCCACGGCGTCTGCGAGCGACTGCCCGACGACGCTCGGCACGGTGACTTCCGGTTTGCCTGAGGAGACGTCGATCGTGACGACCGTTCCCTCCTCGACCTTCGTGCCCTCGGTCGGGCTCTGGCTGAAGACGAGGCCCTCCTCGACGTCCGAGTTCGGGAGGTTGCGTACCCGCGGAACGAGGCCGCGATCGCTGATCTCCGTGCGTGCGCTTGCCTCCGGGATGCCGACGAGATACGGGACGGCGACGGGCTCGGAGCCGCGGTTGGCGATTGTGTCGAAGAGCAGGTAGCCGAGAACGGCGAGCGCGAGCGCCGCGCCGATCCCGAGCAGCCACGGCCAGGGCGACCGCCGCCGCCGGCGTGGCTCGAACGGCGGCTGAGGTGGTCCGCCGCCCCGGCGGGCGACCTGCGTGACCGCTGTCGCACCGTCGACGGTCGACGCGCCCGCAAGGACGATCGTCGCCGCCTCCGCCGTCTCCGCCGGGACGCGTCCGCCGTGCGCGACCGTCTCGAGGTCGGCGTCCATGGCGGCGGCGGACTGGTAGCGGTCCGCGGGCTCCTTCGCGAGGGCTCGGACGACGAGCAGGTCGAGATCCTCCGGGATCTCGGGCCGCTCCACCGAGGGCGGCTCGGGGATCTCCGAGAGGTGCTTCATCGCGATCTCGACCGGCGACTCGCCCGTGAACGGCACGTTCCCGGTGAGCAGCTCGTACAGGACAATGCCCGTGGAATAGAGGTCGGACGTCTGGTCGACCGGGGCTCCGCGAGCCTGCTCCGGGGAGAGGTACTGCGCCGTCCCGATGATCGCGCCCTCCTCCGTCATCTGGCTCGCGCCGGCACGGGCGATGCCGAAGTCCGTGACCTTGATCACGCCCTCCGGGTCGACGATCACGTTGTGCGGCTTGATGTCGCGGTGGATGACGCCGTTCCGATGCGCGTAGCGGAGCGCCGCGAGGATCTGGCGGGTGTACGCGATCGCGACCGGGATCGGGCACGGCCCACGGGAGCGGATGAGCTCCTTGAGCGTGCGGCCCTCGACGTACTCCATGACGATGAAGTACGAGCCGTTCGTCTCTCCCCGGTCGTAGATCGAGACGATGTTCGGGTGCGAGAGGCCGGCGGCGTGCGTCGCCTCGCGCCGGAAGCGCTCGACGAACTGGTCGTCGTTCGCGTACCGCTCGTGCAGGATCTTTATCGCCACTCGGCGACCGAGCTCCTGGTCCTCCGCGAGGTAGACGTCGGCCATCCCACCGCCTCCGAGCTTCCGGCTGATCCGGTAGCGGGCGGCGAAGAGCGTGCCGTTGAGCGTGTCCTGGGTGGCCATGAAACTTCCTAGAGGTTAGGGATTCTCCGTGGAGCGCAGGATTGCCTCCATGACGGCGCGAGCGATCGGTGCCGCAGTCGTTCCGCCGGTGCCGCTCTGGTCCTGAAGCACGACCGCGATGGCGAGCTCCGCCGGGCTCTCGTCGTTGGGCGCGGCGAAGGCGATGAACCAGGTCGTGTTCTTGCCCGGGACGCCGGTCTCGCCGGTGCCGGTCTTGCCTCCGATCGAGTAGCCGGGGATCTGCGCGGCAGTACCGGTCCCGCGCTCGACCGCCAGTCGCATCATCTCCCCGACCTCGTCCGCCGTCTTGCGGCTGACCGCGCGCCTGATCAGGGTCGGCCGCTCCTTGACGATGGTCTTCCCCTTCGGCGACACGATGCGGCTCACGACCTGCGGCTCCATGAGCCTGCCGCCAACGCCGATCGTGCCTGCAACCATCGCCATCTGGAGGGGCGTGACGAGCAGCCGCTCCTGCCCGAAAGCCATTCGCCCGGCGTCGACATCCGAGTCCTCCTTCGGGTAGTAGAGGCGCCCGCCCTGGTACAGGCCGCTGATGCGACGTTCGTCCGCGGGGGTCTCGAGCGGGGGCAGCTCGTAGAAGCCGAAGCGCTTCGCCTGCTCGAGGATGCGCTTCGCCCCGAGCTTCTTCCCGATGTTGCAGAAGACCGAGTTCACCGAGTACGTGAGCGCGTCCTCGAGGTCGATCGTGCCGAACGGGCTCGACGTGTCGAAGTTGTTCACGCGCTTCCCGTAGACGGTGCAGTAGCCGGGATCGACGAAGGACGACTCCGGCGTGTACTTCCTCGACTCGAGCGCGGCCGACGCCGTCACGACCTTGAACGTGGAGCCGGGGACGTAGAGGCCGGCGGTCGCCCGGTTCAGGAGCGGCGAGGCCGGGCGGCAGTCCGCCGTGATCCTCTCGATGGTCCCGAAGCTCTTCTCCACGCGGTTCGGGTCGAAGCTCGGAGACGACGCCATCACGCGCACCTTCCCCGTCCGAGGGTCGAGGGCGACGACCGCGCCGCACCTGGTCCCGAGCTGCTCGAGCGCGACCTGCTGCGCGTCCAGGTCGAGGTTCACGACGACGTCGTTGCCCTTGACCGGCTTGCCGCGGAGCTCGTCGACTGCCTTGTCGAGCGCGGTCGAGAGGTTGGCATTCGAGGAGGTCAGGTAGTCGTTCAACGACCGCTCGAGGCCGGTTCTCGAGCGTGCGGCGGTCGAGTAGCCGACGACGTGCGCCGCGAACGGGCCCTGCGGGTAGCGGCGGAAGAACAGCGTCTTGTCGTCGACCTTCCGGCGCCTGTTGACGGCGAGCCGCCTGAACGGGGAAGTGGACACGATCTTCCCGCGGTCGATCGAGAACTCGGCCACCCGCCTGATCGCGTTGTCCTGCCGGTCGGCGAGCGCCGGCGCTGCCCACGTCTGCCAGTACGTCGTCATGACGACGAGAGCGCCGACGAGCGTCAGCGCGACGTACGTGAGGCGGATGATGCGTCGGTTCACGGCTTGGGGGCGTTCGCCCGGTTCGAGACGAGGAGGAGGCCTGCGAGGAGCACGAAGTTCGCGACGATGCTCGAGCCGCCGTACGAGACGAAGGGCAGCGTGATGCCCGTCAGCGGGACGATGCGGAGGACCCCGCCGACGATGATGAACGTCTGCAGAGCGAACCCGAAGGTGAGCCCTGCGGCGAGTAGCTTGGAGAAGCCGTCGTCCGCGCGGAGCGCGATCCGCATGCCGCGGACGACGAACAGCATGAACAGGAGCAGGAGGGCCGCGGCCCCGATGAGCCCGATCTCCTGCGCGATCGCGGAGTAGATGAAGTCCGTGCGCAGGTACGGGATGAGCTCGGCGCCCTCGGGCGAGCGGAATGTCCCCTCGCCGAGGCCGGTCCCGGGTACCCCGCCGTTCGAGATCGAGTAGAGGCTCTTCACGAGCTGGTACGAGGCGCAGTCCTGGCGGTACTCGAGCTGGCCGTTGAGCGCGCAGTACACGCGATCGTCCGTCCACGGGTGCAGCCAGATGGTCACGCGCTCCTGGACGCGGTCGAGCGCCTGGTAGAGGAGCGTGGCACCGCCGACGAAGAGGCCGATGCCGACCGTGACGTACAGCGCCCGGCCCGTGGCGACGTAGAGCATCGCGAGGAAGATCCCGAAGTTGAGGAGCGCCCCACCGAGGTCGGCGGTCTGGACGATGACGAGCATGGCCGCGCCCCAGATCGCGAGCAGCGGCCCGAAGTCCTTGAGCCTCCCCTGGGCGAGGACCTCGCGCTTCTCGCGCAGGTACCCCGCGAGAAACACGATGAGGAAGATCTTCGCGAGCTCGCCGGGCTGGAACTGGAGCGGGCCGATGTGGACCCAGAGGCGGACTCCGTTGACCCGCTCTCCGATGGCGGGCAACGCCGGCAGGAAGAGCAGCGCCACCGCCGCGATGCCGAAGAGGTAGCGGTACGACTCGAGGACGCGGTAGTCGTGGCGGAGGAAGACGAGCGTCGCCACGAACACGCACAGCCCGATGACGACCCAGAGTGCTTGCCTCCGCGCGTCGTCGGCGTCGAGTCGGTAGTTCACGACGAGCCCGAGGCCCGTGAGGGCCGCTGTCAGTGGAAGCAGCGCGCCGTCGGCGTATGGGGCGACGCGGCGCACGACGACGTGTGCGACGAGGTACACGCCGAGGAAGAACGCCGAGTACGTGACGACGGCCGGCGTCACCTCGCCGGAGCGCGCAACCGTGACGCTCGCGAGCGCGAGCGCGGCGATCAGGACGGCGAGGAAGAGGCCGAAGAGCTCGCGGCCGCGGGCAGTCAGCGTGCGATCCCCCAGTACAGGACGAGCGCCCCGACTGCGAGGACGGCGAGGATGAACAGGATTGCGGCGAGGCGGCCGCCCGGCCCGGCGCCGTGCTTCCGGAGCCGGCCCTCCGGATCGGGAGGCCGATCTTCGGTCTCGGAGTCCGCCTCGGAGCCGTCCGCGGCCGCCGCCGGCTGCGCGCTGTCCACAGCGCCGTCTTCCACAGGCTCAGGATCGCCCTCGAGGACTTCGAAGAGCAGCACGGTGATGTTGTCGTCCCCGCCCTGCGCGTTCGCGTCCTTGACGAGCTCGTCCCCGGCGGCCTCCGGGTCGCCGTCGGCCCGCTCGATCGCGGCTGCGATCTGGTTCTCGGTGAGCATGTCGGAGAGCCCGTCGGAGCAGAGCAGGAAGAGGTCGCCGGGTACGGCCTCGATCGTGAAGACATCCGGCTCGACGGCCCGTTCGGTGCCGAGCGCGCGTGTGATCGCCGACCGCTGCGGATGGCGCTCGGCTTCCTCCGGCGTCAGCACGCCGCTCTCCACGAGCTCCGCGACGAGCGAGTGGTCGGTCGTGATCTGCTCCAGCACCCCGTCGCGCACGCGGTAGGCGCGGGAGTCGCCGACGTGACCGAAGACGACGGCGCCCGCCTCCTCCTCGACGAGAGCGACCGTGATCGTCGTTCCCATGCCCGCCGTCGCCGGATCGGAGAGCGAGCGCTCCCAGATACGGAGGTTCGCGTCCGCGATCAGGGATGCGACGTCCTCGGCGTCCAGCCGGCCGCTGCGGGCGCCTTCGAGCGTGTCGGCGGCGATTCCGGCGGCGATCTCGCCGGCCTTCGCTCCACCCATGCCGTCTGCGATCGCGAACAACGGGGGACGCCAGACGTAGGCGTCCTCGTTGCCGAGCCGCCTCCGGCCCGTGTCGGTGACGACCGCCGTGCGGCCGAGCCTCATCGCGCCGACCTCATTCGAGCCGGAGCTCCGTCTCGCCGACGCGAAGGACGTCGCCCGGTTGCAGGAGGCGCTGCGACGTGATCCGCGTGCCGTTGACGAAGGTCCCGTTCGTGGAGCCGAGATCCTCGACCCAGACGCCGTCCGGCCGCGGGTCGATCCGCGCGTGGCGGGTGGAGGCGAACTCGTCTCCGTCGAGCCGCACGGAGCAGTCGTGGTCGCGTCCGAGGGTCGAGACGCCACTCACCTCGAGGACGCCCCCCAGCTGGAAGCCGGGGCCTGCGAGGACGAGGAATCGCGCCGGGCCGAGCCCGTGGGCCGCGCGGAGCTTCGCAGCGTCTGCTGCGCCGAGAACGATGCTCTCCTGCGGCGCCCCTCCGATGTCCTTCGTCGCCGTGCGCACGATCAGGATGATGAAGCCGTAGAGCAGAACGAGAAAGGCGATCTTGAGCGCAAGGAGCGTCTCGTCGGAGGTCAGGGCGAGGATGCTCACTGCTCGCCGAAGACGATCTCGGTCGACCCGACGGTGATCGTGTCGCCGTCCGTGAGAGGCTCGCGGTCGATCTTTCGCCCGTTCAGCAGTGTGCCGTTGGTCGAGCCGAGGTCGACGAGGATCCAGCGATCGCCCTCCCCGCGGATCTCCGCGTGCCGCCGCGAGACGTTCAGGTCGGAGACCCGCACGTCGCAGTCGCGCGACCGGCCGAGCACCGCTCGCTCCGTCGAGAGTTCCCGCCGCTTGCCGTTCGTCGTCACCGTGAAGACCCGGCGCGGCTCGGGCTCGGGCTCGGGCTCCGGCTCGGGCACCGGGACGGCGGGCGGCACGGGGACGGGCGTCTTGTAGATCATCGTCTGGGCCGGCTGGTCGACCGGTACCTCGATCTCGGGCTCCGGCGCGTTCTCTGCCGCGACGAGCCGGGTCGCGATGCCGAACTCGCCCACGGCCAGGTCGTCGTCGACCGTCACCAGCACCTGCGGCGGGGTGAGCAGCGCGTAGTCCTCTCGGCGAGCATGCTCTGCGAGGTACTCCTGGAGCTCCCCGACGAGCGAATCCTCGTAGCCCTCGAACTGCTTGCGGTCCTGGGGCGAGAGGTAGAGCGTGTACTCGTTCGGCACGTACACGCGGGAGACGGAGACGCTCCGGTGGTCGTCCATCTCCTTCACGAGCTTCCGCGCGAGCTCGATCGGCTGCACGTGTGTGCGGAACGCGCGTCCGAAGATCCCCTCGAAGAGGCCTTCGATACGCGCCTCGAGTGATCGGAGAACGCTCATCGCTACGTCGGAAGGATGAAGGCGCTCGTGTTCGGGCCGCGTTGTGTCATACGGCGGGGGCTGCCCCTCCGGACGCCGAGTTTACCGGCGGGATCCGGCTGCCAGCAGAGCTGCGACGCCCCAACCGGCGAGCGCGAGGAAGGTCCCGACCACTCCCGCGCCGATTGCGACGGTGCCCGCGGCGAGGACGATTCCGACCGCCGCGACGCCGAATCGGTGCAGCTGACGGATGCGCGGCAGGAATGCACCGACGATCCCGGCGACGGCAGCGGCCGCGAGGAGCGCGGGCTGTGCTGCGAGTGCGGTCAACAGCGCCGTCGCGACGTCGGCCACCGACGCGCTGGGCGCGATACCCGTCTCCTCCCCGAGACCGGCGACGAGACCGGCTGCGAGCACGGCCACCGAGGCCTGCACACCGCGGAGGAACGCGCTTCGAAGCGGTTGCACGGCGAGCGGGACGAGCGCGAGCGCTCCGAGCGGGGCCAGTAGCGGTCCTGCGGCGAAGAGCAGCCCGAACCTGGCTTCGCGCCAGGTGAGCGCGATCCAGGCGACGGCGAAGCCGCCGTAGACGAGTGCGGCGCTGCGGGCGTCGTTTCCGAAGGGGAAGAGCGGCGCGGCGAGGGCGATCGCCATCCCGAGGCGCGGGCTCAGGAGCGCGCCTGCAGCTGCTCCGAGGACGATCGCGAGAGCCAGCACGGGAGGCCAGAAAGGCAGAAGCGTGACCCCGATCGCCGCGGCGGCGCCGGCGAGAACGACGGGGAGAGCGCGCGTCAGCGGCTTCCGGACGCCGGGTAGTGGCTCGATCGACGTGTGCTCGCGCGGCGCACGCGTGGTCGGCTGTCGCTTCTCCTGCTGGCGGAAGGCTGCGCGGAGCTCGGCGGCGAGCGTCGACGCATGTGGCCGGGCTGCCGGCTCGGGGTCGAGAGCACGGTCGACGGCAGCGAGCAGGCGGCGCGGGAGATCGGGGCGCAGCATTCCGAGCTTCGGAGCGCCTCGCTGGATCGCGATCGCGACCTCCTGGAGCGGCATGCCCCAGAACGGGTGCTGCCCGGACAGTGCTTCCCAGAGCAGGACGCCGACGGCCCAGACGTCGCTTGCCGGGGTCGCGTCGTCGCCTCCGAGACGCTCGGGCGCGATGTACGCAAGCGTTCCGGGAACGTCACCGACGGCGGTCAGCGTGTCTGCGCCGTCGAACTGGGCGAGCCCGAAGTCGAGGAGCTTGGCCTCGATCCCGGCGGCGTGCTCGAGCAGGATGTTCGAAGGCTTCACGTCGCGGTGGACGATGCCGATCCGGTGCGCGTGGGCCAGCGCGTCGAGCACCTGCGCTGCGATCTGCACTGCGCCCCGATCGTCGACGTCGTCCGTTCTCAAGGCCTCGCGAAACGTTCGGCCGGGGACGTACTCGTACGCGATGTAGACGTGCCCGTTGTCGTGCCCGACGTCGTATGCGCGCACACAGCGTTGGTGCCGAAGCCTGCGCGCGGCCAGAGCCTCTCGCTCGGCGCGTGCGGCGGCCTTCCCCTGGCGCGGGACGATCTTCAGCGCGACGTCGAGGCCGGTCTGCTCGTCGCGTGCGAGCCACACGGATCCGTTCCCGCCGCTCCCGAGCGGCCGAACGGCGCGATAGCGCCCGAGGACGAGCTCTCGGGTCGGGAGGGCATGCGCGAGCGAGGACACCTTGCGGCTTGGTTATCCGCCCTGCGCCGAACTCCTTTCCCCGTCTGACGGGGTGTCGTTCCTCTCCCTCGTTTACAGTGGCGGGTCGAAAGACGGCAAACCGTGAGCACACGCGACGAAGACATCCTCGATTTCGACTTCTTCGACGAGGAGGAGCCGCCGTCGTGGGACGAGCCGCCGGAAGGGGGATCGGGTGGCCCCCCCAGAGGCCGCGGCCCACGCCCTCCGCAACGTCGGCTGCGACCGCCGCGGAACCTGACGCCGCTTCTCCGCCTCGTCGCCCTGATCGGGCTCGCGATTCTCATCGTGGTGCTGCTCGCGGTCTGGATCGAGGGCTGCTCGTCCGACCGTCAGCGCGATCGGTACTCGAGCTACATGACCGACATCGGGTTGATCGGGAACAACTCCGCGCAGCTCGGTGAGCAGCTTGCGACCACGCTGACGACGGTCGGCCTGAAGCAGGAGGAGCTCGATGCGAAGCTCGCAGGCTACGTCCAGGTCGCGGAGACGCAGATGCAGAACGCGGAGGACCTGGACACGCCGGGGCCACTCCACGACGCGAACGATGGGGCGGTCGAGGCTCTCCAGCTGCGCGTAAACGGACTCAGCGGCCTCCGTAGCGTCTTCCAGGACTCGACCGACGCCGCCGACGCCGCCGAGGTCGGTCTGCTCCTCGAGGCGCAGATGCAGCGCCTCGAGGCCAGCGACGTCGTGTGGGCGGACCTTTTCCGCGCGCCGGCGCAACAGGTTCTCGACGACGAGGGCATCGAGGGCGTCCAGGTCCCCAGCTCGGTCTTCGTGCCGACCGACGACCTCACGTCCGCGAGCGCGCTCGCGGCGGTGTGGCAGCGGACGCAGGAGGCCGCGACCGGCGGCACTCCGAGCGGCTTGCACGGGAGCCAGATCGCGTATGTGAAGGCGCTTCCCAGCGGCCAGCAGCTGTCCACGACGACCGAGACGACGATCAAGGTGTCGACGCAGCTTGCGTTCGAGGTCGGGGTCGAGGACTCGGGCGACAGCCAGGAGGTCCGGCTCAAGGTGACGCTCACGATCCCGAAGCAGCCCGAGCCGATCGTGCAGTCGAAGACGATCCCGATCATCGATCCGGGCGAGACGAAGGCCGTCACGTTCCAGGTGGGCACGCTCGTGCCGTTCGGTGAGCAGATCGCGGTGCGGGTCGACGTCGACCCGGTACCCGGTGAGACGAACACGTCGAACAACTCGTACGAGTACCCGGTCATCTTCACCCTCTAGGGCTCATGGAGGCGTCCCTCGTGGTCGCGATCGCAGCGTGCGCAGTAGCGGCGCTGGCCCTGCTGTTCGTGCTCTGGCTCTGGCGGCGGCAGGCGAAGCTGCAGTCGGCGCAGTCCCTCGTCCTCGGCAGCGGACGCCAGGACCTCCTCGACTTCGCAGTCTCGCTGCAGGCGCGGATCGACGACCTGCACCGAGCCGTGGACGAGGTCGCGACCGGGCTCTCCCGCGTCGACCGGCGCGTGGACGGCTCCGTGACGAACACGGCGGTCGTGCGCTACGACGCGTACGAGGGCACGGGCGGCCAGCAATCCGCGTCGATGGCGCTCCTCGACTCGACTCGCAGCGGCACCGTCGTCACTGCGATCCAGGGCCGCGACTACGCGCGGATCTACGTGAAGGACCTCGACCGCGGCCGGTCGTCGGTGCCGCTCTCGCCGGAGGAGCAGGAGGCCGTCGAGCGGGCGATGGCCCGCTAGCGATTCGTCAGGCTGCCGCGGCGGCGGACTCGACCCCGGGCAGGTACTGGCGCCAGGCGTCGGGGATGTGCTCCGCGGTGAGACGGATGAAGAGGACCGGTGTCGGCGGCCGCGGCACCGTGCGCAGGCTCATGCTCGTCTCCTCGAGCAGCCGGTCGCCCTTGCGGTGGTTGCAGGGCGCGCACGAGGCGACGACGTTCTCCCAGACCGACGTCCCTCCGCGCGAGCGCGGGACGATGTGGTCGAGCGTCAGCCGGTTGCTGCTGGAGCCGCAGTACGCGCACTGCCAGCCGTCGCGTGCGAACAGCACGCGACGCGAGATCCGCCGTGTGACGGCGCGTGGGACGCGCACGTAGGTCACGAGCCGGATGACGTGCGGCCGCGCAAACGCCGTCGTCGCCGACCGCAGCTTGCCGTCGCTCTCCTCGAGGATCTCCGCACGTCCCTTCCAGACGAGCACGTGCGCACGGCGGAGCGAGCAGACGTTCAGCGGCTCGTAGCTTGCGTTGAGGACGAGTACGCGCTCCACCGCGCGCGCAGCGTAGCACCACGGCATGCGAAAAAGCCCTGCGGGAATCGGCATTCGGCGGCCTTCGCCGGACCTGCGGAAGGCTCCCCGAGTATGCGCATATCATGCTAGTCTCTGCATATTCATGCTGTGCCCGGCGGTCATCTCATGAGGAGCGCGGTCGTCGCCTACTCGGGCGGGCTCGACACGAGCTGCATCGTCGCGTGGCTCAAGGAGGACTGGTACGGGTTCGACGACGTGGTCGCCGTACTCGTCGACGTCGGCCAGGAGTTCGATCTCGACGAGTCGATCGCTCGCGGAGCGGCGGCGGGAGCGAGCGAGGTGCTGCTCGTCGACCGCAAGGACGAGTTCGCCGACGAGCAGTGCGCGCGGGCGATTGCGACGAACGCGCTGTACGAGGGCAAGTACCCGCTCGTCTCCGCACTCTCGCGGCCGGTGATCGCCCAGGCGGTCGCCGAGATCGCCGCCGAGCGCGGAGCCGAGGCAGTCGTGCACGGGTGCACCGGCAAGGGCAACGACCAGCTCCGCTTCGAGCTCGCGTTCAAGGCGACGTTCCCCGACGCGAAGGTGATCGCACCGCTCCGCGACCGGAGCTGGACCCGCGACGAGGAGATCGAGTACGCCCTCGCGCACGGCATCCCGGTCGTCCAGACGACTGCGTCTCCGTACTCGATAGACGAGAACCTCTTCGGCCGCGCGATCGAGGCAGGCGTGCTCGAGGATCCGTGGCAGCGCCCGCCCGACGAGCCGTACGCGCTCACGAGCGACCCGGCGACGGCGCCGCCGCCGCTCGAGATGGTGCTCGGGTTCGAGCGGGGGATCCCGACGACGCTCGACGGCGACGAGCTCTCCCTCGCACAGCTGATCGGGCGCTTGAACCGGATCGCAGGCGCCTACGGGATCGGCCGGATCGACATGATCGAGAACCGCGCGGTGGGCATCAAGAGCCGCGAGGTCTACGAGGCGCCCGCGGCGATGGTGCTCATCGAGGCGCACTCGGCGCTCGAGGACGCGATCCTGACGCGGGACGAGGCACGCCTGAAGCGACCGCTCGAGCAGCGGTGGACGGAGATCGTCTACGAGGGTCGCTGGTTCAGCCCTGCGCGCGAGGCGATCGACGCGTTCGTCGCGTCCACCCAGGAGCTCGTGACGGGCGAGGTTCGCGTGGAGCTGCGGCCGAACGCCGCCGTCGTCACCGGCCGGAGGTCGCCGAACGCGCTCTATGCGGTCGACCTCGCGTCCTACGGCGCCGCCGACACCTTTCCGCACGACGCGGCCGAAGGGCTCATCCGGATCGCCGCGCTCGAGACCGAGCTGCACGCCGCTCGCACACGCGCCAGAATCGAAGCGTGACCACCTGGTCCGGGCGCGTCGAGGGCGCCCTCGCTTCGGAGGTGTGGGAGTTCCTGCGCGCGGACGACGCCGAGCTCCTCCCGTACGACTGCGAGGCGACGGCACTGCACGCACAGCGCCTCGCGCAGGCGGGGATCCTCACCGTCGACGAGCTCGCCGAGGTCGAGGAGCGGCTGGCCGCGTTCGCGCAGGACGCCGGGGGCGCGCTCGCAGACGCCGAGGACGTCCATTCCGCGATCGAGCGCGAGCTCGGCGAGGTCGGGCGGAAGGTCCATGCCGGGCGCTCCCGGAACGACCAGGTCGCCGCGGCGCTCAGGCTCTACGTCCTCGACGCGTGCGCCGAGGCGCGCGAGGCGATCGACGCGCTCGCGCTCGTCTGCCTCTCGCTCGCAGAGTCGGAGGCGGAGACCGCGATGCCGGGCTATACGCACCTCCAGCGCGCGCAGCCCGTGACGTTCGGGCACCACCTGCTCGCGTGGGTCGAGATGCTCGACCGCGACCGCACGCGGTTCGCGCACGCGGCCGAGGCAGCATCGGAGAGCCCGCTCGGCGCGGGCGCGGTTGCCGGCTCGACGCTCGAGCTGCCGCCGCCGCCGCGCCAGATGCGGAATTCCATCGACGCAGTCGGGGACCGGGACTTCGCGCTCGACTACCTCTACGCGACCTCCGTCCTCTTCGTCCACCTCTCGCGGATCGGCGAGGAGATCGTGCTCTGGGCGAGCTCGGAGTTCGCCTTCGTCAGGCTTCCCGAGTCCGCGGCGACCGGCTCGTCGATGATGCCGCAGAAGCTGAATCCCGACGTCGCCGAGCTGGTGCGCGGGAAGGCCGGCACGGCGATCGGCCGGCTCACCGGGCTCCTCGCCACCGTCAAGGGGCTTCCGCTCGCCTACGACCGCGATCTCCAGGAGGACAAGCCCCCCGTCTTCGCGGCACGGCGGGACACCCGGCTCGCGCTCGGCGCCCTCGTCCTTCTCGTGAGCGCGCTCGAGGTCGATCGCGAGCGCCTCGAGGCGGCAGCCTCCGATTCCCAGCTGCTCGCGACCGACGCTGCCGAGGCTCTCGTCCGGGAAGGCATCCCCTTCCGCGACGCGCACGAGCAGGTCGCGGCCCAGGTGCGCGACGGAATGTTCGAGCCACCCGACGCTCCCTCGGCTCGAGCCGCACCCGGCCCGGGCGGTTTCCGTGAAGCCCTGGCGGACGCCAGGCGCCGCTTCGTCGACGACCTCTAGGAGCGAACTTTGTGGCTCAGAGCCACAAAGTTCTTCAGCCGACGAGCGCTTCGGCGACCTTCGTCTGGAAGTCGTGGATCAGCCGCTCGCTCTCGCGCATGAGGCGCCCCTGCGGAACCGCGCGGCTGTCGAGCCCCTGCTGGACCGACTCGCAGAGCACGAGATCCTCCTCGCCGACCTGAGTCCCGAACTCGATGACCTCCTGGATCTGCGACCCGGGCACGTCAGGGCCGAAGTAGTAGTCGGTGACCTCCGCGGTCGTGCGCAGGCCGGTGGGAACCCACCGTTCGATGGCGATGTTCGGCGGACCCGCCTCGATGCTGATCGTCGTGTTCGGCCAGATGAAGTGGTACTGCGCCTGCGTGACCGAGCCGCGCGGCACGTACGGCGCCTTGCCGTTCCCCGCCAGCGCCGACTCGCGCACCTGGCCGACCTGGCTCGAGTAGGCAGCTCCGATGGTCAGGAGGTACGCGTCGGGATCGACGTCGATCACCTTCGAGAACCCGGGGTGTGCAGTGGGGCAGTGGTAGCACTCGAGGAAGTTCTCGATCGCGACCTTCCAGTTCGACTTGATCTCCCACTCGTGGTGCGAGTGGAAGCGGAGGTCGCCGAGATCGACGCCGCTCTCCGCGATGAGCTCCGGAAGGGCGCCGAGTGTGTCCGCGAACGGGGCCGCCTCGACGTCGGGGTTGACGAAGACGAATGGCCCCCACGTGTCCACGGCGACCGGGAGCAACGACAGGCCGGTGGGGTCGAAGCCCTCCTCCCGCTCCGCGCGCGGTGCGCGCCGAAGCGAGCCGTCGAGGTCGTACGTCCACGCGTGGTATGGGCACTGGAGCGTCTCGCGGCGGCCCTCGCCGCTGACGACCGGATGCCCGCGGTGCCTGCACACGTTGACGAAGCCGCGCAACGTTCCCTCGCGCCCGCGCACGATGGCGACGGGGATGTGCCCAGCGCGGCTGACGAGAAAGCTGCCCGGCGCCTCGACCTGATCGGCCCGGCCCGCGTACTGCCAGGTGGCAGCGAAGATCCGGTCCCGCTCGCGCGCCCACACGGCGTCGTCCGCGTACCAGCCGGCCGGAAGCGTCCAGCCCTCCGCGATCGGGTTGGCGATCGCGGGGATCGCCGAGCTCGTTGCGTGGACGTCCGGTTCCTCGCGCACGCGGTGCCTCCTGGCACGTCGACTGACCGTACGGTCAGGATAACGTCCTGCGCTCCGATCGGTGAAGATACGAGCCTGTGAGCGACGCCGCCTCGGTTCGTGCTTCCGGTGCCGGCGACCGCGTGGCCGACATCCTCGAGGCGGCCTGCCGAGTCGTCGTCCGTGACGGCGCGCATGCGCTCCGGATGGCCGAGGTGGCACGGGAGGCCGGGGTCTCGAAGGCGCTCCTCCACTACTACTTCTCGACCCGCCAGGAGCTCGTGCGCGCAGCGTTCGCGTACTCGAGCGATCTCTGGGACGCGGGCGTTCGCGGCCGGCTCGAGCGCGCGCCGAACGGCGCGGCGAAGGTCGAGCTCTATCTCCTCGCCTCGGTGGACTCGAGCGAGCCGTTCAACGAGCAGCGCGCGCTCTGGAACGAGGTCTGGAGCAGCCTCCGGGTCGATTCCGAGCTGCGGCCGCTCGTGCAGGACGCGTACAGGGGATGGATGCGGCGTCTCGTGGCGCTCATCGAAGAGGGCCGCAGCGACGGCTCCGTGTCGAAGGAGGTGTCCGCCAAGCGCGCCGGCAGGCGGCTCGCCGCATTCGCGGACGGCCTCGACTCGATGCTCTATCTCGGCCTGACCGACCGCACGAAGGCACGCCGCCTCCTGCGCGAGACGATCGAGCAGGAGCTGACGCCGACATGAGCGACGAGCGGGCCGGCGTCGTCCTCGACCGCATCAGCAAGCGGTTCACAGAGGTGCCCGCCGTGGACGACGTCTCGCTGACCATCCGCCAGGGCGAGTTCTTCTCGCTGCTCGGCCCATCCGGCTGTGGCAAGACGACGACGCTGCGCATGATCGCCGGCTTCGAGCGGCCGGACACGGGACGGATCGCCATCGGGGACGAGGACGTGACCGAGACGCCGCCCCACAAGCGGCGCGTCAACACGGTGTTCCAGAGCTACGCGCTCTTCCCGCACCTGACGGTCGCGGAGAACGTCGGCTTCGGCCTTCGCTTTCGCTCGTTCTCGACGCCCGAGAAGGACTCGAGGGTCGGGGAGATGCTCGAGCTCGTCCGTCTCGGCGGCTTCGGGAAGCGGAAGCCGCACGAGCTCTCCGGGGGCCAGCAGCAGCGTGTCGCTCTCGCCCGCGCGCTGATCCTCTCGCCCGACGTCCTGCTCCTCGACGAGCCGCTCGGCGCGCTCGACGCCAAGCTCCGTCGCGAGCTCCAGGTCGAGCTCAAGAGCATCCAGCGCGAGGTCGGGATCACATTTCTGTACGTGACCCACGACCAGGAGGAAGCGCTGACGATGTCGGACCGGCTCGCCGTGATGGCCAACGGACGCGTCGAGCAGCTGGGGTCTCCGCGGGAGGTCTACGAGCGTCCCGAGACCGCGTTCGTCGCCGACTTCATCGGCGTCTCGAACCTCATGCGGGCCCAGTCGAGCGGAACTGCGCAGGTCGACGTCGGCCGGGTGAGCCTCGCGGTCTCGGCGCCGGTTCAGAGGACGGGGGTCGTCCGCGTGGCGATCCGCCCCGAGCGCGTGCGCATCGAGGCGCGAGGCGCGTCCGGCGAGAACCGTGTGCCGGCGCGGATCGAGCGATTCGTCTATCTCGGCTCCACGACGCAGGTGTTCGTCACCCTCCCTGGAGGCGATCGGCTCCAGGCGCTCGTGGCGAATGACGAGGACGTCGAGGAGTACGACGTGGGGCAGGAGGTCACGGCGTATCTCCCGCCCGACGCGCTGCGCGTGCTCGCCGACGATGAGGCGGCGGCGAGCTGAGCGACGTCGTCGTTCTCGGTGCCGGCCTCGCCGGCCTCGCGGCGGCGCGTGACCTCGCGGCCGGCGGCGCGGACGTCCTCGTGCTCGAGGCCCGGGACCGGGTCGGCGGCCGCGTGGAGCAGGTTCCCGCGGCGGACGGGGGGAGGCCGATCCAGATGGGAGGCGAGCTCATCGGGCCGATTCACACCGCCTACCTCGAGCTCGTGTCCGAGCTCGGGCTCTCGCTGCAGGAGACGTACACCGCCATGGCGGGCGACACGACGTACGACCTCGTCGAGGGCGTCTTAAGGTCCGAGGACTTCCCGTTCGCGGACGACGCCGAGCGCGCCGACTACGAGCGCGTCACGGGGCTCTTCGTGGACCTTGCCCGGACGGTGGACCCCGCCGACCCCTGGTCGCACCCCGACGCGACGCGCCTCGACGACGCGTCGATCTGCGACTGGGCGCGTTCGGTCGACGCGCTGCCCTCGACCGTGCGCGCGCTCCAGCTCGGGTCGCTGTCGCTCGCCGCCGGATCCGCGGAGCGGACGTCGCTCCTCTCCGAGCTGAGGAAGGCCGCGGTCGCGCCAGATCCGGGGTTCGACGCGTACTACGAGTACTGGGAGTCGCTTCAGGTCACAGAAGGGAGCGCGGAGGTCGCGCTCCGCATGGCGGCGGAGCTCGGGCAGCGCATTCGGCTCGGGCAGGACGTGCGCGTCGTCGAGGTGTCGTCCGGTGGGTGCGCCGTGACGACGGCGACGGGCGAACGGGTCGAGGCCGAGGCGGTCGTCTGTGCGATCCCGGTCTCTGTCCTCCACCACATCCGCATCGAGGGCGTCGCACCCGACCGGCTCGCCTCCCTTCGTCGCCAGCGTCACGCGCAGGCCGCGAAGCTCGTGACGGAGTACGAGCGCTCGGTCTGGGCCGACCTGGGCGCGAACGGGCTCTCGGAGGGCGAGCACTTGCTCGCCTCCACCTGGCCTCAGCGCGAAGGCGTTCTCTCCGGCCTCATCCCGCCCGAGCGGGTGGCGTGGCTGCTCGCGTCCGCCGAGGAGCATCGCGAGGCAGCGCTCCACGAGGAGCTTCGGCGCATGTACGACGACGCGGCCGCGCGGCCGGTCGCGACTCACATCCGGCTGTGGGCGTCGGACCCGTTCACGCGCGGATACGTCACGCACTGGTGGCCGGGTGACGTCATGCGGGTCGGGCCGCTGCACGGGACGCACGCGCCGCCGTTCTACGTCTGCGGGTCGGATCAGTGGGTCGCGGGCTACATGGAGGGCGCAGTACGTACGGGGCGAGCGGCAGCTGCGGCCGCGCTCGGCGCGGAGGAGAAGACGTGGGTGCACGCGAGCTGACGGCCGACTGCGTGGTCGTGGGCGCCGGGATCTCCGGGCTCACCGCGGCTGCGCGGCTGGTCGAGCGGGGTCAGGACGTCGTCGTCCTCGAGGCCCGCGACCGGGTTGGCGGCCGCCTCTGGAACACGGAGCTGGGCGGCGAGGCAAACGAGCTCGGCGGAGAGTGGGTCGCCCCGTACCAGTCGCGGCTGCACGCGCTGCTGGACGAGCTCGGGATCGAGCTCTTCGCCACGTATCGCGAAGGCGAGAACGTCTATGTCGACGCGGCCGGAGCCGCCCGTCGCTATGCGGGCCACGAGCCGATCGCCGAGGCGTCGATGCACGCATACGAGGAGGCCGAGGCGAAGCTCGACGCGCTTGCGAAGGAGCTGGACCCGGAGGCGCCGTGGGCACACCCCGATGCGGCCGAGCTCGATGCGACGACCTTCGAGGCGTGGCTCCGGCGTGAGCTCGACGACGACGTCGCCAGAGACCTCCTCCGGGCGTGGCTCGCGGGAGGATTCATGACGAAGCCGGCGCACACCTTCTCCGTTCTCCAGGGGCTCTGGGTAATCGCCGGCGCGGGGGGTACGTACGAGCTTTTCGCCGGCGAGCAGTGCCTCGCCTATCGGGTGGTCGGGGGATCGCAGCTGGCGCCGCTCCGGCTCGCGGAGCGTCTCGGCGACCGCGTCGTCCTCGAGGCGCCCGTCCGCGAGATCCGCTGGACGCCCGAGAGTGTCGAGGCCGACGCCGGCTCGGTGCGAGTCCGGGCGCGGCGGGCGATCGTCGCGGTCGCGCCCAACCTCACGGCGCTGATCCGGTTCGACCCGGTTCTTCCGCCGTGGCGGCTGCGGCTGGAGCAGGCGATCTCGCAGGGCTGCGTCACGAAGGTCCTCGCCGTCTACGAGGAGCCTTTCTGGCGCGCCGAGGGTCTCTCCGGCGAGGGCTTCGCGCCCTACGGTCTCGTTCGCGAGATCTACGACAACACGCCGCCCTCGGCGTCGGTGGGCGTGCTCTGCACCTTCCTGTCCGGCGAGGTCGCCGAGGAGGCCGGGCGCATGAGCCCCGACGCCCGCCGCCGCGAGATCCTGGACGGGCTGGCCGCATACGTGGGGCCGCACGCGCTCAACGCGACCGACTACATCGAGACGGACTGGTGCTCGGAGGAGTGGACGCGCGGCGCATACGCAGCGACCTTCGCGGTGGGTGGGCTCACGCGGTTCGGCCCCGACCTCAGCCGGCCGGTGGGGCCGATCCACTGGGCGTGCTCCGACATCGCTGGAGTGGGGCACATGCACATGGAGGGGGGCGTTCGCTCGGGCGAGGCCGCCGCGCACGCGGTGCTCGTCGCCTGACGCTCCTAGCGCAGCTGCGTGGTGTCGCCCTCGAGCGACGCGAACTCCTGCAGCGCCGAGCCGCGCCGTCCGCGCCGTGCCTCGACGACGCGCCAGATGAGGAAGGCGACGACCGCGATCAAGAGCGTGATGACGAGCGTCAGCGTCGCGAGCGCGTTCAGCGCCGGGGTCGGCGCGGTACGCCCGGCGGAGTAGATCCGCACCGGCACGGTGTCGGTGGTCGAGCCCGACGAGAGGAACGCGCTGACGACGAAGTCGTCCATGGAGATCGCGAACACGATGATGGCGCTCGCCACGATTGCCGGGGTGAGCATCGGAAGGAGCGCGAGCCGCAGCGCCTGCACCGGTGACGCACCGAGGTCCTGGGCTGCTTCCTCGTACTCGGGGCCGATCGAGAGCAGGCGGGCGCGCACGATGATCAGCACGAACGAGAGCGAGAAGGTGACGTGGCCGATCGCCTGCGCCGTCGTCCCCAGCGGGATGAACGTGAGCAGGTTCACGAACACGAGGAAGAGCGCCACGCCCATCACGATCTCCGGCGTCACGAGCGGCACCACGGAGACGAAGCGCGACGTCCCGGCGCCGCGTCCCCGCCAGCGCGTCAGCCCGATCGCGAGCGCGACACCGAGCGGGACGGCGATGAGCACGGCTAGCGCCGAGAGCTTCAGGCTCTGGAAGAGCGCCGAGCGCAGGTCAGGGTCGTTCCAGACGGAGAGATCCGGGTCGTCGAAGTACCAGCGGAGCGACCACCCCTGCGCCGTCGAGCGCGAGCGTCCCTCGTTGAACGAGAACCGGATGGCGATGAGGATCGGGACGATCGACCAGACGAGGTAGACCAGCGTGACGAGCGGGAGGAACCGTGGCTTCCCCCACGGGTTGGCGACCCAGTCCCGGAACCGTCGGCCCGCGGACGGCCGGGTCTCCGCGCGCGCGGTCGCAGCCGCGGTGCTCACGAGTGGAGCCTCCGGTGGGCGCGCGTCGTCGCCACGACGTAGTACGCGAGGAGGACCGACAGCAGGAGCATGAGGACGACGACGAGCGCCGCTCCGACGGGGATCTGCTGGCCCCCGCGGATGTAGAGGTTGATCTGGTTGCCGATGAGCGACGTCCGCGGCGAGCCCGAGAGGAGGTCTGGCGTGTAGTAGTCGCCGAACATCGGGAGCGCGAGGATCGCGATGCCGGTGAGGATCGCCGGGACCGAGAGGGGCAGTGTCACCATCCGGAACGTCTGCAGCCGGCTGGCCCCGAGGTCGCGCGATGCTTCGAGCAGGCTCTGGTCGATCCGGTCGAGGAACGCGTAGAGCGGGAGGATCATGAACGGCACGTAGCCGTAGACCATCCCGAGGATCACGCTCGACGCCCGCCCGTCGAGCCAGTTCCGCGGCGCGTCGAGGATTCCCGCCCACATCAGCGCGTCGTTCACCCAGCCGTCGTCCTGGAGCAGGTTGATCCAGGCGAGCATCCGCATCAGGTAGCTGATGAAGAACGGCGCGATGAGGCCGAGGAGCAGCAGCCCCTTCCAGCGGCCGCCGTGCCGCGCGACGTAGTACGCGACCGGGTACGCGATGACGAGCGAGAGGGCGACCGCGATCGTGACGTAGACGAACGTCCGCACGAAGACGTGCCCGAAGGCGCGGTCACCGGTGAACAGCCCGTCGAAGACGAACTGGAATGCCCCCCAGTTCCAGTCGATCGGGTTCCAGGCCGGCTCCGGCTGCTGGAGGATCGGGTCGACCGAGCCGAACGCGACCGCGACGATGACGTAGAACGGCAGGACGAAGAAGATCGCGAGCCAGGCGATCCCCGGCAGCGCGAGCCCGCCCCAGAACGCGTCGCGGCGACGCGTTACGCCGCGCCGGCGACGAGGAGCGCTTTCAGGCACCCGCCTTGAACTCTGCCCAGGCGTTCTGCCACAGCGTCTGGCCGTCAGGGCTCAGCTCGAGCGGCTGGTTTCCGTAGATGAAGTCCTTCTCGCGGACGACCGCGGATTTCAGGGTTGCCGGTACGACGCCGTCCGCGACGAGGCGGTCGGGGTTGAGGCTGATGAACGGCGGCTGGTACCCGTTGAACTCGGCGAAGTTCGCATACCCGTTCTTCTCGTCGAGCAGGTAGTTGATGAAGTGGTGCGCGAGGACGGGGTTCTTGGCAGAGCGGAGCACGGCCATCATGTCGCTACCGATGAGCCCCACGCCGTCGGGCGGGTACCAGTAGCCGAGCACCTCTGGCCCGGTGCCCTCGGGGAGGTACCACTGGGCCGAGACCGCGCTGCCCGACCACATCTGGTGCACCCAGGCGCGGCCCTCGGGCACGTTCGTGTAATCGTCGGTGGACAGCTTTACGTTGACCGCCGGCGTCAGCGACTTGAGCTCCTGCTTCGCGAGGTCGATGTCGTCGGGCTTCTCCGTGTTCGTGTCCGTGATCCCGTTCTTCAGAAGCATGTGGATCGGCGCCTCGCGGCCGTCGTCGAAGATGTAGGTCTTCCCGCGGTTGCGCTCGTCCCAGTAGATCTCGTACGGGTTCTCGAGATCCCACGGGGTCGTGTCGACCTTGTCGGTCCGGTAGCCGATCCCGGTCGTGTAGACCGTGTACGGGACCGTGTACCGCGACTCCTTGTCGTAGAACGGATCGCGGAGGGACGGCCAGATCGTCTTCTGGAGGTTCGGGACGTACTCGTGGTTGAGCGGCTGGAGCAGCTTCCCGAGCACCATGCGGCCTAGCCGCTCCTGGTACGGGAAGAAGACGTCGTAGTCGACGGCGCCGGACGAGATCTTCGCCATCGACTCGTCCGTCGTCGAGAACGTCGAGAGCTGGACCTCGACCCCGTACTCCTTGCCGAAGTCCTTGATGATCCGGGGCCAGAGGTAGCCGTTCCAGTTGTAGATCTTGAGAGGCCCTTTCTCGGGCTCGAGCCCCGATGCGATCGGCGGGTTGTCGTCGTAGAACGGCCAGGTGACCGGATTGTCGGGGCGCGCGAGCTGGAGGTCGGCCGCGCTCGACCCGCCGCCGTTCGCGCCACCGCATGCCGCGAGGATCGTGCTCAGGCTCGACAGCCCGACAATCCCGCCTGCGGATCTCACGACGAACTCTCGCCGTCCGAATCTCGCTTCACGCGGATGCAACGCCATCACCTCGCCTTCGGGCCGCTCATCGATCCTCCGCCGAATCCTGGGCGAGTGAAGCAAAGACTGACCGCGTGGTCAATCGAGTTCATCCGTCGACAACGAGAAGTGCGTCTACCGCAACAGTCCGCTCGGGCGTGACGATGAGCGGATTCACGTCGATGGACTCGATCTCCGGGTATGCGAGCGCGAGGCGGGAGAGCGCAAGGAGAGTCTTCGCGACGACCCCCGAGGGGTCGGGGACCTCGCCCTCGGCAACGAGCGCCTCTGCGAGCGGCAGGTCGATTGGCCCGACCGAGAGGACGACGCGATTCGCGCTCTCGACGGCGGCCCCACCGACTCCGACCGCCAGCACGGGACCGAAGTCGGGATCGCGCGTCATGCCGCACAGGACCTCCTCGCCCGGCTCGGACTGCTGGGCGACGAGGACGCGTCCGCCGAGGCGCTCGGCCGCGGATGCGACTTCCTCGGCCGACGTGAGGCCGAGCACGACTCCTCCCTCGCGGGCCTTGTGCGCGGGACCGTCGCGCTTCACGACGACGGGGAATCCGAGCGCTTCCGCCGCCGCGGCCGCCTCGGTCGGGCCCGCGGCGAGGCTTCTCGATGCGAACGGCACGCCGAGTCGCTCGAGCACGAGCGCCGAGCGGTGCTCGGAGAGGGCGCCTTTCTCGAGCAGGTCGGAGACGTCCGGGGGACGCTCACGCTCTTCGTGGGGCAAGAGCGGTTGCAGGCGGGCGACGCGGGCGAGTGCGAGCATCGCGTCGCGCGGCCCACGGAGGAGTGGGAGGCGGAGCTCGCGGGCGAGCTCCTGGAACGCTTGCGGCGGATCCGCACTGTGCACCGTCGTTCCGGCGACGAACACGCCGGTCCGATCGCGCAGCTCCGCGAGCGCTCGGAGCGTGAGCTCGCACCACTCGTCGTTGCCCGGGTCGCGGAACTGGGACAGGTCGGCCTGCGCAACGAGGATGTCGAACGACCCCGACTCGGCCATGAGCTCGAGCGAGCGGGGGTACACGACGCGCTCGTCCGCGACGGCCCAGGCGTCGAGCGGGTTCCCGGGCGCGAGGTAGTTCGGGAACTCGGCCCGGAGGCGGCCCGCGAGGTCATCGGGGAGCGGCTCGAACGGGATTCCCGCCGCCTCCGCCTGGTCGGCGAGGAGCGCGCACTCGCCGCCCGACTCGGAGATGGCCGCGATCCGCGTACCGCTCGTGCGTCCACCGCGTCCGAGGACCTCGAGCGTCTCGACGAGCTCGTGGAAGTCCTCGACCTCGATTGCGCCGTACCGCTTGAGGACGGCCGAGAACGCGCGGCCCGAGCCGACCAGAGCACCCGTGTGGGACAGCGCGGCCCGGGCGGCGGCCTCCGACCGTCCGACCTTCAGGCAGACGACGGCTTTCCCGGCGAGCGCGCACTGCTCGAGCGCTGCGACGAACTCCTCGGGGCGGCGGACGGTCTCCAGAAACAGGCCGACCGCCCGGGTCCCGTCGTCCTCGGCGAAGAACGAGAGGTAGTCGGCTGCGTCCGTAACGGCCTCGGTCCCGGACGAGACGATGCACCGGAAGCCGACGCGCCCGCCGAGAGACAGAAAGGCGTCGGCGATCGACCCGGACTGACAGAGAACGGCGACGGTGCCGGGAGCGGTCGTCTCGGGAGGCCGGCCGATCCATGCCATCGGCCCATCCGGGACGACGACGCCCATGCAGTTCGGGCCCACCATGTAGGCGCCGACCTCGCGTGCGCGGGCGGCCAGGCGCGCGACCGTCGGCGCCGCCGCGGCTCCCGCCTCGGCACCGACGCCCGGCACGACGAAGGCGCGGACCCCGGCGGCGGCCGCGTCCTCGAACGCCTGCTCGACGCGCTCGTGGTTCACGAGCAGCAGGGCGGTCTCCGGGGTCTTGGGCAGATCGGCGAACGACGGGAAGCACGCGAGGCCGCCGACCTCGTCTCGGTTGGGGTTCACGCCCCAGGCAGGAACACCGCTGCGGACGACGGTCTCCACCGCTTCCGCGTTCCGGGGCGACGCTCCGACGACGGCGAGCGAGCTCGGGAAGAGGAGGGATCGCACTCCGGGCACGGCGCGCATTCTCTCCGTACGATCGCCCCAGTGGTGCACGAGAAGCGGATCGAGATCCGGTGGCGCGACGTCGACGCGTACCAGCACGTCAACAACGCCGTGTATGCAACGTACTTCGAGGAGTGCCGCGACGAGTGGCTCTCGCAGGCGCTCGCCGGGGAAGGGGACGAGTGGGACTTCGTTCTCGCGCGCGTCGCGATCGACTTCCGCCGCGAGCTTCGGCTCGAGCACGAGTCGCTCGTCGTCACGTGCAGGCTCGAGCGCATCGGCACGGCGAGCATCACGCTCCAGGAGGAGATCCACTCCGAGGAGGGCTGGCTCTCCGCTCGCTCGGAGGCCGTTGTCGTCGCGCGCGACCGCGAGACCGGGAAGGCGCGGCCGCTCACGGCCACCGAACGAGCGCTGTTCGAGCGTGCGTCAAGTAGTCTCCCGTCCTCCTGACCGTACGGTCAGGAAGTCTTCCGGAGGTACCGAGCCGTGATCGTCCCCGAGCTTCCCGCCGACATTCGCGAGCTCCAGGAGCGCGTCGGGCGCTTCATCGAGGCCGAGGTGTATCCGGTCGAGTTCTCGATCGCCGAGCGCGGCTCGATCGACACGACCGAGGTCGACGAGCTGCGGCGCAAGGCACGCGCGGAAGGCTTCTCGATGCTCAACATGCCCACCGATCTGGGCGGACGCGACCTCCCGATGGTCGGGCAGGTAGCGCTCGAGGAGGTTTCGGGCAAGGCGACGAACGGGCTCGGGTTCGCGGTCGTCGACCGAGGTCCGCGGGAGCTGCTCGAGATCGCGACGCCGGAGCAGCGCGAGCGCTACGTCATGCCGGTCGTGCGCGGCGAGTACCGCGAGGCCTGGGCGCTGACGGAGCCGGGCGCCGGATCCGACCTCGCCGGCCTGGAGGCGACGGCCGAGCGCGACGGCGACGAGTGGGTGCTGAACGGCGAGAAGTGGTTCGTGACGAGCGAGGGCGACCCCGGCTACTACATCGTGCTCGCGGTCGCCGAGGGGGAGCAGACGCTCTTCATCGTTGAGCCCGACTCGCCGGGTCTGGAGATCGTCCGCACTCCGAGGTTTCTCCACGACCCGTACCTCGACCACCACCCGGAGATCGTCTTCCGCGACTGCCGTGTTCCCGACGCGAACCGCGTCCCGGCGAGCGGGGACGCGGGAGCAAGGGAGTGGATTCTCGTAGAGCGTCTCTTCATCGCCGCACGCTGCTGCGGAGCGGCGGAGCGGCTTCTCGACGAGGCGAGCGCTTGGGCGCAGGAGCGAGAGGCGTTCGGCGCGCGCTTGTCCGAGCACCAGGGCATCGCCTTCCAGCTCGCCGACTCGTTGACCGAGCTCCTTGCCGCACGGCTGCTGACGTACCACGCGGCGCATGCATTCGACACGCACGACGACCGCAAGATCGTCCACGGCAAGGTGTCGATGGCGAAGCTGTTCGCATCCGAGATGGCCGGCCGCGCGGCGGATCGCGCGGTGCAGGCCTTCGGCGGCCGCGGGTACATGGTCGAGAACCCTGCTGCGCGCTTCTACCGCGAGCTGCGGGTCGACCGGATCTGGGAGGGGACGAGCGAGATTCAGCGGCTCGTCATCGCGCGCGGCCTCTTCAAGCGCGGCGCAGCTCCTTATCTCGCCTGAGCGGCGCCGCCGCGTCGACGCGAGGGGCCAAGTGTCGAATTGACACAAGGCGCCTCTCCGGGCTGTGACGAGGAGTACACGCCGCGGCGTATTCCGGCTGTCACCGACTCCCGGAGGAACCCGATGAAGACCCGTCTTCTGATCGCAGTCCCAGCACTCCTGGCCGTCGTCGCACTCGCCGGCGCCTTCGGGCCAGGACCCAAGCCCGCCGCCGCCCAGAATCCCTCGACGCCCGATGCCGACACGGTCACGGTGACCGGGGTCGGGTCGGTCGAGTCCACGCCGGACAACGCCAACTTCAGCTTCGGGGTCGACAGCCGCGGCCGGACCGCCCAGGCCGCCATCGCCGCAAATGCGGACGCGATGGAGAAGGTGATCGCCGCGCTCCGCCAGGCCGGCGCCCGTGAGATCGCGACGCAGTGGGTAAGCGTCTACGCGGTTACCGACGAGAACGGCGCGGTCACCGGCTACTCGGCCAGCAACAGCGTGTCCGCCACGATCGGTGTCGGCCGTGCCGGCGCGTTGATCGACGCAGCCGCGGAAGCCGGCGCGAACCAGATCACGGGCCCGGGCATGAGCTCGACCGACGCCGACCGCCTCTACCGCGAGGCGCTCGCCGACGCGGTCACCGACGCGCGCGAGCGCGCCGAGGTGCTTGCGCGGGCTGCGGGCCGCTCGCTCGGCGAGATCACGTCGCTGTCCGAGGTCGGGTCGCAGGCGATCCCGTACGCCGCCGAGGCGAAGGACGCCATGGCGGCCTCCACACCGGTCGTGCCCGGCCGTCAGGAGACGTCCGCGAGCGTCAGCGTCACGTTCTCTCTCCGCTAGCCCTCCTCGAGCCGCCCTCCACAGCCGGTGACCGAGAGCGACCTTGTGGCTCAGAGCCACAAGGTCGCTCTCGCACGGGCGCGGCCAGGCCTGTCGCCGAGAAGGCGATCCTGTCGCTATCGTGTCGGCTTCCTCAGTTCCACGAGTGCCGGGAGGTGACGAGGTTGGCCGAGACCCAGTGCAAGACCCCTCGTCGTGAGCCCGCCCGGCTCTCGGCGCGGCTGAGTTGACCGCATCCGGTCGGGTCGCTATCGTCCGCGGCCGGATGTTGCTCCTCCGTAGCTGAGATACCGGTTGCCGCGGCCCTCCGCGTGGGTCCGGCGCTTGCTTGCCCATTTCTCGCTACGCAGTTCTTCGAAGGAGCACCACATGACGGACGTACACGAGGCAGTACCGATGGCCGCGGCTCGGCGCCCAGAGTCCCGTGACGCTGATCCGACGCCGGCCGTCGAGGTGCGGGAGCTCCGCAAGGTCTTCCGACGTCGCGACCGCAAGCTCGGCCGGTTCGGCAAGCGCGAGCGCGTCGCGCTCGAAGGCGTCTCATTCACGCTGGAGCGCGGTGAGACCGTCGCCATCCTCGGCCAGAACGGCTCGGGGAAGTCGACCCTGGTCCGCCTGCTCTCGACGCTCCTGCTTCCCGACGGAGGAACCGCGAGCATCTTCGGCCACGACGTCGTCAGCGAGCACCGCGCAGTCCGGCGGCTCGTCAATCGCGTGTCGGTCGAGGCGTCGTTCTTCAAGAAGATGTCGGCAGCCGAGAACCTGAGCTACGCGGCCCGGTACTACGGCATGACCACGAAGCAGACCCGCGGCGCGATCCCGCAACTCCTCGAGCGCGTCGGCTTCCCGTCGGACCGCCGCGACGAGCCGATGGAGAACCTCTCGCGCGGCATGCAGCAGAAGGTCGCGCTCGCGCGGGCGCTCCTGACGTCGCCGGTCCTGCTGCTGCTCGACGAGCCGACGACCGGGCTCGACCCGCGCTCGAAGCTCGAGGTGCAGGACTTCATCCGCGAGATCCGGATCTCGCACGACTCGACGATCCTCCTCTGCACGCACGATCTCGCGGAAGCCGAGACGCTGGCGGAGCGGGTCGGGATCCTCGACCGGGGGCATCTGCTCGCGCTCGAGACTGCAGACGCGCTCAGGGAGCGGTACGGCGCGGACACGCTCGAGGAGGCGTTCTTCGCGGCGACGGGCCGTGAGTTCGAGGCCGAGGGCGATTCCGACGACGACGACCGGGAGGTGTTCGCATGAGCGGCGTGGGCTCGACGGAGCCGCCGAAGAGCGGAACGCCGGCTTGGCCGGCGTGGGAGCGGCCATGAGAGCGTTGATGGGGAACATGCGGGCGGAGCTCGTCGGAGCGGGCGGGGTCGTCGAGCGGAATGCCTACCTCACTAAGCGCTACATCTGGTGGGACGTCGCGTGGTTCGTGTGGACCGTGGCGAACACGCTCACGATCGTCTTCATCGCAAAGGGCATCGAGGCGGAGGGCGGCACGCTCGACGTCAACGAGGCCATGACGACGCTTCTGATCGGCGCCGTCGTCTGGGCATACCTCGGGATCCTCTTCGAGTTCCTGATGGAGACCGTCGCCTGGGAGCGCTGGGAGGGGACGATCGAGTACACATTCATGGCGCCGCTCTCGCGGGCGATGCACCTGGCCGGCCAGGGCGTCTTCGCGATCCTCTACGGGCTGCTGCGGGCGATCTTCCTCTTCGTCGTCTGCGCGTTCGTCTTCTTCGACCTCTCGATGCCCGACGCGAGGTACTTCCCGGCTTTCGTCGTGCTCGTCGTCGCGTCGGTGTCGTTCATCGGGATCGGGATGATGATGTCCGTACTTCCGCTGATCTCACCGGAGAAGGGGACGCAGCTCGGGTTCGTCGCGCAGGGCACCCTGCTCGTCGTCTCCGGCGTCTACTACCCGGTTGAAGTGCTGCCCCAGTGGATGCAGTGGATCGCGGTCATCTCGCCGGCGACGTACGCGCTCGACGGGATCCGGGAGGCGATCCTCGAGGGTCAGCCCCTGAGCGCGATGTGGGACGAGATCTGGCCGCTGCTGCTGATCGGAGCCATCTCGGTTCCGCTTGGTCTCTGGGTCTTCAGCCGCGGCGAGCGGTACGCGAAGAAGCACGGGAAGCTCAAGAGGAGCGGCTGAGGTGGCCATCGCAGTCGATGCGGCCGCGAAGCGGACGCCACTATGGAAGTTCGCGCGATCAGGATCCGCGCTCGCGGATCCTGATCTTGCGCAGAGGCAGCGATGAGCGAGCGAGCAGTTCACGTCGACGGGCTCGAGAAGGTCTTCGACGTGCCCGAACGGGAGCCCGGTCTCCTCGCGGCCACCAAGAGCCTCGTGCGCCGGAAGACCCGGGCGGTGCGGGCCGTCGACCGCATCTCGTTCGGGATCGCGCCCGGCGAGATCGTCGGCTTTCTCGGGCCCAACGGAGCCGGCAAGACGACGACGCTGAAGATGCTCTCGGGCCTCCTCTACCCGACGGGGGGTGAGGCCCACGTGCTCGGCCACGTGCCCTCGAAGCGCGAGAAGGACTTCCTTCGTCGGATCACCCTCGTGATGGGCAACCGGAACCAGCTGCAGTGGGACCTTCCGGCGCTCGACTCGTTCGAGCTCAACCGGGCGATCTACCGCATCCCGCGCGAGGACTTCACACCGCTCCGGGACGAGCTGATCGAGCTCCTCGACGTCGGAGACCTCGTGCGCAAGCCGGTCCGGCAGCTTTCGCTCGGCGAGCGCATGAAGGTCGAGATCGTCGGCGCGCTCGTCCACCGCCCCCAGGTGCTCTTCCTGGACGAGCCGACCATCGGGCTCGACGTGACGATGCAGAAGCGGATCCGGTCGTTCGTTGCCGAGTACAACATGCGATACGGCGCGACCGTGCTCCTGACGAGCCACTACATGGCGGACGTCGAGGCGCTCTGCCGCCGCGTCGTGGTCATCCACCACGGGCGGATCCTGTACGACGGCCAGCTCACCGGGCTCGCCGACCAGTTCGCCGCGTACAAGACGATCGGGGTCGCGCTCGAGAACGGCGCCGTCGATCTCGGTCGCTACGGCGAGGTGATCCACCGAGAAGGCGATTGGATCACTCTGCGGGTGCCGAAGGCGGAGACCTCGCGGGTGGCAGCCCAGCTCCTCGCGGATCAATCGGTCCTCGACCTGAACATCGAGGACCCGCCGATCGAGGACGTCATCGAGCTCGTCTTCGCGCAGGAGCGTCCCGAGTGACGGCGATCGCGGAGGGATCTGCACGCGCGCTGCCGCAGGCCGGCCGCATTCGCTCGACCGTCGACTTCTACGCGACGACGATGAAGCTGGCGGTTCAGGAGCAGTTCCAGTACCGGACCGCGAACTACTTCTACATGCTCGGCATGATCGCCGAGCCGGTGATCTACCTGGTCGTCTGGACGACGATCGCGGACGAGCAGGGCGGCTCGGTGCAGGGCTTCACGCCGGGATATTTCGCGGCCTACTACATCGTCTGGACGCTCGTCCGGAACATGAACATCGTCTTCGGCGCGCCGTACTGGGAGCAGCGGATCCGGGAGGGCGACCTTGCGGGGTCGCTGCTTCGCCCGCTACACCCGCTGAACTACGACATCGCCTACTTCGCGGGCTGGAAGGTCGTCGTGATCGTGCTCTGGATCCCGATCGCGATCGGGCTCTCGCTCGTCTTCGACCCGGACCTGCACCCGCGGCCGCTCGAGATAGCCGTGTTCGGCGTCGCGATCTGGGGCGCGTACCTCCTGCGGACGATGTTCCAGTCGACGCTCGGGATGCTCTGCTTCTGGACGACGCGCGGCGCCGCGATCTTCGATCTCTGGATGACGCTCGAGCTGCTGCTCTCGGGCCGGCTCGTGCCCCTTCCGCTGATGCCGGACTGGGTGCAGACCATCTCCTGGTTCCTGCCCTTCCAGTGGGCGTTCTTCTTCCCGATCGAAGCTCTCGTCGGCGATCTGTCGAATGCCGAGCTCGGGCGCGGGCTCGCGTTCCAGGTGCTGTGGATCCTGATCGGCCTCGGTCTGTTCAAGGTCGCGTGGCGGTTCGCGATCAGGCATTTCTCGGCGGTCGGAGGCTAGGCGTGAACGCGCTCCGCATCTCGTGGCTGTACCTGCGCGTCGGAGTCATGAACGAGCTGCAGTACCGCGTGAACTTCCTCGTGTCGCTGCTCCAGTCCGCCATCACGCTGGGGGTCGCGCTTGCCGTCCTTGCCCTTGTCTACTCGCACACGGATGAGCTGAACGGGTGGTCCAAGCCCGAGCTTCTGTGCGTGACGGGCATCCAGATCTTCATGGGCGGCGTCGTGAAGACGTACATCCAGCCGAACATGAATCGCGTCATGGACGAGGTGCATCGGGGGACCCTCGACTATGCATTGACGAAACCCGAGGACGCGCAAGTGCTTGCGAGCGTGCGCGAGATTCGCATCTGGCAGGTCGTCGACATCGTCTCGGGGCTCGTCGTGCTCGGCTTTGGCCTCTCGGGGATCGCGACGGGTGTGGGGCCGGCCGATGCCCTGGCGTTTGCCGTTTCGCTGGCCTTCGGCGCGGTGCTCATCTACTGCTTCTGGCTCGTGATCGCGACCGGCGCGTTCTGGGTCGTGAACATGTGGACCGCCGCCGAGCTGTTCGACGGCGTCTTCGCGACGGGCCGCTTCCCGGTCGGCATCTACCCGGGCTGGCTGCGCTACAGCGTGACCTTCCTCGTGCCCGTCGCATTCGCGGTGACGGTGCCGGCCGAGGCGGTGACCTCGCGCCTCGACTGGGAGACGTTGCTCTTCGCCGCGATCTTCGCGACGGTCGTCTTCGCTGCGACGCGCTGGTTCTGGAAGTTCGGCCTCCGTCGCTACTCCGGCGCCTCGGCGTAGGCCATGCGCCGGCTCGACGCGCAGCGGACCTGGCTTCTGTACCGCGGCGTCGAGGCCTTCGCTTTCACGCTCGCCTGGACGCTCGCGCCGGTCCTCTTCGTCACGGAGCTCGGCATGAGCCCGCTCGAGCTCATCCTCACGGGAACGGCCCTCGAGGTTGCCTACTTCCTGTTCGAGGTGCCGACGGCGATCGTCGCGGACACGTACAGCAGGCGGCTGTCGGTCGTCATAGGCGCGTTCGTCATGGGCCTGACCTTCGTCGCGACCGGGCTTGCGCCCGGGGTGGCGGTCGTGCTGATCGCCGCTGCAGTCATGGGATTCGGGTGGACGTTCAAGAGCGGCGCGGAGGACGCGTGGCTCGCCGACGAGGTCGGCGTCGACAACGTCGCCGGGCCGTATCAGCGCGGTGCCCAGATCGCGCGTGGGGCCTCGCTGGCCGGCATCGTCGCTGCGGTGGGGCTAGCGCTCGTCGACCTCCGTCTGCCGATCGTCGCGGGCGGCCTGACGATGGTCGTGCTCGGTGTGCTCCTGGCGCTGCTGATGCCGGAGCCCGGCTTTCGGCCGGCCACGCCGGAGGGCATGGGCGCGATTCGCTCGATGGCGCACACGGGCGCCCAGGGCGGACGCCTGATCCGGCGCCGGCCGATGCTGCTCCTCATCGTCGGCATCGCCTTCTTCGTCGGGATGTGGGGCGAGGGCTTCGACCGCCTGTGGGAGGCGCACTTCCTCGTCGACATCGGTGTCCCCGGGCTCGGCGACCTCGACCCGATCGTCTGGTTCGGCGTCCTCAATGCGGGCGTGCTCCTGCTCGCCATCTTCGTCGCGCAACCGCTCAGGCAGCGCTTCGTGCGCCTCGACCGGATCGGGATGACGCGGATGCTGCTGCTCTCCGACGCGCTCATGATCGTCGGCACGCTCGCCTTCGCGTTCGCGGGCCAGTTCCTCGTCGCGGTGGCCGCGTTCTGGGCGATCCGGGTCGTGCGCTCGCTCGCGGCACCGGTCTACGCCACGTGGCTGAACTCGAGCATCGACGACTCGAGCGTTCGGGCGACGGTCATCTCGATGACGAACCTCGGAGACTCCGCTGGTGAGTGGGGCGGTGGGCCGGCTCTGGGGCTCGTCGGGAACGCCTTCGGGATCCGTGCCGCGCTTGCGGCCTCGGCTGCGGCCCTGTCCCCGGCGCTGCTGCTCTACGCGCGGGCGCTGAAGCATCAGGGCCGCGAGCCGGAGCTCGCAGCCGAGGCTTCCGCGAGCGCCGCCGGTGCGCTGTAGACTCCGGCCGTCTGTGTGAGGCGACGAGGCCTCGGACAGGTTCACCTTGTGGCTCAGCCACGAAGTGGCCTCGTCCGGGGTCTTCTTGCGTTTTCGGAGGAGGTCAGATGGCACGACCGAGGAGCAGCAGCACGCGATCGAGCAGCACACGATCGAGCAGCACGCGATCGAGCATGGTGCGGAGCCGCGATCGGGCGACGTCGCCCGTGGCGGCGAGGCGCGCCGTGCTCAAGCGCATCAAGGACGAGGGCGTCGAGCACGTCCTCTTCTGGTTCACGGACCTCGAAGGGCACCTGAAGTCGTTCGCGATCACGCCGTCCGAGATGGAGGACGCGCTGAACGACGGGATGGGCTTCGACGGCTCGTCGATCACGGGCTTCAACGCGATCGAGGAGTCGGACATGGTCGCGATCCCCGACCCCGCCTCGTACCAGCTCATGCCGCGCCCGCTCGACGAGCACGGACATCCGGTCGGGGCGAACGTCGCGCGGATGATCTGCGACGTCGTGACGCCCGACGGCGCGCCATACGAGGGCGATCCCCGCTACGCGCTCCGGCGTGCACTCGAGCGGATGAAGGGCATGGGCTTCGACACGTTCAACGTCGGCCCGGAGCTCGAGTACTTCGTCTTCGAGGACGACAAGGGCACGGAGACGATCGACGAGGGCGGCTACTTCGCGATGACCGCACAGGACGCGGCAACCGAGATGCGAAACGACACCATCGCCGCGCTCGAGTCGGTGGGGATCCCGATCGAGTATCACCACCACGAGGTCGGTCCTTCGCAGCACGAGATCGACATGCGCTACGCGGACGCGCTCTCGATGGCCGACTACACGATCACGTACCGGCTCATCGTGAAGGAGGTCGCCGCGTGGCACGGGTACTACGCGACGTTCATGCCGAAGCCGCTGTTCGGTGAGAACGGCTCGGGCATGCACACGCACATGTCCCTCTTCAAGGGCGGCCGGAACCAGTTCTTCGACCGGCGGGACCAGTACCACCTCTCTCCCGTCGCGAAGGCGTTCATCGCCGGCCTGCTCGTGCACGCGCGCGAGATCTCTGGCGTGCTCGCGCAGTGGGTCAACTCGTACAAGCGGCTCGTGCCGGGATACGAGGCTCCGGTCTACGTCGGCTGGTCGCAGAGAAACCGCTCGGCGCTCGTGCGGATCCCGCTCTACAAGCCGGGGTCCGAGCAGGCGACGCGTGCGGAGATCCGCTGCCCGGATCCCGCATGCAACCCGTACCTCGCGTTCGCCGCGTTGCTCCACGCTGGGCTCGACGGGATCGAGAAGGGCTACGAGCTCCCGGATCCGATGGAGTCGAACCTCTATCGGCTCACGGCCGACGAGCGGCGCGAGCAGGGCATCGTCTCGCTCCCCGAGTCGCTGGGAGTGGCAATCGACGAGCTCGCGGAATCCGACCTTATGCGGCGTGTGCTCGGCGAGCACATCTTCGCCCGCTACGTCGAGCTCAAGCGGCGCGAATGGGACGAGTACCGCGTCCAGGTCACGGAGTGGGAGAAGGAGAAGTACCTGGCCGCGCTCTAGACGATCCCACTTGCGCAGCGCGTGAGAAAGACGGATGATTCGCGCTGCAAGGTGCGTCGCAAGGCGAGCGACAAACCTTGTATCTGACGGCCGATCGCGGGCTCCCTGGTGTGGAGCCCGTGGTCGTTCAGCAGTGAAAATGCTGACGCATTCTCACTGGAGGAGACGCAGACTCAGTCTGGCTTGCCCGACATCGCCCAGATTGCGACGACTGCGGCCGCGAGCACGAGCAGCGAGATGATCATCGTCGCCTTGAGGAGTCCCTGACCCTTGCCGTCGCGCAGCCGGCGAACGCCGATTCCGCCCACGATCAACGCGATCAGCGTGAGCAACGCGCCGGCGTCGGCGACGATGTACCCGATGTCGAGCCACTTCGGCACCTGGTCGTCCGGAAGGTCGTCCCAGCCTTCCTTCATGTAGAGCCACTCGGCTCCGACCCGCATGACGATGTACGCCGGCAGCCCGACGAAGAGCAGGGTCCAATAGCCGAGCCGGAGGAAGCGCGTGTCGCCACGGGCGAACGCGATCGAGCTCGCTCCAGCGAGCAGCGCTCCGACCAGGACCATCGCCCCGAAGACGTGCACGAAGAGCGGGAAGTTCCACTCCGTCGGCCGGCTGACAGCCAGCAGCGTGCTCACGAGCCGGGTTTCCAGATCATGTCGATGAGAATCAGGAGCAGGAGGACCGAGCCGACCGTGTGCAGGACGAGGCCGTTCTGCGTGCGGTTCAGCGCGAGCAGCTCCGCGTTCGGCCCCGTCTGCCCGGCGGCCTGGAGCTCCTGCGCTTTGGTCATTCCCTGGAGGTACGCCTTGCTCGTGCGCCCGCCGACCGCGCCCGTGACCGCCCAGAGGACGAGTGCCGCGATGATCCACGGGTCCCAGATGTCGTAGTCGCCGACCGAGAACGCGAGCCAGATGCCGAAGATGATCGTCCCGCCGGCCCCGATCCCGGTGGCCGCGCCCCCGACCTTCACGATCGGCTCCATGCGGGTGGTCCCATCCGGCGTATCCGCCCGGCGCACCGCGTAGATGAGCATCCAGAAGACGACCATCCCCGCGACGAACGCGAAGGCGCTCAGCACGTGCAGCGCGAGGATCCAGTCGTCGAGAGTCACGCGCACGATCCTATGACACTTCTGTCTGGCTCGTAAACGTGACAATGGACGCGTGGACGCGACGGCCCGCCACCTCCGGCTGCTCACCGAGACGATCGCCGCCGTCAACTCGTCGCTCGATCTGCAGGAGGTTCTCGAGCTCGTCGCCAGCAAGGTTGCGGACGCGCTCGGGACGGATGCGTGCTTCGTCTATCTGTACGACGAGCGGGCGGACGAGCTCGTTCTGCGGGCCACGCACGGCAGCCGCGTCGAGGAGATGACCCGCACGCCGCGCATGCGTCCCGGAGAGGGGATCACCGGCGTCGCGGCCGCCGACCGCGCACCGGTGATGATCGCGGAGAGCGCGCACCTCGATCCGAGGTTCAAGGAGTTCCCGAACCTGCCCGAGGACGAGTACGAGTCGATCCTCGCCGTTCCCATCCTCGCGCGGGAGAAGCTCGAGGGAGCGCTGAACGTGCGGACCCGCTCGGCGCGCACGTTCACGGAGGCGGAGATCGATCTCCTCGTCGCCATCGCGTCCCAGGTCGCGCAGACGATCGAGCACGCGAAGCTCTACGCGGCGGCGCAACGGCGCGTGGTCGAGCTCGAGGCGCTCGCGCGCATCTCCGAGGCCGTCTCCGAGTCGCTCTACCTCGAGGAGTCGCTCCAGGCGATCGTGCGGACGACGATGGAGTCGCTGCACGCGACCGGTGCGGCGCTCGTCCTCGAGGACGGGAAAGTCGCCTGGCCAGAGGGCCAGGCGGGCGCGTTCGCGGTGCGGATGCCGTTGCGCTGGAAGCGCCGTCAGATCGGCGAGCTCGTCTGCGACCGTGATGTCGCGTTTACGGACGACGATCGCGCGCTGCTCGAGGCGATCGCCCACCATGCCGCCGTCGCGCTCGAGCACGGCCGCGCGGTCATGCGGGGCGTCCTGGCCCAGGAGATCCACCACCGCGTCAAGAACAACCTCCAGGCCGTCGCCTCGCTGCTGCGCCTCCAGGCCCGCGCGGATCACGTGGACGCGCGCAAGGCGCTCCAGGACTCCGTGAACCGTGTCCTCGCCATCGCCGCGGTGCACGAGGTCTTGACCGAGCACCGCGAGGACGACGTCGACCTAGGCGAGCTCGTCGACCGGCTGCGGGCGATGCTCGTCCAGGGCATCGGCGCGGGGAAGGATGTGAGCGCGGAGCTCGAGCCGGTGTCGCTCGCCGGACAGCAGGCCACGGCCGTCGCCCTCGTCTTCACCGAGCTGTTCCAGAACGCCCTCGAGCACGGCGGCAGCCACGTCTCGATCGCGCTCGAGCAGCGCGACGGGGAGGTGGTGTTGACGATTGCCGACGACGGCGAGGGGATCCAGGGGAACGGCACCGGGACCGGCCTTTCAATCGTGCGCGCGCTCGTCAAGGACGAGCTCCAGGGAGCGCTCGCGCTGCACGACGAGAGCGGGTTGCGCGCGGAGGTGGTCTTCCCGGCGTGACCGACCCGTACGCCCACCTGAAGGAGAACAAGTGGCGCGAGGTCGCCGAGATCGACGAGGCGCTGGTGAGCGGCGAGATCGACGAGGACGGTTGGCATCGCCGCACGCAGGAGCTCATCGTCCCGGCGTATCTCGCGGCGGACACGCCGTGGGGGCAGTCCGGCAAGACCGGGACCGAGGACGACTGGGAGCGCTCCCGCAGCCATGTCGCGGACGCGATCGACCGGGACGGGACGTTCCTCGACGTCGGCTGTGCGAACGGCTATCTCATGGAGTGCCTTCCGCGCTGGACTCCGTTTCGAGTCGAGCCGTACGGCCTCGACCTTTCGCCGGAGCTCGTCGACCTCGCGCGCCGTCGGCTGCCCGAGTGGTCGAACCGGATCTACGTCGGGAACGTGTTCACGTGGGACCCGCCGCGCGACTTCACGTATGTCCGCACGGCGCTCGACTACGTTCCGCCCGCCCGCAAGCACGAGTTTCTCGAGCGGCTGCTCGGATACACCGACCGCGTCGTCATCGGCGTCTTCAACGAGCACGAGAGCGAGCGGACGACCGAGACGGAGATCGAGTCGTGGGGCGTGGCGATCGCGGGCCGCAGCACCCGGCGGAACCCGTGGAAGCCCGGGATGGAGTACCGCGTTCTCTGGATCGACCGATGAGCGACGCAACGACCGAATCGGTGCGGGTGCTGATCGCCGAGGACGAGACGATCATCCGCCTCGACCTCAAGGGGCTGCTCGAGGCTGCGGGGTTCGAGGTCTGCGCCGAGGCGCGCGACGGTGAGGAGGCTGTCCGCCTCGCACGCGAGACGGAACCCGACGTGGCGCTGCTCGACGTGAAGATGCCCGGCCTCGACGGCATCGAGGCGGCGCGGCGGATGCTCGAGGAGCGCCCGCTGCCGATCGTGATGGTCACGGCCTACGGCGAGCGGGAGCTCGTCTCGCGCGCGGTCGAGGCGGGTGTCTTCGGCTATCTCGTGAAGCCGTTCCGCGAGACCGACTTGCTGCCCGCGATCGAGACCGCGCGCACCCGCCACCAGGAGCTCGTCGCGCTCCGCGAGGAGGCAGACTCGCTCGCAGAGGCGCTTGCGGCGAGGAAGGCGATCGAACGGGCGAAGGGCATCCTCATGCAGCGGGAAGGGCTCTCGGAAGCGGATGCCTTCGCCCGCCTGCGCAAGGCGAGCCAGATCTCCGGACGGCCGCTCAAGGTCGTCGCGGAAGCGCTCATCGCCACGCTCGGCGCCGACTGACTTTGTGGCTCTGAGCCACAAGGTCAGGTTGCAGTGGTGCTGCCCCAGATTTTCCCGCAGGACTGGGGTATGTCGCCGGACGCGAACCGTGCTCTGGGAGCAGCTGGTCACTCGGAAGCGAGTGAATCTTGTGGCTCTGAGCTACTAAGTCAGTTCGCGGTCAGCAGCCGGTCGTCCTCGCGGCGCCGGTAGAGCCGGTTTCCGAGCCAGATCGCGACGGCGACGAGCGCGAACGGCGCGGCGACGATCAGGATCGCCAGCGCGACCACGCCCTCCCACACGAGCACGTTCAGCGCCTCGTCCAGCGTGCGGTCGAGCCGAGACGGGACCGGCGCGACGCCGGAGCCGTCGGACGTGACGACGGTCATCTGGATGGTCGCCATGCGCGCCTCGGCGTTCGTGCCTGCGACCCCGATCCGGAGCGCGCGGAGCTCGTTGCGCAGGTTCTTCAGCCGTGCCTCGAAGATCGCCTGCTGCCCGGGGTCGAGCGAGTCGGACTCGAGGCGTGCGACGAGGAGCGCGATCTGGGCCCGTACCGAGCGCTCGCGCCTTTCGAGCCGGTCGAGATCGGCCTGGAGATCCTGGGTCGAGACCTGCTGCGAGACGATCGTTCCGAGCGCCGACAGCCCTGCGACCGCCTCCTGGACCCGTGCGACCGGGACGCGGAGCGTGAGCTGGGCGTTCGCGCCTTCGCCGGTGATGACGTTCGAGCCGACGACGTGCCCGCCGAGGCGCTGCGTGAGCGCGATCGCCTTCTGCGCCGAGCTCGAGACGCCGTCCGAGTCAGGGACCTCGAGAGTCATGGTCGCCTCGATGCGCTGCTTCCGCGTCGTGTCCGGGGCGAGCGCGCCCGGGGCCGTGCTCCTCGTCGCGTCGGCCGCACCCTGCGGCGGGAAGGCCGGAGAACGTTCGGCGGTGCCGTAGACCGACTCGAGCGCGTTCTTCTCGGCCGCGCCCTGCTGATCGACGGCTACCCGAGACGGTGAATCGGAGCGGGCGAGCCCGAGCACGCCCGCGCTCGCGATCGCGAGCGCTGCTGTCGCCGGCAGGACGACGAGCGCGACGCGCCGACTCGGGAGCCGCAGGCGGGACCAGAGCGGCGGAGCCTTCACGGCGTTGCTGGCCGCGATCTCGCGGATGCGCGCGCGGAGCTCGGGGGAGGCGGCTGGGCGCGAGGAGTGCAGCAGGGCTGCGAGCTCCGGCGACGGTTCAGGCGACGTCATCGTGTCTCATCCTCTCTTCGAGCTTTGCGAGCGCCCGGTGCAGGCGCGTCGAGACAGCCGTGGGGCTGATGTTCAGCAGGCGTGCGGTCTCCTCGCCGTCCAGGTCGAGGACGACTCTCAGCGCGACGACCTCGCGCTCTCCGGCGGTCAGCTCCTGTAGCCCGGCTTCGAGCACCGGCGAGAAGCCCTCGAACGCCCCGTGCGTCGAGACGTGCGACTCACCCGCGTCCGCGCGTTCCTCTCGCTTCCGGCGCCTGCCGTCGGCGCGGAACCAGTCGAGGGCCGTCGTCCGCGCGATCGCGAGCAACCACGCGCGCGGTGTCCCGCGACGGGGGTCGAAACGTCGCCAGCGGCGAAGCGCGGTCTCGAACGTCTCTCCGGTCAGATCCTCGGCCACGGCGTTGTTCCTCGTCAGGTAGAGCAGGTAGCCGTACACGTCGTCGAGACAGGCCTCGGCCACCGACGCGAAGGTCGGCGCGGCTTTCTGGCCCGATACCTCGAGCGACACCGCGTGCACGCCGGATGTACGCCGCTGCGCCGCGCTCACGTCACCCTGCCTTCGGCCATCGCTTGCAACAGTCTGTTGCAAGGCGCGGCCGGCTGTGTCTACGGCGCCTGGGACTGGGCCGACTCGAACAGCTCCTCCCAGCGTTCGAGCAGCGTCTTGAGCTCGTCGCGCGCGGCGCGGTGCGCGGAGAGGACGTCCATGTTGGTCCAGTCGTCCGCGAGCGTCCGTTCGATGTCCTCGACTCGCGCCTCCGTCTCGGCGATGCGCGCCTCGACGAGCTCGAGGTCGGACGGCTTGCGCCGCGCCGGACGGGGGCGTGTCGCCTTGGCCGTGCTCGCTTTGGCCGCTCGGTCGGGCTTCGGGAGCTCGACCGGCTCCGCCTCCGCCGACCGCACGCGCACGAGGTCGGCCCAGCCTCCCTCGTACGAGCGGAGCGAGAGATCCTCGACCGCGACGATGCGGTCGGGGACGGCGTCCAGCAGGGCGCGGTCGTGCGAGACGAGGAGAATCGTGCCCGGAAACGCCTCGAGCGCGGCCTCGAGCGCCTCGCGGCTCTCGAGGTCGAGGTGGTTGGTCGGCTCGTCGAGGACGAGGAAGTTCGCGCCCGACGCAACGAGAAGCGCAAGGGAAAGCCGTCGCCGCTCGCCCCCGGACAGCGCCGAGACCGGACGCTCGTGGGTCTCCCAGCCGGAGAAGAGGAAGCGGCCAAGCAGGTTCTGTGCCTGCGGTCGCGAGAGGCTCGTGGCGGCCGCCGCGGTGTCCAGCACCGAGCCGCGGTCCGGCAGCTCCTGGCCGTGCTGGGAGAAGTAGGCCGGGATCACGCCGTGTCCGAGGCGCGCCGTGCCCTCCGAGAACGAGTGCTGTCCGAGCATGGACTCGATCAGCGTCGTCTTCCCGCTTCCGTTCGGCCCGACGAGGGCGACCTTCTCGCCGCGCTCGACGGCGAAGCCCGTGTCCTCGAGCAGTAGCTTGTCGCCTGCGCTGAGCGAGATGCCCTCTGCCTCCAGGACGATGCGTCCGGAGCGCGGCGGAGAGAGGAAGTCGAAGCCGAGAGTCCTGCGCTTGCGCGTGAGCGACTCGTGCTCGCCTGCCGCGCGCTTGCGCTCCTTCTCTAGGCGCCCGATCTGCGTCAGCTTGGCCTGCGCCTGCTTTGCCTTCGACTTCTTGTAACGGAAGCGCTCCACGAACCGCTCGAGCCGCACGATGTCGACGGAAACGCGCTCGGCCGTCCGCGCGGCGGCCGCTGCGCGCTCGGCCTTCTCCCGCCGCCACTCGTGCCACGGGCCGGCGAAGTAGTGGGCGCCGCCCGGCGCGAGCTCGAGGACGGCGGTGGTGACGGACTCGAGGAACCAGCGGTCGTGCGCCACGAGGATCACCGCGGCGTCGAGCGTCTCCAGCTCGCGCTCGAGCCATTCCAGGCTCTCGACGTCGAGGTGGTTCGTGGGCTCGTCGAGCAGCAGCAGGTCGGGATCGCCGGCAAGCGCGCGTGCGAGCGACGCGCGCGTCAGCTCGCCGCCCGAGAACGTGTCCAGTTTCCGGTCGAGATCCACCTCGACGAAGCCGAGCCCGCGGACCGCCGACGCGATCCGGTCGCGCCAGGCCCAGCCGCCGCCGTGCTCGAGCTGCGCCTGCGCGTCGGCATAGCGGCGAAGCGTCGCCTCGTCGTGCGCGCCGCCCGCCATCGCCTCCTCGAGCCGGCGAAGCTCGGACTCGAGCGCGAGCAGGTCCTTCGCCCCCGAGAGCGCGTACTCGCGGAGCGTGAGGCCGAGGTCGCGTGGCGGCCGTTGGTCGTGCAGCGCTACGCGAGCGCCCTTGGTGAGCGCGAGCTCACCGCCCTGGAGCGATGTCTCGCCGGCGATCGCGCGCAGCAGCGTGGTCTTGCCGGCCCCGTTCGCGCCTGCGAGGGACAGCCGGTCGCGTCGGCCGACGGTGAACGAGACCCCCTCGAAGAGCGGGTCGCCGGAGAACTCCTTGCGGAGGCTGGTGGCGATCAGCACGGCCATGCGGCGAACGGTACTCGCGGGCCCGCCGATTCGACGGGCGTCGAGCGACCCTCGCTAGGCGGTGGGGACGGTTTGGCGAACGAGCCGGCGTGCGGCCTCGGCGATGCTCGCCGAGTCGATCCCCGCGGCAGCCATCAGCTCGGCCGGCTTGCCAGAGGAGGGCATGATGCGCACCGCGAGCAGCGCCAGTTGCAGCCGCTCCTCCACGTCCGCGAGCGCGGACAAGACGGCCTCGCCGAGGCCACCCTCGGGCCAATGGTCCTCGACGGTGACGATGCGTCCCTGCGTCGCCTCCACCGCGGCGAGCAGGGTGTCGCGGTCGACCGGCTTGATCGAGTAGAGGTCCACGACCCGTGCCGTGAGGCCTTCTTCGGCGAGCGCGTCGGCCGCGGCAAGCGCCTCGTGGACGGTGATGCCGGCGGCGACGATCGCCACGTCGTCGGCATCCGACGAGCGAAGCACCCGGCTGCCGCCGATCTCGAACTCCTCGTCGGCTCCGTAGAGGACGGGCGTCGCCGGCCTCAGCGTCCGCAGGTACGAGATCCCCTCTCTGTCCGCCAAGGCGGCGACGAGCTTCGCGGTCTGGTTCGCATCGCACGGGTGGAGGACGGTACTTCCGTGAACGGCACGCAGCGCGGCGAAGTCCTCGAGCGCCATCTGTGACGGCCCGTCCTCGCCGATGGAGACGCCGGCATGCGAGCCGGAGAGGACGAAGCTCGCACGGCTTATCGCCGCCATGCGCACGAAGTCGTAGGCGCGGCTCAGGAAGGCTGCGAAGGTCGATGCGAACGGCCGCCACCCGCGCACCTGGAGACCGACTGCCGCTGCGACGAGCTGTTGCTCGGCGATGTACATCTCGAAGAACCGGTCGGGATGAGCCTTGCCGAAGATATCGGCGAAGGTCGAGTTCGACACCTCGCCGTCGAGCGCGACGACGTCGCCCCGTGCCGTGCCCACGGCGGCGAGAGCTTCGCCGTACGCCTGGCGTGTGGCCACGTCGCTGCCGAGCTCGTAGCGTGGGAGCTCGAGCGGGCTCGTCGGGAAGCGGTGCGGCTCTCCGGGCTCCGGTTTCCGCACGTCGATTCGGATGTCGCGCTCGCCGCCGAGCTCGGCGATGGCTGCGTCGGGGTCGTCGAGCGGCTTGCCGTGGAACCCGTTCTTGTTCTCGACCGCCTTCACGCCCTTGCCCTTCACGGTGCGCGCGACGACGACCGTCGGCTTGCCCTTGGTCTCGATTGCCTCCGCGTACGCGCGATCCACCTCGTCGACGTCGTGGCCGTCGACGGAGATCGCGTGCCATCCGAACGACTCGGCACGGGCGACGTACTTCTCGACCTCCCAGCCCACCATCGTCTCGCCGCGCTGGCCGAGGCGGTTCACGTCGAAGATCGCGGTCAGGTTGTCGAGCTCGTAGTGCGCCGCGTGCTCGAACGCCTCCCACATCGATCCCTCGGCGAGCTCGCTGTCACCGCACAGCACCCACACGCGATAGGGGAGGCGGTCGAGGTACTTCCCGGCGATCCCGACGCCGACGCCGATCGGCAGCCCCTGCCCGAGCGACCCGGTGGCCACGTCGACCCACGGGAGGACGGGCGTCGGGTGCCCCTCGAGCCGGCTGCCGAACTTCCGGTATGTGCGGAGCTCGTCGGTCGAGATCGCGCCTGCGGCGCGGTACATCGCGTAGAGGAGCGTCGAGGCGTGGCCCTTCGAGAAGACGAGCTTGTCGTTCGCAGGGTTCTCGGGGGCGTCGAAGTCGTACCGGAGGTAGCCGTCCAGGAGAACCGCCATCAGGTCCGCCCCGGACATCGCTGATGTCGGGTGCCCGGAGTTCGCGGCCGCAGCCTCGATGACGGAATCGACGCGTAGCTGTTGACCGAGCTCGCGCCTGCGCTCGACGTCGCTCATGTGAGCCATTCTATGGCGCTGTTTCCCCCTGGCCCGAGCGCGGTAACGTAAGAGGGTGGCAACGAGCCGACTGCACGAGCTCTCCGAACGTGGCGTCAGCGTCTGGATCGACTCGCTCTCGCGCGAGATGCTCGAGACGGGTGAGCTCGAGCGGCTCATGCGAGAGGACTCCGTGGTCGGGGTCACGTCGAACCCGACGATCTTCGAGAAGGCGCTCTCGACCGGAGACTGGTACGACGATCAGGTACGGGACGTCCTCGAGCGGCTGAACGACCCGAAGGAGATCTTCCTCGAGCTCGCTGTCGAGGACATCAAGGCTGCCTGTGACCTCATGCACGGTGCGTGGGAGCGGTCGGACGGCGAGGACGGCCGGGTCTCGATCGAGGTCGACCCCGATCTCGCGTACGACAGGGAAGCCACCTTCGCGGAGGCGATGCGGCTGCACGAGCTCGTCGACCGCGCAAATGCGTACGTCAAGATCCCCGGCACGGCCGCCGGCCTCGGAGCGATCGAGGATTGCATCGCTGCGGGACGCGCGATCAACGTCACGCTCATCTTCTCGTTGAAGCGGCACGCCGAGGTCGCAGAGGCGTACGTACGCGGAGTCGAGCGATTCGTCGCCGACGGAGGCGATCCGTCGAAGGTCACGTCGGTCGCGAGCTTCTTCGTCTCGCGCGTGGACACGGAAGCGGATCGTCGGCTCGAGGAGGCGGGCCGCCCGGATCTTCAGGGGAAGCTCGCCGTCGCGAACGCAAAGCTCGCGTACCAGCAGTACCTCACGATCTTCGGCGGCGCTCGCTGGCAGCCGCTCGCGGATGCGGGCGCGCATCCTCAGCGTTGCCTGTGGGCGTCGACCTCGACCAAGAACCCGGAATACCGGGACGTGCTCTACGTGGAGGAGCTGATCGGCTCCCAAACCGTGAACACGATGCCGAAGGAGACGATCGAGGCCTTCCAGGATCACGGGGTCGTGCGCGGGGACACCATCGTCGAGGGCATCGACGAGGCGAAGGACCTCTTCGATGAGATCGCGGCTGCGGGCGTCGACTATGACGCCGTCGTCCAGACGCTCGAGGCGGAAGGCGTCCAGAAGTTCTCGGAGTCGTTCCACTCCCTGCTCGGCGGGATTTCGGCGAAGCGCGAAGCGCTCGTTGCATAGCGCTCAGTCGCCGTACATATGTAATTCACATATACTGGCGGTGTGCACCACCGCAGGCTCCGCTCGCGTAACCGCCAACGGCTTCCGGATGGGACGTGGGACGTGCGCGCGCGGGTCGAGCGCTTCGGTGAGCCGGCGCTCCTCGTACTGCTCGCGGACGGCCCGACGCACGGATACGAGCTGCTCGAGCGGCTTCCCGAGCTGCTCGGCGAGGAGAGGGTCGACGTCGGCAACGTCTATCGCGCACTCCGCTCCCTCGAGGACGAGGGCCTCGTCACCTCCGAATGGCGTGGCGACTTGCCCGGGCCCGCGAAGCGGACGTACACGCTGACCGACGAAGGTCGGGACCTTCTCGGGGCATGGATCCAGTCGCTGACCGCGCTCCGCGACGGTCTCGAAGGCTTCGTCGAACGAGCTCGAGTGAAAGGAGGTGACGATGTGCGGACGGCATAGGCACCGGATGCGAGGCTGGCGAGCTCCGAATCGCGAGGAGCTCAAGAGCGCGCTCGAAGAGCGCCAGAAGGACCTCGAGCAGGAGATCGCCGACATCCACGACCTGCTCCGCCGGCTCCGCGACGAGGGCTCCCCGGAGCCGCGTGGCGGAGCCTCGGGCGAGCCGGTCCCCGCGATCTGAGCCTTCTGACTTTGTGGCTCTGAGCCACGAAGTCGCTTCCGCCGAGCGGGTCAGGAATCCGCGACCTGCTCGGCGAAGGCTGCGAGCAGGTCGTCGTGCAGAAGCCCGTTCGAGCTGACCGCAGTGCCCGAGTCGATGCGCGGCTCGCCTCGTGCGTCGGTGAAGCGGCCGCCCGCCTCTTCGACGATGACCTGGACCGCGGCGAGATCCCACACGCTGACGCCGGTCGCGTCGAGCGCGCCGTCGACGGCTCCCTCGGCGACGAGCATGTGCGCCCAGAAGTCGCCGATGCCGCGTACGTGCCAGGCGCGCTCCGCCATCGGCGGAAGCTGCCGGTCGAGCGGGAAGGAGAGGACTGCGTCCTCGACGCGCTCGACCGCCGAGACGCTCAGGCGTTCCGGCCCGGCGAAGGCGCCGCCGCCGCGCTCGGCCCACCAGCGCCTCGACAGTGAGGGCGCGGTGACGACGCCGATGCTGACGCGCCCGTCCTCCTCGAGCGCGATCAATGTGGCCCAGACCGGGACTCCGCGCGAGTAGTTCTTCGTCCCGTCGATCGGGTCGAGGATCCAGCGGCGCGTCGAGTCGCCCTCGGTCCCGTACTCCTCTCCGAGGACCGCATCGTCCGGGCGCGCCTCGCCGATGAGTCGGCGGAGCTCCACCTCGACCGCCCGGTCGACCTCGGTCACGGGGGTGAGATCGGGCTTCGTCTCGACGGCGAGCCCGGTGCGGAAGCGGGGGAGCGAGATCGCGTCGGCCGCGTCCGCGAGCGCGAGGGCGAGCTCGAGGTCGAGGCTCATGGCCCGACCCTAGTACCTGCGGAGGTCTCGGCTAGCGGGAGCTGACGCGGAACGTCGGCCGCGAGACGGTGACGGCCACCGGCTTCGACCAGGTCATGCTCGACACGCCGATCTGCATCGGGTTGAGCCCGCGTACCCGGTAGTACCAGCGCCCGGGGCCGAGGTTCAGCACCGACGCCGTGGACTGCGTGATGCGATGGCCTGCGCGGCGCCAGGGGTACACGGTGCGCGACCACTCGATCTCGTAGGCCGTTGCGGCGACGACCGGCCGCCAGGCGACGAGCGGGCTCGAGTACACGACCGGCGTTGCGCCTGCGCTCGCCAGGAGGCGGCCCTTGGGCGTCAGGCCGGACACGTAGGCGCCGCCGGAGCGCGTGATCGCTGGGCGGGAGAGCTTCGCGAAGGTCGAGACGCGCCCTGCCTCGCAGGCGTCCTGCGGATGGTCGACGTCGACGTAGGTGAACGCTCCGCTGTCGTCGACGCTGATGCCGACAGGCACGACCGTCCAGTAGTAGCGGGTGGTCTTGGCGTCCACATCGGGGAGATCGACCTTGACGCCCTTGCTCGCGCCGTCACCTGCCAGGGACTCGCTCGACAGGACCTCGGAGCCGTCGGCCATGAAGGTCTTCGCCGCCTCGGTGTCCCCGCTGGGGAGCGCGCTCACGGAAGCAAGATCGAGCTCGTCGGAGCTGGCCGGGAGCTTCACGGGCCCGCCCGTCCTCGGCGCGAAGGCCGGGCCGGCGACGACGGAGCCGCGGAAGACGACGTTGACGCAGTCGCGGTCGGTGAACGCGTAGACGCGGAACAGCGGCCACTCCTGCCCGTGCAGGTCCTCGTTGCCGGCGAACGTCAGCGCCGGCATGAGCTGATGCGCTCCGTCCTTCCAGCCCGTGCTCACGACGTCGGAGACCGTGGCGCGGAGATCGAGCTTGCCGGAGCTGACCGAGGGGTTCGTCGTCGAGTACACGGGGCTCCAGGGGCCGTAGGACACGGCGGGCAGGCCGTTCGGGCTCTGGCCGAGCACGTGCCGCACCGCGCGGACACGCCAGCGCACCGTCGAGTACCAGTTCGGGTCGTCGTGGAAGAGGTAGAACTCTCGCTCGTCGGCGACGTTGGTGTGCGTCGAGAACGACTTGCGGATGTCCGGGTACCAGACCTGATACGAGGTCGCGCCGTCCACGGGGCGCCAGCGGACGAGGCCCGGTCGTGCGGGCATCGGGACCGGCGTGTCCTCCCAGCGCATGTTGAAGCCGAACGCCCTGCTCCACTTCGTGGGACCGTGCGGCGTGATGCCGCGGACGTGCGCGTAGAGCGCGTACGGCTTGCCCGTGAACCAGGGCAGTGTCAGGTTCACCGAGACGGCCGGGATGCGGATCGGGGCGATGGTCCCGGTCTGCGTCTTCGTCTCGCCGATCGCGCCCGACTCGTCGGTCGTCGCGCTGTTGATGAACGTCTTCACGGAGCCGCAGCGCTTGCCGGCCTTCGTTCCCTCGGCGGCGTTCGACCACACGACTGCGCTTCCGTCGAAGCTCCGGCTCGTTGCGAGCTCGAACTCGTAGCACGACGCTCCGCGCACCGGCCTCCAGGCGAAGGAGGGCGTGCGCGCGAACGTGTGAGTGACCGACTCGTTGGGGCGAAGGAGGAATCCCTGGAGGCCGGTCGGGCCTGCGGGAGTCGATGGCCCCTTCGCGAACGCGGCCGACGCCACCGGGGTGGCGAGGAGGAGGGCAACGATGGTGAGAAGGCGGGCCGCGCGCATCGCCCACATATGTCGGCAGTCCCGGAGTCCCGGCCCTCCCTCGGATGGGGGATGCCCCGTTCCGGAGACACGGCTCCGTCTGCGATTTCTAGTCGAGCTGGAGGTACAGGATCGCGATCACCGCCGTGCCCGCGAACAGCAGCCAGAAGAGCCCGAAGAGCGCCCAGCCGAAGCGCAGATTCCTGCGCTCGAGGTCGTGGTCGTGTGTCGGGGTCGGTGCTCATGCGAGAAGCGGGTCGACGGCGGCTGCGACGAAGAGCAGCGCGAGGTAGGCGAGGGAGTAGTGGAAGAGCACACCGGCGCGCGCACGGGTCAGATCGCGGCGGAGGAGCACCGCGAGCACCACGAGGATCGTCCCGAGGACGGCTGCCGCGGCCGTGTACACCGGCCCGAGCCAGTACCCGACGACGAGCGTGAACGCGACGAGGGCGACCGAGTAGAGGACGATCTGCCGAGCCGTCTCGGCGTCGCCGCGCACCACGGGCAGCATCGGGACACCCGCCGCCGCGTACGCGCGCTTGATCATGAGCGCCAACGCCCAGAAGTGGGGCGGCGTCCAGAGGAACACGATCAGGAAGAGCCAGAGCGCGGGGAGCGCAAGGCTGCCCGTCGCGGCCGCGTAGCCGACCAGCGGCGGAACGGCCCCGGCCGCGCCGCCGATGACGATGTTCTGTGGCGTCGAGCGCTTCAGCCAGCGGGTGTAGACGACGACGTAGAACGCGTTTCCGACGAGCGCGAGAGCCGCCGTCAGGAGATTCACGGTCGATGCGAGCAGCGCGAACGAGACCGCCGACAGCACGAGCCCGAACTCGAGCGCTTGCCCCGGCGAGACCCGGCCGGAGGCGACCGGGCGCTGCTCGGTCCGGCTGCCCATGAGCGCGTCGATGTCGCGGTCGAGGAGGTGGTTTAGCGCGGAGGCCCCGCCGCAGGCGAGCGCGAGCCCGGTCATCGTGAGGACGAAGAGGTCGAGCGGAGGCGCTCCCTGGGCACCCACGAACATGCCCGCGGCTCCAGTGAGCAGGAGCAGCGACATGATCCGCGGCTTCGTCAGCGTGAGGTAGTCGCGCGCGGAGGCGAGCGGCGTCGGCTTCCCTCGCACGGCTGCGGCGAGCGTCAGCAGCGACGCGGCGAACGCGGCCGCGGCGGCTCCGACGTGAAGAGCCGTCGACCAGGCCGCGTCGCTCCAGGCGACGACTCCGCCGAGCGCGATCGCGAGGAGGAAGAGACCGAGCGTGGCGGCGGCTCGGACGAGCAGCGCCGGATACGCGTAGCGCGCGGCGAGCACGTTCACGACGAGCGCGGGCAGAACGATGGCTGCGAGTCCCCAGTGCGCGGCTCCGAGCTCGAGCACGGCGCTCGTGACGACGAGCCCCGTGCCGACAGCGCCGACGAGCGCCGAGAGCCGGAGCAGCTGCCCGGTGGTCTCAGGTGAGCTGTTTGAAGCCATCGCTCTCGCGGAGCCTCCGTCGCAGATCGTAGAGGGGACGGGCGCTCGTCACGTACGGCACCCGGTCGAAGTTGTGGGGCGGCGGCGGCGAGGTCGTGTACCACTCGAGCGTGTCCGCCTGCCAGGGGTCGTTCCCGACGCGCGGCCCGCGCCGCTGCGTCTTGATCACGTTCCAGACGAAGACGAGGATCGCGATCCCCATCAGCCAGGAGCCGATGGTCGATGCGAGGTTGTACGCCTCCCAGTCCTCGTTGGCGTACGTGTAGATGCGGCGCGGCATCCCCTCGAGCCCGAGCAGGTGCTGCGGGAAGAACGTGAGGTTGAACGCGACGAACAGCAGCCAGAAGTGCCACTTGCCGAGCCGGTCGTCGAGCGTGCGCCCGAACATCTTGGGCCACCAGTAGTAGAGCGCCGCGAAGATCGCGAAGAGCGAGCCGCCGACCATCGTGTAGTGGAAGTGGGCGACGACGAAGTACGTGTCGTGCACCTGCCAGTCGACCGGGAAGGCCGCGAGGTAGATCCCGGTGAGGCCGCCGATCACGAAGACCGAGATGAAGCCGAGCGTGAAGAGCAACGGCGTCTCGAACACGAGGTTGCCTCGCCAGAGCGTCGCGAGCCAGTTGAAGATCTTCATCCCGGTGGGGACGGCGATCACCATGGAGGCGATCATGAAGAACGCCTGGAGCGAGATCGGGAGGCCCACCGTGAACATGTGGTGGGCCCAGACGAGCATCGAGAAGAACCCGATCGCAACCGTCGAGAGCGCGATCGCCTTGTAGCCGAAGACCGGCTTGCGGGCGAACACCGGGAGGACCTCGGAGACGATCCCGAACGCGGGCAGCACGATGACGTACACCTCGGGGTGGCCGAAGAACCAGAACGCGTGCTGGTAGAGCACGGCGGAGCCGCCGTCGGCCGGGTTGAAGAAGTTCGTCTGGACGTCCCAGCCCGCGATCGAGACGCCGCGATCGAGCAGGAGCAGGGTCAGCCCGGCCGCGAGGACGGGCAGGATCACGACGAGCAGCCACGCGTAGATCTCGATCGCCCAGACGAAGAGCGGGATGCGCGTCCAGGTCATCCCGCGCGTTCGCATGTGGTGGATCGTCACGATGAAGTTGATCGCACCGGCGAGCGATGACGCCGTGAGGATGTGGAGCGAGAGGATCCACAGGTCCTGCCCGTTCCCCGGCGCCTGGGCGGAGAGCGGCGGATAGGCGGTCCAGCCCGTGTCCGCGGCGCCTCCGTCGGCGAAGAACGAGAGCATGAGCACGGCACCGCCGAGGAAGAAGAGCCAGTACGACAGCGCGTTCAGGCGCGGGAAGGCCACGTCGCGGGCGCCGATCATGAGCGGCACGAGGAAGTTCGCGAGCCCCGCGAAGATCGGAACGACGACGAGGAAGACCATCGCCGTCCCGTGGATCGTGACGAGCTCGTTGTACCGCTCCGGGCCCACCACGCCGCCGTTCGCCTGGGCCAGCTGGAGCCGGAGCACGAGCGCCATGAGCCCGGCGAGGATGAAGAAGAGGAACGACGTCCAGATGTAGAGGATCCCGATCCGCTTGTGGTCGGTCGTGACGAGCCAGCTCGCCACCCGCCCGCGCTGCCAGCCGGGCACTCGCGGCTCGGCTCTAGCTGCCACTTGGCGGGCTCTCCTGGAGATAGGTGGTCAGTGCGTCGAGCTGCTCGTCGGTCCAGTCGGCACCGACGGCCGGCATCTTGCCGCGGCCGTTCCGGACGATGGTCTCGACAGCGTCCGCATCGGCGAGCGTCGCCGAGCCGGCGAGACGCGGCCCGATTCCGCCCTCACCGTCGGGGCCGTGGCACTTCGCGCAGACGCCGGCCCACATCTCGGCGCCGAGCTCGGCGCCGTCAGCGCTCTGGTCGGCTCGCCGCTCCTCCAGCCAGGCGTTGAACTCCTCTTCCGGCATCACCTCGACGGACGCGAGCATGTTCGCGTGCTCGAGGCCGCAGAGCTCCGCACACTGGCCCTCGTAGGTCCCCTCGTCAGCCTGGAACCACGTGCTGTTGACGCGGCCCGGGATCGCGTCGATCTTCCCGCCGAGCGCCGGGATCCACCACGAATGGATCACGTCGTCGTCCGGCGCTGTCACCTCGAGGCTGACGGGGACGCCGGCGGGCGCCCGCATGGTGTCGACGGCGTAGACGCCGTTCGGGTACTCGAACTGCCAGTAGAACTGGTGCCCCTCGACCCGGATGTCGAGCTGTGCCGTGCCTGCGCCGGCCGAGGGCACGTTCTTGATGCCGGGCAGCTCGATGAAGACGAACGCCGCGATGACGAAGAGGACGAGCACGGGGCCGGCCGTCCACATGAGCTCGAGCTTCGTCGCGCCGTGGATGTCGGCTCCGTCCTCGAACCGCGCACGTCGCCGCCGGCGATAGCGGAGTGCGAACGCGACCAGCAGGCCCTCGACGAGGACGAAGATCGCGATCGCGAAGATCGAGATGAACCAGTAGCTGTGCTGGATTCCCTCGGCATTCGGTGACGCCGGCTCGACGGGAGTGAAGCCGCCGTTCGACCCGAGCGCCGTCGGCGGGATCAGGGCGGCGACCGCCGGCAGACCACCGAGGACAAGGAGCTTGGCTCGCACGCGCTGCCATTCTATGAACGTGCCCGAGCGAACGCGTACGGGAACCCGCGTCCGCCTTCCGGCCGACGTGACGAGGCCGTTCGAGGTCTACGTGAACGGCGTCCCGCAGGCGGAGGGGGTGGACTTCCGGGTCGAGGGCCGGACGCTGGTGTTCGAGCGCGAGCTGAAGACCGAGGGCAAGCTCGGCTTCTGGCGCTGGACGTCGATCATCGTCGGCGTCGCGGGCACGTACCGGCAGAACGACTCGGTCGACGTCGTCTACGAGCGAAACGGGAGGCGGGTCGTCGCGACGAAGCTGACGCTCGAGCCGCTCGCCTCGAGCAGCGACTGAGGGTCAGCCCGCAGGCGCTTCGTCGGGGCCGACGTTGCGCTCGAGCTTCGCGAGAAGCGCCCGGAGCTCCCGGATCTCCGTCTCGTCGAGGCCCGAGCGGAGTCGCCGGTTGAAGGCGATCACGGCCTGTGCGAGCTCTCCGTGCTTCTCCCTGCCTGCGTCCGTCAGCTCGACGCGCACCGCACGGCGGTCGCCCGGGTCCCGCGTCCGGACGACGAGGCCCGACTCCTCGAGCGCGTCGAGGTGGTGGGTCAGGGTTGGGCCCTCGATCCCGATCGCACGAGCGAGATCGAGCTGTGCGCGCCACTTCTCGCCCATGAGGCGGGACAGGATCAGCCACGTCGGAACCGAGCCGTGGGCGCCTGCGAGCGCCTCGCTGAATGCGCGGCTCACGAGCTTCGAGGTGTGGGCTAGCTGAAGGCCGATTGGTGTCTCTCGCGGTCGCACTGCGAGGAAGTCTACGAGTTTGCTAGCTTCCTAATCATTAGACATCTAATGATTTCTGCAACGGGAAAGGAGTAGACATGGAATTCGGCTTGACACCGCTTCTCGCGTCGGTGGGCGACGACCGAGAGCACTGGTGGATCGTCGCCCCGTTCTTCTGGGCGCTCTGGCTCGCGGTGCTCGGGACCATCCTCTACTTCGTGTTCAGAGGAAGGCGGCGCTGGTCCGGCGACAACCGGGCGAAGGCGATCCTCGCCGAGCGGTTCGCACGCGGAGACATCTCCACCGAGGAGTTCCGGGAGCGCATGGACGCGCTCCGTTGAGGCCGACGGGCGCGGGTAGTGTGGCTGACGTGGACGGGGACAACGGGATCGTCGTCGAGCGTCTCGTTCGCGAGTACCGGAAAGGCCCTCGGGCGGTCGACGGGATCGACATCGAGGTCGCTCCGGGGGAGATCTACGGGTTCCTCGGCCCCAACGGCGCCGGGAAGTCGACCACCGTCCACGTCCTCACGACGTTGCTGCCGCCGACGTCAGGAACCGCCCGGGTCGGCGGCTACGACGTCGTCCGCGAGGGCCCGAAGGTCCGCTCGCTGATCGGCGTCGCGCTCCAGGAGGCGGCGCTCGACCCGCTGCTCACCGGCCGCGACCATCTCCGGCTGCAGGCAACGCTCCAGGGCGTCCGCAAGGAGCAGCGCAAGCCGCGGGCGGACGACCTCCTCGAGCGGGTCGGGCTGGCCGACGCAGGCGACCGCAGGGTCTCGGGCTACTCCGGTGGGATGAAGCGTCGCCTCGACCTCGCGCTCGCGCTGATCCACGAGCCTCGCATCCTCTTCCTCGACGAGCCGACGACCGGCCTCGATCCACAGAGCCGTACCGCGCTCTGGGAGGAGGTCGCGCGCCTCCGCCGCGAGGAGACCGTGACCGTCTTCCTGACGACGCAGTACCTCGAGGAGGCGGACGTCCTCGCGGACAGGGTCGGGATCATCGACCAGGGCCGAATCGTCGCCGAGGGGACGCCGGCCGCGCTCAAGGCCGAGATCGGCCGTCCGAGCGTCCACGCGATCCCGCACCGCGACGAGGATCGCCCCGCCATTGCGGAGTTCCTCTCGCAGTTCGGCGAGCCGCTCGCGACGACCAGGGACGTCGCCGTGAGGCTCCGGGACGGTCTGGGACTGACCGACATCGTCCGCGCGGTCGACCAGAACGGTGTCGACATCGTGGACATCGAGCTCCGGGCGCCGACCCTGGACGACGTCTTCCTTGCGAAGACCGGGCGCACGCTCGAAGGCGCGGCGGAGGAGGCGCAGGCAGAGCACCAGGAGCAGCGCGGCCGGTGAACGCCAGCTGGCCCCAGGTCGGCGCGATTGCGCGCCGCTCCCTCGTCAGGACGGCGCGGCAGCCCGCGAGCGTCATCCCGCCGCTCATCTTCCCCATCGCGCTGATGGCCGTGAACGCGGGCGGCCTGCACTCGTCCGTCGATCTCCCCGGCTTCCCGACGGACTCGTTCCTCGCGTTCGCGCTCGCCGTCCCGTTCATCCAGGGCGCGCTCTTCTCGACGATGAACGCGGGGACCGACCTTGCGCGCGACATCCAGACCGGGTTCGTCAACCGCCTCTCGCTCACCGCGCTCCGGGACTGGGCACTGCTCACCGGGCAACTCGCGGGCGTCGTCGCGCTCGGCGTCGTGCAGGTGCTCTTCTATCTCTCCGTCGGCCTGGCCGCGGGAGTCGAGTTCGAGTCCGGGCCGCTCGGGATCCTCGTCCTCGTCGTCTACGGCGCGCTGGTAGCGCTCTCCTTCGGGGCGCTCGGCGCCTGGCTTGCGTTCAGGACGGGATCCGGCGAGTCGATCCAGGCGCTCTTCCCGGTGCTCTTCGTCTTCCTCTTCATCTCGTCGATGAACGCGCCGAGGAACCTGATCGGGGTCGAGTGGTTCCGCATCGCGGCGACGCTGAACCCGGTCTCCTACATGATCGAGTGCGTCCGCAGCCTGATCATCACGGGCTGGGACTGGCAGGCTCTCGCGCTCGGCTTCGGGTTCGTGATCGTGCTCGGGGTCGTCTCCCTCGCGCTGGCCTCGCGTGCCCTCCGGATGCGGATGACGCGCACATGAGGTACTGGAACGTCGTCTCGGGTGTCGCGTGGCGGACGCTGAAGAACGTCGTGACGAACCCGCAGATCCTCATTCCGACCACGGCCTTCCCGCTCTTCTTCTTCGTCGCGTTCGCGGGCGGGCTGTCCCAGGTCTCCCAGGTGCCGGGCTTCGACTTCCCGCCGGGCTACACGGCGTTCCAGTTCGTGTTCGTGCTCCTGCAGGCGGCGGCGTTCACGGGCGTCTTCACGGGCTTCGGCCTCGCCCGCGATTTCGAGGGCGGCTTCGCCAAGCGGCTCCTGCTGGCGGCGCCGTACCGCAGCGGGATCGTGGTCGGCTACGCGCTCGCAGCCCTCACCCGCTGGGTGTTCGTCGCCGTGCTGCTCACGGTCGTCGCACTCGCCGTGGGGATGAACGTCAGCGGTGGGGCGGCCGACCTTCTCGGGCTCTACGTCCTCGCTGCGCTCGTCAACTTCTGCGGGTTCTTCTGGGCCGGCGGGATCGCGATGCGCTTCCGGACGATCCAGGCCGCGCCGCTCATGCAGATGCCGGTCTTCCTCGTGCTCTTCTTCGCGCCCGTCTACGTTCCCCTCAACCTCCTCGAGGGCTGGATCTCGGGAGTCGCCACCGTGAACCCGCTGACCTACCTGCTCGAGACCGGGCGTGGCTTCATCGCCGGCGATGCGCCACACGTGCTCGGAGCGTTCGCGATCGCGCTCGGGCTCGGCGTTGCGTTCTGGACCTGGGCGTTCCTCGGCCTGCGCAAGGCCGAGGCGGCAGGCTGAGCCCGCGCGAGCGCGCTACGCGTCGAGGACGCGGACGAGCGCTTCGACGACCTCCGGGTCGAACTGCCCGCCGGCGGCCTCGGTCAGCTGGAGGCGCGCCTCGTCGACGCCGAGGGCGCGGCGGTACGGGCGGTCGCTCGTCATCGCGTGGTAGGCGTCGCAGGCGAGGATGATCCGCGCCTCGAGAGGGATGTCGTCGCCCGAAAGCCCGTCCGGGTAGCCGGCGCCGTCGAAGCGCTCGTGGCAGCTCCCAACAATGCGAGCGACCTCGGCCAGCTGCTCGATCGGAGCGAGGATGCGTGAGCCGAGGACCGGATGCGTCTCGACGATCGCGCGCTCGTCGTCGGTCAGCGGCCCGGGCTTCGAGAGGATCGCCTGCGGGATCCCGATCTTGCCGATGTCGTGGAACAGGGCGCCGAGCTCCAGGCGCTTGAGCGCGCGTGGCTCGAGCCCGAGCTCCTCGCCGACGCGCAGCGCGAGATCGGTGATCCAGCGAGCGTGGGAGGAGACATTGGCGTCGTTGGCCTCGAGGGCGTTCGCGAGCGCCTCGATCGTCGACACGAATGTGCGCTCGAGCCGCTCGTAGCTCACTGCGCGCTGGATGGCGAGCTTCGTCTGCTGCGCGAGCCCGCTGAGGAGCTGGAGCTCGCGCTCGCCATATGCCTCCGTGACCGGTGCGGCCGCGGCGATGACGCCCCAGCGGCCGGCGACCGTGAAGGGGGCGATCGCGAAGCGGCCGTCGGTCTCCTGGGGCGGCGTCGCGATGGCTGCGTAGTCCTCGGCCGCGATGAAGTAGGGCTCGGTGCGATGGAGCCACGGCCCGAGATGTGCCGCTGCGACCGGTCTCGACGGCTCCTCGGGCTCGGGGCACGAGGCGAGGCTGACGAGCTCGCCGCTCTCCGCATCCTGGAGCCAGAGCGAGGTCAACGGGCTACGGAGGATTTCGGAGGACCCGCGCACGACCCGCAAGGCGACCTCGGCGATGTCCTCGGCGCCCGCGATGTCACGCCCGAACTCGAGGAGCGCCGTCGCGCTCTCGGCTGCACGGCGCTGGGCGTCGTAGAGGCGCGCGTTCTCGAGCGCCACCGAGGCGTGGCCCGCGAGCACCTCGAGCACGCGGAGGTCGTCTGCGTCGAACTGCTCGAGGCCGAGCTTCGAGATCACGACGACTCCGTTCACACGCGATCCGAACTTCAGCGGCACCGCGAGGAGCGACTCCTCGATGGTGGCCGTGCCGGCGATCTGCTCGCCGAATTCGCAATCGGCCGCGTTTCCGACGCGGAGCGACTCTCCGGTCTCTGCGACCCGGCCCGTGATCCCGCGTCCGATGGTCGTCTGCAGGAGCTCGGCGGGAACTCCCGGATCGAGCGTCGTGAGCGCGCCGCGGAAGGCGATCGGGAGCAGATCGTCTCCGTCGCGGACGAACACGCGGCAGTTGTGGTAGTCGATCAGGGGCCTGAGCTCGTCCGCGATCGTGAGGCCGATCCGCTCGACGTCGTTCAACCGTGCGAGCTTCCCGGAGAGGCTCTGGAGCATCTTCAGATACGCGATAGAGCGCACGTCGTCGCGACGCGCCGCGGCCTCCGACGGCCGCTCGGTCGCCTTCTCGTCGAACGGCACGACGAGCCCGTTGCCCCGGGTCTTCGCGGTCATCATCGCGGCCTCTGCACATGCGACGAGCTCGCGCGGGTTCGCGGCGTGCTCCGGCCCGACCGCGACTCCCGTCGACGCCGTGAGCCCTCCGACCGCGTCCGCCTCGAGGTCCGCGAAGAGCGCGCCGAGGCGCTCGGCAAGCGCGAGGGCGCTCTCGAGGTCGCCGGACGGGACGATGATCGCGAACTCCTCTCCGCCGACGCGGCAGACGACGTCGGACGGTCGCACCGAGGCTCGCAGCACGTCGGCGACCTGGAGCAGCAGCTGGTCGCCGACCCCGTGGCCGTATACGTCGTTCACCTTCTTGAAGTCGTCGAGGTCGACCATCACGAGCGCGACCGTGTCGTGCTCGGCCGATGCGCGCATGAGCTCCTGGCGTACGCGGTCGTGGAAGGTGCGGTGGTTGTAGAGGCCCGTGAGCGCGTCGGTGGAAGCCTGATGCTCGAGGCTCGCGCGGATGTGTGCGTTGTCGAGCGCGAGCGCCGCGGCGTCCCCGAAGCGCGTCGCGAGGATGAACTCCTCCTCCGTGAACTTCGCGTCCTCGCCGACGCGGTAGATGTTGAGCGTGCCCTTGAGGTTGCCGCGGGCGATGAGCGGGACCGCGATGAGCGCCTCAGGCTCGACCGGCGTGCCCGGGACGAAGCGCACGCGCGGGTCCAGGTGAGCCTGGTTCGTGAGCACGGCCTCGCGGTGCTCGACGGCCCAGCCGGTGATCCCCTCGCCGTACGGGAAGCGCTCGCGCATCACCTCGTCCGCCCACTTGCTGCGCGCGAGGACGGGATAGAGCTCTCGCTTCGCGTCGTCCGCGGCGTAGATGTGCACGTCCTCGTACGGGATGAGCTCGGCGAGCGCGTCCGCGATCCGCTCGAGCAGCGCGTCGAGGCTCTGCTCCGAGAGCACGTCGTGGAAGATCTCGGCGAGGCGTCGATACGGCTCGACCGCACGGAGGCGCGGCCGTTCGTCCCCGGATTCGGGCAGTGGCCGGGGCCACGAGCTCTCCGCGAGCTCCCAGGAGCTTCCGGCCGGATCTATGCGCGCAGGGTCCGACATCGGCTACCAGGCGCTCACATCGGAAGAGCGACGGGCGCGCTTGACGAAAATCCCTCTGCGAAGATCCGCCGTCGTGGTCGGCTTCGGTGTCTTCTCGCGGGATGGATGCGAGCCGCGGGTCGGCTTCCGCGTCGGCGACGGCGTGCTCGACCTCGCTGCCGCCGGCCTCGGCGCAGCCTTCGAGGCATCGACGCTCAACCCCTTCCTCGCGCTCGGGCGCGCCGCGTGGGAGGACGTCACCGCGCGTGCGCGCGAGCTCGTGACCGCCGGCGCAGAGCTGATCCCGGTCTCCGACGTGGAGTCGAGGCTTCCCATCGCAGCCGGCGACTACGTCGACTTCTATTCGTCGCTCGAGCACGCGGCGAACGTCGGGCGGCTCTTCCGCCCCGACCGGGAGCCGCTACTCCCGAACTGGCGGCATCTCCCCGTCGGCTACCACGGACGCGCAGGCACGCTCGTCCTCAGCGGCACCCCGGTCGTCCGGCCAAGCGGGCAGGCGCAGGAGCCGGGGGAGGACGCCCCGCGCTTCGGCCCGAGCCGCCGGCTCGACCTCGAGCTCGAGCTCGGCTTCGTCATCGGGGCGCCGAGCAGGCACGGAGAGCCGGTGCCCGCGAGCGCGTTCCGCGATCACGCGTTCGGCGTCGTCCTCGTCAACGACTGGAGCGCACGCGACCTCCAGGCCTGGGAGTACCAACCGCTCGGGCCGTTCCTCGGGAAGTCCTTCGCGACGTCGATCTCGGCCTGGGTCACGCCGTTCGCGTTGCTCGACGACAGCTTCGTGCCGGCGCCTGCCCAGGATCCCGAGCCTCTTCCGTATCTCCGCGTGGCCGGCGACTGGGCGCTCGATGCCGCGCTGGAGGTGGAGGTCCAGGGCACGGTCGTCTCGCGCACGAACGCACGCGGGCTCTACTGGACGATGCCGCAGCAGCTCGCCCACGCGACGGTGAACGGCGCCTCGATCCGGACCGGCGACCTCTTCGCAACGGGGACGATCTCCGGGGCCGAGCGAGGGTCCGAGGGATCGCTGCTCGAGCTGACCCGGAACGGAACGGAGCCGCTCGCGCTCGCGGACGGCAGCGAGCGGGCGTTCCTCGAGGACGGCGACGAGGTCGTGTTGCGGGGTCGTGCGGGCGAGGTGGAGCTCGGCGAGGTACGTGGGACGGTCGCGCCCGCGAAGCCTGCCTAGGGCGGATAGGGGCCGGCCCGGTACACCTGGCCTTCGAGGCGGCGCCCGAGCACGCCCTCGAGCCACTCGGAGACGCCGACGAGAGCGGCCAGATCGACGCCGGTCTCGACGCCCTCGCCGTGCAGGAGGTACACGAGGTCCTCCGTCGCGATGTTGCCGGTCGCGCGTGGGGCGAACGGGCAGCCGCCGAGCCCGCCCACGGACGCGTCGAGGACGGATGCCCCTGCGTCGAGCGACGCGAGCGCGTTCGCATACCCGGTGTTGCGCGTGTTGTGGAAGTGGCCTCCGATGGGCAGTCCGAGCATGGCGACGCCTTCGATCAGGCGTCGCACCTGGGCCGGGACGGCTACGCCGATCGTGTCCGCGAGCACGAGCACGTCGGGGCGCGCCGCGGCGAGGCTCTCGGCGAGCTCGAGCACCTTGCTCTCCCCGACGGGGCCCTCGAAAGGGCAGCCGAACGCGACGCTGACGATGAGCGTCGAGTGAATCCCGTCGGCTCGCGCGCGTTCGGCGACGCGACGCGCGAGGTCGACCGACTCCTCGACCGAGGCGTTCTGGTTCCGCTGATTGAACGACTCGGTGGCGCCGAACGAGAACCGGACCTCGCCGAGCCCCGTCGCGGCGAGCCGCTCGTAGCCGCGCTCGTTGAGCGCGAGCCCCGCGTATACGACTTCGTCCACCTGCTCGAGCGACGCGACGACCTCCTCCGCGCCGGCCATCTGCGGAACGCGGCGCGGGTCGACGAAGCTCGCGACCTCGACCGCTTTCAGTCCGGCCCGGACAAGGCGTTGGACGAGCTCGGCGCGGACGTCCGGCGCCAGCACGTCCGGCTCGTTCTGGAGACCGTCTCGCGGCCCCACGTCGTAGAGCCGGACGCTCGCAGGCACGCGCCCACCTTACTGCCGCGAATACCCGCCGCGTGAAGCCGGACGACCCTAGTACGCTGCCTGCCATGGCGGGCACGATCGTCGTCGGTATCGACGGCTCGGCTCCCTCGATCGCGGCGCTTCGCTTCGCCGCCGAGGAGGCACAGCTGCGAAGCGCGCAGCTCGTCGCGGTGCACTCGTGGACGTTCGTGACGGCGGCCGCGATCGCCGACCCGGGCCTGATCCCGGTCCCGGAGGTCGACTACATCGGACAGCTCGAGGCAGAGCGCGATGCGGCCCAGATGGCGCTCGATACCGCGCTTGCGAAGGCGTTCCCGAACGGGCCGCCCGTCGACGTCGAGGCGCGTCTCGTCGAGGACTCGGCCGGCGATGCCCTGGTCGCGGAAGGGGAGAACGCCGACCTGATCGTCGTCGGCTCGAGCGGGAAGTCGGGTCTCACGTCGGCCCTGCTCGGCTCGGTGAGCCGGCACGTCGTCTCGCACAGCCGCTGTCCCGTCGTCGTCGTGAAGGCGACGGAGACGGACTAGCCGGCCGAGCTCAGTCCGCGAGCGTCGCCGAGCGCGATGCGAGCTCACGATCGCGGTCGGTGATGCCGCCGGCCGTGTGCGTCCACCAGCGCAGCGTCACGTTCTTGTAGTCGATCCGGATGTCCGGATGGTGGTCCTCCGCCTCTGCGAGCTCGCCGACGCGGTTCACGAAGGCGAGCGCCTCGACGAAGTCCCCGAACGTGAACGTGCGCTCGAGCGCGTTGTCCACCTCGTCCCAGCCCTCGACGTCTGTCACGCCGCGGAGTATGCCCCTCCGACGCCGCTTCGTAACTACGATCGGCGCGATGGTCTCCTCATCGCAGCCGGAGGAGACGGCGGGCGTAGCCCCGCTCCCCGGCGCGAAACGCTGGCGCCGGTCGCGGCCGGAGGTCCTCGTCGAGCTGGTGTTCCGCCCCCTGGCGGGGGTGCTCGTCCGGCTGCTGCTGCCGTTGCGGGTACCGCCGCCCGCAGTGGTGCTCGCGAACGGGTTCGCCGGCCTGGCCGCCGTGTACCTCGTCGTCCGCGGAGACCTCATCGGCGCCGCGCTCTTGCTCCAGGTGAAGACGCTCCTCGACAACGCAGACGGCCAGCTGGCGCGGAGATCGGGCCGCACGAGCGCGTTCGGACGCTACCTCGACACCGAGGTCGACCTGCTCGTGAACGTCGCGCTGTTCGCCGCGCTCGGGCACGTGACCGGCGAGTGGGTCCTGGCGGGGATCGCCTTCGTCTCCCTCACCCTCGTCCTGAGCGTCGACTTCAACGAGGACGTGATGTATCGCCGGGCGCATGGTGAGAGCGTCGTGACCGAGCCGTCGACGGCGGACGAGGCACGGCCGGCGTGCTGGCTCGCGAGTGTCTACCGCGTCTTCTACGGGCCGCAGGACCGCGCCGTCCAGGCGTTCGCCGCGCGGCGTCTCGAGCGCCTCCTCGAAGGTGTCTCGGACCCGGTCGAACGGTCCCGCGCAGCCCTCGCATACCACGACGGGGTCACGTCCGCGGTCCTCGCGAACCTCGGCCTTTCGACGCAGCTCGCAGTGCTCGGGCTGTGCCTGGTGCTCTCCGCTCCCGAGGCGTACCTCTGGTTCGCGCTCGCATGCGCGCTCGTCCCGGTGCTGCTCCAGGTCCGCCGCGAGCTGGTCGTGCGCCGGTCGCTCGGTTAGAAGGCGCCGCGCAGCGTGACGCGCTGCCCGTTCATCGAGGCCGCCGCGTCGGACGTGAGATACGCGATCGCCTCGGCGATCTGCTCCGCGGGGGTGAACGTCGAAAAGTCCTTGTCCGGGCTCTGGTCGCGCATCTCCTGATTGACGATCGCGCCGACGACGACGAGGTTCGCGGTGCAGCCCGTTCCCCGGAAGCGGTCGGCCAGCGCGAGCGTCCAGGCCTCGGCCGCCGCCTTGGCCGCGGCGTAGAGGGCGTTCGTATGGGTCGGCGACTGCCCCTGAGCCGCCGAGATCACGACGACCCTGCCCCGCCCGCTCGCGAGGAGATGCGGTGTGAACGCCTGGGTCGCGTGCACGAGCGTCCGGACGAGCAACGGCTCGAGGAAATCCCAGTCCCCGAGCGGCGCCTCTTCGATCGCAGCGCCTCCGCGCCAGCCGCCGACCATGTGGACGAGGCCTTCCACCGCGCCGAACTTCTCGGCGATGCCGTCGGCCCAGGAGCGGGCGGACTGCGGATCGAGGAGGTCGACCGCACCTGCGTCGATCTCTCCACCGGCCCCGGCGGCCAGCGCCTCCAGCGGCTCACGATGGCGGCCGCCGAGCGCGAGCCGCGCGCCCGCCGGCGCGAGGCGACGGACGACCGTCGGACCGAGGGACCCGCCGGCGCCCGCGAGCGCGATGACGCGTCCGTCGAGGGAGGTGAGGCCTTCGCTCACCCTGGAATCGTCCTCACTCCGCCACGCTAGCGCACGGATACGCTCCGGAGATCGAGTACAGGAACGTTGGAAACTCGGCGCTCCGCGCCTCCGTCGTCGGTCTCGGGTGCAACAACTTCGGACGGCGAGTGGACTTCGACGGGACCCGCAAGGTTGTCGAGGCGGCGCTCGACGAGGGAGTGACGTTCTTCGACACCGCCGACGTGTACGGCGACGGCGAGAGCGAGCGGTTCCTCGGTGAGATTCTCGAAGGCCGCAGGGACGAGGTCGTGCTCGCGACGAAGTTCGGCTGGAATTCGGGTGACGGGACGCCAAGCGCGACCGCCGATCACGCGAAGCGGGCGATCGAGGCGTCGCTCGAGCGCCTCCGCACCGATCACGTGGATCTCTACTACTACCACCGGCCCGACGGCGTCACGCCATTCGAGGAGACGCTCGGCGCGCTCGACGAGCTCGTACGGGAGGGGAAGGCCCGCGTCGCCGGCTGCTCGAACCTCTCGGCGGAGCAGCTCCGCGACGTGACGGCGATCACCGAGCGCGAGGGGCTCACCCCGATGGTCGCGCTCCAGAACGAGTACAGCCTGCTCCAGCGGTCGGTCGAGGAGGCGGTGCTGCCGCTCTGTCGCGAGCACCAGATCGGCTTCGTGCCGTACTTCCCGCTCGCCAGCGGCCTCCTCACCGGGAAGTACCGGCGGGGTGCCGAGCCGCCCCCTGGAAGTCGTCTCGAGGGCCGCCCGGAGCGCCTCACCGAGGAGACGTTCGGCGCCGTGGAGGCTCTCGAGCAGTTCGCGGACGAACGGGGCCGCACCCTGCTCGAGCTCGCGATCGGCGCCCTTGCCTCGACTCCCGGCGTTGCGTCCGTGATCGCCGGCGCGACGACCCCGGAGCAGGCGCGTGCGAATGCGCGCGCTCATGCCTGGCAGCTCTCGGAGGACGAGCTCGGCGCGCTTCACGGCGTTCTCGCGAGCGCCGCGTGACGCGGACGAAAAGGCGCAGACAAATTCGCGAGTTCGTCGTCTAAACCAAAGCTACGTTCGTTTGCCGGGGTCCCTGCGGCCATTGGGTTTCGGTGAACTCGCGCGGCGCTATTGAAATTCCGCGGCAGAGGTGTACTTTTCGTCCAGGCCGCCGCGTCAGCGGCGGGTGGGGAAGTGTTTCAGGGGGAAGGGGAGTTCCATTAGCGGCCAACTCGGCATGGGGAGAGGCGACGCCTCGACGTTTGAGGCCCGCCCATGACGGTCGTCGACTCGAGCATCGCGACCGCTGAGCTCTTCGATCAGCTCGCACCTGGCCTCGACGCCAGGACGATCAACGTCATCGAGCGGCACCGCGGGGGAAGCTCGTCCAGGGCCGCGGGTGGCTCGTGCGCCGCGCACTCGCGGTCGCCGACATCGTCGGCCTGAGCGCCGCGTTCATCATCGCCATGGTCTGGTGGGCGGGCTCGCCCGTCGACGACCGCGTCTCGGATCTCCTCGAGTTCACGATCTTCGCGCTGTCGCTGCCCGCGTGGATCCTCGCTGCGAACCTGTACGGCCTCTACTCGAGCGACGAGGAGCGGACCGACCACTCCACCGCCGACGACCTGGTGAAGGTGTTCCATCTCGTCACCGTCGGCAGCTGGGTCCTCTTCCTGGGCGTGACGTTCACCGCGGTCGCCGATCCGAGTCTCCAGCGCCTGCTCACGTTCTGGGCGCTCGCGATCCTCCTCATCACCTCGTTGCGGGCGCTCGCGCGGGGGCTCTGCCGCCGTACCAGCGCCTATCTCCAGAACACCGTCATCGTCGGTGCCGGGGACGTAGGACAGCTCGTCGCGCGCAAGCTGCGCCAGCATCCGGAATACGGCCTGAATGTCGTCGGCTTCGTCGATGCTCAGCCGAGGGAGCGCCAGCCGGGCCTCGGCGACCTCAATCTCCTCGGTACGCCCGAGCGCCTCAAGGAGATCGTGCAGGCGGTCGAGGCAGAGCGCGTCGTCATCGCGTTCTCGAACGACTCGCACGAGGAGACGCTCGACCTCATCCGGTCGCTGACGGACCTGGACGTCCAGATCGACATCGTTCCGCGCCTGTTCGAGGTCATCGGCGCGAACGTCAGCCTGCACAACGCCGAAGGCGTGCCGATGATCGGCCTGCCTCCGCTCCGGCTTTCGCGGTCGGCCCTGTTCACGAAGCGGCTGCTCGACGTAACCGCATCGCTCGTCGGCCTCGTCGTCCTCTCGCCGCTCCTCGTCGCGGTCGCGATCGGGATCAAGCTCGACTCCCGGGGGCCTGTGTTCTTCCGGCAGGTGCGGCGCGGTGAGGGCAATCGGGTGTTCTGCATCTACAAGTTCCGCAGCATGCGGATCGATGCCGAAGAGCGGAAGGCGGAGGTCGCCGACCTGAACAAGCACCTCGCGGACGGCGGGGACGCCCGGATGTTCAAGATCCCGGACGATCCTCGTGTGACTCGTTTCGGCAGCTTCGTGCGCCGGTACTCGCTCGACGAGCTGCCGCAGCTCATCAACGTCCTCAAGGGCGACATGAGCCTCGTGGGGCCGCGCCCGCTGATCCTCGAGGAGGACCAGCACGTGATCGACTGGCGACGCCGGCGCCTGCATCTGCGGCCGGGGATCACCGGTCTCTGGCAGGTGCTCGGCCGCGACGGGATCCCGTTCGGCGAGATGGTCACGCTCGACTACCTGTACGTGACCAACTGGTCGATGATGGGCGACGTGAAGCTCATCCTGCGCACGATCCCCGTGCTGTTCCGGTCGCACCCGGCCTGAGCCCCGTCCGGAACGGGCCGCGATGAAGGTCAGCGTCGTCATCCCGGCGTACAACGCCGCGCGCACGATCGGCGCCGTCCTCGACGCGCTCGCGAGCCAGGACGCGCCGCCCGACGAGGTGATCGTGCGTCGACGACGGCTCGAAGGACGAGACGGCCGCGATCGCAGCCGCTCGCGGGGCGCGAGTGGTGCGTCCGGAGCACACGGGCTATGCGGGAGGTGCACGGAACTGCGGCTGGGACGAGGCGACGGGCGACGTCGTCGCCTTCCTGGACTCGGATGCCATTCCGGCACCCGGCTGGGGCGCCGGCCTGAGGCGCGCGCTCGACGAGTTCCCGGGCGCGCTCGTCGGGTGCGCCAGGACGTTCGACGCGCGCACAGCCTGGGGCTGGGTCGCGCACCTCCAGGTCGAGACGCCGTATCTCCCGCTCGGGGAGCCGCGGCGCGTGCGCTTTCTCTCCTCCTATTGCCTCGCGGTCCCCGCGGCGCTCCTCTGCGCTGGGACGAGAGCTACGGCGGCGAGGACGGCCTCTTCTCGGCCGACGCGATCGCGGCCGGGCTTCCGCTCGTCTTCGATCCTCGCTTCCACGCGTACCACGACCACGCGCGCGAGAGCTTCTCGAGCCTTCGCAGCCAGCAGGACCGGTTGGCATTCGGTCTCGCGCGGATCGGGTCCGTCCAGCGCGAAGGGCTCCACAAGCGGATCCTCGCCAGGGTCCCACTCCACTACTTCGCGCTGCTCAGGCTTCCGGTGATCTACCGGCGGCTCGACACGCTTCCGGAGCTCCGCTCGCGCTTCGTCAGGCTGCTCCCGCGAATGGTCGTCGCCGAGTGGATGCTCGGCGCGAGCGCGCTTCGGTACGCGGTGCGGCGCCCCGCGGTGCGTGGCGCCGACGCGGCGGGGTTCCGGTGATGGCTGCCGTCTCGGTGACGATCGGCGACCTCGTCGTCGGCCGCCTCGGCTTCGGGACGATGTCGCTGACCGGCCCGGGGGTGTGGGGCGAGCCCACGGACAGGGAGGGCTCGCATCGGATTCTGCGCCGCGCTGTCGAGCTCGGGATCGACTTCATCGACACCGCCGACTCCTACGGGCCTGCGGTCGCCGAGACCCTCGTCGCGGAGGCGCTGCATCCGTACCGCGACCTCGTCGTCGCCACGAAGGCTGGCCTTACGCGGCAGGGGCCGGGACGCTGGGCCAGGGACGGGCGTCCGGAGTACCTCCGTGCCGCCTGCCACGCGAGCCTCGAGCGTCTGCGCGTCGAGCGGATCGACGTGTTCCAGCTCCACGCGGTCGATCCCGCGGTGCCGATCGAGGAGTCGATCGGAGCGCTCTCCGAGCTTCGTGCCGAAGGCAAGATCCGCCACGTCGGCGTGTGCAACGTCGATGCCGACCAGCTCTCGCGTGCGCTCGCCGTCGAGCCGGTCGTCTCGGTGCAGAACCGCTTCTCGCTCGCCGACCGGTCGTCGCGCGACGTCCTGGAGCTCTGCACGCGGAACGGTCTTGCGTTCATCGCCTGGGCGCCGCTCGCGAAGGGCACGCTCACGCGCGCGCAACACGCGCTCGACACGGTCGCGAAGAGACACGACGCGGCGCCGGGGCAGGTGGCGCTCTCCTGGATCCTCGCGGCGTCTTCGGCGACGGTGCCCATACCCGGGACGTCCTCTCTCGCCCACCTCGAGGAGAACGCCGGCGCCACGCGCGTCCCGCTCTCGTCCGAGGACCTCGCCGCGCTCGAGGGCGCTGCCTTCGCGATGCCCTCGGGCCGCGGCCGTTCGCCACGCCGTGCGCTCGGGCGTCTGACGAGGCTCGTCCGGCGATGAAGATCATCCTGCTTGCAGTCGCGGTGCTCGTTCTCGCCGGCGTGGTCCTTGCGGCGAGTGCCAAGCTCGACACTCCGTCGAAGTCGGAGACCGTGAACCGGATCGTCGACGCCCCGCGCGAGGCGGTCTGGGCGGCGCTCGCCGACCTCGACTCGTACCCGAGCTGGAACCCGTACATCACCGAGGCGAGCGGCGACCTGCGAGAGGGGAGCGAGCTCCGCCTCGTGCTCGAGCCTCCGGGCGAGGAGCGGGAGGACGCGACGATGAAGGTGCTCACTGCGAGGTTCGAGCGAAAGCTCCGCCTCGAGGACCGGCTCGTGCTCCCGGGGGTCCGCGACGAAGAGCTGACGATTCGCGTGATCAAGCTCACGCCGGAGCGCGTTCGCCTCGAGCAGACGGTGCGAATGGAGGGCCTGCTGGCACCGTTCGCGGATCTCGGGCCCGCCACCGACGGGCTCGAGCTGATGGCCGAGGCACTCGCGCAGCGCGTCGAGGAGACCTCGTGACCGCTGCGCCAGAGCGCGAAATTCCCTCTGCTACGCTCGCCGGCGTGAGCCGCCGCGCCGGAGAAGACGTCCGGGTGGCCACGGTTCGCACGCTCCACGAGCTGGAGGCACTGCGGGAGGATTGGCTTCCGCTTCTCGCGACGAGCATCACGACGCACCCGGACTACTACCGTGCGGTGATCGAGACCGAGCCGCAGGTCGAGGCGCCCTACGTCCTCACCGTGCGGCGCAACGGTCGGCTCGAGGCGATGCTCCTCGCGCGCTTCGAGCGGATCCCGCTCCCGTGCAAGCTCGGGTACCGGACGATCTACGCACCTCATGTCCGCTCGATCACCGTCATCTACGAGGGCTACCTCGGGAACGTCGAAGAGCACGGGGCGAGGCTCGTCGCCGAGCTCCGCGCGGCGATCGACCGCGGCGATGCCGACGTCCTGCTCTTCCGCCACCTGAACGTGGACCACCCGCTCCACCGGGCGGCGACCGAGGGTGGTGGGCGCTTCTCACGGCAGCGCATGGCGCGCCGCATGGTGTGCTGGGAGCGAACGCTCCCGCCGACGTTCGACGAGTTCCTCGGCTCGTTGTCGAAGTCGACCCGGAGCGGGCTCACCCGCTACATGAAGAAGCTCGACCGCGACTTCGCGGGACGTCTCGAGGCGCGCAAGTTCCGGAGTCCCGACGACCTCGACGACTACTTCCGTGACGCGGAGCTCGTCGCGGCGAAGTCGTACCAGCGAGGGCTCGGGGCCGGTGTCCGCGACAATCCGCGTCAGCGGCAGCGGGCGAAGGTGGCCGCCGAGCACGGCTGGTTCCGGGCGCACATGCTCTACCTCGACGGAGCCCCGATCGCGTTCTGCGGCGGCGAGGGCTTCGGCGAGCGCTTCCGTTACGGCATCCCGGCCTACGACCCCGAGTACTCCGACTATCGCGTCGGCAACTACGTGCTGATGAAGCTGATCGAGGACCTGTGCGAGGACCCGGAGCTGGCGCTGCTCGACTTCGGGTTCGGGGACGCCGAGTACAAGCGTCGCTTCGGCGACCGGAGCTGGTCCGAGGAGGACGTCCTGATCTATGCGCGCCGTCCGCGGCCGGCGTTCATCAACGTCGTCCGCACGTCGTTCCTCGGCCTCAACTCCGCCGCGCTCGCGCTCGGCAAGCGAACCGGCGTGCTCTCGCGCATCAAGAACTGGTGGCGCTCGCGGCTGCGCGCCGCGCCGCAGCCGTGAACTCGCCGGACGGCGAGCGCTCGCGCCCGATCCTCGTCACGGGCGCCCCTCGGTCCGGCACGACCTGGGTCGGGCGCATGCTCACGCTCGCGCCGGGCGTCGGCTACATCCACGAGCCCTTCAACCCCACCACGGACGCCGGGATCTCGGGACGTCCGGTCGCGCGCTTCTTCGAGTACGTGACGCCCGAGACCGAGGAGCGGTACGCGCCGCACCTCGAGCGGTCCCTGCGCTTCTCGTACGACCTGCGCCGGCAGCTTCCGAACGTCCGCTCTGTCCGCGCCGTCGGACGGACGACCACCGACCTTGTCGCGTTCACGCGGCTCCGCCTCGCTAGGGCGCGTCCGCTCGTGAAGGACCCGATCGCCGTCTTCTCCGCAGGCTGGCTCGCGGACCGCTTCGCGATGGACGTCGTCGTCACGATCCGGCACCCGGCGGCGTTCGTCGCGAGCTTCACCGGCCTCGGCTACCGGCACGACTTCAATTCGTTCCTCGCCGAGCCACAGCTCCTCGCCGACTACCTCGAGCCCTTCGAGGGCGAGATCCGCCGGTACGCCGAGCAGCCCGGGGACCCGATCGACGAGGCAGTACTCATCTGGCGGCTCGTCTACGCGACCGTGGAGCGGTACCGCACGGAGCGTCGGGGCTGGATCTTCGTCCGGCACGAGGACCTGTCGCTCGACCCGCTCGGAGGCTACGCCGCGTTGTACGCGCAACTCGGCCTCGAGTACACGGACGAGGCGCAGGATGCAATCCGCACGCACACGTCGCCGGAGAACCCGGACCGGCTCGAGGAGAAGCACGCGGTCCGGCTCGACAGCCGCGCCAGCCTGAGCGGCTGGAGAAAGGCGCTGACGGAGGAGCAGGTCAGCCGGATTCGTGCGGGCGCGGCCGACGTCTGGCCGGCGTTCTACGACGACGCGGACTGGTAGCTAGACGTAGCCGAAGCGCGCGAGCGCGGGGCCGGCGACCTCGTGCAGGCCTTGCACCGTCTCGCTGTTCTCGTCGCGCCAGCGGCCGAGCGTGGACGGAGGCCGAACCGCGGACTCCGCCAGCCCCTCGGCGTCGCCTTCGAGCTCGAAGAAGTCGTATACGCGCCGGGCCGTCACGGCAGGGTCGGAGCACAGGTCCTCGAAGCGCACCTGGAGGTAACGGTCGCCGAGCACCTGCTCGCCGTAGTCGGCGGCCCACGTGTTCACCGTCGCCCAGACGGCGATCGACTGCAGCGGACTGTCCAGCTGCTCCTGCTCGGGATCGAGGACGGCGCTGCCGTGCTTGCGCAGCTGGTTCTGGTTCTCGGAGAACGCCATGTCGCGTCCGTCGCGCAGGAAATGGACAAAGCGGAACGTCGGCATCGCCTCGTCGTAGTACTTCATGAGGTAGATGCTGCGCGGCTCCTTCCAACCCCAGCCGCGAGCATCGGGCGGGAGGTCGGCGCAGTGGCTGGTGACGACGCTCGCCAGGTCGTCGGCCATCGCCGCCCGCTGAGAGTCGTCCAGGGCGCCGTCCGCCGACACCCACGGATTGATCCACCGATCGGAGTACGCACCGAAGTCGACGGCGTCCTCGTAGTCGTTGAGCCGCGTGCCGGTGAAGAGGCCGCCCGCGCGCACGATGCCGGCGAGAACGCGCGTTCCGGAGCCTCCTGTGGCGCCGATCACGCGTGGGCCCATGGCGGCAAGCTCCGCGGGGAGCTGCCAGCCGGCGCTCACAGGCTCCTCCCCCTTAGCACGCGGTTAAGGGTAACGGTACGCCCCGCCGACCATATGGCCCATGTGCCACCCTGGTTGCGTGTCGGCTCGCCGTCGGCTGCACCTGCGGCTCTTGCTCGTCGTCGCGCTGCTCCTGAGCGGCGCCGTCACCGCGTGCGGCGGCGGGGACGAGCCTCACATGGGCGACCCGGAGTTCCTCACGACCGGGGAGATCTCGCTCGAGGACCAGGGCTGGGTCTGCGGCGGGAAGGTCGACATCGACAGGCTCGAGGTCACCGTGCGCCATGCGGACATCGACGCCGTCCAGTTCGGTCCGGGCTGCACCGGGAGAATCGGCGAGCTCGACGTCACCCAGTACCGCCAGGACGGCGTGAAGGTGGCAGAGGGCGCGTACGACCTCGTCGTCGAGACGGGCACGGTCGAGTGCCTCGACCGGAAGGCCGGTGCCCATCAGGACGGGGTCCAGGTGCTTGGCGGCGAGCGGATCACGTTCAAGGACTTGCGCATCGACTGCCCGAGCGCGACGAACTCGGCTTTCTTCGTGCGGCAAGGCGGGATCTCCAAGAACCTGCCGACGGACGTCGTCTGCGATGACTGCTTCTTCCGCGGCGGCGCCTACACGGTTCGGGTCAACGAGTCGCTGCGCTCCGGTATCCGCAACTCAACGGTCTGCAACGGGAAGTTCGGCGCCGTCAAGTTCCTCGACGGAGCCCGCAGGCCCGTCGACGAGGGCAACCGCATCGTCACGTGCGACTAGCCGGCGGCTCCGGGTCGCGGTAGCAAGTCCGCGGCGCAGACGACGGACCTCGGAGCGCGCCCGCGGCTCGAGCGCGATCAGGACACCGAGCGCGACGGCCACGGCGGCGCCGCCCGCGACGGTCAGCGCGATCAGCGGCGCCACGCCGTCGAGCAGTCCGGTCGCCGTGATCCCCGCGACGACCGCGATCGAGGCGACGCCGGCCGTTGTCGGAGCCACGGTCCACCGCGCCATCGCACGGAACGAGATTCCCGCGAGCCGGTGGATGATCACGAGGTTCAGCGGCATCACGACCAGCAGGGAGACGACGACGCGCGACAGCGACATGCCGACGAGCTGGTCGTCCTCGGACGCGGACTCGAGAGCCATTCCGACGACGACGATCACGGAGATGTTGATCGCTGCGATCGCCCACAGCATCGTTGCCCGGATGAGCGGCCGGGCAACGGCGAACAGGAGCGGGCCCGTGAAGTGCACGAGCCCCTTCACGATTCCGACGATGCACAGGAGCTTCATCGCCGTGGCGCCGACCTCCCACTCCGGCCCGATCACGGCGAGCACATAGCTCGAGCTCGCGGCGAGGACGAGGAGCGCGGGCACCGTGGTGAGCATCACGATGCGGATGCACGAGGACACGGTCTTGCGTAGCGCCTCGCGGTCGTCCTGCAAGCGTGAGAAGTGCGCGAGCGAGACCATGCCCACGGGTCGTGTCGTGAGCTCCATCAGGCCGTCGACGAAGCGGTCGGCCAGCCGGTAGATCCCGACCACCGTCGGCCCGAAGAAGATGCCCATGAGCAGAATGTCGCCGCGCCGGTTCACCCAGCCACCGGTGTTCGCTACGAACACGCCGGACGAGAACCCCAGGATGTCGCGTGCGTGGCTTCTCGAGAACCGGAACCGCGGCCGCCAGTCGCTGATCGCCCAGAGGAGGACGACCGACATGCACGAGAACGTCATGTGCTGGATGACGAGCGCCCAGACGCCGGCGCCCATGATCGCGGCGATGAGCCCTGCCGCGCCGCCCGCGATCGCGGCGACGTTGGTCCGGAAGGCGAGCTTCTGGAACTGCAGCCCGCGCTGCACGTACGCCTCCTGGACGATGCCGAGGCCCCAGATGACGATCGACAGGCAGAGAACCTGGAGGACGGGCTTGAGCTCTGGCGTGCTGTTGACGCCCGCCCACCAACCGGAGAGCGCGATGCCGATCGCCGCGAGCGCGATGCAGAACACGAAGTTGACCCAGAAGGCGGAGTCCAGGTGCTCCTCGTCGAGGTCGGCGCGCTGGACGATCGCCGTCGAGACGCCCTGCTCCTGGACGAGCCAGATGAGCGCGACGAACGCGCCCGCCATCGTGACCACGCCGAAGGCCTCCGGCCCGAGGATCGCCGCGAGCAGGATCATGAAGACGGTCGTGATCCCGCGCTGGCCCCAGGTCAGGGCGAAAGCCCACTTCAGCGAGTGACGGAGCGACGTGTCAGCCATCGTCGGTCAGCTCTCGTGCGTTGCGCCCGTCCCGCCCGAGAGCTGCCCGGCGAGCGGTTGCGGATATCCCTTGAGCCAGTTCCGTCGTGCCCCCCAGACGGCGCGCCAGGTCGTCGCGCCGTCGCCTGAGCTGCGCGCCCGCCCGATGAGGGCGCGCACCCCGACGCCGGTCCAGAGGAGCGCGAGCCCGAGCTGGCGCTTCGGCGCCGGCCAGTGCTTCCTGAGGAGCGCGGCCTTGCTCCGGTAGACGAGAACCATCTTCTCCGGCCTGCTCTCGGACGAGACTCCGATCTCGTGCGTGATCACGGCGTCCGGGGTGATCGCGGGCCGGTAGCCGAGCGCGGCGGCGCGCAATGCGAGATCGGCGTCCTCGCCGTACATGAAGAAGCGCAGGTCGAAGCCGCCGAGCTCCTTCCAGACGGAGGCGGGAGCGAGCAGGAGGCAGCCGGTCACGATGTCGACCTCGCGAACGGAGTCGCGCTGCCACGAGCCGAGGGACTCGGGGTCGAAGACACCCGAGCCCTTGAATGCCGTCGAGAGCATCGTCGCGAAGCACGTGAGGCTCCAGAGCGTCGGCTTGCCCCAGCACGACGCCGGGTGCGCCGAGCCGTCCGGGTTCAGCGTGCGCCCGCCGTAGATGCCGTGCCGCGGCTCCGCGCGCGCGAATGCCACGAGGCTCTCGATCGCGTGCGGGTGCACGACGGTGTCCGGGTTGAGCAGGAGGACGAACTCGCCGCGCGCGGCTTCCGCGAGCCGGTTGACGCCGGCGGCGAAGCCGACGTTCTCGTCGAGCTGGACGAGCGTCGCCCGTGGGAACTCCGACCGCACCATCTCGACCGTTCCGTCGCCGGAGTCGTTGTCGAGCACGAGCGTCTCGAAGCTCACGCCGTGGTCCTGGCCGTAGATGGATGCCAGGCACTCTCGCGCCTCGTCGCGGCACTTGTACGTGACGATCAGGATCGAGACGTCGGGAGTCGCGGCGCCCTGCGTCGAGTCGTCCCGCGTCACTCGGTCTCCGCCGCCACCGCGGCGGCAGCCTCGCGGCTCTCGGTGCTCGCATCGCCGCCGGCCTCGCCGTCCGCAGCCCCGCCGTCGCGGTCGCCGTAGTCCTCGCGACGACGCACGATCCGGGCCGGAACCCCGACGGCGACCGACCCGGGCGGGAGCGAGCGGGTCACGACCGACCCCGCGCTCACCACGCAGCCGTCGCCGAGGGTCACCCCGGCGCCGATGAAGACCCGCGTCCCGAGCCACACGTCGTTGCCGATGATCACGTCGCGCTCGTTCCGCTCCTGATAGGCGATGGGCTCGTCCGGGCGCAGGCCGTAGTCGGAGGCCGTGACGAAGACCTCGGGGCCGATCCGGCAGTCCTCGCCGATGCGGATCGCACCGCTCTCGTCGCCTGCCCACAGGTATGCGCGCTCGCCGACCTTCGTCCGCGCGCCGATGACGATGCGCTCGCCGTTCCGGAGCGACACGTTCGGGGCCATCGTCGCGCCTTCGCCCATGGTCACCTTGCGCCGGGGGCGCACGTGCGAGTAGCCATAGAAGTGGAGGAGCCGGATGGGGTGGATGTAGGTGCCGGGATCGAGGACGGTGGCGGCCACACGTCCGAGCTTCGAGCCCTTCATGCGTTCAGCGGGCACGCCGCAGACTGACGATTCCTCATACCCACGTGTCTTCCCCGACTCGAGTGCCGCACCGGCGCCGACGGCCGGAAACGTCCCGGAACGATAGCCCTTTCCCCTTCTGACGGTAGGGAGCGATCGCCCCGCGTCAAGGTAGACTGCTCGGTCGCGGCGCACTCCTGTCGTGCATCCCGAGTGCACCACGCAGTTACTCACCTGATCATCCACGCATCGCACGAGGAGTGCCGTTCGCATGTCTCCAGGATCCGTCTCGAAGGTGATGATCCTCGGGCTCGACTGTGCCGAGCCGAGCCTCGTCCTCGACCGGTGGCGGGACCGGCTGCCGACGATCGACGGGCTTGCGAAGCGCGGTGCGTACGGGCGCCTGACGTCGGTCATCCCTCCGATAACCGTGCCTGCGTGGTCGTGCATGATGTCGAGCCGCACGCCCGGCGACCTCGGGGTCTACGGCTTCCGAAACCGTGCCGACCACTCGTACGACGGGCTCTTCATCGCCAACGGGACGGCGATCCGCGAGCCGCGCCTGTGGGATCTCGCGACGCGAGCGGGGCTCTCCTCGATCGTCCTCGGCGTGCCCGGCACGTTCCCACCGCGGCCGCTGAACGGTGTCATGGTCTCGTGCTTCCTCACGCCGTCGCTCGACAGCCAGTACACGTACCCGCCGATCCTCCGGCGCGAGATCGAGCAGGTCGTCGGCGAGTACCTGTTCGACTGCGAGAACTTCCGCACGGAGGACAAGGACGACCTTCTGCGGCAGGTGTACGAGATGACCGACCGGCGGTTCCAGCTCGCCGACCACCTGCTCGCGTCGAAGCCGTGGCAGCTGTTCGCGATGGTCGAGATGGGCCCCGACCGGATGCATCACGGGTTCTGGAAGTACATGGATCCCGAGCACCGCAAGCACGAGCCGGGGAACCAGTACGAGAACGCGATCCTCGACTACCACGTCCACGTGGACGGGCTGCTCGGCGGCCTCCTCGAGCACGCTGACGACGACACCGCGATCCTCGTCGTCTCGGACCACGGCGCCAAGCGCATGGACGGCGGAATCCGCGTCAACGAGTGGCTCCGCCGAGAAGGGCTCCTGGCGACGAAGACCGAGCCGAACGGCACGTCCAAGGTCGACGACGTCGGGATCGACTGGTCTCGCACCGTCGCGTGGGGCGAGGGCGGCTACTACTCGCGTGTCTTCATGAACGTGAAGGGGCGCGAGCCCGAGGGCGTCGTGGAGCCGTCCGAGTACGAGAGCGTGCGCGACGACCTCGCACGCCGGCTCGCTGCGATCCCGGACGAGAACGGGAACCCGATACCGACCGTCGTGCACAAGCCCGAGGACGTCTACGACCAGGTTTCCGGCGTCGCGCCGGACCTGATCGTCCACTTCGGCGACCTTCTCTGGCGCTCCGTCGGCACGGTGGGCGGCCCCGACGGCGTCCACACGTTCGAGAACGACACCGGCCCGGACGACGCGAACCACGCGCAGCAAGGGCTGTTCGTGCTCGTCGCCCCGGGCGTCGAGCCGGGGGTGCGCGAGGGCGCGCACCTGCTCGACATCGCACCGACCGTGCTCGAGCTACTCGGCCTCGAGCGGCCCGCCGCCATGCGCGGGCGCAGCCTCGTCTCGGGAAGCTAGAGCGCCTTCCAGGGCACGAGCTCGTGCCCGTCGCCGAGGGCGAGCTCCGCGAAGGCGAGCACGGACGTACGCTCGCCGTCCCGCCAGTCCCCGTAGCCCGGGTGGACGCCGACCTCGAGCGTGCCGTCGAGGCCGCGCGCGATCTCCGCGAGCGGCTCTTCCCACCCGACGTCGCCGGCGCTCGTCGGCATGTACATGTGGTCCGTCGTCGTGAACGCCTGGGCGAGCCCCTTCTGCCAGCGTGCGCCCAGCCAGTAGGTCGGGCTCTTTCGTGGCTTGCGCAGGTACACGTCCTGAACCGCACGCACGCGCCTGATCCCGAAGGCTGGCAGCGCCCGGACGAGCGCTTCCCGGAACGACGGCAGCTTGTGGACGTGCCGGTGCGAGTCGACGTGGGTGATCTCGACGCCCTCGTTGCGTACGGCGGCGATCTGCGCCGCGATCTCCCGCTCGATCTGCTCCACCGGCAGCCTGTGCGCGAGCGCGCGGAGCCGAACGGTCCGGGTCGCGAGGAAGCGGCCCTCCTCGTCCACGAGCCCCGGGATCTCTTCCCGGACGGACAGCGGTCGCTCGTCTCCCTCGCCGACGAACGTGAGATGAACTCCGACGTCGAGCTCCGGATGTGCCTTCGCGAACGCGATCGCGTCGGCGGTCGCGGGCATTGCGGGCATGATCGAGACGCTCGTCAGGGCGCCTTGCTCGAAGCACTCGACCGTCGCTCGGACGGTGTCCGCCGATGCGCCGAAGTCGTCGGCGTGGAGGACGATCCGCATCCGGACGGGCGCTACGTCTTCTTCGTGCCGAGCACGCGGACGAACCGGCTCTCCGAAGGCGTGTACCCCGCGGACGTCGATCCGCGGCGGAACCCGATCCGGAGGCGTATCGCGCCTTCCTCGACCGTCACGCGAAACGCGACCTTGCCGCTCTTCGCGACGGGGCGCGTGTCGAGCGTCACCCAGCGCTTGCGCTTGGTGTCGTAGCCCAGGAGATCGGCGCGGTCGACGGCCCCGCCCGGAAGGATCCTGCCGGTGACGGTGACCTTCGAGCCGGCGGGCGCCACCCGTCGCGAGACCGCGATCGTCACGGAGGGACGGACGGCGACGTCGACGAGCTTGGACGCGAGCTGGTCCGCGGCCGCGCGCGCCTGGTAGCGGGCGCCGACCTTGGGCCGGATGCGCCCGGAGTACGACCCGTCCGCAGACGCGTTGAGCTGGAGGACGGTCTTCCATTCGCCGCCCGCACCGGCGTCCCGGCCGCGAACGATCACGGGGTGCCCGGGATAGGCGGACGTCCCCGAGAGCGTGACGGACTTGCCGAACTGCACCTCCGCGGCGCTCGACTTGAGCGTGACGTTGCCGTCCACCTTGACGACGACCTGTCCGGGATGGTTGCGCTTTCCGACCTGGACGAAGTTGTAGTTGCCTCCCCGGCCGTCGTAGACCTGCTCGAACGTCCCGCCGGGCGGGATCGAGGGGGTCGTGACCTCCAGCCGCGGGATCCTGATCGCGTGCTCGGCGCTGTCCCCGTTCGAGTACACGACGCTGTCTCCCCAGTTGACGGTGACGTTCTCCGGCTGCGGCCCGTCTGCCGTGAGCGAGACGGACGCGCTGGCGGCGAGCGCATATCCCGCCGTGCCGAGCGCGACGAGCCCGAGAACCGCCGCAGGGACTCGAAGCCGCTTCATCCGAGAACCTCCTGTTGTCGTTCGTTTCCGCCCCGGCGGTCGCCGAGTGCGATGACGGGCGCCGGGTCCAGCCCGAGCTGACGCAGGCGGAGACCGACGGCCGCGATGATGAAGAACATGAGCGTCGCCTGGACGAAGGCGAACGCGTCGAAGAAGAGCATGGACGCTCCGAAGCCGGCGCACGAGAGCGCACATGCGGCCACGAGATCCGCCTCCGGCCCTTTGCGATGCCGCCGGGCGGCGGCGGTGAGCTTGAACACCGCGCCCCAGACGACCCAGATCGCGGCGATCAGGCCGAGCGCGCCGAGCGAGACCAGCGTGGCCATGTACTGGTTGTCGAAGATGATCTGGAAGCCCGTCGCGCCCTGCGTCGCGCCTTCCGCGATCGGAGCGGCGGTCGTGGCGACGAACCCGAGCCCGTGGCCGACGAGCGGCGAATCGCGCCACAGGTCCAGGCCCGGCGCGAGATCGGCGAGCCGGCCCGACCCGCCGAGCCCTTCGCGGCCCTGGAGATCGGCGGCGAGGCCCTCCTCGGGGAAGATCGACTTGTAGAGCGCGCCGAGCGTGCCGGGCGCCATGACGTGCGCGATTGCCGGCAGCACGAGCAGGACGGGCCAGTACTTCAACACCTGCGCTGGGCGGACAAGGAGGCCGACGAAGGTCATCACGACGGCCATCGCGACCACCGTGCGGGACACGGTGACGAGGGCGCCCATGGTGCAGAACGCCGCAGCGACGAGCCACATGAACTTGCGGGCCTGGGTCGCCGCGTACTGCGCAAGCACGATCGCCAGCGGCACGCACATCGTCAGGGCGACGCCGAGCGCGATGGGATGCTGCGCCGACCCGCGTACGCGGAGCCTTCCTCCCCGCAGCTCGAGCACCTCCCGTGGCTGCTTCACGAGCCCGGGGATCCAGTGGTCCAGGTTCTCGAACAGGTTCGTCCGCGTCCGGGACTCGACCATTGCAGCGACCGCCACGACGGCGGCTCCGATGACGAGGCCGGAGAGGATCTGCCGCGCGTCTCCGTAGCGCCGGATAGCGGCGGCGATGAGCATGAAGATGGCGACGAAGCTGACGAAGTAGGAGAGCGTCTTGAACGCCACCGGCGGCTGGCCGGGGATGTCGAGGTCGCTCCAGTTCACGGCCTGTGCGGCGAATGCCACGCTGCCGAGCGCGAGCAGCGGCCACCCGTGGCCTGCTGCGGTCACCGGCAGGTGCCCGGCCATGATCCCGAGGATGAGCCCGAAGATGAGCAGGAGCACGGCGATCCGGTACGGCTCGAGGTTGAACGGCAGTCCGATGGGGAGGCGGTAGAGCCGGATCGGGATCAGCCAGATGATGAGCACGAGGCAGACGATCGCGTTCGGCCACGTCACGATCGGCTTGTGCGTCTCGCGCAGCGCGAGGACGACGGCGCCGGCGAAAGCGACAGCGCCGGCCATGGCGGTCGCGGGGTTGTGTGCGAGGCTGACCGCGAAAACCGCGGCGCCGAGCGCCGCGACGATGAGTGGTGTCAGGGGCCGCGCCTCGACCGGCTGGGTGTGCGATGACACTCCTGGCTCCCGGAGGTGTTAGCCGGTCTCGGAGATGCCGACGTGCCGCCGGAGCGAGTCCTGGTCGCCCGGGTCAGTCGCCGACGCATCCGAGGCGGAGCTGTCCGCGTCCTCGGCCGGAGGCCGCGGATAGAGCCGGTCGAGCATGATCGCGCCGGCTCCGAAGGCCGTGAGGATCGCGAGCATCGCGAGCACCGGCAGCCCGATGCCGCCGCCGCCCGTCGGGACGGCGTCGGTCGGCGCCTCGAGCTCCTGGATGAGGATCCGCTGCTTCACGTCGATCCCGGCCCTGTTCTGCTCCCGCGACATCCACCGCCTGAATGTCTTCGAGGTCGCGCTTGCAAGCTCCATGGCGTCGCCCGGCTTGTCCGCGGTGGCGAAGAGCTCGATGACGGGGATCTCCGAAGCCTGATACCGCGTCGCGGTCGCGCCGGAGAAGATCGCATGCGCGCTGATTTCGCCGGGCAGGTCGCCGTAGAGCCGCGTCCGCAGGCGCGCGACGTCGTCCGACTCGATCAGGAGCGGATAGACGTTCGTCGCGGCGACGAGTGTCCGCGTGTCCGGAGCGTCGAGCACCTGTGTGAGGGGGCGCGACGTCGTCTGGCTGCCGCCCGTGCCGATGGGCACGTCGGTGTAGCGCGGGACGGTCGTCCGGAGGTAGGGCGCCTCGCCGCTCGTCACGAAGAGCCGTGCGACGGCGGTGTAGATCGGCTTCTCGCGCTTCACGAGCTTTCCGTCCTGGTAGGTGTAGACCATGAGGAACGCGATACTGGCTGCGAACACCGCGCCGACCGCGAGTACCCACCAGAAGCGCCGGAGCGCCGGGCCGTAACTTGAGTTCACCGCGCGGCCTCCCCAGCCATCGCCCTGCAGAACAAGATCGAGATTGTACTCACTCAAACTCCCCCATGTGGATGAATTTCCGACAAAGCGCAGGCCGGAAGCGGGTGCCGAAAGGCCGCAGAGCCCCCGCCTGTCCTCTTATAGGCTGATTGGCCGCCCGTGTCCACTCGCAACCTCACCGTCGTAGGTCTCGACGCCGCGACGTTCGACGTCATCGACCCGCTGATAGAGGCCGGCCAGCTGCCGAATCTGGCCCGCCTCTTCGAGTCGGGATCGCGCGGTGTGCTGCGCTCCGTCACACATCCGCTCACGCCGCACGCGTGGGCGACGATGACGACAGGCGTCAACGCGGGCAGGCACGGGATCTGGGATTTCTCGGAGCGCAGCGGGGGCGGCTACGAGCTCCGGCTCATCAACGGCAGCTACCGGCGAGCACCCGCGGTCTGGGACCGGCTCTCGGCGGCGGGTGTCGCGGCCGGAATCGTGAACATTCCCTTCACGTGGCCCGCACCGGAGATCGAGGGCTTTGCCATCTCCGGCTTCGACGCCGCTGCGCGTGAGGAGGGGCTCACCTTCCCGCGAGAGCTCGTGGGCGAGATCCAGCAGAAGTTCGGGCCCCTCGTCCTCGACCACCGCTTCCCGATCGGGAAGGACGGCGGCGTCGATCTCGACCTCGTGCGCGCCGCGGCGGAGCAGAAGGTCGAGATCGCGCTCTGGCTGGCCGAGCGCTTCCGGCCGGAGCTCCTGTTCGTCGTGTTCATGGCCGCCGACCACGTCCACCACATCTGCTGGGACGACTGGGAGCGGCGCGGCCCGGACAGCGCCGTCGCCGAGGTCTACCGCATCCTCGATCGCGCGACCGGGGCACTTGCCGACGCGCGCGGCCCGGACGGGGACGTCCTCGTCGTGTCCGATCACGGCGGCGGGAGGCTGAACGGCGTCGTCAACCTCAACGCGTACCTCGCGAGCAAGGGCCTGCTCGCCTATCGCGGGGCGGACGCGGCGGTCGGACGGAAGCTTGCGCGCAGGCTCTTCGAGCTGCGCCGCAAGCTGCCGGAAGGACTGCGAACGTCGGTGAAGCGGCGGTTGCCGGGAGTCCGGGAGCGCGCGTACGAGGCGACGTCGTACACGGTCGTCGACTGGTCACGCACCAAGGCGTTCGCATACGGGACGTTCGGCAACGTCATCGTGAACCTCGAGGGCCGCGAGCGGGAGGGCACGGTCAGCCGGGACGACTACGAGAGCGTCCGCGGTGAGGTCGCCGAGGCGCTCCTCGAGCTTCGCGGCCCGGAAGGGGAGCAGATCGTCGCAGCCGTCCATCGTCGCGAGGACCTCTTCCACGGTGACGAGCTCGAGAAGCTGCCCGACCTGATCGTGGAGTTCGACCGCTACGCGTGGCTCGGCAAGGGAAACCTGAGGAGCCGCGGGGCCTCGCTCTGGGACCGCATCGAGATCGAGCCGGGGAGCAAGCACTCGTACGTGGGGAGCCACCGGCACGAGGGCGTGATCGCGCTCTCGGGCCCCTCGGCCCGGCAGGGGGGCCTGATCACGGCGGAGATCGCGGACGTCGCCCCCACGATCCTCTACCTGCTTTCCCAGCCGCTCCCGACCGACCTGGACGGGCGCCTGGTCACGGAGGGGCTCGACTCGGCGCTCCTCGAGGGGCGGCCGCCCGAGTACGCGGACCTCGAGGGCGTCACCGTCGGCGCCGTCGAGAGCTATGCGGCGGCGGACGAGGAGTCCGTCGAGGAGCGGCTCCGCAGCCTCGGCTACCTCGAGTAGCGCCTTACCGGTTCGGCGAGGTCTGCGCGAGCACGTACGCCCGGAGATCGGAGACGAGCCGCTCGTCCGCGCCGAGTGAGATGTCCACCTGCTCGCCGGCTTCCTCCACCGCCTGCTCGAGTCGCGAGAGGTCCTCGACGAGCGTGACCAGGCCCGCATCCTCGAGCCGCCGCGCCACTGGAAGCTGGTGGTCGTCCACCGCCTCCCCGTAGGTGACCAGCCGGGCCGCGACGACCGGCCTCCTGCCGCACGAGAGCGCGGTCATGATCGAGCCGATCCCCGCGTGCGTCACGACGACGCGTGAGTCGCGCATCTCCCGCACGAGGTCGTCGAAGAGCAGGAAGTCGTACGTCCGTGATGCGTTGGCGGGGACGATTGCCGACGAGCCGTGCTGAACGACGATCTCCTCGCTCGTCGACAACGCTGCGACGGCCTCGAGCAGGCGGTCGAACGGCGCCTCGTTCGTGCCGATGGTGACGAAGATCACGGTCTAGCGCTCACTGGCGCAGGAAGACGTTGCCGAGATATCGCGCCCGGCGGTAGGACTCTGCGAGGTCCGGCCACTGCGCGTAGATCCGCGCCGCGACCGGCGCGATCAGACGGCAGCTCAGTGAGGGCCCTTCGATGCGGGTGAAGCTCTCGACATAGACGACCTTCGCGCCGCGCACTCGTGCGATCCACGCGAACGGCACCGCGACGCCCGCCCCCGTGGTCACCACGACCTTCGGCCGGAGCTCGCGGACGAGTCGCCGCGCGAGCCGGAGATTGCGCAGGAGATTGGGGATGTTTCGGTTCGTCGGCCCGTAGGCGAATGCGACGGGCTCGCCGCGCAGGAGCGAGCGGGTGTCGCTCTTGTCGAACGTCACCCACGCCCGCGTCCGCCCTTCCCAGGCCTCGCGCAGGGCCACGAGCTGGAGCAAGTGACCGCCCGTCGAGCACACGAGCAGGACGTCCACCGGGCCTTCGGGTGGGCGCGTGTCGGCCTGGGTGGTCTGCGAAATCCTCAAGGAACCCTTACAAACAACAGTTTTTCCGAGCGTATACGAGCTTTCCGCACAGGCCCTCCAGGAGGTCGAGCAGGGGCTCCACGGGTTGTCGGGTGATGTCTTCGGGACACCCTGCTAGGTTCCTCGACCGAGGGCGCTTCGTGTTGTCGAGGCCCTCGATTTCGTTTTTCGATGAGAAAACGCCGCCGCGTCACACTTGTCGGGATTGCCTTGCCGTTCCTCCTCGCAGGAACGGTCCATGCCGCGACGATCGTGGGCTCGTCTTCGCGGGACGTGGTCCGCGGGACTGCAAAGGCGGACGAGCTCTACGGCCTCTCCGGGAACGACCGGATGTACGGCGCGCAGGGAACCGACCTCCTCATCGGCAGCTTCGGCAACGACCTGCTTCTCGGCGGGCCCGCGTCGGACGTGCTCCTGGGCGGGCCGGGAAGCGATCGACTCGAGGGCGGCCCGGGCCGCGACACGATGATCGGCGGCACCGGATCGGACCTGCTGATCGCAAAGGACGGAGCGCGTGATTTCGTCGACTGTGGAGAGGGTAAGGACCAGATCGTCCGCGATCCATTCGACCACATCGAGAACTGCGAGAAGCGCCGAGTGCAGCCGCCCGCGGGCGGCTATGGCGGCTCTGGCTCGGGCGGTTCCGGCGGGTCCGGCGGCTCGGGAGGCTCCGGCGGTTCGGGAGGCGGAGGATCGCCGCCGCCACCGCCGAGCAACACGAAGACGAAGCTGACCGTGAAGGCCGATCACGGCGGGAGCGTCACGAGCTCCCCCGATGGCATCGCGTGCCCCGGCCGTTGCACGGCGACGTTCTCCTCGGGGACGCGTGTCACGCTCCACGCCGCGCCGTCGAAGAGCTGGGCCTTCTCACGCTGGGACGGGTCCTGCTCCGGCAAGACTGCGACCTGCGCCGTCACCCTCAGCCGCGACCGGTGGGCGCGGGCGATGTTCCACAACCCGTCGAGCTCGCCGCCCCCTCCGCCCTCGCCGCAACCGCCACCGCCTTCTCCTCCGCCCTCGCCTCCACCTCCGCCGAACAACGGCGGCTCCGTCGTGACGACGAGCAACTGGAGCTGCGACGGCCCCGTGAACCTCGATCTCGTGAAAGTGACGATGCAATCCGGTGGAGATGCGGTGACCCTGGGTGCCGGCTGCACCGGGCGCATCGGCAGGATCGAGATCGACACCTGGCGCGAGGACGGCATCAAGATCCAGAACAACGCCTCGAACGCAGCCCACGACCTCGTCATCGGAGGCGGGTACATCAAGTGCCACGACATCGCCGGTGACGCGCACCAGGACGGTGTGCAGGCGATGGGCGGCGCACGGGTCACGTTCCAGAACCTCTCGATCGACTGTCTCGGGAACTCGAACTTCTTCGTCAACCGTGCGGGCTCCGGCTCCACGACGCCCACTGACATCGTCTGCGAAGGCTGCTTCCTCGGGCCGCGGTCCTCGACGACGATCCGCGTCAACGAGGCGCTCCGCTCGGGCGCCCGGGGGAGCACGTTCTGCCCGGGCCGCAACATGACCGACTTCTGGGGCCACCCGAGCTCCGTCAACTCGAACAACACCGTTCTGTCGAGAACCGACGCGCGCTGCCGGTAGGCGGCGTGTGCCGGGCCGCTCGGCGGCCCGGCGACTGCATTACGTCATGCGACTGCCATTTCGCTCATCCGTTCACACCACAACCGGACACGATCAGTCCGCAGCTCCACCGTCGGGGAGGACCACATGAGAAAGCGAGCACTAACGAGCAGAGCCGCCCTGCGCGTCCGCTTCCTTGCGACCTGCACCGCGGTTGCAGCATTCGTTGTCACGCTGTCCGTGGCCGGCGTCCAGGCGGACTCCGGCGCGAAGATCACTGTCCGGGTTCAGACGGAGCCGAAGGGCGACTCCGCGAGCTTCACCTTCGTCTTCACGCGTCCTAACGGAAGGTCGTTCGAGGTCGGCCTCGCCGACGGCGACCACCGGACGGCGGGGCAGCTCGACCCGGGCGTGTACTCGGTCACCCAGACTGCGACGCCAGACTGGACGTCGACCTCGAGCTCGTGCAGCGACCACAGCCCGCCGAACGCGATCAACGTCAGCGAGGGCGAGGAGGTCACCTGCGTCTTCGTCAACACGAAGATCCCAGCCAAGACCGATGTCTCGAGCGCTGCGCCGAGTCCCGGCGGGGGGCTCGGAGTCACCCCGCCGCCGTCTCCGCCACCACCCTCACCGCCACCGCCGTCTCCACCACCGCCGTCTCCACCACCGCCGTCTCCGCCACCACCCTCGCCACCACCACCCTCGCCACCACCACCCTCGCCACCACCTCCGTCACCACCGCCGCCGTCTCCACCACCACCCTCGCCACCTCCGCCGTCACCACCTCCGCCGTCTCCACCTCCGCCGTCACCGCCTCCGCCCTCCCCGCCGCCGAGCGGCGGAACGGTGACCCTCGTCGACCAGACGTGGACGTGCTCGGGACGCGTCAACCTGAACCTGGTCAAGGTGACCATGCGCTCCGCTGGGAGCGACGCGATTCGCCTGAGCGAAGGGTGCACCGGCCGGATCGGGAGGATCGAGATCGACACCTGGCGTGAGGACGGGGTCAAGGTCCAGAACAGCTCCAGCTCCGCCGCGAGGGATCTCGTCATCGAGTCCGGGTACATCAAGTGCCACGCCATCGCGAACGGAGCGCACCAGGATGGCGTGCAGGCGATGGGTGGCTCCCGGATCACGTTCCGGAACCTGTCGATCGACTGTCTCGGAAACTCGAACTTCTTCGTCAACCGCGGAGGCGGAGGGGCGACGAGACCGAACGCGATCGTGTGCGAGGGGTGCCTCCTCGGGCCGCGGTCATCGACCACGATCCGCGTCAACGAGGCCTCGAGCTCGGGTGCGCGCAACAGCACCTTCTGCCCGGGCCGCAACCTCACCGAGTTCTGGGGAGACCCGAGCTCGGTCAACGTGAACAACACCATCCTGTCGAGGAGCGACTCCCGCTGCCGGTAGCCGAGCCGCTCGAGTAGAGGCTGTCGAGAGCGCCGGATCCCTCCGGCGCTCTCGCCGTCTCCGGGCGACGAAAAGCCGCTGTTCATCGCTGTTTCGCAGCCTGCCTCACCCGTTTCGGCGATCTTCAACTACCCGAACGTGCCCCTCGATAGAGGGGGCAGGCCCCAGGCGGCATCACCGATGGGGAAGGCATGTATGCCGCCATTTCGCACGCCGTCTCGCGCGCGCGACTCCTCGTCACGTGCGCAATCGTGGGCGCGATCGTCGTGGCAGTTCCGGCAATAGCCGACGACGATTCGACCGCTTCCGCGAGCTTTGTGAACGCCGCCACGGCCTCGACCGGGGCGTCCTCCACCTCACTCACCATCGCTCGACCGGCAGGAGTCCAGGCCGGCGATCTTCTCGTTGCAGCCTTCAGCGCACGCAGCGGCATGGAGACGTCGATCGGCAACCCGGCCGGCTGGACACAGGTCCGCCGCGACCTCTGTGAAGGCCCTCGGCAGACGACCCTCTCCCAACCCCTCCTCTACAAGGTCGCGACTGGCTCCGAGCCCGCTTCCTACTCGTGGTCCTTCGGACGGGCCGTCACCGCGGCCGGCGAAGTCGTCGCATTCCGCGGCGCGTCCGGCACCGTACTCGCGAACAGCGGGCGCTACACGCGGAACACGAGGAACATCAAGGCCTCGTCGATCAACGTCTCGGCGAGCTCGCTCGTGGTCGGCACGTTCGGCTTCAGCGACGTCGACTCGCTCGAAGCGCCCTCGGGGTACGCCTCGCATGCGTCCTCCTCGGCGCAGTCGTCGAGCCCCACGACCGCGGTGCTCACCGGGACCGCGGCGCCGGCGGGCAGCTCGACCGGCGAAGTGGTCGCGCGGACGAGCGACCCGGCCGACTGCAACCTCGCACAGCTCGTCGCGTTCCGGCTCGGCGCAGCGGCGCCTTCCCCGCCGCCTTCCCCGCCGCCGCCCCCGGCGCCACAGCCTCCGCCACCTCCACCGGCACCCCCGCCACCCCCGCCCCCACCACCTCCACCGGCACCCCCGGCGCCTCCACCTCCACCACCCCCACCGGCGCCGCCGGCCCCCCCGCCCCCGCCACCTCCGGCGCCGCCACCTCCGCCACCTCCGCCGGCTCCGCAGCCGCCTCCGTCGAGCGGTGGGACGGTCGTGCTCACGAACCAGGCGTGGACGTGCAACGGGCCGGTCAACCTCGCCCTCGTCAAGGTGACGATGACGAGCTCCGACTCGGATGCAGTCCGGCTCGCTCCTGGCTGCACGGGACGCATCGGGCGCATCGAGGTCGACACGTGGACGCAGGACGGGATCAAGGTGCAGAACCAGCCGAATCCCGCCCACGACCTGGTCGTCGAAGGCGGCTACGTCGAGTGCCACGCGATGACCCCCGGCGCGCACCAGGACGCCGTTCAGGCCATGGGCGGCTCCCGGATCACGTTCCGGAGCATGACGTTCGACTGCCTCGGCAACTCGAACTTCTTCGTGAACCGGGCGGGGTCGGGCGCGACCCGGCCCACCGACGTCGTCTGCGAGGGCTGCACGCTCGGCCCGCGTTCCTCGACGACGATCCGCGTGAACGAGGCGACGCGCTCGGGCGCACGGAACTCGCACTTCTGCCCGGGCCGAAACCTGACGACGTTCTGGGGCGACCCGAGCTACGTGAACGTCAACAACACGATCCTCTCGCAGACCGACACCCGCTGCCGCTAGCGGGTCAGGTCGACGACGACAGCGGCGCCGCACCCTACGCGCGGCGCCGCTGCGTCATGCCCTGTCTCGATCAGATCACGCGGCCTCTCCGTACGAGTCGTGGTAGTTCCACCACCGGTAGGGCGCCGTCTGTGGATAGCCCTCAGGTGAGTCCTCCCACTCCTCCTGGCGTCCAAGCGCGGTGATGTCGAGGTAACTCCAGGTGCTCCCCATCGCTTCGTCTCCACGGGCGTCGATGAAGTAGGTGCGGAAGATGCGGTCGCCCTCCCGGAGGAAGGCGTTGGTGCCGTGCCACTCGTCGACGCCGAAGTCGGCGTCGAAGTCGTCGGTGAGCGTGTACCACGGGATCCTTTCCCATCCCATCCGTTCCTTCAGGCCCTGGATCTCCTCCTGGGGGGCGCGCGAGACGAATACGAGGGTGGTGTCGCGGGCGTTCAAGTGCGCGGGGTGTGCCACCTGGTCGGCGACCATGGAACAGCCCACGCAGGCTTGTTCCGGGTACGAGCTACCCTCGGTGAGAGTCGTGACGTCGGGCGCGTAGAACGCGCGATAGACGATCAGCTGGCGCCGGCCCTCGAACAGGTCGGCGAGGCTCGCCGGCCCATCAGGGCCCTCGAACCGGTAGTCCTTCTCGACCGCCATCCACGGCATCCGCCGCCGCTCGGCCGCGAGCGCGTCGCGGGCGCGGGTGAGCTCCTTCTCCTTCACCAGCAGCTCCTCGCGGGCGGCTTCCCACTCTTGTGGCGAGACGATCGGTGACGTGTTCATCGGGTCTCCCTTCTGGGCTGCTCCTCTCCAAGGCTCCCCGGACGATCAACCGGGTCATGGCATAGACGGTAGGGGCTGCGCGAAGTCATCGGCGACCGATGACCCGCGAGCCGTTGGACGAGGAGCAAGGCGCGGAAACCGGCTGGCAGCCCAATGCGGCCGCACACAGCGAGTTCTCGCCTAGTGCCCCCGGCCGGAATCGAACCAGCGCACGCGGTTTAGGAAACCGCTGCTCTATCCACTGAGCTACGGGGGCGCGGGCCTCAGGGTACTTCGACGCCGGGCCTGCGCGATGCAGGGGTTAAGAATCCGCTGAGCGCCGAGGCGTGGAGGCCGGATCCGCGGAGCGCGCCGGTACGATCCGCCCATGACCTTTCTCATTGCCTTCATCGTCCCGATGGTCATCGGCTTCTGGGCCCAGCATCGGGTGAAGAGCACGTTCGCGCGCAATCTCCAGGTCCCCGCCTCGCACGGCTTGACCGGGGCCGAGGTCGCGCGCCGGGTCCTCGACGCGAACGGTCTCCACGACGTTCCGATCGAGGAGACACCGGGACAGCTCTCGGACCACTACGACCCGAAGAACCGCTCGGTGCACCTGTCGCCGGACGTGTACCAAGGTCGCTCGATCTCGTCGTCCGCCGTCGGCGCGCACGAGGTTGGCCATGCGATCCAGCATGCGAAGTCGTACGCGTTCTTCAAGTTCCGCAGCGCGATGTTCCCCGCGGTGGCGTTCGCCTCGCAGATCTGGGTCCTCTTCCTGATCGGCGGGATCTTCCTGCAGCTGACGGGCTTCATCGTCGTCGCGGTCGCGCTCTACTCGATCGCGGTGCTGTTCCAGATCGTCACGCTTCCGGTCGAGTTCGACGCCTCGAGCCGGGCGAAGCAACAGCTTCGCGACCTCGGGCTCGTCGGCTCGAATGAGGCGCAGGGCGTGAACAGCGTCCTCAAGGCGGCAGCCTGGACGTACGTCGCGGGCGCGCTCGCAGCGGTGGCGATTCTCCTGTACTACCTGTCGCTGCTCTCGAACCGCTAGCGACCACGCTCGGAGTGGGCGAGGAAGGGCCGGCCATGTGCCGGCCCTTCCTCTACCGGTCGCGGGGAACCCAGCCGAACCAGCGCAGTGCGACGAGGACCCCGGCGAGGCCCCAGGCCGCGAGGATCGCGAGCGCGCCGGGGTCGGCGAAGAGCGACTCGCCGTCGAGATAGACGCCGTCGACGATGTCGATGAAGTACGTGAGCGGGAGGACGTCGGCGATCGCCTGCAGGAAGGCGGGGTACTCGTCACGCGGGCCGAACGCTCCCGAGAGGAACGCCATCGGCAGCACGATGACGTTCACGACTGCGGAGACCCCTTCAGCCGAGCGGATGAGCGCTGCAGCTCCGAAGCCCATTCCTGCAAACGTCGCGACGCCGAGCACGACGGCGCCCGCGAACCCGAGGGGGTTCGCCGGCGCGCTCGCGCCGAACGCGAGGCTCCCGAGGAGCAGCAGGCCGATCGCCTCGAGCGCGAACACGACGAGGTTCGAGAGCGACATCGCGGCGATATAGGCCGCAGGGGCGAGCGGCGTCGCCCGCAACCGCTTCAGAATCCCCGCCTCGCGTCTTCCGACGACGATGATCGCGAGCCCCGCGAAAGCGGTGTTCGCCGCGCCGTAGCCGAAGAGCCCCGACAGGAGGACGTCGGCAGACGGAACGCCGTCGATGTCGTCGGAGTAGACCGACGCGAGCAACGCATAGAGAAGGAGTGGGAACACGAAGATGAAGACCGCCGCCTCCCGGCTCCTCCAGAACGTGAGCTGCTCGAACCTGAGCTGGTGCGCGAGGCGCATCACTGCTCCGCGGGCTCCTCGACGAGATCGAGGTAGACGTCCTCGAGCGACGGCCGTCGCACCTCGAGCTGCTCGAGCTCGCGCCCCTCGGCGAGGGCCTGCGCGGTGAGCTCGTGCAGCACGCGGGTGGGCTCCTCCGTCTCGACGACGACGAGCTCGCCGTTCACGCGGTGCCGGATCTCGGTGAGGCCGGTCACCCCGGTCAGCTCCGCCGGCGTCCCCAGCGCGACGATCTCGCCGGCGCGGATCACGGCAACCCGGTCCGCGAGCTGCTGCGCCTCGTCGAGGTAGTGCGTGGTCAGGAGGATCGTCTTCCCGAGCGAGCGCAGCGAGCGGATCATGTCCCAGGCCGAGCGGCGCGCAGCAGGGTCGAAGCCGGTCGTCGGCTCGTCGAGGAACACGAGGTCGGGGTCGCCGACGAGCGCCGTGCCGAGGTCGAGTCTCCGCTTCTGGCCGCCGGAGAGCGTCTTCACCTTGGCGTCTCGCTTCTCGCGAGAGCCCGACGAGCTCGATCACCTCGTCGACGTCCCGCGGCTTCGAGTAATAGCCGGCGAACATGCGGTGCACCTCCCGCACGGTGAGCAGAGGCGAGCTCTCGGAGTGCTGGAGGACGACGCCGATGCGCTCGCGAAGCTCGCTCGGGGAATCACCCGGGTCGTGGCCCAGCACCGATGCGACGCCGGCGTCCCGCCGGCGGTAGCCCTCGAGGATCTCGACCGTCGTGGTCTTGCCGGCGCCGTTCGGGCCGAGGAGCCCGAAGACCTCGCCGGCGGCCACCTCGAAGCTGATCCCGCGGAGCGCCTCGACGCCGCCGTACGACTTGCGCAGGTCGCGGACGATGATCGCAGTCGACATGGCCGGGCCGGAGACGCGGCTAGGGCGCGAGCCGGAGCTCGGCCATTCCGGCGGGAGGGAAGCCCGGATCGGATCCGGTCGCGGAGACCGCGATGTGCGAGCAGTCGGGCTGGTGGCACACCGCCGCGACGGCGCGGGTCTCGTCCCCGATCGTCTCGCGCAGCGCCGCCAGCGAGGTGCCGGGCCCGAGTGCGGCCTCGACCCGCAACTCGGCCGCCGTCGCGTGCGCGATCTCCTCGGCGGTCTGCCGCGCGCGGAGGAGCGGGCTCGTGAGGACGAGGACGGGCGGCTCGGCGTGCCGGGAAAGCCTCTCCGCGACCGCGCGCGCCTCCGCCCGCCCGCGCTCGGAGAGAGATCGGGCATCGTCCGGCTCGCCCGCGGCCGCGTGCGCGTGGCGAATGAGGAAGACGAGCATGCGACGAGCATAGTCCTGGGCCGTGCACGTCTAGGGTGGCAGGGTGCCGAGGCTCCGCTACGTCGTCGCAGACGTCTTCACCGACCGTCCGCTCGCCGGGAACCAGCTCGCGGTGTTCACGGACGCACGCGAGGTCGACCCGGAGACGATGCAGGCGCTCGCGCTCGAGATGGGGTTCTCCGAGACCGTCTTCGTGCTGCCGCCGGAGGCCGACGGCGACGTCCGGATACGGATCTTCACGCCGAGGGTCGAGCTGCCATTCGCGGGGCATCCGATCCTCGGGACGGCATTCGTCCTCGGCTCTCCGCTGCAGCGCTCCGTCATCGGGCTCGAGACCGGGCGTGGAGTCGTTCCGGTGCAGCTCGATCGGGACGAGAGCGGCGCCATCGTGTTCGGTCGGATGACCCAGCCGGTCCCCACGATCGAGCCCTACGGCGATCCCGACGCGCTCTTCGCGGCGCTCCGCGTCGAGGCGTCACTCCTTCCGGTCGAGCGGTACGACAACGGCGTGCGGCACCACTTCGTCCTGCTCGGCTCGCGCGAAGAGGTCGCCGCGCTCCGGCCGGACTTCACGGCCCTCGCGGAGCTCGGGGACATGGTCAGCTGCTTCGCGGGTGAGGGGACATCGTGGAAGACACGGATGTTCGCGCCCGCGGACGGCGTCGCCGAGGACCCGGCGACGGGCTCGGCATGCGGCCCGCTCGCCTGCCACGTGTGCCGCCACGGGCTCGTCGAGTGGGGCACGGAGATCGCCGTCGAGCAGGGCATCGAGATCGGCAGGCCGTCGATGCTCTACGCGCGCGCTTCCGGTGGGCCGAACGGGATCGAGAGCGTCGAGGTCGGCGGCAGCGCGGTCGTCGTCGCCCGGGGCGAGTTCCGGATCTAGGCCCGGTCGCCGGACAGGAACGCCGCGACGTCGAGCGTCGCGCGGTCCGCCGCTTCCACCGGTGCGAGGCCCGACGCCCGCGCGGTGAGATACGCGGCCGAGAACGTGTCACCCGCGCCCGTGGGGTCGACAGGCCCGACGACGACCCGGGCCGGCACGTGGTCGATCGACCGCCGCGTGACGACGTAGGACCCGCGCGATCCAAGGGTGAGGATCACCTCCGGGAGGTCGATCGCGTGGAGGTCGTCCGGCGAGGAGGTGCCGAGCAGCGTCTCGGCCTCCTCGTCGTTGAGCTTGAGGATGGTGACGTGGCGGAGCGCGTCGCCGATGCTCCCGTTCGTTTGGAGCGGACCGAGGTCCGGAGTCCGCACCAGGCCCTGCGCGTCGACGAGGACGTTCCGTCCTCCCTCTGCGATGGCGGCGAGCGTCTCGGGCGGGAAGTCGCTTCTCGTGAGGGCGCCCACGTGCACCCACCTGGCGTCGCCGACGGCCTCGAGCGCCGACTTCGCGTCCCAGGAATCGCCGACGGCCTCCTGTCGCATGATCCGGCGGTCGCCCTCGTAGTGGAAGCTGTAGCGCGCGGTCGTCGCCGACTCGCGCCAGTGCAGCGGAAGGCCGAGCTCCTCGAGCGGAGGCATCAGCGCGTCCCGGTCCGCGGCGGCGCAGGAGGCGGTGATACGAGCGGGCGCGCCGATTCGCGCGAACGCCCTGGCTGCGTAGAGGACAGCGCCGCCCGGCCGCGGCTCGCCGTCGGCGACGACGTCGCTCGCGACGTGGCCCATGCTGGCGATGAGCGTCACGCGGCCGCCGTTCCTGCCGTCGAACGGCGCGAGACCGCCGTCACGACGCTTGCGAGCGCGAAGGACACGAGGAAGCTCGGAACGGTCGCGCCAATTCCCCAGCTCGGCGGGCTCAGGTTGTCGACCAGATCGACCCACCATTCCGGCCCCGTCGGGAAGAGCCACTGGTAGAGGACGAAGCCCGCGATCCAGGCCGTGATCAGGCCGGGACGCCAGGCGGGAGCGTCGAAAATTTCATGCTCCGCGTAGTGGCGTCCGGCGGCGAGCCAGTCCGCGAGCAGGACGGCGAAGAGCGGGACGAAGACCGAGCCGAGGAGGAGCAGGAAGCTCTGATACGTGACGAAGTCGATGACGAGCGCGCCGACCACCGACGTCGCGGTCACGAGCACGATGAGGAGCGCCTGCGGCGCCCGCGGGACGACGTTCTGCAGCGAGACCGCCGCCGAATAGGTGTTGGCGAACGCCTCGTCCGTCTCGGTGACGAGGAGCGCGAGCAGGGCGAGCATCGCGGCAGCGCCTCCGGCGACGACCTCCGCAGGGAGTGCCGCCGGGTCGCTCAGGTCGCGTGAGAGGACGAGCACGACGCCGAGTGCGAGCAGCCAGGCGTCGGGGATCAGGTACCCGATGCCGGTGCCGAGAAATGCGCCGCGCCGCGTTCGCGAGAAGCGGGTGTAGTCCGCGGCGTAAGGCACGAACGAGACGGTGATCGCGACCACGATGTCCGCTCCCTGCCAGACCGACAGGCCTCCCTCTCCCGGCTGGTCCCAGAGAGCGCCGAGATCCGCGCCGTCGATCGCCCACCAGGTCAGGTAGACGAGCGCGAGCGGCACCGCCCACACCGCGACCTTGCGCACGAAACGGCGCACGAACCCGATCGGCCCGAGGAGCGCGAGCGCCAGCGCGACGACCCCGAAGACGAGCGTCCAGAGCCACTGCGCCCGGAACCCGAAGAGCTCGTCCGAGAGCGCCGCGGCCGCGGTCGCGATGATCAGCAGCTCGAACACGGACCAGCCGATCCCCTGGAGGACGTTGACTGCGGTCGGCAGGTACGAGCCGCGCTTCCCGAGCGGCGCGCGGAGGAGCACCATCCCCGGGACGCGCGCGTCGGCCCCGATCGCCCCGGCGATCGCGAGCGCGAGATTCCCGATCACGCAGCCGATCGCGATCGCGAGCAGCGCCTCGGGGAGTGAGAGCGCCGGCACGAGAGCGGCACCGGCGACGATGACGAGGAGGGAGACGCCGAGGTTCCCCCACAGGAGGCCGGTGTCGAGCGTCCCGAGGACGCGCAGCCGCTCGGGAACGGGGTCGATCCCCCAGCTGCCGGGAAGCCGGTCGCGCTCCATAGCGGTGCGAGCCTACCGGCGGGATTACCGCAGAATGCAGCCCGTGATCCCGCGCTACTACGTCATCGCCGAGTCCGGGCACGAGTTCCAGAACCCGACCTCGAAGGACAAGATCGTCCGGGTCGGCAGGGAGCTCGGGCTCGGCCCGGAGTCGCGCGTCCTCGACATCGCGTCGGGCCGTGGCGGCCCTGCGCTCTTCCTCGCGAGCGAGTACGGATGCGCGATCGAGGGGATCGAGGTCTCGCCGGACTTCCACGCCGTGGCGGTGAAGCGCATCGAGGAAGCGGGTCTCGCCGACCGGGTCTCGTTCCGGATCGCGGACGCCTCGCAGGAGACGCTTCCTCGAGAGGCGTACGACGCGGCGTTCTGTCTCGGCGCGAGCTTCGTCTGGGGCGGTCTCGCCGGGACCCTCGACGCGCTCGAGCCGACGATTCGCCCGGGCGGCCATGTCGTGGTCGGCGAGCCCTACTGGCGCCGGCTGCCGCTTCCCGACGACTACGAGGAACGGAGCCTGCCCTTCACGACGCTCGAGGGAACGGTGGACGTCTTCGAGAGCGGCGGCCTCGTCGTCACCTCGATGCTCGTGTCGTCGGACGACGACTGGGATCGCTACGAGACGCAGCACTGGAGCGCCGTGGAGCGGTGGCTCGCCGAGAACCCCGACGATGCGGACGCAGGCGACGTCCGCCGGCGTCACGAGCAGGCGAAGCGGAGTTACGTGCGCTATGGGCGGGAGCTCCTCGGCTGGGCGATCTTCGTCGGCTGGAAGCGACGTGGCGCACCCTGACCTCGCGGCCGAGCAGGCCTACCTCGATCATGCATACGAGTGCCTCGAGCGCATGCGGCAGGCGCTGCTCCGTACGGTCGACGCCGCCGGCGTGGGCGAGGACGGTTTCGACATTGCCGCCGGAAAGATCGAGGCGTGGGTCGATCGTCGGCTCGCGGCGTACGAGGCCGCCGAGCAGATTCTCTGCTTCGGCCGCATCGACCTCGACTCCGCGGAGCGTCCGCTGTACGTCGGCCGCCGCTGGGTCCACGACGACGACGGCGCGCTGGTGGTCAACTGGCAGGCACCCGCCGCGCGCCCGTTCTACACGGCGACGCCGGCGGAGCCGCACGGTGTGACGCTTCGGCGGCGCTTCCGGCTGAAGGGCCGGACGCTCACCGGAATCAGCGACGAGGCGCTCGACGGCTCCCTCGCCGACGCGGCGAGCTCCCTGGACGACTTCCTCCTCGAGGAGCTCGAACGTGCCCGCGATGCGCGCATGCGAGACATCGTTGCCACGATCCAGGCGGACCAGTACGGCCTGATCGCGCGCGGTCCCGAGCCTCCCCTCGTGATCCAGGGCGGTCCGGGCACCGGGAAGACGGCCGTCGGTCTGCATCGCGCGTCGTTCCTGCTCTTCGGCCATCGCGAAACGCTGCGGCGGATCCTGGTCGTCGGGCCGAACCCGATCTTCATGGACTACGTGTCCCACGTTCTCCCGTCGCTCGGCGAGGGGAGCGTCGACCAGCTCGCCGTCGGTGAGCTCGTACCCGGGCTCACCGTCACGCGAGAGGATCCGCTGGAGGTACAGCAGCTGAAGGCCGACGTCCGTGTTGCCGAGGTCGTGCAGCGCGCAGCCGAGCTCGGCTCGCTCGGCGAGGCGACGGAGCTCGTTGCCCGCATGGAAGGCAGGTTCGTCGGCGTCGAAGAGGACGAGGTCGAGCTCCTGCTGCGGGACACGAGGGACACGGCCGGGATATCGCGTGCCGCCCGGGAGCAGTTCCGAATGAACGTCCTCCGCCACTTCTACGCGGACTACGGCGATCGTCTCGGCGGTCTTGCCGTACGTGCGTTCGACGAGGTGGAGCAGGCGCTCCGCCGCGACGGCGTGCTCACTCGCTTTCTCGACCGCGTATGGCCCGCGCCGAAGCCGGAGCGCGTCGTGCGTCAACTCCTGGCGTCGCGCGAGCATCTCGCGGAGGCGGCGGAGGGGGTCCTCGACGCGGGCGAGCAGGCGCTCCTCCGGAGGTCGAGGAGCGGATGGAGCGACGCCGATCTCGCCTTGATCGACGAGGCACGCGCCGTCCTGCTCGGCTCGCCCGCCGCATACGGGCATGTGATCGTGGACGAGGCGCAAGACCTGACTCCGATGCAGCTCCGGATGATCGCGCGCCGCGTGGCCGGCTCGTTCACGATCCTCGGAGACGTCGCACAGGCGACCGGGCCAGTGGCGTACGGCAGCTGGGACGAGCTGCTGCCGTTCCTTCCCGCCGGCGACAGTGCCCAGGTCGAGGAGCTTCGGCACGCGTACCGCGTCCCGCGCGAGATCATGGCGCTCGCGCTCCCGCTCCTCGAGCACATTGCGCCCGACGTCGAGCCGCCGCTCGCGTATCGCGTCGGAGCCGAGCCGCCGATGATCGTCCACGGCGAGCCGCCGCTCGACGTTGCCTTCGCCGAGGCGGCGCGGCTCGCGGGCGATGACGGCCTGCTCGCGGTAATCGCTCCAGCCTCGCTCCGGGGTGCCGAGGCCGTTGCCTCCCTGTTCGACGAGACGCGTATCTCCGTGCTCACGCCGCGCGAGGCGAAGGGAATGGAGTTCGACCACGTCATCGTGGTGGAGCCCGCCCTCATCGTCGAGGAGTCCGCCGGCGGTCAGGGACTGAAGGAGCTCTACGTCGCGCTGACGCGACCGACGACGACGCTCGTGGTCGTGCACGGCCGCCCGTTGCCGCCGGAGCTTGGCACCGCTCTGGCGACTCGGCGGCCGCGATGAGCCCGGGCGGCAGCAGCTCGCCGGGAGGATTTCCCGCACGGGAGGTCGCATGTGCCGCCGGGGCGAGCCCCGTCGAGTGGTCGGCGATCGCGAGCGGCGGCTACGGGCGTGTAAGCGCTCATTGGCGCGTGTCGCTCGCGGACGGGCGCTCTGCGTTCGTCAAGCACGCGCTGACGCAGGATGCTGCCGAATGGCTGCGCAAAGAACGCCTCGTCTACGAGTCGGTCGGCGGCGCGTTCATGCCCGCGTACCTCGGATCGTTCGACGAGGACGGAACGACGCTGCTCGCGATCGAGGACCTGAGCGGCGCCGAGTGGCCGCCGCCGTGGTCTCCGACACGGATCGACGCGGTGCTCGCAGCGCTCGAGGAGCTCCATGCGACGACGCCGCCGCCTGGAGTCGAATCGCTCGACGAGAAGCGCGAGCACGACGCCGGTTGGGGGCGCGTGGCCGAGAGCCCCGAGCCGCTGCTCGCGACGCGGCTCTGCACGCGCGGGTGGCTCGACGAGGCGCTGCCGGCGCTCACCCGGGCGAGCGCCGAGGCGGAGCTCGGTGGTGACGAGCTCATTCACTTCGACGTGCGCAGCGACAACCTCTGCCTCGTCGGTGGCCGCGCGATCCTCGTCGACTGGAATCTCGCCTGCCGGGGGAACGGTCGCTTCGACGTCGCTTTCTGGCTACCCAGCCTGCAGCTCGAGGGTGGGCCTGCGCCCTGGGAGATCCTGCCGGACGCGGGCGGGCTCGCCGCTGCGGTCGCGGGCTTCTTCTCCGCTCGGGCGGGCCTCCCGCCGCCGGCAGGCGCTCCGACCGTGCGCGAGTTCCAGCGCGCACAGGCCGCCGTCGCTCTCCCGTGGGCGGCGCGCGAGCTCGGCCTCACGATCCCGTCGTAGCCGACGACCGCGCTCGTGTACTCGGTGGTTCCGACCGGCGGCTACGACGCGAGCAGGCGCCGCAGCACGTAGGGCAGGATTCCCCCGTGGCGGAGGTACTCCCGCTCGCGGGGGGTGTCGAGGCGGACCGTCACCGCGAACTCCCTGCCGTCCGCGCGCACGGTCACCTCGCGCGCCTCGGCGTTCTCGACTCCGACCACCGAGAACTCCTCGCGCCCCGTGAGCCCGAGCGACTCGCGGCTCTCACCCGGACGGAACTGGAGCGGCAGGATCCCCATCATCAGGAGGTTCGAGCGATGGATCCGCTCGAAGCTCTCGGCGATGACTGCCCGGACTCCGAGCAGCTTCGATCCCTTCGCCGCCCAGTCTCGCGACGAGCCCGACCCGTACTCCTTGCCCGCCAGCACGATCAGCGGCACGCCTTCGGCGCGGTAGCGCTCGGACGCGTCGAAGATCGTCATCTCCTCGCCCGAGGGGAGGTGCACCGTCCAGGTGCCCTCCGAGCCGGGGACGAGGAGGTTCCGCAGGCGGACGTTCGCGAACGTTCCCCGCACCATCACCTCGTGGTTCCCCCGGCGTGAGCCGTACGAGTTGAAGTCCTTCCGCTCGACGCCGTGCTCGACGAGGTAGCGCCCGGCGGGCGAGTCCAGCTTGATCGCTCCCGCCGGAGAGATGTGGTCCGTCGTCACCGAGTCGCCGACCGAGACGAGGCAGCGCGCGCCGACGACGTCCTCGACCACCTGAGGCTCGGGAGGCATCCCGTCGAAGTACGGCGGCCGCCGCACGTACGTCGAGCGAGGGATCCCAGTGGAACAGCTCGCCCTCGGGGACGGGCAGGTTGCGCCACGTCTCGTCGCCGGTGAAGACGTCCGCGTAGGTCGCCCTGAACATCTCCTCGTCGATCGTCGACTCGATCGTCCGCTGAACCTCCTCGGGCGAGGGCCAGATGTCGGCGAGGAAGACATCCTCGCCGTCCTTGCCGACGCCGATCGGCTCGGTCAGGAGGTCGAGGTCCATGCGTCCTGCCAACGAGTAGGCGACGACGAGAGGAGGCGAGGCGAGGTAGTTCGCCTTCACCTCGGGATGGATGCGCGCCTCGAAGTTCCGGTTCCCCGAGAGAACGGCGCACGCGACGATGTCGCCTTCGACTATTGCCTTCGAGATCTCCGCGGGCAGCGGGCCGGAGTTCCCGATGCACGTCGTGCAGCCGTACCCGACGGTGTGGAAGCCGAGCTGCTCGAGGTACGGCGTCAGGCCGGCCTTGTCGTAGTACTGGGTGACGACCTTCGACCCCGGCGCGAGGCTCGACTTCACCCACGGCTTCCGGGTCAAGCCTCGCTCGACGGCCTTCTTCGCGAGCAGGCCGGCGCCGACCATGACCGCCGGGTTCGACGTGTTCGTGCACGACGTGATCGCCGCGATGACGACGGAGCCGTGCTCCAGCTCGAAGGTGTGGCCGTCGAGCGTGACCTCGGCGCCGCCCGGCATCTCCGCCATCGCCACCGGCGCGACGTCCACGACCGCGTCGCCCTCCGTCGCGGCATGACCAGGCGAGACGGAGGCCAGAGGGTCGCTCGCCGGGAACGTCTCGGCGACCGCCTCGTCGTGCGAGTTCCCGTAGTCGACGCCGAAGCTCGGCAGCGCCTCGAGGAACTCCTGCTTCGCGGCGCGGAGCGGAACTCTGTCCTGCGGCCGCCTCGGTCCCGCCAGTGACGGCTCGACCGTCGAGAGGTCGAGCTCGACGACCTGCGTGTACGTCGGTGCCTCCTCGGGGTCGTGCCAGAGCGCGTTCTCCTTGCAGTACGCCTCGACGAGCGCGATCCGCTCCTCGGAACGCCCGGTGAGACGGAGATAGCGGATCGTCTCGGCGTCGACGGGGAAGAAGCCGCAGGTCGCGCCGTACTCGGGCGACATGTTCCCGATGGTCGCGCGATCCGCCAGTGGGAGCCCGGCGAGGCCGTGCCCGAAGTACTCGACGAACTTCCCGACGACTCCGGTCGCGCGCAGGATCTGCGTCACGGTCAGGACGAGGTCGGTCGCCGTCGCGCCTTCCGGCAGCGCGCCCATGAGCTTGAAGCCGACCACCTGGGGGACGAGCATCGAGACCGGTTCGCCAAGCATCGCGGCCTCGGCCTCGATGCCGCCTACGCCCCAGCCGAGAACGCCGAGCCCGTTGATCATCGTCGTGTGCGAGTCGGTCCCGAGCAGCGTGTCCGGGAATGCCGTCCCCTCGCGCTCGTCCACGACGCGCGCGAGGAACTCGAGGTTCACCTGGTGCACGATCCCCGTGGCCGGCGGCACGACCTTGAAATTGTCGAACCCGCTCTGGCCCCAGCGGAGGAAGGCGTAGCGCTCGCGGTTCCGCTCGAACTCGAGCTCCGAGTTTCGCGTGATCGCGAATGGGGTCGCGAACTCGTCCACCTGGACGGAGTGGTCGATGACGAGCTCGGACGGCAGCTGCGGGTTGATCCGCGCCGCCTCTCCGCCGAGATCTGCCATTGCGTTCCGCATCGCCGCGAGGTCGACGATCGCCGGGACGCCGGTGAAGTCCTGGTGCAGCACGCGGCCGGGCGTGAAGGAGATCGCCTGCGACGGCTCGGCGGCGGCCACCCAGCCCGCAACGGCCTCGACGTCGGCCGCTGTCACAGTGACGCCGTTCTCGTTGCGGAGGACGTTCTCGAGCAGGATCCGCAGCGTGTAGGGGAGCCGCAGGACGTCGAACCGCTCCTGCAGCGCGTCGAGCCGGTAGAGCTCGACCTCGCGTTCGCCGACCGTGAGCCGCGAGCGAGCTCCGAAGCTGTCGGGATGGGCCATGCCCCTCGATTCAAGCAGCTTCGAGCGTGCCAGTCGCTCCACTCCACGCTCGCCGAGCGTCTTCTCGCTCGGCGAGAAGTGGCGGACGACCGCGTCGGCGTACGGCCTGCCGACCCGGCGGGCATACGCGCCGAAGCCCTCGTCGCGTACGGGCCTCAGGTCCTCCGTGTATGGATCGAGGACGTGCTGGCGGCCGACCTTGCGCGCCGAGTTGAAGAACGCGAGCCCGATTCCCAGGGAAACCTCGAGCAGGCTCCGCTTCTCGCGCTCGGACTCGCGGACGAGCGCGTCGTAGACCGCCGAGAGCTCGGCCGGGCTCGGGAGGCTCGCCGCGTCCGAGCGCAGGTCGGTCAGGGACTGCTTCAGCGCCTGTACTTCGAGCGGCGGCAGGTCGATGAGCCTCGCGGACGTGCCGCTTGCGCCCTCGAGCGCCGCCAGGAGCTCGTCCACCGACCTGAGCTCCGCTCCGGGTGCGATGACGCCTGCCGCCTTCAGCTCGGCGACGAGCGCATCGAGGTAGACGCGTGTGCCGCGCGTGACGTCGGCCGCCCCGGCGAGCAGCCAGAGTGGCGAGAGCCCGAACGCGAGGATCGACCCGAGTTCGACGACGTTCCCCGCGCCCTTTCGCACCGCGAGCTTCTTGGACGACGGCTCGAACTCGTCCGCGACGTGCTCGTGCGGGCGCTCCACGCCGCCCACGAGCTCGACCGTGATCCGGAGCAGGTTCTTCGCCGTCGCCTCGTAGAGCCGGGAGCGCCTGACGAGCCGGGGCAGGACGAGCTCGGCCGTCTCGTGCACCGCGCCGCCTCCCGCGGCGGCGATGAAGCGCAGGAGCCGCTCGGGAAGCGTGAGGACGTACCGCAGGCGGCTGTTCACGCCGTCGGTTCGGCCGCGCCCTCCCGTGGGGCGGCCTTGACGGCGATTCCCCCGAGAAGTGCGATGCCGTCGAGGACGAGCACCGGAGCGTCGGCCGCGTCGGGCTCGGGGACGCTCACGGCGACGCCGCCGGCGAACGCCTTCACGCTCGACTCGACCTTCCAGCCCTCCGGGATGCGCAGCGCGATCCCGCCGAAGACCGTGCCGACGGAAAGCCGTGCGTCAGGGGCGAGCTCTGCCTCCCGCAGATCGACGGCAATGCCGCCGAACCACGCGACCATGGAGCCGCCGCGAAACGCGCGCGCCCGGTTCCGGAGCTCGATGCCGGTGCCGATGGCGGCGAGCGCGACTTCGTCGCTCTCCTCGTCGCCGTACGAGGGGAGGACGCGCTTCAGGGCCATGGTCGTGACCGCGAACCCGGCAGTCATGCCGAGCGCGACGAGGCCGGTCGCTCGGAGTGGGCGCATCGGTGACGAGCGTAGCGGGCGGTAGCATGGCCGCCGTGGAGGCCCAGGCGATCCGCTCGCTTCTCGAGCACGCGTTCCCGGACGCCGTGGAGCTGACGGTCGAGGATCGAACTGGCACGGGCGACCACTTCCAGGTCGTCGTCGGAAGCCCGCAGTTCGACGGCCTCTCGCTCATCGACCAGCACCGACGCGTGAACGCGGCGCTCGCCGCGCCCCTCGGAGACGGCTCGATCCACGAGCTGCGGATCAAGACGAAAGGAACCTCATGAAGAGCTTGCGCGAGCAGATCGAGGACGTGATCAAGGACGAGCCGGTCGCCCTCTTCATGAAGGGCACGCCGGAGATGGTCATGTGCGGCAACTCGTACCGCGCGCTGAACGCGCTGCACGCCGTGGGCGCGCCGGTCACGACCGTCGACATCCTCCCCGATCCCAGGATCCGCCAGGAGCTCTCGGCGCTCTCCGGGTGGCCGACGATCCCCCAGGTCTTCGTCAAGGGCGAGCTGATCGGCGGCGCGGACATCACCGAGGAGCTGCTCGAGTCCGGCGATCTCGCACAGAAGATCGACGGCGCGCTCGGCGCCGAGCGGGCGCAGGACGTAAAGGTCGTCGCGCTCGCGCTCGACTGACGCAAGAACCCCCTGCAGAGGGTTCCATTATGCGGGAGGCTGAGTAGGGTCAGAGGCGTGGAAAGCCAAGCGCTGGAGGCGCTTCAGGCCTGGTATGCCGCGCAGTGCGATGGGGAGTGGGAGACCCGCTACGGGGTCATGCTCGCGACGACCGAAACATCGGGCTGGGAGCTCCGCGTGGATCTCGCCGGAACGGGGCTCGAAGGACGCGAGCTCGGCCGGATCCGGTCCGCGCAGACGCCGGACGACTGGTTCGAGGCGTGGTGCGACGGCTACACGTTCCGCGCCGCCGGAGGAGCCGAGAGCCTCGAGCAGATCCTGGTCGCGTTCTTCGACTTCTCGCAGCTCGTCGAGGCGTACTAGCCAGCGGCGCCGATGCTGAGGGCGAGCTCGCGCGAGATCGCGTGCTCCCCGTTTCCCGTACGGAGAGTGACGGGGCCGGCGAACGGCGCCTGTCCGACCATCTCGACCGCCGAGCCGGGCACGAGCCCGAGGTCGGTGAGGTAGCGGAGCAGCTCGGGATCCCCGTCCGGCACGCGTGAGACCTCGGCCCGCTCGCCCGGCTCGAGATCGACGAGCGTACGGCTGCGCGGAACCTCGATACGAAGGTCGCGGTCGGGGATCGGGTCGCCGTGCGGATCGTGGGTCGGGTACCCGAGCTCGGCGTCGATCTTTGCCTCGAGCTCCTCGGAGAGGGCATGCTCGAGCCGGTCGGCCTCTGCATGGACCTCGTCGAGCGACAGGCCGAGCCGGTCGGCGAGGTAGCGCTCGAGAAGCCGGTGGTGGCGCGTGACCTCGAGGGCTCCACGCTTGCCTTCCGCCGTGAGCGCGACGCCGCGATACGGAGCACGCTCGACGAGCCCGAGCTCCGCGAGGCGCTTCGCCATCGCGGTCGCGGACGGCGCGCTCACCCTCATCCGTGCCGCGAGTGCGGACGTCGTGACGCGCTCGCCCGACGATTCGAGCGCGTAGATCGCCTTCAGGTAGTCCTGGACGGCGACGGTGAAGTCGTCGGTTGTGGACATTTCGCTCTGAGAGTACACTGAGGTTCGGAATTAGTCATGTCTAAATCCAAACTCACTCGTCGTAGGCTCCTTGCGGCGGCCGCTCCGATCGCGGCTGCGCCGCTCGTGAGCAAGCTCGCCCTCGAGGGAACCGCGGAGGCAGGCCCGCGCGGCGAGGCGACGCACATCCACGCAGGTGAGGACACGGCGCGCATCGTCGGCGGCGGCGACGCGGCCTCGATGGGACACGCGGCGATGATCGGGCCCGGCACACCCGCGGTCGGCGGCCCCAACGACCTCGACGAGCTCTTCTACCCGCCCCCGGCGCTGCCCTACGAGCCCGGTCGCGTGCGCGAGTACACGCTCACCGGCGTCGACAAGGACGTTGAGATCGCACCCGGTGTCTTCTTCCCTGCCTGGACGTACAACGGCACCGTCCCGGGGCCGGTCATTCGAGCGACCGAAGGCGACACGCTGCGCGTCCGCTTCCAGAACGGCGGCGCGCACCCGCACACCATCCACTTTCACGGCATCCATCCCTCGAACATGGACGGCGTCTTTCAGATCGTCGAATCGGGCGGGAGCTTCACGTATGAGTTCGAGGCGCGGCCGGCGGGGCTCCACCTCTACCACTGCCATGCGACACCGCTGAAGAAGCACATCCACAAGGGGCTCTACGGCGCCTTCATCATCGACCCGAAGGAGCCTCGTCCGCCCGCCCAGGAGCTCGTCATGGTGATGAACGGCTTCGACACCGACGGCGACGGCGAGAACAACTTCTACACGGTCAACGGGCGCTCGTTCTACTACGCGCGCTACCCGATCCGCGTGAAGCGATCGCAGCTCGTGCGGATCTATCTCGCGAACCTGACCGAGTTCGACCTCGTCAACTCGTTCCACCTGCACGGCGACTTCTTCCGGTACCAGCCGACGGGAACGGGTGACCACTGGGAGTACACCGACACCGTCATGCAGTGCCAGGGGCAGCGCGGCATCCTCGAGATCCAGTTCGCGAACACCGGCCACTTCATGTTCCACGCGCACCAGTCGGAGTTCGCGGAGCTCGGGTGGATGGGCTTCTTCGAGGTGGTGGACTAGGAATGGAGGCCGGGTCGGCCCCCGTACGCGCACGTATCGGCTGGCGCCTGTGGGCGATCGTCCCCGTCCTCGTCCTGACCGGGATCGTCGTCGCCGTCTCGATGAGCGGCGACCGGGTCGCGGAGCTCATCGGTCGCAACCCACCACCCGCGGACGAGTTCGACATCCGTCGGGTCGAGTTCGAGCCCGGCGTCATCAGGATCCTCGTCCGAAACCCGCAGCGCGACGACCTCACGATCGCGAACGTCAACGTCGACGACGCGATCGTGCCGTTCAGGGTCGACGGGTCGACCACACTCGGGCGCCTGCGCTCGAGCACGATCGTCGTCCCCTTCGACTGGGTCCAGGACGACCCGATCACCGTCGGCGTCACGAGCTCGACCGGGATCCAGACGACGAAAGAGATCCCGGCCGCGGTCGAGACACCGAAAGCGTCGCTCGACAGCTTCTTCGGGTACGCGCTCATCGGCCTGCTCGTCGGAGTGATTCCCGTCGCCCTCGGCCTCCTCTGGCTTCCCGCGCTCAGGCACGCGAGCGCAGCCTGGCTCGGCGCGTTCATGGCCTTCACCGCGGGGCTTCTCGCATTCCTCGGTGTCGAGGCGCTCTCGGAAGCCGTCGAGCTCCAGGCGCTTCTCCCAGCCGCGCTCGGCGGCGCCGGCCTCGTCCTGCTCGGGGTCGCCCTGAGCTTCCTCGGCATGACTGCGCTCGCCGGTCGGCTCGGCCGCGGGTCGGGTGCGACGGGTTTCGCGCTCGCGCTTCTCGTCGCGATCGGCATCGGGGTGCACAACCTCGGCGAGGGGCTGGCGATCGGGACGTCGTTCGCCGTCGGCGAGCTCCAGCTCGGGACCTTCCTGATCGTCGGCTTCATGATCCACAACGTCACCGAGGGACTCGGGATCGCGACCCCGCTCGCGAAGACGCGCTGGACGGTGCTCACGCTGGTCGGCCTCGCGCTGATCGCCGGCGGCCCGACGATCCTCGGAGCATGGATCGGCGGATACACGACGAGCGACGTGCTCGGTGCGCTCTTCTTCGCGATCGCGGCAGGCGCCGCGTTCCAGGTCGTGGTCGAGGTCGGCCGCTACGTCGGACGTACGGCCCCCGGCGGGCTTCGCTCCGGCCATGCAATCGGCGGCTTCCTCGCGGGTATCGCCGCGATGTACGTGACAGGGATCATCGCCGGCTGAGCCGCGTTCGAGGAAGCGCGCGGGGCGCGCAACCCGGCTTTAACCCCCGCTAACCCGGTGTACACCGTCACCCCGCTATAACGAAACGCGCATGTCCTCCTCGCTTCGCTCCATAGGCGCGCTCGTCGCGACAGCCGTCCTGGGCGGTCTCGTGGCCGTTGGTGCCGTCGCCCTTCTCGGGGGTCTCGACGGATCGACGACCACTGTCGTCACGGAAGCCGCCGCAGCGCCGACTCGGACGCAGGTCGCGCCCACTGTGGCGGGCGCGATGAGCGTCAACGAGATTTACGAGCGGGCGTCCTCGGGGGTCGTGCAGATCAATTCGCAGTCCGGCACGACGAGCGTCTCGGGAGCCGATCAGCAGGCCCTCGGCTCGGGCTTCGTCGTGGACAAGAACGGTCACATCGTCACGAACTTCCACGTCGTCCAGGGCGCCGACGAGATCCGGGTCGGCTTCTCGAACCGCGACACGGTCGAGGCGAAGCTCGTCGGCAGCGACCCGTCCACCGACATCGCGGTGCTCCGGGTCAGCGTCGACGCGAACGCGCTCACGCCCCTTCCGCTCGGCGACTCCGATCGCGTGAAGGTGGGCGACCCCGTCGTCGCGATCGGCAACCCGTTCGGGCTCGACCGCACGGCGACCGCAGGAATCGTCAGCGCCGTCTCTCGACTCATCCAGTCGCCTTCGAACTTCACGATCGACCACGTCATCCAGACCGACGCGCCGATCAACAAGGGCAACTCCGGTGGCCCGCTGCTCAACAACCGCGGCGAGGTCATCGGCGTGAACACCCAGATCGAGACCGGTGGGGTCAGCACGGGTAACGTCGGCATCGGCTTCGCCGTGCCGGCCAAGACGGTCAAGAACGTCGTCGGGCAGATCCTGAGCACGGGACACGTCGAGCACCCGTACCTCGGCATCACCGGCAAGTCGATCACGCCGGATGTCTACGAGGCGTACCGGCTCCCGGTCGAGGAAGGTGTGCTCGTCGAATCGGTGCAGAAGGGCAGCGGCGCCCAGAAGGCCGGTGTCATGGAGGGCGACACCGAGGTCGTCGTGGCCGGCGATACGTACATCCTCGGCGGCGATGTCGTCGTCGCGGCTGACGGCAAGAAGGTTTCCTCCATCGAAGAGTTGCGCGATGCAATCGCCTCGCACGAGCCTGGCGACAAGATCAAGCTGCAGCTCTTCCGCGATGGAGACAGAACGAGCGTGACAGTCACGCTCGGGCGGCGGCCCGCTTCCCCCCAGGGCTAGCCGCAGGGCCCCGGTTCGCCGGGGCCTGATCTCGAGGACGGTAGTGGGGCCCGCTCGTGCCTGCCCGGGCCCCCTGCCGTCTTCCCTTATTCGAGAAACCCGGGGCGCTCTGCGAGCGCCTCGTCGGTGAGCCGGTAACCGCGGTCGATGAGGCCGAGCTTGGTCGCCGCGTCCCACTCTCCTCGATAGGTGGGATCGAGGCCGCCCTCCCCCGGTGCGGCGCGGACGATCAGGCGGTCGATCGAGCGATCGGTGCGGAACGGGAACCGGGCCTCCGAGAACAGCGCCTCGAGCTCCGCGCGCAGCGCGTTCTTGCGCCGTGCCGGGGCGGCCTGGACAGCGGACTCGATGACCTCGTCGCGGAGGCGGTGGAGCTCGGTCGTGGCTGCTCGCCGGTCGCTCGAGAAGCGCTCCTCGAGCACGGTATTGCGTGCGATCGCGACGCGCATGAGCCGGATGATCAGCTCGGGATAGTGCGCAGGCTCTCCGCGCAGCGCGCGCTCCTCGGCCAGCTTGATCTCGGCGAGGATCCCGCGTACGGGCGGCACCGCGCGGAACCGCTCGAGACGCTCGCGCAGCCGTTCGAGGAAGGACACGTCGAGCGGCCGATAGCCTGCGATGTACCGGAATGCGGCCAGGGCGCCCACTCCCGGGTTCGCCTCCGCGTGCTCGAGCGGGAAGTTCCGGACCCATCCGCCGTCCGTCGCGATGACGTCGTCGATCGGGATGGGCAGGACGAGAGCGCTGACCGCCGCCGACGCGAGAATTGCGCGCCCCATGACGTCGGCGGGGTCCGCGTGGGACGAGTACGCGAGCTCGTAGCTCCGCGTCCCGTCCTCGTCGACGTGGTCGCTGACGTCGGTTGCGAAGACGACGAGCTCGATCTCGGACCCTGCGAGCCGGGCCCCGAACTCGGCGGGCTGGCCGAGCCGCGTGGCGATCGTCGCGGGCAGCGTGTAGTCGCGCAGCCCGCCGAGGGGCAGCTGCCATATGCGTCGTGGGCGGAACACGTCGTCCGCGTGCAACGACAGGAGGAACGTCTCCAGGTCTTCGAGTCGGTCGAGGGCCGCCATCGCGCCTGCGACAGCTCCGGCCGACGTGCCGTAGATCCATCCGACGCGGCTCCAGAACGGCGTCTCGCGGAGGCGTTTCAGGAACCCGAGCTCGAGCAGGACGCCGTTGATGCCGCCGCCCGAGAGCACGAGCGCCGCGTCGCGGGGAGCGTTCGACACGTGGCTATTGTTGCCGACGTGGAGCCCGAGCTTCGTCCCGGCGCGACCATCCTCGACGACCTCTTCGAGGACGTCGACGAGGATCTCTGGCGGGACGACAGCGCGGGCGACCATTTCGGGTGGTTCTGCGTGCAGACCGACCCGTTCCCGTGCCCGGCCGAGGGATGCTCGTTCGTGGCCGTGTTCATGACCGCGGCCCACCTGGTGCTCGTATGGGAAGAGCGCGACGACCCGAACCTCCTCTGGCACGCGCAGCGCGCGAAGGAGGTCGGCCGGAACCCGAGGGTGGTGTCGTACGAGGTGTCGTTCGGGCCGAGCGCGTCGTACTACGCGTGGGAAGCGGCCGGCCGGCCGGTGCACGGAGTGAAGGGCCGGGCGAACACCTGAAAAAGCTCGACGCTGGTGTTGTAGAAACCAGGTAACACTCTTTACCGGTTTTGCGATCGCGGGACACCCCCGCTACCGTGGAGCCGTGGATCTCGAGGGCTTCCAGCCGGGCGGGCGGGCGCCGGCGCCTCCGCCACTCGACCTCGTTCAGGACTTCGTCAACACGGAGATTCCCGACTTCGGGCACGACGACCTCGCGACGCCTGCGCAGCTCGGGACGTGGCTGGAGAGCCGCGGGCTGCTCGAGCCGGATGACGCAGTCGGTGCGGACCTGTTCGTCGCCGCGCGCGAGCTGCGCGATGTCCTGCGTACGCTCACGCTGCTCAACACGATCGGCGAGGCACCCGATGAGGCGCTGCGTACGCGCTTCGATGCTGCGCTCGCCGAGGTCGCGCTCCGGCCGGAGCTCGGACCGGACTCGACCGTCGTCCTGTCGCCGGCAGGCGCAGGCGCGTCCCGTGCACTCGGGGCGATCGCCGCGGTCGTCGTCGCCGGCCAGGCATCCGGGTCCTGGCGCCGCATGAAGGCGTGCCGGAAGGACGGGTGCGGCTGGCTGTTCTTCGACGCGTCGCGGAACTGCTCGTCGAGCTGGTGCTCGATGTCCGTCTGCGGGAACCGCGCCAAGACGACCGCGTACCGGCGTCGAAAGGCGACTGCGTGAGCTCTGCCCGGTACGTCGTCTGGCTCGCGTGGCGGCGCATCCGCCGCCGCGGGAGCGGGGCACTCGTCGCCGCGCTTGGCCTTGCGGTCGCCGCGGCGGTGCTCGCTGCCGTTCTCGCGGGCGTGACGATCGCCGCGGATCGTGCGACGGCGCAGGCGGTCGACCGCATTCCGGCGTCGGCGCGTGCGGTCCGGGCGGTCTGGTTCGGCGTGCCTGCGGGGCGGGACGAGGCGCACGGCGTGCTCGACCGCTCGGTACGGAGCTCCCTCTCCGATCTCGGGCTCGGCGAGCCGACACCGCTCCTCCTCGTGCGCGAGAGCACGGTCGCCGGGCACTTCGTGGGCCTCGCCGCCGTCGACGGCGTGGCAGAGCACGTCACGCTCCGCTCGGGCAGGCTCCCGCGCCGTTGCACCGCGGAGCGCTGTGAAGTCCTCCGGTTGCGAGGCAAGGGCTCGTTGCCGAACGCACCGGGCCTGCGGCTCGTCGAGGTCGGGACTGCGACGCTCAACTCGCGGCAGCTCTTCGGGGACTTCCTCGAGCCGACCGACAACGCGACCGCGGATGCGGAGATCGCCCCCGCACTGCGCCAAGCCGGCCGCTACCACCGTCCGGCTCCGCCGCCCCTCGTCGTCGCCGAAGGGGTCGACGCGCTCTCGGTGTCGCCCGCCATCGCGCGCACGTACCGCAGCTATGCGTGGGTCTGGCCGCTCGCTGCCGGACATCCGCGGCTCTGGCAGGTGGACGATGTCATCGGACGTGTCGAGCGGGCGCGGGCCGAGCTCGTTGCGGAGTCGAGCTCGTTCTCGGTCAACGTGCCCGAAGAGGAGCTTCGTTCGGCCGAGCGGCGGGCGACGGTCAGCTCGCGGCGGCTGCTGCTCGTCGGCGGAGAGGCGGCGGCGCTCCTCCTCGCGTTCGCGCTCCTCGCGGCACGCGGCATGCGGCGCGACCTCGACGCCGCCCGCACGCGGCTTACCTGGTCGGGCGCTCAGCGGTGGCAGCTGGGCCTGCTCACCGTCGTCGAAGCCGCGATCGCCGCGGTCGTCGGCGTCGCCGTCGGGTGGGCTGCCGGGATCGTGGCCGGGGGGCTGGCGGCGAGGCTCGCGGGCGCGCCCGCAGGCGCCGTTCTGCTCCGCAGCGTTGCGTCGCCTCGCGGTTTGGCCATCGCGGTGAGCCTTGTCCTCCTGACGACCGCGTTGATCGTCGCGGCCGTGACGCTGCGCTCGCGGGAGCGGGGGCGCATCGGGGCCCCCGAGCTCGTCGGAGCGGCTGCGCTGCTCGTCATCGGCGTCGCGCTCCTCGGCGGCGCCCTGGACGAGGAGCGGCTTGCGACCGCCGAGGGGCCGGCAGCTCTGCTGCTCGTCCTCCCCGGCCTCGTCGTCCTCGTCGCCGCCATCGTCGTCGCGCGCGTCGTTCCGTGGCTCGGGCGCGTGATCGCCGACCGCGGTCGCGCTCCGCTCTCGGTCCGGCTCGCCGCGGTCGGGCTCGGGCGCGGGCCAGGCACGACGGTCGTCACCGTGGCCTTCCTCACGATCGCGTTCGGGCTGGCGCTCCTCGCAGAGGGCTATCGTGCGACGCTTTCGCGCGGCGAGCGGGAGCAAGCGGCTTTCCAGGTTCCGCTCGACGTCGCGGTACGCGAGGACCTCTCCTCGCTCGTACGGCCGCTCGATGCTGCGCCGCTCGAGCGCTACCGAGCTCTTGCCGGAGCGAACGGCGACGCGTATCCCGTTCTCCGGGTCAGCGGCGGGGCCGGTCGTGCGGAGCAGGTCACCGGCGTGACCGTCCTCGGCCTCGACCGGGGAGCGATCGACCAGATCGGCGTCTGGCGGCCCGAGTGGGCAGGAGGCGACGGGCGCGACGAGGTCGCCGACCTCGTCGACCCGGGTCGAACGGTGAGCCTCGCGGGCGCCGTCGTCGCGGACGGCCGCCTGAGCGCGACGGTCGGCCCGAGCCGCATCGGGCTCCTCGCAGTCGTCGAGACGCCGGACGGAGACTTCGAGCGCATCGACCTCGGTGAGGCCGACTCGACGCGGGCGACGACGCTCTCCGCACGAGTGCCTCCAGGCTCGCGGCTCGTGACGGTCGAGATCAAGCCTCCGCCCCGGCTCATCGAGGGCGGTGCCGACGCGGGGATCGCGTTCTCCGGATCGGTTCACGTCTCTGGCCCGTTGGGACACGCGGTCCGGGGCTGGAAGGGGCTCGATGGCGTCACGGTGCGACCCTCGGGCTCCGGTGTGGATCTGCGCTTCGTGCTCGTGCGGCAGCGAATCGCGCACCTGCGGGCGCCACAGGCGACGGACGACGAGCTTCCGGCGGTCCTCGCGACTTCCCGGCTCGCCGAGCTCGCGGGCGGCGCCGGCGGAGTGCTGCCTCTCCGCGTCGGTGGAGCGATCGCGAACGTCCGTGTCGCCGGGGTCGTCGACCGCTTTCCCGGTGCGACCGGCGATCTCGTCGTCGGCGATCGTGGTGCGCTCAGGACCGCGATCAACGCCGCGGCACCCGGAACGGCCGCCGAGAACGAGATCTGGATCGACGCGGCGGACGGGAACGAGGCTGCGCTCGCAGCAGCGCTCACAGAGAGGCCGTTCCACGTTCTCGCGGTGTCGACACGCGCCGACCTCGAGCGCGAGTCGCGCCGCGACCCGCTCGCGCACGGGACCCTCATCGCGCTCGGCGCGGCTGCGCTGCTCGCCCTCGTGCTCGCGGCCGTCGGGCTCGCGCTCGCGGTGTGGTCAGACCTTCGGGACGACCGCAGCGAGCTGTACGAGCTCGAGGCGCAGGGTGGCACGCCCTCGCTCCTGAGGCGGGTCGTCCGCTCGCGCGCGCTCGCGATCGCGGTCGCCGGAATGGTCGCCGGCGCTCTCACCGGCTTCCTCCTCGTCACGCTCGTGACTCGGCTCGTCTCGGTCACGGCGCGCGCCGGCTTCGCCGACCCGCCCCTCGAGGCGACGGTCGATCCGATCGTCGTCGTCGTGGGCGTCGTCGCGTACGGGATCCTCGCCGTCCTCCTCGTCGGCGCTGCCACCCGGACCGCCTTCGCCGAGCCGCGAGGCCCGAGCACGGAGAGGTTCTAGCGATGACGCCGATCGTCGATGCACGAGACGTCTATGCCGTGTATCCGTCCCCCGCCGGCGGCGTCGCAGCACTGCGCGGGCTCACGCTGTCGGTGGACGAGCACGAGGTCTGCGTCGTGCTGGGGCCGAGCGGCTCGGGCAAGACGACGCTCATGCGCGTGCTCGCAGGCCTCGAGCGTCCGTCGGCCGGATCGGTGCTCGTCGGCGGGCTCGAGCTCGGCCGGGCCTCGTCGGGGCAGCTCGCGCGACACCGCCGAGACGTTCTCGGCTACGCCGACCAGCACTACTGGAAGGCACTCGCGGGGGAGCTCACCGCGGAGGAGCTCGTCGCCGTCCCGCTCGGGCTCTCTGCCGTCGACGAGCGCGAACGGCGAGCTCGCGCCCGCGAGCTCCTCGAGCGAGTCGGCCTCCTCGACCGAGCGACGGCGCGCCCGGGCGAGCTCTCCGGAGGAGAGCAGCAGCGCATCGCGCTCTGCGCCGCCCTTGCACATCGCCCTCGCCTTCTCATCGCCGACGAGCCGACGGGCGAGCTCGATGCCGCCACGGCGGAGGACGTCCACCGCCTGCTGCGCGAGCTCGTCGTCGAGCAGGGATCGGCGGCCGTCGTCGTGAGCCACGACCCGGCATCGATGGAGATCGCCGACCGGGTCGTGCACATCAGGGACGGTCGCGTCAGTGAGGAGCGGGCGGGCGGGGCCGAGACGGTCGTCGTCGGAACCGGCGGCTGGCTTCGCGTGCCGGAGGAGATGCTGCGTACCGCAGGGATCGGGGACCGCGCAATCCTCGAGTCGAACGACGGCGTGGTCGAGCTGCGGGCGGCCGCGGCGGTCGACGGCGACCGCCCCCAACCGCCGCCCGTGCTCGCGGGCGCGCACGGCCGGGTGCTCGAGGCGGTCGGACTGTCGCGTCGCTACGGGTCCGAGACGGCGCTGGAGCGACTCGACGCGCGGTTCGAGCCGGGCGAGCTGACCGTCGTCACGGGGCCGTCCGGTTCGGGAAAGTCGACGCTGCTCGCGCTGCTCGCCGGTCTCGATCTTCCGGATGAGGGCAGGGTCGTGCTCGGAGACACGGAGGTCTCGTCACTCGACCGAGCCGCGCGCGCGAGGCTCAGGAGCTCCGAGATCGCCGTGGTGGGCCAGGCGTCGAATCTGCTCGACTTCCTGTCGGCGCAGGAGAACGTCGAGCTCGCGCTCGCGCTTCGTGGCGTCGAGGGCGATGAGGCCGGCCAACGCGCCGACGCGGCGCTCGCGGCGGTCGGGCTTGCCGAGCACGCGGACCGTTCCGCAGGCGTGCTCTCGGCGGGTCAGCGCGAGCGGGTCGCGCTCGCCCGGGCTTTCGCGGCCCGTACGGGCCTCGTGCTCGCCGACGAGCCGACGGCCCGCCTCGACGCGACGACGACGCTCGTCATCGGCCGATTGCTCGCGGAGCTGGCCCACTCGATCGGCTCCACGGTCGTCTGTGCGACCCACGATCCGCTGCTGATCGGGCTCGCCGACCGCGAGGTGCGGCTGCGCGACGCCGTCCCGCTAGCATCGGCGTCGTGGCAACGCTGACGGAGACCGTGCACGTGAGCGGGATTCGCTGCGAGCGCTGCGTCGGGAGGCTCGCGAACTCGCTGCAGGGGCACGAGGGGCTCGAGTACGCAAACGCGACGCTCATGGGCGACGTGACCCTCTCCTGGGACGACGAGCGCACCTCTCGCGAGGCGATTCTCGGGGCCATGGGCCGGGCCGGGTTTCGTGAGCTTGCGCCGATTCCGGACGGGGTCTGACGGGAATAGGCGCGGCGCGTGGCTCGTTGCACGCTCCTGTAAACCAACGGGTACGGTAGCTCGGTGAGCGAGCCGGAGCCGTCCACCGAGGCCACTCGCATCGCGCGCGAGGCGCGCGACCGCGTTCGCTTCGAAGAGGAGGCACTCGGGTTCGCCGACCAGGTCTACCGGGTGGCGAGGCGGTTCGTCGGTACCCGCGAGGAGGCGGAAGATCTGGTGCAGGAGACCTACGCAAGAGCATTTCGCAGCTGGCAGTCCTTCACGCCGGGGACGAACATGCGCGCGTGGCTCCTGCGCATCCTGACGAACCTCAATCTCGACCGCGGTCGCCGCATCCAGCGCACGCCGGACATGCAGCCTCTCGAGGAGAGCGACTACTACCTCGCGAACAAGCTCGCCTCAGCCGGGGGCGAGGAAGTCCTCGAGCAGGAGCAGGTCGTCGCGCGGTTGTCGCAAAATAGTGTCGTGGATGCGCTCTCCGACATCCCGCCGCAGTTTCGGGACGTCGTCGTGCTCGTGGACATCGGAGACTTCAGCTATGCCGACGCGGCGCAGATCCTCGACGTCCCGATCGGCACCGTGATGTCCCGGCTCCATCGCGGCCGCCGTGCGCTGAAGCAGCGCATGGCCGAGGAGACGATGGCATGACGGGGACGGCGGCATGATCGACCGTGACCCATGCGATCGCTGCGAGGAGCTCATGCAGGAGTTCCTCGACCGGACGCTCAGCGACGTCGAGTGGAAGGAAGCGGAGACGCACCTCTCCGGCTGCGAGTACTGCAGCCGCCGGTACCGCTTCGAGGAGACGCTCCGGCGCTACGTGAAGACGAGCGCCGTCGAGCGGATGCCTCCGGGGCTGATGTCGAAGCTCGAAGAGCTTCGCGGCCTCGACGCGACCGCGTAGCGGATTAGCGCTCGAACCGCGGCGGCAGGTCGGCGGGCGTGTCGACGTCTCCGGGAGACCCGAGGTCGTCGCAGGGGACGAGGCGCACCGGCCGCGCGTGCAGGCCGCCCTCAGGCACATCGTCCCAGTCCGCGCGTCCGACCACGAGCGGATGCCCGCGCGCTCCGTCGTAGGAAGCGGCAACGATCCCGCCGTCGGTGCGCCAGGTCTCGAGCACGCGTGCGACGCTCTCGGGAACGAGGTCGGGTCCGTCCGCGAGCACGACGACTGCTGCCTCGACGTCGGGCCCGAGCGCTCGGAGCCCGCAGCGAAGCGATGCGCCGGACCCGCGTGACCACTCGTCGCACTCGACGATCCGGGTCGGAAGACTTTGTGGCTCTGAGCCACTAAGTAGGTCGTGCGCCCCCTGCACCACCACGACCTCGTCCACCGGCGCGAGGCGCAGGCGCTCGAGCACGGACGGCAACAGCAAGCGCTGCTTCGGTGATCCGAACCGGGTCGCCTCGCCGGCCGCGAGCACGACCGCGGAGACTGCCATCAGCTCTCCTGGACGGTGACCGTGCGGATGACCACCGGCTGCGTCGGCCGCTGCTCCTCGTCGCCGAGCACCCCGATGCGCTCGACGACGTCGAGCCCGTCCGTCACCTCGCCGACGATCGCGTAGTCCGGGTCGAGCTGTGCGTCGTCGGCCGTGACGACGAAGAACTGGCTGCCCGCCGAGCCGGGCGGCTCCTGCAGGGACTTCGCCATCGCGACGACGCCTTTCGTGTACTCGGCCGAGGCCGGCGGCTGGTCCGTCGTCGTGTACCCAGGCCCGCCGGTGCCCGTCTGGGTGGGATCGCCTCCCTGGATCACGAAGCCCGGGACGATGCGATGGAAGACCGTGTCGTCGTAGAAGCCCTTCTCGGCGAGCGAGACGAGCGACGCAGTCGTCTCCGGCGCGAGCTTCGGGTCGAGCGTCACCGTGAAGCTCCCACAGCTCGTGTCGAACACGAGCTCGTAGGTCTTCTCGGGGTCGAGCGTGCTGGTCGGCGCCTTCAGCTCCGGCGGCTGGCGCGGCTCGGGGGCCTTCACCTGCTCGCAGGTGTCGCCGGAGCCTCCGTCACCGCTGGCTTCGTCGTCCCCGTTCCCGCCGCAGCCGGCGAGGAGGAGGAGCGCTGCGAGTGCTGCGACGAGGAAGCCGCGCATCGCGTGCGATCCTATCCGCGCGTCATGGCAGTCACGCGTTGTACCTGGGCGGGAGACGACGACCTCATGGTCGCCTATCACGACGAGGAGTGGGGCATACCGTCCCACGACGATCGTCATCTGTTCGAGCACCTGACGCTCGAAGGAGCGCAGTCGGGGCTCTCGTGGATGACGATCCTGCGCAAGCGGGAGGGATATCGCAGCGCGTTCGCGGGCTTCGACGCCGAGGCTGTCGCCCGCTTCTCCGCTCGGGACATCGAGCGCCTGCTCGCCGATCCGGGGATCGTGCGCAACCGCGCGAAGGTCGAGTCCACCGTCGCGAACGCGCATGCGGTGCTCGCCGTCCAGGAGGAGCACGGGTCGCTCGATGCGTTCCTCTGGGGTCTCGTCGGAGGAGCGCCGACGGTCAATCGCTGGCGGCTCATGTCCGAGATTCCGGCCGAGACGCCCGAGTCTCACGCCTTCTCGAAGGAGCTCAAGCGGCGCGGCTTCCGCTTCCTGGGCCCGACGACCTGCTACGCGTTCATGCAGTCGGTCGGGATGGTCAACGACCACACCGTCGACTGCTTCAGGTACGAGGAGCTCGCGCGGTGAGGTCGGCGATCCGGTACGCACGGAGCGGCGACGTCAACATCGCCTACCAGGTCACCGGCGACGGTCCGTTCGACGTCGTGTTCGTGCCGGGGTTCTTCTCGCACCTGGAGATCGACTGGGAGTACCCGCCCAACGCGCACATGCTCGAGCGCTTGGGGTCGTTCGCGCGCCTGATCTGCTTCGACAAGCGCGGCACCGGGCTCTCCGATCGCAACGTCGGGCTTCCGGACTTCGAGACCCGGATGGACGATGTGCGCGCGGTCATGGACGCCGTCGGCAGTGAGTCGGCGGCGCTCCTCGGCTACTCGGAGGGCGGCCCGATGTGCGTCCTGTTCGCGGCCACGTACCCGCAGCGCGTGCGCTCGCTCGTGCTGTACGGGACGTATGCGAAGCGCTCGCATCCGGACGACGACTATCCGTGGGCGCCGACGCAGGAGGAGCGTGAGCGCTACGCACAGGAGCTCGAGGAGTCCTGGGGACAGCGCTTCGATCTCGGGAACATCATGCCGAGCGCCGACGCCGCCGCCTCCGAATGGCTCGGCCGCCGCGGGCGCGCCTCCCTGAGCCCCTCCGGCGCGCGCGATCTGATCCTCATGAACTCGCAGGCCGATGTGCGCCCGGTACTCGGAAGCGTGCAGTGCCCGACGCTGGTCCTTCACCGCACCGGCGACACCGACTCGGGGGTCGCCGAGAGCCGCTACATCGCCGACCGCATCCCAGACGCTCGCCTCGTCGAGCTCGACGGGGTGGACCACGTGCCCTTCTACGACCCGGACCAGATCCTCGACGAGGTCGAGGAGTTCCTCACGGGCGTGCGGCCCGCCGGTATGTCGGACCGCGTTCTCGCGACCATCCTCTTCACGGACCTCGTCGGCTCGACAGAGCGTGCGCGCGACCTCGGCGACGCCGGCTGGTCGGAGCTGCTCGACGAGCATCACGCCGTCGTGCGCCGCGAGCTGACGCAGCACTCGGGTGAGGAGATCGACACCGCAGGCGACGGATTTCTCGCGCTCTTCGACGGCCCGGCGCGGGCGCTTCGTTGCGGAGTGGCGATCCGGGACGCCCTGCAGCCGCTCGAGCTGCCGGTGCGTGCTGGCGTTCACACGGGCGAGGTCGAGCGCCCACGCGCACACAAGCCGCGTGGCATCGCCCTCCACGTTGCGGCACGGGTCATGTCGCTCGCGGGCGCCGGCGAGGTCCTGCTGAGCTCGACGACGCGCGATCTCGTCGAAGGCTCCGGCCTCCGGTTCGAGGACCGCGGCGAGCACGAGCTCAAGGGCGTCGACGGCCTGCGGCGCCTGTACGCGGTGCGCTGAGCGCTAGGACGCCGGCGTCGTGATCGCGATCAGGTCGGCGAGGTTCACGAGCTGTATCGCGGTTCGCATCGCCGCGATGTGCTCGTCGTCCGAGACGTACTCGCCGCCCTCGCGCCAGAGCTCGCTCGCCGTTGCCAGCAGCTCCTCGATGCGCTCTGCCTCGTCGAGGTAGCCGTTCCGCTCGCGCGACGCGTTGACCGCGAGGCCGAGCGCGCCGATCGCGTCGCGCTGCCGCAGCCACAGGAGCGGCACCGCCATGGAGATGTACTGGTGGATGCGGGCGAACGTCATCGGCTGGACGAGCGCGTTGCCCCCGATCGGCTCGGTGAGCTCGGGAAGCGGTGCACGCTCGGCGATTCGCCTTGCGTTCTCGCCGAGGACGCCGCGCAGCTGATCGTCGTCGAAGCCGGCGAGCCGCGCTGTCCGGATCGCCATGAGCAGCGAGTTCGGCTGTCTCCCGTACGGGTAGTCGGACGCGTACACGATCTGCTCCGGCGAGACCTGGCGGTAGAGGTCGAGGAGGTCGACGCCGCTCCAGACGGACGTGTCGAAGAACACGCCCTGGATGCCTCCAAGCCGCCCGGCGAGCCCCGCCATGTCCGCGATACCCGCGTGGGCGACGATCAGTCTCACGCCGTCGCAACGGCGCACGAGCGTCTCGAGGTGCTCGGCGATCGGCGGCAGCCCGCGGCCGCCGTGGATGAGGATCGGTACGTCGCGATCGGCCGCGAGCGCGAAGACGGGCGCGAGTCGCTCGTCGTCGAGCGAGAACGCCTGCGCGCGTGGATGGAGCTTGATGCCCTGGGCGCCGAGGTCGAGACAGCGGCGGGCCTCCTCGAGGGGGCTGTTGGTGAGGTCGAGCCTGACGTACGGGACGAGCAGTCCTCCTGCCCGCCGGGCATGGGCGAGCGTGCGGTCGTTCGGCACGCTGAAAGCCGGCTCGCGGTCGTGCTCGTCCATGCAGAAGACGTTCGCGCGCGAGAAGCCGAAGCGGTCGAGCAGCCCGGTCAGCTCGTCGTAGTCGCTCACCATCCCGTCGATGTCGTTCCCGAGGTGGGTGTGCGCGTCGTAGAGGAGCGCGCCCTCGGGGACCTCGGTGCGAAGCGTCTCGCGATACGCGTCGACGATCGACCGAGCGCGCTCGAACGAGGTCACCGGCTCAGTCTACGTACGGGTCTCTGCGTCGTTCAGCGCTGCCCAGACGCGCGGAGCAGTCATCGGCAGCTCGCGCAGGCGGACGCCGGTTGCAGCGGCGATCGCGTTCGCGATCGCACCCGGCGCCGCGACGACAGGCGCCTCACCGACGCCTTTCGCCCCGTACGGGCCGTCAGGGGCGGGAACCTCGACGATCAGCGTGTCGATGTCGGGCACGCGGTCGGCACGCGGCACGGCGTAGTCGAGGAACGAACCCGAGAGCAGTCGCCCGTCCTCGTCTTGCCGCAGCTCCTCGTAGAGCGCCCAGCCGATGCCCTGGGCGACGCCGCCCCGCATCTGGCCCTCGACGAGCGCGGGATTCAGCGCCTTGCCGACGTCCTGCGCGATCGCGTAGCCGAGCAGCTCGACCTCGCCCGTCTCGCGATCGACGCGGACGTGCGCCAGGTGCGCGGCCGCGGCCGGCGCGGTGCTGCGCTGCGCGGATCCGCCGCGGCCTTCGATGGGCTCGTAGCGGCCCGCGAACGCGAGCGACTTGGCGGCGATCTCCTTGACCGGCACCGAGCGGTCCGGCGCGCCGACCGCGCGGATCACGCCGTCCACGATCTCGAGGTCGTCCGGCGCGATCTCGAGCTCGTCCGACGCGACCTGGAGAAGGCGCTCGCGCGTGTCCTCGGCAGCCTTCTGCACGGCGCGCCCGATGTTGTACGTGATCTTGCTGCCTCCGCTCACCCCGCCGTACGGCGCCGATGCGGTATCCGCCGCGACGACGACGACGTCGTCGACCGGAAGCCCCAGCACGTCGGCGGCGATGGCCTGGAAGACGGTCGCCGTCCCGGTCATGTCCGCGACCGCGGTCACCACCGTCACCTTCCCGTCCGAGTTGAGCCTGCAGACGGCCGAGGCCGGCTCGATCGCGCCGGGCCAGTAGCCGATCGCCATGCCCACGCCCTCGTCCTCGGCGACGGCCGCGCGGCCCTGCCAGGTCTCGTGCGCCTGGATCCGCTCGAGACACTCGCGGACGCCGATCACCGGGAACGCGTGCCCGCTGACGCCGACGTCCCCCTCGACGACTGCGTTGGCGAGCCGGAGCTCGACCGGGTCGAGCTCGAGCTCGTGAGCGAGCTCGTCGACGACCGACTCGATCGCGTACGCGGCGCCCGGCGCCCCAGGCCCGCGGTACGCGCCGAACGTGACGCGGTTCGTCTGGACGCCGTAGCCCGTGATCGCGAACGCCTCCCAGCGGTACGGCCCTGCGACGAGGATCGACGCGATGTCCTCGAGGCCCCAGTCCTGGGTCGCACCGCGGTCGCAGACGACGCGCGCCTCGAGCGCCGTGAGCTTCCCGGAGCGCATCGCGCCGGCGCGCACCTCCATGAGCTGCGCGGGAGCGGGGTTCGTCGCCTGAAAGTCCTCGCTGCGGGTGAGCGTGAGCCGGACCGGGCGCCGGAGAGCGAGCGCCGCTCCCGCTACGAGCGGCTCGATGAGCGCGACCTTGCCTCCGAACGCGCCGCCGAGCGGCGCCGCCCGGACGCGCACCTGCTCGAGCTCGAGCCCGAAAGCGGATGCGACCTCGCGGCGGACGATGAACGACCCCTGCGTGCTGGTCGAGAGCGCGAGGACGCCGCCGGGCTCGGGCCAGGCCGTCGCCGTCTGCGGCTCGAGGTACGCCTGGTAGACCCACGGCGTGCGGAACGTCGCACCGACGACCGCGTCGCTCGCGGCCAGCGCGGCCTCGACGTCCCCCTCGCCGCGGAAGGAGCGCTTCAGCACGTTGCCCGACAGCTCCTCCTCGGGAGCCTCGTCCTCACCGGACGAGACTGCGGCGTGGACGGAGCCCATGCTCGACCCCTCGTCGTCCTCCGCCGCCTGGCGGGCGAGCGGGGCATCGAGCGCGAGTGCCGCCTCGAGGTCGGTGACCGCGGGGAGGCTCGAATAGCTCACGAGCACGGCCTCGGCTCCGTCCTCGGCCGCCGCCTCAGTCTCGGCGACGACGAGCGCGACCGGCTGGCCGGAGAAGACGACCTCCGCGCGGGCGAGCGGCTCGTTCGTCCGGCCCGAGCCGGGCGTCGTGGGGAGATCGGCCGCGGTCAGGACTGCAACCACTCCCGCGATTGCCAGCGCGTCGTCCTTCTCGATGCCCTCGATCAGCGCATGCGCCTCGGTGCTCAGCACGAGGCGGGCGTGGAGCAGTCCGACGAAGGCGTCGTCGGCCGCGTATCGCGTCTCGCCGACGACCTTCTCGGACGAGTCGATGCGCGGGCGCGAGACCCCGATCACGTCGCTCATCGAGTGTCCTCCGCCGCCCGTGCGCGTGCGCGTTCGAGCGCGCGACTCGCGACCACCCCGGCGAGGTGCCGCCTGTACTCGGCCGGCGCGAACTCGTCGCCGAAGACGTCGAGCGCGCCGAGCGCGCCCGCGAGGTCGCCGTCTGCGACCGCGACCGCGCTCGCGGCGATGCCTGTGAGCGCGACGACGGCGCTTCCGTCGGGCTGGATGACCGCGCATGCGCCGACGAGCGCGAAGCCGGATGCCGGGTGCTCGACCTTCTCGTAGGTGGACCCGCTTCCAGGCTCGGGCAGGGGGAGGCGGACCTCGGTGAGGATCTCCGTCGGCTCGAGCGCGGTCATGAAGGGGCCGACGAGGAAGTCGGAGAGCGGAAGCGAGCGCGAGCCGGACGGCGACCGGAGCTCGACCGCCGCGCCGAGCGCGAGCAGCGCTGCGGGTGCGTCCGCAGACGGATCCGCATGGGCGAGGCTCCCGCCCACCGTGCCCCGGTTCCGGACCTGGAGATCGCCGATCACGCGGGCGCAGTCCGCAAGGCCGGCGAGCGCCGGACGCTCGAGCTCGGGGGCGCGCACCAGCTCGTCCCAGCTCGTGAGCGCGCCGATCCGCAGCTCGCCGTCCGTCGCCGAGACCCCGGCGAGGTCGAGGCCGCCGATGTCCACCACGAGCGCAGGCCGGACGACCCGCAGCTTCATGAGCGGCAGGAGCGACTGGCCGCCCGCGAGCAGCTTCGCCTCGGGATCGGCGAGCGCGGCGATTGCGTCATCGACCGAGTCGGGCCGTACGTAGCCGGTGGCGGCGGGGATCACGTGCGCGTATCTCCCGCTGCGCCGGCGGCCGCGCGGACCGAGCGAACGATCGTCTCGTAGCCCGTGCAGCGGCAGATGTTGCCGCGCAGGGCGTCCCGGATCGCCTCGTCGTCCGGGTCGCCGTCACGCGAGAGCAGGTCGACGGAGGTCAGGATCATCCCCGGCGTGCAGAACCCGCATTGAAGGCCGTGCTCCTCGACGAATGCGCGCTGGACGGGATGGAGCTCGCCGTCGGGCGCGAGCCCCTCGATCGTCGTCACGTCGGAGCCCGCGGCCTGGAGCGCGAGCACAGTGCAGCTCTTCACGGCCCGGCCCTCGAGGAGCACCGTGCAGGCGCCGCACTGGCTCGTATCGCAGCCGATGTGTGCGCCGGTCAGCCCGAGGCCGTCGCGGAGCGCCTGGACCAGCAGCGTGCGCGGCTCGACGTCGAGCGAGTGCAGCTCCCCGTTGACGCGGAGCTCGAGGCGGGCGAGAGCTTCAGGCACCCGCAGGAAGCGCGGAGAGCTTCTCGCGAAGGTACGCGAGGTATGGCTCGGGGTCGACGCGCGGTGCGCCAGTGAGCCGCTCGATCGTCTCCTTCGGCGTCAGCTTGCGCCCGAGGGAGTAGAGGTTGTCGCGCAGCCAGGCGGAAAGGCCTTCGAGCTCGCCAGCCTCCATCTGGGCGTCGAGGTCGGGGATCGCCTCGCGGACGACGGCCCAGATCTGAAGCGAGATGACGTTGCCGAGCGCATACGTCGGGAAGTAGCCGATGCCGCCGCTCGACCAGTGGATGTCCTGGAGGACCCCCTGTGCGTCGTTCGGCACCTCGACGCCGAGGAGCTCGAGCATCGCCGCGTTCCATGCCTCCGGCAGGTCCTTCGGGTCGAGCGTTCCCTCCATGAGCTGCCGCTCGATGTCGAAGCGCAGGATGATGTGGAGGCTGTACGTCGTCTCGTCCGCCTCCACGCGGATGAATCCGGGCTCTGCGCGGTTGATCGCGGCGAGGAACGTCTCGAGGTCGACGTCGCCGAGCTGGTCGGGGAACGTCGCCTGGAGCGGCTCATACCAGTACGACCAGAACGGCGTGCTGCGTCCGACGAGGTTCTCCCACGAGCGGCTCTGCGACTCGTTGAGGCCGAGCGAGGGTGCGCCTGCGAGCGGGCTGCGCTCGAGCGACTTCGAGATCCCGTGCGCGTACAAGCCGTGGCCGGCCTCGTGCATCGTCGACCAGAGCGACTCGATGCCCAGCTCGTGGTAGCGGGTCGTGAGGCGGACGTCGCGCGTCGAGAACGAGGTGCAGAAGGGATGCACCGTCGTGTCGAGTCGCCACGCGCCGTCCTCGAAGCCGAGCGTCGCGAGGATCCGCTCCGCGAACTCGCGCTGGAGCGACTGCGGGTACGGCTCCTCGAGGAACGGCGCCTCGATCCTGGGAGCCTGGCGCACGAGCTCCTGGAGGACCGGCTTGATCGTGTCGAAGACCTCCGCGACCTCGGTCGTCTTCATGAACGGCTCGAAGTCGTCGAGGAGCGGGGTATAGGGCGAGTCGTCCCACTCGAAGCATTCGACGTAGCGCCGCTTCAGCTCGAGGTTCTCCCGGAGCGCGGGCAGGAAGGCCTCGAAGTCGTTTCGCGCACGCGCGTCGACCCAGACGTGGTGGCCGCGCGAGCCCGCTCGCAGCATCTCGGCTCTCAGCTCCGACGGCACCCGGCGCGCCTTCTCCCAGTCGCGCCGCGTGACCCGGATGAGGCTCGCGTCGTCGGAGTCGTACTCGAGGGATTCCTCGTGCGGGCGCAGGCGCTCGAGCAGCGATCCGATCTCGTCGTCCACGAACATCTCGTGGGAGATTCGGCCGAGCGTCCCGAGCGCTTCGGCGCGCGCCTCGCCGCCTCCCGGCGGCATCGTCACACGCAGATCCCACCCGAGCACGCCACCGGCTCGCTGCAGGTCGGAGATCTCTGCCAGGCGCTCGCGGAGCGCGCGCAGGTCGGCTTCCACGAGCGTTGACTCTACCGATGCGGGGTAGGATCGCGCCCGGATGGCATCGACGGCGATCCTGATCCACGGCGACACCATTCGCACTCCGGAGCTCCGGCACGAGGTACCGCTCGGGATCCCCGATCCGTTCGTCTACGCGGAGGTCGACGGCCGCCGGCTGGTTGCGATCAGCGCGATGGAGGCGATGCGTGTGGAGGCTCTCGGGACCGGGCTCGAGGTCCACACGCTCGAGGAGTTCGGCGCCGACGAGCTGCGGCGGAGCGGGCTCGACCTGCACGCCTACGCGAACGAGCTCGCAGTGCGGATCACCGCCGGGCTCGGTGTGTCGGAAGCGGTCGTCCCGAGGCGCTTCCCGCTCGGGATCGCGGACGCGCTGCGCGCGAACGGGGTCGGGCTGAGCGTCGACCAGAGGCTCTTCGACGACCGGCGCAGGTCGAAGAGCGCGCAGGAGCTCGCCGGGATTCGCCGCGCCGAGAAGGCGGCGGAGGCGGGTATCGCGGTCGCGCGGGAGCTGCTGCGCCGCGCGGAGCCGTCGAACGGCGGGCTTGCCGTGGACGGCGAGCCGCTGACCTGCGAGCTGTTGAAGGAGCGGATCCAGGCGGAGTTCCTCACGCACGGCGCCGTGTCGGACGAGATGATCGTCTCCCACGGCCCGCAGACTGCGATCGGCCACGACATGGGCTCCGGCGCCATCGGCAGCAACGACGTCGTATTGCTCGACCTCTTCCCCGTCGACGTCGAGTCGGCTTGCTTCTCGGACATCACGCGTACGTTCGCGATAGGCGACGTCCCGGACGAGATCCGCGAATGGCACGTGCTCTGCCGCGAGGCGCTCGACCTCGGGAAGGCCGAGATCCGCCCCGGGGTGAACGGCGCCGACGTCCATCGCCTCGTCTCCGAGTTCTTCGCCGAGCGCGGCTTCCCGACCCTCCTCACGAAGAAGGAGGGGGAGGTGCTCCAGGACGGCTTCTACCACGGCCTCGGGCATGGCGTCGGCCTCGAGGTGCACGAGTCTCCCGCGCTGGGGGTGATCGGCGAGGAGCTCGTTCCCGGGGACGTCATCACGATCGAGCCAGGCCTCTATCGGCAGGGCTTCGGCGGTGTACGGGTCGAGGACCTCCTGCTCGTCACCGAGGACGGATACGAGCTCCTGACCGACTGCCCGTACGACCTGGAGGTCGCCGCGTGAGCGACAAGGCGATCGAGACGCTTCTCGCCGAGGAGCGGCGGTATCCGCCGCCCGAGGACTTCGCCGCCCAGGCGAACACGCAGGAGGACATCTACGACATTCCCTTCGACGAGTTCTGGGAGCGGGAGGGCCGCGAGCGGGTCAGCTGGCTCGAGCCGTTCACGTCGCTATACGAATGGGATCTCCCCTACGCGAAGTGGTACCTGGGCGGGAAGCTCAACGTCTCGTACAACTGCCTCGACCGACACGTCGAGGCGGGCCTGGGCAGCCGTGTCGCCTACCTCTGGGAGGGCGAGCCGGAGGACGAGCGCGAGGCGCTCACCTACGAGGACCTGCTGGGCCGCGTCGTGCAGATGGCGAACGTCCTCAAGGAGCTCGGCGTCGGCAAGGGCACCCGGGTCGCGATCTACCTCGGGATGGTCCCCGACCTGCCGGTCGCGATGCTCGCCTGCGCGAGGCTCGGAGCGCCGCACACGGTCGTCTTCGGCGGCTTCTCGGCCGACTCGCTCTCCGACCGCGCGAACGACATGGGGTGCGAGGTGCTCATCACCCAGGACGAGGCGTGGCGGCGCGGTACGACGGTGCCCCTGAAGCGCACTGCCGACGACGCAATGGCGGCGGCGCCGGGGATCAGGTCATGCCTGGTCGTCAGGCGCACCGGCAACGAGGTCCCGATGCAGGACGGGCGCGACCACTGGCTGCACGATTTCGACGCCTCGGACGACCCGGACACGTGCCCGCCCGAGCCGATGGACGCCGAGGATCTCCTGTTCCTGATGTACACGTCGGGGACGACCGCGAAGCCGAAGGGCATCGCGCACACGACGGGCGGCTACCTCGTCGGCGTGGCGGCGACCCACCGCTACGTCTTCGACCTCAAACCCGAGACCGACGTCTACTGGTGCGCCGCAGACATCGGCTGGATCACGGGCCACAGCTACATCGTCTACGGGCCGCTCTGCAACGGCACGACGTCGGTCATGTACGAGGGAACGCCCGACTTCCCGGACAAGGACCGGTGGTGGGATATCGTCGAACGCTACGGCGTGACGATTCTCTATACGGCCCCGACGGCCATCCGTGCGCACATGAAGTGGGGGCCGGAGCACGCGGAGCGCCACGACCTGGGCTCACTGCGCCTCCTGGGCTCGGTCGGCGAGCCGATCAACCCCGAGGCCTGGATGTGGTACCGGGAGCACATCGGTGCCGACCGGCTTCCGGTCGTCGACACCTGGTGGCAGACAGAGACGGGGATGATCCTCATCACGCCGCTGCCCGGGATCACGACGCTGAAGCCCGGGTCGGCGACAAGGCCGTTCCCCGGCGTCGACGCCGCAGTCGTGGACGACAACGGGAACGAGGTAGGACCCGGCGGCGGGGGCTATCTCGTGCTGCGCCGGCCGTGGCCGGCGATCACGCGCGGCATCTTCGGCGACGACGCGCGCTACCGCGCGACCTACTGGGAGCGGTTCCCGGGGATGTACTTCGCCGGCGACGGCGCCCGCATCGACGAGGACGGCGACTTCTGGTTGCTCGGCCGCGTGGACGACGTCATGAACGTGTCCGGCCACCGCATCTCGACGATCGAGGTCGAGTCGGCGCTCGTCGACCATTCGAGCGTCGCTGAGGCGGCCGTGTGCGGGCGCATTGACTCCCTGACCGGCCAGGCGATCGTCGCATTCGTGACGCTCAAGGGCGGGCAGGACGGCTCGGTCGAGATGCTCGAGGAGCTCCGCAACCACGTCGCGACGAAGATCGGACCGATCGCCAAGCCTGCGAACATCGTCTTCACGCCGGAGCTGCCGAAGACCCGCTCGGGGAAGATCATGCGGAGGCTGCTTCGCGACGTCGCCGAGGACCGTCCGCTCGGGGACACGACGACGCTCGCCGATCCGGCCGTGGTGGCCGAGATCGCCGAGCGTGCCGTCGCGCAGCCTGCCGAGGAGTAGCGGAGGCACACCCGCCTACTCCGGCCGGTAGGTCCCGAAGCTCCAGAGGTTGCCCTCGGGGTCCCGCGCCATGTACTCCCGCGAGTCGTAGTCGGTGTCGTTGGGCTCGCGCACGATCTCGGCACCCGCGCCTAGCGCCCGCTGGTAGTGGCCGTCGATCCCGTCGTCGACGATCACGTAGACCCCCTGGTTGACCGCCCCGAGCTCGCGCGGGGTCTTGAGCCCGAAGCCGTTCGGGCCGGACGGGCCGAGCATGATCATCCCGTCGCCGAATCGAAGCTCCGCATGCGCGATGTTCCCGTTCGGGCCCTCGTGGACCGAGGAGCGCTCGAAGCCGAACGCCTGCTCGAGCCAGTCGACCGCCGCGCGAGCATCGTCGTAGTTCAGGAAAGCGATGCAGTTCATCGTCGTCCTCCTCTCGTGGTGCTTCGAGGGTAGGAGCGGACGAGCCGCGCCGTCTTGGACGAATGTGACCTAGAGGACGACGCCGCCGTCCGGGACGATCCGGCGGGCGAACGCGGACGGCGGCTTCCCGGCGAACTCCCGGAAGTCGCGGTTGAGGTGAGCCTGGTCGTAGTAGCCGCACTCGAACGCGAGCTCGGCGAGTGGGACGTCCCTCCGCGTCAGGAGCCCGACGGCTCTCTCGAAGCGAAAGATCCTTGCGACCGTCTTCGGTGTGAGCCCGATCTGCTCGCGGAACCTCGCGGCCAGATGGCGGCGGCTGCGACCCAGCTTGTCGCAGATCGACCCGATCGGCGCCTTGCCGTGCGTGCGCTCGAGCATCGTCCACGCCCACGCGACGTCCCGGGACGGCGTCCTCGCCTCCGCGAGGCGCGCGGAGAGCACGGCGTCGAGCAGCTCGAACCGCTTCTCCCAGGTCGGCGCATCCTCGAGGCGTTCCGTCAGCCGGCGTGCGCGGTGCGGGAGCACGTCCTCGAGCGTCACCACGCGGTTCGCGAGCTCGTGCATCGGCAGGCCGAGGAACATGTGGGCGGCGAGCGGTGTGAGGTTGACCTGGACGCAGCTCGCAGGACCCGTCGCACGCACGTAGGAAGAGCGCTCCCCGAGACCCGCCAGGAAGCTGGCGTAGGCGGTGGGCGCGCCGTCCTCGCCTTCGCCGATGCTCCACGGCGAGCCGAAGTTCACGATCAACGGGAGGAAGGTCGTGGGGACCTGCTGCCGCAGGGGTGGCGGGGAGCCGCGCTCGACGTAGCCCTGATAGTCGGAGACAAGGGCCGAAAGGCGCGGGTCCGGCGCGCGGAGCACGAGCTCCCAGCTGTCGTGCTCGGACTCGTGACGGAGCGACGCGCGTCGCCGCGTTCATGGGAACAGGTTAGACCGCGACGTGAGCCGCCTCGAAGGCGGCGACGGCGCGCTCGATGTCGGCTTCCGTCGTCCGCCAGTTCGAGACCGAGAGCCGAATCGCCGAGCGGCTCTCCCAGCTCGTCCCGCTCATCCACGCCTCGCCGCTCGCCTGGACGGACGCGAGCAGCGCAGCGGTCGTGGCGTCGTTCTCGAACCGGAACAGCACCTGGTTGAGGACGACGTCGTTCAGCACCTCGCACCCGGGCAGGGCGGCGATCGCGCCGGCGAATTGCGTCGCGCGCTCGCACGAGCGCTCGACGAGCTCCGCGACACCGGACCTGCCGAGCGAGCGCAGCCCCGCGTAGACGGCGAAGCCGCGGGCGCGCCTCGAGAACTCCGGTGTCCAGTCCATCTGGTCGCGTACGGCGTTCGGGTCGGCTACGAGGTAGTCGGCCGTGAGTCGCATCGCCGCACGATGTGCCTCGGGGTGCGCGACGAACGCAAGGCCGCTGTCGTACGGGATGTTGAGCCACTTGTGAGCGTCGGTCGCCCACGAGTCGGCGCGCCCCGCTCCGGCCGTGAGGTGCCGGAGAGCAGGAGAGGCCGCGGCCCACAGTCCGAACGCGCCGTCGACGTGCAGCCACGCGCCGGTGTCGCCGCAGAGCGTCGCGATCTCGTCGAAGGAGTCGAACGCGCCCGTGTTTACCTCGCCGGCCTGCGCGCAGACGATGGTCGGTCCCGAGATCCCTCGAAGCGCCTCCGCCAGCCCCTCGAGGCGCATGCGTCCCTGGGAGTCGACGTCGACCCGGACCGCGGACGCGGTCCCGAGCCCGAGCAGGCGCAGCGCGCGGTCGATTGTCACGTGGCGCCTCCCGCCCGTGATGACCGTGATCTGCGGCGAGCCTGCGAGCCCGCTCTCCTCGACGTCCCAGCCCACCCGCTCGAGCACGGCGTGACGCGCTGCGGCGAGGCACGTCACGTGCGCGAGCTGGCAGCCCGTGACGAACGAGAACGACGCTGTGCCCGGGATGCCGAGCAGGTCCATGAGCCACTCTCCTGCGACCTCCTCGACCACGGCGGCCGAGGGGCCGCAGACGACGAGGCCCGCGTTCTGGTCCCACGTCGACGTGAGCCAGTCGGCCGCGAGCGCGGCGGGCAGCGCTCCTCCGATCACGAACCCGAAGTAGCGCCCGCTGGGAATGGCGACGACGCCTCGCTCCGCGGCATCTGCGAGGGCTTCGACGACCTCTCTCGGATCACCCGGCCCGTCGGGCAGCGGCCCACCAAGGGCCGCGCGCAGCTCGTCCGTCGTCGCTGCGGGCCAGATCGGCCGTTCGTCGAGGGTGTCGAGGAAGTCCGCTGCGATCTCTGCCGTCCGCCGCAGCAGGTCGCGCTCGTCGTTCACGCTCGGGAGTCTAGGCGGCGAGGAGCTGCTCGAAGCGCGACGGGTCGTCGAACGGGCCGACGACGGCGAGGTAGAGCCGCTTGTCCTCGAGCAGGTCGCGCGCAACGTCCTGGACGTGCTCCGCGGTGACCGCGTCGAGCTCGCGGAGGACCTCGTCCGGCTCCTCGAGCTGCCCCTCGAGCACCTCGCGTCGCAGTCCGAACTGGATCAGCGCCTGCGGGCTCTCGAGCCGGAGCACGAACCGCCCCTTCGAGTACCCGCGTGCCTTCTCGAGCTCCTCGGCGGGCACGGGCTCGGCGGCGATCTTTCGCAGCTCCCCGATGATCGTCGTGATCGCCTCGTCGATCCGGTTCACGTCCACACCGGCGCCCGTGTAGAGCGTCCCGGCGTCCGTGTACGACGCGTTGGCGGCGTGGACGTAGTACGAGAGGCCGCGACGCTCGCGAACCTCCGTGAAGAGACGCGAGGACATGCCGCCTCCGAGCACGACCGAGAGGAGCTGGAGCGCGTATCGCTTCGGATGACCGAGCTCGTACCCGCGCACGCCGAGGACGAGATGTGCCTGCTCCGACTGCTTCGTGTGCAGGAGCACAGGCGACCCGTCCGGCGGCAGCTCGACCGGTGGCGCCGCACCGGTCTCGCGAGGCTCGATGTCCCCGAGCAGCTCCTCGAGCCGGTCGCCGAGGCCGTCGCCGATCCGTCCGCCGATCCCGACGACGATGCGCTCCGGCCGGTACCAGGCGTCGAGGTACGACGTGAACGTGTCGCGGGTTGCTCCCTCGATCGTCTCACGCGTCCCGAGGATGTCCCAGCCGAGCGGCTGGTCGGCGTAGAGCAGCCGGTCGTAGACGTTCCCCACGTACCGCTGCGGCGTGTCGAGGTAGACGTTCATCTCCTCGAGGATCACGCCCTTCTCCTTCTCGATCTCGTCGGAGTCGAAGCGCGAGTAGCGGAGCATGTCGGTGAGCACGTCGAGCGCGACATCGCGGGTCTCCGTGGCGCACCTCACGTAGTAGCCCGTGAGCTCTTTCCCCGTGAAGGCGTTGAACTCGCCGCCGATCGCGTCGATCTCGGTCGAGATCGAACGGGCCGTCGGGCGGCGCTCGGTGCCCTTGAAGAACATGTGCTCGGCGAAGTGCGCGATGCCCTTCGAGGCCGGGGTCTCGTACCGTGAGCCGGCCGCCAGCACGATGAAGCAGGCGACCGAGCCGACCTGTGGCATCGGCGCCGTGAGCACGCGGACGCCGTTCCCGAGCGTCGTCCTATCGAAGACGGACACCGAAACGATGGTATAGACACGCCTCATGCCCGGAGACCTGACCAGGAAGGCCGTCGCCGCACAGCCCGAGTGGCTCGCGCAGGTGCCCGAGCGGGTCGGCGAGCGGCGGCTGCCAGAGGGCGCGAGGGTCCTCTTCACCGGCTGCGGGACGTCGTTCCACGCTGCGCTCGCATGCGGTCCCGCGGCACAGGCGCTCGAGGTCGTGATGGGCAACGCGCCCGAGGCGGACGTGCTCGTTGCTCTGAGCCACGAGGGCGGGACGCGCCTGACCCTCGAGGCCGTCGAGTCGTTCGGAGGCGAGACCTGGGTGATCACCGCGGCCGAGGACAGTGCGATCGCGCGCGCCGTCGATCACGTCGTGGTCGCGACGCCCGAGGTCGAGGAGAGCTACTGCCACACGGTGAGCTACACGTGCGCCGTCGCTGCCGGCAGGGCGCTGCTCGGGGAGGACGTTGCCGGTCTCGCTGGCGGGGTCGAGCGTGCTCTTGCCGAGCCGGCTCTCGCCGTCTCCGACCACGAGCGCTTCGCGGTCGTCGGCGCGGAGTCGGACACCGCGACGGTCCTCGAAGCCGTGCTGAAGCTGCGCGAGGGCGTGCACGTCGCTGCGGAGGCTCACCACACCGAACAGCTCTTGCACGGCCACCTCGCCGCGATCGACCCGTCCGTTCGCTGTCTCGTGCTCGAGGGATCGGGTCGGGCGGCGGAGCGCGCTGGCGACGTCGTGCGCGCGCTCGGCGAGATCGGCTGCGAGACCGAGCTCTTCCCGAGTCGCCATCCCGTGGTCGACATCGTGCGCTTCCAGCGTCTCACCACGGACCTGGCAGATGCGCGCGGGATCGACCCGGACCTCATCCGCTGGGACGAGGATCCCTGGGACCGGGCTCGCAAGTCGTACGGCTAGCGATCCTCGAGCCGGTAGACGAAGCGCAGCGCTTGCCAGCTCTCGTCGATCGAGCACGACTTGTTGTCCACCAGCCCGTTGGCGAGCCCGATCTCCTGCACCGCCTCGAACGTGAGGTCGCCCTCGATCTTCGCCGCCTTCTTCGGCCACGCGATCCAAAGCCCGTCCGCCGGGTCGAGCGTCCCCTTCAGCAGCGCGAAGCGGCGTTCCAGGTCGGCGCGAGTCGTGGTGAAGAAGACGACGACACCCGCACCGGGCTTTGCGCCGAGCTTGCGGGCGAGCGGCGTGCCCGAGTAGTCCTTATCGGGCATGCCATTTCTCCAGGAGCTCGGCCTCGCGCTCGGGGGTAAGGCCGGCGGCGTCCGTCGTCTCTGCGAGCTCGAGCGTCGCGCGGACGGTGTCCTCGAGCCGACGGAAGGAGAGCCCCTCGGCCACTGCGCGGGAGACGTCGACCCTGTCCTCGTAGGCTGTCTCGGGCCCGGCGAGCCAGAGCGGCAGCTCCATCCACTGGCCCACACCGCTCTCGAGGAGGAAGCTCTCGGAGACCCAGGCGAGCTCCGCTGCGGATCCCGTGACCGTGCGGCACGTCTCCAGAAGCTCGCCCCAGCCGACGCCATCGTTCGCCGCGTTGAACGTGCCGGCGATACCGCGCTCGCAGAGCTGGACGAGCCACTCCCCGAGGTCGCGCACGTCGACGAACTGGGTCCGGCGCTCGGGCGGCTCCACGGCAAGGACCTCGCCGCCGCGCGCGACGCGGTGCGGCCAGTACGTGAACCGCCCGGTGGGATCGTGAGGGCCGACGATGAGGCCGGGGCGCACGTTGAGCGCTCGGCCGCCGAAGACGCCGCTCACGGCGGCCTCACAGAGCGCCTTCAGCGCGCCGTAGTTGGAGAAGTCGGCCGTGAGCTCGTCGACCGGGTCGTCGCCGAGCTGTGCGACCGCGCTCTCCTCGTCCACGGGCTCGCTGAAGTCCGCGTACACGGAGATGCTCGACACGAAGCAGTAGAGGCCGGACCCTGCGAGCGCCTCCGCCGACGCGCGCACGACGTGCGGGACGTAGCCGCTCGTGTCGATCACCGCATCCCACGTGCGGCCCGCAAGCGGCGCGAGCCCGCCGTCCCGGTCCCCGACGAGCTTCTCCGCGTCGGGGTACAGCTCCGGGTTCGTGCGGCCGCGATTGAAGAACGTCAGCTCGTGTGCGCGCTCGAACGCGGCGTCGGCGACGGCGCGGCCGAGGAACCTCGGCCCTCCGAGCAGGAGGAGCTTCACACGAGGTCGGCGAGCGCGACCAGGAGCCGGTCGACCTCCGCCTCGGTGTTGTAGTGGACGATCCCTGCGCGTACGGCGCCGTCCGGAAGTCCGAGGTAGCTCATCACCTCGAGCGCGTAGTAGTTCCCGTGCCACACTGCGAGGTCGCGCTCGGCGAGGAGCGTGGCCGCCTCCTCAGGTGAGCGGCCAGGGAGGTTGAAGCAGAACGTCGGGACGCGGCCCTCCATCGTCCGGAGCCCGTACAGGTCGACCTCCTCGGGAAGCCCGGAGAGGAAGCGGGAACCGAGCGCGGTCTCGTGCGCCCGGATCGCGTCCCAGCCGATGGAGTCGACGTAGTCGACCGCCGCAACGAACCCCGCGAGCAGCTCGTGCGGGAGCGTCCCCAGCTCGAAGCGGTGCCCGATCGGCTCGTTCGCGGCTGGACGGACCTTGTACGGCCGCCATGACTCGAGGAGCTCGCGCCGACCGTAGGCGAGCCCGAGATGCGGGCCGAAGAACTTGTACGGCGAGCAGATGAGGACGTCCACGTCCCAGGCCGCGACGTCGGTCGGGCCATGCGGCCCCCAGTGGACCGCGTCGGCCCAGGCGAGCGCTCCGGCGCCATGCGCGAGGTCGACGATCCGGCTGACGTCCGGCGCGGTCCCGACGGAGTTGGCGGCGACCGGGAATGCCACGACCCGCGTGCGCTCCGAGAGCAGCGAGGCGAGATGGTCGTAGTCGACCTCCAGCTCGTGCGTCAGCTCCGCGAAGCGGACGACGATGCCGAGGTCGTGCGCGATCTCGAGCCAGGGCGCGACGTTCCCGTCGTGATCGAGGCGCGTGGCCACGACCTCGTCGCCCACCCGCAGCGTGCGGGCGAACGCGCGCGTGAGGAGAAAGTTCAGCGACGTCATGCTCGGGCCGAACGCGACCTCCTCCGTGGTGCAGCCGAGGAACGATGCGGCCCGCGCGCGCGACTCCTCGACGAGAGCGTCAGTGCGCCGGCTCGTCTCGTACGGCGCGCCGATGTTCGCATTCGACGTCCGCATGTAGTCGGCGATCGCGTCGATCACCTCATCCGGGCACTGCGTGCCGCCGGGGCCGTCGAAGAACGCGAGCGGCCGGGCGAGTGCAGAGAAGCGCGCACGCACGGCGTCGACGTCGAGCACGGTGGTGCTCACCTGATCTCCTCTCCGTTCACCATCCAGTGGTAGGTCGGGCGGGTAGCGAGCGAGTTCCCGACGAAGCATCCGCGTTCGGCGCGGTCGAGCAGGTCGATCACGGCAACGTGGCTGGGAGCGTTCTCGAGCTCGACGTCGTACCGAGCCTCGACGTCGACGAACGCATACCTGCCGTCGCTCTCCCGCTTCGTGACCGTTCCCCTTGCGCCTCCCGTCGCGGTCGCCCTGAGCCCGTCGCGCTTCGTGTGGTGTTCGAGACTCGTCAGCGTGCAGCGGACGAGCGCGGCCAGCACGAGATGCTCGGAAGACCACCCATCCTCCGCCGCGATCGGCGACCCGCCGCGCCCGCTTCTCGCCGTCAGGTCGGAGTCGACGGTGACGTCGAACTCGAGCACCTTCGGCTGCGGGTCGCCAGGCACGCGCGGAGCCTAGCGTCGCGTCCTCACCCGGGCCGTCCGGCACGCGGCCTACCGTGCCGGGCGATGGGTGCGATGCGGCCACTCAGCGAGGCGGAGTGCTACGCGCGGTGCTACGGCACGCGGGGGAGCGAGGTCAAAGTGCTCCCGCAGTTCGAGGACGAGCCCGATCCGCGGCTCGACCCGTCTGACGCCGGGGAGAGGCTCCGTCGGATGCTCGAGCTCCGCATCGACGCGCGCGAGCCCGAAGCCGAAGCCGCCTGAGCCAGGGCTCCGCGGCGATCATGCGCCGGTGGAGCTCTACGACGCCGTCCCCGACACGCTCGGGCCTGACCTGCGCCTCGTTTTCGTCGGTATCAACCCCGGCCACTGGAGCGCGCGTGCGCAGGCGCCGTTCGCGAACCCCCGCAACGACTTCTGGCGCTTGCTCCACGAGGCCGGTTTCACGCCGCGTCTCTTCCAGCCCGAGGAGCACGCGCAGCTTCTCCCGCTCGGCATCGGCCTGACGAACGCGGCGCGGCGCACGACGCGAGGCTCCGGCGACCTGCGCAAGGCCGACTTCGAGGGAGCGGCCGGACGGCTCGAGGAGATGGCGAGCACGTTGCGCCCGAGCGTCGTCGCATTCGTCGGCAAGGCGGCGTACACGGGGCCGTTCGGCGGTCGCGCGGAGCTCGGGCTGCAGGAGCGCATGCTCGACGGCAGCAGTCTCTTCGTGCTGCCGTCGACGTCGCCCGCCAACGCGTCCGTTCCATGGGACGAACGGCTCCGCTGGTTCAGGGCGCTGCGGGAGCTCGTCGATGCGTGAGCTGCGCATTCGCTCGGCGGCGCGCGCGGTCGTCCTCGATCCCGAGCACCGCATTCTGCTCGTGTCCTTCGAAGGCCCGGAGCACACGGTCTGGCTGACGACCGGCGGCGGAATCGACGAGGGGGAAACGGACGAGGAGGCCGTTCGTCGGGAGCTTCGGGAGGAAGCCGGCCTCGAGGCCTTCGAGCTCGGCCCGCTCATCTGGACGAGGACGCACCAGATGCCGCTCGCCGGTGGGCGCTGGGACGGACAGAGCGAGCGGTACTACCTCGTTCGCGTGGCGGCGTTCGAGCCGGCGCCGCATCTGACCTGGGAGCAGCTGCGCGAGGAGGGCATGACCGCCATTCGCTGGTGGACGCTCGACGAGCTGGAAGCGGCGGAGACGCTCTTCGCGCCCCGCCGCCTCCCTGCGCTCGTCCGATCGCTGCTCGAGGACGGGCCGCCGTCGGAGCCGGTGGACGTCGGCTTCTAGTCGCCGCGCTTCGCGAAGCAGCCGAGGACGTAGTCCCAGCCCGTGTCGTACGCGTCGCGCTTCTCCTCGGGGGCCTCCGCGAGCGCCTCCCAGCCGCGGTGCTCGAGCTCGACACGCGTCGAGTCGCCGTCGGGCAGGAAGCGGATCTCGAGCTCGGTTCCCAGCTGCTCTCGGCCGAGGACGTTCCAGGCGAGGACCAGCCGGTTCGGCGGATCCCAGGAGACCACGGTCGCCCAGTGGCCTCTCTCGCCCCCAGCGGAGACCTCGTACACCTCACCGCCCTCGCGCTCCTCGAAGACGATCTCCTTCACCTCGTTGCCGTAGATCGAGTGAGATTCGGTCGGCCACCAGCTCTGCGCGCCGGCTGTGAAGACCCGGAACGCCTCCTCGACGGCGCAGTCGACTGTGACGGTCTTGCGTACGGCTTCGATCACGAGTGTCTCGTTCATGGTGCTCCTTTCTCCTCCGCCGCCGCCTTGAACCGGGCGAGGGCGTCGTTCCAGAAGTCGTCGACCCACGCGCGCAGCACTGCCACGCCCGCGCCGTCGAGCGCATAGAGGTTCCTCGTCCCGTTCCGGCTGTGGCTGACGAGGCCCGCATCCTCGAGGACGCGGAGGTGCTGGGAGACGGCGGGACGGCTCACCGGAACCTGCGATGCGAGGTCGCCCACCGACCGGGGGCCGTCGCGCAGGAGCTCGAAGACCTGTCTGCGGGTCGGGTCGCCGAGGGCGTCGAGCGGGTGTCCGTTAGTCTCCACTTACCGTAAGTTACTACTTACGGTTTAGGGAGTCAACCCCTCCAGCGGTTCGTGATCGGAGTGCGGCGGTCCCGACCGAACGCCTTCGGCCGGAGCTTCACCCCGGGCGGCGCCTGGCGCCTCTTGTACTCGGCCCGGTCGACGAGCGCGAGGACCTGCTCGACCACGGCCGGCTCGAACTCCTCCAGAAGCTCCTCCCGCGAGCGGTCGAGCTCGACGTATGCCTCGAGCACCGGGTCGAGGATGTCATAGGCGGGAATCGAGTCCTCGTCGCGCTGGTCCGGCCGCAGCTCCGCGCTCGGCGCCCGCTCGATCGTGGTCTCGGGGACGAGCTCCCGGCCCGCTCGCTCGTTGAGGTACCGCGCGACCCGGAACACGTCCGTCTTGAACACGTCCTTGAGCAGCGAGAAGCCGCCGACCATGTCGCCGTAGAGCGTGGAGTAGCCGACCGCGAGCTCCGACTTGTTCCCGGTGGAGACGACGAGCCAGCCGTGCGTGTTCGACAGTGCCATGAGCAGGACGCCGCGTACACGCGCCTGCAGGTTCTCGGCGGCCAGTCCCTCGAGGCCGCCGGCCGGCTCGTCGAGCACGTCGTGCAACGAGGCGACCACGTCTTCGATCGGGATCTCGAGGAAGCCGCAGTCGAGATTGTCTGCGAGCCGGCGCGCGTCCGACCGCGTGCCCTCCGAGGAGTACCGCGACGGCATCGAGATGCAGTGCACGCGCTCGGGCCCGAGGGCGTCCACGCAGAGCGCGGCAGTGACGGCCGAGTCGATTCCACCGGAGGTGCCGACGACCACGTCACGGAATCCGTTCTTCTCGACGTAGTCGCGGAGCCCAAGAGCGAGCGCGAGGCGCATCTGCTCGCGCTCCGGCGCGAAGCCGACGGTCTCGTAGATCAGGGGCGTATCGCGGTCCGCGAGCGCACCCAGCTCGACCGTGTCGACCCGCGGGGCGGCCTCGCGCGAGCGCTCGAGCTCGCGTCGGCGGACGTCACGCAGCCGGCGGCCGACGGCGTATGTCGGCTCGACATCCACGACGAGGAGATGCTCTTCGAACCCGGGCGCCCTCGCGACGACCTCGCCGGCGTCGTCCAGGACGACCGAGTGCCCGTCGAAGACGAGCTCGTCCTGCCCGCCGACGAGGTTGCAGAACGCGAAGAAGGAGCTCGTGTCGCGCGCGCGGGTCACGAGCATCTCCTCGCGCTCCTCCGCCTTACCCACGTGGAACGGGGACGCAGACAGGTTCACGAGGAGCTGCGCTCCCGCCAGTGCGAGGTCGGTCGCAGGCGGTCCTGGCTGCCAGACGTCCTCGCAGATCGTCGGGCCGACGAGCGTGTCTCCGAAGCGTAGGACCAGGAGGTCGCGGCCCTCGGCGAAGTAGCGATGCTCGTCGAATACGCCGTAGTTCGGGAGGAACTGCTTCCGGTAGACGCCGCGGATCTCCCCGTCCGCGCACACCGCGCACGCGTTCGCCAGGTCACGGTCGAGCCACGGCGTCCCGACGAGGGCCACGATGCCGCTGGTCGCGGCCGCTACCTCCTCGAGCGCGTCGCGAGCCGCGTGCAGGAAACCGGGGCGGAGCAGCAGGTCCTCGGGCGGGTACCCAGTGATCGCGAGCTCGGGGAAGAGGACGAGGTCGGCACGGGCCTGCCGCGCCTGGCCGAGCGAGTCCACGATCTTGTCCCGGTTGCCGCCGAGGTCGCCGACGACGACGTTGAGCTGCGCGAGCGCGATCCTCATGCTGCACGCCTTTCACGCGGTTTTCGACTCATAGTCGAAAACTAGTCTATAGAGTCGTTCGCGTGCAGGAAATCTTCGCTCGCCGCTTCCGAGGGCCGCTCACATCCGCGAACGGCGGCTACGCGTGCGGTCGTCTCGCGACGCACGTCGACGCGGATGTCGTCGAGGTCACGCTTCGACTTCCGCCCCCGCTCGAGCAGGCGCTCGAGGTTCGTGCGAACGGCGGCACGACCGTATTGCTCGACGGTGATTCGGTCGTTGCGGAAGCGCGTCCGGGGACGCTCGACGTCGAGGCACCGGGACCCGTAACCGTCGTGACCGCCGAGGCCGCGGGCGCACAAGGCGCTCGCCTCTGGGAGCCCGAGTTTCGGGAGTGCTATGTCTGCGGCGAGCGGCCGGCGGGGGACGGCCTCGAGATCCACGTGGGACCGGTGGCGGGCCGAGAGCCGTTGCATGCCGCGCCGTGGGTCGTCGAGGAATCCGTTCCCGAGGTCGTCTGGGCCGCGATCGACTGCCCAGGCGCCTACGCGTCGGGAGCCGAGGGACGGGGGACCATCGTCCTCGGCCGGATGACGGCGCGCATCCTCCGCGTCCCGGACGTCGGTGAGACGTGCGTCGCGGCCGCCTGGCCGCTCGGTGAGGACGGCCGCAAGCTCTTCGCAGGCACAGCGCTCTTCGGCGAGGACGGTGAGCTGCTGGCGCTCGCGCAGCAGGTCTGGATCGAGCCGCGCCCCGCTACTGGCGGCTAGCGCGGCGTGAGCGCGACGAGCATGCCTCCGTCGTCGTCGTACCCGGGGAAGAAGTCCACCGTCACCGGCTTCACGATCCCAGCCCGCGTGCGCAGCTCGAGCTCCTGGCCGAGCTTGCGAACGCCCCATTCCTGCACGACCTCGATGGGCGACTCGTCCGAGAGCCCGAGCGCGTCGGCGACCTCGCGCCCCATCAGGTCGTCGTCGCGGAAGCCCGTGAGCTCGAACACTCCGCGCCCGACCGCGAGGATCCGTCGGTCCTGGTCGCAGACGACGAACCCCGTGTCCGGAGCGGGGTAGAAGTCCTCCAGCAGCCGGAAGAGAAAGCCGAACCCGCACGTGTGGCACTGGACAGCCTGGGTCGTGAAGCCCTCGTAGCCGTCGAGGTCGACCGTACGGCGCTTGCAGTTGGGGCAGATGAAAACGGGCACCGTGCTGATGGTACGGACGTGGCTTTTCCGCCTGCGTTAGGCGGGCGTTCAGGTCAGCGTCGGAGCCGGATCGCGTTCAGGTCCTTCTCCGCGATCTCGTCCGCGCGAAGGATGAGATCCTCGACGTCGTCGTGCTCCGCGTGGAGGTACCGACCAACGAGCGCGTCGGCTCGTCCGGACGCGAGCACGCGGACGAGCTGGGGCGCGAGCTCCGGCGGGGTCCACGGCAGGTCGTCACCGAAGCTCTCGGTCATGTCGGTGCGCACGAGGCCGGGGCTGAAGAAGAAGACCGGGATCCGCCCGTCGAGCTCGCCCGCGAGCGTCTCGCCGTAGCGGCACACGGCAGCCTTGCTCGCCGGATATGCCGTCTGGCGCTGGCCGGGCAGGTAGGCGGCGCCGCTGCCCGTGATCACGATCCTCCCGCGACCCCGCCGGAGCATGCCCGGAATCACGGACCGGCATGCCAAATGGACGCCGAGCACGTTCACCTCGAGCACGCGCCACCACTCATCCGCGGGGATCTCCCACGTCGCCCCGTCCTGATTGCCGATCCCTGCATTGGCGACGAGGAGGTCGATCGGCCCGAGCTCCTCCTCGACGCTGCGCACCCACGCTTCGGCGTCCTCCTGCCTGGAGACGTCGCCGACGAGCGCGAGCCCGCCGATCTCGGACGCGACCGCTTCCACCTCACTCGGGGTGCGCGCAGTCACGGCGACGCGCATTCCCGCATCCGCGAGCTCACGCGCGATCGACGCGCCGATACCGCGGCCCCCGCCGGTCACGAGCGCGACGCCCTCGAGCCGGTCAGACGGCATTCGCGATCTCCTCGAGCACCTCTGGATTCTCGAGCGTCGAGATGTCGCCCGGATCCTGACCGAGCGCCTTCGCGCGAACGGCGCGCCGCACGATTTTCGCGCTGCGCGTCTTCGGGAGTGCCGAGACGAAGACGATCCGCTCGGGCTTGAACGCCTTGCCGAGCTCGGCAGTGACCGCCTCGGCAACCTCCTCCGTGCTCGGCGCCATTCCGTCGCGTGCGACACAGAAGAGCCAGACGACCTCGCCCTTCACGTCGTGCGGGACGCCGATCGCGGCGGCCTCGGCGATTCCCGGGTGATTCACCGCGGCGGACTCGAGCTCGGCGGGGCCGATGCGCTTGCCCGCGATGTTGAGCGTGTCGTCCGACCGGCCATGGAGGAACCAGTATCCGTCCTCGTCGATCGACGCCCAGTCGCCGTGCGTCCAGACGCCAGCGAAGCGGCGCCAGTACGCGTCGAGGTAGCGCTCCGGATCGCCCCAGATGCCTCGCGTCATGCCCGGCCAGGGACGCTTGCAAACGAGCTCGCCGACCTCGCCTCGGAGAGGCCGGCCGTCGTCGCCGAACACGTCGGCGTCGATCCCGAGCGCGGGAAATCCGAGCGAACAGGGCTTCGTGGGCGCCATCAGGCTCACCGAGAGGAAGCACGCTCCGACCTCCGTGCCGCCCGAGATGTTCACGATCGGGATGCGGCCGCCTCCGCACACGTGCTCGTCGAGCCAGTCGTACGGCCCGCGGTTCCAGGGCTCTCCGGTCGTCGTGACCGCCCGGAGCGAGGAGAGGTCGGCCTCGGGCACGCCCTTCGGGATCAGCGCTCGCACGAGAGTGGGCGAGACGCCGAGCATCGTCACCCGCTCGGTTTCGACCAGGCGCCAGATGCGATCCGAGGGCCAGTCCGGCGCGCCCTCCATGAACACCACCGCCGCGCCGAGAGCTCCCGAGCCGACGACGGTCCACGGCCCCATGATCCAGCCCATGTCCGTCGCGAACAGCACGCGGTCGCCTGCGCGGACGTCGGACTGGTACGCGGCCTCGCGCGCGATCGAGACGAGGAACGAGCCCTGGACGTGGAGTGCCCCCTTGGGCCGGCCCGTCGTTCCGGACGTATACGCGATCAGATACGGGGCCTCGCTCTCGACCTCGGCCGGGGCAAGGTTCCCCGGAGCGTCGGCGACGAGCTCGTCCCACCAGTGGTCGCGGCCTTCGGCCATCGGCACGTCCGCCCCAAGCCGGCGCCAGACGACGACGCTCTCGACCGACGGGGAGGCCGCGAGGGCCTCGTCGGCGATCTCCTTCATCGGCACCGTCGACCCACGCCTCAGCGAGCCGTCCGCGGTGATCAGCACCGTCGCCCGCGCATCGGCGAGCCGTGCCGCGATAGCCGGCGCGGCGAAGCCCGAGAAGATCGGCACCTGCACCGCGCCGAGATGTGCGCACGCGTGGGACGCGATCGCGACCTCGGGCGCCATCGGGAGGTAGATCCCGACCGAGTCGCCCTTGCCGACTCCCAACGACGCGAGCGCCTCGGCGAGCCGCGTCACCTCGTCCGAGAGCTCGGACCAGCTGAGCGAGGTGCGCTCGCCGCCCTCGCCCTGCCACACCGCTGCCTCGTCGTCGCCGCGCTCCCTCGCCCACCGGTGCACGCACGCCTCTGCGAGGTTGAGGCGGCCGCCCTCGAACCACGTCGTCCACTCGATGCCGCGGGAGTCGTCGAGGACGCGATCCCAGTTGCGCGCGAACGGGAGGTCGAGGTCAGCGCGGACGGCGCGCCAGAAGCGGTCCGGGTCCTCGACGGACACGCGGTGCAGCGACGCGTAGTCGGCGCACGCGAGCGTGTGCGCAAGTCGCACGACGTTGGCGCTCCGGAGCTGCTCCTCGCTCGGTGCCCACGCATACGCCTCTGCGTCGAAGTTAGTATTTGCTAGCTTAGTGCCCACTAACTTGGAGAGAGAAGAGGGTACTGAATGCGCGCTCGGATATTTGCAGAGGACACACGGAAGTGGTTCACGCTGGCCGCTGTCTCGTTCGGCCTGTTCATGATCATGCTCGACAACACCGTGGTGAACGTCGCGCTGCCGGCGATCCAGACCGACCTTGGCGCGGACCTGTCGGCGCTGCAATGGGTCGTCGCGGGCTACGCCCTGACGTTCGCGGCGCTGATGCTGATCGGCGGAAAGCTTGCTGACGCATACGGGCGCCGGCTCATCTTCGTCGTCGGGATCGGCGTCTTCACCGCCTCGTCGCTCTGGTGCGGCCTCTCCGACTCGAGCGGCGAGCTCATCGCCGCGCGCGTTCTCCAGGGCGCCGGCGCCGCGCTCATGAACCCAGCGACGCTGTCGATCATCGCCGCGACGTTCCCACCGCGCCAGCGCGGCACGGCGATCGGCATCTGGGCCGGGGTCTCTGCCCTCGCGCTCGCCATCGGGCCGCTCGTCGGCGGGCTCATCACCGAGCACATCGACTGGAGCTGGATCTTCTTCGTCAACGTCCCGGTGGGAATCGTCGCGATCGCGGCAAGCTTCCTCTTCATCGACGAGTCGCGAGACGAGACGCACGTGCGGCTCGACCTCCCCGGGCTCGCCACGTCGGCCATCGCCCTGTTCTCCCTCACGTACGGGCTCATCGAGGCGAACTCGTACGGATGGGGCTCGGCCCGGATCCTCGGCGCGTTCGTCCTTGCCGCGGTGATGTTTGCCGCGTTCATCCTGCTCGAGCGGCACCAGCGCAACCCCATGCTCCCGCTCGAGCTCTTCCGCAGCGGCACCTACGTCGGGGCGAATCTCGTGGTACTTCTCGTCGCGCTCGCGATGTTCGGGATCTTCTTCTTCATGTCCCTCTACATGCAGAACATCCTCGGCTACTCCGCCGTCCAGACGGGCGCCGCGTTCCTCCCGATGACGATCCTGATCATCCTGGTCGCCCCGATCGCCGGGAAGACCAGCGACCGGATCGGGTCGCGTGGCCTGATGACCGCGGGGATGATCCTCATCGCGCTGCAGCTCCTGTACTTCTCGCAGCTGGGTATCGACACGACGTACTGGACCCTCCTGCCCGCGTTCATCGTCGGCGGTATCGGCATGGCGCTCACGATGACGCCGAGCGCGGCCGCGGCGACGCGCAGCGTCCCGGTCGACAAGGCCGGCGTCGGCTCGGCGGTCCTCAACGCGTCGCGCCAGGTGGGCGGGTCCCTCGGGATCGCGATCATGGGCGCGATCGTGGCTGCCGAGGTCGGCGGTGTGCGCACACCCGAGGCCTTCGTGCACGGCTTCGAGCACGCGCTCCTGGTCGCCGCGGCGATCGCTGCGGCGGGCGCAGTCGTCGCGTTCACGCTCGTGCGTCCCCACGAGTCGGCCGCCGCCGGCGAGACGCAGGTACGGGGGGCCGCGGAGCCGGTCGCATGAGCGCATCGACCGGGATGCGCCTGCCGGCCGCGGAGCGTCGGCGCGCGATTGTCGAGGCGGCGCTTCGGGTCTTCTCGACCGGCAGCTACGCCGGCGCGACGACCGCGGACATCGCCCGTGAGGCAGGCGTGTCCGAGCCGATCCTCTATCGGCACTTCTCGTCGAAGCGCGACCTCTACGTCGCCTGCCTCGACGAAGCCTGGCGCCGTATTCGGGAGCGGATCGAGGCCGAGATCGAGCTCCGCGGAGCGGCCGAAGGCTGGCAGGCCATCGGCCCGGCCACGATGCGTGAGATGAAGGTGCTTCTGCCGAGCCTCTGGATGCAGGCGATCACCGAGGCGGGCGAGGACGCCGAGATCCGGCGCTTCGTGCGCAGCCACATGCGCGCGGTGCACGACTTCTTCGCGCAGGTCCTGCGAGCGGTGCAGGCCGACGGCGGCATCCATGCCGACCGGAACCCGGACGCCGAAGCGTGGATCTTCGTCGGCGGCAGCCTTCTCGTCTCGATCGCCGACCGCCTCGGCGGCCTCCTCGGGCCGGAGGACTTCGCCGCGATCAAGACGGAACGCATGCGCTGGCTCTCCGGCGAATAGCGCGAATAGCGCCCGCAAATGAAAACGCCCCCGGCTGCGGCTCCGGGGGCGTCTTCCGTTCGAGGCTACCCCTTCCCGGGGCGGCTAACCGGAGGAATCGTGACTCTGCGGCCCAGCCACGTCCGTCCTGGGTTCGCCGCCGGTTCCGGCGGTGGTGCCCTCGCATCCGATCTGGCGTCCGATCGGTGCGGTTGTGGGCTGACTATAGGAGCCGCGTCCGAGAAAGTCAAGTAGCTCGGTCAAGTGATTTTCGGTACTGTCTACTTGACTGGCTCCTACGGGCAACTATGCTCGATTCACCCTCCGGCGGTTCCCCCGTCTGGGGGAGCCCGGGAAGCCGCTCCGCACGTTGACTCCGATGGGCATGGAAGACACCACACGAGCCGCCGAAGCCGCCTCCGAGGTCGGTCACACCTCCCCCGCCGGTGCCCTGTCCGGGGCATCCGTGGTGGGCGCGAGCGTTCGCCTGGGCGAGCGCGTGCGTTCCCTGCGCGTTGCGGCGGGGCTGACGCAGACCGAGCTCGCAGGAGGACGGTTCTCGAAGGAGTACATCAGCCAGATCGAGCGCGGAAAGACCCGTCCCACCGAGTCGACGATCGCCTGGCTGGCCGAGCGGCTTTCCGTGGACCCGGCGTTTCTCGCCGTAGGGGTCTCGACCGAGGAGCGGACGAAGGTCGAGACGCTTCTCGCCCGCGCCGAGGCGCTGTCCGAGGCGCACGAGTACCCCGCCGCGATCGACGAGTTCCGCGCGGCGCGTGCGGCCGTCCAGGGAACCTGGGCGCCGGCGCTGGACGTGCGCGCGCTGTCGGGTGAGGCGTGGGCGCTGCAGCAGCACGGGGAGGTGCGCGACGCGATCGCGCTCGTGCTCCAGGCCCGCGAGATCGTCGAAGGCCCGGACTTCTCGGATGTCGACCGGGCGGAGATCCTGTTCCGGCTCGGTGTCTGTCGCTACAAGCTCTCGAGCATCGGCACCTCGCTCGCCCTTCTGAACGAGGCGCTCGCGCTCGCCGAGAAGTCGGGGCTTCCGTGCGATCTGCTCCGTGCCGACATCCTCGGCTGGCGCTCGCGTTGCCATCGCGTTCAGCGCGACTACGTCGCCGCCGGCGAGGACGTCGAGCGCGCGCTCGAGCTCGCGCAGGACATCGGCGACCGCCGCGCGATCGCGAACACGTACTTCCAGGCTTCGCTCGTCGCCCAGCGGCAGGGACACTGGGTTCTCTCCCGCAACTACGCCCAGCGGGCGCGCGAGCTCTACGCACAGCTGAACGACGAGCTGAACGTCGCGCGTCTCCTGCTCAACCTCGGCGGACTGACGTTGCTGCTCGGGGACGAGGAGCAGGCGGTCGAGCACCTGAAGGCCTCGTTCGCGAAGGCGCTCGAGACCGATGCGCGTGCCGACGCCGCGCAGGCGCTCGAGGGCCTGGCCGTCGTGCACCTTCGCAAGGGGGAGTACGACGAGGCGGACGAGAAGGCCCGGAAGGCACTCGACCTCCTCGACGGCCGCGAGGACTTCCTCCACGAGATCTGCCCGTCGCAGCTGGTTCTGGGCCGCGCGCTCATGGAGCGTGGTCGGTTCGACGAGGCAGAAGAGTCGTTCCGCGCGGCGGACGCCGCCGCAGAGCAACTCGGCTCGCTGAGCCACCGCACGGAGGCGTGGGTCGCGCTCGGTGACCTCGCATCGCGTCGGGGCAACGACAGCGAGGCGGCACGGCTGTACCGGAACGCCGCTGAGGCGCTCCAGGAAATCCGCTTCTAAGAAGAGAGGAGGGTCGCCATGAAGCCGCGTCTGCTTTTGCTTCTCGTCAATCTGGCTCTGCTCGCTGCTTGGCTCGGCGCGTTCGGCCGCCAGTCCTGGTCCGACGGCCACTGGTAGAAGCTCCGCAACCTGCGGCCAGCGCCCCACGCCGCCCGTCGAGTTGACCGGTAGCGGTACGAGAGGCCCTCACTACACTGGGCGCGATGCGCCCGCGCGCGGTACTGGCTCGTGGGTCGTGCATCGTTGCGATCCTCTGTCTCGCTTCGTGCGGGGGATCGGGCGACGAGGCGGCCTCGGACGAGACGACTCCCGGGGGCGGTAGCACGCTCGAGGAGCTCTGGCGCGCCCCTGGCGACGACGTCGCCGTGGTCCCGGGGTCCTCGAGCTTCGAGCCCGGCCGCAATCGGGTCGTATTCCTCGTCGTCGACTCGGAGGGGCGTCCGGTGACGCTTCCGAGCGCTCGTGTCTGGGTTTCCCACGGCCTCGACCAGAAGCCGTTCCTCGAGACGACGGCGGACCTCGAGCGCATCGGCGTCCCCGGTGGTGCCGAGGTGGACGCCACTCACATCTACGTGGCGTACGTCCCGCTCGCCAAGGCCGGCAAGTACTGGTTCGTTGCGGAGCCCGAGGAGGGGCGCGACCCCGTCCAGGCGCTCGGCAACATCGTGGTGGAGAAGTCGATCTCCGCGCCCGGGGTAGGAGATCCGGCCCCCATCTCCGACACGCCGACGCTCGCCTCTGTCGGCGGCCACGCGTCGAAGGTGACGACCCGCGTTCCGCCGGACCTCACGCTCGTCGAGCACTCCGTGGCCGAGACGGTGCGCGAGCGCCTCCCGTTCGTCGTGACGTTCTCGACGCCGAAGTTCTGCGCGAGCAGGGTGTGCGGCCCCGTCGTCGACGTCGTCGAGGAGGTGTCGAAGCGCTTCGAGAGCGACGACGTCCGCTTCATCCACGTCGAGGTCTACAAGGACAACGATCCGGCCAAGGGCTACAACCGCTGGATGCAGGACTGGGGTCTCGTGACGGAGCCGTGGACGTTCGTCGTCAACGCGAACGGGAGGATCGCGAGCCGCTTCGAGGGTCTCGTATCGGTGCACGAGCTCGAGGCTGCGGTGCACGCCGCTGCGCCGAGCTGAGAGCCGTGTTAGCCTCGCCAAGACTTTCCAAAGTGAAGTATTGAGAGGAGGGCGAATGGGGGTCGATGTGTCTAGCAATGTCCTCGTGACGACGGAGTGGCTTGCGGAGCACCTGACCGACCCCGGGCTCGTGGTCGCGGAGGTCGACGAGAACCCTGACCTCTACGAGGAGAGCCACATCCCCGGCGCCGTGAAGCTCCACTGGCGCGACGACCTTCAGGACAAGCTCATCCGAGACGTCGTCTCCAAGGAGGAGTTCGAGCGCCTGCTCGGCGAGCGCGGCATCTCGAGCGACACCTCGGTCGTCCTCTACGGCGACAAGAACAACTGGTTCGCGGCGTACGCGTTCTGGTACCTGAAGATCTACGGCCACGAGGATGTACGGCTGCTCGACGGCGGGCGCCAGAAGTGGATCGAGGAGGGCCGTGAGCTCACGACCGACCGGGCCACGCCGACTCCCGCGACCTACGTCGCCAAGGAGCGAGACGAGTCCATTCGCGTGTACCGCGACGATGTGCTCGCCGGGCTCGACGACCAGGGAATCGCACTCGTCGACGTGCGCAGCCCTCAGGAGTACTCGGGCGAGCTGATGGCACCGCCCGGCTACGAGCAGGAGGGTGCGGCGAGGACGGGTCACATCCCCGGAGCGCAGTCGGTCCCGTGGGCAACGGCCGTTCGGGACGACGGAACGTTCAAGAGCCGGGAGGAGCTCGAGGAGCTCTACGGCACGAAGGGCGTCACGAGCGACAAGGAAGTGCGGGCGTACTGCCGGATCGGCGAGCGCTCCGCCCACACGTGGTTCGTCCTGCGCGAGCTGCTCGGCTACGAGAACGTCAAGAACTACGACGGCTCGTGGACCGAGTGGGGGAACCTCGTCGAGGTGCCGATCGAGAAAGGCGCCTGAGCGGTCGCAGTCGGCGTTGGAACCGCCCGGGCCGGGTCCCTACACCTCGTCTCCGACCCGCTCGACGACGATGGTCGGGACGCGCGCCTTCGGGCTGAGGCGGAGCAGGGCGCGCGAGAGCTCCACGATGTCCTCCGGCTGGATCATCTCCTCGGCCGCAAGCCCGGTCCAGTCGGTCATCGGCGTGGCGACGAAGGCGGGGCAGAGCGCCGTCGCCCGGATGCCGTGCTCGGCCTCCTCCCTGTTGAGGGAGTTCGTCCAGGCGATGAGCGCGGCCTTGGTCGCGCCGTAGATCGAGAGCCCCGGAGTCGGGACCGTCCCTGCGATCGAGGCGAGGGTGAGGATCTGCCCGCTCGACGCCCGCAGGAGCGGCAGCGCCTCGCGTGTTACGACGAACGTCCCGCGCAGGTTGACGTCGAGCTGGAGGTCGAGCCGTTTCGTGTCGAGGTCCCCGAAGTTCCCGCCGATCCCGAGGCCGGCGGAGTTCACCAGGACGTCCATCCCGCCCCACTTCGCCGTGTGCCGCGCGACGGCCTCGACACACGCCTCGTCGTCGGCCACGTTGGCTGCGAACGACTCGGCCCCGAGCTCCTCGGCCGCGGCCGCGAGCTTGTCCGGGCGGCGGGCAACGAGTGTGAGGCCATACCCCTCGTCCCGCAGCATGCGGGCGAGCGCGAGGCCGATGCCCGAGGAGCCGCCGGTGACGAGGGCCGACTTCACGCGGGCGAGTATCCCACGGCGTCCCGGGAAGGGGAGCGGCCGCCGTGGGGGCGGCGGCCGCGGTCATGCGGGGGGAGAGGGGTGGGGACGGATCTCTCCGGCGGATGAGTTCGGTTCGTGGCGCGGCTCTCCTCCCCGGCTCCCGGTGCCGGGGGTCCCTACAGTTGTGCCGTGGAGGCGGTGCCGCTCACCTCGCTCGCGAAGGCAGGCGGCTGTGCCGCGAAGTACTCGGCCGCGCGCCTCGAGACGTTGCTCGCGGGCCTCGTCCCTGCGCACGCCGAGGACCTGCTCGTCGGGCTCGATCCCGCCGACGATGCAGCCGTCTATCGGCTCGACGACGAGCGCGCACTCGTGTTCACCGTCGACTTCTTCCCGCCCCTCGTCGACGACCCGCGAACCTTCGGCGCGATCGCGGCGACGAATGCACTGAACGACGTCTACGCGATGGGCGGCGTGCCGCTCCTCGCCCTCTCGATCGCGGCCTTCCCGGAGGAGCTTCCGACCGAGGTGCTGGGCGAGGTGCTCGCGGGCGCGGACGAGCAGGTGCGCGCTGCGGGCGCGATCCTCGCGGGCGGACATACGATCCGGGACTCCGAGCCGAAATACGGGCTGTCCGTGGTCGGCACCGTCCATCCGGATGCGCTGTGGCCGAAGGCCGGCTCGCAGCCAGGCGACGCGCTCTTCCTGACGAAGCCCCTGGGTACGGGCATCGTGCTCCAGGCGCACCGCGACGGCGTCGCGCCCGACGGCGCCCTGGACGCGGCCGTCGCGGCGATGCTCGAGCTGGACCGAGACGCGGCGGACACCCTGCGTCCGTATCAGCCGAATGCGGTCACGGACGTCACCGGCTTCGGGCTCCTCGGGCACGCGCACGAGCTCGCGGCCCGAAGCGGCGTCAGGGCGATCCTCGAGGCGGACGCACTGCCGGCGCTTCCCGCGGCACTCGAGCTCGCGCGGGACGGCGTGCGGACGGGCGGAGACCGGAGGAACCGCGAGTTCGCAGGGGCACACGTCGAATGCGATGCGAGCGAGGCGAGCGAGGCGCTCGCCTACGACCCGCAGACCGCGGGAGGCTTGCTGGTGTCGCTACCGGCCGAGCGGGGAGCGGTGCTCGAGGCGTCGTTCGCCGCGAACGGCCTCATGCTCGCGCGCATCGGCAGGGTCGAGGCCGGGAGCGGGGTCGTTCTCGCGTAGTGGCCACTGCGGCCGCACGACTCCGGGCTCTCTCGGCGCAACGCCTCGCGCCGGTCCGCTTCCTCTGGATCGCGTCCGTCTCGTGCACGTCTCTCTTCGTGGTCGTCACGTCGGGCGCGTTCGTCCGGCTCACCGGCTCGGGGCTCGGGTGTGAGAACTGGCCGCGCTGCGGCGACAAGCCGTATCCGGAGCGCGACTTCCACGCCTTCGTCGAGTTCGGGAACCGGATGGTGGCGCTCGTCGGCCTCGCGCTCACGCTCGTCACCTGGATCGCAGCGCGCCGGACGCGGGGGCTCTCCCCGGCCGGGCGCTGGATCGCACTCGCCGCGTTTCTCGTTGTCGTCGCCCAGATACCGCTCGGCGCGATCACGATCGCGCTCGACCTCCATCCCCTCGCTGTCATGGCGCACTTCCTCCTCGGGCTCACTGCGCTTGCTCTCGCCGTCGTCGTGGTACTGGAAGCCTGGTTGCTCGTCGACGGTCGGGCCCCGCCGGTCGCGCCACGCTTGCTTCGCCAGGTCGTCGTCTTCGTCGGGCTTCCTGCGTGCGCGGCCCTCGTGGTCACCGGGGCGGTTGCAACCGCGTCCGGGCCCCACCCGGGCGCGGACGACCAGGTCGAGCGGCTGGGGATCGCGATCACGGACACGGTCTACGTGCACGTGCGCGTCGCGGCCGCGTTCGGGATCGGGGTCCTCGTGGTCGGCTGGTTGCTGCTCCGGGCCCGAGAGCGCTACCCGGGTGTCGCGCGGCTCTGGGCGCTGCTCGTCGGCGTGCTCGTCGCCCAGGCGATCATCGGCGAGGTGCAGTACCGGAACGCGCTTCCCTGGGGCCTCGTGCTCGTCCACGTCGCGCTCGCGGCGGCGATCTGGGGCCTGAGCGTGGCGCTCGCGTACGTCCTGTGGCGCCCACCCGGCCGACTGGCCCGACAGTAAGCTCAGAGCATGGCACGCGAGCTCCGCGTCTACGACCGGCCCTCGCTCGAGCGGCCGGTTCTCATCGGTGCGTTCAGGGGCTGGAACGACGGCGGCCAGGCGGCGACGCTTGCGGCCGGCTACCTCGCGAAGCTCTGGGGGGCCCGGAAGTTCGCGGACATCGACCCCGAGCTCTTCGTCGACTTCCAGGCGACGCGACCGAACGTGTCCCTGGACGAGGGGCGCACGCGGCGCATCGACTGGCCGGAGAACGCGTTCTTCCGCGCGCGGATCCCCGGGACCGACCGTGACGCGGTGCTGCTCGTCGGCGTCGAGCCGAACTACCGCTGGCGTACGTTCACGGAGCTCGTCGGCGAGCTCTCGAGCGACCTCGGCGTGGAGATGGTCGTGACGCTCGGGGCGCTGCTCGCCGATGTGCCTCATACCCGGCCGTCTCCCGTCACCGGTGCTGCGACGGACCCCAAGCTCGTCGACGAGCTGGGGCTCCAGCTGTCGCGGTACGAAGGCCCGACGGGCATCGTCGGCGTGCTCCTCGATGCGTGCCGACGGGCCGGGATCCCCTCCGTGAGCCTCTGGGCCGCCGTCCCGCACTACGTCTCGCTGGCTCCGAGCCCGCGCGCGGCTCGGGCGCTCTGCGAGAGACTCGCCACGGTGCTCGGGATCTCGATCGACGTCGCCGAGCTCGTCGACGCAGAGGAGTCGTACGTGGACCAGGTTTCGCAGGCGGTGGCGAGCGACTCCGACACGGCTGCCTACGTGGAGGAGCTCGAGCAGCGCGCGGACTCGCTGGATTGGCTCGAGGAGTCTGGCGCCCTGCCCTCGGGCGAGGCACTCGCCGCCGAGATCGCGCGCTTCCTGCGGGAACGCGAGCGGAACGGCGGCGGCGGCCCCGGCGCCGACTGACCCCGCCGGTCAGGCGTCCGGGCGGGAGATCGCCCAGAAGCCGAGTGCGAGCGCGACGACCCGCAGCGTGCCGACGCCGATGGCGAGCATCGAGAGCGCCGCGAGGTAGAAGGCTGTCCCGAAGACCGCGCGGAAGGTCGTCCCGTCCGTGAGCGACTCCCCCGGGTAGCCGTGCTCGTACGTGAAGCCGTTCGACTGCAGGATGCGCTGCCCGACTCACGAGGCGTCTCGTGAGCGAGTTCGCGCGGCTTCGGCCGTCGCCGCCGCCTCGGCCCGAGGCTCTCGACGAGCTGACGCCGCGCGAGACCGAGGTGCTGCGTCTTGTGGCAGAAGGGCTCTCGAACGGTGAGATCGCGCAGCGCCTCGTCGTCAGCGACGAGACGGTGAAGACCCACGTCAGCCGGGTGCTGACGAAGCTGGGGCTGCGTGACCGCACGCAGGCGGTCGTCGTGGCGTACGAGTCGGGCCTCGTCGTGCCGCGCGCACGCGACGAGGTCGACGCGGGCTAGGCGGCGTCCTCGGTCGCTTCGGCGACCGTGTCAGGCGGGGCCGGCTCCTCCTTGGGCTCGACCGGGATCGGTACGGGCTCGGCCGACTCGCCGTCTGCGCCGGGACCTTCTCCGGTCGCGTTCGCGGCCTGCGCCTGCGCGTTCTGAGGCTGAGCCTGGCCCTTACGCTTCCGCCGCCGTCGACGTGACTTCCGGGCCGTGAGCTTCGGCGCGGGCAGGTTGTCGGCAAGCGCGTTCGCGATCTCGGTGACCGTGCCGATCTCCTCGCGGGCCTTGTCGAGCGCCGCGTTGGCGCGCGGTGTGTAGCCGTCCGCGGACGCGAGCAGCGCTGCCCCCACGGCGAGCGGCATTGCCTGTGCCACCTGCACGAGGCGGTTGACGTTCTCCTCGTGCCGGTAGCCGCGGGAGTTCGCGACCGCGCCGAGCAGGCGCTTGGCCTCCGGGAACTCGGTCGAGACACGCCGGTCCTGAACCTTTCGCGTCGCCCGGGCCAGGCGCCACGTCCAGCGTGCGAGGATCTGGTCCGGCGCGACCGCCTTGCCTTCGCCGACTGCACGCAGAAGGACGCGGACGCCCGCGGCGCGGTCCTTCTCCCACGGCGGAGCCTGGGTCACGAGCGTGACGAGGTCGTCGAAGTCGGCACGCTCGACCGGAGTCGCGACGCGGTCCATGAGCGCCGTCATCCGGAGCCGCCGGTTCGGGTTCTCCGCGGCGCAGGTTGCGAGGAACTGCTCCAGCGCCACCTTGCTCGCCCTGCCCTCGGCGAACTTGCGCGCGAACTCGCCGCGTTGGTCGAAGCGGATCTGCCGTCCGGCGATCGTGGCCCAGAACCTCTGCTCGTCCTCGTCGAGGTACTTCGGGTCGATCCGCTGCCACTCGCGCTGGATGACGCCGAGCCGCCGGGCGACGTCGGGCGTCACCGGGACGAGCCACGGCACCGGAGAGAGCTTGCGCCGGGCTCGCCGCTGCGCTCGTCTGCGCGGCGCGGGCGTGACCCGGGCGCCCTCGCGGTAGAAGTCGGCGTCGAGCAGTGCGTGCAGCGACACGACGCGCTCGTTGTGGGTCGCCGCCTTCGGCACGAAGTCGACGACGATCCCGGCCTCCTTGCGCGGATGGATCCGCATGATCCGCCCGATGCGCTGCTGGTAGACGCGGCGCGAGGCGGTCGGCGCGAGGTGCATGCAGATGGTCGCGCGAGGCGAGTTCCAGCCCTCCGCCAGCAACTGCGCGTTGATCAGGACGTTGATCTCGCCGCGCTCGTAGGCGGCGAGCGTTTCGGCGAGCTTCGTCGGAGGCGTCCGGCCCGAGACTGCCTCGGCCTTCAGACCGGCGGCGCGGAACTCCTGCGCGAGGTTGTACGCGTGTTCGACGCCGGCTGCGTAGACGATGCCCGGCGTCGATCCGAAGCGGTCGCGGTAGAGGCTCGCCGCCGCCTGGTTCAGCGCCTGGTGGTCGAGAGCCGCTGCCAGCGCGCGCTCCTCGAAGTCGCCGCCCACGATCGGGACGGAGTTCACAGCGGCCGCGGGAGGCACGCGGAGGTCGCGGAGCGGCGCGATGAGGCCGCGCCTCGCGGCGTCCGCGAGCGGGAGGTCGTCGACGGAAGCCGGGAAGACGTCGGAGACCTGCTTCGCGATCAGATGCTCCGTGGCCGTCATGCCGATGTAGAGCGGCTCGTGGAACGCGCGGATCGCAGCGCTCGTCTTCTCGCCGAGTGCCGTATGAGCCTCGTCGCAGAGCACCAGGTGGTACGCGGTGCGGTCGAGCTCGGTGCCGTGGCGCGCGAACCACGCGTACGTCTGGATCGTGATCGGGCTGTCCTTGTCGGACTTCGCGCCGGCCATGATCGCGTCCGAGAACCGGTGGCCGTAGCCCTCGGTCGTCAGGTCGTTCTGGAACTGGGAGACGAGAAGGCGGCGGTGGGTGAGGATGAGGATGCCGAGCTCGCGTGCGGCGTCCACGAATCCCGCGGCCGCAATGGTCTTCCCGGAGGCGGTCGGGTGTCGGAAGCGGTAACGACGGGACGCTCCCGGGTCGTCGCCGTGGAACTCGGTCTCGAGGGCTCCGTCGTCGATGAACCCCGCGTCGAAGTCGTCATCGACCTCCTCGTCGAGCTCCGGGTCCGCGACGACTCCGTTGCCGCTGCCGTTTCCACCACCGCCGTGCCCGTTGCCGTTCTCGTCGATCCCGTGCTGGGTCGATGCGATGAGCTCGGTCAGCATGCCGGTGAGCGCGTCGACCTGGTGCCGCCTCAGCTCGGTCCCGGCCGCGGTGCGCACCGGCTCCTGCGTCAGGACTCGCTCGAGCCCGAGCATGAGGCCGTAGCGCACCTTCCAGCGCGCCGACGGCTCCGTCAGGCCTGCTGCCATCTCCTCGAGGGCGTGGTCGAGCGCGGCACGTCGTGCCGTGTCGGGCGCGAGAGCCACGGCGACCTCCTCGCCGTCGTGGACGAAGGGCTCGCCGAACCAGGCTCCGGCTCTACGTGCAGCCTCGGCCAGATCGAGTTGGGATTCCGACGTCAACGTCGGTGCGGTTTCTGCTTCGTGCATGTGCGCAGCACGGACTGCTGTGCCGCTCCTTCCGAATGTTTGCGCTCGCGTGTCTCACGGCGAGCGTGACCCACAGAGCATACCTCAGAAATCTGCGTCACAAGCGGTGAGGTCAGCTGCCGACGCGTACGCCGGTCTCGCTGAGGAGACGGCCGGTGACCCGCTCGGACACGCCGGTCTGGTCGAGGTGCTTCGTGATCCCGCCGAGCCAGAACGGGTAGCCCGCTCCGAGAATGAGGCAGGTGTCGATGTCCGCCGCCTCGGCGACGACGCCCTCTTCGAGGATGTGTCGCGCCTCGTCGGCGAGCGCCTCGAGAACCGCCTCGTGCAGCTCTTCGACGCTCCGCGGCGCGTGCTCGACGACTACCGGTTCGCCACCCTCGGCGATGCTCTCGAGCGTCGGGGAGAGCGGGAAGCGGTCGGGCCAGTTGTCGTGGAGTGTGTGGCGGACGTGGTTCGCGACCTTCGGTCCGACGAGCTGGAGGAGGAACGAGGGCGCCATCGGGACCCCCAGGCGCAGGACGGCCTCGTCCGTCTCCTCGACGGTGTTTCCGTGGTCGAGCGCATCGGTGACGACGGCGCCCTGGCGGCCGAGTAGCCGGTTGACGACGAATGCGGGCGCGTCCTGCACGAGGACACCCGTCTTGCGGAGCTTCTTCGTGGCCGCCCACGCGGTCGCGATCGACGTGTCGTCGGTGTCCGGGGTGCGAACGAGCTCTACGAGCGGCAGCATCGCGACCGGGTTGAAGAAGTGCATGCCGACGACGCGCTCCGGGTGCTCGAGGTCGGCGCCCATCTCCGTGACGGAGAGCGACGACGTGTTCGTGGCGAGGACGCACTCCGGCGAGACGACGCGCTCCAGCTCGGCGAAGACCTCCTTTTTCACCGTCATCTCCTCGTACACCGCCTCGAGCACGAGATCGCAGCCGGAGAAGACGCTCCACTCGGTACCTCCCGTCGTGAGCGACGCGAGGAAGCGTGCCTTTCCTTCCGACATGCGTCCCTTCTGGACGATCTCGCCCAGCTCGCCGCCGATCCAGGAGATCGCGTCGTCGACCTGCTCCTGCGTCAGGTCCCTGAGCACGACGGGGACCTCCAGCCGGCGCAGGATCAGCAGCGCGAGCTGCCTCGCCATGAGGCCGGCACCGACGATCCCGACCCTGGACACGCGGCGCGGCTCGGTCTCCGGGATGCCAACAGCCCGCTTCGCGCGGCGCTCCACGAGGAAGAACGAGTAGACGGAGGCCTGCGCCTGCGGGCCAGGCAGGAGCTCGGCGAGCGCGTCCTCCTCCGCCCGGTACCCGTCCTCGATCGACCACGAACCGGCTCCGGCGATGAGGTCGAGCGCACGGTAGGGAGCGGGCGCCGCACCGTGGACCTGGTCTTCGATACGGGACCGTGCCTTGCGCACGACCTCGTCGAGGTCCGACAGGTCGGCTTCCTGCTCGCGCTTGCCGCCGCCCTCCTCGATCGTGCGGACGAGAAAGGCGAGAGACTCGTCGAGGAACTCGACCGGCTCGAGCAGAGCGTCGGCGAACCCCGCCTCGAACGCCTGCCGGGCGTTCAGCATCCGGTTCTGCCTGAGCGGGTTCTCCACGATGAAGCGCACCGCCTGCTCGGCGCCGACGAGCCGCGGGATGAGCTGCGTGCCCCCCCAGCCCGGGATCAGCCCCAGCAGCACCTCGGGACAGGCGAAGTGTCGGACGTCGGAGGAAAGCGTCCGGTAGTCGCAATGGAGCGCGATCTCGACGCCGCCTCCGAGCGCCGCGCCGTTGACCGCCGCGAGCGTGGGGAACGGAAGCGCGCGGATGCGCCCGAAGAGCTCGTGGCCGGCCTCGCCTCCCTGACGCGCGCGCTCGGGCGTGATCTCTCCGAACTCGTCGATGTCGGCGCCGACGGCGAACACGAACGGTTTCCCGGTGAGCAGGAGCCCTGCCCACTCGCCCTCTTCCACCCGGTCGAGCAACTCCTCGAGCGAGCGCAGCGCCGCCTCGCCGAACGTGTTCGGCTTCTGCCAGTCCTCGCCGTTGTCCATCGTCACGATCGCGATCGCGCCGGGTGGCGTCGTGACCTGCTGGAGCTTGAACCGGGTCGTGCTAGCCACCGTTAGCGACGTTCTCCCAGAGGATCGCCGCGCCCATGCCGAGCCCGATACAGAGCGCCGTCAGCCCGTAGCGCACTTCGGGCCGCTCGCGGAACCCGTGCGCCAGCTGCGCCATGAGGCGCACGCCGGTCGCGGCGAGCGGGTGGCCGCAGGCGATCGCGCCGCCGTACGGGTTGAGGCGCGCGTCGTCGGGCTCGACGCCGATCCCGTCGCACCACGTGAGCACCTGCACCGCGAACGGCTCGTTCAGCTCGAACAGCCCGACGTCGTCGATCGTGATCCCGGCCTGCTCGAGCGCCCTCTTCGTCGCGGGAACGGGGCCGAGCCCCATGAGCTCCGGCTCGACGCCTGCGTAGGCGAACGACACGAGTCGCATCTGCGGCTCGAGCTCGAGGTCAGCGGCGGCGTCCTCCGAGACGAGGAGCGCTGCCGTCGCGCCGTCCGTCAGGCCGGCCGAGTTCCCGGCCGTGACGCGGCCGCCCGCACGGAACGGCGTGCGCAGGGTCGCGAGCCCCTCGAGGGTCGTGTCGGGCCGCAGGAACTGGTCGCGCTCGGTGACCGTCCAGCCCTCGTCGGTGAAGACGGACATCGGGATGACCTGGTCGTCCATGACCCCGTCGTCCCAGGCGCGCGCCGCCTTCTGCTGCGATGCGACCGCAAAAGCGTCGGCGGCTTCCCTCGTCAGACCCGGAAAGGCATCGTGGAGGTTCTCCGCCGTCTGCCCCATCACCGCAGCCGACTCGTCGACGATGCGCTCGGAGACGAACCGCGGGTTGAAGTCGACGTCGTCGCCCATCGGGTGGTGGCCCATGTGCTCGACGCCGCCGACCAGGACGACGTCCGCGGCACCCATCGCGATCTCGCCGGCCCCCGCGGTGGTTGCGGTGAGCGCGCCGGCGCACATGCGGTCGACGGCGAATCCGGGAACCGTCTTCGGGAGGCCCGCGAGTAGCGCGACGTCGCGACCGAGCGTCAGGCCCTGGTCACCAACCTGTGCGGTCGCCGCGAGCACGACGTCGTCGATGCGCTCGGGCGGCAGCTGCGGATTGCGCCGCAAGAGCTCGCGCACGACCTTGACGGCCATGTCGTCGGCACGCGTGCGCCAGAAGTAGCCGTCCTTGCCCGCGCGGCCGAATGCCGTGCGCACCCCGTCCACGTAGACGACCTCGCGGAGCTCCCGTCCCACCGCCAGGACGATACTTCGTCGGTCGTGGACGCCGGGAAGGAGCACTGGCAGGAACGGGCAAGGCGCGCGCAGGAGCGATACGAGGATGGGGCCGCGCGCCTGCCGGACGGCGGCGACGAGCGCCAGCGTCAGCTCACTCGAATGGGCAACGCGGCCTGGGCCGCAGGGCTCTCGTATCTCATGCTCGGGCGCGAGGGCAACGCCGAGGAGTGGCTCGCACGCGCGGCGGAGCGCTACCGCGAGAGTTGGCCTGACGCGCCGGCCGGAAGCTGGGGGAGGCCGATAGGCGCGATGAAGGCTCGGCTTCTCGCCGGCGACTCGGCGCAGGCCCGGGAAGCCGCGATGTGGGCGCTCGACGCGGGAGCGGCGGCGTCGGAGAGCCCGATCGGCCGCTACGCGGCGGCCCTTGCCGCGCTCGTCCTCGGAGCGGACGCCCGTGCAGCCGAGCTCGCAGAGAGCATCCGCGGGCGGGACGACTTCCCCGGTGCGGTCGCGGACACGCTCGCGTCCGTCGCGGCGGCCGACGGCGTGCGCTACGACGACGCGATCCGCGCCCTGCTCTCGGACTTCGAGACGCGCACCGACTTTCTCGAGGACGTGCCCGTCGCAGACACGGTCCTGGTGCTGCAGCACCTCGCACAGGCGCGCAGCATCGGCGTCCGGCTCGAGTCGCCGCTGCTTCCGGGCTAGGGCTCGCCGGCCGCCAGTTCGCGGGCGCGAACCATCGCGGCCTGGATCGCGTTCAGGAACGCGGCGCGTACGCCGGCTATCTCGAGCTCCCGGATGGCGGCGATCGTCGTCCCGCCCGGCGAGGTCACCATCTCGCGCAGCTCGACCGGGTGCATCTTCTCGTCGCGCAGCTGCTTTGCCGTGCCGAGCATCGTCTGCACCACGAGCTGCGTCGATATCTCCCGCGAGAGGCCGAGCAGGATCCCCGCCTCGATCATCGCCTCGGCGAGCAGCGCGAAGTAGGCAGGCCCGGAGCCCGAGACGGCGGTGATCGCGTCGAGCGCGTCCTCCGGCACGCGGACGACCGCGCCCAGGTGGGACAGCGCCTCCTCGGCGAGGTCGAGCTGCTCCTCGCTCGCGTGCGCTCCGGCGGAAAGGCCCGCGATCCCCTCGTGGACGGTGGACGGAGTGTTCGGCATCGCCCGCACGACGGGGACGCCGTCCGCGAGGCGCGACTCGATCCTGGCGGTCGGGATCGCAGCGGCCACGGAGAGCACTGTCTGCCCGGGGAGAATCCGTTCTCCGACCTCGTCGAGCAGCGCGTCGATGTCCTGCGGCTTGACGGCGATGACGACGAGCGCGGCGCCCGTTGCGGCGTCCGGGTTCGACAGAGTCGCGTCGATGCCGTAGCGCTCGCGCAGCTCGGCGACGCGCTCGGCCCGCCGGGCGGTGGCGGAGATCTCGCCGGCCTCGCGCCAGCCGGACGAGAGAAGCCCTGAGACGAGCGCCTCTCCGATACGTCCTGCTCCGAGGATCGCGATCTTGCGCGGCTCGACCATTCGCGGAGTCTACGAGCCCGTCGGCACGGCTTCTATCCAGGAGCCGCGCTCGTCGAGCTCGCGCAGGCGGCGCAGACCGGCGGCGCGCAGGTCGGCGTCCAGCTCCTCGTCGTCCAGGAGCCTCGACTCGAACGAGTGGACGAGATGCTCGCCCTCGACGACGTACTCCATCTCGCCCGTGACGACGGCGCCGTCGAGCGCGTAGCTCCGGAGGCGCATGCGCACGTCGCCGAGCTCCGACCACTCCGTCCGTGGCTCCCAGTCGCGCGGGAAGCCCTGGAGGAGAACCTGGCCGTCGGACGCGACGTGTCGCGCGCAGCAGGCGAGCAGCTCGCGACGCTCGGACGCGTCGAGGTGGTTGACGAAGTTGCTCGCGAGCACGACGACCGGGAACCGGCGGCAGAGGTCGAGCGTCTCGATGTCCGCCTGCACGGTCTCGGCGTCCTGGACGAGGTCGAGCATCTCCGCGGAGTTGTCGACCGCGACCACCGGATGTCCGAGCGCGACCAGGCCGTGGGTGATGCGCCCCGCACCGGCTCCCAGCTCGAGGATCGCCGCGCCTGCAGGGACGGCGTCGTGGATCAGCTCCGGCTCCCCCAGCCCAGGCAGCCGCGCGTAGAGAGCGACTGGGCTGCCGTCGGGAGCGATTCCGCTCACGCCGCGCAGCGTGCGCGGGCGAGACGCGCGCGATCCCGGTTCGCTCCGGGCACGAGGCCGCGCTTGAAGCCCGCGAGCAGGAACACGCTCGCGAGCCCCTGCCAGTCGCCGTAGGGCTCGAGGAGCCCCGCTGTCTCGGATGGATCCGGCCAGCGGCCGGTCCGTGACGCAAGCAGCTTGACGAGCCCGAGATCGCCGACGAGCCCCGCGTCGTAGCGGCCGAGCCCGTTGAGGGCGATCACGCCCACGCTCCAGGGGCCGATCCCGCGCTCGCGTCCGAGGCGGCGTAGTGCGGTGTCGGGCGTCGCGCGGAGGCCCTCGAGGTCGATCGTCCGGACGACTCGTGCGAGCGTGGCGGCGCGGGTCGGCGCGAGCCCGCACGCGGTGAGCCTCGCCGGGGACAGGCGCGCGAGCGCCTCCCGGCTAGGCGGGGTCTCGCCGCAGGCTCGGGTGACCGCCCGTTCGATCTCGCGCGCGCGGCGGGACTGGATCAGCTGTCCGCAGATCGCGTGGACGGCTGCCTGCGCGACAGTCGCAAGCCGCTTCGTTCGGAGGCCTCGGAGCGTCCGGACCGACCGACCGAGGAGGGGATCGTGCGCGAAGGCACGGTGGAACTCGCTCGTGTCGTCGTCGAGGGCGAGGAGGAACCGCGCATCGTTCGCAGCGTGCTCGCACGACGCCCGGATCACGATGGTGCCGTCCGGCGCCTGACGCGCCGCCGCCCAGCGTCCTTCCGGGAGCTGAGCGCTCCAGTCGTCGGTCCAGGTAGTCAGCTTCAGGGAGTACGGGCCCTGTGGACGGAGGCGTGCCTCAACCATCGCGCCAGACTACTCGCGGGCGCGGAGCCGATACTTACGCCCGTGCCACTGGCGGACCACGTATCGATGCGCTCCCGGAGACGGAAGCTCGAGCTCTTCCTCAACGAGCTCCAACCGACTGCCGAGACGACCGTGCTCGACGTTGGCGCCGACGAGCTCGGGTTCGGCGACTGCGACGGCTGCGGCACGCTCAACTTCTTCGAGGAGCTCTATCCGTGGCCCGAGCGCATCACCGCACTCGGCCTCCACGAAGGCGAGCGCTTCAGCGAGCGATACCCGCGCGTCCGCTATGTCCAGGGCGACGCGCTGGCGCTGCCGTTCGCGGATGGCGAGTTCGACATCGTGTTCTCGAACGCCGTCATCGAGCACGTCGGAGCTCGTGACCGGCAGCGCCTGCTCGTGCGGGAAGCGCTCCGCGTCGGCCGGCGGGCGTTCATCACGACGCCGAACCGCCGCTTCCCGCTCGAGGTGCACACGCGCCTGCCGCTCGTTCACTGGCTGCCAGACCGACTCGCGCACGCGTCGTACTCCGCGCTCGACAGGGACTGGGCGAAGGAGATCAATCTCCTCTCGAGCGGCACCTTCCGGTCACTCTTCCCCGGCCGCGTCCGCATCGTGAACCTCGGCCTCACCCTGGTGGCCATTGTCGACTGACCGCATCGCGCGCGTGGCGCTCGTCGTGCTCGTCGTCGGCCTCGCGCTTCACAACGCGGCGATGGCCCAGCTCTGGGATCTCGGCGTGCGCGGGACGGCGCTCGATGTCGTCGCGGCGTGGAAGGAGGTGCTTCTCCTCGTCGCGCTCGTGGCGGCCGCATGGCACGTCCGACGCCTGCCCGCCGTCACGGCTGCCGACACACTCGCGCTGGTCTACACGGCGATCGTCGTCCTCTACTGGCTCATTCCGCAGAGCTGGCTCGACGGGGACGCAACGGCGCGCGGCGAGCTCCTCGCACTCCGGCATCACCTGCTGCCGGTCGCGGCCTACGCGCTCGGCCGCCTGCTCTCCGGGCTGTGGCGGACGGAGCGCCTCGGCCTCGTCATCGCGCTCACGGCGGCCGGTGTTGCTCTGATCGGCCTCCTCGACCTCGCGTTCGTCTCACTGCAGGCGTGGCGGGACTCGGGCGTCCGCGGCTGGTACCGCGACCAGCTCGGGCTCGACTACGAGGGGCTGTCGGGCCTCCCCGAGAACTGGGTCTACAACACCGGCGACGAGAACAATCCGATCCGTCGGCTCGTCTCCACGTTCCTCTCGCCGCTCGCGAGCGCATACGCATTCGTCGTCGCACTCGTCTATCTGTTGAGCCGTCCGTTCCGGTGGTGGACGATCGTGCTCTCGCTGCTCATCTTCGTGGGCCTGCTCTACACGCATACGCGTGCCGCGGTGGGAGCGCTGGCCGTGGGTCTCGTCGTGCTCGCGGCCGCCCAACGGCGCCTTGCGCCACTCGTGCTGGCGCTCGCCGCGATCGCGGTCTCGGCGGTGTTCTTCGCCGCGTACCCGGACATCGGCCCGTCCACGAGCTACACACCGGAGGAGCTCGAGTTCCTGCGTCAGAACGCCGAGTCGGCGCCGGGGACGAGCTCAGACCCGTTCTCGCCGTCCGAGTCCTCGCTCGCGAGCCACCTGCGGAACCTGCGCGACGGAGTCGAGGCGATCCTCGACCATCCGCAGGGCTACGGGCTCGGGAACGCGGGCGTGGTCGCGAAGCGCACGGGGGTCGAGATCAAGGCCGGCGAGTCGACGTTCGTCGAGCTCGGGATCGACATCGGGATCGCCGGCCTGGCGGCGTTCGTGCTGTGGAGCGTGTTCGTGCTGCTCGGCCTCCTGCGCAAGGAGGCATGGGTAGGGGCCGCCTTCGCCGCGGTCCTCCTGCTCGGCCTGCAGACCGACGTCATCGGGGTGCACTGGCTCGCGGTCGCGGTATGGGCCGCCGCGGGCATGGCGCTGGGATTGAGGCGTGAGGAGCCGTTGCCGGAGAACGACGCTCCGGAGCCGACATGATGCGCCGCTCCTGCTAGGCTCGTCGGCGTCAAAGTACTAGAGCGAGTCCGGTTTGCGCTTCCTGTTCGTGCGCTTCCTTACCCGTTCGTGAGTTAGGTGGAGGAGGTGTTTACATGGCAACCGGAACCGTCAAGTGGTTCAACGACAGCAAGGGGTACGGCTTCATCACCCCCGATGAAGGGTCGAAGGACCTGTTCGTGCATCACACGAACATCACCGGCGACGGCTACAAGAGCCTTGCCGAGGGCGCGCGCGTCGAGTTCGAGGAGCGCGAGGGCCAGAAGGGTCCAGAGGCGACCAACGTCACCGCTGTCGCGGGGTAACTGGCTGAGCTAGCGACCCATTCCGGGGGGACGTACTTGCGTGGCCGCGGTGCCCAAATCGCCAGCGGCCACGCACGTCCAACGAACGCAAGGGAGCGGCATGGCCGAAAAGGAGGAGAAACTCGAGGTCGAAGGCGAAGTCCTCGAGGCGCTTCGCAGCCAGATGTTCCGGATTCGACTCGATTCCGGGCACGAGACCCTCGGCTACATGGCCGGGAAGATGAAGCGCTACCGAATCAGGATCTTTCCCGGCGACCGCGTACGGATCGAGTTGTCCCCGTACGACCTCACGCGCGGCCGCATCGTGTACCGCCTGAGCTGACGGCGCGGACGACCTAGTGGCTCAGAGCCACAAAGTCGGCTAGCGGCCGAGCGGCGCGAACGACGCGACGCCGAAGGCGGCTGCCTTCGTGAGCGTGTCGAGCGCGCGCAGATCGACATTCGCCAGCCGGTCGCAGGCGCGGTGGTAGCAGGGGTAGTCCCCGGCGAACAGGCCTGCGACGCGAATCCCGCGTGCCGCGAACGGGGCGTGATCCGAGCGTCCCTCGATGTCGACCACGAAGGCGCTGGCACCGACGCGCTCGAGGTAGCGAAGCCAGCGCGTGACGTATGTGGAGTCGCCGTAGACGCCGTACCGGCTTGACGGCGAGCCGAGCTCGTCGAAGTTCAGGTAGCCGGCGACCTGGCTCTTGTCGACCGTCGGTGCGTAGGCCCGGGAGCCGAAGAGGCCGAGTTCCTCGGCCCCCCAGAACGTGAAGCGCACCGCGAGCCTCGGCGCGATCCTCCGGACGGCGCGCGCGATCTCGAGAACCGCGGCGGCGCCCGTGCCGTTGTCGTTGATGCCGGGCCCCGCCTGAACCGAGTCGAGGTGGGCGCCGACGATGAGGACGCGCGCCGGGCGCGGTTGCGCGCTTGCGACGACGTTCTGGGACGTCGTCTCGCGCGTCGCCGTGTCGAGCACGAGCTCGACGACGGGGTCGGAGGCCGTGGCCAGCTCCCGCCCGTAGGCCCTGGGGATTCCCGCAACCGGTATGCCGGATGCCTTCGGATCGCCCAGCGTTCCGTCGAACTGGCCCTCCTCCGTGTTGTAGACGAGCAGCCCGGCCGCTCCCGCAGCCTGCGCGTTCGCCGCCTTCACCGCGAAGAAGCAGGTCCCGCGCTCGACGAGGGCGATGAGCCCCCGAACCACCCCGAAGTCGTCCCGCGAGCAGCCGTCGTGGCTTTCGACGAGACGCGCCCGAAGGCCGCCCGGCGGTGTCGACGGCGAGTACTCGAGCGCCTCGACCGGGAGCTCGCGCTCCACCGGCGCGAGCTGCTTTCCCCGCTCGACCCGCTCCTCGTACTCCGTGTACGGGAAGGGCGACACCTGTGGCCGGTACCCAGCGCGGCGCAGCTGGTCGCGGACGTAGCGGACCGACGCCGCATAGCCCGCAGTGCCGGCGGCACGCGTGCCGCCGTTCCGGTCCGCGATCTGCTCGAGGGCGCGCAGGTCGCGGCGCATGCGAGCGAGCGAGATCGCCTCGGGCAGCCGCTTGACAATCGCTGAGCGGGTGGGCGCGGCCGCCGGTGCCCGCGTGTCGGCGACGCTGCCTCGTGCTCCGACAGCGGCGACGGCCGCGAGCGCGAGCACGAATGTGATCAGCCGCACGGGGGCGGCACTGCGGAGGCAGGCTGGGCGGTCGTTCACGTCACCCAACTGTGACGTTGCTTCTCCGGAGGCGTTTGCGGGCGGCACGCAGCATGCCCGCGTCAGCTATACCTCGCACATAGCCAAGTCCAAGCCTGTCGAGCAGCTCGAGCGTGTCGTCATCCGCTTCGCCGGGGACTCGGGCGACGGCATGCAGCTGACCGGCGACCGCTTCACGAGCGAGACCGCGGTCTTCGGGAACGACCTCGCGACCTTCCCCGACTTTCCAGCAGAGATCCGCGCACCAGCGGGCTCGCTGCCGGGCGTCTCGGGGTTCCAGGTGCACTTCGCCGACCACGACATCCTCACGCCCGGCGACCAGCCGAACGTGCTCGTCGCAATGAATCCGGCGGCGCTCAAGGTCAACATCGGCGACCTCGCGAAGGGCGGGACGGTCATCGTCAACACCGACGCGTTCACCGACCGCAACCTGCAGAAGGCCGCCTATCCGGAGAGCCCGCTCGAGGATGGGTCGCTGGGCGACTTCCACGTCCACGAGGTCCCGCTCTCGTCGATGACGGTCGAAGCCCTGAAGGATGTGGACGGGATAACGTCGCGCGAGGCCGAGCGCTCGAAGAACTTCTTCGCGCTCGGGCTCATGTCCTGGCTCTACCACCGGCCTGTCGAAGGGACGCTGGCGTTCATCGAGTCGAAGTTCGCGAGGCGGCCCGAGATCGCGGAAGCGAATACGCGCGCGTTCAAGGCGGGGTGGAACTACGGCGAGACCTCCGAGGACTTCGCGATCTCGTACGAGGTCGCCCCGGCGCCGCTCGCGCCCGGGACGTACCGGCAGATCTCCGGGAATACCGCGCTCTCGTATGGCCTCGTCGCCGCCAGCAAGCTGTCCGGGCTCCCACTCTTCCTCGGCGCCTACCCGATCACCCCGGCCTCCGGTGTGCTCGAGGAGCTCGCGCCGCTCAAGCACTTCGGCGTGCGGACGTTCCAGGCCGAGGACGAGATCGCTGCGTCCGGCGCGGCGCTCGGCGCCGCCTTCGGCGGATCGCTCGCGGTGACGACGTCTGCCGGACCGGGAGTCGTGCTCAAGTCGGAGACGGTCGGGCTCGCGGTGACGCTCGAGCTCCCGCTCCTCGTCGTCGACATCCAACGTGCCGGGCCGTCCACCGGGATGCCCACCAAGCCCGAGCAGGCGGATCTCCTGATGGTGATGTTCGGCCGCAACTCCGAGTCGCCGGTGCCGGTCGTCGCCGCCGCGACGCCCTCGGGCTGCTTCGACGCCGCGATCGAGGCCGCGCGGATCGCCATCAAGTACCGGACGCCGGTGTTCCTCCTGTCGGACGCCTACCTCGCGAACGGCTCGGAGCCATGGCTGATCCCGGACGCCGACTTGCTCCCCGACATCTCGACCGAGTTCGCGACCGGGCCGAACGACGGAGAGCGCTTCCTCCCGTACAAGCGCGACGCGGAGACGCTCGCACGGCCCTGGGCGCTTCCAGGCACGCCCGGCCTCGAGCACCGGATCGGCGGCCTCGAGAAGGAAGACGAGACGGGCAACGTGTCCTACGACCCGGAGAACCACGACCTGATGGTCCGGCTGCGAGCCGCCAAGGTCGCCGGGATCGCCGCGGACATCCCCGAGCTCGAGGTCGACGACCCGGACGGCGCAGACACGCTCGTCCTCGGGTGGGGATCGACCTACGGCGCGATCGCGGCGGCGACCCGTCGCGTGCGGGCGAGCGGACGGAAGGTCGCCACGGCGCACCTCCACTACCTCAACCCGTTCCCGCGCAACACGGGCGACGTCTTGCGCGCATACGACAAGGTGCTCGTTCCAGAGATCAACCTCGGGCAGCTGCGCCTGCTCCTCCGCGCCGAGTACCTGGTCGACGCGATCGGCTACAACAAGGTGCGCGGACGGCCGTTCCAGGCGGCCGAGCTCGAGGGCGCGATCACGGTGCTGGTGGACTCATGAGCGACGGCAACGGCAACCTCGTCCAGCTGACCGCGAAGGACTTCAAGTCCGACCAGGAAGTGCGCTGGTGCCCGGGCTGCGGGGACTACGCGATCCTCAACGTCATCCAGGGGTTCATGCCCGAGCTCGGGCTCGAGCGCGAGCGCATCGTCTTCGTGTCGGGGATCGGCTGCGCAGCCCGCTTCCCCTACTACATGCAGACGTACGGCATGCACTCGATCCACGGGCGCGCGCCGGCGATCGCGACCGGCCTCGCGGCGACACGGCCCGACCTCTCGGTCTGGGTCGTGACCGGCGACGGCGACGCGCTCTCGATCGGCGGGAACCACCTGATCCACGCGCTTCGCCGGAACGTGAACCTCAAGATCCTCCTCTTCAACAACCGCATCTACGGGCTCACGAAGGGCCAGTACTCGCCTACCTCGGAGCTCGGCAAGGTGACCAAGTCGACGCCCTTGGGCTCGCTCGACTATCCGTTCAACCCGCTGTCCATCGCGATCGGGGCGGAGGCGTCGTTCGTGGCGCGCGCGATCGACACCGACAAGAAGGGGCTGACCGAGGTGCTCGCCGCGGCTGCCCGGCACCGGGGCTCGGCGTTCGTCGAGATCCTCCAGAACTGCAACATCTACAACGACGGCGCCTTCGAGTACGTGCGCGAGGACAAGGGGAACCGCATCTACCTCGAGCACGGGGCGCCGATTCGCTTCGGGGCAGAGGGCGAGAAGGGCGTCGTGCAGGACCCGGACGGGTCGGCGCGCGTCGTCGACGTGGCAGAGACGGGTGAGGGCGCCCTCCTCGCCCATGACTCGTCGCACCGCGAGCCGAGCCTCGCGTTCGCGCTCTCACGGATCACGTTCGACACCGACGGGGCGGTGCCGCTCGGCGTCTTCCGGTCGGTGGAGCGGGAGGTCTACGACGACCTCATGAGCGCGCAGCTCGCGGCGGAGCGTGAGCGCTCGGGCGAGGGCGACCTGGCGGCGCTTCTCCACTCCGGCGACACCTGGGTCGTCGGCTCCTAGGCGGCGGCATGTGGCGGACAGGCTCGACGCGAGCCGGGCAGCGCGTCGCTTGACATATATATCGTAGAGATATATCGTCTCGCGGTATGCAGCCGCTCAGCGGCACCGGGTACGTGATTCTCGGGATGCTGGCCCTCGGCGTACGGACGGGCTACGACATCAAGGCAACCGTCGACCGATCGACGCGCTTCTTCTGGGCCGCGAGCTACGGGCAGATCTACCCCGAGCTCCGTCGACTCGAGGAAGTCGGTCTGATCGACGGGAAGAGCTCGCCGACCGGCGCGCGGAAGCGGAAGGAATACACGCTGACCGAGGTCGGTCGGGCCGAGCTCCTGCGTTGGCTCGGGGCGCCCGCCCAGATGCCGGAGCTTCGCGACGAAAGCCTGCTGAAACTCTTCTTCGCAGACGCTCTTCCGGTGGAGGAGGCGCTCGAGCGGCTCCGGGCGCGCCGCGTCGACCACGAGCACTTCCTGGCCTTGCTGCGGGAGATCGAGACGCGAGCGGGTGAGGATCCACCCTTCGTCGACCTCGTCCTCCAGTACGGCATCGCCTACGCCGAGTTCAACGTCGCCTGGTGCGAGGCGCAGGAGACGAGACTCCGCAACGCGGCGCAGGAGGCCGCTTGAGCGCCACGCCGGCAATGGTCGCGGACATGCGCGAACGCGATCTTCCCGAGCCGAGCTTCCGCTCGATCCTCTTCGCAGGCGCGCCGCGCTTCGCACGGGAGGCGTTCGGTCCCGTGGCCGCGTTCTATGTGGGCTGGACGCTATGGAGCCTCGTCGCGGGGATCGTCCTTGCGAGCGCCGTCGGGATCGCCCTCGATCTGTACGAGCGCAGGCGTGGTCGGGCCGGCGCGCTCGCGCTCGTGTCGGTCGCCTTCGTGCTCGTGCAGGCCGTGATCGGGATCGTCGCCGACAGCGCCGTCGTCTATCTCGCCCAGCCAGTGCTCGTGAGTGCAGTCTGGGGGCTCGCGAACATCGGCTCCGCGATCGTGGGGCGGCCGCTCGCTGGCGTCCTCGCGGACGCGTGGTACCCGTTCCCGCACCAGATCAAGGAGTCGAGCACCTACCGGCGGGTCTTCGGCATCGAGTCGATCGTGTGGGGCGTCTACCTCCTGGCCCGCAGTGCGCTTCGCATGCTCTTCCTCGTCGGCGGCAGTGTGGGCGCGTTCGCGGCGGTCCAGATGGCGACAGGCTTTCCGTTCACGATCGCGCTCGTCGCCTGGTCGGTCTGGTATGCGACCCGCGGCTTCGAGCGGAGCACCGAGTGGGAAGAGGCGCCGCGGGAGACGGTCACCGAGCCGCCGGCTGCTCGCTGAGGAAGCGCACGATCCGCTCCGCGATCTGCTCGCCCTTCTCTTCCTGCAGGAAGTGTCCCGCGCCCGCCACGATCTCCGCCGGGCCGGCGCCGGGGATCCGCGAGGCGAGCCGGTCCGCGGCCTCGGGCGAGAAGATCGGGTCGGAGTCGGAGAAGAGGACGAGCGTGGGCCTCTCCCAGCGCGTGAGCGCTTCGCGCACCTCGAGCATTGCCGCCGCAGACGGGTGGTCGATCTCGGTCGGGACGAGCTCCGGGAACGCGAGCACGCCGGCCTTGGACTCCGGCGTGGGGAACGGCGCGTTGTAGGCGTCGACGACGTCGTCGCCGAGCTCGCTCACGCACGAGATGCGGATGAGCTGGCCGGGCACGAGGTCGGTTCCCACCCGCCGCAGAAACGCGCGGAACCGAAGCCATTCGGGAGACGGCGCGCGCCCGGCGCCTATCCCCGTGTTGAGGATCACGAGGCGTTCGATGCGATCCGGATGCTCGACGGCGAGACGAAGGCCGATCGGCCCGCCCCAGTCCTGGACGACGACCGTCGCGTCGCGAAGGTCGAGCTCCTCCGCGAGCCGCTCGATCGATGCGTAGTGGAAGTCGTACGAGTACTCCTCGGGCCGCACGGGCTTGTCGGAGCGGCCGAACCCGAAGTAGTCGGGCGCGACGATGCGTGCGGTAGACGCGAGCGGCGGGATCATCTTCCGGTAGAGGAACGCCCAGCTCGGCTCGCCGTGGAGCAAGAGGACCGGGTCGCCCTCACCCTCGTCGACGTAGTGCATCCGGAGCCCATCCTGATCCAGGTAGCGCGGGGCGAAGTCGTAGCCCGGTAGACCCTCGAACTGCTCGTCCGGTGTCCGGAAGACGTCCATGAGGCGATCATGACGCCCGGCGAGCGGGGCTCAGGCTGGAACGGTGGCTGGCGTCTGACGCCGTGCGGCCGCCGCAAGGCCGATTGCGACGAGCGACGTCGCGCCTGCGACGAGGAAGGCGAGCGACGTCCCGCCGAGCTCTGCGAGCGATCCGGCAAGGAGGCCGCCGACCGGCGCGAGCCCGACGAAGGCGAAGAGGTAGAGGCCGATGAGCCGGCCGCGCAGGTGGTCCGGAGCTCCGAGCTGTATGAGCGCGTTCGCGTTCGCGGTGAAGAGGGTGAAGGCGATGCCGATTGCGAACAGGACGAATCCAGCGATCACGGGACTACGGACAGGTGCGAGGGCGATGGCGAGAACTCCGAACGAGGCTGCGCCGATCGCGAACAGCCGCCAGCTCGCCTCACGGAAGCTCGCGGTCACGAGCGCGCCCACGAGCGCCCCCCCGCCGAAGGCGGCCGAGAGGAGCCCAAAGCCCTCGGGGCCGACGTGCATCGTGTCCGAGGCGAGCAGCGGAACGAGCACGTGGAAGTTGAACCCGACGGTGCTCACGACCGTCACGACGCCCAGCACGAGCCGGAGCTGGGGATCGTGGAGCACGAACCGAACCGCCCGCCGCGTGCCGTCGACCAGGCGAGCCTTCGGGTCGCGTTCGACGATGCGCAGCTCCTCCGGCCTGATGCATGCGAGCGCTGTCAGGACGGCGAGGAAGCTCACGGCGTTGAGCACGAAGCAGGCCCCGGTACCCGCCGTCGCGATGACCGCGCCCGCGATCGCAGGCCCGATCACGCGCGAGCCGTTGAAGACCCCCGCGTTCAGGGCGACAGCGTTCGGAAGCGACCTCGGCCCGACCATCTGGTACGTCAGCGACTGCCGGCCGGGCGCGTCGAAGGCGAGCGTGATCCCGCCGAGCGCGGCCAGCACGTAGACGATCGGCAGGGTCGCCGTGTCGGTGAGCGTGACGACCGCGAGTGCGATCGACACGACCATCGCCGCGGCCTGCGTCGTCATGACGAGGCGACGCGAGTCGATGCGGTCGGCGAGAACGCCTGCGACGAGCCCGAACACGGTGAACGGGACGAAGCGCCAGAACGCGAGCGCGCCGACTGCTAGCGCCGAGTCCGACAGCTCGAGCACGAGCCAGGCAAGCGCGACGTTCTGCATCCAGGTCCCGGCGAGGGATACGAGCTGCCCGCTGAAGAAGATCCGGTAGTTGCGATGGCGGCTGAGGCTGCGGAACGTTCGCGTCCGGAGCGCGATGACCAGAGCCGTCACGACGGCTCACCGACGAGCCGCATGAGCGCCGGGATCGCTGCGTCGATCGCGGAGAGCTCTTCCGGCTCGAGGACACGCAGGCGCCCCGCGAGCCAGGTCGTCCGCCGTGCGCGGATGCTCCGGAGCAGGCGAGCGCCTTCCTCGGTGAGCCGCAGTCCGACTCGGCGTCGGTCCTCGCTCGAGCGCACGCGCTCGATGAGCCCGGCCCGCTCGAGGCGGTCGACGTTCCCGGAGAGCGCGGGAGGGGAGATGCCCTCCTCCGAGGCGAGCTCGGCGAGCGAGAGGCCGGGACTCCGCTTTACGAGCCAGAGGAGCGTCGCCTGCCGTGCCGTGATGCCGAGCTGCTCGGTCTCCTTCCGCAGCTCGCGGGCAAGGCGAAGGAGCACCGGGCGGAGCTCGGACGCGACCTGCTCGTGACTAACCGTAACCTCGCTAATCATTAACCTCACTAAGCATACCCAGTTGCGGCCGCCTCTCGACCGCCTATGGTTGGGCCGTGTCCGAGCCGGTGCCGAGCAGGCGCCTCGTCGCCGCCGAGGTCTTCGAGGACCCGCTGGTCCGCGAGCTCCTCGACGCGCGGGTCGTCTGCGTGCTCGCGACCTTCGACGACGAGCACATTCACGCGGTGCCGATGTGGTTTGCAAGAGAGGGCAGCGAGGTCTACCTGGCCACCGGGTCACGCAGCCGCAAGGTTCGAAACGTCGGCCGGGACGCTCGCGCCACGCTGGTGGTTCACGACTCCCGCCCCGGGTTCGAGGTGTGCGGCGTCTCCATCGCGGGCCGGGCCGACGTCGTCACGGGGGCGGAGGTGAGCGCTCTCGTCGATCTTGTGCACCGGCGCTACGTCGACGCCGGCGCCGAGCTCGACGACAGTGTCCGCGAGTTCCTCGAGTCGGATGACGTCGCGATCCGCTTCCGGCCGGCGTCCGCGCTCACCTGGGACGAGCGTGGGAGCGTAGGGAGCGAGGCGCTTCGCGCGACCGGTGGAGCCCTGCCGCTGCTCCCGACAGAGCCTCGGCCTTAGGCGTTACTTGGGCTGCGCCTCGAGCTTGTAGCCGACCCCGTACCGCGTGTGGATGAACGTGTGGGCCGGCGCCTGGCGATCGACCTTCTCGCGCAGCTTGCGGACGAAGACGTCGACCGTGCGGTCGCGATGGGTCGCCCGCCGGCCCCAGACGCGCTGAAGCAGCTCGTCCCGGGTGAGGACGCGGCCCTGCTCGCGGGCCAGCGTGTAGATGAGCCTGAACTCGGTGGGGGTCAGCTCGGCGCTCGCGCCGTTCACGTAGGCCTGCACGTTGTCGGGGTCGAGCCGGAGCTCCTCGATGACGATCGCATCGCCGCGGCGCGGCTCCGCGTGACTCACGCCCCGTCGCGCTGCGACCTGGACGCGCGCTGCGAGCTCCTTCAGCGAGAACGGCTTGACGAGGTAGTCGTCGGCGCCGATTTCGAGCGCGTGCACGCGGTCGTGCTCGGTTCCGCGCGCGGAGACAACGACGATCGGCGTGCCGATTCCCTCCGCGCGAGCCTGCTCGATCACCCGCCAGCCGTCGATGCCCGGGAGCATGAGGTCGAGCACACAGACGTCCGGACGCTCGTAGCGGAGCCGGGCGAGCCCGGTCTCGCCATTGGCCACGCCGACCGCGTCGAAGCCGGCCGCCTCGAGGTGTCGCGCCATCCCGCGCGCGATGACATCGTCGTCCTCGATTATCAGGACCTTCGCCATCCGGCGAAATCATGGCGGCCCCCGGGGATGCCAGGGGCCGCCTACTGGTTACCGTCCGGTGTCCGGCTGGTGAACGAGCGAGACCGTTCTAGCCTTCGGCCTCCGCATCCGCAGTCGCCGTCTCGCCTTCCGCCTGGTCCGGCGTGAGGTCGACGACGAGGTAGAGCTTCTCGCAGCCGCGCAGGCGCGTCAGCGAGCGCTCGGCGCGGAGGACGAACGCCTCGTCCTGGCCGTCCCCGCAGTTGAGGACGTCGAGCTGGCCGTCCGCGGCGAGCGCGTGCAGCCGGTCGTCGCCGTTCCCGCCGGAGACGCGGTCCGCGCCCCAGCCGCCGAACAGCGTGTCGTTCCCGTCTCCGCCGGAGACGACGTCGTCTCCCTTGTTCCCCGCGACGCGGTCGTCGCCGTTGCCGCCGCCCACGCGATCGGCGTCCGAGCCGCCATACAGCCGGTCGCTGCGATCGCCGCCCCAGACCACGTCCGAGCCCGTCCCGCCGTATGCGACGTCCTCGCCGTCGCCGGAGCGCACCGTGTCGTTGCCGGAGCCCGCCCGCGCGAGATCCGGGCCGCCGCGCGCGTAGATCGTGTCGTCGCCGGCGAACGCGTGGATCTCGTCCGCACGCTGCGTGCCCGAAAGAGTGTCGTTCCCGGCCGTGCCGTTGATCACGGCCGCCACACCGGCGGTTGCGAGCGCGAGCGTGACCGCCGCAGATCCCGCCACCGCGAACACCTTGAGCCTCATCGGTCTTCCCTCCGTCCGTCGCTCCTGGGCGTCGTTGCCCGTCGGATGCATTGACGGACATGTGTGTTCGGGACCAGTGCGGCGAACGCAAGCGATGCGAAAGCGTTGTGTTAGAACCACATGAGGCGTGGACGTGGACGCGATCCGGGGACGGACGCTCGTCGACGAGAGTCGGGAGGCGGTCGTCGTGCTCGACGACGACGACCGGGTCGTGCTCGCGAGCAGGCGCGCGCGACAGACGATGGACGGGATCCGCGAGGGTGAGCTCGTCCCGTCGGGCCTCCTCACGGGCGAGCGTGGCGTCATCCCGCTCGTCGTCCCGTACGAGGTGGACGGCCGGCGCGAGCGCCTCGTCTACCTCTCGCGCGAGGGCGATCTGGCCGCGTACGAGGAGTTGCGGTCGGGCTTCACGGCCGCCGTCTCGCACGAGCTCCGCACGCCTCTCGCTCGTCTGCTGACGTTGCTCGAGACCGCATCGCTTCCGGGTGAGGACATCCCGGAGATGCTCGAGCAGGCAGCGGGAGAGGTGCATCAGATCACCGAGCTGATCGACGAGGTCCTCTTCCTCAGCGAGCTCGAGTCCGGCGCGCGCGTCGTCGCACTCGGAGCGGAGCGGGCGCGACCCGTCCTCGCCGATGCGCTCGACGGGCTCGAGGAGCGTGCCGGCCGGGCCGGCGTCGAACTGCGGCTCGAGTGCGACACGTCGCTCGAGCTCGCGATCCGGCCGCGGATGCTTCTCGTCGTCGCGCGCAACCTCGCGGAGAACGCGATTCGGTATGCGGGCCCGGGAGCGACGTTCACGCTCTCGGCCGCCCTCCTCGACGACGGGTCCGTGGAGCTCGTCGGACGCGACGACGGGGTCGGGGTCGACGAGGCCGAGCTGCCGAGGCTCTTCGAGCGCTTCTACCGCTCCGACCGGGCGCGTGCCTCGCGCGGAACCGGCCTCGGGCTCGCGATCGTGAAGCACGTGGTGACACAAGCGGGAGGGACGGTCGAGGCCCGCGGGGCCCGGGGCGGGGGGCTCGAGATCCGATGTATTTTCCAGGTCGAGTGAGAGGTTTCACCAGATCATCACCAGATGAACACGACACCGGGCCACCGACCGCCGCGCGAGGCGCGAAACTGGGCGGCGCGATGAAATCTGCGCGCCGCCGGGGGTGTGCGCGCCGGGAACAGGCAGGTCGTCGATGAGGATCGAGCTTCAGAGCGAGCTGGACGGGCTGGAGACGGCTTTCCAGGAGACCGGCGAGATCGTGTCGCGGTCGATTCGCGCCGTCGTCGACGCGCTGCGAACGCAGGACGTCGAGCTGTGCGACGAGGTGATCGCGTTCGACGACGAGGTCGACCAGCACTACATGGCGCTCGAGAAACACGTCGAGCTCGTGCTGGCACGCCAGACGCCCGTTGCAACCGACCTTCGACTCGTCCTCGCAGTGCTGCATTCGGCGCTCCACCTCGAGCGTGTGGGCGACCAGTGCGTCACGATCGCGAAGCTCACGAAGCTCTCGAGTCACCTCGGCGCGAAGCAGGCGGTCGTCGAGGGCCTCGTCGACATGGGCGAGCGGTGCGCGGAGATGATGACGGTGACGTTGAACGCCTTCCAGGAGCGAGACGTCGACCTCGCGCGCTCGATCCACCAGCTCGACGACCTCGTGGACAACGCCAACCGCCAGGTGTTCGACGTGGTCCTCGGGTACGTCCACGACGCCGATGCGCTCGAGTGGGGCATGCGTCAGATCACGGTCGCGAGGTGCTTCGAGCGGATCGGCGACAACGCCGTCGACATCGGTGAGCAGACGGCGTTCATCGTCACCGGCGAGCTGGCCGAGTTCACGGACGCGTCACACTAGGTCGCGCCCGCTTGTGTAGCGCGAGCTGGCACGCCTCGCTTCCGCGAGCTTCACCACCTCGCTACCAGATGGTCACCGTACGAAGTCCCTGAGGCTCGAGCGGGATCGGGAGACTCACGGTGTGCGAACGCGACTACGCGAGCATCGATGAGCACCGTGGAAGAGAGCGCTGCGGCCAGCCCCGGCATTGACAGTCGCAAGATCGGCGAGTTGGCCGCGTCCGCGTCCACGGACGTCCGCTCGCGCGAGGCGGTGTTCAAGGTCGAGAACGTCTCCGTCAGGTACAGCGGGGCACTCGCACTCGACGGTGTCACGCTCGACGTCTACGAGAACGCGGTCACGGCGTTCATCGGGCCTTCGGGGTGCGGGAAGAGCACGTTCATCCGCTGCCTCAACCGGATGAACGACACGATTCCCGGTGCGGTTGTCGGCGGGTCGATCCTCTACCACGGTCAAGACCTGTACGGCTCGGGCGTCGACCCGGTCGAGGTTCGGCGACGGATCGGGATGGTGTTCCAGAAGCCGAACCCGTTCCCGAAGTCGATCTACGACAACATCGCCTTCGGGCCCCGCATGCTCGGCATGAAGTCGAAGCTCGACGAGCGGGTGGAGAAAGCGCTGCGGCAGGCGGCGCTCTGGGACGAGGTCAAGGACCGCCTCAAGGACAACGCGCTCGGGCTCTCGGGCGGACAGCAGCAGCGCCTTTGCATCGCGCGCGCTATCGCCGTCGAGCCGGACGTGATCCTCATGGACGAGCCGGCGTCGGCGCTCGACCCGATCGCGACCACCCGCATCGAGGATCTCATCCATGAGCTCAAGCGCGAGTACACGATCGCGATCGTCACGCACAACATGCAGCAGGCCGCGCGGGTCGCCGACTTGACGGCGTTCTTCAGCGTCGAGGTGTACGAGGACGGCAAGGGACGCAACGGCATCCTCGTCGAGCACGACGCGACCACGAAGATCTTCACGAATCCGAGTGACAAGCGCACAGAGGACTACGTCACCGGCCGCTTCGGCTGATGCGCGTCGAGTACCAGCAGAGCCTCAACTCGCTCGAAGCGAATCTCCAGGAGCTCGGGTCGGTCGTCCAGCGGGCGCTGCACGGGGCCCTTGATGCGCTCGAGTCGCAGGACGTCGAGCTGTGCGACGCGGTGATCTCTTTCGACGACGAGGTCGACGTGCGGCACCATCGGCTCGAGAAGACGGTCACCGAGCTCCTCGCGCAGCAGAATCCCGTCGCCACCGACCTGCGCCTCGTGCTCGCCGTGCTCCACGACTCGATCCACCTCGAGCGGATCGGCGATCAGAGCGCGACGATCGCGAAGCTCACGAAGCTCGCCGCCGAGCTCGAGCCGGGTCTCGAGCTGGTCGAGGGCCTCAGCGAGATGGGCGACCGTGCGGAGGAGATGCTCCGCATCGCGCTCGACTCGTTCTCGGCCCGTGATCTCGTGCGCGCGCGGTCGCTCCCGGAGCTGGACGACCTCATCGATGCGACGAACCGCCGGGTCGCCCAGACGGTGCTCGCGATGGCGGACACGCCCGGCACGCAGGAGTGGGGCCTCCGGATGATCGTCGTCGCACGCTGTCTCGAGCGGGTCGGCGACAACGCCGTGGACATCGGCGAGCAGACCGCGTTCGTCGTCACCGGGGAATTCCACGAGCTCAAGAGCCCTTCGCTGTGACGTTCACCGAGGCGTCACCAGACGTTCACCGTCGGGAACCACAGGGACGAAAAACGACCTGGGACACTGCGGCCGCTTCGTCCTGGGGGGTTGGCAATGGGAGAGAGAAAGGGGTAGCACCGATATGAGAAGGGCAATCGTGCTGGCCGCTGCGGTGGTCTCGCTGGCCGGGCTGGCAATCTTCGCGGGTCAGACTCAAACGGCGGCGGCGAAGCCGTCTGCAGGCTCGCTCGTCGGCACGGGAGCGACGTTCCCGTTCCCGCTCATCTCGAAGTGGATCCCCGCGGTGGACAACGCGCTCGGGATCAACATCACGTACACGGCCACGGGCTCGGGAGCGGGGATCGCGCAGATCACCGCGCGGACCGTCGACTTCGGGGCATCGGATGCACCGCTGTCGCCCGACCAGCTGTCCGCGTGCAAGAGCTGCGTCGTCATCCCGTGGGCCCTCGCAGGGATGGCGGTGATGTACAACGTGCCGGGGCTCAGCAAGCGGCTCGTCCTCAATGGGCCGGTGCTCGCCAACATCTACCTGGGGAACATCACCACGTGGAACGCCGGGGCGATCAGGGCGTTGAATCCCGGTGTCACGCTTCCGAGCACGAAGATCACCGTCGTCTACCGGTCGGACGGCTCGGGCTCGACCTATGCCTTTACGAACTACCTATCGGCGATCAGCCCGCAGTGGAAGAACAGGGTCGGCACGAACACGAGCGTGAACTTCCCGACGGGGACGGGTGCGCGCGGGAGCTCGGGCGTCGCCGGCGTCGTCAAGTCGACCGAGGGTGCGCTGACCTACGCGGATGCCGCGTACGCGGTGCAGAACAAGATCGGGTTCGCGCTCATCAAGAACCGGGCAGGCGGCAACGCGCTACCCGGGATCCGGGGCGTGACCAAAGCGCTCTGTGACGTGCCGAACAAGGTCACGGCCCTGACGCAGCTCAAGATCGTCGATCCGCCGAAGAAGTGCGGAAAGCAGGCGTACCCGATCTCGACGTTCACGTACGTCATCGTTCCGACGAGCTCGGGCGACAAGGCCGCCGACCTGCGGAAGTTCGTCTACTGGACGGTGACGGCGGGCCAGAAGTTCGGGCCGCCGCTCTTCTTCGTCCCGCTGCCGAAGGCCGTGAACGCGTTCATCTACCGCGAGATCAAGAAGATCCAGTCGTAAGGGGCGTCAGGGCAGCCGCATGACGTCCACCACGTACGAGCCCGCGGCGCCGGAAGACCTCCGGCGCCGCGGCATTCGGCTGGGCGACGTCCTCTTCAGGGGGATCGCGCTCCTCGCCGCGCTGGCGGCGACCCTTCTGCTGGCGCTCATCGCCTGGAAGATCTTCGACCTTGCCTGGCCGGCCATCCAGGAGTTCGGGCTCAGCTTCGTCTGGACCGAGGCCTGGGACCCCGTCACGAACACGTTCGGGGCACTCATCTTCATCTACGGGACGGTGGTCACGTCCATCATCGCCCTCGCGATCGCGACGCCGCTCTCGATCGCGATCGCGCTCTTCTTGACCGAGATCGCACCGCGCCGCATCGCGGCGCCGATTGCGACGATGGTGGAGTTGCTGGCCGCCATCCCGAGCGTCGTGCTCGGCCTCTGGGGAATCCTCGTGTTCGGCCCCTGGGTGCGCGACAACCTGGAGCCGTGGCTGGGCGATGTGCTCGGGTTTCTCCCGATCTTTTCCGGGGAACCGTCGCAGGCGGGCATCCTCCCCGCGGGGCTGGTGCTGACGATCATGATCATCCCGATCACGTCAGCCATCTGCCGTGAGCTCTTCATCCGCGTGCCCAGGGATTTGACGGACGGCGCGCTCGCGCTCGGCTCGACGCGGTGGGAGTCGATCAAGGGCGTCATGATCCCGTACGCCCTGCCCGGGATCGTTGCGGCCGTGCTGCTCGGCCTCGGCCGCGCATTCGGGGAGGCGATCGCCGTGAACCAGATGATCGGGAACCACAACGCGATCCCGACCTCGTGGTTCGAGCCCGGCGACTCGCTCGGCAGCAAGATCGCCTCCGAGTACGTCGGCGCCACGAGCGTCCAACAGGCGTCTTCGATCCTCTACCTCGCGGCGATCCTCATGGTGATCTCGCTCGTTACGAACGTGGCCGCGCAGTTCATCGTCGTCAGGTTCGAGCGTGCGAGGAGGGCGGTATGAGCTCCGCGCCCACGACGGTCGACAAGCTCGACATCACGCAGCGCTCCAACGGGCTGCGCCGCCGCCGTGTCACGGAGAAGGTGCTCGGAGTCCTGGCGCTGCTGTCGGCGCTCTTCGCGTGCCTGATCCTCGCGCTCGTGCTCGGGACCCTGATCTACAAGGGGTTCAGCCAGCTCAACATCGACTTCTTCACGAAGCCGCGCCCGCTCTTCGGCGAGAAAGGCGGAATTGCCGACGCGCTCGTAGGGAGCGCTCTCATCGTGGGAATGGCGATGCTGATGGCGATACCCGTCGCCGTGCTCGTGGCGATCTACATGTCCGAGTACGCGGGCCCCAAGGTCGCCCGCTCGCTCCGGGTCGTCCTCGATGTCCTGAACGGTGTTCCGGCGATCGTCGTCGGTGTCTTCGTCTTCGGGATCCTCGTCGTGGGCCACGGCCAGAGCGCCGTCTACGGCGCGTTTGCGCTCGCCATCCTCATGCTCCCCATGGTCGCCCGCTCGACGCAGGAGATCCTCGAGGTCGTCCCGCGCAGCCTGCGCGACGCAAGCCTCGCGCTCGGCGTGACGAAGTGGCGGACCACGTGGAACGTGATCCTGCCCGCCGCGATCGGGGGCGTGCTCACCGGGGTCGTCATCTCCGTCGCGCGCGTCGCAGGCGAGACAGCCCCGCTCCTCTTCACGACCTCGATCGCTGCCAGCCAGATCTCGGGGGACGTGACGCACGCCCTGCCGACGCTGCCCGTGACGATCTTCGTCTTCTCCGAGTCGCCCGACCCGGGCGAGCAGGCCGCTGCCTGGGCCGCGGCCCTCGTGCTCATCGCCTTCGTGCTCGTGATGAACATCCTCGCGAAGCTCTTCGCGGGCCGGAAGCGGAAGCAGCTCGAGGGCTCGTGATCTAGGCGGGCGCACTACGCTAAGACGATGCGTAGCACCGTCGAGCGTGAGCTGAAGCTCGTCCCCGGCGAGGGTTTCCGTCTCGACGATCTCGGCGAGCAACTCGAGCCACGGGTATTCCAGTCGACGTATCACGACACGCCTGACCTCAGGCTCGCCCGCCACTCGATAACGCTGCGGCTCCGGACGGAGGACGGCACCGGGCTCTGGCAGCTGAAGATCCCGACCGGCGCCGCACGTATCGAGCTCGAGGTCGCGGGCCTGCCCGCCGTGCCACCGGGCGAGCTGGTCGACCTCCTCGTGGTCCACCTACGGGACGCCGAGCTGGGGAAGGTCGCGCGCCTCCGCACCCGGCGTCAGACCGTCCGCAGAGACGGCGCCGAGATCGTCGAGGACGCGGTCTCGGTCTTCGACGGGCCGCGGGTCGTGAAGCGCTTCCGCGAGCTCGAGGTCGAGCTGCTCGACGGCGACGAGCGCTCGCTCCGGCGACTCGAGCGCCTGCTGCTGAAGGCGGGGGCGGAGCAGGTGGAATTCACGCCGAAGCTCTTTCGCGCTCTGGAGCTCCCTCCGGATCCCGGGCCGCCGCCGCTCGCCGCCGACGCGCCGGCGGACGAGGTGCTCGGTCGGGCGCTCACCGCGCAGTACCGCCAGCTCGTCGACCACGACCCTGGGACACGACTCGGGGCAGATGCGGAAAACCTCCATCAGATGCGGGTGGCGACCCGTCGATCGCGCGCGTTCCTGCGTACTGCGAAGGCGCTCGTCGAGCCCGAATGGGCCGACGAGCTGCGCGCGGAGCTCGGCTGGCTAGGGTCGCGACTCGGGCCGACACGGGACGCGGACGTGCTCTACGAGCACCTGTCAGGGGCAGTCGCCGCGCTCGAGCTCGACACGACAGAGACGGCGGGCCTCCTGCAAGCGATGGGGCGCGAGCGCGGTCGCGCACGGCGCGCTGCGGTGTCCGCGCTGTCTCGCAAGCGCTACTTCGACCTCCTCGATCGGCTTGCACAGGTGGAGCGGCCGCCGTTCCGCGAGGCGGGCGACGTCCGGCTCACCGATCTCTGGTGGGCCGAGGTCAGGCGCATGCTGATGGCGTTCGCCGTTCTCGACGAGAGGTCGCCGGACGACGAGCTCCATGCGGCTCGGATTCGCGTGAAGCGAGCCCGGTACGCGGCGGAGCTGGCCGCGCACGAGCTCGGGCCGGCGGGCAAGCGATTCGTCTCGGCGGCGAAGAAGCTCCAGGATGTCCTCGGCGAGCACCAGGACGCCGTCGTCGCCGAGGAGTGGCTCACACGCTTCGGCGATGCGAACGCGCAGTCCGACCACGTTGTCGAGCTCCTCGTGCGAAAGGAGCAAAAACGCCGCAGGCGTGCACGTCGCGACTGGCCCGACGCGTGGGAGCGGCTCGTGCGGAGGGCCCGTCAGGCCCGACTGTGACGGCCGTCGTTCGAGCGGCGGGTGGCATCGTGCTCAACGACGAGGGCGAGGTGCTCCTCGTGCATCGTGACCGCTACGACGACTGGTCGTTCCCGAAAGGGAAGACCGAGCCGGGGGAGTCCGACGAGGACTGCGCTCTGCGCGAGGTCGAGGAGGAGACCGGCCTGCGCTGCGTGCTCGGCGAGGAGCTCGAGTCGACGCGCTACACGGACTCGCGTGGGCGACCGAAAGTCGTCCGTTACTGGCTCATGGACCCGGTCGACGGGCGGCTCGAGTACCACCACGAGGTGGACGCGGCACGCTGGGTCCCTATTGCCGAGGCGCGTGACGTGCTCACCTACGCACGCGACGCGGCCCTGCTCGACCACCTCGCCACCCGCTTGACCTGAGTCGCGCGCACGCGGGAGAATCGCGGCTCGGGGCACGGTGGGATCAATGCTTCTACTGCGACATGCCAGCGCGAGCAAGCGGCTTTCGAAGCCGTCTCTCGACGCTGCGCGAGAGCTCGACCGCACGGGCCGCAGGGAGGCGTCGCTGCTCTGCGGGTCGCTGGCGGGCTATTCGATCGACCTCATCGTCTCGAGCCCGCTCGTCCGGTGCCTCCAGACCGTCGCTCCGCTTGCAATGGCGCTCGAGCTCGATGTCGGCGTGCGGCGCGAGCTCGAACCCGGTGCGACGAGACGGGATGCGCTCCGCCTGCTTCGCGCGCTTCCCCCGACGGCGCTCGTGTGCACCCATCGGGAGGTCCTCGAGGCGGTCTTCGACGGCGCGATCGAGTGCGAGAAGGGTGGCGCGTGGGTCGTCGAGCGCCGCGGTCGAGGCCTGACGCCCGTCGCCTATCTTCCGCCACCGGTGGCTCAGCCGCGCCGCCGTCGCGCCGCGCTCGTCTCCCACTAGGCCACGCCTGCTCCACATCGCCACCTGCCGGTGCGCGGGGCATAACGGCTGCGGCCATACGATTCGTGCTGGTGGATCTCTACCTCGTGCGACACGCCATCGCCGAACCGCGCGACCCTGCGCGTTGGCCCGACGACGCGCAGCGTCCACTGTCGCCCGAGGGCGTCGAGCTCTTCCGGCTGGCGGCACGTGGGCTGCAGCGGATCGGTGTCGAGGTCGAGGCGGTGCTCGCGAGCTCGTACGCGCGAGCGTGGGGGACGGCCAAGATCCTCTCGGAGGAGGCAGGCTGGCCAGCGCCCGCGGCGGCGCCTGAGCTCGAGCCGACGAGCTCGCCGGCGGCGGCGCTCGAGGTCGCCGCCTCGAGAACCGAGTCCATGCTCGCCCTCGTGGGGCACGAGCCCGACCTGTCGCAGCTCGCGTCCCTCGCGCTCACGGGCGATGCGCACGCGGTCGCGATCCAGTTCAAGAAGGGCGGCATCGCCTGCCTTCACTTCGCCGGCGCTCCGGCTGCCGGTCGGGCGGAGCTGCGCTGGAGCGCCAGCCCCAAGATCCTCCGCCAGCTCGGGCGCTAGCCGAGCTCAGGCAACGGCCGCCGCTTCGTGCGCGAGTGCCAGCGCCGCGCCCTCGCGGAGCCCGCCGCGCCCGACCTCGAGCCGCGTACCGAGCAGCCGCGTGACCTCCGCCAGGACGAGCGTCCCTCCGAGCAGCGTCTCGGCGCGGTCGGGAGTGATGCCGGTGCCGGCGACGACCGCGCGTGGTCCCTTGCGGACGAGGGCCTTCGCGAGTTTCGTGAGCTCGTCCTCGCCGAAGCGCCGGCCGACCAGCCTGCCGACCGCACGCGCCGTACCGCCGACGGCCAGCACGGCGTCGGGGCAGGGTGGATCCATGCCCACGAGGAGGCGATGGACCTCCACGCTTGCGGTCCAGACGTCTCGCTTCGAGAGGCGGTGCCCGGGCAGGAACGCGCGGGTCACGCGGAGAGCTCCCGCGTCGCGCGACTGCACCCACTCGGGACCGTCACCGGGCTTCCCGACCGCGATCTCGCACGAGCCGCCGCCGAGGTCGACCACGGCCACCGAGTCGGGCGGGTCGCTCATACGGCTCACGGCGCCCTGCCAGGCGAGTCGGCCCTCCTCTTCTGCGTCGAGGACGACGACCGGCGCTCGAGTGCCCTGGGCGAGGGCGCGTACGAGCTCGTCGCCGTTTGCGGCCTGGCGTCCCGGTGCGGTCACGATCGTCTCCAGCCGCTCGACGGATGCCTTTCGCGCGACCCGCGCGAAGCGCTCGGCGACCTGACGCGCTTGCTCGAGCTTCTCGGGGCCGATCCGGCCCAGCCGGTACGCGTCGTCACCGAGACGGAGGTACACGCGCTCCCGTGCGAGTTCTTTCACGTTGCCGCGCTCGACTCCCGCGACGAGGAGGCGCATCGAGTTCGAGCCGACGTCGACGACTCCGACTTTCACCCCCCGAATATTCTCCATCGCCTCGGCTGGCTAGCCCCCGCGGCGGTCGCGCTCGCGACGCTTGGCACGCGTGAGCACCCGCCGCATCATCGTCTCCTGGTGGTTCTTGCGCTTTTCGGAGCTCTCGCGCGCGATGCGGGACCAGGTCCCGTCCGACGCGAGCTCCCAGGCGTTCGTCGTGTCCGCGAGTGCGCTGTCGAGAATCGCGTTCGCCTCCTGGCGTAGCCGCGCGTTCTCGACGGGCGCGATCACCTCGATCCGGTGGTCGAGGTTTCGCGACATGAGGTCGGCGCTCCCGATGTAGACAGTGCTCTGCTCTCCGGCGTCGAACGCGTAGATCCGGCTGTGCTCGAGGAAGCGGCCGACGATCGAGCGGACGCGGATGTTCTCCGAGAGGCCCTCGACCCCGGGACGGAGTGCACACGTGGTCCTCGCGATGATGTCGATCGAGGCGCCGGCCTGCGAGGCGGCGTAGAGCTCGTCGACGATGCTCGGATCGACAAGGTGGTTGACCTTGAGACGGATGCGCGCCCTCTCGCCGGCCGCGGCCGCCACCGCGACGCCGCGGATCTGGTCTATGAGCCCGCTGCGCAGCGTGAACGGGGCGACGAGCAGCTTGCGGAACCGCGTCGGACGCCCGAAGCCGGTGATGTAGTTGAAGAGATCGGCGACGTCGGCCGCGATCTCCTCGTCCGCCGTGAAGATCCCGAAGTCCTCGTACACCCGTGCCGTCGCCGCGTGGTAGTTGCCCGTCGCGATGTGCGCGTAGCGTCGCAGCCCGCTCCGCTCACGGCGGACGATTAGCGTCATCTTCGCGTGGATCTTGAGATCCGGGAATCCGTGCACGACGTGGACGCCCGCCTGCTCGAGCGCTCGCGACCACTCGATGTTCCTGCGCTCGTCGAAGCGTGCCTTTAGCTCGACGAGGCAGACGGACTGCTTGCCCTCCTCGGCGCACTCGATGAGCGATCCGACGAGCACGCTGTCGTCGCTCGTCCGGTAGACAGCGGTCTTCATCGCGATCACGTCCGGGTCCTTGACCGCCGCCTGGGCGAAGACCTCGAAGCTCCCGCGGAACGATTCATAGGGCTGGTGGAGGGCCAGGTCGCCGCGGCGGATCTCGTCGAAGATCCGCGGCGCTTCGGTCTGGGCGGCTTCGAGGCGCGGCGGGATGACCGGAAGCCATGGCTCGAATTTCAGGTCCGGACGGTCGAGGGTGTAGAGCTCCTTGAGGTCGGCGAGGTCGAGCGGGCTCTCGATGCGGTAGATCTGCGTCTCGTCCGCGTCGAGCCCACGCGTCAGGCGGTCGACCATCTCCGCAGACGCGGACGTGCTGACCTCGAGCCGGACGACGTCGCCGAAGCGGCGCTTTGCCAGCTGGCTCTCGACGGCCTCGAGCAGGTCCGCTGCGTCGTCCGAGACCTCGAAGTCCGCGTCTCGCGTGACGCGGAAGGCTGCACGCTCGACGATGGTGGCGCCGGGGAAGAGCGTGGGGAGGAAGTGGGCGATGACGTGCTCGAGCGGGATGTACAGCCCGCGGCTGCCGATCTCGTGGAAGCGCGGCAGGCCCTCGGGGATCTTCACGCGGGCGAATCGCTCTTCTCCCGTCTCGGGATCCGCGACGAAGACGGCGAGCGAGAGCGAAAGGCCCGAGATGTAGGGGAACGGCTGGCCCGGGCCGACCGCGAGCGGCGTGAGCACGGGGTAGATCTCGCGCTCGAAGTCCCGCTCCAGCTGCTTCAGCTCCTTGCCGCCGCAGTCCTCGATCCGGCCGATCACGATGCCCTCCGCGGCGAGTGCCGCCCGGAGGTCGCGCTTCCAGAGCCGCGACTGCTGCCCGGTCAGCTCGAGGACACGCTCGCGGATCCGGGCGAGCGCCTGCTGCGGCGTCAGGCCGTCCGCCGAGCGGACCGCAAGGCCCGACTCCGCCTGGCCGAGGAGGCCCGCGACACGGACCTGGAAGAACTCGTCGACGTTCGACGAGAAGATCGAGCAGAACTGGACACGCTCGAGCAGCGGGACCGTTTCGTCGGCTGCGAGCTCCAGGACGCGCGCGTGGAAGTCGAGGAGCGAGAGCTCGCGGTTGAGCAGGCGCTCGGTCGGTTCCTTGACGGTGCGGACGGCCACGAGGTCACATCTTCCCGGAGAGCACAGCTCCGTGGGGTCGAGATCCGGTTAACGACCTCTGTCTACGACGGCGAGGGTGCGTTGTCCTTGTCGCGTTCGAGCCGCTCCGCGACCGAAGCGCGCAGCGCCTTCCCGACCTCGGGGACCTCGCGGTCCAGGCGTGCGAGCTCGCCGTTGAACAGCATCACGAGGCGCATGGGCGACGTCGCCACCACCGTCGCGGTGCGCTGGCCGCCGAAGAAGACCGCGATCTCGCCGAAGACGTCGCCGGCGCCGAGCGTCCGCACGAGCCGTCCGTCCCGGAAGACATCGGCAGTGCCGGACGTCACTGCGAACATCGCGTAACCGTTGTCGCCCTGCTCGGTGAGCGTCGTCGCCTCCTCGACCTCGAGCTCGCTGCAGGCGCCCGCGATGCACGCCCGTTGCGCTTCGTCGAACTCGGTGAAGATCGCGATGTCGCGGATCCCCGCAGCGTCCACGGCGTCGAACGTAACACCGCTCCGAGTGTCCAGAACGTCTCGGACTGGTGTGAATGCGGTGAAGCGCGGACCGGCTCTCGGCTATGCCGTGGCCGGCACGAGGCGGCGCCGCGTGTCGTAGCTCCGGCCGAGAAACGCGATCGCGGCGATCGCGACCGCGAGGATGAGGACGATCACATCGCCGCCCTCGACGCGTGTGATGAGCTCCATGAGGCCCCCGACGAGGCCGGCCATCGGGATCGTGAAGACCCAGGCGAGGAGGATGTTGCCCGCGACCCCCCAGCGGACGGCCGAGAACCCGCGGATCGCGCCGGCGCCGAGGACGCTCCCCGAGATGGTCTGCGTCGTCGAGACCGGAAAGCCGTAGTGCGCGGTGCCCCATAGGATCGCTGCGCACGTGGTCTGCGCGGCGAAGCCCTGCGGCGGATCGATCTTCGCGATCCGCTGGCCGAGCGTCCTGATGATCCGCCACCCGCCCGCGTATGTCCCGGCCGCCATCGCGAGCGCCGACGAGACGATGACCCAGGTCGGCGGCCGGGAGAAGTCGTCGGAGAGATGGCCCGTCGACACGAGCGCGAGCGCGATGATGCCCATCGTCTTCTGCGCGTCGTTCGTCCCGTGCGTGAAGGCGACGAATCCGCCGGAGACGAGCTGCGCCCGCCGGAACACGCGGTTGACCTTTGACGGCGCCCGCCGCGCGATGAGCCAGGTGATGCCGAGGATCAGGGCGAACGCCCCCACGATGCCGAGGAACGGCGCGATGAGCGACGGGATCAGCACCTTGTCCTTGAGGCCCTCCCAGTTCACGACGCCCCAGCCGGACGCGAACACCGCCGCGCCGAGCATTCCGCCGATCAGCGCGTGACTCGAGCTGGACGGGAGGCCGACGAACCACGTCACGAGGTTCCAGGTGATGGCGCCTACGAGGCCAGCGAGGACGATGTCCAGCGTGATCGCGTCCTGGTCGACGATCCCGGTCGCGATGGTGGCCGCCACCTTGAACGAGACGAAGGCGCCGGCGAAGTTGAGGACGGCAGCCATGGCGACCGCGGGCCGCGGGCTCAGCGCGCGGGTGGACACGCTCGTCGCGATCGAGTTCGCTGTGTCGTGGAAGCCGTTCGTGAAGTCGAAGAAGAGCGCGACGACGATGACGGCGATGAGCGTGGCTTCCACGGTGCCTATGCGTTCTTGACGTAGATGTTCGCGATCACGTTCGCTGCGGTCTCGCAGGCGTCGAGCGCGCGCTCGAGGCCGTCGTAGATGTCCTTCCAGCGGATGACGATCAGGGGATCGATCCTCTCGTCGCGGAAGAGCGAGGCGAGCGCGTCGCGCAGGATCTGGTCGCCCTCGTCCTCGAGCCGCTTGAGCTCGACGAGCGCCTCCTGCACGCCGTGCATGCCCTTGAGGTTCTTGCACGCGAGCGCGAGCTGCTCGCACGCCCCTACGATGACCGCGCACTGCTGCACCGCGTGCCGCGTCGGTAGCTCGACGCCGTACAGGCCGAGCATGTCCGACGCCTCCTCGAGGTAGTCGACGACGTCGTCGATCTCCGTCGCGAGCTGAAAGATGTCCTCGCGGTCGAAGGGCGTGATGTACTGGGTGTTGAGGAGCGTGATCAGCTCGCGCGTGATCGCGTCGCCGTCCGTCTCCTCCGCCTTCACCTGCTCCTGCGTGACACCCGAGTTCGGGTGCTCGCGGAAGCGGCGCTCGACGAGCCTCGCCGTCTGGAGGGCGTTCTCGCCGGCCCGGGCGAACAGCTTGAAGAACTCCTCGGTCCGCGGGGTGAAGCTGATCTTCATGGCGGGCGGAACGTTAACCGGATGGACTCAATCGGCGCGCGCCGATGAGCGACCCGCAGCGCCGCGCGCGACACGGCGGCGTGACCGGGTCAGGAGGCACGCCCCGGTCACGCCGCTGACCGACGGCCGATCTAGCCGACGCCGAGGGCGCGGGCCATGATCTGGAACAGCTCCGTCTGATCGATCAGGCCGACGACGTTTGCGGCCTGCGGCCCCTGGGCCGCGACGCGGAGCTGCGTTCCCGTGTGCTCCTGCGAGACGAGGCGGGGGTCGCCCGCGGTTGTGCCGTAGGTGACCATCATCGGCGAGCCCTCGTTCGTCGTGAGGATGCTCGACGCTCCGGCCGGGTTCGCGGTTGCCTCCACGATCTGGCTCGTGTGCGCGTGGTCGGCCGTGACGATCACGAGCGTGTTCTTGTTCTTCTTCGCGAAGTCGAGCGCCACGCGGACGGCTGCGTCGAAGTCGACCGTCTCGCCGATCTGCTCACACGGCTGGGCGGCGTGATCGCGCTTGTCGATCGACGCACCCTCGACCTGGAGGAAGAACCCGGGCTGGGAGCCGCGCAGCCGGGCATCGAGCAGCTGGAGGGCCTTCGTCGTCATGTCGGCGAGCGTCGGCTCCGTGGCCGACTGCAGCCCGGTCTCGCAGCGTCCGGGGCCAGACGGCGGGTTCGTCGCGGCGAGGCCGCCCCAGTCGAGGCTCATGTTGACGGGGGTGAAGAGGCCGAGAAGCTTCGTTCCCGGCTGCGCGCCGAGAAGGCCGGCCCTGTCCGTCACCAGCGTGTAGCCGAGCGACTGGGCCTGCTGGATCACGCTCTGCCCGGCGAACGGTCCCTCACCCTGCGGGATGACCTGGTCGAAGCGTGCCTTGCCTCCGCCCAGCAGGACGTCGACCTGGTGCTGTACCGCCTGCTCGGCGATCGAGCCCGGGCCACCGGCAGACTTCTTGTCCTGCGGGCACGCGCTCATGTTCAGCGGCCCCTGGCACCCGCGAGCAACGACGTGCGACATGGGCGACGCCGGCGTCGCGTCGGTCAGCTCGGCCGTCGTGACATTGCCGGTGCGGAACCCCTTCTGCCTTGCGAGCTCGAGGATCGTCGCCAGATCCTGATCCGAGGGCGACGTCGAGATGCGTCCGTCGACGGTCTTGTGGCCGGTCGACCACGCGGTCGAGGTCGAAGCCGACTCGGGGTCGTAGTCCGGCTTGCCGTCCGGGAGGACCGAGTAGGTCGTCATCTGGCCGGTGAGCGGGAGCTCGTCCATCGCGAGCCTCCCTGCCGCGCCGACGGTGTAGTTCCGGGCGATCGTGATCTCCGAGTCGCCCATGCCGTCGCCGATGAGCAGGATGACGTTCTTCGCCTTGCCCGTCTCGATCGCCTTGCGGACGTTGTTGGAGTTGTCGCCGTCGGCGGCCACCGCCACGCTCACTCCGAGTAGCACGGTCAGCCCGATCGCAGCCGCCGCGCCCAGTCGCCTTCGCATCGATGTACTCCCCTCGGTCGTAGGACGAGCGAGTCATCGCACGCGTGCCTCCGGCGGTGGGTTTCGGCGGGGTTCTCGGCCGGAGTCGAGGCGGTGAACCGGCGACGCCCGGCGACGTGCGGGAAGGTGTGAGCGGGGCCGGCCTCGGCGGGCCCCGCTCGACCCGTGCTCCCCCGACCCCGGTCCTGGCGAGAGGCACTTCGAGGCGGCTCATGGTCAATGGCGCCTCGAGCGACGTCAGCCTTCCACCGGACGAGACGGTGGTGGGCGCGAGCCTGGTGAAGCGGGGGAGTCGAGCCGGTGAAGCGTCAGGCGAGCGCGTCGAGTACGAGCGCCTGGAAGTGCGCGACGAGCTGCTCGGACTGCGGCATCAGGCGGCCCTCGTCGAGGAGACCCGACCGAACCCCCGCCTGGACGCGCTCCACGAGAACTCGGTCCTCGGCGCCGACCTGGGCGTCGAAGGCGATCATCTCCTCGATCCACGTCTCGCCGGCGTCCGGGGCGACGAAGTAGTCGAGGAAGCGGTACGTGCGCTCGGGCGCGAGCGGCACGATCGGCCCGATCGAGATGTTCGGGCGCCCGGGCATCACGTTGACGACCGTGCCCGGGAAGAGGAGATGGAACTGGCCGCGCTCGATCTCGCCCGACAGGTCGTACGAGGCGCGCGGCTCCGGCCTCGGCGGGCTCGATTGCGAGAGGCGGAGGGTGCCGACGTCGAGCAGATACGCCTCCGGGGAGACGTCCATCGCCGCGGAGAAGCCCGGGTGCGCGACCGCGCAGTGGTAGCACTCGAGGAAGTTCTCGGTGCAGATCTTCCAGTTCGCGTCGTACTCGGACTCGGCGCGGGACAGGAACCGAAGCGCGTTCACGTCCACTCCCGCCTCGGCGACGCGCTCGGGAATGTCGTCGAGCACCTCGCCGAGTGGAGGCGCGTCGGGATCAGGGTTGACGAAGACGAAGGGTCCCCAGGTGTCGACCTGCATCTGGACCAGCCCGAGCTCGTCCGCGTCGAATCCGCCCTCGCGTTCGGAGCGCGGCGCCTTGAGCAGCCGCCCGTCGAGGTCGTAGGTCCAGGCGTGGTACGGGCACTGCAGCGTCTGCCGGCTGCCCGATCCGCGGCAGATGATCGACCCGCGATGCCTGCAGACGTTGAGGAACGCCCGCAGCACGCCGTCGCGGTCGCGGACGAGGAGGACGGGGACGTCGCCGACGCGCGACGTATGGAACGTCGCAGGCTTGGCGATCTCGTCGACGCGCGCGACGTACTGCCAGTAGCGCCGGAAGATCCGCTCGTGCTCGAGTTGGAGCACGTCCGGGTCGACGTACCAGCTCCACGGGAGCGTCCGCGTGTCCGTGATGCTCATCTGCACACCCCCGCTGTCACGCGCAGAACGCTACAGGCCGCCGAGCTGGGGGACTCAGGCAGCGACGCGGGTGGCTTCGACGTCGAAGCGCGCGATATACACGGGCCGGGGCGACCGGAGGTATTCGACGATCGCGGCCTCGCGCCGCGCGCAGGGGATCAGCGTCTTCCACCCGCCGAGGTGCTCGAGGCGGTGGAAGTCCCCGGTCGCGACGCTGGCCCGGCCCGCGGCGGCGACCCACGGGAAGAGCTGCGAGCGGTTGAACAGCTCGAACCGGTGGACGAGGGCGCCGAGCCCGTCCGGGTCGGCGGCGAAGGCAAGGGTCGGATGCGACCGGGACGTCGTATCGACAGCGTCGTCGGGATGGGCGCCGATGATCGCCGCCCCGGCCGCGGCGGCCCGTTCGAGCGCAGCCGCGAGGCCGTCCGCGAGCGACGGGTGCTCGCGTAGGCCCACGGCGACGGCATGGGCCGAACGCCCGGGATCGAGGTCGTTGTAAGAGAGCTCGAGACCGGGGATGACGAGGAGGCCGTAGCGCCTCAGCGCAAGCGCCGCTTCGCTCTCGATCTCCGCGAGGTACTCGCCGTAGGCATCGGGGCCGACGCCGCGCGCCGCGGGCGTGATCACCGGGTCGTCCTCGCGGTACGCGTGGTCGCTCACGCAGAGGACGTCGAACCCCGCAGAGCCGTAGAGCTCGACGAGCTCGCGGACGGAGAGTGACCCGTCGCTCCACGTCGTGTGCGAGTGGAGCTCGGCGAGGAGCGGCGAGAGCTTGCGGTGCATCTCGCCCGAATGGTGGCTCCCGGCGTACTCCTCAAGGGAGGAAAAGTGGTTGCTTTCCAGGGAGAAAGATGCGGATCAGCTCACGGAGCGGCTCGGGTATCCTCGGCCACGATGCAGGCCGGGGACGGGGAAAGGCACGACGACGTGCTCGTGCAGGAGGCAGAAGACGCGATGGCTCCGCTGAGTGAGGCGCGGAACGTCGCCTGGTGGGACGCGAACGTCGAGGCGAACGCGGAGAACGAGCGCCGCCGGGCGGAGACCGAGCTCGCCTACTCGAACCTGCTCGCGGACGCGGGGCAGTTCGCGTCGATCGCGAGCGCGCGTGAAGCCGGAGCGAACGGCACCGTCGGGCGACGGCTCGACCTGCTCCACGATCTCATGCTCCCGCACCAGGTCCCGGCCTCGCTCCGCGAGCGCATCGTGGAGCTCGAGGCGGCGGTCGGGGCGCGGTACTCCCGCCATCGCGGGGTTGTGCGCGGCGAGGAGATCGACGACATCACGATCAAGCGGATCCTGCGCGACAGCGACGACGTCGCCGAGCGGCGCGAGGCCTGGGAGGCGTCGAAGACCGTGGGCGCAGCCGTCGCGGAGGACGTGCGCGAGCTCGCGCGGCTCCGCAACGAGGCTGCGCGCTCGCTCGGCCACCGGGACTGGTTCTCGCTCTCGATCGAGGTCAGCGAGCTCGACGAGGCGAAGCTCATCGACACCCTCGCCGCCTGCGACCGCGCCACGGCAGAGCCGTTTGCGCGCTGGAAGGCGGCGCTCGACGCGCGGCTCGCCGAGCGGTTCGGCTGCGCCGTGGCCGAGCTGCGCCCCTGGCACTACGCCGATCCGTTCTTCCAGGACGCGCCGCCCGACGGAGGCGTGGACCTCGACCCGTTCTTCCGGGGGCAGGACCTCGTGGAGCTCGGAAAGCAGACTTTCGCCGGGATCGGGATCGGCGTCGGCGACGTCCTCGGCCGGAGCGACCTCTTTCCGCGCGCCGGCAAGTGCCAGCACGCGTTCTGCATCGACCTCGACCGGGCCGGCGACATTCGCATCCTCATGAACGCCACCGACAACCACGATTCGATGGTCACTCTGCTCCACGAGCTCGGGCACGCCGTCTACGACCACGGCTTCGCGCGCGACCTGCCCTGGCTCCTCCGGGACACGCACCTCGTCACGACCGAGGCCACGGCGCTGTTCTTCGGTTCCCTCGCCGGCCAGCAGGAGTGGCTCGTGCACGTGCTCGGCGTCGACAGCGGCGAAGCCTCGGCGCTCGACGCACAGCTGCGTGCGGCCCGGGCCGCCGAGCTTCTGGTCTTCACTCGCTGGGTGCTCGTGATGAACGGGTTCGAGCGGGAGCTCTACCGGAACCCCGACGGCGACCTCGACGGCCTGTGGTGGGAGCTCGTCTCACGTCACCAGCTCGTGACCCCGCCGGACGGGCGGCGGGCGCCTGACTGGGCGGCGAAGATCCACCTGGCGGTCGCGCCCGTCTACTACCACACGTATCTCTACGGCTCCATCGTCGGCCTGCAGCTCCGGGACGCACTCCATCGCGAGGCCGGCGGCATCGTCGGCCGGCCGGATGCCGGGCGCCTACTCGGGGAAAGCCTCTTCGCGTCCGGGCTATCCGAGCGCTGGGACCGGCTCGTCGAGCGGGCGACGGGGTCGCCGCTCACGGTCGACTCGCTCGCCCGCGAGGTCGCCGCGGCCATGCCGGCTTGAACCTCTTCGAGCTGCCTGACGACCTGCTGCACGACGAGCGGTTCGAGGAGCTCGCCGCGGGCGCGGGCGTGCTCGTGGAGCGGATCGTGTCGTCGGGCCAGTCGACGCCGGCCGGCGAGTGGCTCGAGAGCGAGCGCGACGAGTGGGTGGTGCTGCTCCAGGGCGCGGCGGAGCTCGGCTTCGCCGACGGCTCCAGCACGACGCTCGCGCCGGGCGACCACGTCCTGCTCGCGGCGGGTCGGCGGCATCGCGTCGAGCGCACGAGCGCCGAGCCGCCGTGCATCTGGCTCGCGGTGCATGCCGCCGGCCTCGCCTCGCCCGCCTAGCCGATCACCTCCGACCCCGCGCCTACTGTCTTCCCGCGGCGGATGTTCTGCCACCAGCGAAAGGAGCGTGTCGATGTCCGGGTTTGAAACGAAGCCGATATCGAGTTGGGCTGTCGGGGGAATCACGTTCGCCGGGGTGCTGATGATCATCGTCGGCTTCTTCCAGGGGATCGAGGGCCTGACGGCGATCTTCAACGACGAGTTCTTCGTGATCACGCAGAACTACACCTTCGACCTCGACGTGACCGCGTGGGGCTGGATCCACCTGCTGCTCGGGATCCTGATCGTGCTCACCGGCTTCGCGCTCCTCCGCGGCGCCGCCTGGGCTGCGCTCGTGACCGTCGTCCTGGCGGCCCTGAGCGCGATCTCGAACTTCTTCTTCATCCCGTACTACCCGTTCTGGTCGATCCTCCTGATCGCTCTCGCCGTCTGGGTGATCTGGGCCGTGACCCGCCCGGGAGTCGTCGAGGAGTCGGTATAGGCGCTGCGGCGGGAGGTTCGCCTCTCGCCGCGACGCTCTCCGAAGCTAGGGAAACCTGCGCGGCGCCTGCCCGTCCGGGACGAGGCCGCCGACGCGTCCGCGGTTGCGGGCGACGAGGTCGTATCCGTGCTCGAGCATCGCCTCGGGGACGACCGCGAGCAAGCGGGCCGAGCGGTCGCGGCCGAGAGCTCGCAGCACGGCCGGTGCGCCCGACCCTCGTCCGGCGATCGTCCCGTCGGGCTCGACGAGGCGCCAGCTCGCCATGCGCTCCGACTCAGGCAGCGGCTCGAGCAGCGCCCCTGCCTCCTCGGCCTGGAGCGGGAGGAATGCGAGCCGCCGGCCACGGTCGAGGCGGAGGACGAGACGCGCGGTGAAGCGGCACACGCGGCAGCCGGAGTCGTAGAGGAGGACCGGGCGCCGGGGCGAGGTCACGAGGGCTCGAACCGGTACTCGGCCGCGACGTCCGGCTCGAGGTAGGCCGCGGCCGGGCTGCCCGCCGGCGTGAAGACGCCGACGATCGTCAGCTCGCGATCGGCGCTCGCGTTCTCGACGATGTGCACTTCCCGTGGCCGAAGGCGGAAGGCAGTGCGCGCCGCGAGCTCCTCGACCTCGTCGCCGAGGTGAAGCCTCCCCGGCCCCTCGGGGATCCAGACGATCTCGTCGTACTGGTGGAAGTGCCAGGGCGCGCGCCCGGGAGGCACGAAGCCGGCGAAGAGGGTCGCCCGCGTGGAGCCGTTGTGCGGGCCGAACAGGATCTGGAACGAGCGGGAGCCGCTGGCCGCCGAGGTCTCCGCAGCGTCGAGCTTCGCCACGGTCTCGCGCGGCCCGAGCGGAGCGTGGCGGTCCGCGTCCGGGCCGACCGTCGCGAGGACGGCGCCAAGCCCGCCGGCCCCCGCCCGCAACTCTCCCCGCTCTCCGGCGAGGACGAGCGCGGCGGACCCGGTCTCGAGCCCGGTGCCACCGTCGAGCGAGCCGCTCCCGTCGAACACGTAGAGCAGCGAGTCCCGGTCCGCGTCGCCGAGCGCGAGCGTGTCACCCCCATCCAGGTGGAGGTTCGCGAGCGCGAGCGGCGAGCCCGCGATCTCGGGAATGCCGTCGTGAGCGACGCGACCCATCAGGCGATCCAGACTCCGCGCGCGAAGGCGACGCCGGCGACCGCGCTCACGGCGCCGAGAGAGACGAGAACGCCGGTGCGCAGGCCCGGTCTTCCTGCGATGACCGCGGCGAGGGCGATGAGCACGGGGAAGTCGGAGAGGACGAAGCGCGGAAGGCTCACGAGCGGAAAACCGGTCGACGGGACGCTCAGGATCACGACGAGCGTTGCGAGCGCGTACAGGCCGAACGCCGGTCCGAGCCGTTTCCAGGCGACCCACGTGAGCCATGTGACCGGAACGAGCAGCGCAAGATGCACGACGTTCCACCAGCTGACCTGGAGCGCTTGTGGATAGCTCGCGCCGCTGCGCTCCGTTCGCGGGAGGCTCTCGAGGATCTCGCGCGCTCCGTGCCCGCCGGCCTGAATCGCCATCCAGAGGCCACCGAGCGGCCCGAGCGGGTGGACCTCGCGTTCCCACTCGGTCGTCTGCGCGTCCGTGAACGCAAGCGCGTCGCCGACCTCGCGGTGCAGGTACAGGGCGTAGATGCCGACGGCAGCGGGCAGGAGGAGCAACGGCGCCAACCGCCACGCGTCGCGTCGGCTCTTCGGCCAGAGGAGGTAGATCAGCGCAGGCAGCAGTGCGAGCCCCATTGCCCGTGTTGCGACCGCCAGGCCGCCCGCCACTCCGGCAAGCCAGGGATGCCCGCGCTGGGCGGCGCGGAACGACGCTGCGGACAGCAGCAGGAAGAGACCGTCCGAGTACACAGCCGTGAAGACGAACGCGGTCGGGAACAGGGCCAGGATCAGGACGGTGTCGCGGGCAACTGCTGGGCCGAGTCGCTCCCGTGCGAGGTCGGAGACGATCCACGCGCCGAGCCCCGCGGCGACGAGGGAGAGCACCGTTCCCCAGACGAGCGACGACCCTCCAAGCCAGAGAAGCGCCGGGTACAGCGGGAAGAACGCCGCCGAGACTTCGTCGTAGCCGTCGCGTGCGATCCGGAGGAACCAGTCTGCGTCCCACTGGTCGAACGTGCCGAAGACGAGATCCGTGAACGGGCCCCACGCGCGAGTCGCCGGGATCGCGTCGCCCGAGGCCGGCGCCCACAGGAGCGTCGCGGCTGTGCCGATCAGGAACGCGACCCTGATCCAGACGAGCGTCCAGAAGGGGTGGCCGACGCGCATCGGCTCCGATCCTAAGCCGCCGCAGCGTCCCCGCCGCTCAGATAACGCTTACGTGACTCTCAGTCCGATCTCAGGCGGTGGCCGTACTCTCTCCCGATGGACGACACGACACGCGAAGACAGACCTCTGTCGCGGCGACGGGCTCTGCTCGAGCTCGGCGGATTCGCGGCGGGCGCGCTCGGCGTCGGTGCTCTCGGGGCGAAGGAGCTCTTCGACGCCGAAGCGGCGGAGGCGGCCGGCTCTGGGCCCGCAGCCGTCGCATCCGGCCTCGTCGCCTGCGTCCTCGCGCCGGAGATGACCGAAGGGCCATATTTCGTCGAGGGCGACAAGGTGCGGCGCAACATCACCGAGGGCAAGCCCGGTGTGCCACTCGCGCTGCGACTGACGGTCGTGGATGCGTCGACGTGCAGGCCGATCAGGAACGCCGCGGTGGACGTGTGGCACTGCGACGCAGGCGGCACGTACTCCGCGACGTCCCAGGAAGGGACGGAGGGGCTCACGTTCCTCCGCGGCATCCAGCGGACGGACCGGAACGGGCTCGCGACGTTCAAGACGATCTATCCCGGGTGGTATCCGGGCCGAGCTGTCCACATCCATCTGAAGGTCTTCCTCGGCGGGACGACCGTCCACACGGGGCAGCTGTTCTTCTCAGACCGGATGACCGACACCGTCTACAAGCGTTCGCCGTACAACCGGCGGCCGAACCGGGACCCGCGGAACGCCGGAGACTCCATCTACCGGAACGGCGGCTCACGCTCGCTGCTCAGGCTGGAGAAGAGCGGCAACGGGTACGTCGGGCGGATCACGATGGGAGTGACCCGCTCCTGAGACGTCGAGGGTGCCCGGCCTTTCGCCGGGCACCCTCGTGCAGTTCGCTCAGGCCCCGACCTTGAAGCTTCCGCGCATCGCGTCGGCGTGCGGGCTGCACAGGAAGCGGTACGTCCCCTTGCGCAGCTTCAGGACGACCGACTTCGTCCCGACGAAGTCCTCGGTCGTGATCGTCTTCATGACTCCCGGCCCCATGAGGTGGAAGTCGTGGTCCGTCGAGCGGTCGCTGACGACGAAGCGATAGGCGCCGGCCTTGAGCTTCGTCACCTTCTTGCCACCGACCGTGACGCTGATGGTGTAGCCCGGCCCGACCTTGCCGACGACCTTCACCGGCGCGGCGGCCGCGGAGCTCCCGACGATCAGGGACACCACGACGGCGAGCACTGCGACGGTTGTGATGAGCGCGCGTTGCACGAAGGAACCTCCCGAGAATCGATTGCAGTCCTCGAAGGAGTCCTCACGAGGGCGTTTTCGTGCGCGTCCCGAGGTAAGGATGTCGTAAGGGCTCAGGCCTTCCCGCACCGGCGAGCCGCCGGCACGTGTCGTCCGAGCGAGAGCGCGGCCGACGCCTGCAGCGTGCGCGCGGTTCGCGATGACGTACCGCCTGGCTGCAGTGTGGGCGAGAGCAGGGGGCTCTTGAAGAGCTTGCCGTAGACGACGAGTGCCGCGAGGTACGTGCCGAGCCGACTCGGGTGGAAGCCGTCGGAGCCGTAGAGCGCGAGGCTCCGGTCGCAGGCCCAGGCCCTTCGCCACGCGTCTCCTGCCGGGAAGAGCTCGGCGCCTGCAGCCTTCGCCGCGTTGCGGTACGAGGCGATCACAGCTCCGAGCGCCGAGCGCCGGTAGGACTCGGGCCAGACCGTCAGGAGCCCCGCCCGGGTGCCGGCTCTTTGCGCGAGCGCAGTGAACCGCTGGGCCCAGAGCTTCAGGTGCGCCTGGCTCTCCGGGAGCGAGGACGGCCCTTGCTGGAGGATGACGACGTCCCAGTCGCCGGAGAGGATCTCCTTCGGGGCGGCGCTCGAGCTCCAGTGGTCCTCGAGGCTGTAGCCGTCCGAGACGACCGAGCCCGTCTCCAGCTTCCGGCCCGCCGATCGCGCGAGCGCGGACACCGCGGCGGGCAGGTCGTTCGTCGACGTGAGGCTGTTCCCGACGAAGAGGACGCGAAGAGGCTCGGCGGGCGCGGCGACCAGCGATCGCGCGCCGGCGAGCGCCATGAGGGCGGCGGTCAGAGCGACCACGAGCACGACCGGTGGGGAGCGGCGAAGCACGTCTTTGCTTGAGACGTCTGTCCGGCGAGTCTGCTAGCGCTTGGAACCGCCCCCGCGGAGTGGTAGGTTTGCCGCTCTGGGGTAAGGGGGTTATGAGGGTGGATGGGAAGCTGGATCCAAGCGACGGCGTCGCCTCGAGCGGCCGACCCGCGCGGCGAAACGCGCTCCTGAGCGACGCGCCGCTGCTCTTCGGGCTCGTGACGTTCCTGTGTCTCGTCATCGCGCTGACGCTGTCGGCGTACGGGCACCGCCCCGCGCTCATGCTTCCGGTCGCGATCGCGTGCGCGGTCGTGTTCGTCCGGCATGGGGACGGTCGCGAGCACTGGACGCCGGCGACGGCCAAGGAGCCCAGGCGGAACCGCACCCTTCGCGGCCGCTGACGGCGACGCTCGCCCGCCGGCTGCTCCTTCGGCGGTCGAACGTCCCGGTCGAAGACGTCGTCGACCGCGGCGTTCGCGTCGAGCCGGCCTTTCCCTAAGCGGGATTCGGACCCCCGGAAACGGGGAACTAGACCCGCCGCCGATGCGTTTCCGCAAGGACGCCAGACTCGACCCGTCGCAGGTCGAGGACTACCGGGGACGCGGAGGCCGCGTTCCCGGCGGCACGCCGCTCGCGCTCGGTGGCGGAGGCGGGATCATCGGGATCATCGTCCTGGTTGCCTTCCTCCTCCTCAGCGGCGGTGGAGGGCTCGGCGACCTCGGTGCGCTCGAGGGGCAGCAGGTCGGGCCGGCGGGCCCGTCCCAGGAGATCCGAAACGAGTGCCAGACGGGCGAAGACGCCAACACGCGAGAGGACTGCCGGATCGTCGGCGTGGTCAACAGCGTCCAGACCTACTGGAGTCGCACACTGCGGAACTACGAGCCTGCGCGGACGCGGTTCTTCGACGGCACCATCCAGACCGGCTGCGGCTCTGCCTCCTCGGCCGTCGGACCGTTCTACTGCCCGAACGACCGCTACGTCTACATCGATCTCGGCTTCTTCGACCAGCTCCAGTCGGAGCTCGGCGCCCGCGGCGGCCCGCTCGCCGAGGCGTACGTCCTGGCACACGAGTACGGGCACCATGTCCAGAACCTGACGGGCGTGCTGCAGAGCGCGAACCGGGATACCGGCCCGCAAGGCGGACAAGTTCGCGTCGAGCTCCAGGCCGACTGCTACGCGGGGCTCTGGGTCGGCCACGCGCTCGACACCGGGTTCGTCGAGGAGCTGACGAGGCAGGACGTGGCCGATGCGCTCGACGCGGCCGCGGCGGTCGGCGACGACCGCATCCAGCAGCGCGCTCAGGGCCGGGTCACGCCGGAGTCGTGGACACACGGCTCCTCGGAGCAGCGAAGCACGTGGTTCGTCCGCGGCATCGAGGGGTCGGGCCCCCAGAGCTGCGACACGTTCAGCGGCCAGGTCTGATCCGGCCGCGCCGCTAGAGATCCTGCGCCGGGGCTTCCGGGGAAGTGCGGGCCGCCTCGAGCTCGTCGCGCGCCTCGCGCTCGCGCTCTCTGGAGCGGCGACGCGAGGACCGGAGGTGAAGGACGTACGCGACGAGGAGAATCGCGAGCGCCGCGCCGGCGAGCGAAGCGCCGCGGAAGGCGGGCGCCTCGACGTCGAGGATGCGGTCTCCCGCGTGCGCCGCATTCCCGTTCCCGAGCACGATGCCGAGTGTCATCAGGTTCGGTGAGGCGAGGAGCACCGCCACGGCTATCACGATCGCCAGCGCACGCCAGGTGCGCCGCCAGAGCACGACGCCGACCACGATCAGGAGCGGCACGAGGGTGAACACGAATCCGTAGAAGAGGCCGACGAAGACTCCTGTGGTGATGCTCCCGTCGACCTGCTTGCCGACCTGCTGCGCCCACCAGCGGGGCACGGTCGCCGACGCGATGTAGCCGAGCACGAGCACGAGGACGACGCCGCCACCGATCCAGGCGAGGCGACGGCGCCAGTTCGGCCCGTCGGGCTCGACCGGCGCGGAGCTCGGCACGATCTGTCTCCTACGTCAGCGGGCCGGTTGCCGTCGCGCGGACTTCTCTGCCAGCGCGATCCATACGACTGCGCCGATGACGCCTCCGACGAGCGGCCCGACGATGTAGATCCAGAGGTCGCCGAACTCGCCGTTGACGAACGCGGGCGTGATCGAGCGGGCCGGGTTGAACGAGCCTCCCGACGCAGGGCCGACCGCGGTCGCTGCCGTGAAGATGTAGAGGCCGATCAGCAGCGGCGCCATGACGCCCTTCCACGGAGCGCGGTCGTCCGTCGCGACCGTGCAGATCACGATCACGAAGCCCGCCGTCGCGATTGCCTCGAGTAGAAGCGCTGCTCCGCTCGAGATCCCAGGCCCGGGGACCGTTGCGAGCGCATCGGCGGCACGGCTCGAGTACACGATCACGATGACGAGCGCGGCGACGAAGCCTCCCACGAGCTGCGCGACCCAGTACGGGATCACCTCGTGCCACGGGAACTTCCGGGCAGCCGCGAGGCCCGCCGACACCGCGGGGTTGAAGTGGCCTCCCGAGTAGTGGCCGAGGCCGGCGATCGCGAGCGCGAGACCGAGCCCGAATGCGAACGCGATGCCGAGCGAGGTGACGGCGTCGGCCCCGATGTCGGTCGCGACGGCGATCGAGCTGAAGCCCAAGAAGAAGAAGATGAACGTCCCGAGCGCCTCTGCGGCGAGGCGAACTCCCAACGGCGGCGTGTCCACGATTGCACCTCCTGGTCGAGGGCCTTCCGGCGATCCTAGAGCGCTCTGCGGACGTCTGCTCGAGGTGGAGGCGCCCGCCGCCGCGGGGCGCCTCCACGAGGCTCGGCCGGGCCGAGCAGCCGATACGAAATGGCGTCGGTCGCCATCGGGTACGGGAGCACCGACCGGACCGGATTGCCCGGCCCCCGTGAAGGGGGCGTATGGTTCAGGTGCGTCTGCGAGCCAGAAGGAGGTCATCCATGGCCGAGACAGTGCGACGCGTCGAGTACTTCTACGTGACGGTGCCGGACACTCCGGGAGAGGGCAGGCGCATCCTGGCGGCGCTCCAGGAGCAAGGCGTCAACCTCGCGGCGTTCCTCGCCTTCCCGACGGGCAGCGGCGAGTCCCAGATCGATCTCGTGCCGGAGGATCCGGCCGCGCTCCGCGCGGCTGCCGCGCAGGCCGGTGTGGAGCTGAGCGAGGGGAAGCGTGCGTTCCTCCTCCAGGGCGACGACCGCGTGGGCGCTCTCGCCGACGCGACCGCGAAGCTGGCGGAGGCGGACATCAACGCGACGGCCGCTGCAGCGGCTGCGGCGGGAGCGGGTACCTACGGGATGATCCTGTGGGTCGCGCCGACGGACTACGACCGCGCCGCCGAGGTGCTCGGCGCCTAGCGAACGTCAGGTGCAGAAGCGGTTGCGCGGAGTGCGGCCGTCCCAGGCGAATCCCGCCGCGGCGACCTTCCGGACGGCGGTCGTGAAGCAGCCGCCGCGACCGAGTGGAACGCGGTAGACGGTGTTGCCTCCGGGGCCCGTCGTGGCGCGCTCCGTGAAGTAGCGCCCTCCGTTCCGGCGGACGAGGACGGATACGGTCGCGCCGGAAATCGGCTTGCCGCCGACGTCCACCGCCTTCGTGGTGACGAGCAGTGCTCGTCTAGAGGCTCGGTACCGAACCGATCCGATCGTGAGCCGCCCGCGCGCCACGTTCACCGATGCGGCACCCGACACCCTCCCCGCCGCCGAGGAGATCGAGGCGGTGATCGTGCCGCCTCCGAGCGTCCGGCCGGCGGTGAGGGTCACCGCCGCACCGCTCCTCGGGGCGAGGACGCCGAGCGTCCGCGGCGTCACCGACCACGTTGCGCTGACAGGGACGCGGTTGCCGAACGCGTCGACTCCGGTTGCGGCGAATCGCTGGGACGTACGGGCTCGAACGGTCGCCGAACGAGGAGCGACTGCGACGGTGACCGGCGGACCTGCGTTGACGGTGAACGTCTGGACGCCGCTCGTGGCTCCGGACGCCGACGCAGTGAGCTCGGGAGTCCCTGCGCGGGTGTCCCGGTAGTAGAAGAGCGGGCTCGTCCCGGTCCCGGCGGCGATCGTCACGGGCAGCGTGCGCGTCCACGGCCCCGCGAAGCTCGACGAGAACGCGCCTCGAGGCGAGGTGGAGCTCAAACTCACCGTGAGCGGGACAGGCGTCGTGACGGACAGCCCCGAGCTCGTGACGAGCGAGAGGCTCATCGGTGCGGAGGCTTGTCCTGCCGGGATCGTCTGCGTCGGAGTCGCAAACGCGAGCACAGCCTGCGTCCACGTCCTGAACGACTTCCACGCCTCGGTGAGGCGGGCACCCGGTACGTCGGCGATGCACGACACGTTCTGGCCCGGCGGCCCGCAGGCGCCGCTTCCTGGGTTCGACGCGTCGAGCGTGTCGGCCGAGTCGCGTATTGCCGCTGCGAGGCGCTCGAGGACGATGCCGGACTGCGCGGTGAAGTCGTCCGTGGACATGCCCGTCCCGTTCCTCGGCGCCCAGGCGAAGCCCCAGTGGTCCTGGGCCTGCCCGCTCGTCGCGCTGAAGTACCTGAGTGCATGGACCTGTGCGGACACGTACGCCGCCATCTGATCCGCCGGGACCATCGTCCATCCGTACCCGGCCTGGCGCTCCCACGCTGCGTTCGCGAGCGGGCTGTATGCGGACTGGATGTACGTCCGCGCCGTCTCGACCGTCGGCGGCCCGACACCAGCGAGCGAGAGCTCGTGGTACAGGTAGTCGTTCAGGTAGTCGCGGCGCACGTCCATCGTCGCGCCGGCGACGGCCCAGCTACGGGCGTCGCCGTAGACCTCCTGAGACCAGTCGCTGACGTAGGTCGACATATCCGCCCAGAAAGCGGAGTCCGCGAACCAGTTCTGGAGGTTCGTCTGATACAGGGACACGTCGGTCGACCGCTGGCCGACGCCGATGACGAAGACGGCTCCCTTGGTCGGCCGCGTCCCGTCGCCCTCGTACAGGCCGCGAAGGAACTCGCGGAGGTTGTTGCGAGCCTGGCCCGTCCCGCGGCGGACCGCGGAGCTCGCCTCGTTGAACGCCCAGGAGTCGCCCTTCGACACGTCGAAGCCGGCCGCAGCCATGCGCTGCCGCTGCGTGACGCCCGCCGTGTAGAAGCTCGACCCGGTGCTCGCGACCCACCTGTTCCAGGTCGTGAAGTGGACCTCCGCGAGCGGGTGAAAGTTCGGCCCGAGCGCCCGGATGCGCGCCGCGGCCCCGGGCCGCGGTTGCGTCTTGTCGGCGACGAGCGGCGGGACGGAGATGTAGTACTCGGCGCAGGGCGAGGGCGTGGCGGCAAGCGTCGTCGCCAGCCGCAGGTAGTCGGTGGCCGCGTAGAACACCGCACGCAGCGGCCGGCACGCTGCCGCCGCATTCGAGCGTCTGGACGGAGCCGGCCGGGAGACGAGCTTTCGCCAGAGGGCTTCGGTCTTGCGGGGAGTGAGCGATGCGACGACCGGGGGCTCCGCCGCGGGCCGGGCCGATGTGCCCGCGCCCGCGCCGCCCACGGCCGCCATGGCCAGGCAAAGCGCAAGCAGAAGCAGGACGAGGAGGCCGCGCACCGGCGAGTGAGGCTAGCTGCGGTCTGTGAGGCCCTGGTTAACTCCTGTCAATCGCCTAGATCCGGCCGAGTCGGTCGGGAGCCCGGCGTCTTGGCCTCTGCGATGAGTTCGGCGTCCGCGCGCCGTCCTAGATGCAGTGACGTACGTCCCTGACCCGCGCGTGGACGCGTACATCGATGCGCTCCCGGCCTGGCAGCAGGAAATCTGCCGCGAGGTGCGCGAGCTCGTGCACGACGCCGACCTTGAGGTCGTCGAGACGATCAAGTTCCGCGACCGCCCCTACTTCGTGCTGGCCGGGAACATCTGCGCGCTGCTCGCGGCAAAGGATCACGTGAACGTGTTCCTCTACGACGGGGCGATCGTCCCCGACCCCGAGGGGATCATCACCGGCGGCCACGAGAACACGACCGCACGCACGATCGCAATCCGTGAGGGCGAGCCGATCAACGCGCGGGCGGTGACCGCCATGGTGCGGCAGATCATTGCCAACAACCGTGCGGGTGGCTGGCGGACGTTGAAGCGCGAGAGCTGAGGAAAGGAGCGCCGATGAAGACCGAGTCGGGGACACGGGTGCTGGAGGGCGGGTGTGGATGCGGCGCTGTCCGCTACCAGGTCGCGGACGAGTTCCGGTACGCAGCGAACTGCCACTGCTCGCGCTGTCGCGCCGCGACCGGGTCGGCGTTCAAGGCGTTCGCGGGCATCGAGCGGGAGAAGTTCGAGGTGCTGGACGGGTTCGACGACCTCCTCGTCTTCGGTGAGGACGACCTGAACGACACGCGCTGCGGCGTGTGCGGGTCGCTGCTCTTCTCGGTGGTCCGCGACGGCGCCTACGTGCACGTCGCGATGGGCTCTCTCGTCGACGCGCCGAGCATTCGGCCCACGGAGCACATCTACGTCGGCTCGAAGGCGCCGTGGTTCGAGATCACGGACGACCTGCCGCAGTTCGAGGAGCTCACGGCCTAGCGCGCTGCCCCGCCAGAGGAGGCAAGGCGGGGCAGCGCGCCGGTCGGCTGGCGGCCTACTTCTTGGTCGAGAACTGGTAGATCGTGCGGGTCTCGTAGACCTCGCCTGGCCGAAGCACGGTCGAGGGGAAGTTCGAGTGGTTCGGTGAGTCCGGGTAGTGCTGGGTCTCGAGTGCGAAGCCGTCACCCTGTCGGTACATCCGGCCGCTCGTCCCGACGAGAGTGCCGTCGAGGAAGTTGCCGGAGTAGAACTGGATGCCGGGCTCGGTCGTGTAGACGGAGAGCACCCGTCCGCTGTCGGGCTCCTTCACACGAGCGGCGAGGATCATCGACTTGTCGTTCGGGCTCGGCCTGCCGAGGACCCAGTTGTGGTCGTATCCGCGGCCGATCACGAGCTGGGGATGGCCGTCACGGATGCGATCGCCGATCGCCGTCGGCCTCGTGAAGTCGAGCGGCGTGCCGGCGACCGGATCGATGGCGCCGGTGGGGATCAGCGTCTCGTCGACGGGCGTGTACTGAGGTGCATTGAGCTCGAGCACGTGGTCGTAGATGTCGCTCGTGCCCTCACCCTGGAGGTTCCAGTACGCGTGGTTCGTCAGGTTGACGATCGTCGGAGCGTCCGTCGTCGCGTGGTAGTCCATGACGATCTCGTTCTGCTGGGTCAGCGTGTACGTGACCTTCGACGTGAGCTCGCCCGGGTAGCCCTGATCGCCGTCGGGGCTCGTGAACTCGAGGACGAGCCCGACGGTCTTCGAGGTCTGGAACGGCGTCGCCGCCCAGACGTGCTTGTCGAAGCCCACGTCGCCGCCGTGAAGCGAGTTCGGCGGATTGTTGATGGGAAGCTGGTACGCGACGCCGTCGAGCGTGAACTGGCCCAGCGCGATGCGGTTCGCGTAGCGGCCGGTGATGCAGCCGAAGTACGGGCTCTTGGCGACGTAGTCCGCGAGGTTGTCGAACCCCAGCGTGACGTTCGCGATCCTGTTCTTGCGGTCGGGGACCGAGATCTCTTGCAGGATGCCGCCGTAGGTGAGGATCTTCACCTCCATGTCCTTGCAGTTCTTCAGCGTGTAGCGGTCGACGGCCTGACCGTCGACGTCGCCGAACGGTGCCTTCGTGATCGACGGCGAGCATCCGGCGGCTGTTGCAGAGACCGCGGACAGCGCGGCGGTCGCAGTTGCCGCGACCACCGCGAGCGAGACGGCGGCGACGAGGAATAGTCGCCGCTTCGAAAGACTCGTGCGCATTGGCTGCTCCCTTCTAGGGACGTCCGGGTTACGCCGCAGCTGAATGAGCATATTGACATACCGTATTACTTGTCGAGCACCGAACCGCACGTTCCCGTCGTCTCGCCATGCAGGAGTAGGGTCCGAGCTCCGTCCGCGCGTCCTCGAGGAGGAGCCATGAGCGCTCAACGCGAAGGCGGCTGCGCCTGCGGCGCGGTTCGCTACCGCCTGTCGTCCGACCCGCTCTTCGTCCACTGCTGCCACTGCCTGAACTGCCAGCGGCAGACGGGTAGCGCATTCGTCATCAACGCGCTGATCGAGACGGACCGGGTGGAGCTGCTCGCCGGCGAGCCGGAGCCGGTCCGCGTGCCTCGCGACAACGGCAGCAAGCAGACGATATGGCGTTGCCCGACCTGCCAGGTCGCCGTCTACAGCAAGTACACGAGCCCGCGCGTGCGGTTCGTACGTGGCGGCACGCTCGACGACCCGTCCTCGATCGAGCCGGACGTCCACATCTTCACGAAGTCGAAGGTTCCGTGGGTCGAGCTTCCCGACGGCGTGCCCGCATTCAATGTCTTCTACGACATGAAGAAGCTCTGGCCCGCCGCGAGCCTCGAGCGAATCGAGGTGCTCAGGGCCGCCTCGGAGTCCGGTTAGGCTCGCCTCATGACAGTCCAACAGTGGGTCGATGCCTACGCGCAGGCCTGGCGCGACCGGGACGCCGACGCGGCGGCGGCCCTCTTCACGGTCGACAGCAGTTACCGCAGCCATCCGCTCGAGGAAGCGCACCAGGGTGCGGACGGCGTACATGCGTACTGGTCGAACGTCACCGAGACGCAGGACCGTGTCGACGTGCGGATGGGTCGGCCGGTGGAGTCGGCGGACGGGCGCCGGGCGGCGGTCGAGTTCTGGGTCAGGATGCTCAACGGCGGCGCCGAGGTGACGCTGATCGGCATCCTCTTCCTCCGCTTCGCCGACGACGGGCGATGCGAGGACCTCCGAGAGACGTGGATGTTCGACCCGGGCGACCACCCTCCGCACGAGGGCTGGGGCAGCTAGGGCCTTCGAAGCGCGCGTACGAGCCTTCGCGAACCGCGGACGCGACCGGTGCGAATCAGTGCCGACCGTTCCGATCGCAAAGGAGTCACGATGCGCTTCATTCCGACTCGGCTTCACGCGCCGCTCGACTACATCGTCGGCGCCGCGCTGATCGCCGCCCCGTGGATCTTCCAGTTCTCGGAGCTCACCGCACCGACGGTGATCTCGGTCGTGCTGGGTATCGGGCTGATCGCGTACAGCCTGTTCACGAACTACGAGCTCGGCGTCTGGAAGGTCGCCCCGATGGCGGTGCACAACCTGTTCGACATCGTCGCGGGCGCCTTGCTCGCCGCCTCGCCGTGGCTCTTCGGCTTCGCAGACGAGTCCGCGAACGACTGGGTCCCCTTCGTCGTCGTGGGCGTTGCCGCGATCTTCCTCGGCCTCACGACGAAGCAGCAGGGCGGTTACAGCTACCGCAAGCCGACGGCGGCCACTCCCTAACCGGCTTCCTCCAGCGCGCGGCGGGCTTGCCCGCCGCGAGTTCGTAGGATGACCCGCCGATGACTGAGCCGAGGAAGCCCCGTAGGGCGTCCTGGCGCGAGCTGCCGCCAGCCGAGATGGCCGCTCACCTGCTCGCCACGCCCACGATCACCGACGGCGCATGGACGTCGGAGCCGCGCCTGCCTCGCGAGAGGCGCTCGGACTTCGTGCGCCGCGTCCTGATCGGCGAGACGCCGGAGTCCGAGTCGGAGACGCCTGAGGCCGGGGCCGCAGAGCTGTCCGGCCCGCTGCCTGGGTACTACCTTCTCAACACTGATGGGGGCAACCTGCGACGCCGCCCCGGAGAGCCGTTGACCCACGCGGCGATTGGTGCGCTTCTGCGAACGCGCCGGTTGGTCACGGTGGATCGGATCTCGAAGGCGATCGGTCGTGCCACCCACAACGTGGCGGAGTACGAAGCGTTGATCGAAGGATTGATGCTTGCGCGCGCGCACGGAATCGGGCACATCAGGGTCTACACGGACTCTGAGCTCGTGGTGGACCAAGTAAACGGTGTCCGCAGCGTGAAAGAAGCACGTCTCCGTGAGCTGCACGAACAGGCGTGCGGTCTCCGGCCTGGGTTCAAAACCTTCCGCATCAGTTGGGTGCCTCGGGAGTTGAACCTCGAGGCAGATCAACTCGTGCGGGATGCTCTCGCCTCCCTTGACTAGTCGCCTCGACGCCCTCGACGTAGGCGAGCAGTGGACGTTCGGGACACGATCGGAACGCGGCGCGTCCGGCGAGACAACGGGCCTAGCCCCGAAAGCTAGGCCCAGAGCGGCGTTGCGAGGACGGGAGCGACGGGACTCGAACCCGCGACCTCCGGCGTGACAGGCCGGCGTTCTAACCAACTGAACTACGCCCCCGAGCCGGCCTAGTGTAGCCGGGCCGCGAGGGCCCGGCCTTTGCTCCGCGTACGCTTTCCCGGCTGTGGCCACCGCCGACTGGATCGTCTTCGGCGTCGTCCTCCTCTTCGGGTTCTACGGGCTCTCGCGCGGGCTCGTGCGAGGAGCGCTCTCGCTCGCCGGGTTCGCGCTCGGCGCGTACCTCGGTGCGCAGATCGCGCCTGCCTTCCTGAACGAGGGGTCGCCCTACGCGCCGCTCGTCGCGCTCGGCGCCGCGATCCTCGGCGGCGTGCTTCTCCAGACCCTCGCGGGGATCCTCGGCGGGACGTTGCGCGCGGGAATGAGCGCGGTTCCGGGCCTGCGCTCCATCGACTCGGTGGCCGGCGCGCTGCTCGGGGTTCTCGCAGGATTCCTCATCTGCTGGGCGGTCGGCGCCGTCCTCCTCTACTTGCCCGGACAGTCCGAACTGCGGCGGTCGGTGCAGGAGTCGACGATCCTGTCGCGGATCAACGAGGAGTTCCCGCCCGAGCGCTTGCTCGAGACGCTCGAGCGGGTGGATCCGATCGGCGTCGTCGTGGGGCCGCCGGCGATCGTTCCTCCCCCGGACAGCGCGATCGCGCGCGACCCGGACGTCGACCGCGCGGCTCGGAGCGTCGTCCGCGTGACCGGCGTCGCGTGCGGGCTCGGCGTGGAGGGATCCGGATGGATCGTCCGGCGAGGGCTCGTGGTCACGAATGCGCATGTCGTCGCCGGAATCTCGAGGCCGCTGGTCGATCGCCGCGGCAAGAAATCCGTGCAGGCGTCAGTCGTCGCGTTCGATGCGCAGAACGACATCGCAGTCCTTCGCGCGCGCGGGTTGCGTGGTGCGCCGCTCGCCATGGCCGATCCGGAGCGTCGCGCGTCGGTCGCGCTCGTGGGCTATCCGGGGAACGGGCCTCTGACCGTCATCCCGGGGCGCCTGGGAGGGACGGGCCGGGCGCTGAGCCGCGACGCGTACGGACGCGGGCCCGTGTCGAGGAACGTGACGGCGATTCGGGGAGAGGTGCGACCGGGACTGTCCGGCGGGCCCGGCATCGATGCGGACGGGCGCGTGCGGACGGTCGTGTTCGCGCGGCGCCCCGACGACGTCGGCGGCTACGGCGTGCCGCCGCAGACGGTGCGGGACGTGCTCGAGAAGGTCGGACGCCAGGCGCTGTCGACCGAGTGCGCGAAGTAGGTGCCGGGCACGAATGGTCTGTCGCTCAGCCGAGAACCTCGAGGGCGGCGAGCGGTTGGCGGAAGGGCGGGATCACGTACACACCGGCCGCCCGCTCGCGCGACTCGGCGAGAAGCTCCTTCGCGAGCTCGAGCCCTACGGCCCCCGCATTCGGGCCGGCGTCACGGAGCCGCGCGAGCACGTGCTCGGGCACCACGATCCCTGGAACCTCGTTGTGAAGCCGAAGCGCGAGCTGGTAGCTCTTGACGTAGAAGATGCCGATCAGGATGGGGGATCGGCAGCGCGCCGCCGAGCCGCTCGACGAACCGGTCGAGGTACGAGAAGTCGAAGAGCACCTGCGTCATCGCGAAGCGGGCGCCTGCCTCGAGCTTCTCGTGGAACCGCTCGAGCTCGTAGTCGAGGTCGTCTGCCGCCGGGTTGACCGCGACGCCGAGGAAGAACGACGTCGGCGCGTCGATCTCGGCGCCGTTGAAGTCCTCGCCGGCGTTCATACGCGTGATGACCCGCGAGAGACCGATCGAGTCGACCTCGTACACGCCGCGGGCGCCGGGGTAGTCGCCTGCCTCGGGCGGGTCGCCGGTCACCGCGAGCACGTTCCGGATCCCTTCGGCGTGCGCGCCGAGGAGCTGCGACTCGAGCCCGGCGATCGAGGCGTCGCGAGGCGTCAGGTGCGGGATGGTCTCGATGCCCACGTGTCGCTCGATCGCGACCGACGCCATCATCCCGCTCATACGGGCGCGGGCCCGCGGGTTGTCGTTGACGTCCACGACGTCCACGAGCCCCGAGCCCTTCAGCGTTCGGGCGACCTCGAGCATCCCGTCGGGATTCGCACCTCGGGGAGGGTCGATCTCGACGGAGACCACGAACTCGCCCGTGTCGAGCTTGCGCTCGAGCAGCGTACCCGCGCTGCTCGGGGCTGCCTTCGCGTGAAGCGCTCGCTCGCGGACGACGAGGGGCGCGACCGGGCGCCGCTCCTCGTCCACCGCGCTGCGGATCGCCGCGATCTCGGCCGGGGTGCAGCCGCAGCAGCCGCCGATGATCCGTGCGCCGAGCTCCTGCGCGTGTGCGGCGAACTCACCGAAGTACTCGGGAGTCGCGTGGGGGAAGACGATTCGCTGGCCGGCGAGGCTTGCGAGGCCGACGTTCGGCATCACGGCCAGCGGCTTGCCATTCCCACCCATCTGCTCGATCGCGCGCAGCGCGGCCTGCGGCCCGGCGCTGTGGTTCGCGCCGAGCGCGACCACGTCGAGTGCCGACAGCCGCTCGGCCGCCTCGCGGGCCGATACGCCGCTGAGGGTCAGCGCGTCCTCGTCGAAGGTGAGGAGCGCGACGATCGGGAGGGAGGACACGGAGCGGACGGCGTCGATCGCCATCGCGAGCTCGTCGAGGTCGAAGAACGTCTCGACGGTGAAGAGATCGACTCCCCGGCCCTCGAGGAGCCGTGCCTGCTCGGCGAGCATCGCGGCCTCGTCGTCTCCGTCCTCGCGTGCGTCGCCGAGCGGCCCGATCGCGCCCGCGATGAACACGTCGCGTCCGGACACCTCCCGCGCGTCGCGCGCGATCTTCGCGGCTGCCTCGTTGATCGCACGGACGTCGTCCTCGAGGTAGCGCTCGCGGAGCTTTCGCCTGTTCGCCCCGAACGTGTTCGTCTCGATCAGCTCCGCGCCGGCGCGGATGAACCCGAGGTGGAGGGAGAGCACGCTCTCCGGCGCACGCAGATTCGCCTCCTCGGGGCAGCGCAGTCGCGGAACGGCGCTCGAGACGAGGACTCCCATTCCGCCGTCCGCGACGATGGGCGGGCCGGCTGCGAGCCGCGTGAGGAACCGAGCCGCCATCCCGGGCCACTCTAGGTCAAGCAGGTGAAGCGACCCCGTCAACACAATCCGGGGGATCGGTCAACCGCGACGGGGTGACGCCCATGGCGGGGGAGTGCATACGGTGCGGATCACTCACAACGCGCGACGATGCGGCGGCCGCGCGAGTGAGCTGCAGGGGAGAGTGCGGTTCCTCCTCCGTTACTCGAGGAACCTGCCGGGACGAGGAGCGGGGCCACCGGCGGCAACCCCGCTCCCAGTCCCCTCTACATCCCTCAGGAGCTCCTCCGACGTTTGGGACTCAAGGTTCGGCGGGAACATGCCGATATCCGGAGTGACTCCCGACTGGGGACTGACGGCATCAGGCTCAGACGGAGAGGAGAACGGGCGGCGGACGACGCCGCCCTTCTCGCTTTCTTGGGGCTGTTGCGGAGCTCAGCGGCGCCATTCGACGACGGCGATGACGCAGCCGCCCTCGGTCCGCGAGTTGTGCCGCGTGCCGGCGTCGTAGCTCACGAAGTCGCCCGGGCCGAAGACCGTGCCGTCCGAGTCCACGAGGTCTCCCTCGAGGATGAGGAACTCCTCCATCACATCGTGGTCGTGCTCGAGCGTCACGGCGCCGGGCTGCATGCGCATGAGGTACGAGCCGATGCCGGTCTCGCGGTCGTAGCTGAGCGGAAGCCAGCTCATCTCGGGCTGGACGGGCCCTTCCAGGTCGTACGGGAGATACGGGGTCGTGTGCGCGTTGACGACGGTGCGCTCGGCCGAGTCGCTCATGGCGCTCCTTCAGTCGGGATGGACGGATCTGCCTTCCATGCCGCCCGCGACGACGACGACCTGCCCGGTCACGTGGCCGGACAGCGCATCGGAGGCGAGGACGACGACCTGTGCCGCGACGTCCTCGGGCTGCGCGACCTTGCGGAGCGCCATCGTCCGCGAGACGGCCCGCACCTGCTCGGGATCCACGAGGCCGCGCGTCATCGGCGACTCGGTCCAGCCCGGCGCCACGGCGTTCGCGCGCGCGCGCGGCGCGATGCGCACGATCTCGTTCTTCAGCGAGAGGAGAAGGCCGCCGAGGACGGCGGACTTCGCGGCGGCGTAGTCCGCATGACCCGCCTCGCCGAAGATGCCCGCCGTCGAGCCGATGAGGACGAGCGATCCGTGCCCGAGACGCTCGACCTCGCGAAGATACGCCCGCGCGACGAGGAACGTCGCCGTGAGGTTCGCGCGCAGGGTCTCGTCCCAACGCTCGAGAGAAAGCTCCCACACGGGCACGTCGTCCCGCGGCCACACGCCCTGGACCTCGACGCAGACGTCGATCTCGCCGAGCGCGGCTCTCGCCTCGTCGAAGAGACGGTCGACATCGGACTCGTCCGTGAGGTCGGCCTGGACGATCGGCGCTCCCCCGAGCTCGTCCGCGAGCGCTCGCGCCCGCTCGTCGCCGCGGTGGAAGTGGACGACGACCCGTGCGCCCTCGGCGGCGAACGCGCGAACGCACGCCGAGCCGATGCCGCCCGACGCCCCGGTCACGAGCACGCCCTTGCCCTGAAGCCCCGTCTCGATGCGGCGTAGGCTAACCGCGTGCGCGTCCACGTCATCTCGGACATGGAGGGCGTCGCCGGAATCGTCAAGTGGCAGCAGACGACGGGCGGCGAGTCGCTGTACGAGGAAGGACGCAAGCTGTACACGCAGGAGATCAACGCAGCGGTACGCGGTGCGAAGGCGGCCGGGGCGACGGAGATCGTGGTCATGGACTGCCACGGCGCCGGCAAGGGCTGGACGTTCAACTCGCTGGTTCACGAGGATCTCGACCCCGACTGCGAGTATGTCGTCCAGGACGAGTGGACCGAGTACACGGCTTTCCTCGAGCAGGGCTGCGACGCGGCGCTGTTCGTCGGCATGCACGCTCGGGCCGGTACCGCGGACGGCGTCATGAACCACACGATCTCGGGCCGCGACTACCAGAACCTCTGGTTCAACGACATCCTCGTGGGCGAGACCGGGATCAACGCCGCGCTCTGCGGCACCTGGGGCTGCCCGGTCCTCCTGGTCACGGGTGACGAGGCGTCGTGTCGCGAGGGCAGGGAGCTCCTCGGCAACGGGCTCACGACGGTGGCCGTCAAGACCGGTCTCGGATCCGAGTCGGCGCGGATGTTCCCGCCGGTTCGCGCCCGTCAGCTCATCGAGGACGGCGCGCGAGCGGCGCTCGCCGACCTGAAGGCGGTCGCGCCGTATGACCCGGGCCGCCCCTGCGAGGTCCGGGCCGAGTTCAAGCGCACCGGCGAGCCTGACCGGCTGCGGTTTCGGCACGGCGTCGAGCGCGTCGGCGAGCGCACGATCGTCTCGCGCGCGGACACCTGGTGGGAGGCCTGGAAGCAGTTCTACTTCTAGGTTGCGGCCCGTCGCGGGCTGTTGACATGACAGCCGGAACGCGGTGTGATGCACCGTCGGAGACGGTCGGCAGGCGCGGCGGCGCAACAAAGAGGCGCGTGTCGACGTCAGATCCGAGGCAATTCACAGCAATTAGGAGGGCAGATGAAGAAAGGTTTCATCGCTGCCGCGTTTGCGGTAGCCGCGTGTGCGGTTGTCACCACGGTCGCTGTGGCGAAGCCGGCCGCGCCTGCGCAGCTTGCGACCTGCACGAACGTGTCGCTCGGCTTCCTCGGGCCGCTGACCGGGCCGGCCGGGTTCCTCGGCCAGGAGCAGCTTTCCTGGCTGAAGTTCGGCGTCCAGAAGTACAACCGGCAGAACGGCACGAAGTTCGCCGTGGCCGAGGGCGATACACAGCTCAAGGCTCCGGTCGCGCGGACGGTCGCACGGAGGTTCGTGTCCGACGCGAAGATCATGGCCGTCATCGGCGGCTCGGAGAGCCAGGCCGTGCGCGTCAGCGGCAAGCTCTTCGCGACTGCGAAGCTCGTATCCATCTCGGGCTCCGCGACGGCGGTCGACCTCACGAAGGGCCATCCGTACGGATCGTTCTTCCGCAACATCCCGAACGACGCGATCCAGGGGCCGGACATCGTCGGCTACGTGTCGAGGAACCTCAAGGCGAAGAACGTCGTGATCATCGACTCGCAGGACGACTACTCCGTCCCGCTCGCAGGTGCGGTCAGCCGTGGCCTGCGCGCGCGGAACGTCAACGTCTCTCGTGAGTCCGTCTCGGCCGACGACACCGACTTCTCGTCGATCGTCGCGAACGTCGGGTCGAACGTGACCGTCGTCATCTTCGCGACGCAGGTCGCGTCGGCGGCGAACACGCTCTCGAACCAGCTTCGCGAGCAGGGCAAGAAGGCGATCGTCTTCGGCACGGACGGCGCGTACTCGCCGTCGCAGTTCAAGCCGAGGAGCGGATACGTCTCGGTGTTCGCACCGGACCTGCACTTCGACAGGAAGGCCGCGGCCGTGATCGCCGCGTATCGGAAGTTCGTGACGAAGGACGTCTCGGGTGCCTACGGGCCGGCGACCTACATGGCGGGCTATGTAGCCATGGAGGCGATCCGGAAGGCGTGTGCAAACGGCAGTGCGTCCCGCGCGGAAGTCGTGCAGAAGACGAGGGCGACGAACGTGCCCTCGATCATCGGCGACAACATCCGCTTCGACGCGAAGGGCGACCTCAAGGGCGGCGGCGAGTTCGTGATCTACAAGATCACGAACGGGAAGTACAGCCCCGTCGGCTAGTCGAAACGGCTCCGAGCCGAGCGGCGTGCCCTCCGTAGGCGCGCCGCTCGGCCTCGGGCCACGAACTGTGAGATAACCCGCGCGTGGACTGGGACAAGCTCGTCCAGCTCCTCGTCAGCGGGCTCACGCTCGGGAGCGTCTACGCGCTCGTTGCGCTCGGGTTCTCGATGGTCTACGGGATCCTGAAGCTCCTGAACCTCGCGCATGGTGACGTGCTCATGGTGGGTGCCTTCATCGGCTGGGGGATCATCGGCTGGCTCGGCGGCGCACAGGACCCGAGCGTTGCGGTGTGGCTCCTCATCGTGCTGATGCTCCTCGGGGCGATGGTCGGCTGCGGCTTCCTCGGTGTCGCCATCGAGCGGTTCGCCTACCGGCCACTGCGCAAGGCGCCGCGCATCGCGCCGCTGATCAGCGCGCTCGGGGTGTCGTTCTTCATCCAGAACTCCGTCCTGCTCCTGTTCGGCGCGAATTTCCGGAGCTATGACACCTTCGACCTCGTGGACGTCGAGGTCGGGATCAGCTGGGGCCCGCTGAACGTCTGGATCATCCGGCTGGTGGTGATGGGAGCCGCGGTCGCGATGATGGCCGGCCTCTGGCTGCTCGTGACGAGGTCGAAGCTCGGGAAGGCGATGCGGGCAACGTCCTTCGACCGCGAGGCGGCCGCGATGATGGGGATCGACGTCGACCGCGTGATCGTGAAGACGTTCTTCATCGGCTCGGCGCTGGCGGGCGCGGCAGGTGTCCTCGTGGGGCTCGTCTTCGGGCAGATCAACCACTTCATGGGCTTCAACTACGGGCTCAAGGGCTTCACCGCCGCCGTCGTCGGCGGGATCGGCTCGATCCCGGGCGCGATGCTCGGAGGGCTCGTCATCGGCCTCGCGGAGGCATTCTCGATCGGCTACATCGAGGACTTCACGCGCGGGCGGCTCGGGAGCGCGTTTTCCGACCTCGTCGTGTTTCTCATCCTCATCGCCTTCATGCTCCTGCGTCCGCAGGGCCTCTTCGGGAAGCCGGACGTGAAGAAGGTATGAGCGAGCAACCTCCAGAGCAGCCGCCCGAGAGCCCCAAGATCGGCGCCGACGAGTGGGTCGCGAGCGCGGACGAGCGGCGCGATCACTCGCTCGCCGCGCGCATCAACGACGCGTTCACCCGCGCGCCGGCGGTCGTCAAGCTCCTCGCGCTGACGGTTCCGTTTCTCGTGTTCCCGCTCCTCGTCGACTCGGACTACCTGATGCAGGTCGGCGTGGACACGCTCATGTACGTCCTGCTCGCGCTCGGGCTCAACGTCGCCGTCGGCTGGGTGGGGCTTCTCGACCTCGGGTACGTCGCGTTCTTCGGCATCGGCGCGTATCTGTACGCCGCCGTTGCCTCCGGGTACGCCGGGCGCTACTGGGACGCGATGATCGCGATCCCGCTCATAGCCATCGCGGTCGCGCTCGTCGGCCTCGTGGTCGGTCTGCCGTCGCGCCGTCTGTCAGGCGACTACCTCGCCATCGTGACGCTGTTCTTCCTCCAGCTCTACCTCGTCGTGCTCATCAACGCGTCGTTCACGCGCGGGCCGAACGGGATCTCGGACATCTATCCCTTGAAGTTCTTCGGGAACCAGGTCACTTCGCTCGACGGCATCTACTTCGTCGCCCTCGCGGCGTTCGTCGTGGTCGTGTCCGTGCTGTATCTCCTGAACGAGTCGCGTACCGGCCGCGCGTGGCGAGCCCTGCGCGAGGACGAGCTCGCGGCCGAGATGATGACGATGCCGGTGAACCGGCTGAAGCTGCTGGCGTTCGCCATCGGCGCGGGCGTCGCCGGCATAGCCGGGGCGATCTTCGCGCCGGCGCAGGGCGCGATTTTCCCGGCGAGCTTCGACATCGTGCTCCTCATCACCGTGTACGCGATGGTCGTGCTCGGAGGCGCCGGCAGCCTGCTCGGCGTGACGGTCGGCGCCGTCCTCATCAACGCGTCGCTCGAGGCGCTTCGCTCGCCGGAAGATGCGAGCTGGCTCTTCTACGGCGTCATCGTGGTCACGATCCTCGTCCTCGCGAAGCCGTGGTGGCGCGGCGCCGTCGTGGTCGCGGGGACGATCGCCTTCGGCTTCGTCGTGCACGAGCTCGCGGAGCAGTTCCGCCCTTCCCTCGTCGAGGGCACGACGTTCGGCCGCGCGCGCGTTGACGGCTTCGTTGACTCGTGGGTCTTGCTCCCCGTCGACGTCGTGACGCCCGACGGGCTGCCCGCCGGGGCGTTCGCACGCCTCGCCTACCTCGGGCTCGTCGCTGCTGTGCTCGGCCTCACGCTCGTCCGGAGCCCGCGCTGGCGGATGATCGGGATCATTCCAGTGCTGTACCTCGCAGCGTGTGTCTGGGCGAACCTTCTCGTCGCCCAGCCGGCGGTCGCCCGCTTCATCCTCATGGGCGCCATGCTCGTCGCGCTCATGGCCTACCGGCCTCAGGGCCTCCTCGGCAAGCAGCGGGTCGAGATCGTATGAGCACGGCCGAGCGGAAGCCCCTGCTCGAGGTGCGCAAGCTGTCTCTCGCGTTCGGCGGGCTCACCTGCCTCAGCAGCCTCGATCTCGTCGTGGGGGAGGGCGAGATCGTGAGCGTGATCGGGCCGAACGGCGCGGGCAAGACGACGCTCTTCAACGTGATCACGGGCGTCTACCGTCCGGACAGCGGCGACATCGTGTTCGGCGGCGAGTCGGTCGTCGGCCTCGATCCGAACCGCATCGCCCGCAAGGGGATCGCCCGCACGTTCCAGACGCTCCGCCTCTTCCTCAACATGACGGTGCGCGAGAACGTGATGGCCGCGGCGTACGGTCACACGAAGGCGGGGGTCGTCCGCTCCGTGCTCCGCACGCCGGGGATGCGGCGCGAGGAGAAGGAGATCAAGGCACTCGCGGAGGAGCGGCTCGGCTTCTTCGGCCAGCGGCTCGTCGGCTATCGCTGGAACCAGCCCGCATACAGCCTCTCGTACGCGAACCGCCGGCGGCTCGAGATCGCGCGCGCGACTGCTGCGAACCCGAAGCTGCTCCTGCTCGACGAGCCGGCCGCGGGGATGAACCCCGTCGAGACGCACGAGATCACCGAGCTCATCGCGCGCCTGCGCGACGAAGGCGGGTACACGATCCTCGTCATCGAGCACGACATGCACGTCGTCGAGGGGATCTCAGATCGCGTGGTTGCGCTCGACCACGGCGTGAAGATCGCAGAGGGATCGTTCGAGTCCGTCGCGACCGATCCCAAGGTCGCGGAGGCGTACCTCGGGACGTCCGGGAAGGATCGCAAGTGAGCACGAACGGCCGACCGGAGCCTCTGCTCCGACTGCACGGGATCAACACGTACTACGGCCAGATGCACATCCTCCAGAACGTCGATCTCGAGGTTGCGGAGGGCGAGCTCGTCTGCCTTCTTGGCGGGAACGCGTCCGGCAAGTCGACCACCTTGAAGACGATCCTCGGGATCGTCGAGCCGCGGACAGGCTCGGTCGTTCTCGGCGGCGAGGACATCACGCGCAAGCCGACCTCGCATCGGATCACCCGAGGGCTCGCGATCGTCCCCGAGAACCGTCGGCTCTTCGGCCCGATGACCGTGCTCGAGAACCTCGAGATGGGGGCCTATCTCAGGCCGCGCGCGGATCTCCGGGAGGACCTGGAGCGCGTCTACGAGATCTTCCCGCTGCTCGCCGACCGGAAGAAGCAGCTCGCGGGCACGCTCTCGGGCGGTGAGCAGCAGATGGTCGCGATGGGCCGCGCGCTGATGGCCCGACCGAAGCTGCTTCTGATGGACGAGCCGTCGATGGGCCTCGCCCCGATCCTCGTCGAGCGAAGCTTCGAGATCATCGAGCAAGTCCACGACGCGGGTGTTGCGCTCCTCGTCGTCGAGCAGAACGCGAACGTGTCTCTGTCGATCGCCGACCGCGGCTACGTGCTCTCGACCGGACGGATCGTGCTCGAGGGCAAGGCACAGGACCTCCTCGAGCACGAGGAGCTGCGCAAGGCGTACCTCGGCCGATGATCTCCGGCGACGCGAGCTCCGGCCAGGACGGCCCAAGTGTCAAATTGACACAAGGAGTCGGCGAGGCAGTCCGCGCGCGGTTCCCGATCTTCGAGCACACGACGTACGCGAACTCGTGCTCCCAGGGAGCGCTCTCGACCGACGTCCGCGATGCGTACGAGGCGTACCTCGACGGCTGGGACGCGCACGGCGCGGAGTGGGAGCACTGGGTCGAGCGGGCGGAGGCGGCACGCTCGACCTTCGCGCGGCTTGTGGCGGCCGAAGCCGACGAGATCGCCGTGACGACGTCCGTCTCCCAGGCCGTGAGCGCGCTCGTCAGCGCGCTCCCCCTCGGCGACCGGCCGCGGATCGTCATCTCCGAGTTCGAGTTCCCGACCGTCGGGCAGATCGCCCACGCGCAGGAGCTCCGCGGGGCCGAGGTGGTGCACGTCCGTCCGGACGACGACGGCCGCATCCCACTCGAGCGCTTCGCGGAGGCGATCGACGAACGCACCGCGCTGGTCTGCTGCACGGCGATCTCGTACCGCACGGGGTACCGCCTCGACGTCGCGGAGGTCGCGCGCCTCGCCCACGAGCGCGGCGCTCTGTGCCTCGCCGACAGCTACCAGGCGGCCGGAGCAATCCCGCTCGACGTCTCGCAGCTCGGCGTCGACTTGCTCACGGCCGGCACGGTGAAATATCTGCTCGCATCCGCAGGCCTCGCGTTCATGTACGTGCGGCCCGAGCTTCACGAGCGGCTCGTCCCGACCCAGACCGGCTGGTTCGCCGACGAGGACATCTTCCGGATGGACATCTCCGACTACTCGCCCGCGCCCACGGCCCGCCGCTTCGACTCCGGCACGCCGCCTGTGCCGAACATCTACGCGGGAATCGCGGGCATGGGCATCGTCGAGGGCGCGGGTGTTGCGGCGGTCGAGGCGCACGTCCGGCAGCTTTCGACCGACCTCGTCACCGGGCTCGGCGAGATCGGCGCGACCGTCGCGACGCCCGTCGGGCGAGGGGAGTACGGCCCTCTCGTATGCGTTGCATCAACCGACCCGGAGGCGCTCGTCGCGGTACTCGGCGAGGACCGCATCGTGGTGTCCTCGCGCGACATGAACGTCCGCATTTCGCTCCATCTCTACAACGTCGCGGCCGACATCGACCGCATCCTCGAATCGCTCGCGAAGCACCGCCACCTGCTCGGATAGTCCGCTCGTCCTCGGGCATTTCTCGAGCAGGCTTGACAAGTATCTCAATTGCGCTATATAGCGTAATTGAGATATGTCGAGCTCCGAGAACACCTGCCGATCGACCGAATTGCCGGAGGGATCGCCGTGACGGATGAGCTGAGCGCTCGAGTCGACCGACTCGAGAGGCAACTCGCATGGATGACCGCCGAGCTGGCCTCCGTGCGCGCGCTGATGGCAGCGGCGCCCGTCGTTCCGCCGGAGCCCGTCGTTGCCCCGCCCGTCGGGCCCAGCGCGACCGTCTCCCCGCCTCCGGTCGAGCAGCCGTCCGCGTGGGTGGACGAGCCTCCGGCCCCGCCCCTGCCCCCGGCCCAGCCCCCGAAACGTCAGCGGCGGTCGCTCGGCCAGCTCGCCGAGGACTGGGATCTCGTCGGTGCCCGCGGGTTCGCGATCGCCGGCGGCGTCGTCATGGCGCTCGGGATCGGCCTCTTCTTCATCCTCGCGGCGAACCGGGGCTGGATCGACGAGCGCGCACGTGTCGCCCTCGGGGCTCTCGCGTCGACGCTTGCCGTCGGAGCGGGTCTCTTGCTTCGCAGGAGGTTCGGTCAGTACCTGTCCGCGCTCGCCGCCGTCGGGGCAGGGGTCGCCGGCGCATACGCGACACTCGCCGCCGCGGCGGCCCGCTACGACCTCGTCCCCGACGCCGTCGCCCTGCCGCTTGCGGGCGCGATCGCCGCGGTCGCGACGGTGATCGCCATCCGCTGGCGGTCGCAGATCATCGCGGCGATCGGTCTCGGTGGCGCCGCCCTCGCGCCCGCGTTGCAGGCGATCGACACGGGCATGACCTGGGGCTCGGCGGCGTTCGCGCTGATCGTGCTCGTCGCGACCGGTGCCGTTGCGGTGACACGCGGCTGGGATCGGCTCCTCATCGCGATCACCGTCATCGCCAGCGGCCAGATCCTCCTGCTTGCCGCCGATGCGGCGTCCTCGCCCGAGGCGGGAACCGTGGTGGTCAGCGCAGCCCTGGCAGCGGCGCTGCTCGGGATCGGGATCGCGCTCCAGCTCGCACGGGCGGAGGTCGATCTCGATCCACTCTCGCTCTCGTACGCGCTCGCCGGGTTCGGTGCGTCGATCATTTTCACGCTGCTCCTCTGGGAAGGACGGGAAGACCGCGGCATCGCACTCTTCGTCGCCGCCGGTGCGTGGGCCCTCGTAACCGCTGCGCTCGCCTGGCGGCGACAGCCGGAGCTCGGCCTGGTCGTCGGCACGTCCGCCCTCGCGCTCGCGGCGGTGGGGACCGCGCTGCTGCTGACCGATTCGGCGCTCGCCGTCGCCTGGGCCGCGGAGTCCGTGGTGTTCGCCGTCGTCGCCTGGCGATTCCGCGACGTGCGGCTGCAGCTCCTGTCGCTCGCCTACGCCGCGCTGGCGACAAGCTGGGGGCTCGGGCACGAGGGCGACCCTCGCCTTCTTCTCGACACGGGCGAAGACCACCTTGCCGGCGTCCTTCCGCTCGCTTCGATCACCGTCGCAGCATTCGCCGCCGCCGTGCTGTGGCCCCGCGAGTACCGCGTGCGCACGGAATCGGGCCTGTTCCAGTTCATCGGGGTCCTGCGCAAGGCGCTTGCGGAGCATGCCCGTGGGTGTCGGGAGGCGCTCGCCCTCGCCGGAGCCGCGCTCGGAACGCTCGCTGCCGCATTCGCGCTCGTCGCTACGTCCTTCGACATCGGTCACGTCGCGGCGTCCGCGCTCGCGGCGCTCATCGGTGCGCTGCTGCTCGGCTACGGTGGCCGCGTCGGCTCTGACGGAGTCGTCGCCGCCTCGCTGACCTGGCTCGGAGCGGTGCTCGCCGAGGCACTCATGTTCGATTCGTCCACCTTCGGGGACGGCGACGTCGGTGCGATCGGCGGATGGTCGGTGATCGCCGCCGCGGCGGGGTTGCTGGGCGGGACGTACGCACTCCACGTCTTCCAGCCCGAGCGCGAGGAGTGGGATGTCGTCTCGGGGATCGCCGCCGGTGGCGGGATCGTCGCGGCCTGGATCGGGCTCATCGACCTGACCGATGGTAACGACGCGCGCGGGATCGGCCTGCTCGTGCTCGCCGCCGTCTACGTCGGACTCGCCGCGTACGTGTTCCGGCGCGAGGGCCTCCGCACGTACTCGACGACTCTGTGGGCGCTCGGGCTGATCGCGCTCGTCGGCGCCGAGCGGCTCGTGCTGGAGTCGGACGTCCTCTTTGTCATCGCCCTCGCCGCCACCGGTGCCATGGTCGGCGCGCTTGCCGCTCCGCTGCATGAGAACCGCCTGTGGATTGCGGGCGCCGTCGTCGCCGGGTTCGGGACGGCCGTCGCGCTCGTCGCCGTGACACCCCCGACGCACTTCTTCTCCGCCTCCGACAATCCCGGCCGCGGGCTCCTGACCATCGTGTTCTGCGCACTCGCCCTTGCCGCGCTCTCGATGCTCGCCGAGGGTCGAACGGAGCGAATCGTCGCCGGCGTCGCTGCTGGTGGCGTCGCCGTGTACGCGATTTCGCTCGGGATCCTCGAGCTCGCGATGCACGTCTCGACCGCGTCCATCGAGACCGACTTCGAGCGCGGCCACACGGGCGTAAGCGCGCTGTGGGCGCTGATCGGCCTCGGTCTCCTCGTCTTCGGCCTGTACAGGCGGTCGAAGGTCCTTCGGTACTCGGGCCTCGTCGTCTTCGGACTGAGCCTGGCGAAGATCTTCCTCTTCGACCTCGCCGAGCTGAGCTCCGTGGCCCGGGCGTTCTCGTTCATCTTCGTCGGGGGCCTGCTTCTCGCCGGCGGCTTCTTCCTCCAGCGGCTGAGCTCGAGTCTCGAGGCGAACGAGACCTGATGCCCTCAGGGCCGCGGCGGGTGCTGCGATACTCGCCGCCGTGGACGCTGTTGCTTTCGGGGAGGTCATCGAGCGCTACGACGCCGCCTGGAACGCCCACGATCTCGACACGATCCTGGCGCTGCACGCGCCGGGGATGGTGTTCGAGAACCACACGGCAGGTGAGATCGCGGAGGGCGACGAGGTCGGCCCGCACATCGCGCAGATCTTCGAGAACTGGCCCGACCTCTCGTTCCGCGGGCGACGGCAACTCGTGCGGGATGGGCTCGTCGTCAGCGAGTGGACGGCGAGCGCGACGGATTCGGACGGGCGCCGCCTCGAATGGGACGGCGTCGACATCTTCTCCTTCGAGGGTGGCCTGGTCTCGCGGAAGGACATCTACTCGGCTGCACACCGCGCGCGCGTCCTGAGTGACTAGCCTCCCGCCCGTGGCGGGCTTCGGAAGCGCTTCGATGACCGGGAAGCTCGAGCGCGTCCTCGTCCGTCCCCCGCTTGCGGAGGACGCCGCGCGCTGGCAGGAGTACGGCTGGCGGGCGGCGCCCGACCTCGCTGCCGCGGCGGCCGAGCACGAGGCGCTCTGCGGCATCCTCGAGGCGGCGGGCGCGGAGGTCGTGATCTCCCGTCACGACCGCGGAAACCCGGACGCGATCTACGTCTACGACCCGGTCCTGGTCGGGAGCGAGGGAGCAGTGCTGCTCCGTCCCGGCAAGGAGGGACGGCGAGGCGAGCCGGATGCACTGCGGGCGTCGCTCGAGTCCGCGGGCGTTCCCGTTGCCGCGGCAGTCGGCGAGAAAGCGTTCGTCGAGGGCGGCGACACGCTCTGGCTCGACGAGCGGACGCTGCTCGTCGGCATCGGGTACCGGACGACCGGATCCGCTGTGCCTGCCCTCGAAGACGCCTTCCCCGGTGTCGAGGTCGTCGCGTTCGACCTCCCGCACTGGAACGGCGCGGCGGAGGTCCTGCACCTGATGTCGTTCATCTCCCCGCTCGCCGGCGACCTCACGCTCGTCTATCCGCGCCTCGCGCCGGTGCGGCTGCTCGGGCTCCTCGCCGAGCGGGCGATCCAGGTGGTCGAGGTGCCCGACGAGGAGTTCGAGTCGCAGGCGCCGAACGTCCTCGCGCTAGGCCCACGGCGAGCGCTCGCGCTCGAGGGCAACCCTGAGACGCGACGGCGGATGGAGCGTGCCGGGGTCGACGTGACCGTCTACCGCGGAGACGAGATCTCGCGAAAGGGCGACGGCGGGCCGACCTGCCTGACGCGCCCGCTGCTGCGCGTCTAGGACAGCGCGAACCCGACGGCGAAACCGAGCGCCGTGACGAGCCCGGCCTCGCGACCGCCGAGCTCGAACGCCTCGGGGATCAGCGTGTCGGCGAGCATGACGAGCAGTGCTCCCGCGGCGAACGCGGTGACGAAGGCGCCCCCGGTGTTCCCCAGGTTGTCGATGAGGAGCCAGCCGGAAACGGTCGCGACGACCGAGGCGACCACGACCGCGCTCCACATCCTGAAGACGCGCGCGTGGCGCCAGCCTGCTGCCAGCAGCCCTGCGGTCCCCGAGAGGGCCTCCGGCACGTTCGACACGAAGACACCGACAACGACGGCAATCGGCACGCTGCCCTCGTTCACGAGGGAGCTTCCGAGGACGAACGACTCGGGGATCCCGTCGAGCACGGTGCCCAGGACGATCGCGCCGGCGCTCCCGGCGAGCTGGGCCTCGCCCGTCATGCTCTTGCGTCCTTTGCGTCCCATGCGATCGACCAGGACATCGCCGACGTAGAAGGTCAGCCCGCCGCATGCGAAGCCGAGGGACGCGAGCCGGATGTCCGCCGCGAACGCATCGATCACGAGCTCGTAGGCGACGGCGGCGATCAGTGCACCCGCGCCGAACGCCATCGCCAGGCCGATTACGCGCTCACTGAGCCGCGCCCACGCCGCGAGTGCCGCGCCGATCCAGAGCGAGCCGGCGGTCACGAGCCCCCAGAACGCAGCCTCGGCCACGCGGCGATCCTACGGCTCTTCGAGCGTCAGCTGGCGATATGGCGACAGGCTCGAGACACCGACGCCGACGAGCCGCAGCGCACCCGGCCGGTCACGCAGCCCGCGGTCGAGGAGGCCGCAGGCGACGTTCCCGATCGTCTCCGCGTCGTCGACCGAGGCGCCGAGCGTCGTCGACCTCGTGCGAATCGAGAAGTCGGCGTAGCGCAGCTTCGCCGTCACCGTGCGACCGGAGAGACTCGTGCGCCGCAGGCGGTCGGACACGAGCTCGGCAAGCCGTCGCACCTCGGTGTGGAGCAGCTCGCGATCCACGACATCGCGCGCGAAGGTGTCCTCGGCGGAGATCGACACCTGCTCTGCGTCGAGCTCGAGGTCGCGCGGATCGACACCTTGCGCGCGGTCGCGGAGGAGCCGGCCGACCGATCCCGGCAGCGTCGCCCTGAGCGCTGCGTCGTCGAGCTCCGCAAGCGCTCCGATCGTCGTGACCCCCGCCGCGGTGAGGCGCTCTTCTGCGCGAGGCCCCACTCCGGGCAGCAAGCGAACGGCCAGCGGCGCGAGGAAGGCGGCTTCGCGTCCGGCGGGTACGACCGTGATACCCGCCGGCTTGCGCCGGTCGGATGCGATCTTGCACACGACCTTCGAGGTCGAGACGCCGAGCGAGCAGCTGAGGCTCGTCGTGGCGCGGACCGACGTCTGCACCGCGGCCGCAACGGCTCGTGCACGGCTGAAGTTCGACGCGACCGTCGAGAGGTCGAGGTAGCCCTCGTCGAGCCCGGTGCGCTCGACGCGAGGGACGAGCTCGCCGACCACTTCCCAGACAGCGCGCGAGTACTGGCCGTAGAGCGCGTGCCGCGGGCGCAGGAAGATCGCGTGCGGGCAGCGGCGAAGGGCTTCGGCGCAGCTCATTGCGGAGTGGATGCCGTACGTCCGCGCGGCGTAGTTCGCCGTCGACACGACCCCGCGACCGCGCGGATCGCCCCCGACAACGAGGGGCTTCTCGCGCAGCTCGGGGTTCTCGAGCTCCTCGACCGCGGCGAAGAACGCATCGAGGTCGAGGTGCGCGAGGATCGGCACGTCGCAAGGCTAGAGACGCTACGTGCTGTCGAGAAAGGCGAGTACTTCCCGGGTGAACAGATCCGGAGCGGTGTCCATCGCGGCGTGGCGCTGTCCGGGCAGCGAGACCAGCCAGCAGTCCGGCAAAGCGGCATTGACCGCGGCCGCCGCGTTCTTGAACAGCTCGGGGCTGTCGCCGCCCTCGAGGAAGAGCGTGGGCACGCGCAGCTCGCGAAAACGATCGGGATCGAAGCTGTAGGCGCGGTTCGAGCGCTCCTCGCGCGGGATCGTGCCTGCGGCGGCTACTCGTGCCGCCCAGCTTGGGAGCGAGCGCAGGAAGTCGATCTCGTCCGGAGGAACTCCGACCACCTCCCGCATGAAGAACGCGACGAGCTCCTCCGGCTCGCCCGCGGCCATGAGCGCGTCCAGGCGGTCGACGACCTCCGGTGGAGAGCCGACGAAGCCGAGTGGTGGCTCGTAGAGGACGAGCTTCCCGATCCGGTCGGTCAGCAGCGCGGCCTCGAGCGAGCAGACGCCGCCGTACGAATGTCCGAGCACGTACACACGGTCGCCGGCCCACTCGACCACGGCCGCGACGTCCTCGAACTCGCGCTCGATTGCGTACGTCTGCGCGTCACCGCTGCGCCCGCGGCCGCGTCGATCCACGCAGAGGACGGAGAAACGCGCTTCCAGAGCGGGGAGGACGGGCGCCCAGCGGGAGTGGTCCGCGGTTGCACCGTGCACGAGGACGAGCGGCTTGCCCTCGCCGCTTCGCCAGACTGCGATCGGCGTCCCGTCGACGGACTCGACGAGCTCAGGCTCTCGGTCGTTCGAGGCGGCCACCCGGGAGCGAGCCTAATCGCTCTATCGTTGGCTCGTGGTCTCGGCGACCCCCGCGCTGCCTCCTCCCGCGATCGAGCAGCCGGCGCCATACCAGGCGTCGTACGGCCTTGTCACGGGCCTCGCTCCCCGGGGGACGAAGGAGGTCCACGTCCTCGTAGGACGCCGTGAGCTCGCGAACGAGCGGCTCCGCGGCCGTCGCTTCTCCGTTCGCGTCCCACTTCCGACGGGAGACGTCACGGTGAGGGTCGTCACCGTCGCGGCCAAGGGCCGACGCTCGTCGGCGGTTGTCCCAAACGTCTACGGGCTTCCGGCCGCGGCACGGCCGCGCGAGGTGCGGTCTCGCAACGACCCCGCCCTCGCCCGCAAGCTGCGCTCGCTGCTTCGTCGGTACTCGGGCAGCTCGGCCGCCTACGTCCAGAACCTCGTCGAAGGGGGCGGCGCCGCCTGGAACGCGAAGGCGCGCTTCCCTGCCGCCTCGACGCTGAAGCTCGCCATCGCAGCGACCGTGCTGACCGAGCACCGAGGCATCCCGTCGCCGAGCTCGTACGTCGGCTCGCTTCTGCGGGAGATGATCGTGCCGTCGGACGACGCGGCCGCGAATGCGCTCCTCGTCTGGCTCGCAGGCTCGACGAGCGCGGGCGGCCAGCGCGTCAACACGCTGATGGGCTCACTCGGGATGAAGGACACGATCATGTACGGCGGTTACGAGACGACTCGGAGACTCTCAGGCCCCATTCCGGTGCGCATCGACGACCAGCCGTCCTGGGGAGTGGGGAAGTACACGACGGCCGCCGATCTCGCGAGGCTCCATCGGGCGGTCTGGCTCGCCTCCGCCGGGAAGGGGCCGCTTCGTCGTGGGGACACGGGGTTCACGCCGGCCGACGGTCGTCATCTTCTTTGGCTGCTCGCCCACGTTCGCGACACACCGAAGCTGGACACGACCGTGGAGCGGAGTCGTGACGTCGCCGTGCTGCACAAGGCGGGATGGATCAACTCGGCGCGTCACGACGCGGGCCTTGTGTTCTGGCGCGGCGGCGTGTTCGTCGTGAGCGTGATGACATGGAGGAGCTGGGGCGTCGGGCACTCGTCCGACACGCTGGCGGGCCGTTGCGCTCAGGTTGCGCTCGACCGCTTCCGCAGCCGCCCCGGATGAACCCGGCCGGCGGGCGCCTCCCGCTCGCTACAGTTCTTGGACTACGTCTAACGAACCGAGCGAGAGGAACGTGAGCGAGAACGTGACAAGACTGTTGCTGGTACCCCTGGACGACATCGTCGTCTTCCCGAACATGAGCGTCACCCTGACGGTCGACGTCGGTGATGAAGAGACCGTCTTCCTCGTGCCCAAGCACGAGGACGAGTACGCGAAGGTGGGCACGGTCGCGCAGGTGACCGATCGCATCCGCCTACCCGGCGGCGGGCGTGCGGTTGCGCTGTCCGGTCTGCACCGCGGAGTCGCGGGCGCCGCGGCCACCGGCCCTAACGGCCAACTCTACGTCGACGTCGAGGAGCGCCCGGACGAGACCGATTTCGACGGCCGGCTGCGCGAGCTCGAAGTCGAGTACCGCGCCGTCGTCGAGGAGATCCTCGAGCTGCGGGGCGACGACGGGCGCATCGCCGCTTTCGTCCGCTCGATCAGCGAGCCCGGCGCGCTTGCCGACACGTCCGGGTACTCGCCCGACTTCACCTTCGAGCAGAAGGTGCAGCTCCTCGAGGCCGTGGACGTCCGCGAGCGCCTTGTGCTCGCGCTCGAGCTCCAGCGCGAGCGGCTCGCCCTGATGCAGGTCCGCCGGCGCATCCAGGACGACGTCGAGTCCGGCGTCGAGAAGCAGCAGCGCGAGTACATCCTGCGCAGGCAGCTCGACTCCATCCGCAAGGAGCTCGGTGAGGACGAGGCATCCGTCGTCGAGGAGTACCGGCAGAAGCTCGCTGAGGCCGACATGCCCGAGAACGTCTTCGAGCAGGCCGAGCGGGAGCTCTCGCGCCTCGAGCGCATGGGCGACCAGACCCCCGAGGCGTCGGTCATCCGGAACTACCTCGACTGGATCCTGGCCGTGCCGTGGGGCAAGCGCTCCGAGGAGCGACTCGACCCGACGTACACGCGTGAGGTCCTGGACAAGGACCATGCCGGCCTCGACGACGTGAAGGACCGGATCGTCGAGTACATCGCGGTCGCGAAGCTGCGCAAGGAGCGCGGCGTCGAAGAGGACAAGCGCTCGGGCGCGATCCTGACCCTGATCGGCCCGCCGGGCACCGGCAAGACGTCGATCGGCGAGTCGATCGCTCGCGCCACCGGCCGGGAGTTCGTCCGCATGTCGCTCGGCGGCATCCGGGACGAGGCGGAGATCCGTGGTCATCGGCGCACGTACATCGGCGCCCTTCCGGGCCGCCTCGTGCGCGCACTCCGCGACGCGGGGACGATGAACCCGGTGATCATGCTGGACGAGGTCGACAAGGTCGGCGCCGACTGGCGCGGCGATCCGTCGTCCGCGCTGCTCGAGGTCCTCGACCCTGCGCAGAACCACTCGTTCCGCGACCACTACCTCGACGTCGAGCTCGACCTGTCGGAGGTGCTCTTCCTCGCGACGGGGAACATGGCCGAGACGATTCCAGGCCCGCTCCTCGACCGCATGGAGGTCATCCGCTTCGACGGATACACGACGGACGAGAAGGTCGCGATCGCGCGCGGCTACCTGTGGCCGCGCCAGCGCGAGCGGAACGGGCTGCGCGAGGACGAGGTCTCGGCCTCGGACGAGGCGCTCGATCTCGTCATCACGGAGTACACGCGCGAGGCCGGCGTGCGCCAGCTCGAGCGCGAGCTCGGGACGGTGCTCCGGAAGACCGCGACGAAGATCGCGTCCGAGCAGGTCGAGCCTCCGGTCGAGATCGGCGCCGCCGAGGTCCGCGAGGCGTTGGGTCGGCAGCGGTTCTTCCGCGAGACGGCCGAGCGGACTGCGGTTCCCGGCGTGGCGACGGGTCTGGCCGCGACGGCGGTCGGCGGCGACGTGCTCTTCATCGAGGCGACGGCGCTCAAGGACGGCGACAAGCTCGTCCTGACCGGCCAGCTCGGCGACGTGATGAAGGAGTCGGCGCAGATCGCGCTCTCCTCGGTGCGATCGCAGGCGAGCCAGCTCGGGATCGACGAGGACGCGTTCGAGAACCGGTCGTTCCACCTGCACGTGCCCGCGGGTGCGATCCCGAAGGACGGCCCGAGCGCCGGCATCACGATGGCGACCGCGCTCGCGTCGCTCCTGACGCGTCGTCCCGTCAAGCATACGGTCGGCATGACCGGCGAGATCACGCTCCAGGGCCGGGTGTTGCCGATCGGCGGGCTCAAGCAAAAGGTGCTGGCGGCCCACGCGGCCGGAATCACGGACATCATCATCCCGGAGCGCAACCGCGGCGACCTCGACGAGATTCCCGAGAACGTGCGCGAGGAGATCGCGTTCCACCCGGTGATGTCGATCGACGAAGTGCTGAACCTCGCGCTCGAGGAGAAGGCGGTTCAGCCAAGTGTGGCGGTGTAAGGCGACCACGCCGATCCCCGAGGACGTCCGCCGTGCGGCGGGCGTCCTCGAGCGGCGCTACGCCGTCTCGATCCTCTTCGCCTCGTACCAGGGCTGCACGCGCTTCAACGAGTTCCGGCAGGCGCTCGGCGAGATCCCGCCGGGGACGCTCACGCAGCGGCTCGTCGAGCTCGAGCAGGCAGGAGTGCTTCGGCGCGAGGTGACGGACGCCCGGCCGCCGCGCGTCGAGTACGTGCTGACGACCGACGGCCAGCGCCTGGAGGTCGTGCTGGACGCCCTCGTCGCGTGGGCGCGCGCCTAGCCGGTCAGCTCTCGGCGCCCGCCCGCGCTTCGCGCAGGGACCTCGGCCAGATCCCCTGCTTCCCGGGCGACAGGATGCCGTTCGGGTCGACCGCGTCCTTGATCCGTTCGACGAAGCGCAGGTACGCGTGGTCTCCGAAGCTGTACTGCTCGGCGGCGATATCCATGAAGTCGAGGTGCGCGCGGTACTCGCCGAATCCGTGCTTTGCGCACTCCTGGACGAGCAGACGGCTCGCGTCGTACGCGCGGCGCGCCTCGGCCTCGTTCTTCGTGTCGAAGATGACCATGGTCACGTGGATGAAGCTGCGGGCGTTCGTCGGGATCAGGACGGCGGCATAGTCGAGGCGCGCCTCGCGCTCGACGAGGCCTCTGATCAGGTCTCGTAGCGCGACGGCGTCGGGGCCCGCGAGCCGGGCGACGGGGGAGAAGCCGATGTGACCGCCCTCCTCGCCGCCGTACCAGCCGGTCATCTGGTTGAGCTCGAGATTGGGAACGCCGGCCTGGACGCGCTCGTGCGGGTTCGCGATCCCGGCGAAGGAGTCCGGCGCGTACTTCTCGCCCCACACCTCGGCGCCCTGGATCCGCTCGAACGCCTCCTTCACCTTCCTGAACTTGTGGTCGACGACCGCCTCGTCGCCGTAGAGCGCGAACCGCATCATCCAGCGGCCGACCTCGAGCTCCCGCGCGATCTTGTCGATGACCGGGTCCGGGATGGGCTCCTCGCCGTCGTACCAGAGCGACCGCGAGGACAGCACGGATGCGAACGCGATCGTGTTCCAGATCTGGGGGACGTTCTCGATCGTCTTGTCGAGCATCAGCATGCGCAGCGTCTCGATGACCGCATGGAGGTCGTCCTGGTTCCACACGCGCAGCCAGAGCGGCATGCAGCACTCCGGGTAGGGCATGAGCCAGACGCCCATCTTCGTGACGATCCCGAAGTTCGACTGCATGAAGAGCGTGTCGAGCGACGGGCCGAGGCTCCGCTTGTACACGTGCCAGGCCTGGTTGCCCGGCATCGCCCCCATCCCGGTCCTCAGCACCTCGCCGTTCGCGAGCACGACTTCCATCCCGCACGCGGCCGCCATGTCGTGCCCGATCGGGAGATAGGTCGCGCCGTTCTCGAGCGCGTTTCCCATGACGCTGCCCCAGCCGAGATCCGGGATCGAGACCATGAGCTTGTGGTCGCCGGCGCGCAACGCGTCGTACAGGTCGAACCAGCGTACGCCGGGCTCGACGACCGCGTAGGCGCTCTCCTCGTTGATCTCGAGAACGCGGTTCATGTTGCGGAGGCTCACGAGCACCGAGCCCTTGAGCCGGGGAGCCGGGCCGCCGTAGCCGTTGTTCATGCCCGCTGCGTGCGTCCAGAGCGGCACCCCGTGCTCGTTCGCGATCCGCACGACCGCCTGGATCTCCTCGACCGTCTGCGGCATGAGCACCGCCGAGGCCGTGTAGTCGTCCCAGGACGCGAAGGCGAACGGATCGCGGAACTCGCGGAGCTCGTCCTCGTCCGAGAGCACGGCATCGGAGCCGAGCGCGGACCTGAACGCGTCGAGCGCGGCTGTGAGGGCTTCCTCGGAGAGCTGGGGCGTGAGCAGACTCGTCATCGGGCACCTCCCGTCGGTGGCAGCGGACCGATCATAAGGAGAGCCGGCCGCGAGGCCTATGCCCGCGCCGTCAGCCGAGGCCGAGCAGTCGCGCGGCGTTCTCCTTCAGGATCAGCGGACGCACCTCGTCCTTGAAGGGCGCCTGCTCGAAGTCCGCGAGCCAACGGTCCGGCGTGATCAGCGGGAAGTCGGAGCCGAAAAGCACCTTCTCCCTGAGCTGCGAGTTCGCGTACTGGACGAGCTGGGGCGCGAAGTACTTCGGCGACCAGCCCGAGAGGTCGATCCAGACGTTCGACTTGTGCAGGCACACCGAGATCGCCTCGTCCTGCCAGGGGAACGAAGGATGGGCGAGCACGATCTGAAGCTCCGGGAAGTCGGCGGCGACGTCGTCGATGCACATGGGGTTCGAGTACTTGAGGCGGAAGCCGCCGCCGCCCGGCACACCCGTGCCGATGCCGCTGTGGCCGCTGTGGAAGAGGGCGGGCACGCCGGCCTCGGCGATCACCTCGTAGAGCGGGTACGCGCGCTCGTCGTTCGGAAAGAACGCCTGCAGGTTCGGGTGGAACTTGAAGCCCCTGGCGCCGGACGCGACCGCGTCGCGGGCGCGGTCGAGCGCGTCTGGCCTCGCCGGGTCGACGCTCGCGAAGGGGATGATCACGTCGGGGTTCTGCACGGCTGCGTCGAAGATCTCCTCGTTGGGGATCGGCGCGATACCACTCCGGGATTCCCAGTCGACCGTGAAGAGCACCGCGGCCAGGTTGCGCTCGCGGTAGTACGCGGCGACGTCGTCCACCGTGGGGAGCGGCTCGTCGCTCTTGAAGTAGCTCCTCGCGGCCGCGCGCAGCTCGGGCGGCATCGGGTCGTGCCCGTCGCGTGTGCGCTCCGTGTGGACGTGGACGTCGATGGCCGCGACGGCGGCGACGTCGATCACGGCGGCGTCACCGTCCCGAGCTCGTCCTGGAGGGCCGCGCCCCAGGCGAGCAGGTCCCAATCCGCACCGGGAGTGCCGATGAGCGACACGCTCACGGGAAGCCCGCTCCGCTGTCCGACCGCCGACGGCAGCGCGACGACCGGGAAACCGGTCCAGTCCCAGTAATGCGTCAGCGAGAGGTCGTCGAGGTCGCCGAAGGGCTCGTCGTACCCGCTCCCGCGCACGGGTGCCACGATCGGGATGGTCGGCTCGACGATCGCGTCTATCCGGTGCTCGGCGAGCCAGTCGCGCCACGCTGCAGTGTCGTCGGCGCGGCCTGCCTGGCCGATGACGTACTCCTCGGCCGTCATCGCCCGCTCCTCGGCGTGCTCGAGCCGGGCGCGGTTCGAATAGCGATAGTCGTCGCGCCGGTCGTCGAAGCGGCGGTGGTAGGCGAGCATCTCCGTGAGCACGAGATCGAAGAACTCGCCGAGCACGTCGAGCCGGGCAGACGGGGGCGGCGGCTCCACTCGCTCGCCGGGAAGCGCCGCGAGCGCCCGCTCGAGCCCGTCGGCGACGTCCGGGTCGAGCTCTGCGACACGCGGTGAGACGGCGTACCGGCGGAGCGGCCGCCGATCAGCGGGCGGCCCGGCGCCCGCGAGCACGGCCAGCAGCGGCTCGCAGTCGCCGACCGTGCGGGTCATCGGCCCAACGTGGTCGAAGCTCGGCGCGAGGGGCACGACGCCCCGGATCGAGAGGAGCCCGAGTGTTGGCTTGATCGTCGACGTCCCGCACTCCGACGAAGGAATGCGGAGGGAGCCTGCAGTATCGGTGCCGGTCGCCGCAGGCACCTGCCTGGACGCAAGCGCGGCGCCGGAGCCGCCGCTCGAGCCGCCCGCCGAGCGCTCGAGCGACCAGGGGTTGCCGACCTGGTCGGTCGTCCCGCCGCAGGCGAACTCGTGCGTGTGCAGATGCCCGAGCAGGACCATCCCCGCGGCCGCGAGGCTCGTCCACGCGTCGCAGTCCCGGTCGGGCACCTCCTCGAGCACACCGCTCGATGCGGTGAGCGGCTTCCCGGCGACGGCGTAGAGGTCCTTGAGGCCGATCGGGATCCCGCAGAGCTCGGGCGCGCCGCCGGCCGCGAGCCGCTCGTCGGCCCGCGCGGCCGCCGCGACGGCATCCTCCTCGTAGACGCGGACCCAGGCGTTGATCGACTGCGGGTCGCCGTCGTGGCTGTGTGTGCCGTCCCGGTCCCGGATGCGGGCGAGGCAGGCCTCGACGAGCTCTCGCGAGGAAAGACTGCGCTCTGCCAGTGCCGCGGCCGCGGCCCGTACTCCGAGGTCGGCCGGATCGGTCACCGGCCGATCATCGCACGGCCGGTGAAGCCGGCGAGAGCGCCACCATTGTTTGACTCGGCAAGTGCGGCCCGCTTAGATTCACCAGGGTTCGATGGGACCCGAAGGCGATATGTCAAACAATTTGGCCTTGGGGGTCCATCGAAGCAGACCTTGCCGAACTGCGGCCGTTGCGCCGGGGGGTCCACGCCGCGAGTTCACGGCACAGAGCTGCCACGTGTTGGCAGGCGGATCGAAGGAGGAAGAATGAGATCGAAGAAGCTGACCGCCGGGGTTGCGCTGGCGGCCTGTGCCGTCTTCGCCCTGGTGCTGGCCACATGGGCCACGGGTGCGAGTCAGGCTCCGGCACAGACCATCGGGTCCGGCAAAGCCACGGCGAAGAAGTCCGTGTGCGGCATGGGCACCGGGAAGAAGGCAACGGGACGGCCCATCAAGCTGGGCGGGATCAACATGCTGATCCCCGGCGTCGACTTCACCACCATCTCCAAGGTGGCGCGATGCGTACTTCCAGTGCGTCAACGACAACGGCGGGATCAAGGGCCGGCCGATCCAGTACATCCAGTACACCGAGCAGCTCAACCCTGCACAGGAAGCCGCACTGGCCAGGAAGCTGATCCAGAGCGACAAGGTCGTCGGCGTCGTCGGCAACACGAGCTTCGCCGAGTGCGGCGTGAACTGGAAGTACTACAAGTCCAAGGGCTTCATCGTCATCGGCGCGGGCGTCCAGGCCGAGTGCTTCGGCACTCCCGTCGATCGTCGAGTCGAACATGGGCCCGCGCTACAGCAACATCGGGGCCGCGCAGGCTCTGATCCGCGCGGGCGTCAAGAAGATCGCCGTTGCGTCGCCGGACACGATCTCGGCGTACGCGGACGGTGGCGTCGTCAAGCTCGGCAAGGCGAAGGGGGTCGACGTCAAGCTCTTCCCGACGCACCTGCCGGTCACGGACGCGAGCTCCCAGCTCCTGCAGATGTACCAGTTCGCAGGCGACGGGAACGGCATCCTGCTCGACTTCACGCCCGACACGGCACCGGCCTTCATGACGGCCGCGATCTCGATGGGCATCGTCAGACAAGATCAAGTGGGGATCGTCCACGCCGATCGCCAACACGTTCATGGCGGGGCAGTTCCCGCAGTTCGACGGTCATCTGTGGATCAACTCCGAGTTCGGCCTGCTCGACGCGTCCCAGGGCCCGGACACCCGGCTGATGATCGCGATCCTGAAGAAGTACTCCTCGAGTATCGCGCCGCAGGCCTTCGCCCAGATGGGATTCATGGACGCGAAGTTCGCGACGACCGCGCTGCTCAACGTCAACGGTCCCGTCACTGCGGCCTCGTACAACAGGGCCGTCCGTGGGCTGAAGAACGTCAAGACGGACATGCTCTGCAAGCCGTGGTACGTCGGCAACCTGCCGTACCACATCCCGAACAACACCGACATCACCGTCGACTACAAGGACGGCAAGGTCGTCAAGAAGGAGTGCTGCTTCGACATCGCAGCAGTCGACAAGGAGCTCCGCCCAGACGCGCGTCTGGGAGAAGAAGTTCAAGTTGAACACGGGCTAGCCGGGACGAACCGAGAGAGCTCGACGAGATGACGAACAGTGCGCCTGAGGGCCTGCCCTGAGCACCGTGCTCGCATTCAGCGTGTTCGGCGTGGACTGGGTGTTCCTCAAGCCCTTCATCGTCCTCGGCCTGGCGTTCGGAGGCGTGTACGCGCTTTCCGGCGTGGGCCTGGTCGTCCTGTACCGGGCGACCGGGGTGGTGAACATCGCGTTCGGCGCCATCGGCGCGGCGGGCGCACTGATCGCGTACTACCTCGTCAGCCACACGAGCTGGCCGCACTGGATCGCGTACACCGTCTGTGTCCTGTTCGGCGGGGTCGTCAACCTTGCCTACGGCCTGGTTTTCGGCCCCGCCTTCGCGCGACGGGACCCGCTCGTCAAGATGATGGGCACCCTCGGGCTCGCCTTGATCCTCCTCGGTCTCATGGCGTGGCGGGCGCCGATCGGAGGAGCGTTTGCACGGTTCCTGCCGCTCCCGAGCTCGGGTCACCTGTACGAGATCTGGGGAACGAATGTCAGCCTCACGCAGATCATCGCGATCTCGCTTGCGTTCGTGCTGACGGCCGCGATCAGCGCCTTCCTGCGTTTCACGAAGCTCGGCACCGCCATGAGAGCTCTTGCGAACGACCGCGAGATCACCGCCACGCTCGGTGTCCCCGTGCGGCGCGTCGAAGCAGCCGCGTGGTTCGGGTCCGGGATCGTGTGCGGCGCCGCGGGCCTTCTTCTTCCGGACCTGCTCACATCGCTCGACTACGCCGCTTTGACGTTCCTCGTGATCTCCTCCCTCGCCGCGGCTCTCATCGGGCGGCTGGAGTCGTTGTGGATGACCCTGTTCGGCGGGCTCGCCATCGGCCTCGCACAGGCGGTCCTCGCTCCATACGAGTCGGTCTCCCGCTACCGCGCCGCGGCGCCGTTCGTGCTCGCGATCCTCGCGTTGCTCTGGATGTCGCGTCACCGCTCCATGACGATGCCCCAGACGAAGACGACCTAGGCCCAGTGGGTATCGCGCAAACACCCGAGGGCAACGAGGCTGCCCTTGGACGCTGGGCGGCCGCGGTCGAGCGAGGCACGGTCGTGCGGTGCGTGATCATCCTCGGCCTCCTGCTCTTCGCCTTGCTCGGACTGCCGAGCTTCGTCGGAGCGGACTGGATCACGACGCTGACGAGCGTCGCCATCTACTCGGTGGTCGCCGCGGGGTTCGGGCTCCTCTACGGCAGGGTCGGGATGATCTCGCTCGGCCAGGTCGCGCTGCTCGCGATCGGCTGCTGGATAGGGACGCGGCTCTCCTACGCGACGGACCTCCCATTCCCGGTGCTGCTCCTGCTCGTCGGGGCGATCACGTGTGCGGTTGGGGTGTTGGTCGGGCTGCCCGCGCTGCGGCTCTCGGGTCTCTACCTGGCGCTCATCACGCTCATGTTCGCGGGGGCGACGACGATCGTGCTCTCCGTGGTCGACTTCCCGAACGGAGGCGGTGGGTTCTCGGGCCGGAAGGTAGCCGGCGACCTGTCGGGCACGCTCCCGGTCAGGAGGCCGGAGGTTGCTGCGGGCGACACGGCGTACTACAGGTACGTCGTCGTCGTCTCCGCACTCATGTTCGCGCTCGCGCTCGTGCACGTCGCCGCAAAGCCCGGGCGAGCGTGGGCTGCGATCCGCGAGAGCGAGCCTTCGGCGATCGCGACTGGAGTCAACATCACCCTCTACAAGATGTGGGCGTTCGCGCTCGCGTCGTTCATGACCGGCGTGGCGGGCTGCTTGCTCGCAGCTCAGATTGGTGTGCCGCGCGCGATCAATTTCCAGACCCAGGACTCGATCACACTGGCTGCAACAGCGCTCATCGGCGGCATCTTCAGCCTCTGGGGCGCGGTCATCGCCGGCGCGTTCAACCAGCTCCTGCCCTTCCTCTTCCAGGCTCAATGGGGCGTCAACCCGAACTTCCTGCTCATCATCTTCGGGGCTGGGCTCATCCAGGTGCTGCTCACTGCCCCGGGCGGGCTCGCCGACCAGGTCCCGAAGGACCTCGCGAAGCTGGGGAGACTCCTGGCGCGACCCTTCCGGCGGGCCGGCTCCTCGACGGAGGGCGGCTCCTCGTGATCGAGGTCGAGAACCTCACCGTCCGCTTCTCCGGGGTCACGCCGATCGACGACATGAGCGTGACCTTTCCCGGCGGCGCCTGCGGCCTCATCGGCCCGAACGGCGCAGGGAAGACGACGTTCTTCAACGTCCTCTCCGGGTTCGTGAAGCCGTCCACCGGCACGATCAAGGCGTTCGGCGAGGACCTCCTCAAGATGGTCGACTTCCGACGCGCGCGCTGGGGTATTCGACGGACGTTCCAGACCGAGCAGGCGATCGAGAAGCTCTCGGTCTTCGACAACGTCGCGATGATCCACGAGCACTCCGGCGCGGGTCGTGGCTCGCGGCGCTCGGCGGTCCTGACCGCGATCGAGTTCGTCGGTCTCGATGTGTCGCCCACGACGAAGGTCGGCGGCCTGGGCCAGCGAGAGCGGCGGCTCGTCGAGATCGCACGAGCCGTCGTGGGGCAGCCGAGGGTCGTCCTGCTCGACGAGCCCGCCGCCGGCCTCCCCGACGAGGAGACTGGCCACCTGGGTGAGGTGATCCGCCGCATCCCGGGGCAGTTCGGCGCGCTCGTGATCCTCGTCGACCACGACATGAGCCTCGTCTCCGCGTGCTGCGAGACGACCGCCGTCCTCGACTTCGGGAAGCTGATCGCATCGGGTCCGACGCAGGACGTCCTGCAGGACGAGCACGTGATCAACGCCTACCTCGGAACGGAGGAGGTGTGACGGAGACCGCGACCGGAGTCGCACTGCGGCTCGAGGAGCTGTCCGTCGAGCGAGGCGGGCGCACGGTCGTTCACGACGTGTCGCTCGACGTCCCGCCGGGAGAGATCACCACGCTCCTCGGCCCGAACGGCGCGGGCAAGTCGACGCTCGTGCTGGCGGTCGGAGGAGTCCTGCGCCCGAGCGGCGGCAAGGTCTTGCTCGGAGACGCTGACCTTACGCGCGCGCGACCCGAGGTGATCCGGGCCGCGGGCGTCGCCATCGTCCCCGAAGGGCGGAGGCTGCTGCCCGAGCTGACGGTGGAGGACAACCTGCGCGTCGCGACCTACACGCTCTCGCGCGACGAGCGCAAGGAGCGGATCGCCCACGCGCTCGAGCTCTTCCCGCGACTCGAGGCGCGCTGGAAGGCGCCGGCGCGCCTCCTCTCGGGCGGCGAGCAGCAGATGGTCGTGCTCGCCCAGGCCCTCGTCTCGCGCCCGCGGATCGTGATCGTCGACGAGCTCTCGCTGGGCCTGGCGCCGATCGTCGTGAAGAGCCTCGTACCCACGCTCGAGGAAGTCGCGCGCTCCGGGATCGGGGTCCTGCTGATCGAGCAGTTCGCGCACGTCGCGCTCGGGCTGGCCAACACCGCGTACGTGCTCGAGGGTGGTCGCATCCGGTACCACGGAACGGCTGCGGAGCTCAAGAGCCGGCCCGATGTCCTCCGCTCGGCCTATCTCATGCGCGTGCAGCTGACCGAAGGCGAGGGGGCGGCCGAGTGAGAGCCGCCGTCACTCGGTCGAGAGGCGTGATGGAGCTGGTCGACGTCCCCGAGCCCGGCGCGCCCGGGCCCGGAGAGGTGCTTCTCAGGCCCGACGCGGTCGGGATCTGCGGCTCCGACTTCCACTACTTCCTCGGCGACCTCGGCTTCGAGGTCTATCCGCGCATCCAGGGGCACGAGTTCTCGGCGGATCGTCCAGGACGTCGGAGCCGATTGCCCGGAGCAGCTCGGCGTGGGACAGCGCGTGGCCGTCTGGCCGGTCCGCGCCTGCGGGCACTGCTACCCGTGCCGTATCGGCAGGGAGAACGTGTGCGTCAACCTGAGCCTCGTGGGCGTCCATCGCGACGGCGCCCTCCAGGAGCAACTCTGCGTGCCCGCTGCCCAGGTCTTCCCGGTCGGCGACCTCGAGCCCGCGCTCGCCGCGTTCATCGAGCCCGTCTCGATCGCGATGCGCGCGGTCGTCCGTGCGCGCCTGGACGCCGGAGAGAAGGCAGTGATCTTCGGTGCGGGGCCGATCGGCCAGTCGATCGCCGCCGCTTCGGACGAACGAGGAGCGTCCGTCCTGCTCGTCGACCGCGTTCCGAGCCGCCTCGCGTCGGGTGGTGCGCTCGGAGCCGAGACGCTGCTCCTGGACGAGGGGGTGGACCCGGCCGCGGCCGTCCGCGAATGGTCCGGCGTGGACGGTCCCGAGGTCGTCTTCGAGGCGACCGGCGTCCCGGCGGTCGCGCGGACCGCCGTCGAGCTCGTCGCTCAGGCCGGGCGGGTCGTCATCGTCGGGCTCTCGCACACCGATGCACCGATCCGCGTGGGCGACCTGGCGTTCAAGGAGATCGACGTGCTCGGAGTCAGCTGTTGCCAGGGCGACGAGTTCGCCGAGGCCGTCTCCCTCGTCGCGCGCCGGCAGGACGCGCTGCGCGGGCTCGTCACGCACGAGTTCGCGCTCGCCGAGACGCCCGCCGCAATCGAGTACGCGATCGGTCATCCTGCCGAGGTCATGAAGGCGGTCATCAGGCTGGAGGAGTCATAGCGCTCCGGACTCTCGACGCTTCGCGAGCCGAGGCCGTCGAGGCGCTCTGCGAGCTGATCGTGCCCGGGTCGAGCCGGGTCGGGCCGGTGGTCTACGTCGACGCGCTGATCACCGGGATGCCGCCCGAGGTCCAGGCCGGCGCGCTCGCGGCGATCGACGCGCTCGCTCCCGCTGCCCTGCAGGGCTCGGACGCGCTCGCCGAGCAGGCGCAGACGCCCGAGTTCGGCTTCGTGCGCGCGCTCGCGATCGAGGCGTACTACTCGGACTTCGTCGCTCCCGGGAAGGAAGGGCCGGGAGCGTGGGCCGAGATCGACTTCAACTCGCCGATGGCGACCCGCCTCGCGAAGGACTGGTCGTACCTGGGGATCGCGTGAAGGACCGCTTCGACGTCGTCATCGTGGGCTCCGGCGCGGGCGGCGGCGTCATCGCGGGCGAGCTCGCCCAGCGCGGCCGCGACGTGCTGTTGCTCGAGTGCGGGCCGCACCTTCGCGCTGCCGACTTCACGCGCTGGGAGTCGAAGGCGGCGCACGACCTCTTCTGGCCGCTTCGCTTCGCGCCTCTGCCGAACGGCGAGCTCGTGACGTTCGTCGCCGGCCGCTGCGTGGGCGGGACGACGACCATCAACACGAAGGTCGCCTTTCGCGCCCACGAGCGCGACGTCGCGAAGTGGCACCCGGCGACGGGGCTGACGAGCGACGGTAGCGAGCCGTTCTCCGTCTCCGACCTCAACCCGTACTACGACCGCGTGGAGCAGGTGCTCGGCGTCCGCGAGCGGACCGACTGGAAGAAGAGCGTGTACACGGCCCAGGCCGGATTCCGGGCGCTCGGCGCCGAGCTCGAGTCCGTTCACTCGTACACGGATGCGAACTGCACGAGCTGCGGTTCCTGCATCCAGGGCTGCCCGTCGAACGCCGGCAAGTCGACCATGAACACGTACATCGCGGACGCGCTGGCCCGCGGGACCCTGGAGCTGCGCGCGAACGCCGCGGTCGAGCGCGTGCTGACCGACGGCTCCGAGGCGACGGGTGTCGAGTACGTCGACGAGCTCGGCGAGCGGCGTGCAGTGCACGCAGGCGCGGTGGTCGTCGCCGGCGGAGCGCTCAACACGCCCCAGCTCCTGATCCGCTCGGGTATCCCCAACGCCTCGATCGGGCGCCACCTCGGCGTGCATCCCGTGCGCCTCGTGTACGGCCTCTTCAACGAGCCGCAGGACGCGCACATGGTCTATCCGATCACCGCGCACTGCGTGAAGTTCCAGCACGACGAGGACGGGGGCTACGTCATCGAGGCGACGACGATCCAGGACCCGATCTCGTTCGCGACCACGCTCAGCGACGAGAACGGGCCGCTGTGGGGGCCGCGCCTCGTCGAGGCCATGGGGCGCTTTCGCTACTGGAACGGGTTCCTCGCCATGGCGAACGACGACAACAACTCGGCCGTTTCCGTGGGCGAGGACGGCGTGGAGCGGCTCGACGTCGACTTCCAGCCGGCCGAGCGCGAGCGCATCGACAACGCGCTCCGGTTCAGCAGGGATGTCCTCGAGGCTGCGGGCGCGACGCAGGTCTGCTGGACAGGTCTCGTGTCCACGCATGTACAGGGGAGCTGTCGGATGGGCGACGATCCCGCGCGGTCGGTCGTCGACCGGAACGGCGAGTCGCACGAGGTCAAGCGGCTCTTCGTCGGTGACGGGTCGCTCGTCCCACGGACGCTCTCCGTCAACCCGTCGCTGACGATCATGGCGCTCGCCACGCGGCTCGCGGAGCATCTCGACGCCGACGCGAGCGGCTACCTCGGCCGGCGCGAACCCGTTACGGCCGCCGCATGAGAGCGGCGCTCCTCAGCGAGTACCACCGTCCGCTCGAGCTCGTGGAGCGGCCTGAGCCCGAGCCGAGCGACGCGAGGAGCGTCGTAGTCGAGATCGTGGGCGCCGGGGTCTGCGCGACCGACCTGCACGCCCAGGACGGGCTCATGGAGCCCGCCGGGCTCACGTTGCCGGTCGTACTCGGTCACGAGAACGCCGGCCGCGTGCGCGCGATCGGCGAGGACGTGACGGCGGCGGCGGTCGGCGACGCCGTGCTCGTCCATCCCGCCTACAGCTGCGGCGTCTGTGTGCCCTGCCGGCGCGGGTTCGACATCCACTGCGAGCGGCACCAGTTCACGGGGCTGACGCGCGACGGCGGATTCTCCGAGTACGTGCTCGTCGACGAGCGCTCGCTGATCCGCCTCCCGGACGGGGTCGACCCGGCCGAGGTCGCGCCGCACGCCGACGCGGGGATCACCGCGTACCACGCCGTCAAGAAGCTCCTTCCGCGCCTCGCCCCCGGCTCCACCACCGTGGTCATCGGAGTCGGCGGCGTCGGGCACATCGGTCTCCAGCTCGTCCGCGTCCTCGGAGGCGGGACGGTCATCGGGATCGACACGGACGAGCGCAGGCGGCGGCTCGCACGCGAGCTCGGGGCGGACGAGGTGCTCGGGGAGCAGGCCGACGTCGCGGATGCCGTGCGCGAGGCGACGAACGGCGCGGGCGCCGACGTCGTCCTCGACTTCGTCGGCACCGACGCGACGCACGAGTCCGCGATGCGGATGCTCGCGCGGCGTGGGCTCTACTCCATCGTCGGGTACGGCGGCACCGTCTCGCATCCGTCCGTGGGCTTCGTGGTGGGCGAGACGGCCGTCGCCGGGAACCTCGTCGGCAACTGGATCGACCTGTGGGAGCTCCTCGAGCTCCATGTCCGGGGCCAGGTCACGCTTCGCACCGAGACGCATCCGCTCGAGGAGGTGAACGACGTGCTCGACAAGCTCCGGGAAGGCGAGGTCACCGGGCGGGCTGTCCTCGTCCCATGACCGAGGCGACGAGCGTGCAGGAACGGGTCTTCGACGTCCGCGGCGCGCGCGCCGTCGTCACCGGCGCGGCAAGCGGGCTGGGCTTCGCGATGGCCGAGGTGCTCGCGGACTGCGGCGCGCACGTCACGCTGGCCGACATCGACGCCGAGCGTGTCGAGGCGATGACCTCGAAGCTCGTCGAGCGCGGCGCGTCCGCGCGCTCGTTCGTCGTCGACGTCTCGGACGAGACCCAGGTTCAGGCGCTGATCGCCGACGCCGTCGCGGCCGAAGGAGGGCTGGACATCGTCATCGCCAACGCCGGCATCGCGGCCACGCCGGGATTCGCGGTCGAGGGTGGCCAGAACATCGACACCGTCGAGCGCTCGGACTGGGACAAGGTCATCGGCGTCAACCTGAACGGCGTGCTCTTCACGATGAAGCACGCTGCTGCCGTGATGCGGCGCCAGGGATCCGGGCGCATCATCGTCACGTCCTCGAACGCGGGCCTCCGTCCCGAGTCGGTCGTCTGTTACGGGTACACGGCGAGCAAGGCCGCGATCATCAACGTCGTGCGCCATGCGGCGCTCGAGCTCGCGCCGCACGGAGTGCTCGTGAACGCGATCTGCCCCGGCCCGTTCAAGGGGACGCGGATCGGAGGCGGGGTCACCGAGAACCCGACTCCCGAGCTCGAGAAGATGTGGTCGACGACGGTGCCGCTCGGGCGCATGGCCGACCCCGAAGAGCTCAAGGGCCTCGTGCTGCTTCTCGCCTCGCCCGCCTCGAGCTTCATGACGGGCGGCGCCTACCTCATCGACGGCGGCACGCTCGTCCTCGCGGGCTAGACGCTCTACGACATCCCGGTCATCTGTCCGCCGTTGACGGTGAGCACCTGACCCTGGACGAAGTTCGACCACGGCGAGCAGAGGAAGAAGATCGCCCCGGCCGCCTCTTCCGGCATCGCGCCGCGCCCGAGCGGGATGACGGTCGACGCACGCTCGCGGTTCCGCTCCGGGATCCCGAGCGGGATCTCGACCTCGCCGAGCGAGAACGTCTCGCCCTCGTCGGATGCCGCCGTCAGCCGCGTCTCGACGAAGCCGAACGCGACCGCGTTCACGTTGATCTTCAGCGGACCCCACTCGCGCGCGAGCGTCTTCGTGATCCCCACGAGCCCCGCCTTTCCGGCCGCGTAGTTCACCTGGCCGACGTTTCCCTGGGTGCCCGAGATCGAGGTCACGTTGACGACCTTCCGGAACACCTCACGGCCCTCCTCGATGTCCTTCTTCGCCGGCTCGCGCAGGTGGGGCGCCGCCGCGCGGAGGACCCGGAAGGGGACGACGGTGTGGATCTCGAGCATCGCGCGGAACTGCTCGTCGCTCATGTTGTGGGCGATCCCGTCCCACGTGTACCCCGCGTTGTTCACGACGATGTCCAGCCGCCCGAACTCGGAGACGGCCTGCTCGACGAGCGCTTCGGGGACGCCTTCCTGCGTGAGGTCGCCGCCGAAGACCGCGGTCTCGCCGTCGATCTCGGCAGCGGCCTGGGCCGCGAGGTCCGCGTCGAGGTCGTTCACGAGGACACGCGCGCCGTGGGCGCAGAGGAGCTCCGCGGTCGCACGCCCGATTCCCCTCGCCGAACCCGTGACGATCGCGGCCTTGCCCTCCAGCACCTTCATCCGTCTCCTCCTCGCTCGCAGTGTCTTCGCTAGGCGAAACCCTATTTCGTCGGTCGCTCTAGGATCGCTCCCATGAGCGTTCGCCTCGATCGGCCGTTCACGCAGGGCCAGGTCCTCTGGGCTCCTCCCGAGGATGCACGGCAGCGGTTCGTCCTCGGCCGCTACCTGGAGTGGCTCGCCACCGAGCGCGGTCTCGAGTTCCGGGGCTACGAGGACCTGTACGCGTGGTCCGTGTCCGACCTCGAGGCCTTCTGGGCTTCCATCTGGGACTTCTTCGAGGTGCGTGCGCACACCCCGTACGAGCGCGTGCTCGGCTCGCGCGAGATGCCGGGAGCCGAGTGGTTCCCGGGCGCGCGCCTGAACTTCGCCGAGCACATGCTCGGCCGCGACGAGGACGTCGACTCCGTCGCGGTCGTGGCGCACTCGCAGTCGCGAGAGCCCATGGAGCTGACGTTCGGCGATCTCCGAGAGCAGGTCGCGCGTGCGCGTGCCGGGCTACAGCGCCTCGGAGTCGGGCCCGGCGACCGCGTCGTCGCGTACCTCCCGAACATTCCCGAGACGCTCGTCGCGTTCCTCGCGACAGCGAGCCTCGGCGCCATCTGGGCGACGTGCCCGCCCGAGTTCGGCGTGCGCAGCGTCCTCCACCGGCTCGGGCAGCTCGAGCCGAAGGTGCTCTTCGTGGTTGCTGGATACAGCTACGGGGAGAAGCAGGTCGACCGCCGCGAGCAGATCGTCGCCGTTCGCGACGGCCTGCCGAGCCTCGAGACGGTCGTCCACGTCCCGTACGGCGGGGGAGCCGACGACGAGGTCGCCGGTGCCGTCCTCTGGGACGAGCTCCTCGCCGAGCCTGCAGCGCTCGAGTTCGAGCCGGTGCCGTTCGCGCACCCGCTCTACGTCCTCTTCTCCTCCGGCACGACGGGGCTCCCGAAGGCGATCGTCCACTGCCACGGCGGCATCCTTCTCGAGCACCTGAAGAACCACGGCTTCAGCTGGGACCTGCAGCCGGGGGACCGGCTCCAGTGGTTCACGACGACCGCGTGGATGATGTGGAACGCGCTCGTCTCGACGCTGCTCCTGCGCGCGTCGATCGTGATGATCGACGGCAACCCCGCCTATCCGGATCTCGCGTTCCAGTGGCGGCTGATCGAGGAGACGAAGCCGACGTTCTTCGGGCTCAGCCCCGCCTTCACGATGGCGTGCCGGAAGGAGGGCCTCGAGCCCGGGAAGCAGTTCGACCTCTCCTCGGTGCGAATGGTCTGCGAGGCCGGCTCGCCGCTTCCGCTCGAGGGCTACGAGTGGCTGTACGAGCAGTTCGGGCCCGACGTGCAGGTGAACGTCGGGAGCGGCGGCACCGACGTCTGCACGGGGATCGTCCAGGGTTACCCGATCGTCCCCGTGTATGCAGGCGAGATGTCCGCCCGGATGCTCGGGGCCGACGCCGCCGCGTTCGGGCCGGACGGGACACCGGTCGTCGGTGAGCTCGGCGAGCTCGTTATCCGGCAGCCGATGCCGTCGATGCCCGTCGCGTTCTGGAACGACCCCGACGGCTCCCGCTACCGCGAGTCGTACTTCGAGTACTACCCGGGCGTCTGGCGCTTCGGCGACTGGGTCCTGTTCACCGAGCGGGGAAGCTCGGTGATCACGGGCCGCTCCGACGCGACGCTCAACCGTGGCGGCGTGCGGCTCGGGACGAGCGAGATGTACTCCGTCGTGGAGGAGCTGGACGAGGTGCTCGACAGCCTCGTCGTGCACATCGAGGAGCCCGACGAGCTTCTCCTGTTCGTCGTGCTTCGCCCGGGGCTCGAGCTCGACGCGGAGCTCGACGTGCGGATCAAGCGGGCGCTGCGCGACTCGCTCTCCCCGCGACATGCGCCGGACACGGTCGTCGCCGTGCCGTCGATCCCGCGGACGCTGACGGGAAAGAAGCTCGAGGTGCCCGTGAAGCGGATCCTCACCGGTGCGAGCGTGTCCGAGGTCGCGGCGAGCGACGCGCTCGTCGATCCGAGCTCCATCGAGCCGATCGCCGAGTTCGCCCGCAGCCGGGCGCCCGTCGCTCAGCCCTGATGGCGCTGCACGCGCTCGAGCACGTGCTCGTGCTCACGGACGACCTCGAGGCGACAAGGGCGTTCTACTGCGACGTGCTCGGCCTCGAGGCGGGCGACCGGCCGGAGCTTCCGTTTCCGGGGTACTGGCTCTACCTCGACGGAGTCCCGTGCGTCCACGTCGCGGAGCGTGCTGCGTACGAGGCGCAGGTCGATCGGATGGGGCTGCGCCGCGCCGACGGCCCGGTCGACCACCTCGCCTTTGCGGCCGCAGATCACGACGAGCTCGCTGCTGCGCCTCGACGCCGCGGGCATCCAGGCGGTCTCGAACGACGTGCCCGCCGCGGGCATCAGGCAGCTCTTCTTCGACGACCCGAACGGCATCCGGATCGAGCTGAACGTCCGGTAACGGACCGTCAGGCCGTTGCCGCCGTGGCGGCCAGGGGCGCCTTTCCGAGGATCAGGTCGGAGGCCTTCTCGGCGATCATGATCGTCGCGGCGTTCGTGTTCGCCCGGGTGATCGTCGGCATCACCGATGCGTCGACGACACGCAGCCCCTCTACGCCGTAGACGCGCAGCTCGGAGTCGACCACGGAGCCCATCGCGCAGGTCGAGGTCGGGTGGTAGACGGTCTGGCTCGCCTGCTCGACCCAGTCCAGGATGTCCTTCTCCGAGTCGGAGGCGGGCGCGCTCAACGGCTCGCGGATGATCGACTGGACTGCGGGCCGGGAGGCGATCTCGAGCGCGATCCGGACTCCTTCGAGCATGCTCGCGCGGTCCTCTTCGGTCGTCAGGAAGTTGCAGAGCACCGTCGGCTTGGAGTCGGGCATGGGCGTCCGCAGGCCGACCCTGCCGCGCGACGTCGGCTTGATGATCACCGGTCCGAACGCGAAGCCGTTGTCGGGCGGCGGCGTGAGGCCCTGGTCGAAGAACGGCGCGGCAGCGAAGTGAAACTCCACATCCGGCGCGGGGAGGTCGGGGCGCGTCTTGAAGAACCCGCCTGCCTCCGGGTAGTTGGAGGTCAGCGGCCCGCGACCTTCGCTCTCGAGAAGCGCGAAGTTCTCCGGCGTGAAGATGCCGAAGAGGCCTGGCTCGTCGGTTAGGTAGTTGACGTTGACCATGCAGTGGTCCTGAAGGTTGTGGCCGACGGGGAGGTTCTGGCGCACCTCGATCCCGAAGAAGCCGAGGTCGTCGGCAGGGCCGATCCCGGAGAGCATGAGCAGCACCGGTGACTGGTACGTGCCGCCGGAGACGATGACCTCGCGCTCCGCGCGGACGGTCTCGCGCTCGCCGTTGACCACGAGCTCGACTCCGACGGCGCGGTCGCCCTCGAACGCGATTCGCTCGACGAAGACGCCGGAGCGAACTTCGAGGTTCGGCCTCGACGCGGCGGGGTGCAGGAACGCGTCCGCCGCGCTGCAGCGCATGCCGTTCCGCTGCGTGAGCTGGAAGCGGGAGACGCCCTCCGGCCGGTCGACGTTCAGGTCCTCGATGTGCTCGTAGCCGGCCTGGACAGCCGCCTCCAGCTGCGCCTCGATGAACGGGGTCAGCGAGCGGCTGTCGGACACCGAGAGCGGGCCGCCGACGCCGTGGAACTCGTCCTCGCCGCGCTCGTTGTCCTCGGAGCGCTTGAAGTACGGAAGCACCTCGTCGTAGCTCCAGCCCTCGCAGCCCGAGGCCGCCCACTCGTCGAAATCGGCGCGGTTGCCGCGGAGGTAGATCATCGCGTTGATCGAGCTGGAGCCGCCGATCACACGGCCGCGCGGGAAATACAGGCGCCGCCGCGCAAGGCCCGGCTCCTCCTCGCCGAAGAGGTCCCAGTCGAGGCCGGACTTGAAGGCGAGCGGGAACATCGCCGGGACGTGGAGCTCCGCCGCGGTGTCGGGGCCTCCCGCCTCGAGCAGGAGCACCTCGACATCCGGATCCTCGCTCAGGCGCGAGGCGAGCACGCACCCCGCCGACCCGGCTCCGACGATGACATAGTCAGCCACGATCGACCATCCTCCGGTCTCGGATTACGGCCCGGAGCTTAATTGTCCCGCGATCTCGTTACCAAGATTGTTGGCGAGGCAACCACCGACGCGTTACGTTTCTTCGGTGGCGGCCGACTCGCTGATCGCCCTGTACTGGACCTCTTCCGGGCCGGTCGAGGTGCACTTCGGCAGGGAGTGGAGCCTCTTCTCCTGGCGCGATCGCTGCGAGCATGCGGCGCGAGTCGGATTCAGCGGGCTCGGGCTCTGGCACGCCGATCTGGAGCACCTGCTCGAGACCCAGGATCTCGCCGAGCTCAACGACATCTTCGAGTCCAACGGCCTTCGCCACATGGAGCTCGAGTTCCTCGGCGACTGGTTTCTCGACCCGGACGACGAGCGCCGGCGCGCCGCCGACAAGACGCGCGCGCTGCTCTTCGAGGCCGCCTCGGTGCTGCCTGCGCACCACATCAAGGTAGGAAACATCGTGGGCACCGAGTGCGAGCTCGAGCGCATCGTCGAGAGCTTCGGCGAGCTGTGCGCCGATGCCGCCCGGTACACGGACGCGAAGGTCGTCTACGAGTTCATGCCGTACGACGTCCAGGTGAACGACATCGACTCGGCACTCGCGGTGGTAGAGGGCGCAGACGCGCCGAACGGCGGCCTCGCGTTCGACACGTGGCACCTCGGCAAGCTGCGCCTCGAGCCCGACGACCTGCGCCGCATCCCGGAGCGGTTCATATCCTGGGTCGAGCTCTGCGACGGCCCGTACGAGTACGCCGAGGACAGGCTCGACGAGGTCATCAACCGCCGGAAGCTTCCCGGTGAAGGCGAGTTCCCCGTCGCGGAGTACATCGCCGTGCTGCGCGAGCTCGGGTACGACGGCCCCTGGGGGGTCGAGGTGCTCTCGGAGGAGCTCCGCAACCTCCCCATCGAGCAGATCTTCGATCGCGCATACGAGGCGACGAGCGCCCAGCTCGCTCTGTCGGAAAGCCGTAGGCTCGACGGGGGCGATCAAAGAGCGGAGGTGCCGGCTTAGCCGGCGCCGGAGCGAGGAAAGGAGCGTCGGTGTCTGAGAACGGCCTGGACAGTGAGCGGCTCGTCTGGATGCTCACGCAGATGACTCGCATCCGCGAGTTCGAGGAGCGGGTGAAGCGGACGTTCGAGGACCACCCGGGCGTGATCCGCGGCCACACGCATCTTGCGGACGGCGCCGAGGCGTCCATCGTCGGCTCGCTCGCCGCGCTGCGGCCGGACGACCAGCTCACTGCGACCTACCGCTGCCACGGCTACCCGATCGCGCTCGGCTCCGACGTGAAGTCGCTGATGGCGGAGATCTACGGGCGCGAGGCCGGGATCTGCAAGGGCTATGGCGGGTCGATGCACCTCACGGACGTCGAGCGCGGCTTCCTCGGGACCTCGGGAATCGTCGGCCAGGGCATCCCGCATGCCGCCGGCGTCGCCTGGGCGGCCCAGATCCGCGGGAAGGGGCAGGTCGTGCTCTCGTTCTTCGGCGACGGCGCGACGAAGCAGGGCGCGTTCCACGAGACGCTCAACATCGCCTCGCTCTGGAAGCTGCCGATCGTCTTCGTGATGGAGAACAACAACTACCAGGCGTACACGAAGGTCGAGCAGGAGGACGCGAACGCCGCTGCCGGCGAGCCGCTCGCGGTGAAGGCAAAGGCGCACAGCATGCCCGGACTGACCGTGGACGGAGGCGACCCGGTGGTGGTCTACGAACAAGTGTCACAGGCGGTCGAGCGCGCTCGCTCCGGCGAGGGGCCGACGCTCATCGAGTCGATGGTCTACCGCCTGAGCGCGCACGGGAACATCATCGCCCCGCCCGGCGTGCCGCTCCACTACCCCGAGCACGAGGCGATCCACGTCTTCGGCAACGTCGAGGAGTACGAGGCCGCGCAGCGCGGAGACCCGGTCCCGCGGTTCCGGGCGCGTCTCGTCACCGAGGGGACGCTTACGGCGGAGGAGGCGGATGCGATCTTCGAGGCCGCCCGGCAGGAGATCGAGGAAGCCGTCCAGTTCGGCCTCGAGAGCCCGTTCCCGGCGCCCGAGAGGGCCGTCGACTACGTCTACGCCTAGGAGGATCGAGATGGCACGCGAGCTCCCGTACATCGCAGCGATCGGCGAGGCGGTCCACCAGGAGATGGCGCGCGACGAGACGGTCATCTACTTCGGGCAGAACCTTGCGCTCACCGAGGAGGACCCGTACGTGAAGGCGTTCGGCTCGGACCGCGTCCGCGTCACGCCGATCTCCGAGACGGCCGAGATCGGGATGGCCGTCGGAGCGGCATTCGCGGGCTACAGGCCCGTGGTGCAGCTGTACATGGCCGAGTTCATGCTCGTCGCGATGGACCAGGTCGTTAACGAGGCGCCGCGCTACTACGGCATGACGGGCGGCCAGGTGAAGGTGCCGATCGTGCTCCAGGCCGGCTACGGGTTCACGGCCGGCTGGGCCGGGCAGCACACGGGCACGATCTACGGGATGTTCCTCGGCGTTCCGGGGCTCAAGGTCGTCGTCCCGTCGACGCCGGCCGACGCCAAGGGCCTGATGACGGCCTCGATCCGCGACGACAACCCGGTCGTCTTCTTCCACAACTACCTGCTGACGCTCGAGCACGGCGACGTGCCCGAGGGGGAGCACATCGTTCCGCTGGGACAGGCCGCCGTCGTGCGGGAGGGCGGCGACGCCACGATCGTCGGGATCGGCTGGACGGTCGGCAAGGCGCTCGCCGCAGCCGAGCAGCTCGCCTCCGAGGGCATCGAGGCGGAGGTGATCGACCCGCGCACGCTCGCGCCGCTCGACACCGCGACGATCCTCGAGTCGGTCGCGAAGACCGGGCGGCTCATCGTGGTCGACCAAGCGACGCGGCACGCGTCGGCAGCAGCCGTGATCGCGGCGGAGGTTGCGTCCGAGGGGTTCTCGTCGCTGAAGGCGCCCGTGCAGCTCGTCACCGCGCTCGACGCCACGGTCCCATACAGCGAGCCCATGGAGGCGTACCTCCTTCCGGACGAGGCCAAGATCGTGGCCGCCGTCCAGCAGGCGGTCGGCTCGGCAGTCCCCGCGTAGACACGTGGCTGAGCGAGCGGAGGCTCGGCTCGACGCCGGCGTCGGGCTGGAGCTGCTTCGCGCGATGTGGCGGATCCGCGCGTTCGAGGAGCGCGTCGGTGAGCTGACCCGCGCGGACGAGGTCCACGGCCTCATCCATCTCAGCGTCGGCCAGGAGGCGGTCGCCGTCGGCGTGTGCGGCCAGCTTCGCCCCGACGACGTCGTCTACAGCAACCATCGCGCGCACGGGCACGCGCTCGCGAAGGGCGCGCCGGTCGCGCGCGTCATGGCGGAGCTCATGGGAAGGGAAGGCGGCCTCTGCCGCGGTCTCGGCGGCTCGATGCACCTCGTCGACGTCGAGCACGGGTTCCTCGGCGCGACGGGCGTCGTGGGCGGGAACGTCCCGCTCGCGCTCGGCAGCGCGCTCGCAGCCCGGCAGCTCGGCGGCGACCAGGTCGCGGTCGTGTTCTTCGGCGACGGCGCCGTCCAGGGCGGGATCTTCGTCGAGTCCGTGAACCTCGCAACCCTGTGGCGGCTTCCGGTGATCCTCGTGTGCGAGAACAACGGCTTCGCGGAGTTCACACCGCGGTCGGCACACACGAACGTCGAGCGCGTGAGCGACGTGGTCGCGCCGTACGGCCTCGAGCGCGAGACGGTCGACGGCAACGACATCGTCGCCGTACGGGACTCCTTTCGGCGCTTTCTCGCCGCTGCGCGCGGGGGAGACGGCCCGATGCTCCTCGAATGCCTCACACACCGGCTGCGAGGGCACTACGAGGGCGACCCGCAGCGCTACCGCGACGCGCTCGCGGCGGAAGAGTGGCAGAAGCTCGACCCGATCCTCCGGCTGCAGCAGCGCGGCCTCGAGGACGGCTGGCTCGGCGAGGACACCGCGGCGCAACTGGAGCGGGAGGGACGAGACGAGGTGGAGGAAGCCGTCCAGTTCGCGCGCGAGAGCCCCTTCCCGGCGTCGAGCCTGACCTTCGAGCTCGTCTACGGCACATGAGTCAGACGACCTACCTCGAGGCGGTACGGACGACCCTGGCGGAATCGATGCGCGACGACCCCCGTGTGCTCGTGCTCGGCGAGGACGTCGCCGAGGGTGGGCCCTGGGGTGCGACCTCGGGGCTGGCGGAAGAGTTCGGCGTCGAGCGCGTCCGCAACACGCCGATCAGCGAGGCGGCGATCTGCGGCGTGGCGATCGGCGCTGCGCAGTCCGGGCTACGGCCGGTGGTCGAGATCATGTTCATCGACTTCGTGACGCTCGCGCTCGACCAGCTCGTGAACCAGGCCGCGAAGGCGCACTTCATGTCCGGCGGGCAGCTGCGGGTGCCGCTCGTGCTGCGGACACAGGGCGGTGCCGGCCAGCGCGGCGGAGCCCAGCACTCGCAGAGCCTCGAGGCGTGGCTCACGCACGTCCCGGGACTGAAGGTGACGATGCCCAGCACCGCCGCAGACGCCGCCGGCCTCCTCCGCAGCGCGATCGCCGACCCGAACCCGGTCGTGTTCGTCGAGAACAAGACGCTCTATTTCCGGAAGGAGGAGGTCCCGGACGAGGTCGAGCCGGTGCCGCTGGGTCGGGCGAACGTCGTGCGGGCCGGCCGGGACGTCACCGTCGTCGCGCTGTCGCGGCTCGTGGGCGAGTCGCTCGCCGCCGCCGAGGAGCTCGCGAGGGAAGGGATCGAGGTAGAAGTGGTCGACCCGCGCACGCTCGTGCCGCTCGACCTCGAGGCGATCGTCGAGTCCGTCCGCAAGACGCACCGGCTCGTCGTCGCGCACGAGGCGGTCGTCCACGGAGGCTTCGGCGCCGAGATCGTCGCGCAGGTACAGGAGGCGGCGTTCGACGAGCTCGACGCGCCGATCGGGCGTGTCGGAGCCCCGTTCGCGCCGATCCCGTTCAGCCCTCCGCTCGAGGACGCCTACCTACCCGGCCGCGCCGAGGTGGCCGCGGCCGTGCGGACGTTCGTCAGCAGCTGAACGAGCCCTTCACCTTGTACGTCGGCGTCCCGTAGATCGGGCTGCCGGGCTTCGTGGCCGAGAAGGTCCCGGAGCGAAGGCCGGGTCCGAGCGTGATCCGAAGGTCGGGCTCGTTGTGCAGATCGACCTGGAGGCCGCGGCCGTTGATCGTGATCGCCCCCTTGCGGTAGGTGCCCGGCTTCGTGACGGCCGGCTCCGCGTAGGCGGGGGACCGTCCCATGAGGAGACCGAAGTACGGCAGCTTCGGCCTTTTCTTCCCGATGCCGGTGACGGCGGTCCCGATGTTGGCGAGGAAGTACGTCGGGTAGCGCTCGCAGACACCGTTCTTGACCGTGACCGTCTTGCCGTTGACAGTGACCATGGCCCGCGCGGGGCCGCAGAACACCCGCGCCTGGAACCCGTGGATCACGCGCGGGCCGGGCTCGCAAGCAGCGATCCCGGCCCGCACTTCCCCCTCCGCAAGGCCAGCCCCGGCGCGTGCGGTTCCCGACCCTCCTCCCACGACCAACGCGAGAAGGACGACGAAGGTGCAGCCGCGGACCGGAGCGCCGATGGTCATCGGATCGCGTTCGGGTTGTCGACGAGGATGATGATCAGGCCCTGGGCGGCGAGGCTCGCGCTCCCGCAGAGCGTCCCGTCGCCGTTCGTGTCGAGCTCGCGGATGCCCGGGTTGCCGATCGCCACCGGCACGAATGGGTTCGTGCACGGGCCGGGCGGGATGATGCCGGGGTTGCCGATCGTGTTGTCCGTGGCGACTGTGAGCAGCACTCGATCCCGCACGACGACGCGCGCGACGCACACGGAGCCGTCGCCGTTGCGGTCGGCGAGCCTCACGCTCCCGTCACCGGCGCTGACGAGCAGCCAGGGATCCGTGAAGCTCGAGGTGTCGGACCTCGGACAGCCGTTCACGTCGGCCGCGGACGCGCGGCTGGAGCAGAGTCCTCCGAGCAGAGCCAGCGCGGTGACGCCCACTGCGGCGACCGGTGCGAAGTACTTCTTCATGCCTCCTCCGATCTCTGTCGAGAGCTTCATGACGCGGTTGCGACGAACCAGAAGGCGACGTCGAGGGGAGTCCACTCGCCGGCGGTGCTACTCGTCAGGACGTGCACCGTGGCCGAGCCGTCGCCGGGCGACGAGGCGGATCCGACCTCGGCGATCGGGAAGGCGCCCGGAAGCCCGAATGGCGACACGACGACGACCGGGAACGAGGGCCACGTGCCGGGCGGGAACGTGATCTCGTAGTCGCCCGGAGCAGTCTTGGTCGACGCGTAGCCGGTGCCCAGGCTCACCGTGCCGTCGATCCAGACCAGACCGCTGATCGTCTTTCTGCCAGGTCCTGCGGGCCCCGGTGGTCCCTGCGGTCCCGGCGCTCCCGAGGGGCCAGCGGGCCCGGTCTGGGACCAGCTCGTGCCGGTCTCGTTCTTCCCGCAGGTATTCCCCGTGCTCGGGTCGATCAGGTGCAGCTGGCCGTTCTTCTTCACGCATGCGTGGAAGACACCCGACGCGTCGGGGATCGTCGCCCACGCCATCGAGCCCGCGGTCGCGACCGCGGCTACCGCGAGTATCGAGATCAAGAGTCGCTTCATCGCTGATTCCTTTCGTGATGGCCCGCCCGTCATGGGTTGTCGTATGCGTCCTTGGCGGCCGCGATCTGGCTCATCGCTCGCTCGATGTCGGAGACCGCGCGGTCGGTGTGCCGGTCGAACCTGCGCTGCACCTGCTCCGGCGCACCCTCGGCCGACGAGTTCTGCACCAGGGCTTCCGCCTTCTCGAGCGCCAGCAGCGCCTGGTCGAGCTGCGGGTCGGCGGCATGTGCGATTCCGACGCCGTAGCCGACGACGAGCGCTGCGACGACTGGTGCCAGCGCCGCGAGACGGCGCCGGCGACCAGGCGTGCGCTGTCGCATGCGCGGAGCGTCAGCGCTGTGCGGGTCAGTCGGCTTCGACGACCCGAGCAGGGCGGGTCCGAGGAATGCGCTCTTCATGGCGTCTGTCCTTTCAGTCGAGGTGCTGTCGGCACGCGGCTGTCGGCGCGCGCCGTTTCTCCAGCGCGCCGCCACATCAACCTCCCGAGGGCGATGAGCACGACGAACACGACGATCGCCGCGACGCCGTTCAGGGCCGTTCCGACGGGTGACCAGAGCTCGAGCACGATTCCGACGAGCCCGACGACGCCGGAGATCCCGGATGCCCAGCCGAGCCAGCGCGGGTAGACGGAGCTCGAGAGGATCGCCCCCGCGAGCGCGAGCTGGTACAGGCCCACGGCGACGATCGCGCCAAAGTCCAGGTTCACCGTCGTGTTCCACGCCGCTTCGAACGCGGTCAGGTACGGCAGTCCCGTGCCCGGTGGTGCGGAGGCCCAGCCGTCGGCCAGGTCCTTCGTGCCGGCGCCGACGAGCACCTCGGCTGCGCCGAGCGCGCCTGCGACGACGAGGAGTGGCAGGCCGACGCGAGCCCACTCCTTTCCGTCTCCGTCGGAGAACGTGAGCGTCACGACCACAAGCGCAGTGACCACGAGAAAGATGCCGGCGAGGTGGACGAGCCAGCGCCCTGTCCAGGGGTCCATCTCGGCGATCTTGCGAATCGCCTCGTCCGCGTCTCCGACCCGTCCTGGCTCGACCATCGCCGCAGCGAGTTGGGCGATCACGCCGAGGAAGGCGGCGGCGGCCCCGACGCGCAGAACGCGAGTGCTCTCCATGACCGCCGACGCTAGGCGGCACTCGATGAGCCGGCATCGATGAGATCCCCGAACTTCGAGTCTGTGGCCGAAAGATTCGGGATATCCCTCATTTCCGTTCGCGGCCGAGAATGAGACGATTGGCTCATGTCGCGGACGGTGCTGATCGTCGACGACCACGCGGGCTTCCGCGGCTTCGCGCGCCGGCTGCTCGAAGCAGGCGGCTACACGGTCGTGGGCGAGGCATGCGACGGCGCTTCGGCGCTCGAGGCGGCGGATGTGCTGCGGCCCGAGCTCGTCCTGCTTGACGTCTTCCTTCCGGACACCGACGGATTCGCGGTCGCCCGGCGGCTTGCGGAAAACGGCAACGGCGCCGTCGTCGTCCTGACCTCGAGCCGCGAAGCCGCAGACTTCGGATCACGCATCGACCGGAGTCGGGCGCGGGGCTTCATCCACAAGGACAACCTTTCGGGGGCGGCGCTCGCGAGCGTCGCCGGAGCGGCCGAATGAGCCGCCGGCTGCTGGCCGCTCTCGCCATCGCCAGCGTCGCGGCCATGGGAACTGCGACGGCGCTCGTGCTGTTCGCTCACGACTTCCAGCCGTACGGAGGGCCGGACCCGAACCTCGGCCGGATCGCCCTGGACGGGATCTGGATCGCGACGGGGCTGGTCGCCTGGCAGCGACGTCCGGGGAACCGGGTCGGGCTGCTGATGGTGGCAGCCGGTTTCGCCGATCTCTCGGGCCAGCTGTACTGGAACGCGTCGCTGCCGTACCTCCTCTTCACGACGCTGGAGAGCCTGCAGATCGTGATCTTCATCCACCTCTTCCTGGCGTTCCCGAGCGGGCGGCTCGAGACGCGCCTCGAGCGGCGGTTCGTTACCTTCGCCTACGGCGCCTGGCTCGTCCTCGCCCCGCTAGGGCAGCTCTTCCGGGACACGCGCACAGAGCCGGACAACTGTCCGCGTTGCCCCACGAATCCGTTTCTCGTCGTCGACTCAGACGCCGTAGCCGGTCCTTTCGGGGCGGGTGTGGACGCGCTCGTCCTCGGCCTCGTCGCGGTCACCGTCGTCCTGCTTGTGCGAAAGGTCCGCAGGGCGAGCCCGGCCACGCGCCGCGCGGTCAAGCCCGTGCTTCTCGCGAGCACGATCGCGATCGCCGCACTTGGCCTGCTGGGCGTCGCCGACGTGTTCGGGAGCGATCTCGGCGTGGCGGTCTTCGAGGAGATCAACGGCATCGCATTCCTGGCGATTCCGATCGCGTTCGTGGTGGGTCTCCTCCGCACGCGACTACAGCGATCCGCCGTGGCCGATCTGGTCGTCGAGCTCGGGTCGCTCACACGACCCGACGACGTCCGCGACGCGCTCGCCAGCGCGCTCGGAGATCCGTCTCTCGAGCTCGCGTTTTGGCTGCCGGCGGACGAGCGCTACGTCGACCCGCGCGGGAACCCTCTCGACGTCACGCCTCGCATGGGACGCACGGTGACCGTCCTCGAGCACGACGGCAGGCGCGTCGCCGCGCTCGTCCACGACCCGGCGCTCGACGACGAGCCCGAGCTCCTCGCGGCGGTCGGCGCTACCGCGAGCCTCACGCTCGAGAACGCACGCCTGCAGGCTGAGCTCAGCGCCCAGCTCGCTGAGGTACGCGCGTCCCGTGCCCGCATCGTCGAGGCGGGAGACGCGGAGCGCCGGCGGCTCGAGAGGGATCTCCACGACGGCGCGCAGCAGCGGTTGCTGGGGATCCGGCTCGCCCTCCAGCTCGCCCGGGGCCGCCTGGGTGACGAGCGCGAGGTCGAGGAGCTGCTCGCGGAAGCGGATGCCGAGGTCGTCGGCGCGCTCGAGGAGCTGCGCTCGCTCGCGCGGGGCATCCATCCGCCCGTGCTCACGGACGAAGGACTCGGGCCTGCGCTCGCGGCCCTGGCCCGCCGTGCGCCGGTGCAGGTCGAGCTCGACGTGTCGCCGGAGCGATGGCCCGAGCGCGTGGAGGCGACCGCCTACTTCGTCGCGAGCGAGGCGCTCGCGAACGTCGCGAAGCACGCCGGTGCCACACGCGCGACGGTCGCGGTCAGCCGGACGAACGGTCGTGTCTCCGTGGAGGTCGCCGACGACGGCATCGGCGGAGCAGACGCGGACGGGGCTGGACTCCGCGGGCTCCGCGACCGCGTCGAGGCGCTCGACGGACGGCTCGAAGTGGAGAGCCCAGCCTTGGGAGGCACGCGGGTCACCGCGGCGATCCCGTGCGTGTGATCCTCGCCGACGACGCCGTGGTCGTCCGCGACGGCATCGGGCGCCTGCTCGCGGAGCGCGGAGTCGAGGTTGCGGGCCACGCGAGCACCGCCGAGGAGCTGCTACGGCTCGTCGCTGCCGACCCGCCCGACGTCGCGGTCGTCGACATCCGTATGCCGCCGACATTCACGAACGAAGGGCTCGTCGCAGCGCAGGAGATCCGCACCGCCTACCCGCGGGTCGCGACGATGGTGCTCTCCCAGCACGTCGACGTCGACTACGCGCTGAAGCTCGTGACGGAGTCGTCGGAGCGGGTCGGCTACCTGCTCAAGGACCGCGTCGTCGACATCGACGACTTCGTCGCGTCGTTGCGCCGGGTCGCTGCCGGCGGGACAGTCGTCGAGCCGTCGCTCGTCGACGAGCTCGTCGCCGCTCCCGCGGCGCACGACCCGCTCGCGGCGCTTACGACGCGCGAGCGCGAGGTGCTGGTCCTGATCGCCGAAGGAAAGACGGACAGAGGGATCGCGCAGGAGCTCGTCGTCACCCGCAAGACCGTCGAGGCCCACGTCCGCAGCATCCTGCGCAAGCTCGAGCTGCCGGGAGACGTCACGGAGAACCGTCGCGTGCATGCAGTCTTGACGTTTCTCCGCGCGACGGAGCGTTCTGGTGCGGGAAATGCGGCGCACGTGGCCTCGTAGGCCGGTTGCCCGCTCAAGGAGGGGGCGTTAGGCTCGCATCGGCGATGAGCATCCTAGGCAACCGCGTGCTGCGGAAGGAAGATCCGCGGTTCCTTCGAGGGCAGGGCACCTACATCGAGAACATGGAGCTCGAGGGTGCGCTCACGGTCACATTCGTGCGCTCGCTCCTCGCGCACGCGCGCATCAACGGCGTCGACACCTCCGCGGCGGAGGCGTTGCCGAACGTGCAGGTGCTCACCGGTGTCGACCTCGACGGCGTGACCACGGGCCCGCCGCCGATCCCGGTCCTCGAGCAGCGGATGCGGCGCCCGGTGATCGCGAAGGACGTCGTCCGCTTCGTCGGCGACATCGTCGCGGTTGTCCTGAGCGAGGACCGCGCGACCGGCGAGGACGCCGCGGAGCTCGTCATGGTGGACTACGACCCGCTGCCTGTCGTCGTCGACGTGGTCGAGGCGGAGCGTGACGAGGTTCTTCTCTTCCCCGAGGTAGGGACGAACATCGCCGGCCGCGCGGGCCGCATGGACCACGACCAGGAGCTCTTCGCGGGGTGCGATGTCGTCGTCTCCGACACGATCGTGAGTACCCGCATGGCGGGCTGCCCGCTCGAGGTCCGGTCAGTAGTCGCGGAGGTCGGCCCGGACGGGCGCACGACGGCCTGGCTCTCGACCCAGGTGCCGCAGCGAGATCTCATGGGCCTTGTTCCGACGCTCGGGCTGGAGGCGGGCGAGCTTCGCATCGTCGCCCCGGACGTCGGCGGCGGATTCGGAGTGAAGAGCGCCTTCGGCGCCGAGGAGACGCTCGTCATTTGGCTCGCGCGCCACCTCGGGAAGCCCGTGCGCTGGACCGAGTCGCGCAGCGAGAGCATGATCGCGCTGCCGCACGGGCGCGCGCAGCGGCTCGAGATGAAGCTCGGCGGCACGCGCGACGGGAAGCTCCTCGCCTACCGTCTGGACATCGTCCAGGACGCCGGCGCATACCCGACGGTCGGCGCCTACCTCCCGAACCTGACGGGGCTGCTGGCCAGCGGTGTCTACGCGATCCCGCGCATCGAGGTCGAGGGGAAGTCTGTCGTCACGAACACGACGCCGACGACGACCTTCCGTGGCGCGGGGCGACCCGAGGCAGCGCAGGCGATCGAGCGCATGGTCGACCTCTTCGCGGCGGAGCTCGAGATGGACCCGGTGGAGGTACGGCGCAAGAACTTCATCCCGAATGATGCGTTCCCGTACAAGACCGCCTCGGGAGCCACGTACGACTCGGGCGACTACGAGGCGGCGCTCGACCTCGCGCTACGCTCGGCCGGGTACGACGAGCTGCGCGCGGAACAAGCACGCCGTCGCGAGGAAGGGGCGACGAAGCAGCTCGGTATCGGCCTGAGCTCGTACACCGAGGTCACGAACCCGCTCGGCGAGGAGGAGTTCGGCGAGGTCGAGATAACGCCCGAGGGCGACGCGATCGTCCGCAGCGGCTCGTTCTCGCACGGCCAGGGTCACGAGACGTCGTTCGCGATGATCGTGAGCGAGCGGATGGGGCTGCCGATCGAGCGGATCTCGCTCTTGCAGGGCGATACGGACGTGGTCCCCAAGGGCACCGGGACGTATGGCTCGAAGTCGATCCAGATCGGCGGCGCGGCCGCCCGTGGCGCGGCAGAGGCCGTCGTCGAGGGCGCCAAGGCACTCGTCGGCGACTACCTCGAGGCGAGCTCTGCCGACATCGTCCTCGACGTCGGGCTCGGTCGGTTCCACGTCGCGGGGACTGCGGAACCGTCGCTCGGCTGGGAAGAGCTCGCGTCCCGCGCGGCTGCAGACGATCGTCTCGCCGAGCTGAAGGCCGAGCACCTGCACCAGGCGCCTCCGACGTTCCCGTTCGGCGTCCACATCGCGGTCGTCGAGGTGGACGTCGACACGGGGAAGGTCGAGCTCGAGCGACTCGTGGCTGTCGACGACGCGGGCACGTTGATCAACCCGCTCCTGGCCGAGGGCCAGGTCCATGGCGGCGTCGCGACGGGCGTCGCGCAGGCGCTGTACGAGGAGTTCGTCTACGACGACAGCGGGATGCCGCTGACGAGCACGTTCGTGGGCTACGCCTTCCCGTCCTCGGCCGACCTGCCGTCGTGGGAGGCCATCGAGATGGAGACGCCCACGCCGGCGAACTCGCTCGGCGCGAAGGGGATCGGCGAGTCGGGGACGATCGGCTCGACGCCTGCGGTCTGGAATGCCGTCATCGACGCGCTGGCGCCGTACGGCGTCCGCCATGTCGACCTCCCCTGCAACGGCGAGAACGTCTGGCGCGCGCTCCAGGAGGCGAAGGCGTGACAAAGATTGCACTGACCGTGAACGGGTCCGCCGTCGAGGCGGACGTCGAGCCGAGGCAGCTCCTCGTGTACTTCATCCGGGACCACCTCGGGCTCAAGGGGACGAACGTCGGCTGCGACACGACCTCGTGCGGCGCATGCACCGTGCACCTCGACGGCGAGTCCGTGAAGTCGTGCACGGTCCTGGCGGTACAGGCGGACGGCTCCGAGGTCACGACCATCGAAGGCCTCGCGCCCGGAGACGAGCTCCATCCCATGCAGCAGGCGTTCCACGAGAAGCACGCGCTCCAGTGCGGCTACTGCACGCCCGGGTTCGTCATGGCGGCGGTGTCTCTGCTGCAGGAGAACCCCGACCCCTCGGAGGACGAGATCCGCCTCGGGCTCGAGGGGAACCTCTGCCGTTGCACCGGGTACCACAACATCGTCCTGGCCGTGCAAGCGGCCGCCAGGGCCGGCACGTGATCCCCGCCGCCTTCGAATACGAGCGGGCCGACTCCGTCGACCGGGCGATCGAGCTGCTCGGGAGCGACGAGGACGCGAAGCTGCTCGCCGGCGGTCATTCGCTCATTCCGCTCCTCCGCCTCCGCTTCGCGCGCTTTTCGCTCCTCGTGGACATCGGCCGGCTCGGGGACCTACGCTACGTGCGCGAGGACGGCGACCGGATCGCGATCGGCGCGCTCACCCGCCACGCGGAAGTCGTCCGCGACCCGCTGCTCGCGAAGAAGTGCAAGATCGTCGCGGATGCGGCGCACCTCGTCGGCGACCCGCAGGTGCGGCACCGCGGGACGATCGGCGGCTCGATCGCGCACGGCGACCCGGCCTCGGATCTCGCGACCGTCCTGCTGACGCTCGATGCCGACCTCGTCGCTCGCGGCCCGAGCGGGGAGCGCACGATTCCGGCGGCGGACTTCTTCCGCGGCCCGTTCGAGACGTCGCTCGAGCGCCAGGAGGTTCTCGTCGAGATCCGGGTCCCCGCCGCGGACGGGACGTACCTCAAGCACCAGCGCCGCGCGCACGACTGGGCGACCGTCGGCGTTGCCGCAGCGCGCGTCGACGGAGACGTCAACGTCGGCCTGGCCAGCATGGGCCCGACCCCACTCCGTGCGAAGGGCGTCGAGGAGGCATTCGCGGGCGGCTCGTCCGCGACCGAGGCGGCCGAGCGGGCAGCCGACGGCGCCGATCCGCCAAGTGACATCAACGGCAGCAGCGAGTACCGCGCGCACCTCGCGCAGGTGCTCGTCGGTCGCGCGCTCGCGCAGCTCTGAGCGCGCTTTCGAGGCGAGGACCGCACCTAGAATCCGGGGCGCGGCCGCGAATGGAGGTCTCGCAGTGACGCACGACGACGTCCCCGTTCTGATCGTGGGCGGAAGCCTCGTAGGGCTGTCGACATCGCTACTCCTCGCATCGAAGGGCGTCCCGTCTCTGACGGTCGAGCGCCACCACGGCACCGCGATCCACCCGCGCGCCGCGATGTTCAACCAGCGGACGATCGAGATCTACCGAAGCGTCGGCCTCGAGCCCGAGATCGTCGAGGCGTCGGAGCTCGAGTTCGAGCAGAACGGCGCAATCGTCTCCGTCGAGACCCTGGCGGGGAAGGAGCTCGAGTACTACTTCCGCAACGTCAACGAGGGCTACGAGCCGCTCAGCCCGTCGCCGCGGCTCTTCATCACCCAGATCGGCCTCGAGCCGATCTTGCGCCGCCATGCTGGGGAATTGGGCGCACGCCTCGAGTACGGGACGGAGCTCGTCTCACTCGACCAGGACGAGGACGGCGTGACCGCCGTCGTCAAGAGCCGCGACTCCGGGGACGAGCGGACGGTGCGCGCGCAGTACGTCGTCGCCGCTGACGGGAGCAAGAGCCGCGTGCGGGACCACCTCGGCATCCAGCTCGGCGGGTACCCCAGCTTCTCGAAGAGCATCACCATCTACTTCCGCGCCGACGTCAAGCCGTTGCTCGGCGACCGCAACCTGAGCGTGATCTACGTGTTCGGGCCGACGCTCCAGGGGTTCTTCCGGTTCTCGCTCGCGGGGGACGCCGGCTTCCTCGTCGTCAACACGATCGTGAACTCCGACGGGAGCAAGAGCCGTGACGTCTGGGCGGACATGAGCGACGACCGCATCGCCGACTACGTGCGCGAGGCACTCGGGGCGCCCGACCTGGACGTCGAGATCGAGAACGTCCAGCAGTGGAATGCGTGCGCCGACTGGGCCGAGCGGTTCCAGGACGGGCGGATCTTCCTCGCCGGAGACGCGGCCCACAACATGCCGCCGACCGGCGGATTCGGAGGCAATACGGGCGTCGCGGACGCGCACAACCTTGCGTGGAAGCTCGCGCTCGTGCTCCACGGGACTGCCGACCCCGGCCTCCTCGACACGTACGAGGCGGAGCGGCGCCCGGTCGGCGAGCTCACCGTCGAGCAGGCGTACACGCGCTATGTCCTGCGGCTCGATCCCGAGCTCGGCACGGAGGACGTCCAGCCGTTCGTCCCGGACCCGCCGATCGAGCTCGGGCACCGGTACCACTCCTCGGCCGTGATCCCCGAGAGCGACGAGGACGGCGCGCTCTTCGAGAACCCGCACGAGCCGTCCGGGCGGCCCGGGACCCGGGCGGCCCACGTCGAGCTCGACGGCGGCTCCACGCTCGACCTCTTCGGGAAGGGATTCGTCGTCCTGTCCGCGAGCGAGGCGTGGTGTGACGCAGCCCGAAGCGCGGGCATCGACACGCATCGAATCGAGGCTCCCGCGTTCGCGGACGCCTACGGCACGGGAGCCGATGGCGCCGTGCTCGTCCGCCCCGACGGGTTCATCGCCTGGCGGGCGCGCGAGGCACGCGAGAACGGCGGCCCAGAGCTCTCCGCCGCGCTTACGCAGATCCTCGGACGCTGAGCCGAGCCGTCAGTCGAGGATCGTCACGACGCCCGACGTCCCGTCGACGCGGATCGTCTGGCCCGTTCTGATCTGAGACGTCGCGCGGCCCGTTCCGACCACGGCCGGGAGCCCGTACTCGCGGCACACGATCGCCGCGTGCGACATGACGCCGCCGATGTCCGTCACGACCGCACCGACCTTCGTGAAGATCGGCGCCCACGCGGGGGAGGTGATGCTGCACACGAGGATCTCGCCGTCGCGCACATCGGAGATCTCGCTGACCGTCTTCACCACGCGCGCCGGTCCCTCGACGAGCCCCGGGGATGCCGCCGCTCCGCTCAGCTCGGGCCCGCCGTCCTGGCTTTGCGCCCACGCCCGCACGCGCTCGGTCGTAATGCCCCAGAGCATGTTCAGCACCGGGTCGTTGACCTCTTCGGGCATGGCCCCGATTGCCGGTGGAGGAGTCCAGTCCGCTAGGCGCTCGAGGATCTCCTTGCGGCGCGCGACGATCGGCGGCCAGTGCTTCGGGCCGAGCGGCTCGCCGCCCGTGGCCCACACGAGGACGAGCTCGTCGAGCGCCGTCTGGACCTCCGTGCGGGAGAGCTGGAAGATGTCCTCGGCGTCCTCCAGGTATCGGTGCTCCGCGAGCAGCGCCCCGAACTCGCGCACCTTGTTCCACCAGCGCGTCAGAAACCAGTAGTCGCAGAGGAACTTGTGCTCCTCGACGTACGGGAAGACCATCCGCGAGAGCCCGAGCAGCTCCTCGAAGCCCTTGCGCGTCCCCTCGTCGAGGAGCGCGCCGTACTCCGCCGCGAGCCGTTCCCGCTCACGCGCGAGCTCCTCGGTCGGCCGCTCGATCTCCTCGCCGTCCGTCAGGGCGCGCACGTACCCGATCAGCGACGCGTAGGGGATGCTCGGGTCGTCGAGCCAGCTGCCGTAGTAGTGGTAGAGGCCGTCGCCCGTGGCCATGTTGAACCACGGGTCCTTGACCTTCTCGAGCTCCTCGAGCCAGGCCTTCCCGGCATCGCTCTGAGCGAGCTCCTCGTCGATCTCCTCGGCCGACCGTCCCTGGGCGAAGGTCGAGCCGATGCCGGTGTCGACGGCGAGGCGGGCAAGCCGCTTGAGCTCCGCGTCCGGCCTGAAGAGGAGCACGTCGATGCCCGCGACCATCTGCGCGATGTGCTGGTCCGGGATGTCGGGCAGCGCGTTCTTGCAGAAATCGACGAACGTCGCATAGGCCCCGTACCCGAGGAGCAGGAACTCGCTGTGGTGCTGCCACATGAGCTCGCCGTAGCGGAGTACTCGACCGTACGCGTCGAGCACCTCGACATACCGTGTGTTCCGGTCGTCCTCGAGCACGACCTCCTCGGGCTCGTACTCGGGCAGATCCGGGACGTGGAGGTCGGTGAGGTCCGCGATCAGCGCGTCCATCTTCGTCTTCCACTTGGCGTACAGCTCGTCCCAGTTCTCGAAGTAGTAGCCAGCTCGTTTCTGGAAGAACTCGACGCGCTCGGCGATCTTGGCGGGATCCGTGACCGGGTTCCCGGAGATGTAGATGTAGCCGTTGACGACCCGGTAGTCGATGCCCATGGCCGGCGGCACGGCGAATACCCGGTTCTGCCATGTCGCGATGCCCATGTAGGGGACGTCCGCGCACACGAGGTCGAACGCCGGCATCGGCAGCGGGAAGTGCATCGAGTTCCAGAACCAGAACCGCTGCTCGTCCTGCTCACGGCGGCGCTCGTCGAAGAGCGCGTAGTACGGGTACATGCTCTGCCAGCCCTCCGCGCCCGGAGGCGTCTCGACCTCGTATGGGTTCGGGAACGATCCGATCGGAGTGGAGGCGGCCACGACGCGACCCTACTACGGGCGCTTCCCCGCGAAGAGCTTGGCGTGCTCCCCGAAGTAGCTGGAGACGAGCAGCTCGTGGTTGCGACGGAGCTCCTTGGCTTCGCCGCGTAGCACGATCTCGCCGTGAGAGAGGACATAGCCGCGGTCGGCGATCGTCAGTGCGAGCTCGATGTGCTGCTCGACGAGCACGACGCCGCAGCCGCTCTCGTCGGCGTACCGACGCACGACGGGAAGCAAGCTCTCGACGATCACCGGCGCCAGGCCGAGGCTGAGCTCGTCGAGGAGCAGGAGCCTGGGATGCCGGGCGAGAGCCCGTCCGACCGCCAGCATCTGCTGCTCGCCGCCGGAGAGCAGCCCGCAGCGGCGGTCCTGTAGCGCGGCGAGCGCGGGGAAGTACCGGTACGCGGCCTCTGCATCGAGGTGCTCGCGGCGGTAGCCGAGACGTAGGTGCTCCGCGACCGTGAGCCCGAAGAACAGGCCGCGTGACTCCGGTACGTGCGCGATGCCGAGTCGGGCACGCGCGCTCGCCGACACGCGCCGAAGGTCGTTTCCCTCGACGCGGATCGCTCCGTTCATCGGGTGCACGAGGCCGGAGACCGCCCGCAGCGTCGTCGTCTTGCCCGCGCCGTTGGCGCCGAGGAGCGCAACGACCTCCCCCGGAGCGACCTCGAGCGAGATGTCGCGAATCACCGCAGCGCTGTCGTAGCCCGCGGTGAGATCGTCGATCTCGAGCACGGATGTGCTCACGTCCGCTCGGCCTCCGCCTCGCCGGAATCGGCGGCAACGGCCTCGGCCTCTTGCGCGGCCGCCCCGCCGCCGAGGTACGCCTCCACGACGCGAGCATCGCGGCGCACTTCGTCCGGCGGTCCGGCGGCGATCACCTGTCCGAACTCGAGCACGACGATGCCGTCGCAGATGTTCAGCACGAGCCCCATGTCGTGATCGATCAGCAGCGTCGTCGTGCCCGCATCCGCAATCTGCCGCAGGCGTTGGCCGAGATCCTCGCTTTCGCGTGTGTCCAGGCCGGCCGCGGGCTCGTCGAGGCAGAGGAGCCGGGGTTGCATCGCGATCGCCCGCGCCACGCCGACCTGCTTTCGCTGACCCTGCGTGAGCTCGGTCGGCATCGCTTCCGCGATGTCGCCGAGGTCGAGCAGCTCGAGCGCCTCTTCGGCCGCCTGGTCCTGCGGGATCCGTCGCCCGACGACTTCAGCCGCGAGAGCCAGGAAGGACGGCCGCTCCGCTCCTACTCTGAGGTTCTCGCGCACCGTGAGATCGTCGAACAGCTCGGTGCTCTGCCAGGTCCTGGCGAGACCGAGCCGGGCGCGGGCGTGCGGGGGCATCCCGGTCAGGTCGCGGCCGTCGAGCTCGACCGCACCCGTGTAGCGCACGAAGCCGGTGATGGCGTCGACCAACGTCGTCTTGCCAGCGCCGTTGGGGCCGATCAGCCCGACGAGCTGACCCTCCTCGACCTCGAGATCGACGTCCTCCACGGCGTGCACGCCGCCGAACCGGACGGAGAGGCCCGTCGTCGCGAGCACCGCGCTCATGGCGAAGCCGCCTTTGCCCGCTTGCGCTGGCGTGCTTCCGCCGTGCGGTAGAACGAGCCTGCGACGCCCTCTGGGTTCTGGATCAGCGTGAAGATCAGCACGACGCCTCCGAACAGCAGGAACCAGTTCCCGGACAGCCCGAACCACTTGTCGAGGGCATACGGCATGATCCCCTGCGCGGCGATCAGCCCCGCGAAGACCGCGCCCGAGACCAGCGTGATCCCGCCCGCGTAGGCGAACGCGATCAGGCTGAGCGCGAGTGGGACGCTGAAGCGGTCGGAGCTCACGGAGCCGAAGTTGTACGCGTACAGCGTGCCCGCCACGCCGGCGATGAGCGCGCTGATGCCGAACGCGATCAGCTTGACGTTCCGGACGTCGATCGCCGCCCCCGCGGCCGCGCGCTCGTTCGAGCGGACCGCCAGCATGCGGCGTCCCAGCGTGCCGCGCCGCACCGAGATCACGAGCAGGGAGAGGATGACGGTCGCGGCGAGCGCGACCCAGCCGAAGATGGGGCTCGGCAGGTTCCCGTCGAGGCCGCGGTACGACGCGGCCGGGCCGAAGTTGAAGCCGAATAGCTTCGGGTCCGGCACGGGCGAGCCAGTCGCACCCGCTCCCCACGTTCCGTTCTGGAACCCGAAGTTGAAGACGGCGACCGCGGCGGCGATGGTGACGACGGCGAGCGCCACTCCCCGCACCCGCAACGCGGACACCGCAGTCACGAGGCCGAGCAGCACGGCAGCGGCGATGCCCGCGAGCGGCGCCAGCGGAAAGCCGATCCCCGCGTCGACGGCGAGATGCGAGACGGTGAAGCCCGCGACGCCCGCGAGCGCGAGCTGCACGACCGAGATCTGACCGACGAAGCCGGTGATGACCACGAGCGAGAGGGCCATCACGATCCCGATCAATGAGTTCGTCAACGCTTGGCGGAAGTCGAACGGCAACACGACGAGCGCGATGGCGCACACGACCGTCGACGGGACCGCGAGCGCGATCGAGTGTTTCGGGCGCGGCACGTTGGGGAGCCGCTGCTCGACCAGCTCGCCGCGCGTCGGCAGCGATGCGCCGCGGAGGAACATCGCGGCCACGATGAGCGCGAAGACGAGCAGCTCCTTGACGCCCGGCCACGGCGCTCCCTCGCTGGTCGGGAACCACGCCTTCGTCGATTCGAGCTCGATGAGCGACTCGAGCATGCCGATCCCGAGCCCGCAGGCGCATGCGATGGCGAACGACGTGAGCCGGGCGAAGAGGGCAGCGGCGAGCGCGGGCACGACGAGGAACGGCAGCGTGGTCGTGTCGAGCGAGGCCACGGAGCCGGCGAAGATGCCGAGCGTGCCGAGCAGGAGGCTGGCGAGCAGGCTGTTCGCGAGCGACAGCTCGTTCGGGGACAGACCCGCGAGGCGGGCCGCGACGTCGTTCTCTGACGCCGCGCGCGTCGCGAGCCCGAAGCGCGTCCAGCGGTAGAGCGCCCAGAGCAGGACGGTGATCGCGACGACGGCGCCGCTGAGCACGAGGCTGGACAGGGGCACCGCGCCGTCGAGCAACCGGACGACACGGATGGGGATGATCGTCGGCTGCGGGTGCTGGGACGTCCCGAAGGCGAGGAGCATCGTCGCCTGCGCCGTGAGGAGGACGCCGAGCGAGGCGACCAGCTTCGCCAGCGGAGCAGCAGTGCGTAACGGCCGGAAGACCGCGACCTCGATCGCGATGGTGACGACGATCGCGAAGAGGTAGGTGAGGACGATCGCAAGCGGGGTGGCGACCGTGAAGCCGAGCTCGCCGGTGCGAAGTGCCCAGAACGCGAACCCTGCGAGCATCGCGATCGCACCCGCCGCCAGGTTGATGAAGCCGGAGCCCCGGTACGTGACCACGATGCCGACCGCGATGGCCGCGATCGTCGCCCCGGTCCCCAGGCCGAGCAGGAGGAAGAGGAGGGTTTCTTTCATGTCGTCCCGAGCTTGTCAGCCGACGGGGCCGGAGTTGACCGGCCCCGTCGGCTGATGGATCGTGGTTCGTCTACAGCTACTTGGGCGGTCCGATCCAGCCGGACGCCCGCTTGAAGGCGAACTGTCCCTGATAGGTGAACGCCTGGAACATGTCGTTGCAGATGCCCGGGGCGTTCTTGTACTTGCCGCACTGCAGCTTCGGCGATCCGAGCGCGAGCGGTCCCTTGAACGCCTTCGCGCGGGCCAGGACCGTCTTTGGCGTGATGCCGGCCCTGGTCGCGCTTGCCTCGTTGAGGAAGCGGACCGTCGTCAGCAGCTGGCCGAAGCCGACGATGTGCCACGGATCGGGCGCATTCTTCTCAGCCTTGTACCTCTTGATCACCGCGCTGTAGGCGGGCATGCCCTTGTCCGTCGGATCGCCATAGAGCGACGAGGCGATCGCGTACGTCCAGATCGGGAAGTCGCCGAGCGCGGCGATCACCTGCGGGCTGAGGCAGAGCGGCGCCGTCATGATCTTCCTCGAGTCGGTGATTCCGAGTTGCTTCAGCGACTTCGCCTGGTTCGCGCAGTCGGCTGCCGACCCGTACGGGGCGATGAAGTCCGCCGTTGTCGCCCCGGCCGCGGTCAAGGGCGCGGTCAGGTCGCTCTGACCCTGCGTGTAGCCGACGGCCTTCGTCGCGATCCCGGCCTTCTTCAGGCCGGCTGCGATCACCAGCGCCGCCTCCGTGATCCCCGTCGCCTGCGGATAGACGACCGCCGCCGTCTTGGCCTTGAGGACGTTCTTCGCGTACGTGCCGAACGGCAGGAGGATGTGCCCCGCGTCGCCGAAGAGGACGATGGCGTTCCTCTGTGCTCCGTCGACCGGTGTGACCGCGACACCGCTGACGACCGGCTTCGAGCCGCGGATCGTCGCGAAGAGCGACTGGGCTCCTGTGGCGACCGCGCCCGATGCGATGACCGAGATCCGTTTGTTGTTCACGAGCTTCTGCCCGCAGGTCGTGCCTTCTTCCTCATTCGACTTGATGAAGCACTCGACGAGCACGACCGGGTGGCCGTCGACGCCGCCGAGCTGGTCGTTCACGTACTTGACGGCGAGCTCCGCGCCGGCGGTTGCGAGCCCGCCGATCACGACCTGACCGCCCTGCTGGTTCACCCAGCCGATGTAGATCTTGGACCTCTTGGGGTTGGCCTTACCGCGCGTCCCCTTGACGTACTTCAGATAGTTCGTGACCGCCGCACCGGCGCTCGGCGCCGCACTGCGGTCGGATCCCGCCGTCGTCGCCGAGGCGGTGATCGCAAGCACGAGCGCGCCGAGTGCCGCAACGGCGAGCGCGGTGCCCTTTGCAAAGCGATTCATGGCCCTCCTTCCACGTGACACAGTGACTTGGTCGTTAGAGACACGGTCCGCCTGACCGCAACGACATGGCGCATGAGCACGATTGTCGTGATGATCGACTCAACCAGATCAGCAGCAATGTTGTCAACAATTTCGGCTCGAACCTTCAGGCCGTCGCCCTCCAGCCGCCGGGCGCATAGGACTTCCTGACCGTCTCGACGTAGGGCACCGGGCTTACGACAGCGCGGATCTCGGTCTGCACGTGCGGCTCGACGGTCGGCTTCGTGGTGCCGCCGCCCTCCTCGCCCCAGAGGAGCGTGACCTCGGTCCCCGGCTCCGCGTGCTCTGAGTCGAGTACCGCGAGCGTCAGCATCTTGCCCTCGTTCGAGCTGTAGGCGATCCAGGTCGACACGCCGACCGTCTCGCCGTCGACTGTGACGCGGTCGTACTGGTGCATCGCGTACACCGCGGCGGGCCAGTCGATGTACTTCGCCCGGTCCGTCTTCTGGAACATCGTCCCGATCGTGCGCGTCACGTCCTCGTCGTCGAGTGCGAGCGTGACCTTGTGGCGATGGTCGTCGTCGACCATCCCTTCGAGCGCCTCGCGCCCGATGAAGTCGTGGTCGAATTTGACGTAGCCCCCGTAGCCGAGGTCCCAGGGTGTGAAGTAGAAGTCCTCGATGTCGGGGGAGTCCAGGCTTCCGCCCACCGACGCCGAGCCCTCGTAGCCCGCCGCCGGCAGCCACTCCCGGTACTCCTTCAGGCTGTCGCCGGAGTACACGGCGGGAAGCGGCGACGGGATCCAGCCGGACTCGACGGTGTTGGACGAGTACGCCCGCCCGCCCGATCGCCGGAGCCCGAACTCGTCGCCCACGGCGAGGATCGCCGCGAGCACGGCGTCCCTGTCGCTCCACGGCCCGAAGAGCTCCCAGCCGGGCTGGCCCACCATCCCGTGGCGCAGGGCGCCGACGCTCTTGCCCGCGATCGTCAGCGTCGTCGTGTTAAAGAACTTGAGGTCTGGCGGAGCCTGGCCGAGCACGCGCTCGGTGATCTGCATCGCGTTCGGCCCCTGCAGCTGGAAGCGGTAGGACCGGCGGAGGCCGTCGCTGCGCAGCGCGGTGCGCAGGTCGAGCTCCAGCCGCACGTCGTATCCGCCCCTTTCCGCGTGGTACGTGATCCAGTTGAGCGAGGGAGCGCGGCCGACGAGGTTGAAGCGGTTCTCGTCGAGCGCGAACAGGATGACGTCGCCGATGACGTAGCCGTCCGGCGTGCACGGGACGAAGTGCTTCGCCTTCCCGACGCCGAACCCGTCGAAGCTGTTGACCGCCAGGGACGAGAGGAGCGCGACGGCGTCCGGGCCTTCCACCAGAAGGTCGTTCATGTGGAACGACTGGTCGAACAGGATGCAGGTGTTCTGCCAGGCCCACTGCTCGTCACGCCAGCTCGTGAACTCGGGCGGCACGCCCGGGAACACGTTCGCGCCGAGTTGCGAATTGCGCAGCAGTTCGACGGGGCTGGCCACGGACTGAAGCAGGTCTTCAAGGCTCCGGTGAGTCACGCGCAATTTCCTCCTAGGTCATGCCTCAGGACAGCTGCCGTTCACAGCACACCGCGGCTCGCCTTGTCGATGCCACCCGGTAGCAGTCCTCGCTGTACGGACTCCGCCACGTTGAAGAGGTGTCTACGCATGGCGGCCTCCGCCTCGTCCGGATTGCCGGCGGTGACCGCCTCGACGATCGCAGCGTGCTCCGCGACGGATGCGGCCGAGCGCCCGGGAATCAGAATCGTTCGGTACTGGTAGCGCACGGTCTGCGAGTTCAGCGCGCGGATGAGGCGCTGGGCCGTGCCGTGGCCCGAGAGCTCGAGCAGCGCGGCGTGAAGATCGGCGTTCGTGTCCGACGCCCCGAGGAGGTCGCCCTGCCCGAGGAGCGCACGTTGGCGCGCCAGGCATTCCTGCAGCCGCTCGATCCCCGCCTTGTCGATCCGCTCCGCCGTTTGCCGGACCGCGAGCCCCTCGAGGACCGCTCGTGCCTGCAAGATCTCGACCGCTTCGTCGTCCGAGACCTGCCGGACGCGTGCGCCCCGGTGCGGCTCGCGAACGACGAGCCCTTCTTCTTCCAGCCTGATCAGTGCGGTCCGGACGGCGCCCCGCGACATGTCGAACGTCGTGCTGACGTCGGCTTCGACAAGGCGTGCGTTGGGCGCGATGTCGCCGCGCACGATGGCGGCGCGGAGGGCGTCATAGCTGGAGTTGGACGCCATTGCGACTCGCATACTGCCGAAACGTTGCGAAGATCGTCAACAATTCTGTTTGATTCACGCATGGACGTACGCGTGCTCGGTCTCGGCGAGGCAGGTGGAAGCATCGCAGCCGACCTCGTCGCGGCAGGCGTCGAGGTGCACGGGTTCGACCCGGTCGCGACCTCGGCCCCGGCGGGCGTCGTCCGCGCGGACGACCCGATATCGGCGGTCACGGGCGGATCCGTGGTGCTCGCCGCGACCACGGGGGCGACGGCGCTGGCCGCTGCCGAGTCCGTGCTCGCGGCGCTCGACCCCGAGTCCGTCTACGCCGACATGAACACCACCTCGCCGGCTCTCAAGCGTGAGCTCGCTGCCCTCGTCGACGGCTCCGGCGCCCGCTTCGCCGATGTCGCGCTGCTCGGGCCCGTTCGTGGGATCGGCACGCCGACGCTCGTATCGGGGAAGGGCGCTCGCGCCTTCGCGGAGCTGCTCGGCCCACTCGGGATGCCGGTCGAGGTCGTCTCCGAGCAGGCAGGCGACGCCGCCCAGATGAAGCTGCTGCGGTCCGTGTTCATGAAGGGCCTCGCGGCGTCCGCCATCGAGAGCATGGAGGCCGCCGCGGCGGCGGGGCACGAGGAGTGGCTCGAGCAGGAGATCGCGGGGATCATCGGCAAGCCGTTCCTCGAGCGCCTGCTCGAAGGAAGCCAGCGCCACGCGGTTCGGCGCGTCGACGAGATGGAGGCGGCGTGCGAGCTCCTGGTCGAGCTCGGCGTCGAGCCCCGAATCGCGCGAGCGAGCGCGTCGCTGCTCGCCGGGCTCGCGGAGAAGACAATTGATTAGGGTCGATGGCGATGGCGATACGGCAGGCTGAGGACGTGCGCCCGAGCGAGCGGGCACGCACGCTGGTCCAGGGGGCATACGACCTGCACGTCCACGTCGGCCCGGACGTGCCCCAGCGGCGGATCGACGACGTTACGCTGGCCCGTCGCCATGCAGAGCTCGGGCTCGCGGGGTTCGCGCTGAAGTCGCACTACACCTCCACCGCCGAGCGCGCGCAGGTCGTCTCGGCGGTCGAGCCGAGCGTCGAGGTGATCGGGACGATCACGCTGAACCGGGCGGTCGGGGGCATGAACGCGCTCGCCGTCGAGATCGCGGCTCGCGAGGGCGCCCGGATCGTCTGGATGCCGACCGTGGACTCGCCCGCGGAGACGGCCGGCCGCCGCGAGCCGCAGCCCGGCGACAACGTCCCGCAGTGGGCCCGCCTCCAGCACGAGCTGCACGGGCTGGGTCTCAGCGTCGAGCCGGTGCACGTGACGGACGCCGACGGCGGCCTTCTGCCCGAGACCCACGACGTGCTGCGCGCGATCGCGCGCCACGGGCTGATCCTCGCGACCGGCCACCTCGCCCGCGACGACACGTTCACGCTGGTGGACGGGGCGCTCGCCGCGGGCGTCGAGACGATCGTCATCACGCACCCGGAGTTCACGTGCCAGAACTTCTCGATCGAGGATCAGGTGCTGCTCGCCGACCGCGGCTGCCTGCTCGAGCGATGCCTGACGACGCCGTTCAGCGGGAAGACGACCTGGGAGCACGTCTTCGACGGCGTCCGCGCGGTCGGCGCCGAGCGCACGTACTTCTCGAGTGACCTCGGGAACCCCGACTACCCGGCCGTCGAAGACGGTCTCGCGCTCTGGGCAGACCGCCTGCTCGACTCGGGGTTCGGTGACGACGACGTGCGCGAGATGATCGTCGGGCAGTCGCGGCGGCTGGCCGGTGCCGAATGAGCAACGCTCGCCCGCGGCTCGCGTTCGTGGGGGAAACCATGTTTCCCCCACGTGCCCCCTTCTTCTCGAAGGTGTGGGGAACCTCCCGGTTCCCCACACCCCTCCACGCTCAGAGGCCGGAGACAGGCCTATGAGCCAGAGCCGGCGCATGCTCGTGATCGGCGCGCACTCCGCCGACTTCGTCTGGCGGGCGGGCGGCGCCATCGCCGTGACGACCGTGGCCGGGGGCGCGGCTCGCGTCGTCGCGCTGTCCTACGGCGAGCGGGGCGAGTCGGGCGAGCTCTGGAGCGAGCCGGCACAGACCGTCGAGGCCGTGAAGGAGATCCGGCACGGCGAGGCCGAGCGGGCCGCAGCGGCGCTCGGCGCCGAGTTCGAGTGCATGGACCTCGGCGACTACCCGCTCGAGATCGAAAAGGACGCGCTGGTCGCCATCGCCGACCGCATCCGCGAGTTCGCGCCCGACGTGCTCCTCACGCACACCGATCGGGACCCCTTCAACCCCGACCATGCAGCGGCCTTCTTCGCGGTCGAGCGCGCGCGGGCGCTCGCGGCCGGCGCAGGCGTTCCCAGTGCGTTCGAGACGGTCGTACCGCCGGAGCTTCTCCTGTTCGAGCCGCACCAGCCGGAGCTCTGCAACTTCACGCCGACGACGTTCGTGGACATCACCGCCGTCGTGGAGCAGAAGCAAGCGGCGATGGCGGAGATGAAGGCGCAGGCATACCTGCACACGTACTACGCGCAGCGCGCCGAGCAGCGCGGAAACCACGCGCGGCGCTCGTCCGGCGACAAGGCGATCCGCTACGCGGAGGCCTTCCAGCGCGTGACGCCGCAGGTCGTGAGCGCCCTGTGACGGAGGTCTTCGACGAGCTCGCCCGGCTCGGGACTGCGACCGTCCACGAGGCGGCGGCGCGCTCTCAACTCATCGATACCCCGCTCGTCCAGGTGATCCCTGGCTCCCGCGCCGCCGGCCCTGCCCGAACGGTGCTCTGCGGCCAGGACGACAACCTGATGGTGCACGCGGCCGTCGCCGAAGCGGAGCCGGGCGAGGTGCTCGTTCTCACGATGCCCGAGCCGGCCGCTGTCGCACTCGTCGGCGAGCTGCTTGCCACCCAGGCAAGAGGTCGGGGCGTCGCGGCGCTGCTCGTGGACGCGGCGATCCGCGATCTCGAAGAGCTCCGCGACCTCGGGCTTCCGATCTGGGCCCGCTACGTACGCGTGCGCGGCGCGGAGAAGAGCGAGCCGGGCGTGATCGGGGAGCCCGTCGTCGTGGCGAGCGCGACCATTCGCCAGGGCGATGCGGTGGTGCTCGACGCGGACGGCGCGGTCGTCGTCGAGCAGGAGCGGATCGACGAGGTGCTCTCCGCCGCGCGGGACCGGGCCGAGCGCGAGCGCATGAAGCGCGCGAAGCTCGAGGCGGGCGAGCTCTCGTACGACCTCGACGGCCTCCGGCAGCTCGTGGAGCAGTGAGCACCACCGAGCCGATCCACGACCTCGCACGCATCGGCCATGCGGAGCTGCTCACGCCGAAGCCGGAGGAGAGCCTGCGCTTCTTCGTCGACGTCCTTGGGCTCGAGGAGGAGGCGCGCGAAGGGCAGTCCGTCTTCCTGCGCGGATGGGGCGACTACCTCCGCTACAGCCTGAAGCTCACCGAGTCCGAGCAGGCGGGGCTCGGCCACATGGCGATCCGGGCCTGGAGCCCGGAGGCGCTCGAGCGGCGGGTGGCGGCGATCGAGGCGAGCGGGCTCGGCCGGGGATGGATCGACGGGGACGTGGGGCATGGCCCCGCGTACCGCTTCGCCGACCCGGACGGGCACGTCTTCGAGGTCTACTACGAGGCCGAGCGCTACGTCGCTCCGGAGCACCTGCGACCCTCGTGGAGGAACCAGCCGCAGCGCTATACGGCGCGCGGGATCGCCGCCAAGCGGCTCGACCATGTGAACCTGCTCGCCGCGGACGTGCGGGCGAGTCGGGTGTTCGCGCAGGACGTTCTCGGCTACCGCCTGTACGAGCGCATCGAGCAGGACGACGGTACGGAGACAGGCGCGTGGATGAGCCTCTCCATCGCGGCCCACGAGCTGATCTACGTCGCGGACCACTACGGCGCGCGCGGGCGGCTCCACCACCTCGCGTTCTGGGTCGACACCCGCGAGGAGTGCCTCCGCGCGGCGGACATCTTCGTCGACAACGACGTGTACGTGGAGGCTGCGCCCTCGAAGCACGGCGTCGCGCAGGGTTTCTTCCTCTACGGGTTCGAGCCGGGAGGCAACCGCATCGAGGTCACCACGGGCGGGTACTTCGTCTACGACCCTGACTTCGAGCCGATCACCTGGACGGCCGCCGAGCGAGCCCGCGGCCAGTACTGGGGCGTGAAGACGATCGAGAGCTTCCACACCTACGGCACGCCGGACGTCGCCTCGGAGCTCACCTCCTGATGGCCTTCGACCCGCAGACCCAGCAGCTGCTCGCAGCGTTCGCCGAATCGGGCGCGCCGCCGCTCCCGACCCTGACGCCGGAGCAGGCGCGGCAGCCGCCGGTGACTTTCGAGGCCATGATCGGTTCCGGGCCACCCGTGCCCGTCGTGCGCAACATCGAGATTCCCGGCTCTGCCGGGCCGATCCCCGCGAGGCTCTACGAGCCGGTCTCGGAGCCGGCCGGCACCGTCGCGTGCTTCCACGGCGGGGGCTGGGTCCTCGGCACGCTCGACGACTTCGACGCCGTCTGCCGGATGCTTGCCGTCACATCGGGCGCGCGTGTGGTCAGCGTCGATTACCGGCTGGCGCCCGAGCATCGCTTTCCCGCGGCGATCGACGACGCGTTCGCGGGGCTCGTCTGGGCCGCGGAGCGGTACTCCGAGGGGCCGATAGTGGTCGCCGGAGACAGCGCGGGAGGGAATCTCGCAGCCGTCTCGGCGCTTCGGGCACGCGAGGCGGGCGGTCCGGACATCACGCTTCAGGTACTCGTGTACCCGATCGTCGACTGCGACCTGACGCGCCCCTCGTACGTCGAGTGCTCCGGGTCGAACCTCATCCTCAACATGGCCGAGATGGCCTGGTTCTGGGACCACTACGTGCCGGACGAGGCCGAGCGAGAGCACCCGCACGCGTCGCCGATCCGGGCGTCGAGCCTCGAAGGGCTGCCGCCTGCGTACATCGTCATCGCGCACCACGATCCGCTTCGCGACGAGGGTGCGGCCTACGCGGCGGCACTGGAAGCGGCCGGCGTACCGGTGACGGTGACGATGCACGACGACCAGATCCATGCGTTCTTCGTGCTCGTGAACCTCCTCGACAGCGCGGACCGCGCGGTCGCCGCAGCAGGGGCGGCGATCCGCGAGGCAGTGGCCGAGAGGAAGCCGTGACGCCGCTTCGCGAGAAGCTCGGACAGACCGGCGCGTTCGTCGTCGCCGCCGAGCTCGTGACGAGCCGCGGTCCGGTCACGTCGGACGGGGGCGCGAAGGTCCTCGACCTCGCCCGCGAGCTCGCTGAGGACCCGCGGATCGACGTGCTCTCGATCACCGACAACCCCGGCGGCCACGCGATGCTCGCGCCGGACGCCCTCGGGACGGACCTCATGACGCGCGGGCAGGAGGTGATCATCCATCTCGCCTGCAAGGACTGGAATCGCAACGCGCTCGAGAGCCGCGGCTGGCAGCTCTCCTCCGCCGGGTTCCACAACGTCCTCGCGCTTTCGGGCGACTACCCGGTGATGGGGCACCGCGGGCTCGCCGCGCCCGTCTTCGACATCGACTCGGTCGGCCTGCTCAGCCTCTTCTCCGAGATGAACGACGGGCTGCGGGACGAGCGCAGGCCGGACACGCGCCTCACGGAGACGGACTTCTTCCTCGGGTGCGTCGTCACGAACCACAAGCGCTACGAGCGCGAGGTCGTCCCCCAGTACCAGAAGCTCCACAAGAAGGCGCAGGCCGGCGCGCGCTTCGTCATCAACCAGGCGGGCTGGGACACGCGGAAGGACGACGAGCTGCTGCGCTGGATGCGCTACGACGGCCTCGACCTCTACGCGATCGCCAACGTGTTCCTGCTCTCCCGCACGGCTGCGCGGGCGTTCCGCCGCGGGATCATCCCCGGGATCGTCGTGACCGACGAGCTCCTCGCTGTTGCGGAGCGCCACGGCGCGAGCGCGGACAAGGGCCGTTCGTTCTTCGTCGAGCTCGCGGCGAAGCACGTGGCGGTCGCGCGCGGGCTCGGGTTCAACGGCGTCTACCTCGGGGGACACATGTCCGCGGAGACGTTCGGCCAGATCCTCGACCAAGCGGAGGCGTTCGCCGACGGCTGGCAGGAGGCGGCGCGCGAGATCCAGTACCCCGCCGAGGAGGAGTTCTACTTCTTCGAGCGGGACCCGGACACGGGGCTGTCCTCGGACGAGGTGAGCAGCTCGTACTCGGAGTCGAAGCGGGCACGGCGGACGGCGCTACGCGTGCCGTTCAAGTACCGCGTGAGCCGCCGCCTCCACGACGTGGTCTTCGCGCCGGATGCGCCGCTCCACGGCGCCGGGCGCTCGGTGTACGAGACCGTCGAAAGGGCGCCCCGGCCGCTCCGCAGGGCCGCGCACGCCCTCGAGCAGGTCGCGAAGGTGCCGCTCTTCGGCTGCGAGGACTGCGGTGACTGCTCGTTGCCCGAGATCGCATATGTCTGCCCGGAGTCGCAGTGCGCGAAGAACCAGCGGAACGGCCCCTGCGGCGGCACGCGCGACGGTCTCTGCGAGGTCTACGACACGGAGTGCATCTGGTCGCAGGCGTACGAGCGGCTCAAGGCATATGGCGAGGAGGAGTCGATGCTCGAGGGCCCGGTCGTCGTCAAGGACAACGCGCTCGCGGGCACGAGCGCATGGGCGAACACGTTCCTCGGGCGCGACCACCTCGCGCGGCAGGAGCACGCGGAAAGCGAGAGCACGTGAGACTCGAAGGCTGGCTTAGGATCACCACACGGGCACACGGGAAGAGGAGGTAGCACGACATGACGCACAGAAGCCTGGAAGACAAGCTGCAAGCGGCGGCAAGCCCGGCCGAGATGGCGCGCAACTCTCAGATCGGGCCATACGTGTACCCAGCGGTGCCCGCCGAGTTCTCGAACTGGAGGGACGAGCAGGTCTCCTGGATGGAGACGTCCGCACTCTTCGACCAGTCACATCACATGACCGACCTCCAGGTCGATGGGCCGGACGTCATCGCGCTGCTCTCCGCCACCGGCATCAACTCGTTCGAGAACTTCAAGGTCGGCAAGGCGAAGCAGTACGTCGCCGTCAACCACGACGGGTACGTCATCGGGGACGGCATCCTCTTCTTCCTCGACGAGAACGCGGTCCGGCTCGTCGGGCGGCCGTCGGCCCACAACTGGCTCCAGTACCACGCCGAGACCGGCGGCTACGACGTCTCCCTGTCGCGGGACGAGCGCACAGCGGTCAACCCGACGGGCGGCCGCGAGCTCTACCGGTTCCAGGTCCAGGGGCCGACCGCGCTCGACGTCCTGAAGAAGGCGAACGGCGGCTCGCTGCCCGAGATCAAGTTCTTCAACATGGGCGAGCTCACGATCGGCGGGCGGACGGTGCGCGCGCTGCACCACGGCATGTCGGGCGTCCCCGGGATGGAGCTCTTCGGGCCATGGGCGGAGCGCGAGGACGTGCGTGGCGCGATCATCGAGGCGGGGAAGGACTTCGGGCTCCAGCAGGTCGGCTCGCGGGTCTACGCGACGAACACGCTCGAGTCCGGCTGGATCCCCTGCCCGCTCCCGGCCGTGTTCACCGGTGACGAGATGAAGGCGTATCGCGAGTGGCTGCCCGCCGACGGATACGAGGGGACCGGATCGCTCGGAGGGAGCTACTACGCCGACGACATCGCCGACTACTACCGCACGCCTCACGAGCTCGGGTACTGGCCGTTCGTGAAGTTCGACCACGATTTCATCGGACGCGAGGCGCTCGAGGCGATGGGCGACGAGTACCCGCGGCGGAAGGTCACGCTGGCGTGGAACGGCGAGGACGTCGCGAACGCGATCGGGTCCTTCTTCCAGAGGGGAGAGCACGCGAAGTACATCGACTTCCCGCTCTCCAACTACTCGACCTGGCCGAACGACAAGGTCCTGAAGGACGGAGACATGATCGGTGTCTCGACGTTCTCGGGGTACAGCTACAACGAGCGCTCGTACCTCTCGCTCGCGATGATCGACGCCGACGTCGAGATCGGCAGCGAGGTCCTTCTCGTCTGGGGCGAGGAGGGCGGTGGCTCGTCGAAGCCGGTCGTCGAGCGGCACGTCCAGACCGAGATCCGCGCGATCGTCAGCCCGTGCCCGTACGGCGAGGTCGCCCGGAGCTCGTACCACGAGGGCTGGCGAACGAAGGCCGCGGTCTAGAGGAGGGAGCTGCATGAACCGCTTCGAACAGGCGGTCTACGACTGCATGAACCCGACGGCCGAGCTGCTCGAGCAGACGACGAAGCCGCTGCACCGGGCGATGCTGCTCAACTTCTGGCGCCATGTGCACCTCGAGGGCGCGGGCAGGTTCGAGGAGATCGTCGCGCCGGACATGATGGTCGACGAGCCCGTGTACCGGATCACCTGGGGGGCAAACCCTGTGGTCGTGACGGGCAAGGAGGGCGTCGTCGCCTTCTATCGGGCCGTGGGCGATGCCGTCCTCTGGAACTCGGACGACTTCCTTGCCGTCGGGGACTGGGGAATCGCCGACGAGCTGACCTTCCACCAGATCGCCCGCGGGGCTGACCTGCGGGCGATCGGCTACGAGGTGGACGACCCGGATGCGATCTACCACGTCTCGAGCCGGCAGGCGTTCATCTGGCCTTACGACAGCCAGGCGCGGCTCGTCGGCGAGAACCTCTACGAGGACAAGACGAGCCTCGAGATCGAGGAGGTGGACCCGTCGGAAGCGATCACCGCAGCGCGGGTTCGGGAGATCCACGAGGAGCTGCTCGCGAAGCTCGAAGCGGAGCGCGGGGAGCGCTTCTGGGCCCTCGACGTGGTCGAGGCGGCCGAGACCGTCCGGGCCTAGCCGGTCGTCAGCACGAGCTTGCCCGCTGTCCGGCCGGTCTCACCGGCCTCGTGCGCGCGGGCCGCTTCCTCGAGCGGGAACGTCCCGGCGATCGTGGGGCGGAGCGCTCCAGTCGCCGCGAGGTCGGCGAGAGCTTCCATCCCCGCGCGGTCCGGCTCGACGAGGATGCCCGTCACGTGAACACGGTCGCCCGCGAGCTCCTGAAGCTGGTCGAGCCCGGCGGCCGAGGGCACGATGATGTAGAGACCGCCGTCGCGCAGCGTCGCGAGCGCCCCGCGGCTCGACTCGTCCCCGACGAGGTCGAGCACGACATCGACGTCGCGGATGCGGTCCTCGACCGCCTCGTTCGTGTAGTCGATCGCCTCGTCCACGCCGAGCTCCGCAAGGAACTCGTGCTTGGCCGCGCGCGCAGTGCCGAGCACGTATGCCCCGCGCGCCTTCGCGATCTGCACCGCCAGGTGCCCGACGCCGCCCGCGGCGGCGAGGACCAGGACGCGCTGACCCGGCAGGACGTCCGCCGTCTCGACGAGCGCCTGCCAGGCCGTGAGCCCGGCGAGCGGGAGCGCACCCGCCTCGACGTCGCCGAGACCGTCCGGGATCCGCGCGAGCTGGCGCGACGGCGACGTCACGTACTCGGCGTAGGCGGCAGCCTGTTTTGGGAAGCGGGGCATGCCGAAGACGCGGTCGCCGGGCGAGAACCTCGTCACTCCGAAGCCGACCTCCTCGACGACTCCGGCGACGTCCCATCCGACGGTGAACGGAGGGTCGCCCAGGAAGCCGCCGCGCATCCGCACCTTCCAGTCGACCGGGTTGACTCCGGCAGCCGCGACGCGAACGAGCACCTCGGTCGCGCCGGGCGCGGGCCTCGGAGCTTCGACGAGCTCGAGGACCTCGGGCCCGCCGAGGGCGTGCTGGGAGATCATGCGCATGGTCGCCTCGCTCACTTCCGGTGTTGTATACAGGCCGCCGTGTACACCCGTCCGCTTTCGGAGCTGCGACGCACGGACGCAACCGAGTTCGGGGGCAAGAGCGCGAACCTCGGCGAGCTGCTGGCAGCGGACATCCCGGTCCCGCCCGGCTTCGCAATCGGCGCCGATGCCTTCCGCGCGTTCGTCGAGGAGACCGGGCTGCGCGGGATGGTCGCGGCGGCGATGGCGCGCGCCGCGGGCGGAGACGTGGACACCGTGGCCTCGGCCTCGAAGGCAGTCGGAGAGGCAATGCGCTTCGCGCCGTTCCCGGATGCGCTGCGGGCCGAGCTCGACCAGCGGTACGGCGAGCTCACACGGTTGGTAGGAGACGCGCAGCCGCCGGTCGCCGTGCGGTCGAGCGCGCTCGGCGAGGACAGCGCAGACGCGAGTCACGCCGGCCAGCAGGAGAGCTTCCTGTGGGTCCGTGGGCTCGAGCACGTCTGCGACGCGGTCCGCGACTGCTGGGTGAGCCTCTACACGCCGCAGGCGATCAGCTATCGCGCGGCGATCGCGGGCGGCGAGTCGGAGCCGGCGATGGGAGTCGCCGTCCAGCTCATGGTCGATGCCGCGGTCTCAGGGGTGCTGTTCACGTGCAACCCCGTCACGGGAGACCCGAGCATGGTCGCGGTGAACGCGAGCTGGGGTCTCGGGATCGCGGTCGTCGGCGGCGAGGTCACCCCGGACGACTACCTCGTGAGCAAGGTGACACGGGAGGTCGTGCGCAGAGCAGTGAGCTCCAAGGACGTCGAGTACGTCCCCGACGCCGCGGGCCGCGGGACGGTCCGGCTCGAGGTCGGGGAGGAGCGTCGAGATGCGCCCTGCCTCGCCGAGGATGGGCTCCGTGCTCTCGTCGAGGTCGCCCGCCGGATCGAGCGCCACTTCGGGTCCCACCAGGACGTCGAGTGGGCGATCGCGCGCGGGCGCCCCCTACCCGATGGCCTGCACGTGCTCCAGGCGCGACCGGTGACGACCCTGCAGAAGTCCGAGCCGCAGCCCGCGACATCGGCGATGTCTCTCGTCATGGGCACGTTCGGCGCGCCTGCGGACCGCGAGAAGCGATCCTGAGCGGGCGATGCCGCTGACAGACGACGACATCCGCGAGATCCTGCGGCTGATCGACGAGTCCGACGTCGAGGAGCTTCGCGTCGAGACCGAGTCGTTCTCGCTGCACGTGCTTCGCGGAGACGCTGCCGGCGCCACTGCTCCCGCGCACACGGAGCCGGTGCCTGCCGAGCCCGAGTCGTTGCCGCCCGCGCCCGTAGCGGCACCGGCGGACGATCTCGTGACGATCGCCGCCCCGATGATCGGGACGTTCTACCGCGCCGAGGCGCCGGGTGCCGCACCGTTCGTCAACGTCGGGTCGCGCGTCGAGCCCGACACGGTCGTGTGCCTGATCGAGGTCATGAAGATGATGAACTCGGTCCCCGCAGGCGTCGTGGGGACGATCGTCGAGGTGTGTGCCGACAATGCACAGCTCGTCGAGTACGGCGCACCGCTCTTCCAGGTCGAGCCCGAGGGATGAGCCGCGTCGTCGACATCGTCGACACCACCACCCGCGACGGCAACCAGAGCCTCTGGAGTGCCACGGGGCTCACGACGCACGACATCGTCTCGATCGCCCCGACGATCGACCGCGTCGGGTTCCACGCCGCGGACTTCACGTCGAGCACGCACATGGCCGTCGCGGTGCGCTTCCACCGCGAGGACCCGTGGGAGCGCCTCCGGCTCGTGGCCGCCGCAATGCCGAACACACCGCTGAGCTTCATCACGACCGGCATGCGCTTCATCACCTGGGTCCCGTCGGACGAAGAGGTGATGCGGCTCGCGTTCCGCTGCGTCGTCCGCAACGGCATCCGGCGCTTCCAGGTCGCAGACCCGTCGAACGACCCGGCTCGCCTCCGTCGGATCGCGGTCATCGCGCGCGAGGAGGGCGTCGAGGAAGTCGTGATCGGGCTCACGTACTCGATCAGCCCGGTACACACCCACGCGTACTACGCCGAGCGGGCCGCGGCCCTCGCCGACTGTGCCGAGATGGACCGGCTCTACCTGAAGGACCCGGGCGGCCTGCTCACAGCCGCCGCCGTGCGCGAGCTCGCCCCGCACTTCATCCGCGCCGCCGGGGAGCGGCCGGTCGAGCTGCACAGCCACTGCACGATCGGGCTCGCTCCGTTCGTCTACATGGAAGGGCTGCGGGCCGGGTTCCACGTCCTGCACACGGCCGTCGCGCCGCTGGCACGAGGGACCTCGAACCCCGCGGCCGAGACGACGCTTCGCAACCTCGAAGCCGAGGGTTTCTCGCATCGGCTCGACCTGGAGGCGCTCGCCGCGATGTCGCGCCATTTCGAGGAGATCGGCCGCGCGAGGGGCTTGCCGACGGGGCAGCCGCAGGAGTTCGACGCGACGTACTACCGCCACCAGCTTGCGGGCGGGATGGTCTCGACGACGCGGCGCATGCTCGAGGAGCTGCGCCGGCCGGAGCTCTTCGACCAGGTCCTGGAGGAGGTCGGCCGGGTGCGCGCGGAGATGGGCTACCCGATCATCGTCACCCCCGTCTCTCAGCTCGTCGCGACCCAGGCCGTGCGGAACGTGATCGACGGCGAGCGCTGGTCGAACGTCTCCGACGAGACCGTCCGCTACTTCCTGGGCCACTACGGGGATCCGGCGGCGCCGGTGGACCCGGACGTGGCGGAGCGGGTGCTCTCGCGACCGCGCACCGAGGAGCTGCGGACGCTCGAGCCGTTGCACCTCGAGGGAGCGCGCGAGCGGTTCGGGCCGCGGATCTCGGACGAGGAGCTGCTGCTCCGGCTCACGATGCCCGCGGAGCAGGTCGACGCGATCGGGCTGGGGCCGCCGCCTGCGCTCGAAGTCCCTCGCGTGGCCGCGCGGTCGGGCGGAAGCCCGGTCGCGACGCTCCTGCGGGAGGTCGCGGAGCGTACGTCGATCACGTACCTGCGCGTGCAGACCGACGACGAGCTCGTGGAGTGGCGCCGTGCGACTTGACGACGCGAAGGGCTTCGTGCTCGACGTCGACGGCACGCTCGTGCACCGCGCCGGCGAAGAGGTGCACGTCCAGCCCGGTGCGCGGGAGGTGCTGTCGCGGATTCGCGCCTCCGGGCGCCCGCTCGCGATCTTCACGAACGGCAGCCATCTCGCGCCCGAAGGCTTTGCCGCCGGGCTCCGCGCCGCCGGCCTCGACATCGCCGACGAGGAGATGCTCACGCCGCTCCGCAGCGTGCAGTCGTACCTCCGCGCACAGCGCCGGGACGGGCCGGTGCTTCTCTTCGGGACGGCAGCCGCACGCGAGTACCTGCTCCGCTGCGGCGTGAACGTGCTCGACGGGGTCGGCGACGGCGCCGTCGACTGCGTGTTCGTGGCCCACGCCGACCAGGTGGACTTCACGGAGCTCGAGCGGGCGGCCCGCGCCGTGCTCGCCGGTGCACCGCTTCTCACAGGCAGCTATGCGCCGGCCTACGCCGGAGCGGACGGGCCGATCCTGAGCCGCGGTGCGATGGTCACGGCCGCGATCGCGAAGGCCGCGAGCTCGCGGCCGGTCATCGTCGGCAAGCCGTCACGCGCCGCGCTACGGACGATCACCGAGCAGCTCGGCGTTCCCTCGCACCAGCTGGTCGTGATCGGCGACGACCTCACCATGGACATCGCCCTCGGCCGGATGGGCGGCGCACGCACGATCCTCGTGAGCAGCGGGATCAGCGGCCGCGTCGCGGCCGATGCGGTTTCCGAGCGCCGGCGCCCCGACACCGTCGTCGACGGCGTCGGCGACCTGCTCGACTGGCTGTGAGCGACACGTGGCCCTGCGAAGGGCTTCCATGTCAAATCATTTGCGTTAGTGTCGAAACGTGCCCACTGCGACCGTCCGTGATGCCGTCTTCGACGTTCTTCGCGAGCGGGATCTCACGAGGATGTTCGCGAATCCGGGCTCGACGGAGGTGCCCTTCCTCGCCGGGCTTCCGGACGATCTCGACTTCGTGCTCGCGCTCCACGAGGGGTCAGTCGTGGGGATCGCAACGGGGTATGCCCTCGGTCGGTCGCAACCGGCGCTCGCGATCCTCCACACGACCGCCGGCCTCGGCAACGCAGTCGGCGCGCTCGCCACGGCGCGCGTCAACCGGGCGCCGCTCGTCGTCCTCGTGGGCCAGCAGGACCGCCGTCACCTGGCGCACGAGCCGTTCCTCGCCGGTCGGCTCCACGGGCTCGCCGGCGAGTATCCCGTCTGGGTGGACCAACCGGTCCACCCGCAGGATCTTCCCGGCGCCATCGCCCGCGCGTGGCACGAGGCGACGACCGCTCGCGGTCCGGCGCTGGTCATCGCACCGATGGACGACTGGCTCGCGCCGGCGGACGATCGGGCGAACGACGCGGCGGCCGCTGCGGTCATGCGTGCGGCAGCGGCCAACCCCGCTGCGATCGAGGCGCTCGCCGCGACGCTCGCCGACGCCGAGCGGCCGGCCATCGTCGCGGGATCCGGCTCGAACGACGTGCAGAGCTGGGCCGCGCTCGTCGCGCTCGCGGAGACGCTCGGCGCGCCGGTATGGCAGGAGTCGTTCGGCGGCCAGGCGGGGTTTCCGGGCGACCACCCGCAGTTCGCGGGACACCTCCCGGCAGACCGGTCGCGTCTGCGGGCGACGCTCGAGGCCTACGATGTCGTGCTCGTCGTCGGAGCCCCCGCTTTCCGACAGTACCCGTACGTCGAAGGCGTGCTCAGCCCGCCGGGGACGCGCGTCGCGGTCGTCACGGACGACCCCGTGGAAGCTCACCGCAGCGTGGCCGAGGTGGCAGTCCTCGCGCCGATCGCGGGCGTCTGTGCAGAGCTGGTCCGCCGGTTGCCCGTGCGGGGGACGAGCGAGGAGGTGTCTGCTCGGACGCCGCTTGCGGCAGCCGCCGAGCACAACCCGCTGTCCGTCGAGTACGTCTTCGATGAGCTGGCCGCACGGCTGGCACGGAACGCCGTGGTCATCGAGGAGTGTCCCTCCAGCCGTCCAGCGCTCCTCGAGCGGGTTCCGGCGCGCGAGCCGCTCGGGATGCTGAGCCCCGCGATGGGCGGCCTCGGGTTCGCGCTGCCGGCGTCCATCGGCATCCGCATGGCGCGACCCGACCGTCCCGTCGTCGCGGTCGTGGGCGACGGGTCGTCGCTCTACTCGATCCAGGCGCTCTGGAGTGCCGCGCACTACCGGGTCGGCGCCCTGTTCGTGATCCTCGCGAACGGCGGCTACGCGATCATGGACCGTCTTCTGGAGCGGGAAGGCGGTGGCGCATCGCCGTGGCCGTCGTTCTCCGGGATCGACATCCCGGGGCTCGCAACGTCGTTGGGATGCGCGGCACGCAGGGTTACGACGCCCGACGAGCTCGTCGAGACGTTCGACGAGGTCGTGCCGAGCCTCGACGTCCGCGAGGAGCCCCTGCTGCTCGAGGTCGTGGTCGCGCCGGGAGAGACGTTCGACCCGTGACATCAACGCCGCAGAGCCGGTTCGCGCGTCCGAGCGGAACGAGCAGCGAGCAGATTGCGCGCGAGATCCGCCGCCATATCGCGCAGGACGCGCTCGAGCCGAACCACCGGCTCGGCACCGAGGCGGAGCTGGCCGCCGAGTTCGGCGTCAGCAGGCCGACGCTGCGCGAGGCGCTGCGTCTCCTGGCGAGCTCGCATTTGATCCGTGTAACTCGCGGCCCAGGCGGCGGCGTGTTCGTGGCACGCACCCAGAACGAGGGCATCGGCCAGGCGCTCAGCGACTCGATCGCGACCATGCTCGAGGCCGAGAGCGTCTCACTGCTCGAGCTCGTCGAGGCGCGGATCCAGCTCGAGGTCCCGCTCGCGGGACTCGCCGCCCAGAACGCGACGGAGGAAGCGGTGGTCGAGCTCGAGCAGGCGATCGCCGACGCCCATGGCCACCACCAGGCATCGGACGAGTTCCGGATCGCGGACGCCCGCTTCCACGGCGTGATCGCGCGAACGGCAGGCAACGAGCTCCTGCTCGCATTCACGAGCTGGACGCTCGACGTTCTCCAGCCGATGCTCGTCGCCAGGGTCGGCGGCACCATCGACGGAGACCTGATCATCCGCCAGCACCGGGCGATCCTCCGGGCGATCCGCCAGCAGCGGCCCGTGGCCGCCCAGCGAGCGATGCGCCGGCACCTCGAGTACGTGCTCGAGCGGACACGCGCGGTTGAGGCGGGAGAGGCGTGAGCACGGCCGACAGCGCCGCCACGTGAGGATCGCCATCTTCGGCGGCGGGGGCGGCGTTGGCTCCTCCGCGGCGTTCAACGTACTGCTCGACCAGGCCGCGCACGAGGTCGTCCTCGTCGACCGGCGCCCGGAGATGGTGGCGTCCCACGTGATGGACCTCGAGCAGGTGCTCGAGCAGAAGGGCACGGGGTCGATCCGCGGTGGCGAGCTGCACGAGGTCGTCGACGCCGACATCGTCGTCGTGGCCGCGTCGGCGCCGCTGACCGTCAACGTGTCGCGGCACGAGTACCTGCTCTCGAACGCAGAGATCGTCGAGGAGCTCGTGGAGGTTCTCGCCGGCCTCGACCGCTGGCCCGGGACCCTCGTCGTGGTCACGAATCCCGTCGACCCGCTCTGCACGTGGATCCAGCGACGGACGGGCATCGATCGCACGCGGGTGCTCGGCTACACGCTGAACGACAGCCTTCGCCTGCGGACGGGGATCGCGAAGGCGCTTCGGGTCGACCCGGGGACGGTGGACGCGTGGGTGCTGGGAGAGCACGGAGACGCCTGCGTGCCGCTCTTCGAGCGCGTTCGCGTCGGAGGCGGGCCCGTTCTCCTGACTCCCGAGATGCGCGCCGAGGCGGAGGAGTTCCTGCGCACGTGGTACGTCCGGCACGTCGCGCTCGACTCCGGCCGGTCGTCGACCTGGACCTCCGGGGTCGGCGTCGCGTCCATGGTCGACGCGGTCGCGACGGGGTCCGACGAGCTCTGGCCCGTCTCGCTCGTGCTCGAGGGCGAATACGGGATCGAGGGAGTCGCGCTGTCCGTACCTGTCTCGCTGGGAGACGGCACGGCGGTCATCCACCAATGGCCGCTCTCGCCCGAGGAGCAGGACGGCCTCGAGCGCGCGGCCGCGCTCGTCCAGGACGCGACGGATCGGGTTGCCGCCGCGCTCGAGTCGCGCGTGTCCGGCGCCTAGCGCTCAGACCTTCTCGAGCCCGACGTAGTTCTCCGCCAGCGAGGTAGCCGCTGCCTGGGACGTCGTCAGGTAGCGGAGCTGGGCGAGCTGGAGCTTGAGGCCGAACTCGTCGTCGCCATCCGAGCGGTGGAGCATGTGCGTCATCCACCACGAGAAGTGCTCCGCACGCCAGACCCGCCGCAGGCACGCGTCGGAGTAGGCGTCGAGGAGCTTCGGCGACCCGCTTCGGTACCAGTCTGCGATCGCCTCTGCCAGGAGCCGCACGTCATGGATCGCGAGGTTGAGCCCCTTCGCGCCCGTGGGCGGGACGATGTGCGCCGCGTCCCCGGCGAGATAGAGACGCCCGTGCTGCATCGGTTCGGCGACGTAGCTCCGCATCCCGGTGACGCCCTTCTCGAGGACGGGGCCCTCGGCGAGCGTCCAGCCCTCGAGCCCGAGCCTGATCTGGAGCTCCTGCCAGATGCGGTCGTCCGGCCATTCCGCGAGGTCCTCGTCGGGGCGGCACTGGATGTAGAGGCGGCTCAGCTCGAGGGATCGGAGGCTGAGCAGCGCGAAGCCGCGCTCGTGGTGCGAGTACACGAGCTCCTCGTTTGAGGGCGGGACGGCGGCGAGGATCCCGAGCCAGCCGAACGGGTACTCGCGCGAGAACTCGCGGAGAACGCCCGCCGGGATGCTCGGCCGGCAGATCCCGTGGAACCCGTCGCAGCCGGCGATCACGTCGCACTCGAGCTCGCGCTCGGCGCCTTCGTGCGTGAAGCGGATGCGCGGGAGCTTCGACTCGAGCTCGTCCACCGTGACGTCGCCGACCTCGAAGAGCAGCGGCAAGTCCGCGTCGAGGCGTGCGCGGATGAGGTCTTTCACGACCTCTGTCTGACCGTAGATCACGATCGTGCGGCCGCCCGTCAGGTCGCTCAGCGGCATGCGGTGCCGCTCTCCGTCGAACTGGATCTCGATGCCGTGGTGAACGAGGCCCTCACGTCGGAGGCGATCGCCGACGCCGATGTCGGTGAGGAGGTCGACCGTTCCCTGCTCGAGGACTCCGGCCCGCACGCGGTGCTCCACGTAGTCGCGCGTCCGGTCCTCGAGGACGACCGACTCGATGCCGTCGCGGTGGAGCAGCTGGGCAAGCGTGAGCCCCGCCGGGCCGGCGCCCACGATCCCGACCTGCGTGCGCATCAGGTCGACTCGTCCGGGTCCGTCTCGGCGAGCACTCGTTGCGCGATCGCGAACGCGCCGTTCGCGGCGGGGACCCCGCAGTAGATCGCGCTGTGGAGGAGCACTTCCTTGATCTCGTCGGGAGCGACGCCGATCCTCCGCGCGGCACGGACATGCATCGCGAGCTCCTCCTCACGGCCCAGCGCGACGAGCATCGAGAGCGTGATCAGGCTCCGCGTCCGCCGGTCGAGGCCCGGTCGCGCCCAGATCTCGCCCCAGGCATAACGGGTGATGAGCTCCTGGAAGTCCGCCGTGAAGTCGGTCGTCCGCTCGATCGCGCGATCGACGTGCTCGTCGCCGAGCACCTCTCGGCGGACGTCGAAGCCGCGCTCCAGCTCCTCGCTCATGCCGGCTCCTCCGCTCCGACCGGGACCGCGAGGTGCTCGAGCAGGACGCGGTCGAGTGCCTCGGGCTGCTCGACGTTCGCGAGATGCGCGGCGTGCTCGACGATCGCTAGCCGCGCCCCTGGAATCGACTCGGCGAGGAACGCGGCGTCGCTCGGGGGCGTCGCGACGTCGTCGGCGCCCGCGACGACGACCGTCGGCGCCTGGATTCCCTCGAGGGCTCCACGCGCATCCCAGAGCGCGAGCGCCTCGCAGCACGCGGCGTACCCGTCGCTCGGGATCGACTCGAGCATCTCGCGGAAGCCTGCGACGATCTCCGGACGGTCGTCGGCGAACGACTGCGTGAACCACCGGCCCAGCACTGCCTTGGCGATCGCCGTCGTCCCGCCTGCGCGGACGACGCCCGCCCGCTCGCGCCACGTCTCCGGCTCGCCGAAGCGGGCCGACGTGCAGCAGAGGGCGAGCCGGTCGACGCGATCAGGCGCGCCGAGCGCGAGCGCCATTACGACTGCACCGCCGATGGAGAGACCGCAGAACGATGCGCGCTCGATCTCGAGGAGGTCGAGAAGCTCCACGACGCCCGCGGCAAGGTCCTCGATGGTGACCGGAGACTCGGGGATCGGCGACTCGCCGTGGCCGGGGTGGTCGTAGCGCACGATGCGGAAGTGGGGGGCGAGCGCCGGGAGCTGCGCGTCCCAGAGCTCGCGCGTGGTGCCGAGGGAGCTCGAGAGGACGAGCGCAGGCAGGCTCTCGGCGCCTTCAGCGGTGTACGCGAGCTTCACGCCAGCCCCGAGCGCCGCTGCCGGTGCTCCTCGAGAGCACGATCGACGAATGCCTCGGCTGAGCCGACGTACGTCGCCGGGTCGAGCACCTTCCCGAGCTCCTCGTCCGTGAGCGCGATGCGGTCGTCGGCGCGGAGCGCGTCCTCGAACGAGCCGCCTGACGCGACGGCACCGAGCGCGGCGTCCCGGACGACGTCGTGCGCGTCGCCGCCGCCGACCGCGAGCGCGACCCGCTCGGCGAGGATGAGGCCGTCCGTCAGCTCGAGGTTGCGGCGCATCCGCTCCTCGTCGACCTCGAGCCCGGTGAGGGCCTCGCCGATCGCGGAAGCGGCGCCGCCCGTGCAGGCGAGCGCGCCCGTGAGCGCTTCCCACTCCGCGTGCCAGGCGCCGGCCGCGCGCTCGTGCTCCTGCACGACAGCGCGCGCGAGCACCGACGCGTAGCCGTGCACGAGCTCGGCGCACGCGCGGGCGTGGGTCGAGCGAATCGGGTTCCGCTTCTGCGGCAGCGTCGACGATCCGCCCGTCCCGCCCTCGCGCACCTCGCCGACCTCGGTCTGCGCGAGCAGTGCGAAGTCGAGACCGATCTTCGCGAGCACGCCCGCGCACGTGTCGAGCGCGGCGCCGAGCTCCGCGATCCGAGTCCTGTTCGTGTGCCATGGCAGCACCGGCTCCGCGAGCGCGAGCTCGTCGGCGTAGAGCGTGAGGACGTCCAGACCCTGCTCGCCCAGTGCCGCAAGCGTTCCCGCGGCGCCTCCGAGCTCCGCGGCGAGGCGCTCGTCGCGGACGACGACCAGCCGCTCACGCGCCTCGAGCAGCGCGACGAGCCAGCCCGCGGCCTTGAATCCGAAGGTCGTCGGGAGTGCGTGCTGGAGCAGTGTGCGGGCGACCATCGGCGTCGATCGATGAGCCTCGGCGAGTGCCGCCAGCTGGTCCTCGACGGAGGCGAGGTCCGCGAGGACGAGGTCGAGCGCGCCACGTGCGACGAGCATCGTCGCCGTGTCCATGACGTCCTGGCTCGTGGCCCCGTAGTGGACGTAGCCGGCCGCGTCGCCGCCCACCGCCGTGCGCAGCGCGCGGACGAGCGGCTCGGCGGGGTTTCCGACCGCTCGGCCTTGGTCGAGCAGATCGTCGAAGTCGAAGAGGTCGGGGTCGCAGCGCTCGGCGATTGCGACTGCGGCGTCGGCCGGAATGACTCCGGCCGCCGCCTCCGCCGTCGCGAGCGCGCTCTCGGCGTCGAGCATCGCCTCGAGCCACGCCCGCCCCGAGACCGCGTCGCGGAGAGGCTCCGGGACGAACAGCGGCCCGAATGCCGTCATACCGCGAAGAACGTCGTCTGGCCCTCGCCCTGGAGCCGGATGTCGAACCGCAGGCCTCCGTCCTCGTCCTGCGCGACGAGCGTCGCCCGCTCGTCGTCACCGAGCTCCGCGAGCACCGGGTCCGAGGCGTTCGCCTCCTCCTCGTCCGGGAAGTAGATGCGGGTCGCGAGGCGCTTCAGCAGGCCGCGCGCGAAGACCCCGACGACGATGTGCGGCGCCTGTAGCGGACCGTCGGGCATCGGCACGCGGCCGGGCTTGACAGTGGTGAACGAGAACCAGCCGTCGTCCACCGTGCCCGAGCGGCCGAACCCACGGAACCCCTCCTCGAGCGGCACGTCCTCGCGCTCGTCGGCCGGATGCGCGTACCTCCCGGCGGCATTCGCCTGCCAGATCTCGACCATGCCGTCGACCACGGGATCGCCCGCCCCGTCGAGCAGCCTGCCGGTGACCCGGATCGCGCGCGGGTCGTCATCGGAGACGAGCGAGTGCCCCATGTGCTCGTTGAAGAGCCCGATCGAGACGTACGGTCCGATCGTCTGCGAGGGGGTCAGCCCTAGCGTCTCAGTCATCGTGCGGCTCCTCGAGCGGCGTCGCCTCGCGGCCGCCCACGACGATGTCGAAGCGGAAGCCGAGGGCCCACGCGGGCTCGGTCCGCTCGAGCTCGAAATCGCAGATCAGGCGCCTGCGGGCCTTCTCGTCGGCGATCGAGTTGAAGATCGGGTCGAACGGGAAGAGCGGGTCCCCCGGGAAGTACATCTGCGTCACGAGCCGCTCCGGGAAGGCGCGTCCGAAGAGCGAGATGTGGATGTGGGCGGGCCGCCACGCGTTCGGGTGGTTCTGCCATGGGTACGCGCCCGGCTTGATCGTCACGAACCGGTAGTTCCCGTCGTCGTCCGTGAGGCAGCGCCCGCCACCGCTGAAGTTCGGGTCGACGGGCGCGTCGTGCGTGTCGACGACGTGGCGGTAGCGGCCCGCCGCGTTCGCCTGCCAGATCTCGATCAGCTGCCCGCGAACGGGACGGCCGTCGGCTCCCAGAACCCTGCCGGTGAGCGTGATGCGCTCGCCGAGCGGCTCGCCGTCGTGCTGGCGGGTGAGGTCGTGGTCGAGCTCGCCCACGGCGCGGTCGCCGAATGCGGGGCCGGTGAGCTCGGACAGCGTGTGCGGAAGCAATACGAGCGGCTGCTTGGGCGCACGCAGCCTCGTCCCGACGTAGTCGGGGTAGTCGTACGGCGGATCGACCTCGGACCGGTCGACGTCCTGAACGCGCGCGAACGGCGCTTCCCTCAGTGCCATGATCAGCCCTCCAACTCGACTGCGTAGCGTGCGTCGGTCACGCGATCGACCTCCTCGAGCGTCGCGTCGCCGAGGAGCTCCGTCAGCGCGAGCTCTCCGTTGCGGAACCGGAAGACTGCGAGCTCCGTCACGACGACGTCGACGGACTCGCGTGCGGTGAGCGGGAACGTGCACTCGCGAACCAGCTTCGGCTGGCCATCGGGCGTGGTCGAGGTCATCGTGACGACGACCCTCTTCGCGCCGACGACGAGATCCATCGCGCCGCCGACGCCGAGCACGTCCTTGCCCGGCATCGCCCAGTTGGCGATGTCCCCCCGCTCGCTCACCTGCAGGGCACCGAGTATCGCGACGTCCACATGGCCACCACGGATCATGGCGAAGCTCGACGCGCTGTCGAAATACGACGCGCCGGGAAGAGCCGTGATCGGCCGCTTCGCGGCATCCACGAGGTCGACATCGACGTCGTCCTCGGCGGGTCGCGGCCCGACGCCGAGGAGGCCGTTCTCCGTGTGCAGGAAGATGTCCGTCTCGGCCCCGAGGTGTCCCGGGATCAGGTTGGGGATGCCGATGCCGAGGTTCACGATCTCGCCGGAGAGAAGCTCCAACGCGGCGCGTGCTGCGATGACGGTCTTCGGGTCGTCGCTCATGCGCGTGCCACAAGGTGGTCGACGTAGAGGTGGGGGGTCGCGATCGATTCGGCGTCGAGCCCGCCGACGGGGACGATCTCGCCTGCCTCCGCGATAGTGATCGTCGCGGCCGTCGCCATGAGCGGGTTGAAGTTGCGTGCCGTGTGGCGGTACCAGAGGTTTCCGAGCTCGTCCGCGCGGGCCGCGTACACCAGCGAGACGTCGGCGCGGATCGGGCTCTCGAGGACGTGTGGCACGCCGTCGATCATGCGCTCTTCCTTGCCCTCCGCGAGGAGCGTGCCCGCGGCGACGGGGGTGAAGAAGCCGCCGATCCCGGCGCCGCCCGCGCGGATCGCCTCCGCGAACGTGCCCTGAGGGAGGAGGGTCGCCTCGATCTCGCCGGCGTTGACCGCGGCGACCGCCTCTGGGTTCGAGGTGAAGAAGGACGAGATCCCGCGGCGGATCCGGCCTTGCCGGAGGAGCTTCCCGAGACCCTTGCCCGGCTCGCCGATGTTGTTCGAGACGACCGTCAGGTCGGTCGCTTCCGAATGCTCGGCGAGCGCGTCGATGAGCGTCAGCGGCGCGCCGACGAGGCCGAACCCGCCGACCATGACGGTGTCGCCCGTCTTCACATGGCTGACCGCCTCCTGGGCGGAGATCGTTGCGCTCACGCTCACGAGCGCCGACGCTACGCGGGTTCGAGCCGGTTCGTCAAATGGCATCCGCTCCGCGATACTTCACAAAGTGAAGCGGAGAGGGCAGCGGCTCGCCGATCCATATCGCGACCTGGACGTGATCGACTCACGCGCGCCTCGCTTCAACCAGGCTGTGATCGGGACGCTCTCCGCGCTCGCGGTCGCCCTCGGCTGGTGGTGGCTCCTCGCGCTTCTCGCTGCGCAGCTCGTCATCGGCCTTTCCTTCGGCCGCCGCTACTGCCTCCCGTGCCTCGCGTACTTCGAGCTCGTGCAGCCGCTCGTCGGCGAGGGGCAGCTCGAGGACTCGCGACCGCCGCGGTTCGCGAACCTCGTCGGCGCGGGCGTCCTGACCGGGGCGACGCTCGCCTATCTGCTCGGCGCGGACGCGCTGGGAGTCGCTCTCGGCCTCCTGGTCGCTGCGCTCGCGCTGCTCGCGTCGGTCACGGGCTTCTGCGCGGGCTGCGAGGCGTACAAGATCGGGCATCTGCTCACCGGCAAGCCGTTCGTCTCGTGCCCGCTGCCGCCGCGCCCGAGCGCCGCGCGCGACATGTAACGCCTACTCGGGCCAGAAGTTCTCGAGGTACTCCGCGTCGTCCTTCGAGCCGCCCTCGACCCGTTTCGAGACGATGATGAGATCCGCGTCCTCGGGCTCGTCGTTCCAGACCGAGCGCCACGTCTCGGGCGCGACCCGGACAGCCGTGCCCTGCTCGACCTCGATCACGTCGTCCCCGAGCTTGAACTGAAGCTTCCCGGACGCCACGTAGTAGATCTCCTCCTGCGTCTTGTGGCGATGGCCGTACGAGCCCTTCCCTCCGGTGTGCTGCGGCATGCGGCGAAAGGTGAACGCGACCTGCTCGGCGTCAAGGCCCTCGGTCATCATCCGCATCTCGCCCGGGTAGTCGCCGAGGACGTCGTCGACCTCGTGCAGACGCTTGACCGTGTAGTCGCTCATCGAGCCTCCGAGTGGAAGATGGTCAGGAGACCCTACGCTCCAGCGGCGTCAGACATTGACGGTATGCCTGCGCGCTTTTCGGCTTCGTCGCGAGGTCGTAGCCCGATCCGCCCTTTGCTTCGTAGTAGGCAGCGAGCTCGACCCGCGAATGCCCGCGAATGAACTTGCAGACGTAGCGGATGAAGTCCGGGAAGTCGCCGCCGTTGAGGCCGAACTCAGGGATGGCGAACGGCTTTCCGTGCGCGCGGGCGAATGCGTACAGCGCCTCGTTCTTCTGCGCCGAGTACACGCCGTTGCTCGTGTACATGTCGTTGCCGACGACGTCGACGTAGCGGTCTCCGGGATAGAAGCGCGTCGCAGCGTTGGCCGCGATCACCGGCGAGCCGCCGCCGAGCGGGTTCCAGATGATCCGGAGCTTCGTCGGTGGGTTCACGGCGAGGTCGGTGTCTCCGCCGACGAGCCCGGGGAGGCCGAGCCTCCGGAGCCCGGCGTCGATCGCCGTGCGCGGCCCGCCGCGGAGGATGAGGTACATCCGCGCGAATGCCTTCCGGTATGCCGCGGGCGCGTACTGCGGGCCCTTGGAGCTACCGTTCTCGCGGAACGCCGCGTGGAACCACGCGAAGTGGTTCATCTCCGACATCAGGCGGAGGTAGACGAGGCCCTCGTGGACGGCGATGCCCTCGTTCAGCGCGATGAGGAACGCGTCGCCCATTCCGTTGGCGATCTGGAGCGGTTTGATCGCCTCGCTCGCGCCGCGGGGCCCGCCGGTGCCGATGTGCACCATCGGGATCGGTTGCAGGCTCGCGAGCAGGACGGGGATCTTCTTGCCGAACGTGCGGCCCTGGTCCCAGCTGATGAACGTGTGGCGGATGGACGACTGCTGCCCCGTCTGCCCCTGGAACCGGCCGGCGTCGCCCTTGATGCCGAGGAGGAGCGAGGACGTCTCCGGCGAGCCGGTCCCGCTCGGGACGAGGAGGACGAGCGCGACGAGGCACGCGGCCGGATAGACGAGCAGCTGACGCATCCCCGCCGCGGGTTGTATCACTTGATACGGCTCGGAGGCGAGGTGGGCCGGGTTGGATTCGAACCAACGACCTTGGGATTAAAAGTCCCCTGCTCTGCCAACTGAGCTACCGGCCCGGTCGCGCCAGTGTAGGGCGCGGAAGCGGGACATCGGGGCGCTCAGCCTCCACCGCGCTCCTCCCACTCGGCTCGGCTCAGGGCGTACTCGACGTCGCCCTTCTCGTCACCTTCGATCGGGTACGGCCACGGCTGGTGGAACGTGCGGACGAACCTCAGTCCGGCCTTCTCCATGACGCGCCGTGAGGCGACGTTCACGACCATCGTCGTCGCGTAGACGCGCATCACGCTGAGCTCGGCGAAGCCCTTCTCGATCAACGCTCGCGAGCCCTCCGTCGCGTACCCCTTCCCCCACGCCGACCTTCGAAGCCGGTAGCCGAGCTCGACCTCGTCGGGACGATCCGGGCTCTCGGGTCGGAAGTGGAACCACCCGAGGACGTCCCCGCTGGACTTCTCGACGGCCGCCCAGAAGCCGAATCCTGCATATCGCTCGTAGTAGCCGAGGAAGGCGGGCAGGATCTCAGTCTCGACTTCCTCACGCGGCGTCGAACGGCCGCCGGTCACGTAGCGCATGACTTCGGGATCGCCGTCCAGCTGGACGAGCTGGTCGATGTCGTCGTCGGTAAACCGACGGAGCAGCAGGCGCTCGGTCTCGAGGAACACGTGCACTTCGACGAATTCTGAGCGCTCGCTCCGCACCGAGCGCGACATCGCTCGACACGTCGTCGGGCGCGAGGGCGCCTCTACACTCCTGGCCGGGCCCCCATCGACTAGCGGCCCAGGTCACAGCCCTTTCAAGGCTGTAGCGCGGGTTCGAATCCCGCTGGGGGCACTCACGCATAGTCGGTCGTCCTGGAACGAGCGGGACAGGGTTTGTATGCAAGTCCGCGACGCAGGCGGGGTCAGCCAGCCAGTCTGGACGCCGCCAATCCCCGTGCTGTATACATCGCACAATGCCTCGCGACGTTCGTCGAGCCGCCAGGAGTGGTGCGCGGCTCATTCGACATAGAGCGATGCGTCGTCGGAGGTATCGACTGCACTCGGGTCGGTTCGAGGCGTTCGGCCAGCCCGGTCGTTGGCAGGCACTGACGGAAGGAGGCGGGTTGTGAAGCGGTACAGGCTGTTTACGGCCGTGGGCGGACTCGTGGTGCTCACCGCATTGAGCGGATCGGGTGCTTACGGAGGGTCACGCGAAGCCGCCCAGGCGAACCCGATCAAGATCGGCGTGCTCACGCCGCTCACAGCGAACTTTGCGCCCTGGGGTCTCCAGGTGCGCGCAGGGGCGGCCCTCGCGGTGAACGAGATCAACAGGACAGGCGGCGTGAAGGGGCGCGGGCAGGGTCGGCGCGTCAATCTCGTGGTCGCGGACGACCAGTCCACGAACACGACCGCGGCCATCGACGGGTTCCGGCGGTTGACCCAGCAGGAGAACGTGGTCTCTGTCGGGGGCATCATCGGCAGCGGGATCGGGCTTGCGACGACGCGTCTCGCCGAGGAAGGAAAGATTCCGTTGTTCCTGGTGAAGTCGGGGAACAACGAGATCCTGACGCAGTCGAGCCGCTACACGTTCCGCACCTGCTTGCCCGCCGCGGCCATGGTTGCTCAGTCGGTCGTGCAGCTCGCGCAGCGGCGTGAGATCAGGAGCGTCGGGGTGATGATCGCGGACTACGCGTGGGGCCAGTCCTTCAAGTCGTCGCTCGAGGATGCGGCCAAGTCCGCGCCGAACATCAGGTTCAACGTCCAGGTCGCGCCGGTCCCGACGACCAACTTCACGCCGTACCTGCGTGCGTTCGGCGATGTCTCGTTGATCGTCGCGACGGGCCATCCGCCGGGAGCGCCCCTGGTTCTGGCTCAGGCAGGGCAGCTGGGCCTCAAGGCACCGGTGGTGGGGGCAGATGGGCCGTGGTCGCTCACGGCGAAGAGCACGACGACGTCGGCGTTCGGGCGCTACAGCGACTTCAAGTGCATGGCCACGGCGACCAAGGAGTACAAGACGCTCGCGAAGCGCTACCTCCGGACGTTCCCGCAGAACGAGTTCATGGAGGACGACGCGCTGGCGGGCTACGCGTACGTCAAGATCGTGGCGGAGGCGATCAGCAAGGTCGGGCCCAACCGCCAGCGAATCGCGGCCTACGTCCATGCCCACACGTTCAACATCCCCGGCTACGCGTGGCCGCTCAGGTGGACGCCGTGGGGCGAGATGATCGGGGCGCGACCGCAGTACGCCATCCTGACCAAGGGCGCACCGCCTGAGCCTGGCTTGAATACCGCTTCGACCACTTTCTGGCCGAGGGTGATATTCAAGTCGCAGCCGCTGACCCCGTACCGCCCAGGCTAGGAGCGGAGGCGAGCTGCTCCTCGAGGTAGACGAGGTCACGAAGCGCTTCGGCGGTCTCCCGGCCGTCGACGGCGTGACGTTCGGGATCGACGACGGCGACATCGTCGCCGTCGTCGGTCCGAACGGGGCCGGGAAGAGCACGCTGCTGAAGGTCATTGTCGGCCTCGAGCGGCCGACACGGGGCAGCGTGCGGCTCGACGGTGCACGGATCGAAGGCCTGGCCGCTCATCGTGTCCGGCACAAGGGGATCGCGATGGCGATGCAGCGACCGCTCATCTTCGAGTCGATGACCGTCCTCGAGAACGCCGCGCTCGGCGCGATGTTCGGCGGCAGCGACGGCACCGTCGGCGAGCGCGAGGCAAGGCGGCGGGCGGCCGAGTCGCTTGCGTTCGTGGGGCTTGCGGAGCGAATGGACCAGCCCGTTTCGAGCCTGAACCTCCACCAGCAGCGCTTCCTCGAGATGGCGAAGGCGCTCGCGGGCCGACCGCGTGTCCTGCTCCTCGACGAGGTGATGGCCGGGCTCAACGACTCTGAGCTCGCCCACTCGATCGAGATCGTGCGGAGCGTGCGCGACGATCTCGGCACGGCCATTCTCTGGGTCGAGCACGTGATGAGCGCGGTCATCCAGCTTGCCGAACGGGCGATCGTCCTCAACTTCGGACAGCTCATCGCCGAGGGCGCACCCGAGGTCGTCATGCGTGACCCGCAGGTCGTCGACGCGTATCTCGGGCAGGCCCGCGTTGCTTGAGGTCGCCGGGCTGGCCGCCGGATATCTGGGCGAGCGGGTCATCGACGACATCCAGATCGAGGTTCGCACCGGCGAGGCGGTCGCGATCGTCGGCTCGAACGGGGCGGGCAAGACGACGCTCTTCCGGGCGATTGTCGGCCTGCTCCGTGCGATGGATGGCCGCGTCGTCTTCGACGGGAAGGAGCTGACGCGCCGTCCCACCCATCGCATCTCGCGCGCGGGAATCGCATACGTGCCCGCGGAGCGGCATCTGTTCCCGGCGATGACCGTGAAGAGCAATCTCGTCCTCGGCGCCTACCCCAGGCGGCCGGACGCAGCGACGCTCGACCTCGTGTTCGACCTCTTCCCGCGGTTGCACGAGCGCCAGCGCCAGCAGGCCGGGACGCTCTCCGGAGGCGAGCAGCAGATGCTCGCTGTTGGTCGCGCGCTCATGGCGAAGCCGCGGCTGCTCATGCTCGACGAGCCGACAACGGGCCTCGCACCGAAGATTGCGCAGAGCGCGTTCCAGGCGCTCGAGGGGCTCAAGAGCGACGGCATGACGCTTCTAATCGCTGAGCAGCAGGTGCCGCTCGCGCTCTCCGTAGCCGACCGGGGCTACGTCCTCGAGAACGGTCGCATCCGGCTCACCGGGACCGCCGAGGAGCTTGACCAGAATCCCGAGGTTCGGCGCGCGTACCTGGGGATCGTATGAGCGGTAGGCTCGACGGAGGCGATCCAGGAGCGGAGGCGCCGGCTTTGCCGGTGCTGGAGCGGGAATGAGAGCCGTCCTCCTCGACGGGATCGTGCTCGGCCTCGCTTTCGGCCTGCTCGGCGTCGGGATGACGCTCGTCTACGGCCTCGGCGGCGTCATCAACCTCGCCTACGGGCAGATCGTCGTGCTCGCGGCGATCGTGGCGTCACTCGTCATCGAGGACGGCCGCACGCAGCTCGTCGCCTCGCTCGTGGGTATCGCGGCGGCGGTGGGTATCACGGTGCTCCTCGACCTGACTCTGATGCGCCCCGTCTACCGCGAGCGCGGCGAGGAGCGCACGCTGCTCGGCCTCCTGCTGACACTGGGCGCGGCCTTCGTCATAGGCGGCGTGCTCACCTGGCGCTATCCCGACGGCGCCCTCTACATCTTCGTCAGCGGCGATCCGGTCTCGATCATCGGCGTGCCCATGGCCGTCGGGAGCATCTGGGCGTCCGTGATCGCCCTTGCCGCGGCCGGGGCGCTGCTGCTCTTCTTCGGGCTCACGACCTTCGGGCGCGGCGTCCGCTCGGTCATCCAGGACGAGACCGGCGCGCGACTGGTCGGCATCAACCCGTCGTTCGTCCGCACGGTCATCTTTGCCATCTCCGGTGCGCTGGCCGGGGTGGTGGCGATCACGCAGTCGATGATCGGGCCGCTGACGGTCAACCAGGGATTCGAGCTCACGACCTTCGCGCTGATCGTCACCGTCGTCGGCGGCCTCGGGAGCGTCGCGGGAGCGTTCCTCGCGGGCGTGCTCCTCGGAGTCGTGAACTCCATGAGCGCCCACTACGTCGGGCAGTACTACACGACCATCATCCTGCTCGGTGCGGCAGCCCTGACCATCCTCATTCGACCGCGCGGGCTGCTCGGGCGGTACTGATGGAGCGAAACGACACTTTACGGCGTCTGGGCTTGGCCTTCCTGCCGATCGTCGTCACGGCGGCGATCCTCGTCGTGCTTCCGCCGCTCTGGTTCGGCGACTCGCCGTACACGACGTCGCTCGCCGTGCAGGCGCTCGTGTTCGCGGCGTACGGCGTCGGCTTCAACCTGATCTTCGGAAGCACGAACCAGCTCTTCCTCTGCGTCGGAGCGCTGGCCGGCGTCGGAGGCTACGGCGCGGCGATTCTCGCGACCAAGACCTCGCTGCCCATGATGGTCGGTGTCGTCGTGGGAACGGTTGCCGCGGCGATCGTCGGCGGGCTCCTGAGCTGGATCGCCGTGCGGCGCTCGCTCGGGGTGATCTTCACAGGCATCGTCACGCTCGTCTTCTCGCTCGCCTTCGCCAACCTCCTCCTCGGGCAGCGCGACCTCACGGGATCCGAGACCGGGCTCGTCGTGACCGGGGTGCCGGACAAGCTCGGCGACGACCAGGTCGGTGGCTACTACCTCTTCGCCGGCCTCCTCGTCGTCTTCCTCGTCATCTTTCGGGTGCTTCAGCTCTCGCACCTCGGGTGGGCGTTCCGCGCGCTCCGTGACGACGAGGTCGCGGCCGAGCTCGCGGGCGTGAACGTGTCCCGCTACCGGATCTACGCCGCGACGATCGGCTCGGCGATGATCGGCCTGACCGGGGCGCTCCTCGCCTACAGCGCGGGCTTCATCAGCCCGGCTACCTACAGCTTCGACCGTGTCGACGTCCGTGTTCTCGTGCTCGTGGCCTTCGGCGGCCTCGGCACGTTGCTCGGGCCGGTCCTCGGCGCGACGGTCTTCGCGTTTCTGGACGACCGGCTGACGGACAGCTTCGAGCTGCGCGAGGTGCTCTACGGCGTCTTCGTGATCGCGATCTTCCTCTTCTTCCGGCGAGGCGTGGTCAATACGGTCGTCGCCCTCTGGAAACGGGTCTTCGGCTCGCGTCGCCGGGAAGCGACACTGCAGCCTTCAGGCGACTAGCGATGCCACGCGGGAATCATCCGAACTCACAGACGACGAAAGCGACGCTCGGCCTGCGCGAGCTCCTGTTGAACGGTGCGTTCAAGCCGCGGGAGCGCGTCCCCGAGCTACGGCTCGTGGAGGAGCTCGGCGTCTCCCGGACGCCGCTCCGGATCGCCCTGATGACGCTCGAACACGAAGGGCTTCTCGAGACGCTCCCCGGCGGCGGCTTCGTGGTCCGCGAGTTCACCCGGACCGATATCGACGATGCGATCGAGCTCCGCGGCGTGCTCGAGGGCACCGCTGCGCGTCTTGCGGCCGAGCGGCTCGAGTCGGATGGCGAACTCGACACGCTTCGCGAGCATTGCCGAGAGCTGGACACAATCGTGCGCGCGCCCAGCATCGAGACGTTCATGGACTACCTCAGCGTCAACGAGGAGTTCCATGTCGCGTTCCGCGCGCTCGCGAAGAGCCCCCAGCTCACCCGGGCGCTCGAGCACGCGCTCGCACTCCCGTTCGCGCCGCCGAGCGCCCTGCTCATGGTCCACGCTGCCCTGCCCGAGTCGTGGGAGATCCTGCTTGTCGCACAGCACCAGCACCATGCGCTCATCGACGCGATCGGCAGGCGCGAGGGAGCACGCGCGGATGCCATCGCACGCGAGCATGCGCGGATCGCACGCCGTAACCTCGAGCTCGTGCTGGACGACCATCACCTGCTCGAGCACGTTCCGGGGTCGACGCTCCTCCGGCTCCCCTCGGGGGGCTGACCCGCCTGTCTTGGTGTCGCGCGTCGCGACCTCAGCCCGCGAGCTCAGCGTTCGGAACGGCGAGGTCGTGCTCGCCGGGACGCTGTGGCTTCCCGCGCCGGAGCCGCGCGCGATCGTGCTCATGCACCCGGGGTCCGGGCCGTCGGATCGGGACAACGACGTCTTCTTCCCTCCGATCCGGGAGCACCTACTCGGCGAGGGCATCGGGGTGTGCTCGTTCGACAAGCGCGGCGTCGGCGGCTCGACGGGCAGCTGGCGGGAGGCGGCGATCGAGGCGCAGGCGAGCGATGCGCTCGCCGCGGCCGGATTTCTTCGCGCCGACGAGGGTCTCGATGCTCCGGTCGGTCTCTTCGGCCACAGCCAGGGAGGGTGGGTGGTCCTCGAGGCCGCGAGTGCGAGCGCGGACGTGGCGTTCGTCGTGACGAGCTCCGGGCCAGGGGTCACGCCGGGCGAGCAGGAGCGCTACGCGACCCGCACGCGCCTCGCGCGGAACGGAGCCGACGACGCTGAGATCGCGGACGGGCTCGAGAGCTTCGACGCGTTGCTCGCGATGCTCCGTGAGGATGTGGCGCTCGGAGATGTTCGCACTCGGCTCGATGCGCTGAGCCTCGCAATTCCCGCCAACTTCGAGCTCGCGGAAGAGGCGGACTGGGAGCTCATGCGCGCCCTCGTCGACCACGACCCGCGGCCGGCCCTCGAGCGGATCGACGTACCCGTGCTCGCGCTCTTCGGCGCGGACGACCCGATCGTCCCGGTGCCCGAGAGCGTTGCGGTGTTCGAGGCTGCAGTGCCGCCGGATCTCCTGACGGTGGTCGTTCTCCCCTACGCCGATCACCGCATGCAGGTCGAGGACCCAACCCGTCTGGCGGACGGCTACCTGGGCTCGCTGACCGCCTTCGTGCGAGCGGCCGTCTCGTGAGCGCGTGTGCCACTCTTACGCGCGCGGGCGGTTAGCTCAGCTGGTAGAGCACCTGCTTTACACGCAGGGGGTCGCAGGTTCAAGTCCTGCACCGCCCATGGTGAAAGGGCCGCAAGTGCGGCCCTTTTGTAGTCGAGAGAGACGATGACGAAGCGCGTCAGGAGCCGTTGGTCAACGCTTGGTCAACTTGAGAGACGCCGAACCCGATCGACGACAGCTTCTTCCGGGTCTCTTCCATGTCCTGAGCGTCCTCGTACACCTTCGCGTACGAGCGCTCAAAGACCGTAGGTGTATGGCCCATTTCCTTCGCCGCGACATGCTTCGGAACACCGGCGTAGGTTCGCAGGGTCGCAACTGATCGACGCAGAACTTGAGCGCCGACCGTTCCCAGGCCCGCCGTCTTGGCGGCGCAGGCGATGCACTTGGAGATCCGGTTCCGGCAGTACGGCTTGCCCGTCTCCGTGGTGAACACGAAGTCGATGTCCCGCCCGAGGCCCTTCTCCTGCTCTCGCTGCAACTGGTCGAACAGTGCCACTGTCGCCCTGTCGAGGAGCACAACCGTTCGATACGACGCGGTGGTGGACTTGAGCTTGACCCGCCTCGACGGGTCCCCTTTCTTGCTGGGAGCAAGCTGTGCACGGACGTGGATGCAGCCATCCACGGAGCTCACGTCCTCCCAGGTCAGTCCTGCGATCTCGCTCGCCGTCATGCCGCAGTAGGCGGCAACGGCCGCGAGGAAGCGGAAGGTAGGCGTGGCTCAATCTTGTGACATGTCGACGTAGCGTCGGCGGGGAACCACGACCCGACCTGGCCCCGGGCTGCGGCCCTCCCCTAGAACGGCTGCGGCGCTCCCAACCAGGGCCATACCCCGATTCAAAGGTTCGTCCGGAGGCATCTCGACAATGTCTCGATGCGACGGGGGGCCGTGTTCTTCTGCTTGGGTGTGCTCAGCTTGATTCTGGTCTCAGCCGCCACCGGCTCGATCGAGCAGCAAGGTCGCCCCGGGATCCCGAACCGGAATGGCGTCTACGCTGGCTGCTACTTGAAGGCGACCGGGAAACTGCGCGTGATCCCGACCTTCCGCCGCTGCCGCCCGAACGAGTTCCGTATTACGTGGTCGAGGCGCGGCGCTGCTGGACCGCAGGGCGCCGATGGAGAAGCTGGCCCGCAAGGGCAGCAAGGATCGCCGGGAGCAACGGGCTCGCCGGGCGCCCAAGGCGCTCCTGGCACGCAAGGTCCGGCCGGAGCACCAGGACTAGACGGGGCGCAAGGCCCCCAGGGTGATCCTGGGCCGGCAGGACCGGCAGGGCCGCCTGGCCCAATCGGTCCTCAAGGTGACCCCGGGCCGGCGGGCGCAATAGGCCCAGCTGGACCGCCTGGCCCAATCGGTCCTCAGGGTGACCCCGGGCCGGCGGGCGCAATAGGCCCAGCTGGACCGCCTGGCCCAATCGGTCCCGCTGGCCCAGTCGGCCCAGCTGGGCCGACTGGCGCGACCGGTCCTCCAGGTGCAGTCGGTCCTGCAGGCCCGGTGGGTCCAGTTGGACCGGCAGGTCCAACGGGCGCAGCAGGTCCGATCGGGCCGCCCGGCCCTGCGGGCTCGACGCTCGTCACCGGAACACCCGTCACGTCGGCAGCCAACGCAGCCCGAAACACCGTCGTCACCGCCACCGCGACCTGCGCCGCAGGAAAGGTGCTCCTTGGCGGCGGGGCGCTCGTCACCACGACCGCCACCCAAAAGGAACGAGCGCACGTGCAGGCTTCCTACCCCTCAACGACCACAACGTGGACCGCGACCGGAGTCGTCGGTATCGCAGCGCTCGGCGCAGGGCAGACCATGACCGTCACCGCGTATGCGCTCTGCAGTCTCTAGGCAAGTAAGGCAGGGCATTACGCGACCCGAATCGTCGCCGTTCAATCCACGCTTTTAGGCGCAAAGGAGCCGCTTCTCCGCTGCGAGGTGCCACTCACGAGGCCGTTGGGGAAAGGTCCGACGTATTCTCGGACGCGACGACGTGACTCGCGAGCTCCCGGATCCCGAACACGACGCCGGCTGGAGATGACGTTCTCCCGACGAACCGCGCGCTTCAACAAGCGCGTCACGAACCGCATCCAGGGGCTGTACGCATGGCTCGTGCCGCCGTGGGCGGTCATCCTTCACCGCGGTCGACGCTCGGGCCGCGAGTACCGGACGCCGCTCCTTGCGTTCAGACGCGACCGGACGCTGGTGATCGCTCTCCTCTACGGCCAACAGTCTGATTGGCTTCGGAACCTGCGCCATGGGGGCGGCCACGTCCTCCGGCGGGGACACACGTTCAGCCTTGCGCCGCCCGAGATCGTCGCTACGAGCGAGGCCGGCCAACTCCTCGCAACCCTCTCACGGCCGGCGCGCGCGTACTGCGGCCTCGCAGAGGCGTTGGCGATCCTCGAGCTCGGCGAGCAGCTGCCAGGTTTCGGTCCCCGTCGCCGCAGCGTCAGCGAGGCTTCGTGATGCGTTCGAGCACCCGCGCCGTGAACGGCATGTGCCGAGCACGCCAGACGCTCCGCTCCTCGTACGGCCACGCGTAGATCGGGCTGCCGTCGCGAACCGCCTCGAGTAGGCGCGGTTCGTCGAGCTCCTCGGCGGACCACTCGTACAGCCGCTGCAGTCGCGGCACGATGACTGCGTAGTCGAGCATTCGACCGAGGCGTTGTTCGTCTGCGATGTAGCTGTCGACGTCCTGCTCGAGCGGGTAGCGGTCCGGGAGCACACGTCGGAGCGAGAGGAACGCGCCCGCCATCCCGAGCCGTGGGTCGCCGACCACACGCGCAATGGGAGCGAGCCGCCCCAGCGCCAGGCGCGGCGCCGCAACGAGAGTGTGCGCGTAGAGAACGCGGGCGAGCGCGACGTTCATGAAGAACCGCTCGGGGGCACTCTCCGCCTCGGCGAGCGTCTGGTTCTGCAGGTATCCGCCGACGATGCTCGCGTTGTGAGCGCGGTACCAGTTGCCTCCACTCGGCTTGTCGATGAAGTCGAGCCACAGCCGTACGGCCCGCGACGACGGCGCGCCCGCTCGACCGCCGAATAGCGCGACCGCTTCGCATCCGTCGCGGAGGAGGCGGTCGTTGACCGTCCGCCACCAGACGCTCCCGGGGGGCGATGCGTCGAGCGGGTCGAGCAGACCGCGCCGGGCCTGCCAGCGCATGAACGACAGTGCGGCCCGGCGGAACGGTAGGTGTCGTGGTGCCCGACCCGTCGGGCCGTGATACGTCCGCTCGATCAGGGCAAAGCGCGAAGCGGGATCGTCCCGAGCGGCCGCCACCTGCGCAGCCGCGTAGGTGAGCGCGTCTTGGTGCTCGGTCATCGCGGGCCGGAGAAGAGCTCCACCCGCCAACGCTACTTCTCCGAATCGGGGTCGTGCGACCCACCGCTCTCCACGCGGGCATCTCCACAGTGGAAGAGCAGCTTCGGCGACTCATCGGTGCCTCTCCGATAACCGATCGCGAAAGCATCGGCCGTCGGGCTCCGGATCCTCCTGGAACACGAGCGCGTGGTTGACAGAGGAGAGGAGTTCGTTACGTTGGCCTGAGATGGCGAGCGGCGAAGTCCACCGGACAGAGCTCGCGCACGAGCGTACGTACCTCGCATGGTGGCGTACCGGTCTGGCCGCGATCGCGGCGGGCTTCGCAGTCGGGCGCGTCCTGCCCGAGGTCGTCAGCGGCACGAACTGGCCGTACATCGCACTGGGAACCACGCTGTCAGCCTCCGGGCTGGCAGCCATGGTGTACGGGATCCTGCACTACCGGGAGCTGCAGGCTGCGCTGCGGGAGGGACGGGAACCGCAGGTCGGTGAGGGTTTCGTGCTGGCGCTCGCCGTGGTCGGGATCGTGGTGGGAGCCGCGTCCGTCCTGCTCGTCCTCCTCGCTCCCTGACGGGAGCGACACGTCTCTGTCCGCTTGGCCTCCGAGCGGGCGGCGTATGCTCCGCGGCGTGATCCCGTGGATCATCTTCGCCGTCGTCGTCGTGCCGCTCGTCGTGATCGCGTTCGTCGTCACGAGACGAAAGTCGGCGGAGGCGATGCCGGAGCTCGACGCACGAGAGACCGAGCGCCAGTTCGCGGAGGCGGAGGCGTACGAGGCCGAGTGGCATGATGCGGACGAGGAGCGCTTCCACCAGGAACGCCTGCCGTAGCGGTTATGACAGAGCTCGCGCTCTGAGCTCGACACGCAGGCGTGGGGTAAGCGAGCCCGGGGCCGGCATATGACCGACGTGGGGCACGGGATCGGGCAGACAGAGAGGCGGAAATGACGGTCCCGGCGACGTGAGCACGACCCGCGAGCGCGCGCGGTCGTGGGCAGCGCGCCGGCAGGCGGACGCCGAGCGGATTGCGCAGCGTGCGCAAGACGAGCGCGGGCGACACCGCTCGGTCGACGCCGTTTTCGACATGGTCGAACGGGACAGCGAGGTCGGCGGCGGGATCATCGCCGGCGCCCTCGCGTACCGCCTCTTCATCTGGTTGCTCCCGCTGGCGCTCGTCCTCGTCGCCGGCCTCGGGTTCGCGTCGGACGCATCGTCCGAGTCCCCCGAGGAGACGGCCGAGGGGCTCGGCATGAGCGGGCTGATCTCGAGCTCCATCGCGAACGCCGCGAACAGCCCGAACCGCTGGTACGCACTCCTGATCGGCATCCCCATCCTGGTGTGGGCCACCCGAGCCGTGCTGCGAGTGCTGATCGTCGCGCACCGGCTCGTCTGGACCGACGATCGCGCCACGGCTCCGAAGCCGAGGATCGTGCCGACGCTCGCGCTCCTCGGCGTGCTTCTGTGTTTCGGCGCCCTGTCGGCAGCGGCGAGCGCCGTCCGGGCCTGGTCCGAAGGGCCGGGCGCCCTCGCGACGCTGGTCGCGCTCGTTCCCTACGCCGCGCTCTGGGTGCTGGTCGCGACCCGGCTTCCTCATCGCGGTGCGCCCTGGAGGGCGCTCGTCCCCGGCGCAGCGCTGCTCGCCGTCGGGCTCGAGGTGCTCCATGCGGTCATCGCCTACGTCATCACGCCCTGGGCACTCGCCAAGGAGGGAACGTACGGGGCTTTGGGAATCGCTGCCGCGTTGCTGGTCGCCCTCTTCCTGATCAGCAGGCTGGTGGTCGCCTCCGCGGTCGTCAACGCGACGCTGTGGGAGCGGCGAGCGCGACCCACGTGACGCTCGTCAGTCCTCCGGCAGGCCGCGCGTCGTCGCGAGCCGGTCGAGCTTCTCGTCGAGCTCGTCGAAGCGCTTCTCGATGAGCTGTCGGTCGGAGAGGTCGTCCCGCGCCTGCGCAGCGTAATAGTCGCGGGTTGCCCGCGCGACGAACGTCGACGTGATCACCGCGGTCACGATCGCGATGAATGCCGTTCCCCAAAGCATCAGCACCGCTCCGACGAGCCGGCCGCTGACGTGGCTTGGAGCGACGTCTCCGTAGCCGACCGTCGTCACGGTCTGCAGCGCCCACCACATCCCGATCCCGAGGTTCGGGTACTCCTCGTTGTCGATCAGGCTGATCAGTACGCCGCCACCGACGACGACCACGGTCGTCGCAATGACGATGACGCCCGCCGCGTTGCGCAGCGAGGGAGGCTCCCGCAGGAAGCGCTCGAGCCTCCGTTCGATGATGTTCAAGCGGGCCATGTCTCTACGACAAAGGAAACCATCGCGGGGTGACGTCCTCGGATCCGGGGGAAAGGTGGTGAAGTCGCTCACTGTTGCCTTCCGTCAGGCCTGCCGCGGTGGCTAGCGTGGAGGAGTCAACCAAGGGAGGTTCATTGTGGAAGCCGCCGCCACCGGTCGTCCCCCGCTGATGCTGATCCACGGAGCCTGGCTCTCGTCGGGGAGTTGGGACACGTTCGCCGACTACTTCCGTGGTCACGGCTATGCCGTCTCCGCGCCGGAGTGGCCGCGGAAGCGGGGAGATGTCGAGGAGCTACGCGAAGCAACCGACGACCTGAAGGGGCTCGGGCTCACGGAGATCGTCGACCACTACCAGGCGCTGATCGAGCAGCTGGACGAGCCGCCCGTGCTGATCGGCCACTCGTTCGGAGGGCTGATCGTCGAGCTCCTGCTCGATCGCGGGCTGGGACGCGCAGGCGTTGCGATGAGCCCCGCGCCGCCGAAGGGCATTCTGGTTCTCCCGTTCTCGTCGCTGAAGGCGGCGTCCCCTGCGCTCGCGCATCCCTCGCGCTGGCATGGCGTGGTCCCGCTGACGCTCGAGGAGTTCACGTACGGCTTCGTGAACACGTTCTCGCCCGAGGAGGCTGCCGCGGCCTACGAGAAGTACGCCGTCCCGGAGAGCGGACAGATCTTCTTCGAGGCGGGCTTCGCCAACTTCCACCTGCATCCGCCGACCGAGGTCCACTTCAAGAGCGCAGACCGGGCGCCGCTCCTGATCGTCGGCGCAGAGCAGGACAGAACCGTTCCGGCCGGCCTCTCGCACAAGCAGTACGAGAAGTACGAGAAGTCGTCCGCGCGGACGGACTACCTCGAGTTCGCAGGACGTCCCCACCTGATGATGGTCGGCGAGGGCTGGGAGGAGATCGCCGGAGCGATCGACACTTGGCTCCACGACGTGCTCGCCGTGTCCGCTGTCGGGGCGAAGGCGGGGGAGACGGCGCGGGAGTGACGCGGTTCGTCATCGACAGCGGCACGACGCTCCAGCTTGCGGCCGAAGCCGCCGAGATCTCTGGAGAGGCAGAGCTCTATGCGCCGACGCTCTGGCGCTCCGAGACGCTCTCGGCAATCTACGAGGTCGTCGGCCGGGGCGAGATCACGCCCGAGGGCGCCCGCGAGCGACTCGCCTACGTCAACGGCATGAAGATCCGGCTGCTCGGCGACGCTGTGCTCCGGCGTCGCGCCTGGGAGCTCGCCGAGCAGCTCGGCCTGCCGACGACCTTTGCGGCCGAGTACGTCGCACTCGCTCAACTCCAGAAATGCACGCTCGTGAGCACGGACAGGGGTCTCCTGAAGCGTGTGGGCGACTTCGTCCCGACGGCGACGATCGAGGCGCTCCGCTAGGCCGTTCGAGTCGTTGCCATCGCGGTTGACACGCGCAATAGCCGTGTGGGACAGTCGCTTGACGCGCGCGGGTAGGGGCCCGCGCGGCACATCTCACAAGGAGGGGGAGTATGAAGAAGCTCGTCATCGCGATCGCGACGGTGATCGCAGCTGCGGCGATGGTGAGCACCGCCACCGCTACCGGTCCGGTGTACGAGGACTCCGGCTTCGCGTGCGGCATCCTCACGCCGGAAGGCTCATTGCTGATCACGTACGACTCGAGCTACGTCGTCTACGCGAGCGGCAAGGCCGTCCTCAAGTGCACGGCGCAGACCGCCCCGCGGAGCAGCCGTGTGGTGCTTGGCCCGAAGAACACGGACGCGGACTGCGGGTACGTCACGACCCCGCTGCCGTTCTGGAACAGCGTCCACGGCGTCAACGGCCAGGTCGTTCTCACGTGCAGTGGTCAGGTCGACCTCAACTCGGCCCCCACCGCGCTGAGCGCGGGCGGGACAGCCGGCAACTAGCCCGGCACGGATCCGAGCCTCAACCGAACGGGCCGCCATGCGCGGCCCGTTCGTCGTTCAGCCCCGGCTACTCGCAACCCCAGCCGTCGTGGTCGCCGTCGAGGCGGTGCGGATCAGCGCCGACGACGCGAACGGGTGCCGCTCCCCGCGCGCGGATGTCCCTGCAGTCGAGGTCCGGCGGGGGCGGCGGGATGCAGGCGCTCGTATAGGACGGGTCGCAGCCGCCGCCGACGATCCCGCGTCCGCCGTTACCGCCTCCCGAGGGCCGGCCGCCCGTGTCCACGGCGCGGTACGGATCGAGGACGGTTCCCGGGCACGCGCCCCAGAGACCACGCCTCGAGGCTCTCGCCTGCCGTGCCTCGGCGAGCAGCCGGCCTGCATAGCGGCCGCGATCGCCGCCGTAGAAGTACGGCGCTGCGGCACCCGCGCGGACGAGGGCGATGTTGACGTTCAGCGTCCCGCGCCGCACGTAGCGCAGCAGACGGCCGTATCGGTCCACCTGGTCGAGCCTCGGATCCGCCTCGAGCGTGACCGTGCTTCCGATCGGAGCGAGACGCTCCAGCGCGGTGCGCGCCGCTCGCGAGTAGCACTCGCCGGAGCCGAGCTCCGGCGTGTCGATCTGCACGAGTCGAATGCGTGTGCCGCTCCCGACTGTGAGCGTGTCGCCGTCCGCGATCGAGACGACGATCTGTCGACTCTGGGCCCCGGCTCCGTGCGCCGCGAGCAGCCCGATCAGGACTGGCAGCAGCACGATCCGCGAAGTCAGCCGTCTCACGGGTGCGGATGGTCCGTGCGGCTCCGAAACCTGTCAAGAACGGACGTGTTCAGCTGCCGGAAATTCGTGCGCCCGGTCTATAGCCCGAACGAGGGATTGCCGATGTATTTCCTCGTGAGTGCGACCAATCCGGTCTCGGCGCGGCTCATCGGCGCCATTTTCCTCGAGCGCGGCCTCGTCACCGAGGAGCAGCTCCAGGCTGCTCTCGCGGTCCAGGTCGAGACGAAGGAGCATCTGGGGGAGATCCTCGTTCAGCACTTCGGCGTCTCCCGCATCGAGCTCGCGAGTGTCCTTGCAGAGCAGTGGGCCGACCTCGAGCGCGCCAATGCCGCCGCTTCCCCGGCCGATGCTGAGAAGCCGACGCTCCAGATCGTGCCCACGACGGCCCACGTGTCGTCCGAGCCCGCCGAGCTTGCCGAGATCACCGACGAAAGCGGCGAGCCACGGCGGCCGCTCGGTGAGATCTTCGTCGAGCGCGGCCTCGTCACCGACTCGGAGCTCGACCGGGCGCTCGAGATCCAGAAGGAAGGCGGCGAAAAGCTGGGCGAGATCCTCGTCGCGCAGGGCAGCATCACGCGCCTCCAGCTCGCAAGCGCGCTCGCCGAGCAGTGGACCGCGCTCCGCAAGATCCGCCCGCCCAGCCCGAGCGACGGCGCGGCGCTGTCCGCCATGCCCGCCGCTGCCGTCCGCGATGCCGTCCCGTCGGCGGAGGTGGAACGGCTGCACGAAGCCGTCTCCGCGCTCGAGCAGCGGTTGCGCGCAGCCGAGAGCGTCGCCGCCCGCGAGCCCTGGCGAGAGGAGATCACCTCGGCGACCGAGGGTCTTCAGAGCACGCTGGCCGAGGTCGAGTCGCGTCTCGCCGAAGTGGCGACGCGTGACGAGCTGGCGCCGGTCGAGGAGCTCAGGACGCGGGTGCAGGAGCTTTCCAACCGGCTGGAGGAGAAGGCCGCGAGCGAGCGCATCCAGGATGCGGACCTCACGCGGAGGGTCGAATCCGCCGCAGATGCCGCAGAGGCTGCGAAGACGAGCCTCGGCAGAGCGCTCGAGTCGATGTCGCTCCGCCTCGCGGACGTCGAGTCCCGTGTCCACGACAGCTCCGAGGTCACCGGCCTCCAGCAGCAGGTCGACGCGCTCGGCGAGCGCGTCGCGCAGCTGGGTGGCGAGGTGCAGGGCTCGGAGACCGACGAGCTTCGCGACGAGGTAAAGCGGCTCGTCGACCAGGTGAATCGCCTCGGCGCTGCGCCCCAGGAGGCGGATCCGACGCTCGTAGCACGCGTCGATTCGCTCGCCGGCCGTCTCGACGAGCTCGTTCCAGCTGTTCGCTCGGCCGAGCAGGCGGCAGCGAGCGGCGACCGCAAGGCCGTCGAGGGCGAGCTGGCCGCACTTGCGAAGCGCCTCCAGGCGCTCGAGGGGGCAGGCACCGACATCGCTGAGATCCGCGGCTCGCTCGCCGAGCTCCACGCGCGTCCGCCGGTCGACTCCGTCCTCGCTGAGCGCCTTTCCCACTACGGTGCCGCGCCGGACCAGCTCGCCGAGCTGCGCGATCGACTGGACGAGATCGAGCAGCGCAACGCGGAGCTCGCCGAGCGGAGCCCTGCGCTCGACGAGCGGATCTCGTCCCTCGCCGGGCGCCTCGAAGAGCTTGCCGCCCGTCCCGCCGGCGATCCCGAGCTCGCAGAGCGCGTCGATCAGATTACGAAGCGCTTCGAAAGCGTGTCGTCCGCCGAGCAGGTCGCGGAGCTGCGAGCGCAGGTCGAGGAGCTCGCGGCCCGACCGCAGGCCGATCCAGCCGTGTCCGAGCGTCTCGAGCGTGTCGCGAACCGCCTTGACGAGCTCTCCTCACGGATCGACGCGCCGCCGGAGGGACTCGACGAGCTGCGCGATCAGGTCGAGCGCCTGGCGTCGCGGCCCGCGGGAGACCCGGCGCTTGCCGGGAAGCTCGAGGAGCTCGCGAATCGTCTCGCTGGTGCCGTCTCCGGCGAGCAGCTGCAGGAGCTTCGCTCCCGCCTCGACGAGCTCGCCTCGCGGCCTGCCGGTGATCCAGAGCTTTCGCAGCGGGTCGAGCAACTCGCCGAGCGGTTGGACGCCGTTCCTTCCGCCGAGCAGCTGGACGCGCTCAGGACTGACCTCGATGAGCTCGCGTCGCGGCCCGCAGGCGATCCGGCGCTCGCCGAGCAGCTCGAGGCGCTGGCCCAGAGGCTCGACACCATGGTCTCCAGCGAGCAGCTCCAGAAGCTTCGCTCCCGCCTCGACGATCTCGCCTCGCGGCCTGCCGGTGATCCAGAGCTTTCGCAGCGGGTCGAGCAACTCGCCGAGCGGTTGGACGCCGTTCCTTCCGCCGAGCAGCTGGACGCACTCAGGTCAGGCCTCGATGAGCTCGCGTCGCGTCCCGCAGGCGATCCGGCGCTCGCCGAGCAGCTCGTGGTGCTTACGAACCGGCTCGACGCGACGGTCTCGACCGAGCAGCTCCAGAAGCTTCGCTCCCGCCTCGACGATCTCGCCTCGCGGCCTGCCGCGGATCCGGAGCTCTCCCAGAGGATCGAACAAGTCGCCGAACAGCTCGCCGACCTCGCTTCGCGCGACGCGGGCGAGAGCCTCGCCGAGCTGCGTGCGCAGGTGGAGGCACTGGCCGCGCGTCCTGACGGCGACTCCTCCGTGTCGGACAGGGTCGACGAGCTCGCGAAGCGGCTGGAGGCGACGGTCTCCCCCGAGCAGGTCCAGGAGCTTCATGCACGCCTCGACGACGTCGCCTCGCGGCCTGCGGGCGACCCGGAGCTGTCCAAGCGAATCGAGCGGGTTGCGAACCGGGTCGACGAGCTGTCGGATCGGCCCGCGGGCGACCCGGCGCTTGCCGACCGTCTCGACGAACTTGCCGGCCGCCTCGACGACCTGGCCGCGCGCGTCGACGGGCCTGCGCAGGACATCTCACAGCTTCACGCGCGCATCGAGGATCTTGCCTCCCGCTCGGGTGGCGATCCGGAGCTTGCCGCCCGCGTCGAACAGCTCGGGCGCCGGCTCGACGACCTGAGCGAGCATGCGAGCGACAAGGAGAGTGCCGCCGTCGTGGAGGAGCTCTCGAAGCGGCTCGACGAGGTGTCTGCCCGGACGCAGAAGCTTCCAAAGCTGCGCGACCGCATCGACGAGCTTTCCGGGCGAGCATGGGCATCGCCGGAGGACGTCGCGGAGCTTCGCACCCGTCTCGACGAGCTGGCGAGCAGGGCCGACGAGCGCACCGCTGGCTCGGACGGCGATCTCGACTCGATCGCCGACGAGCTGCGTCGGTCGATCGAGCGGCTCGGCGCACGCGTCGACGGGGTCGAGGAAGCGGCGGCCGAGCGGAGCGTCGTGGACTACGAGCCGCGCTTCGACGCGCTCGAGACCAAGCTCACCGAGACGTCGGAGCAGGGTGCGGCGATCGCCGAGAGCCTCGAGTTGCTGAGCGGCCGCGTCTCGGCAGTGGACGAGCTCCGGAGCCGGCTCGACGAGCTGAGCGAACGGGTCGCCGAGCGCGAGGGTGCCGACGAGAGCGCGCGGCGGAAGGTCGTGAAGAAGTCCGATCTGGCCGAGCTTCGCGGAGACCTCGAGAAGCGGCTCGAAACGATCGTCGGCCGCGTCGACTCGGTCGCGACTGAGGCCGAGACGACCGCGGGCTCGCTGCAGGGCAAGCTCGAAGAGATCGCCGAATCGGTTCGCGAGGAACTGGCGAAGAGCCAGGCCGGCATGGACGAGCGCGTCGCGTCTGCGGAGAGCGACGCTACCGCCCTCCGTGAGGAGCTCGAGCGCCTTCGGACCGCAGCGGATGCGGCAGACGCCGAGCGGAAGGACGCCGAGGTCGATCTCGGTCGGCGGATCAAGGAGCTTTCGAAGCAGCTTTCAGAGCGCATCGCGGAGCCGCAGGCCGACGACGGCCCGGCACTCGACGAGGTTCGCGCCGAGTTCGCATCCCTCGTCGAGCGGCTCGACCGCTCGGATGCGACGACCTCACAGAGGCTGGCGAAGCTCGCCGGCGACCTCGAGGCGGTCGCCCAGTCGGGCATCGACCTGCTCGCGCACGTGGAGCGCACCCGCACGGATGACACGTCCGGGCTCGGCGACCGCATCGAAGATCTGGAACGGCGCCTCGACGCGGATGCCGCGCGCTCGGACGAGCAGGTCCGGGCGACCGAGGAGGCCCTGCGGGACGGGCTCGCCGCACTGGGCGGCCGGCTCGCCGAGACCGAGTCGAGCTACGTCGAGGCCGGGAACGCACTGCGCCGGTCGATCGAGCGCCTCGGCGCCGCGATTGTGGAGGCGGACAGCGTTGCTAGCGCCCGCACGCCGTCTCCCGAGGCGGCCTCGGAGCCCGAGGACGATGAGCAGGGCCTGTTCCTCGCCTTCGTGCCGAACGACAGCGGGTACGGGCTTCAGGAGCTCGACGGCTCGGTCCCTGCCGTGGGAGACGCCCTGTCGATGTCGAACGAAGACGATTTCGTCGTCACCCGCATTGGACGCTCGCCGCTTCCGCTCGATCGCAGACGCTGTGTGTACCTCGAACGCCGCACCATGCCGCCGCCCGCCACCGATCGCGTCCCTTGAAGGGGTGACGGTGCACTCCCGCGGCCGCTCCGATAACCGTCTCGTGGGCAACCGCGCTGCCTCCGCGCCGGGTCGGGCGAAGGCGCCGGGGAGCGTGTAGATGAGCGCCATTCCGGACACGACTCTTGGGCGTCGCTCGATCGGAGAAATCCTGCTCGAGCACGGGTACGTGACGCAGGAGCAGGTCGATGCGGCCGTGGCCGAGCAGGCCCAGACCGGTCGGCCGCTCGGGCAGATCCTCGTCGAGTCAGGGTCGATCACCCGGCTCGAGCTCGCGAGCGCGCTCGCCGAGCAGTGGTCGGACTCGGGTGCGCCCATCGCGCCGCCCGTCGGGCTCTCGCTCTCCGGCACCGTGCCCGGGCTCGAGCCGCTCGAAGGTGCCGCCGCCCCGCCCGCCCCGCTGCCGGTCACGGTCCAGCCAGATCTCCTCATTCGGCTCGAAGCCGTCGAAGAGGCGCTCCGAACGCTCGAGGCGCCCGCGGCCGGCGACGGCCACGACGAGCTTCGCGCCTCCCTCGACACGATCGCCGAGAGAGTCGATGCGCTCGCCTCAGACGACAGCGCCGAGGCGCCGCTCCAGGAGCTGATCACAGCAGTCGGCGAGCTGCAGGAGCGACTCGCCGAGACCACACAGACCGCGCACACCGCATTCGAGCGGACGAACGACGTCGCCGGCGAAGCTGCGGCCGCGCTGGAGCGCAGCACCGACGAGCTTCGGCAGAGCGTCCGCAGCGAGCTCCAGGCCTTCGCGGAGCGGATGTCCGTCTATGCGCCCGGTGAGGACCTCGAGCGGCTGCGCGAGGTCGTCGAGGCGCTGGCGCAGCGCCCGCCGCGCGATCCCGAGCTCGTCACCCAGATCGAGGATCTCCAGGAGGTCGTCGAGGAGCTCGGCCAGCGCTCGACGCGCGACCCGGACCTCGTCGGTCAGATCGAGGATCTCCAGGCCGTCGTCGAAGCGATCGGCCAGCGTCCAACCCGCGATGCCGAGCTTGGCGCGCAGGTCGACACGCTCGCGATCCGCTTCTCGGAGCTCGGCGACCGGATCGACGTGTTGAGCGCGGCCGTGCAGAGCATTTCCGGCGACGCCGACGCGCTCCACGAGCTGCAGGGTGCGCTCGCGGAGATCGCGCAGCGGCCGGTTGCCGATCCCGCATCGGAGCGGCGGCTCGAGGAGCTCACGCGGATGTTCGAGGAGCTCGCGCAGCAGCCCGTGGCCGATCCGGCCACCGAGAAGCGCATCGAAGCCCTCGCGGCTGCGCTCGACGAGCTCCGCGCGACGACGCAGGCGCTCGCCGAGCGGCCCGTCGGGGACCCCGAGCTCGACGCGAAGCTCTTCGATCTCACGTCACGCCTGTCCGAGCTCGAGCAGGGCTCGGGTCTCGACGACGTCCGAGTTCGCGTCTCCGCACTGGAACGAGGCGAGGCGCTCGACGAGCTGCGCGCTCGCATCGCCGAGCTCGCTGACCGGCCCGCGGTCGACCCGTCGCTGATGCACCGGGTAGCCGAGCTCGAGGGCAAGGTCGACGGCCTTCCGGTCGACGAGGCACTGGAGAGGATCGAGGCGAGCGAGCGCTCGCTCGGCTACCGGATCGACGGAGCCGTCGCCCGGGTCGACGAGCTGACGTCCGCGCTCGAGCAGCTTTCCGCCACGGATGCCGGCGTCTCGCGTGAGGCGTTGGACGAGACCGTGGCGCGGGTCGACGGGCTGGCCGCCGCGCTCGACCAGATTTCTGCCATGGACGCCGGCGTCTCGCGCGAGGCATGGGACGAGGCCGTCGCGCTCCTCAACTCGAGGATCGAGGTAGAGCGCGAGTTGAGCGCCCGCATCGCCGCCCTCGAGGAACGCGTCGTGGACGTTGCCGACAAGGCCGCTTCCGCTCCCGCCTCCGGTTCCGGCAAGGCGGCAGCCGCCGATCCGAAGCTCGCGAAGCAGATCGCAGCTCTGAGCGCCCGCGTGGATCAGCTCGCCGCGGGAGGCGTTCCGGTCACCGACAACGGCGACGGCACCGGCGAAGCTCAAGCGGGGCCGACTGCTGCGACGCTCGAGCGGGACGTCGAGCACGTGCTCATGGCGATCGAGCGCCTCTCGGTTCACCTCGGCGCCCACGAGCGTGCGCTCACGGAGCTCATGGGCCCGCACGGGCTCGGCGTGCAGATGCGCGAGCTCAACGCGCGTGTCGGAGACCTCGAGGCTTTCGGCGGCGGTGGCGGCTCCGAGTCGGGCGGCGGCGAGGGCGGTGCGATGCGCGCCGAGCTCGGCTCGCTCATGCGCCGGCTCGAGGAGGCGGAGACCTCCCAGAAGAAGGACCGCGAGCGGGTCATCGAGCAGCTCGAGAAGGCCGCGGGTGCGATCGACTGGCGGCTGCAGCGGCTCGAGTCGACGCGCGACGACGAGCCGGGCGCGTAGGCGCCCTCTTCTCCGGCGCGACGCGCCCCTTTTCCCTTTCCTCTCACTAGCGGGTTCCGCGAGCTCGGCGAGGAGCGGACAAGCTGCGTCAACGCGCCGCCTCGAACGTTCAACGGCTCCGCTACATCGCGACGACGTCCGCGGTGACGCGGGCTTTGGGCGGGGCCGCTCGAGAGAGTCGACCTAGGCGCGCTCGACGATGAGCGTGAGGCCGTCGACGGCGAGCACCACAACCGTGTCGCCACGGTCGGCTCCCGCGTCGCAGCGTGCCTCCCAGATCTCCCCGCGGAGCTGCACCTGACCGTTCGGGCGGCAGGGCGAAAGGACGGTGCCGGTCTGTCCGATCATGGTGGCGACGCCTGTCTTTACACGCTGGCCGCGAACACGCCAGTTCCAGAACAGCACCTCGCCGATGAAGAGCGCCAGGGCGATCGCGAAGCCGACGAGGTTCCATGGGGACGGCAGCAGGATGAGCAGCACGATCGCGGCGATCAAGAACACGCCCGAAAGACTAGGGACGTCGCCGCTCGCATCGTGCGGTCCCCTCTTGGTCGGGCGCGGCAGGCTGGGCCGCCAAGGCATCCCCGATTCAGTGAACCGCCGGCACTCGTCTCAGGTCCTCGCGGTCACGCGGCGCGAGCTCGTCGAGTGGCTCGGCGTTCTGTTCGCGCTGCTCCTCGACCACCTGCTGTAGATGCTCGACGACCCGCGACGCGGATGTCCCCGGCCGTGGCGGCTCTACACGCCGCCGTCTCGGCCGGGGTGTCTTTACCAGCCGGCGGGCGGGACGACGTAGACGTTCACGCCGAGCCCTGGGAACTTGTCGACCACGAGGTTGCCCATCGGGGTCACCACGCGACCGTCCGAGAACACGCGGAGCTTCCGAGCGGCGAGGCCCGGCACGCTGAATGACGCGGTGACGGGGGCCGTCGAGGTGTTCACGGCGACCACGTAGAGCGCGCCGTTGTACTTCCGGACGCCGACCCGGACGGGCTGCTGCGTCGACCAGGTCGCGCTTACGACCTGTCCGAGCAGCGCGGGCGCGAGCGAGAGGATGTCGCGGTTGACCTGTCGCACCTCGTTGCGGATGTCCTCCGCCCAGTAGTCGGGGAAGTATCCGATCCCGCGCGCCCCGCCGGCGATCGCGAGCCACGTCTCCGCCTTCACGACGGCGGGGGTGGGATCCTCGTTCGCGCGGCAATGCTCCATCGGGCCCGCCTCGATCCACTGGAAGGTCGGCTTGCCCTTCGTCAGCTGGACGAGCTCGCGCTGCATCCAGTACACGTTGTCGATCTGCGCGAGGCTGCAGCGCACCTCGACCGGATACGTGTCGAAGCCGATGACGTCGGCGGCCGCGAAGAGACCCGGATAGATGTCCTTGCCGTGCGGCCCTGCAGCCGCGTTCACGGAGAACTTGTCGGTGAGCGTGAGGAACGTCACGCGACCGTCCGCCTTGGGCGACGGGAGCTTGTCGGCGCCGCCGATCGAGACGTCGGCCTCGTCCGGAAGGTGCCAGCCGATCATGCCGGCGCCCGACTCACCTGCGTGGTACGCGTCCGTGGTCGATGCAGCGCGCCCGGCGAGCTTCGAGAACTGCTCCGAGGTGCCCGTGCAGCTCACTCCGAGGAACACGTTGATGCCTGCGCCGATGCTCGTCGGGTAGTAGCTCGGGCACTGGCGCCAGACCATGCGGGGGAAGACTGCGACGCCGTTGACGCGGAGGGGGGCCGAGGAGCCGGACGGGGGAGCGGGCGCCGTGCTCGGCGGCGTGACCGTGCTGCCGCCGCCGACCTTTGGTGGTACCGGCGGGTTCAGGATGAACGGCGTGACCGAGCCGGTGCTGGCGCCACTGTCGGGAGCCGGGGTAACCGTCGCCGCGAGCGAGGTCGGCCAGGGATCGGTGCGGAATGTTCCGCGATCCTCTCCGCGTGCGCCGTTCAGGAAGCGGGCAGAGACCCGGTAGCGATACGTCGTCGCGGGCTCGAGCCCCGTCAAAGTCGACTTGTCCGTCGCCGCGCCGCGCGTGGCGCTCGCCGGCGACCAGATGCCGTAGCGGTCGTCCGCTCCGACCTCGACCACGACCCGAGCCGCGTCCTCGACCTTCCAGCGGATGACCGCCGAGAAGGGCGCCGTGTTCACGCCGACGACGGTCGGGACGGGCGAGCGCGCTGCCTGGACACCATTGGAGATGAGGGCCACGGATGCTCCCAGCGCAAGCGTGACCAAGAGCGCAGCGCGTCTCAGCATCTTCTGACTGTCGGCAGTGCCGAAGCACGGGGGCGTACCTCGATCGAGGGAAGCCGTTACCCGGCCGGGCGACGCGTCTCTGCGACCGCTTGACGTGCCTCGAGCTCGTACGGATTGGACGCATAGCGCGTCGTCGCCCACGTCCAGAGAACGTTTCGGCGACGTTGCTGGCCCTGCCAGATGTGGCAGAGCTCGTGGGTGATGAGATCGTCAGAGGCGTCGCGTTCCCGTACGACGATCGTCCTCCAGAAGGCGTACCCCGAATAGCGCCGGAAACCTGGGATCCCGAAGAGCCACGGGCCTACGACGACCCGCACGCGGCGAATGTCGACCGGGGCCGGGTACCAGTCGAGCGTGTCGAGTCTTGCCTTCGCGCGCTCGAGCGCGGGGCGGAGGTCAGCCAAGCGCGGGAGTGAGGACCATCATCGGGCTCCCGTCCTGTGCGGAGTCGTACTGGTAGCTGTAGAGGTGAGGGCGGGTGAGCCGGTCGATCGACGTCAGCTCGTCAGCCGAGATCCCACCGATGTCGGGGACGATCGGCGCGGTCAAGGTGTCGCCGAGCGGCTCGGAGAGCTCGGCGCTCAGGTTCGAGCGCTCGAAGAAGACCGCGATGGGAGGCACTTGTGGGTTGTCCTGCGGGAGCAACACCGCGACCGACGAGACGTCGTCGGCGTACTTGAACGTGTACAGGGCGAGCTCGAGCGCCTCGCGCCGGAGGAGAGCCTGCCTCTCGGGCGAAGGCGACCCTTCGCCGATCGCGCACGAGCGCCCGCCGACGCCGCAGAGGACGTACGAGATCGCGCTCCCGGCGTCGACCGCCCTGACGTCGTCGGCCTCCGCCTGGCCGCGCGCGGTCTGCGGGCCGACGAGGATGAAGCGCATCCGGACGAGCGTTCCGTCCGCGGTCGGTGCCGAGGGCGGGCCGCCGACGGCGGACACGAGCTGGTTCCCGCTCGGCAGCCGGTAGGGCCGGGCAACGTGATCGGCGATCTGCGCGACCTTCCGCTCGGCGCTGCCTTCCGGCTGCCAGTCCGACCATGGAGGCGCAGGCGCCGGGCTTCCCTTCGAGACGAGGACGACCGTGGTCCCGATGGCCGCGCCGGCGATCGCTGCGAGGACGACGTACAGGACCGCGAAGCGGCCGCGGTAGGCCGTGCGCCGTGCGCGCTCGGCGCGCGAGGGCTGGGCAACCGGCAGCGCACCCTGCGCCGGGCTGCGGCCGGCGGGGACGTCGGTGGCGCTGCGATTCACGTCCTGCCGGCTCATTCGGGCGGCCACACGCTCTCGTCGGCGAGATCGATCTGCGGGATCTCGAGCTTTGCTCCGTCGAGCAGCTCCAGCAGCTCGTCCCCGAACAGCTCGCGGCGCGCCTCCAGCACGTCCGCGATGTGCTCGACCGCGTCGCGGTTCGCGAGCACGAGGTTGTGCGCGGCAACGTATGCCTGGCCGAGCAGCTGCGCGACGAGCGGTCGCTTCTCGCCGTCGGACAGGACACCCGCGATCGGGTTCGCGTCGAACGGCCCGCCGCCGCTCGTGCGGTTCATGATCCCGTAACCGAGCTTCTCGAACCGCTTCAGGACCCGCTCCCGCGCTTCCGCGTCGGTCTCGCCCTTCTCCGGCGTGACGAGAAACGGCTCCGGCCCCATTGCGGAGGCGCCGACCATGTACGCGGCCTGCGCCGTCACGCTTGCGACGTCGCCGCCGACACCGTTCGAGTTCTCCCCGTAGAACACGCGCTCCGCGGCCATCGCCCCGAGAGCCCACACGAGCCGGGCGAACTCCTCGCTGCGGAAGCGGCTGAAGCGCTCTTCCTTCTCGAGTGCCTGGTGGTGGCCGAGCGCGCCGCCGCGCATGCGGATCGACAGCCGCGTCGACTCTGCGCCCTTGAGGTAGGCGTGGCCGGCCGCCGCGTGCCCCGCCTCGTGGATGGCGACTGCGCGGCTCTCCTCGGGGACGTACTCGATCCCGACGGCCGTTCCCGCCTCGAGGGTGGTCATCGCGTCGACGAGGTCGTCCCAGCCGAACGCCTCGCGGCCGGAGTGGTGCGCGATGGTGAGTGCCATCGACGTGACCTGCTCGATCATCGCCGGCGAGTAGCCGTTCGTCACGCGCGCGATCTCCTCGCGGCGGTGGTCGGTGTCCAGCTCCGCGTCGTGCGCGACCTTCGCGATGTAGAGGTCGAGGATGTCCAGCCGGTCCTGCTTCGTCGGCGTGCGGAACCAGACGTGGCGTCCCATGCGGCCGGGCCGGGTGAGCGCCGGATCGAGGCGCTCGACGGGGACGTTCGTGGCGCCGATGAAGTAGATCTGCTCGCTCCGCGGCCGCGCGCCCGGGATCCGCAGGGATCGCTTTCCGATCGTGCGAGGCACGATGTAGATGCCGTCGAGCAGCGTGTTCAGCTTGCTCGTCGCGAGCTTCTTGAACAACGGCGGGTTGTCGATCCCGTCCATGACGACGAGCAGCTGGTTGAGCGCGAGCGAGCCGCCGCCGCCCATCCCGCCTGGGAACATGAAGTCGACGATTCCGTTCAGCCGGGCCTGGAGCCCGGAGCCGGCGTTCACCTGCGGCGCGCGCTCGGCGAAGAGGCGCTCGCGCCACTGGCGGTTCTCGAGGAGGAGGTCGCCAGAGGGGTTGAGTGCGCCGGCCGGCCCGTACCACAGGAGCTCGTGCACGTTCGCCGGACCGTGCGCACCGGCCGCGCCGCCGGCGCCGGGGTTGAGGACGCTCCGCCGCGCGCCGACTGCGTCGATCTCGTCGATGAAGACGATGCACTGGCCGCCCCACTTCTTTGCGAGGCGCTTCGCGCGACGGGCGAGCACGCGGACGACGATCGCGTCGATCCCGATGAACGTCGCGGCGAAACCGGAGCCCGGGATCGAGACGAACGGCGAGTTGAAGCCGGTCGCGAGCGCCTTCGCGAGCATCGTCTTGCCCGTGCCCGGGGCGCCGAGGAAGAGCAGCCCGCGCTCACGCTTGCCGCCTGCGCGCTCGAACGCCTCGCCGGACTGCCAGATGGCGACGACGCGCCGCACTTCCTCCTTCGCCTCCGCCTGCCCGCGCACGTCGGCGAGCTTCACGCCCCACTCGGCGTCGCCGGGCTCGAAGGCCTGGATCTGCGACAGGTTCATGACGAGCAGCGGCCCGAAGAGGATGAGGAAGTTCATGACCATGAAGACGGTCAGGACCACGAAGAGCGGCAGGATCTGCGCCAGGACCCCGGTGTTCGCGAAGAGCAGGATCGGGAGCGCGATGATCGCCGCGAGGATCCCGACCTTCAGCCAGAACCGCCAGAACCACACGCGCCGCCGGGCGACCACGTCCTCCTCGCGCAGCTGCGCACTCTCGAGCCCGAACAGGCTCGGTCGCGGGATCAGGCGATGGAAGACGAGGTCGACGACGCCGCGGAAGACGACGACCGCTCCGAGGGCGGCGAGGATCGACCAGAGCCACGACCATCCCTGGCTCTGGTTGAACCAGACGACGAGCGCGGGAGCCATGAGGAGGGCAACCGCGGTCGCGGCCCACGTCAGCCGTCGCCACTGGCCGGCCAGCTCGGTGGACAGCTCGCCCTGCCGGAGACCCGCGAGCTCCTGCGCCTCGGACGCCATCTTCGAAGTTGGACGCCGATCTCGCCTCGGAGTTTGCGGCAGCTGGTAGCGTCGCACCGTGAGCCGCGCAGTGCTGCATACGAGCGAGGGAGACGTCGAGCTCGAGCTCTTCCCCGAGGAGGCGCCCAAGACCGTGGCGAACTTCACGAAGCTCGCGGGCGACGGCTTCTACGATGGCATCAATTTCCACCGCGTCATCCCCGACTTCATGATCCAGGGCGGCTGTCCGCGCGGAGACGGCACGGGTGGTCCCGGGTACGAGTTCGAGGACGAGTTCAACGACCACAAGGTCGTCCGCGGCGCGCTGGCCATGGCCAATTCAGGCCCGAACACGAACGGCTCGCAGTTCTTCATCGTCACGGCCGAAGCGACCCCGTGGCTCGACGGGAAGCACACGGTGTTCGGGCAGGTGGTCTCCGGCCAGGACGTCGTGGACAGGATCTCGCTCGTCGAGCGCGATCCCGGCGACCGGCCGCTCGAGCCCGTCGTGATCGAGTCGGTCGACCTCGGCGACTGACCGAGCGACTGACCCAGCGACTGGCGCAGAGCAGACCAGCACCTCTCCTCTAGGCTCCGGGACGTGGATCTCCACGGCAAGAACGCGATCGTCACGGGCGCGTCGAGCGGCATCGGCGCCGCGACCGTGCGCAAGCTGCGCGAGGCAGGCGTCCGCGTGGCGGCCGGCGCGCGCAGGGTCGAGCGCCTCGACGCGGACGTCTCGCTCCCGCTCGACGTCACGGACGAGGCGAGCGCGACCGCATTCGTCGAGCAGGCGGTCGCGGAGCTCGGCGGTGACGTCGACATCCTCTTCAACAATGCGGGGCTCGCTCTTGGCCGCTACCCGTTCACGGAGTCGACGCTCGAGGACGAGCAGACCGTCCTGCACACGAACGTCGACGGCGTGCTGCGGATGACCCGGCTCACGCTTCCCCACATCCGCGACGGCGGCCACATCCTCTTCATGGGCTCGGTCGCCGGACGCCAGGCGTATCCGAACGCCGCGTCGTACGTCGCGTCGAAGTTCGGGCTCCGCGGGTTCGTGTACGCGCTCCGGGAGGACTTGCTCGGGAGGCCGATCCGGATCACGACCGTGGATGCCGGCCTCGTCGAGTCGGAGTTCTCCCTCGTCCGCTACCGCTGGGACGAGGAGGCGGCGAACGCCGTCTACGACGGCGTCGACCCCGTCACACCCGACGAGATCGCGGACTGCGTGATGTTCGCCGTTACTCGCCCGTTGCACGTCAACGTCGACGAGATCGTCGTGAAGGCGCTCGCGCAGTCGAGCGGCGCCCGCGTCGTCCGCCGGGAGAGCTGAGCCGCGTGCTGACGATCCTCGAAGGCTCGACCTTCTGCATGAGCGACGACCTCGGCGACATGTCGGGGGAGACGTCCGGCTTTTTCGCCTGGGACACGCGCTTCCTCTCGCGGCTCGTCCTGCGGCTCGACGGCGCGCGGCCGCTGCCGCTCTCGGCGGGTCGCCTTCAGCACTTCGCGGCCGCCTTCTACCTGCGCAACCCGCCGCTGGACGGTCTTCCCGGCGACTCGCTCTCGATCGCCCGCCGCCGTTTCGTCGGAACCGGGCTCCAGGAGCGGATCGCGGTCCGCAACGAGAGCATGGATCGGATCGAGTTCGAGCTCTCCCTCGAGCTCGGCGCGGACTTCGCGGACATCATCTCCGTGAAGCAGCACGATTTCGCGCTCGGCGACCCGGAGCATGCGCCGCCACTGCCGCCGCACGCGCAGCCGACGCAGGAGGGCGCGAACGGCGCGAACGGCACGCTGCTCTTCTCCGAGGTGGGCGGCGACGCGCGCACGCGTATCCTCCTGTCCCAGCCCGCGCACTTCGCGAACGGGCGCATCGTGTACCCGCTCGCGCTCGAGCCGCACGAGACCTGGGAGCTCCGGCTCGACGTCCTGCCGTCGCTCGGCGCGCTGCACGGCGACGCGGTTCCCGCGGTGGAGCGGATCGACGACGAGATCGAGACGATCGGCGACGTAGTCGAGGCCTGGACGCTGCGCGTCCCGAAGCTGCGCGGAGGCTGGGAAGCCCTGCGCCGGGCCTTCGACCAGTCCGTCGCCGACCTCGCGGCGCTCCGGATCCGGACCGGCGAGGAGCGGCGGCCACTGTTCGCCGCCGGGATGCCGTGGTTCATGACGGTGTTCGGCCGCGACACCGCGATCACCTCGCTGCAGACGCTGCTGCTCGGACCCGAGCTTGCGGCCGGCGCGCTAGACGTGCTGGCGGAGCTGCAGGCGACGACGGTCGACCCGGACATCGATGCCGAGCCCGGGAAGATCGTCCACGAGGTCAGGCACGGGCGGGCGGCGGAGTTCTGGTTCAACCGCTACTACGGATCGATCGACTCCACGCCGCTCTTCCTCGTCCTCCTCGCGGAGACCTTCCGCTGGACCGACGACACGGCGCTCGTGACGCGGCTGAAGGAGCCCGCGATCCGCGCGCTCGAGTGGATCGACCGCTACGGCGACCGCGACGGCGACGGCTTCGTCGAGTACCACCGGCAGACGGAGCGTGGACTCGCCAACCAGTCGTGGAAGGACTCCGGGGACTCGCAGCGCTTCCACGACGGCCGGCTCGCCGACCCGCCCATTGCGCCCGTCGAGGTCCAGGGCTACGTCTACGACGCAAAGCTGGGGTTGGCCGAGATCGCGCGCAAGGCCTGGCGCGACGCCGAGCTCGCAGACCGGCTCGAGCAGGAGGCGGCCGAGCTGCACGCGCGGTTCAACGAGGCGTTCTGGACGCCGGATCGCGGCGGCTTCTACGTGCTTGCGCTCGACGGCGAGAAGCGGCAAGTCGACTCGCGCTGCTCGAACATGGGCCACCTCCTCTGGAGCGGGATCGTCCCGCCCGACCGGGTGGATGCGGTCGCGGACCAGCTTCTCTCCGAGTCGCTCTGGTCGGGTTGGGGGATCCGCACGATGGCGAGCGACGAGGCCGCCTTCAACCCGCTCAGCTACCACAACGGCACGGTGTGGCCACACGACTCCGCGCTCGGAGCCTGGGGGCTCGCGCGGCACGGGCACGTCGAAGCCTCACGCCGAGTCGCGCGCGCGCTGATCGAAGCTGCGGGGCACTTCGGCTGGTCGCTGCCCGAGGTGTTCGCGGGGTTCCCGCGGTCCGAGACGCCGTTCCCGATCGCCTATCCGACCGCCGCCCGGCCGCAGGCATGGGCCGCAGGCACGCCCATCCTCCTCGTCCGCGTGCTGCTCGGCCTCGAGCCCGACCGTGCGCACCAGCGGCTCGTCACGACGGTCGAGGACGAGCTGCCGAGCTGGCTCGACGGGTTGCGCCTGGAGGGCGCTCGCGCGTTCGGCCGCACCTGGACTGTCTTGGTCGAGCGTGGCAGTGTCACCATCGCGGAAGGACCCTGATGAAGGTCGGACTCATCTGCCCAGTCTGGTTCCCCGTCCCGCCGGAGGCGTACGGGGGCATCGAGCGCGTGGTCGCGCTACTCGCGGACGGCCTCGTCGCCGACGGCCACGACGTCACGCTCTACGCGTCCGGCGACTCACGCAGCCGGGCGAGGATCGACTCGGTCTTCCCGACGGCGCCGAGCGAGTGGATCGGGCACACGTTCTGGGAGCTCCAGCACGCGGCGCATGCGTTCCGCTCGTCGAAGGACTGCGACGTCATTCACGACCACACGGGCCTGCTCGGGCTCGCGCTCGGCGGTCTGCTCGACGTGCCGTTCTGCCACACGGTGCACGGCCCGCTCGACGGGCAGCCGGGGGCGCTCTACCAGAATGTCCTCGAGCTGACGCCGAGGGCGCAGCTCATCTCGATCTCGCTCAACCAGCGCGTGCCGAAGCCGCAGTTCCCCTGGATCGCGAACTGCCCGAACGCGCTCGACCTCTCGATGTACCCGTTCCGGAGGAAGTCCGGCGGCGACTACATGCTCTTCCTCGGCCGCATGAGCCCCGACAAGGGCGCGCACCGCGCCCTCGCGGTCGCCCTCGAGACCGGGATCCCGCTCAAGATCGCCGCGAAGTGCCGCGAGCCGGCCGAGATCAAGTACTTCGAGGAGTTCATCCGCCCGCACCTCGGCGAGACGATCGAGTACGTCGGCGAGGTCGGCCACGCCGACAAGGTGGAGCTGCTCATGGGCGCCCGCGCGTTGATCTTCCCGATCGACTGGGAGGAGCCGTTCGGCCTCGTCGTCATCGAGGCGATGGCGTGCGGGACTCCCGTGATCGCGACCCGGCGCGGGGCGGTACCGGAGATCGTCGAGCACGGACGGACGGGCATCATCGTCGACCACTATCGGGAGATGGAGGACGGCGCGATCCTCGAGCAGATCGACAAGCTCGACCCGATGGTCCTGCGGAAAGAGGTCGAGGAGCGGTTCTCGCCGGAGCGCATGGTCGCCGAGCACGTCGCCGCCTACGAGGCGACGATCGCGGCGCACAACGGCGAGTGAGGCTCCGTTCGCCGTACGACGGCGAGATCTTCCGGCTCGCGCTGCCCGCGCTCGGCGCGCTCGCGGCGGAGCCCCTCTACCTGCTCGTCGACACGGCGATCGTCGGGCACCTGGGCAGATCGCAGCTGGCTGCGCTCGGCATCGCCGCCGGGATTCTCGGCGGCGTCTTCGCGATCTTCAACTTCCTGCAGTACGGAACGACCGCGCAGGTCGCGCGGGCCGGCGGGGCGGGTCAGGAGGAGACCGCACGTCGGCTGGGAGCCCAGGCGGTCTGGCTCTCGCTGGGCTTCGGCATCCTGGTCGCGATCCTCGTCGCCGCGCTCGCCGAGCACCTCGTGGCGCTCATGGGCGGCGAGGACGACGCTGCGTCCTACGCGGCGACCTATCTGCGCATCGCGGCGATCGGGCTCCCGGCCGCGTTCCTCGCGCTCGGCGGCCAGGGATACCTGCGCGGCGTCTCGGATCTGCGGACGCCGCTTGTGATCATCGTCGTGGCGAACGCAGTGAACGTCGTGCTCGAGGTGCTCTTCGTCTACGGCTTCGACTGGGGAATCGAAGGCTCGGCGTGGGGGACGACGATCGCGCAGCTCGGGATGGGCGCCGGTTTCCTCGTTGTGATCTTCCGGAGCCTCCAGCGCGCAGAGGCGCTGCCCGACCTCGCGCTCGCGCGACGCGTGCTCTCGCTCGGGAAGTGGATCTTCCTGCGGACGGCGTCGCTGATCAGCGCCTTCATCCTCGCCGGGGCGGTCGCGACGCGCTTCGGGGAGGCATCGATCGGGGCGCATCAGGTTGCGTACGGGCTCTTCATCTTCCTCGCGCTCGTGCTCGACTCCATCGCGATCGCCGGCCAGATCATCGTCGGGCGCGAGCTCGGCTCGGGCCGGCGGGAGGAGGCTTACGCCGCGAGCGAGCGGATGATCTGGATCTCCGTGGCGGCCGGCGGCCTGTTCGCGCTCGTGATGCTGTCGCTCTCGGGCGTGCTCCCGCGAGTCTTCACGGGCGACCAGGCGGTCCTCGACGAGACGGCGCTCCTGTGGCCGCTGTTCGCGCTCATGCAGCCGTTCAACGGTGCGGTCTTCGCGCTCGACGGGATCCTGATCGGCGCGAGCGACGGTCCGTTCCTCGCGATCTCGATGCTGATCGCGTTCGTCGCGTGTGCGAGCGTGCTTCTCGCCGCGCTCGTCGGCGACTGGGGGATCCGCGGGGTGTGGGCGGCGCTCGTCGTCCTCATCCTCGTCCGGCTCACCGCGATGACGGCCCGCTTCCGCCGCGGCCGCTGGCTGGTCACGGGCTGGGCGTCGTAGGCGCCAGGCTGAGGCCGCCCTCAGGCGACGGCCGGAGCACGAGGACCTCCCCGGGTGCGTGCTCGAGCATCCAGGCGATGTCCTTCGACGAGAACCCGGCGTGCCCGGGCGAAGGGGCGGGGACGACGATGCGATGGAAGGTCTCTGCGTCCCAGAGGCGCGTGAGCGCGTCGATCGGCGACCTGCCGCGCTCGATACGCGCGTCCACGGGAACCCGCGCTCGGCGCGCGGCGAGCTCGACAGCCTCGAGGATCGGCATCGCCCGCGTGAGCTCGTCATGCTGGACGGGGGCCTCGAGGCTGAACTCGAGCGGCACGACCAGCAGGTACGCGGGGACGAGCACCGCCTCCTGGGCGCGGGCGATCCGAAGGGCGGCTTCCAGCACCGTTTCGTCGAGCAGCCGGTCGGTGAAGGGCACGAGAAGCCGCGGTTGCCCGGGCCGAGCGTCCTCCCCCTTTCGTCCGGGCCAGAGCCTCACGTGCGGAGCTCGTCGCGCAGGGCGCGATGGGCGACGACTCGGATGTCGACCCCTGGCAGCTCCCGGATCATCCGCGAGACGAGTGATCCCCGCGTGATCTCGACCCAGCGGCGCTCGTCGGGCGTTCCCACGAAGATGTAGGTCGAGCCGCGGTCGGCTGCGACGCGGCGGACGGCGTCTACGAGGTCGGTTCCCTCCTCCTCGAGGAAGTGCACGCCGAGGATCGAGGCGAGGCGGCGAAGCGCCGCGAGCTGGGTCGCCTCCTCTGGCGAAAGCTGCTGTCCCGGCCTGCGCATCCAGAGCGCGTCGATCTCGCCGCCAAGCCGCTGGGAGGACCGCCACGCGCGACGGAGGACGCGCTGGGAGCGCGGTTGCGGCTCGACGAGCGCAAGGACGCGCTCGCCCACCGCCTGCTTGCTCAGCGGGTCGAGTACGGCGGCGGCGGCCGAGCCTCTGCGGTGCTCGACGTCCTCGGCGACCTCCCGCAGCGCGAGCTCGCGCAGAGCGGACAGGTTGTCCTGGCGGAAGAAGTTGACGAGCGCCCGCTCGGCCTGACCTCCGGGATAGACCTTGCCCGCCTTGAGCCGGTCCTGGAGCGCCTCGGGCGAGAGGTCGACGAGAACGACCTCGTCGGCGTCGTCGAGCACGCGGTCCGGGAATGTCTCCCGCACGCGCACGCCGGTGAGCTCGAACACGGCGTCGTTCAGGCTCTCGAGATGCTGGATGTTCACCGTCGAGATCACGTCGATCCCGGCGTCGAGGATCTCGTCGATGTCCTGGTACCGCTTCTCGTTGCGCGAGCCCGGGGCGTTCGTATGTGCGAGCTCGTCGACCAGAGCGATCTCCGGAACACGCCTGATCACGGCGTCGACGTCCATCTCGTCGATCTCGAGCGCGCTGTGCTCGACCCGGCGGCGCGGGACCGTCTCCAGACCTTCCGCGAGAGCCGCTGTCTGCGGGCGGTCGTGCGGCTCCAGGTAGCCGATCACGACGTCGCGTCCCTCGGACTGCACCTGGCGGCCCTCCTGGAGCATCCGGTACGTCTTGCCGACGCCGGCCGCCATTCCAAGGAGGATCCGGTAGCGGCCGCGCATGCGACGAGGTTATGCGCCGAAGACGTTGTGGATGAGAAGGTCGATCAGCTTGATCCCGATGAACGGCAGGATCACGCCGCCGAGTCCGTAGATCAGGAGGTTGCGCCGCAGTAGCGCGGTCGCGCCGATCGCCCGGTACTTGACGCCGCGCAGGGCAAGCGGGATCAAGGCAGGAATGATGAGCGCGTTGAAGATGATCGCGGAGATGATGGCGCTGTAGGGCGTGCCGAGGTTCATCACGTTGAGGTCGTTGAGAGGCCCTCGCTCGCCCGGGGTCGAGGCGTACGTGAACGCGAAGATCGCCGGCAGGATCGCGAAGTACTTCGCGACGTCGTTGGCGATCGAAAAGGTCGTCAGCGAGCCGCGTGTGATCAGGAGCTGCTTGCCGACTTCGACGATCTCGATGAGCTTCGTCGGGTTCGAGTCGAGGTCGACCATGTTGCCCGCTTCCTTTGCGGCCGACGTGCCCGTGTTCATGGCGACGCCGACGTCGGCCTGGGCGAGCGCCGGCGCGTCGTTCGTGCCGTCGCCGGTCATCGCGACCATGCGGCCGCGACCCTGCTCGTCCCGAATCAGCTCGAGCTTCCGTTCCGGCGTCGCCTCGGCGAGGAAGTCGTCCACGCCGGACTCCTGGGCGATGACCGCCGCCGTGACCGGGTTGTCGCCGGTGATCATCACGGTCCGGATCCCCATCTTCCGGAGCTCGTCGAAGCGCTCGTTCATGCCGCCCTTCACGATGTCCTTGAGGTGCACGACGCCGAGCACCCAGTTGTCCTGGGCCACGACGAGCGGGGTGCCTCCGGACTGTGCGACGCCGTTCACGAGGACGTCCAGCTCGTCCGGCACACGGCCGCCGTTGTCCGTGACGAAGCGTTTGACTGCGTCGGCGGCGCCCTTGCGCAGGCTCTTCCCGTCGAGGTCGACGCCGCTCATGCGCGTCGAGGCCGAGAAGGGGATGAACTCGTGGTCTCCCAGCTCCTGCTCGCGGAGGTTGAATCGCTCCTTCGCGAGGACGACGATCGAGCGTCCTTCGGGCGTCTCGTCCGCGAGCGACGAGAGCTGCGCCGTCTGGGCGAGGTCGAGCTCGGACACGCCGCTGACGGGCAGGAACTCGGCTGCCTGCCGGTTGCCGAGCGTGATCGTGCCGGTCTTGTCCAGCAGCAGCACGTCGACGTCGCCAGACGCCTCGACTGCGCGGCCGGACATCGCGAGCACGTTTCGCTGCACCAGCCTGTCCATGCCCGCGATGCCGATTGCGGAGAGCAAAGCACCGATGGTCGTCGGGATAAGGGCAACCAATAGGGCGATGAGGACGGTCTGCGACAGCTCCGTCCCCGCGTAGATCGCGAACGGGCGCAGGGTCACGGTCGCGGCAAGGAAGGTGATGGTGAGGCCGGCGAGCAGGATGTTGAGCGCGATCTCGTTCGGGGTCTTGCGGCGTTCTGCGCCCTCCACCAGGGCGATCATGCGGTCGAGGAACGACTGGCCCGGCTCCTGCGTGACCTCGATCACGAGCCTGTCGGAGAGCAGGCGCGTGCCGCCGGTCACGGCGGAGCGGTCGCCACCCGCCTCGCGGATCACGGGAGCCGACTCGCCGGTGATAGCCGACTCGTCGACCGAGCCGACGCCCTCGATGATCTCGCCGTCGGCCGGGATGACCTGGCCGGCTTCGACGACGATGATGTCGCCGCGCCGCAGGTCGGGTGCCGGCACTTCCTCCACGCCCCCGGTCTCGGTCCGTCGATACGCAACGGTCGTCGTGCGCGTGGCGCGGAGGGCGTTCGCCTGCGCCTTGCCCCGGCCCTCGGCGATCGCCTCGGCGAAGTTTCCGAACAGGACCGTGAGCCAGAGCCAGAGTGCGACGGTGCCGGTGAACCAGAGCGGCTCGCTGTCGTCACCGCTCCCGAACAGGTCGCGGAAGAAGATCGCGGTCGTGATGACGCTGCCGATCTCGACGATGAACATGACGGGGTTGCGGAAGAGCGTGCGCGGGTCGAGCTTCAGGAACGAGTCGCCGATCGCCGAGAAGACGATGTCCCTCGAGAAGATGGCCTGGCTGGGTCGGGTCACTGAGACTCCTGGTCGAGATCGAGGTTGAGCTCGAGGACGTTCACGCCCGGCTCGCCGAAGATCCCGAGGAAGCGGCCGTCCGTGTTCTGGTCGATCAGCTCCGCGACCCGCTCCTCGGAGAGCCCTCGCTTCTTCGCGATGCGGGCCGTCTGCATTTGCGCGTTGGCTGGAGAAATGTGGGGATCGATGCCGGAAGCGGAGGTGGTGACCGCGTCGACGGGAATGTCGCCCATCTCGAACCCCGGGTTGTACGGCCCTTCCAGGGCGAGGATCGCCTCGGCCCGCTCCTTCACGGCCGTGGCGAGATCCGGGTTCGTGGGGCCGAGGTTGGCGAACGTCGTGGCAGCCGCGTTGTACTCGGGGGCGGTCGCCGACGGGCGCGGATGGAAGTACTCGGGCTTCGTGAACGCCTGCGCCGCGAGCTTCGATCCGACGACGGTGCCGTCGCGCTCGATCAGGCTTCCGTCGGCGCGGTTCGGGAAGGCGACTTGCGCGAAGCCCGTGAAGACGAGCGGATAGGCCAGTCCGAACACGAGCGTCAGCACGATCACCGCGATCACGGAGCGACCGAGCAGGCGCATCACTGCAGCGCCTCGACGATCGGCCCAAGCGTGAGCGCCGGGAAGAGCATCAGGCCTGCGGTCAGAATCACGACGCCGACGAGGAGCACGGCGAACGTCGCGCCATCGGTTCGGAAGGTACCCGCCGAGGGCGGAGCCGTCTTCTTCGCTGCCAGCGCGCCGCCGAGAGCGAGGGCGGCGATAAGCGGCGCGAAGCGGCCGAGCCACAGCGCGATCGAGCCGACGAGTGTGGAGAACTCCGTCGCGCCGTAGCCCGCGAACGCGCTGCCGTTGTTGTTCGACTGCGAGTCGTACGCATAGAGCGCCTCGGAGAAGCCGTGGGCTGCCGGGTTGAACACAGAGGCCAGGCCTCTATCGGTGACGATCGAGATCGCGGTGAGCACGAGCACCATCGTCGGCACGAGGAGCGCGCCGACGGCGGCGAGCTTGATCTCCCTCGCCTCGATCTTCTTCCCCAGGTACTCGGGAGTGCGGCCCACCATGAGCCCCGCCACGAAGACGGCGATGATGATGTAGAAGAACATCCCGTAGAGGCCTGAGCCGACTCCGCCCCAGATGACCTCGCCGGTGAACATGTTCGCTATGGGTACGGCGCCGCCCGTGGCGGTGAGCGCGTCGTGGCCTCCGTTGACGGAGCCGTTCGAGGCATTCGTCGTCACGACCGCCCAGTTGACGGTGGACGCGATGCCGTAGCGGACCTCCTTGTCAGACAGGTTGCCGCCGCTCGAGCCATCACTCGCGGTGATGTTCACGCCCGAGTCGCGGAGCACCTGTGATCCGTGCTGCTCGGCCGGGAGCGCGACCGCGATCCCGATCACCGTCATGGCCATCATCGCGGCGTAGATAGGTACCGCCTGCCGGCGCGTTCCCAGCATGCGGCCGAACATGAAGACCTGCGCGACCGGAATGAGAAGGATCGACAGCATCTCGAGCATGTTCGTAAAGCTGTTCGGGTTCTCGAATGGAACCGCCGAGTTGGAGTTGTAGAAGCCACCGCCGTTCGTCCCGAGCTGCTTGATCGCGATCTGCGTCGCCGCCGGGCCGCGCGCGATTGTCTGCTCTCCGCCCTCGAGCGTCGTGGCCGTGGCTGCGCCGTCGAAGGTCTGTACGACGCCCTGGGACACGAGCAGGATCGCGAGGATCAGCGCGAGCGGGAAGAGGATGTAGACGAGCGACCGGTAGAGGTCGACCCAGAAGTTCCCGAGGGTCGTCGCCGAGCGCCTCGAGAATCCGCGAATCACTGCGACGAGAACGGCCATGCCGAGCGCTGCCGAGACGAAGTTCTGGACCGCGAGCCCGGCCATCTGGCTCAGGTACGACATCGTGTACTCGCCGCCGTAGTACTGCCAGTTCGTGTTCGTCACGAAGCTCGCAGTCGTGTTCATCGAGACCCACGAGTTCACGCTTGGGAGGTCGTCCGGGTTGAGGAACAGGTGGCCCTGAAGACGCAGCAGGAGATAGAGGAGGACGGCGAACACGCCCATGAAGACGAGCGCCGTGATCGCGTAGGCCTTCCAGCCCTGCTCCTCCTCCGCGCGGGTCCCGACGAGTCGGTAGAAGCCGCGCTCGGGCGCGGTGAGCCAGCGCGGGAAGCGCAGCGTGCCGGCGTAGACGCGGGTCATGTACGCGGCGAGGGGGTACGCCAGCGCCGTCAGGATGACGAGGTACAGCGTGATCTGGGTGATGCCGTTACCCGTCACAGCTTCTCGCCGCGGAACAGCACGTAGACGAGGTACGCGAAGACGAGCAGCGAGACGACGAGCCCGAAGATGTCGCCGCCCGACATCAGACGCGGTTGAGCACGACGACGAGGGCGAACGCTGCGGCGAAGCAGAGAACGGCGATGACGATGCCGAGCAGCTCGACCATCAGCGGGGCTCCAGTGCACCGAGCGCCGTGTCGAGGTAAACGGGAAGGTCGTCGACGGAGTCTCGTTCGTAGAGAGGGCCGGCGCCGTCCACGAGCAGGCGCTCCACGAGCAGGACGCCGCGTGGTGCGACCGACTTCTCGAGGTCGGCGAGGCGCGCCGCCAGTGCCAGCAGCGTGCTCGCCTCGGCGCGGACGGCGAGCCGGTTGACCGGCGACGCCGCCGGGAGGTAGCGCGGGCCTGCCTCGCGCACGAGCGAGCGAAGCGTGTGCGCGAGCTCGAGCCTGTTCTCGGGTGCGACGAGCTCTTCGGTACGCCAGGCGAGCCGAAGTGACGGCGTTTCCCGGCGGAGCAGCTCGACATCGGCGGCCCAGCGCGCGGCCCGCAGCGTGTGGCGAGCCTTCAGCTCCCTGAGCGGGTGCCAGAGCGCGCGGAGCCCCACCCGGCCACTGCCGCTGGAGCTCGCTGGGACCGACTGCGCCATTTGCACCAACGTAGGGCGCTCGTTCTGAGAGCGGTCTAAGGCTTCCGGGGCGCTGTCTAAAGGTCGTCTAAGCGGGCGTCTCGGGCCGGACGAGCCGGTAGCCGGCGCCCGGCTCGGTGAGGATGTAGCGAGGGCGCGCAGGGTCCGGCTCGAGCTTGCGCCGGAGTTGTGAGACGTACACGTGCAGGTAGCTCGACTCGCGCTGGTACGCGGGGCCCCAGACCTCGCGAAGGATCGTCCGGTGCGTCATCAGCTTGCCCTCGTTGCGGGCGAGAAGGCGGAGGAGCGCGAACTCGTGAGGAGTGAGGTGCACGGGTTCCCCGGCAACGCTCACAGACCGCTTCTCCAGGTCGAGGCGGAGCTCGCCGATCTCGAGCACGGGCTCCGTCGCGGGGCCGACGCGTCGGAGCGCAGCACGGAGGCGTGCGAGGAGCTCGCCGATTGCGAACGGCTTCGTCACGTAGTCGTCGGCGCCCGCGTCGAGCGCGGCGATCTTCTCCGCCTCGTCCTCTACGGCGGAGACGAGGATGATCGGCGCTTCGGTCCAACGCCGGAGCTCGCGGCAGACGTCCGTGCCGCGGCCGTCTGGGAGCAGAAGGTCGAGGATGATCGCCTCGGGCGGCTGGAGCGCGGCAGCGCTCAACGCCTCCTCGGCCGTCGTCGCCGTGTGGACGTCGTAACCCGCCCCGCGGAGGTTCGTCTGGAGCGCACGCAGGAACTGCGGCTCGTCGTCCACGACGAGCACACGCTGGCCGTTGGCGCTCACGCCGTCACGGGAGCCGGGAGCTCGACGAGCGGTAGTGCAAGCACGAAGGAGGCGCCCTGCCCTTCGCGCGACTCGAGCCAGAGCCGGCCTCCGTTCGCCTCTGCGAACCCCCGTGCGATCGCGAGCCCGAGACCAGCACCTGGCTCGTCCGGCCTGCCCTCGATCCGGTGGAACGGCTCGAAGATCCGCTCACGTTCGTCCTCTGGGACCCCGGGGCCGGTGTCGGTAACACGGATGAGCACGTCCTGCCGCGTCATGGTGAGGCGCACGTGGACGGACTCTCCTGCTGGGATGTACCGGAGCGCGTTCTCGAGCACGTTGACGAGCGCCCGCTGGATCTGGACCGCGTCGACCCGCACGGGCGGGAGCTCGGCCGGCGAGGTCACGATCACGCGGGCGCCTCCGTCGAGCTCGTCGAGCGCCTGGGCGACGAGCTCCTCCGCGGCCCAGAGCTCGGGTCTCGTCTTGGCGGCCCGCGCCTGGAGACGCGAGAGGTCGAGCAGGTTCTCGACGAGGCGCTTGAGGCGCTGGTGCTCCGACCGGATCGTCTCGAGCAATGCCGCTCGGTCGTCCGCGGTCAGCGCGAGCTCGGCGCTCTCGAGGCCGTCGAGAGCCTGCTCGATCGTCGCGAGCGGCGTGCGCAGATCATGCGAGACCGCCTGGATGACAGCGGTCTTGATCGTGTCGCTCCGCCGGAGCGTCTCTGCCTCGAGCGCCTCGCGTGTGAGCGCTTCGCGCTCGCGGGCAACTTCGAGCAGCGACCCAAGGGCCGGAAGGAGGCGGCGTCGGGTCGTGAGGGGTGGTTCCTCGGTCTCCGGCGCGAACAGCGCTCCGACGGGCCGGCCGTCCACGACGAGCTCGTACGGCGCCTGGTGCGGCGGGGCTCTCCCGTGGTCGCCGAGGACGATTCGCACGGACGTGACTCCGAGGACGGCCGCGGTCCGCTCCTCGATCCGGCCGAGCTCCTGCTCGAGGCCAGCGCCGCCAAGGAGCTCCGTCGCGATGTCGGCGAGCAGGGAGGCTTCACGCTCCCGCTGTGCGGCTTCCTCTCCACGGCTCCGATAGCGCGAGGCGAGGCTTCCCACGACGATCGCGGTCGCAACGTACGCGGCGAGCGCCAGCCAGTTCTGTCGGTCGGCGAGCGTGAACGTGTAGACCGGAGGCAGGAAGAAGAAGTTGAAGGCGAGCATGCTGGCGATCCCCACCGGTATCGCCACGAACGTTCCCCAGAACACCGCGATCGGGAGAACCGCGAAGACGTAGAGGACTCCGAGGCTGAGCACCGGGGCGAACTCGTCGATGATCGCGATCGCACCCGTGACGAGGGCGACAGCGACGGCGCCGGCCGCCAGGCCCGCAAGCGGGTGTGTGATCGCGCGTCGTCTCACCCGGTCGGGAAGGGTACGCCTGTCGCCGGGCAGGCGCGTACTCTCGTGCCGTGAACGTCCTCGGCGGCGATCTCGAGCCCTGCTCGTTCGACCCGGTGACCGGGTTCTTCCGCGACGGCTACTGCCGCACCGAGGGTCGCGACCCCGGCTTCCACTCCGTGTGCGCGGTGATGACCGAGGAGTTCCTCGAGTTCTCGAAGGCGGTCGGGAACGACCTCTCGACGCCCCAGCCGCAATGGATGTTCTCGGGGCTTCGGCCGGGCGACCGCTGGTGTGTCGTGGCGGCGCGTTGGGTCGAGGCCATGGAGGCCGGCGTCGCCCCGCCGGTCGTGCTCGAGGCGACTCACGCCTCGGCGCTCGAGTTCGCGTCGCTCGCCGAACTCGAGGCGCACGCGCTGCGCGAGTGAGGCCTACGAGAGCCGGGCGACGCCGGCCTCGCGCCGCTTGCGCCAGTAGCGCTCGATCCCGTGGAAGTGGTGCCAGTAGGGCGCCGCGCGGTCGTAGTCGTCGGCGAGCTCGGAGTCGATCTGCTCGACGTCGTAGCGCGCAGCGGCGACGAACGTCGCCTCGTCCATCCCGTCCTCGACGCGGGACGACCAGCGTGAGAGCGTCTCCCGGAGCTCCGCGAGGTGGTCCATGACGTCGTCGAACACCCCGAAGTGGATGAGTGCGAGCCGCCCGGGAGCGCGCGCCTCGATCTCGGTGATCGATCGCTCCCACGCCTCGAGGTCGAACTCGGGTGGTGGGCAGGGCGCGGTCACGAAGCGCCCGGAGCCGATGCGCACGCCTGCTGCGTCACCGGCGTAGAGCGTCCCGTCCGCGTCGAGGAACGAGACGTGGTGCCACGCGTGCCCCGGGGTCGGGAAGCAGTCGAGCCCGAGGAGGCGGTCGCCGACGATGTGCACGTTCCGCTCCGGGATCGGCGCGAGCTCGCCCCAGAGGTCGTCGAAGGCGTTGCCGTAGAGGCGCCGCGCGCTCGACTCGAGCTTCGAGGGGTCGATCAGGTGCGGCGCGCCGACCTCGGAGACGTGAACCTGCAGCCACGGGTTCTCGCGAACGAGGACTCCAGCGGCGCCCGCATGGTCGAGGTGGATGTGCGAGAGCATGAGGTGCTTGACCTCGGAGAGGTCGAGCCCCCGCTCGGCAAGCCCCGCTTTCAGAAACGGGAGCGTCGATGTCGGCCCGCAGTCGAAGAGCGCCGGCCCGCCGGGAGTGTCGAGCAGGTACGAGCCGACGATGCCGGGGGCCTGGTGGTGGAGATCGATCGGCTGCGGGGTCATGCGGTCAGAGCCGCCTCGAGATCCTCGATCAGGTCGTCGACCGCCTCGAGCCCGACCGACAGCCGGATGAGGCTCGGCGGGACCGCGAACGGCGCGTCGGCCGTCGACGCGTGGGTCATCCGCGCCGGCAGCTCGATCAGGCTCTCGACGCCGCCGAGGCTCTCGGCGAGCTTCCAGATCCTCGTTCTTCCGACGACCGCGGCTGCGTCCTCCTCGCTGCCGAGCGTGAAGGAGACCATCGCTCCGAAGTTCTTCATCTGGTGCGCTGCGATCGTGTGGCCCGGGTGTGAGGGGAGGCCCGGGTAGAGGACGCGCTCGACGCGCGGGTGGCGCTCGAGCACGGCGGCGATCGCGACCGCGTTCTCACACTGCCGGTCCAACCGCACCGCCAGCGTCTTCACCCCGCGCAGCACGAGCCAGCAGTCGAAGGGCCCTGGCACGGCGCCGAGGGACTTCTGGAGAAAGGCGAGCTGCTCGGACAGTGCGTCGTCCGACGTCGCGACGAAGCCGCCGATGACGTCCGAATGTCCGCCGAGGTACTTCGTCGTCGAATGAAGGACGAGATCGGCGCCGAGCGCGAGCGGCTGCTGGAGGTACGGGCTCGCGAAGGTGTTGTCGACGACGACGAGTGCGCCGACCGCGTGCGCCGCCTCCGCGGCCGCGCGGATGTCCACGAGGTTGAGCAGCGGATTGGTGGGGGACTCGAGCCAGACCAGCTTCGTCTCCTCGGTCACGTGTGCGGCGAGGCCGGACGAGATCTCGTCCGGGCTCAGGAACGTGAACCGGTAGCCCTTCGGCTCGTAGACCTGGGAGAACATTCTGTAGATCCCGCCGTACACGTCGTTCACCGAGACGACGTGGTCTCCCGGCGAGATGAGATGCATGAGCGTCGTCGCGGCTCCGAGGCCGGACGAGAACGCGTGGCCGTGCGCCGCGCCTTCGAGGGCGGCGACGACCTCCTGGAGCGCCGTTCGCGTGGGGTTGCCCACGCGTGCGTAGTCGTAGCCCTTGTGTACCCCGACCGCATCCTGCACGTACGTGGAGGTCTGATAGATCGGCGTCGTGATGGCGCCGGTCGCGGGATCGGGCTCCTGGCCGACGTGCACGGCCTTCGTCTCGAACTTCACGCGCCGGATGCTACTGACGCACCTCGGTCCGTTCGGCGCCGAGCCAGCTCGCGAGGCGGGCGAGCGCCTCGTCGAGGCGGGACGTGTCGCCCCAGGCGCCGAGGAGCTCGAGCGTCTTCGTCTTCCGGTCGAAGCGCGGCTCCGCGCGTCCCACGACCTGGTCGCCGACGAGGAGGGGCAGGACGTAGTAGCCGTACTCCCGCTTCGCCTTCGGCACGTACATCTCGAGGCGGTAGTGGAAGTCGAAGAGCGCTTCCGCGCGGTCACGGTTGTGAACGAGGCGGTCGAAGGGGGAGAGGAGCGTGGCTCGATCCGGCACGGGACCGTCCGTCGAGTCCGGGTGCGCGACCCAGCCCTTCGGGGTCAGCTCGACGCCAAGGGCGCGCGCTCGCTTCTCCGCGATGAGCCGGTTCGCCTCCTGCAGCGTGACCTTCTCCGTCGGCGGATACCAGCGCTCGGCGAGGTCCCAGAGCCGCTGTCCGTTGCGCCGGCCCGCGATTGCGACGAGGCCGCGGCCATTGAGGATCTCGAGCATCACCGCGACGCCGCGGCTCCCGTACCAGCCGTGCGCCGTCCATGTGAGCGGCGCGTCGCCCTCGATCTCGCGAGAGAGCATCGGTCCTTTCTCTTCCAGCTCGCGGAGCACGAAGCTCTTGAAGCGGCGGTTGGCAGCGAGGAACTCCGACCCGCGCCGTTCGTCGGCGGACTTCCCTCGCCGCCGGTGCATCCGCGCCTGGGCGAGGGGGAGGTCCTCGATCGGCCAGATGAACGCGTTCCACTCGAAAAGCTTCTTCTTCGTCCACAGCAACGAGTCGAGCTCCGCGGTGTCGTACGGTCCGAGCCGGCTCCACGGCACGAGGTACTGCGGCGGCGCGACGGTCGAGATCGGGTCGATCTGCAGGAACCCGAGGCGACGAACCGTGTCGAGCAGGCTCGTCGCCGAACCGTCGAGGAGCTGTGCCCGCACGGCGATCCTCCGTGCCTCCTCCTTCGAGACCGCGATCAACCCGTTTCCTCGCCAGCAGGGCGAGCGTGCGAGAGGCGCCACCGGAGCTCCGTGCCCCCGGCCGCCTCGACCGGCGCGGGAGCCGGCGGCAGATGGGCGGCAAGCCAGTCCGCGTAGCGCGAGGCGAGCGGCGCTGCGGTGACGCCATGGGCGAGCACCGACAGGCCGACGGTGACGAACACGGTCGCGAGGAGCACATCGTCGTGCGGTAGCCCGCCCTCCTCGACGACGAGAAGCGCGAAGACGATCGACGCGGCGCCGCGCGGGCCGAACCAGCCGAGGAACGCGACCGTCGGGCGGCGCGCGCCGGTTCCGAGCATCGCGACGGCCACCGGGAGCATCCGAACGACCGTGAGGCTGAGCACTGCGTACAGCGCGATCTGCCAGGAGAGGTCGCCGATCGACGGCCCCAGAAGCACGGCGCCGAAGACGACGAACGTGGTGGCTCCGAGGATCGCTCCTACCTGCTCGAGGAGGTACGAGACGTCGTCCCCGCGGCCACGCCGCAACCCGCCGAACACGCCGCCTCCCACGAACGCCGCGATGAACCCCGAGCCTCCGATCGCCTCGGCCAGGCCGAACGCGAGTAGGGCGCCGGAGAGCGGCACGATCTGCAGCCAGCTCTCGTCGACGAGGCGCCGGCCGCCGGCGAAGACGACGACGAACGCCGCTGCGGCGCCTGCGACCGCTCCGCCGAGGATCCCGTACCCGATCTTCTCGACAACGAGCTGCGCCGCGTGCCCATGCCCGATCGCGCCCTCCTCGGCCTGCGCGATCGCGAGGGCGATGAGGAAGAGCGGAACGCAGATCCCGTCGTTGAGCCCGCTCTCGACGTTGAGGCTCTGGCGAACGCGCACCGGAAGGCGCGGCAGCGTCACGACCGCCTGGCCGAGTGCGGCGTCGGTCGGCGCGAGGATGATCGCGAGCACGAGCGCCTCCGCCCAGGTCAGCGTGTCCAGCAGGGCGAGCGCGGCGACGAAGCCGAGGAGGATCGTGAGCGGAAGCCCGATCCCGAGCAGGCGGGTCGGGACCCCGAGGTCTCCGCGCAGCGCGCGGAGGTCGATCCGCGAGGCATCGGAGAAGAGCACGACGGCGAGCGTGGCCTCGGCCAGGACCTTGACCTCGACTCCGGTGGCCGAGGGGTCGACGAGACCAAGCGCGTCCACCCCGACCAGGAGACCCGCCGCCGTGAACACCATCGGCGCCGTGAGCGGCATGCCCTCGATACGGCGGGAGATCGCCGCGAAGCCGAGGAGGATCACCGCGAGCGTTGCGAGCTGCCAGTGCACGGCTTCGGAGCTTCGCAGAGCCGCGGACCCGCACGAGGCCGAACCACTCGACCGCGGGTAAGGTCGCCTTATGTCCGACCCGGCTCCCATCTCGCGCGAGCGCCTCGACGCGGAATGGATCGAGCTGCTCAACGAGATCCGCGTACTCCTGCCAGGCGTGCAGGTGCTGTTCGCATTCCTCCTGACCGCGCCCTTCGCGTTCGGGTTCGACAAGCTGACGGAGCTCCAGCGCGATGTCTATGCGCTCTCGCTCATGTGCGCGCTCGCGTCGATCGTCTGCCTCGTCGCGCCGACCACACACCACCGCATCCGCTGGCGCAAGCGCGACAAGGACTTCATGCTGCACGTCGCCAACCGCTCCGTGATCGCCGGATCGGCCTTCCTCGCGCTCTCGATGAGCGCGGCCATCTTCCTCGTCGGCGACTACCTGTTCGCGCGCTGGGTCGCGATCTTCGCGACTGTCGCCGCGGCCACTGCGTTCACGCTGGTCTGGTTCGGCCTGCCGTTGGCGCGCCGGCTTCGCGAAGATTTCTAGTCCGGGACGCGACCCTCGATGATCGCCTGCAGCCGGCGCGCGTCGATGTTCCCTCCGGAGACGATGCATACGACGCGGCCCGTTCCGCCCGCCCCTGCGACCGCCGCCGCGACCGGAAGCGCTGCGGCGCCCTCGGCCACGATGCGCGCACGCTCGAGCAGCATCCGGACCGTCGCCGCAGCCGACTCGAGGGTCACGACGGCAGAGCTCGAGACGAGCGGACGGGCGTGGTCCCACATCTCGGGGAGCAGGCCGCCCGACCCGGCCCCGTCGACGAAGGAAGGCGTGAACTCGACCTGGGTCGGGATGCCGCCGTTCGCGAGCGCCGCGCTGACAGGCGCTCCGCTCTCCGGCTCGCAGACGACGATCCTCGTGCTTGGTGTGAGCGCGTGGAGCGCGCTCGCGATCCCGCTCGTCAGCCCTCCGCCGCCCCACGGGATGAGGACGGCATCGATGTCGTCGAGCTGCTCGACGAGCTCGAGCCCGATCGTCCCGTTGCCGGCTATGACCGGCGGGTCGCGGACGGGGTGGACGAAGTAGCCCTCGACTCCTTCTCCCAGATCGCGTTCGCTGTCGGCCACGACCGCGGCCCACCACTGATCCCAGGGAACGCGGACGATGCGCCCGCCGAGCCGCTCGACCGCTGCGAGCTTCGCCTGCGACGCATTGTCCGGCACCACGATCGTCGCGGGGACGCCGAGCTGCCTCGCCATCCACGCGACTCCCTGCGCCATGTTCCCGGTGCTCGTCGTGACCACGCCCTTCTGGAGCGCGGCGCGCGGCGCCTCGAGGATCGCGTTCCCCGCGCCTCGGAGCTTGAAGGAGCCGATCGGCTGGAGGTTTTCGAGCTTGAGCCAGATCTCGGCCTCGACCTCGTCGAGGTAGAGGCGGACGAGCGGCGTTCTGACGACGGTGCTCCCGAGCCGGTCGCGGGCGCGCTCGATGTCGTCGAGCGGAATCAGAAGTCGACCTCCGACCCGACGCCCTGCTCCCGGGCGCGACGCACGACGAGCTCGGCCGCCGCGAGGTCCTCGACCGCGATCCCGAGCGACTCGAACACCGTGAGCTCGTCCTCGTGCTCGCGGCCCCGGTGCATCCCGGCCAGCACCTCGCCGAGCTCCGCCTTGATGTGGCCCGGCCCGATCACGCCCTCATCCGCGGCGATGACGTAGTCGCCCGCCTCCGCGAGCGCCGACTCGCGCCGGTCCGTGAAGAACGAGGAGTGGGCGACGGTCTCCGTGTCCAGCTCGCGGATCGTCGGCAGGCAGGCGCCGACGGCGTTGATGTGCGCGCCGCGCGCGAGCCAGCGGCGCTCGAGGACGGGCTCTCTCGCGGACGTGACGGTGCACACGACATCGGCGCCGAAGAGCGCGGCGTCCGCCGACGGCTCGACGATCGCGCCGACCTCGCTCCCCAGGCGCTCGGCCGCTTCCAGCGAACGCGACCACACGCGGATCTCGGGGTCGTCGAGGACGGCTCGCATCGCCTCGACGTGAGCGCGCGCCTGGACGCCGGCGCCGAGGATCGCGACCCGCTTCGAGTCCGGCCGCGCGAGCGTGCGTGTCGCGACTCCCGACGCGGCCGCCGTGCGGATCGCCGTGATCGGCGATGCGTTGAGCACCGCGACGAGCTCGCCGGTCTCGCCGTCGTGGAGGAGCACCCCGCCCTGGTGTGCGTCGAGCCCGCGACGCGGGTTCTCGGGCGCAACGACGATCTCCTTGAGCGACCACGCGGGCGACGAGCCTCCGCGGTACGCGGGCATCAGCCCGAGGAAGTTGGGTGCATCCGGGGGGCGACCGACGAAGCGGAGCGGCAGGAAGAGCTCGCCCCGCGCGAGCGACTCGAGCACTTCTGCAACCACCTCGATGCACGACTCCATGTCGAGCAGTTGCTCGACGTCGCGCTCGGAAAGTACGAGGAGGCTCACGCAAACAAGCCTGTCAGATGATCGCGCTCACCGGGCGACAGCTCGAGCGCGAGCGCCTCGCGGACCGGCTCGAGGTGCTCGGCGCGCGTCGGCCCGACCACGACCGCCGTGACGTCCGGCGTCGCGAGCAGCCACGCGAGCGCGAGCCCGGCCATGGACACGCCTCGCTCGTCTGCCTCGCGCTCGAACGCCTCGAGCGCGTCGAAGGTCTCGTCCGTCGTGTAGCGGAGGTAGCGTCTGGGGCCGCTGCGTCATGCGCGAGCCCTCCGGGTACTCAGAGCCGCGCCGGTACTTCCCGGTCAGCCAGCCGCCCGCGAGCGGGCCGAACGCCTCGTACCCGAGGCCGTGCTCGCGACAGACCGGGAACACGGTCTCGGCGTCTTCCGCGTCGAGGAGAGAGAACGAGTTCTGGACGACCTCGTACCGGGTCATGCCCTCGAGCTCCGAGATCTCGACGGCTTCCGCGAGCTGCTCGGCGGTGAAGTTGGACGCGCGGGCAGCGCCGATCTTGCCCGCGCGGACGAGCTCGTCGAACGCGCGGAGGGTCTCCTCCTGCGGCACGTCCGGATCGAAGTCGTGCGCGAAGTAGAGCGCGACGCGCTCGACGCCGAGCCGGGCGAGGCTCGTGTCGATCTGGCGCTTGATGCGTGCGCCGGCGAGCCCGCGGTCGGCGCCGTCCTCGAGCGGGTTGAACGTCTTCGTCTCGATCGCGATCGCGTCGCGGACCGCCGGGCTCTTCGTCGCGAGCCATTCGCCGATCCACGCCTCGCTGCGTCCGCCTCCGTAGGCGTCGGCCGTGTCGAACGCGGTGATTCCGAGCTCCCAGGCGGTGTCCATGATGCGCACGGCCTCGTCCTTCTGGATCCCCTGGCCGAAAAACGCGGGGGACGAGCCGACGCCGCCGAAGTTGCCGCACCCGAGGACGATCCGCGAGAAGGCGATTCCGCTCCGTCCGAGCTCTCGCCGTTCCATGAGCGCGATCCTAGGCAGCCGCGTCGAGGGCGGGCGCCGCACGAGGAGTAGCCATGCGTGCGAGCGCGAGCGCCCCGAGCAGCGGCCCGATCGCGCAGACCACGAACACGCCGTCGTACCCCACGGCTGCAGCGACGGCTCCCAGCGTGAGCGAGCCGACGAGGAAGCCGAGCTCGGTGAATGCGGTGAACGTCCCGACGACGGAGCTTCTTTCGTTCGGCGGCGCGGCGTTCACCGCGAGCGTCATCAGCGACGGGAAAGCCAGCGCATGGCCGAAGCCGACGACCACCGTGCCGATGAGGAGGCCGGCTGGAACGTTCCAGAGCCCGATGACCAGGAGCCCGGCCGCGAGCACGAGGAGTGCCGTTCCGGATGTCGCCTTCGGCCCGAACCGGTCGGGGATCCGGCGTCCGACGCTCCTCGTCACGAGGATGACGGCCGCGTAGACCAGGAAGACCGGACCGCCCCCGCCGAGACCGAGCTCGCGCGCGTACAGCGCGCCGAAGGTCCCGAGGCCCGCAAACCCGACAACCGTCAGCGAGAGCACGACGCCCGGGCCGACCGCCGCGGGATGGACCAGCCGCGTCCACGGGTTCGGGGCGACCGTCTTGCGCTGCCCGGTCTCGGGCAGCGCGAATCCGATGAGTGCGGCGGCGAGACAGCAGCCGCCGGCGAGGAACCAGACGGAGCTAAAATGGTCGCCGCGCAGGACGAGCTCGCCGACGAGCGGGCCGAGCGCAAGCCCGCCCCAGAGACCCAGGCTGTACAGGCTCAGGGCTTCTCCCCGCCGATGCGCAGGCGCGAGATCGGTGATCATCGTCGCCGCGCCGACGAGAAGCATCGCCTCGCCGACGCCCGTGAGCAGGCGAAGAGCGATCAGGGTCTGGAGCGAGTCGGCCAGTGCGTATCCCGCGACGCTGGCGGCCGCGACGAGGCCCCCCGCGACCACGAGGACGCGACGCCCTCTGCGATCGCCGAGGCGCCCTGCGAGGGGCTGGGTGACGAGGATCAGCGGGCTGGCCGCCGAGACGGCCACGGCGACCCCGAAGCTTCCGACCGCGAGTTGCTCGTCTGCGTACACGGGGACGACTGCGAGCAGCATCCCGAGCGACATGCAGAGGGCGAACTCCGCGAGGACGACGAGCAGGAACGCTCTCGTGAGGAGGCGATCGGGCATCTCGCCCGATCCAAGCAGATCGAGCCCGGTCTCCCGGCTAGGAGCGAACGAACTCGATCAGCTCGGAGAGGTGACCGTGAGCGAGGCACACGACCGTGTCGGCGCCGCCGTAGTAGACGGTCACGCGGTCGGCGGCCTCGTCGACGAGCGCCGCGCACGGGAAGACGACGTTCGGCACGTCGCCGACCTGCTCGTAGACGGCGTGCGGCGCGAGAAGGAAGTCGCGGCCCCGGGCGACCACCTTCCACGGCTCGTCGAGATCGAGTAGTGCCGCGCCCATCGAGTAGACGAAGCCGTTGCAGGACGTGAGCACGCCGTGGTACAGGACGAGCCAGCCGTCGGGCGTCTCGATCGGAGTCGGCCCTGCGCCGATCTTCGTCGCCTCCCACGAGAGCGGGACCGGGGACATGACGTGCCGATGCCGGCCCCAGTGCACGAGATCGGGGCTCTCGGAGTAGTAGATGTCACCGAACGGCGTATGGCCGCTGTCGCTCGGGCGGCTCAGCATCGCGTAGCTCTCGCCGACTCGCCGCGGGAAGAGAACGCCGTTCCGGTTGAAGGGGAGGAACGCGTTGTCGAGCTGGTGGAACGTCTCGAAGTCGTGCGTGTACGCGATCCCGATGGTCGGGCCGTGGTACCCGTTGCACCAGCTGACGTAGTACCGGTCCTCGAGCCAGGTGACCCGTGGGTCGTACGCATAGATGAAGCTCTCCTGGATCTCCGGGACGCGCCCGTCGGCCGCGCGGAACGCGATCGGCTCGTCGTCGATGTCCCACGTAACCCCGTCTGTGCTCCGGCCCGCGTGGACGTTCATCGTCCTGCTCTTGTCATCGACGCGGAACACGCCGGCGAAGCCGTCGGCGAAGCGCACTACGGCGGAGTTGAAGATGCTGTTGGAGCGGGCCGTGTGGTCGCGCGCGACGATCGGGTTGCGGCTCGAGCGCCAGAGGACGTCGCTCGATCCCGAGGGCCGCTCCTCCCAGGGGATCGACGGCGCGTCGCTCTCCGCCGCGACCTCGGCGCCGGCTCGCAGGCTCGTCACCGGCCGTTCTGTCCGTGCTCGCCGACCGCGGCGAAATGACCGCGCTCGACCTCGACGAGTGCGCCGTCCGTCTCGGCGGCCTGGTCCAGTGCCCCCCCGTTGGTTGTCGCCGGAATCGTCCCGAGCTCGGCCTCGATCTCGTGCCACTTGCGGTGGAGTTGCGGCACGGAGGCGAGGAGTGTCTTCGTGTACGGGTGAACGGGGTTGCCGAAAACGAGCTCGGTCGGGCCCAGCTCCACGACCGCGCCCTTCCAGAGGATCATGGTCTTGTCGCTGATGTAGTTGCCGAGCGAGAGGTCGTGCGTGATGAAGAGGATGCCGAGGCCGCGCTCCTTGAGGTCGCCGAGCAGGTTCAGGACGTCGATGCGCGTGGAGGCGTCGAGCATGCTGATGATCTCGTCCGCGACGAGCAGCCGTATGTCGAGCAAGAGCGCTCGCGCGACGAGCATCCGCTGCAGCTGCCCGCCGCTGAGCTGGTGCGGGTACTTCCCCATGACGTCGCCGGGATTGAGGTTGACGTCCTCGAGCGACCGCTCGAGCTTCGTGTTCCAGTCCGGAGTCGACAGGTCCGAGAAGTAGACGCCGCGGAGCATCGTGAAGACGCGGTCCGCTTTGAAGATCGGGTTGTACGAGCTGAAGGGGTCCTGGAAAACGCCCTGGACGTCGGCGTAGTACTTCTTCAGCTCCTTGCCGGTGAGGGTTGAGATGTCGACGCCGTCGAAGACGATCGACCCGCGGGTGACCTTCAGCAGGCGGAGGATCATCTTGCCGATCGTCGACTTGCCGCTCCCGCTCTCGCCGATGAGAGACACGACCTCGCCCGGGTGGACCTCGAAGTCCACGTTTCGCACCGCCTCCAGCTCGCGGCCGCCGAACGCGCCCATCTTGTAGGTCTTGCAGCAGGCGTCGACCGTGAGCATCAGGCAGCCGCCTTCCAGCAGGCGGCCGCCTGGCCGGGCGCGACCTCGACGAACGGCGGCTCGTCGCCGCACTTCTCGAATGCGAGCGGGCAGCGCGCTCGGAAGCGGCAGCCCGGGGGCGGCTCGAGAAGCGACGGCGGGCGTCCCGGGATGCCCTGCAACCGCTTCTCCGCGAATCGAACGCCGACCTCCGGAAGCGACGAGAGAAGGAGCTGCGTGTAGGGATGCTTCGGGGCGTCGATCATGGTCTCCGCGGGCGCCTTCTCCGCAAGCTTCCCCGCGTACATGACGAGGATCGTGTCCGCGATCTGGTACAGGACGGAGAGGTCGTGCGTGATCACGATCATGCTCTTGACGAAGCCGCGGTCGCGGAACTCGACGAGCAGCTCGGACACCGCTCGCTGCGTCGACACGTCGAGCGCGGATGTCACCTCGTCGGCGATGAGGAGGGAGGGGTCGAGGAGCGAGGAGAGGACCATCACGACGCGCTGCTTCATGCCGCCGGAGAGCTCGATCGGAAAGCGTTCGAGCACGTCCTCCGAAAGTCCGACGATCTTGAGCCGGCGCTTGAACTCGGGAAGCACCGCGTGCACCTCGACGCCGCGCGAGGCGAGGAGATCAGCGGCCATCGGGCCGATCTTCCGGGTCGGGTTCAGCGCGCTCAGCGCGTACTGGGGGATGATCGAGACGTCCTTGAAGCGGAAGGCATTCATCTTCCTGTCGTCCCACACGGGAAGCTCGCGCCCGTCGAGCTCGACGTGGCCGTCCACATAGCGCATGCGTGCGTCCATACGGATGAGGCTCTTGCCGAGGGTCGACTTCCCGCAGCCCGACTCTCCCGCGAGGCCCATGATCTCGCCGTCCGCGATCTCGAACGTCGCGCCGTCGACGGCCTTCACGTCGCCGCGGAGCGACCGGTAGTAGACCGTAAGCCCGTCGACCTTGAGGCTCATCTCACTTCTCCCGCAGTTTCGGGTTGAAGATCTCGTCGAGGCCGACGTTCATCACGTAGAGCCCGCCGACGATCGCGATGATCCCGAGGCCCGGCGGGACGAACCACCACCACAGGCCGAGGAGGAGCGCGCTCGAGAGAAACGCGTTGTTCATCATCAGGCCGAGCGAGATGGACTCGGAGGGCCCGAGCCCGAGGAAGTCGAGGGACGCACCGATGAGGATCGCGCCTCCGAAGAGCAGGATGAACATCATGAGCAGGTACGAGCTCATGTTCGGGGCGATCTCCGTCGTGATGATCTGCCTCGTGCCGCGCCCGCTCAACCGCGCGACGTCCACGAAGTCTCGCGTCTTCAGTGAGAACGTCTGCGCCCGCACGGCACGCGCCGCCCAGGGCCAGGACGTCAGCCCGATCAGGACGGCCTCGGTCGCGTAGCTCTGCACGTTGATGTACGCGGCGACGATGATGAGGATCGCCAGCGTCGGGATCACGAGCACGACGTTCGTGAGCATGTTGAGGACGTCGTCGATCCAGCCTCCGCGATAGCCGGCGGTGAAGCCGATGGTCGCACCGAGGATCCACGCGATCCCTCCGCCCAGGACGCCGACGAGGAAGGCCGCCCGCAGCCCGTAGACGAACTGGGAGAACACGTTCTGACCGAACGTGGTCGTCCCGAACCAGTACTCCGAGGATGGCGGTTGATCGGACGGCCCACTGAACGCGAGCGGCGCATCGTCTGTAAGCAGCGGGCCGACGAGGGCAAGCACGAAGAAGGCGGCCACGAGCGCGAGGCCCGCGACGAACTTCCAGTTGCGAAGCGCGAAGTAGAGGAACTCCGAGCGGCCCCGCCACCCGGCGGGGGCAATCGGTGCGCCGCCTCCCGGCGCCGTGGTCGCGGTCGCCTCGAGCGACGGCGCCGGGGCCCCGGTCGTCACGACGACGTCGCGCTGGTCGGAAACGGCCATCACGCGCCGCCCTGCATCCCGATGCGGGTTCGCGGATCGATGAAGACGTACGCGATGTCGATGATGAAGTTCGCGATCAGGACGCCCGTGATGAGGAAGAGGAAGATGCCCTGGATGAGGAAGTAGTCGCGATTCTGGATTGCGTTCAGGGTGAGCGTGCCGAGACCGGGATAGGAGAACACGATCTCGACCACGATGGCGCCGGCGACGACCGCGCCGAGCGCGAGGGCAAGCCCGGTGATCTGGGGCAGGAGTGCGTTGCGGTAGGCGTACTTGCGGACGAGCTTCGTCGGCGCTCCGAGGCTCGCGAGGTAGTTCGAGTAGTCGGCCTCGAGCTCGTAGATGATCATGTTCCGCATCCCGATCGCCCAGCCGCCGAATGCGACGAGGAAGAGCGCCGAGAACGGCAGTACCCAGTGGTGCAAGAAGCTACGGGTGAACTCGAGCGACCACTCCGGCTGGAGTGCGAACCCGTATGCGCCCGACACCGGGAAGATCGCCAGCGTGGAGGCGAACACCCACGCGAGGATGATGCCGAGCCACATCTGAGGCGTCGCCGTGAGCACATAGCCGACGGGCAGCACAGTGTTGTCGAGCATCTTCCGGCGCGCCGCGAGCGCGCCGACCTTGTTGCCGGCCCAGAAGCTCAGCAGGATCGCCGGCACGAGCAGCGCGAGCGTGTACGGGAGCGCGCCCATGATCAGCTCGGACACCGGGGTCGGGAAGTTCGCGATGCTGAGCCCGAGGTCGCCGTTGAAGAGCGCCTTCCAGAAGTTGAGGTACTGCTGCCAGATCGGGACGTCGAACCCGAACGCCTCGGTGTAGTAGCCCGTGAGGGCCTGGGACGCCTCCGGTTGCGCTTGCATCCGAGCCAGGAGCTGCTCGACCGGATCGCCCGGCATGAAGCGTGGGATCGCCCAGTCGATCGTCACTGCCACGACGAACGTGACGAGGTAGATGAGGATCTTCCTGAGGAGATAGCGCGTCATCGGGAGCCTCGATCCGGATCCTGGCAGAGGACGACAACACCCCTCCCGGTGGTTGGCCGGGAGGGGTGTTGTCCGATCACGGCGAGTGCCTTCGCTACTTCTTCGCCGGCTTCAGGTTGGTGAGCATGTCGATGCTCGTCATCTGCCAGTAGTTGTTCCACGCGGTCGGGGTGGAGCGGTTCCCGGTCGCGGATGGCCAGTTCGTCCAGTACGACGTGTTGAACATGGCCCACATCCCGTTGTACCAGAGCGGGATCGCAGGCAGGTTCTGCAGGAACACGGTCTGGAGCTTGGACATCACTGCCTGGTACGCCTTCGGGTTGCTCGTAGGCGTCTTGTCCAGGAGCTGCGTCAGGCCCCATGCCTTGTTGCTCGCGAACCGCTCGTAGTTCACGGTCGTCTGGTTGTCCAGGATCGGCAGCTGGAAGATGTACTGGTAGTACGTCCACGGCGTGTTCGAGTACTGGCGGTCGTTCGCCAGCACCAGGTCGTACCGCGCGTGTCCGCGATCGTCCACCAGGGTCCCGTAGTCGGGGTAGCCCGGCGTGATCTTGATCCCGGCCGCCTTTGCACTCTCGGCGACGACCTGGATCGCGATCATCCAGTCAGACCAGCCGTTCGGGCACCGGATCGTCAGCGAGACGTCCGACCCGTCCTTGTTCTCGACGTAGCCGTCGCCGTCCGAGTCCTTGTACCCTGCCGCGGCGAGGGTGGCCTTCGCCTTCGCCAGGCTGTACGAGAAGCCGTACTTCGCGACGACCTTCTTGTCGACCCACTTGTTCCAGATCGGCAGCAGGCCCGTCGGGCTCGCCTTGTCGACGAGGCCCTGGTAGGCCTTGTCGAGGATCTGGTTCATGTTGATCGAGTAGGCCAGCGCACGGCGGAACTGCGGATCGTTCAGCGGCTTCTTCGTCGTGTTCGGGAAGAGCCAGGTCGTGTTCGCACCCAGGTGATACGGGGCCTTGTTGTAGAAGGTCTTGATCTTGCCCTTGATCGCCGACCTCGGTGCGAAGTTGTTGAAGAGGTCGATGTTCCCCGCCTGGAAGTTGGCGAACGCCGCCGTGTTCGACGTGTTGTGGATGTCGACGACGTATCGCGGTGCCGGGCGGAGACCCAGTGCCTTCGTCGCCCACCAGTCGCTCCGCCGCTGCCAGACGAACGTCTGCGACGTCGAACTCGCTCCCGACTGGTACGCGTACGGGCCGGTGCCGACGACCTTGTCGGCGTCGAGATTGCCGGTCGTCAGATCCGTCTTGCTGTACTGCGCGAACACGTGCCGCGGGACGATCGCGACGTTGTACCGGTAGAAGTCGAACTGCTGGTACCCGGGCGCACCTGCGAAGGTGAACACCACGTTGTTCCCGACGACCTTGACGCTCTTGAGCCCCGTCGAGGCCCACAGCGCGTTCTGCGGATGCGTCGGCATCTTCAGCAGGTCGAAGCTGTACTTCACGTCCGCAGGCGTCAGCGTCTTGCCGTCACTGAACTTGACGCCGCGGCGGATGCTCATGACGAACACGTTCTTCGTCCGCCAGTTACCGGCCGTGGCGAGCCACGGAATGAACTGGCCCGTCAGCGGGTTGAACCGGAACGTGGTCTCGTACGCGAGCCCGACCGTGCCCGTGGAGTAGTCCCACGTCTTGGCGGGATTGACGTCCCCGTACGGCGCCCACTGGCTACCGCTCATGTAGAAGGTCTGTGCGCGTGGAAGCGCAAACGCATCCTGTTCGCTTGCGCCGGCCCCCGCTACCCCGAGTGAGGCGGCGGCGACGGCGACGAACACGACGATCGCGCCCGCAACCCCCTTAGTCCTACGGTTAAACATCGTTCTGTGTCCCTCCTCGGTCGGTTGCCCCCAGATCTGTGACGTTGGAGCCTCGGTCTGGTTGGCCTGTGGAGATCGCGCGGGGGCCGGGGAGCCGAGCTTCCCGCGTCGAAAGCGATCGCCGAACCATCCAACGCACGGTGTGAACTTCATCACTTATCCGGTTAAGTGTCAACCCGGTGTTCAGCGATTCGTTACCGGACGCCCGGTACTACCCCTCGTCGTGAGCTCCCCACGCATGGTCTCGACGTCCTCCGACTCGCGGCCCTCGATGGCCACGAGGAGTCGTCGCGCGGCGGCTCGGCCGTAGCCCTCGATGTCCCTCGTGATCGCCGTGAGGGGCGGGTGCACGACCTGGCTGATGAGCGAGTCGTCCCACCCGATGATGGACAGGTCGTCCGGCACTGTGAAGCCCATCTGCTGTGCGACTCCGAGGCCCGTGACGGCGAGCAGGTCGCTGTCGAAGACGATCGCCGTCGGCGCGTCCGGTGAGGACAGGAGCTTGCGCGTCGCGCGCGCGCCGTTCTCTGCGCTGTAGTCCGTCTCGACGATCTCCCACTCGAGTCCGAGGTCCTTCGCGGCCTGCCGGAACGCGGCCGTCCGCTGGCGCGTGTGGACGAAGTCGCTGACGCCTGCGACCTGCGCGATCCGCCGGTGGCCGAGGGCGGCGAGGTACTGCACCGCTTCGGTCACGACGGACGCCTCGTCGTGCCAAACCGCTGGCAGAGAGCTGTTTTCCTGGGGTCCACCGATAACAACGGCCGGAAGCCCGAGCCGGTCGAGCTCGCCGATTCGCGGGTCGTCGACGCGGGGATCGACCATGAGCACGCCGTCCACGCGGTGCTCGCCCCACCACCGCTTGTAGACCTCGATCTCGTCGTGAACGTTCGCCACCAGCTGGATCGTGAGCGCCATCGACTGGCGCGAGAGTTCCGACTCGACACCCGCGATGAACTCCATGAAGAACGGCTCCAGTGCGAGCGTGCGCGCCGGGCGGGCGAGGACGAGCCCGCAGGCGTCCGTGCGAGCGCCCGAGAGCGCCCGGGCCGCCCGGTTCGGGTACCAGCCGAGCTCTTCGGCGATGGAGACGATTCGCTCGCGCGTCGCTGCCGAGACGCCGGGCTGTCCGTTCAGTGCATACGAGACGGCGACCTTGGACACGCCGGCCCGCTCGGCGATGTCCCGGATGGTGACCCTGTCACGCTTCGTCTCGGACACTTCATCCCTTCTGCTTGCGGCGGACGATAAACCGCGTATGATCGCCTTGACCGGTTAAGCAATGTAGCGCACGACCGTGGAGACTACTGCCAACATGACCAACGGAGCCTTCCCCACCGACTTCTTCTGGGGGGCTGCGACCGCGGCGTACCAGATCGAGGGAGCGGTGCGCGAGGACGGCCGCGGGGAGAGCATCTGGGACCGGTTTACGTCCACTCCGGGAGCGATCGCGAACGGCGATAACGGCCGGGTCGCGTGCGACTCCTACCACCGCTACCCGGAAGACGTGCGCCTGATGCGCGAGCTCGGGCTCAACGCGTACCGGTTCTCGATCGCCTGGCCGCGCGTCGTCCCTGACGGGCGCGGTCGCGTGAACACGGCGGGACTGGACTTCTACGACCACTTGGTCGACGAGCTCCTCGAGAACGGGATCGAGCCGTTCGCGACGCTCTACCACTGGGACCTGCCGCAGCCGCTCGAGGACCGCGGCGGCTGGCCGGTCCGCGAGACGGTCGAGGCGTTCGCCGAGTACGTCGAGGTCGTCGCCGCGCGCCTGGGCGACCGGGTTACGCGCTGGATCACGCAGAACGAGCCATGGGTTGTCGCGTGGCTCGGATACGGGTCGGGCGAGCACGCGCCCGGCCGCAAGAGCACGGGTGACCCGATCGCGGCGGCGCACCACGTCCTGCTCTCCCACGGCCGGGCCGTCGAAGTGCTACGCCGCCAGGTCCCCGGCGCGGACGTGGGGATCACGATCGACGTGATCCCCACGCATCCGCTGACGGACTCCGAGGAGGACATCACGGCCGCGCGGCTGGAGGACGGTATCCGCAACCGCTGGATCCTCGACCCCGTGCTGCGCGGCTCCTACCCCGAGGACGTCCTCCCGCACTACGAGCGGTTCCTGCCCGACGGCGCATTCGACGACCTGCCGGTCATCGCGGCCCCGATCGACTTCCTCGGCCTCAACTACTACCGCCGCCACATCGTCCGCGCCAACGGCACGCGCCCCCGTCGTCGTCGAGCCGGCGAACGCCGAGTTCACGGAGATGGGCTGGGAGATCTACCCGGACGGCCTCCACGAGCTGCTCCTGCGCATGCACTCCGAGTACGACACGCCGCCGCTGCACGTCACCGAGAACGGCGCCGCCTTCACCGACATGCGGCAGAACGGCAGCGTGGAGGACCCGGCCAGGACGTCGTACATCGAGACCCACCTCGGAGCGATCGCCCGCGCCATCGACGCCGGCGTCCCGGTGCAGGGCTACTTCGTGTGGTCGCTTCTCGACAACTTCGAGTGGGCTCTCGGCTACTCGAAGCGCTTCGGGATCGTCTTCGTCGACTACGAGACGCTCGAGCGCGTTCCGAAGGCCAGCTACCGCTGGTACCGGGACTTCATCGCCGCCCAGCGCGCTGCGCCCGCTCGCGCCTGAGAGGAGCATCGCAGTCGTGCCCGCGAATACAGCGGGCATGGCCATGTCCGAGGCCGAGCGCGCGCCGAAGGGCGACGCGAGGCGGCACCCGTCGCCGTCTCGCTCTGATCGTTCATCGTCGTGCTCGCGCTCGTCAGCTGGAACCGGCACTGGGAACTGCTCGGTCTTCCGTGGTGGGTCTGGCTGCTCGTCGCGCTTCCCACGCTGCTGCTCACCGTCGACCTCGTCCTCAGCATCCGCGGTATCGGCCTGGTGCGGACGCGGAGCGCGGCGCTCGTTCTGCTCGGCCTCCTCGTGCTCGGCAACTTCGTCGCGCTCGCGATCCTCGTGGCGGCGCTCGTGACGACGAACACCGAGGACCTCGGCGGAGGCGAGCTCCTGCTCACCGCGTTCGCGATCTACACGACCGACGTCATCGTGTTCGGGCTCCTCTTCTGGGAGCTCGACGCGGGCGGACCGGCGGTCCGGCTGCGGATGCGCGAGCGGAAGCCGTTCGACTTCCTGTTCCCGCAGGACGATCTCTCCGAGCCCGACCCGGGAAGCTGGCGCCCCCAGGCCTGGGACTACCTCTACGTCTCGCTGACGAACTCGATCGCGTTCAGCCCGACCGACACGATGCCGCTGACCGTGCGCGCGAAGCTCGTCATGGGGCTCGAGTCGGCGATCTCCGCCGTGACGATCCTCCTCGTCGCGGCGCGAGCGGTGAACGTCCTCGGCTCGTGAGCTAGCGTCTGACCGGTGACCGACGCGATCAGCCTCGAGGAGCTCCAGCTCGCCGCACGGAACCACGGCATGCCGCTCGAGGCGCTGCGCTGGGACGTCACGCCGATCGGCCTCCACTACCTGCTGACGCACTACGACATTCCCGAGGTCGACCCCTCGACCTGGCGGCTGGAGCTCGACGGTCTCGTCGAGAGCCCGCTCTCGCTGTCGCTCGAGGAGCTTCGCGCGCGCCCTTCCGTCGAGACAGCCGTGACCATGGAGTGCGCCGGCAACGGACGCGCGCACGTCGAGCCGCACGTCGTCAGCCAGCCCTGGCTGCTCGAGGCAGTCGGCACCGCGCGCTGGCGCGGGACGCCCGTCGCGGGACTGCTGGAGGAAGCAGGCGTCGCCGCGGGCGCATCCGACGTCCTGTTCACGGGGCTCGACCGGGGCGTCGAGGGCGGGGAGGAGCAGGACTACGCCCGAAGCGTCCCGCTCGCGGAGGTGCTCGCCGGCGACGCGCTTCTCGCGTACGAGGTCAACGGCGTGCCGCTTCCCCCGCAGCACGGCTTCCCGCTCCGGCTCGTGGTCCCGGGCTGGTACGGGATGACGAGCGTGAAGTGGCTCGCCCGGATCACGCTGCTCGATGCGCCGCACGACGGCTACCAGATGACGCACGGCTACCGCTTCCGCCAGCACGAGGACGACGAGGGCGAGCCGATCACCCGCATCCAGCTCCGCTCGCTCATGATCCCGCCCGGCATCCCCGAGTTCCTCTCTCGTGCGCGGATCGTCCGCGCGGGGGTGTGCGAGCTCGCCGGCCGTGCATGGGCCGGGGACGCGGAGCTCGCCGGCGTGGACGTCTCGACGGACGGCGGCGAGACGTGGGCCGAGAGCGAGCTCGGCGACGACTCGCTCGGCCGCTGGGCGTGGCGCTCGTGGTCGTTCACCTGGGACGCGGAGCCCGGCGAGTACGAGCTCTGCAGCAGGGCGCGCGACTCCGCGGGCCGGAGCCAGCCGCTCGAGCCGCCCTGGAACGTGGGCGGCTATGCGAACAACGCCGTGCAGCGCGTGGCGGTCACGGTCGTCTCGTAGCCGCGCCGCGCCTTGCCGTATCGTCTTCGAGCGTGATGTCCCGGGTCGCTGCGATCGCGCTCCTGCTCGTCGCGGTCTTCGCGGCCGACGCCGTGCGCGCGGCGCCGAGCGACGGGGCGGCGACCGCCCGGCTGACGCTCGACGGGGTCGCGTTCCGGCCGGAGATCGCACGCACACCGGGGCAGCGCTCGGTCGGGTTGATGAACCGGACGAAGGCGCCGCGGGACGGGATGCTCTTCGTGTTCAAGTATCCGACCTCGTCTGGGTTCTGGATGAAGAACACGCTCGTCCCGCTCACGATCGTCTTCTTCGACGCGTACGGGAAGCGTGTGCGGCGGCTCTCGATGGAGCCCTGTCGCGAGGATCCCTGCAAGGTCTACGACCCGCGGCGCATCTACCGCTTCGCGCTCGAGCTGCCGGCGGACGACAAGCGGCCGGCGTTGCGCCTCGGTCCGAAGGCTGCGCTCGGCCAGCTCGTCCAGCGCTCGAGCTAGCCCTCGCGCCTCAACCGAACCACACGGCGGGCCGATATCTCCCGGAGTCGTGGGGATCGAGGATCGAGACTGGGATCGGGAGGTGGCGACGCGCTCGCGGACGCGCGACACGTCCGTCTGGCGGATCCTGCTCGGCGTCCTCGTCGGCCTCGCGATCGTCGCGGCCCTCACGCGTCCGTCCTTCGACCGGGAGCGCGGAGCGAACGGGCTGCGGCTCGAGCTCTTCCCGGGCTCGCCGGGGATCACTATCGGGAAGCAGTCGCTCTACGAGAAGAACGACCCCTGGGACGAATGGCTGGCCGATGAGAGCACCTGCCCCGGCGGCGAGGACGTCGGGCTACCCCCCGACGTCCAGATCACGGTCATGCTCTGTCTCCTGAACTTCGCCAGGGTGCACGAGGGCCTTGGGCAGGTCAGCATCTCGTCGTTCCTCACCCAGACCGCGAACAGCAAGGGACGGGACATCGCGATCTGCCGCCAGTTCAGCCACGAGGCATGCGGGAAGGAGCCGTTCCAGGCTGCCGACGACCTCGGATACGTCGGGCCGCTCGGCGAGAACCTGTACATCGGCGAAGGGCCGCTCATGGCGCCACGTCCGGCCGTCGACGCCTGGCTGAACTCGCCTGGTCACCGCGAGAACCTCTTCCAGCCCGACTGGCGAACCGTCGGCATCTCACTCCTCCCGGGAGCGACGCTCGACGACATCGAGGACGGCGTCGTCTGGGTGAACCACTTCGGTGTGTAGACAAGCAGGTGCCCGGCGGACGCCGGGCACCTGCTCGTCGCGATCCGACGGTGCGACTACGCGTGTCGCGAGACGGCCAGCACGACGGACGCGGCCGCAATCCAGGCCATCCAGGCGAACATCCCGAGGAAGGCCATCGTCCCGATCGACAGGACGCCCGCGACGACGCCGAGCCAGCCGAGCCAGGCCGGCAGGCCGGCGCGAATCGCAGCGAGCGACGCCGGGACCGCCATTACCGCGGCGGCGATGCCGCCCGCTGCCAGCACGAACCACCCGATGTCGTCGTACGAGAGGTATGCCTGGGCCTGGGCGAGCGCCGCCCCCGAGTCGCCCGGCATGTCGATCAGCGGAGCCATCCAGATCGTCCAGCAGAGCGAGAAGCACAGGGTGAAGACCGTGCCCCCGATCAGGACGAGCGTGGACTCCGTCCGGGTCGCGATTCCCTGCAGGCGGGCGTACAGGCCGGCGACGAATGCGCCGCCGAGAGCGATGGAGGCGATGCCGAAGAGCGTGATCGCCACGTTCCAGGTCTCGTGCGACTTCGCATACGTGACGACCTCGAGGGCTGTCTCGCCCGTGTCGTCGCTGGCCGGGCTGACCATGATCGCGATCAGCCCGGCGACGAGCCCGAGGCCCCCGAGCGCGGGCAGGAACCTGCCCCACGCCGGCCTCGTGATCTCCGCGCCCGTGATGTCGAGTGTGGTCGTGGTCATGTCTGCGTCTTCCTCCTTCGTCGTGTCGTGGTCGAGGTCGCCTAGATGCCGAGCGCGGTCGGCGCCTTCGGCTCTGCCGGCTGGTACGTCGGCCGGAAGCCGAGCAGGCGGCCGAGCGGGGCGGCGAACGCGAGCCCGAGCCGCTGCACCCAGGCAGGCGGGAACGGCAGGCGGACGTCGCCGAAGTGGTGCCGCGCGATGACCGCGAGCCGGATCGGGTTCGGCATGCCCTTCCGGTTCACCTTGCCGTCCTCGGCGAGCGTGAACATCGTCTCGATCAGCTGCTCGAAACCGAGGGCGGGCCGCACTTCGCACACGAAATGGGCGGTCTCCTCGCCGACGTTGCGGAAGCGGTGCGGCGTTCCAGCCGGGACGAGCACGCGGTCGCCCGGCTTCGCCACGATGGTCTGCTTGCGAAGGCGGAACTCGAGCTCGCCCGCGAGGACCTCGAAGCGCTCCTCCTGGGCTGGATGGACGTGGGCTGCGGCGACGGCGCCGTCCGGCTCGACGAACGCCTCGACGACGACTGCCTCGCCGTTCGTGTCGGCCGCGGTCTTGCGGAACACCAGCGTCTCGCCGGTGACGGGATTCGTGATGGACTGTCCGGTGGTGATCACATCTGCCTCCTTGGAGCGGGTGGACTGGACGTGAGCACCCTCGGCTGGACCACTTACGATCCGCCTAAGCTCGGCTTAAGGGAGGTCTGAAGGGCGAGTGGAGTTCCGGCTGCTGGGGCCGCTGGAGGTGGTGGACGACGACGGTGGGACCGTGGCTCTCGGCGGGCAAAGGCCGAGGGCGCTGCTCGCGCTTCTCCTGCTGAACGCGAACGAGGTCGTCTCCGTGGACCGCCTGCTGGACGGCATCTGGGGCGAGAAGCCTCCGGCGAGCGGCGCGAGCGCGTTGCACGTGCACGTGCACGCGCTGCGGCAGGCTCTCGGCGCCGACCGCATCGTGACGCGTCCGCCGGGCTATCTGCTGCGCGTGCAGGAGGGGGAGCTGGACGTCGAGCGGTTCGAACGGCTCGTCGCCGAGGGATCGCCGACCGAGGCGCTCGCTCTCTGGCGCGGGCGGGCGCTCGCGGACGTCGCGTACGAATCCTTCGCCCAGTCGGAAGCGGCGCGCCTTGAGGAGAGCCGTCTGGCGGCGCTCGAGGCGCGGGTCGCCGCAGATCTCGACGACGGGCGCCACAGCGCGCTCGTGTCCGAGCTCGACGCGCTCGTGGCCGCGTATCCACACCGCGAGCGGCTGCGCGCGCACCACATGCTCGCGCTCTACCGGGCCGGGCGGCAGGCAGACGCCCTCGAGAGCTTCCAGGCAGCGCGCGCGTCGCTCCAGGAGCTCGGCCTCGACCCTTCACCCGAGCTCCGCGAGCTGCAGCAGCGCATCCTCAACCACGACCCCGGGCTCAGCGCACCGGCGGCGCCGCAGGCGTCGGCCGGGCACGGGGCGACCAGTGCTCCCGAGCTCATCGGCCGCGATGTCGAGCTCGCCGCGGTCTCGGCGCTTCTCGGTCGTGACGACGCTCGGCTGATCACGCTCACCGGTCCGGGAGGGACAGGGAAGACGAGCCTCGCGCTCGCCGCCACGGAAGCGGTGGGCGGCGCTCCGTTCGTCGATCTCGCGCCGGTCGCCGACGCGGAGCTCGTCCTTCCTGCGATAGGCACGGCGCTCGGGATCGACGAGGTGCCCGGCGAGGCGCCGATCGCATCGGTTGCCGCGGCCGTCGGCGGGCCCACGCTGATCGTCGTCGACAACCTGGAGCACCTCCCGGGCTCGTTCCCCGACATCGCGGCGCTTCTGGACGCCGCGCCGGAGCTTCGGATCCTCGCGACGAGCCGTGTCCCGCTCCGGATCGCGCCCGAGCACGAGTTCCGCGTCCCGACGCTGCAGGTGCCTGCACAAGGAGAGACGAGCCTCGATGCGATCTCGTCGATAGCCGCCGTGCGGCTCTACGTCATGCGCGCGCAGCAGGCGGTTCCGCAGTTCGAGCCGAGCGAGGCGAATGCCGAGGCGCTCGCCCGGATCACCCGCGCGCTCGACGGGCTGCCGCTCGCGATCGAGCTGGCGGCCGCGCGCGTGCGGGTGCTCGGAGTGGAGGGGACGGCGAAGCGCGTCGGGGAAGCGCTCGCGTTCCTCGTCCGCACGGCACCGGATCTCCCGGAGCGCCAGAGGTCGCTTCAGGCAGCCGTCGACTGGAGCGTGAACCTGCTCGGTCCCGCGGCACGGCATGTTCGGGTCGTCCTGGCGGCTTTTCCGGGAGGCGCGACCTTCGACGCGCTGGAAGCGGTCGCCGACCCGGGCACCGACGTCGCGACCGCGCTCGAGGAGCTCCTCGACGCAAGCCTCGTGCAGCACCACCTGGGCGCTGCGGCGGAGCCCCGCTTCGACATGCTCCAGACGATCCGCGCCCATGCGACGGCCGAGCTCGACGGAGGCGACGCCGGGCCAGTCATCCGTGGACGGCACCTCGACTGGTGCATCGACCTTGCCGACGGCGGCGAGCCCCGCTACTGGCGGCGCGGCACTCCGTGGCTCGACCGAGTCGAGCCGGAGCTTGCAAACGTCCGCGCGGCGCTGGACTTCGCCCGGGCCGAGGGCGACACCGAACGGGAGGCTCGGCTGGCGAGTGCGATGCGCCATTTCTGGCGCGTCCGCGGCCACTCGGTCGAAGGTCGCCGCCGGCTCGACGACGTTTTCGAAGTATCGGAGTCGCTCCCGCCGCTGCTGCGTGCGCGACTTGTCTCGGAGGTGGCCACCATGCGCGGCGTCGCCGGAGACTTCCTCGACGCGCGGACGCTCTGGCTCGAGGCGCTCGACATCTACCGGGACAACGGTGAGACGGTCGAAGTCGGGAGGATGTTCTCGGAGCTCAGCTACTCCGCGATCGCGGTCGGCGACTTCGAGTCCGCGATCTCGTTCTGCGAGCAGGCACGGGACACGCTCACCGGCACCGACGAGGACTTCATCCTCCAGATCGTGCTCGGCAACCTCGCGGAGTGCTACGAGCAGACGGGAGACACCGAGCGGGCGCGGACGACGGCGCTCGAGGTGCTGGAGGCGCAGACACGATCCGGCGACCGCGACGGGGTCGGTTTCACGAGCTTCTCGCTCGCGAGCATCGCGCTTTCCACGGGCGAGCTCGACGAGGCCCACCGGCGCCTACTGGACACGCTGTCGGTGTCCGAGGAGGTCGGTTTCCACGAGCTTTCCGCGTATGCGCTCGGCCTCGCTGCCGCTCTCGCGGTCGCACTCGGCTCGCACGAGGAGGCGGCGCTGCTCATCGGCGCTAGCCAGGAGCTCTTCCGCGAGCTCGCGGTGACGCCGCAGGCGGTCGAGGCAGCGCGACAGTCGAGCGTCGTCGAGACGCTGGGCAAGGAGCTCGACGACGCCCCGTCGCTGATCGTGCGAGGGTCGGCCCTCGACCGGCAGGCGGCCCTCGGGATTGCGACCGGTCTCGGCTCGGCCATCGCCGGAAGTGGCGGTTCGGCCCGATGATCCGCTCGCTGATCGGCCTTGCCCTCGTGCTCTCTCTCGCCGTCTCGGCCGGGACCTCGGCCGCCTCCCGGCCTGTCGTCGTGGTCGACGCGGGCCACGACCAGTACGCGAACCCGGCGACCGAGCCGATCGGGCCGGGATCCGCCACGCGCAAGATCAAGGACGGCGGTGGGACGAGCGGGGTGGTCTCCGGGCTGCGTGAGGCCGACCTGAACATGCGCGTGGCGAACCGAGTCCGGTCGCTCCTCGAGCGCGCCGGCATTCGCGTCGTCATGACGCGTACGAGGACCGACGGCGTGAGCATGGGCAACATCGCCCGCGCACGGATCGCGAATCGCGTGCGGGCGGCCCTCTTTCTCCGGATCCACGCGGATGGATCGTCCGACCCCAGTGCACGAGGGACGCACGCCCTCTACCCGGCGCTGCACCGCGGCTGGACGGACGACGTCTACGCCGCCAGCAAGCGTGCGGCCTCTGTCGTCCAGTCGGAGACACGGCGCGCACTCGGGTTCCCCGACCGCGGGCTCCAGGAGCGCACGGACTTCACGGGGTTCAACTGGTCCGACGTCCCGGTGACCCTCGTCGAGATGGGCTTCATGACGAACCCGACGGAGGACCGGCTGCTCGCGACTCCGGCGTACCAGCAACGGGCAGCGCTCGGCCTCTGCCGCGGGACGCTGCGCTTCCTCGGGCGGTCGAGCCGCGCCTGCCGTTGAGCCGGTCGACTACGGGTGGTACTGCTGGTCGATCGAGACCACGGCGTTCGGGTACTTGTCGCTTATGCGAATCCAGTAGCCGAGCGCGCGTTCACGATCGAACAGCGGCCGCCTCCTCGGGTTCTTCCCTTTGACGATCTGGGCGAGCTCCGAGACCGGGACGACGATCGTCTTCAGTCCTCTGCCAACGAGTGTCACGCGCGCCGTTGGCGCGACCACGAACGTCAGCAGGCGATGCCCTTCCTCAACGACATAGCTGTCGTTCGGGACAGGCTCCCCCGGTGCGAGAACGCCATCCTCGACCGCGGCCCGCTCCGCCGCGACACCCGTGAGCAGCCACGCGGGATCGAAGCGCAACTCCCACCGTCCGCCCTTGCGTGCGAGCGACTTGATGTGGCCCCACATCACCTGCTGACCCGCCCGCGCAGCCGGCGGCAAACGCTCGAACGAGACGTTGCGGCGCGCGGCCGGGACCGCCGGGGCTGCGACGAGGCCGGCGGACACGCAGGCGGCCGCCGTTGCAGCGGCTGCGCCCGCGATGAGTACGAACGAGAGCTTCATGACTCCTCCTGTTGGGGTGATCTGCGCAAGGTGATCAGCGCGGTGTGTACCGACGAGCTCGGCTAGCGCCACTCGATCGAGACGACCTCGACCGGCTCCGCGATGCCCTTCAGCTGCTCCTGACGCGGTGCGGAGAGCCTGAGGGCCGTGCCGACGCCGTCGAGCGTCTCGCTCGAGACGACGATCTCCGCGGGCCCGGCGACCGCGCCGATGCGCGCGGCGATGTGAACGTCCTGCCCGCCGTAGTCGGCACCGTCCGCGCCCGTGCGGAACGCCTCTCCGGTGTGTGCGCCGATCCGGACGTCCGGTGCGACGATCTCGTCCGCGAGCGAGCGCTGAATCGCCACCGCCGCGTCGATCGCCGCCTTCGGGGACTCGAACGACGCGAAGTACCCGTCCCCCGTCTTCTTCACGACCTCGCCGCCGTGCTCCGCGATCCGCTCGCGCAGGAGCTCGTCGTGGCGCGCGAGCAGCCGCTTCCACTTGTCGTCGCCCAGGGTCTCGAGCAGCCGCGTCGAGTCGACGATGTCCGTGAAGAGGAACGTGCGGCGCGCCTGAAGGCGGCCGAGGAGCTCCTTCGCCTGCTCGGCGTCGAGCCTGGCCCCGAGCCGCTCGAACGTCGCGAGCGCCCCTTCGAGCTCCGCCGTCCCCGCGTGCTCGTCGCCGGATCGCTTGTACGCGATCCCGAGCAGGAGCCGCGCACGAGCCGTCTCGTACGGAGCACCGACGCCATGCCACCCGTCACGAGCGCGCCGGAGGCTCTCCGTCGCGCCCTCCAAGTCCTTCTCGGCGAGCTGGATCTGGCCGTGCGCGACCTCGACGGTCGCGTCGAAGGCGGCCGCGCGGCGCTCGCCGATCTTGTAGGCGTCCACGATCGTCTCGAGCTCGCTCACGGCTGCGCGGGCTGTCTTCAGGTCGCCGGCCGCGATCGCGATCTCGACCTGGGCGGGCAGCCGGCGCACGCGAGACAGCGGATCCTTGACGTTGGCGAGCGAGTGGGTGACGCCCGCGACGGCGGCGTCCACCTTGCCCTGCGCGAGCCGCAGCAGGGCGAGCCCTGGCTGCGCGTCGCCTCCGAGCTCGTTCGTCGTGGCGTACGCCTCCTCGGCGCCCGCGTAGTCTCCGCGCCTGCGCCGGATCTCGCCGATCTCGAAGTGCCCGGAGGCGGTGATGCTCCGGTCGAAGTCGAGGAGCTCCTCGCAGGCCTCGAGCGCCTGTGTCTCGGCTGCGGGCCAGTCGCCGCGCAGGCGCAGGACCTCGGCGCGGTGAATCCGGCACGCCCCGGGGAACCCCGTGACGTCGAGCCGGTCGCACCAGCGGTTCGCCGCCTCGGTCCATTCCGCGGCGCGGCGGAAGTCGCCGAGATCGCGGCAGGTGCTGATCGTGAGGCAGTACACGAGCCCGGTCGAGTGGGGCCGCAGGTCGCCGCACATCGCAGACGCGAGGCCCTCGTCGAGGAGGGCGAGGCCGGCCTCGATCCTCCCGGCTTTCACGAACGAGCGGCCCTTCCCGGAGAGCGCCATGATCTGGCCGTCCCGGTCTCCCACGCGCTCGGCGATCGCATAGGCCTGGTCGAACAGCTCGACGGCGGTCTCGAGGTCACCCGCGGCGAACATCGCGTTGATCGCCTGGATGAGGACGCGCCGGCTGTGCTCGGGAGACTCGGGCTGCCCGTCGAGAAGACGCTCGGCGCTCGCGAACCACCCGTGCGCCACGGCGAACTCTCCGCGCCCCTCGTGGTCCCACGAGAGCGTCAGCGCCATCCGGGCAGCGCCGATCTTGTCCCCGGCGGACGTGTACGCAGCGTACGCACGCTCGCGCAAGCCGATCGCCGAGTCGAGCTTCCCCTGCCACCACGCGGACTCGCCGTACAGCTCGAGATCGCTCGCGGTCAGCTCACGCGCGTCCACGCCCGCATAGGCCGCATGGGCTTCCTTCCATGCGTGGCGGGCCGCTGCTTCGCGCGCGCTATCGAGGTTGTCGACCACCTGAGACATGGCGACCACGCAGTGTGACAGTGCGCGCTCGGTCTCCGCCAGTGCGGCCAACCGAACGTAGCGAGCCGGAAACGGTGCAGGTACGCTGCCGCGAGGAGCGTGGAAGGGTCGTGACCTCTCGCAGGGCGCCGACCAGCCGCTTCATCGGCCTGGTGGGTGTCGTCGTGGCCGCGAGCGCTCTTCTCGGCACCGGCGGGACCTCTGCGGCGCGCAACTTCCCCGGCGGGCCGTACTTCACGGTCGTCTGCGGCTTCAGCCACCGCAACAACGACGACCCGATCCGATTCCCGGGCCAGCCGGGCCGTTCCCACAACCACACGTACATCGGGAACACGGACGTGGACGCGTCGACGACGCCGGCCTCGCTGCGCGGCGGCGGCACGACCTGCGACATCGAGCGGGACTCCTCGACGTACTGGGTGCCGACCGTCTTCCTCGGGCGGGAGCCGATCACCCCGCTTGCGGCGGTCGTCTACTACACGAAGCGCACGACCCTTCCGGTCGTCGCGCCGCCGGTGGGTCTCAAGATGCTCGCGGGGAACCCGACCGCTCACCACCACCAGCCGCGGGAGATCGCGTCGTGGAGCTGCGGCGGTGTCGGCGGCCAGAAGCGGTTCGCGGCGATCCCCACATGCCGCACGGATGACGCCCTCGAGCTGAACGTCCGCTTCCCGAACTGCTGGAACGGCAGGGCGACGGACAGCCCCAACCACCGCCGTCACATGGCGTATTCGTCCGCGGCCGGCGCGTGCCCGTCGACCCACCCGGAGCGCCTGCCGACGATCACCATCGTCCTGCTCTACCCGCCGCAGCCGAAAGGGGCGCGCCCCGCGTCCGGGACGTTCGCCGCCCACGGGGACTTCATGAACGGCTGGGACCAGTCGGAGCTCGAGCGGATGACCGCCTTGCTCAACGCGAGTCGCTAGGCCCCGCGCTCAGCCTTCGTCCGCGTCGACGTAGTCGGCCGCGAGCTTCTTGGGCGCCTGGATCAGCCACGCGTCCTCGAGGCGCTCGAAGAGCTCGTCCCTCCCGATTGCCGCGATGTGGATGATCACGCCCGGATAGCCGTTGTAGTGAGGCGTCACGTAGTAGACGTCGGGGTTGCCGTCGAGGATGAGCTGCTTCTCGTCGCGGTCGACGCGGACGGCGAGCCCGCTGCCGTCCCGCTCACGGGCGCGCCACGCGAAGGCTTTCCCGCGCACTCGCCACACCGGGCGCCCCTCGAGGTCCGCGTCGACCTCGGGAAAGCTCTCAGCGATCCGGCGGACGGTCCTCCAGTCGGCCACGGCTACGTCCCCCGCGCGATGAGCTCGACGAGGCGCTTCGGCGCGCGGAGGAGCCAGGCATCCTCGATGCGCTGGCAGAGCTCGTCCCGGTCGATGTGCTCGAAGCGGACGAGCAGCGTCGGGTGGTCCGCGTAGTGCGGCGTCGTGAAGTAGGCCTCCGGATCCGACTCGAGGAGAAGCTCCTTCTCGCCCTGGTCGACGTGGACGCAGAGCGCGCCCCTCTCGTTCGGGCTCATCCAGGCGAAGAGCTTCTTGCGGACGCGGAGCGCGGGCTCGCCGTAGCACGTGCCTTCCTCGACCCCGGGGAACGCGCGTGCAAGCTCGCGGACGGTGTCCCAGTCGACCAGTGCCCCGCTCCTACGTCGGGCGGCGCTCCGGATAGCGTGGGAGGCCGTCGTCGGGGATCGGCTCCCACGCCGCCGCATACGCGACGAACTGGCGGTGGCTCGGACGCACACCCGGATCCTCGTCGAAGGCGGACATCCGGACGGCGACCGGAGCCCCGTCGGAGCCCTTGGCCCAGAGGTGCGTGCCACACAGCGAGCAGAAGGCCTTCGGCGAGCCGTCGGGCGGCTCGTACGCGCGGATGACGTCGTCGCCCGAGACGATGCGCACCGAGCCCGGAACGACGATCGCCTGGGCAGAAGCGGCGGTCCCCGTTCGGCGCTGGCAGCGGGTGCAGTGGCAGTACGTGGCCGAGGTCGGCTGCTCGTCGACCTCGAAGCGCACGGCACCGCAGAGACAGCCTCCGGTCAGCGGCAGCGTGGCCATGTCAGGCGAGGGACGACTCTCCTCGGCTGCGTGCTCGCCCACGAAAGCCACACTAGCGAGGGAGGTCGGGGCTCCGTCTCGGTGACCGAGCGGCTAGCGTCCAGGCAATGAGCGACGACGGAAAGACGACCGAGCCGGCCGGCACGAACGGCAAGAAGCCCGACCACGAGCCTCCGCGCGGCGCGGAGACCACGGGTACCTGGAGCGGCGGTACGACGCCGATCGAGTATGCGGCCACGGGCGAGTGGCTCGTTCTGCGCAAGAAGGAGAAGCCAGCGGCGGAGATCTTCTCCGTGGCTTATGTCGCCAGGGACGGCGGCGAGGAACGGCCCGTCACGTTCGTCTTCAACGGTGGCCCCGGCGCGTCGTCCGCGTTCCTGCATCTCGGCGCAGCCGGCCCGATGCGCGTCGAGTTCCCGCCCGACGGCACGCTCCCCGAGCCCCCGCCGCGACTCGTCGAGAACGAGGCGTCGTGGCTCGGGTTCACCGACCTCGTGTTCGTCGACCCTGTCGGCACCGGGTTCAGCCGCGTCATCGAGCCCGAGAAGTCGGAGGAGGGCAAGGAGAAGCGGGATGACGCGACCGACCCGAAGGAGTTCTTCGCCCCGAAGCGCGACCTCGAGTCGCTGTGCGAGTTCATGGCGCGGTGGCTCTCGAGCAACGGACGTTGGGGCTCTCCGATCTTCATCGCCGGCGAGAGCTATGGCGGCTACCGCGTGGGGCGGCTCGTGCGGATGCTTCAGGAGTCAACCGGTATCGGCCTGAGCGGCGCGATCCTCATCTCCCCGGCGCTCGAGATCACGACGCTGAACCCGACGGACTACGACGTCCTGGGCTGGATCGACACGCTTCCGACGATGGCGCTCGCTGCGGTGCATCACGGCCGCTCGCGGGTGTTTGCAGCCGGTGTCTCGCTCGACGAGGTTCGAAGCGAGGCCGAGGCGTTCGCGACGAGCGACTACGCCTCGTTCCTGACCCGCGGCGCGTCGATGCCGGCCGACGAGCGCGAGCGCATCCTGACGCGGCTCGCCGATCTCGTCGGCCTCCCTGTCGACCTCGTCCTGCGCGCGGAGGGCCGCATCACCATCCGTACGTTCGCGCGGGAGCTCCTGCGGGACGAGCGCAAGGTGCTCGGGCTCTACGACGCGACGATCACGGCGACCGATCCGTTCCCGGACCGCGACTCGTTCCTCGGGCCCGACCCGACGCTCTCGGGGATCAGCCCCGCCTACACGATGGCCGTGAACCGCGTGCTCCGCTCCGAGATCGGTGTCGAGACGGACCGCGAGTACACGGTCCTGAGCTACGAGGTCAACGAAGCCTGGAAGGACGACTACTCCCAGCACGCGTTCCTTGCACCTCCCGGTGCGACCGACGACTTCCGGTACGGCATGGCGTTGAACCCGCACCTGAAGGCGTTCGTGACCCACGGGCGCTACGACCTCGTCACGCCGTACTTCGCGACGGACCGCCTCCGGAACCTCATGCGGCTCGACCCGCAGATGGTCGACCGCCTGACGGTGCACCACTTCGGCGGCGGCCACATGTTTTACGCATGGGAGACGAGCCGGCGCGAGTTCACGACAGCGATCGCCGCGTTCGTCGCAGCCGCGGTCGGCAGCTAGCGGCCGAGCAGCGCGTCGTCGAAGAATCCGACAACGCGTCGCTCGTACTCCGCGGGCCGGGCCTCGATGCCGCCGGTGTGCCCTGCGCCGGGCACGAGCCAGATCTCCTTCGGCTCGTGGGCGGCCTCGTAGAAGGTCTCGGTCAACTCCGCCTCGCCCCCCTGGCCCGGCACCGCGTAGATGAAGAAGGACGGGTGGCCGAATCCGACCCGAGAGATCCGTGAGGCTCGCCGGGGGGGTCGAGTTGGCGAAGAGCGCGACCGCGGGCGTCACGATGGCGTGCGCGATCGTGCCCTCGATCTTCTTCCTCGTGTCGGGGACCGCGAGGCTCTCCCGGATCGACCGGACCCCCGCGCCCTCCGTGACGAGCGCAGCGAGCCCATCCGACTCGGCCGCTGCCTCGATCATCATCTCGCCGCCGACGGAGAGCCCGATGCCGCCGATCCGGTTCGGGTCGACGTCGGGGCGGGCGCGTAGGAACTCGACTGCAGCCCGGACGTCCCTCTCTCCCTTCCAGCCGAAGACGTTAGGGTCGCCTTCGCTTTCGCCCTCGCCGCGCCTGTCGAAGAGCAGCACCCCGTAGCCGTGCCGGGCCAGCATGCGTGCGGGCCGCTGTGGGCCGCTGCGTCCCGGGAATGCGATCACGGCTGCGCGGTTCTTCGAGGGGATGTACCAGCCCTCGAGCTCGAGGCCGTCGCTCGTCCTGAAGGACACGTTCTCGTACGCCGCACCCAGCTCGGGCGTCGGCACGAACCCTCGCGCAACGTGGGTGAGGACGTACGAGATCGACAGCGGGAACATCACCAGGTACACGAACGCGAGCCCGCCGACGGCGAGCAGGGCCCGACGGGCATAACGCCACATGCGACTCCCGCCCTTCTTCCGCGAGCGCCAGAGCGTCGTGAACGCGAGCACGATGAGCACGACGCCCGCCGCGAGCGTGAGCAGTCCGGTGAAGTCGTCTCCGGTCGGGCCGTCCTTCGTCGTGTAGTAGACGGCCTCGATGCCGGCCGCGATGCCGAAGATCCCGAGGAACAGTGCGAGGAAAGCGCGGAACCCGGCGCGAAGCCGCGGATAGCCCCATGCCACGAGCACGAGGACGCCGAGGGGCACGAGGCCGCTCACGAGGTGGTCGCCCGCCGAGGTGCCGGGCTGGGGCTGCAGGAAGCTGTCGTCGACGACGTGCAGCGCGATGAGCCCGAGCGCCACTCGAGCCACGATCGTCTCCGTCAGGACCCGTGAGACCGGCGACGCGACCTCGCTCGCGGCCGTGGATCCTGATGCAGGCGCGTTCTGGGGCGAGGCGGTCACTTCTCCCACAGCAGCGCGTCGTCGAGAAACGCGATGACGCGCCGCTCGTACTCGGCAGGTTGTGCCTCGAAGCCACCCGTGTGATCCGAGCCTGGAACTCGCCAGATCTTCTTCGGCTCGCCCGCGGCGGCGTAGAACTGGGGTTGCCTGATGTCCTCCTCGCCGATGCCCGGAACCGCGTAGATCAGGAATACGGGACGGGGCGCGATCAGCCCGATGCGTTCCTCGGGTCGCGGGTGCGGCCCGTGGTTCTGGAACACGGTTGTCGCAGCGGTCATCACGGTCATCGATGCGTCAACGAGCGGCGCGAGTGGCCCCGAGGCCTCGGTTTCACCGATCGCCGTCACGACGGAATCGGACCCGCCTTCTCCGCCTCTGCCTTCAGATAGCGCACCCCGTCCGTGAGCGCCGTGTCGAGCGTCTTCTGCAGCGACCGTCTCAAGACCCGGGCCACGAGACCGTCGTATGACTCCTCCGTGCGCACGAGCGTCTTTCCGTTCTGGCCCTCGAGATGCCAGACGTGGTACGCGCGGATGCCGAGCGTCTTGCCGCTCCAGGCGATCAGCCGCGGGCGGTCGAGGTGCTCGACGAGCGACGTGATCGTCCCCGGCCCCGCCTTCCAGCGAAATGTCGAGCCTTCGACGATGGGGGCGACGACCGAGACGGACCTCACGTCTGGGTTCCAGGACGGCCACCGCTCGATCGCCGTGAGCACGGCCCAGACCCGTTCGATCGGGGCATCGATCTCACCCTCGGCGGAGGAGGCGACAGGCGCCCCCTCTTCGATCGCCGGGCCGTCGGCTCCTGCGCGTGTCATCTGCTCGTCTCCCGTCACTCGTACTGGAGCGCTTTGAGCACGTTGATACGCGACGCTCTGCGGGCAGGCAGGATCGCCGCCAGCACTCCGGCGAGGATCGCGATGCACGTGAAGATCGCGAGCGGGATGACGGGCAGCGAGAACGAGACGTCGTACTGGGACAACGCCTGTGTCATCAGGAGCGAGAGGAAGAGCCCGACAGGGATGCCGAGCGCGGCACCGATGAGCGCGGTGATGACGCTCTCGTGCCGGATCATCTTCCTCGCCTGCGATCGCGTCATGCCGACCGCGCGGAGCATGCCGAGCTCGCGCGTCCGCTCGAACACGGAGAGGACGAGCGTATTGACCATGCCGAACAGGCTCACCACGACGGAGAAAGCGAGCAGCACGTAGAGCAGGTTGAGGATCGTCGAGAACTCCTTCGTCCGGCTCGTGACGAACGCCGACTCCGTGTGGAGCTTCGCGTCGGGGAAGCTCGAGACGGTCTGCTCCAGTGCCGTCACATCCGCCGTGTCCTCGACGTCCACGAACGTGAACAGGTTGCGCGGCCGCGGGAAGCTCGCGTCGAATGCCGCCTGGCCGATGGTGACCGCTCCGAGCAGTGGTGCGAGGTCGGACGGGTCGTAGATGCCTTTCACGACGAGGTCGATGGACTCTCCGGCTGCGGTCTCGACCGGGAAACGACTCCCGACCGCGAGCTGCTGATCCTCCGCAAATGCGGTCGTAACGACCGCCCCGTCCGCGTTCAGCTCCGCCAGGGTCGCGTCCGAGCCCTCGGTCCACGCGAACTCGTAGAACGAGGGGATCGTGCGCGGGTCGACTCCTGTGACGTTCGCCTCCGAATCGCTCGCGAGCGCCTGGTCGGAGCGGACGCTCGAGGCGAGCGTGACATCCGGTGAGTTGACTACCGCGTCTCCTGCCGCCGCCGGGAACGGATCGAAGCCGTTCTGTGACGTCACGACGTAGTCGGCCGTCACCTGTTCGCGCACTGCGTCCTGGGTCGAGTTGCGCAGCGCCGCGCCGAGCACGGCGACGACGGTGACGAGCGCAAGGCCGATCATGAGCGCTGCAGCGGTGGACGCTGTCCGGCCGGGGTTCCGGATCGAGTTCTCGCGCGCGAGCTCGCCCGGCATGCCGCCGAACCTGAGCGCGGGCCACCCGACGACTGCCGCCAGCGGCTTCACGAGCCGGGACGCCAGGAGAGCGACCCCGAGGAAGAGCGCGATCGTCCCGAACCCGAGGAGAAGCAGCATGCCCGCGGTGCCGAGCCCGTCGACGAAGAGCCCGATGCCGAGCGACACGGCTGCGAGCGCCATCGTCACGCTCGCCACGTACGGCGCGTACGACGCGAATCGGGGAGGCGGGGGTGTCGAGCCTTCGCGAACCGCCAGGATCGGCGGTACCCGCGTCGCGCGAAGCGCCGGCACGATGCTTGCCAGAACGGTGACGGTCGTGCCGAGGATCAAGCACACCACGATCGTGCGCGTCGCGAACACCGTGCCCGCCTGGGGAAGGTCGATACCCATGGCGACGAAGAGCGAGTTCATGCCCTTCCCCACTCCCAGGCCGAGGAACATGCCGACGACGGATGCGAGGAGCCCGATCACGAATCCTTCGGCGACGACGGACCAGAGCACCTGGCGACGCGAGCCCCCGAGCGTTCTGACGGTGGCGAACTCGCGCGTCCGTTGCGCGACGGTGATCGACAGCGTGTTGAAGATCACGAACGCGCCCACGAACAGGGCCACCCCGCCGAACCCGAGCAGGATGTACTTGATGAATGCAATGCCTTCGTTCGTGTCGGCCGCGTCGGCGGAGGCCTGCGCGGCGCCGGTCTTTACCTCGGCGGTCGCGGGAACGATCGGCTCGAGGGACCGGACGAGCTCGTCCGCGGATGTTCCGGCTTTCGCGGCGACCGAGATCGAGTCGAACTGCCCCTGCTTCTTGAACAGGGTCTGTGCTGTCGGCACGTCGAAGACCGCGAACGTCGCGCCTCCGATCGAGTCGACGGAACCGAACCGCGCGATACCGGTGATCTCGTATTGCTCGACGGGGCCGAGCGCGGCGATCCCGACCGAGTCGCCGACCTCGTAGCCCTGCTTGCTCGCCGTATTCGCGTCTACGACGACCTGCTCGGGTCCTCTGTGCCCATGTGCCCTCGTCGAGGCTCAGCGGCGAGAAGCGAAGCTCGCTCGAGTCGAGCCCCACGCCGAACGTGGGTGCGCCCCCGCTTCCGCCGATCTTCTTGCCGTCCTCGTCGACGAGCTGTGCCGGGTTCGAGTTCGACTGGATGTCCATGATCCCGCCTGCTGCCGCATCCACCTCCGGGAGTGCCCGGATCCGGTCGAGGAGCTCGGCGGGAACCGGAGCACGGCCGCTCGATGAGAACTCGAGCAGCTGCTTGCCGCTGACGACCGCGTCGGTTCCGACGTACGACTCGTTGAAGATGCTGTCGAAGGCCTTCTGGAACGTGTCGGTCAGGACATAGGTGCCGCTCACCATCGCGATCCCGATGACGACGGCGAGTGCGGTCAGCAGCGCGCGGATCTTGCGGCCGGCGATGCCTCGGAGGGTGACGCCGATCACGACGCGCTCACCTCCTCCATGGCCTCGATGATCTCGCGCGCCGAGGACTGGTCGAGATCCTTGACGATCAGGCCGTCCGCGAGGAACAGCACGCGGTCGGCGATCTCCGCTGCGTGAGCGTCGTGCGTGACCATGACGGTCGTCTGGCCGAGGCTCGTCACCGACTCACGGAGCAGCGTCAGGATCTCTCCGCTCGTCGTCGAGTCGAGGTTGCCGGTCGGCTCGTCGGCGAACATCACCGTCGGTCGACTTACGAGAGCACGCGCGATCGCGACCCGCTGCTGCTGACCACCCGACAGCTCTGCCGGACGATGCGACAGTCGCTCGGAGAGACCGACCTTCGTCGTCAGCTCGTCGACCCACTCAGCGTCGGGCTTCTCGCCGGCCAGCTTGACCGGGAGTACGACGTTCTCCCGCGCGGTCAGCATCGGCAGCAGGTTGAAGAACTGGAAGATGAAGCCGACGTGCTCGCGCCGGAGCTTCGTCAGCTCCGTGTCGTCGAGGTCGGTGATGTCGGTGCCGGCGATCGTGACCTCACCCTCGTTCGGGCGGTCGAGCCCCGCGAGGATGTGCATGAGCGTCGACTTGCCCGAGCCCGAAGGGCCCATGACGGCGGTCAGCTTGCCGCTTGCGACGTCGAGCGAGACGCCCCGCAGAGCCTTCACGCAGATGTCGCCCTCGACCCCGTAGCGGCGGGTCACGTTCGTTGCGGTGACGAGCGCAGGTGGCTGGTCGTGTGTTTGCACCGGCTCAGGCCCGGCCTCTTGCTGGATCAGCACCGACTTCATCTGGATCTCCCTTCGCCCGCGGCTCGTGCGACGTGGTCCTGTGGAAGCACGGGAATCTCGCACTCGCGGCCGCGGAGCAGAAGGCGGGAGACTGGCGGTCCGGGGGGCGGGTTTCTGGTGTCTTCGCTGCGCTGCCTCAGGAGCGCAGGTACAGCAACACGGCGAGGACACGTCGTCGAGTCGCTCCCGCCGGTCGGCAGCCCGAGCTTCGTGAAGATGCTCGAGACGTACTTCTCGACCGCGCGCAACGTGATCACGAGCTGGTCGGCGATCCCTTGGTTCGACCGGCCCTCCGCCATGAGCTCGAGCACCTCGCGCTCGCGTCGGGTGAGCTGCGTGAGCACGTCGTCGCTCCGGCGCTTCGCAAGGAGGGTCGACACGATGATCGGATCGATCGCCGAGCCGCCCTCTGCGACGCGGCGCACGGCGCTCACGAACTCCTTGACGTCGCTGATTCGGTCCTTGAGGAGATAGCCGGTACCCTCCGCCGAGTCGGCGAGGAGCTTCATCGCCAGGCCGACCTCGACGTACTGCGACAGCACGAGGACTCCGACCTGAGGGTGGTCTGCGCGAATCGTGACGGCCGCTTGCATGCCCTCGTCGCCATGGGTGGGCGGGAGGCGGATATCGACGATCGCGATGTCCGGTGCGTGCGTCGCGACCTTGACGAGGAGCTCGTCCGCGGTCTCGCACGTTCCGACCACCTCGATATCCGCCTCGTCGAGCACGCGCGCGACGCCCTCGCGGAGCAGGACGCTGTCCTCGGCGATTACGGCACGCACGGGATCTCCGCCCGTACACGCGTCCCGCCCCCGCTGGGACTCCACACGCGCAGCTTGCCGCCAAGCGCCTCCACGCGGTCCGCGAGCCCGCGGAGGCCGGTGCCGCCGCTCTCGTCGGCGCCGCCGACTCCGTCGTCGGTGATCTCGACGACCACCTCGACATCGCGGCGCGTGACGTCGACGCTCGCGGAGGACGCGTGCGCGTGCTTCGCGACGTTCGCGAGGGACTCGGATACCAGGAAGTACGCGGCCACCTCGAGCGCCTCGGGCAGTCGCGAGCCGACGCTCACCCTGAGCCGGACGGGGACGACGGCGTGCGCCACGAGCTGCTCGAGCGCGACGGCGAGCCCATGGCCGCTGACGACGGCGGGATGGAGGCCACGCGCAACCTCGCGCAACTCCTCGAGCGATGCTGCGATCTCCAGCCTGGCGGCTTCGAGGCGCGCAGTCGCTTCAGGATCGTTCTCCAGTCGCTCTTCCAGGAGGCTCAGCTCGAGGGACAGCGCGATGAGCCGCTGCTGCGCGCCGTCGTGCAGGTTTCGCTCGAGGCGTTGGCGCTCCTCGCGGCTGGCGTCCAGGATCCGCATCCGCGAGCCCCGGAGATCCTCGAGCCGCGCTCTGAGCTCTGCCTGGAGCTTCGCGTTCTCGAGCGCCATTCCGGCCGCAGCTGTCACGCCTTCCAGGAGCTCGCGCTCGTCGAGGAGCGACCGATCGTGAATCAGAGCTGCAATGTGCTGTCCGTCGCGGTCGATGCGGGTCACGGCTCGACTGCCACCGGGCGCCGGTAGCTCGACCGCGTGCCCATCGAGGTCTGCGTAGCTCTCGAACTCCGGCAGCCAGTACGCAAGCGAGACGGACGGGTCCCCGAGTGCGCGCGCGAGGGCGTCGCGCAACGCCCCTGGCGCCGGCTCGTTTCGAAGCTCGACGACGAGCTCGCCGACAGCCGATTGCGCGAGACGCGCGCGAGCGAGGACGAGGACGAAGGTCACCGGAGCGAGCCCGAGCGTGACGAACGTCGCCCACCGAAACTCTTTGGCCCAGGGCAAGCCGAATGTCAGCGACACGAGGAGGCCTGCGATCATGACGAGGCCGAGAGCGAAGGCATCGACGATGAGCCCTGACGCGCGGCGCAGCGGCCGACCCGACTGCCAGCGGCGGTAGGCGAGGACGCCGACCCCGCACAGGCTGAGCCCGGCCACGGTCAGAAGCTGGAACTTGCGCACGTCCTCGGCCGCGTCGGGCCTCGACGCGACCTCGAGGAGGTTGTGCGGTCCGAATCCCCCGAGCGACATCCGGACGAGCTCGAGCACGATCGCGACCGCGTACGCCGTCGCCACCAGCGCTCGCTCGAACGTCCCATGCAGCCGCCCGTCCGGGAATGCGAGGTAGACATGGAGGAAGAGCACCGGCGCGACCAGGTCGAGGCTCTGTCCGATGGTGTACGCGACATCGCTCGCGGACCACGAGAGTGTGGTGGCGAACATCACGAAACCGGCCGCGATCATGAGCGGCCCGAAACGGCTCGTCGGCCGGCGCCGCCAGGCGATGAGCCCGCCGAACACGTACGAGACGGTGATCCAGTCCGCGAGCAGCGCGATCACGAGCGGCTCGCCGAGGTCGAGGCCGATGGCGTCGTTCGTCAGCGCGAGGACGAGCGAGATGGTGGCGAACGCGCATCCTGCGAGGGCGATGGCCCAGATCGCGATGCGATCCGGCTTCTGCGCGACCGCGGGCCCGGGATCGATTGCGATCGCAGAAGTCGTCATGCCCGCATCCCCCATTCACCGATTGCTGCGGTTGTGTGACGGAGCCCCTCAGGCGCGACCGCCGGGGTTGCTGCGGGCACGGATAAAGGGAGTCGTCGTCGCGACGATAGCGCTACCCCTCGCGGAACGCGACCAGGCGCCCGATTCGAGGTTCTCCAGGAGACTCGTCAAGTCGGCGAGAACGCACAACGATGCGGAACCGCGACGACTCTTCACGCTTCAGCGCAGACGCCGCCTAGGATGCGCGGGATGCAGACCGCATCGTCGACGGTCGATCTCGAAGCCCAGCTCGAGCAGTACCGCGTCGAGCTGACCGCCTACTGCTACCGCATGCTCGGCTCTCTCGACGCCGAGGACGCGGTGCAGGAGACGTTCATCCGCGCGTGGCGCGCGTACGAGAAGTTCGAGGGCCGCTCGGCGCTGCGGTCCTGGCTCTACCGCATCGCGACGAACGTCTGCTTCGACATGCTCGAGGGGCGGAAGCGGCGTGCGCGACCGATGGACCTCGGGCCTTCGCGCGAGCCGGTCGTCGAGAACCTCTCGACGCTGCCGGAGGTCACCTGGATCGAGCCGATGCCCGACGGGCGGGTGGTGCCCGAGGGTGACCCGGCCGACGTGGTCGAGTCGCGAGAGACGATCCGCCTTGCGTTCGTCGCCGCCCTCCAACATCTGCCACCCAGGCAGCGCGCGGTTCTGATCCTCTGTGAGGTGCTGCGCTGGAAGGCGTCCGAGGTCGCGGAGCTGCTCGACACGAGCGTCGCCTCCGTGAACAGCGCGCTCCAGCGCGCACGGGCCACGCTCGAGCAGGCGAAGGTGAGCCCGGCGACCTCCGCGCCGTCGGTCGACGGCGCGGACGCGGACCTGCTGCAGCGCTACGTCGACGCCTTCGAGCGCTACGACATGGAGGCGCTCACATCGCTCATCCACGAGGACGCGACGCAGTCGATGCCGCCGTTCGACCTCTGGCTCTCTGGCCGCGACGACATCCTGTCCTGGTGGGTCGGGCCCGGCGGAGGCTGCCGTGGCTCGCGTGTCATCCCGACGGTTGCGGCGAACGGCGCGCCCGCGTTCGGCCAGTACAAGCCGGCGGACTCGGGCGACGGGTACGAGCCGTGGGCGCTGCAGGTGCTCGAGATCGAGGACGGCCGGATCGTCGAGCTGACGTTCTTCCTCGACACGGCGACCGTCTTCCCGCGCTTCGGCCTGCCGCTCGAGTATCCGGGCTAGCCGTCCTCCACCTCCGACGTGTGGTCGAGGATGGTCCTCGACGACCTCGTCCCAGACCTGCGGCGGCGGGTACTCGTGACCGACGCCTTCGAGCCTGACGAGCCGCGCGCCGGGGATCCTGCGTGCGAGCGCCTCGCCGTGCGCGACGGGGAAGAGGGGATCCTCCGTTCCGTGGAGGACGAGCGTCGGCGCCTCGATGCCGCCGAGACCGGTCCGGATGGGCTCGGCGCTCTCGATGATCCAGTGGTTCGTCTGGCTCGACCGGATGTCGCGCGAGCGGTCGACGACTTTCGCGACGAGCGCCCTCATGCTGTCCTCGTCGAAGCGCACGGAGCCCGCATACGGGACGAGGCCCGCGACGACGTAGTCGACGACGGCCTCCCGGTCCGACCACTCTGGCTCCGGAGGCGGCTCGAAAGCCGCGAGCTCCTTCGACATCGGCGGGAGATCGGGCTCGTCGGGCTCGCTTGCGCCCGGGCTCGTCGACATGAGTGTCAGCGACGCCACGCGGTCCTGATGCCTCACGGCGAGGTGCTGTGCGATCCCGCCTCCCATCGAGAGCCCGACGACGTGCGCGTGCGGGATCGCGAGCGCGTCCAGTAGCCCGACGGCGTCCGCGACCAGGTCGTCGCCGGTGTACTCGGGCATGCCGGGCTCGTACGTGACGGACTGCCCGGTGTCGCGGAGGTCGTACCGGATGACGAGGCGCGAGCCGGCGGCCAGGCGCTCGCAGAGCTCGTCCTCCCACCAGTCCATCGACGCCGCGGCGCCGCCGATCAGGAGGAGCGCGGCCGCCGACTCGTCGCCGAACGTCTGGAAGCAGAGATCGACGCCGTTCGCCTCGACCACCTGCGGCTGCTCGGCACGCACCACTCTCGCGTGGTGCCCCATGCCCCTAGGCTCCGGCCGGGGACTGCTCGAGCGCGCTCGGATCCATCCAGACGACCTCCCAGATGTGACCGTCCAGGTCCTGGAAGCTCCGCCCGTACATGAAGCCCATGTCCATCGGCTCGTTCGCGGGCGCACCACCGACGTCGAGCGCCTTGTCGGCGAACGCGTCTACGTCGTCCCGGCTCGATGCGGAGACCGCCATGATCGCCTCGGTCGCGACGCCCGGGTCGGTGAGCTCCTTCTTCGTGAAGTCCTTGAAGCGGTCGCGGACGAGCAGCATGACGACCGCGCTGTCGTTGACGACCATCGCAGTCGCGGTCTCGTCCGTGAACCGTGGGTCGAACGTGAACCCGAGCTCCGTGAAGAAGTCGACGGACCGGTCGAGGTCCCCGACGGCGAGGTTCACGAACATCATCCTGCCGTTGCCATTTCCTGCCATTTCAACCCCTTTCCTCGTCTCTAGGTCTTGCCGCCTGGGACCGGCGCGAAACCCGCGGGGCGTCGGCCGGGAACACGTCCGTCAGGCCCATGAAGGCGACGAGCGACCGCAGATCCGGCGATGCGTTCCGCAGACATACGTGGCACCCGAGGCGCTGCGCGGCGAGTTGAAGCCGGGCGAGGGCGTCGACCGTCACCGCGTCGCTCCGGACGCCGGTCACGTCGCAGAACGCGATCTCGGCACCGCTCTTCGACAGCAGCCCGCACACGCGGATGCAGAGACCCGGGAGGTCTGCGCGTGTGATGGGGCCGCTGATGGCGAAGGCGACCGAGTACGGCCCGGGTGTCGGCATCTCGAAATGAGACCGCTGAAACGGCCGAAACTCATCGCGCGGGCGCCGACGAGTACGCTCGCGCACGTGACCGAGATGCGCCTCTATGACCTGCGCGTGACCGTCGAGCGGATCGAGGGTCGGTCGGTTTGCGGCCTCGAGGTCGGGGACTGGTTCGAGGTGACCGAGTCGAGCCGTGTTCGCATCCCCGAGGGCCGCCATTTCTGCCTCTTCGCGCTGCAGGCGGTTCTCCCGCTGCTCCCCGCGAAGATGCGCAGGCTCCCGGACGAGGACTGGCTCGAGCGCGAGAGCCTCGTGTGCTGCCCAGACCCGGAGGAGCGGCTCGTCATGCGGATCGAGCGCATCGGCGAGCGGACGCTCGTGACCGAGGAGCTGACGTAGCCCCGCGGGAGATCGGCCTCGGGCTCCAGACGAATCTGGAACCAGCCGCGTACGAGGAGATCGCCAGGCGAGCGGAGGCGGCCGGGGTCGACGTGCTCTCCGTCTACCACGACCTCCTGTACCAGCCGGCAATCGGCCCGCTCCTGCTCATGGCGCGCGTCACGGAGCGGATCCGGCTCGGGCCGGCCGCGCTCAACCCGTTCACACTGCACCCGTACGAGATCGCCGGGCAGATCGCCATGCTCGACGCGGTCTCGGGCGGCCGCGCCTACCTCGGGCTCGTGAAGGGCGCCTGGCTCGACCGGCTCGGTCTCCGGGAGGAGCGGCCGCTCGGGGCGCTGCGCGAGGCGGTCGCGATCATCCGCGCGCTCCTGGCGGGCGACGACCGCGGGTTCGAGGGCGATCGCTTCACGCTCCTCCCCGGGACCACGCTCGCCTACCCGCGGAGACGGGATGTCGTGCCGCTGATGATCGGGACCTGGGGCTCGTCGACGGCGCGCTGGGCAGGCACGGTGGCGGACGAGCTCAAGCTCGGCGGGAGCGCCAACCCCGATCTCGTGGCGGTCGCCGGCGGCTGGCTGGACAACCCCGAGGTGGGAGTCGTCCTCGGCTGCGTGAGCGTCGTCGACGAGGACGGCGACTGGGCGCGCGACCGAGCGCGGGTCATGGTCGAGCCGTACCTCGAGGTCGTCGCGCATCTCGACCCGACGTTGCAGCTTCGCCCGGGCCAGGCCGCCCCGCTCGAGCGGTTCTGCATTGCAGGGACGCCCGAGGAGGTCGCGGGCCGCGTGATCGAGCTGTGGGACGCGGGCGCGGCGCGCGTCGAGCTCGGGACGCCGCAGGGGCGATCCCCGACAGAAGGTGTCGGGATCATCTGCGACCGTGTTCTTCCGCTTCTCGGCCGCTAGCGCCCACCCCGATGAGTTTCCGGCACGTCCGCGGTCTGAGCTTTTGAAATCGCGAAAGCGTGAAAGGACCTAGCTCATGACCAGCATGGACTCCAGAAACCGTTGGCTCGCACTCCTCGTCCTCTGCCTCGGATCCCTGATGATCGTGCTCGACGTCACGATCGTCGGCGTCGCTCTGCCGTCGATCCGCGAGGATCTCGGCTTCTCCGAGGAGTCGCTCGCGTGGGTCGTCAACGCCTACCTGATCACCTTCGGCGGCTTCCTGCTCCTCGGCGGTCGCCTCGGTGACCTCTTCGGGCACAGGCGCCTCTTCCTGATCGGACTCGCGGTCTTCACGCTCGCCTCTGCTGCATGCGGGCTCGCGACCTCGCAGGGGATGCTCGTCGGGGCGCGGGCGGTCCAGGGGGTCGGCGGCGCCGTGGTCTCCGCGGTGGGGCTGTCGCTGATGATGACGCTCTTCACCGAGCCCGCCGAGCGCGCGAAGGCGATGGGGATCTTCGGCTTCGTCGCCTCCGGCGGCGGCTCGATCGGCGTGCTGCTCGGCGGCATCATCACCGACGCGCTCGCCTGGCACTGGATCTTCCTCGTGAACATCCCGGTCGGGATCCTCGTGATCGTTCTGTCGCTGATCCTCATCCCCGGAGAGCGTGTCCCGACCACCTCGCAGCGGCTGGACATCGCAGGCGCGATCACCGTCACGAGCGCGCTCATGCTCGCGGTCTACGCGGTCGTGAACGGGAACGAGGTCGGCTGGCTGACCACGCGGACGCTCGGACTGCTCGCGCTGGCGGGCGGGCTCCTGGTCGCGTTCCTCGTGATCGAGTCCCGCGTCGAGTCGCCGCTCATGCCGCTACGGCTCTTCCGGCTCCGGAACGTCGCGGTGTCCAACGTCGTCGGTGTCCTCTGGGCAGGAGCCATGTTCGCGTGGTTCTTCCTCTCTGCGCTCTACCTGCAGCTCGTGCTCGGGTACAGCCCGCTCCAGGTCGGGCTCGCCTTCCTGCCCGGCAACCTGATCATGGGCGTGCTCTCGATCGGGCTCTCCGCGAAGCTCGTCATGCGCTTCGGGATCAGGCCGCCGCTCGTAGTCGGGCTCGGGCTGGCGTCGGTCGGGCTGCTGCTCTTCGCCCGCGCGCCCGTGGACGGCACTTTCGTCGCCGACGTGCTTCCCGCCATGATCCTGCTCGGCCTCGGCGCCGGGATGGCGTTCAACCCCGTCCTCCTCGCGGCCATGAGCGACGTCGACCCCACCGAGGCCGGCCTTGCCTCGGGGTTCGTCAACACCTCGTTCATGATGGGCGGCGCGCTCGGACTCGCCGTGCTGGCGAGCGTGGCGGCGTCGCGGACCGACACGCTGGTCGCGGACGGCCAGAGCCAGGTCGAGGCGCTCACCGGCGGCTACCACGCGGCGTTCCTGCTCGGCGCGCTGTTTGCCGCGGCGGCCGCGACCATCGGAGGCGTCCTGCTGCGGCAAGGTGCGTACGCCGGGGCCCAGCACGAGATGGACGGCGAGGCGGTGCCCACCGCCGAGGCCGCCTGAGGGGAGGAACGATGAGCAAGGTGTTCGCCGATATCTCGATTTCGCTCGACGGTTTCGTCGCCGGCCCGAGCCCGACGCTGGAGGATCCGCTCGGCGTCGGCGGGGAACGACTCCACGACTGGGTCATCGGTCTCGAGGCGTGGCGCAAGCGGCACGGCCTCGAGGGTGGAGACACGACGCCGAGCTCGGCGGTGGTCGAGGAAGGGGTCGCGCGGCAAGGGTCCGTCGTCATGGGGCGGCGCATGTTCAGCGGTGGCGACGGGCCGTGGGAGGACGATCCGAATCCAGACGGCTGGTGGGGCGACGACCCGCCCTTCCACGTGTCGGTCTTCGTGCTCACCCACCATGCCCGCGAGCCGCTCTCGAAGAACGGCGGCACGACCTTCACCTTCGTCACCGACGGCTTCGAGTCCGCGCTCGAGCAGGCTCGTGCGGCGGCTGGGGACAGGGACGTGGCAATCGCGGGAGGCGCGAGCGCCATTCAGCAGGCGATGGCGGCCGGCTTGCTCGACGAGATTCAGATCAACCTCGCGCCGGTGCTGCTCGGAGGCGGCACGCCGTTGTTCGCCTCGGGCGTCGACCAGAACGGCTTCGAGCTGGACCGCGTCGTCGACGCACCGGGGGTCACGCACCTCCGCTACCGCGTCGTGCGATAGCGCACGCCCTGCTCACGAAAGGAGCGAGATGGACCTGAAGCTGGAGCTCGTCGTGATCCCGGTCTCCGACGTCGATCGCGCCAAGGCCTTCTATTCGGAGCAGGCCGGGTTCGCGGTCGACGTTGACACCTCTCCCAACGAGAACTTTCGCATCGTCCAGCTGACCCCGCCGGGTTCCGCATGCTCGATCACAGTCGGCAAGGGCTTGACCGACGCCGAGCCCGGCTCGTACAAGGGCCTGCACCTCGTCGTCAGTGACGTCGAGGCCGCGCGGGACGAGCTCGTGGCGCGCGGGGTGGAGGTCAGCGAGATCAGGCACTTCGACCCGGCGGCCGGCGGATGGCAGCCCGGCCCGGACCCGCAGCGCGCCGACTACAACTCGTTCGCCGACTTCGCCGACCCGGACGGCAACACCTGGGTGCTCCAGGAGTCGAACCGGTTCTCGTGACCGCCTTGCGGTCGAACCGGTCCATCCCCTCTGTCTCTGTCATCCCGACGCTTGCCTACCCGGAGGTGACGGAGGCGGCGGACTGGCTCTGCCGTGCATTCGGCTTCCGCCTGCGCCTTCGCATCGGCGACCATCGCGTCCAGCTCGTCTGCGGCGACGGAGCCGTCGTGGTGACCCAGGGCGAGGGCGGAAGCACGGGGCACGGGGTGCTCGTGCGCGTGGAGGACGCCGACGCGCATCGTGAGCGGGCAGCTGCTGCCGGAGCACGGATCGTCCACGAGCCGACCGACCATCCCTACGGCGAGCGGCAATACACCGCGGAGGACCCTGACGGACATCGCTGGACGTTCTCCCAGTCGATTGCGGACGTCGATCCGGCGGAGTGGGGCGGAGAGCTCGTCGAGCCGTAGTAAGGGTCAGGCGGCGCGGGTGACCCGGTGGATGCGCACCGGCTTCGAGACGCCCTTGAGCTCGACGTCGCCCACGAGCTCGTACGCGAGATCGTCGCCGTCGGCACTCTGCCTCGCCGTCTCGCTGACGAGCACCTCGCGCGGGCGCGCGTAGTCCGCGATGCGTGCGGCGACGTTCACGGTCCTGCCGAAGTAGTCGCCCTCCTGGGCGATGACTGCCCCGGCATTGATCCCGATCCGCGCCGGGAGCGACACGGTCTCCTCTGTCCGCTCGACGAGCTCGAGCCCGCTGCGGATCGCCTCCTCGGAAGTCGTGAAGTGGAACATGACGCCGTCGCCCAGCCACTTGATCGGCCTTCCGCCGTGTGCCCGGGCGCTTTCCTGGACGATGCTCGCGAGCCCGGAGGCGACCGCGGCGGCGGTCTCGTCGCCGCGCTCCTCCACGGTCTCCGTGTAGCCGCTCAGGTCGAGGAACGCGATCGCCGGCGGCTTGCGCGGGTTGCGCGGTGCGATCCCGCGCTCCTCCAGGAAGGTCTCGGTCACGTTGACGATGTAGTCCAGCACCGCATACTCGCGATGCCGTTGCTGGAGCAGCGGGACGGCACGCTGGACGAGCTCGGTGTAGCCGCCGGCCCGCCGGTAGACGAGAGTGTCTCTCTCCTCGTCCGTCAGCTCGTACGTCTCGATCCGCTGCCTGACGGCGCTGTCGAAGAACTGGAGGCCGGATGCGACGAGGCGCTGCATCGAGCCGCCGTAGAGCCGCGCGAAGCGCGAGAGCTCGTCGTCGTCCGCGATGTCGAGCCTCGTCACCATGAGCGAGAGGAGCTCCGCGTCCTCGGCCCGCACCCGGTCGTTGGGGGGTGGCGGCAAGCCGAGCTCGGAGCTGAGCCGCCGGAGGAGCTCGGGGGCGCGGCCGAGCCTCGACCCCAGCGCCTCGTACGTCTCGGGAAGCGCCTGGGGCTCCGGCATGAACATCTCCATCGGGAACGTCAGCGCCCCGCGCTCGACGGCACGCGCCACGTCCTCGAGTGAGATCCCCGCCTCCTCGAACGCCGCCATGAGCCGGACCACGTGGACGTCGGAGGTCGGGAAGAGCCCGGACTCGTCCGGGTCGAGAAGGCCGAGGGCGTCGAGCCGGCTGACGTTCTCGAGGGGGCACGGAACGAGCTCGGCGAGCTCCTGCGCGGACACCCTGGCCATGTCCGTGACTCTAGTCAGGCGTGGCCCGACGACCGGTCCATAAGCTCTGGACGAAGCGGCGCAGCCGCCGCCGGGTCCCGGAGAGAGGAGCCTCGAATGGACTGGAAGCTCGAGCTGGTGGCCATTCCCGTGTCCGACGTCGATCGCGCGAAGGCGTTCTACGTCGAGAAGGCGGGCTTCAACGCAGATCACGACCACGACGTCAGCGACGACGTCCGGTTCGTGCAGCTGACGCCTCCGGGCTCGGCCTGCTCGATCGCGATCGGCAACGGCGTCACCGACGCGTCGCCCGGGTCGGTGCAGGGCATGCAGATGGTCGTCCCGGACATCGAGGCTGCGCACGCGGAGCTCGTGGAGCGCGGCGTCGAGGCGAGCGAGATTCAGGACTTCCCGTGGGGCTCGTTCGTCTTCTTCGCGGACCCGGACGGGAACAAGTGGGCCGTCCAGCAGATCCAGCCTCGTGGGTAGCCCGGCGGGCTACTGCCTTCTCGACGGCGAGGGCGAGCAGGTCGCGTTCAGCGACGCCGAGTTCCTTGTCAAGGCCGGCGCCGACACGACCGCGGGCGCTTTCACGGTCATCGAGGAGCGTCATCCGCTCGACACGCCGCGCCACGTCCACGCGCACGAGGATGAGCTCTTCATCGTGCTCGAGGGAGAGCACATGTTCGAGATCGGGGATCGCGAGTTCGCAGCCGGGCCGGGCGCGGTCGTGTTCGCGCCCCGTGGCGTACCACACGCCCATCGCCGTGCCGTGCCACGCACCGGCCGGTTCCTCACCCTCACGTCGCCCGCGGGATTCGAGAGCTTCTTTCGCGAGCTCGCTGCCGCCGAGCAGTCGGACGAGCCGCAGGAGGAGGCCTACCCGCGCGTGTCGGAGAAGTACGGGATCGCCTGGGGCTAGTTCTCGATAGCCGAGACGATGTGGCCCGATCGTGCTGCGCCCGCCGGAGCACTCAGTCGGGAAGGAGCGGCATCACGACGCCCGGATCGCGGCCCACGAGGACGCCGCGGGTGACGGCGGCTGATCCGTACCGCTCGCGCACGTCGTCGAGTGCGGCGTCGAGAGCCGCGTCGTGCAGCGGATCGAAGGGCAGCGCGAGCTGGACGCCGTCCTCGTCCTCGAGGTTCGTGAGCGAGAGGCCGACGAGCGTGAGTCCCTGGATGTCGATGAGCGGCTTCGCCGCCACGAGCAGCCCCCGCGCCGTCTCGAGGATCGGCCGCGTTCGCGCGGTGGCCTGAGGCATCGTCTCGGAGCGGGTCGCACGGGTGAAGTCGCGGAAGCGCAGGCGGAGCACGACCGTGCGGCAGACGCGCTTCCCTTTCCGCAGCCGCCGTGCGATGCGATCGACGATGGCCACGAGCGTCGCGTCGATCTCCTCGGGCGACCGGGGCCGGAGCCCCAGCGCGCGCTGTGACCCGATCGAGCGGCGCCGCCGTCCGACGCGCACCGGCCGCGGGTCGCGGTTGTGCGCGAGCGCGTGCAGCTGGCGCCCCGCGGCACGGCCGACCATCCACACGAGGATCTGCTCCTCGAGCCGGGCGACCTCGCCCACCGTGGTGATCCCGCGGCTGTGGAGCTTCTCTGCCGTGACCCTTCCGACGCCCCAAAGTCGCTCGACCGGCAACGGATGGAGGAACCCGAGCTCGTCGTCCGGGGGCACGACGAGGAGCCCGTTCGGCTTCGCGACCGCGCTCGCGACCTTCGCGAGGAACTTCGTCCGGGCGATGCCGACGGTGATCGGGAGCCCGACCTGGTCGAGCACCCTCTGGCGGAGCCTGGCGGCGATGTCCGTGGGCGGTCCTGCGAGGCGCTGGAGCCCGCGGACGTCGAGGAACGCCTCGTCGATCGAGAGCCCTTCGACGAGCGGTGTCGTGTCCTCGAAGACCTCGAAGACGGCCTTGCTCGCCTCCGAGTAGGCGGACATTCGCGGCCGGATGACGACGGCGTGCGGGCAGAGACGCCGCGCCTGCCGGCCGCCCATCGCCGTCCGGATGCCGTACGCCTTCGCCTCGTAGCTGGCCGCAAGCACGACCCCGCCGCCGACGATGACGGGCCGACCGCGCAGGCGGGGATCGTCCCGCTGCTCGACCGATGCGAAGAACGCGTCGAGGTCGGCGTGGAGAATGGTCGCCTCACCTGGCACGAACATATGTTCTCATCGCCGGGATGAGAACTCAACGTACGATCGAGCGGTGAGCTGCGACTACGCGCTGGCGGACCGGTACGACGAGTGGGCCGCGTCGATGACGGAGGACGTGCCGTTCTACGTCGGCCTGGCGTCGGAGACCGACGGCCCCGTCGCCGAGCTCGCCGTGGGGAACGGCCGCGTCGCGATCCCGGTCGCGCGGGCCCTCGGGCGCACCGTGATCGGGATCGACTCGTCGCCCGCGATGCTCGAGCAGGCGCGCGAGCGCGCAGCCGAAGCGGGCGTCGACCTCGAGCTTCGCGAGGGCGACATGCGCGACTTCGAGCTAGACGAGCCCGCCGGGCTCGTCTACTGCCCGGCCCGCGCGCTCCTGCATCTGCCGACCTGGAGCGATCGCCGCCGTACGTTCGAGCGCGTCACCGCGTCCCTCCGGCCCGGTGGGCACTTCGCGTGGAACGCCTTCGCGTTCGACCACGGGATTGCGGCGGACCTGGACGGCAAGCCGCAGGACGATCCCATTCCGCACGTGATCCGGTACGCCGTGGGCGACAACCGCGTCGACATCGTCCTCGAGTCGGGCGCCAAGAGCTCGCTCTGGTGGGCGACGAAGAACGAGTGGCTCGGGCTCGTCGACGTCGCCGGGCTCGAGGTCGAAGCCGTCCACGGCGGGTTCGGGGGCGAGCCACTCACCGACAGGAGCCGCGAGTACGTGTTCGTCGCCCGTCGGCCGTGAGGCACTAGCGGAGGTCGTCGAGCACGTAGTGCTCGGGTCGATCGAAGTTCGGCCCCTCCGGGTACAGCCACATCGACACCCCGACCTGCTCGGCGCGGAAGCCACGCTCCAGGAGGCGGCGGTACGCGTCGAGCCGACCGGCGTTGACTCCTGCGGCGAGGGTCCCGAGTCCCGAGCGGGCCGCGAAGGACTCGCACGCGTCGAGTAGGTGCTCGAAGTCGTCGGCAGCCGCAGCGCCCGGGGCGACCGCCCCGAACTTCACGTAGCAGGTGCCGCTCCCCGCCTCGCTCCCGGCCCCGCAGTGGCAGACGGCGACTCCGGTCAGCTCCCCGTCGCGCCGGAGCAGGATCGTCTCGCCGAGTCCCTGCTCCGCCACCGCGCCCACCTCGTGCCCGATGTCGAGGCCATCGAAGACCGCGTCGGTAAGGCCGGGGATCTCTCGGGTGTTCTCTACCGAGGCCAGTTCGTAGGTCGAACCCGCCTCGGGCGAGACGGGCTTCGCGAGGATCACGACGAGCTGCCCGGGCCAGAAGCGGTACGACTGGTAGAGGCCGAGGTGCTTCGGGCTCGACGCGAACGTGAAGAGACCGGCCTGGCGGACGCCCCAGCGCTCGAACGACTCCACGACGGGCTCGAGCAGGCTCTTGCCGATGCCGCGATCCCAGTGGTCGGGACGGACGGCGAGCGGTCCGAGGTAGCCGAACGACCCCCAATGCGTGGCGAACACGGCGCCGGCGACCTCACCGTCCACCTCCGCGACCCAGGCACACTCGGGCGCGGCCCGGAACCGGGTCCGCACCCGGTCCGCATCGCCGAATGCCTCCGTCGGATCGGCGAGGCCGCGGAACGTGCCGAACGCGAGCCGCACGACGAGGTCCGCCGAGTCGAGGTCGTCCTCGGTCATCGCCCGCACGTGCATTGCCGGATCCACGACGCGCGAGCTTAGGCGACAGCCGAGGCGCGCAGCAGGATACCGTGCCCCCATGCCATCGCTCGAGAGCGAGCTCGACGCACTCGCCGCGGAGAAGGCGTTCTCCGGCGTCGTGCGCGTGGACCGCGGGGACGAGACGGTGCTCGCGAGGGCGTATGGCTATGCCAATCGCGCCTATGAGATCCCGAACGCCGTCGACACGCGGTTCGCAACCGCGAGCTGGTCGAAGTGCCTGACCGCTCTCGCGGTCGTCTCGCTCGTCCAGGACGGTGTGCTCGAGCTCTCGACCACCGCGCGGTCGGTGCTCGGAGAAGACCTGCCGCTCGTCGGTGACGAGGTCACGGTCGAGCACCTCCTCGGCCATCGGTCCGGCATCGGCGACTACCTCGATGAGGACACGGAGCTCGACTTCGATGCCTATCTCATGCCGGTGCCGGTCCATGAGCTCGCCGAGACGGAGAGCTTCGTGCCCGTGATCGACGGGTTCCCGGCGAAGTTCGCGCCCGACGAGCGCTTCTCGTACTCGAACGGCGGCTACGTCGTGCTCGCGCTCATCGCGGAGCGGGCGAGCGGCGTGCCGTATCACGACCTCGTGCGGCAGCGGGTGACGGAGCCGGCGGGGCTGCGCGACACCGAGTTCCTCCGTTCGGACGAGCTTCCAGGGAGGACCGCGCTCGGGTATCTCGCGCCTGACGGCCTGCGTACGAACATCTTCCACCTGCCGGTGCGCGGCACCGGCGACGGCGGTGCCTACACGACCGCCGGGGACATGCACCTCCTCTGGACATCGCTCTTCGCCGGCCGGATCGTCTCACCCGAGTGGGTGGCCGAGATGGTGCGACCGCGGAGCGATGTCCCCGAGGAGGGCAGGCGCTACGGGCTCGGCTTCTGGGTCCACGAGTCGACGAACACGGTGATCCTCGTGGGTGGGGACACCGGCGTCTCGCTCGTGTCGCACCACGATCCGGGTGCCGGGGCCACGCACACGGTGATCTCGAACACGACCGACGGCGCATGGCCGGTCACGAAGCTCCTCGCCGAGCGCCTCACTCCGGCGTGACGCTGCTGCGGTGCATGCCGCAGTCGGACTAGCTCAGGCGAACGCGCGCGCCAGCGCGACTCCGGCGTCATCGAGGGCGACGCGCGCGTCGTCGATGAGGTCGGCGTACCAGAGGAAGCCGTGGAACATGCCGTCGTAGCGCGTCACCGTCGTCGCCACGCCGGCTGCGCGCAGGCGCTCACCGTACGCCTCGCCCTCGTCGAGCAGCGGGTCGACCTCAGCAGTGATCACGAGCGTCGGCGGAGACGCAGCGAGCGCGTCGTCGTCCGCGAGCAGCGGTGAGACGCGCGGATCGTCACGCGAGCCCTCGCCGCCGGAGAGGTAGTGCTCGATGTACCAGTGCATGCCTGCGGCCGTGAGATACGGCCCTTCCCGGTACGCGATGTACGACGCGGACTCGGCGCGCGCATCGGTGACCGGGTAGACGAGGAGCTGCAGGCGGAACGGGATCGACTCGCGCTGCGTCACGACGGCTGCGAGGTTCGCACCTGCCGAGTCGCCGCCGATCGCAAGACGGTCCGGGTCGCAGCCGAGCTCGGAAGCGTGCACGTGCGCCCACCGGGCGGCGGTGGCGGCGTCCACGAGCCCGGCCGGGAACGGATGCTCCGGTGCCAGGCGGTACGCGACCGCGAGAACGGCATGCCCGCTAGCGACCGCGAGGCGTCTCGCGATCTGATCGTGCGTCTCGAGGTCGCCGATCACCCACCCGCCGCCGTGGAAGTAGACGAGGAGCCCGAGCCCGGGCGAGTCGCTCGGCCTGTAGAGGCGCGCCGGCACGCCGTCCGCATCGACGTCCCGCGCCTCGTGCACGTCGATCGGCTGCAGCTCGAAGCGCGGCCGACGGAGCGCGCGGACCTCGTCGGGCGTGCTCTCGTGAATCGGCGGGTCGCCGAACGCCTCGAGGCGATCGAGAACGGCCTGGGCCTGGGGGTGGAGTGGCATCGTCGCGAGTCTCTCATCTGCTTTGCTCGCGTCGTGATGGAACGACTTCGCTTCGGGCGGAAGACGGCGGTCGCGGCACTCGCGCTGGCGCTGGTCGCCTTGGGCGGTACCGCGCGAGGCGGTTCGTCGTCGCCTTCGCAGGCGCCGGTCGACGCACTCACGCTCGGACAGCAGGTCGGCCAGCTGATCGTGCTCAGCTTCTCCGGCACGACACCGCCCGCCTACGTGCTCGATGCGCTGCGTGACCGGCGGGCGGCGGGCGTGATCCTCTTCGGCGGGAACATCGAGTCTCCTGACCAGGTGCGGGCTCTCACGCGGGCTCTGCGGCAGGCCGGCGGTCGCCCGATCGTCTCCGTCGACCAGGAGGGAGGGTCGGTCCGGAGGATCCCGTGGGCGCCGCCGGTTGCCTCGGAGCCGGAGCAGCAGGCGACGGGCACGGCCGGGCTCGCCGCCCGGAAGGCGGCCGTGGCGCTGCGCGGTCTCGGGATCACGGTCTCGCTGGCGCCTGTCGCAGACGTCCCGAGCGTTCCGGGCTCGGTGATGGCCGCACGCTCGTTCTCGTCGGATCCGGCCGTCACGAGCAGGTCGGTCGCGGCCGCGGTGGCTGGCTGGAGAAGCGGGGGCGTCGCCTCGACCGCGAAGCACTTCCCGGGGCTCGGCGGAGCGACGCGCAACACGGACGCGGCTCCGGTTGCGATCAGGCGCTCACGCGCGCAGCTGCAGGCGATCGACCTGCCGCCGTTCGAGGCCGCGATCCGCGCCGGCGTGCCGCTCGTGATGGTCGGCCACGCGCGCTACCCAGCCCTCGACCCGAGTCACGTCGCGTCACAGTCGCGCGCGATCGTCGAGCAGCTGCTGCGCGTCGAGCTCGGCTTCCGCGGTGTCGTGATCACCGACTCGATGGAGGCTCGGGCGTCGCTCGCGACCGGGAGCGTCGCGGTTGCGTCGGAGCGCGCGGTGCGTGCGGGGGCGGACATCGTGCTCTTGACAGGGCGCGGCTCGTACGCGCCCGTGTATGCACACCTGCTCGCGGTCGCGCGCGTCTCGCCCGCGTTCCGGGCGAGGGTACGGGAATCGGCCGCCCGGGTGCTCAAGTTGAAGCAGCGCGGCGCGCTGCCGCCACGCTGACCGTCCTCAGCCGGCGAGCCAGCCCTCTCGGTAGCGCGTCGGCTGACGCCGCTGCACGCGCGCGTACGCCTCGGCCGCGACCGTCGTCTCCTCCTCGACGCCGGCGTTGTGACGCAGTGCGACGTCGTCCACGGAGTAGCCGCCCCAGTCCGGTTGTCCGTCGTGAGCCCGTGCTCCCACGGCGAGGACGACGCACGGCTCGTCCCCGGCGCCGAGGATCGTGTGCGCCGTTCGGGGAGGGCAGTGCACGAAGTCCCACTGCCGGAGGGGGCGCTCCTCGCCTTCGATGATCAGCAGCGCCTCGCCGGAGAGCACGAGGAAGTTCTCCTGGTCGGCCTCCCAGTGGTACATCGCCATCGCATCGCCGGGCTGCAAGACCTGAACGTTGATTCCGACCTGCGGGAAGTCCTGGTCGCCCTCGAAGTCGCAGAACGCGCCGCGCCCCGGAGCGTGATACCAACGCGTGTCTTGCGCGTTGAGGACGAACCAACCGTCTCCCTGCGCGACGAGTCCGTGCTCGGTCTTCTCGAAGCGTGCTTCCTCGGCCACGCGTGCAGCCTGCCTGTTTCCAGATGGTCACCGCCGCGAGAACCGTGTGCCGCGCCGCCCGAGGCTGCTCACGTACTGTCGGACGACCTACGAGCGGAAGGGGTTGGCATGGGCACGGACTCGCAGGCACCCGACACGATCGTCCTGGTTCACGGTCTCTGGATGACGCCGCGCAGCTGGGAGGAGTGGGTCCCCTACTACGAGGCGAAGGGCTACAACGTGATCACCCCGACGTACCCCGGCTTCGAGGTGGAGGTCGAGGCGTTGCGCGAGGACCCGACGCCGATCGCGACCGCCACCGTTCCGTCGACCGTCGCGCATATTGCCGAGGCGATCACGGAGCTCGACCGTCCGCCGATCATCATCGGTCACTCGTTCGGCGGGACGCTCACACAGCTCCTGCTCGACCGCGGCTGTGGGGCCGCGGGCGTCGCGATCGACTCCGCGCCGACGGAGGGCGTGCGCGTCGCTCCGCTCTCGCAGATCAAGTCGCTGTTCCCCGCGCTCAAGGATCCGCGCAACCGCCACAAGGCGGTCGGCTTCACGCACGACGAGTTCCACTACGCATTCACGAACACGTTGAGCGCGGACGAGTCGCAGAAGGTCTACGACCGGTACCACATCGCGGCGCCGGGCAACTGGATCTGGGCCTACGGCCTCATCGCCAACTTCAAGCCCGGCCACCAGGAGACCTGGGTGAACTACAAGAACCCGAACCGCGCGCCGCTCCTTTTCATAGGAGGCAGCGAGGATCACATCATGCCGCCGTCGGTGAACAAGTCCAACGCGAAGCACTACAAGGGCGAGGGCACGATCACCGAGTACTTCGAGTTCGAGGGTCGCGACCACTGGACATGTGGCGCACCGGGCTGGGAGGAGGTCGCCGACCATGCGCTCGACTGGGCCGTCGCGCGCGCGACCGGGGCGGAGGTGGCGTTCGCCGAGCGTGTCTGACGACGCGCGCTAGGGCGCCGCTGCCGGCTGCGGGTCGGCGGGCAGCGGGTCGGCCCCTTGGGAGTCGGCGTCCGACTCGATTCGCCGCGCTGCGGTCCGCGTGACGATCCCGGACACGATTACGGTCACGAGCACGACGACGAGCGTTGCGCTCAGCAGGCGTTCGTCGAAGATGCCGACCTCGGTGCCGATGGTGACGGCGGCGAGAGTCGCGGCCGCCTGGGCGATGGTGAGGCCGAAGACCAGCCGGATCTCGCTGGGGCTGAAGCCGGAGCGCCGCCCAGCCATGTACGAGGCAGCGATCTTCCCGACGAACACGACGGCGAGGGACGCGCCGGCCAGAACGAGGACCGAGGGCTCCGTGAACTGGGTCGGGTCGAGCAGCATTCCGGTCGACAGCAGGAAGAAGGGTATGAGCAGCGCCCCGCCGACGAACTCGACGTGCTCCATGAGCGAACTGCCGGAGAAGACGAGGCGATTGAGCGCGAGCCCTGCGAAGAACGCGCCCACGATCCCTTCGAGGCCCATCCGGTCGGCGACGAGCGCGGCCGAGGTCAGGGCTGCGAGGAGGAAGAGGAAGCGGGGCGTGTTCTGGTCGCCGAAGCGCGCGAACGCCCACGCGCCCAGCATGCGCAGCGGGAACATGCAGTAGAAGACGAGGAGGGCGAGCCCGATGGACAGCTTGAAGAAGATCACCGCGGGACGGTCGTCGCTGTCCTGGGAGCCCACCACGACGGCCAACACGAACAGCGCGAGCGTGTCGGTGATCACCGTTCCGCCCGCGGCCATCCCCACGGCGCGGTGCCGCGTGAGTCGGTGCTCCTGGACGATCGGGTACGAGACGAGCGTGTGCGAGGCCCAGAGCGAGCCGTACAGGGCGGCGGTCGCGAGCCCGTACCCGAACGGAAGGACGAGCAGGAGCCCGAGGACGAACGGGAGCGTGAACGTGAGCGCTCCGAAGCTCAGTGCCGGACTTCGATTCCGTGCGAAGTCGTCCAGATCGAGCTCGAGCCCCGCGATGAACATGAGAAAGAGGAGCCCGAGCGCTCCGAGCGACTCGACGATCCCCTCGCGAGCGACCCAGTCGAGGACGAAGGGCCCGACGAGGGTTCCTCCGAGGATGATCCCGACGAGCCCCGGCAGGCCGAAACGCTCCGCGACGAGAGGGCCTGCGAGCAGGACGGCCGCCGCGACGAAGAACGTCCACTCCGTCGAATGCGGTGGGAACTCAACTCCGAGGAGCCACACGCCTCGGCAGTCTCATCGGGCTGGCGGACGAAGCCCTGGAGCGGCGTTGGCCGCGGTCAGCTTCGGTCGTCGCCGTCGAGGATGCTCGTCGTGAGCTCCGCCGACCGCGCGATCAACTCTCGGAGCTCCGTGCTCCTGAGCGCGTGGGACGAGTCCAGGCTCTCCTCGACGGTCGTCTCGAGGATGCGCATGGCGACGAACGTCGCCGGGTCGAATCCGAGACCCGCCGCCACGAGTGCCCGGCCGACGTGAACGCCCTCCCACACGAGCGCGTGCTCGGCGTCGATCAGCGAGTCGGCGATGTCGATCTCCCGCTCGCGATCGTGCTCCTCGACCCACGACCCGTCCACGAGTAGATCAGACGTCCGGAACGGGGGACGGTTGTTGCGCAGGTGTTCAGGCTTTGACAACAACCACCTCAGGCGCGAGATCGCGCTCGAGAATGGAGGCGAGCCGTGCCACTTCCGCGCCGAGCGCCGTCCGCGGCGGCCTCCCCCCGTCGCCGAACCACGAAATCCGCGCCTGGTTTCCGTCCAGCTCCCATGTGCCGGCGACGCGGCCGACGACGACCACGACCGGCGAGATCCATCCCGCCTGCCGGCTGACCGCTGCACGTCGCGGCGCCGGGACGACGCGGGCGTCTCCCGTGCCAGGCCCGAGCACGTACTGGTCGAAGCCCGGAAGCAGTCGCACGGCGGTGGTGGGAGGCGTCGCGACCAGCTCGTCGAGATGCTCCGCGAGGACGAAGGCGCGCTGGCCGTCGACGTCCACCTCGGCGAGCTGCGGCTCGAGCTCGCCGAACCAGGCTCGAAGCTGCCGCTTCCCGAAGTACCCGCCGGCGAGCCAGTTGCCGAAGGCGTCCATCGTGGCCGGCCCGTATGCGCCGAGGTATGCGCGGATCGCCATGGGGGCCGCGTCCTCCGGATCCGGCACGCCGCTCCAACGCGTGCTCGCGGACTCCGGGAGCATGAACGTGACACGCGTCCCCTGGCTCGGCCCGTGGCAGAGGTCACCCTGCCAGGCGAGCGGCTTCAGAAGCGTGCCCCAGCCCGACCGGAGCGCCTCGCCGACATGGCGGAATCCCCGCTGCGCGACGATCGCGCCGACGAGCTCCTCGCGCGTGAGCGGCCCGTCCGCGAGCGCCACCCGGGCAGCGCGGCGAAGTCCTTCGATCTGCTTTGTGGTGATCCCGAAGTACCGTTGCCAGCTCGGTCGCTCCCAGGATCGGCCCGAGGCCATGAGCGAGAGGAACGCTCCGCCCTCCTCGGGCTCGAGGAGATGGAGCGTGCCCCGCATCGCCCAGGTCTTGATCAGGCGGCCGTCACGGAGGGCGCGCTCAACCTCGCCGCGCCGTGACGTCTCACGCCGGACGCGGACGGCGAGCTCCGCGGACGAGGCGACCTGCGCCTGAACGCCGCAGAGGCGTCCGACGACATCGGGGACCGAAAGCCGGCCGATCGGATCGAGCAGGTGACGCTGCATTCGCCACGCGAGCGCCTGCTCCCAGCTGACTCGCGTCGGGCCGCTCAGGCGTCTTCGACCAGGACGACGCTCTCCTGCTCGTTCGGGTCGGTGCGCGCAAGCACGGCCCGGATGAGCGAGCCCGTCGGGTTGTACGGCTGGTGCGGGATTCCGGCGGGGATGTACACGAAGTCCCCGGCCTGGAAGCTCATGACCTCCTCGAGCTCCGCCCCGTGGCGCATCTCGCCCGAGCCCTCCAGCACGAAGATCGCGGTCTCGTGATCCTCGTGGTAGTGCGGCTTGGCGCTCGCACCGGGCGGTATCTCGAGCAGGTGCATGCAGATCGCCCTCGCACCGGTGCTCTCGGCCGAGACGCCGGAGAAGTAGTCGAGGCCCTGCTTGCCGCGGAACCCGGCGCCGCCGCGGATGAGAAGGCACTCCGCCATGGCCGGATCCTAGTCTCGTGCGGATCTGCTACCGCTCGTTCGCCGGCACCGCACGAAGGCTCTCGGCGAAGGACGCGACCTCCTCGCCGGTGTACGGGGTGTGGCGCCGCCGTGTTCCGGGCCGGTCGTTTGCGAGGCCGGTCCCTTCCCGCCATGACCGCATGGGCCTGACGGGACGGGACTCGAAGTTGCCGCCGCAGTTGGGGCATACGTCGTGCAGGACGTTCTCGACGCAGCCCGCACAGAACGTGCACTCGTACGTGCAGATCCGGGCCTCGGGCGAGTCGGGCGGGAGGTCGCGGTCGCACAGCTCGCAGTTCGGCCGCAGCTCGAGCATCGCCTAGACGGTCGTCGAGCTCGGCGCGAGCTGGGCGGCGAGGCGGTCGACCGTGTCGCGCATGCCGGCCTGGACCATCGACCACCAGCCGGGCTTGTGGTCGTCGACGAGGGTTTCCGGCACCTCGACGCGGACGCTCATCTGCGTCCCGCCGCCGGTCTCGGCGAAGGTCACCGTGACGAGCGGGCAGTCGTCGAGCTGCTCGAGATCAAGCTCGGGCCACCCGTCGGTCGCACCCCAGGTGAAGACGAGCTTCTCGTCCTGCACGATCTCGCGGTAGACACCCCCCGTGAAGTAGGCCGTGTCCTGGTCGATGACCATCTTCTGGCGCCAGACGCCGCCGATACGCAGGTCGAGCTCGATCGGATCGCTCGGGATCGGCTGCTGGTCGTTGTAGTACCACTCGAGGTGATCCGGATCGGTCCACGCCCGGAACACGTCCGCGGGCGGGGAGTCGAGCGTCCAGGTGAGCGTGAAGTCCTGCTTCGGGCCGGCGGTGTTCGTCATGTCTCCTCCTCTTACCGTTTGCGTTCGTTTGCAAGCTGCTTCTCGAGCCGGGCGAACCGCTTCTCGAAGAAGGTGCGATACGGCGCCATCCAGGCGTCCGCCTCGGCGAGGGGCGCGGCGTCGAGGCGGCACGGGCGCCACTGCGCCGACCGGCCCTTGACCACGAGCCCGGCGCGCTCGAGCACCTTCAGGTGACGGGACACCGCCGGCAGGCTCATCGCATGCGGCGCGGCGAGCTCGTTGACCGTCGCCTCGCCCTCGGTGAGTCGCGCCAGGATCGCCCTGCGGGTCGGGTCGGCGAGAGCGGCGAACGTGATGCTGAGCTGGTCTGTTTTCATTTAGCCAAAGAGTTAATTAACAAGAAGGCTGAATACAAGCACGGAGCCGGACGCATGTCAAGCACGACCTCGGCGGGCCGCGCCCTCGGATAGCGTCGCCGCGTGGCCGAGGCTCCCCTGCGCCGGAACCGCGACTTCATGCTGCTCCAGACGGCGCAGCTGCTCTCGAGCGGCGGCTCGCAGATCACATCGATCGCCTATCCGCTGCTCGTCCTCTCGCTGACCGGCTCTGCGGCGAAGGCCGGCTTCGTCGCGTTCGTCCGCCTCTCTGCGATGGCGCTCCTCGCGCTTCCCGCGGGTCTTGCGGCCGACCACTGGCGCCGCAGGCGGCTGATGATCGCGGCGCATGTCGTTCGTGCGTGCGCCGTCGGAGCGCTCGGCCTGCTCGTGCTCACGGGAGACATCGAGTTCTGGGTGATCCCGCTCGTGGCGGTCGTCGAGGGCAGCGGGGCGGCCTTCTACTCCGCCGCGGCCGCAGGTGCGCTGCGGTCGATCGTGCCGAAGGCGCAGATGCCCGCTGCCGTATCGGTGGTCACCGGCCGAGAGGCGGCGATCAGCCTCGCCGCACCGCCGATCGGCGGCGCGCTCTTCCAGCTGTCGCGCGCGCTCCCATTCCTCACCCATGCGTTCTCGTATGCCTTCTCGACCCTCGCCCTGCTCCTCGTGCGCACGCCGTTCCAGGAAGAGCGCGCGCGCGACAGCTCGCCCCTCCGCACGCGGCTTGCCGAAGGCGTCCGCTTCCTCTGGGCGCATCCGTTCATCCGCACCTGCGCGTTCCTCTTCGGGCTCGCGAACTTCGTCGGGCCGGGCGTCCTGCTCGCGATTCTCGTGATCGGAGAGGATCAAGGGCTGACAGGCGGCCAGGTCGGTCTGCTTCTCTCCGCGTTCGGGGCCGGTGTGCTGCTCGGCGCATTTCTCTCGCCGCTCGTCCGCCGCGTGCTGCCCGTGCGCGGCGTGCTGCTGCTCGAGCTCTGGACGTGGACGGGTTGCGCTCTCTTCCTCGTCTGGCCGAACGTCTACGTCCTGACCGCGAGCATCATCCCGACTGCGCTGGCGATCCCGTCGACGGACTCGGTGGTGAAGAGCTACCAGTTCGCGATGACGCCGGACCGCCTCATCGGCCGGGTCGAGAGCGTCGTGACGACGATCGCGCTTTTCATCGCGCCGCTCGGCCCGCTCACGGCCGGCGTCCTGCTCGAGAGGGCTTCGGACCGGGCAGCCATCGCCGTCTTCGCCGCGTTTGGGCTCGCTCTTGCGGTGTGGGGGACGCTGAGCCCCTCGATCAAAGCGGCGCCCACCCTGGCCGAGATCGCGAAGGTGCCCGAACCGAGCGTGGCGGTGGAATAGAACATGCCCGCGGATGGCTTGACTCGGTCCGCACGGGCGCGGAGACTCGCCGCGTGAGCACGTTCGTGACCACGCTGTTCCAGGCGGACGCCGGTGAGCGTCCGGCCGCAGCGTGGCCGCCGCTCGCACGGGCGGCCGCGGTCGTGACCCTCGTGGCCGGAGCCACGTGCCAGGTCATCGCCTTCGCCCTCGTGCCCTCCTTCGACGAGACGCCCGAGCGGCTCGAATGGGTGGCCGACCACTACACACGCGCGCAGGTCTCGAAGGTATTCGACTCGATCGCGATCCCGTTCCTCGTCGGAGCGGCGATCGTGTACCTCCTCCTGGCGCGGCACCGGGCACCGCGCCTGGCGTGGACGGGCGGGATCCTCCTCGTCACGGGGCTGATCGGCCTCGCCATGATCAACGGCGCGGAGACGGCGACGCTCGGTCTCGCCGACGACGCACGCTTCGATCCGGCGACGCTCGGAGACGCGGTCGACGACATGTCGACGCCGTCCCTGGTCGCGATGCTGCTCATGTTCCTGCCGGGCGTGCTCTTCGGGCTCATCCTGACGAGCATCGCTCTCTGGCGCTCGCGTGCCGTGCCGGCCGGCGTGGCGGTGATCTTCCTGCTGTTCATCGTCACCGACATCGTGCTGCAGCAAGGGTTGCTCGCCCACGTCATCGCGCTCGTCGGCGCGGCCTGGGTGGCGGTCACGGTTCTGCGCTCGTAGCCGGTCTGCGACCTCGCGGGTGGGCCGAGCGTACGGCTCAGCCGCGCGCGGCGAGGAACTCGAGCACGCGTTCCGTCAGCTGCTTCGTCGCCTTCTCGTCGTAGCTCGGGAGGCTCGAGTCCGCAAAGTAGTGCTGGTCGCCGGGGTAGAGGAAGAGCTCGCCGTCCTCGGCCTCGTCGACGATCTCGCGGGCGGCCTCGATGTCTCCCTCGCCGACGAAGATCGGGTCGTTGTCCATCCCGTGTATCTGGACCGGGACCCCGGCCGGCCACGACGGCCCGAACTCCGAGACGGGGATCGCGGAGTAGAAGAAGAGCGCTCCGCGCGCGCCGTCCCTCGTCTGGGCGAGCTTCTGCGCGGGCACGACCCCGAGTGAGAACCCGGCGTAGACGAGATCGTTCGGGAGCTCCTCCGCGGCGCGCTCGCCGCGACCCATGAGCTCCCCCCACCCGACCTCGTTCGCGTATCCGACGCCCTCCTCGATCGATGCGAACGTGCGTCCCTCGAAGAGGTCGGGCGTGTGGACGACATGGCCGGCCTGGCGCAGCTCGTCCGCGAATGCCTGCAAGCCCTCGGTCTTGCCCATTGCATGATGGAACAGAAGTACCTCAGCCATCTCGTCTCCCTTCTCGCTTCCGTCCGGCGAACGATCCAAAATAGTCGATCGATCGAAGATACTAGATTGATCCCGCGATGTCGACCAGACCTTCGATACCCGATTACGAGCTCGAGGAACAGATCGTCGTGACCGCGCCGAGGCAGCTCCGTGCGATTGCGGACTCGCTCCGCGCGACGATTCTGGACCTGCTGCTCGAGCGTGCGGCAACGGTCGCCGAGCTCGCGACCGCGGTCGGGCGACCCAAGAGCACCGTGGCTCACCACGTGAACGTGCTCGTGGATGCCGGCATGTTGCGCGTCGTGCGCACGAGGCGGGTGCGCGCCGTCGACGAGCGCTACTACGGGCGCACGGCGAGGACGTTCTACGTCGGCGTCGTGGACCGCCCGGGCGAGGATCCGACGACGGTCCACGCCAACGCCCTCTCGGTCGCCGCGGCCGAGTCGATTTCGGCGCACGAGATCGACGACCTGCGCTCGATCATGCGTCATGCCCGGATCCCGCGAGAGCACGCGGCGGAGTTCTGGGAGCGGGTGCTCGAGCTGAGCCGCGAGTTCGCGGCGCTGCCTCGCTCGGGCGACACCGCGTACGGCTTCGTCGCGGGCCTCTATCCGACCGAGTACCCGACGCTGCCCGACCCGAAGGACGAGCCCGGCTAGGTCGCCGCCCTGGCGCGCACCCAGGCGGTGAACGCCTGGATCCCGTCGACGACGCTCTCGAAGCGAAGCGAATGGAAGAGGTCGAACGTGTGCTGGGCACCCGGGAGCTCGGCGTACACGACAGGCCCGTCCGAGGCGCTCCGAAGCCCGGTGACGAACGCGCGGGCGTCCTCGACCAGGACGATCGTGTCGAGCTGGCCGTGTGCGATGAAGAACGGCGGCGCGTCAGGTCGCACGTACGCGGCGGGTGACGACGGCAACGCGGCGTCCGTGGACAGGCCTCCGTAGTAGCCATACAGCCCGACGACCGCGCTCACGGACGTGTCCGCGTCCTCGAATCCGGGCTGGAACACGGGGTCGTTCGGAGTCAGGCCGGCCATCGCGGCGATGTGGCCCCCGGCCGAGCTCCCTGCGACGACCAGAACCTCCGAGCCGGCGCCGTGCTCGTGGCCGTGCTCCCGAATCCAGGCGATGACCTTCTTCGCGTCGATGACGTAGTCGGGGAACTTCCCGGCCGGGCTCAGCCGGTAGTTCGCGCTGACACACACCCAGCCCTGGCTCGCGAGGCGGTATATGAGCGGCCGACCTTCCCGGCTCTTCCGGCCGCTCCGGAACGCGCCGCCGTGGAAGTGGACGAGCACGGGACAGCCGGCCGGGCGTGAGCGGTGGCGGTAGACGTCGAGCAGGTTGCTCCGACCCGCATCGCCGTAGGCGATGTTCGCGACCCGTTCGACGTCGCGTCGGCGGAAGACGAACGGAGCGAAGAGGATCCGGGCAAGCGCCGGGTGGCCGCGCGACTCGAGGGACAGGCTGGTGTCGCCGAGCTCGGCCCGGAGCGCAGCTTCGACGACGGACCGCGTCGGGAGCGCGCGCACGACAAGCACGGCGAGCCCGCAAGTGGTCACGACCGCGAGCGCAAGTCCGACGAAGCCGACGGGAGTCGTGAGGTCGCCCTGAGCGAATGCGAGCAGCGTCGAGGCGAGGAGGACGTAGAAGAGGAGGAACGGGAGCTCGTCGACGAGGAACCCGAGCCGGTAGCTCGCGTTCGACGGGCTCGAGTGGGCGGGGCGCGGCGGTTTGAGTGCGAGGAACGTGCACACCGCGGCGACCACGGTCGTGATCAGATAGCCGAACGGCATCGCCTAGCCGGCGACTTCCGCCTTTGCCTCCCTGAGGTACTGGTGGACGAAGGCGATCGCCATACTGCCTTCGCCGACCGCGGCGGCAACGCGCTTCACGGGGCCGAAGCGGACGTCGCCGCACGCGAAGATGCCCGGCACGCTGGTCTCCAGGAGGTACGGGTCGCGTTCGAGGCTCCAGCGGCCGGCGTCTGGTACGTCCGGTCCCGTGAGCACGAAACCACGCGAGTCGAGCGCGATCTCGCCCGGTAGCCAGGCCGTCTCGGCGTCGGCGCCGATGAAGAGGAAGAGCCCGCCGGTCTCGACCCTCGTCGTCTCACCCGACGAGGCCTCGAGGACGTCTATCGCCTCGAGCGACGTGTCGCCGTGTGCGGAGGCGACCTCCGTGCGGTACAGCACCTCGATGTTCGCGCGTGCCTCGAGCTGCTCGACGAGGTACCGCGACATGCTCTGCGCGAGCGTGTCGCTCCGGCAGAGGATGGTCACGCTGCGCGCGTGGTTGGAGAAGAACAGCGCCGCCTGCCCTGCCGAGTTTCCGGCCCCCACGATGTGGACGTCGAGGCCATGGGTTGCCGACGCGTCGCTTCGCGCCGCGCCGTAGGCGATGCCCTTCCCGGCGAGGCGATCGAAACCCTCGATCGGAAGCCGCCGCCACGCGACGCCGCACGCGAGGATGATCGTTCGCGCGCGCAGCACGTCTCCGCCATCGAGGTAGACGTCGTGTGTGAGGGAGTCGATCCGCTCGATCGTGCGGGTCACGAGGATCTCTGCGCCGAGCCGGCGCGCCTGCTGCAGTGCCCTGCTCGCGAGCTCGTCGCCCGACACGCCCGAGGGGAATCCGAGGTAGTTCTCGATCCGCGACGACGTGCCGGCCTGGCCTCCAGGGGCTTCTCGCTCGACGACGATCGTCGTCAGGCCCTCCGACGCGCCGTACACCGCAGCGGCCAGCCCGGCCGGCCCGGCGCCGACGATCACGGTGTCGTACTCGGCCGCCTGCGCCTCTGTCCCGAGCCCGAGGAGCTCCGCTATTCGTCGGAGCTGCGGCCGCACCGCGACCTTGCCGTCCGCGAGCCGGATCGCCGGCCGGTCGCCCTCGGCGGGGAGTGGGCCGCCCCAATCGGCGGCCGCGTCCGGTGAGTCGGGCTGGATCCACCGGAACGAGATCTGGTTGCGGTCGAGGAAGCGCCGGAGCTCACCGCACGTCGCATCCCAGCGGTCGCCCACGACCGTCGCTCGTGGCTCCGGTACGGCCGCGGCGATCCCCTGGAGACCGGCGGCGCCGCTGATGCGGTCGCTCGCCAGCCGACCGACCTCCCTCGCGACGTCGGGAGCGACCGCGGCGAGCGCGTGGTAGTCGTCGGGCTCGAGCCGCATCACGCGCGACTTCTCAGCCGCGCGAAACCCGACCGGGAACGGCGACCCGAGCGTGACCGGCACCTCGCCGAAAACGTCACCCGGGTGGCGCTCGCCGACGACGCGCTCGACTCCGTCGACGAGCTTCGTCGCTTCGATCCGACCGTCGAGCACGGCGAAGAGCGCGGGTTCGGCGCCCTCGTTCGCCGCGTACTCGCCCGGCAGCAGAGTGACGTCCGCTGCCGCCTTGGCGAGACGCTCGTGGTGTTCCGGCGCGACCCCGGCGAAGACGGCGACCGTCCGCATGTCCTCGGCCGTGATCACGCGGCAACGCTAGCGTCGAGCAGTCGCTCGACAGCGGCCCGGAAGGCATCTGGGGTGCTCGAGCCGGGGAAGTGGCCGCAGTCCGCGATGGTCTCGACGCCGACGGGTACCTCGAACGCCACGCCAGCCACGCGGCGAATCTACAGCGGCTGCGTCCGCGTCAGGACAGCGCGCGCTCGAGATCGGACTTGCCGAAGGGCCCGCCGTGCGTTGCTAGCACGTGGTCGACCGGAAGATCGAGCAGCGGACGCAGGCTCTCGACGACCTGCTCACGAGGCAGAACCAGCCAGCGGGAGTTGATGTGAAGCCCCTCGCCGAAGTCGGGGAGTGTGTCGCCGGCGATGACCGCTCGGTGGCTCTCGACCCAGAGGACCATGTCGTTCGACTTCTGCCCCGGGTACGCCTCGACGCCGGCCGGCAGGGGATCCCCTTCCGTATACACGTGCGCCTCGCCCTTCCCCTCTTTCAGCAGCCAGACCACATCCGGGCTGCCGTCCCCAGCCTGCTCGGCGGTGATGCCGTACGTATCCATGAGGTACTGCGCGCTATCCGGCCGGGGGGTGTACACCGGCACTCCGAACTCCTCGACGAGCCTCTCCGAGGCGCGCTCGTGCCACGGCGCGGTGAGCACGATCGCCGTCTCGCGCTGGCCGGCGAGCTCGATGATCTCCGGCGGCGGTTCGATCGGGTCGAAGAGCAGAAGCCGCTCGCCGTCGTCGATCGCGTAGGAGGAGACGTTCGGGTCCCACGGCTCCGTGTCCCGCCACCCCGGATGCGGTGCCTGCCAGTGCCACAGGCCGGGGCTCAACTCGCGCATGCCGCCGATGCTAGTGACGTGGAGGCGGGCGGGCCGTGCGCCGGTGTGACGCGTGCTTGGACTTGCGGCCGCTGGTTACCTTGTGCTTCTATGCATGGCAGTTCGAGCCATGAGGGCGCGATGCACATAGACAAGGACCTCGTCGCAGCCTCCGCGACCCCGCTCGTGCTCGCCATCCTGGCGGGAGGCGAAAGCTACGGCTACGCCATTCTGAAACGGGTACGTGCGCTGTCCGGGGGCGAGTTCGAGTGGACGGACGGGATGCTGTACCCGCTGCTCCATCGCCTCGGTCGACTCGGGTACGTGACGACGGAGTGGCGAACGCCGCCGGAGGGCCGTCGGCGCAAGTACTACGCGATCACCGAGGAGGGACGAGCAGCTCTCGCGGAGCACCAGCAGCAATGGGTCGCCGTCACTCGAGCGCTGAACGACGTCTGGCCGGGATCGGGTGCAGTGCTAGCCGCTCTTGGTGAGGCCTGAGTCATGGCGAGCCTCGAGTCACAGATCGCGGAGTGGCGCGCGTATGTCACAAGAGCGCCTGGCGTCAACGGCCACGACGTCGACGAGCTCGAGGATCACCTTCGTCACCAGATCGCGGAGCTGAATGCGGCCGGCCTCACGGCGGACGAGGGGTTCCTGATCGCCGTCAAGCGGCTAGGGGACGTCGACGAGCTGTCCCGAGAGTTCGCGCGCGAGAACAGCGGCCGACTCTGGAAACAGCTCCTCCGAGGCGACGACGACGAGCCGGCGCGAACGTCCGACGCCTGGGTCGAGGCTTTCGCCTTCGCCGTGGCAGCGGCAGTCGCGATCCAGGTCGCACGACTCGCGGCCGGATTCCCGGACGACGACGAGCCAACCTGGCTGGCGCGGAACGCGAGCCTGGTCGTGTTGCCGTTTCTTGCCGCCTACTTCGCCCGTCAACGACACCTCGCCGCCCGGCACTGGGCGCTGCTCGCAGCACCCTTCGTACTCGCTGCGCTCGTGGTCAACCTCTACCCGTGGGGCGCGGATTCGGACACCGAGGTCCTGGTCGCGTTCCATCTCCCCGTCGTGCTGTGGTTCGTGGTCGCCTACCCGTACATGGGCGGCACGATCCGATCGCACGAGCGGCGCATGGACTTCGTCCGCTTCACCGGTGAATGGTTCATCTACTACGTGCTGATCGCGCTCGGGGGTGGCGTGCTCATGGGCTTGACGGCGGGCATCTTCGAGCCCACCGGGGTCGACGTCGACCGGATCGCCGAGTGGGTGCTCCCGTCGGGCGCCGCGGGTGCCGTGATCGTGGCCGCATGGCTCGTCGAGTCGAAGCAACGCGTCGTCGAGAACATGGCACCGGTGCTGACGATGCTCTTCACGCCGCTCTTCGCGGTGATGCTGGCATGCGCGGCCGTCGTCTACGCCATCACCGGGTTCGGCGACGCGTTCGACCGTGATCTCCTCAGCGTCTTCGATGCGCTGCTCGTTGTCGTCCTGGGTCTCGTCCTGTACGGGATGTCCGCGCGGGACCCGTCCACGTCGTCTCGCGAGTGGATGGACGGCATCCAGCTCGTCGCCGTTCTCAGTGCCCTGGTGCTCGATGTGATCGTGCTCGGCGCGATGATCGCCCGGATCGGCGACCTGGGCTTCACCCCGAACCGAACGGCGGCGCTCGGCCTCAACCTCGTTCTGCTCGTGAACCTGGCCGGGGCCGCGTGGCTATCCGCCCGATTCCTCACACGCCGCAGCAGTCTCCACCGGGTCGAGCGGTGGCAGACGACCTACCTTCCCGTCTTCGCGCTGTGGGCCGCCACGGTCGTGGTCGTTCTCCCGCCGGTGTTCTCCTTCGACTAGCCGCCGAGCGCGGCCACGGTCTCTTGCACCGCCGCTGCAATGCCTTCGACCATCGCCGTCAGCTCCTCCTCGGTGACGACGAGCGGCGGCGAGATCTGGAAGGCGACCCCGCGCAGGAACCGTGTGATCACGCCGTGGCGTCGAGCTGCCGCGACTGCCGCCATGCCCGCAGTGGGGTTCGCGGCGAGGAAGTCCGCGTCGAGCTCGACGGCGCCCGCGAGGCCCGCGTGGCGCACGTCGGCGACCCGTGGAAGCTCGCGAAGCGGCTCGAGCAGGCCCTGGAGGATCGGCTCGAGCGCCGCGGCGCGTTCCACGAGCTGCTCCCGCTCGAGGATGTCGAGGTTGACCATCCCCGCGACGCACGCTCCCGGGTGTCCGGCGTACGTTCCTCCGTGCAGGAAGGGTGCGGCGGCTTCGTCCCAGAACGGGGCACGCACGCGGCCACTCACGACGACGGCGCCGAGTGGTACGTAGCCCGAGCTGATCCCTTTCGCGCAGGTCATGAGATCGGGCGTGAAGCCGTACCGCTCACACCCGAACCAGCGTCCGAGACGCCCGAAGCCCGAGATGACCTCATCCGCCACGAGGAGCACGCCGCGCTCCCGGCAGATGTCGGCCACCGCGGCCCAGTAACCCTCTGGAGGCGGGATCACCCCGCCGGCCCCGATCACCGGCTCGCCGACGAACGCGGCAGCGCGGTCGCCCAGCTCGTCGAGCACGCGAGCGAGGTGCGCCGGGTCGTCGTGCTCCACCTCGGCGACGTCGCCCACGAGCGTGCCGTACCCGTCGCGGACCGCCGCGATCCCCGAGAGCGACGTGCCATAGGCATTCGTCCCGTGGTAGGCGAAGCGTCGGGAGACGATCACCGTCCGTTGTGGTTCTCCGACCAGTGCCCAGTAGCGTCGCGCGATCTTGGCGGCGGTGTCGATCGCCTCGCCGCCGCTCGAGCCGAAGAAGACCGCGGCGTCGTCGAGAGGGGCGAGCTCGGCGACCCGTTCGGCGAGCGCGAGGGCCGGCGGGTTTGCGTGGTCGCCGAAGACGTGGTGCGACGCGAGGACGCGCAGCTGGTCCGCCACCGCGTCCGCGATCTCCGCGCGGCCGTGGCCGACGTTCGCGAACCAGAGCCCCGCGGTCGCGTCGAGGTACTCGTTGCCGTCTGCGTCCCAGAGGCGGCAACCCTCCCCGCGCGTGAGCACGAGCTCGTGCCCGTCAACTTTCCCCATCGCGGCGAACGGGTGCCAGAGGCGCGTCGGGGGAGTGGCCGAAACCGTCACGCGGCAACGCTATCGGTCAGGCGAACGCCGCACTGCGAGAGGACGCGTGCCGGTTCCGCCTCGGCGACGATGCAAGGTGGTCACTCGACCGACCGTCGGACGTACGGGCTGCTACGACCCCCAGTAAGGGCAAGCGGAGCGCGGGACTCGTTCACGCGCCGCCTGCGGACGCATCGCTGCCAGAATCCTGGGATGGCGCCTCCTCTTGGGGCGATCGAGCGTCGACAGGCCGTGGCGGACCTGCGCGGGGCTTTCATGGACTACATGTGGTCGTTCCGCGATCGTCGCAGGGCGTTCGCCACGGACATCTCCGATAAGCGGAGGGACGAGATCCGTGCGGAGTACCGGGAGTTGCGTAGACGGCTCGATCGGGCCTACCGGCCGGTGCGTGACCTGTTCGTCGAATTCCTCGGCGAGGAGCCGCGCCACGACCTGCGCGACGAGCTCTACGAGGACGGCGGGAGGGACCTTCCGGTGGACTCTCCGTTCACGAAGTGGTGGGACGCGCTGACGTTCGACGAGGCCTTCGACAAGTGGGCAAGCGCCGACGACGACCACATCGGCAACCTTCTCCAGCGCCAGGAAGCTGTCCTGGACGCGTTCGAGAACTGGGCCGGTACGGAGCAGTCGCTGGCGGAACCACCGACGCTCGTGCCGCCAACCGAAGCTCGTTCGGTGACCTCGGGCACGATCGCACGCGTCCTGAACAACCCCTGGATGGTCACGGTCGGAGGCGGGACCGTCGTCATCGTGATCGCCGCGCTCGCCGTGAAGCTGCTGTAGCTCCGCCCTGAGCCGACGTACGTCCGCTCCACCGAATGCGAGGGCACCACGCTCCTACCTCGCTCGCCAGGCACGGACGGCGGCGTGTGCTGTCAGCTACTGGATGGCGCCGCTGCTCAGCGGCCCCGCGAGAACCGTTGGGACGTACTCGAGCAGTTGCAGCCGACCGTCGAAAAGGCGACTGCTCACCATGTCCAGGGAGACGTCGGGGTACCCGTCGTAGATCCTGTCCTGGCCGGAGGCCGGCTACACGATCCTGATGGGCGCGAACACCTATCGGCTCATGTCGGATCTGGCCGCCGACGGTGAACCGGGCACAGGCGAGGTACTCGGGTCCTTCCAGGCCCCAGAAGCATGTTCCCCTATGTTGCGGACGAGGGCACCCGGCTGTTCGACGGCGTCCCCAAGTCGTACCGGCTCGACCGCGTCTCCAGTACCGCCTCCAGCAGCGGGATCCTCGAGCTGAAGTACCGGCGCCACCGCTAACCCAGCCGCCCAGTCCGCAAATTGGTTGTGTTGCACCTTCAAGAAAGAGAGCCGCGTCTCCGCGGCTCTCTTTCTTGAAGCGACCCGGCTAGTGGGCGCGAGCGTCTCGATGTCCGCGTTTCACGCACGTCATATCCGCGATTCGCGCATCAGGATGTCCGCGGCTCGCTTGGGTTCCGCGATACGTGCCATTTGGCACTATCTATCTCGCCGACAGGCGGCCGCCGTCGTGGCGCGCCGTAGAGAGGAAGGAGCAAGCGATGAAGCGAACGACAGCAGTCCTTGCCGCGATCGCGCTCGTCGTGCTGGTCGCAGGCGCCGCCACTAGCGCGACCTCAGCGAGCTCGACAGAGTCACTCGCGGGAAATCAGCTCTCGGGAGCGTGGCAGGCGACCGTGAACCTCCCAGCGCCGATTCCGCCCCTGTTGTCGCTGCAGGTCTTCGACGAGGGCGGCGGATTCACCGAATCCTCGCACGAGCCGCCAACGACGCGATCGGTGCTGTACGGAAACTGGGAGCGCATCAAGGGCAGGCTCTACGCGGCCACCGGCATACATTTCCGGTTCGACCCACAGACCGGGGCATTCCTAGGCACGCGCAAGGTCGACCGCACGATCGAACTCTCGCAGGATGGGCAGTCCTTCTCTGCCATCGCCAGAGCGACGACATACGACGCGAACGGCAACGTCGTCGGAGTCGGGACGGCCACCTCGACCGGCACACGCATCCCAATCGACCGGATCCGCAGTTGATGCGACCCGAGCATCCGATCGCCTTCTGACGTGTGTCGTCGACATCGAGACCAGTCGTTGCTTCTGTGACGAGCAGCATTGTCGGAAGAGAAGGCGAGCTTGCGTCGCTTCGGGGGTTCCTCGAACGGGATGCAACCTGTCCCGCTGCGCTGGTGCTCGAGGGCGAGGCAGGTATCGGAAAGTCGACTCTCTGGGTGGCGGCTGTCGAATCCGCCCGCGAGCTCGGTTTTCGGGTGCTCTCGTCGCAACCGGCGGAATCGGAGGGTGACCTCGCCTTCGCCGGGCTCGGCGACCTCTTCGAGTGCGCGCTCGGTGAGATCGTCCCCGCGCTCCCGCCGCCCCGACGCCAGGCGCTCGAGGCAGCTCTCCTTCTCGGCGACGCGACCTACACGGCAGATGCGCGTGCGCTCGCTGTAGCTGTACGGAACAGCCTCGAGATCCTCGCTGCGGCCGGCCCGCTCGTCGTCGCGGTCGACGATGTCCAGTGGTTCGATCGCTCGTCGATGAACGCGGTCTCTTTCGCCTTTCGGCGGCTCGAGGAGCCGGTCGTCCTGGTGCTCGCGCGACGCGTCGGCGAGGGGATCGACCGCTCCGAGCTCGAGCTGGCGCTGCCCGAGGACTCGGTGAAGGTGCTGCCCGTGGGGCCGCTTAGTGTCGGCGCGCTCCAGGGGCTCGTGCACGAGCGCCTCGAACGGGCGTTCTCCAGGCCGACGCTGCTCCGCATCCACGAGATCTCGGGCGGCAATCCGTTCTACGCACTCGAGCTCGCTCGGGCGCTCGAGCAGGACGTCGATCTTTCGCAACCCCTTCCAGTACCCGAGATGCTGGAAGAACTCGTGTCCGACCGTCTGGCGGGGTTGCCGCTGAGTACCCGCGACGCGCTCGCGGTGGCATGGGCGAGTGGCAATCCGACCATTGAGCTTCTTCGCTCCGCACACGTCGACGAGGCCGCGCTCGAGCCGGCGCTGGCCGCTCACGTGGTCGAGTGGCAATCCGGCGTCATCGCATTCACGCACCCGCTACTCGGATCCGTGCTCTCCCAGAGGCGCTCGACGGCCGAGCAGCGGGCGACCCACCGACGTCTTGCCGCTGTCGTCAACGACCCGTTGGACGCCGCGCGGCACCTCGCGCTTGCGACAGAGAGCCCAGACCCCGATGTCGCCTCAGCGCTCGAAAGTGCGGCGGCGAACGCCGCGGGCAGGGCCGCGATGGCGACTTCGGTCGAGCTCCACGAGCATGCCCTGCGACTGACGGTGCCCGACGACGGGGATGGCCTGGATCGCCGCACGATCGCGGCAGCTCGCGCCCACGCGGCGACAGGCGACCTCGCCCGTGCACGCGTTCTCACGCAGGCGGTCTGTGAGCGGGCATCGCCCGGTGCAGCGCATGCTGAGGCACTCGAGCTCGCGAGCGACCTCGCCGACAGTCAGCGAGAGACGATCGCGCTTCGGCGCGCGGCACTGAGCGAGGCAATCGCGGATCCGGCATTGCAGGCCCGCATCCACGCCTGGCTCGCTTGGGCGGTTCGCTTCCACGAGAGCCTGGGCGCCGCCGAGGAGCACGCCCAGGCATCGGTCGAGCTCGCCGAGCGACTCGATGACGACGGACTGCGTGCTCAAGCCCTCGCGGCGCTGTCCGCGGTTCGCTTCCATCTCGGACGGGCCGATGCTCTCGAGATCGGCGAGAAGGCATACGAACTGGCGCCAGCGGCTGAACCCCACGGGCGGATGGACGTCACGTTGAACTTCGCGAGCACCCTCATCTGGAGTGCACATGTGGACCGCGCGCGAGCCATGCTCGAGCCGCTGCTCGAGCACGCGAGCGAACGCGACGAACGCGAGGTGGGTGCGATCGTCTGGCGTCTTGCGTTCGTCGAGCTTGCGCAGGGACGTCTGCACGCAGCGGAGGACTACGCCGAACGGTCGAGAGAGATCAGCGTGCTGTACGGCGAGCGCGATGTCGCCGCAAACGTCCTTGCTGTCTCGCTTGTCGCTGCCTGGCACGGCCAGCTCGATCGCGCCCGCGAGCTCGCCGAACAGGGCCTCGAGCAGTCGAAGAGCGGCTATCCCTGGTTCGTCTCATACGCCGAAGGACTGCTTGGGAGCGTAGCGCTCTGGAGCGGAGACGCGCAGCGGGCCGTCGAGCATTTCGGTGCGGCCGAGAAAGCCCGGTCGCGCTTTGGCTCGCGCGAGCCGAATCTCGCGCGCTGGCGTGCCGACTACGTGGAAGCGCTGCTCGAGCTCGGACACGTGGAGGAGGCAGTCGCCGTCCTCGACCCCTGGGAGGCAGACGCCGCTCGCCTCGGCCGCGGCGTCGTGCTCGCGCAGGCACTGCGCTGTCGAGGTCTCATGGCGGCTACCCGAGGCGATGTCGACGCTGCCGCCGCGTTGCTCGAGGATGCTGTCGAACTGCACGACGAGCTCGGCGATCCGCTCGGTCGGGCCCGGACCCTGCTGTCACTCGGCGTAGTCCGGCGACGACTGAAACAGAAGCGCGCCGCGCGCGAGGCCATCGAGGAGGCGGCCGCGATCTTCGCGGAGTGTGGCGCCGAGCGGTGGGCCGAGCGAGCGCGCGCCGAGGAGGGCCACGTAGGCGGCCGGACGCGGGAGAGTGGGCTAACGCCGGCCGAGTCTCGGGTCGCCGCTCTCGTCGTCGAAGGACGAACGAACCGGGAAGTGGCAGCGGCACTCGTTCTCGGGGAGCGCACCGTCGAGGCCCACCTCACCCACATCTACGCAAAGCTCGGGGTTCGCTCGAGAACCGAGCTCGCTCGCACCCTCGACTCGCGCCAGGGCGATTAAGGTCGGGGGGTTCCCGCGATTACTTTCGGCGGCGAGGGGTCTAGCTTCGAATGAGTGCCGAGCTACCTCGTCGAGACATATCTCGCGCGCGGCGATGCAGGGGAGCGCACGAGACGTGAGCAACGAGCACGCTCGGCGGCAGAGGAGCTAACGCAGGAGGGGATACCTATCCACTTCGAAGGATCCATCCACGTCCCCGAGGACGAACTCTGCTTCTTTACCTTCAGCGCGCCCTCGGGCCGAGAAGCTGCACTCACGGCACAACGCGCGGGACTCCAGCCGTTCCGTGTCGTCGAGGCTGAAGCGTCAACGGAAGCCGAAGCGTGACGCGTACTGCGGCCGCATGGATCCAGCACAGGGAAGCCTCATGAGAAGGGAGAAAGGACTATGACGCGTCTCATTACCGCGTTTGCCGCAGCGCTCGCCATCGCGTTCGTGGTGCCGAGCTCCGCTGTGTGGGCCGCGAAGACACCGACAGCGCCGGTTGTCAGCGTGCTCAACGACACCGCCCTCGGTGGCCTGGGATCGGGAAGCACAATCGGACCAGACGGCGCCCTCTACGTCACGAACGGGAACGACGGCACGCTCGTCCGGATCGATCCGAGAACCGGCTCCGAGGCAGTGGTCGGCGGTGGCCTGCCACGCCAGATCATCGGTATCGGAGGCGCCATGGACGTCGTGTTCATCGGCCACCGCGCCTACGTGCTGGTCTGCTGCGCAGGCGCCGACTTCGGCGCTCCCGACGCCGTCGTGGGCATCTACCGCCTGAAACAGGACGGCACGTTTTCCGTGTTCGCCGATCTGGGCACCTGGTCGGCCGCGCACCCGCCGGCGGACCCCGACTGGTTCGCCTCGCAAGGCGTCCAGTATTCGATCGAGGAGTGGCGCAACGGATTCGTCGTGGCGGACGCCCATCTCGGACGGGTGATTCGCGTCGACGCGCGCGGACGGATCAGTGAGCTCTTGGCGTTCGACAGCACCGACTCGGTACCACTCGGCCTCGAGGTGGCGAACGGCAAGGTCTTCCTGGCCACGGCCGGTCCGATCCCGCACCTCCCGTCCACCTCCAAAATCAATGAAGTCCAACGCGACGGATCGGTCAAAGTGGTCGGCGAGTGGGGCGCAGACTACGCAGGCGACCGTGGCCTTATCGTCGATGTCGAGAAGGGACGCGATCACCGCCTGTACGGACTACTGCAAGGCCACTGGGACCTCGCGCCAATCCCGGAAAACGAAGGCAAGCCGGCCGCTCCGAACACCGGCGAGATCGTTGCCGTCCGTGCCGACGGCACGTTCGAGACGGTCGTGAGCGGCCTCGATCGACCCACGTCGCTGGAACTCGTCGGCCACGTGGGCTTCGTGGTCACGCTCACCGGAACGATCTTGCGGATCGACCGGACCTGATCGAGACCCGGGGTATCGGCTCGCAGCGGTTGTCGGACTCGACATCCGAACCGTCGACTGGCACCTAGCGCAGGCGAACCGGAAGCTCGAGAAGGCATCGGCACTCCTCGATCGAGTCCGAAGTAAAGACCAATGAGAGGAAGGAGCAGGGGGAATGCGCAGACACCAGATCCTCAAGCGCTTCGCATGGCTGACCGCGGTCTTCATGCTGGCCGCAGGCATTACGGCAGTCTCCGCGCTCGCAATCGCGAGCAAGGCCGGTAACTCGCCGAGGAGCGGCGCTCTTCACGTCACGAAGGAGTGCTCGGAGTACTCCGGCGTCGCGTTCTCCTTCTGCACGATCACGTCATCGAGCGTCAACGCGCTCACGGTCGGCTCGAAGGTCGTCTACCTCCAGGCTCCCGGCGCGTCCTCACTGGACAGCGACATCGTCATCGTCGTCGGGCCCGGCAAGTTCGCGCTCGGCCACGTCACGCTCGATTTCGCAACCGGAACCGGAGAGATCACGATCTCGGGTGGGATCGGCCCGTTCAGGTCGTTCCACGCCAAGGCTGACGTCTCGTACCTCGGCGGTCCCGACTGGGCCTGGGACGGAAGGTACCGCTTCGGCTAGTGAGGGCATCTACGGCGCTCGCGCGCAGTGAAACAGCGACGCGATGATGCACTTTGCCTGCTGGCAAATCTCCCGGCGAACCAAAGGGAGTGGGCATCCTGGTCAGGATGCCCACTCCCTTGAAGGGGCGCTCGTCCGCGAGACGGCGCGCCGCGACTAGCTGCAGCCGGTGTTCGTCCCGCAGTCGCGGCACGTGTAGCAGCTGCCCGTCCTGACCATCCGGCCGCCGCACTTCGCGCACTCGACCGCGTCCTCCCACTGGTTGAAGAGGGCGGTCTGGCCGGGTGCAGGCGCCTCGACTGCCGAGACCGCCACCGAGTGGCCGCCCGCCTCGTTGTAGGCCGCCGCGAGCCGCGCCTTCACCTCGGCGGTGAGGATGCCGGCCTCCTCCTGCTGGTCGGTGGAGAGGAACTTCTTGCCCATCCAGCGGAAGATGTAGTCGACGATCGACTTCGCGACGCGGATGTCCGCGTCGTTCGTCATCCCCGAGGGCTCGAAGCGCATGTGGCTGAACTTCGAGACGTAGACCTCGAGCGGCACGCCGTACTGGAGGCCGAGCGAGACGGAGATCATGAACGAGTTCATGAGGCCGGCGAGGGTCGTGCCCTCCTTCGCGATGTCCACGAAGATGTCGCCGGGCGTCCCGTCCTCGAAGAGGCCGACGTGGATGTACCCCTCGTACTCGCCGACCTTGAACTTGCGGCCGACCTCGACGCGGTCGTCCGGGAGCCGCCGCCGCTGCGGGAGCGCACCCGGCACCGCGACGGGAGCGAGGGTCGTCGCGCCGGCGTCGGCCTTCCCTGAGAGCGGCTGGGCGACCTTGCAGTTGTCGCGGTAGATCGCGATCGCCTTCACGCCGAGCTGCCAGGACTCCACGAAGAGCTGGGAGATCTCGTCGACGGTTGTCTGCTCGGGGAGGTTCACGGTCTTCGAGAGCGCGCCCGAGATGAACGGCTGGACGGCGCCCATCATCTTCACGTGCCCCATGTAGTGGATCGCGCGGTCGCCGATCGCGCAGTCGAAGACCGGGAAGTGCTCGGCCTTCACATTCGGCGCGCCGACGACGGTGTTCCGCTCGTCGATGAAGGCGACGATCTCCTCGACCTCGGCGGGCGCGTAGCCGAGCTTGTCGAGCGCCATCGGCACGGTCTTGTTGACGATCGTGATCTCGCCGCCGCCGACGAGCTTCTTCGACTTCACGAGCGAGAAGTCGGGCTCGACCCCGGTCGTGTCGCAATCCATCATGAAGCTGATCGTCCCGGTGGGAGCGAGGACGGTCGCCTGCGCGTTCCGCCAGCCGGACACCTCGCCCAGGTCGAGCGCCTCGTCCCATGCGCGGCGCGCCGCTGCGAGGAGATCGTCAGGCACCGAGCTGGAGTGGTCGATGTTCCCGACCGCGGCGCGATGCTTCGCGATGACGCCGGTCATGGCTGCCGCATTCGGCCGGTAGCCGGCGAACGGCCCCATGCGCTTCGCGACCTGCGCGGACTTGCGGTATCCGCGGCCCGTCATGAGCGCGGTGATCGCGGCCGCATAGGCGCGGCCCTCGTCAGAGTCGTACGGGAAGCCGCGCGCCATGAGCAGCGCGCCGAGGTTCGCGTAGCCCAGACCGAGCTGCCTGAATGCCTTCGCGTTCTTCTCGATCTCGGGCGTCGGGTACGACGAGTAGCCGACCGCGATCTCCTGGGCGAGGAAGACGACGTCGACCGCGTGCTCGAACGCCTCGATGTCGAGCTCGCCGTCCTCGCGACGGAACTTCATGAGGTTCAGCGAGGCGAGATTGCACGCCGAGTCGTCGATCGACATGTACTCCGAGCACGGGTTCGACGCATTGATGCGGCCGGTGTTCGGGAGCGTGTGCCAGGTGTTGATCGTCGTGTCGTACTGGAGGCCCGGGTCGGCGCACTCCCACGCTGCCTCGGCCATCTGCCGGAGCAGGCCGCGCGCGTCCGTCGTCTCGACGACCGAGCCGTCCGTGCGCGCGGTGAGGTTCCACTCCTTGTTCTCGATGACCGCCTCCATGAAGGCGTCCGTGAGACGAACCGAGTTGTTGGCGTTCTGGTACTGGATCGAGGCCCAATCGGGCGAGTCCAGCGTCATGTCGTAGCCCGCGGACTCGAGGACGCGCGCCTTGCGCTCCTCCTTTGCCTTGCACCAGATGAACTCCTCGACGTCCGGGTGGTCGACGTCGAGCACGACCATCTTCGCGGCGCGCCGTGTTTTGCCGCCGGACTTGATCGTCCCTGCAGAGGCGTCGGCGCCGCGCATGAAGCTGACCGGGCCGGACGCGTAGCCGCCCTTCGAGAGCTGCTCCTTCGAGGAGCGCAGCCGGCTGAGGTTCACACCGGAGCCCGAGCCGCCGCGGAAGATGATCCCCTCGCGGCGGATCCAGTCGAGGATGGACTCCATCGAGTCCTCGATCGAGAGGATGAAGCAGGCGGAGCACTGCGGCTTCGCCTCGAAGCCGACGTTGAACCAGACCGGAGAGTTGAAGGAGGCGTACTGGTTGACGAGGATCGCCTTCAGCTCGGCCTCGAAGGTGTCGGCCTCCGCGTCGTCCGCGAAGTAGCCGCCCGCCCGGCCCCAGCCGCCGATCGTGTCGACGACGCGGCCGATCATCTCCTTGACCGACCTCTCGCGCTCGGGGGAAGCCATGCGCCCGCGGAAGTACTTCTGGGCGACGATGTTCGTCGCGGTCTGCGACCAGAACTTCGGGAACTCGACCTCGCGCTGCTCGAACGCGGGGCCGTCCTTGCCCGGGATGTGGGCGTCGCGAAGCTCCCACTCGATCTCCTCGAACGGGTCGCGGCCCGGGATCGTGAAGAAGCGGCGCGGCGCGACGCTGGCCCCCCCGTCGACGACCGTGTTGACGATCTCCTGCTCGACTGCCTCGCCTGTGCCGGCGTCAACTGTCGGGACCGCCTGCTCCTCTGCCGTCGCCATCTGTTCCTCCCGAGCCGTCATGGATACGTGGGCCCTGTGAACCGGGGTCCCCCGCCCGGTGGAACGACGAGCGTCGTGCGAGCGGACCAGGGAGAGTAGGGCGAGTGTCGGACGGAAGGATTTTTACGCAATTTGCAGGTATTTTCGGAGGTCGGCACGACCCCTGAAGTGTACCTGGCAGGCCTTGCGGGCCCGCGGGCTCAGTCCGCCGCGCTCTCGGCCGGGCGGCCCGCGCGATGGCGTCGCGTGAGGTGGCTCACGAGCCCTGCGCCGAGCACGAGCACGGAGATGCCGACGACGAGAACGAGCGGCAACGGGACGGACGACGCGCTGGCGGTGTCCGTCACGGGCATGGCCTCGAAGGGTGAGCTCGAGCGCGCCCCTGCCCCTCCGCTCGGGGGCTGCTGCCGCGATGCCGCGGTCAACGCGCGCGAGATGACGTCCGCCGCGTTCGTGTAGTCGCGGAGGTCGACGGGGATCGCGTCGATCGCGGTCTGGTAGCAGTCGAGCGCGTACACGCCGTCGACGCGGCCGTTGTCCGACCAGTCCGCGATCACCCGCTGGGCGCAGGGGGTGGGTGCGGCGACGGCCGGCGCTCCGGATAGCGCGAGGGTCGACGCCCCCGCGATGACGGCAAGGCGCGCGATCGCGCGCACAAAGCGGTTCATGGCGTCCATGGAAGGTTCCCTGTATGTCCCGACGCCAAACGGACAACGGAGTTAGCCGATCGGCCAACTCCTCACACTTTGGTTACGTCGGCCTCAGGCGAGGGGGTCGAGCGGGTGGTTCTCGTCGTCCTTGCCATCTGCGGCATGGCGGCGACGCGAGAGGTAGCCGAGCCCGCCGGCGGCCAGCAGCGCGAGCGACATGCCGCCGAGGACGAGAAGCGGAATGGGCACCGACGATGTGCCACCGTCGACGTCAGGGGCGGCTTCGGAGCCTCCGTTCGCGCCGGGGTCCTCGGGGCCTCCCGGCACCGGGGCGCCCGGGTCGCGCTCGCCTGCATCGTCGGGGGACGGGTCCTGTCCGCCCGCGGCCAGATTCCCGCCGACGGCTGCCTGCAGCGCGCGTGAAATGACCGACTCCGCGTCCGAGTAGTCCCGGATGTCCGCAGGGATGCTGTCGATGGCTTCCTCGTAGCAGTGCAGGGGATAGAGGCGGTCGACGCGGCCGTTGTCCCACCAGTCGTCCAGCACCTTCTTCCCGCACGGGCTCGTGGCCGCACCGGCCGGGCCTGCGAAGGCCAGCGACATGGAGAGTGCGACGAGGGTGCCTGCAACGAGGACGAGGACCGTCCGCGCGAGGCGGGTCGTGCTGTGGGTTTTCGGGGAGAGAGGTGTCACTAACGGGATCTGGAGCCCTTGCTGTCGGGCTGTGCGGAGTCTCCCGACCATAGGTGATCCAGGGGTGTGTGCAGAGTAAACGATCTGTTAGACGACATCGGCCAATACCCTCCCTCCTTCGGGGGCTTTGCGCCGAAGTCGCTGCTAGCTTGCCCGCACTATGGAGACGGCGCCCGAGGGGCCCGCCGGCCAGAGCTCGGGTGCGACGCGGTGGGGGGCTGCTCACGGCGCGGCGCTCATTGTCACCGCGGCCCTCGCGGGAGCCGTGCTCCTCGGAGCGACGTTCGCGGGAGACGGGTCGGGCTTCGACGGCGTGCTCCCTGTCGGCGGCGCGGCCGTCGTTCTCCTTGCGGGGCTCGTCGTCGCCTTCGCGTTCGGCGTCGTCCCGCTGCCGCGGCTCGGCGCACCGGCGGTCGCCCTGATCACCGCGCTCGTGCTCCTCGTCGTGTGGACGGGCGCGACGGTCGTGTGGTCGATCGGTCCCGATCGCAGCTGGGAGACGTTCAACCGCGGGCTCGTGTACGCCGCGTTCCTCGGCCTGGGGGTTGCCCTCGCGGGGGTCGGTGGCGTGCTCGCCGCCCGTGTCGGCGCCGGGCTCCTCGCGCTCGTCACCGGTGCCGTCCTCGTGTGGGCGCTCGCGACGAAGGTGTTCCCGTCGCTCGACCCGGATGCGGAGCGGATCGCCCGGCTACAGGAGCCGGTCGGGTACTGGAATGCGCTCGCGCTGCTCGCCGACGTCGCCGTCGTGCTCGGGCTCTGGCTCGGCGCGGCGGAAGGCCGTCGTATCGCGCTGCGTGTCCTCGGAGCCCTCCTCGCGTACGTCGCCATCGTCGCGCTGCTCCTGACGCTGTCGCGGGCCGGCCTGGCTGCGGGCGTCGGCGTCGTCCTGCTCTGGCTCCTCCTCTCACGTGAGCGCGTCGAGGGCGGGCTGCTGCTCGTGGCGGCCGGCGCGCCCGCCGCGCTCGTCGCAGGCTGGGCGTTCACCCGCCCGGCGCTCGTGGAAGAGGGGGCGGCGAAGGCGGACCGCGTGTCGGACGGAAGGATCTTCGGCGCGCTGGCGCTCGTCGGCGCGGCGCTCGTGGTGGGGCTAGTCGTGCTCGGCCTGCGCCTCGGGCTCGAGACCGAGCGGAGGCGTCGGTCAGGTCGCGTGCTCCTCGCGGCAGCCGGTGTCGGGGCTGCCGTCTGCGTCGTCGCCCTCGCCGTCGCGATCGGGAACCCCGTCACGTGGTTCGACGACGAGGTCACCGGGTCGTCGTGCTCCGAGGTCGTCAACGACCCGAGCCGCCTCGGGTCCCTCAACGTCAACAACCGCTGGTGCTGGTGGAACGAGGCCGTGGACGTCTACGACGAGCACGCGCCGTGGGGTGCGGGCGCGGGGACGTTCGAGATCGCGCGCAAGCGCGTTCGGACGGACATCCGGAACGTGCTCCAGCCGCACAGCGTGCCGATACAGCAGCTCGCCGACGGCGGCGTCGTCGCGCTCGGCCTCTTCGTCCTACTCGTGCTCGCAGGAGCGGGCGTGTGCGTGGCGGCGGTGCGCAGGCTCGAGGGAGCGGAGCGCGCGGCAGCGGTCGCGCTCGTCGCTGCGCCTGCGGCGTTTCTCGCACATGCGCTCGTCGATTACACGTGGGACTTCCTCGCCGTCGCGGGGCCGACCATGCTCGCGCTCGGCGTCCTGGCAGGCGCGGGAAGAGCGCCCGTGGACTCCAGGCGGAGGCCGTTCCTCGCTCTCGCATCCGTGCTCGTGGCCCTGGTGGCCCTCGTCTCGTTCGCGTCGCCGCGTGCGGCGGAGAGCAGCGTCCGCTCCTCGACGCGGGCGCTCGACGACAACGACTTCGACACCGCTCGCGACCGGGCGGAGCGCGCCCGGCTTCTGAACCCGCTTTCTGTCGAGCCGATCTGGGCACTCGCCAGGGTGGACGAGCGCCAGGGCCGCGACGACGACGCGGAGAAGCGCTACGTGCAGGCGGTCGAGCTACAGCCCGAGAACCCGGAGACGTGGTACGCGCTCGGGCTCTACGAGTTCCAGGTGCGCAGGAACATGTGCGCGGCGTACGAGTTTCTGAACAACGCGTACACGCTCGACCCTGCGGGGAGCCAGTGGGTGGAGGGCGGGGAGCTGGACATCGCGCGCGACGCCGTCAACAAGGGCGCGTGCGAGTAACCCGCCAAGTGTCACATTGACACAAGGAGGCTCTCAGGGTCGGTCGAGGATCGAGGCCGGCTGCGGGTCGCGTGCCACTTCGAGGACGCGGGCGAGCGTGCCGGGCGGAGCGAGCTGCGTGGGGACGTCGTCCCACGCGAACCATCCGAGCTCGCTGACCTCGGCAGTGTCCGGCTCACCGCCGGAGCCCGTCGGCCGGGCAAGGTAGTACGCGACGTTGATCACGTCCGCGTCCGCCTCCGGATCGTCGGCATAGGCATCGACCCAGACTCCGATGTAGCCCGTCACCTCGACGTGGAGGCCGGTCTCCTCCAGCACCTCACGGACGACCGTCTCGATCGGGTGCTCGCCCACTTCGCAGAAGCCGCCGGGCGATCCCCATAGGCCCTCCCACGGCGAATACGCGCGGCGCGCGAGGAGCACGCGGTCGCCGTCCACGACGATCGCGTTCGCGCAGGGCTTCGGGTTCAGCCAGTGGCTCGTCCCGCACGAGCCGCACGTGACAGGAGGCGGCGTGGGAAGGGCGGCGCCGCACACCGGGCAGAAGCGCACGAGAGCGGCCACGCGGGCACGCTACAAGCTGCTCAGTCGCCGAGGATGAAGACGACGTGCGCGCCGTTCAGCTGCTGCAGGCGCATCCCGTCGAGCGGCGTGACCTGCGTCACGCCGAGGTCGCGCGCAAGCCGCCGGCCTTCGCCGATGAAGCCGGGCCGGTACATCACGATGCTCCGCGAGAAGTTGCTGCGCGTCGCATTCGCGACGCCGCCGATCCGGTAGCCGCGCTGCTGGACGCGTGCGGCGGCCGTCGCGGCGGCTCCCTGCCGGCCGTTGCCGTTCAGCACGAGCACGCGGACCTTCGATCTCGGCAGCTTCGCAGCGACCTTCGCCGGTGGCCGGATGGTGCTCGCCGTACGCTTCGACGGCGCCGGCGTAGAGAGCGCGCGCTTGACCGCCGCCTTCTCGACCTTGTTGGAGACGGTGGTGACGAGCGCGCCCCCGCCGATCACGAGGAGGACCATGAGCTCGAACGCCGCGATCGCCGTCGCGACGTAGGCGACGGTCCGCCAGAGGCGGATCGGAGAGTCGGGAGCGACGAGTGGATGGTCCACCGGGCGATCGATTCGCCCGGTGGGCCGCTACTCCTTCCGGCTGGCGCCGATCCAGTCCCAGGTAGCGCGCAGGCCCTCGTCGATGTCGACCATCGCCTGGAAGCCGAGCTCGCTCGCGGTGTGCGACGGGTCGAGCACGCTGCGCTGGATCTCGCCGGCGCGGGCTGCCTCGTTCACGGCGTCGACGGAGGTCCCCGAAACCGCACGGCATCGTTCCCAGAGCTCGGTCACGGACGTCTCACTGCCCGTGCCGACGTTGAACACGCCGCCCTCGTGGCCGAGCGCCCCGAGCGTCGCGCGGGCGACGTCGCCGACGTAGACGTAGTCGCGCGTCTGGCCGCCGTCGCCGAAGATCCGGGGCTGCTCGCCCCGCAGGGCGGCGCCGAGAAAGATCGCCACGACCCCCGCCTCGCCGTGCGGGTCCTGGCGCGGCCCGTAGACGTTCCCGTAACGCAGCGAGACGTGGTTCAGGCCGTACAGGCGGTTGTAGGTCCGCAAGTACTCCTCGCTCGCGAGCTTCGAGGTGCCGTACGGCGAGAGCGGCTCGAGCGACCTCGTCTCCTTGGCAGGGATCGGGCACTCCCCGTAGATCGCGCCGCCCGTCGAGCTGAAGACGACCTGCCCCGAGCCGTGACGCCGAGCAGCTTCGAGCACGTGGAGGGTGCCGATGACGTTCGTCTGCGCATCCTCGACCGGATCGTCGACGGAGACACGTACGTCGGCCTGCGCGGCGAGGTGGAACACGGCCTCCGGCCGGAACTCGACGAACAGGTCCTCGAGCGGCTCGCGGATGTCGCGCACCTGGAGGTCGGCGGCGGCGGGGACGTTGTCGCGCTTCCCCTTCATGAGAGAGTCGACGACGACGACCTCGTCGCCGCGCGCGAGGAGCGCATCCACGACATGGGAGCCGATGAACCCGGCGCCGCCTGTGACCACCGCGCGCACAGCGCCGCATCCTACGGCGAGCGGCGGTCGCGCCGGTCGTAGGATGGCGGCCGGATGTTCGTGACCTTCGAGGGCCTCGACGGCTCGGGGAAGTCGACCCAGGCGGAGCTCCTCCGCGCGCGCCTCGAGGCCGAGGGCGAGTCGGTCGTCAGGACCCGCGAGCCGGGAGGGACGGATCTCGGCGAGCAGATCCGCGATCTCGTCCTTCACGGCGGCCACGTCGCGCCCTGGGCCGAAGCGCTCCTCTATGCGGCCTCGCGCGCCCAGCACGTGGAGGAGGTGATCCGGCCCGCACTCGACGCCGGTGCGTGGGTCATCTGCGACCGCTACGTCGACTCCTCCGTCGCCTACCAGGGTGTTGCGCGCGAGCTCGGGCTGGAGCGCGTCCTCGAGCTGAACCTCACGGCGGTCGGGGGGCTGCTCCCGGACCGCACGTTCCTCCTGCAGCTCGACGCGGCGCGCGTGCCGGCGCGCGTCGGCGACAAGCGCGATCGGCTCGAGCGCGAGAACGACGACTTCCACGCGCGAGCTGCCGGGGGGTATCGGGAGCTCGCGGAGCGCTTCCCGGAGCGCATCGTCACACTCGACGCGACGAGACCGCCGGAGGAGCTGGCCGAGGAGGTGTATGGAGCACTTCGCTGAGATCGCGGAGCAGCCGGAGGCGAAGCGCCTGCTCGAGGGCGCGTTCGCGGAGGGCCCGGCGCACGCCTTCCTCCTGCACGGCCCGCCGGGTGTCGGGAAGAAGACGGCCGCCTACGCGTTCGCGGCCGCGCTGCTCGGCGAGGCGCGCAGGGTGACGACGCGCACGCACCCGGATCTCTACGTCCTCGAGCCGCTCGGCGAGATGATCCGCATCGACGACGTGCGCGCCCTCCGGCACGACCTGCACATGCGGCCGTTCGAGGCCGACCGCCGGGTCTACCTCGTGCTCGACGCCGACCGCATGAACGAGGACGCGGCCGATGCGCTCCTGAAGGACCTCGAGGAGCCGCCACCGTACGCCGTCATCGTGCTCGTCGCGAGCGAGCTGGGCCCGCTGCCACCGACGATCCTGTCCAGGTGCCAGCTCGTGCCGTTCCGCCGGCTTTCGGAGAGGGCGGTGCGCGAGTGGATCGCCGCCCGGCAGCCTGACCGTCCCGAGGACGAGATCCGTGCGCTCGCGCGCGCCGCGTCCGGCCGGCTCGACCGCGCTGGGCGTCTTCTCGACTCTGCGGCCTCGAGCCGCCGCGAGGCGCTCATCTCGAGCGCGCGGGCCGCGTATCTCGATCCTGAGTTCGAGCCCGCCGACGCGACAGAAGCAGTCCTGGGGTTCGCCGAGGAGCGTGCGGAGGAGGCGCGGGTCAGGGAGCGCGAGACCGTCGACGGGCTCGGGCTCCCCGAGCGGGAAGCAGACCAGCGCATCCGGCGGGCCGGGCGTGGGGCCGAGCGCGACGAGCTTCTCGCGTCGCTCGAGGGGCTAGAGGCCTGGTACCGGGACCTCATGGTCGTTGCGGCGGGCGCCGAGTCCGCGGCGGTCCACGCCGACCGTCTCGAGGAGCTGCGCGCAGACGTGGAGCTGGACCTCGGAGACGGCCCCGCTGAGGCAGCCGAGACCGTGCGGGAGCTCTGGCGCGGGCTCGAGGAGTTCAACCTGAATGCGTCGCTCGCGTTCGAGGCGCTCTTCGTCCGCGTCCAGCGCGTGCTCCAGCCGGCCGTCGCGCGTGCTCGGTAGGTAGCTCGAGGAGACAAGTCGCGCGCGGCGCTCGCCGCGACACGAGGACGGTGGCGGCGAGCAGCCTGCGCGCGATGCAGACTCAGACGTTCGGCCGCGCGACCCGGTTAGGTCGGGCCAGGCTCTTGTACCCTTTCAGCCGCGCCGACGTAGCTCAGCTGGTAGAGCACTTCACTCGTAATGAAGGGGTCCGCGGTTCGAGCGGTTCGAGTCCGCGCGTCGGCTTCGCTCAACGAAGCCGTTTCCGAGGAGTCGGGGAGCCGCTTGGGTGATCTCTCGCTGGCGCCGGGACGAAACTCAGTGAGAGCTGCCGGTCACGCCGCCTTCTTCGCCCGGTCCTTGCCTGTGCCCTCGCACTTCGGGCACATTTCCACGAGGCGATCCCCGTAGACGAGGGCGGGGACGTAGCACGACCCCTGGCACTCGGGGCACGCATCTTCGGTGAGCTCGTGCGGCTTCTGCCACGCGCTAGGCACAGGGGATCCTCTTCCTTGTCGAGATGACGGTCGCCTGCGAGAGCGCCGTGGCCGCTAAAGGGGCTGCCCGGTCGTCGGCAGAGACGCGCTCGACCTTGAACGCAGCGAGGGAACGGCGTCTTGAAGATTCGGTTGCGCTAGCTCAAGACGGGTTTCCGAGGGGCCGATGTTGCGGGCGGTCACGGTTCCTCTAGCGAGGTGCCCGTGAGGGGGAAAAGGCCCGCTTCGGCGGGCCTTTCTTCTTGAACGGCGAACCTCGCTCAGCCGCTGGATCGCGGTTCGAGCCCGCGCGTCGGCCTGGCATCGCGGGTTCGCGGCGCCCGATTCTCGACTCGCACGGCCCGAGCCGATAACTCCCGCGTGAAGCTGCTCGCGGTTGCGCTGGCCATTCCGACGCTGCTCGTCGTCTGGCAGTGGTGGTCCGACGCGCGCACCGAGTCCCGTCTGCGGCCGATCGCGTCCGCAATCGCCGGACGCGACGTCGAGGTCGACTGCCAGAGCCTGTGGGGGAACCTCCTCGACGCGCAGTCGAGGCACGGCGAGGTCTGGTTCGGCCCAGACGGTGTCCCGGAGCCACGCATCTTCCTGACGCATCCCACGTGCGACCGGCTCGAGGACTTCGCAGGCAACGGCCACCATGGAGAGCTCGACTGCCTCACCGAGATCGACTGGAGCGATTCGGTGCCGCTTCCGCTCGAGAGCGACTGCTACCGCCGCAGCTCGGAAACGGTGTACGCGCTGCTGGTGCTTGCACACGAGGCGTACCACACAGCCGGGGTCCGCGACGAGGCGATCGCCAACTGCTTTGCGATCCAGGCGATGGCCTGGGCTGCGTCGGCGCTGGGTGCGCGAGTCGAGGAGGCCGAGCGAGTTGCGCTCGCGATGGCCGCGCTTGGGCCATACCAGCGGGGGCCGTACGCGACGGCGAGCTGCCGTCCCGGATCCGAGCTCGACCTTCATCCGGAGACCGCAGGCCTTTCCGACCGAATTGCCGCTCGCGCCTCCGAACGGACGAGGGGCGTCGCTCGCAGCCCCGCGATGAGGTCCAGGGGCCCCACGGCTCGAGTCCGTGCGCCGGCTCTCTAGTCGTCGTCGGCGATCGTGACCGTGTCGGTGCTCGGCGTTCCGACCGAATAGCCCGCGGCGTCGACGAGCGTGAGAATCACGGTCTCCGCTCCCTCGACGTCGGTGTCGTCGATCGGCCCGACGTTGATCGTCGCCGAGCTCTGCCCGGCCGGGATCGTGATGCTGCCCGCGAGCGTCGTGTAGTCGGTGCCGTTCGTCGCCGTACCCGTGACGGTGTAGAAGACGTCGAGGGACGCGGCCGTGCTCCCCGTCCTCGTGACCGTGAACGTGCCGGCCCCCGACGGCTCAGCTGCCGCAGCGTCCGTGGCCGCGATCGTCACGGTCGGCTCGGTCGGCTCGTCGTCCGAGATCGTCACGGTCGCCGAGCTCGGCGTGCCAACCGTGTAGCCCGTGCCCGCCATGAGCGTCGCAACGACCGTCTCGGCGCTCTCTAGCTGCGAGTCGTCAATGGGCGTGACGGTGATTGTGGCCGACGTCGCTCCGATCGGGATCGTCAGCGTCGCCGGCGCTGCCGAGTAGTCACTGCCGCTCGTCGCGGTCCCGCCGAGCCCGAAGCCGACGGCGAGCGCAGTCGTCGTGCTCCCGGTCCTCGTCACGGTGAACGTCCCGGTGCTCGACGGCTCGGCGGCCGCCGCGTCCGTTGCCGCGATCGTCACCGTCGACAGGACGTCGTTGTCGCTGATCGTCACGGTCGCGCTGCTCGCCGTGCCGATCGTGTACCGCGTCGACTCCCGGAGAGTCACGGTTACGGTCTCCGGGCTCTCGACGGTCGTGTCGTCGATCGGTGTCACCAGGACCGTCGCGGAGGTCGCGCCTACGGGGATCGTCACCGTGCCGGTCAGCGTGGTGTAGTCCGTGCCCCCCGTCGCCGTCCCGGTCACCGAGTAGGTGACGGCGAGCGACGTCGTGATACTGCCCGTGCGGGCGACCCTGAACGAGCCCGGCGCAGACGGCTCCGCGGCCGCGGCATCACTTGCGGTGACGGTTACCGTCGTCGGCACGTCGTTGCTCGTTATCTCGACGGTCGCGGTGGTGGCCGCACCGAGGATGTAGGCCGGATTCGCAGCGAGAGTGACCACCACCGTCTCGTCGGACTCGATCGTGTCGTCGTCGACCGGCGTGACGGCGATCGTGGCCGACGTCCTCCCGGCCGGGATCGTGGCGCTGCCGGAGAGCGCTGCGTAGTCGCTTCCTGAAGTGGCGGATCCCGACACCGTGTAGGAGACGGTCAGCGGCGACGCAGTGCCTCCGCCGGTCCGCGTCACCGTGAAGGCGCCCGCGGTGGAAGGCTCGGATGCAGTCGAATCAGTGGCGGCGATCGCGACGGTCTCGGTTGCCTTCACCCGGAGGCGTAGAACGACTCGCTTCGAGTTGTGGCGCCGCGCGTCGGAGACCCAGAAGGTCACGTTCACGGGTCCGGGGGCGACGTCGGCGTAGAAGACGACCTTGAGAGCGCGCCGGGCGAGGGTCGCCGACCGAATTCCCTCAGCTGCGACTGACGCGCCGCCGCTCGTCGTGCGCGCCTTCGCGCGCACGACGCGACGGGAGAGGACGTTCCCCTTCGCGCCGATCTTGATCTTCGCGAGACCTCCGACCAGATCCCCGTCTCGATCGGTCGCGGTCGCGGTGAGGAGCCAGGTGGTTCGCTGCCCCTTCGTCGTCTGGATCTTGGCGCGAACCTTGCCGACCGTCGGCGTTGCCGCCGCGGAGTTAGTCGCAGCCGACGCGGTGTCGATCGTCGCGGTGGCGAGGAGGGCCACCGCAGCGAGAGCTCCGCACGTCCATGCCACGATGCGCCACCGGTCCCGCATCTCCCTGGCCCACATGGTAGGTCACGATGTGTCGTCGTCCAGACGGAGTGCGGAGGCGGAGAGCAGAATCGTGTTCCCATCCGGGTCGTCGACCATCGCGAAGCGGAGCTCGGGCGTGACGTCGTACGGGGCGCAGTGGCTCGCGTACCCGTAGCCCGTCAACTCCTCGTACTTCGCGTCGAGCGCCGCACGGCTCTCGAGATAGAACTCGAGCACGATCCGGTAGCCGCCCGATGCGTCCGTCCGCGCGGCGTCCCAGCGCGCGTTCGCGTCCTTCGTGCTGAGGAAGAACGTGAGGCCGCTCATCTTCACCTCGACGTGCCCCTGGCTCTCGGCATCCTCGGGGACGTCGACCCCGAGGCGCCGGTAGAACTCGGCCGCCCTGGCCATGTCCGCGACGACGACGCCGACCATGTAGAGCTCGAGGGCCATCGCTCGTCCCGAGTCTAGGGTCGACGGCTCAGGCCGCGACGTAGAGGGCGTCGAGCGTCGTCGCGAGCGTGCGGTGGGAGGGCGCATTGCCGATCAGCGACGACCGAGCGGGGTCGATTCCGTGCGCGCGGGAGAAGGCGAGCGCGAGACCCGGGAGCGGCGGTCTGCACCAGCAGCTCGGCGGCCCCGCGGGATGCGGGCAGACCGCGCTCTCGACGGGCCCCGAGACCTGGCGTGCGAGCGCCGCGGTCAGCGCCGCGAGCTCGTCCGGCTCGCCGTCGGGGCTCCAGTCGTAGAGGAGGTGCGGCGCAGCCGGGTCGACCTGCTCGACCGCCTTCTCCCAGTCGGGCGACCTCAGCACGGGCGCCGCGACGAAGACGCCGGCGCCGGCGGCCTCGGAAGGCCCCCGCACGAAGGGGACCTGCTCGACGCTCGCGAAGCCCTCGTCTCCCGTCGGCGGCTCGAGCTCGCGGAGGGCGCGCATCTGCGACGTCGGTGCGTGCACGCCGGGCTCGCGCTTCGTCGCCTCGCGTACCTCCCCGGGCGTCGGGAGCGTCCCGAACCGCTCGAGAAGCCGCTCGACGACGTTGACCTGCGCGTCGGCGAGCGGCGTGTCGAGCCAGATGCACCGCGCTCTCGCTCGATGCCGGGCGGCCGCCTCGACGACGTAGCTCCTCGAGGCCCGCGTGAGATACGTGTTGTCGAGCACGACCCGTCGCGCGCCCGACCCCAGCTCCTCGTCGAGCGTCTCCGCGAGGGCCTTCAGGGAGCCGCCCCGCTCGTCGCGGTTGAGGCGGACATAGCCCTGTGCGACGTACTCCTCGGCAACACTGCTCTTACCGGCCCCGGGGATGCCCATCACGACCACGACGACGGCGCCGTCGTCCGCGGCTCGCGCCGTCGGTCGAGCGGGCCTTGGCGCGCCGAACGCGCCGGCGAGCGTCGCGCGGGCGGCTTCGTCGAGCTCGAGCGCCGCCGCGTGCGCGGCGGACCGAGCCGTCTCCGGGCGCCGAGCACCGGGAATCGCGACGAGGCCGGGGGAGAGCTCGAGGAGCCACGCGAGCGCCACCTCGGCAGGGGTCGCGCCGAGACGCTCTGCCGCGTCCACGAGTGCCCGCTGCCGCGCGAGGCTGCCTGCCCGTCGGGGACCCCCGAGCGGGGAGTGGGCGATGAGGCTGATCCCCTGCTCGATGCAGCGCTCGAAGACGCCTCCGCGCAGCGCACTGTCGTCGAGCGGGCTCAGAGCGACCTGGACCGCCGCGATCGGTGCGTGCTCGAGCGCCTCGTCGAGCTGACGGCGGTTGACGTTCGCGACGCCGACCCTTCGCACGACGCCTTCGTCGGCGAGTCGTGCCAGTGCGCGCACGGAGGTCGTCCACGGCGTTCGGAGATCGGGTGCGTGGATCAGGTAGAGGTCGATCGGCAGTCCGTCGAGCGCCTCGAGGCTGGCATCGCAGTCGGCGCGGATCGCCTTTGCGCGCCCGTCCGGGACCCAGCCGCCGCCGGTTCGGGTCATCCCGCCCTTGGTCACGATCCGCGCGTCCCCGGCCGCCCCCGTTTCGCGCAGCACACGGGCGAGGAGCCGCTCGTTGTGGCCGAGCTCGTCGGGCCCGTGGCCGTACGCACGCGCAGTGTCGAACACCGACACCCCGGCGTCGACGGCGGCCGCGATCGTCGCGACGGCGAGCTTCTCGTCGCGCGCCTCGTCCGTGGACAGACGCATGCAGCCGAGGCCGATGCGGAGCTCCGAGGGATCAATCCAGAACGCGCGACTCAGGCGACGGAGCCTACGCCACGCCCCGACTAGGCTCCGGCGCATGACGGCGTCGCTTCGTGTCGAGCCTGGAACCACGCCACGGCTGGCGGAGCGGGACACGCGCGACACGCTCGGCCTCGACAAGCGGCGTGGGAAGGAGGCGCTCCACGATCTCCACGACCGTCTCGACGTCCTCCAGCGCCGACTCTTCGCGGAGGGGAGCCGGAGCGTGCTCCTCGTTCTCCAGGGACTGGACGCGTCGGGGAAGGACGGTGTCATCCGCTCGGTGTTCTCCGGCCTCAGCCCGCAGGGATGCAGGGTCGTCTCGTTCAAGGCGCCGACGACAACGGAGCTCGCCCACGACTTCCTGTGGCGAGTCCACGCCCAGCTTCCGGTGCGTGGCGAGATCGCGATCTTCAATCGCTCGCACTACGAGGACGTCGTCACCGTACGCATCAGAGGACTTGCCCCGGAGGAGGTCTGGCGCCGGAGACCGGGCCACATTCGCGAATGGGAGCGAATGCTCGTCGACGAGGGGACGGCGCTCGTGAAGGTCTTCCTCAACGTCTCGAAGGAGGAGCAGCGCAAACGCCTGCAGGAGCGGATCGACCACCCGGAGAAGCGTTGGAAGTTTCGGCGAGCCGACCTCGAGGTGCGCGCTCGCTTCGACGAGTACCTGGCTGCGTACGAAGAGGCCCTCGCGGAGACCTCGACCGACTGGGCGCCCTGGCACGTGGTGCCGGCCGACCGGAACTGGGTCAAGGCCTACGCCGTCGCTAAGCTCCTCCTCGAAGAGCTCGAGCGGCTCGACCCGCAACTCCCGGACGCCGAGCCTGGCATCGAGAGCCTCGTGATCGAGTAGCGCTCGCTCTCAGAGGCGCAGGATGCCGTCTATTTGAGTCCCCCGTCAGAGCCTTCTCGCGCCGAGGGACGGGTGCCATAGTGGGTCGAGTGCCGCAGAGGATCCCGGGGAAGCTCGACCTTCCGCAGGTCTACAACGACACGTTTCGGGGCTGGCCGGTCAAGCCGCAGGACCGCCAGCATCCGATCAGGGGCTCGTTCCTCGACCCGCGCCCGGATCCTGAAAAGGGCGCCATCTACCACGACGGAGTCGACGTCTCGGTGCGCGACGATCGGCCGGAGACGGGCGCGCCACCGAACCGCACGCATCGGGTCTTCGCGATCGAGGGCGGCCCCGTGCACCTCGCGACGCCGATGGGCCAGCGCGGGTTCGTACACGCGGGTCACTTCGGCTACGGGCACATCGACCCGGTGGTCTCGACCGGCGAGACGGTGTTCCCGGGCCAGCACATCGGCTGGACCTGCGCGGGCGACTGGCACGTGCACCTGAGTGAGTTCGTCTTCACGACGGGGCCGAACATCTCCGTCAATCCGCTCCGGCCTGGCGGGAAGCTCCATCCGTACGTGGACACGGCACCGCCGGACATCCACGAGGTCCGCTTCTACACGGTTGCGGAGCCGGACTGGAAGCGGCGGCCGACGACGAGCGTCGCGCTCCTCCCGCAGGCCGGCAAGCGCATCCCGCGTGCCGCCCTCTTCGGGCGTGTGGACGTGCGCGTACGGGTCTCGGACCCGCAGTCGTTCATCGGTTGGTTCACCGATCACCCGGAGCTCGCGGCTCCGCACCATCCGTTCCGGCTCGCCGTGTCCGTCGTCGACGTCGCGCGCGACCGCATCGTCAGGCGTCGCGAGTCCTTCTGCGCCGAACAGGTTCTCGATCAGCCTGCTGGGCGTCACTTTGCTCCGGGAACGGACCAGAACCTGCCTGCGAAGGGGTGCATCAAGCGCCATCTCGCGATCCGTTGCGACGGTATCTACTGGTTCCGGCTGTTCCCGAACGGATGGGACACGACGCGGCTCGCCGACGGCCGGTACGAGGTCCGCGTCCGAGCATGGGACGTCGCCGGCAACCTCTCCCGCTCGATCGTCCCGGTGACGATCGCGAACGGCGTCTAGATCAGACGTCCGGCACGAGCCCGAGCCAGCGCACCGCGCCGGGCAGCTGCAGATCGCGGTAGCTCTCGGCCGTGTGGCTCCAGTGGCCCGTGACCTTGTCGAGCGTGGCCGCCGTTCCGAGCGCCTGGAGGTCGGCAAAGAGCTTGCCGGACTGGAACTCCTGGCCGGTGACGATCTCGTCCTGGTCGCTCCACCACATCTGGAGCGGGACGCCCGAGCTCGCGATCTGCTCCTTGAAGTGGTCGGGGCTGCGGAGGCGGTATCTCCGAGGGTGGTCAGCCGGCGTTCCGCCGACCTCGAGGCGCGCGAGCCCTTGTAGCGTGAGGCCCTTGGCGCCCAGTTGCGCGAAGTCGTCGTACCGCCGGAAGAAGTCCGTGACCGAGTCGAACGCAACCGCCCCGGCGAGCCTTGCAGCAGGACGCGACACGAGGAGAAGCGTCTCGTGCCCGCCCATGCTCCCGCCCACGGCGTAGATGCGGTCGGGGTCGACGTGGAGCCACGGACGGGCGGCGACCACGATCGCCGGCATCCGTACGAGGTCGTCGATCTGGCCCTGATAGCCCCACGAGTGGAGCGGAAGCCGGCGCCCCATGCCTCCCGGGCAGATGACCGCGAACGTGCCGCGGCCGGGGAGGCTCTGCCACATCTTCGCGTTCGTCCGCGCTCGGACGCCTCGCCCGTGCGGTGACACGACGAGCGGGAGAGGCGGCGACGGGCGGCCGGGGCCGAACTCCGCCGGTGCGATGAGGACGGCCCAGCGAAGGATGTTGTTGTGCGCGCGGTAGCGGATCCCCCACTGCTTGACCTCGCCCGCCATACCGACGGTTTACACCCTTCCGGCCCGGCATGGAAGGGCCAGCGGCGGAAGAGTCAGAGCTCGGCGTAGGCGTCGGCGAGCGCGTCCAGTGCGTGCGCTGCCTCCGCCGCCGTCGGGCGTGCGGCCGCGTCCCGGGCGAGCATGCGCATGACCTCTTGCGCGACCGGCTCCGGGACGTAGTCCGGGATGGGGCGCGGCTCCTCGACGAGCTGGCGATATCGGACAGTGGGCTCGCTGCCGCGGGGGCCGGCCCTCGAGAACGGCCGCCGGCCCGTGAGCGCGTGGTACAGCGTGGTGCCGACGCCCCAGACGTCCGCCGGTGGGCCGACCGGGGTCGAGCCGGGGTCACACTGCTCCGGTGCCATGTACGCAGCCGTGCCGATCGGCGTGCGCCGGGCAACGAGCTCGACGAAGCTGCGGGCGGCGCCGAGGTCGATGAGCCGCGGCGGATCGGTCATCACGACGTTGCTCGGCTTGATGTCCAGATGCACGACATCGTGTGCGGCCAGGTGCTCTGCGGCTGCCAGGAGGTCGACCGCGAGGTCGAGCGCCTCGGCGACCGGCAGGGCGGCCTCCGCGTCGAGCACGTCCTTCAGGTTCGCACCGTTGATGTATTCCAACAGCAAATGTGGATGCGGGCCGTCGAGGACCGAACCGAGCCCGCGCACGAGGACCGGGTGGTCCAGGCGCTCGAGCAACGCGGCCTCTCGTCGAGCGGCGTTGACCGCCCGCTCGTCGTCCACGCGGTCCGGCCGGAGCACCTTCGCGACCGTCTGGGCCCCGAGGCTTTCGTCGAAGACGAGGAAGACCTCGTACCGTCCGCCGCCACCCAGCGGCGCGAGAACCGTGCGCCCATCGGCGATTGACGCTCCTTCGGGGAAGTTCCAGCTCTGCTTCATCGCCGCCCGAGCGTTGCACACGACGATGCGAGCCTGGCATGAGAAAGGGGGCCGATCGGCCCCCTTTCTCCGTCGCGGGCGCTCCTGCGCGGCGCCCGTTCCTGTGGTCCCCATCCCCCGATCCTGCAGCCCCCCGATCCCCCGGTCCTGCAGTCCATATTTCACCGTACTGACCTTTTGGGGGGTGTCATCTCCCCGTTCGAGTGATTGCGGATCACCCCGAAGGGGGATAAAGTGCGGTGCGTAAGTCTGCGGCTTCGGACCCCTACGCACGACAAAGGCGAACGGGTCTCGGCCTTTGTCCGTCAGCGAAGGGAGAAAGATCTTTATGCGGAACCTCGTGTTCTTGCGGCGACGTGCGGTCTTGGTAGGCGTGTCCGTGCTCCTGGGCGTGCTCTTCCTGGGTGTGCCCGGCGTGCAGGCCACCTCTGGACAGATCATCGTCGTCAAGCGGACGGATCCAGCCGGCGATCCGACCGTCTTCACATTCTCCGCCGGCACGGCCGGAGGCCCGGCCAACCAGCAGTTCGCGCTCTCCGACGGACAGCAGGCCGCACGCTCGGGGCTCCCGGCAGGCACGTACTTCGTGGACGAGTCGGTTCCGGGCGGCTGGACCCAGACGTCGGCGACGTGCAGTGACGGCAGCTCCCCGAGCTCGATCGTGCTCGATCCGAGGGAGACGATCACGTGCACCTTCGTGAACACGAAGAACCCGCCTCCGCCACCTCCGCCACCTCCGCCTCCGCCACCTCCGCCACCTCCGCCTCCCACCTCCGCCACCTCCGCCACCTCCGCCACCTCCGCCTCCTCCACCTCCGCCTCCACCTCCTCCGCCTCCACCACCTCCACCTCCGCCTCCACCACCTCCGCCTCCACCACCTCCGCCTCCACCACCTCCGCCTCCACCTCCGCCCCCGCCTGCAGTGACGCCTCCGCCGCCGCCGCCGCCGGGACCGTTCGTCCCGCCGCCAAGCCGAAGCCGAAGCCGTCCTGCCTCGCGCTGACGGTGACGCCCAAGCTCGTGCGCGTCGACGGGAAGCCGGACGCCATCTCGGTGAAGGTCACGGCAGGGAAGAAGGCCATGCGTGGCGTGAAGGTGCTCGTGACCTCCCCGGGCGTGCACGCGTCCGGGCGCACGAAGACGAACGGCACCGTCGTCATCAGGGTCAACGTGCCGACGGCCGGCGTGATGACGATCTCGACGCCGCACCGGGGCTGCGGGCCGAAGCGCATCGGCGTGGTCGGCGTCTTCCTCCCGCCGCTGACCGGGTAGATCGAGCGGCACGAGGACGCGCGGAAGGGGCGGCTGCGGCCGCCCCTTCCGCACTTCGCGGGCGCAGTACTTCCTTTGCAGGCATTTTTGGGTCGGTGGTGAACAGATGATCCGGAAAATGGCTCTGCGCGCTCTCCTCCTCTGCTTCGTCGTCGCGGCGCTCGCCGCGACCGCCTCTGCCGTGAACCGGCCGGAAGCCGAGACCGCGGGGGCAGCTCGTCCGGCCAAGCAGGCGGTCCGCACGGTCGTGCGGCCGAAACCGACGGTGGAGGTCGCGTTCGTCCGGAACGACCGGCTCGTCCGCGTCGAGCGCGTCGTCCCGAAGGGGACGTCGCCCGCGCGACACGCGCTGCGCGAGCTGCTCCAGGGGCCGACGAAGCTCGAACGCCGGGAAGGCCTGCGCTCGGCGTTTCGCCCGGGCGCGCGTCTCCGCTCGCTCCGTGCCGACGGCGACACCTGGCTCGTGCGCGTCTCGCGCTCCGCGCTCGGCGCGGGCACCGCGCGGACGATCGACACCCGGCTGCTGCAGATCTCGGCGACGCTCTCCCGCCTCGGCCCGCAGGAATGGGCTGCGATCGCGGCCGAAGGCAGGCTCGCCACGGTGCTCCGCATCGGCATGCGCCCGACCGAGTGGCAGGCCGTGAGCGGCGAGAAGGACTATCCGTACACGGTCCGCGGGATCCAGCTCCAGCTCTGGCACCTCGGGTACCTCGACCGCGCGTCCGTCACGGGCTCGGTCGACTACCTCACCGAGCAGGCGCTTCTCGCCTTCCAGGGCTGGAACGACCTGAGCCGCACGGGCACCGTGACCGGCGAGACGCAACTTGCGCTCTTCCGGGCCTCGAAGCCGAGCCCGGCCACGCATCGCCCCGGTCGTCGCATCGAGATCCACCGCGACCGAGGCGTCCTCCTCATGCTCGACGGCAACGAGGTGCGCCGCGCCGTCCACACGTCGACCGGTGCCGGAGGCATCACGCCCACCGGGAACTACCGTGTCTACCGCAAGGAGATCATGTCCTGGTCGGTGCCGTTCAGCACCTGGATGCCGTACGCGTCCTACTTCGTCGGCGGGATCGCCATGCACGAGTACTCGTACGTCCCGGCCTATCCGGCGTCGCACGGGTGCGTCCGGCTCCCGGCCGGCGAGGCGCCCCGCGTCTACGCCTTCGCCGCGTACGGCACTCCCGTCATCGTCTTCTGACGCTCGGCCGCACGTTTTCGCCCTCTCGGAGGCTCTCTACTCGTACAACCGCTTCCGATCTCTCGCAGAGGGGAGAAACACGACCATGACTTCGAGTCGCACGATCGCACTGCTCTCATCGGCAGCAGGCCTCGCGCTGCTGCTCGTCCCGGCGTCCTTCGGCAAGGACGGAGACGTGCTCGTCCGCGGAACGTGTAGCGGCGCGAGCAGCTCCAAGCTCAAGCTCAGCGAGGAGGACGGCCGCATCGAGGTCGAGTTCGAGGTCGACCAGAATCGCAACGGCGTCCGCTGGACGGTCTCCCTTCGCCGGGTAACCGCAGCAGGCACGAGCCTTCTGGCGTCGGGCACGCGCGTCACGCGCGCGCCGAGCGGCTCCTTCGAGTTCCGGCGTGTCGTTGCCGACCGGTCCGGGCCGGACCGGATCCGGGCGCGCGCGACCCGTGCGGGCGAGGTCTGCAGCGCGACAGCCGTCTTTCGGGCCGGCGCCTAGGCTCACCCCGAGGCCCGGCAACGACGCCGGGTCTCGATGCCGGACCGGGCGTACGTAAGATCGTCTCGCCGTGGAGACGATGCGAGCGGTTCGCAAACGCGGGTCCGAGCCCGGTCTCGTGCTCGACGAGGTTCCCGTACCCACACCGGAGCCCGACGAGGTCCTCATCAGGATCGAGGCGGCGAGCATCTGCGGGACGGATCTGCACATCAACCGCTGGGACCAGTGGTCGTCGGAGCGCATCAGCCCGCCGCTGACGCTCGGCCACGAGTTATGCGGCACGGTCGTCGCCGTCGGGCGCGAGGTGCGTGACATCGCCGAGGGCGACTATGTCTCCGCCGAGAGCCATGTGACGTGTGGCGTCTGCTTCCACTGCCGCACAGGGCGCGCGCACATGTGCGAGCGCACGCGGATCCTCGGTGTCGACCGCGACGGCGGCTTCGCGGACTACGCGGCGATCCCCGCCTCGGTGGTGTGGCGGAACGATCGGACCAAACTGCCTCCCGAGATCGCCTGCCTGCAAGAGCCTTTCGGTAACGCCGTCTTCGCCACGAGCACGCAGGATCTCGCCGGCCGCGCCGTCGCGGTGCTCGGCTGCGGCCCGGTCGGCCTCTTCACGATTGCGATCCTGCGCGCGTTCGGCGCGGGACGGCTGCTCGCCTCCGACCACGTCCCCTTCCGGCTCGACCTCGCGAAGAAGCTGGGCGCAGAGGACGTCGTGAACGTGAACGAGGTCGACGACGTCCCGGGCTGGTTCGCCGCGCAGAACGAGGGCGTCGGCATGGGCATCGTGTTCGAGATGTCGGGAGCGCTGAAGGCGATTCACGACGCGTTCGGGATCGTGCGGCACGGTGGCAATGTCGTGCTGTTCGGCATCCCCTCGCAGCCGGCCACCATCGACATCGCGGAGTCCCTCATCTTCAAGAACCTCACCGTGACGGCCGTGAACGGGCGCGAGATCTGGGAGACCTGGTACACGACGCGATGGCTCCTCGAACACGGGGTCGTCGACCTGCGGCCGCTCATCACCGCCCAGCTCCCGCTCGAGCGCTTCGACGAGGCGTTCGACCTGCTGGAGAGCGGGAACGCGTGCAAGATCGTCCTGCGACCGAACGGAGTGCCGGCGTGAACACCGTCCTCAAGGACAAGATCGGAGACGAGCTCGACGGGCTGCGCGAGGCTCGGACGTACAAGCGCTTCAACCTCCTCACCTCGGCGCAGGGGCCGGTCGTGGAGATGGAGGGGCGCGGCGAGGTCGTCGTCCTCTCCTCCAACAACTACCTCGGGCTCGCGGGCCATCCGGAGGTCGTGCGGGCCGGGATCGACGGGCTCGAGCGCTACGGAGCCGGGACCGCGTCGGTGCGCTTCATCTGCGGCACTTTCGAGCCGCACCTCGAGCTCGAGCGCAAGCTGGCGGAGCTCTCGGGGACAGAGGCTGCGCTCACGTACGTGTCGTGCTGGAACGCGAACGAGGCGGTGATCCCGAGCCTCACCGACCCGACGACCGTGATCCTCACCGACGAGCTGAACCACGCGAGCATCATCGACGCGGTTCGCCTCTCGCGTCCGGCGCAGAAGGTCATCTACCCGCACTCCGACATGACCGCGCTCCGCGACGCGCTCGCCGCAGCGCCGCGCGACGCGCGGAAGCTCATCGTCACCGACGGCGTCTTCTCGATGGAAGGCGACCTCGCGAAGCTGCCCGAGATCGTGGAGCTGGCGCGCGAGCACGACGCGGTCGTGATCGTGGACGACTCCCACGGGGTCGGCGTCCTCGGCGAGACCGGGCGAGGCGTGGTCGAGCACTTCGGGCTACTCGGCGAGATCGACGTCCTGACCGGCACGCTCGGAAAGGCGCTCGGTGGGGCGGCGGGCGGGTACGTCGCCTCCTCGGAGGAGGTCTGCGATCTGCTCGCCCAGCGCTCGCGGCCGCAGCTCTTCTCGAACGCGCTCCCGCCGACCGTCGCCTGCAGCGCGCTCCGTGCCGTCGAGCTGATGCTCGAGCAGCCCGAGCTCCTCGCACGGCTGCGCGATAACACCAACGCATTCCGGGCGATGCTCGTCGAGGCCGGCTACGCGCCGCTCGACGGCGAGGCGGCGATCATCCCGATCATCGTCGGCGAGACCTCGACGGCGATCGCGATGTCCGAGCGCCTTCTGGACGAGGGTGTGTTCGTGACGGGCTTCGGATTCCCGGTCGTACCGGAGGGCACGGCGCGGATCCGCGTCCAGATGTCGGCGGCGCTCGAGCCGAAGCACCTGGAGAAGGCGATCGAGGCATTCCGGCTGGTCAAGAGCTGAGTCTCCCTCAGCGCTTCGTGAAGACGTAGTCCGCCGCCTTCGCCTGCACGTGGCAGGACACGCACAGCTGTCCCTGCGCGAGCACGGTGTAGCGAGAGCCCGAGAGCGTGTACTCCACGAAGCGCCAGCGGCCGTTCAGCTTCCGCATGACGGCGACCTGGCCCGGCCGCGTCCGTACGTCCCCGCGCCTCGCGATCGTCTTCACGATCACGGTCCCGTTCGGGTAGCGCTTGCCTGCCTTCGGCTTGCTCGCGTAGACGTTCTTCGTCCCGCTGTGCGCGGGCGATCCGCCCGTGATCGGCTTCCGGTTCAGCTTCTGCCACTTGGGATACCCGCTCGTGTACGACGGCAGGCCGTTCGCCGAGGTCGCAGCGGCGGCGACCACGACGATGACGGCCGACAGCGATGCAATGAGCGCGACGGCGAGAAGCGTCCTCCGCACGGGGAGATCATGACTCGGGCCGCGATTGCCGTGCGTGCGCCGGATCTGAGGACGAAACCTTCTTCGAGTCGGAACGTCGGGTCCGAGTTGCGCAGAAACTCGCCGGCGGGCAAAAATTTCGGCGGGGAAAACGGGTGAGCTCTGATTTCGCGACCGGTGTTCGGGAGCGCTTCGAGCGTCGTTCGAAGCAGGCCGCGCTGCGCCAGCGCCGGGTCGTGGCGGTGCTGCTCATCGGGCCGCTGACGATGTTCTCCGGCCTCGTCTGGGCGATCGCACAGCCCTACCGGATCACGTTCCTGCACCGGGAGGGGAAGAGCGCGTACGACTTCCTGGTGCAGCCGCCGCTGCTCGTAGCCCTCGTCGGGCTGGTCTTCGTGCTCCTCATCGCGCCGGGGCTCGCCGAGGACCTCGAACAGGAGGGGGATGGTCCCGAGAGCTGAGATCGCGCACTGGCTCGCCGGCTCGGCCGTGCTCCTGCTCGGGCTCGTGCTCCTCTCCGAGGTGATCGTCGGCACCGAGGTGTTCCGCCGCCGCCGCTGGCGCGCTTACCTCTGGCCGTCGCTCGCCCTCGCGGGCGGCGTGCTGCTCTGGCTCATCGTCGCGTTCTCGACCTTCTCGACGATGCATCTGGTCGCGCACGCCGTCTGGGCGCAGGTGGCGATGGTCGCAGGCGCCGTCCAGCTCGCGATCGTGCGCGGGAAGCTCGCGTCCCCACGCTGGCCGCTCGTCATCTCGGTCGGCCTTCTGCTCTGCGGTACCGCGTTCGTCCTGCACGAGCAGAACGACTGGCTCTACTCGCGCGCGGCGTTCCTCCACCACGCCCTCGGGTGGACGCTCATCGTGGCGGCGATCTTCCCGCTGGGGCAGGCCTTCTGGCCCAGAAGGGCGTTCTTCCAGGCGGGCTTCGCGCTCACGTTCGTGGCCGTCGCCGTCCTGCTCTTCGCAGATCGCGACGTCGCTCCGATCTTCGGCCACCTCTCGGACACTGCCGGCGGCCCGTGAGGCGGGCGCTCGTCGTCGCAGCCGCCGTCGTGGCGGCGCTCGTCGTCCCTGCGACGGCCGGCGCCCACCCGACGTTGACCGCGGCCTCGCCTGCCACGCAGTCGCGGGTCTCATCCCCTCCGACCGAGGTCCGGCTGCGCTTCAACTCGGAAGTGACCGTGACGAGCAATGCGATACGCGTGTACGCGCCCGACGGGCGGATCCTCTCCGGAGCGTCTCGCATCGCGGAGGGTGGCCTGGTCGTCTTCGCGCCTGTCACGGGGCTGACGCGCGGATCCGCGTACACGGTGCGCTGGCGCGTGACCGGGTCGGACGGGCACTCGCCGTCCGGCGTCTTCACGTTCGGCGTCGGAGTCAAGCCCCCGCCTCCGACGGAGGCGGTCGGCGCGAGCGGCACGACGTGGAAGGACGACCTTGCGCGCTGGCTCCTGTTCGCCGCCCTGGCGCTCGTCATCGGGCCGCTCGTCGTGCGGCTCGTCGTCCTCCGCGGCCCGGTGCCCTACGCGCTCGAACGGCGGTTCCACCTCGTGACGACGGTCGCGGCGTTCGCGGTGATCGACGTCGGTATCGCGGCGTTCGTGATCCGCGCCTCGAACGCGTTGCAGCTTCCGTTCGGGGAGCTCCTCTACGGTGACCTGCAACCCTTCGCGGAGAAGACCCGGTTCGGGATCGCCTTCCTCGTGATGACGGTCGGCTTCTCCGTCGTGGCCACGCTCCTGCTCCTCGCCTGGGTGCTCGACAGGCTGCAGCTCCGCTGGCCTGCACTCGCGCTCTCGGTACTTCTCGTCACCGGCCTCTCGCTCTCGAGCCACCAGGGGACCGAGCCGAACTCGACCCCGCTCTCGGAGGCCGCGGACTGGGTACACCTGGTAGCCGCATCGATCTGGGTCGGGGGCGTCGCCACCCTGGCGCTCCTCGTCTGGCCGCTCGCCCCGGAGCTCAGGAGGCGCGCGTTCGTGGGGTTCTCGCGGATCGCGGTCGGACTCGTCGCCGCGCTCGTGCTCGCGGGCGCGTATCTCGCGTACGTACGCCTGCCCGAGGTCGCCGATCTCTGGGAGACGAGCTACGGGCGACTGCTCCTGCTCAAGGTCGCGATCGTGCTTCTCGCGCTCGCGTGGGGCGGGTTCCACCACACGTTCGTGCGGCCGCGCCTCGAGGCCGGCGAGCAGCCGCGCGTGCGCGGAAGCCTTCTCGGCGAGAGCGGCGTCGCGCTCGTCGTGCTGCTCGTCGCGGCGATGCTGACGAACGGCTCGCCGCCTCCCGTGGACACGGGGTCCAACACGACCTCGCCGACGGCGGCCGTACGCCCAGACCGGTAAAACGGCCCTGTGGGGCACGACCACCAGCACGACACGCGGTCGGCGAGCGCTCGCGCGCTCGTCGTCGCGCTGGCGCTGACGGCCGCGTACACCGTCGTCGAGGTGGTGGGCGGTGTTCTCACCGACAGCCTCGCCCTGCTCGCGGACGCGGTGCACATGCTCTCCGACAACGTCGCGCTCGCTCTCGCGCTCTTCGCCCTCTGGCTCGCACGCAAGCCGTCGACGCCCGAGCGCACCTACGGCTACAAGCGGGCGGAGGTGCTCGCAGCGCTCGCGAACGGCGTGGTCCTCGTCGCCCTCGCGATCTGGATCTTCTACGAGGCGATCCAGCGACTCTCGGACCCGCCGGACGTGCTCGGCGGCTGGATGCTCGCGATCGCGTTCGCGGGCATCGCCGTGAACGTCGCCGCGGGCGTCGTCCTCAACCGCGCGCGGGGCGCGAACCTGAACGTCGAGGCGGCGTTCCGGCACGTGCTCGCCGACCTCGCCGGCTCGGTAGGCGTCGCGGTCGCCGCGCTCGTGATCGTGCTGACCGGGTGGTTGCAGGCCGACCCGCTCGTGAGCCTCGCGATCGGTGTGCTCGTGCTCGCGAGTTCGTGGTCGATCCTTCGCGACTCGACGTCGATCCTGCTCGAGGCAGCGCCGAGAGGGCTCGACACGCGCACCGTTGGCGAGGCTCTCACGGCCCATCCCGGGGTCGTCGAGGTGCACGACCTCCACGTCTGGACGATCACCTCGGGCTTCCCGGCGCTGTCCGCCCACGTCCTCGTCGGCCGTGGGGAGGACTGCCACGGGACACGGCGCGAGCTCGAGCGGGAGCTTGCCGCGCGATTCGGCATCGAGCACACGACGCTCCAGGTGGACCATGTCGGCGAGCAGGGCGGGCTCGTCGAGCTCGGCCGTTTCTAGGGTACGAGCACGGCAGCGCCGCGCAGGGCGCCGCGCCGCAGCCTGTCCAGCGCGTCGTTCGCATCGGAGAGCGGGAACGCCTCGACCTCGACCTTCACCGGCACGGTCGGCGCGAGCGCGAGGAAGTCGTCGCCGTCGGCTCTTGTGAGGTTCGCCACGGAGCGGATGGAGCGCTCGCCCCACAGCAGCTCGTACGGGAACGAGGGGATGTCGCTCATGTGGATCCCCGCGCAGACCACGAGCCCGCCCTTCCGCACGTCGCGCAGTGCGGCCGGGATGAGGTCGCCGACCGGCGCGAAGATGATCACGGCGTCGAGCTCCTCGGGCGGCCCGGCGAGCGCGTCGCCGGCCCACACGGCGCCGAGCGAGCTTGCGAACTCCTGCGCCTCGTCGTCACCCGCGCGCGTGCCGGCGAAGACGCGGCGCCCCTGTGCGACTGCGACCTGGCAGACGATGTGCGCCGAGGCGCCGAAGCCGTACAGGCCGAGCGCTTCACCGTCTCCGGCGAGCCGGAGCGACCGGTAGCCGATGAGGCCGGCGCAGAGCAGTGGCGCTGCCTCCGTGTTCGAGTACGCGGCGGGAACGGGGAGGCAGAACCGCTCGTCCGCCACCACGAGCTCGGCGTAGCCGCCGTCGAGGTCGTAGCCGGTGAAGGACGCCCGGTCGCAGAGGTTCTCCCGCCCGGTCACGCAGTAGCGGCATGTGCCGTCAGTCCATCCGAGCCACGGCACGCCGACGCGGTCGCCCGCCGCGAAACGCTCGGTCTCCTCCAGCACTTCGCCGACGACCTGGTGGCCGAGCACGAGCGGGAGCTTCGGGTTCGGGAGCTCGCCGTCGACGATGTGCAGGTCGGTGCGGCAAACGCCACACGCGAGCATCCGGAGCAGCACCTGCCCGTCCTCTGGGACGGGGTCGGGCAGCTCGCCCGGCTTCAGCGGCGCACCCGTCTGCTCGAGCACCATCGCGCGCACGAGCTCATCCTGTCCCACGAGCTGCGTCGGCGTCGGATCGCCTAGGGTCGGCGCGATGAGCCAAGGCGCGGCAGAGCTGCGACGGCTGGCCCGGGCCGAGCTCGCCCGCGTCGGCGAGATCGACCGCACGGAGCGAATCGATGCGCTGTACATACAGCGTGGCTCCGTCCTCGAAAGGCACGAAGGCGACTTCAGCGCTGGTGCCTGGAGGCCGGACGTCGACGGGGAGTACTCGGTTGCGGCGCAGCGCGCAGCTCTCGAGCGCTATGTCGACGGAGGTGCAGTCGCGCTCGGCGCTTTCGCTGGGGAGCGGCTCGTCGGCATCGGCGTCGTCGTGCTGCACCTGCGCCGGGGCGTGTCGCAGCTCGCCTATCTCTACGTCACGAGCGACTGTCGGGGTATGGGAATCGGCCGGCTGCTGTCGGACGAGCTCGAGCGGATCGCCCGTGACGCGCAGGATTCGCAGATCGTCGTGTCGGCAACGCCGTCCGAGAACACCGTGCGCTTCTACCGGCGCCGCGGCTTCGAGCCCATGGACGAGCCGTACCCGGAGCTCTTCGAGCTCGAGCCCGATGACGTGCACATGCTGAAGGCGCTGTAGGCGGGCCTACAGGACCAGCTCGGCGCGGGCCGTGCCGGCGCGCTGGTGCCGGGCGACGACCCCGACGGTCGTGCCCGACGGCGCTTCGATCACCCACTCGAGCTTCGCGAGGTCGCTCGTCGAGTGGTCGACGCCCCACCACAGCACGGCGCGCCGCTCGACACGACCCTCGAGCTGCCCTGCCTCCTCTCGCGGCTTCCCCGTCGCGATGCGCGCGCCCTCGGGCAGCTCGAGCTCCACCTCGATCGGGAGCACGGCCTTTCGCTCGAGCGCCTTCTGCGTGACCTGCGTCGGGAGCCAGCCGGAGTTCTGGAGGACGAGGCGAAGTCGGTGGGCACCCACGCCGACGGCCTCGGTCTCGAGCGACCTGATCTCGAGCCTCGGCGAGACGAGCGCGAGGAAGAGCGCGAAGTCGGAGTGGGGGCGAACCTCGTCCTCGAGCCTCGCGAGCGGCGGGTTGTACCAGAACCGGACGAGATCCCAGCCCCCGAGCTCGACCTGGCCGAGCTGCGGATGCTCGAACGGGTACCAGTCCACGTAGCCCTCCCCGACCTCGTCCGCGAGCTTCAGCAGGGCGACGTCGTCCTCGGGCGGGTGCTCCCGGATCCAGTCGATGAAGTGGTAGTCGGAGATGCCGGCGGCGCGCTGCGGGCTCCAGAACTCCGTCACCCAGGCGTAGACGCCGAGGAAGTCGTAGACCCAGTCCACGTCCCCGCCGCGGATGACCATCTTCGGGTCGTACTTGAAGTCGTGGAAGATCGAGATCGCCGGGTAGCCGGTGAGGCGGGTCGCCTCCTCGCCCATGAGCTTGAACGCGCGGAGGTCGGGCGTCGGGAAGTCCTCGTCCGTGCGCGCCGAGTACGGGCGGAGATGGACGCCGGAGAAGGTGTGGTAGCCGACGTAGCTCGTGATGTTCGTCCGGCTCACGATCGCCTCGACGAGCGCCCGGACCTCGGGCTCCGACGCCGGGTACGGGCCGGCACCGAGCTGCTCGCCCTCGGGCGCCCAGTCGGCGGGCCAGTTCCGGTTCAGGTCGAGCCCTTCGAAGGCCGGCGCGATCGACACGGTCACGCCGTCCCAGTTCTTGATCGTCCCTTCGGGGAAGACCCGGAAGAACTCGCCCGCGACGTCGTCGGGACGGCGCGCGACGAGCAGGCGCGGATCGTCCGAGTGTGATTTCCACTGCCCGTTCGGGTCGCGCTGGCGCATCATCAGGACGCGGCCGTCGCCGTCCACGTCCTCCCGATGGAGCCCGTCCTGCGGCTCGTCGCGCGGGTACGGGCGGACGCTCGAGCGCCGGAACCGGCCGTCGGCGAGTCCCGCGTCGGCGCCGTCCGGGTTGACGCGCGGGACGACGTAGAAAGTGCGCGTGTCGAGCGCGGTCGTCACGCGGTCGTCATTGCCGTACTCGTGGAGCAACCGGTCCAGGAGCGACAGCGCGGCCGTCGTCCCCGTGAACTCCATCGCGTGGATCTGTGCGTGGATGAACACCGCCGGCTTCTCTTCGGGCGGTCCGGCCTCGAGATTCGTAACGGTGACGAGCGGGATCTCGCGCCCCTCGTAGGACTTCCCGATCGACTCGATGCGGCACAGCGCCGGGAACTCGGCCGCCCAGGAATCGAGCGTCTCGTTCAGCGCGGCGTAGTCGTAGAAGCGGTCGAAGCGGACGCGCGTCGCCACGGCGCGACCCTAGTCGATTACCCTCGCCACGTGCGCGAGCTCAGGGAGTACCGGGACGAGTTCCCGATCCTCGAGACCACGACGTACCTCGTGAGCCACTCGCTCGGGCCGATGCCGCGCCGTGCGGCCGAGCGTCTGAACGAGTTCTCGCGCATGTGGGCCGAGCGGGGTATCCGGTCGTGGGCAGAGGGCTGGTGGGCGACCCCGTGGACGGTGGGCGACCAGATCGGACGCATCGTCGGCGCCGCCCCGGGGACGACCGTCATGCACCAGAACGTCGCCATCGCGGAAGCGATCGCGCTCTCCTGCTTCCGGCCGTTCGATCCCGGTCGGAACCGCGTGGTCTACGAGCGCGGCAACTTCCCGTCCGTCCGCTACCTGTACCAGGCGCAGCCAGACCTCGAGGTCGTCGTGTGCGAGGACGACGGAGACATCGTCGAGCGGATCGACGAGCGCACGCTCCTCGTTCCGATCACGCATGTTCTCTTCAAGTCGGGCGAGATCCAGGACGTCGAGCCGATCATCCGGCGCGCGCACGAGGTCGGGGCGCACGTGATCCTCGACTGCTACCAGTCGGCGGGGATCGTCCCGCTCGACGTGTCCGCGCTCGGGGTGAGCTTCGCGGTCGGCGGCTCCGTGAAGTGGCTGTGCGGAGGGCCGGGCAATGGATGGCTGTATGTGCGGCCCGACCTCGTCGAGTCGCTCGAGCCGACCTACACGGGCTGGCAGGCGCACGAGCGGCCGTTCGGATTCGAGGAGGAGATGGTGTACGCGGAGGGGATCGCGCGCTTCCTCACGGGGACGCCGAACGTGCCCGCGCACTACGCCGGGACGGCGGGGTACGACCTAATCGAGGAGGTCGGCGTCCCGCGCATCCGCGAGCGCTCGCTCGAGCAGACCCAGCTCCTCATCGACGTCGCGGACGAGCGGGGCTACGAGGTCGTGAGCCCGCGCAACCCGGCGAGGCGAGGTGGGACGGTCACGGTTCGCGTCCCCGACTTCCCGGCCGTTCACGCCGAGCTCGAGGCACGCGCGATTCTCTGCGACTTCCGGCCGGACGCGGGGATCCGCCTCGGCCCGCACTTCTTCTCCACCGACGACGAGATCCGCTTCGCGATCGCCCAGATCGCCGAGATCCTCGAGACGGGTGCGCACCGGCGCCACCTCGGCGCGGTCGCGCTCCACTGAGCTCAGTCGCTCGGCCGCTCCACGTCGTGGATCAGCCAGAGCCGCTCGCCGGTCTGCGATCCCGTTCGCGCCTGCGCGGTGATCTGCTTCAGGTCGGGGTACTCGACGACCTCGGGCGACTGGAGGGTCGAGGCCATGAGGAAGCGGACGGGTTGGTCGGTCTCGTTCGTGACGGCGTGCGCGCCGTCGGGGCCGGCCGGGAAGTGGACGGACTCCCCCTCGGCGAGCTGACGGCTTCCGTCCGGAGTTCGGAGCGTCGGACGGCCGCGGAGCACGACAATCAGCTCCTCCGAGGCGTGGTGAAAGTGGTAGACGACGAAATTCCCCGGGCCGAGCTCGTAGACGCTCGCGCCCAGGTTCGGGCCCCGCGGCAGCCGCTTCGAGGCGCCGCCGCCGCCCGACCAGTCCTCGCCGGGATCCCACTCGTCGGTCCAGATGTTGTGATCGCTCACGCCCACACGCTAGACCGGATCGTACGCCGCTAGACCGGAGCGGCCCCAGCCGCTTACGATCAGCCTGCAAATGGCCCTGCGGACCGGCGAGCGGACCCTCCACCAGATCGTCTCGACCGTCGCCTCGTCGCTCGAACTCGACGAGGTGCTGAAGGCGGTCGTCCGACTGATGTCCGACGGGAGTGGCGTGCATGCGTGCTTCGTCTATCTCGTGGACGAGGGCGGAGACCGACTGGTGCTCCGCGCGGCGTCGGCGCCGTACGAGCGGCAGGCGGGGAAGGTCACGCTCGAGCGGGGGGAGGGCCTCGCCTGGTGGGCAGCCGAGCACGGCGAGGCGGCGTTCATCCGCGACGACGCGCTCGCTGACCCCCGCACGAAGTACGTGCCGGAGCTCGAGGAGGAGCGGTTCCTGTCGCTGCTCGCGCTCCCGATCATCGGGCGCTCCGGGGACGCGATCGGCGCGATTACCGCGCACACCGAGGCGCCGCGCGAATTCTCCGACGACGAGGTCGACTTCCTCGTCAGCTCGGCGAGCCTCGTCGGCAGCGCGATCGAGAACGCGCGCCTCTACGAGGAGACGCGGCTCCGCGTTGCGGAGCTCGAGCAGCTGACGGAGCTCGCGGAGGCGATCGCGCGCGTGGACGCGCTCGACGAGCTCGTCGACACGGTCGTCGAGCGTGCGCTGCCGCTGCTCGCGGCGCGCGCCTGCCACGTCTACCTCCTCGATCCCGGGAGCGAGGAGCTCGAGCGTCGGGCGAGCGCGCCGGATCCCGGCAGCGCGCGTGCACGCCTGGGCCTCGCCGAGCTCGGGCCCGAGCTCGCGCGCGGCGGCCGGAGCACACGAGTCGCGGTGCCGCTCGTCGCGAACGGCGAGCTCATCGGCCTGCTCGTGGGCGACGGCAGCACGAGGGTCGAGCTTGGGCGCGCGATCGCGAGCCAGGTCGCGGTCGGGATCAAGAAGGTGCAGGTGATCGAGCAGCTCACCGAGAAGAACCTCATCAAGGACTTCTTCGAGATGCTTGCCGGCGGAGAGTCGCGCGGCGACCTCGAGGGGCGCGCCGCACGCGTCGGCTGCGACCTCGACGCGCCACACGTCGTCCTCGTCGCGGAGCCGCCCGACGATGCGCTGGAGCGCGCGGTGCGCTCCACTGCGCCCGGATCGATCTTCGACCGCCGCGAGGACTCGCTGCGCGCGCTCGTGAAGCTCGGCACGACGAGCCCTGCGACGTTGCTCGAGCGGCTGCGGAAGATCCAGGCCGGGCTCGAGCGGCCCGTCTCTGTCGGCGTCTCGAGCGTCTGCCAGGGCGAGGCGGCGTTCCCCGACGGGTTCGCCGAGGCGCAGCAGGCCCTGCTCGGGACGCTCGTGCTCCGAGCGGAGCCCACGGTGCTCGCGTACGAGGATCTCGGCGCGTACAAGTACCTCCTCCGCGTCGCCGTCGACGGCGGCATCCGGGACGCAACCGTGGACGCGGTCGCGCGTCTCGCCGAGTACGACGCGCAGCGCGGATCCCAGCTCGTGACCACGCTCGAGGAGTTCCTGCGCAGGCACGGCAACATCAGCGCCACCTCGGAAGCGCTCTTCGTCCATCCGAACACGCTCCGCCAGCGGTTGCGCAGGGTCGCGGAGCTGTCAGGGCTCGACCTGCGCCGCGACGACTGGCTGATGATCGAGATCGCGGTGAAGATGGTTCGGCTCGAGCAGGCGCTCGGGGCCGAGAAGCGCCAGTCCTGACCGGCGAAGGCGGCGAAACCGAACACATCCGCGCGGCGCAGGTGTGGAGGACTCGCACCTTCAACGGACGCCGCGGCGCGTGGTACCTCTATGCCCCCACGCGGAGGGAGGTCCGTTCATGGCCGGCGCCGTCGACGCCGTTTGGAAAGAGATGCAGGACCGCGGAGTCGAGTTCGTCTTCGCGCAGTTCGTCGACATGTACGCGAGGCCGAGCGCGAAGCTCGTCCCCATCCGTTCGAAGGAGGATCTCGAAGGCCTCGTGGCCGAGGGCGCAGGCTTTGCCGGGTTCGCCGCGGGCGAGATCGGGCAGGTGCCGAGCGACCCCGACATTGCCGCCATCCCCGATCTCGAGAGCTACACACCCGTTCCCTGGCTGCAGAACCTCGCGCGCTTCGCGTGCGACGTCACGGTCGAGGGGGAGGAGTGGCCGTACTGTCCGCGGACGATCCTTCGCCGCGGGCTCGCCCGTGCGGCCGAGAAGGGCTACGAGCTCAAGATCGGGCTCGAGCTCGAGTACTTCCTCCTGAAGCAGCGCGAGGACGGGTCGATCGAGATCGCGGACCAGTACGACACGCTCGAGAAGCCCTGCTACGACATGTCGGGCCTGACGCGGCGCTACGACTTCCTGACCACCGTGTCGCGCTATTGCAACGACCTCGGCTGGGGCAACTACGCGAACGACCACGAGGACGCGAACGGCCAGTTCGAGCAGAACTTCACGTATGCGAACGCGCTCACGAGCTGTGACCGCGCGATCTTCTTCCGCTACATGGTCCACACGCTCGCCGAGCAGAACGGGATGATCGCGACCTTCATGCCGAAGCCGTTCGGCCACCTGACCGGCAACGGCTGCCACTTCCACATGTCCCTCTGGGACGGCGACACGAACCTCTTCCTCGACGAGTCGGACCCGCGCGGCCTCGGGCTCTCCGAGCTCGCGTACAACTTCATCGGCGGTCTCAAGACCCACGCGCGGGCGACGAGCGCGCTGACGGCGCCCACGGTCAACTCGTACAAGCGGCTCAAGGTCGGGACGACGGTCAGCGGCGCGACCTGGTCGCCGGTGTGGATCTCGTACGGCTACAACAACCGCACCCAGATGCTCCGCATCCCCGGGCCGGGACGCGTGGAGGACAGGACGATCGACGGCTCCTGCAACCCGTACCTCGCTGCGGCCGCCGTGCTGGCGTCCGGACTGGACGGCATCGAGCGCAAGCTCGACGCCGGCGAGCCGAACTCGGAGAACCTCTACTCGTTCTCCTATGACGAGCTCCGGGCCCGCGGGCTCGAGACCCTGCCCTCGAACCTGCTCATGGCGACGCACGAGCTGGCGCAGGACGAGGTGCTCCGCGCAGCGCTCGGCCCGGTGCGGGACGAGGACTACGTCGACTACTTCATCCGGGTGAAGCTCGACGAGTGGAACCGCTACCACGAGCAGGTCACGCCGTGGGAGCTCCGCGAGTACCTCACCCGCTTCTGAGCTATATGGAGAAAACCTCCATATCGCCTAGGCGAAGATCGCCGAAGAGGACAGTGTTGATGCCGCTTTGCATGTGTAACTTCTGAACACATGTGCGGGATCGTCGGGCTATTCGCGAAGTCGGCCGAGGTGGAGGCGCGACTGGGCGTCCATCTCGCCGCGATGCTCGAGCAGATGTCGGACCGCGGCCCGGACAGCGCGGGCGTCGCCGTCTACCGCGACCCCGCCCCGTATGGCTCTAGCAAGCTGACGCTCTTCTCGCCGAGCCCGCACGAGCGCTGGGGCGACGTCGGCCGCGCGCTCGCCGACACGTTCGGCGGCGCCGGCGAGCCGAGTGTCCGCGCGAGCCACGCAGTCTTCGTCGTCGAAGCCGACGCGACGGACGCCGAGGCGTGGGTGCGGGAGAACCGGCCCGATCTCCGCGTGATGAGCGCGGGCAGCGTGATCGAGATCTACAAGGAGACTGGGCTCCCGCACGCATTCGTCGAGCAGTTCGCCCTCGCCGACTTCACGGGCACCCACGCGCTCGGGCACACACGGATGGCGACCGAGAGCCGCGTGACGACGGCGGGCTCGCATCCGTTCTCCACCGGCCTCGACCTGTGCCTCGTCCACAACGGCTCGCTGTCGAACCACAACCGGCTGCGTGAGAACCTGCGCCGCGAGGGCATCGACTTCCAGACGGAGAACGACACCGAGGTGGCGGCGGGCTATCTCGCGTGGCGCATGCGCGAGGGCGCGTCGCTCGAGACGGCGCTCGAGGGCTGCCTCGAGGATCTCGACGGCTTCTACACCTTCGCGGTCGGCACCGCCGACGGCTTCGCCGTGCTGCGCGACCCCATCGCATGCAAGCCCGCAGTCCTCGCCGAGACGGACGACTGGGTCGCGATGGGCTCCGAGTGGCGGGCGATCTCGGTGCTTCCCGGGGCGGCCCAGGCCGAGACGTGGGAGCCAGCGCCGGGCGTCGTCTACGTCTGGGAGAAGGCTGCGGTCTGATGGCCGCGGTCCCCGCGAACGAGGTCGCGGTGGAGGTGGTCGATCTCGAGTCGAGCTCGCTCCGCGAGCTGAACCAGCGTTTGCACGACCTCGCCACTGCCGACGGCCCCACGACCTGGCGCGTGCTCAACCCGAACGGCGCACATGCGCTCGCCTGCGGGATCGACGCAGACATCCACGTCGAGGTCGAGGGGCACGTGGGCTACTACTGCGCCGGGATGAACAAGCGCGCGACGGTCCGCGTCCACGGCAATGCCGGGCCTGGCATCGCGGAGAACATGATGTCCGGACGCGTGCTCGTCGACGGCAACGCGAGCCAGTCGGCAGGCGCCACCGGACGCGGCGGGCTGCTCGTCGTCCGCGGCGACGCGTCGGCCCGCTGTGGCATCTCGATGAAGGGCATCGACATCGTCGTCGGCGGGTCCGTCGGGCATCTGAGCGCGTTCATGGCGCAGACCGGATGCCTCGTCGTGTGCGGCGACGCAGGGGAGGCGCTCGGGGACTCGATCTACGAGGCGCGCTTGTATGTCCGCGGAGAGGTCGCCGGCCTCGGCGCGGACTGCGTCGAGAAGGACATGGGCCCGGAGCACCTCACGCAGCTTGCGGGCCTGCTGGAGGCCGCGCGCATCGATGCCGACCCGTCCGACTTCCGCCGCTACGGCTCCGGACGCGAGCTGTACAACTTCAAGATCGACAACGCCGGGGCGTACTAGTGGCGATCGACGCCGAGCGTCCCTGGAACCTCCGCGAGTCCCAACTCTTCGATCGCACGGTGATCGCGGAGATCCAGCGCGCCGCACGCGAGGGCATCTACGACATCCGCGGCTTCGGGGCGAAGCGCCACGTGCCGCACTTCGACGACCTGCTCTTCCTCGGCGCGAGCATCTCGCGCTATCCGCTCGAGGGCTACCGCGAGCGCTGCGGCACGGACGTCACTCTCGGGACGCGCTTCGCGACGAAGCCGCTCGAGCTGAAGATCCCCGTGACGATCGCCGGGATGAGCTTCGGGGCGCTCTCGGCTCCCGCAAAGGAGGCGCTCGGACGCGGGGCGACCGAGGTCGGGACGTCGACGACGACCGGCGACGGAGGCATGACGGCCGAGGAGCGCGAGCATTCGGCGACGCTCGTCTACCAGCTGCTTCCGTCGCGGTACGGGATGAACCCCGACGACCTGCGCAAGGCGGACGCGATCGAGGTCGTCGTGGGCCAGGGCGCGAAGCCCGGAGGCGGGGGCATGCTCCTCGGCCACAAGATCTCCGATCGCGTCGCGGAGATGCGCGACCTCCCGCGCGGGATCGACCAGCGGAGCGCGTCGCGGCATCCCGACTGGACCGGCCCGGACGATCTCGAGATCAAGATTCACGAGCTCCGCGAGATCACGGACTGGGAGAAGCCGGTGTTCGTCAAGGTCGGCGCGACGCGGACGTACTACGACGTGCAGCTCGCGGTGAAGGCCGGGGCGGACGCGATCGTCGTGGACGGGATGCAGGGCGGGACCGCGGCGACGCAGGACGTCTTCATCGAGCACGTCGGCATCCCGACCCTTCCGGCGACCCGCATCGCCGTCGACGCGCTCCAGGAGCTCGGGATGCACCGGCAGGTTCAGCTGATCGTGTCAGGCGGGATCCGGACCGGGGCGGACGTGGCGAAGGCGCTCGCGCTCGGCGCGGACGCCGTGTCGATCGGCACGGCCGCGCTCGTCGCGATGGGCGACAACAGCCCCGAGTACGAGGAGCAGTACCGCCAGATCGGGAGCGCCGCCGGCTTCTACGACGACTACCAGGCCGGTCGTGACCCGGTGGGCATCTCGACGCAGGACGACGAGCTCGCCGCGCGCTTCGATCCCGTTGTCGGCGGCCGGAAGATCGCGAACTACCTGCGCGTGCTCACGCTCGAGGCTCAGACCCTCGCCCGCGCGTGCGGGAAGTCGCACGTGCACAACCTCGAGCCGGAGGACCTCGTAGCACTGACGGTCGAGGCCGCCGCGATGGCCCGAGTCCCGCTCGCCGGGACCGACTGGATCCCGGGCCGCTAGCGGCCTCTCATCGCTCCGAGCGCAGTGCCTCGAGCAGCTCCTCGAGCGACACGTCGGACGCGACCTCCTCAGGGCTCGTGCTCGCGAGCGGTGTTCGGGCGAGCGTTGCGTACACCTCCGCCATCGCCTCGAACAGAGCGGGCGTGAGGCCCGCAGCGGACTGAGTGGCGGCGATCTCGCGCATCTCGCCCACGTAGCGGCCGGACTTCGCGGCCGCGTTGCCGAGCCGCCGCTCGACGTTCGAGACGAGCTCGGGCGACGCCGCGCGGAGGTCGGCGAGGACGTGCTCGAGTACGCCGTTCGCATGCGCCGCGAGGAGCGCCTGCACGAGGAGTGCGGCCGTGCCCTTGTAAACGGACGCCGTGCTCATCTTGACGGCAGACGCCGAGCCGACGTCGGCGCCGACGATGATCCGGTCGACACCGTCGAACGCGAGTGAGGCGATCTCGTCCGCTCGCGCGCCCGAGAGGTAGAGACGGGTCGTGCCCGGGTTCCTCGGCGGCGGTCCCGAGATCGACCCGTCGACCACGTCGAGGCCGTCCTCGCGCAGGTCGTCTTCGATCCGCGAGGCCGTCGCGGGCGCGATCGCGTTCAGGTCGGCGAAGAGCGGGGCTCGGCCGACCTCGCGCGCCGCGTGCTGCACGTTGCGGGCGACGTCGGCCGCGGCTTCCGGCGGCACGATCGAGAGGACGACGTCCGCCTCGGCCACGACCGCGGGGAGGTCGGCGAGAAGCTCGATGGATGACCCGGCCACCAGCCCGCGCGTGCGCTCGCTCCGGCCGGCGAGCGTCGCGACGACTCTCACGCCTCCACGGGCAAGAGCGCTCCCCATGGCGGTACCCATCGCTCCGGGGCTGACGAGGGCGACGGTCGGCACGGATCGAGCGACGGGCTAGTTGCGCGTAACGTGGGCGGCGACCGCGAGCCAGCGTCCCTCGCGTCGTTCCCAGACGTCGGTGTAGCGGCCGGATCCGGGGCTGCCGTCCGCGAGCGTGTACGTCGTCCGCCCGTGGATGATCGCGACGTTCCCGAGGATGCGGATGTCGACGTCCTGCGCCTGGAGGCCCGTGATCGTCACCGGCCGGGCGGTCTGCTCGAGGAAGCCGTCGCGGTCGACGAGCGAGCCATCCGGGTTCGAGCAGAGAAAGTCGTCGGCAAGCAGCTCACGGAAGCGCGCGACGTCAGATCCCTGCACCGAGTCGATGTACGCGCGGTTCAGGTCGCCGAGGACGTCGAGATCGGTTTCGGTCGTCGTCACGGTGCTGTCCTCGATCATTGCACCGCGGGCGTCCCGGTCGCGCAGGCTCTCAGCCCAGCCGTCGAGGAGGATCGTCCAGCGCTCGACGCTCTTGACGCTCAGCATCCCGTTCTTCGCCCACGGATCTTCCGCCAGCCGAGCGCGGAGTGCATCCTCGCTGGGAGCGTCGATCACGAGTAGGGCGTGGCGATCGCCTTCGAGCGGTCCACCGAGGCGCACGAACCGGTCGTCGACGAGCGCGTCCATGAAGCTGGCGTGGTCGTCCCAGCCGTCCTGCTCGCGCAGCCCGCGCGACCAGTCGTACGGGCCGCCGCGCTCGGTGCGCACGACGTACACCTGGGGCCGTTCGTCGGCCATCAGACGTCTCCCTCGTAGGTGGACTCGAGGTACGCCTGCTTGTGCGCCTCGTCGCGCGGCGAGCGCAGGTACGCGCTCCAGGTGCGCTGCTCGTGACAGACCGCGCCGAGCTCCCACACGCAGAAGGTCGGGCGATGCGTCCCCTCGATCGGCCACGGCCGAAACTCGGGATCCCCGTCGCCGTCCTTCGCCCAGACGGTCTCCCACAGCTCGTTCTCGTTCCGCCAGGTCGAGATGAGAAGGAAGTAGAAGCTCCCGCCGCAGCGGTGCAGGATCACGAACCCGAGCTCGCCCGCGAGAGAGAGGTCTCCCGAGCGAGCCGCCTGCCGGAGGGAGACCTCCGCCAGCGCCCGGACGTCGTCCTCGACGGGACTGTCCGGTCGGGCGATGTCGTACCACTTGAGGATCGCGTCGGCGACCACGATGCTCGGCCCGGGTGCGACGTGCTTCGAGACGTGCTCGTAGTCGGGTGCGATCGCGCCGATGCGCTCGAGGACGCTCACGAGCCGTTCTCCACGGGCGTGAAGTCCATGGTCCAGTTCGTCTCCCAGCTCTCGCCGCCGTCCTCGGAGAACGCCTGCTCCCAGCGCGGTGTCCCCGTGGTGGCCCCGGACCACGTGAAGCGCACGAGGATCGGCCGGCCGTCGAAGGTGTCCTCGCCCTCGAAGATGCCGGTGTCGCCCGAGAACGCGCCGAAGACGGGCGGGTCGAGCTCGCCGGAGCGGCGCGTGTCCGCCCAGTAGATCGACCAGCGCTCCTTCTCCGGGTCGAAGAAGCGGAACGACATGCCGATGAAGCCGTCCGCGAAGTCCGTCCTGAACTCGTCCTCGTTGCCGAGGCCGTCGAGCAGCGGACGCGCGACGCTCGTCGCCTCGAACTCGTCCCACTCGTCCGAGCCAGAAAGCCGTTCGCGCAGCCTGCGATTGTGCACTTGCCAGCGGCCCATGAAGAAGTCGAAGTCCCGTGCCGTGCCCCGAGTCTCGAGCGCGCTCGTCATGTCGCCTCCCTTCGTCGCCTCGAGCCGACCCTAGCGTGGAAATAGGGCTGTTTCCGCCCTCTATCTCTGCTTCACTGCGAAGCGTGCCCTCCGCCACCGCGCGCCTGCTCGACCTCCTCGAGCTCCTGCAGACGCAGCCCGTCTCGACCGGGCGGGAGATCGCCGACCGGCTCGACATCGACGCACGCACCGTCCGCCGCGACGTCGCGCGGCTGCAGGAGCTGGGCATCCCGGTCGAGGGCCAGCGCGGCGTGGGGGGCGGATACCGGATCCGCCCGGGCTTCCGGATCCCGCCCCTCATGCTCACGGACGAGGAGGCGGTCGTCGTCACGCTCGGCGCGATCGCGGCGGGGCGCCTCGGCCTGACGAGCTCCGAGGGCTCCGTCGAGGGCGCGCTCGCGAAGATTCACCGCGTCCTCCCGGATGCGCTCCGCCGGCAGGTCGAGGCGCTGGAGACGACGCTCGACTTCACGAGTGCCGCGACGAGGTCCGCGCCCGTCGCGGGCGAGCTCGCGCTCCTGCTCGGTGACGCCATCCGGAGGGGAAGACGTCTTCGGAGCCGGTACCGCTCGTTCTCGGGGGAGCAGTCCCGGCGCGACCTCAGCCCGCACGGGCTCGTCGTTCACTCCGGGCGGTGGTACCTCGTCGCGTACGACCACGACCGCGAGGACCTGCGCACGTTCCGCGTCGACCGGATGTCGCGAGTCGTGTTGACCGAGGACGAGGCACGCTCCGCGTCGGACGGGTTCGACGCCGCCGCGCACGTCAGCCGCTCGCTCGCTCGGGTGCCGTGGCCGTGGCAGGTCGAGGTGCTGCTCGAGCTTCCGCTCGAGGACGCGGTGCCGCGCCTCTCGTCGACGCTCGCCGAGCTCGTCGAGGTCGACGGCGGGACGCTCCTGCGCATGCGCGTCAGCTCGCTCGACTGGGTGGCTGGTGTTCTTGCAGGTCTCGGCTGCGCGTTCACGATCCGTGAGCCGGACGAGCTCCGCGCGAGCGTGCGTGTGCTCGCCGAACGGATCGCCGGCTACGTCTGAGCTCAGGGGTGGAATCGGAGCCGGTCGACGATCTTGTCGACCGTCTTGCGCTCGGCCCGGAAGGCGAGCCCGACGAGGTCGAGGTCGTCCGCCGGAACTTCGGCGACGGCCGCCCGGTTGGCGACGTCGTGACCCGTCGCGAACAGCTCGTGCGTGTAGATCGCCGGCGTCACCTCGCGGGCCATGGCGCGCTCGTACGCCCGCCGGAGGCCCGCGGCATCGGCCTCGTAGACGAGCACGGGCTGGACGAACATCGGCAGGTACTCGTTACCGGAGGCGTCGCGGTACGGCTCGCCGACGATGTCGGGCACCGTGCCCGCGATCCCGCTCACGAGGAACGCGGTGACGTTCGTCTTCTGCCACACGGCGAGGTCGTCGCGAAGGACGACCGCGATCTTCGTGTCGAACTGCACGCGCGGGGGTCTAGACGCCGCGGGGCGCCGCGTCGTCGAGGACGACGCGCATGAGGTCGCGGATCGAGACGACGCCGACGACGTCTCCGCCCTGGACGACCGGCAGGTGGCGGAACCCTCCGTGGATCATCAGCGTCGCCGCCATGTCGGTCGAGTCGTCCGGGTCGATCGTCTCCGGATCGCGCGTCATCCACTCGGCAACCGTGGAGCCCTCGATCCGTCCTTCGCCGACGGCGCGGAGCAGATCCCGCTCGGTGAGGATCCCGACGAGTTTCGCGTCCTCCAGGACGACCACCGCGCCCACGCGGCCTCCGCTCATGCGCCGAGCCGCGTCGGCGAGGGTCGTGTCGGAGGAGACGCTGAGAACCTCGCGCGACATGATCGTGTCGACGACAGGCATCCACGGACGAGCATAACGAGCGACTCGCGTGAGCACGGACGGCGATGTGCAACCAGAGGTTGCGCAGAGTGCGCAGGATGTGCAACCATGAGTTGCACAACGTCCAAGGAGGTAGAGATGAGCATCCAGGTTCCCGACCGCATCGACACGGAGGTCGTCGTCGAGGCTCCGCCCGAGCGAGTCTGGGCGATCATCACCGAGTCCGAGCACGTCGGAGCGTGGTTCGGCGACTCGGCCGAGATCGACCTTCGCCCGGGCGGCGAGATGACGCTTCACTGGAAGGAGTACGGCTCGTTCCTCGGCCGTGTAGAGGAGGTCGAGCCGCCGAGCCGCTTCTCGTTCCGCTGGGCGCGCCCGGCCGGCGCCGAGCCGATCGACGGAAACGCGACGCTCGTCGAGTTCACGCTCGTTCCCGACGGCCCGAACACGAAGCTGCGGGTGGTCGAGAGCGGCTTCCGCGAGCTCGACCTGCCCGAGGCCGAGCAGGCCGACTACGCGGCCGGCAACCGGAAGGGCTGGGAGCAAGAGCTCGGCGAGCTCGTCGACTACGCCGCCGAGCGGGTTGGATCCTCGCGCTAGCCGGATGGCCGCGGACGCCGAACGGCTGGACGCGCTGCTGACCGCGGTCACGGAGCCGTCGCGTCGCCGTGTGCTGGATCTCCTCCTGGCACGCGGCGACGCGACCGCGACGACCCTTGCGCGGGAGCTGCCGATCTCGCGCCAGGCGATCGTGAAGCACCTCGCCCTCCTCGACCGGGTGGGCCTCGTCGAGGCGAGCCGGCAAGGACGGGAGGTTCGCTACGCGGTGCGGCCCGAGCAGCTCGAGCTTGCTCGGCGCCGGATGGCGGAGATCGCAGCCGAGTGGGACACGCGCCTCGCGACGATCAAGCGGCTCGCGGAGAAGGACCACGCCGAGGGTTCGGCCCCGGTTCAGCCCTCGTAGCCCAGCTCGCCGGATATCGCGCCGGCGGCTCCCAGGAGGAGCGGGAGCGATGCCTCGACGGCCTTCGCGTCGAACCTCGCGCTCGGCCCCTGGAGCGCCACGATTGCCTCGAGCTCGCCGCGGTTCGAGCGGATCGGCGCTGCGACCGCACTGAGGCCCGTCTCACGCTCCTCGATCGCCTCGGCCCAGCCGCGCTCCCGCACGCGCTCGACCTCGGCGGCGAGCTTCGTGGGATCCGTGATGGTCCGCGGCGTGTACGCGTGGAGCGGCCCCGCGGGCACGGCGCGATCGGAGAACGCGAGCATGACCTTCCCCGCTGAGGTCGCGTGCGGGATCGAGGGGCGTCCGAGCCGCGACACGGGCTGGATCTGATGCGCTCCCTGGACGAAGTCGACCGTGATCGCGTCCTCCTCCCCCGGCACGGAGAGCGTTGCGCTCTCGCCCGTTGCGCGTACCAGTTCCTCGAGGTGGGGGCGGGCGACGGCGCGGACGTCGAGCCGGGCGAGGATCGTGTTCGCGAGGTACACGATGCGCAAGCCGAGGCGATAGCGACCGGTCGCGGCCACGCGCTCGACGAGGCCGGCCGCCGCGAGCGTGCCGAGCTGCCGGGACACCGTGCTCGGCGTCATTCCCGTCCGTCGTGCGACCTCGTTCGTCCCGAGCTCGCCGCCGTCGGCAAGCGTGTCGAGGACCGAGATCGCCCTCTCGGCTGCGCCGATCCGGCGCGTCGACGGTTGACGGGTACGAGCCATACGGTGTACGGTCCGTTGCGGATCCTGGCACACAGTTGGTGCCAGTGCAATTCCACCATCTGAGACGACGCCGATGTCCTTCGTGCTGCCATGCCCCCACTGCGGGCCGCGGCCTGTGGACGAGTTCGCCTACTTCGGCGAGGTCACACACCGGCCCGGGTCGTCGCCGTCGCTCCGCGAGCTGACCGACTACGTGTACTTCCGCGACAACGTCGCGGGCGAGCAGCGCGAGTGGTGGCAGCACCGGCAGGGCTGCGGCGAGTGGTTCCTCGCGCAGCGCGACACCCGTACGAACGAGGTGCTCTCGGTGACCCTCCCGGACACGGCCACACCGTGAGGCTCCCCGCCCAGCCCGGCGAGCTGCTCGATCGGAGCGAGACGCTTCGCTTCCGGCTCGGCGAGTACGGGGTCGAGGGGTTCAGCGGGGACACGATCGGGTCGGCGCTCTTCGCGTCCGGACGCAGGGTCTTCTCCCGCTCCTTCAAGTACCACCGGCCCCGAGGACTGCTCTGCTGCTCGGGCCACTGCCCGAACTGCATGATGACCGTGGACGGCGTCCCGAACGTCCGCGTGTGCGTCGAGCCGTTGCGCGAGGGCGCGGTCGTCACCCCCCAGAACGTCGTCGGGCGTCTCGATTTCGACCTGATGAGCGTCGTGGACAAGCTGGGCGGGCCGTTCACGCCGGTCGGCTTCTACTACCGGACGATGATCCGCCCGCGATTCATGTGGCCGCTGTACGAGAAGTTCCTCCGCGGCGTCGCCGGCCTTGGGCGCCTCGACGAGCACGCAGGGCACTCACGCAGGTACGACGTCGAGCATCGGCGCGCCCGCGTCCTAGTGATCGGTGGCGGGCAGGCCGGTCGTGCAGCCGCTCTCGCGGCCGCGACGACGGGGCCGGGTGTCGTGCTCGTGGACGAGGGCACCCGCCTTCGCGACGCCGAGCTGGCGGGGGTGGAGGTCCTCGCGCCCGCGCGCGCTCTCGGCATCTGGGAGGGAAAGCTCGTGCCGGTGGACGCCGGGACCGTCCTCTACCGCTATCGCGCGGAGCGGGTGATCGTCGCGACCGGCGCGGTCGAGCAGCCTCTCGTGTTCCCGGGGAACGACCTCGCGGGCGTGATGCTCCCGGAGGCCGTCCGCCGCCTGGTTCGCGACTTCTCGATCCGGCCCGGCCGGCGGGCAGTGGTGCTCGCCTCCGACGACGAGGCGCTCCATATCGCGGACGCGCTGCGTGAGGCGGGCGTCGCTGTGCCGCGCGTCGTCGACCTGCGCGAGGGCACGCGGAAGCTGGAGGCGCACGGGCGCGGGGGCAAGGTGCGACGCATCGTCGTCGACGGGGATGCGACGGACTGCGACCTCGTGGTCGTCTCGGGCGGCAGGCAGCCCGCCTACTCGCTCCTCTCGCAGGCGGGTGCCCGGGTCGAGTACGACGAGAGCCTGCGCGTGTTCGTCCCCACGGACATCCCGGACGGGATCGAGGCGGTCGGGAGCGTCACCGGAGAGGGGCTCGAGCGCGGGTCCGCCGCGCCGGCGTACGAGGGCCGCGGCAAGTGCTTCGTCTGCGTGTGCGAGGACGTCACGACGAAGGACGTCAAGCGCGCGATCGGCGAGGGGTTCGACTCGATCGAGCTCTCGAAGCGCTACACGACGATCACGATGGGCCCGTGCCAGGGCAAGCTCTGCCAGCTGCCGAGCATCCATCTCTACGCGAACGAGCTGCGCAGCTACGAGTCGGCGATCGGGACGACGACCGCGCGGCCGCCCTGGGCGCCGGTCGAGATGGGCCTGCTCGCGGGGCGTCACCTCGAGCCGACGCGGCGAACGTCGCTCCACTTCCGGCACGAGGAGCTCGGCGCGCGAATGATGTGGGCAGGGCCGTGGAAGCGGCCCTACGCCTACGGCGAGCACCCTGAGGACGAGGTGCGCGCCGTCCACGAGTCGCTCGGAGTGATCGACGTCTCGACGCTCGGGAAGCTCCTCGTCGAGGGTCCCGAGGCGGCCCAGCTCCTCGAGCGGCTCTACCCGAACCGGTTCGGCGATCTCCGCCCGGGACGCATCCGCTACGGCGTGCTCACGAGCGACGGCGGCCGGATCATGGACGACGGGACCGTCGCGCGGCTCGCGGACGACCTCTACTACGTCACGACGACCTCGACCGGGGCGGACGCGGTGACGGCGTGGTTCGAGTGGTGGAACGCGGTCTGGGGGTACGACGCGGAGATCGTGAACGTCACCGGCGCTCTCGCTGCGCTGAACCTCGCCGGCCCCCGGGCTCGCGAGGCGCTGGGCCGTCTGGTCGAGGACGCCGACGATGTCTCGGCCGAGGACTTCCGCTATCTCGATGCGACGCAGCTCGTGGTCGCCGGCGTCCCCTGCCTGGCGCTTCGGATCGGGTTCGTCGGCGAGCTCGGATACGAGCTCCACTTCCCCAGCCCGGCAGCGGAGCACGTCTGGAACCGCCTGCTCGCCGAGGACGCGCGTCCGTTCGGGCTCGAGCCGCAGCGCGTCCTCAGGCTCGAGAAGGGGCACGTGATCGTCGGTCAGGACACCGACTCGGAGTCCAACCTGCTCACGGCCGGGATGCCCTGGCTCCCGAAGATGGAGAAGGACGACTTCGTCGGTAAGTACGCGCTCGAGCACTTTGCCGAGCGGGATGCGCGGGAGGTGCTCGTCGGGTTCACGATGGAGGAGGACGTCGTCCCGGACGAGGGCGCGCAGATCGTCGTCGAAGGAAGGCCGACCGGACGCGTCACCAGCGCCCGCAGGAGCGAGCAGGTCGGGCAGGTCATCGGCCTGGCATGGCTGCCGCCCGACCGCGCGGAGGGCGGCATGCGGTTCGAGATCCGCGTCGATCGCCGGCTCCTCGGCGCGCGAGTCCACCACGGCGCGTTCTTCGACCCGGCCGGGGAGAGGATGCGCGCATGAGCAGTCTCGTCTTCCTTTCGCCGGGCGCGTGCGCTCCGGAGACGCTCGTATCGCCGCTCTCGCGTGCGCTGGCCGGCGCGCCCGAGGGCGTGCGCGATCTCTCGGACGACGGGAAGGTCGAGCTCCGCGGCGATCTCGCCCTATATGAAGTCGCCGAGGGCGAAGAGCTCGTGACGCTCACGCCGAGACGCGGTCTCCTGCTGACGGACGACCCGCTCGGCGCCGTGGGACGAGCGCGTGAGGGCGGCCTCCGGGCGTACGACATGACGGGCGGCCTTGCGGGACTCGCTTTCGAGGGCGAGACGCTGTTCCGGCGACTCACGGACCTCGACCCCGGTGCGCTGCCGACAGCCGGAGGCTTCGCGCGCATCTCGGCAGTCCTCGTTCGCGACGAGGGAGAGGGCTTCCGTGCGTACTTCCCGCAGGAGGTCGGCCACTACGTCGCCGAGGTCGTCCTCGACATGCTCGCGGGGGTGGGGAACGAGTGAAGGAGATCTTCTTCCCGAAGCGGATGTGGCGGCCGCGCGGCGAGCTGAAGCGCAGCTACGACGTCGTCATCGTCGGCGGAGGCTCGCACGGGCTCGCCACTGCGTACTACCTCGCGAAGCACCACGGCGTGAAGGACGTCTGCATTCTCGAGAAGTCGTACATCGGCTCGGGCGCGTCCGGCCGGAACACGACGATCGTGCGCGCGAACTACCGGACTCCCGAGGGCGCGGAGTTCTACGGCGCGAGCGTCCGGATCTACGAGCAGCTCTCGGACGAGCTCGACTTCAACCTCATGTTCTCGCAGCGCGGCCACCTCACGCTCGCGCACTCGGACCGCGCGCTCACCGTCATGCAGGAGCGCGCCGAGGTGAACAGGTTGCTCGGGATCAAGTCGAGCGTCATCGGGACGAAGCAGGTCGCCGAGCTCTGTCCCGAGCTGGACCTCTCGGACCGCCCGACCTGGCCCGTCCTCGGAGCGCTGTACCACCCGCCGGGCGGGATCATCCGCCACGACGCCGTCGTGTGGGGGTTCGCCCGCGCGGCCGATCGCCTTGGCGTCGAGATCCACCCGTACACGGAGGTCACCGGGTTCGAGCGCCAGAGCGGACGCGTGACCGCCGTGGAGACGAACCGCGGGCGCATCGAGTGCGGCCAGGTCGTGAGCGCCACGGCGGGCTGGTCGACGCTCGTCGCCGGGCTCGCGGACGTCCGCATGCCGATCACGACGCACATCCTCCAGGCCTTCGTGACCGAGCCGCTGAAGCCGTTCCTCGACGTGATCATCGTCTCGTCCCAGCTCCACGTGTACGTCTCCCAGACGGACCGGGGCGAGTTCCTGATCGGCTCGGAGATCGAGCCGTACACGACGTACAAGGGGACGGGGACGCTCTCGTTCCTCGAGACCTGCTCCCGACACACGCTCGAGCTCTTTCCTCAACTCGAGCGAACGAAGGTGCTGCGGACGTGGACCGGTCTCTGCGACCTCTCGCCCGACTACAGCCCGATCCTCGGCCGCACCGAGCTCGAGAACTTCCACGTCTCGGCGGGATGGGGGACGTACGGCTTCAAGGCCGCGCCCATCGTGGGCGTCACGCTCGCGGAGCTCGTGGCCACCGGCAAGACACCCGACCTGATCGCGCCGTTCGCGCTCGAGCGCTTCCACACGGACACGCTCGTCTCGGAGCTCGCAGCGGCGGCCGTGAGCCATTAGAAGAAGGAGACCGATGAAGACGCAGATGCCTTCCAGCCTGGAGATCGCGCAGAACGCGACGCTCCGCCCGATCCTCGACGTCGCCGAGGACATCGGCCTCGACCCCGACGAGGTCGAGGCGTACGGGCGCTACAAGGCGAAGGTCGATCTCTCGGTCATCGACCGGCTCAGCGACCGGCCGGACGCGAAGCTCGTGAACGTCACGGCGATCACGCCGACGCCCGCGGGCGAGGGCAAGACGACGACATCCGTCTCCCTGACGCAGGGACTCGGCGCCCTCGGCCGGAAGCCGGTGCTCTGCCTGCGCGAGGCATCGCTCGGGCCGGTGTTCGGCGTGAAGGGCGGCGCCGCCGGCGGCGGCTACGCCCAGGTCGTCCCGATGGAGGACCTCAACCTGCACTTCACCGGCGACCTGCACGCGATCACGGCGGCGAACAACCTCCTCGCGGCGCTCATCGACGCGCACCTGCACCACGGGAACGAGGCGGGGATCGATCCGCTCTCGATCTCCTGGCGCCGCTGCATGGACATGAACGACCGGAATCTCCGGAACGTCGTGACGGGCCTCGGCGGGCGGGCGCACGGCGCCCCCCGTGAGACCGGGTTCGACATCACCGCCGCGAGCGAGATCATGGCCCTCGTGGCTGTCGCCCGCGACCTCGGCGATCTCCGCGAGCGCCTCGGGCGCATCACCGTCGGCGAGACGTACGAGGGCGAGCCGGTGACCGCCGAGCGGATCAAGGCCGCGGGCGCGATGGCCGTCGTCCTCAAGGACGCGATCAAGCCGAACCTCGTGCAGACGCTCGAAGGCCAGCCCGCATTCGTGCACTGCGGCCCGTTCGCGAACATCGCGCACGGCAACAACTCGCTCGTCGCGGACCGGGTCGGGTTGAAGCTCGGCGAGTTCGTGATCACGGAGTCCGGCTTCGCCTCGGACATGGGGATGGAGAAGTTCTTCGACATCACGTGCCGCATCGGCGACCTACGGCCGAGTGCCGTCGTGCTGGTGGCGACGGTCCGCGCGCTCAAGCACCACGGCGGGAACCTCGAAGGAGGAACGGCCGAGATCGAGGCCGGCGCCGCCAACCTCGCGCGGCACATAGGGATCGTCAAGGGCTACGGGCTCCAGGTGGTCGTCGGCGTGAACAAGTTCCCGACCGACACGCCCGACGAGCTCGAGCTCGTCCGGCAGCTCGCCCTGGACAACGGCGCGTACGCGGCCGAGATCAACACGGCCTTCGAGGACGGTGGTGCGGGAGCGACCGCGCTCGCCGAAGCCGTGGTCGCCGCGACCGACGAGCCCAACGAGTTCGACTACGCGTACGCGCTCGACGCCCCGATCGAGGAGAAGATCCGCCTCATCGCGACCCGCGTCTACGGCGCGGACGACGTGCAGCTGCTGCCGCCCGCGAAGAAGAAGGCGGCCGACTGGGCCGACTCCGAGCTCGCGCGGCTCCCGATCTGCATGGCGAAGACGCACCTCTCGCTCTCGCACGACCCGACGCTCAGGAACGCGCCGACCGGGTTCACCGTGCCGATCCGCGACCTGCGCCCCTACACCGGCGCCGGCTGGATCGTCGCGCTGTGCGGCGACATGATGACGATGCCCGGCCTCGGGAAGACGCCCGCCGCGTTCTCGATCGACATCGACGAGTCGGGCGAGATCGTCGGGCTGTTCTAGAGCGGAACGAGGGCTACGCCGAGGCCGAGAGCGGCGAGTCGAAGCCGTCGTCGATCCCGAGCGACTGCATGGCGCGGCTCTCCCAGTCCGAGTACTGGCCCATGCACGTCGGGCAAGCGCGCGCAGTCGAACCTCTGACTCCGGGATGGTCGGTGGACGAGCCTGCCGGAAGCTCGATCCTCGCCCAGGCCATGCCCGAGATCAGGCCGTCGGCCTGCTTCCGGCTACAGATCACGCAGTGCAGGTAGAGCGCCAACGCGGCTCAGACTACCCCCACGGTCCGATGAACGCACCGTCGAGATCGCTGAGGAGGATGACGACGACGATCACGATGCAGACGAGTGAGAAGCACGATCATGAACGGCGCGAGCCACGAGACTTCCTTCTGCAGCGGGTCGAAGTCGATCTGCTTCTCCATGTCTCCTCCTCTCTAGCTCCGGTCGTCGTGGGCGGGGCAGGCGCGTCGAAGGCGCCGGATGCCCGGAGCATCGCCGCTTGCCGCTCGAGCTTCTGCTTCTCCAGCCACACCCAGCCGATGATCGAGGCGACCATGAGGATGCACGCCGAGCACGGTCATGATGTACGTGCCGGTGGAGTTGGCGCCGCCGAACGTCCAGAAGTCCGTGACGACGTCGCTCCACTCGTCGTACGGGAAGCTGTCGAACATCGCGCCTCCTTACGCTCCGACCTTGGTGGTCGGCCCGTGTCCGTTGGTCGCCTGGTACGCCTCGAGCAGGATCGGCCCCGGCTTCGACCTCCTCGCCGTCGGGCATGACGATGATCTCGGGCACCCGCTCGAACTCGGGGAAGAAGTCCTGCTGGAACTCGGCCAGGTCGAGGCCCTCGAGCTCGACCTCGGGCGGAACGCGCAGGAGGTTCGAGCTTCTTGAGGATCCAGCTGAGGACGTACCCGGGCAGGAAGGCGAGCGGGAGGAACGCGAGCATGCCCATGAGCTGGCCGCCGAACGAGACGGGGATGTTGTTGACGCCGGTCGGGTAGCCGCCGCGAAGATGCCGACGAGGAAGACGCCGTAGAACCCGCAGAAGCCGTGTACGGCGACCGCGCCCACGGCGTCGTCGACGCGGAGCCTCTTCTCGATGTAGCCGCCGACCCAGACGGCCAGCAGGCCGCCGGAGAACGACAGCAGGTACGCGAGCGACGGGTGGTAGACGTCCGCGCCGGCGGAGACCGAGATGACGCCCGCCAGGCCGCCCGAGAGCGTCCAGAACGGGTCGCCCTTGCTCGCGAACCAGCCGCCCGTGAAGCCACCGGCGAAGCCGAACGTGATCACCATCGCGATCGCGCCGAGCGTCGTCGGCGAGAGGTAGATGTTGAGCCAGCCCGGGAAGGCCGTCGACTGGATGAAGAGGCAGGCGGCGTAGAAGCCGTAGAAGCCGGTGAAGATCAGCATCAGCCCCATCAGCGTCATGTGCGTGTTGTGGGGTCTGAACGCTCGCGCGCGCCCCAGGACGTCGTACTTGCCGATGCGCGGCCCGAGGTTGAGGAGCACGCCGAGCGTGAAGGCGCCTGCGACGCCGTGCACGACGAGCGAGGCGATCGCGTCGTGGAAGCCGAACCTCGTGGTCAGCCAGCCGCCGGCGCTCCAGCCCCAGGCGGCGTCCATGATCCAGACGACCGAGCCGAGCACGACCGCGAGGATGAGATAGGCGGAGAGGCGCACGCGCTCGATGAGCGCGCCGGACATGATCGAGCGCGGTCGTCCAGGAGAAGAGCAGGAACGCGAGGAAGAAGACGAGGCTCAGATGCCCGGTGAGATTGCTCTCCAGGTTCGGGCCCATGCCCGGAGCTCCAGGGTGCCGTGAGCCCGCAGAACCCGGGAACGCGCGTCGGGGCTCGTCGTGGCCGCTCTTCGGCCAACCCTCCTCGAAGCAGCCGTAGATGTACCAGCCGAAGTAGTAGAACGTCGGCGTGACGACGGCGATGGTGAGGATGTTCTTCATCGCCGTCGACATGATGTTCTTGCGCCGCGCGACGCCCGGCCTCGTACGCCATGAAGCCGACGTGGATCAGCCACATGATCACGACGGTCAAGAAGTAGAACGTCTCCGTCAGGATCAGCGAGTCGAGGTCGAGCTTGCTGCTTCGAGCTCGTCGACCGTCGGCGCTTCTTGGGCGAGCAGCGAAACAGACCGAACGAGAGCATCCGCGTCCTCCTGAGGCCGCACCTGCCGGAGCGTCGGTCAAACCTACGAAACCGCCAGTCGGCGCGTTCCATGTCCGCCGCAAGCCTGCCTTGGACGTGCGGTTATGGAGGTTTGCTACATCGTGCCGCTCACGGCGGTTCGACCTCTGCCCGTCGTCGCGTTCACGAGCACGACCTGGGTGCGCGTTCGACCTGCCCCTTCGCGTCGAGGTCGCAGAGAGATCACGGCCCAGTAGTAGACGCGGCGGGATGCCCTGCGGCAGGTAGCGAACCTGGTGCTTGTCGGGCTCGAAGTCGATCTCCTTGCGCGCGATCGCGACCGCCTCGTCGGTCGCTGACCTCGTCCTGCTGCCGACGCGCAGCTCTTCAGCGACGACGAAGGCGACGGCGAGCACGGCGAGAAGCACCGCGATCCGGAAGAGCAGGCCGGTCCCGGAGGTCCCGGGACGGTGCGGCTCTGACCTTAGGCCCGGTCGAGCTTGTGCCGTCGGTAGACACCGTATGCCCGCAGGAAGAGGTAGCCGACGAAGTGCGTGAGGAACACGAGCGAGCAGCCACCAGAACCACCAGACGTAGTGCGGTCGCCACTCGAGCAGCTCGACGACCGTGAGCCACATGACGATGGCCAGAGCTAGCAGCAGCGGCCACGGCGCCCACCCGAGCAGCAGGAAGATCAGCACGGTGCCATCCTGGGCAGTCGGCCGGGCGATAAGTGCGAGCCGACCCGCGCACTGCGAGCCGTCGTCGACGCTGCGACCGGCGGTCGCGGTCCGCGTCACGCCGCTCGGTCGCCGACCGCAAGGCAGAATCGCCGGATGTCCGTGAAGGACATCATGCTCACGCTCGGCGCTCATGCTCGGCGCCGGCCTCGTCTGCCACCTGGTGGCGGACACGCTGCGGGTTCCCCGCATGCTCGTCCTCCTCGCGGCGGGCGTGCTGCTCGGGCCGTCGGTCACCGATGCGATCGACGTTCCGCTCGACTCCACCGGCGTCGAGCTCCTCCTGACGCTCGGCGTGTCGTTCATCCTCTTCCACGGCGGGCCTCCAGCTCTCGACCCGCGTCCTCAGCCGGGTTGCGATCGGCCTCGGGCTGCTCGCGATTCCCGGCGTCGTCCTCACGGCGCTCGTCGCCGGCTCGATCGCGGCGCTCGCCTTCGACGTGCCGTGGTCGACGGGGCTCCTCATCGGCGCCGTGCTCGCGCCGACCGATCCCGCGATCCTCATCCCGCTCTTCGACCGTATCGGGCTCCGCCAGAAGATCGAGCAGACTGCGATCGCCGAGTCGGCGCTCAACGACGCGACCGGCGCCGTGCTCGCGCTCGTGCTGGCCGGCGTCGTCATCGGAGGGCGACGCGTCGGTGCACTCGCCCGTCGTCGACTTCCTCGCAGGAGCTCGGGATCTCGACCGCGCTCGGGATCGGCTTCGGCATCCTGCTCTCGCTCGTCGTCTCGGATCGGCGCGCGGGCGTCTGGCGCGAGTCGGCGGCGATCGCGGTCGTCGCCGTCGTCGCGGTCGGCTACTTCTCGATCGACTCGGCCGGCGGCAGTGGCTACCTGGGCGCGTTCCTCGCCGGGCTGATCGTCGGCAACATGGATCGCCTGCGGCTCGGGATGCACTCGAGCCACGAGCGCGACATGCGCGCGTTCGTGGACACGATCACGGAGATCGTCGTGATCCTCGTCTTCATCACGCTCGGGCGCGAACCTGCCGTGGAGCGACATCTGGGACAACCTCGGGCCTGCGCTCGCGTCGTCGTCGGCGCGCCTTCTGCTGCTCGCGCGCCCGCTGACCGTCCTCGCTCTGCCTCGGTGCCGGATCGCCGCGGGCGCTGGACGCGGGAGGAGATCGTCTTCCTCGCCTGGACGCGCGAGACCGGCGTCGTCGCCGGCCGCGCTCGCGGGCGTCATGGTCGGCCTCGGCGTCGCAGGACGCCGAGCTGATCGTGACCACGGTCGCGCTCGCGATCGTCGTCACCCTCACGGTGCAGACGACGACGAAGGCGTGGCTCGGGCGGCGGCTCGGGCTCGACGAGGGACGTCAGGCCCTGGGGGACGCCGCGGACCTCGCGGCTCCGTAACGGCTAGGACCAGGGATACGGCGAGCTCGAGACGGGGTGGAGGTCGCCCGTCTCGAAGCGCTCGAACCGGAACGGGATAGAGGAGGCGTCGAGTGCTCGCCGACGAGGACCGCCGCGACCTCTCGTCCCGACTCCGATCATCTTGTAGCCGTGGTTCGAGTCGAAGATCCCGTAGAGGTTCGGGCGGAAGTAGTCGAAGACCGGGAAGTTGTCGACCGTGAAGGCGCCGACGCCGCCCGACCTCGCGTCCTTGTAGAGCGCGCGGCACCCCTCGAAGCGCGCACATCGAGTGCGAGAGCGCGGCGCACCACATGTCCGGGAACGACGGGTCGACGTCGGTCGTGGACGGGTACGGGTCGAGCTCGACGTCGCCGTCGACGACCAGCGGTGACGCGCCGCCCTGGACGCCGTGCCGGTCGCGCTTGAAGTAGATCCCCCAAAGCTCGTCGGTCACGAGCTTCCCCTCGTCCGTGTACAGCGGCGCGTCGGTGTCCAGGTGGATCACCGGCGGCGCTCCGCCGTCGGCCTTCGCGAACTCGAGCGGGTCGATTGCGACCTCGCCCTCCTGAAGGTTCCAGTACGTCCACATCGGGCCGGTCCGGAACGACGTCGCCGGACGGCGTGCGAACGTCGATCGTGTCCGGGAGCCCGAGCAGCGACCAGAAGCGCGCGGCCCACGGGCCCGGCGCCACGACGACCTGCTCGCCGACCTCGATCGGGCCTTCGCTCGTCTCGACGGCGGTGATCGAGCCGTCGTCGGCCTCTGCGAAGCCCGTCACCTCGACGCCGCTCAGGACCTCGACGCCCTCGGAGCGGCACTTGCCTGTAGAGCCCCTCGACGGAATCGAGGTTGAACGCGAACCCGCCCTGCTGCTCGTGCAGGCAGACCGTCACGCCCTGCGCGCGCCAGTCGGGGAAGAGCGCCTTCATGTGCGCGTCGACCTCGTCCGCTCCGACGATGAGCTCCGAGTCGTAGCCGATGCGCTCCTGCCGCTCGTACGTCGCGGTCAGGTCCGCCTCCTGCACCGATGCGCCCGAGCGCGATGTAGCCGACCGGGTTGTACGCGTATGCCTCGGGATCCGACTCCCAGACCTCGACGCACGCCTGCATGAGCTCGCTCATCGCCGGCTGGAAGTAGTTGTTGCGGACGACGCCGCACGCGATCCCCGACGCGCCCGCGCCCGGCCTCGACTTGTCGAGGACGACGACGTCCGCGCCGGAGCCGAGCCCGCGCGTGCGCAGCTCCTTCGCCAGGTGGTAGGCGGTCGAGAGGCCGTGGATGCCGGCGCCGACGACGACGTACTGGCTCCGTTGCGGAACGCTCATGTCTATTGCATCCTGTGCAACGCTATTGCGCAACTGGGGACGAGCGGACTGTAGCGCCTCACTCCTGACCCGTCCAGACGAGGCACGACACGTGGTCGCGAATCGTGCGCGCGGCCTTCCGGTACCGCCGGCCACGCATGCGGGAGCCATCCGCGCCGAGCACGACCAGGCCCGGCCTCCGCTCGCCGACGACCTCGAGCAGTGCGGCGAGCGGACGTGGGCTCACGACGCGCAGACGCTCGACCTCCACGGCGAGCGAGCGAGCGAGCTCGGCGGGACCGCGGAGCGACGACTCGACGTCGTCGAGGACGACTACCTCCTGGCCCCACGACGCGGTCATGGGCCGGATCGGAAGCTCCACGACGTTGACGACGAGGAGCTGCTGCCCCGCCTCGACCGCCGCGTCTACCGCAAGCTCGGCGGCGTCCGGGCGGACCGGGACGTCGAAGGTGACGAGCATCACGGGCCGCGACTCGGAGGAGGCGGTTGCGGGCGTGTCCGCGCCGTGCCGGATCGTCCGGACGGTCATTCGGCGCTGAGCTTCCAGCTCGACACGCTCTGCCTGACGCTCTTCGTCGCCTGCTCGCGGAGCTTCGGCATGACGAAGAGCCCGTGGGCGAGGACGAGAACCAGGAGGAGGAACGCAAACTGGATCCCGACGATGATCGCGAGCGGGAGGAGCACCGCCGCGAGCACGAGCGGGGGCCCCACCGCGAGCAGACGGTAGCGACGCACGCTCCGTACGAGCTCGGCGTAGTCCTCGCTCGGGATCTGCGCCGTGTCCCACGTCCGCCCGCAGGACGGGCAGGTCCAGCGATCGCCGTACGCAACGTGTGCGGCGGCGCCGCAGTCGCACATGAGCGTGATCGGCGGCCCTCGCATTGCCGCGATCGTACCGCGGCCCTTTCCGTCTGGGAGCGGCGTGAATCCGCCTGTCGGCACGCCGTTTGGAGGCGCCCGGTTGTCATGTTACGGTCGCCGCGCGGCCCAACCTGGACGCGTCAAGTCACAACCCGATAACGGAGGTGCGCGACGTGGCGACGGCAGTTGTCGAGGAACGCCAACTCCTCAAGACGCTTCGCTGGTACGACGGTTTCGTCATCGCCCTGGCCAACCCGGGATTCCTGCTCGGCTCGCTCGGCTACTCGGTCGGCGACCTGGGCGGCTGGGGAGCGGCGCTGCTCTGGGGTATCGCGGCGATCGTCGCCGTCTTCATCAACACGGTGTACTCGGAGCTCGCGGCGATGTTCCCCGACAAGTCGGGAGGCTTGGCGCTCTACGCGCACGAGGCGTGGCGCAAGTACACGACGTTGATCGGCCCGGTGGCCACGTTCGGCTACTGGATCGGCTGGTCGGTCGTGCTTGCGATCAACGGCATCTTCATCGGCCAGATCATCCAGGGCGCGTGGTTCCCCGGCGAGCCGTACGGCGGTGCGTCCAACAACCCGGACGTGACCGGGTACTTCTCGACCGGGACCGTGAAGGTCGGGCTGCCGCAGCTCATCGCGATCGGGCTGATCCTCGCGGTGTGGCTGTTCAACGTCCGCGGCGTCCGCGTCGGGGTGATGTTCGGCTACCTCGCCGGCGCGCTTCTGTTGGTTCCGCTCTTCGTGATGATGATCCTCCCGTTCCTCAACGGGAGCTTCGACAGCGCGAATCTCGACAACACGATCAAGGCCACCGATCCGGCCTGGGGCGGGCTGCAGCTGTCGCTCGTCTGGCTCTGGTTGATGTGCTGGTCGGCGTGGGGGGTGGACGTTTGTGCGACCTTCGCCCCCGAGTACAAGGACACGGCCCGCGATACGAAGCGCGCGCTCCGCTCGGCTGCGCTCTTCTCGATGGTCGTGTACATCCTGCTGCCAATCGCGTTCGTCGGCGGCGGCACCCCGGAGCTCGTCGCCGCCTACGACTACGTCGGGGCGATGAACCTGATCGTCGGCTCGACGACGCTGACCGATTTCTTCGTCGTCTGTCTCGTGGCCGCGTTCATCATCACGATGAACACGGCGACCGCGGACGGCGGCCGGGCGCTCTACGGGATCTCACGTGCCGGCATGACGGTCAAGCAGCTCGGGACGCTCAACCGGTGGCACGTGCCGGGCAACGCGATGACCGTCGACATGGTCGTCAACATCCTGTTCGTCCTCTTCATCGGGAACATCTTCGGCGTCCTCGCGGCGTCGAATCTCGGCTACGTGCTCGCCCACCTGTTCGCGCTCTCCGGGTTCGTCCTGCTGCGCCGTGACCGGCCGAACTGGCCGCGCCCGATCAAGCTGTCTCGGATCTGGGTCCCGATCGCAGGCATCCTCGCGGTCTGGTGCGGGGTCCTCACGATCGTCGGGTTCGGCTGGATGCAGGTCGCTGCCGGCGGCTACGGGGACACGAAGGAGAAGGTCATCGGCGTGTCGGTCCTCGTGATCGGCATCCTGCTGTTCCTGTTCCGCCGCATCGTCCAGGACCGCGAGCGGCCGCACTGGCGGGAGGACACGCCCGAGATGCCCGACCCGGAGCTCGCCGCGCTGCTCGCGCAGGAGATGTCGCCGGCGCCGGCGCGCTGAACCGACGCGGAGTGGGGCCGCTCCGGCGGCCCCACTCCGCGGCAGAATCCTCGTGATGGAGGGCTCGGGCGCACCGCAGGAGTTCGAGGTCTCGATCGACGACGCGATCTCGGCGCCCGAGGCGTTCGGCGCCTCGTTCGACCAGGCGCCGACGGTGGACGAGCTCGAGCTCGGCCTCGGGCTGGAGGGAGACCCTGCGATCGCGTTCCGGCGGACGCTCGGGATGTTCGCGACCGGCGTGACCGTGATCACGACGCGGTCGCGCGACCAGGTGCACGGGATGACGGCGAACGCGTTCATGTCCGTCTCGTTGCGCCCGCCGCTGGTGCTCGTGTCCGTGGATCGCCGTGCGCGGATGTCGAACCTCCTGCACGAGGGAACGCGCTTCGGCGTGAACGTGCTCGAGGCGCGACAGGCCGGGCTCTCGGACCACTTCGCCGGCCGCGTCGTCGACGAGACGGCGGAGCCGATGTTCGAGCTCGTGCACGACACGCCGCTCGTCGACGGTGCGCTCGCGCACCTCGTCGCCCGCGTCGTGCGCTCGTACTGGGGCGGAGACCACTCGCTCTTCCTCGGTCAGGTCGAGTTCGCGCGGTACGGCGAGGGCGAGCCCCTGCTGTTCCACGGCGGCCGCTACGAGCGGCTCGTTCGCGACCCGCGTGTCTTCTCACTGCTGCCGAAGGAGCTGCTCGACCCGATCCTCGCGCTCGGCGAGGAGCGGGAGTACGGCGACGGGGAGCCGATCATGCGGATCGGAGAGCCTGGTGCGGAGCTGCTGCTCGTGCTCGAGGGCACCGTTCAGGTGGAGCGTCCCGGCCGAAGCCTCGCGCTCGGACCGGGCGAGCTCATCGGCGAGATCGAGGTGCTCGACCCGGGCGGCGGCCGCATCGCAGACATTCACGCTGTCGGGGCCGTGCGCTGCCTCGCGATCTCGCGCGAGCAGCTGCACGCCGCGCTCCAGGCCGATCCGCGCGCCGCGATCGCGCTGATCGAGGTGCTCGCGGCCAGGTTCCGCGAGACGGCCTAGCGGACGCGCGCGGTCTGCCGGCTGAACGCCGTCGCGGCGCCCAGGTCGTTCGAGGCGCTGACCGCGATACGAATGCGCGACCCTCGGTCGCGCTGGTGTATGCGGTACGTCGCTCCCTTCCCGGCGGGCGAGCAGCCGAGGCGGCACCGCTCCCAGGCGATCGTGTAGCGGAGATTCGTCCCCTCCCACGAGCCGACGCGTGCGACGAGGCGCGCGCCGACCCGGGGCCGGCCGCCGATGGACGGACGTGCGGTGAGCGCGGGGCGCGCCCCGACCGCCTTCGTCGCCGGCGAGAGCACCTCCGCGAGGCCGGGCGCCGCGAGGGCGAGCCGGATCGTGAAGCCGGCGTCCTCGGCGCTCGGCGTGTAGCGGGCTCCGGCTGCGCTCGGGATGGCAGCGCACGTGTCGTGGCAGCGCTCCCACCGGTAGCGCACGTCCACGCCCGCGCCCGACCAGAGCCCGCTGAAGCCTTCGAGTTGCTCGCCGACGACCGGCTCGCCGAGGACGATGGGATGAAGGGTCGGCGCGGGTTGTCCGAGTCGCGCAAGCGCGGCCGCTGCGTCGACGAGGCCGTAGCGCGTGCCCGAGACCGGGCGAGCCGTCGTCGACAGTGCCCGCTCGAGGTCGTCGGCCGTCGCGAGCGGCGCCCGCGCGCGAAGCAACCCGACGACGCCCGCGACGAGCGGTGTCGAGACGGAGGTCGCGCAACCGACCCCGGCGCCGCCGCCCAGCGTCGTGATCGGCGCGCAATCGGGCCCGGCGAACTTCACCCACTCGCCGTAGCTCGTGAACGCCGCACGCACTCCCGCGGGCGTCGCCGACGCGACGGAGATCGTCTCGGGGAAGGCTGCGGGGAACTCGGGAGTCGTGCTCGCCTCGTTCCCGGCCGCGGCGACGACGAGAACGCCTGCCGCACGAGCGCGGACGATTGCGTCCCGCAGGACCTGGGGCGACCGCTCGCCGTAGATGCTCGCGTTCACGACGGCCGCGCCGTGGTCGACGGCGTAGTCGATCGCCGCGGCCGTGTTCACGTTCAACGCAATGCCGTCCGCGCCGAGCACGCGCAGCGGCATGACGCTGCATAGGAAGCAGGTCCCGACTCCGCCGAAGCCGTTGTTCGCGCGGGCCGCGGCCGCTCCCGCGACGGCCGTCCCGTGCCCGTTGCGCGCGGAATCCGCTGCGTCGGCGTCGTCGTCGACGAAGTCGTAGCCCGCGCGAACCGCCCCCGCGAGGTCGGGGTGCGACGGGTCGACGCCGGAGTCCACGACCGCGATCACCACCTCGGGAGCCCCGGTCGTGACGTCCCACGCTTCGGGGAGCCGGAGTGACGCGTATGCGGGATGCGTGCCCTGGGGATCCGAGGGGACGAGCGCCGAAGCCGCTCCGACGAGCGCTGCCGCCGCGACGCCTGCGAGCGCTGCGAGCCGGACGAACCGTCGCGCCATCGCTAGTCGATGCTCGGGAGCCCGGCGAGCCACGGCGTCCGATAGCCGGTCTCATCCCACATCACGGGAAAGAACGACTCGTCGAGCGACAGGTCGCCGCGGCGGCGGTAGCGCGAATAGGTGACGTCGACGTTCACCTCGTGGAAGCGCGCCTCGACGGGGAGCATGTGCGAGACGAGCGCCATGCGCGCGACCAAGGCGTTGGTGTTCGGCGCCGAGCCGTGCCAGGTAAGCCCATGGTGGAACGACCCGCCTCCCGCCTTCACGACCACTGGGACGACGTCGAGGTCGTTCCCGTTAGGCGCCGCCGCGCGCGGGCCTGCGAGCCAGTCGTCGGGGGCGTGGAACTGTGTGCGCTCTGGAGGCGACTTCGGCCACACGTGCGACCCGCGGACGAACTCGAGCGGGCCGGCGTCGGCGGCGGTCTCGTGCAGCGACAGCCAGCACGTGATCATCTCCGGCGGGACGAGGTAGTCGGCGTAGGACGAGTCCTGGTGGAAGCCGATCGCCTTCGTTCCCGGCGGCTTCCAGAGCACGTTGTCCTGCAGGATGCGCACTCCCGTATAGCCGGCGAGCTGCGCCGCGAGGCGACCTGTCCGCTCGGAGAGCACCTGCGCCGCGACGACGTCGTCCGACTTCCAGGCGTTGCAGAGCTGTCTGGTGCGGTCCTCCGGGTCGCGTCCCCGCACCCAGTTGACCTCGTCGGGCCGGATGCCCGTCTCGTACTCGCCTTCGAAGAGCCGTTCGTAGCGCTCCCGCAGGAGCTCGAGCCCGCGTTCGGAGACGAGCCCTTCCTCGACCACGAGGAACCCGTCGCGTCGGAACGCCTCGACCTGCTCGGGCGTGAAGGACTCGACCACCGACGCTACGAGCGCGGCCGCGTCTTCTCGGGGTCGTAGAACGGGAAGGCCACGACGCTCGCGCGGATTCGCTTCTGCTGTCCGTCGAGCTTCCCGATCTCGACCGCGGTCGCGAGGTCCGCGTACTGGACGGCGATGCGGGCGAGGGCGATGTTCTTCTTCAGGATCGGGCTCCGCGTCCCGCTCGTAACGACACCGACCTGCTGTCTGCCGACATAAACGCCGTCCCCGTGGCCGGCGGTCTCGTTCCCCTCCAGCTCGAGCCCGACGAGCATCCGCTGCGGGTGCGCCTTGCGCTCCTCGAGCGCGGAGCGGCCGACGAAGTCGTCGTCCGTCCGCAAGTCGACGGCGAATCCGATCCCCGCTTCGAACGGGTCGACCTGGTCGTCGAACTCGTAGCCGGCAAAGATGAGCCCGGACTCGATGCGCAGGATGTCGAGCGCCTCGAGGCCGAGCGGCGTGAGGCCGTGCTCCTCGCCGGCCCTCCAGATGGCGTCCCAGACCGCAGGCCCGTCGGCGGGGTGGCACCAGATCTCGTACCCGAGCTCGCCCGTGTAACCGGTGCGCGAGACGACAATCGGGATCCCGTCGAACGTCTCGATCCGCCCGACGGTGAACCGGAACCAGCGGAGGTCGTCGAGCGAGGTCTGCGTCGGCGGCGTCCACACGATCTTCCGCAGCAGCTCGCGGCTGGCCGGCCCCTGCACCGCGACGTTGTGCAGCTGCTCCGTGGACGGCTTGATCCAGACCTTCAGCTCATGGCGGTCGGCCAGCTCCTTCAGCCAGATGCCGTCGTACTCGTCGCCGCCGACGAAGCGGAAGTTGTCCTGCCCGAGGCGGTAGACGGTCGCGTCGTCGAGCATCCCGCCTGTCTCGTTGCATACGGCCGTGTAGGTCACCTGGCCGACCGAGAGACGACGCGCATCGCGTGTGATGGCCCGCTGGACGAGCGCCTCCGCGTCCGGGCCGAGGATCTCCCACTTGCGGAGCGGCGAGAGGTCCATGACGGCCACCTTCTCGCGGCACGCCCAGTACTCCGCGATAGCGCCCTCGTTGTCGAAGCAGTGCGGGAGCCAGTAGCCCCGGTACTCCACGAAGCTCTTCGTCAGCTCGCTCGTCCGCGGGTGGAAGGTCGTCTCCTTCGTGAGCACCGGCTCCGCGTCCGGGGTCACGCGGTGCGCGACGGCCATGGAGAACGTGTTGTCGGGTGCGTACACCCGCACGTGGACCGGCGTGATCTGCCAGCCGTTCGCGGGGTCGATGTCGTCGGGGCAGGCGGACGACGCGCACACGAGGTCGGTCATCGCCCGGAGGAGCACGTAGTCGCCGGGTCGCGACCAGGGCTCGTCCATCGTGAAGACCATGTTCGCGTCGAAGCCCGTGTTGTAGAAGAAGTTGAGCGCCTCCCAGCCCTTGCGCGATGCGATCGAGTAGGGGGCAACCTGCCCGTTGAAGTTCTCCGTGCAGTTGACGTGGCCGGGGTAGCCCATGTCCTCGTAGTACTTCGCGGTGCACGCGAGCGCGAACGTGTCGTGCCGGCCGACGGTGTCGCGGACGACCTCGACGAGCGGGTCCATGTCGACGTCGTAGAACTTCCCCTGCAAGCCCGGCTGCGGATACGCCTGGCCCATCAGCGAGCGGGTGGTCGTGGCGTCGAGCCCGCGCTCGACGCCACGCTCGAGCTTGCCGCGGTGGAAGGCGAGGAAGTCGGAGCACTGCTTCCCCTCGACGTCGATCACCTGGATGAACTCGCCGGCACGCACCTCGTACGCGAGCGCGGTCGCGGCGTCGATGCGCACGTCGAGCCGGGGCTCGGCGAGTGGCGGCGGGAGCTCCGTCTCGCCGTAGGCCCGGGGAGTCGTGCGCCGGACCTCGACGAGGAGGTCGGAGGGCGCAGGATCGCCGTCGACGATGCGGCCGGCCGGGGCCGCGACGACGATGGTGACGGCGCGGTCTGCGCGGAACGCCTGGGACGCGCCGGGAAGCGAGTCGGCCTCGAACAGTCGCAGCGCCTTCGCCTCCGTCGGATCGAGCCCGCGTGAGGCGAGCTCGCGGGCGAGCAGGCTGCCGTTGCGGTCGCGGTACGCCTGGCGCACGACCGTCGCGGGAGCGTCGGCGCGGGCTCCGAGCGCGGCGGCGTCGTCCTCGCCCTGCTCGTCCAGCACCGTGACCTCGGCCGTCTGGCCTCCGAACCGGTCGACGACGGTCATCCGCTCGTCCGGGGCGAGCACGAACACCGTCGCGCCGCCCGGTCGGACGAGGTACGTCTCGGCGAACGGGTCCTCGGGGAGAAGCCAACCCTGGAGACCGCTCGAGGCCCCGGCGGTCATGCCTCTAGGCCTTCTGGGCCGGTTCCTTCGCCTCTTGCTCCTCTGCCTGCGCGAGGAGCTGATCCGCGAGCTCGCGCTTCCCGGCCGAGTCGAGCTTCTTCACCTCGTTCTCGACCGCGCGCCGGTTGTACGTCTGGTTCCAGTAGTCGAGCGAGTCGAAGCCGAGGAGGACGGCCTTGCCGACGAACTGTCGCAGCACCTCGTTCGTCGGGCCCATGACCCAGCCGGCCTTCGCGTCGCGGAGGTAGCGCTCGAGCTCCATGTCGCGCTTGTAGCCCGAGCCGCCGCAGGCGTGCAGCATCTTGTCCACGACGTGGTGGACGTTCTTCGCGGCGATGAACTTGATCTGCCATGCCCAGTGCAAGAAGTCGGCGCGGGCGAACTCGCCCGGCGCCAGCACCTTCGTGTTGTTGTCGGTCGCGCGGTCCATTGCGTGCGCGACCGAGAGGACGAACGTGCGCGAGGCGTTCGTGTCCATGACCGCCTCGCCGACGTAGTCCTGGATCGTCGGGTAGTCCGCGACGCGCATGCCGACGTCGACGTGGCGCTTGCGGGTCGTGTGCCGCTTCGCGATGTCGATCGTGCCGAGCGCGATCCCGTTCCAGACGGAGGACGAGCCGATGAGGAACCAGGGGTCGACCGACTCGTCGTTCGACGCTGCGCCGTCTCCGACGGGGCCGACGATCTGGTCACCGGGGATCTCGACGTCGGGCACCTCGAGCGGGCCGGACTGGTTGCCGCGCAGCCCGAGCGCGTCCCAGAGCGATGGCTGCGCCTGGGCCGCGTCCCCGTCGATGACGAACACCGAAAGGTCGTCGTAGCCCGAGAAGTCGGGGCTTGTCGTCTGCACGACGTAGAAGTCGGCGAATCCGGCGGACGTCGTCCACGACGCCTTCTTGCGAACCTTGAAGCCGCCGTTCGAGCGCTCGGCGCCGGAGGAGATCGGGTACCAGAAGTGCGATCCGGTCTCGGGATCCGAGTAGGAGAGCGTCCCGATCTTCCCGCTGTTCAGCGGCCGGATGTAGCGGTCGATCAGCTCATCGGTGGGGCGGAGCATGATCGCGTTGACCGCGCCGACGTGCATCACGTAACACATCGCCGTCGAGGCGCACCCGTAGCGGGCGATCGTCTCGCAGGTCATCGAGTAGGCGATGTGGTTCTCTCCGAGCCCGCCGTACTCCTCGGGAACCGTCAGTGCGAGGAAGCCGTGCTCGCCGAGAAGCTCGAGGTTGCGCCGCGGGAAGAGCAGCTCGTCGTCTGAGCGCTTTGCGTTCGCGCGCATCTCCTTCTCGCAGAGCTCGATCAGCGTCGCGCGGAGCTCCTTCTGGCGATCGGTGAGGAACCAGTCGGGGTCCCACTCGTAGCCGAGGCCCCAGAAGGGCTCGGAGCCCCACATCTTCTCGGACATGCCCACCTCCGTTGCAGCGTCGCTTGCGGGGTCATCGTAGAGCGTCCCGCGACAACGGGGCAAACGGGAGGCGAGGGCGCTACCAGCAGGTCTCGCGCCAGGCGTCGAGGTCGAGCCGCTTGCGCATCGAGCTGAAGCGAAGCCGGTTGGCCTCGGCGCAGAAGGAGGGCGTCGTCAGCTTGTACTCGACCTGGAACACCGCCTTGCCCGCGTCGACGAACGGCTTCATGAGGTTGCACTCCTGGTACTGGAAGCATTCCTCGTTCAACGCCCAGTCGAACGCGGCGACGGTGTCGGCGTCGACCGTCTCGATGCCGTTCTTCATGCCGACCGAGAGCCCCCGGAGGTGCGCCTGGCGGGCGACCTCGAGGTACCAGGCCTTCTGGTCGGCGAGCGTGATCGGGAATCCTGGGTTGTTCCCGACCGGGTTGTTCTGGTCGGGCTCGACGCCGTCGCAGCCGAGGCTCTTCGCGAGATCGAGGCGGCGCCACATGATGGGAGCGAACTTCGGCCACGCGGCCTTGCGGATGTCGAGCCAGCGTTCGCCGCTCCAACCCGTGGAGTTGCCGATCACGTCGGCCGGGAACTCGTTCTTGTCGGGGCGGTAGCTCTCCCACGCTCCCGTGTCGAGGTAACAGATGACGACGACGCCCTTCGCGTGCAGGCGGCCCACGATGCCGCCGTTCTCCTCGCCCGAGCGGGCGTCGAAGAGATCGACGTCGTACATCTGCGCAGCGACGGTCTCGTCGACCCGACCCGTGATCTGCCATTGCCAGGTCGTGCCGATCGCGGGCCGCCAGACCGACGAGCTGGGCGGGGGAGGTGGTGACGGCGGAGGTGGTGACGGCGGAGGTGGGGGAGGCGGAGGCGGCGGTGGCGGGGCGGGAGGCGAAGGCGGGGGAGACGGCGGAGGCGGCGGAGGCGGGGGAGGCGGCGGCGCGGGCGACGACTGGCACGGCCCCGCCGATCCCGCCACCGACGTGCGGGACGAGATTCGGCCTGCCCGGTCCTCGGCGGCGACGGAGAAGGTCGACGTGCTCCCGCACGGGAGCCCGTAGACCGTGTACGCCGTGTCGCGCGTGCGGCCTGCGTTGGCCCCGTCGCGCCAGACCCGGTACCGGAGCACCGCGCTCCCGCGAGGGGACGACGGCGACCACGAGAGCGCGACGGCGTTCGGCCCGGCCGGGCGCGCGGCGAGGTTCGCCGGTGCGGTCGGCGCACAGGGCCTGCGCGCCGTGCAGGCAGCAGCAGCCTCCACCTGTCCGAGCTCTGCGGCACGGGGAGGGCGGTCCTGGAGCAGACCGGCAAGAACAGCGATGGCAAGAACGGCCCCGAGCGTGGCGGGCCTGGGCGGCGGCATGGGGGTGCTCATCGGCCGCACGCAGGAGTGGCACGTCCCTCGATAGAGCGCTTCGCCCGCCTTTCCCTCGGATAGGGGACGCTACGGGGCGCTCGAGAGCACGGCGAGGAGGTCGTCGCCGTACCGCTCGACTTTCACGGGGCCGAAGCCCTTGACGCCGGCGAGCTCGGTCAGCGTCTGCGGTCGGAGCGCGGCGAGCTCCCGCAGCGTCGCGTCGGGAAAGACGACGTAAGCGGGAACCGCATCCTCGCGCGACCGCTCTAGTCGCCAGCTCCGGAGAAGCGTGACGACCCCCTCGTCGATGTCGGCATCGCTGCTCATCCTGATCGGCGGTGGCGTAACCGATGGGTCGACCTGGAGAACGCGATATCCCTCGGGTGTCGTGACCTCCACGAGTGCGCCGGAAGCCTCGACGAGCTTCACCCAACGGCGCACGTCGGCGTCCGTCCCCGCCGCGAGCAGTCGATAGGCCGAGGAGCGCCGTCCCGAGGGCGGGGCCGTTAGCGATCCGCGGAGCGTCGCGATCAGGCTCCGCCGGCCGAGCGGCCACGTCAGCGACGAGACCGCGTCCACGATCGCCTCGCCCACGTCTTCGGGCAGCGGAGGAGGCGGGCTCGCGATCGACGTCGGCCCACGCTCGAGGGGCGAGCACACGTCGCATGCGCCGCACGGCCCCGAGAAGCTCTCCCCGAAGTGCGCGGCCACCTGCTCGTGCCGGCACTCGCGCGTCTCCGCGAACGCGACCATCCGCTCGGCGCGCGACTCTGCGACGAGTCGCGCACGGTTGAGCAGGGCTTGGACGCGCTCGCGAGCGTCGGCCGGTGCGGACGCGAGCTCGATCCGCATGCGGCGTCCCTCGTCGAAGGTGCGGCGGAGAAGACCGGCCTGCTCGAGCATCCCGACCAGGACCCGCACATCGCGCTCGGGTGCGAGCGGCGCGAGCTCGTCGGGCTCGACGAGGCCGTCGGTGTCGCGAAGCGCCCGATAGACGGCGCGGAGCTCCTCGGCCGCGGGCACGTCGGAAACCGCGAAGCGCCGGAGCGACGCTGCGTCGCTCGGGCTCGCGAGGAGCAGGGTCTGGCTCGGCTCCCCGTCCCTCCCGGCGCGTCCGACCATCTGCACGTACTCCTCGAGCGACGACGGGTAGTTGACGAGGCACACGAGCCGCACGTCGGGCTTGTCGATGCCCATGCCGAACGCGGTCGTCGCGACCACGACCTGGGTCGCACCCGCGACGAAGTCGTCCTGCACGCGTGTCCGTTCGCCGGCCTCGAGCCCGGCGTGGTAGTGCTCGGCCCCGAAGCCGTGGCCGCGCAGGACGCGGGCGAGCTCTTCCGTCGAGCGCCGCGAGCGTGCGTACACGATCGCCGCTCCGCCCCGCAGCTCGCGGATCGCATCGACGAGAACGGCGACCCGGTCTTCCGCGTTCGCCACCTCCTCGACGTCGTAGCGGAGATTCGGCCGCATGACGCTCGTGTGGACGACGTCGAACGTCCGGCCGAGCGCGCGGCCGATGTCCTTGGCCGTCTCTGGCGTCGCCGTCGCCGTCATGCCGAGAACCGTCGGCTCTCCCAGCACCTCGAGCGCGCGGCTGATGAAGAGGTAGTCGGGCCGGAAGTCGTGTCCCCACATGCTCACGCAGTGCACCTCGTCGACGACCACGAGCCCGATTCCGACCTCTGCGAGGAGGTCGACGAACCGCGACTGCCGCAGCCGCTCGGGCGCGGCGTAGAGGAGCCGCGCCTCGCCGGCCGAGACCGCGGCGAGCCGTTCGGCCGTCTGCTCGGACGAGAGCGACGAGTTGACGAACGTCGCGGTCGCCGCGATCTGCGGCGGAAGCTTGTCCACCTGGTCCTTCATGAGCGCGATCAACGGCGACAGCACGAGCGTCGGTTCCGGTCTCAGCATCGCCGCGAGCTGGTAGGTCAGCGACTTCCCGGAGCCGGTCGGCATGAGCGCGAGCGTGTCGCGGCCGTCGACGGCCGCGCGCACGACGTCCTCCTGGCCGGGCCGGAAGGCGTCGAAGCCGAACAAGTCGTGGAGCGGAGCGGCGAGGTCGGTCAGGCGGGCGAGTATAGGAGCCGCCCCGGGTGTCCGCCTGAGCCGGGGCGGAATCGTTGCGAAGATCCGACGATTTCGCGCACGAGCTCGTCTGGCGCGTAGATTCGAGGGCATGAGCACAGACGGCGTCGTCGTCTCGGCGCGGGGTGTCGTGAAGCGCTACGGCCACACGGTCGCGCTCGCGGGCCTGGACGCGGCCATCGGGCCCGGCATCACGGGCCTCCTCGGCTCGAACGGCGCCGGGAAGACGACGTTCATCTCCGTGCTGCTCGGGCTCCGATCGCGGGACGACGGAGAGCTGACAGTGCTCGGCAAGGATCCGGCCACGGCCGGCATCGAGGTGCGGGCGCGTGTGGGGTACGCGCCGGAGCATCACGACCTGCCCGCCGAGCTTGCCGCGAGCGACTTCGTGCGCCACCTCGCCGAGATGCACCTGCTCCCACGGCGCGCCGCCGTCCAGCGTGCGAACGACGCGCTCTGGCTCGTTGGCCTCGGCGAGGAGCGGTTCAGGCCGGTCGGGACGATGTCCACCGGCCAGCGGCAGCGGGTCAAGCTCGCGTCGGCGATCGCCCACGATCCGGAGCTCGTCCTGCTCGACGAGCCGACGGATGGGCTCGACCCGATGCAGCGCACAGAGATGCTCGACCTCATTCGCCGCATCGGCACGGAGTTCGGCATGCACATCGTCGTCTCGTCGCACCACCTGGAGGAGGTCGAGCGGATCTGCGATGCGGTCGTGATCGTCGAGGGAGGCGAGGTCGTGCGAGCAGGGACCCTCGCCGACCTCCGCAGCGGCCCGGAGGGCCTCGTCGTCGAGGTCGACGATCGGGTCGAGGAGCTCGTCTCTCTCCTCGCCGCCCGTGGCTTCGACGTGAGCGCCGCGGACGGCGTGGTCGTCATCGACGTCGCGGACGAGGCGAGCTACGACGCGGTGCGCGACGCGGTCGCCGAGCTCGGCGTCGGCCTGCGGCGGCTCGCGCCACGGGGGCGGACGCTCGAGGACGTGTACCTGCGGGCAGGCGAATGAGCACCCAGGACGCACGGCTGTTCGATCTCGGCTACCGGGCCTACGACGGCCTACGGGAACGGCCGGCGCGCGCGGTCCTCACTCTCGCGACGTTCACGGCGGGCCGCGTGCTGGGGTTGCGGCGCGGAGCGCGCCACAAGGTGCTCCCCGCGATCACGCTCGCGATCGCCTTCCTGCCGGCGCTCGCCTCCGTGCTCTTCGCGGTGCTCACCGAGGACATCCCGGTCGACGACCTCATCACGTACGGCGAGTACACGTTCTTCATCGGAAGCGCGCTCGCACTGTTCGCGGCGCTCGTCGCACCGGAGGCGCTCTGTCCGGACCGACGGTCCGGGATGCTGGGCCTCTACCTCGCCGGACCGCTCGACCGCAACCGCTACCTCGTCTCGAAGGCGGGCGCTGTCTTCGGCGTGATGCTCCTGATCACGGTCGGGCCGCTCCTGTTCATGCTCGTGGCGTTCGTCCTCGCCGGCCACGGACCGTCCGCCGGCGGGACGCCTCGGCTCCTCCTGAACATCGTCGTCACCGGCGTCGTGACGGCGCTGCTCTATACGGCGCTCTCGATGGCGGTCTCGAGCTTCACGACGCGGCGGGCGGCAGCTGCAATCGGCGTCGTGCTCGTGCTCGTCGTGCCCGTGACGATCGTCCGCTCCGCGATCGAAAGCGCTGGGGCGCCGAACGAGCTCGACCTGCTCAGCTCGCCGTTCGTCGCCGCGAACCTCGCGTATCGGATATTCGGGGAGACTCCGGAGGAGGGCGAGCCGGTCGCGGAGCTCTCGACGTGGCTCGTCAGCGGCGGCCTTGCCGCCGCCATCCTCGTGGGCTTCCTCGTCTGCTGGCTCCGCTACCGGCGGCTGGAGGGATTTCGATGATCGACGAGCCCGGATCGATGGAGCCCAGGGTCGTGGCCGAGAACGTCTCGAAGTGGTTCGGGGCCCTCGTCGCGGTCTCCGACGTCAGCTTCGACGTCGGCCCGGGCGTCACGGCGCTGCTCGGCCCGAACGGCGCCGGGAAGTCGACGATGTTCCGCATGCTCTGCGGGCTCGCCCGCCCCTCCAAGGGCACGGTCCGCGTCCTCGGCCGCGATCCTCGGACGGATACGCGAGTCACGGGCCTCATCGGTCTCGTCCCGCAGCAGGAGACCGTCTTCGAGCCGCTGACCGCCCACGAGTTCGTGGCGCTCTCTGCCCGCCTCCAGGGTCTTCCCGATCCCGGCGGTGCGGCGGAGGCCGCCCTCAGGGTTGTCGACCTCGACCCGTCCGACCCGCGCCGCCTGCCGGCGTACTCGAAGGGCATGCGCCAGCGCGTCAAGGTCGCCCAGGCAGTCGTCCACGACCCCAAGGTGCTCGTCCTCGACGAGCCGCTTACCGGTCTCGACCCTCGTCAGCGGATGGACATGGTCGCGCTGTTCCGCAGACTCGGGAGCGAGGGGCGGTGCGTCATCGTCTCCAGCCACGTCCTCGACGAGGTCGAGCGCATCGGCTCCCAGGTTCTCGTCATGTCGCAGGGCCGCCTGGCGGCGGCCGGAGACTTCCGCGAGCTTCGGGCGTTGATGGACGACCGGCCGATGAGGATCCGCGTACGCACCGACGGGGCGCGGGTGCTCGCCGGAGCACTGCTCGAGACCGGGAGCGTCGTCGGCGTGCAACTGGACGGGACCGACACGCTCGAGCTCGACACGACGGACGCCCGGGCTCTCGCCCACGCGCTTGCGCCGCTCGCCCGCGATCGCGGTGTCCGTCTGTACGAGGTGCAGCCCCTCGACGCCGACCTCGAAGGCGTCTTCCGCTACGTGGTGCAGCGATGAGCTCCGTCGACGCAGCAACGGCCCCGGCACGTCCGCGGCACCTCGCCTCGTTCGTCGCGCTGTACAAGCTGCTGCTCCGGACGCAGGTCACAGTGCCGCGCCTGCTCGGCATCGCCGGGCTCGGTGCGCTTGCGGTCCTCATCGGTGTGTTCGCACGCTGGGACGACGACCCGGCACAGGCAGCCGCCGACGCGGTCGCGTCCTTCGGGCTCGGCATCCTCGTCCCGCTCGCGACGCTCTGGCTCGGGACGTCGGTCGTGGGCGACCTGATCGAGGATCGGCTGCTCGTGTACCTGTGGCTGAAACCCGTGCCGCGCTGGCAGCTGCCGGTTGCCGCGGTGCTGGCGACGGCGACCGTCGTCGTCCCCCTGACCGCCGTGCCGATCGTCGCATCCACGCTGGCGGCCGGAGCCTCCGAGGTCGCCGTGCCCGCGTTGCTCGCCACCTCGCTCGGAGCGCTCGCCTACGCAGGGCTGTTCGTTGCGGCGGGCATCTGGTTCAAGCGGGCGATCTGGTGGGGTCTGGCGTTCGTCCTCATCTGGGAGCAGGTCGCCGCGTACTCCGCGGCGGGGACGGCGCGCTTCACCGTGCTCGGCTGGGCGTCGTCCGTCCTCGGGATGGGGGGCGACTTCGAGGTCCAGCTCGAGGCGGGGTCTGCTGCTGGCGGGGTCGTCGTGCTGCTCACGGTCGCAGTCGCCGGCTGCCTCCTCGCGACCTGGCGATATCGTCGCGCGGACGTCGACTAGCGAACGGCCGGGGCAGCCGCGGGAGCCACGACGGCGTCGAGCCAGCGCTCGAACAGCTCCGTTGCGTGCGCGGCCATCGTCCCACTCGCGGAATCGAGCTCCTCGACGAGCCGGTCGAGTGCGCCCGGCCCGAGCATCCGCTCGAGGGACGCCGCGTACTCCGGCACCTCGCCCCACTCGCGTGCGAGGCCGGGCGAGACCTCGAGGTGGAACTGGACGCCATATGCACGGCCGACCTTGAACGCCTGGTTCGGATACGCGGGTGAACCGGCGAGTCGAACCGCGCCGGGAGGCAGATCGAACGTGTCGCCGTGCCACTGGAGCGTCGGGAGCTCCTCCGGGAGCGCGCCGAACACCGGATCTCGTCTCGCCTCTTCGGTGAGCGTGACGGGGAGGATGCCGACCTCCGGCGCTAGGCCCCGGTACACGCGCGCGCCGAGGCTTGCGGCGAGGAGCTGGACACCGAGGCAAACGCCCCAGAACGGCTTCCCGGCCTCGACGGCCTGGGCGATCAGGCGCTTCTCGTCCGCGAGCCACGGCAGCGTCTGGTCGTCGTCGGCACCCATCGGACCGCCCATCGCGACGATCGCGTCGTAGGCGCGCCAGTCCGGCAGCGTGTCGCCCTCGTCGATCTCAATCCGATCGATCTCGACGCCGCGCTCGTCGAGCACGTCCTCGTACGTGCCCGGAGGCTCGCAGGCTATGTGCTGCAGGACGAGTGCCCTCAGCGCCACGGGATCTCGTAGGTCGAGAGCTCGGTGTCGCGCGGGAGGCCGTCGGAGGGAAGCGCGTCGTAGTCGCCTGCCTGGTGGGTGTACCAGTGGCCGGCGATCTCGAGCCCGGTCGGGCGGTCGAGCGTGCCCGCGGCGATGTTGATGCGCTCGCTGTCGGCGGGCTGCCAGAAGAGGCTCGAGCCGCACTCGCCGCAGAAGCCGCGCCGCGCGTGCCGATCGCTTCCGGGGCTCGCCACCCAGCGCAGCGCCTCCTCGCCACGGAGCGCGAAGTTCTCGGTCTGGACCGACGTGAACGCGCCCATGTAGCCGCCCCAGCGCCGGCACTCGACGCAGTGGCAAAGCAGGACGTCGCGCAGCGGGCCGCGCACCTCGTACTGGACGGCGCCGCAGAGGCAGCGTCCCGTCGCGCGCGGCTCTCCCGATCCGGACTCGCTCGTCACCGTTCCGTTGCAAACGTACAAGCTGCTGCCGTTCGCGCGCTGTCGGCGCGGCGACTGCGAACCGATAACCATGGTCATGGGCCGCTACCCTCGTGGCTTGCGCATGCGGCGCTCGATCGGTCTGACGTTCCTCGCGATGGCGTTCGCCGTCGTGCTCGTCGTCCTCGGCGCGGGCTGCGGTGGCTCGAGCAGCGCCTCCTCGGAGACGACGGCCCAGGGCGCCCGCCTCTTCAACGAGGCCGGTTGCGCCGGGTGCCATTCCTTGACCGCGGCCGGTGCGCGCGCACGCGTCGGGCCCGACCTCGACGCTGTCCAGCCGAACTACGCAACGGTCGCGCAGCAGGTGCGCGACGGAGGCGGTGGGATGCCGGCGTTCGCGGACAAGCTCAGCGAGACCGACATCGCCGAGATCGCGAGCTTCGTCTCGAGCGCAACGGGAGGCTCGACGAGCACGTCGCAGGCCGCGACCGCCGCGCAGTTCACGCCCGACGACACGAAGCTCTCGAGCTGTGAGGGGCGGTTCTCGTGCGTCGAGCAGGCGTTCGGGAACCTCTCGTACGAGAAGGGGCCGAAGGTCGCGCTCGCGGAGTTCGACAAGGAGATCGCCGCCGACCCGGAGATCGAGCGCAACTGCCATCGCATCGCGCACATGATCGGCGCCGCCGCCCTCGTCCGGTACGACGGCCGTGTGGGGAAGGCCTTCGCGGAAGGCTCGGCGAGCTGCTGGTCGGGCTACTACCACGGGATCCTGGAGCGGGCCTTCTCGGACGTGAAGGAGACCGAGCTCGGCTCGGTCTCGCGCGAGCTCTGCTCCGACCCCGACGTGCGGGCGACGGCATTCATCGCATACCAGTGCGTGCACGGGCTGGGCCATGGGCTGATGCTGTACACGAACTACGACCTGCCGAAATCGCTCTCGGTGTGCGATGAGCTCGCGACGTCCTGGGATCAGACCTCGTGCACCGGCGGAGTGTTCATGGAGAACATCTCGTCCTCCTACGGGATCAAGTCCAAGTGGCTCCGCGACGACGACCCGATCTACCCCTGCAAGACCGTCGCCGAGCGGCACAAGCTCTACTGCTACCTCATGGTCACGTCGCGGATCCTGCCGTTCGTGAACTACGACTTCGCGAAGGCGGGGCAGATGTGCCGCAAGAGCGACAAGGCGTGGGTGGCGACGTGCTTCCAGTCGCTAGGCCGCGACGCTTCCGGGACGACGCGCGGCGACGTCGACAAGATCCTCGCGATCTGCGCCAAGGGCGGCGACATGGAGACGCAGTGCGTCTACGGGGCCGGGCGGGACCTTACGAGCAACGACGGCGGGTCGCAGCGCGCGAGGGTCCTCTGCGCGAAGGCTGCCGCGTCGCTCCAGGACTACTGCTTCGAGGGGATCGGGACGATCCTCGGCGGTCTCTACGCGACGACGGCCGAGCGTGAGGCGTCCTGCAAGGCCGTGTCTCAGAAGCCGGCGTTCCGAACCGCCTGCCGTCGCGGGGCGGGCCTTCCCGTCTAGCGGGTCCCCGACCGCGGCCGGCTCAGTAGTCCGAGTCGGGGAACGAGGCTTTCTTTCTCTCGATCCACTCGCGCAGCTCTTCGTCGACGGCGTCGTCGATCGGCGGCGCCTCGTAGCTCTCGAGCATCTGCTTCCAGATCGGGGTCGCCCGGTGCGCGGCGTCGAGCGCGCCCTCCGCCTCCCACTGCTCGAAGCTCGCGTTGTCGGAGACCGGCGAGCGGTAGAACGCCGTCTCGAAGTTGGCGAGCGTATGTGCGTGGCCGAGGAAGTGCTGGCCCGGCTCGTTCGAGAGCAACGCTTCGAGCGCCTGGCCGTTCTCGCTCAGGTCGACGCCCTTCGCGAACTCGTGCCACATCCCGCACTGGTCGGCGTCGAGGACGAACTTCTCGTAGCCCATCGTGAGCCCGCCTTCGAGCCAGCCCGCAGCGTGCAGGACGAAGTTGACGCCGCCGAGCATCGTCGGCTGCATCGTGTTCGCCGACTCGTAGGCCGCCTGGGCGTCCGGCACCTTCGATGCCGTGAACGCCCCGCCGGAGCGGAACGGCACGCGGAGGCGGCGCGCGAGCGCCGCCATGACGTAGAGGACGAGCGCCGGCTCCGGCGTCCCGAACGTCGGTGCGCCGGACTGCATCGAGAGCGACGACGCGAACGAGCCGAGCACCATCGGCGCACCCGGCCGCACGAGCTGGACGTACGCCATGCCGGCGAGCGCCTCCGCGAGCGTCTGCGTCGCGGCGCCCGCCACCGTGACCGGGCTCATCGCGCCGGCGAGGATGAACGGCGTGAGCAGCACGGCCTGGTTCGCCTCGGCGTACACGCGCGCGGCGCCGAGCATCGTCGAGTCCCACACGAGCGGCGAGTTCGCGTTGCAGAGGCTGAGCAGGACGGTGTTCTCCTCGAGGAAGTCCGCGCCGAACGTGATGCGCGCCAGCTCGACCGTGTCCCGTGCGCGCTCGGGATGCGTCACCGAGCCCATGAACGGCTTGTCCGAGTAGCGGATGTGCGCGTAGACCATGTCCAGGTGGCGCTTGTTCACGGGGAGGTCGACCGGCTCGCAGACCGTCCCGCCCGAGTGGTGCAGCCACGGTGAGGCGTAGGCGAGCTTCACGAAGTTGCGGAAGTCCTCGATCGTCCCGTAGCGCCGCCCGTTCTCGAGGTCGCGGACGAACGGCGAGCCGTACGCAGGTGCGAAGACCGTGCTCGTGCCGCCGATCTCGACCGAGTTCGCCGGGTTGCGGGCGACCTGTGTGAACGTCTCCGGTGCCGTCGCCTGCACGAGCGAGCGGGCGAGCCCGCGCGGGAAGCGGACGCGGTCCCCGTCGACCTCCGCGCCTGCCTCGCGCAGGAGATCGCGGGCGTCCGGCGCCTCCCGGAAGTCGATGCCGACCCGCTCGAGGAGGGTGTCCGCGTTCTCCTCGATCAACGCCATGCCCTCTTCGGAGAGGACCTCGACCGGCGCAAGCGTGCGTGTGATGAACGGGACCTTGTCGACCACCGCCTGCATGCGTGCAGCCTGGCGGGCAGCCCGCCCGCCGCCGCGTCGTCCGGCGCGTGCGCTCATGCGGTCCTCCTCTCCCGATTCGCTGTCGCTGCTCGACGCCTGGCCCGCCCTTCCCGTGCGGCCGGCGAGGCCTTGCGGCGCGGCGGAAGGGCGACGACGGCGTTGAGCCGCTCGTACGGATCGACGTCGTGCGGGATGGCCATCGCTGAAACGAAGTGCTCCTGGAAGCGCGGCTCGACCGCGGTCTCGACCTTCTCCACACGGCGGACGACGTCCTCGATCTCGCGGCGCGCCTGTGCGCTCAGCAGCGCGATCCGAGCGCCCGTTCCCGCCGCGTTCCCGGCCGGCGTCACGTGCGCCGGGTCGCAGTCGGGGACGAGGCCGAGGACGAGCGCGTGCACGGGGTCGATCTGGCTGCCGAATGCGCCCGCCAGCCGGATCCTGTCGACGCGCTCGAGCCCATAGCGGTCCATGAGCAGGCGGCAGCCGGCATAGAGCGCCCCTTTCGCGAGCTGGATCTGCCGCACGTCCTCCTGCGTGACGAGGATCTGCTGCTCGTCCTCGTGCAGGACGTACGAGAAGCAGCGGCCGTCGGGAACGATCCGCGGCGTGCGGGCGGCGAGCGCTCCGTCGACCGTGCCGTCCGAGGTGACGACGCCGGCGAGGTAGAGCTCGGCGATCGCCTCGATGATCCCCGAGCCGCAGATGCCGGTGACACGCGTCCCCTCGAATCCCGGCTGATCCGACCATGCCTCGGTCCCGATCACGCGGAACCGAGGCTCGAGCGTCGCGGGATCGATCCCGACGCGCTCGATCGCGCCGGGAGCCGCGCGTTGTCCGAAGGTGATCTGTGCGCCCTCGAACGCGGGCCCGGTCGGGCTCGACGCCGCGAGGAGGCGCGTCTTGTTCCCGAGCACGATCTCGGCGTTCGTCCCGACGTCGACCAGGAGATTGACCTCCTCGCCGAGGTGCGGTCCTTCCGAGAGGATCATCCCAGCGGTGTCCGCGCCAACATGGCCGGCGATGCAAGGCAGCACGTACACGCGGGCGCCCGGGTTGACCGGGAGCCCGAGCGCTGACGCCGGCAGGCGGAGCGCGTCCTCGGTCGCAAGCGCGAACGGCGCGCCCCCGAGCTCGGTCGGGTCGAGCCCGAGCAGGAGGTGGTGCATGACCGGGTTGCCCACGACGCTGATCTCGAGGATCTCCTCCCGCTCGATCCCGGCCGCCTTCGCGAGCTCGGCGGTGAGCTTCGCAAGGCAGCCTCGTACGGCCCGCGTCAGCTCTTTCCGAGAATCCGGGTTGAGCATCACGTACGAGACGCGGCTCATCAGATCCTCGCCGAAGCGGATCTGCGGGTTCATCTCCCCGGCGGACGCGAGCACGTCGCCGCTCGCGAGGTCGCACAGGTGGCCGGCCACGGTCGTGGAGCCCACGTCGAAGGCGATCCCGTATGCGTGCTCCTGGAAGCCCGGCCAGACCGCGGTGACGGTGGCGCCGTCGTGGATGGCGACCGTGGCCTTCCAGCCGCCGCGTCGGAGCGTCTCCTGGAGACGCTCGAGCACGGTCGGATCGAGCGCGAGCGCCTCGAGCTGCCACTCGCGCTCCAGCGCCTCGAGCAGCCGGCGTGCGTCGGAGGACGGGCTCTCGAGCCGCGGCTCCTCGACCTCGACGTAGTACAGGCGGACGACGGGATCGACGTCGATCGGGTGCGCGTCCGCCTCCTTGCGCACCACCTGGCGATAGACCTGGCTCTCGGGCGGGACGTCGACGACGAGGTCGCCCTCGATGCGAGCGACGCACCCGAGCCGACGGCCGTCGGCGAGCCCACGCTCGGCCGCGTATGCATGCTCGACCTCGCTCACCGCGGAGAGGTGGGACGCCGCCGAGGTGATCCCGTGTTTCGCGTGCTCGCCCTCGTCGACGCTCACCTGGCAGCGGCCGCAGATCCCGCGGCTGCCGCAGACCGAGTCGAGGTCGACGCCGAGCGTCCGCGCCGCATCGAGCACCGTCGTGCCGGGCTCGAACCGGCCCCGCCGTCCTGAAGGCGTGAAGACGACGAGCGCGGTCACGCCGGCGCGCGCCTCCTGCCGTCGCGGCCGCCACGGCGCCCGCGCTGCGGGCCGGTGCCGTCGCCCTGGCCTGCGATCCAGGTTGCGCAATGTGCGTCGTTCCCCATCATCACGTCGGCCGCCTTCAGCGCCGTCCGCACCTCCTCGTGCAGCGGGCTCGTGATCGCGGACGTGAGGCCGGACGCGATCGCCATGGGCAGGAACGCTGCATTCAACGCGTGCCGGTTCGGCAGCCCGAAGCTGATGTTCGACGCGCCGCAGGTCGTGTTCACGCCGAGCTCCTCCCGCAGGCGGCGAACGAGCCGGAACACTTGCCGGCCCGCCGTGCCCATCGCGCCGATCGGCATCACCAGCGGGTCGATGACGACGTCCTCCTTCGGGATCCCGTGGTCCGCCGCGTGGGCGACGATCTTCCGGGCGATCTCGAAGCGCTCGTCCGGGTCCTCCGAGATGCCGGTCTCGTCGTTCGTGATCGCCACGACGGCCGCGCCGTGCCGAGCGACGAGCGGGAGCACGCTCTCGAGGCGCTCCTCCTCGCCGGTGACCGAGTTGACGAGCGGCTTTCCCTCGTAGACGGCGAGGCCGGCCTCGAGCGCCTCGACGATCGACGAGTCGATGCACAGCGGCACGTCGGTGATCGACTGGACGAGCGTGATCGCCTCGGCGAGGATCGCCGGCTCGTCGGCGAGCGGGATGCCTGCGTTCACGTCGAGCATGTGCGCACCAGCCTCGACCTGGGCGAGCGCGTCGGCCACGACGGTCTCGAAGTTCCCGTTGCGCATCTCCTCGGCGAGCTTTGCCCGGCCGGTGGGGTTGATCTGCTCGCCGATGATCACGAACGGCCGGTCGAAGCCGATGATGACCTCCCTCGACGGCGAGCTGAGCACGGTGTCCGTCACGCGGCAGCCCCCTCTCCGTTGGCGAGGCCTCCCTCGCGGGCGAGGCCGGCCAGGTCGTCGTCGGTGTACGCCAGCTCGAGTCTCTCCGCCTCTGCCGCGACCTCCGCCTCGAGTTCTTCGCCGCACGATCGTGTCTCGCGGCGCCACTCCTCCAGGTAGCCGTCCGAGTCGAACACGCCCGCGCTCATCGCCGCCGCGTCGATCGCCTCCTGGAAGCGGCCGGTCAGCTGAACACGCGCCGAGGTGCGACCGGCTTTCGCGGTCACCTGTGCCGGGATGTCCCGCCACCACACGACGGTGAGCTGCGGCGAGCGCTCAGCCATCGACGAACCGTTCGAGGGAGGGGGCGAGCTCGCCATAGCCCGTCCGGCGTCGCTCGAAGGCGACGCCGAGGTAGTCGGCGGCAGCCCGTGCGCGCTCCGTGAGGGCAGGATCGTCGGTCTGGGCGAGGTAGAGGATGCGCTTGTAGTTCCCGAAGACCTGGTCCTTGAGCTCCGGATGGCGGTCGAGCTTCAGGCCCTTCACGACGAGGGAGTCGAAGTGGCGCGCGAGGAAGTCGGTGAGGTAGAAGGTCGCGGGCTCCGCGTCGTGCAGTTCCTGCCAGACGTCGTTGCCGGCGAAGAACCCGTAGCAGTGCGCACCGGGCAGCCGGTCGACGCCGTGCGCGTCGAGCACCTCGTCGAGTGCCCCCGCCGTCCCGCAGTCTGCGTACGCGACGAACACGCGCTCGTAGCCACCGGCGAGCTCGCTGAGCTTCGCGTCGACGGCAGGCGCGATCAGCGCGGGAGTCGAGTGGAGCTTTCCGGGGAGGCAGCGCACCGTCACGTGCGTCCACCCGTTGAGCTCGATGACCGCGAGCACCTCGCGTGCGATTGCGCCGCACGCGAGCACCAGCACCTCGGGCCGCTCGGCCTCGAAGGTGTGCTCCTCGTCAAGAAGCTGAGGCAGCTGCCGCACGACGTGCGAGCACCAGGGCCTGGGCAGTCTCCGCGGCAACCGCCGCATCACGGCAGTACGCGTCCGCGCCGACCGCCTTGCCGAACTCCTCGTTGAGGGGCGCGCCGCCGACGAGCACGATCTGGTCGTTGCGCAGCCCTTTCTCCTCGAGTGCCTGGATGACGACCTTCATGTACGGCATCGTCGTCGTGAGCAGCGCCGACATCCCGAGGATGTCCGGCTTGTGCTCCTCGATCGCCTCCAGGTAGGCCTCGACCGGGTTGTTGATGCCGAGGTCGATCACCTCGAAGCCAGCGCCCTCGAGCATCATCCCGACGAGGTTCTTCCCGATGTCGTGGATGTCGCCCTTCACGGTGCCGATCACGACCGTGCCGACGCGCTCCGCGCCCGTCTCCGCAAGCAGCGGGCGGAGGATCGCCATGCCGCCCTTCATCGCATTCGCCGCAAGCAGGACCTCCGGTACGAAGAGGATCCCGTCGCGGAAGTCGATGCCGACGATCCGCATGCCCTCGACGAGGGCGTCGTTCAGCACCTTGTCGGCACCCCAGCCGCGCTCGAGCAGGAGCTCCGTTCCCTCGAGTATCTCGTCCGCGAGCCCGTCGTAGAGGTCGTCGTGCATCTGCGCGACAAGGTCCTCGTCGCTCAGCGAGCCGAGATCGACCTCCTCGGTTCCGTTCTCATCGCTCATGCGTCGCCTTGTTCCGCATCGTGGAACCGTGCTGTATCATGAAACATCTTAGGTCGGGGAGGCATCCCAGCGCAATGGTCCAGTCGGTCGAACGTGCATTTGCCATCCTCGACGCCGTCGCGATGCGGCCGTCGGGCGTCACGGCGATCGCCGACCGGGTCGGGCTTCCGAAGTCGACCGTCGTCCGCCTGCTCTCGTCACTGGAGGGCGTCGGCGCCGTCGAGCGCGTCGACGGCCGGCTCTGGCGCGTCGGCCCGGCAGTGGAGGGGTTCGCGCGCTCGGTTGCGGAGGAGCCGAGTCTCGCGCAGGTCGCGCGACCGGAGCTCGAGGGACTGGTCGAGGCCATCGGTGAGGACGCGGGCCTCGGGCTGCCGGACGGCTACGAGGTGCACTACGCCGAGCAGGTCGAGTCCCACCACCCGGTCCAAGTGCGCGACTGGACCGGCACGCGCGCGCCCATGCACACGGTCCCGTCCGGGCTCGTCCTCCTCGCCGACTGGCCCGCCGAGGCGATCGACGCGTACGTCGACCACGGCCTTCCCGCGCGGACGCCGCAGACCGTCATCGACCCGGAGCAGCTGCGCGCACGGCTCGTGGACGTCGCGCGCTCCGGCTACGCGTGGGGCCTCGAGGAGTACGCGGAGGGGATCAACTCCGTCGCCGCGCCGGTCCGCGACGCCGCGGGGCATGCGGTCGCCGCGATCCACGTCCACGGCCCGGCGTACCGGTTTCCTGCCCCCGGCTCGGAGGAGCGGGCGACCGAGGCCGTCGTCGCCGCGGCCGCCTCGGTCAGCCGTACGCTCGGACTGTGATGGCCTTGTGGCTCTGAGCCACTAGGTCGCCTTCCACCCCTTGTGGCTCTGAGCCACTTAGGTCGTACGGCTCGGCGACTGGTCCGGCTTCCGCTCGTGGCGGTGGAACGGCACGTGCTCGGGCGGGAGCGGCGTTGCGCCCAGGATTGCGTCGGCGGCCTTCTCCGCGATCATCATCACCGGCGCGTAGATGTTCGCGTTCGTGACGTAGGGCATCACGGAGGCGTCGACGACGCGGAGCCCGTCGAGCCCGCGGACGCGCAGGGTATCGGGGTCGGCGACCGCCAGCTCGTCTACGCCCATACGGCACGTGCAGGAGGGATGAAGCGCCGTCTCCGCGTCGCGTGCGACCCAGTCGAGCACCTCCTCGTCGGTCTCTACGCCAGGTCCGGGTGAGATCTCGCCCGCGTCGTACTCCCCGAAGGCCGACTGGCCGAGGATGTGCCTCGCGCACGCGATAGCCTCGATCCACTCGCGGCGGTCCTGCTTCGTCGACAGGTAGTTGAAGCGGAGGGCGGGATGCGCACGCGGGTCGGGGGACGTGATGCGCAGCGTCCCGCGCGCATCCGAGTTCATCGGGCCGACGTGCACCTGGTAGCCGTGGCCACCCGCAGGCTGCGTCCCGTCGTAGCGGATCGCCAGCGGCAGGAAGTGGAACATCAGGTTGGGATATGCGACGTCGTCGTTCGAGCGGACGAAGCCACCGCCTTCGAAGTGGTTCGTCGCACCAGGGCCGTCGCGGAAGACGAGCCAGCGGAACCCGACCCACGGCCGGTTGCGCAACTTCATCGCCGGCGCGACCGAGATCGGCTGCGTGCATGCGTGCTGGATGTAGACCTCGAGGTGGTCCTGAAGGTTCTCGCCGACGCCGGGAAGCTCGTGCACCACGGTGACGCCGATGGGCTCGAGGTGCTCGGGGCTCCCGACTCCGGAGAGCTGGAGGAGTTGCGGCGAGTTGATCGCACCGCCGCAGAGGATCACCTCGGCCGCGCGCGCCCGCTCGACACGCCCGCCTCTCGCCACCTCGACCCCGACCGCGCGCGTCCCCTCGAAGAGCACGCGCGTGACGAGCGCGCCGCAGACGACCTCGAGGTTCGGTCGCTTCATCACCGGATGCAGGTAGGCGCGGGCGGCGCTGAGCCTGCGCGCCCGCCGGATGTTGCGGTCGAAGCGCGCGAAACCCTCCTGCCTCGAGCCGTTCACGTCGGTCGTCAGCGAGTAGCCGGCCTGCTGCACCGCCTCGAAGAAGGCGGTGAACAGCGGGTTCGTCGCCAGTCCGCGCTCGACGACCAGCGGCCCGTCGCCTCCGCGGTATTCGTCGGCCCCCTCGACACAGGTCTCCATGCGCTTGAAGTACGGGAGGCAGTGCGCGTAGTCCCAGTGCTCGAGTCCCGGCTCGGCCGCCCACTTCTCGTAGTCGAGCGCGTTCCCGCGCTGGAAGATCATCCCGTTGATGGAGCTCGACCCGCCGAGCAGCTTTCCGCGTGCGTGTGCGATGCGGCGGCCGTGCATGAACGGCTCCGGCTCCGACTCGTAGCGCCAGTCATAGCGCTTCGAGCCGATCGGGAAGGAAAGCGCCGCCGGCATGTGGACGTAGACGTCCCAGAGCGGGTCCGGCCGGCCTGCCTCCAGGACGAGAACGCTGGTCGAGGGGTCGGCGCTCAGTCGGTTGGCGAGGACGCAACCTGCGGATCCCCCGCCGACGATGACGACGTCGTAGTCGCGCTTCTTCACGAGCGGTCGAGCGCCTCGGCCAGCAGCGTCGACACGTCGGCGACGCGCAGCTCGCGTCCGCTCTGTCGGACCCCGTCGTCGAGCATGATCGTGCAGAAGGGGCAGGCGACGGCGAGCGTCTCCGCGCCGGTCTCGGCCGCCTCGCGCACCCGTTCCTCGTTGATCGCCGAGCCGCGCTCCTCGAGCCACATGTGCGCGCCGCCGGCACCGCAGCAGAACGTCCGTTTTCCGCTCCGCTCCATCTCCACCGGCTGCCCAGCGGCGGCGACGAGCTCGCGCGGTGCGGCGAGGACGTCGTTGTGCCGCGCGAGGTAGCACGAATCGTGGTACGTGATGCGCGCCGTGCCGGCCGCCGGCGCGAGCCGTCCGTCGCGCACGAGCTCGGCCAGGAGCTCGGTGTGATGGACCACCTCGTAGCGGCCGCCGAAGTCCGGGTACTCGTTCGCGAGCGTGTTGAAGCAGTGCGGGCAGCTCGCCACGATCTTCGTTGCGCCCGCCTCGTTCAGCGTGGCGACGTTCTGCTCTGCGAACGCCTGGAACACGTACTCGTTGCCCATGCGCCGCGCAGGGTCGCCCGTGCAGGACTCGCGCGGGCCGAGAATCGCGACGTCGAGCCCGGCCACCATTAAGAGCTTCACCGTCGACTCCGCGGCGGTACGTGCGCGCTCGTCGTACGACGCCGCGCAGCCGACCCAGTAGAGGATCTCCGGGGCCGGGTCGCCCGGCGCGAGGACGCGCACTCCGAGGCCCTCCGCCCACGCCGCGCGCTCGCCCTGCGGCTTCCCCCATGGGTTCGAGCTCCGCTCGACGTCGCGGAGCATGGGCTCGGCCTCGGCGGGGAACCGCGACTCGACCATGACGAGGTGCCTGCGCAGGTCGACGATGTGGTCGACGTGCTCGATTGCGACCGGGCACTCGTGGACGCAGGCGCCACACGTGACGCAGTCCCATACCACCTCGTCGCTCACGGCGTTCGGGACCAGCGCGCTCGGCTCGAATGCGGAGTCCGCGATCAGCTTCGGCCCCTCGGCGAACACGTGATCACGGAGATCCATGATCAGGAGCTTCGGCGACAGCTCCTTCCCGGTCGCGTACGCCGGGCAGACGTCCTGGCAGCGGCCGCACTCGGTGCAGGACATCGTGTCGAGGATGCCCTTCCAGGTGAGGTCGGGGACCGTCCCCGCGCCGAAGCGGATCTCGTCGTCGGGGCCGTCGAAGCGGAGCGGCTCCAGCCGCCCCCGCGCGCGCGTCCTCGTGAAGAACACGTTCGGTCCGGCGGTGGCGATGTGCAGGTGCTTGGAGTACGGCAGGAACACGAGGAACGACAGGATCAGGAGCACGTGCGCCCAGACGAGGGCGCGCTCGAGGGAGTCGGTCGCGCTTCCGTCCGAGAAGAGGTTGGAGAGCGCGTTCGAGACCGGCGACCACGTCTCCGGCCACGGGTTCTCGCCGAGCGCGATCTGCGTCGCGTGCCAGAGGAGGAGGGTCGTGACGATCCCGGCGATGAGCGCGAGGATGAGGTCGGCCTCGCCGAGGTGGCTGCCCTCGAACCGCTTCGGCCGCTGGACTTTGCGGATCCAGAACGCGGACGCGACGCCGACGAGCACGAGACAGCAGAAGAGGTCGACGAGGAACGCGAACCACCCCTGCCGCTCGAGCCAGCCGAGTGGCGAGCCTGCGGGCAGGCTCGGGTCTGGATCGACGACGTAGATCACGGCGACCAGGATCGTCGGGAACAGGACGACGAAGCCCCAGAAGATCAGCGCGTGCACGACCCCCGGGACGAGCCGCTGGAGGAGCTTGCGCTGGCCGAGGACGATGACCGCCTCGTTCTCGGCGCGCTTCGGGAGGTCGTCGAAGCGCGGGAGCGGCGCGCCCATGCGCACGAGGCGCCAGAGAAGGAGCGCGCGCCGCGCGAAGAGGGCCAGCGCGACGGCCGCGACCGCCGCGAAGGCGAGCGCGGGCAGCGCACCGGCTATTGCTCTCGTGCCTTTCTCAGCTCGGCCGAGATCGCGGGCACGACCTCGTGCAGGTCGCCGATGACCGCGTAGTCGGCGCTCGCGAGAATCGGCGCGTCCGGGTCCGTGTTCACGGCGAGGATCGACTTCGCTCCCTTGCAGCCGGCCATGTGCTGCGTGGCGCCGCTGATCCCGCACGCGATGTAGATGTCGGGCGCGATCTTCGTGCCGGTCTGGCCGACCTGGTCCGTGTGGGGCCGCCAGCCGGCCATGGTCACGGCGCGCGAGCAGCCGACCGCGCCGCCGAGGAGACCCGCGAGCTCCTCGATGATCCCGAAGCCCTCGGGCGAGCCCGCTCCGCGGCCGCACGACACGACGACCTTTGCCTCGGCGAGGGAGACGCCGCCTGTCTGGGCCTCGCTGCGGTCGGACACGCGGACGAGCACGTCGAAATCGGTGAGGGCCGGGGTGAACGCGTCGACCTCGGCCGGGCTCGAGCCGGGCTGATGCTCGGCGGAGACGACGTGTGGCGCCACGGTGATCAGCGACGGCGCGCCGTGGAGGTCGGCCTCCTCGAGCAGGCTGCCGCCCCAGCGGAGCCGGGTCACGCGCAGCGCATCCCCGGCAGACGCCTCGATGCAATGTGCCGCGAACGGGAGGTCGAGGATCGCGCCGACGTGCGCGAGGACCTCGTTCCCGCGCTCGCTCCCGGCGGCGAGGACGACGGAGGGCTCGATGCGCCCCGCCACCTCGACCGCTGCGCGCGCGGCTGCGACAGGGGCGTAGGCATGGAATGCGTCGTGCTCCGCAACGTGCAGTGTCGAGACGCCGTGCTCGCCGAGGAACCCCTCGACCCCTTGTGTCGAATTGACACTTGGGCTCACGACGAGCGCGTGGAGGTCGTCGCTTCCGGAAAGAGCGCGCGCGAACGCGAGCGCCTGGAGCGAGAGCTCGTCCACTCCCGCGGAGTCGCGTTCGACGAGGACGAGGGCGGGCATCAGGCGACTCCGATCCGCTGCAGGACCTCGACCACCTGCGGGGCCGCCTCTGGCCCATGGCCGAGGATCTCCGCCTCCTTCTTCACCCCTGGGGGCGTGACCAGGCGGACCTTCTCGAGCCGCGGCGCGGGGCGTGAGGGCGAGCTCGCTGCGACCGGCTTCCGCTGCGCGCGCATGCGGCCGGGGACGGACGGATAGCGCGGGAAGTTCAGCCCCTCCTTCACCGTCACGACCGCAGGGAGCGGGAGATCGAACACGTCTCGTCCGCTGGGGACTTCCTGCTCGCATCGCACACGTCCGTCAGCGGCGACGACTCCCTTGAGTCCTGTCGCGACGGGGAGGCCGAGCGCATGCGCGACGCGGATGCCTACCTGGTAGCCGCCCGCGTCCGCCGACTCGTTGCCGAAGAAGACCAGGTCGAATTCGACGCCCGCCGCCCGCTCGGTCTCGATCGCCGCCACGATCGCCGACGCGGTTGCCTGCGCGTCCCACTCCTCCTCGTCCGTCACGAGATGAATCGCACGGTCGACGCCGAGCGCCATCGCGTCCCTGAGCTGCTCCTCTGCCTCGGGCGGTCCGAGTGCGAGAACGACGGACTCGCCGCCGTTCGCCTCGACGAGTCGTACGGCCTCCTCGACCCCGCACTCCTCGTGCGGCGAGATCGTGAAGCCGAGGTGCTGGGTCGCGATCGCCTGCGCGTCGTCCGTCAGCACGATCCTTCCTCCGGTGAGCGGGACCCGCTTCACGCAGACGAGGACCCTCACGGTCCTGGCCGCCTTCCGCCTACGGCCGGCGGAGCCGGCCTCCGCCGAAAGGCTGACGCCGCTCGCGGCACGATGCCTTCCGGGGCCGTGTCATTCACACTGTCCCCTCCGGCCTGCTGCCGCGAGCGGTGCCCCAGGAGCGTGAGGTAGTTCACGAGCGGATGCGCGCGTTCTCGGGGTCGAAGACCGGTGTCGCACCGGCGACGGCGACCGAGACCGGGTAGCGGTCGCCGAGATAGTCGACGAGGAGCTCCGTGCCCACGACGGCCTGCTCCGGCGGCAGGTAGGCCATGAGCAGGTACTTCCCGACCGACGGCCCGGCGCCCGCGCTCGTGACGTACGAGCGACGTCCCTTCCTGTCGACGAGTGGCTCGCCCGCGCGAGACAGGACCGGCTCGCGCCCGAGCGGGTACCGCGCCGCCCCCGCGGACGACGTGTGGTCGTCGACGGTGAGCGTGCAGAGGATCGCCACTGGCTCCTCGTCGCGGTGCCGGAGGTGCGCCTCCTTGCCGACGAAGTCCGCGTCCTTCACCTTCGGCGGGGACATGCCCGCCTCGACGACCGTGTACTCGCTCTCGAGCTCGGTGCCGTACGCGCGGTAGCACTTCTCGAGCCGGCCGGTCGTCCCGTAGACGCCGATGCCCGCGGGAACGGCGTCGTGTGCTCGACCCGCCTCCCAGACGATGTCCCACAGCCGGGCGCCCTCCTCGATCGGGACGTAGAGCTCCCAGCCGAGGTCGCCGACGTAGGAGATGCGCGACGCGAGCACCTGCAGCGGCCCGACGTCGATCGTGCGGCAGGTCGCGAACGGGAACCCCTCGTTGGATACGTCGTCGCCTGTGACGCTCGCGAGGATGTCGCGCGCCCTTGGCCCCCAGAGGCCGAGCGTGCACCATGCGGATGTCTCGTCGGTGAGCTGCGCGGAGCCGTCGCCCGGGAAGTGGTCGCGGAGCCACTTGCGGTCCGACATGCCGTGCGCGCCGCCCGTGACGACCCGGAACGCCTCGTCGCCGAGCCGCATGATCGTGAGGTCGGACTTGAAGCCGCCGCCGGGCGAGAGCCAGGGCGTGTAGACGACTCTGCCGACTGGGACGTCGACTTGCCGCTGCGACACGACCTGGAGCGCGTCGAGCGCTCCCGGCCCGGTGACGTCGAAGATCGCGAACGCGGAGAGGTCGAAGATCGCGGCCCGCGCGCGCATGGCGAGGTGCTCGGCGTTGATGATCGGAGACCACCAGCGCGCGTCCCACTCCGCCTCGCGGCGGCCGACCCGGTCGCCGAACTCCTCGAGCAGCGGCGCGTTCGACTCGTACCACTGCGGGCGCTCCCAGCCCGCGGCCTCGAAGAAGACGGCGTCGAGCTCGCGCTCCCGCTGGTTGAACGGCGAGAGCCGGACATCGCGGTTCGACGCCCACTGCTCGGAGGGGTGGACGATCCCGTACGTCTTGTTGAACCCCTCGGAGGTGCGCGCCTTGATGTGGGCGCTCGTCCGATGGTGCTCGTGGAAGCGGGCCACGTCCGAGGAGTGGAGGTCGATCTCGGACTCGCCGTGCACCATCCACTCGGCAAGGCCCTTGCCGACGCCAGGGCCCTCCTTCACCCAGACAGCGGACGCCGACCAGAGGCCGCCGACCTCCGGCGTCTCGCCGAGGATGGGCATCCCGTCGGGGGTGAGGGAGAGGATCCCGTTGATCGCGTACTTGATGCCCACGGACTCGTCGCCGACGATCTCCGGCATCAGCTCGAGCGCGTGCTCGAGCTGAGGAGCGAAGTCCTCCTGCGTGAACGGGAACTCGGTCGGCGAGAGCGCCGCCTCCTCGACCGAGGGCAGGTCCTCGGGCTCGTAGAGGATCGGGCGATGCGCGTACGAGCCGATCTCGAGCGAGGTCCCGTCCTGGCGCTCGTACATGTTCGTGTCCATGTCGCGGACGATCGGGAACTCGATGCTGCGCGAGGCCTGCTCGAAGCGCGGGACCGGTCCGATGTCGATCATCTGGTGGACGGCCGGTGTCAGCGGGATGCTCGCTCCCGCCATACGGCCGAGCTTCGGGCTCCAGACGCCACAGGCGATGACGACCGTCTCGACGTCGATGTCGCCCTCGGTCGTACGGACCCGCCGCACGCGGCCGCGCTCGACGTCGATTCCGAGAACCTCGACGCCCGCGGCGACCGTCAGCGCGCCGTCGGCGGCGGACCGCTCGCGCATGAGCGTCCCCGCGCGTAGCGAGTCGACGACTCCGACGCTCGGCGTGTAGAAGCCGCCGAGAATCACCGACTCGTCGATGAACGGCACGAGCTCCTTGACCTCGGCCGGCGTGACGAGCGAGACCGGCTCGATGCCCCACGCGATCGCGGACGAGACGCGCCGCGTGAGCTCCTGCATCCGCTCCTCGGTGCGCGCGACCTCGATGCCGCCGGACTCCGTGAAGACGCCGAGGTCCTTGTACTGGCGAACGCTCTCGAGCGTGAGCGCGGTCATCTCCTTCGAGTGATCCACGGGGAAGATGAAGTTGGACGCGTGCCCCGTCGAGCCGCCCGGGTTCGGCAGCGGGCCCTTCTCGAGGAGCACGAGGTCGCCCCAGCCGAGGCGGGCGAGGTGATGGGCGACGCTCGAGCCGACGATGCCGGCTCCGATCACGACAGCCTTGGCGGAGGAGGGGAGAGCGGTCATCGAGCGGCTCACATATATCAGTCCGCGATCACGAATACACCAGAAGCGGCGCTAGAGGACGCGGCGAATCGCTTCCTCGAAGCCGGCCACGTGGCGCCGCATCGCCTCCTCGGCGCGATCGGGATCGCCGTCGCGGATCGCCTCGAGCAGCTCGCGGTGCTCCTGCACCGCGTCTCCGAGCCGGCTCACGCGGTCGAGCGCAAGGAACCAGATGCGAAGCGTGAGCACGTAGTAGCCGTCGAGGGTCGCCTCGAGGAACGGGTTGTGTGTGCACCGGTAGACGTGCCGGTGGATGCGCTGGTCGAGGTGGATGAGACGGCGTTCGTCGGCGGCCGCGGAGAGCTCATCGAGATCCGCGATGAGCCCGCTCGTGGCCGCGCGGTCCTCGGCGGTCGAGCGCTCCGCTGCCAGGCGCGCCGCGAACCCCTCGAGCACGGCCCGCACCTCGGAGAGGACGGCGAGGTCGAGGACGTTCACGTTCGACACGAAGATCCCGCGGCGCGGATAGACCTCGATCAGCCGCTCGCGCTCGAGCCGCTGGAGCGCTTCCCGCACCGGCGTCCGGCCGACCCCGAGCCGCTCCTGGAGCTCGCGCTCGCTCACGATCGAGCCCGGCGCGAGCTCGAGCGTGACGATCAGCTCGCGGATCGCGTAGTAGGCGCGGTCGCTCAGCGACTGCGCCTCGGCGGCCTCCGGTTGGTGGACGGTGAGTGGCGAGGTGCTCATCGGCGCGAGCCGGGAGGGGAGTGCGGAGGTCGCCCTCCGCACTCCGTGCCCTCCCTCAGCGTGCTCCTACTTCGTCCACGCGCTGACCTGCTTCCGGTGGGTCTTCACCCACAGTGCCGCTGCCTTGTCCTTGGCCATCTTCTTGCCGGAGATGAGGTTCGCGACGAAGTTCTGGTCCGCCGAGGTCCACTTGAACTTGCGGATCACCTTCAGCGCGGGCGAGCCGCTCTTCGCGAAGTCGCCGCTGACCAGCTTGTCGAGCCCGTACGACGGGTACTCGCATGCGTGCTTGCCGGACACCTTCTCGTCGTCGACGCACCCCTTGAAGCGCGGCGGGAGCTGGACGCGATACAGGTCGTACACCGCATTCAGGTACTGCGGGTCGTACCAGTAGAAGAGCACCGGCTTCTTCTGCTTGTACAGCTGCGTCCAGCGTGCGACCTGTGCCGGCTCGGCTCCGGCGACGACGTGCTTGAGGTTCAGGCCGAGCTCCTTGATGAGCGCTCGGTCCTTCTGGACGTACGACGGGTCGCCTCCGAGGAACATGCCCTGGGATCCGGACTCCGGTGACTTGAACACGGACTCCTTGCCCTTGAGCCCTCTCCACGTCTTGAACTGGGGGTACTGCTTCAGCAGGTACCGCGGGATGTACCACCCGATCACGCCGGTGATCCCGTTCCCGCCGACGTTGACGACGGCCTTGCTCGTGACGTACTTCCTGTTGGACGGGACGAGCGTGTTGTCCCAGTCCTCGAGCACGACGTCGATCTTGCCGTCGGCCATCGCCTGGAAGCTCGGCTGGTTCTCGGTGATGTTGAGGACCTTCACCTTGCACTTGAGCTTCGACTCGAGGACGTTCTTCAGCACGTACACGTTCGCCGTCGAGCCCACCCAGGAGTTCTCGTTCAGCACGACGTCGCCGCACGAGCCCTGACGCGTGCCTCCTGCCGCGACCGCGACTGCGATGAGCGCCGCAGCGGCCACAGCGAGAACCGCGAGGCCGACTCCCGCGCCCCGATGACGCTTCGACATCCGACCCTCCTTCTCGTTGACCTTGCTCCCATGACTCACGCCACTTCCTCCTTTCGCGCCCGCCGTGCTCCCTGCGTGACGCGGTCGAGCGCGATGCCGAGCGCCAGGATGGCGATCGACGCGATGACGCCTTGCCCGAACTGTCCGCGGACGAGCCCCTGCGCGACCTCGTAGCCGAGGCCGCCCGATCCGACGAGCCCGCCGATCACCACGACGGCGAGCACCATGATGATGCCCTGGTTGACGCCGAGCATGATCGCGTCGCCGGCGAGCGGGATCTTGACCTTGCGCAGCGTCTGCCCCCGTGTCGCCCCATATGCCCCGGCCGCCTCGACGCTCTCGGGCGCGACGTCCTTCAGGCCCCGCTCGACGAGCCGTGCGACGACGGGGAAGGCGTAGAGCACGGCCGCGAGGATGCCCGGGACGATCGAGACCGGCATCAGGTAGATGAACGGGATGATGTAGACGAGCTGCGGCAGGGTCTGCAGCACGTCGTTGATGGGACGAAGGACGTGCGAGACCGTGCGGCTCTCCGACGCCCAGACCCCGAGGCCGAGCCCGAGGATCACCCCCATGGCGGTGGCGACGAGAACCTGTGACAGCGTGTCCATGGCCAGCGCCCAGACGCCCATGACGCCGATCAGCGCGAGCATGGCGAACGTCGTGATTGCCGGCCGCAGGCCCGAGACGACGAGCGCGATCAGCGTCAGCCCGCCGAGCGTCGTGAACCACGGCGCCTCGACGAGGAACGCCTGCAGCGGCAGGAGCAGCTTCGTGAGGATGAAGTTGCCCAGTGGCTCCGTGATCTGGAAGACCCAGGTCGTCGGGTCCTGCACGTAGTCGAGGACCGCCTGGATCTTGCCGAGCAGCCACTCCTGCGCCGTGACCGAGCGCTGCCGGACGCCTGCGAGGTCGGGAAAGTCCCCGCTGACGCCGATCGCCTTCGCCACGACCACCGTTCCGAGGATCCCGCCGGCGACGAGCGCGGACTCCAGCCGCAGTCGCTTCCTGGCCGCTCCGTCGAGGTGACGCTTCGTCGGATCGGTGCGGTCGGCGACCGCCTCCGTGATGCGATCGAGCGCCATCGCCATGACCACGATCACGATCCCGGCCAGGATTGCGAGCGCCGGATTCGAGAAGAGCCCGCTGTTGACGACCGCTCCGAGGCCGCCGCCTCCGATGAGCCCTGCGATCACGACCATCGAGAGCGCGAAGAGGATCGTCTGGTTGAGTCCGAGCAGAAGCATCCGCCTCGAGAGCGGGAGTTGCACCTTCTGGAGCAGTTGCCGCTCCGTGGACCCGAGGGATGCGGCCGCCTCGACCGTGTTCACCGGCACCCGGCGGATGCCGAGCGCCGTGATCCGGATGCAGGGCGGAATCGCATAGATCATCGTCGCCACGACAGCCGCGGCATAGCCGATCGAGAAGAAGAGGACAACCGGCATCAGGTATGCGAACGCGGGCACGATCTGCGCCGCGTCGAGGAACGGTCGAAGCGCGCGGTCGAACCGGTTCGAGCGGCCCGCGAGGATGCCGAGCGGAACACCGATCAGGAGCGAGAGGCCGACTGCCGACAGCATCAGCGCGAGCGTCTCCATGCTCTCGGCCCACAGCCCCGAGACCGCGAAGGCTGCGTATGCCCCGAGCGCCCACGCGCCTGCCCGGAGGCCGCCGAAGCGCCAGGCGAGGAGCGTCCCGGCGACGGTCGTCCCTATCCATGTCATCCAGATGAGCGCGTCGAGGAACCACTGGACGAGGTTGTCGGCAAAGACACGGAAGCCGTCGAAGGCCGCGAAGATCACACCGCCGTCACCCGTGAGCCGCTTGTCGATGAGCTCGCTCTGGAACTCGTCGAGCCGGAGCTGGAGGTTGTTCCAGACGAGGTCGTTCGGCCACGGGTACTCGCTCTTCCAGCCGCGGTACGACAGCCACATGAGCGCGACGATCCCCGCCACCTGCACGAGCTTCCCGCGCCACCACGGGACGTGCGCGATGGCGGGCGCGGCGGCCCGGACTTCCTCCGTGACGACCGACATCAGCCCCCTCCCTCGCCGGCGATCGCGGTCAGCACCGCGTCGCGGTCGACGATGCCGACGACCGTGCCGTTCTCGACCGCACACACGGGCTTCTCGCTGCCCGCGAGCACAGGCACCGCCTTGCGTACCGTCGTGCCGACGTCGAGCCGCGGCCCGTCCGTCGCCTCGCCCGGCGCGGGCTCGCGCATGATCCAGCGGAGGGTCAGCACGTGACTTCGCGGGACGTCGCGCGTGAAGTTCTCGACGTACTCGTCCGCCGGTGAGCCGACGAGGTCTTCGGGCGTCCCGAGCTGCACGATCGCGCCGTCGCGCATGATCGCGATCCGGTCCCCGAGCCGGAGCGCCTCGGGGAGGTCGTGCGTGATGAAGATCATCGTCTTGCCGGTCTCGGCCTGGAGGCGGGAGATCTCGTCCTGCATGTCGCGCCGGATGAGCGGGTCGAGGGCGCTGAACGGCTCGTCGTAGAGCATGACGTCCGGATTGACGGCGAAGGCGCGTGCGACGCCGACGCGCTGCTGCATCCCGCCGGAGAGCTGGTCGGGGAAGCGATCGGCGACGTCCTCGAGCCCCACGAGCATGAGCACCTCCCGCGCGCGAGCTTGCCGGTCGGCCTTGCTCACCCCTCGGATCTCGAGCCCGAACGCGACGTTGTCGATCACGCGGCGGTGCGCGAGCAGCCCGAAGTGCTGGAACACCATCGAGACCGAGTGGCGGCGCAGCTCTCGAAGCTCCGCCTTGCTCGCCTTCATCACGTCGCGGCCCGCGATCTCGATCTCGCCGGCCGTGGGCTCGATCAGGCGGATCAACGTCCGCACGAGCGTGGACTTCCCGGAGCCGGACAGGCCCATGACGACGAACACCTCGCCCGGCCAGACCTCGATGGACACATCCCGCACCGCCGCGACGCAGCCCGTCTTCTCGAGCAGCTCCCGCCGCGAGAGCTCGGCATCGGGCGTGCCGATGACGCGGTCGGCCTTCGAGCCGAAGATCTTCCAGACGCCGTGCGCGCGGATGATCGGAGCGCCCTGCCGCTCCATCCCGTTCGCGCCGGCCGCCGTGCTCAGAACGGACTCCAGGCCACTGGTATACGGTGAATATACTTCCGCCGCGCCGGAGTCAAGCGGTGCGGAGACAGCCGATCGACTACTCGATGCTCATCGGAGGTGCCTGGGTCGAGAGCGACTCCGGTGCCCGTTTCACGGCCGAGAGCCCGGCGACGGGCGAGACGATCGGGACCGTCCCTGAGGGGACGCGCGCAGATGCCGCGAGGGCGATCTCCGCCGCGAACGAGGCGTGGCACGCGTGGGCCGCGGCGTCGGCCTTCGACCGGGCGGCGACGCTCGAGCGCGTCGCCGAGCTCGTCGCCGAGCGGCGCGAGGCGCTCGCCCGCACGCTCACGCTCGACCAGGGAAAGCCGCTCGTGGCGGAGGCTTTCGACGAGGTGGACGAGCTGGCGGGGTACTTCCGGCAGGCTGCAGCCGACGGGACCCGCCTCGAGGGCTCGCTACCGCCGTCGGTCGATGCGTCGAAGCGCGTGCTCGTGTATCGGGCTCCGCGCGGAGTGGTCGGTGTCATCACGCCGTGGAACTGGCCGTACACGATGCCGGCGGAGGTGATCGCCCCGGCGCTCGCGGCCGGCAACGCGGTCGTCTGGGCGGCGGCTCCGTCCACGTCGGTGTGCGCGGTCGCCCTCGCCGAGTGCGTTGCGGACGCGGGAGTTCCCGCCGGCGTGCTCAACCTCGTGACCGGCCCGGGGCCGGTCGTCGGCGACGAGATCGCCTCGAGCCCGGGCACGCACGCGGTCGCGTTCATCGGCTCCATCGAGACCGGGCACCGAGTGGCCGAGCGTGCGGCCGGGAAGGCGCTCCTCCTCGAGATGGGAGGGAACGGGCCCTTCGTCGTGCTCGACGACGCGGATGTCGCTCGCGCGGCGGAGGCCGCGCTTCCCGCCGCGTTCCTCTGCGCGGGCCAGAGCTGCACCGCGGGCGAGCGCTTCCTCGTGCACGAGCGCGTGCACGACGAGTTCCTCGACGCGCTCCGCGCCGCGATCGCTCGCGAGATCCGGCTCGGTGACCCGTTCGACGACGCGACGACGATGGGCCCGCTGAACAACGAGCCCGCAGCGGAGAAGGTGGACAGGCACGTTGACGATGCGCTCGAGCTCGGCGCGGAGCTCGTGGTCGAGGGCGGACGGACGAACGGCCACCCGACCCGGCTCTACTACCGGCCGACGGTCCTGGCCGAGGTCACGGAGGACATGGCGATCGCGCGTGAGGAGACGTTCGGCCCGGTCGTGCCGGTGACCCGGATCCGCGCGGACGAGGAGGCGCTCACGATCGCGAACGCGTCGCCGTACGGGCTCCTGGCGGCGGTCTGGACGAGCGACCTCGCACGCGGCCTCCGGTTTGCGGAGGGCGTGCGCGCGGGGTGGGTGAACGTCAACGAGTCGACGAACTACTGGGAGAGCCACCTGCCGTTCGGCGGCCGGTCGGGCTCCCGCTCCGGAGTCGGCCGGGTCGGCGGCCGCCACCCGCTCGACGTCTTCACGGAGCAGAAGACGGTCGTCATCTCGCTCTAGGCGAGCACCGCGAACGCTCGCGTCGCGGCGCTGCACGGAGATGCGACGGCCATACACTCCGCGCCGTGGCGGCGCGCAAGACGGTGACGGTGCTCTTCTCGGACATCGTCGACTCGACGCGCCTCGGCGAGCAACTCGACCCCGAGTCGCTCAGGCGCGTGCTCGGGCGCTACTTCGACGAGTCGCGCACGATCCTCGAGCGGCACGGCGGACACCTCGAGAAGTTCATCGGCGATGCTGTCGTCGCGATCTTCGGCGTGCCGACGACACGTGAGGACGACGCACTCCGTGCGCTGCGCGCGGCGGACGAGATCCGCGCCCGGCTCGGCAGCCTGAACGACGACTTCGAGCGCGACCTGGCCGTCCGGCTGGAGATCCGGACCGGCGTCCACACGGGTGAGGTCGTCGTGGACGAGGACGGACGCGACGGCTTCACCGCCTCCGGCGACACGATGAACGTCGCCGCGCGCCTCGAGCAGTCCGCGGCCGCCGGTGAGATCCTCATCGGTGCGCCGACCCGGCTGCTCGGCGGCGACGCCATCGTCGTCGAGGACGTCGAGCCCCTCGAGCTGAGAGGGAAGTCCGAGCGGGTGCCCGCCTTTCGCCTCCTGGGCGTGCGCGAAGGAGTCGCGCCGTACGCGCGCCGGCAGGACGCGCCGTTCGTGGGGAGAGAGCCCGAGCTCGCAAGGCTGCGAGCGGCCCTCGAACGTGCCGTTCGTGACCGACGCTGCGTGCTCGAGACGCTCGTCGGCACCGCCGGAGTCGGCAAGTCTCGTCTGACGCGCGAGTTCACGCAGGCGGTCGAACACACCGCGACGGTGCTCGTCGGCCGGTGCGAGGCATACGGGGAGGGGATCACGTTCCGTCCGCTTGCCGACGCGCTCGCGCCGGTTCTCGGAGACGACCTGCGAGCTGCGGCGCGCGACCTCCTCGGCGCCGCCGACCGCGCGGAGACCGTCGCCGAGCGTGTCGCGGAGGCGCTCGGTGCGACGGACGCGGAGGGGTCCGGAGAAGAGCTTGCCTGGGCGTTCCGTCGCCTGCTCGAGGCGATCGCCGCCGAGCGTCCGCTCGTGCTCGTGCTCGACGACATCCACTGGGCGGAGCCGACGCTGCTCGATCTCGTCGAGTATCTCGTCGCGTTTTCCAGCGGCTCGCCGATCCTCGTGCTTTGCCTCTCGCGACCGGAGCTCCTGGAAGATCGCCCGACGTGGGCCGCTCCTCGCGAGAACGCGGGCGTGACCGCGCTGGAGCCGTTGTTGGCAAGCGAGTCTCTCGTCCTCCTCCAGGGACTGGACGCCCACGGCCTCCTGGCGGCCGACGAGGCGCGTCGCATCCTTCAGGCTGCGGACGGCAACCCGCTCTTCCTCGAGCAGCTCCTCGCGCTCAACGTCGGCCGGGACCCTGGCTCCGCCCTGGTAGTCCCGCCGACGATCCAGGCGCTCCTCGTCGCCCGCCTCGACCAGCTAGACGCGGCGGAGCGGCTCCTGCTCGAGTGCGCCGCGGTCGAGGGAGAGGAGTTTCACCGAGCGACGCTCGGCGAGCTTCTTCCCGTCGAGGCCCGGCCGGGGCTCGGCGCTGCGCTGCTCGCCCTCGCACGACGAAATCTCGTCAGGCCGCTCGCGGGGCGCGACAGCGGGGCAGACGAGGCCTTCGGCTTCGGTCACGCGCTGATCAGGGACGCCGCCTACGAGGGCATACCGAAGGAGCGGCGCGCCGAGCTCCACGCGCTGCTCGCCACCCGTCTCGAGGGCGTCGGGTCGCCGCCCGAGCTCGTCGGGAACCATCTCGCCGAGGCCGTGCGCTACCGGGTCGAGCTCGGCCTCCGCGACCACGCGACCGACGACCTCTCGCACCGTGCGGTGCAGCTGCTCGGAACCGCCGGTCGGCGCGCGCTCGATCTCGGCGACGACCGCTCAGCCGCGCGCCTGCTCGAGCGCGCCGTGTCGCTTGGATCGGAGGAGGACGGGGCGATCCTCCCTCTCCGTATCGAGTACGGGAGGGCGCTCGCAGGGGTCGGGCAACTGGAACGCGCGCGGGCTGTGTACGACGGAATTCGCGAGGAGGCCGGCACGATGCGCCTCCGAAGCCTCGAGCTCCGTGCGGAGCTCGGCGTCCTGAGCGCCGATGCCCAGACACGCACGTCGTTTCTCATGGCCGACCTGCAGGCCGCCGCGGAGCGCGCGATCCCCGTCTTCGAGGGTGAGCGCGACGAGCGCGGGCTCGCCCGCAGCTGGTTTCTCGTCCACTGGGCGCTGTTCCGCACCGGTCGCTACGACCGGTCCATCGACGCCGCGGAGAAGGCCGTCGAGCACGCACGGACGGCGGGCGACTCGCGCGAGCTGCTGCGCGCCCTCGGGGCGATCGCCATGGCCACGCTCTGGGGCTCGACGCCGGTCGAGGAGGGGCTCCGGAGGTGCGACGACATCCTCGAGCGGGCGAACCGAGCGCTCCTCGTGGAGGCCTTCGTCGCGCGCGTCCGCGGCGGGTTCTGCGCGATGACGGGAGCGTTCGACGAGGGCCGCGAGCACTGCCGCCGCTCGACGGAGATCTTCGAGGAGCTCGGGCATCCGATCTCCGCGGTCGGCGTCGCCTCCGAGCTTCAGCGCGTCGAGCGGAAGGCGGGACGCCTGGATGCCGCGGAGCAGCTCCTGCGCGACGCCTACGAGCGGCTGAGCGTGATGGGCGACGCGGCGTACGCGTCGTGGATACTCGGCCAGCTCGCGCTCGTGCTCGCGGACCGAGGAGAGTACGACGAGGCGATGCGGCTCGCCACGGGGTCCCGGCCACAGCTGCAGGAGGATCACGCCTTCGCGCAGATCGCGACTCGTGCCGCCGAGGCTGCCGTGCTCCTGGCGCGGGGCGATCTGGAGGAGAGCCGATCGGTCGCGAACGACGCGTATGCGTGGGTGCGGCAGACGGACATGCTCGATCTCGAAGGCGAGGTCGCGCTGCTGCTTGCCGAGCTCGACCGCGCGGAAGGCCGTGACCCCGAGGCGGCCGCGCACGTCGACCACGCGATCGAGCTCTACGTGCGCAAGGGCGACCTCGTCTCGGCTGCGAGCGCCCGCGAAGCTTTCGCCGGCCCGAGGTAAGCATTCGGGCAAGACCACTTTGCTCGCGCGGGCGAGCGCTCTAGGATGCCCAGCGGACGCAGTCCGGAGGTGGTGGACCGCAAGACCCCACCTACGCCGGCGGTGCAGGGCCCTGCGCCGCCGGCACTTCTCCCGCGTCAGCCCGGCCTAGCGGCAAGCCCGGCGCCAGGGACCGAGCGTCCGGTGCTTCCGGAGCGAGCTGAATCCGAGACGCTTCGCCTGCGGACAGAACTGCGAGGACGCGAGGTCGTACTCGACCTGGAACACCGCCTTGCCGGCCTTGGTGAACGGCTTCAGGCGCGCGCACTCCTCGTACTGGAAGCACTGCTCGTTGAGCGCCCAGTCGAACGCGGCCACGGTGTCCCGGTCGATCGACTGCATGCCGTTCTTCATTCCGACGGAGAGCCCCCGCCGGTGCGCCTGGCGGGCAACTTCGAGGTACCACGCTCTCTGGTCGGCGGGCGTGATCGGAAAGCCCGGCCGATTTCCGAGTGCGTTGTTCTGGTCCGGCTCGACGCCGTTGCAACCGAGGCGCCTTGCGAGATCCAGGCGCTTCCAGATGATCGGGGCGAACTTCGGCCACGAGGTCCGGCGGAGGTCGAGCCAGCGCTCGCCCTCCCATCCCGTCGAGTTCCCGATCACGGAGCGCGGGAACCGCCCCGCGTCGGGTCGGTAGCTCTCCCACGCCCCGGTATCCAGGTAGCAGACGACGACGATCCCCTTCGCCTGCAGCCGGCCGATCACACCGGCGTTGACGTGCCCCGGCCGCGCATCGAAGAGGTCGACGTCGAACATTGCCGCCTCGACGCTCTCATCGACCCTGCCGGTGATCTGCCACTGCCACGTCGTCCCCGGTGCAGGCTTCCAGACGGCGGCGGCGGCCGAAGGCCGCGCGCCGGCGAGCTGTACGACGAGGAGCACGCCGGCGAGCGCTGCGCAGAGCGCCGTCACCGCAAGGACGTTCCGCGGCCGGTTACCCGGCCGCGTCGGTCGTTCGTTCACGTGAGCCATGGTCGCACCTCGCTCCGCCCGGCACGGGTCGGGGCGGGGTGCGCGGCTGCCGCCGGGCTCCGTGCCTCAGGCAAGCGCTGTGACAACCGCCTCTTCGAGGGTGACAGCCGCCTGTTCGATGCTGGGTGCGGTGGCCATCGACCTCGCTACGACGACGTCCCGCAGGATGTCGTCGAGATCGTGGCGGGCGCGCCAGCGCGTCGCCGCGTGCAACTTGTCGACCGAGGGCTGCCGCGCCCGGATGTCCTCGAAGTCGCCGTTCGGGTACGCCTCGTGGTACGGGACGAGCTCGATACGGCCCCACGTGCGGCCGTGGCCGTTGCCATTGGCGTTGCCGTTCAGGGCCGCGAGCGTCCGCCCATTGCGCGTGCCGACCGTCTCGATGACCCGCTCGGCGAGCTCGAGGATCGTCACCGACTCCGTCGATCCGATGTTGAACACCTCGCCGACCGCCTGCGGCGCTCGCTCGAGCTTCATGATCGCCGAGACGGCGTCGCGGACGTGCAGGAAGCAGCGTGACTGGCTTCCGTCTCCGTGCACCTGGAGCGGCTCGCCGCGAAGCGCCGCGTCCACGAAGCGTGGGATCACCATCCCGTAGAAGCCGCTCTGACGCGGTCCGACGGTGTTGAAGAGCCGGAAGCAGACCACCGGCAGTCCCCGCCGCGCATACGCGAGGCCGATGAACTCGTCGAGCATCTTGCACGCCGCGTAGGACCAGCGGCTGATCGAGGTCGGGCCGAGCAGGACGTCGTCGTCCTCGCGCTGTGGCAGCCGCGCGACCTTCCCGTAGACCTCGGACGTCGACGCGATCAGCACCTTCGTCCCGTACCGCTCGGCAGCGCTCAGCACCGCCTCCGTCCCGAGGACGTTCGTCCTGAAGCTCTCGATCGGCTCGGCGAGGATGAGCTTCACGCCGACTGCCGCCGCGAGGTGGAACACGACGTCGGACTCGGCCACGAGCTCCTCGACGAGGCGCTCGTCGGCCGTGTCCCCGACGACGAGCTCCAGCTTGTCCAGGTGCGCGATGTTCTCCTCGGAGCCCGTCGAGAGGTCGTCGAGCGCGGTGACGGCATAGCCGTCCGCGATCAGCGCCTCGGCGAGATGGCTGCCGATGAAGCCCGCGCCCCCGGTGATCAGTGCCCGCCTTCCGCGGGCTCTCCGCAGTGACATCTTCATCCCCCCCTGCCAGTACGAGTCATTGCTATCTCCCCTTTTCCCCTGTTAGAAGGCCGTCGAGTAGCGGCGTGGAATCTCCGCGAGAACAGTGAGGCAGGCGGCGAGTGCGGCGGCCGCGAATGCGGCTGCCGCGACTGCGAATCCGACGGCGGCAAGTCGGAAGTCGATGAGAGCGAGTGGGACCCCGAGCGCCCCCAGCACGAAGAGTCCCGTCAGAAGCGACTTGAGAGCGCGGTCCGGAAGGGCCAGCCCGAGCAGGAACAGGCAGCCGAACTGGCCGAGCCCCAGGAGCAGGAAGCCCGCGAGGCCGGACAGGAACACGAGCTGGCTCGCGTGCTCGAGCGCGCCCGAGAGGACGAGCGCCTCGTAGGCGAGGGCGGTGGCGACGGACAGCGAGCCCAGCACGATGGCGTAGCGGGCAAGTCCGGCGAGGATGTAGCTCCTCACACCACGGCGGAATCCGTCCGCGGCGGTCTCACGCCGAAGCGTGCGGGCGACGTCCCAGAACGAGCGGAGCACGCGCTCGCTGACGCCGGTTGCGAGCACAACCGGGACGAGCGCGACGAGCAGCGAGAGCTCGAGCGTCGTCACCCGGTCGATCATGCTGCCGTCCCCGGTGCCCATCCACCCGAGAAGGTGCGGACCGATCAGGAAGAGCGCGAAGGCAGTGCCGAAGAAGAGGTAGGGCGCCGAGTCGAGCAGGAGCGGTCCGGTTGCGCGCGGGAGCAGCGTCGTCTGGCGCCGGTACGGGTAGTAGACGCACCAGGCGACGAGGAACGCCCCGATGGTCGCCGCGTAGCCGATCGCGACGCCTGCGGTGGTCCCGAGCGCGAAGCCAGAGCCGATCGCGAGCGCGAGCCCTCCGGCAAGCACGCCGCAGACGAGCGCCGAAGCGCCGGCCAGGCTCAGGCCCGAGGCGAGCAGCCACAGGAGCGCGTACGCCACGAGGGCCACGGCGAAGATCGACCGCTGCTCGAGGTCGAAGACCGAGAGCAGGCTCGTCACTCCGAACGTCATGAGCGCGACGGCGATGCAGGCGAGCAGCGTCGCGAGCGAGGCACGCGTGATGAAGCGCCGCGCGGAGTCCACCTGCTCGAATCCGAGGTAGACGGACGTTCGCCGCCCGATCGCGACGATCGGGCCGCTCGTGAGGAGCATCGACGCCGTGACGCCGATGCTCAGAGCGAGGATCGCGGCGGTGTCCCACCCCGCCAGCGCGAGGGCCTGGAGCCCGATCAGCAGGACGCAGAGTGGGGCGAGTGCGAGCAGGCCGCGGGCCGAGGCGTCGGCAAGTGCGTTCGGCCGCTCGTCGCGGTCGCCCTCCGGATCATGTCCCACGGGAGCGAGCTCTCCCGGCCATGCGCGGACGGACTCGAAGATCTGGTCGGCGAGCTCGAAGGCGTCGGACACGCCGTAGTCCTCCGTCGCGACCGTGTCGGTGATCCCCATCGACTCGATGACCGCGGCGACCTCGAGCACGTCGATCGGCTGCGGCACGCGGGCGCGTACGTTCCGCGCGAGAAGGTCGATCTTGCCTGGGTCGTCAGCGCTCATGCGTTTGCGAGCTCCATCTCCAACTGCGTCTCGGGAACCTCTGGTGCGGCGACCGTCGCGTCCGGCTCCGACAGAGCCGGGCGGCTGCCGAGCACGAGCTCGTAGATCGCGCGGTGCGTCGCGCGGAAGCGCTCGATCCCGAAGAGCGACGCCGCGCGCTCCCTCGCCGCCGACGAGAGCGCCTGGCAGACCTCCATGTCGCCGAGCACGTCGAGGATCGCGGCGCCGAGCGCATTCGGATCGCGTGGCCGCACCACCCGGCCGCAGTCGGCGGTGATCTGCTCGGCCACCCCCCCGACGGCGGTCGCGACGACGGCTTTCCCGCAGAGCATCGCCTCGAGCGTCGAGTACGGAAAGCCTTCCGAGATGCTCGAGAGCACCACGAGGTTCGCCCGTGCGTAGGACTCGAGGATGTTCGAGGAGAAGCCCTCGAAGCTCACGGTGTCCGCGAGCCCGAGCTCGTCGTACAGCTCCATGCAGCGCGCGTGGTAGCGCTCGTTTCCCGGCGGCGCTGCCCCGTAGAGGAGAAAGCGCACGTCCGGCCGGGCGTCCTTGACGACGGCCGCCGCGCCGAGGAGCGTCTCGACGTCCTTCAGCGGGTCGATCCGTCCCGCCCAGACGACCACCGGCGCGTCCTCCGGTGCGAGCACGGACGGCTGGAACGCCTCCGGGTCGACGCCGTAATACGCGGTGTGGATCCGCTCGGCCTCGACGCCGATCTGCCGCTCCCAGCGATGGTTGTAGTCGCAGCAGGGCGCGATCGCGTCGGCCTGCGAGTACGCGAGCTCGGTGATCCGCCGGGCGAAGGCGAGCTTGAGCACCTTCCCGAAGAGGCTTCCGTCCGACCCGGCCTCCGCGAGATAGCACTCCCGCAGGTAGATGCCGTGCTCCGAGAGCAGGAACCCGGCGCCGTGCTCGAGCTTGCAGACAACGCCGACCATCGAGCAGACGCCGCCCATCGTCGCGTGTGCGATGTCGACTTCCTCGATCGGCTGCGAGAGCGGGAAGAGCCAGTGGTAGATCCACTGGGCGCCCGCCGAGAGCTCCCCGAGCGTGAGCCACGGCGCGCTGTATCCGAGGTCCCGCGCGATGCCCGGGAAGCGGCGCGAGACGAGCGCCGTGAAGGCGCTCCACACCGTCTCGGAGCGGAACGCGGTGTCGAAGTCGTACTCCAGCGCGAAGCGGTAGATCTCGTGCAGCGCCGACGCGAATCCCTTCGTCGTCCCGCTCGCCCCCGAGCAGCTGGCCGACGAAGCGGAGGTACGCCGGCAGGAACGCCTGCGCGACCGCCGCTTCGGTCGTCCGCCGCCGCCGGCGACGGATCTCGGACGCCGAGCGCCTGTCGATCTCCCAGGAGCTCCGGATGCCCCAGAGTGGGAGCGCCCGGAAGCTCGTGAGGTTCTCCGGGCGCTCGAATCTCGGCGTCGCGAACGGGTCCTCGCAGACCGCGAGCAGCGAGAAGTCGACGTCGGGCAGCTCCTGGATGAGCGAGTGGCACCAGGTCGAGAGACCTCCCCAGTGGTAGGGGTAGGTGCCCTCGGTGGTGAGGAGGACCCTCATGGTCGCCTCACCCGCCCGGCCCCGCCGGGCGCCGTTGCGGTCCGTCCAGTTCATCGACCTAGCAGCTGACCGGGATGGTTTCCGTCGTGCCCGGCGTCACCGGCACCGAGGAGATCGGCTGTCCGCCGTAGCTCTCGGTCGAGCCCGCCGAAGCGCCAGTCACCGGGATCGTGGCCGCGTTGTCGACGCTCATCGTGATGCCCTGGCAGGGCGTGAGCGTCGCGTCGACTCCGGACGAGTCGTACGCCATCCGCTTCTTCATCAGCTCGGCCGACGCCTTCTGCGTGAGGTTTCGAACCGGCAGGTTGTAGGCCCGCGCGTACTTGTCGAACGTCTCCTCGAGCAGGTCAGCGAGCAGGAACCGGCTGCCGCTGTAGCGACCCAGGTTCGCCTGGTGGAACATCCACGGGTCGACGTCCCACCGGAGCATGTAGCTCAGGAGGTTGTCCGACTCGTGGTCGAGGATCTGGTCGAGAGTCTGCGGGTCCGCCCAGAACTTCCAGGGCGAGCTCGACGGGCTTCCGAGCCAGTAGTACCAGTTGTACTCGTCGACGAACTCCTCGGGCGTCCGCAGGTTGTAGAACAGGTTGTTCGCCCGCCGTGGCGCGATGAAGAGCGACGGCTGGAACTCCGAGTAGAAGCCCGTGTTCGGGCTCGGGTTCGCCCACTCCGGCCGCGACGCGTCGCTGATCAGGTACTTGATGCCGGCGTCGACCGCGGCCTGGTGGAACGCGGGGTTCGCAAGCCCGGAGATGTCCGGCTGCACCAGCGACTCGAGGTCGAAGTTCGCCAGGCCGAGCTCGATCCCGCGCTGTTTGTTCCGCTCGATCTCGTCCTTCGTCGTCGCGTAGTCCGTGAAGTCGAGGTTCTCGTGCGTATACGTGTGGTTGACGAACGAGAAGCTGCTGTCGAGCAACCGCACCATCGGCGTCAGCGTGTCGATGCCGTTCGGGAGGATCGGGTCGCCCTCCCAGGTCGCCGGGTCCGTCCCCTCGCCGTTGAATGCCCACTCCAACCGGAACTGTGAGAGGTTCGGCCGCGCGCGGATGCCGCTCTGCCAGGCGACGATGTTCAGGAAGTCGGAGCCGCTCAGCCGGTACCGCTTGCCCGTGAGGTCGCTGTTCGCGTCGACGTCCCACATGTCGCTGTCGATGAAGAGGTCGTCGACCTGGACGCCCACGCTCACGTGGCGCTCGCCGAGGAACACGCCCTTCGTGACCCAGTTGATGAGGCCGTACGAGAGCAGCTGCGAGTGCAGCAGGAACGGGTTGTTCGCCGCCGTCACCGCGAGGTTCTGGCGCCCGTCCGGGTAGGTGTTCGTCGACGCGATCACGTAGCCGTCAGAGGTCGTGATCAGCGGCGTGACGGTGGCGTCACGCTTCGTCGCCAGGTAGACCCATGCGCCCTTGAACGTGATCGGGCTGGACGTGTTGAGGTACGAGAACACGCTCTTGCCGGCGTCCGTGAGCGACGCGTCGAGCGGAGTTGCGAGCGTGTCCTGGTACGTCTGCAGGTTCAGGCCGTAGTCGTCCGGAAGCCCGTACGGGAACGTGAACGACGTGACCTGGCGCACCTTGTACTCGGCCTCGTAGTTCCAGAGCGTCTGCCACTCCTCGGTCGTGAACGCGCTGACCCAGTTCTCGGGCTCGCCGGGAGGGGCCGCGTTGTGAGTGAGGTTGCCGGTCGTGAGGATGACGCCCTGGTAGTTGCCCGTCTCTCCGTTCGAGAGCGTCTCGGGCGTCAGGTCCGACTCCGTCGCGATCATCGTCGTGTACGGCACCCCGACCTGACTCAGGAAGGCCTGGAGCGCCGGAAGGTCGCTCTCGTTCCCGTCCGCGGAGACGAGGAGGATCCGCATCTTCACCGGCTTCCCGGCCGGCGCTGCGAGGATCGTCCACGTGCGCGTCGCCTCGGCGCTCGTCCCGTAGGACGCGTGCACAGCCCGGACGCGGAACGTGTGTGCGCCCGAGGCAAGCGGCCCGTACGTCTTCGGGCTCGTGCACCCGGTCCACGTCGCGGTCGTGTCGAACCGGCACTGGAACGTCGCTCCCTGCACCGGGCTCGAGAACATGAACGTCGCGCTCGTCTCCGTCGTGGGTGCCGTCGGGCCGGAGTCGATAGTCGGCGCCGGAAGCGGCGTGATCGTCCACGTGTAAACGGTCTCGGGCCCCGGGCCCAGCACCGTCCGCGCGCGAACGCGGAACGTGTGGGTGCCGAGCGCGAGATTCGTGTACGTCCGCGGGCTCGAGCAGCCGGCGAAGCTCCCGGTGTCGATCCGGCAGTCGAAGGACGCCCCCGACGCGGCGCTCGTGAACGCGAACGTCGCGGTTCGGAGCAGTGTCGTCGAGCTCGGGCCCGAGCTGATCACGGGCGCGGGCGGACGGGTGATGACCCAGGTGTACGTCCGCTCAGGGCTCGTCCCGGTCGAGTTGCGAGCTCGCACGCGGAACGTGTGCTGCGCTGCGGACAGCGACTGATACGTCCTCGGGCTCGAGCAGGTCGACCACGTCGGCGACGAGTCGAGGCGGCACTGGAACGACGTCGCGCCGGCGCTCGTGAATCGGAAGGTCGCCGACGTCTGGTACGACGGGTTCGACGGCGCCGACGTGATGGTCGGCACCGGTGGCGCGGCTGCGAGGACGGCGGCCGCCGGGGTAGCGGCCGCCGCGGGGGAAAGCGTTACCGCGGTGCTCGCATACGTCGCAGGTCGCGCGCTCTGGGAGCGAGGTGCGCTCCGCAGCATGCGACTCAGGTTGGTCGGCGCGTGCTGGAGCTTGCCGGCCGGCTTGGCGCCGAGTCGATTGGTCGAGATCTTTGCCGGAGCAATGCCTCGCGACTGCTGTCCCTGGGCGCCGAGTGCGGCGCCGGAGACGAGCAGCATTCCGAGAGCAGTTGCCAGGACGAACGTGAGCGCGCGGCCATGTCGCCGCACCCACCGGTGGCAGACACCCATTTCTCCCCTTCCCCTCTCCCCACGGAAGGCAGTCGCCCCGGAGCGCTTTCGCGGAAGGCCCCTCCCCCCAATGGAGGGGCCCCGGTCCTTCTGTTGTTTCCCGAATCCGCAAGCGCCACGGAACTGCGATCCGCAAGATCAGCCGTGACTTTCGGTCTTCGCAAGATAGGAAGGGTTTGCGGGAGCGTCAACGGTGCGATGACTCACGTCATCGAAAATCCCTCAATCGGGTGTGACGGGTGCGTGACGCCGGCAGCGGTCGAGCCGTTCGCTTGCCTCGACAGACGTGCGCCCGGCTCGACCCTGTGTGTGCTTCTAGCAGCCTCTTAGTGCGAGGCTGCGGGCTCCCAGCCCTCGAGCACGGGCGGCTTCCAATCGGTGCCGACCGTCTTCGAGCTCGCGACCCACGGGCCGAGCTCGGGCTGGGCGAACTTCGTGTGGATCTCCTTCAGCTGGATCCCGTAGGAGTTCCCGGACTGGAGATGCGTGACGAGCACCTTCCGTGCGATCTCGTCCTCTCGTCCCTCCGGGATGGCGAAGTAGATCTTGAGGAACGCGTTCGAGTAGCGGTCGAACACCGCCGGCATGCCGTCTTCTTCGAGGAGCGCGACGTCCTCCAGCCAGTTGATGTCGTCGCCGGGCGTCGCCGCGAGCAGGTCGACGTCCTCGACCAGCGACATGTCCTCCTGGTACGGGAAGCGGCGCCCTGCGAGGAACTCCGCGTCGATCGACTTGATCTTCTCAGGCTCGGAGTACGCGAGGTCGTGCCCACTGCCGGCTGTCTGGCTCATGAGCCCGCCTCGGGCTCATGAGCGGGGAGGGGTGTGGGGAACCGGGAGGTTCCACGCGCTCTCGAGAAGAAGGGGGCACGTGGGGGAAACATGGTTTCCCTCACGAACGCGAGCCGAAGGCGAGTGTTGCTCATGTCTCCACCGCTCTCAGGTCGGCGATGTCGGCGGACTGGCCGGCGACGAGCTCCTCCTCGGCCTTGATCGCGAGCAGCCGCTTCACCTCGGCGAGGATCTCGTGCTCGGTCTGGCCGACGGTGTACGTCGTTCCCGCGAGCGGGACCCGCGCCATGGCCGAGGCCTCGACGGTCAGCGCCGCGAGGTCCTCGGGCTCCAGCGAGTGCACGTTCGTCTTGCCGCACGCGCGCGCGAGCATCTGCATCTCCATGGTCAGCGTCGTCAGGAAGTTGTAGACGCGCTCCGCAGCCTCCTCGACGACGAGCCGCTTGCGTAGCTCCGGGTCCTGCGTCGTGATCCCGACCGGGCAGCGACCCGTGTGGCAGTGGTAGCACTGGCCGGCCGGGACGCCGACCGTGCCCTCGTAGTCCGTGACGCCCGGGATCTCCTTGTTGCAGTTGAGCGCCATGAGCGAGGCATGTCCGATGGCCACGGCCGTCGCGCCGAGCGCGAGGCATTTCGCGACGTCGGCGCCGTTACGGATGCCGCCTGCGACGACGAGGTCGATCTCGTCCGCGAGCCCGACGTCCTCGAGCGCGCGGCGCGCCTCGGGGATCGCCGCCATGAGCGGGATGCCGGTCTCCTCGGTCGCGATGTGCGGGCCGGCGCCGGTCCCGCCCTCCGCGCCGTCGAGGTAGATGATGTCCGGGCCGCACTTCGCCGCCATGCGGACGTCGTCGTACACGCGCGCGGCGCCGAGCTTCAGCTGGATCGGAACCTGGTAGTCGGTCGCCTCGCGGATCTCCTGCACCTTCAGGGAGAGGTCGTCCGGGCCGAGCCAGTCGGGATGCCGTGCGGGCGAGCGCTGGTCGATCCCGGCAGGGAGCGAGCGCATCTCGGCGACCTGCTCCGTGACCTTCTGGCCCATGAGATGGCCGCCGAGCCCGACCTTGCAGCCCTGGCCGATGAAGAATTCGACTGCGTCCGCGAGCATCAGGTGGTGCGGGTTGAACCCGTACCGGCTCTGGATCACCTGGTAGTACCACTTCGTCGAGAAGTCGCGCTCCGGCGGGATCATCCCGCCCTCGCCCGAGCAGGTCGCCGTGCCGGCCATGGACGCGCCCTTCGCGAGCGCCATCTTCGCCTCGAGGGACAGCGCGCCGAACGACATGCCCGTGATGTAGATCGGGATGTCGAGCTCGAGCGGCTTCTTCGCGAAGCGCGCGCCGAGCACGGTCTTCGTCTCGCACTTCTCCCGGTAGCCCTCGATGACGAAGCGCGTGAGCGTGCCCGGAAGGAAGACGAGCTCGTCCCAGTGCGGCATCGGCTTGAAGACCGAGAAGCCGCGCATCCGGTAGCGCCCGAGCTCCGCCTTCACGTGGATGTCGTTGATGACCTCCGGCGTGAAGATCCGGCTTCGGCCGAGAACGTTCTTCTGACTCGGTGCGCTCTCGTCGGCCACTACAGCACCAGCTTTCTCTCGGAGGGCTCCAGCTTGTCGTAGTTGTAGAGCACCTTCCCGCACACGTACTTCTGGAACTCCGGGGGCGCGCCGAGGTTGTAGATGCCGAACTTCCGCTCGATGAACTCGGTGTCGGCATCCGTCCACTCGCCGGGGACACAGTCGATGCCGAGCGACTTCACCGTGCCGGCGACGTAGATGGTGCCGTCGTACATCGAGTCGCCCAGCCCGGGCCCGACGTCGCCGCAGATCACGATCCGGCCGCGCTGCATCATGAAGCCCGTCATCGAGCCTGCCGAGCCGAGCACGAGGATCGTCCCGCCCTTCTGGTCGATGCCCGAGCGCGCGCCGACGCGGCCCTTCACGACGACGTCGCCGCCGCGCAACGCGGCGGCGGTGAGCGAGCCCGCGTTCCCGTCGACGACGACGACGCCCGACATCATGTTCTCGCAGGCCGACCAGCCGACGCGCCCGGTGATGTGGATCTCCGGGCCGTCGATCAGGCCGCAGCCGAAGTAGCCGAGGCTGCCGTTGAAGCGGATGCGGCAGCGCGTGAGGATCCCGACCCCGAGCGAATGCTTCGAGCCCGGGTTCTCGATCTCGACCTCCTTCACGCCCTGCTCGTAGAGGAGCCAGCGGAGCTCGAGATTGATCTTGCGCGTCGTCAGGTCCTTCGCGTCGAAGCGCGCCTTCTCGCCGTCGATCTCCGAGATCTTCGGGACGTCCGCGAACGGCTCCGCGAGCCCGCGCGCGTCGTACGTGATCGCGCGCTCGCCTACCGCTGCCACACGAGCACCTCGCGCTCGTACGGGTCGTACGTGTCGATCTCGTGGTCGACGATCGCCCGGATCGCGATCTCCTCGGACGCGAGCGCCACGAGGTCGTCCGATTCGTAGAGGACGAGCGGCTTCGCGGCGAGCTCGTCCTTTGCCACTCCGAGCTCGTCCTTCGTCACCGCGATGTACGTGAAGACGCCGTCGAGCTCGTCGAGCGACTTGTCCATCGCCTCTTTCAGCGAGGCGCCGTTCGACATCTCCTGGGCGAGGTAGACGGCGATGATCTCGGAGTCGCACTCGGACATGAAGCGGCGGCCTGCGCGCTCGAGGCGGCGGCGCCACATGAAGTAGTTCGTCAGCTGCCCGTTGTGCACGACCGCGACGTCCGAGTACGGGTACGCCCAGTACGGGTGCGCCCCGGCGATGTCGACCTCGGACTCGGTCGCCATGCGCACGTGGCCGATTGCGTGCGTCCCGGTGAACTCCGAGAGCCCGTACTGGTCGTGCACGCTCTCGGCGTCGCCCAGGTCCTTGATGATCTCGAGCGAGCGCCCGAGCGAGAGCACCTCGGCCTCGGGGATGTCCTCGACGAAGTCCGCGAGGAGCTTCAGGTCGCCGTCGTAGTCGAAGGAGACGCGGAACGCGTACGGCGTCTCCTCCTCGACCTCGCCGATGTCGGCGCCGAGCGCCTTGAGCCGCGTCTCGACCTCCGTGCGATGCCGGCGCAGGCGCTCCTCGAAGTCGAAGTCACGCGGCGTGTTCGCGTCCGCGAGCTTGTAGCGCATGACGAGCGAGCCGCCGACGCCGTTCCCCTCCTTCCCGTACAGGGCGTAGCCGGTCGAGTCAGGGCCGCGGTGCTTCATCGACTGCAGCATCCGCGTCATCTCGTCGCCGATCGGGTGCTGCGACCCGTCCCGGTAGATGATCCCCGCGATTCCGCACATGGATCGGGCTCCTACTCGCTAGGGCAGCACGTCGAGGTACTCGGACACGTCCCAGTCGGTGACGGTGGCGCAGTAGCGCTCCCACTCGTCGCGCTTGTAGTGCATGAAGACACGGTACATCTCGTCCGGCAGCGCCTTCTTGACGACCTCGTCCTCCTCGAGCGCCGCGAGAGCGTCGCCGAACGTCATCGGGATGCGCTTGACGTCCTTGCCTGCCTCCATCGCCTCGTAGATGTTCCGCTCCTCCGGCTCGCCCGGGTCGAGTTTCCGCTCGATCCCGTCCCACATCGCCGCGATCAGCGCGGCCATGGAGAGGTACGGGTTCACGGCCGAGTCGACCGACCGGTACTCGAAGCGGCCAGGGGCGGACACGCGGAGCGCGGTGGTGCGGTTCTGGTAGCCCCAGTCCGCGAACACCGGTGCCCAGAAGCCGGTGTCCCAGAGCCGCCGGTACGAGTTGACGGTCGAGGCGGTGACCGCGGTGAGTGCCGCGAGGTGCTCGAGGATGCCGCCGATCGCATACAGGCCGAGCTGGCTCGGCAGCTGCTGATCGTCCGTGTCCGGCATGAAGGCGTTCGTGTCGCCTTCCCAGAGCGAGATGTTGTGGTGGCAGCCGTTCGCCGAGACGCCCATGAACGGCTTCGGCATGAAGCACGGGAACGCGCCGAGCTCGCGGCCGACCGCCTTGCAGACCTGGCGGAACGTGGACAGGTTGTCCGCGGTTGCCTCGGCGCGGTCGAACCCGAAGTTGAGCTCGATCTGGCCGGGCGCGTCCTCATGGTCGCCCTGGATCATGTCGAGACCGAGCGCCTGCCCGTACTCGACGACCTTGTGGATGATCGGCTGGAGCTCGGAGAACTGATCGATGTGGTAGCAGTAGGGCTTGGTCAAGCCCTCGACGGAGGGCTTGCCCTCCTGGTCGAGCTTGAGCCACATCATCTCCGGCTCGGTGCCTGCGCGGAGGTGGAGCCCGGTCGCCTTCTCGAACTCGGCCTGCATACGCTTCAGGTTGCCGCGGCAGTCCGAGGACAGGAACGCGCCGCCGTTCTCGCGCTCCTCGCGATTCCGGAAGCAGATACACCAGACGCGCGCGACGCGCGAGTCCCACGGGAGCACCTGAAACGTCTCCGGCTCGGGTATGCCGACGAGCTCGGCCGCCTCCGGGCCGTACCCGATGTAGTTCCCGTGCCGGTCGGTGAAGAGGTTCGCAGTCGCGCCGTAGACCAGCTGGAACCCCTTCGAGGCGATCGTCTCCCAGTGCTTCGCCGGGACGCCCTTGCCCATGATTCGGCCGGTGACCGAAGGGAACTGGTAATAGACGTACTCGATCCCCTCCGAGTCGATCCGCTCGCGTACCTGCTTGACCAGATCGTCACGGCCGTCCGCCTCGACGAAGCGCTCCAGGTCGGTCGCCACCCTCTCCTCCTTTTCCCGCTCGAACGAGCCTGTGTGCGCGGGAGCCTAAAGCGCGGACGCGGGCGCTGCATGGCTAGCCTTTCCCCTCGTGAGCGAGCAGAAGGCCGAGCACCTGACCGCGCAGCAGCGCGCGGCTCTCGAAGCGGAGCTCGCCGAGCTGGAGGGCCCGAAGCGCGCGGAGATCGTGGACGCGATCAAGCGTGCCAGGGAGTTCGGCGACCTGTCCGAGAACTTCGAGTACCACGCGGCCAAGAACGAGCAGGGGCTTCTCGAGCGGCGTATCGCCCTCCTGAAGGACCGGCTGCACCGCGCTGTGACGGTCGAGCACAGGTCCGACGCCAACGTCGGCGTCGGCTCCATCGTCGAGGTGGAGGACGAGGACGGCGAGACGATGCAGGTCGAGATCTCGGCAGTCGGCGGCGTCGCCCCGGACTCACCTCTCGGCCAGGCGCTCATGGGCGCCGGTGTCGGGGACGTCGTCGACGTGCAGGCACCGCGCGGGACGTGGAAGGCCCGCGTCCTGGCCATCCGGCGCGGCTAGGTGCGCGACCTCGCCGAGCTGCACGCGCGCGAGGAGGAGCGCTTCTCCGAGACGCACCCGCGCTCGCGCGTGCTCGCGGAGCAGGCGCGGGCAACGCTCTTCGAAGGCGTGCCAATGCCGTGGATGCGGAAGTGGCCGGGCGGTTTCCCCGTGTTCGTCCGCGAGTCGAAGGGCGCGCACTTCGTGGACGTGGACGGCGTCGAGTACGTCGACTTCTGCCTCGGCGACACGGGCGCGATGACGGGGCACGCGCCCGAGCCGACGCTGCGGGCGATCGCCGAGCAGGCGGCGCGGGGGATCACCTCGATGCTCCCGACCGAGGACGCGCTCTGGGTGTCGAAGGAGCTCGAGCGGCGGTTCGGCGTGCCGTCGTGGCAGTTCGCCCTTAGCGCGACCGACGCCAACCGCTTCGCGATCCGTCTCGCGCGCCACGTCACCGGGAGCCCGAAGGTGCTCGTCTTCAACTGGTGCTACCACGGCACCGTCGACGAGTCGTTTGCGACGCTTGCCGATGGCGCCGTGGTCGCGCGGGGCGGGAACCTCGGCCCGCCCGTCGCGCTCGCGGAGACGACCCGGGTCGCCGAGTTCAACGACGTCGCGGGTCTCGAACGCGAGCTTGCGCAAGGCGACGTAGCACTCGTCCTCACGGAGCCCGCGCTCACGAACGTCGGGATCGTCCACGCGGACCCGGGCTTCCACGACGTGCTGCGGGATCTCACGCGCGCGCACGGCGCGCTGCTCGCCATCGACGAGACGCACACCATCTGCTGCGGCCCGGGAGGGTTCACCGCGGAGCACGGGCTCGAGCCGGACATCGTCACGATCGGCAAGCCGATCGCAGGCGGCATCCCGGCGGCGGCGTACGGGTTCTCACAGGAGCTCGCGGAGCGCCTCGCCGGGACGATCGAGCTCGAGGACGTCGACGTCGGCGGCATCGGCGGCACGCTGGCGGCGAACGCGCTCTCGTTCGCCGCGATGCGCGCGACGCTCGACGAGGTGCTGACCGAGGATGCGTTCGCGCGGATGATCGCGCTCGCCGAGCGGTGGACGGACGGCGTGGAGACAGCGATTGCGAACGCTGGACTACCGTGGCATGTGACGCGGCTCGGCTGCCGCGCGGAGTACCTGTTCGGTCCGGACCGCCCGCGGAACGGCTCGGAGGCGCACGCCGCCGGGAACTTCCCGCTCGAGCGCTACCTCCACCTCTTCGCGCTCAACCGCGGGATCCTGTTGACGCCGTTCCACAACATGGCGCTCATGTCACCGGCGACGACCGAGGCGGACGTCGACCGGCACACGGCGGTCTTCCGCGAGGCCGTGCTCGAGCTGGCGGGCTAGTCCGCCAGCGTCGGCGCGCGGCGCAGTAGCTCCTCCTCGTCCGCGACGCCCGCTCGACGAGATCGCCGGGGTCGCCGAGCGCATGGAGATCACCGCCGGCTTGCGGGCGAGAGTGGCCGCGAACGGCTCCTCGGCGAACGGGCGAGCCGTGAAGTTCACCGCGAACGGACGGTCCGTGAGCTCGCGTACCCGGTCGATCAGGTCCGCGACCTGCTCGGCGCTCTTGAGGGCTGTGCCGATCGACCCGAGCCCGCCGGCTTCGGACACGGCCGCCGGAGGCTCCGCGTTCGTCCACGGGCCGATCGAGCCCTGCATGACCGGCGCGTCGATGCCGAGGACGTCGCACACGGGCGTCCGCATGCCGTCGATGCTAGACGGGGTCGAAGCTCCTGTCGCGTCGCGCGTAGGTGACGAACGAGAACGGCGTCCCGTTCTCCGAGACTTGCGCTTCGCGGGTCGTTTCGTGGTAGGCGCTTCGATCCCAGTCCGGGAAGCGCGTGTCGCCTTCGACCTCGAGGTCGACCTCGGTGAGCACCAGCTGGTCGGCGACAGGCAGGCCCTCGCGATAGATCTCCCCGCCCCCGATCACGAAGACCTCGGACGCGTCGTCGAGCAGCTGCAGCGCGTCCGGGAGCGAGGCGGCACGCTCGGCGCCCTCGCCGCTCCACCCGCGATTCCGCGTGACGACGATGTTGCGACGGCCCGGCAGCGGCCGGAAGCGGTCGGGCAGCGAGTCCCACGTCTTCCGGCCCATGACGACGGCGTGGCCGATCGTGAGCTCGCGGAAGCGCTTCATGTCCTCCGGAATCCGCCACGGGATCGAGCCGTCGCGGCCGATGACGCCGTTGCGGGCGACCGCAGCGACGAGGGAGATCCTCAAACCGCGACTGGAGCCCGGATCGCCGGGTGGTGCTCGTAGTCGAGGACGTCGAAGTCCTCGAACCCGTAGTCGAAGATCGTCGGCGGCTTGCGCCGTAGCCCGAGCGTGGGGAAGGGGAACGGAGAGCGCGCAAGCTGCGTCTCGACCTGCTCGCGGTGGTTGTCGTAGATGTGGCAGTCGCCGCCCGTCCATACGAGCTCGCCCACGCCGAGGTCGGCCTGCTGTGCGAAGAGGTGCGTGAGCAGGGCGTAGCTCGCGATGTTGAACGGCACGCCGAGGAAGACGTCGGCGCTCCGCTGGTAGACCTGGCAGCTCACCCTGCCGTCCGCCGCGTAGAGCTGGAAGAACGCGTGGCACGGCATGAGGGCCATCTCGGGGAGCTCGGCGACGTTCCAGGCGGAGACGATGATCCGACGCGAGTCGGGGTCCTCGCGGAGGAGGCGCACGGCCTCGGCGACCTGGTCGACGTGACCTCCGTCCGGCGTCGGCCAGCTACGCCACTGCACGCCGTAGACGGGCCCGAGCTCACCGTCCTCGTCCGCCCACTCGTCCCAGATCGTCACCCCGTCGTCCTGGAGCGAGCGCACGTTCCCCTCGCCCCGGAGGAACCAGAGGAGCTCCTTGGCCACCGACGGGAAGTGCACCTTCTTCGTCGTCACGAGCGGGTAGCCCTCCGCGAGGTCGAACCGCATCTGGTACCCGAACACGCTGACCGTCCCGGTGCCGGTGCGATCCGACTTCGGCACGCCTCGCGTGAAGACGTGGCGCATGAAGTCCTCGTACTGAGTGCGAATCGGACGTTCGGCCACGACGAGACCGACGATAGCGCGCGACCCGGCCGTGACCGGAGGGCCGTTTCCGATGGAACCGCCGGTCGCGCGCCGGTGTATCGAACGACGTGAGGCTGTCGCTTCTCGCCGTCGCTCTCGCCGCGGTGTCGTGCGTCCCGCTGGCGCAGGGTGTCGCCGGCGAGCGGCCGACGCTCGCGCGGGACGCAGCCGCCCGCGTGACGTTCGAGCTCCCGTACGACCTCGTCGTCGCGCGGGACGGGTCGATCTTCTTCCCCGACCGTGCGCGCATCCTGACACTGCAGGCATCCACGGGCCGCGTTCGTGTCCACCGGCGTGTTTCGGGCGCGACCGAGCTCGTCGGCCTTGCGCTGCTCGAGAACGGGACGCTCTTCGCGTCCGACCTGCCGAGCGGGCGCCTCCTGCGCATCCCGCGCACCGGGACGGTGCAGACGGTCGCGACCGTGCCGATGCCCGTCGACCTTCTCGTCGATCCTTCCGGCTCGACCCTCTGGGTCGCATCCATTGCCGAAGGAGTCGGGCTCGTGCGGGTCGACGTTGCGACGGGCCGGGTGGAACCGTTCGCCGCCGTCCGGCAGCCGCACGGGCTCGCTCGAACCGTCGACGGCGCCTTCGTCGTGCACGACGGCCATGTGGTCAGCCGGGTCGACGCGGACACGGGCGCCGTGACGCGGCTCGCGAGCGTCGACGCGTTCAAGCTCGTCGTAGCCGCGAACGGCGTCGTCTACGGAGCAACGGGTGGCCCGAGGGGCGGCCGCGTCGTCCGCATCTCGTCGACCGGTCGCGTCGTGCCCGTCGCCGGTACCGGCCGGCTAGGCCCGAACCGCGACGGAAAGGCTCTCCGGGCGCCGATGCTGCCGAGCGCTCTCGCGATCGCTCGCGATGGTTCGCTGCTCGTCGCGCAGATCGACCCCGTCCCGGCGATCAGGCGCCTCAACCTGTCGGCCGGGACGATCGTCACGCTTGCCCGCGGTCGCTGACGACGCCGCGCGCGATGGCTCGGCGTGCGCCGGCACGACGGTCACGTCGTCAGGAGCGGCGCCTCCGAGCCCTGCTTCACGACGACCCATGTGTCGTACTCGTCGAGGCGGTACGGCGCATTCAGGGGAACCACGGTCACGCCGTCCTTCTCGGCGGCAAAGCGCCCGCACGGCTCGGCCAGGCGTCCGCCCTTCGTGAGCCAGAGCTCGTAGAGCTGGCCCCCGGGCAGCGGTCGCAGCCCCTTCGCCTCGAGCAGCATCGGCCAGTTTCCGAACTCGTCGACGTCGAAGATCTCGAGCCTCGCGCTCGCTTCCTGCGCCTGGCCGACGCCGGTCATGCCGACGACCTCGAACGTTCCCGGATCGTCGCTGCGGACGCCGGAGAGGTAGCCGACGGCGAAGACGAGAACCGCGAGCGCGGCGGCAAGGGCGACGAGGACACCTCGGGGGCGGCGCGGCAGCACGTGGACGGTCGCGGTCGCCTCCGGCACGTCGTGCTCGGACATGAAGTCCGGCGGCGGCCCGGCGGCGAGCAGCAGCTCGTGGACGCGATGCAACCGGTCACGCTCCCGCGGGTCGAGGTCCGTGCCGATCAGCTCGTCGAAGTTCGGAGGCTGGACCGTCACGTGAGCTCTCCCTCGAGCGTGTCGGCGAGCCGCGCGAGTGCGCTCCGCGTCCGTGTCTTCACGGTGCCGAGCGGGATGTCGAGCAGCTCCGAGATCTCCCGCTGGGACAGGCCGCGCCAGTACGCGAGCTCGATCACCGGACGCTCGTGCTCCGGCAGCGTCTCGAGCGCGCGGTGCACCTGCCACGCGGTCCACGACGACTCGGCGCGATCGGACGGGTCCGGCCCGCCGCCCGGCCCGTCGGGAAGCTCGGCCGTCGGTTCCGGCGTGCGCCGGAGGCCGTCGGTGATGGCGTTGCGAGCCACCGCATAGAGCCACGGTGCGCCGCGTCCGCGATGCGGGTCGTACGTCCTTGCCGATCGCCAGATCGCGACGAACGCCTCCTGGGCCGCATCCTCGGCGCGGCCGCGGTCGCCGAGCCTTCGGAGTGCGAGCCCGAGGACAGCGCGCGCATAGCGGCGGTACAGCTCCTCGAACGCCGGTCGGTCGCCGTCGGCGACCCGCGCGATCAGCTGGCCGTCGGTTACCCCTTGGTCGTGCACCGGCTCGCGCACCTGCATGATTGTTGCCTTTCCAGGCAGGCGGGAAACGGGCAGCAGCTTGATCGTCGCAGCCATCCCCCGTTGCTACGCACGAACCCCCCCTTCGGATTTCTGTCGGCTAGGGCCTCGCTGCGTCGTACTTCGCGGCGACGGCGTCCCAGTTCACCACGTTCCACCAGGCCTCGAGGTAGTCAGGTCGCCTGTTCTGGTAGTTGAGGTAGTAGGCGTGCTCCCAGACGTCGATTCCGAGCAGCGGCACGTCGGACTCCATGACCGGCGAGTCCTGGTTCGCGGTCGAGTACACGGCCAGCCCGGTCCCGTCCCAGACGAGCCAGCTCCAGCCCGACCCGAAGCGCTTGATCCCGGCGTCGTTCACCTGGGACTTGAGGTCGGCGAGGCTCCCGAAGGTCGAGTCGATGGCAGCCCCGAGGTCACCTGACGGCTCGCCGCCGCCGGGGCCCATTATCTCCCAGAAGAGCGTGTGGTTAGCGTGCCCTCCGCCGTTGTTGCGGACGGCTGCTCGCTTGTCCTCGGGGAGGATCTCGAGGTTCGCGAGGACGCTCTCGATCGGCCGGTCCATCCACTCCGTGCCCTCGAGCGCGGCGTTCAGGTTGGTCACGTAGGCCGCGTGGTGCTTGTCGTGATGGATCTCCATCGTGCGGGCGTCGATGTGCGGCTCCAGCGCGTCGAAGTCGTACGTGAGCGGGGGAACGCTGTAGGCCATGTCGCTGCTCCTCTCCTCGCGGATTCTCGTCGGGGGAAGGATATGCTCCGCGACGTTCCCGACCTGCACGTGGAGGAAACTGGATGTCGAGTTTCGTCGAGATCAGGCCCAGAGAGCTGAAGCCCGCGCTCCTCGAGTTGGACGGCATCTCACGCGCGACCGTCGAGGCGCACCACCGCCTCTACCAGGGCTACGTCGGGAAGCGAAACGAGATCCTCGAGCGACTCGCGAGCGTCGATGCGGGCGCGGCGAACCAGGTCTACTCGGACCTGCGGGCGCTGAAGGTCGACCTCACGTTCGCGATCGGCGGGATCAAGAACCACGAGGTCTACTTCGAGCACCTCGGCGGCGAGGGCGGCGACCCGACCGGCGCGTTCGCCGAGCTCGTCGACCGTGATTTCGGCTCGGCCGATGCGTGGCGCGCCGACCTCCGCGCGACGGGGATGGCAGGACGGGGCTGGGCGTGGACTGCCTATGACTGGGACGAGGCCCGGCTCTTCAACTACGTCGGCGACGCGCAGAACACGTTCCCGGTCTGGAATGCGACACCGCTCGTGGCGCTCGACGTGTACGAGCACGCGTACTTTCTCGACTACCAGACGGATCGAGCGGCGTACATCGAGGCGTTCTTCAAGAACGTCGACTGGGACGTCGTCAACGGCTGGGTCGGCTCGTACGCGATTCCCACGTCGTAGCCACGATGGTCGAGGCGCTCGCCATCGTCGGCGGGTACCTCCTCGGCGCGCTGCCGTTCGGGTACTGGTTGCCGCTCGTCTTCCACCGCGAGGACATCCGCTCGCAGGGGAGCGGGAACATCGGCGCCTCGAACGTCTTCCGCGTCTACGGCCGGAGGCTCGGCGTGACGGTCGCCCTGCTCGATATGGGGAAGGGCCTCGCAGCCGGGCTGCTCGGGCTCTGGGCGGGAGGAGCGGTCGTCGGCGTGCTCGCGGGGGCCGCCGCCATGCTGGGCCATGCCCGTCCCGTCTTCCTCGGCTTCCGGAAGGGCGGGAAGATGGTCGCGACGGCAGGCGGGGTGACGCTGGCGCTCGCGCCGCTTGCACTCGTCTGCTGCGCGGCACTTTGGGCCGCGATCTTCGTCGCGACCCGCTACGCGTCCGTCGCCTCCATCGTGACGGCCGTCGCGCTACCCGTGGTCGTGGCGCTCCTGGGGTACTCGTGGCCCGTGATCGTCTTCGGGGTCTCGGGCTCCGCCGCGGTGATCTTCATGCACCGTCAGAACATCCGCCGGCTCGTGTCCGGCACGGAGCACCGCTTCGAGCTCCGGCGCCCTCGTCGCGCCTAGTGCTCGGGCTCGGGCGGTGTTACGAGGAGACGGCGACCTCGACCGTCACGTCGGGCGTCGCAACTGCGACGCTCCCGTAGAGCGGTCACCTGCGCTTGAAGCCCTCGACGAGGCGTGTCGCCTCGTCCTCGGTCACGCCGCCGAGGTTGAACGCGAGGCGGACGGAGTTGAACACCGTGAGGTCCTCGCGCACCGGAGCGGAGGGAACGAGCTCGCCCGAGATCTCCACGGTCGCCGATTCGAGCGCAACGCCCTCGTTCTTCGCGAGGACCGCGAGCAGCTCCACGCCGCAGGTCGCGACCCCGGCGAGGAAGAGCTCCGCCGGTGTGACCGCCTCGCCGGGGCAGCCGTTGTGGACGGGGCCGTCGGCGATGAAGTGCTGATCGCGGCAGCTCCAGAGGACTCGTCCGAAGACGTCCGTCGAGCGGGCGGCGACCTCGTACCGTCGCGTCTCGACGGCCGTCACGCTCAGCCCGCGAGCCAGCCCGTGAGCGTCGTCTGCCTGGGGGTCGGCGCGCCTGTCGCGAGCTCGCCGCGGAGCTCGCCGACCGTGCCGTAGCGCTCCGCCACCACGTCGTGCACGTGGATCGTCTCGAAGTTGACCTGCTTCGCGAGCAGGAAGTCTTCGTCGCCGAGCTGAGGCAGGGTGTCGAGCGCGTCTCGCAGCGAGTGGCGGACCGAGTCCTCGACGAACCGCGGCTGCAGATGCGCATGCTCCACGACGAAGAGCTCGTCCGGGCGCTTGAGGAGGTCGTAGATCGGCGCGCTCATCGACGCCTCGGCGATCCCGACGAGCACCTCGGCGTCGAGGTCGCCCTCGGTCCCGACATAGAGCGTCGCGCGGCCTCGCTGGTTGTGTGTCGCGATCGGGACGAGCTCGAGGATCCGCTCGACGTCGCCGGAGTCGAAGCCGGCCTCGAGCAGGCGCTCGCTCGCGCGGTTCCGGACGAGGCCCTGGGCGCACGGGCACGCGTTGATCCCCGTCGCCTCGACGCCCACCACGCGCCGGGTCTCGGAGCCGGATGCGGCGGCGATCCCACACAGGGTCACCATCTCCTGGGTCGAGAGCCCGGTGACCGGGGTGCGGCGTCGGATCGGCCACTGGGCCCGGATCCACACCTCGGCGCGGAGCGCGCCCTGGCGCTCGACGACGCGGCTCGCGATGTGCTCCGCGAGCACCTCGACGAGCAGCGCCTCCCTGCCGACGACGAGGTCGATCGCCTCCTCGAAGAGCTCCGGGAAGCGGGACATGTGCACGCCCTTCTGATCGGCCGCGAGATCGACGGTGCAGTCGATGACGGCGGCCATGACGGTCTCGGCGTCGCCGCGCCGGATGCGCACAGCTTTCTGGACGCCGCGCACACCCGCGTGGGAGAGGGCAAGGCCGATCTCGGGAGACGAGGCCTGGAGGTCCTCGACGAGATGCGGGGCGTCGGCCATCGGCAAGAGAATACGCACCTCGACCCGCCTCGGATCGTCTCGGATGCGCTCCCCTATGCCACGTCGGGCTCCGGCGCGGGCGCTCCTCCGGGTGGGTCCAGCGCCTGGAGCGCGCGCACGAAGGGCGCCGCGAGCGCGACGCCGACGAGCACCATCGCGAGTGCGAGGAAGGTCGCGCGGAGCCCGATCCACTCGATGAGCGGGCCGACGACGAGGAACCCGAGTGGGCCGGAGGCGTACGCGAGCGAGGTCAGGACGCCGATCGCGCGGCCGAGCAGGTGCGGTGGTGCGCGCTCCTGGAGGACGAGGTTCGCGATCGGGTTGATCGGCCCGTACGCCAGGCCGGTCGCCGCGCCGAGCAGGACGAGCAGCCAGAACGGCGGCAGGAACGCCATGCCGATCACGGGCAGCGCCGTGCCGACGAGGCCGGCCATCACTGCGCTCCGGCGCCGGACACGGTGCCCGACCGCCCCGTACGCGAGCGCGCCGACGATGCCGCCGACGCTCATCGCCATGAGGATGACGCCGAGGCGCTCCGGCGCGTCCTGAGCCTGGAAGTAGACGGGGAGGATCACCCCCTCGATCGGGACCCACGCGCCGACGAGCACCGTGAAGAGGATCGTGAGCGCACGGAGCATCCGGTCGTTCCAGACGAAGAGCAGACCCTCGACACCGTCTCTCCACATCGGGCGGCGCTCGCCTTCGGCCGGCACGGTGGGGCTCGGGAGACTGACGAGGAACGTCGCGACCGATGAGCCGGCGAACGCGATCGCCGTCGCCCAGAGAGTCGTCTCGGCCCCGACCCATGCGATGAGCAGGCCGCCGAGCGCGGGGCCGACGAGGAACGCGACGCCCCACATCGCCTCGTGCACGCCGTTCACGCGCTCGCGCCGGAGCCGGGCGGCATGGGCAACGTCGGGCAGCATCGTCTCGCGTGCGGTCACGCCGGCCGGGTCGAAGACGGCGCCGAGTGCGGCGAGCGCGAGGAGCAGCCCGAGCGACAGGAGGCCGAGCTCCGCTGCAATCGGAATGGCGGCGACGCTCACGCCGCTCAGGACGTCGGACGCGACCGCCGTTCGACGGCGGCCGAAGCGGTCCACGATCGTGCCGGAGACGAGGCCGGCGAGGACGAGAGGCAGCGCGGCGACGGCCGCGACCAGGCCGACGTCGGCGGCGCTCCCGGTGAGCTCGAGCACCACCCACGGGAGCGCGACGAGCGCGACACCGTTTCCTGCTGCTGAGACGAGGGTCGCGATCTCGAGCGCGACGAGCGGCCGCCAACTCCGCGGAGGCCGTGGGCCTCCGGCCGCGCTCACCGCAGGAGCCGCGAGAGGCGCCTGTCCTTCAGAGTTCGACCGCCCGTCTGACACGTCGGGCAGTAGTAGACCGTGTGCTCCTCGTAGTCCACCTGTGCGATTGGCGTCCCACAGACCGGGCACGGCTCGCCGAGGTGGTTGTGCACCCGGTAGACGTCGCCGTCGCCCTTGCCTCGCTCGCGGAGCTCGAGCGCGCGCTCGAGGTCCTCGTGCATGGCCGTCGCCAGCCGCTCGAGCTCCTCGCCCGTGAGCTCCGTCGACGCCTTGAAGGGCGAGAGCCGGGCGCGGTGGAGGATCTCGTTCGCGTGCGCGCGGCCGATGCCGGCGATGGCCCGCTGGTCGCGGAGGAGCGGGTGGAGCTGCCTCCGCTCGCGCTCGAGGATCTCGCGCAGCCCCGCACCGTCGACGTCGAGCGCGTCGGGGCCGAGGTGCGAGAGGTCAGCGTCGATCTGCTCGGGCGTCGTCAGCCAGACGCCCGCGCGCTTCTTCTTGCCGGCCTCGGTCAGGACGAGCTCGTCACCGCCCACGAACCGGAGGCGGAACATCGGCGTCTTCGGGCCTTTCGCGCCCGCGGGCAGGAAGCGCAGTCGTCCGGCGGTCATCAGGTGGACGCGAAGCACGAGATCGCCGTCCTCGGTGGGAAAGAGGAGATTCTTGCCGCGCCGCCGCGCGCCAGCGAGCCGACGTCCTTCGAGCGTGTCGAGCGGCGGGTCGAAGGTCTTGAGCGTCGCGATGTGCGCAGGCCCGGCCCGCTCGACGGGATACATGGAGACCTGAGGGTCGAGCTCGCGGACCCACGCCTCGACCTCGGGTAGCTCAGGCATCGAGCGCGACCTGCGCCGGTGGGAGCGGCGACTGCGGCACGAACGGATCCGGCTCCTGCTCCGTCGGCATTTCCCGAAGGGTACGGAGCGGGGAGAAGAGAACCGGCAGGAAGCACGTGCACGAGCCGATTGCGCCGACCCAGAGCGCCGCTCGCAGGTCGAAGGCGGTCGCAAGCACGCCCCCGACGAGTGCGCCGAGCGGGATCGTCCCCCAGACGATGAAGCGGCGGCTTGCGTTGAGCCGTCCGAGCAGACGCTCGGGCGTCAGCGACTGCACGAGGCTGATGCCGGTGATGTTGTAGGCGATCCCGCCGGCGCCGAGCAGGGCGAACGCCAGGATCAGGAACGGCAGCGGATGAGCGGCCGGAGCGAGCGGGATCAACAGCGTTGCCGGGCCGAAGATTGCGGCTGCCCCGACGATCGTCGGGCCGACGCCGAACCGCCTCGAGACCCTCCCCACGAGCACGGCTGCCGCGATGCCTCCCACGCCGACGGGCACGAGCGTGAGCCCGATCAGCTGCGGGGACAGGTCGAGCTCCCGGACGGCGTACACGAGGAAGATCGAGCCCACGACCTGGCCGAAGAAGTTGGAGGTCGCCGTGCACATCGCGAACGGCCTCCAGTAGCGGTGGGAGACGAGGTAGCGAAGCCCTTCCCGGAGCTCGCGGCCGAGGTGTGCGTCCTCGTGTCGCTCCGGCCGCTCCTCGTGTGTCCGGATGCGGGCGAGGAACCCGGCCGAGCCGAAGAAGCTGAGCGCGTCGACGAGCACCGCAAAGGGGGCGGTGACGGCGCCGACGAGGACGCCGGCCATGCCGGGGCCGGCGATGAATGCGCCGGCGCGGCTGATCTCGAGCTTCGAGTTCCCGTCCACGAGCTGGTCCTGCCGGACGAGCGACGGGAGATACGACTGGTAGGCGACGTCGAAGAAGACCGTCCCGATCCCGACCCCGAACGCCACGACGTAGAGCTGCCAGATCGACAGTGCGTCGAGCGCGTATGCGACCGGGACGCTCACGAGCAGGATCCCGCGCAGGATGTCTCCGGCGACGAGGATCGGCCGTCGCCGGAGCCGGTCGACCCAGACGCCGGCGGGCAGCGTGAAGAGGAGGAACGGCACGAACAGGAGCGCGCCGAGGAGGGCGACCTCGAACGCGCTCGCGTCAAGCACGAGGATCGCCGTCAGCGGCAGCGCGAGCTGGGAGACCTGTGTGCCGACCTGGCTGATCGTCTCCGCCGACCACAGCCTGAGGAAGTCGGCGTGGCGCCACAGGCCGCCCGATGGCCAGAGCCGCATGTCAGGAGGCGTCCGACGCGAGCGGGTCGCCGATGCCCGGCCGCGTGGGACCGAGCTCGTCTGTTCGTGGCTCGTCCTCGATCGGCTCGGGCATCTCGCGTAAGTGCCGCTGCGGGGAGAACACGATCCAGAGGATTGCCAGGCTGCCCCCGATCGCCCCGACGACGATCGTCTCGCGAAGGCCGATCCAGGTACCCAACGCCCCTCCGACGAGGGCTCCGATCGGGATCGTCCCCCAGACGATGAAGCGCATGACGGAGTTCATGCGTCCCTGCAGCCGCGGCGGGCAGATCGCCTGCCGGTAGCTGACCTGGACGATGTTGTAGATGACGATCGAGAGGCCGCTCACGAAGACCGTGCCGACGAGGAAGGGGATCGCTGCATTGCCGACCGGAGCGAAGGCGACGAGCAGAGCCGACGGTCCCCAGAGGAATCCGGCGGCGATCGTCGTCGGCCCGATTCCGAAGCGGTTCGAGAGGCGCATCGCCGTGAACGCGCCGACGAGGGAGCCGACGCTCCCGAGCGAGAAGGCGATCCCGATCACGCCTGCGGAGAGCTCGAGCTCTCGCACGAGGTACACGAGGATGACCGCGAACGCGACGTTCGAGAAGAAGTTGGACGTGCCCGTGCAGCCCGCCTGTGCGCGAAGGTTCGGGTTCCCGAGGACGAAGCGAAGGCCGGCTTTCAACTCCGTCCAGACGCCCGGCGTTGCTCCGTTTGCAGGCTCGGGAATTGGAGGCTCCGTCTTCCGGATGCGAAGGACGAAGAGACCCGAGGCGAAGAAGCTGACCGCGTCGACGAGGATCGCGTATGGGGCGGTGAAGAGCTGGACGAGCCCGCCGCTCACGCCCGGGCCGCCGATCTGAGCCGCGGAACGGCTGATCTCGAGCTTCGAGTTGCCGTCGATGATCTGGTCGCGCTCGACGAGCGACGGGATGTACGACATGTACGCGACGTCGAAGAAGACGGTGCAGATCCCGACGAGGAATCCGACGATGAAGAGCTGGGTGAGCGTCAGGGCGTCGGCGACGTATGCGATCGGGACCGACGCCAGCAACGCGGCGCGCCCGAAGTCGCCTCCGATGAGTATCGGGCGCCGCGGCAGCCGATCGACCCAGACTCCGGCCGGCAGCGTGAAGAGGATGAACGGGAGGAACTCGGCGATGCCGAGTGCCGCAACCTCGAACGCGGATGCGTCGAGCACGAGAATCGCGGCGAGCGGGAGCGCAAGCTGTGTCACCTGCGTCCCGAACTGGCTGATCGTCTCGGCCGACCAGAGCTTCAGGAAGTCCGGGTGCCGCCAGAGGCCGCCTGTCGGCCAGAGCCGCACGTCAGGTCGCGTGCTCGGGGGCGAGCGGGTCGGCGACACCGGGGCGCGCCGCGCCGAGCTCCTCGGAGACCGGTTCGTCCTCGATCGGCTCGGGCATCTCGCGCAGATGACGCTGCGGAGAGAGAAGGATCCAGAGGAACGAGAGCCCGCCGCCGATTGCGCCGATGACGAGCGTCTCCCGCAGCCCGACCAGCGTGCCGAGCGTGCCGCCCACGAGACCGCCGAGCGGGATCGTCCCCCACACGATGAACCGCATGACCGAGTTCATCCGGCCCTGGAGCCGCGGCGGGCAGATCGCCTGCCGGTAGCTGACCTGGACGATGTTGTAGAGGACGGTGACGTAGCCGAGGAGCAGCCCGCCGGCGACGATGAACGGGTACGGCATCGACTCGGGAGCGAACGCGATGAGCAGGAGCGCCGGGCCGTTGGCCAGGGTCGCGACGATCGTCGTCGGCCCGATGCCGAAGCGGCCCGAGAGCCGTCTGGCGGTGAACGCCGCGGTGAGCGAGCCGATCCCGACGATCGAGAACATCACGCCGATCGCGCCCGGGGAGATCCCGAGCTCGCGCACGAGGAACACCAGGAAGATCGAGAACGCGAGCGTGAAGAAGAAGTTCGAGGTCGCGGTGCAGCCGGCCTGGGCGCGGAGGTTCGGGTTCCCGAGGACGAAGCGGAGCCCCTCCTTGAGCTCGACCCACATGCCCGGTTTCGGCTCTCCATCCGCGGTGACCCGCGCCGGCGCCTCCTCGACCTTGCCGATGCGGACGATGAACAGGCCGGAGGAGAGGAAGCTGATCGCGTCCACGAGCACCGCATAGGGCGCCGTGAAGAGCTCGATGAGACCGCCTGCGAGGCCGGGCCCGCTGATCTGCGCGGTCGAGCGGCTGATCTCGAGCTTCGAGTTTCCGTCGATGATCTGCGTCCGCTCGACGAGGGAGGGGAGGTACGACTGGTAGGCGACGTCGAAGAAGACGGTGCACACGCCGACGAGGAAGCCGACGACGTACAGCTGGCCCAGCGTGAGCACGTCCGCCACGTAGGCGATGGGGATCGTCGCGAGCAGCAGGAAGCGGCCGAAGTCGCCGGCGATGAGGATCGGGCGCCGTGGGAGGCGGTCGACCCAGACCCCCGCAGGAAGCGTGAAGAGCATGAAGGGCAGGAACTCGACGACACCGAGCGCTGCAACCTCGAATGCGGTGGCGTCGAGCACGAGCAGCGCGACGAGGGGCAGCGCCAGCTGCGAGATCTGCGTCCCGAACTGGCTGATCGTCTCGGCCGACCAGAGCTTGAGGAAGTCGCCGTGGCGCCAGAGGCCGCCGGTCGGCCAGACGCTACGCACCGTCACCCTTCTTCGGCAGTACTCCGGTGGAGCGGAAGAGCGCGAGCGCGAGCGCGTGGGTGTCGCCGCTCGGGTCCTCTGCCCGCTGGAAGTCGGCGACGAGGCGGTTCAGCCGCTTCTGGAAGCGGACGATGTCCTTCTCCGCGAGCCGCACGTGCAGAAGCGCGGACTGATCTTTCGTCGGTCGCGACGTGAGCGCCTCGTCGGCGGCCTGTTGCAGCATCATCGCGCCGAACGACCCAGTGAGCTCCTGCGGGAGCGACTCGTCGCTCCGGAGCACGAAGAGCCTCGCGACCCGGCCGTAGTACTTCTCGGTGAGCGCGCGCACCTTCCGCGTGCGCACGACCCGGATCAGCCCGGCCTGCTCGAGCACCTTCACGTGGTGCCCGACGGTCCCCTTCGGCGACTTGAGCGCCTCGGCGAGCTCCGTGATGCTCGCCGCTCGCTCGCGCAGAAGGAAGACGATCTTCGTCCGCACGACGTCGGCAAGCGCGCGTAGCTGCTTCGGATCCTGGACGATGAGGACGTCTTCGGCCTCGTAGTCGATGAGCTCTGAATGGTCGATAGGCGCGGAACATACGAGAAATCCCGACCATTCGCAAGCGTCTACGCTCCCGCAGCCATGGAGCCGATCGTCGTCGAGGTCGTGCGCGGAGAGCTCGTCGAAGCGCGCCACGTCGCGCATGCCGTCGCCGTACGCGACGGCACGGTCATGGAGGTGGCGGGCGATGCCCATCTGCTCACCGGCTTTCGCAGCTCGGCCAAGCCGATCCAGGCTCTGCCGGCGATCCGGGCGCGGCCGGATCTCGAGGAAGTCGAGGTTGCGATCGCCTGTGCGTCGCATCTCGCGCGGCCAGAGCAGCTCGACGCTGTCCGCAGCCTGCTTGCGAAGGCCCCGGCCGGCGAGGACGAGCTCGAGTGCGGCGCCGAGCCGACTCTGCTCGAGCACAACTGCTCGGGGAAGCACGCCGCGATGCTGGCCCTCTGTCGTGCTGAAGGGTGGGAGAGCTCCGGCTACCGGCTGCTCGAGCACCCGTGCCAGCAGGCGATGCTCGCGGAGGTCGCGTCGGCGGCGGACGTCGACGCCGAGGCGATTCCCGTCGGCATCGACGGTTGTGGCGTTCCCACGTTCGGCCTGACGCTCGAGCGGATGGCCTACGTGTTCTCGCGGCTCGAGCGCCTCGAAGGAGGGGCGCCGGCCGTCGAGGCGATGCGGCGCTACCCGGAGCTCATCCGTGGACCGGGAAGCGCGGACACCGAGCTCATGCGCGCGCTGCCCGGATGGGCGGCGAAGGGCGGAGCCGAGGCGCTCCTCTGCGCAACCTCGCCCGACGGTCTCGGAATCGCGGTCAAGGTCGAGGACGGGAGTGGCCGTGCGGTGCGGAGCGCTGTCGCGGCGTTTCTCGGCAGGCTCGGCCTCGATCCCGGCGCGATCGGCAGGGCCCCGCTCGAAAACTCGCACGGCGAGATCGTCGGCGAGCTGCGGGCCTCCTGACCGCGCGGCCAGGAATCGTTAATCGATGCTTCCCTAATCGGCCAGGTCCTACTAGGATGCGCCGCCTGATGGTGTGAGCCGGGTCCGGGGGGAACCGGCGCAAGGCGTGTCGCAGGTCAGTATCCGTTCGAACGAGAAGGAGAACGCCAGGGTGGCCATGCTTTCCGTCGACATCTCCCTGCCGGAGTCCGAAGAGCTGCACAAGCTCATCGAGCAGGGCCTCGAGAAGGGGTTCCTCACCTACGACGAGATCGTCTCGGGGCTGGACGACGTCGAGCTCACGAAGGAGCAGGTCGAGGACTTCTACACGTACCTGATCGACCATTCCGTCGAGCTCGTCGAGGGCGTCGAGCACAAGTCGCTCCCGCACGAGGAGCCGGTGGTGCAACCGGAGGACGAGAAGGCTGCGCCGAAGCTCGACCTCTCCGTCGAGCCGTCGCTCGACTCGCTTCGGCTGTATCTCCGAGAGATCGGGAAGGTCCCGCTCCTCACGGCCGACCAGGAGATCTACCTCGCGAAGCGCATCGAGCGAGGGGACATGTCGGCGAAGCAGCACATGATCGAGGCGAACCTCCGGCTCGTGGTCTCGATCGCCAAGGGCTATCTGGGACGCGGGCTCTCCTTCCTCGACCTCATCCAGGAGGGCTCTCTCGGGCTCATCCGCGCAGTCGAGAAGTTCGACTACCGGAAGGGCTTCAAGTTCTCGACGTACGCGACCTGGTGGATTCGCCAGGCGGTGACACGGGCCATTGCAGACAAGGCGCGGACGATCCGCATTCCCGTGCACATGGTCGAGAAGCTCAACAAGGTCGTGCACATCGAGCGCCAGCTCGTCCAGCGGCTGGGGCGCGAGCCGCTCCCGGAGGAGATCGCGGACGAGCTCGACATCACGCCCGAGGAGGTGCGGGAGATCCTGCGCATGTCCCAGCTTCCGGTCTCGCTCGAGAAGCCCATCGGCGAGGACGAGGACTCGTCTCTCGGTGATTTCGTCCCCGACGAGCTCGCCGAGTCGCCGTTCGACACTGCCTCGCTCTCGCTGCGGCGCGAAGACGTGGAGCTCGCGCTGGCGTCGCTACCGGAGCGCGAGCGCCGTGTGATCGAGCTCCGCTACGGGCTCGACGGGTCGCAGCCGTGCACGCTCGAGGAGGTAGGCCGAGCGTTCGGCGTCACGCGCGAGCGGATCCGGCAGATCGAGAACAACACGCTGAAGAAGCTCGAGGGCCTTCCCGAAGCGCAGGCACTCAAGGACTGTGTGTGAGGAGGGGGCTCATGGGGGAACCAGGGGTTCCCCCATGCTGAACACGCTGAAGAAGCTCGATGGCCTACCCGAGGCGCAAGCCTCGAAGGACTGCGTGTAGCGACGTTCTGCAACTCTCCATTGCGTGCGCATCGAGTACGTCGGGCACGCAACGGTGACGATCGACCTGGACGGGGTCCGGCTTCTGACGGACCCCGTCCTTCGTAACCGGGTCGCGCACCTCAGGCGAAAGGTTCGCGTGGACGCGAAGGCGCTCCGCGGCCTCGACGCGGTACTCGTCTCGCACGCCCATTACGACCATCTCGACCTCCCGTCGCTCGACAAGCTCGGAAAGGAGCTGCCCGTCGTCATCCCGGCCGGGCTCGGCGGCCTGCTTCGCCAGCGCAAGTTCCGGAGCGTCCTCGAGGTCCGCAGCGGAGACACGTTCCAGATCGGCGGCGTGACCGTCCGGGCCGTCCCGGCGGCGCACGACGGGGGCCGCGGTCCTCTCGGCGCGTCGGCGGATGCAATCGGCTATGTGGTCTCCGGCTCGCAGTCCGTGTACTTCGCGGGCGACACGGACCTCTTCGACGAGATGGACCAGATCGGCGAGGTCGATCTCGCGCTCATTCCCATCTGGGGATGGGGGCCGACGCTCGGCAAGGGCGGACATCTCGACCCGCGCCGCGCGGCCGAGGCGGTGCGGCGCATCAGCCCGAAGGTCGTCGTTCCGATCCACTGGGGCACGTACTTCCCGCTGCACCTCGGGCTCCGGCGCCTGCCCGCGTTCCTCGACCTGCCGCCCGCCGAGTTCGTCGCCGCCGTGGGCGAGGTCGCGCCCGACGTCCTGGTGCACGTGCTGAAGCCGGGCGAGCGGGCCGAGTTCGACTTCTAGGCGCCGGGGAGCAGCCCGGCGTCGCCCAGTGCCGCGAGCGCGCGCTCGCGAACGTCGCTCGCTATCCGCGAGACGTCCGACGAGAACGGCGCGAGCGCGACGACGGTGAGCCAGGCAGTGCTCTCCGTCACCTTGCCGACCTGGACGTCGACGTCGAGCGCCTCGCCGCCCGGGACGCTCTCGACCGCCTCGACGGTGATACGGCGTGCTTCGTCGAGCGGTGCCGTGATGCGCACCGGGAGCTCGACGGTCACCATCCGGCGCGGGTCGGAGACGGAGCGGTTGACGATCGTCGTGGAGACCATCTTCGAATTCGGGACGAAGATCCGCCGTCCCTCGTCCGTCGCGAGCGCGGTGTAGCTCAGCGTCATGTCGTCGACCACGCCGGTGTGGTCGTCGACGGTGATCCGGTCGCCGAGGCGGATCGGCTGCGTGAACGCAAGCAGGACGCCCGAGCCGAGGTTCCCGAGCGGGGTCGTCAGCGCAAGTCCCGCGACGACGGCGAGCACGGCGCTCGAGGCGAGGAAGGCACGGGCGATCTCCTGCGTATTGGGGAAGATCGAGAGGACGCTCCAGGTCCCGATCAAGACCGCGACCGCGACGATGACGCGCAGGAGGAAGCGGTACGTCGTTCGTCGGCGCGCGGCCACCGACGGGTCGCGCTCGGCGAGCCGGCGCTCGTAGCGTGAGAATGCCGCGTTGAGCGCCGTGCGCAGGGCAACGACGACCACGAGCCAGATGGCGGCGGTGATGAGCGCGCGCGTGAGATCCGAGTCCACGCCGGGGGATTCGGCGTTCGGGGCGGTGAGCCTTCCTCCGGCCTACGTCTCGGCGAGCACGCGCGCTTTGGCTGCTGCGAACTCCTCGTCCGTCAGCGCACCGCTCGCGTGGAGCTCGGAAAGCGCCGCCAGGCGGGAGGTGACGTCGGCTGCGGCGGCTGCGGCCGGCGGCGCCGGAGCAGCTGCGGCCGGAGCTCGTGAGGGCGGCCGTCGCGCGCTCTCCCACCAGCCGGACATCTGGCCGCGCATCTCCTCGAGCATCGCGGCACTGCTCGCATCCGGGAACTCCTTCACGGTCTGCCGCCGCATGACCTCGATCCAGACGACTCCGAGGAGGACGAGCGCGGCGACGACGAGGTACCGCGACACGTCGCTCACCGGCCCGGTCAGGAGCGAGGAACACTCCGATCACCGCAAGCGCAACGTACGGCCAGAGCCGGTCGCGGAGCCAGGGCGCGAGATAGCGCCGCACGCCGAGCGCTCGTGGCCCGGGGGCTGCGAGCCAGGAGGCCACGACGAAGAGGACGCCGATCGGGATCATCCACCAGAACGTGCTCCGCAGGAGTGCGGTGAGGATGTCCCACGCGTGATTCGCCGCCGTTTGATTCTGCGTCTCGGAGACGAGCGAGCTCACGATGTAGTTCCCGACGACGTTGACGGCGAGCAGCCCCACGACGGCGACGACAACGATCGTGATGCCGACCTTGCGGACGAGGCGGCGCCGATCCCGGGCGATCCAGGCCGCGATCGCGAACGCGACCAGCGTGAGGACGGGCAGGAACCACGCGAGCGCCTTGAGGATCCGGAAGCTGTCCTGGGCCGCGTCGAGCTCGTCCGAGCTGAGAATCTCGACGCGCCCGACGTTCTCCGGAAGGTTGTCCGCCACCTGCTCGCGAAGGCCGATCCGGTCGGCGGCCTCGAGCACGATCGGCTCGAGGTCGAGCGAGACGACGCCGCCCGTTGTCGAGATGGTGCCTTCGTCGCCCTCGAGGACCGCGACGAGGGTGCGGTGGGATTGCGCGATGCTCAGCTCCCACAGCCGCTGCAGCTGGGGTTGCTCGAGCGCACGATCGACGAGGCGATAGGCCGCTTCGCGCAAGCCGGCGGTGGCCGGCCCCGCGAGCCTCTGGTAGTCGGTGGGCAGCTGCTTCTGCAATTCGGCCTGGACGTCGACCGACTCGAACAGCTCGTCGACGGCACGCGTCGCGACGGCCTGGCGGATGGCGTCGTCCTCGATCAGCTCCGTGCTGGTATCGGTGAAGACCGCAGTGTTGAGTGCGACGCGGTTGACCCAGATCGCGAACGAGGACAGGAGCAGGAGCAGGCCCGCGAGCACGAGCACGATGAAGGCCGCGACCGAGCGTCCACGCGACCGCTGCTGAGCTGCGGGTTCGGCCGTCCCGCTCATCGCCGCGAGCCTACTCAGACCCGACGGACAACGCCTCGTTCTCCAGGGCGAAGACCGCGTGCAGCGAGCGGACCGCCCGCTCGACGTCGGCGCGGTCGATCATGCAGGAGATCTTGATCGGGGATGTCGAGATCATCTGCAGATTGATCCCCTCGCTCGCGAGGGTGCGGAACATCTTCGCCGCGATCCCCGGATGCGAGCGCATTCCGGCGCCGATCAGAGACACCTTGCCGAGGCCTTCGTTCTCGTCGATCTCCATCGGCCCGAGCGTCTCCGCCGCCGCGTCGATCCCGCGGCGCGTGGCCTGCGCGTCCTCCTTCGGGACCGAGAACGAGAGCTCGGCGACGCCGTGCACGACGTTCTGGAGAATCGTGTCGACGTTCACGTGCTCGTCCGCGACCGCCTCGAGGACGGTGGCGGCCGAGCCCGGCTCGTCGGGGATGCCGCTCAGCGTGAAGACCACCTCGTCCGCCGAATGCGTGACCGCCGAGACGATCGGTTGCTCCATGACGTCCACCTCCTCGATCCAGGTTCCGGGCTCGTCCGAGAACGTCGAACGCGCGTGGATGCGCACCCCGTGCGCGCGTGCCATCTCGACCGCCCGCAGCATGAGCACCTTCGCTCCGGAGGCGGCCATCTCGAGCATCTCCTCGTACGAGACGGTGTGCAGCTTGCGGGCCTCCGGGACCACGCGCGGGTCTGCGGTGAAGACGCCGAGGACGTCCGAGTAGATCTCGCACGAGGCGTCCAGGGCTGCCGCGAGGGCCACCGCGGTCGCATCCGTTCCGCCGCGGCCGAGCGTCGTCACGTCCATCGTGTCGCGCGAGAAGCCCTGGAAGCCTGCGACCAGGACGATCTGCCCCTCGTCGAGCGCACTGAGGACGCGGACGGGCGTGATCTCGCGGATCTTCGCCTTCGTGTAGACGGCGTCGGTGATGATCCCCGCCTGCGAGCCCGTGAACGACACGGCCTCGTGGCCGAGGTCGTGCACGGCCATGGCGACCAGCGCACATGCGGTCCGCTCGCCCGTCGAGAGCAGCATGTCGAGCTCGCGCGGATCCGGGCTCGAGGAGACCTGGCGCGCAAGCTCCAGGAGGGCGTCGGTGGTCCGGCCCATCGCCGAGACCGTGCCCACGACCCTGACGCCGCGTTCGCGCGCGGCGACGAGGCGCCGGGCGACGTCGCGGATCTGCGCGGGCTCGCTCACGGACGAGCCTCCGAACTTCATCACGACGGTCTCGACCTGCGGTCCCGGTGCGCTGCTCACGGTGTGTGATTCTGGACGCAGTTGCCACATCCGGGGAGTGCAGGTTTAGGATCACCTGGAATCGGGCGGGGGGAAGTGGAGTCCTACAACACGGGGAGGCTTCGTAATGCTTCATCTGTCCTGGCGGAAACGCCTATTGCTCATTGCCGCGGTCGCGGGCTTCGTGCTCGTTCCGACGGCGGCGCAGGCGGATCCGAGCTTCTACAAGACGCCGCTCTTCGGCAGCGCGACGACACCTGACGGCACGCTGCTCGTCGCCGACGCCGGGCAGGGGATCGTCAACGGTGACACGGGCGCGCTCGTCGCGTCGCTTCCGGGCGTCACGGACGTCGCGCCGATCACGAACACCTCGTGGTGGGCGATCACCGCCGGCTCGGACACGGAGGCTGACACCGGTCAGGCGCTGTGGCGTGTCGACAACGGCGTCCCGACCATGATCACGAACCTGTTCACGTTCGAGCACGACAAGAACCCGCATCCGACGGCGGTCGACACGAACCCGTTCGACGTCACGGACTTCGGCCGCGGACGCGCTCTCGTCGCGGACGCGGGCGGGAACGACCTCATCAAGGTCGAGCGGTTCGGCCATCCCAAGCTCGTGGCCGTGCTGCCGGACGAGCTCGTGTCCACGGACAACATCAAGAAGCTCGCGGGCTGCCCGGCCGGGCCGCCCGACTTCTGCGAGCTCCCGCCGATGATCCCGGCCCAGCCCGTGGCGACCAGCGCCGCGATCGGGCCCGACGGCTGGATCTACGCAGGCGAGCTGAAGGGCTTCCCGGCGCCGACCGGTGAGTCCAGGATCTGGAAGATCAGGCCGAATGCGGAGAACGTCCGCTGCGGCAAGGAGCCGGGGAAGTGCTCCGTTGCACTCGACGGCTTCACGTCCGTCATCGACCTCGCCTTCGGGCCGGACGGCAAGCTCTACGTCGTGCAGTTCGACGACGCGAGCTGGGCCGCGGTCGAGATCTTCGGCGACGGCGTGGGCGGCTCCGTGCATCGCTGTGACCTCGCCACGAAGCACTGCGACACCGTTGCGAGCGGACTGCCGATGCTCACCTCGATCTCGTTCCGCAAGGACGGGAGCCTGTGGGGGACGACGTGGTCGCTCGTCCCGGGCATGGGCGACGCCGTCCAGATCCTCCCGTAAGTCCTAGGAGTCCTGCGAAGCCGGGAGGGCGCTGTCCGCGCCCTCCCGGCTGACCGGCCTGATGTGATCCATGTCGCGGAACGCGCGGTTCACGAAGCCGAAGCTCACGACCACGGCGTACGTGACCCCGATGATGAGGAACGTCCTCGCAAAGCCGATCGTGCTCACGAGGACGCCGCCGACGAGGACGCCGAGTGGGATCGACGCCCACGCGCCCGCTCTGACCGCCCCGAAGACGCGGCCGCGCAGGCGGGTCGGGACGATCTCGGTCAGCATCGTGAAGAGCAGCGGGTTGATGGGGCCTGCGGCGAGGCCCGCGATCCCGAGCGCAGCGAGCGCGACCGGCAGCGGCGGGCCCGTGGCCATCGTGAGGTACATCAGCGGTAACAGGGCGAAGCAGGAGACGAACGCCTTCCGGCGGGGTAGGCGATGCCCGATCGCGCTGTAGGCCAGCGCTCCGAGCAGGGCGCCGGCGCCGAACACGCCAAACATGAGACCGAGGTCTGCCGCGCTCCCGTACGTCTCCTCCGCGAAGACGGCCATGACCACCGGGAACGGGGCGTCGAGCAGATTCGTGCACAACACGGTGAGGACGACGGCGCGCAGCATCCGCTCGTTCCAGATGAAGCGCATGCCCTCCGCGAGCTCGGGGAGGAAGCGGCCGGGCTCCCTCTCCTCCTCTTCATGCGCGGGCCGCGGAACGAGAAACGCGACGAGCGCCGCGGAGACGAGAAAGCTCGCCGAGTCGAGCCAGAGCGCATTCGTCGGGCCGAGCGTGGCCACCATGAGGCCGCCGAGCGGCGCGCCGAGGAGCACGGCGAGCTGCTGGATGCCGCTCCGGATCCCGCTCGCACGCTCCATCGGCACACCGGCGAGCTCGACGAGGTCGGGCAGGACCGCCGCGCGCGCGGTCGCTCCCGGCGCGTCCAGGAGCGCGCCGAGGAACACGAGCGCGAAGAGCTGCCAGAGCTCGATGCCGACGGTCGAGTGGAGCAACGGGATCGCCGCGACCGCCCCGGCGCTCGCCAGGTCGGCGACCACGCTCGTCGTGCGGAACCCGAGGCGGTCGACGATGACACCGCCGAAGAACGCCGCGAGGACGATGGGGACGAAGTTGAAGAAGACGGCGAGCGCGGTGAGGGTCGCGCTGCCGGTCGTCGTCAGGACGAACCACGGGATCGCCAGCTGCGCAGCCGCGTTCCCCGTGAGCGAGATCGCGTCGGCGACGTAGATCGCGTAGAGCGGCGTCCGCCTCACGCGTGCGCAGGCTAGTCGAGCGAGTCTGCGAGGCCCCGTCTCTACAATCCGCCCGGCTGTGAACGTGATCGTCTACGTCTCGGATGCGCTGCGCACGGACCATCTCGGCTGCTACGGCGCCCGGTTCCTCAACACGCGCACGATCGACGAGGTCGCGGCGGGAGGGGTCCGCTTCGACCAGGCGATCAGCGCCGCGCCGTGGACGGCCCCCGCGACGACGTCGATGGTGACCGGGGTCTACGCGCACCGCCACGGCTACCTGCACTGGGATGTCGAGCTCGACCCGTCCCTCGACACGATCTTCGGGGCATTCGGGCGCCACGGGTACGAGGTCGGGTCGTTCGTCTTCGACCGCAACTACCTCTTCAAGGACCTGCCCGAGGCGAACGTCGTCGGCACGAGCGAGACGCTCGACGGCGCGATCGCGTGGATCCGTGAGCGTCGCGACCGGCCGTTCCTCCTCTACTTCCACAGCTGGGCGACACACATGCCCTACGACATCCTCCACGCCGAGCGCCAGGACTGGCTCGCGGCGAAGGCGGAGGTCATCTCCGGGATCCAGGGCGACTCGGCATCCGCACTCGAGTCGACGCACGAGGCGTACAGGCAGGCCGTGGAGCGCCAGTCGGAGACGCTTTTTGCATCCCTCCTCGAGGAGCTCGAGACGCTCGGGCTCCGCGAGAGCACTGCCCTCGCATTCCTCTCCGACCACGGCGAGTCGTGGGGCGAGCGCTTCGACGACAAGCAGGACGTGCGCGGCGTCTACCACATGCACGGGGCGACGCTCTACGACGAGATCGTCCAGGTGCCGCTCATCCTCTCGGCGCCCGGGCGGCTCGACCCGCAGGTCGTCTACTCGCAGGTCCGCTCCGTCGACCTCGCGCCGACGCTGCTCCAGCTCGCGGAGGTCCCTGCCGGCGAGCTCGACGGGGAATCGCTGCTCCCCCTCGCCGAGGGACGGGAGGAGGGCGACCGCGCGGCGATGATCGCGGGGACTGACATGGGCGCACTCACGAAGCTCGCCGTCCGGCTGCCTCCGTGGAAGCTGATCGTGGACGTCGAGACCGGCGCCGAGACGCTGTACCGACTCGACGTGGATCCGCGCGAGCGGGCGCCTCGCCCGTCCGGCGAGATCCCGGCCGATCTCCGGGACGCCCTCTACCAGGAGCTCGAGACCGTCGAGCGCCGTGAGCTGACCGAGGAGGAGGAGGCGACCGTGACGAAGCGGCTCTCCGACCTCGGCTACCTCTAGTGGGCTCCGTGAACGATCTTGCGACGCTGTACGGGCGGATGTACTTCATCCGCCGCTTCGAGGAGACGCTCCTCGACCTCTTTGCGCAGGGCAAGCTCGTCGGCACGACGCACACGTACATCGGGCAGGAGGCGAACGCGGTCGGGGTCATCGACCACCTCGAGCCCGAGCGCGACGTGATCTTCTCGAACCACCGCTGCCACGGGCACTACCTCGCGTTCACGGACGACGCTTTCGGCCTCCTGAGCGAGGTCATGGGCAAGGCGACCGGCACCTGCGGAGGAAAGGGCGGGAGCCAGCACCTCTGCCGCGGCAACTTCTATTCGAACGGCGTCCTCGGGAGCATCGTCCCGGTCGCGACCGGCATCGCCCTCGCCGAGAAGAAGAAGGGCACCGGCGCGGTCTCGACGGTGTTCCTCGGCGACGGGACGCTCGGCGAGGGCGTCACGTACGAGTCGCTGAACATGGCGTCGCTCTGGAAGCTCCCGGTCCTCTTCGTCGTCGAGAACAACCACTACGCGCAGTCCACGCCCGTCGAGCTGGAGCTCGCCGGCTCAATCGCGGCCCGCGGCGCGGCGTTCGGCGTCGAGGTGGCCGCGCTCGACACGACCGACGTCGAAGAGGTGCACGAGACCGCCGGGCGAGCAGTCGCCCGGATCCGCGAGACAGGCGAGCCGTTCTTCCTCGTGCTCGACACGTACCGCTACAGCCCGCACTCGAAGGGCGACGACAACCGCGACCCGGCGGAGATCGAGGCGCGCCGCGAGCGCGACCCTCTCCGGATCGCGGGCGAGCGCCTGGACGCCGGGGAGCGGGAGGCGATCGAGCAGGCCGCGGAGCAGCGCGTAGCGGAGACCGTCGAGGCGGCCGAGGCCGCCCCGGCCGCGACCGCGGAGGCCGCATGAACCGGACGCTGCTCGAGCACGGTAGCGGGCTGCGTCCTTGTGGCTCTGAGCCACGAAGTCCTAGGAGGGTCGCGATGATCGCGCGGCCGCTCAGGCGTGGTGTTGGTGTCGTTTGTGGCTCTGAGCCACAAAGTCGCGGGAGCGCGCGTCGATGAGCGTCCAGCCGCAGAAGCGGTGCGTCCAGGTCCTGAACGAGGCGCTCCACGATGTCTTCGCGCAGCGGCCCGAGGTCTATCTCCTGGGCGAGGACGTGCTCGACCCGTACGGCGGGGCGTTCAAGGTGACGCAGGGCCTCTCGGACGCCTACCCCGAACGCGTGCTGACGACGCCCATCAGCGAGGGCGGCCTCTTCGGCGTATCGGCCGGGATGGCATTGCGGGGGCTGCGCCCGATCCTCGAGATCATGTTCGGGGACTTCATGGCGCTCGGCATGGATCAGGTCGTGAACGGGATCTCGAAGTTCCGCGAGATGTACGACGATCAGGTGACGGTCCCGCTGGTGGTCCGAACGCCGATGGGCGGCCGCCGCGGCTACGGTCCGACCCACAGCCAGTCGCTCGAGAAGCTGCTGCTCGGGATCCCGAACATCTGCGTCGTCGCGGCGAGCGAGTGCCACGACCTCGGCGGCCTGCTCGCGAACGCGGTGGACGACGAGCGTCCGGTCTTCTTCATCGAGAACAAGCTGATGTACGGGCGCCCGAACCGCCGCCCGGAGGACGGCCACATCGGCGAGCTCGCCGTGCGCGAGACCGGGACGCGGTATCCGGCACTGACGTTCTCGGGCACCGACTTCACGGAGGCGAGCGCGACGATCGTGACGTACGGCGGGATGGTCCCGATCGTGCTCGACGCGGTCACCGAGCTCATCCTCGAGCAGGAGCTCTTCTGCGAGGTGGTCGCGCTCTCGCAGCTCCTGCCCATGGAGCTCGACCCGGTCTTCGAGTCCGTGGCTCGTACGGGCGCGCTCGTCACGGTCGAGGAAGGGACGCTGACGGGCGGCTTCGGCGCCGAGATCGCGGCGCGTGTCACCGAGCAGGCGTGGAGCGACCTGCGCGGGCCGGTGCAGCGTGTCGCGGCGCGGGACGGGATCATCCCGTCGGCGCGCCCGCTCGAGGACGCGATGCTCCCGAGCGCGAGCGACGTCGTGGAGGCGATCCTCGCGCTCGAAGCCGTGAGAAGCTAGGCCCTGTGCTCGAGATCGTCCTGACGCGCGAGGACGCGAACACCGAGTTCGCACTGCTCGCGGAATGGCTCGTGGAGGACCAGGCCCAGGTCGAGCAGGGCCAGCCGGTCTGCGTCGTCGAGACGACGAAGGCGACGGTCGAGATCGAGGCGCCCGGCGACGGGACCCTCGTCCAGCTCTTCGACGACGGGCTCGAAGTGGAGCTCGGGAAGACGATCGCGCTCGTCGCGGAGCGTGCCGAAGAGGTCGAGGCCGCGCTCGCCCGCCGCGAGCCAAAACCGCAGGTCGAGGCCAGGCCGGCCGACCGCAAGGCGACGAAGAAGGCGGTCGAGCTCGCGGAGCGCCACGGCATCGACCTCGGCTCGATCGAGAAGCGCGGCTTCATCACGGAGAAGGACGTCGAGGCGGCGATCGCGCAGGCGGCGGCAACGGCCGGGCCCTCGACCGCCCCGGCCCTCGCCGGTGTCTCGACGGCCGGCGTGACGCTGCCCGCCTCGCTCGAGCTCGACGAGAGCGCGGGCCGCCTGGATGAGCGCTTCCTCGACTCGCTGCGCTCGGATCCTGAGGCGTTCGGCGCTCTCTCCTCGGACGAGAAGGTCGACGGTTACCGGAAAGCCGGCGCGCAGATCGGCGAGGGCGTCGTCTTCGGACTCGGCACGTACGTCATCGCTCCGCAGATCGTCATCGAGCCGGGCGTCGCGATCGACGCCTACGGGAAGGTCGTCGGCGAGGAGCTCGTCGCGATCGGGGAGCTCACGCAGTTCGGGCGGGACCTCGACCTTCGCTGTCGCCGCGCCTACGTCGGCAAGGGAATTTGGGCCGGCAGGTCGATCAGGATCGGGGGCGGTGGTCACCGCGACCCGTGGGCGACGCTCGCGATCGGCGACCTCGCGTTCATCGGCGACGAGGCGTTCGTGAACGTGTGCCGACCCGTGCTCATCGGCCGGGAGGCATTCGTCACCATGCGGTCCATGCTCGTGACTCACAACATCGGCCACTCGCTGCTCGAGGGCTTCGAGAACCGTTTCGCTCCGGTCGTGCTCGAGGACCGCGCGCAGGTCGGGCTCGGGGCCGTCCTCTACGCCGGCGTCCGGATCGGCGCCGAGTCGATCGTCGCCTCGAACTCGTACGTCGTCGGGGACGTTCCTCCGCGCTCGTTCGCGATCGGCGTGCCGGCGAAGGTCACCGGGAGCGCCGCGCACACCGTCTCCCGCGCGCGCCAGACCGAGCTCGCGCGGAAGATGGTGGACGAGCTGCACGAGCTGCTCGCCCTCCGCGGCCACGACGTCTCCGCTGTCGGCGACGGCGACGAGCGCGGCTTCGAGGTCGAGGGGACGCGCGTCTACTTCACGCCGACCTACGCGGGCGGGGGCGGCGGGCCTGCCGTCGTGCTCACGCTCGAGGCGGGCGGGGAGGTTCCCGCGGAGGTCGCCGTGCTCGACCTGGTCGGCCGCGAGGTGCATGGAGAGGGGGGCGTCGTGCTCGACTCGGTTCGCGAGTTCTGCCGGAAGCGCGGCATCCGCTTCGAGCCCGGCCCGTGGCGCTACCGCGGAGGGCTCGTCTGATGGCTGCGCCCGAGGCCGTCGAGCGGCTCGCACAGCTCGCGCTCTTCGCCGATCTCCGCTGGCCGGAGCTCGAGGCCGTTGCCCACACCTTCGACGAGGAGGTCTTCGCCCAGGGCCAGCGCGTCCTGCGCCAGGGGATCTCGGGAGGCGCCTTCTACGTCATCGTCGAGGGAGACGCCGCGGTCGTCATCGACGGCCAGGAGCGGGCACGGCTCGGTCGTGGCGACTTCTTCGGGGAGATCTCGGTCCTCATCGGCGGCGTGCCGATCGCGGACGTGCGCGCCGAGACTCTCCTCCGGTGCCTCGTACTGCCCGGGCCGCAGCTCGAGGGGTTCCTGCTCGAGCACCCACCCGTAATGCTGCGCATGCTGCAAGCGGTCTCACGCCGGCTTCGCGACGCGAGCCGGTGGAGCTAGGCGCCGAGTCGCGCCCCTTCCCGCCGGGCGACTACCCGGTCGTCGTCGTGGGGAGCGGGCCTGGCGGTCTGCAGGTGAGCTACTGCCTCTCGAGGCTCGGCGTCGAGCACGCGACGATCTCGGCCGACAACGGACCGGGCGGGATGTTCCAGCGGTTCCCGCTCTTCGAGCGGCTCATCAGCTGGACGCACGCCGGCGCCGATGTCGCCCGCGGGACGCGCGAATACGAGCTGCACGACCAGAACAGCCTCGTCGCGGAGGAGCCAGACCTGGGTGCGCTCGTGCCGGGCGAGATCGCGGAGGGCCACCGCCGCCCGTCCCGCGACGAGATGGTCGCCGCCATGCGCGCGTTCGCCGAGCGTGCGCCGGTTCCCGTGCGCTACGGGTGCAGCTGGGAGTCGACGCGGCTCGAGGACGGCTCGATCGTCCTCGTGACGAGCGATGGTGAGTACCGGTGCCGCGCGGCCGTCTTCGCGATCGGCATGACGGAGCCCTGGGTCCCGTCCATTCCCGGCGTCGAGCTCGCGCACCACTACGTCAGCGTCGACAGCGCGCCCGATCGGTACCGGGACCGCCGCGTCGTCATCGTCGGCAAGAGGAATTCCGCGTTCGAGATCGGCGAGGCGATCTCGCGCCAGGGCGTGCGCGAGCTCACGCTCGTCTCGCCACGGTCGCCCGATCTCGGGCGGCTTGCGCGCTCGCCGCTTCGTCCCTGGTACCTGACGACGTACGACGAGCACGTGCGTGGCGCGCCCGGGCGCTTCGTCCTGAACGCGTCCGTGGACAGGGTGGAGCGCCGCGGCGAAGGGTTCGTCGTGCACGCACTCGACTCGACCCGGCCGGAGCCGCTGCTGCTCGAGGCCGACGACGTCATCGCCGCGACCGGGTTCCACGCTCCGCTGCTCGACCTGCCGGCACTCGGCGTCGCGACCGTCCGGGAGGGCCGGCTCCCCGCGCTGAGCCCGTTCTGGGAGAGCGTGACCGTGCCGGGTCTCTTCTTCGCCGGGAACGTCAGCGACGCCGCCCCCGGCCTACGCAAGCACGGCGTGGCGAGCCTGTCGACGATGGTCGGTGGCTTCCGGTACAACGCCCGCGTTCTCGCCCGTCATCTCGCGGAGACGCGCTTCGGAGCCCGCGCCGAGAGGCCGCATCTCGGACGGGACGAGGTCGCGCCGTTCCTCGTGCACGAGCTCAACCACTCGCCCGAGATCTCGTTCCAGAAGGGCTACCTCGCACGGGTCCTGCATGCCTCGGGCGACGGGAGTGTCCAGGACGAGGGCATCGTCCCGCTCGAGGTCTTCGTCGATCGCGACGAGGACGGCGTCGCCGTCACGCTCGAGTTCGACGCCGAGGAGACGATCCGGCCGGTCGTCTACGTGCGGCACGACGGCGTGCTCCGCGAGGAGTCGTTGCCGCCGCACCCGCTGCGGCGCTACGAAGGCCGCACCTACCTCGAGGCGTTCGAGGCGCTCATCCGGCCGCTGCTCGGTTAGGAGGCGGCGGCGAGCGGCGGCGCCGGGACCGGCGTCCGCGCCGGAAGCGTCGCGAGCAGGTCCTCGATCACGGCCTTGCTCCCCCGCACCGTGACCGCGCCGATGTCACGGTTGACGAGCAGGTCGTAGAACGCGCCGGCGTCGCCCTCGATGACGGCAGCCGGATCGGGCGCCGGGCCGGCGAACGACTCTCCGCCGGCGACGTATGCGACCTCGTCTCCGATGCGGAACTCGATGCACGGCGTCGTGGGGGGAAGGGCGATGCGCAGCGCGCCCGCAAGCCAGCCCGGGTCAAGCGCGTCGGCGACGACCGGGGGCCCGAGCGAGCGAGCGCCCCAGTGGGCGAGCTCGTGCATGACCGGGCGGAGCGCCTCGCCGTAGCCGGTCAGCTCGTACACGGTCGATGCTGCGGGCGGTGGAAGCTGCCGGCGCTGGACGATGCCGCCCTGCTCCAGCTGCTTCAGCCGGGCCGCGAGGATGTTCGTTCCGCAGCCCGAGAGCCGGCAGTGGAGATCGGTGTAGCGGAGAGGGCCTTCCTCGAGCAGCTCGCGCACGATGAGCAGTGACCAGCGCTCGCCCACGAGGTCGAGTGCATGTGCCATCGGGCAGTACTGGCCGTACTTCTTCACCAGTTCGCGATTGTACAGTGCCTTCTTGTCGGATGGAAGTCTTAACTTGCAATTTGAAAGTACAGGCTGTAGCATCGCAACCTTCGCTGAACGAGATGGCTGTCGATCTCCGGTTGCGGGGTTCGTCGGCTCTACGACACGAGAAACAAACCCCGAGGGGGATCAATGGTTACTTCAGACCAAAGAAAATGGTGGGCACTGGCCCTTATCTGCGGTGTGCAGTTCATGGTCATTCTCGACATCGCGATCGTGAACGTCGCGCTCCCGTCGATCCAGGTGGATCTCGGCTTCTCGCAGGAGAACCTCCAGTGGGTGATCAGTGCGTACGCGCTCGTGTTCGGCGGCTTCCTCCTGCTCGGAGGACGCCTCGCGGACATCCTCGGGCGCAAGCGCGTGTTCATGGCCGGCCTCGTGATCTTCTCGATCGGCTCGCTCCTCTGCGGTCTCGCCTGGAGCGACGAGTCGCTCATCGCCGCCCGCGCCCTGCAGGGCCTCGGCGCGGCGACGATCACGCCTGCGGCGCTCTCCATCCTCACGACCACGTTCTCCGAAGGTCGTGAGCGCAACATCGCCCTCGGCGCGTGGGGCGCGGTCGGAGGATTCGGCGCTGCCGCCGGTGTCCTCCTGGGTGGCATCCTCACCGACCTGCTCTCCTGGGAGTGGATCTTCTTCGTCAACGTGCCCGTCGGCATCGCAGGGCTCGTGCTGGCGCCGATCCTGCTCACCGAGAGCCGTGACGCCCACGGCCAGAGCCACGACGTGCCGGGCGCAATACTCGTCACGGGCGGCTTGAGCCTGCTCGTCCTCGGCATCACGCAGGGCCAGCAGTGGGGCTGGGGCTCGGCCGCGACGATCGGCACGTTCGTCGCGTCGGCCGTGCTCCTGGTCGCCTTCGGGCTCTGGGAGCAGCGGCAGCGCGAGCCGCTCGTGCCGTTCTCCATCTTCCGGCTGCAGACGCTCACGGCGGCGAACGTGGCCATGTTCGTCATGGGCACGGCGATGTTCTCGATGTTCCTGATGCTGACGCTCTACATGCAGCAGGTGCTCGGGTTCTCGGCGCTCAAGACGGGCATCGGCTACCTGGCAGTGGCCGGCACGGCAGTGATCTGGGCGAACGTGGCGGCCGTCGCCGTGAACCGAGTAGGCGTCAAGCCCGCCCTCATCCTGGGCATGAGCCTGCTCACGGCCGGATTGCTCTACTTCACCCAGGTCTCGGTCAACGGCACGTATTGGGCCGATCTCTTCCCGGGCTTCCTCATCCTCGGCGTGGCGATCCCGTTCGCGTTCGTGCCGCTCACCATTGCGGCGCTCGCCGGGACGAAGCCGCAGGAGGCGGGGCTCGCGTCGGGGCTGATCAACACGACGCAGCAGATCGGCGGGGCGGTTGGGATTGCACTGCTCTCGACCATCGCGGTCTCGACGACCGAGGACGAGCTCGCAACCGGGACGTCGCAGGCAGCGGCGTTGACGGACGGATTCGTGAACGCGTTCTGGGCGGGCGCGGCGATCGCCTTCGTCGGCGTCCTCGTCTCGGTCTTCATGGTTCGGGGCCGCGACCTGCAGCCGCACGAGGCACCGGTCGCAGAACCGGCACTCGACATCGCCGCCTAGCCGGATCAGCTTGGACAGAGGTGCGCGCACGCGCGCACCTCTGTCCAGGGGCTGGTCAGGAGACGCCGCCCACGCGGCGGCGCACGTCACTCGCGGCTCGTCGGTTCCTGCTCCTCGTCGGCCTCGGTGCCAGCGTCCGAGCCCGTCTGGGCGCCGACGAGCACCTCGGTGGGACGCCCTGCGTCGCGCGCCTCGTCCACCTGCGCGCGAGCGCGGGCGAGGGTCGCCAGGCGCTCCTGCCTGCACGCCGAGACGGCATCGTCGATCTCGAGCATCCGCGCACGGAGTGCCGAGACGACGGGCTCGTCCTCGCGGTAGGCGGCGTCCCCGAGAGCGGGGCGGAGGCGCTCACGCTCGTCGTTGAGCGCTTTCATCCTGCGACGGAGGCGAACCACGTCGCGGCCTGCACCGGACCAGGCGCGTGCCCGGCTCCCGGACGAGGTCGTCATGCCGCGTATCCGCTCGTTCCCGGCGAGCGCCGCGCTCGCGACGCGCCCCGACGGGTCGCGCTCCGCAGCGCCGTAGAAGAGGACGAACACGGCCGCCGCCGCGGCGAGAAGCAGGATCGTCGCGACGATGCTCCCGACGACGGCCGCGGCGATCGCTCCGGCGAGGAGCAGGCAACCGAGGACGAACGCGGCCGTCGGCGATACGACGCCGAACATCTTCGGGGCCGGTCTCGTGTACGAGGCGTCCTCGCCCTCGATCAGCTGCAGGCCGCAACTGGGGCAGTAGTTCGCCTCCTCCGGCACCGCGGCGGCGCAGACGGGGCAAGACCGCGCGTTCCCGGTCACGGCGTGCGTCTACCCCGTGCAACCGCGCCGTACACACGGCACCCGCGGGCCGCCGCCGGCGCATCGCCCGCGGCGGCCCGGATGGCACGCGTTACTTGAGGTTGTTCGCCTTCAGGAAGGCGTCGGCGACCTTCGCGGCCGGCTTCTTGTCCACGCCGACTGCCTTGTTCATCGCCTGGATCGCCCTGACCGTCAGGAGCTTGCTCACGTTGTTGATCGTCGTCGTGAAGCGCGCCCCGTTCTCCGAGACGAGGTCGCGGTCGACGACGGGTGCGACGTACTGGAACCCGAACATGTTCTTCGGATCGCGGAGCTGGACGTACTTGCTGGTCAGCAGCGGCGGATCCGTCGTGAAGACGTCCGCCGCGAGCACGTCGCCCTGGTCGAGCAGCGTGTAGGCGGAGATGCCGGCGAGCGGGACGAAGTCGAAGCCCTTGACGCCGTACTGCCGGCCGATCTGACCGGTCCAGCGGCCTTCCCACTCGGGGAACCCGGCGAGCGTCAGATCGGGGACCTTCTTCAGGTCGGCGAGCGTCTTGAGCCCGTACTTGCGCGCGGTCGCGCGCGTGACGGCGATGACGTCGCGGTCCTGGAACGGCGTCTGGCGAAGCAGCGTCTGACCACGCTTCTCGTAGAGCTGCTTCGCGAGCTTGTAGGTGGCCGCAGCGGTCTTCGGCAGCGTCTTCCGCTTGAACGTGACGGAGAGCATGATCCCCGTGTACTCGGGATACAGCGTGATCTTGCCGCTCTTGAGGGCCGTGTCGGCGAGCTCGGTCGAGCCGATGTTCTCCTGGTACTGAACGTCGAAGCCCTTCGCGATCAGAGCCTGCCGGTACAGCTGCCCGAGCACGTACTGCTCGGGGAAGTTCTTCGCGCCGACGATGACGGGCGTCGCCTGGCTCTCGGCGGCCGGCGCCGCCACGGCACCGCCGAGGATGAGAGCGACCCCCATTGCGACAGTGAAGGCCGCTTTGGCCGCACGGCGATTGTGTTTCCGGATCACTGGTGTCCCCCTTTCCGGGAGAGGTAGGGAGTGGTCCTGGACCCGAAGACCTTAGCTAGGCGATGTCGCCGTCCGAACGTCGGGCTCCAGGGCAGGCGTGCGCGTGCGTAGGCCCGCGGGCGTCAGCAGTCGCTGGACGAGCCCGAGGAGCGCATCCGCGGCGAGCGCGAGCACCGACACGCAGATCGCCGCGCCGACGACACCCTCGAGCCCGTACTGGGCCTGGTTCACGATGATGTCGCCGAGGCCGCCGCCTCCGGCCACGGCCGCGATCGTGGCGGTCGCGATGACGAAGACGACGGCCGTCCGGATGCCCGCGAAGATGAGTGGGAGCGCGAGCGGCAGCTCGACCTTCCAGACGATCTGCCAGCCGGTCATCCCCATCCCACGCGCCGCTTCGACGGCGTCCGCCTCGACGCCGTCGACCGCGACGTACGCGTTCGTGAGGATCGGCGGCACCGCGAGCACGACGAGCGCGAGCGCGATGTTCGTGAAGCCGACGCCGAGGAATGCGATGCCGATGGCAATGACCGCGAGGCTCGGGAGCGCACGGCCGATGTTCGCGACGTTCACCGCGACGAACGAGCCGCGGTGCAGGTGGCCGAGCCAGAGCCCGAGTGGCAGCGCGATCGCGAGCGCGATCCCCATGCCCGCAGCCGAGAGGAGCAGGTGATCCCACGTCTTGTCGAGGATCAGCCGGCGCTCGTCCACGATGAACTCGAGCGCGCCCGAGAAGATGCCGAGGTCGAAGGCGATCACGAGGCCCTCCGGACCCGCGCCCACGGCGTCAGCGTGCGCTCGGCGAGCACGAGCAGGGCGTCGGCCATCAGCGCGAGCAGGACTGCGAGCCCGCCCGCGACGATGATCTCCGTCTTGAACGACTCCCGCAGCGCGAGGAAGATCGGGTAGCCGAGGCCCTGGGGCACGACGAGGGCGGCGACCGTCGCGAGTGCGATCGTCGAGACGACCGCGACGCGTAGGCCGGCCATCATCGCCGGGATCGCGAGGGGCAGCTCCACTCGCCACAGCGTCTGCCGTCGCGTGAACCCCATGCCTCTCGCGGCCTCGAGAACATCGGCAGGCACACCGCGCAGGCCCTCCAGGATGTTGCGGTAGATGATCAGGAGCGTGTAGCCGACGAGCGCGATCTCGACCGTCGCGACGGTGAGGCCGGTCACGGGGACGAGGAGCTGGAAGAGCGCCAGGCTCGGGACCGTGTACACGATCGCCGAGAAGACCACGAAGGGCTTGTCCGCGAGCCGGAAGCGGTGCGTGACGAGCGCGGCGACGAAGGCGATCGCGAAGCCGATGACGACGGCGATGATCGTGAGCTTCACGTGCTCGAGGAGCGCGGGTTGGATGACGCCGCTCCAGTTGTCGCGAACCCAGTCGGTGCAGAAGAAGCGGTTCTCGACGACGCAGTCGCTCCCCTCGCCGAAGTCCGGGATCACCGGCTCCTCCGACTGCGCGAGGTACCAGCCGCTCACCGGGCGAGCTCCGCGAGCAGGTCGAGGGTCACGAGGCCGCGTTCCGTGCCGTCTCCGTCGAGCACGACGAGCTCGCGCGACCCTGCGGTGATCATCAGCGAGACCGCGTCGCGCAGCGTCGTCGAACCGACGGCGCGTGGGACACCGTTCGCGGGCTCGACGCCGTCGAGCGGTGCCAGGCCGAGCTCGTCGAGCCGGCGGAGCGCGAGCAGCTTGATCCCGCGATCGGCGCCGATGAAGCGCTCGACGAAGGAGTCCGCCGGCCGCGTGAGGATGCTCTCCGGGGTGTCGTACTGGGCGAGCACCCCGCCCTCGCGCAGGATCGCGATCCGGTCGCCGAGCATGATCGCCTCGTCGATGTCGTGCGTCACGAAGATGATCGTCTTCCGGAGCTCGCTCTGGATCCGGAGCAGCTCGTGCTGGAGCCGTGCCCGCGTGATCGGATCGACCGCGCCGAACGGCTCGTCCATGAGCATCACCGGCGGGTTCGCCGCGAGGGCGCGCGCGAGCCCCACGCGCTGGCGCTCGCCGCCGGAGAGCTGCGACGGGAATCGCTCGCGGTAGTCCGCGGCAGGGAGGTCGACGAGGTCGAGGAGCTCGTCTACCCGCCGCTCGATCTCGCCCCTGGCGCGGCCGAGGAGCCGCGGCACGGTCGCGACGTTGTCCGCGACGGTCATGTGCGGGAAGAGGCCGACCTGCTGGATCACGTAGCCGATGCCGCGCCGGAGCTCGGTCACGTTCATCGCCCGAACGCTCCGGCCGCCGATCGTGATGTCCCCCTCGTCGATGTCGATGAGGCGGTTGACGAGCTTCATCGCCGTCGTCTTCCCTGCGCCGGAAGGACCGACGAGACAGCAGATCTCGCCGACGGGAATCGTCAGCGACAGGTCCTGGACTGCGGGGGCGCCGCGGCCCGGATAGCGCTTCGTCACGTGGTCGAAGACGATCTCGGCGGCCGCGCCGCTCACCGGTGTAGCGTAGTCGGGTGGCGCCGCCAGGCAGAACGCTCGCCGAGATGCTGGGGGCGGCTGCGGCTCGGATCGAGCGGCTCGAGCCCGCCGATGCGCTGGCCGCGGCCGAGGACGGCGCGCTGATCGTGGACATCCGCTCGGACGCGAGTCGCGTGCGGGACGGCGTCGTTCCGGGCTCGCTTCACATCCCGCGCACCGTGCTCGAGTGGCGCTTCGCCCTCGACAGCACGACGCGGTCTCCGCATGCGCGCGGCCCCGAAGAGCGAGTGATCGTGCTCTGTGACCACGGCTTCTCGTCCGTGCTCGCGGCTGCCTCGCTCGCCGATCTGGGCTATGCGCGCGCGGCCGACGTCGTCGGCGGCTTCGTCGCGTGGCGGGAGGCCGGCCTGCCGACGATCCCCGCGCCCGCGCCTCGCCCCGCCGACGAGCTCCAGGGCATGGGCCCGCCCGACTAGCCGAGGCCGTCGGGGTCTGCTCGCGGCGCGGAGGGCGGTAACGGCCCGCCGGCGCCCGCGACCGTCGAGCAGTCGAGGTCGCCCGAGCGGACGAGCCGCACGGCGCTCCTGAAGGCATCGTAGGAGGCCTTCTCGGTCCCGTCGCGCCAGAGCACGCCGGACTGCCAGCCGGAAAGCCGGTCCTCGTCGAGGAGCTCGAAGTTGAAGAACGCCCCGACCTGCGGCTGGCAGCGGGCGAGGAGCAGCGCGTCTCGGATCTGGCTCGCCTGGTCGCGCACCCACGGCTCGGCGTCCTCGTGCGCGACCGGTGGGACGGCGTAGGGATCGGTCTCGGCCCCGCGGTAGAAGCGGCGCTTATCGCGCTGGATCGTCGTCTGGAACCCGGTCTCGAGGTACCAGACCGACGTACGCCCCTCGCCGGGGAGCGGCTGCGCGGTTCCCGTAAAGCCGTCGCGGACTCCGTCGAGAAGCCGCTGCAGGTCGCCCTGCCCGACTGTCGTCTCCTCGGGGTGCTGGATCCATGGGGGCTCCGCCGCGTTGTCCGGGTACGGGTTGTGGCCGAAGGTGTCGACGATCGGATGCGTCCGGCGCCGCTCCTTGTACGTCTTGCCCAGCAGCCGCATGAAGCCCGCAGGGTCGTGGTGGGCCGCCGTCGTCGAGATGAGGTTGACGTTCGTGCGCAGCGCATGAAGCCGCTTCCAGCACGTCGAGAGCAGCGCCTCGTATGCGGGCGCGCCGGCGGAGGTCGGCCAGAACTGCGGAGAGTTCACCTCGTTCCAGATGGCGACGTCCTGGAACGGGATGCGGACGAGCACGTAGTGGAGGAAGTTGCAGTACTGGCGCCTGCTCTTCGCGTCGAGCGGCGCATCCGAGGGTCGCCCGAACACCGAGATGACCACGCGCTGCCCGCGCTGGATCATCATCGCCGCACGGTGGAGGTACACGCGAACGTCGGTCGGCTTCGTCTGGCCGTGCCGCCACGGGATCGTGATCCGGACGGCGTCGAGCCCGAGGTCCCGGTACTTCGCGATCAGGCCGTCGGGCCGCGCGAGCCACTTCGCGTGGTCGTCGTCGACGCCGATGACGAACGTCGAGCGCGGCGGCGCAACGGCCGGTCCAGCGCTGGCCGAGGCCGCAAGCGGAACCAGGAAAAGCAGGCAGACGCCAAGCCGCAGTAGTGCACCTCTCCCCAACGCCGCGCGCACCCTCTCTCAGCGAGAGGGGAAAGTCAATGGGCCTGGGAGATGAAGTTTCTGAGCGCCGCTATCGTGGCCGGAGCGGCACGCGATAGAGGAAACCGCCGGTGTTGTCGGCGAGCCACAGCCACGCGCCCGCGGAGGCGAGCCCGTGCACGTCGAGCCGGCCTCGAGCGTGAGCCACGGTCGTCATCGCGCCGTCGGGCGTGACGCGCCGCAGCGCCTCCATCGTCGGGAAGCCGGTCGGGTCGACGGCCGCGCTCCTGGAGGGCACCCACAACGCGCCGCCCGCCGCCACCACGTCGATCCCGCTGGCGCCGATGTCGACCTGCTCATCCACCGCGCCGCTCGCCGGATCCACCTTCAGCAGGTCCGTGCCACGTCCCGTGACCCAGAGCGATCCGTCGAGGTACGCCACCCGCTCGGGCGCGTCGCCGGGAAGTGTTGCGACCCGGGTCGGCCGGTTCGTTCGCGTGTCGAGCCGCACGAGCCCTCGATCGCGGTGATTCACGATCCAGGCGGTCGTGCCGCGGAAGACGAGATCCGCGGGCCCATCGCCGACCTGGATGCGTGCAGTGACTCGGCCCGGTCCGGGTGCGATCCGCAGCACGGTCCCGGCCGAGTCGTCCACGACCCATACCGACCCGGCTCCGATCCAGATGTTGTACGGCGCCTGGGCTCCGAGCGAGATGCGCTTGACGACCCGCCCCGAGCTCGGAGCGATGCGTGCGAGCGTCCCGAACCCCTCGAGCGCCCAGACGGAGCCGAACCCGGTGGCGACGGCGATCACCGGCGCGTCGAGGCGGACGGAGCGCACGACCTTCCCCGTTCTCGTGTCGACCTTCTGCACGAGGGAGCGCTCCTTGCATGCGACCCAGCCCGTAGACCCGTTGACCGCGAGGGTCATCGTCGGCCAGTACGGGCCGGCAGCCGCGCACGTCCGAAACGCCGTTGAGCCCGGAAGGCGTCCCGATGCGCCGCCTGCGGTCGCGCTCGTCACGGCCACGACGAGCGCCAGGACGGCGAGCGCGAAGACGGGTCGACGCATCATGCGGCCATGCTGACGACTCCGGGCACTCGGGTCCAGAGCGCGAAGCAGCGAGATCGTCGTGCGCGAGTAAGAGTTCCTACAGCTCGGGCTCGGGCTCGCCGGCGTCGGCGAGCTCCTTGCGGTACTCGAGCACCTCGCGCCCGACCGCGAGGAGCGACGCGGCGACCGGGATCGCGATCAGTGCGCCGAGGATCCCGGCGAGCTGAGCGCCGATGAGCACGGCGCAGAGCACTGCAAGAGGCGAGAGCTTCACCGTCCTGCCGTACACGAGCGGCTGCAGGACGTGGTTCTCGAACTGCTGGTACCCGATGAAGGCGGCGACCACGATGAGGCAGCGCACCCAGTCCGTCTCGATGAACACGACGGTCGCGACGATGATCGTGGCGATCGTCGCCCCGGCCAGCGGGATGAGGTCGAAGATGGCGACCACCACGGCGAGGCCGATCGCATAGCTGCTCCCGATGGCGAACAGGAGAATCGCGGTGAAGGCGGCCGCGACGAAGCTGATGAGGAGGTTCCCGGTGACGTAGCCCGACACCGTGCGATAGAGCTCGTCGCCGACTCGCTCCCACCGTGGGCGGGTCGTATCAGGAAGCAGCGCGAGGAACCGGTCGACCGTACGCGGGCCGTCGAGCAGCATGAAGTAGGTCAGGAAGACGATGGTGATCACGCCGACGACGGCGGTCACGACGCTGCGCACGACGTCGAGCACGGGGAGGCTCAGGCCGAGGACGCCGCCGACGCCCTGCTTCTCGATCGCCTCCCGGATGCGATCGACGATCTTGTAGTCGTCCTGCAGGAACCCGAGCGGCCCGCGCCCCGCGGTGAGGTCGTCGATGAAGTCCGGTACCGCTTCGACGAACTCCTGGATCTGCGAGATGAGCGGCGGGATGAAGAGGAACCCGATCCCGACGACGACCATGAGCGTGATGAAGAACACGAAGGTCGCCGCGAGTGGGCGGCGCACGCCTCGACGGACGAAGAACTCGACTGCCGGGTTGAGCGCGACCGCGAGGAACATCGCGATGAGGATCCAGGTCAGCACCTGCCACGCGAGGTACGCGAGCAAGAGCACTGCCAATACGAGCACCGTGAGCCCGATGACGGAGATGACCGTCCGTGGGCGGACGGTGACGATGCGAACTTCCGGCTGCGGCTCCGGCTGCGCGGACATCAGCGAACGTGTTCGGGGCGGTCGCGAGGGTTCCTGGGCTCGATCGGCCGGTCGGCCCTAGACTCCGCGCATGCGATCGGCGCTGCTCGGTCTCGCGATCGGGCTCGCGCTCGCCGACTCGTCGGTGGTCACCCTCGCACTCCCGCAGATCCTCGGCGAGTTCGACGTGGACGTCACCACGGTCGCCTGGGTGCTGACGTCGTACAACCTCGCTCTCGCGCTTCTCGCGGTCCCCGCCGCATACGTCGCCCGGCGACGGCCGCGCCCGGCGTTCGCCGCCGGCGCCGTCGTCTTCGCGGGCGCATCGCTCCTGTGCGGGTTGGCGCCGTCGTTCGAGATCCTCGTCGGCGCGCGCTGCGTCCAGGCGGCCGGCGGCGCACTCGTCGTCGTCGCGGCGCTCGATCTCTTGTCCGGCACGACGGGGAGCGATACACGGGCCGCGCACGTCTGGGTGCTCGCCGGCGTCCTCGGCGCGTCGCTCGGTCCGGCTGCCGGTGGGATCCTCACCGAGGCGCTCGGCTGGGAGTCGATCTTCATCGCCCAGGTTCCCCTCGCACTGGTCACCCTCGTCGCGCTCCGGGGGATCTCGGTACGGCGGATTCCGAAGCCCGCCGGGCGGCCGCGCTGGCTTCCGAACGCCGCCTTGCTGCTGCTCTCGGGCGGGCTCGTCGCCGCGCTCTTCCTCATCGTCCTGCTCCTCGTGGACGGGTGGGGGATGTCGCCGGCCGCGGCCGGGGTCGTCGTGACCGTTATGCCGCTCGTCGCGATCGCGGCCGCCAGGCTCGTGCCGCAGTCTGCCGGTCTCGGGATGCGCATCGCGTCCGGCGTCGTCCTGGTCGCCGGCGGGCTCACGTGCCTCGCATTCATGCCGCGAGCCGGCTGGTGGTGGACGCTCGCCCCGCAGGTGCTCGTCGGCGCCGGACTCGGCCTCACGCTCGCCGCCCTCACCGAGCGGGCGGTCGCGGGCCGTTCCGAGCAGGTCGTGCACGGCGGCTGGACGATCGCCGCGCGGCATGCCGGTGTCGTGGTCGGACTGCTTCTGCTCGCGCCGGTGCTCACGAACGCGCTCGACGTGAACCGCGAGCGGGCCGTTCGCGCGGGCGCGGCCGAGGTCCTCGACAGTCAGATCCCGCCGCTCGACAAGCTGCGCCTCGCACAGGACGTGCTCGACGAGGTCGACCGGGCGAAGGAGGACGGGAAGCTCCCGAACGTCGCGACGGTCTTCGAGGACCGTCCGGACGACGACGAGTACACGTCTCTTCACGCCGCGCTCCAGGACCAGCTCGACCGGGCCGTCACCGATGCGTTCTCCGGCCCGTTCCTCCTCGCCGCGGCGCTCGCGCTCGCCGCCCTCGTCCCTGTCGCCGTGAGCCGAGGCGAGCCGCTGTGAAGCGGGCGGTGCCGCTCCTGGTCGCGCTCGGCGCGGTCGCCGTCGTCCTCGTCCCGTACCTTGCGCTCGGAGGCGGGAACTACGAGCCGGCCGCGGTCGCCGACCCGTGCGCGCCGCGCGCGGAGCGCTCCCCGGACGGTCTCTCGGAGGTGCTCGAGCAGATCGTCCTCGCGGGGCTCGACAGCGCCGCCTGCGACCTCGGGGTCTCGCGGGAGGAGCTCGTGCTCGCTGTGCGGAGCGAGGACGCGCTCGACGCCTTCGCGGACGAGCACGGGCTCTCGCGCGAGGAGGTCGAGCAGTCCGTGCAGGAAGGCCTCGTCGCCGGGATCGACAAGGCAGATGAGGACGGCTCGCTTTCCGGCCTCGTCGCGTCGCTCGCGCGCCGCGCAGTCGAGTCGGTGTCGGTCTGGGAGCTCCTCGATGCGCTCGACAAGCTCGAGAGTCTCGGCGGGCTGCTGCCCTGAGTCGTGGCCGGGCTAGGGCGAGGCCGCTCCGACCTCGACGGGCGGCGCCGCGCTCCGAGCGTAGATCTCCGCCATACGCGCGGCCGCGCTCCCGATCCGCTCCCTGAGCTCGAGCGGGGCGAGCACCTCGGCGTATGGCCCGTACGTGAGCAGCGCGTGGAACGCCTGCTCGAGGCCTCCAAAGCGGGCGACCACGGTTGCCGGGTCGCCGTCCTCGACGATGCGCGGGTCGCGGAGATACCGGATCTCGCGCCGGGGCAAGCGCACCGTGACCTCGAGCCACGGAAGCGTCCGCTCGAAGGCCTCCGAGCGCTCCGTCCACGCGGCAGCGAGGTCGAAGGAGTCAGGCCGCACGGATGGCTCCGCACGCTCCCGTGCCGAGACGATCCTCGAGACCCGGTACACGCGCTCCTCGCCCCGGCGCCGCGCGAGCAGGTACCAGACGCCTGCCTTGAGGACGAGGCCGAGCGGGTCGAGACGCCGGGCGACGATCGCCGACCCTTCGCGGTAGCGCATGTCGAGCCGCCGGTCGCGCCACAGCGCGCTCGCGATCACGGGCAGGCACGGCGCGCGGTCCTCCTCGCGGAACCAGCCGCGCGTGTCGACGTGGAACAACTGCGCCGCGCGGCTCGCCCGCTCCTGCACCTCGGGAGGGAGGGAGGCGAGGAGCTTGAGCCGAGCGCCCGCGAGCTCCCGCCCGAGTCCGAGCTCGGCGGCCGGCCCGACGAAGAGCGCCTCCGCCTCGGCGGCGTCGAGCCCGGTGAGCTTCGTGCGGTAGCCGCGCTCGAGGCGGTAGCCGCCGGCCGGGCCGCGCATGGACGCGATCGGGACGCCTGCCGCAGCAAGTGCCTGTGCGTCGCGCTGCACGGTTCGCTCCGACACCTCGAGCCGCTCGGCGAGCTCGGCCGCCGTCAGCTGGCCGCGCGTCTGAAGCACGAGGAGGAACGAGACGAGCCGGCTTGCGCGCATTGGACGAACCGTACGTCGTAATCACGACAGAAGATGGCGGGAACGAGGTCTAGGCTCGAAGCATGGCGTTACGGGCCGTCCAGCACGTCCTGGTCTCCGGCGATCGCCGGGTCGCGGTGCACCGGACCGCGACGCGCGCGGGCTGGCTCGCGAGCGCCGGAATCGTCGACGGCGACACGGAGCGGACGGTCGTCTTCTGCCACAGCGCCCCCGGCGCCGGCATCTTCGACCCGGACCCCGAGGAGACCCGCGCGCGAGAGGTGACGCTCCTGGCCGTGGACCGCCCCGGCTACGGCGGCTCCGATCCCATGGGCGGAGAGGAATGGGCGACCGTGGCCGCTGCGGCCGACGACATCGCGGCGGTGCTCGACCGCTTCAAGGTGCGGCGTGCAGGCGTCGTCGGCTGGTCGGCCGGCGGCCGGGTCGCGCTCGCGTTCGCCGCCCGCCATCCGGAGCTCGTCGACCGCGTGGTCGTCGCGGCGACCCCGGCCCCTCAGGAGGAGGTGCCCTGGATCTCGCCGGAGTACGAGCAGCTTCTCCAGCGCATGAGCAGCCGGGGTCCCCGGGACGTCCACGCCGAGCTCTCGCAGCTCCTCGCCCCGCTCGTGCCGGACGACCCGCTTTCGGACGCCGCCCTCGCCGGCTTCACGACGGCGCCCGCGGACGACGATGTCGTGAGCACCGGGGAGACGCGGGCGCGGCTCGGGGAGATGCTGCGGGTCGCATACATCCAGGGCGCGAGCGGGCTCGCATCCGACCTCGCCGGCTTCTGCCTGCAGCCGTGGGGGTTCGAGGCCTCCGACGTCGAGGCGAAGGTGCTCCTCCTGTACGGCTCGCGCGATCCCGTCGCGGGCCCGAGGCACGGTGGCTGGTGGAAGGAGCGACTACCGAACTCCCGCCTCGAGGTCGCCCCCGGCGCCGGGCACCTCCTGGTCGTCCCGCTCTGGCACCGGGTGCTCTCGCACGTCGCGCCGGGTCGGCGCGTGCACATGGGGAACGTGACGCCGCTCCGGAACGAATCGGCCGGGTTCGGCTTCGATGAGATTCCCGCCGCCTGATAGTCGTATCACCGGATGCCGCAGGACGTCGCGATCGAGGCCCGTGGGCTGCAGAAGAGGTACGGGGAGGTAAGGGCCCTCTGTGGCGTCGACCTCGAGGTCGACGCGGGGACGGTCTACGGCCTTCTGGGGCCGAACGGCGCAGGCAAGACCACGACGGTCCGGATCCTGACGACGCTGCTGCCTCCCGACGAGGGGACGGCGCGCGTCGCGGGAATCGACGTCCTCGCCGACCCGCATGGCGTGAAGCAGCGCATCGGGCTCGCCGGGCAGTACGCGGCCGTGGACGAGAACCTGACCGGGTTCGAGAACCTCGACCTGGTCGGGCGCCTCTACCACATGGGCCGACGGCCCTCCCGCGAGCGGGCGCGCGAGCTGCTAGCCGACTTCGACCTGTCCGACGCGGGCGACCGGATGGTGAAGACCTACTCGGGCGGTATGCGCCGCCGCCTCGATCTCGCCGCGGCGCTCGTGGCGCGCCCGCCGGTGCTCTTCCTCGACGAGCCGACGACGGGGCTCGACATCCGCAGCCGGATCGCGCTCTGGGAGGCGATGGAGGCGCTCGTCGCCCAGGGCACGACGGTCCTCCTCACGACGCAGTACCTCGACGAAGCCGACCGGCTCGCGGGCCGGATCGCCGTGATCGACCGCGGCGTGGTCATCGCGGAGGGGACGCCGGACGAGCTCAAGACCCGTGTCGGCGGGAACCGTCTCGAGATCCGCATCGACGACGAGCACAAGGCCGACGCGGCGCTCGCCGCGCTCTCGCCGGTGGCGGACGGCAGGCCGTGGTTCGAGGAGGGTGCGCTTCGCGTCCCGCTCGATCGCAAGCGCGGGGAGATCGCCGACGCCGTTCGGCTGCTCGACGACGCGGGCATCGGGATCGAGGACATCGCCGTGGGCCGGCCGTCGCTCGACGACGTGTTCCTCGAGCTCACCGGGCACGCGGCCGAGGAGGAAGGCTCCGAGAAGGAAAAAGCCGGGGACCGCGCATGAGCGGGATCCAGTACGCCGTCTCGGACACGCTCGTGCTCGCGAAGCGGAGCCTGCTGCGCATCCCGCGCCAGCCCGACCTCCTGCTCGGCTTCACGATCCAGCCGATCATGTTCGTGCTGCTCTTCGTGTTCGTCTTCGGCGGCGCGATCGCGACCGGGCCGTACGACTACGTCGACTTCGTGATGCCCGGGATCATCGTGCAGTCCGTGGCCTTCGGCGGGTTCGTGACCGCGCTCGGGCTCGCCGAGGATCTGAAGAAGGGCCTGATCGACCGCTTCCGCTCGCTGCCGATGTGGAGCCCGGCGGTGCTGAACGGGCGAGTCGTCGCGGACATCGGGACGAACGCCATCCAGCTCGTGATCATGTTCGCGGTCGGGTTCGCCGTCGGCTTCTGGTTTCTGACCAGCGTCCCCGAGGTGATCGCGGGGATCGTGCTGCTGTTCCTGATCGGCTACGCCTTCTCGTGGGTGTTCGCGTTCATCGGCCTCGTTGCGTCGTCGCCGGAGGCGGCGAACGGGTTCGGGTTCACGATCCTCTTCCCGGTCACGTTCATCTCGTCCGCCTTCGTGCCGCCGGAGACGATGCCCGACTGGCTGCAGCCGATCGCCGAGAACAACCCGTTCACGACCATGGTGGACGCGGTGCGTGCGCTCTTCATCGGGACGCCCGCCGGAAACGACGTCTGGGCCGCCGTCGTCTGGTGCGTCGCGATCATCGCCGTCTTCGCGCCGCTCTCCGCGTGGCGCTACCGGCGCGCCGTCACACGGTAGTCCCGTGGCCCGCCCGGATCGGGAAGCGGGGCGGACGGCAGCGGGTTAGATAGACGCATGAACGAACTCGCCCGGCGAATCCAGCGCGTCTACCTGACGCTCCTGCTCGGCAACACGCTCGCAGCCTCGTTCATCTGGGGCATCAACACGCTCTTCCTGCTCGATGCAGGCCTCTCGAACCTCGAGGCGTTCGCCGCGAACGCGTTCTTCACCGCCGGGATGATGGTCTTCGAGATCCCCACGGGCGTCGTCGCCGACACCGTCGGCCGGCGCGCCTCGTACCTCCTCGGGACGGTCACGCTCGCAGGCGCGACGCTCCTCTACTACTTCCTGTGGGAGTTCCGGGCGCCGTTCTGGCAGTGGGCGATCGTCTCGATGCTCCTCGGGCTCGGGTTCACGTTCTTCTCCGGCGCGGTCGAGGCGTGGCTCGTGGACGCGTTGAACTACGCGGGCTACGAGGGCGGGCTCGAGGCGGTGCTCGGACGGGGCCAGATGGTCGCCGGTGCGGCAATGCTCGGCGGGTCGGTCGCGGGCGGCGTGATCGCCCAGGCGACGACCCTCGGCGTCCCCTTCCTGCTGCGGGTCGCGGTGCTGCTCGTGATGTTCGGCGTCGCGTGGGCGCTCATGCGCGACCTCGGCTTCACGCCGGACCGGTCTGCCGGACCGGTGAAGGCGGTCCAGCACGTCTTCTCGTCCTCGATCGAATACGGCCTCGGGAACCCGCCCGTGCGCTGGATGATGCTCGCGGCGCCGTTCACATCGGGCGTCGGCTTCTACACGTTCTACGCCCTTCAGCCGTACATGCTCGAGCTGTGGGGCGACTCGCAGGCGTACTCGATCGCGGGGCTTGCGGCCGCGATCATCGCCGGCGCGCAGATCGCGGGAGGCTACGCGGCGCCGAGGATCCGTGCTCTCTTCCGCAAGCGCACCACCGCCATCGTCCTCGCGACGATCGCCTCCAGCGTCATCCTGCTCCTGCTCGGGCTCACGAGCTTCTTCTGGACGGCGCTCGCGCTGCTCGTCGGCTGGGCACTGCTCTTCGCGGCGACCATGCCGATCCGGCAGGCGTACCTGAACGACATGATCCCGTCGCAGCAGCGCGCGACCGTCCTCTCCTTCGACTCGCTCATGGGCAGCACCGGAGGCGTCGTCATCCAGCCGGCGCTCGGCCGCGCCGCGGACGTGTACAGCTATGCGACGTCGTTGGTCATCGGCGGGCTCATCGAGCTCCTCGCCGTGCCCTTCCTGCTCCTCAGTCGCCGCGAGCGGTCGCCCGCGGACACGGCACAGGGAGGCTCTGCGGCGCCCGTCACGGGCGAGCTTGCGGCGGCGCTCGACGACGCGGTTTCGTAATCCAGGGATGACCCTCATCGCGTGAATGGAGGCGACATGACGAAGAGAGCTCTTCAGCCCGACGGTGTGCTCACCCCGAAGGCGCCGTTCTCGCCGGTCGTCGTGAGCGGCGATCACGTCTACACGGCCGGCCAGGTCGCGTTCGACGATAGCGGCGACGTCGTCAGTGGCGGCATCGAGGAGCAGACGAGGCGGGCGCTCGCGAACGTGGAGGCATGTCTCGAGGCGGCAGGCTGCGCGCTGGACGACGTGGTGAAGGTCAACGCGTTCCTCGCGGACCTCGCGGACTTCGAGGGCTACAACGCGGTCTACCGCGAGCGTTTCACTGCCCCGTACCCCGCACGGACGACGGTGCAGGCGGGTCTTCCGGCGGGGCTTCTCGTCGAGATCGAGGCGGTCGCGCGGATTCCGGCCTGAGCTCGGCCCGAACCGGCGTCGCGGCGGTGCACGCCGCGGCGTCTAGCGGAGGCGTCTGGGAAGATCGCCGCGGATGGCTCGCCGCACGCTGTTTGCGCTCCTCGCCGTCGCGGGCCTCGCGCTCGTGGCGGCGCCATCGGCGCTCGCCGATCTCGCGGACGAGCGCGCTCTCGCCGACCGCTTCGCCCCGGTGGTCCGGCTCGTCGAGCAGGACGAGGAGTGCGGGCCGGGAGAGCCGTACGACCCGCTCGACGTCGACCTGCTGCTGGACGGCGAGCCGACCGTTGCCCTCCGCGGGCCCTGGCGGGCCACCGATCTCGTGAAGATCGGGCCGAGCGCGGAGAGCCTTCGGAACCGCTACGAGTACCACCTCGACTTTCCCGGGGACGCGTTGAATCCGGGCTGCGACTACGAGCGCTGGTCCCGCCGCCTGGTCGCGGGGAGCGAGCCGACGGTCTACGCACACGTCGGTGCGGAGCCCGGCAAGCCCGGAAAGCTCGCGCTCCAGTACTGGTTCTTCTACGCCTTCAACGACTTCAACAACACGCACGAGGGCGACTGGGAGATGATCCAGCTCGTCTTCGACGCGGACGACGCGGCCGAGGCGCTCGGGCAAGACCCGGTCGAAGTCGGCTACAGCTCGCACGAGGGGGCCGAGAAGGCGGACTGGGGCGAGGACAAGCTCGAGGTCGTCGACGAGACCCACCCGGTCGTCTACCCGGGTGCGGGATCGCACGCGAACAAGTTCACCGAGGCCCTGTATCTCGGCAACTCTGCGGAGGCCGGGGTCGGCTGCGACGACACGCGCGGGCCGCACCGCGAGCTGCGTCCGGCGGTGGTCACGATTCCGGGCGACGCCGAGGCGGCCGTTGCGGCCTTCCCGTGGATCGACTTCGAGGGCCGGTGGGGCGAGCTCCAGAAGGCGTTCTTCAACGGGCCGACCGGCCCCAATCTGAAGACGCAATGGACTCGGCCGATCACGTGGTCGGAGGGCTGGCGCGACCGAAGCTATGCCGTCCCGACCGCGGGGCTCGTCGGAACCGGCGCCACCGACTTCTTCTGTAGCGCCGTCGAGCGGGGATCGCGTGGCCTCATCCTGCTGCTCCGCAATCCGGCACTGGTTGCGCTCTTGCTGGTGACTCTCATCGGCCTCATCACGTTCGTGGTGGTGCGTCCCACGTGGACGCCGGTCGCACCTCTGCGACTCGGTCGGCGACGCTCTTGGGGTCAGATCCTGTCCGCGTCCGCGTCGATGTACGTGCGGCACCCGCTGGTCTTCCTCGGGCTCGGACTGCTGCTCATCCCGATCTCTTTCGTCACTGCGCTCCTGCAGTGGCTCGCGCTCGAAGGGCTCGATGCGTTCGACTTCGTGACGACGGGCGAGGTCGCGGGCGGCTCCGCATTTCTCGCTCTCGTGATCGGCACCACGCTCGCGCTGCTCTCGCTCGCACTGGTGCAAGCTGCCGCCACGTGCGCGCTCGTCGCGATCGACCGCGGAGAGCAGGTACACGCCGTCAAGGCGTACGCGGACGCGCTTCGACGCATCAGGCCGCTGCTCGCGTCCAGCGCCGCCTTCGTGCTGATGTGGATCGTCCTGACGGCGACGATCCTCTTGATCCCGGTCGCGATCTGGGTTGCGATCCGGTGGTGCCTCCTCGCGCCCATCGCGGCGCTCGAGGAAGATCGTGCGAAAGCCGTTCTCCGCCAGAGTCGGGAGCTCGTCAGGCGGCGCTGGCTGCGGACGGCGTCGCTCGTCGGACTGAGCGCGGCGATCGCGCTCCTTCTGGGGCCTCTTCTAGGCGCGCTGCTCATCTTCGTCGTCGACGCACCCCTCGCCACGCTCAATCTCGTGGCCGGCATCGTCTATGCCGCCGCGCTGCCGTTCGTCGGCCTCGTCACCGCCTACGTGTACTTCGATGCGCGGACGCGGGTCGAGCTCGAGCCGGTCGTCGACGAGCGCGAGTTGCCGGCCGAGATCGAGCTTTCACGGGCAATAGGCCGCGAGCACCGATGAGTTTTCGGCCGTCAACCCGTCTCCACGTGGAGAACCCGAGCAAGGGAGGGCGGAAGGCATGGCCGCGCACCGGGACGAAACTGATAGGACTTCTGGCATCGAGCCGACGGTAGACAGGACCGATCCCGACCGCCTCGCCGCTCACGAGCGCCTCTCGACGGGTGGGCTCGCGCGCTGGATGCGCTGGTGCGCCAACCACACGTGGAAGGTTGTCCTCGGCTGGGTGGCGATCATCATCGCGCTCATCGTCCTCGTCGCCACCGTCGGCGGGAGCCTGAAGGACGAGTTCGAGATCCCGGGCTCGGACACGCAGAAGGCGACGGACCTCATCGAGTCGGAGTTCGCGTCCGAGCAGGGCTCGGTGCTGAACCTCGTCTTCGCGGCTCCCGAGGGAGAGCGTCTCGACACACCCGAGCGCAAGGCGGCGATCGAGGGAGCGATCGCGGAGCTCAAGACGTCGGAGTTCGCTCCGAGCGGGGACACGGTCGGGATCGAGAGCGTCGGCGACCCGTTCTCCGAGCAGACGTTCTCCGACGACGGGCGTATCGCCTACGCCGAAGCGCAGTTCAACGACGTCATCGAGACGAAGGACCGGGACCAGGTCGTCGCGGTCCAGGACGCGGTGCGAGACGCGGTCGCGCCCGCCGGGGTCACCGCCGAGTTCAACGGCGACGCCGAGTTCCCGCCGATCGAGCAGGGGACGCAGGAGCTCCTCGGCTTCCTCGCCGCGTTCATCGTGCTGCTCATCGTCTTCCGGACGTTCGTCGCGACGTCCATCCCGATCGCCCTCGCGCTCTTCGCCGTCGCGACCGCATTCCTCCTGCTCTTCATCCTCGCCGGGTTCACCAGCATCAACACGATCACGCCGATCCTCGTGTCGATGATCGGAATCGGTGTCGGAATCGACTACTCGCTCTTCATCGTCACTCGCTTCCGACAGTACTTGCACGAAGGGCTACCGCCGTGCGACGCGGCAGCCGAAGCGGGGGCGTCGGCCGGGCGCGCGGTGATCTTCGCCGGTCTGACCGTCGCCATCTCCGTAACGGGTCTCGCGTTCTTCGGGCTCGACTTCGTCACGAAGCTCGGTATCGGTGGCGCGCTCGGCGTTCTGACGACGGTCCTCATCGCGAACTCGCTGCTCATCGCCGTGCTCGCGAAGCTCGGCCACAAGATCGATCGCCTGAAGATGCCGTTCCTGAAGCCGATCGACGACTCCGAGGAGGGGCGCGACCGGACGCTCATCGCGCGCTGGGGCCGCTTCGTGACCTCCCATGCGAAGCCGGTCTTCTGGATCCTTCTCGTCGTCGGGCTCCTGCTCGCGGCGAGCTCCGCGCTCGTACGGCTCGGTGCGTCGGATCAGGGAACGCAGCCGACGAACCAGACCGCGCGCCGCGCATACGACCTTCTCGCGGAGGGGTTCGGGCCCGGGTTCAACGGGCCCATCCCGATCGTCGTCGACGTCAACGGCGACGAAGAAGCGCCCCAGCGCGTATACGACGGAGTCCAGGCCATCGGGACCGAAGGCGACGTCGCCTCGGTCGGCGAGCCGCAGTTCAACGACGCGAAGACGGTGGCGATCGTGTTCGTCACGCCGGGCTCAGCACCCCAGGACGAAGCGACCGAGAACCTCGTGCATCGCCTGCGCGACGACGTCGTGCCGGCCGCGACGGAGGGTAGTGACGCTGCCGTCTACGTCGCGGGCCTGAACGCGGCGTTCATCGACATCGCCGACCGCATCACGTCGCGGATGCCGATCTTCCTCCTCTACGTCATCGGCGTCACGTTCCTCGTGCTCGCGATGGCGTTCCGGTCGATCGTCGTCTCGCTCACTGCGGCGATCACGACGATCCTGTCGGCATTCATCGGCTTCGGAGTCCTGACGCTCGTGATCCAGGAGGGCCATCTGTTGTCCCTCACTGGTCTCGACCGGACAGGTCCGATCGAGACGTTCGTGCCCCCGATCGCGTTCGCGATCCTCTTCGGACTGTCGATGGACTACATGGTCTTCCTCACGAGCCGTATCCGGGAAGAGCACGTCCACGGCCTGAAGACGAGGCCTGCCGTCGAGCATGGCATCGCGGCGATCGGCCGCGTCGTCGTGGCCGCCGCGATCATCATGGCCACCGTCTTCTCGGCCTTCATCTTGACCCCCGACCGCATCTCGAAGGAGTTCGGGCTCCTGCTCGCCGTTGCGATCCTCACCGATGCGCTCATCGTGAAGATGACGCTCATTCCCGCCTTCATGGTGTTGATCGGCGAGAAGACCTGGTACATCCCGCGCTGGCTGGACAAGATCCTGCCGAACATCACGATCGAGCCGCCTCACGGCGGTGAGCAGCCGGAGTTCGGAAAGCGGGAACCGGTCGGAGAGCCGTCCGGCTAGACGCGGGGCGTCAGCTCGACCGCTTCCAGCTCGTGAAGTCGTACGTTCGGCCGAGGGCCTCGAGCACCTCGTCCGCGACGATGTCACCGCCTGCGGGCTCGAAGTGCACGCCGTCGGGTGCTCGCACCTTGACCTGGCCGCCGCCCGGCCTCGTCAGGTATTCGGCGTAGCCGCCGTCCGGGCCGGCGAGCAGGAGGTACGAGTCGACGAACGTCACGGCCTCCGGCCGCTCCCTCGCCTCCGCGGCCGCGGCGGCGTTCACGATCCCGAAGCGGGAGCTCTGGGTCGCGTCGTCGGTGACCGGGAGGCCGAGCCAGACGACGTGCGCGCCGGCGCGGCGCGCGAGATCGAACACTCCCCCGACGCGCCGCCGGTACTCCTGGAGCCACGCCGCGCTGCCGAAGCTCCCGACCGAGACGCCCTCGGGAAGGCCGGTCATGTAGCTGTTCGTGTCGTTCGCGCCGAAGCAGAGCACGATCGCGCTCGGCTTCAGGTCGCGCAGCTTCGTGCGGATCTCGTCGAACCAGTTGAAGACGTCGGGCCGCGTGAGCCCGGACGCAACCTGCCCCTCCAGTTGGCCGACGGGCACGACCGCGGGGTTGCCGGCCACCGCGCGCTGGATGGCGTAACCGGGGACGATCACGAGCGAGTCGCCGCCGATCCAGAGGCGCATGGGGCGCTGCGGCGTGAACTTCTTCTTCGTGACCGGCGCGGGCGGGCTCGCGGCGGGCGGAGGCGTCTCGCCGGTGGGAGTGCCCGCCGGCTCCTCGAGGCCGAGATCGGTGTCGATGTCGTCGATTCCGCTGCGCCCGATCGCGGACTGCACGGCAGCGCGCGGCCGGTCGAGGAGGAGTGCGTGGCTCACCGCCTGGAGCGGATTCGTGACGGCGAGCGCGACGTCCCGCTTCCATCCGTCGGGCTGGTTGTAGGCGCTCTTGTGGATGCCGGGCGCATTGAGCAGCGCGCCGATGAGGAGTGCGAGGAGGCAGACGACGAAGGCGTGGCCGGCGCTCCAGAGGCGGCGTCCCCCGTCGCCGTCCGCGCGTGCTGGCCGCCTGCGCCGCGGGCGAGGTGGATCCGGAGGAGAGACGGAGTCATCGCCCCTCACCGGCGGCAGTGTCGGAGGGCTCGGGGTCGCCACGGGACGGAGCCGCAATGGTGCCACGGCGCGCACATCGGCAGGACAGGCAGAGGGAGGCTAGGACCTGCGCGCGGTCCCGACGAGCGCCTTCGCGACCTGCTGTCGCAACAGCCCTGCAAGCTCGTTCGCCCCGGTCGCGGTGAGGTGCAGCCCGTCCGGGCCGAACCACGGCTTGCCGCGGCTGAACGCATTCCAGTCGGCAACCCGGAGCTGCGGCCACCGCTTCGCCGCCTTCCGTATTACCCGGTTCGTCTCGGTGTAGATGCTGCTGGTCTCGCGCAGCGTCGACCACACGACCGCCTTCGCACCCTGCGCGCGGGCGGCGCGCATGACGCGGTCGATCCCCTCCGAGTATCCGAAGGAGGACTCGTTGTAGCCGACCTTGACGATCAGGACCTCGCCGAGCGAATGCCCGTAGCTCCGCACCGCCTGAAGCGCCGTTGACGGCGCCGCGCCCTGGAAGACGCAGCTCGGTTGCACGAGCCGTCGGCAGACGGCGGCGTCGACCCGCAGCGAGAGCCCGCGCCCGAGCCGTGCTCTCGCCGACGGCACGTATCCGAGCGAGGCGGCGACGGAGTCGCCGACGAACGTCACCTGCGGTCGGTGCGCCGCGGACCCAGGCGCCGCCGCACCGAGGACGAAGACGAACGAGAGCACGAGCGCGAGGGGAAGCGCACGTCGCATCCCACGAGGGTAGCGCCGGCTCCCGACCGCACTGCCTTTCGAGCGTACCGGCGACGTCTCGCCGCAACGTGGCATTTGCAGGGGTAACTTGAGCGGCGCCGACCTGTGATGCCGCAGCAACCCCACAAGACGAGGAAGCCGTACGCACGTCGCCGCGCAGTCGCGGCCGTCGTCGCCGTCGGCGCGCTCGCCGCCGTCGGCGGAGCGGCCTGGCTCCTCGTGCGCGGCGCGGGCGACGACTCGTCCGCGCACGCCGCAGCGCCGCCGCCGGCTGCGAGCATTCCGCCGCCGAAACCGCGGGCGGGGCATCCCCGCATCCCGGCAACGGCGCAGCCACGGGCACAGGAGGGCAAGCCCTCGGATCGCGCCCGGCTCAGGCTCCGGAAGGTCCTGAGCGGGAACATCTCCCCGAAGTCCGTCGCTGCCTCCGGCGCCGGCTACGTGACGGCGCAGAACATGATGTACCGGCACTCGGTCACGGTCTACGACGCCCGCACTCTCCAGCTCGTGAAGACCATCTCCGACGCGGTACGGCTCGCGCGTCTCGGCCATCCGGAGTACCCAGGCGTCACGCGCGGCGCGCCGGTGGAGGCGGCGTTCTCCTCCGACGGGCGCTATGCCTACGTCTCCAACTACTCGATGTACGGGGCAGCCTTTGGGCCCGAAGGCAGCGATACGTGCTCACCGAGCTCCGGCTACGACCGGAGCTTCGTGTACCGCATCGACATGGAGTCGCTCAGGATCGACCGTGCATACAGGGTCGGATCGGTGCCGAAGGTCGTCGCCGTGACGCCCGACGACCGCTACGTCCTCGTGACGAACTGGTGCTCGTACGACCTGAGCGTGGTCTCGACGAGGCTCGGCCGCGAGGTCAAGCGGATCTCCATCGGCCCGTATCCGCGCGGGATCGCGGTCTCCCCGAAGGGAAACGCGGCCTACATCGCCGTCATGGGCGGGAACGACCTCGTGCGCGTCGACCTGCGGCGCTGGACGACCTCGAGAGTCGGAGTGGGAGCGGGCCCGCGCGCAGCCGAGTTCCACCCCTCGGACCGCTACATCTTCGTCTCGCTGAACGCCGAGGGCCGCGTCGCGAAGCTCGACCTGAAGACGGGCGTCGTCCGCACGAAGGTCTCCACCGGCAGCGCCCCTCGTAGCCTTGCGCTGGCCGCCGACGGACGCGCGCTCTACGTCGTGAACTACGAGAGCGGCACGGTCACGAAGCTCCGCACCTCCGACATGAAGGAGCTCCAGACGGTGAGCGCGTGCTACCACCCGATCGGCATCACCTACGACCGCGCGACCAGACGGGTCTGGGTCGCCTGCTACACGGGGACGATCCGCGTGTACGACGACCGCTAGCGCGACGTGGGAGCGCGGATCGTGCTGGCCGCCGGCCTTGTCTGTTTCCTCCTCGCGGGCTGCGGCGGGGACGGTCAGGAGACCGGCAGCGTCACGACGCTCGGCGACTCGCTGAACGTCGGGATCGAGCCGTACCTCGACGAGGAGCTCGGGGGGTGGAGCATCGACCACCACAACCGGAGCGGCCGGAGGACGGACGAAGGGCTCGCCGAGCTGCGGTCGCTCGGGCGCGAGGACGTCGGGCAGGTCCTCGTGGTGAGCCTCGGCACGAACGACTTCGACGGTGACCCTGTGACCTTCCGGCGACAGGTCGAGGAGCTGGTCGCGCTCGCCGGCCCGCGGCGCTGCGTCGTCTGGGCGACGATCTGGCTCGGCGGCTCGCACCCGTTCAACGAGGTCCTACGGCAGTCGGCGAGGCTTCACTCGAACCTCCATCTCGTCGACTGGGCGGGTCTCGTGGAGGCAGACCCTGCCCTCCTCGCATCCGACGGGGTGCACGGCACCCCGGACGGGTACGCGCGGCGTGCCGAGGACACCGCGCGCGTTGCGCGCGAGTGCCTGCCGCCGCTCGAGCCGGCGTCCTAGAGGGCGATCCCCGAGACGGGGTGGGGGACGTACGGCTCCTCGAGCGCCGCGATCTCGTCCTCGCCGAACGACAGCTCGACCGCGGCGAGTGCGTCCTCGAGGTGCTCGAGCTTCGTGGCGCCGACGATGGGCGCGGTGACCCCGGGCTTCGCCAGGAGCCAGGCGAGCGCGACCCGGGCCGTCGAGACGCCGTGCGTCTCCGCGATCTCCGCGGCGCGCTCGATGACCGGGAAGTCGAGGTCGGGCTTGTACAGCGAGTCGATGAACGGATCCGTGTTCGCGCGCGTCGTCCTCCGTTCGCCTCCCGAGGTGATGCTGCCGGCGAGGAGGCCGCGCGCGAGCGGGCTCCAGGGGATGATCCCCACGCCCTGGTCGAGGCACTGCGGGATCATCTCGCGCTCCTCCTCGCGGTAGACGAGGTTGTAGTGGTTCTGCATCGACACGAACGGCGTCTTCGCGACCCTCTGCGCCTTCGCGAACTGCCAGGCGTACATGCTGCTCGCGCCGACGTACCGCGCCTTGCCGGCCTTCACGACGTCGTGGAGCGCCTCCATCGTCTCCTCGATCGGCGTCGTCGAGTCCCAGCGATGGATCTGGTACAGGTCGACGTAGTCGAGCCCGAGCCGCTCGAGCGAGCCGTCGATCGACGCCATGACGTGCTTGCGCGAGAGGCCGCGGCCGTTCTCACCGGGCATCGTCCGGCCGTTCACCTTCGTCGCCACGACGTACTCCTCGCGCATGCCGAAGTGCTTCCGGAGGAGGTTGCCGGTGACGACCTCGCTCTGGCCGCCGTTGTAGACGTCGGCGGTGTCGAAGAAGATCACGCCGCCCTCGATCGCCCGGCGCACGATCGGCTCGGCGGCGTCCTCGTCGATCGCCCACTCGCGGCTCTCGTGCCTGCCGAAGCTCATCATCCCGAGGCAGATCCGGGACACGCGCAGACCGGTCGAGCCGAGGTTCGTGTACTCCATCGCCGCCACGCTACCCCTCGGCGGACGGTCTGCGCGTCAGCTCGCCGGGCCCTGCTGGAGGTAGGCGAGCACGGCGAGGCCTGGCGCTACCCGGTGTGTCCGACGGTGCGGTTGGCCGTACGTCCGGCGAGGCGCGCTTGCGATTCCGCAGGCGACGGCGCTACGCTCCTCGCGATGAGTCCCGCGTCGCTCCAGGCCTGGTGGTGGTGGCATCGGATGCGAGGCGGGAGCCTGCGCTAGGCGCGCACGACAACCCGCTTCGCACAGGGCCTCGCGCGAGGCCCTTTTCGTTCGATGACACCGCTCCACGCCATACCCGCTGACCTCCTCACCCCGCTCGGTGCGTACCTCCGCCTGCGGCAGGAAGGTGGCGGCAGCTTCCTGCTCGAGTCGGTGGAGCGCGGGCGCCTCGGGCGCAACTCGTTCATCGGCTCGGGTACGAAGCTCGTCGACTTCGCGGAGGCCGAGGCGCTCGGCGCGCCGGTGATCGGCTACCTCGCCTACGACCACGTCGCGGCGCTCGAGCCGTCGGTGCCGATGCCCTCCGAGGGCCCTCCCTTTCCGGAGAGCCGCTTCGTCGTCGCCGAGACGCTCGTGCGCTTCGATCACGGCGCGGGTGTCGTGGAGGTGCTCGCCGGGGACGGGGAGGCGATCGCTCGCAGGCTCGACGCGCCGCTCGCGCACGCGGACGACGCACAGCTCGGGTCGTCCGGCTCGCTTCGCCGCTTCCCTTCCCAGGAGCGGTACGAGGAGATGGTTCGCCGCTGCCAGGAGCACATCCGGGCGGGAGATGCGTACCAGATCGTGCCCTCGCAGCGGGCAGAGCGGCCGACGTCCGCGTCGCCGCTCGCGCTCTACCGCGCGTTGCGCCGCGTGAATCCGTCCCCGTACCTCTTCCTGCTCGAGCTCGGCGGGCTGGCGCTCGTCGGCTCGTCGCCGGAGCGTCTCGTCGCGTGTGAAGAGGGCCGCGCGAGCGTGTGCCCGATCGCCGGCACGACGAGCCCGGACGAGGGCGACGCCGAGCGCCTGCTCTCCTCCGAGAAGGACCGGGCCGAGCACGTCATGCTCGTCGACCTCGGGCGCAACGACCTCTCGCGCGTCTGCCGGGCGGGCACTGTTCGCGTGACGCGCTCGATGGAGGTCGAGCGCTTCTCGCACGTCTCGCACCTCGTCTCCGAGGTCGTGGGCGAGCTGCGGGAGGGCGTGACGCCGTTCGACGTCCTCCGTGCGTGCTTCCCCGCCGGGACGGTCACCGGGGCGCCGAAGGTGCGCGCGATGCAGATCATCTCCGAGCTCGAGGGCTACCGGCGCGGCCCCTACGCGGGAGCGGTCGGCTACGTGCTCCCAGGCGGGACGATGGACACCTGCATCGCGCTGCGGACGATCGTGGTCGCGGACGGCGTTGCACGGCTGCAGGCGGGCGCGGGGATCGTGGCAGACTCGGAGCCGGCGGCCGAGCACCGCGAGTGCCTCGCGAAGCTCGCCGCGCTCGAGGCCGCGATCGAGCTCGCGGAGAGGGAGTACGCGTGAAGGTCCTGATGCTCGACAACTACGACTCGTTCACGTGGAACCTCGTCCACCTGTTCGAGGAGCTCGGCGCCGAAGTCGAGGTCTTCCGCAACGACGCGATCACGGTAGAGGAGGCAGAGGCGCTTGCGCCCGACCGGCTCGTCGTCTCGCCCGGCCCCGGGCGCCCGGAGGACGCCGGCGTCTCGGTGGAGCTGATCCGGCGGCTCGGGCTGGCTGTCCCCACCCTCGGGGTCTGCCTCGGGCACCAGGCGATCATCGAGGCCTTCGGCGGCGAGGTCGGCCAGGCGAAGGCGCTCCTGCACGGCAAGTCGAGCCGCATCCGAAACGACGGCGAGGGCGTCTTCGCGAGCCTGCCCGAGGAGATCGAGGCAGGGCGCTACCACTCGCTCGCGGCCGTGCGCGTGCCCGACGAGCTGACGGTCACGGCCCGCACGGAAGACGGCGAGGTGATGGCGGTCAGGCATCGCGCGTACCGGATCGAGGGCGTGCAGTTCCACCCCGAGTCGGTCCTGACTCCTGACGGGCCGACGATGGCGGCGAACTTCCTGCGCTGATCTGCCTTCCTAGAGCTAAAGGCGTCCCGCGGGGCCTAAGGTCGTCCCGATGATCAGCGAAGAGGACGTCCAGCGCCTCGCGGTAGCCGCGCGCAAGCTTCCGCCGGCCGAGGGTGCGGCCATCGAGGACGACTTCGTGCTCAATCTGCTCGAGACCGTTCTCGACTACATGCTTCAGACAGCGGTCGTGGTCAGGGCGCTCGAGCACTACAAAGCGCACCGCTGGGACGAGATCCGAACTCTTGACGAGCTCGAAGTGGTGCTCGAACGCTTTGGCGCGGACCAGGAGGGCAATACCGCCCTTGCGCTGCATCTCTGGGGCTACAAGCTCTGGACGCGTGCCGGGCAGCTGCGCGGCCTTGCGCGGTACTTCAGGGCGACCGGCGTCACCGACCGGGACACGCTGAGACGCTGGGCGGAGACCAGCACGTTCGAGAACGACTTCGAGGGGAAGGTGAAGGGTCTCGGGCGCGCCGTGTACCAGGCGCTCGTCATGCGTCAGGGTGTCGACACCGTCAGCCGGATGTCCATGTGCGTCGCTTCGCCCAGGCGGCCGTCGGTCGCCGGCTGAACGACCGGGAGGTGATCGAGGTCATGACCGAGGCGGCCAAGCGGCTCGGCCTCAGCGCAATGGAGCTCGATTGGCGAATCTGGGAGGCGTCTCGAGGCAAGGCTCCCCACCCGACCGCGCCGGACTGACGGCGTAGCTCCGTGCTCGAACAGGTGACGCCCGGCCGCCGTGGGAAACGGCCGGGCATCACCGTGGTGCTACTGCAACGCCTCCGGAACCACGACCGCCGCATGTGCGGCCGCCGCCGCGGGCCGATGAGCGTGGGCGACGCCGACGTGGCCGTGCGCCTCCGTTCCGTACCCGCCCGGAACCGGGATGTAGAACTCCGGGTACCCCCACATGCCGTGCTCCGAAACGTCGAGGCCGGCAGTCTCGTCTTCGGGCTCGCTGCGGATGCCGACGGTCACCTTCATGACCCAGAGCACGCCGAACGACACGGAGAACGTGAAGGCGCCGACCGCGGCCAGGCCGAGCAGCTGGATGCCGAGCTGGTGGAGGCCGCCGCCGTAGAAGAGACCCGCACTACCGGTGGCGAGGCTCTCCGCCTGTGAGGGCAGCGTGAGGAATCCGAGCGCGAGCGTGCCCCAGACACCCGCCATTCCGTGCGCGGCGATCGCGCCGATGGGGTCGTCGATCCGCACGCGCTCGACGGCGAGGACGCCGACGACGACGATCGCACCGGCGACGAAGCCGATCACGATGGCCGCCCATGGCGCTACGAAGGCGCACGCGGCGGTGATCGCGACAAGGGCCGCGACGGCGCCGTTCAGCATCATCGACAGGTCGGGCTTCTTGATCACGATCCAGGACGTGAGCACGGCGCCGAGGACACCGGCCGCGGCAGCGAGGTTCGTGTTGAGCGCGACGTACGCGAAGAACCCGACCCCGCCGAAGTCGACGGAGAGCGTCGAGCCCGGGTTGAAGCCGAACCAGCCGAACCAGAGGATGATCACGCCGAGCGTGACGAAGGCCATGTTGTGGCCCGGGATCGCGTTCGGCTTCCCGTCGGCGCCGAACTTGCCGATCCGCGGCCCGAGCAGGATCGCCCCGGCGAGACCGGCGAGCGCACCCTGGTAGTGGACGACCGTCGAGCCAGCGAAGTCCTGCATGCCGTGTGCGAACAGCCAGCCGTCGGGGCTCCAGATCCAGTGCGAGACGAGGGAGTAGACGAGCGTGAAGATCGCGCCGAAGACGAAGTAGACCCACAGCTTCGTCCGCTCGGCCATCGCGCCCCAGACGATCGCGAGCGAGACGGCGCAGAACACGACCTCGAAGAGGTAGCCGGCGGCGGCCGGGATCGCCCCGAACCATGAGAACGGCGCTTCGCCGACCGTGAGGAGCTCCTCGGTCGAGGGGAAGAAGCCGGAGCCGCCCACGAGGCCGTTGCCTCCGTCGCCGAACGCGATGCCGTAGCCGACGGCGAAGTACACAATCGAGGCGAGGGCGAAGATGAGGACGTTCTTCGCGGCGATGTGCCCGACGTTCTTCATCCGCGTCAGGCCTGCCTCGACGAAGGCGAACCCGGCCTGCATGAACATCACGAGCACCGCAGCGATGACCACCCAGATGGTGCTCGACGCGATTGCAAGTTCCTTGGTCGTCATCCGACCTCCACCTCCTCCAGGCTCGCGCCGGTCCGGTTGTGCGTGACGTTGAAGACGGGCGTCGTCCAGACGATTCCGTCTCCCGACTCGTTGCCGCTCTGCGCGGCGTCGACGATCGCGGCCACGACGGGCTCGGCAAGGTCGTCGGTGACGATGAACGTCAGCACCGCCTTCGGCAGGAAACGGGACTCGAAGATCCGTCCCCGGTACTCGTGGGTGATCCCTCGCTGGCGCCCGTGCCCGATCGCCTCGACGACCGTCACGCCCACGTGGCCGGTCTGGTCCTCCACGGCGTCGATGACGGTCTCGACCCGCTCGCGGATCACGACTGCCTCGACCTTGATCATCTGCTGCCCCGCTTCATCCCGTCCTCCTTCTGGACCAACAAAAAAAGCCCCAGGGGAAAGACCCCTGAGGCATCAACGCCTGCTCTCACCGCCTTCTGCGGCGGCGAGAAGGTGGCACCCTAGCGGACGCGCAGGACGGCCGCAACCGCAGCCGGCGAGACGGCTATGCGAGCGCCCCGAGGGAGCGGCCGATCCCGCGCACGGCCTGGCGGATCCGCTGTTCGTTCTCGACCAGCGCGAAGCGCATGTGGCGCTCGCCGCCGGGGCCGAAGCCCTCTCCGGGGCTGATCGCGACCTTCGCCTCCCGCGCGAGCCGGACCGCGAAGTCGAGCGAGGTCACGTCGGCGTAGGCATCCGGGATCCTCGCCCAGACGAACATCGTCCCGCGCGGCCGCTCCACGGGCCAGCCGATCCGGGAGAGCCCGTCGCAGAGCGCATCGCGTCGGGCGCGGTAGACCTCCTCGACCTCCTCGGGGAACTCCGCAGCCTCGCGGAGGGTCGTGATCGCGGCGATCTGGATCGGCTGGAACGTGCCGTAGTCGAGGTACGACTTCAGGCGGCCGAGGGCGTGGACGACCTCGGCGTTCCCGACGAGGAACCCGACACGCCAGCCCGCGAGCGAGAACCCCTTCGTCAGGGAGTAGAGCTCGACTGCGACGTCCTTCGCGCCTTCCGCCTGCAGGATCGACGGCGGGGAATGCCCGTCGAAGCCGAGGTCGGCGTACGCGAAGTCGTGCACGAGCAGCACGTCGCGCTCCCGTGCGAAGTCGACGACCGCCTGCATGAAGGCGCTGTCGACGACCTCGGTCGTCGGGTTGTGCGGGAACGAGAGGACGACGGCGCGCGGCTTCGGCTGCGCGCTCTCGTACGCGTCGACGAGCGCCGGGATCAGGTCGCCGGCGGGCACGACGGGGACCCGAATGACCGCCGCACCCGCGAAGACGGGCGCAAACAGGTGGATCGGATAGCTCGGCGTGGGGACGAGCACCGCGTCGCCCGGCTCGACGAGCACCCAGAACAGGTGGCAGAAGCCTTCCTTCGCGCCCATCGTCGCTATCGCCTCCGTCTCGGGGTCGAGCTCGACTCCGTAGCGGCTCGCGTAGCGGTCGCAGATCGCCCGCCGCAGGTTCGGGAGGCCGCGGCTCGCCGAGTAGCGGTGGTTGCGCGGGTTCTCTGCGGCCTCGCGAAGCTTCGCGACGGCGACCTGCGGCGACGCGAGGTCGGGGTTCCCGAAGCCGAGGTCGATGACGTCCTCGCCGGCCCGCCGTAGCTCGAGCTTGAGCCTGTCGATCTCCGCGAAGACGTACGGCGGGAGGCTGGGGATGCGCCGGAACTCCATCACCCGGTGTTCCGGAGCGCGGCGGCGATCCCGGCGATGGAGCGGAGGAGCGGCCGCCGGACGAGCTCCCGCTCGTCGTCCGTCGCGTCCGGGTCCCGGTAGCGGCGGAGGAGGTCGACCTGGATCGCGTTCATCGGGTCGACGTACGGGTTGCGGAGCCGGATCGAGCGCTGGAGGACGGGGTGCCGGTCGAGCAGCTCCGGCGTGCCAACGATGGAGAGCACCGCGGACACGGTCCGCTCGTGCTCGGAGGCGATCGCCTCGAAGAGGCGCTCGCGCTCAGGGCCGGGCTCGACGAGCTCCAGGTACCCCTCGGCGATGTCGAGGCTCGACTTCGCGAGCGTCATCTCGAGGTTCTCGACGAGCGAGCGGAAGAACGGCCACTCGCGGTAGAGGCGGCGCAGCTCGCCGCGACCGGCGGCCTCGAACGCGGTGCCGCAGCCGTACCAGGCGGGGAGCACGCAGCGGTTCTGCGTCCATGCGAACACCCACGGGATGGCGCGGAGCGAGGCGAAGTCCTGCGTGCCGCTCGTCCGCCGCGTCGGGCGCGATCCGATCTCGAGGAGGGCCAGCTCGTCGATCGGGGTGAACTGGCTGAAAAACGGCAGGAATGCCTCGTCCTCGTGCACGAGGACGACGTACGCCTGGTACGCGCGCCCGGAAAGATCCTCCAGGAGCGCGAGCCCTTCGCGCGGCGGCTCCGCGCCGGACGCCTCCGGAAAGGCCGAGATCAGCGTTGCCGCGAGCGCAGCTTCGAGGTTCCGGTAGGCAAGCCCGGGGAGGCCGTACTTGAAGGACACCGTCTCGCCCTGCTCCGTGAGCTTCAGCCTCCCCGGCGGCTCGCTCGGCGGCTGCGCGAGGATCGCGGCGTGCGTCGGTCCGCCGCCCCGGCCCGCGCTCCCGCCGCGGCCGTGGAAGATCGTGAGCTCGACGCCGCGGCGCGCTGCGAGCTCGGCGAGCGCCCGCTGGGCACGGAAGACCTCCCACTGCGCGGTCAGGTAGCCGCCGTCCTTGCCCGAGTCCGAGTAGCCGACCATGACCTCGAGCCTCGATCCTCGCTTCGCGACGAGGTCGCCAAAACGCGGGTCGTCGAGGAGCGTCTCCACGATCTCCGCCGCGGAGCGGAGCGACGCGATCGTCTCGAGGAGCGGGACGAGCGAGAGCTCGAGCCCCGCTTCCTCCGCGAGGTCGAGCGCGGCGAGCACGTCGGCCGGGGAGCTCGTGCCGGACACGATCAGCGTGTCGAGCGTGTCGGCGCCGTGCTCTTCCCGCGCGCGAGCGATCGCGGCGAACGTGTCGCCGAGGCGGTCCGAGCCGGCGTGCAGCTCGCTCGCGTGGATGCGCACATCGAGCTTCGCGAGCCGGAAGCCGAAGAGCTCGACGCGGCGCCGCAGCGCCGCCACCCTGCCGTCGGCGACCCGGTCCGCGCGGGCCTGGCGCAGGCTGCGGTCGAGCAGATCGAGGTCGGCCGCGAGCTCCGTGGCGGACCCGTAGCCCGGCCCGGCAGCCGGCTCGAGCCCGTTTCGGAGCTTCCGCCAGACGAAGCTGAGCTTCCGCCGGTAGGGCTCGTCGAGGTTGCGCTCCGCGAGCTGCGCCGCGTACTCGGGGAGCTCGCGCTCGTCGCCCGCGATCGACTCGTCGAGCTCGGGCGAGCGCGGAACGAGCCGGTCCGAGATGCCGATCGCGCCGGCGAGCTCGCGCACCTCGGCCGCGTATGCCGTGAGGGTCAGCTCCCGCGCGCGGGCGAGCGCCTCGGCGATCGTCTCCGGCCCGGCTGCGGGATTCCCGTCGAGATCGCCGCCGATCCAGGTCCCGAAGTGGAACGGCGCGGGCGCTCCGGGGACGAGCTGCCGGTAGTCGGCGAGGAGCAGCTCCGCGACGCGCATGAGGCTCTGCTCGAAGAACCAGTGCCCATGGCGGATCTCGTCCACGACGCGCGGCCGCTGCGAGCGCACCTCGTCCGTCTGCCAGAGAAGCGTCACCTCCTCGGCGAGCGTCGCCTCGACACGACGCCGCCGTGCGGGGGTGAGCGACGGGTCGTCGAACTCGGCGAGCAGGCGGCTCAGGCGGAGGTGCGCCGCGAGGATCGTCCGTCTCGTCGCCTCTGTCGGGTGTGCGGTCAGCACGAGCTCGAGCGAGAGCCGGCCGGCGGCGCGTTCGAGCTCGGATGGGTCGACACCGGCCTCGCGTAGGCGCGCAAGCGCCTCGGCGAGCGACTCGCGGGGCGCGCGCTGCTCGTGCTCGTACTCGCGCCGGCGGCGCAGGCGGTGGTGCTGCTCGGCGAGGTTGGCGAGCTGGAAGTAGACGCTGAACGCCCGGAGGACGAGCGCCTGCCCCTCCAGGTCGAGCCCGTCGACAAGCCCGCGCAGCTCCTTTCGCTTCGAGAGCCCTCCCGTCGTGCGAGCGCTGCGGGCGAGCAGGCGGATCCGCTCCTCCACTTCGAGCAGCTCCGGCCCCTCTTGCTCGACGAGGACGCGTCCGAGCACGTCGCCGAGGAGCCGGATGTCACGCCGGAGCGCAGGGTCGCCGGCGTCGGCGCCCGGGCCCTGCTCGCGCCGCGTCCGGCGCTGCCCGGTCTCACGCATCGAACCGGTACGGTTGCCGCTCATGGCGAAGACGCTCTTCGACCGGATCTGGGAGAGCCACGTCGTCCACGAAGAGGACGGAGAGCCGGCGCTGCTCTACGTCGATCTCCACCTCATCCACGAGGTGACCTCGCCACAGGCATTCGACGGGCTGCGGCTCGCGGGCCGGGGCGTCCGGCGCCCGGATCTCTCGCTCGCGACGATGGACCACAACGTCCCGACCGGCGACGGGCCGGCGGACGAGCTCTCGCAGGCTCAGCTCGAGGCGCTCCGGGTGAACTGCGCCGAGTTCGGCGTGCCCCTGTACGCGACGGGCAGCGGGCGCGAGGGCATCGTCCACGTGATCGGCCCGGAGCTCGGCCTCACGCAGCCGGGGATGACAATCGTCTGCGGGGACAGCCACACCTCGACGCACGGCGCGTTCGGTGCGCTCGCCTTCGGGGTGGGGACCTCCGAGGTGGAGCACGTCATGGCGACCCAGTGCCTGCCGCGTCTGCGCCCGAAGACGATGCGGATCCTCTACCGCGGCGAGCTGCCGCTCGGGATCACGCCGAAGGACGTGATCCTGGGGACGATCGGCCGGATCGGGGTCGACGGGGCCGTCGGGCACGTGCTCGAGTATGCGGGCGACGCGATCCGCAGCCTCTCGATGGAGGGGCGGCTGACCATCTGCAACATGTCCATCGAGGCCGGCGCGCGGGCCGGGATGATCGCGCCGGACGACACGACCTTCGCCTACCTGGAGGGTCGTCCCGCCGCGCCGACGGGCGCCGGCTGGGAGCAGGCGCTCGACCGCTGGCGGGAGTTTCGGACGGACGAGGACGCCGTCTTCGACCGCGAGGTCGAGATCGACGTGACGGAGCTCGAGCCGCAGGTCACCTGGGGGACGAACCCTGGAATGGTCGTTCCCGTCGGCGCGGCGGTTCCGGACCCCGCTGACTTCGACGATCCGGACGAGCGCGCCGCAGTGGAGCGAGCGCTCACCTACATGGCGCTCGAGCCGGGGACGCCGCTTCGCGACGTTCACGTCGACCGCGTCTTCATCGGGTCGTGCACGAACGCCCGCATCGAGGACCTCCGCCAGGCGGCGGCGGTCGCGGCCGGGCGGCGCGTCAGCCCGAACGTGCGGGCGATGGTCGTCCCGGGCTCTGCCACCGTGAAGCGGCAGGCCGAGGAGGAAGGACTGGACAGAGTCCTCGAGGAGGCGGGCTTCGAGTGGCGCCGGGCCGGCTGCTCCATGTGCCTCGGCATGAACCCCGACATCCTCGCGCCCGGCGAGCGGTGCGCGTCCACGTCGAACCGGAACTTCGAGGGGCGGCAGGGGAAAGGCGGCCGGACGCACCTCGTCAGCCCCGCCATGGCCGCCGCGGCAGCGATCGCCGGCCACTTCGTGGACGTCCGCGAGTGGGAGCCTGCAGCATGAAAGCCTTCCATTCGGTGACGGCGAAGGCGGCGGTGATCGACCGCCCCGATGTCGACACCGACCAGATCATCCCCAAGCAGTTCCTGAAGCGCATCGAACGCACGGGCTACGGGGAGTTCCTCTTCTACGACTGGCGGCAGGACCCCGACTTCGAGCTGAACAGGCCGGAGAGCGAGGGCGCGAAGATCCTGCTTGCCGGGTCGAACTTCGGGTGCGGCTCCTCGCGCGAGCACGCCGCGTGGGCGCTCCAGGACTTCGGGTTCGACGTCGTCGTCGCCCCGTCTTTCGGGGACATCTTCTTCTCCAACTCCGTCCAGATCGGGCTCGTCCCGGTGACGATCCCTGGAGAGGAGCTCAAGCGCCTCATGGAGCGGGCGACGGGCGGCGACGAGCTGACCGTCGACCTCGAGGCCGAGACCATCACGGCCGGGACGCACGACCCCGTGCCGTTCTCGATGGATCCGTTCGTGCGCCATGCGCTCCTCAACGGCCTCGACGCGATCGGGCAAACGCTTCAGCACGAGGCGGAGATCGCGGCATTCGAGGAGCGCGTCGAGCCGCGGTTCGCCACGACCACCCTCTGACCCGCTACGCGGGCTCGTCTCCGTCGCGGGTCACCTCGCGCTTCGTCAGGTCGAGGATCTCGCAGAAGAGCTCGCGGACACCCTCGGCCGAGAGCGGTCCGCGGTTGATCGACGCGAGCTCGTCCAGGAGCTGGCGCTCGCGCTCCGGGTCGACGAACGGGATGCCCTTCGACACCTTGTAGCGCCGTAGCTCCGCGACGAGGTCGAGCCTCGCGTTCACGGCGTCGACGATCGCGCGGTCGAGATCGGAGATCTCGGCCCGCAGGCGGCGAACGGTGGGATCGGAGGCGTGGTCGCTCACTGCTGGTCGTCCGCAGGGTAGGAGCCGAAGAGGCGCAGATGCCGCGTTCTCGCTCGAATGTCGGCCAGCGCCTCGCGCACGACGGGGTCGAGCGGGTGCCCGGTGAGAACCGCGTCGAAGCGGTAGCGCCAGGGGGAGTTGGGGATCGGGCGGGACACGAGCTGGTGGAGGTCGATGCGGTGGCGGGCGAAGGGCTCGATCGCCCGGTGGAGCGCACCGGGCTGGTGGTCGGTCACGAACGAGAATGCCGTGCGCCACGGCTTCCCGTTCTTGTCCAGTCGCATGTGCGTCGCGATCGAGACGAACCGTGTGTACGCCTCCGGATGGTCGCCGACGTCTGCGGCGATCACCGTGAGGCCGTACAGCTTCGCTGCGCGCTCGCTCGCGATCGCCGCCTCCGACGGGTTGCCGTGCTCGGCGACGTGCGCCGCTGCGTCCCCCGTCGTGGGCGCGGCGATAGCGGTCGCTCGGGGCATGGACGCGAGCAGCCGCCGGCACTGGTCGAGCGCGACAGGGTGCGAGTGGACGATCCGGATGTCCTCGAGCGCGACGTCCGCCGGACCGACGAGCAGATGGCGGATCGGGAGCATCGTCTCGCCGGTGATCGCGAGCGGTGAGTCGTAGAGAAGGTCGTGTGTCTCCGCGACCGGGCCTGAGAGCGAGCTCTCGATCGGAAGGACGCCGAACTCGATCGAGCGCTCGGAGATCGCCTCCGCGACGGCGGTGAAGCTGGGGAGGGGGAGGAGCTCCGCGGTCGGGAAGAGACGCTCGCTCGCGGCGGCGCTGTGGGCGCCGTCGCGGCCCGGATAGCCGACCGTCGTCGGGGATGGCCTTGTGTCAATTTGATTCTTGGAGTCGGAGTCGCGCATCTCTCGCCTTGTGGTTCGAAGGGGCACCCGCCTGAGATATGGGCTAGCCGGCGGAGGCGGGGAGCGAAACGCCGACTAGCGCGCGAAGATGCGCGCGGCGAAGAGGAACGCAAAGAAGGTGTTGCCCGCGCGCGTCATTGAGCGAGACAGGCTAGGGGATGCGCGCGGGCCTCGTCAACTGCATCCGGAAAGGAGCGCCTGTGCTCGACATCCCCGAATCCCATCGCGACCTGCTCGACTCCGACGTGGCCACGCTCGCAACAATCGGTGACGACGGCTTCCCGCAGGTGACGATGCTCTGGTTCAACGTCATGGACGGCGAGCTGAAGCTGTGCCTCAACACGTCGCGGGCGAAGACGAAGAACCTCCGCAAGCGTCCCGAGTGCGCGCTGCTCATACTCGATCGCGAGATCCCGCAGCGCTACCTCGAGATTCGCGCTCGCGCGCGAGTCGAGGCCGACGACGACTACGAGTTCGCCGACCGGTTCACGCAGAAGTACGGCGGGGTCGATCTCCGAAATGTGGATCAGCCCGGGCAGTCGCGCGTCGAGGTCACGCTCGAGCCCGTCCGCGTGTTCGCGGTCGACATGCGGCGCTAGCCGGAGAGCCGACGCAGGACGGCCTCGGCCACGTCCGAGGTCGTCGAGCTCCCGCCGAGATCGGGTGTCGGCGACCGCTCCAGCGCGGCGTCGACAGCCTGCTCGAGCGCTCTCGCCTCCTCCGGGCGGCTCAGGGCGTGCTCGAGGAGGAGCGCCGTCGAGCGCAGCATGGCCGCGGGGTTGGCGATTCCCTGGCCCGCGATGTCCGGGGCCGACCCGTGCACCGGCTCGAAGATGCCCGGCCCGTTGTCGCCGAGGCTCGCAGAGGGCGCGAGCCCGAGCCCGCCGGTCATCGCCGCCGCGAGGTCGGACAGGATGTCGCCGAACATGTTCTCCGTGACGAGCACGTCGAACTGCTCGGGCGAGCTCGCGAGCTGCATCGCGGCGTTGTCCACGAGCATGTCCTCGACCTGGACGTCCGGGTAGTCGGCTGCGACCTCGCGGACGACTCGGCGCCACATGCGTGACGTGTCGAGCACGTTCGCCTTGTCGACGGAGACGAGCCGGCCGCCGCGACTTCGAGCGAGCTCGAACGCGCGGCGCGCGATGCGCTCGACCTGGCTCGGGTGGTACTCGCAGGTGTCGTAGACCGTGCCGTCGTCGCGAACGCCGCGCTCGCCGAAGTACAGCCCGCCGACGAGCTCACGCACGATCACGAGGTCGACGTCGCCCTGCCGGGCGGGCCGAAGATTCGTGTAGACGTCGAGCTCTGCGCGCAGCCGCAGCATCCCCTGCTCGGGCCGGACGTCCGCCGCGTCGAACTCGGGGTCGCCGATCGGCGCCTTCAGCACCGCGATCGCCGTCCGGCAGGCGTCCAGCGTGTCGGTCGGGAGGGAGTCCCCCGTGGCCCTGATCGCGGCCGCGCCGAAGAGCCGCTCCTCGAGCTCGATGTCGGGCGCCAGTTCCTGCAGCGCTCTCTGCGCGACCTCCATCACCTCGGGGCCGATGCCGTCCCCGGGCAGGCAGACGATCCGGCGGTCAGGCTGCGGCTGCGCCGACGAGTCCATGCGCCGCGAGCCTATCCGCGAGCGCGACCACGTCGCCGACGACCACGAGCGCAGGCGGGTCGAGCAAGCCGGCCGCGTCGGCGATGGCCGCGAGCGGTGCGACGACGACGCGCTGCGCGGGCGTCGTGCCGCCCGACACCACGGCCGCCGGCGTGTCGGCCGGCTTCCCGTGCCGGAGCAGCCCGTCGGCGATGTCCTCGAGCGAGGCGAGGCCCATGAAGACGACGAGGGTCCCCGGCGCCCGCGCGAGGCACGCGAAGTCGAGATCGGCAGGGTCGTGGCCCGAGAGGATCGTCACCTGCGACGAGACGCCGCGATGCGTGATCGGGATCCCGGCTGCGGCGGGCACCGCGGCCACCGACGAGACGCCTGGTACGACCTCGAACGGGACGCCTGCCCCCGCGAGCGCGAGCGCCTCCTCGCCTCCTCGTCCGAAGACGAAGGGATCGCCTCCCTTCAGGCGGACGACGGTACGTCCGCGCCGTCCGAGCCGGACGAGCAGCTCGTCGATCTCGGCCTGTGCGAGCGGATCGCGCGCGATCCGCAGTGCGCCCACCGGCGCCTCGGCGACGAGCTCCGAGCTGACGAGGCGGTCGTAGACGAGCGCGTCGCACGTGCGCACGAGCTCCAGCCCGCGCGCCGTGACGAGACCGGGATCGCCGGGGCCAGCGCCGACGAGATAGACCGTCATGGGCCGGTCCCTGGCCCATGACGAGGGAGGGGTGTGGGGAACCGGGCGGTTCCCCACGTCTTCAAGAAGAAGGGGGCACGTGGGGGAAACATGGTTTCCCCCACGAACGCGAGCGCAGCGAGCGTTGTCATCGAAGCTCCGTGGCGACGAGGTCGGCGAAGAAGCGGCGCCGGTCCTCGTACGTCGGTAGGTGCGCCTTCGCCCAGGGGCGAAGGTCGCGGAGCGTTCGCGCGAGCTCGCTGTGCTCGGGGCCGATGAGGCCGTCGATGTCGTCGCGGATCCGCTGCGCAAGGGCGGGAGACGCTCCCCCGGTGGAGACAGCGACCGAGATCGGATCGCGCCGCAGGACGGCCGGGAGGATGAACGAGCAGAGCTCGGGGACGTCGACGACGTTGCAGAGCAGTGACCGCGCCTCGGCCTCTCGCGATACGCGCCGGTTGAGCGAGCCGGTCGAGGTCGCGGCGACGACGAGGAACCTGCCGTCGAGATCGGCCGTGCAGTAGCCGCGGCGGTGGATCTCGACGTCGAGCTCCACGAGCTCGTCGACGACCTGCGGCGCGACGATCGTGACTCGCGCGCCGCACTCGAGGAGGCCACGCGCCTTCTCGAGCGCCACAGTTCCGCCCCCGACGACGAGACAGCTGCGGCCCTCGAGGTCGAGGCAGGTCATGTAGAAGCGCTTGTCGCTCATCCCTAGATCCCAACGCTCCCGAGCCGCGCTCCCTGGCGGTCGAGGCGGACGGTGAGCTCGAGGCCTTCGGCCGCGATCGTGAGCAGGTACGAACCGGGAGCCGTCGCCTGGATCTGGACCTTCTCGAGCGGCTTGCCGAGGAGCGATTCGAGCGCCTCGGTCACCTCTCGCGCCGAGCCCGAGAGCTCCTTGCCGCGTGGAAGGCGGCGGAAGACCCGGAGCGCCGCCTGCTCGCCACCCGGGCCGTACTGCGCGCGGACGCGGCCGGTGTGGAGCCCCAGCTCGAGCAGCTCGGCGAGCGCGTCGGCGTCGTCGTCCGAGACCTCACCGTCGCGAACGGCGGCGATGAGGTCGGCGAGTCGGGCGCGACGCTCGTCGTCCTGCACCATCGCGAGCACGGCCTGCGCCTCCCCGAGCACGACCTCGACGGCCTCACCCTGGAGTGGGACGCTACTCATGCTCGTCCTCCGAGAGCAGCGCGCGGAGCTCGTGCTCGAACCCGCCCGTCTCGATCGCGCAGTGGATCCCGCACTCCTTCGGCGCGTTCGACTCCCACCACCAACGGCCCGCCCGGGACGGCTCGCCGGGAGCGACGGCGCGCGTGCACGGTGCGCAGCCGATCGACGTGTACCCCTGGTCGTAAAGCGGGTTGTAGGGAAGCTCGCGCTCGCGCACGTAGTCCCAGACCTCGTCCTCCGTCCACTCGGCGAGCGGGTTCAGCTTCACGATCGCGCCGTGGTCGTGGTCGATCTCGACCTTGCGGATGTTCGTGCGGGTCGCCCACTGGTCGCGCCGGAGGCCCGTGATCCACGCGTCGAGCGTCGCCAGGTGGCGCGTCAGCGGCTGGACCTTGCGCACGTTGCAGCAGAGGAGACGGTTCTCGACCGACTCGTAGAAGAGGTTTGGTCCCTTGCGGGCCACCATGCGCTGCAGGTGGACCGGGTTCGGCGAGAGCAGCTCGAGGTTGAGCCCCGGGTAGCGGTCGCGGAGGCGTTCGATCAGGTCGAACGACTCCTGCGGCATCCGGCCGGTGTCCACGCTGAAGACCCGGATCTCGGGATCGATCTCATACGCCATGTCGAGGACCGCGATGCCGTCGATCTGGAACGCCGTCGAGATCGCGATCCGCGGCGAGAAGCGCTCGATCGCCCACGCGAGCACGAGGTCGGGCTCCTCGCCCTCGAACTCGACGGAGAGCTCGCCGGCCTCCAGCTCGTCGATCAGCTCGATCGCCACTGCGCCGCCTCCCTCGCCTTCGGCTCGGGCTCGTGGGGGAAACCCGGCTTCCCCCACGAGCCCCCTGCGCGTTGACGCCAAAGCTGCGGCTCGGCGCGCTCCTTCGGGGGAACCCTCCGGTTCCCCCGCTCCTCCTCCTGGCGGCACGACTCCGTCATGCCGCCTCCCTCGCCTTCGGCTCGGTCGCGTGGGGGAAACCCGGCTGCCCCCACGAGCCCCCTGCGCGTTGACGCCGAAGCTGCGGCTCGGCGCGCTCCTTCGGGGGAACCCTCCGGTTCCCCCGCTCCTCCTCCTGGCGGCACGACTGCGTCATGCCGCCTCGGCTTCGGCATCTTCGCCCCGCTCGCGCTTCCGGGCAGGCTCGACCCCCGCCAGCGCGCCGAGCTCGTCGTCCGAGAGTCGCGTCGCGAAAGCCGCGAACGACTCCGTCGGCCTCCGCCCCTCGAGCCAGCCGCCGACCAGCCCCTCGACCGCGTGGTCGAGCTCCTCGGACGGAATGCGCCGGAAGAGCGGACGCCCGATCGCCGCGTCGAGCCCAAGGCCGCCGCGGACGAAGATGTCGTAGGCCTGACGGCGCACGCCCTCTGCGTCGCGGGCGGTCGTGCCCTGGAAGCCGAGGTCGCCGACCCAGTGCTGCGCGCACGAGTGCGGGCAGCCGTCGAGGTTGAGGCGGAGCTCCGCGATCCGGTCTCCGAAACGTGCCTCCAACCCCTCGATCAGCCTCCCGAGGCGGGTCTTCGTCTCCGTCACCGAGAAGTTGCAGTGCGGCTCGCCCGTACACGCGATGGACCGTCCGCGCACGGGGTTGACGTCGAGCGGGAAGCCGATCGCAGCGAGCTCCGACGCGACACCGTCCACCTCGGCCGCCGGCACGTTGGCGAGGACGAAGTTCTGGAGGCGGGTGACGCGGATGTCGCCCCCGAAGCTCTCGGCGAGTCCGGCCACGGCGATCATCTGGTCGCCCGAGATGAGCCCGAGATGAACGGGGACGCCGACGTAGACGAGGCCGGGCTGCTTCTGCTCGTGCACGCCGAGGTGGTCGGAGGGCGGCGTCGTCACCGGCGGAAGCTCGAAGTCCTCGAATGTGCGCCCGAGTCGCGCCTCGACCCGCTCACGCATGCCCTCGGGCCCGATGTCGTCGATCATGAACTTGAGGCGGGCCTTGACCCGGGAGACGCGGTAGCGGAGATCGTCCGACCAGGCGCCCGTGATCGCCCCGAGGACGTCGACTGCCTCTTCCTTCGGCACGAAGACGCCCATGTCGCGCGAGATCCGCGGCACCGACGAAAGCCCGCCGCCGACCCGGACGGCGAAGCCCTCGCGGCCCTCGTGGATCACGCCGACGAGCGCGATGCAGTTGATCTCCGGCGCGTTGCAGCGGTCGGAGCACGCGGCGATCGTGTACTTGTGCTTGCGGGGGAGGTCGCAGAAGTCCGGGTTCCCGTAGAAGAAGCTCGCCGCCTCCTCGACGACCGGGCTGCAGTCGAACAGCTCGCCCGGATCGAGGCCCTGCACCGGGCAACCCGTGATGTTGCGGACGGTGTCGCCGCACCCGCCGGCGGTCGTGATCCCCGCTGCGTCGAGGTGGGCGAAGACGTCCGGCAGGCGCGCCAGCTCGAGCCAGTGGAGCTGGATGTTCTGGCGCGTCGCGAGCTCGCCGTCGCCGCGCCCGAACGCGTTGGAGACCTCGCCGATCGCCCTGAGCTTCGCCGGCGTGAGGTGCCCGCTCGGGAGCTTGACGCGCAGCATGAACGTCCCGATCTTGGGCTTGTCGTGGTACAGGCCCCACCACTGGAGGCGGACGATGTCCTCCTCGGGGACACTCTCGTAGCCCGCGGCGATCAGTGCGGGGAGCTCGTCGCGGATCCCGAGCGGCGCCTTATCGCGCTTGATGCGCTCGACCGGGTTGCGCTTGAGCACGAGGTCCCAAGTCGGCTCGGGCTTCGGGGAACGCGTCGACTTGGCATCTACTGCCACGGCATGCTCGCTCTCGTCGTCTCGGGGGAGGGCTAGCCGGTGGGGAGCGCGCTACAGCGCGCCCCACCGGCCGACAGGCAGTGGCGTCCGGGGAGGGAAGTGCAGGACCGGTCGCTCACGGGAATCGACACTACCGCTGATTCTTCAAAAAGTAAAGTGTCAATTCTTTCGGAACTGAAGCAGCTTCTCATGCGCCGACCGCCAGCCGCTCGAGCAGACGATCCGCGTCCGCCTCGATCTGCACGGGCTGCACGAGATGCGCGATCGGCTGCGGCGTCTTCAGCCCGTCTCCGGTCACGAGCAGCACGACGGTGTCCTCCTCGCCGAGCGCGCCCGAGCGAACTGCCGCACGGAGGGCGCCGAGCGTGACGCCGGCTGCGGTCTCCCCGAAGACGCCGGTCGTCTCCGCGAGGAGCGCCATGTTCTCCCCGATCTCGTCCTCGGCCACCGCGTGGATCGAGCCCTGCGACTCCTTCGCGGTCGCGACCGCGAGGTCGCCGTCCGCCGGGCTGCCGATTGCGAGCGAGCGGGCGACCGTGCTCGGCTTCACCGGCGTGACCTTTCGGTCCTCGGCAAAGGCGGCGGCGACGGGCGCACAACCCTCCGCCTGTCCTCCGTAGAGCCTCGGCCGCGCACCGTCGACGAGCCCCAGGCGCAGGAAGTCGCCGAACCCCTGGTGGACCTTCGAGAAGAGAGCCCCGGACGCGATCGGGCCGACCACGGCGTCCGGGAGCCGCCAGCCGAGCTGCTCGGCGATCTCGTACGCGAGCGTCTTCGAGCCCTCGGCGTAGTACGCACGAAGGCCGACGTTGACGAACGCCCAGTCGAGCTCGAACGACAGCTCGACGGAGAGGCGGCTGCAGTCGTCGTAGGTTCCGTCGACCGCGTAGATCGTCGCGCCGTAGACCGCGGTCGCTGCGAGCTTCTCCGGCTCGAGATCCGAGGGGCAGAAGACCACGGCCTCGATTCCCTCCGCCGCCGCGCGTGCCGCGACGGCGTTCGCGAGATTTCCCGTCGACGAGCACGAGAGCGTCGTGCATCCGAGCTCGAGCGCCTTCGCCGCGGCGACGGCGACGACGCGGTCCTTGAACGAGTGGGTGGGGTTCGCGGTGTCGAGCTTCAGATACAGGCGCCCGAGGCCGAGCGCCGTCGCGAGCCGCGGAGCCTCGACGAGCGGCGTGAGTCCCGGGGCGAGCCGTGGCTCGGCGGGCGGCGCCACCGGAAGGAGTGGCGCATAGCGCCAGAGCGACGGCGGTCCGGACCCGATCGCGTCACGTGTGAAGGAGCCGCGCAGGGCGTCCTCGTCGTACACGGGGTGCAGCGGGCCGAAGCAGCGCGCGCACACGCCGACGGCCTCCAGGTCGTACTCGCTCCCGCAGACACGGCAGCGAAGACCTTGGCAATAGGGCAACTGGGCTGACATGAAGACCTCCTCGTCCTCGCTCGACACATCCGACCGGGATTGGCACCTTGCTCGGACGAAGCGATCGTCCTCGTAGGTTGCCGAGGCTTCACAGGGCCGGTCCCTCAGCCTCTCTTGATGCGGAGCGAGGCGTGCCTCGCTGCCGATGGTCAGTATACAAAGTGAAGTGGGACTTCACCAGCAGATCGAACAGGAGGCCGCAGAAGCGAATGCGGCGGCCTCCGCGCTGCGCGACGACCTCGTGTCCGAGGCGCTGCGCGCCGCGGCGGCTCTCGTGCTCGAGCGACGCGATCTCCTGCTCGGCGTGAACGGGGAGGACTGCAGCGCGGCGCGCGGGCGAGTCGACGACGGGACGCTCGACCGGCTGCATCTCGACGATGCCCGCGTCGATGGCCTCGCCCGCCAGCTCGAGACGATGGCAGGCATCGAGCCGCTCGAGCGCGAAGCGGCCTCGTGGACGCTCCCGAACGGGCTTGTCGTGAGCGAACGGCGCATCCCGATCGGCACGGTCGGCGCGAACTTCGAGGCGCGGCCGAACGTCGCGCTCGACGTCGCTGGACAGCTGCTCAAGAGCCTCAACACGACCGTGTTGCGGACCGGAAGCGCGGCCCTCGGGACGGTCACCGCGCTCGTCGACGACGTGCTCCGCCCTGCACTCGAGACGGCTGGTCTGCCGCCCGGCGCCGTGGGGCTCGTCCGCTCCCCGGACCGCGAAGGCGCACGGCTGCTCGTCTCGTTGCCGCGCCACATCCCGCTCGTGATCCTTCGCGGGAGCGGCGAGACGACGGCGGCCCTCGCCCGACTCGCTGCCGAGAACGGCGTGCGGACGCTCGCGCACGCCGAGGGTGGGGGCGTCCTGTACGTGCACGCGTCCGCCGACCCCGTGAAGGCGCTCGCGCTCGCGGACGGGAGCCTCGACCGGCTCGGCGTCTGCAACCGCCTCAACCTCGTCCTCGTCGACCGCGGGGCCGAGGGCGTCGTGCCCGCGCTGCTCGAGCTGTTCGCCAACAAAGGACTCGAGGTTCGCGGAACCGTCGAAGGCGCGCTGCCGCCCGACCGGCCGCTCGGCTACGAGTGGGCCGGAGATCCCGAGCGGGTCGCGACCGTGACGATCGCGCTCGTCGACGGCGTCGACGAGGCCGTGCGTGTCGCCAACGACGAGACCTCCGGGCTGGCGGCGGGGATCGTCGCCGAGGACGCGCGGGCGGCGGGGCGCTTCCTCGACGCCTACCGCGGGACGGCCGCCTTCTGGCACGCGACGACGCGTTTCACCGACGGCTACGAGCTCACGGGCGCGCCGGAGACGGGGATCAACGTCGACTGGGCGCCAGGGCCGCGCGGCCCGGTCACGTACCGCGACCTCTGGCTCCGCCAGTACCGCGTCGTGGGCGACGGCACACAGCAGCGGTGACTCGCACGTGACGGTCGTCGTCAAGCTTGGGACGAGCCTCGTGGCGGGACCGGGTGGAAGCGTCCGGCGAAGTGTGCTCGGCCGGCGCGCGCGCGAGATCGCGGCAACCGTCGAGGGAGGCGAGCGTGTCGCTGTGGTGTCCTCCGGCGCGATCGCGCTCGGGCTCCCGTTCCTCGGCCTCGACCGTCGTCCGCGCTCCGTGCCGAAGCTCCAGGCCGCGTCCGCGCTCGGTCAGGCTCGGCTCCAGCAGGCATGGGAGCGGGCGCTATCGCGAGAGGGCCTGCTCGCGGCGCAGGTGCTCCTCGCCGCGAGCGATGTCGCCGACCGCGGCGCGTACGTGAACGCGCGCAACGCGCTGCACGCGCTCTTCGCGCTCGGCGCGGTGCCGATCGTCAACGAGAACGACGCCACTGCGACGGACGAGATCGCGTTCGGCGACAACGATGCGCTCGCCGCGCACGTCGCGATCCTCGTCCGCGCGCGCCTGCTCGTCCTGCTCACCGAGGTCGAAGGCGTCTTCACGCGTGCGCCGGGCACGCCGGGAGCGGAGCTCGTCGGCGAGGGCGCCGAGGTCTCGGACGCCGTTCTCGGCGACGCATCGCGGCTTGGACGGGGCGGGATGCGAAGCAAGGTGCTCGCCGCCCAGATGGCGTCTGCGGCCGGAATCCCGACCGTCATCGCCGGCGGAGCGGGCGAGGCGGTGCTCGAGCCGATCCTCGCCGGAGAGCCGCGCGGTACGCGCTTCCAGGGGTCGGGCCGGGAGCTGTCGGCCTACCAGCTCTGGCTCCGCTTCGGAAAGCCTGCTGGTGGGACGCTCAAGGTCGACGACGGCGCACGGCGTGCGGTCGCTGTCGACGGCCGGAGCCTGCTCGCGGTCGGGGTCGTCTCGTGCGAGGGCCGCTTCGAGGCGGGTGATGCGGTCGAGCTCGTCGGCCCGGACGGAGTCGCGTTCGCGAAGGGGATCGCCGGCGCGGACGCCGGCGAGATCGCAGCCCGCCGGCGTGGCGTCGAGGCGGTGCACCGCGACCGTCTCGTCGTCTACTGAGGCGGACGGGTGACCGCGCCCTCCGAGGCGGACGACACGAGAGCGGCGTACTTCGCGAAGACGCCGGCCGTGTAGCGCGGCGGAGGGACGGTCCAGTCGCGTAGTCGTGCGGCGATCTCGTCTTCCGAGAGCTCGACGCGGAGCTCGCGCGCCTCGACGTCGATGACGATCGTGTCGCCGTCCTGGACTGCCGCGAGCGGGCCCCCGCGCACGGCTTCCGGTGACACGTGCCCGACCATGAGGCCGCGCGTTGCGCCCGAGAAACGACCGTCCGTGACCAGCGCGACGTCGTCCCCGAGCCCTTCGCCGACGATCGCCGCGGTCACGTGCAGCATCTCGCGCATGCCCGGTCCCCCCGCGGGCCCTTCGTAGCGAATGACGATGACGTCCCCGGGAGCGAGGGAGCGGTCTTTCACGGCCGCGAAGCACGCCTCCTCGGAGTCGAAGACGCGGGCCGGGCCGCGGTGGAGCAGGCGTTCGTGCCCCGCGAGCTTCACGACGCAGCCCTCGGGAGCGAGGTTCCCGCGGAGCACTGCGAGCCCGCCGGTGGGCTTCAACGGCGTCTCGACCGGGACGACGACCTCCTGGCCCTCCCGCTCGACGACGGCCGCGGCCACCTCGCCGAGCGTCCGCCCGTCGACGTTCGGGGCGTCGTCGTGGACGAGCCCGGCCTTCGCGAGCTCGCGTGCGACGAGCGCGACGCCGCCCGCCTGGTGCATGTCCGTGGCGACGAAGCGGCCGCCCGGCTTCATGCTGGCGACGACCGGGGTTCGCTCGGCGATCCGCTCGAAGTCCTCGAGCTCGAAGGGGATCTGGAGCTCGCGTGCGATTGCGAGCAGGTGCAGGACGCCGTTCGTCGACCCGCCGGTGGCGGCGATCGAGGCGACGGCGTTCTCGAGCGCCTCTCGCGTGATGATGTCGGAGGGGCGAACGCCCTTCCGCACGAGGTCCATCGCGAGCCGTCCGGCCCGCTCGGCTGCCTCGTTCTTCGTCGGGTCGAGCGCCGGGATGCCGTTCAAACCACCGGGGCTGATGCCGAGGAACTCGAGCGCCGTTGACATCGTGTTCGCGGTGAACTGGCCGCCGCATGCCCCGGCCCCGGGGCAGGCGACACTCTCGAGCTCGTGCAGGTCGGCAGCGTCGAGCGTTCCCGCCGCGTGCGCGCCGACCGCCTCGAACACGTCCATGATCGTCACGTCCCGACCCTGGAACCGTCCGGGAGCGATCGAGCCGTTGTAGAGGACGAGCCCCGGGAGGTCGAGGCGGCAGAGCGCCATGACCGCGGCCGGAATCGTCTTGTCGCAGCCGACGAGGCACACGAGGCCGTCGAAGAGGTGGCCGCGCGCGACGAGCTCGATCGAGTCGGCGATCACCTCGCGCGAGACGAGCGAGGCCCGCATGCCCTCGGTGCCCATGGACACGCCGTCCGAGACCGAGACCGTGTTGAACTCGAGCGGCGTCCCGCCGGCTGCGCTGATCCCCCGCTTCACTCGCTGGGCGAGCGCGCGCTGGTTGAGGTTGCACGGCATCGTCTCGATCCACGTCGTCGAGACGCCGACGAGCGGCTTGGCGAGGTCGTCGTCCGTGAGCCCGACGGCCTTCAGCATCGCGCGTGCCGGGGCGCGGTCGGGCCCGTCGGTGAGTGCCGCGCTGACGCGCTTCGCGGGATCGGATGGGCGGCTGTAGGGGTCGCCGGTCACGACTCGTGGGCTCCTTTCGCAGAGACGGCCAGGGTGAGGACCCGGACCGAGGGATAGCTGCTGGCGAGCTCGGCTGCGCACGAGGCCGCGTCGTCGTCGAGTGCCCAGACGATGACCGTCGGGCCCGAGCCGGAGAGCGTTGCGCCGAGGGCGCCCTTCGGAAGGCTCGCACGCACCTCCTCGAGGAGCGGGGCGTTGCTCGCGCGGTATGGCTCGTGAAGCCGGTCGTCGAGCGCGGCGGCGAAGAGATCGGGTGACCCCGAAGCGAGCGCGGCGCCGAGCAGGGCGGCGCGGCCGGACGTGAACACGGCGTCGCCGTGCGGTATCGCGTCCGGGAGCGCGTCCCGGGCGGCGGCGGTCTCGACGGTCGTCTCCGGGACGAGCGCGATCGGCACGGCGGGTGCGCGGTCCGCGACCCGGGCGATCTTCGCGTCCCAGGTCAGGCAGACGCCGCCGGCGAGCGCGGCAGCGAGGTTGTCGGCGTGGCCCTCGAGCTCGATGCCTTCCGCGAGGAGCTCCTCCGCGCTCGCGGTGCGTCCCTCGATGACCGCGGCGGCGACGAGCCCGAGGGCGATCACCGCGGCGCTCGAGCCGAGCCCGCGCTCGCGCGGGATCGCGTCCGTGAAGGCGAATCGCTTCCCGTCGGGCGACGCGATGCGCGCGAAGGCGCGCACGCCGAGATGGTCGGCGTCGACGTGGCCGTCCTCGTCTCCCTGGCTCACCTCGAGCTCGTTCCAGAGGTCGAGCGCGACCGCGGCGCAGTCGAAGCCGGGGCCGAGGTTCGCGGTGCTCGCCGGGGCGCGGACGCGAGCAAGGATCATCATCGCGATGCCTCGTCGATCGCGTCCGGGTCCGGGTCGACGACGACCGGCGGCGGTCCCGAGCCGGCGACCGGGGCGGGGTCCTTGAGACCGTGGCCGGTCAGCACGCAGACGACGCGGCTCCCGGGCCTGACCTCGACGTGACCGAGCGCCGCGAGACCGGCGGCCGACGCCGGCTCGCAGAAGAGCCCTTCGTGCGCCAGCTCGCTCCACGCGGCGAGGATCTCCTCGTCTGCGAGCGTCACCACGGCGCCGCCCGAGGCGCGAACGGCCTCGGTCGCCGCCTCCGCGTGGACGGGCCGCGTGATCCGGATCGCGGACGCAAGCGTCGTCGCGCGCTGCGCCGCCTCTGCGGCAACGATTCGCGGCATGCCGGCGCCGGCCTCGGCGAAGCCGCGGGCGTAGGCGCACGTGTTTCCGCCGCCGCCGTACGGCAGCGCGAGAACGTCCGGTGGGCCGCCAAGCTCCTCGACGATCTCGAACGCCGCGGTCTTCTGGCCCTCGACCCGGTGCGGGTTGACCGAGTTGACGAGCACGTGTGTCCCGCGCTCGGCGAGCGCACGGGCGGCGTCGAGCGCGGCGTCGAAGCTTCCGCGTATCTCCAGCACCCGTGCGCCTACTGCGTGTGCCTGAGCGATCTTGGAGCTCGCGACGGCACCCGCGGGCTGGAGGACGACGGCGACGAGCCCGGCGCGCGCCGCGTAGGCCGCGGCCGAGGCCGCGGTGTTCCCCGTCGACGCGCAGATCACCGTGTGGGCGCCCTCCTCGAGCGCCTTCGAGATGGCGACGGTCATGCCGCGGTCCTTGAAGCTGCCGGTCGGGTTCGCGCCCTCGCACTTCACGAGGACCTCGAAGCCGAGCCGCTCCGACGCGCGCGGGGCGCGGAGGAGCGGCGTCGACCCCTCGCCGAGCGACACCACGGGTGTCGCGTCGCTCACGGGCAGCCGGTCGCGATACCGCTCGATCAGCGGGGCCATGCGTTCTTTTATCGCGTCCGGGGAGGCGGGAGGCGGGCTCATGCCCAGCCGAGCTCGGCGACGCCGCGGTCGGAGACGACGGGGAGGACGGACGGACGCCCGCGAACCTCCGGCAGCTGGACGATCTCGGCGAGCGCGTTGTCGACCGAGCTCTGCGGCGACTCGTGCAGGACGACGTGGAGGGCGGCGCCGCCTTCGACCGGGACCTGGATCAGCCGTGCGACCGAGACGTCGTGCGCGGCGAGCCGCCGCGCGACGTGCGCGAGCACGCCGGGCCGGTCGTCGACCTCGAGGTGGAGGTAGAACGGCGACCGCAGCTCACCCGCCGGGAGCCGCTCGAGCGTCCGCCAGCACGCGTCGTTCTGGAGGAAGCCGGTCGCGGTGGTGCCGATGATGCTGACCATGTCCGCGACCACGGCTGACGCCGTCTCGATCCCGCCCGCGCCCGGGCCCTCGAGCGTGATCTCGCGGATGGCGTCGCCCTGGAGCATCACCGCGTTGAAGGCTCCCTCGACCGCGGCGAGCGGGTGGTGACGGTCGACGAGAGCCGGGCGGACGCGAACGTCGAGCTTGTCGTCCACGAGCGTCGCCGAGCCCACGAGCCGGACGACCATCTCGAGCTGGCGTCCCGCGGCGACATGGACGGGGGTGATGTCCTCGATCCCGCGCCAGTCGACGTCCGCGAGCGTCACCCGCGAGCCGAAGGCGACCGTGGCGAGGATCGCCATCTTCGCGGCGGCATCCGCGCCGGAGACGTCGTCAGTCGGATCCGCCTCGGCGAAGCCGCGGCGCTGCGCGTCGGCAAGCGCCTCCTCGAAGGTGGCACCGCTCTCCATCTCGGTGAGGATGAAGTTCGTCGTTCCGTTGACGATGCCGAGCACGCGGTGGACGTTCGTCACGACGAGCGACTCGCGGAGCACCTTGATCACCGGGATCGCCGCGCAGACGCTTGCCTCGAAGCGGAGCTGGACGCCCGCGTCCGCGGCGGCGGCGAAGAGCTCGGCACCGCGCTGCGCGACAAGCTGCTTGTTGGCGGTGACGACCGGCTTCCCGGCGGCGAGCAGCTCGAGCACATGGCTGCCCGTGGGCTCGATGCCGCCCATGACCTCGGCGACGACGCCGATCGACGGATCGTCGCGGATTGCGGCGGGGTCGGTCGTCAGGACGCCCGGATCGGGCAGGAAGTCGCGCTCCTTGTCGACGTCGCGCACGAGCGCGCGCACCACGCGCAGCCGGTGCCCGGTTGCGCGCTCGATGTCCTCTGCGTTCTCGACGAGAAGCCGGTTGACCGCGGAGCCGACCGTTCCGTAGCCGAGGAGGCCGACCCCGACGACGTCGCCGAACCTAGCCAGCCCCGACCTCCGAGCCCTCGCGTCGCATCAGGGCGCGAAGCTCGACGCCGACCTGCTCGAGTGGCTGCTCCGCAGCCTGCGCCCGGAGCTCGGCGAGCCGGTGCTCGCCGGCGTCCATCTCCGCGATCCACTCCTTTGCGAACGTGCCCGAGCGGATGTCCTCGAGCAGCTCGCGCATCCGCTCCCGGACGTGCTCGTCGATCACACGCGGGCCGCGGGTGAGGTCGCCGAACTCGGCGGTGTCGGACACGGAGTAGCGCATGCCGGAGAGACCACCCTCCCAGATCAGGTCGACGATGAGCTTGAGCTCGTGCAGGCACTCGTAGTACGCGATCTCAGGCTGGTAGCCCGCGTCGACGAGCGTCTCGAAGCCCGCGCGGACGAGCTCGGTGACCCCGCCGCAGAGCACTGCCTGCTCGCCGAAGAGGTCGGTCTCGGTCTCCTCGGCGAAGCTCGTCTCGATCATGCCCGCACGGGCGGCGCCGATTCCGGCCCCGTACGCGAGCGTCAGGTCGAACGCCGCTCCGCTCGCGTCCTGGGCGACGGCGACGATCGCCGGCGTTCCGAAGCCTTCCTCGAACAGGCGGCGCACGATGTGTCCGGGCCCCTTCGGCGCGACCATGATCACGTCGTGGCCCGCGGGCGGCGCGATGCGCCCGTAGTGGACGTTGAAGCCGTGCGCGAAGAGGAGCGCGGCGCCGGGGGAGAGGTTCGGCGCCACGTCCTCCTCGTACACGCCCGGCTGCACCTGGTCCGGCAGGAGCAGCGAGACGACTTGCGCGTCGCGGACTGCCTCGGCGACGGTGCCGACCTTGAGGCCGGCGTCCTCGGCGGCGGCGCGGGAAGAGCTCCCCTCGCGGAGGCCGACCTCGACGTCGACGCCCGAGTCGTGCAGGTTCAGCGCATGCGCATGACCCTGGCTTCCGTAGCCGATCACGGCGACCTTGCCGCCGAGGAGGTCGAGGTTGCCTTCGCGATGGATCGTTGCCATTGAGCTCTCCTTGGACGTGAGTTAGCGGAGAACGTGCTGCGTGCGTTGGGTCTGCTTCGGTGCCGAGGCACGCCCGAGCCCGATTCGCCCGGTGCGGACGAGCTCCTTGAGGCCGTGCGGGCGGACGAGCTCCTCGAACGAGTCGATCTCCTCGGGATGCCCGACGATCTCGAAGACGATCGAGTCGGCCCCGAGATCCGCGACGCGCGCCTCGAAAGCCTGCGAGAGCGCGATGAGCTCGCCGCGCTTCGATGCCGGCGCGGTCACCTTCAGGAGCGCCAGCTCGCGCTCCACCGCCTCATCCGGCTCGAGCTCGCTCACGCGGAGGACGTTGACGAGCTTGTGCATCTGCTTCTCGATCTGCTCGAGGGGGTGCTGCTCGCAGTCGACGCGGAGCGTGATGCGCGAGACGTCCTGCCGCTCGGTCGGCCCGACGGTGAGGCTGTCGATGTTGAACCCGCGGCGGGCGAACATGCTCGAGATGCGCATGAGCGCGCCGGGCTTGTTCTCCACGAGCACCGACAGTGTGTGTCTCAAGCCGCTTCGACCACCTTGACCACCGGTGGCGCGGGCTCCGGCTCCTCGTATTCCACGAGATCGAGCGCCGCGGCGCCGGCCGGGATCATCGGGAAGCAGTGCTCCTTCGCGTCGACCCTGGCGTCGACGACGACGGTCCGGCCGCACGTGAGCGCCTCGTCGAGCGCCCCCTCGAGGTCGCCCTCGTTGTCGACCGTGATGCCGACGGCGCCATATGCCTCTGCCAGCTTCGCGTAGTCGGGGACGTTCTGGGTGAGGTGCACCTGCGAGAAACGCTCGTCGAAGAACATGTCCTGCCACTGGCGGACCATGCCGAGGTGGCCGTTGTTCACGATCACGACGACGATCGGAAGATCCTCGAGCACCGACGTCGCGAGCTCCTGCCCGGTCATCTGGAAGCAGCCGTCGCCGTCGACGCACACGACCGTCGCCTCGGGGCGCGCCGCCTTGGCGCCGATCGCGGCCGGCACGCCGTAGCCCATCGTGCCGAGGCCCCCCGACGTGATGAACGAGCGCGGGCGGTCGCAGAGCAGGTACTGCATCGCCCACATCTGGTGCTGGCCGACGCCCGTCGTCCAGACGACGTCGCTCCCGGACGTGAGCTCCTGGAGCGTCTCGAGGACGAGTTGCGGCTTCAGCGTCTCGTCGTTCGAGCCGTACCGGAGCGGCGACTCTTCGCGCCAGTCGGCGAGCTGGCGCAACCACGGCTCGGTACGGGGGAGAACGCCCGACGCGTGGAGTGTGCGCAGCTCGCCTGCGAGGTCGGCGAGTACTTGCTTCAGCGGGCCGACCACCGGAATGTCCGCCTGGCGGAGCTTTCCGATCTCTGCGGAGTCGATGTCGAGGTGGATGACCGTAGCGCCCGGCGCGAAGGCCGAGAGCTTGCCTGTCACGCGGTCGTCGAAGCGGGAGCCGACCGCGACGAGGAGGTCGCACTTGTTCAGGCCCCAGTTCGACCACTTCGGGCCGTGCATGCCGGGCCAGCCGAAGTGGAGCTCGTGCGTCTCGGGGAACGCGCTCTTGCCCATCAGCGTGGTGACCACGGGCAGACGTCCGACCTGGGCGAGGTCGAGCAGCTCCGCGCAGGCGTCCGCGTTGAGCGTTCCGCCGCCGACGTAGAGCATCGGCTTCTCGGCGGCTGCGAGCGCGGCGGCGGCGCGCTTGATCTGGCGAGCGTGGCCGCGCTGCGGTGGCTTCCAGCCCGGAAGGTCGACGTCGTCGGGGTACGCGAAGTCGAGCGCCGCCTCCTGGACGTCCCGCGGGACATCGACGAGCACCGGCCCGCAGCGCCCCGTGCGCGCGACGTGAAAGGCCGCCTTGAGCACGTGCGGAAGCTCCTCGACGTCCTGGACGAGCCACGAGTGCTTGACGACCGGGATCGTGATTCCGGTGATGTCGCACTCCTGGAACGCGTCGGTGCCGATCAGATGCGAGCGCACCTGGCCGGTGATGCAGACGAGCGGGGTCGAGTCCATCCACGCGTCGGCGATCGGCGTGACGAGGTTCGTCGCACCGGGTCCGGACGTGGCCAGTGCGACGCCGACCCGACCGGTCGCGCGCGCATACCCCTCTGCCATGTGGCCGGCGCCCTGCTCATGGCGCGCGAGCACGTGCCGCACGGTCGTCCCGCGCGCGAAGGCGTCGTACGTCGGCAGGATCGCTCCGCCGGGGAGGCCGAAGACGGTGTCGACCCCCTCGGCCTCGAGCGAGCGCAGGATCGCGTCGGCGCCGTTCGGCTTCATGCAACCGCCTCCCGGTAGAACTCCGCGTTCGTCATCGAGAACGGCAGTTCTGCGATGACGACGTCGCCGAACTCGCGCGTCGTCGCACCGACTCCGGCGGAGACCATGTCCGGGGTGCGAGTACCGTTGGTGCACGCCTCGAGCACCGCGCCCGAGAGCGTCTCCGCGGCTCTCCGCTCGCCGAGGCCCTCGCCGAGCATCAGCGCCGCGGCGAGCAGCATCGAGGCGGGATTCGCCACGCCCTGGCCGGCGATCTCCTCCGCCGCCCCGTGGGCTGGCGCGAACACGCCGGGTCCTACACGGGCGAGCCGGCCCGAGGCGGCAACGCGCGGGTTGCTTGCATGCGCCGCCACGCCGAACAGCGGCTCGCCGAACGCGGCCGGAGCGACGACGACGTCGAAGCGATCGGGCTCGAATGCAAGACCCTGCACGGCCGGGCCAACTTCCATCTCCTCGGTCTGCACTCCTTCGTGCCGTGCCGACTCCGCGCGGAAGAGCCAGTTCCAGCGAACGTCGCCGCCGACGGACGTGACCCGTGCCCGGCTCGAGCGTGCGACGTCGAAGGCGCGTTCGAGCGTCCACTCGACAGCCGCCTCGTGGAGCGGGCTCATGACGGTGACCGCGCCGCGGGAGGGATACGCGACGCGGTCGATGCGGGCATGCAGGTCGAGCTCGGACTCGACGCCCGCCAATGCAGGTTCATGCGCGGCGGCGACGAGGATCGCCTCCGCCTCGAGCGTTGCCTTGCGCGTGGCCCGCGGCAGCGCGTGGCCGGACTGCGCGACCGCCTCGCCAGCGAACGGCACGTGCGTCTCCTTCACCCGGAAGCCGTGCAGGCGCGACACGCGCGCCAGCGCGCGGCTCGCTTCCGCCATCACCTCCGGCCCGATGCCGTTCCCGGAGAGGCAGGCCACGGAGTAGGTCCTGTCGGTCGCGAAGGCGCTCACGCTGCCACCTCCTCGAAGACGTCGTACAGCGTGACCGCCTTGCGCGCGTCGGCGAGCGCCTTGAAGCGGCGGAACGCGGCGTTGAGGTCGGTGTCGCTCAAGTGCACGCCCGCCTCCTCGCATGCCTGGCGGAAGGCGTGGCGCCCGGAGTGCTTCCCGAGCGGCAACGTCATCGCGAGGCCGAGCTCCTGCGGATCCATGATCTGGTACGTCGAGGCATCCTTCAGCATCCCGTCCTGGTGGATGCCCGCCTCGTGCGCGAACGCGCTCGCGCCCACGATGGCCTTGTTTCTCTGCACCGCGTAGCCCGTCAGCTCCGCGACGAGCTGCGAGATGCGCCCGATCTCGCCGACGTTGATGCCGGTCTCGAAGCCGAAAGCGTCGGCGCGTACACGGAGCGCCATCGCGACCTCCTCGAGCGCCGCGTTTCCTGCCCGCTCGCCGATGCCGTTGACAGTGCACTCGACCTGCCCGGCTCCGGCGGCCACGCCGGCGAGCGTGTTCGCCACCGCGAGCCCGAGATCGTCGTGGCAATGCACGGAGAGCGTGACGCCGGCGAGCTCGGGACAGAGGCGCCGCACCTCGCGCAGGAACGCCGCGTGCTCGTCGGGAAGCGTGTACCCGACGGTGTCGGGCAGATTGATCGTCGTGGCGCCCGCCTCGATCGCGGCGCGCGACACCTCCGCGACGAATGCGGGGTCGGAGCGGGTCGCGTCCTCGCAGCAGAACTCGACCTCGTCGACGCGTCCGAGGACGTATGAGACCGCTCGCCGGGCGTGCTCGACGACCTCGGGCGGCTCGAGCCCGAGCTTGTGCTGCATGTGGATCGTGCTCGTCCCGAGGGCGACGTGGATGCGCGTCCGCCCGCGCGCAACTGCGAGCGCCTCGACAGCAGCGTCGAGGTCCTCGGCCTTGACGCGTGCGAACGACGCGACCGTGGGCATGGAGACCGCCGCGCCGACAGCGCGGACGCCTTCGAAGTCACCGGGCGACGAGCACGCGAAGCCCGCCTCGATCACGTCGACGCCCAGGCGCTCGAGCGCCAGCGCGATCTCGGCCTTCTCGTCCGGCGAGAGCGCGATACCCGGGGACTGCTCTCCGTCCCTGAGCGTGGTGTCGAAGATCGTGATCCTTCTGCGGTCCTTCACTTCTGCTCCTCCTGTCGCGGGCGGGCGTCCCGAGGACGCACCTGTCCTGTGCTTCGGTCGGCGTCTGCGCCTCGACGGCGCGTAGGTCGCGTCTCCCCCTAGAGGGGGAGAATCAGGAGGATCGCGATGCCGACGCCGCAGGCGGATACGCCCACGGCTGTGGCGTCAGTGCGTGTGGATACGTACACGTGACGGGGCATCGAAGCGCACAGTGTGCGGTCGTAACCCCGCGCTGTCAAGCCGACAAGGGGGGGTCATGCGTCGAACGCGGCTGCCGCAGCCTCTTGCGCGGCCCGGAGCGCGTGTGCTCGGTTCACCGCATTGACTACAGCGCGCAACGAGGCGGTCACGATCGACGAGTGGATGCCGACACCCCAGACGACCTCGCCGTCCACGTCCGTCTCGACGTACGCGGCGGCCGTCGCGTCCTCGCCTCGGCCCATCGCGTGCTCGTGGTAGTCGAGAACGTGCACCGCCATATCGAGCTCGCGAGAAAGCGCAGTCACCAGCGCGTCAATCGGCCCGTTGCCCTCGCCTTCGACGATGCGCTCGACGCCGTCGACCAGGAGGCGGGCCGCGATGCGGTCGCTGCCGCCCTCGCTCGAGAGCGAGTGCCCCAGAAGGTCGTAAGGCGTCATGTGTTCGAGGTAGTGCTCGTTGAACGTCGCAAGGAGCTCGTCCGGCCTGAGCTCGCCGCCGCGCCTGTCGGTGATCGCCTGCACCCTCTGCGCGAAGTCGACCTGTAGCCCGCGCGGGAGGTCGAGGTGGTGCTCGACCTGCATGAGGTACGCGACGCCGCCTTTCCCCGACTGCGAGTTCACGCGGATGATCGCCTCGTATGTGCGGCCGACGTCCTTCGGGTCGATGGACAGATAGGGGACGTCCCACAACTCGGAGCCCGAACGGTCCTGGGCGTGCATCCCTTTCTTGATCGCGTCCTGGTGCGAGCCCGAGAACGCCGTGTAGACGAGCTCGCCGACGTAGGGATGGCGAGGGTGGACGGGAAGCTCGTTGCACTCCTCGACGATCGCACGCGCCTCGTCGATCGACGACAGGTCGAGGTCTGGGTCGACGCCCTGCGTGAGCAGGTTGAGCGCGATCGTGACGAGGTCGACATTGCCGGTGCGCTCGCCGTTGCCGAAGAGCGTCCCTTCGACACGCTCCGCGCCCGCCATGAGCCCGAGCTCGGCCGTCGCGACCGCCGTGCCGCGGTCGTTGTGCGGATGGACGGAGAGGATCGTCGCATCACGCTTGGAGAAGTGTCGACCGAACCACTCGATGCGGTCCGCGTAGACATTGGGCGGGAACTGCTCGACCGTGGTCGGGAGGTTCACGATCATCTTCGCGTCGGGCGTCGGCCCCCACGCTTCCGCCACCGCCTCGCAGATCTCGAGCGCGTAGTCGAGCTCCGTGTGGTGGAAGCTCTCCGGCGAGTACTGGAAGACGATCTCGCCGTCGGCCGCGCTCGCGAGCTCCCTGCAGAGTCTCGTGCCCCGGACGGCAAGGTCCGTGATCCCGTCGCGGTCGAGCCGGAACACGACACGCCGCTGCGTGACCGACGTGGAGTTGTAGAGGTGGACGATCGCCCGCCTTGCGCCCGCGACCGCCTCGAAGCTCCGCTCGATGAGCTCGGGCCGCGCCTGGGTCAGGACCGCGATCGTCGTCTCACTCGGAACGAGATCCTCCTCGATGAGGACGCGGACGAAGTCGAAGTCGGTCTTCGACGCGGCCGGGAATCCGACCTCGATCTCGGGGATGCCGAGCTCGAGCAGCAGCGCGAAGAACCTCCGCTTGCGCGCACTGTCCATGGGGTTGACGAGCGCCTGGTTCCCGTCGCGGAGGTCGGTCGAGCACCAGATCGGGGCCGCGTCGACGACGCTGTCGGGCCACGCTCGATCGGGCAGATCGACGGTCGCGTACGGCTGGTACTTCCAGTGCGGCATCGGCATCGCGCGGCGCTCCTTGGTTGATGCGGGCGAGTCGGCTCGGGACGCACCGAGGGTGCGTGCAGGACGGATATGTCGACGCGCGCTTCCCCTAGCGGGGAAGGATGAGCGCGAGGGAGCCCAGCGAGCGTCTGTCGAGATGAGCTGCGCCATGCGGGCTGGTCATGGGAGCCACGATAACCGACGCCCTGCGGGCACGCCAGAGGCGATGCGCTTTCCGTGGTCGGCCGCCTGAGTTGTCGGCGTCATGCGAACCGACTATTCTCCAGCGTTCGCCATGCGTGCCATAACAGCCGGAATCGTCTTTACGATCGCGGGCCATAAGGCCGCGATTTTCGGCTTCGCACCTACGGGCTAGCCGGCGCTCCTCCTCCCGCCCCGCCGGACTAGCTCACAAAAACACAGGCGGGAGAAGTCCTCACACCACGCGAAAGGTGACGGCCCATGGCCGACGAGCAGCGCCTTCTGTACGACCCACGACGCGAACGGGATGCCTGTGGCATCGGCCTCGTCGCGGACGCGCGAGGGCGCGCCTCGAGGGAGCTGCTCGACCGGGCGCTCGCCGGGCTCGCCGCCGTCGGGCACCGTGGGGCCTGGGCCGCCGACGGCGTCACGGGCGACGGCGCAGGTGTCCTGCTGCCGCTCACCGAGAGACTGACGGGAAGGCCCGGCGCCGGGCTCGCGATGTGCTTCCTCCGCGAGGGCTGGCTGCGCGCCACGGTCGAGGACTCCTGCCGGGCGGAAGGTCTCGAGCCGAGCGGCTGGCGCAGCGTCCCGATCAGGACGGAGGCGCTCGGCGTCACGGCTCTCTCCTCTCTTCCACGCATCGAACAGCTCGTGCTCGCTCCATCCGAGCACCAGGACGCCGAGCGACGCGCGTACCGGGCCCGCCGGAGGGCCGAGCGCGTCGCCGGCGTCTACATCGCCTCCCTCTCGTTCCAGACCGTGACCTACAAGGCGCTCTGCGCGGCCGGTCAGCTCTCGCGCTTCTACGCCGACCTCGAGGACCCGGAGCTGGCCGTGCCGTTCGCGATCTTCCACCAGCGCTTCTCGACGAACACGGAGCCGAGCTGGGAGCGCGCGCAGCCGTTCCGGCTCGTCTGTCACAACGGCGAGATCAACACGATCGAGGGCAACGTGTCCTGGGCCGAGGCGCGCGAGAGCGCGCTCGGGCTCGACCCGGGCCTCGCGCCGGCGCTCGACCGCTCGGGATCGGACTCCGCGCTTCTCGACAACGCGCTCGAGCTCCTCGTCCGCGATCGGTCGAAGAGCGTCGCCGAGGCCGTGTCCCTGCTCGTGCCGCCGGCCTGGCAGAACGATCCGCGGCTCGACCCGGAAGTGCGCGACTTCCATCGCTACGGCGCGCTGCAGACCGAGCCCTGGGACGGCCCCGCGGCGCTCTGCTTCACCGACGGGCGCGTCTCCGGCGCCGCTCTCGACCGGAATGGGCTGCGTCCACTCCGCGTCGCCGTCACGAGCGACGGGCTCGTCGCAGTGGCCTCCGAAGCCGGCGCCGTGCCGCTTCCCGAGGGAGCCCGCGTTCGCCGCGCGCGCCTCGGCCCGGGCGGGATCCTCACCGTCGACCCCGACCGCGGCCTGCTCGTCGACGCCGAGCTACGGAGTGACCTCGCCCGCCGCCGTCCGTACGGGAAGTGGGTGCGTGAGAGCATCGAGCGCCAGGACGTGGGCGAGCCCGTGCGGCCTCCCGGGGACGCGCTCGAGGCACGACAGGTCCTCCACGGATACGCGCGCGAGGACGTCGCTGCGATGCTGCGCCCGCTGGCGCAGACCGGCCACGACCCCGTGTACTCGATGGGGGACGACTCCCCGATTTCGCCGCTCGCCGGCAGGGCGCGCCCGCTCACGACCTACCTGCGGCAGCGCTTCGCGCAGGTGACGAACCCCGCGATCGACCATCTCCGAGAGCGACTCGTCATGTCGGTCTCGACGATGCTCGGGCCGCGCTCGGCGACGCTCGCGGACGAAGGCCCGCTGCCGCGCGTCATCGTGCTGCCCGGCTTCCTGCTCTACCCGTCTCGGGTCGACGAGCTCGAGCCACTGCGGCTCGACGCCACCTTCACGGAGGAAGAGGGGCTCTCGAAGGCTCTCGACCGGCTCGCGGCCCTCGCCGAGTCCGCGGTCGCCGCCGGCACCGAGATCCTCTGCGTCTCGGACAACGGCGCGGGAGGAGACCGTGCGCCCGTCGCGGCTCTGCTCGCGCTCTCGGTGGTGCACACGCGGCTGTCGGCCGCCGGTCTGCGGACACGCTGCTCGCTGCTCGTCGAGTCGGACGAGCCTCGCGACACACACGCGATCGCGTGTCTGCTCGGCTACGGCGCGGACGCCGTGTGCCCGCGGCTCGCGCTCGAGACCGTCGCCCATCTCGCAGCCGAGGACCGCGTCGGCGGCGACCGCCCCTCGCCGGACGAGGCGCAAGCGCGTCTCCTCTCGGCACTCGAGGAGGGCGTGCTCAAGGTCATGTCCAAGATGGGGATCTCGGATGTCGCGAGCTATCGCGGCGCACGGCTCTTCGACGCCGTCGGGCTCCACCGGCTCCTGTGCCGCGACGTGCTCGGCGGCACGGCGTCGGCGATCGGCGGCGCCGGCATCGAGCGCTTCGAGCGGGAGGCGCTCGAGCGACTGCGCGCGTCCGGTGAGTCGCGCCCGCGGCTCGAGAACCCGGGCTACTTCAAGTTCCGCAAGGGCGGCGAGCCGCACGCCACCGACCCAGACGTCGTCGACGCGCTGCAGGAGGCGGTCACCGGCGCACACGCGCTGCGGACTGCTGTCCGCAACGGCCGCTCCGACCTCTACGAGCGCTTCGCGGCTCTCGTGAACGAGCGCACCCCCCTCGAGCCACGCGACCTGCTCGATCTCGTCCCCGTCGGCGACCCGGTGCCGCTCGACGAGGTGGAGCCGGCCGACGAGATCGTCCGCCGCTTCTCCGGCGGGGCGATGTCGCACGGTGCGCTCTCGTCGGAGGCGCACGAGACGATTGCGATCGCGCTGAACAGCATCGGAGCACGCGCGAACTCCGGCGAGGGCGGAGAGAACCCCGAGCGCTACCGCGACGAGCGGAACTGCAAGATCAAGCAGGTCGCCTCGGGCCGCTTCGGCGTGAGCGCCGAGTACGCGGCCTTCGCCGAGGAGCTCCAGATCAAGATCGCACAGGGCTCAAAGCCGGGGGAGGGCGGCCAGATTCCCGCGCACAAGGTCACGGAGGAGATTGCGGGCCTCCGCCGGACGCGGCCCGGCGTCTCGCTCATCTCGCCGCCGCCGCACCACGACATCTACTCGATCGAGGATCTCGCGCAGCTCGTCTTCGACCTGCGGGAGGTGAACCCGTACGCGGCTGTCTCCGTGAAGCTGGTCGCGGAGACCGGGATCGGCCTCGTGGCGGCAGGCGTCGCCAAGGCGCACGCGGACGTGATCCACGTGGCGGGCTCCGACGGCGGCACCGGCGCCAGCCCGCTCACCTCGATCAAGTACGCGGGCTCGCCGTGGGAGCTCGGGCTCGCGGAGACCCAGCAGGCGCTCGTCGCGAACCACCTGCGCGGGCGAGTCCGCATCCGCGTCGACGGCGGGTTCAAGACCGGACGCGACGTCGTCGTCGCGGCGCTGCTCGGCGCCGACGAGTTCTCCTTCGGGACCGCGCTGCTCCTCGCCGAGGGCTGCCTGATGGTGCGGTCGTGCCACCTCGACACCTGCCCGGTGGGCATTGCGACGCAACAGCCCGAGCTGCGCGCGAAGTTCGCCGGGACCCCCGAGATGGTCGTCGCGTACCTGATGTACGTCGCGGAGGAAGCCAGGCAGCTGCTCGCATCGCTAGGACTGCGCTCGTTCGACGAGGCAGTCGGGCGCGTCGAGTGCCTCCGGCAACGGCGTACGGAGGACGCGGCCGCGGACGCCCTCGACCTCGCGCCGCTGCTCGGTCGGAGCGGCGAGGGCCCGTCCCGCCACACCGGGCCGGGGCCGGTTCGCTCGGGCGACCGGCTCGGGATCCTCCTGCATGCGCAGGGAAGAGCGGCGATCGAGGAGCCCGCGCTGATCGAGCCGCGGCACCTGATCACGAACTCCGACCGCGCCGTCGGCGCGCGTCTCGGCGGAGCGATCGCGAAGAGCGTGGGCTCGGCACCGCCCGCAGGCCGGGTCCGCGTGCACTTCGAAGGCTCCGCGGGCCAGAGCTTCGGCGCATTCCTCACCGCCGGGGTCGAGCTCCTTCTGACGGGCGAGGCGAACGACTACGTCGGCAAGTCGATGAGCGGCGGCCGGATCGTCGTCTCCCCACCGCCGGGCGACGAGGGGAATCCCTGCCTGCTCGGCAACACCGCGCTTTACGGTGCGACCGGCGGCAAGCTCTTCTGCGCCGGCTCGGCGGGTGAGCGCTTCGCCGTTCGCAACTCGGGTGCCGTCGCGGTCGTCGAGGGAGTCGGTGACCATGCGTGCGAGTACATGACCGCGGGCACGGTCGTCGTGCTCGGCGAAGTCGGGCTCAACCTCGGCGCCGGCATGACCGGCGGGGAGGCCTACGTCCACGACCCCGAAGGGACGCTCGCTCGTGGCCTGAACGGCGAGTTCGTCCTCGCGCAATCGCCCGACCAGGAACAGCTCGCGGAAGTCCGCGCCCTGCTCGAGCGCCATGTCCGCTACACGGGGTCGGAGCGGGCAGGCGCCCTCCTGACGGGCTGGGAGGAACGGTCGCGCGAGCTCGTCCGCATCGCGCCGAAGCTCGAGGAGGCCGTGCTCGTCGCCGTCCAGGACGATGCAGCGGAAGGCGCCGGGAAGTGACCGAGCGCAGGCGGATCGCCACCTGCCCCGGCTGCGGCAGCGACGTTCCGGCCCGCGCGTTGAGTGTCCACGTCTGCGACTGGGGCAGCTGGCTCGACCACCAGGTCGACCTGCGGCGGGGCGAGCTCGACCGGTTCGAGCGCGAGCTCGGCGCCTACCTCGACTCGCCGGGCGGACGCTTCGAGCTCTGGTATGCGGAGCAGCAGCGCTTCATGCGTCCATGACGGGCGCGATGACGACCCCGTACCCCTGCGCCTCGAGCAGAGCCCTGGCGCGATCGGCGTCGGTCTCGCCCGTCACGAGGATCGTCAGTGTCCCGCCTCGCTCGGGCGAGAGGTGCTCGAGCTCGAAGTCGGAGACGTTGATGCGCTCGGTGCCGAGCGCCTGGAAGATGCCGGCGAGGACGCCGGGCCGGTCGGGAACGTGGACGCGGAGCCGGTGCAGCGCGCCCGCGTCCTCGTAGGCCGTCTCGAGGATGCGGCGGCGGTTGCCTCCGGCCTCGCCGATCCAGCGCGCGAGGTAGCCCGCATCGCCCTCCGCGAGCGCTGCCTCGAGCTGCTCGACGCGACGCCGGTGCTCGGCGAGCGCCGTGGCCAGTGTCTCTCGGTTCTCGAGGAAGATGTCGACCCAGATGCGTGGGTTGGCGCCCGCGATCCGCGTCATGTCGCGGAGCGATCCTCCCGCCGTCGCCAGCGGATCGTGGCCGTCCACGCGCGCGGCGCCCGCGTGGTTCAGGAGGATGTTCGCGAGCGCGTGAGGGAGGTGGCTCGTCACGGCGACGAGGCGGTCGTGGGCCTCCGGGTCGATCGCCACGGGCCGCGCGCCGAGTGCGGTGACGAGGGAGTGGGCTGCGCGATACCGCTCGGGCCGCGTCGCCGCGAGCGGCGCCAGGAACCAGGTCGCGCCCTCGAAGATGTCCGCGCTCGCACGGCCCGGGCCGCGCGCCTCGGCGCCGCAGATCGGGTGCCCACCCACGAAGCGAGGGTCGGCGCCCGCTGCAGCGCAGACGGAGGTCTTCGTCGAGCCGACGTCGGTGACCGTGCAGTCGTCCGGCGCCGCCTCGAGAACTTCGTGCACGACCGCGGACAGCGACGCAACCGGCACCGCGACGAGCGCGACCTCGGCGTCGCGCAGCGCCTCTGCCAGCGAGACTGCCGGATCGACTGCGCCTCTCTCGGCTGCGACCTCGAGCGTCGCGCGGTCCTCGTCCCAGCCGATGACCTCGGCGAAGCCCGCGCGCCGGGCCGCGAGGCCGACCGAGGCGCCGATGAGGCCTGTCCCGACGACCGCTAGCCGCATCCCGGATCCGCTCAAGCGGCGCGCATGAGCTCGGCGACGCGGAACGCGAGCTCGAGCGACTGGCGCCCGTTCAGGCGCGGATCGCAGAGCGTCTCGTAGCGATTGTCGAGCTGCTCTTCGAGGACCGCCTCGGACCCGCCGAGACACTCGGTCACGTCCTCGCCGGTGAACTCGAGGTGCACGCCGCCCGGCCATGTGCCGACCTCGCGGTGCGCCGCGAAGAAGCCGTGAAGCTCGGTCATGATCGATTCGAAGTGCCGCGTCTTCGTACCGGAGCTCGTGCGGACGATGTTCGCGTGCATCGGGTCGCACGCCCAGACGACCGGCACGCCGGTCTCCTGCACTGCCCGCAGCAGCGGGGGCAGCGCCTCGCGGACGTGCTCCGCACCGAGACGGGTGATGAAGGTCAGACGACCCGGCACATGGTGCGGGTTGAGCCGTTCGGCGATCTCCGTCGCGTCTTCGGGTGTCGCGCTCGGGCCGAGCTTGACCCCGATCGGATTGTTCACGCCGGAGAAGAACTCGACGTGGGCACCGTCGAGATCGCGCGTGCGGTCACCGATCCAGAGCATGTGCGCGGAGCAGTCGTACGGCTGCCCGGTCAGGGAGTCGGTGCGCGTCAGCGCCTCCTCGTACTCGAGGAGCAGCCCGTCGTGGCTCGTCCAGACGTCGACCTCGTGCAGAGACCGTTCCGTCGTGAGGTCGATGCCGACCGCCTGCATGAAGCGGAGCGCGCGCTCGATCTCGTCGGCGAGCGCCTCATAGCGCTGTCCGGCGGGAGAGCTCGCGACGAACTCGCGGTTCCACGTGTGGACGTGGGTCAGGTCGGCGAAGCCGCCCTTCGTGAACGCGCGCAGGAGATTCAGCGTCGAGGCCGCCTGGTAGTACCCCTGCACCATGCGCTCGGGGTCCGGCACCCGCGCCTCTGGCGTGGGCTCGTCGGAGTGGACGACGTGGCCACGGAACGTCGGAAGCTCGACGCCGTCGACGATCTCCGTCCGCTCGCTGCGCGGCTTCGCGAACTGGCCCGCGATCCGGCCGACCTTCACGACGGGGAGCGTCGCGCCGAAGGTCAGCACGGCCGACATCTGAAGCAGCACCTTGAGCTTCTCGCGGATGATCGGCGCCGACACGTCGTGAAACGACTCGGCGCAATCGCCCGCCTGGAGCAGGAGCGCGCGTCCCTCGGAGACCTCGCCGAGGGCGGCAAGGAGCGCTCGCGCCTCGCCGGCGAAGACGAGCGGTGGTACCTGGCGGAGCCTCTCACGCGCCGCGGCGAGCGCGGCCGGGTCCGGCCACTCGGGCTGCTGGCTTGCGTGGAGCTCCCGCCAGGACGAGGGAGTCCAGGTCGATTCGGTGAGCGCCATGGAACGGTGAGTGTAGAGGCGCCCCGCGGGCCGCTACCCGGCCCCGGCGAGGATTGTGAGCGGAACTCGCTCTTCGAGCAGCGCCCGGCCGACGATCGCCCCCTCGCAGCCGGTCTCCTCGACCGCAGCGAGATCGTCGATCGACCCGATACCGCCCGCGGCGAGCACGGGCAGCCCGGCCCGCTCGCGCACCCGTACGAGCAGCTCGAGATCCGGCCCGGAGAGCGTGCCGTCCCGCTCGACAGCCGTGCACAGCAGCCGTGAGACTCCCGCGGCGGCGCACCGTTCGGCCGCCTCGTCGGCCGTTACGTCGGTCTGCTGTCGCCAGCCGCCGACCGCGACGCGGCCGTCCCGGACGTCCACCGCCACGATGAGACGGTCGCCGAGCTCCCCCGCGTACCGCTCGAGCGCTTCCGGCTCGGCGAAGGCGGCGGTCCCGACGACGATGCGCGCGGCACCGGCGGCCAGTAGTCGTTCGGCGTCTGCGAGGGAGCGGATACCGCCCGACGCCTGGACTGCGGCCGGGGCGGCCGCAACGGCGAGGCGCTGCACCAGCTCCGGGCGTGCATGTCCTGAACGTGCGCCGTCGAGGTCGACGACATGGATTAGTCGCGCGCCGGCCTCGACCAGACGCTCGACGTACGCCACCGGATCGGGTGCGCGGGCGACGATCCGGTCGAACTCCCCGCGCTCGAGGCGCACGGCCTCGTCCCCGACGATGTCGACGGCGGGGATCACCTCGAAGCGCGCTTTGTACTGGCGTGTTAGCATGCTAATACGTTAACCTAGGCCGAGACCCGATGGCGGAAGACCCTTCACATACATGGCGAACGAGCGAGACAACCGACCTCTTCGAGACGATCCTCGCCCTGCAGACGCGGGAGGAGACGGAACGCTTCTTCCGGGACCTCTGCACGCTGAAGGAGCTCGAGGCGATGACGCATCGCTGGCACGCGGCTCGGCTGATCGACGAGGGCCTGCCCTACCACGAGGTGGCGAGGCAAACGGGCGCATCGACGACGACGGTGACGCGGGTGGCGCACTGGCTTCGGCATGGGGAGGACGGCTACCGGCAGGCGCTCGATCGCCGGAGTCGCAGGCTCGCGCGAAGCGCCTGACGATCGCGATCCCCGCGAAGGGCCGTCTTCGCGAGCCGGCCGTCGCTCTGCTCGAGGACGCGGGCCTCGGGCCCGAGCGGCCGGGAGACCGGGCGCTCGCCTTCCCCTGCCGGAATGCTCCGGTCGACGTCCTCCTCGTGCGGGCCGCCGACGTGCCGGAGTACGTGCAGGACGGCGTCGTCGACTGCGGGATCACGGGCCTCGACCTCGTGCACGAGCGGGAGGCGGACGTCGAGGAGCTGCTCCGGCTCGGCTTCGGCGCCTGCACGCTCGAGGCGGCGGTGCCCGAGGAGTCCGAGGCGCAGCAGCTCGAGGACCTCGACGGCCTCACGGCGGCGACCGTGTACCCGCGGCTCGCCGGACGGCTGCTCGCGGAGCGCGGGCTCGCCGTGAAGCTCATCGAGATCACGGGCTCGGTCGAGGTCGCGCCGCGCCTCGGTCTCGCGGACGCGATCGTCGATCTCGTCTCGAGCGGCAGCACGTTACGCACGAACGGACTTCGCTCCCTCGGCGTGCTGTTCTCATCCGAGGCGGCGCTCGTCGGCCGCGCGGACGGTGACGGGCGCGCGCCGGAGCTCGCGCGGATCCTGCGCAGCGTCGTCGAGGCGCGCCGCTCCCGCTACCTGATGCTGAACGCCCCGGAGGAGGCACTCGATGCGATCTGCGAGCTCGTGCCAGGGTCGCGCGCGCCGAGCGTCGTGCCGCTCGCGGAGCCCGGGATGGTCGCGGTGCACGCGCTCGTCCCCGCCGGCGACGTGTGGAGCCTGCTCCCCCGGCTCGAGGCCGCGGGCGGCTCGTCGATCCTGCTTCTTCCCGTCGAGCGCATGCTCCCGTGAGCGTCTCCTTGAGCAGCGAGGTCGCGCGGATCCTCGACGACGTCCGCGAGCGAGGCGACGCCGCGCTCTCCGAGTGGGCACTCCGCCTCGACGGAGTAGAGCCGCACCGAGCCGAGCCGGACGGCGAGATCCCGGAGAGAGCCGTGCTCGCGCTCGCCCAGGCGGTGCGTCGCTGGCACGCGCTTCAGCGCCCCGTCGACCTCGAGCTCGAGATCACACCGGGCGTGGAGCTCTCGCGCCGGTGGATCCCGCTCGCCTCGGTCGGGATCTACGTCCCGCGCGGGCTCGTCTCGACCCTCGTCATGTGCGCAGTCCCGGCGCAGGTCGCCGGAGTCGAGCGCATCGTCGTCGCAACGCCTCCGAGCGGTGCCGCTGCGGTCGCCGCAGCCGCGCGGCTCCTCGGCCTCGACGAGGTCTGGGCGCTCGGAGGCCCTGCGGCGATCGCGGCGTTCGCGTACGGCACGGACTCGATCCCGAAGGTGGACAAGATCGTCGGCCCCGGGAACGCCCATGTGAACGAGGCGAAGCTCCTCGTCTCCCGCGAGGTCGCCATCGACCTGCCCGCGGGACCCTCGGAGGTCGTGGTCCTCGCCGGGGACGATGCCGACGGGCGGATCGCCGAGCTGGAGCTCGCCGCGCAGGCCGAGCACGGCGAGGGCGCGGTCTGCCGTGTGGTGAGCGTCGACGACGATCTCGAGCGGGCGCTCACCGAGGTGGAGGAGCTTGCGCCGGAGCACCTGGTTCTCCTCGGGAGCGAGCCCGAGGCGCTCGCGGACCGCGTCCGGAACGCGGGCGCCGTCTTCGTCGGCCCCTGGTCCGCAGTCCCGGCCGGCGACTATGCGACCGGCGCCAACCACGTTCTCCCGACGGGCGGCTGGGCACGCTCGGTCGGCGGTCTCGGTCTCGAGACGTTTCTGAAGCCGATCACCGTGCAACGGATCAGCGCGCAGGGGCTCGCCCAGCTCAGGCCGACGATCGAGGCGCTCGCCGAGCTCGAGGGCATGCCGGCGCACGCGGAAGCCGCCCGGCGATGAGAGCGCTGTCGGACACGTTCACGCAGTACTCCTGGGCGCCCTCGACGGAGGAGCTCGCGCAGCGGGTGGGGCTCGACCCGTTCGAGATCGTGCGCTTCGACGGGAACACGCGGCCCCTGCCGCACCCATCGGCGCGCCCGGGCACGATCGCGGGCGCGCTCGCCGATGTCTCGGGCTACGCGCACGGCGGGCACTACCGGCTCACGGCCGCGGTGGCCGAGTACGCGGGCGTCGACCCGGAGAACGTCGTCCTCGGCGCCGGCGCCGACGACCTCATCCTGCTCAGCGCGAGGGCGTTCGCGGGAGCCGGGGACGAGGTCGCGATCGCCTCCCAGCCGACGTATCCGCTCTACCGCATCGCCGCCGGGCTCGTCGGCGCCGAGGTCGGTGACGACCGGCCCGCCGTCACGTTCTGCTGTCGCCCGAACAACCCGACGGGCGAGCTCGAGCCCCTGCCCGCGGCTCGTCCGCTCGTCGTCGACGAGGCGTACTTCGAGTACGCGGGCGAGACCGCCGTGCCCCTCATCGACGACGACGACGTCGTCGTCATCCGGACGTTCTCGAAGGCGTTCGGCCTCGCGGGCGCACGCGTCGGCTACGCGCTCGCCGGTCGCGAGACGGCTGCCGAGCTCAACCGGCGCCAGGCGCCGCTGCCGGTCTCGACGCTCTCGGCGGCGCTCGCCCTCGCCGCGCTCGACGACCCGCCGGACGTCACCGCCGAGCTGGAGGAGCGCGAGCGGCTCGCACGCGGCCTCCGCGCGCTCGGGCTGGAGCCGCTGCCGTCGTGGACGAACTTCCTCTTCGTGCCCGTCACCGATCCGGCGGCGACGGCCGACGCACTTCTGCGCTCGGGCCTCGTCGTGCGGACGTTCGCCGACGGGATCCGCATCACCGTCCGCGACCGCGAGGACGACGACCTCCTGCTCGAAGCCCTTGCCCGGTCGCTCGACCGGCCCGCTCCGGTCGCCGAGCCCGGTGGTCGCCGCGCTCGTCATCGCCGCGCGACGGCCGAGACGCGGATCAACGTTCGGCTCGCCCTCGACGGAGCCGGACGCGTCCGTGTCGCCACCGGAGCCGGGCTCTACGACCACCTGCTCGAGCAGCTCGCCTTCCACGGCGGGCTCGACCTCGTGCTGGAGGGGACGGGCGACCTCGAGACCGGCGACCACCACACGGCCGAGGACGCCGCGCTCGCGCTCGGTCAGGCGCTCGACCGGGCGCTCGGCGACCGACGCGGGATCGCGCGCTACGGGGATGCTGTCGTGCCCATGGACGATGCGCTCGCGCGGGCCGCCGTGGATCTCGGCGGCCGGCCGTTCGCCGAGCTCAGGATCGAGCCCGACCCCGGCCTTGCCGAGCATGTCCTCCAGAGCCTCGCGCAGTCGGCGCGGATGTCGCTTCACATCGATGCCGAGGGGCGAGATGCGCATCACACGGCCGAGGCGGCGTTCAAGGCCGTCGGCCGAGCGCTGCGCGTCGCCGTGCGAATGGAGAGCACGGGCATCCCGTCCACCAAGGGGACGCTGTGAAGGTCGCTGTCTGCGACTACGGGGCCGGGAACGTCCGCTCGGTGCTGGCTGCCTTCCGCAGGCTTGGCGCGGAGCCACGGGCGACCCGCGATCCGGAGGACGTGCTCGATGCGGGCCTCGCGGTGCTGCCCGGAGTCGGCTCCGCGGCGAGCGCCATGGAGGGCCTGCGCGGCGTCGGTCTCGACGAGGCGCTTCGTGAGCGAGTTTCGGCAGGGAAGGCGACGCTCGGGATCTGCCTCGGGCTCCAGCTCGCGCTCGAGGAGAGCGAGGAGGACGGAGGCACACCCGGGCTGGGGCTCCTCCCGGGTCGTGCCACCCGCCTGCGCGACGGGCGCGTGCCGCGGATCGGCTGGGCGCGCGTCGAGCCGTGGGGCGACGCCTACTACTTCGCGCACTCGTTCGCCGCCGAGACGCCCGCGGCGACCGCGACGTCGGAGGGCGTGGTCGCAGCAGCCGAGTCGGGAAGCTTCCTCGGCGTCCAGTTCCACCCGGAGAAGAGCGGTCCGGCCGGTGCCCGCTTCCTCGACCAGCAATTGACGCTGTGCCTCTCCCGCGCCTGATCCCCTGCCTCGACGTCGCGAACGGCCGCGTCGTGAAGGGCATTCGCTTCCAGGGCCTGCAGGACGTCGGGGACCCGGTCGAGCTCGGCGCGTCGTACTCGGACGCGGGCGCGGACGAGCTCGTGTTCCTCGACGTCGCCGCCACCGTCGATGGGCGCGCGCCGCTGCTCGAGCTCGTAGGGACTGTCGCGGACGAGCTGGCCATCCCCTTCACGGTCGGCGGTGGCGTGCGGAGAGCCGAGGACGCCGCCGACCTGCTCGCGGCCGGCGCGGACAAGATCGCCGTCAACAGCGCGGCGGTCGAGCGCCCTGAGCTGATCGGGGAGCTCGCCGCCTTGCTCGGCTCGCAGGCGGTGGTCGTCGCCGTCGATGCGGCGGGCGGCGAGGTCTACACGCGGGCCGGAAGGACCCCGACCGGCCTCGACGCGGTCGCATGGGCCGCCGAGGCCGAGGCGCGCGGGGCGGGGGAGATTCTCCTCACGTCGATCGACGCCGACGGCACGCGAGACGGCTACGACCTGCTACTGACGGAAGCCGTCGCGGTCGCGGTCGCGATTCCCGTGATCGCCTCGGGCGGGGCGGGTAGCGCCGACCACGTCGCTGCCGCGCTCGGCGTTGCGCAGGCGGCGCTGCTCGCGTCGATCCTCCACGAGCGCCCGGCACGCCTGCGCTCGCTTCGGGCGGAGCTCCGCGGCCTCGGGGTGCCGCTTCGCGATGCAGCCTGAGCTCCGCGCTGCGGTCGTCCAGGACGCCGACACGGGTCGCGTTCTGATGCTCGCCTGGATGGACGACGAAGCGCTGCGCCGAACCAGGGAGACCGGCGAGGTGCACTTCTACAGCCGCTCGCGTGCCCGGCTCTGGCACAAGGGCGAGACGTCCGGGAACACGCTCGCCGTGGAGGAGCTTCGCGAGGACTGCGACGGCGATGCGGTGCTCGTGCGAGCCCGCCCCGCCGGGCCGGCGTGTCACACGGGCTCGCTCTCCTGCTTCGCCCCCTGGCTCTGGCGGCGTGTGGCCGAACGTGCGACGACGCGCCCGGATGGCTCGTACGTGGCCGGCCTCGTCGCCGCCGGTCCTGCCGCAGCCGCGCGCAAGCTCGGCGAGGAGGGGCTCGAGGCCGCGCTCGCCGGGGCGGGGGAGAGCGACGAGCGGCTCGTCTCCGAGCTCGCGGACCTCTGGTTCCACAGTTATGTGCTGCTCGCGGCGCGCGGACTCGACCCGGCCGCGGTCGAGGACGAGCTGCGCCGCCGGGCGGACGCCGCGTAGAAGACGCGGCCCCGAGACGAGAAGAGCCCCGCGTGGCGGGGCTCTTCGGCACGTCGATGAGTGCTCTCGAGTCGGCTCAGGCCTCGACGCGCGTCGTGTCCGGCTGCGGCACGATGCGGATGTACGGCTTGGGCTCCTCCCAGCCGTCGGGCCAGATCTCCTTCGCCTCGTCGTTGGAGACGGAGCCGGCGATGATCACGTTGTCGCCCTGCTGCCAGTTCACGGGCGTCGAGACCTTGTGGCTCGCGGTGAGCTGCAGCGAGTCGATCACGCGCAGCACCTCGTCGAAGTTGCGGCCAGTCGTCATCGGATACACGAGAATGAGCTTGATCTTCTTGTCGGGACCGATGACGAAGACGTTGCGCACCGTCTGGTTGTCGGCCGGCGTGCGCGCCTTCGGATCGCCCTCGACGTCGCCCGGAAGCATCCCGTAGATCTTCGAGATGCTGAAGTCGGCGTCGCCGATGATCGGGAAGTTGGGTGCCTGCCCCTGCGTCTCCTCGATGTCCTTGGCCCACCCCTCGTGGTCGCTGGTCGAGTCTACGGAGAGGCCGATGATCTTCACGTCGCGGCGATCGAAGTCCGGCTTGATGCGCGCCATGTAGCCGAGCTCGGTCGTGCAGACTGGCGTGAAGTCCTTCGGGTGTGAGAAGAGCACCGCCCACGAGTCGCCGATCCAGTCGTGGAAGCTGATGGTGCCTTCGGTGCTCTCGGCGGTGAAGTCCGGTGCGGTATCGCCCAGTTTCAGGGCCATTCGTTCCCCCTTCTATCGCTTTTGCTTTTGAAGTGGAGCGCTGAGGTTACTCCTTCGGGAGCGTTCGACGCCACCGACAAGACGCGCCGGGGCGCGTGCTTCTTCCCTGTCTCGTCGGAGCACGGCCCTGGGGCGAGCGCGTGGGCGCTCGCCCCAGGGTTCCGTCTCTATGGCAGCGCGCCTGCGATGGCGTCGATCAGCTCGCCATCTGGCGTGTCGCCGCTCAGCTCCCAGAACATGATCCCGCCGAGCCGGTTGCGGCGGGCGTACTCGGCCTTCGCGGCCATGACCTGCGGGTCGTCGAAGGTCCAGAAGGTCGTTCCGTCGTAGAGCCAGGCGGCACCTGCGGCGTCGTCCTGGTACCGGGTGAAGCCGCTCGAGAGACGCTCCTTCGCGACCTTGTAGTCGTCGACTCCCGCCTCCCACGTGCCCGGAGCCGGGCCGGTGGAGGGTTGGTACAGACCATTGTTCGCGGATCCGACGCCCGTCCATCCGCGAGAGTAGAACGGCACGCCGAGGACGATCTTCTTCCGCGGTGCGTGTCGCTGGAGGTACTCGTTCACGACGCCGTCCTGCGAGTAGCGGGGGCTCGACGGATCGTCCGGCGACGTGAAGAGATTCGACTGGTGGTTCGTCGTCGACTCCCACGCGCCGTGGAGGTCGTAGCCCTGCACCGTCGCGAAGCTCGAGCTGGTCGAACAGCGTCGGCACGTGGACGCCGGCGTCGATCTTCGCCGCGCTGGCGGGGAGGAACGCGGTGAGCAGGAGCTCGCGGCCCGCCTGCCTCCCGTAGGCGCGGAGCTGCTTGCGGAACTCCTCGAGCAGCTTCACGTAGTTCTTCTTGTCCTCGGGCCGGATGATGTTGCCGGCGTTCCCTTCGGAGCCCGGCCACTCCCAGTCGACGTCGATTCCGTCGAAGAGCCCGGCCGCGGCGCCGGGGCCGCCCATTCCGCCCCAGCCCGGATCCGGGATGTTCCCCTTGACGAAGAGGTCGATGCAGGACGAGACGAAGCGCTCGCGCGACTGTCTCGTGAGAGCCGCGTCCGAGAAGTACTTCGACCACGTCCAGCCACCGAGCGAGATCAGCACCTTGAGGTGCGGGTACTGGGCCTTCAGCGGCCTGGAGCTGTTGGAAGTTGCCGAGGATCGGGCGCGGCCAGGTCACTTCCTCGCCGGTCACGGACTCGTCCGCGGTCCAGGGCCTCTGGTAGTCGGCCCACTCGTCGCCGAGCTTGCAGGCGACGTCCCCCGCGGCGTCGGGCGCCACGTTCCCGAATGCGTAGTTGATCACCGTGAGCCGGTCGGCCGACCCACTGGTCTTGACGTCTTTCACCTTGTAGTTCCGGCCATAGATGCCCCACTCGATGAAGTAGCCGACGACGTGGCTGCTTCGCACGCTGGCCGTGGCCGGGGATTCCGACCGCGCCGATGCGGCGAGTGGTGCGGCGATCGCGATTGTCGTGACGGCCGCGAGGACGGCAAGGCGAATGGTTCGAGGCTTCATGCTCTCTCCACCTCCGGAGGCGAGTCGTCGGAGTGGTAAATACCAATCGTCTATCGCGTGCACCCTTCCACTTCCGGGGTCGTGTGTCAATCGGGCGCGAAGCGAGGATTGGTATTGGCCATTGGCATGCGGTGGTCGGTTCCATAGGCTGTCGGCCCGCATGCCGACGATTGCGTTCACGACTGCGAACTACGTCGCCCGCGAGACGGGGTGGGCGATGCACGGCTGGGCGCACGGCGACCGTGCGACCCAGGAGCACTTCCGCCCGCTCGAGACGTACGCGGAGCGTCTCGACGAGATCCTCTCGCGGGTGCGTGCGCTCGGCTTCGATGCGCTCGACCTCTGGGGCGCCCATCTCGGCACGGAGTGGGCGACGGAGGAGCACGCCGCGATCGCGCGCGAGACGCTCGGGCGGCACGGCCTCCGCCTCGCCGGATACGCGACGTGGGTCGACCCCGACAACATCGAGCGCGCCTGCGAGCTGGCGCGGGCAATCGGCACGGACGTGATCGCCGCCGGCTTCTCGGGCGAGCCCGAGGCGCTGGCGCTGCCGTTACGCGAGCACGGCGTCCGGCTGGCGGTCGAGAACCACCCGGAGAAGACCCCTGCCGACGTCCTCGCGAAGATCGAACGAGGCGGAGGGGCGTTCGGGACGACCGTGGACACCGGCTGGTGGGGGACGCAGGGCTTCGACGCGGCACAGGCGATCTCCGAGCTCGCCGAGCACATCGTCCACGTCCACCTGAAGGACGTCCGTGCCGTCGGCGAGCCGCATGACACGTGCGTCTGGGGCGAGGGCGTCGTCGACATCGAGGCCTGCGTGAGGGAGCTCCGGCGGATCGGCTACGACGGCTACCTGACGATCGAGCACGAGCCCGAGGACCACGACCCGAGCGACGAGATCGTGGAGCTCGCCCGACGTCTCGAAGCGTGGCTCGCGTGAACGTCGCTCTCGTCGGGTGCGGCAACATCGCCGACCACTACGCGCGGAGGATCGCGGCGCTCGATCCGTTGCAGCTCGTCGGGGTCACCGATCCCGTCGAGGAGCGAGCGGAGGCGCTCGCGGGTGCATACGGAGTGACGCAGTTCGCATCGCTCGACGCGCTGCTCGCCGACGACGCCGTCGACATCGTGGTCAACCTGACGATCCCGAGCGCGCACGCGGAGGTGACGGCCGCGGCACTCGAGGCGGGCAAGCACGTCCACTCGGAGAAGCCGCTCGCGCTGCGCTACGACGAGGCGCGCGAGCTCGTCGAGCTGTCCCGGCGGACCGGGCGGCGCCTCGGCTGCTCGCCCGCGACGCTCCTCGGAGAAGCGCAGCAGACGGCATGGAAGCTCGTACGGGACGGTGCGGTCGGCGACGTTCGTGTCGTGTACGCCGAGGCCAACTGGGGGCCGATCGAGTCGTGGCACCCGACGCCGCAGGCGCTGTATGCCGTAGGCCCGCTCGTCGACGTCGGCGTCTACCCGCTGACCACAATGACCGCGATGTTCGGCCCGGTGCGCCGCGTGCTCTCGTACGGGACGACGCTCCAGCCGGAGCGCGTCACGCTCGGAGGTGAGCCGTTCGTTCTGTCGGCACCCGACTTCGTCGTCTGCCTTCTCGAGCTCGAGGGCGGCGTCGTCGCGCGGCTCACGTCGACGTTCTGGGTCAGGCACGGAAAGCAGCGCGGGATGGAGTTCCACGGTGCCGAGGGCCGATCGCTCCATCTCGGGAGCTTCCTCGAGTTCGACTCGAGCCTCGAGCTCTCGAGCGACGGGGGCGACACCTACACGGCCGTGCCCCCCGTTCGCGAGGCGTTTCGCGGCATCGACTGGGGGCGCTCGATCGCCGAGCTCGCGGAGGCGATCGCGGAAGACCGTCCGCACCGTGCAAGCGCCGAGCAGGCCGCTCACGTGGTCGAGGTCGTCGAGGCGATCGCACGCTCGACCGAGGACGGCGGTGCCGTGGACGTGCGCTCGTCGTTCGATCGGCCGGCGCCCATGGACTGGGCGCGCTAAAGCGTCACCGGAACGCGGTTGTCCTCGCCGTCGAGGATCCACTGCTCGTCCGCGATTGCCAAATAGAGCCGCAACCGAGCGGGCGGCCGGGCGTCGTCGACGGCGAAAGGGCCTCCCCCGTGGCCGAGCGACCGTCGTGAGAAGACCTCGACGAGCTCCTCGAGCCGGGCGTCGTCGACCTCGCGCGCGGTTCCCGACATGTATACGGCCTGGCCGCTGTCGATCGGCACGGACGAGTCGAAGATCTCGATGCTCATTCGCGCTCCGGACCTCGAGGTTCTGCGAGTGCCTCCGCTCGGGCCGCGAGACCCAGAGCAACTCGCGGTACACGAGCGGCGCGTAGTACACGGGGCTCGCCCATGGCTGCCCTGCCTCGTCGGCGGTCGCCAGGACCATGTACAGGTTGGCATCGACGATCGACCGTGCCTTAGCCGCCAGCTCGGCTGCTTCGCTGATCGATCGTCCTTCTTCGCTCACGCGGGCAGCTCCGCGAGCCGGCCCTCCAGGAACCGGCGCTCTGCGTCGGAGTGCACGAGCTCGAGCGCGCGGGCATACGCGGCGCGGGCGTCCTCGACGCGGTCGAGCCGGCGCAGCAGCTCGGCCCGCGTCGCGTGCAGGTAGTGGTAGCGGTCGAGCTCGAGCCGTTCGACGAGCGCGAGCGCCGATTCGACGTCGCCCGCCTCAGCCAGTGCGGCCGCCTGATTGAGCTCGACGACCGACGAACCGGTCACATGCGCGAGCTCGCCGTACAGCGCTGCGAGCTGCGGCCAGTCCGGGGGCTCGTCCAGGTGCAGCGACGCGATGGCCGCTTGCAGGACGTACGCACCGCTGCCGCTGAGCGCGAGGCCACGCTCGAGCGCGGCGCGGCCTGCGGCGATCTGATCGAAGTCCCAGAGCGACCGGTCCTGGTCGCCGATGAGAACGATGGCGCCTTCCGCGAGGCGGGCCTCGCGCCGCGCGTCGTTCACGAGCATCAGCGCGAGCAGCCCGTGCACCTCGGGCTCGTCGGGCATCAGCTCGGCGAGCGCGCGTCCGAGCCTGATCGCCTCCTTCGCGAGCTCCCCGCGGCCGCCGTACCCCTCGTTGAAGATCAGGTAGACGACGGCCAGCGCCGCGTCCAGCCGCTCGGGCAGCAGGTGTGCGGGCGGGACGCGGAACGGGATTCCCGCGGCCTTGATCTTCTGCTTCGCGCGCACGAGCCGCTTTGCCATCGTCTCCTCGGGGACGAGAAACGCGCGGGCGATCTCCGCGGTGTCGAGGCCGCCGAGCGTACGCAGCGTGAGCGCCACCTGGGCGTCGAGCGCGAGCGACGGGTGGCAGCACGTGAAGACGAGCTCGAGCCGCTCGTCCGGGATCGTCGTCTCGTCCATGTCGTCCTCCACTGCCTCGGGCAGTTCGAGCAGGCGGGTCTTCTCGGCCAGGGTGCGGTCTCGGCGGATGCGGTCGATGGCGCGGTTCCGCGCCGTCGTCACGAGCCACGCGCGTGGGTTGACGGGCTCTCCGTCACGTGGCCAGCGCTCCGCGGCGATCGCGAAGGCCTCCTGGGTGGCTTCCTCGGCGAGGTCGAAGTCGCCGAGGAAGCCGATCAGGGCGGCGAGGACGCGGCCCCACTCGTCGCGGAAGACCTGCTCGAGGATCGTTACTGCTCCTTCAGCGGACGCACCTCGACCGCACCGCCCAGGCGGGCGGCCGGGATGCGCGACGCAAGCGCGATCGCGGCATCGAGGTCGTCGGTCTCGAAGAACAGATAGCCGCCGAGCGCTTCCTTGACGGCGACGAACGGCCCGTCGGTGGTCAGGGTCTTCCCGTCCTGCACGCGCACGGTCGTGGCGACCTCGGGCGGCTGCATCCATTCCCCGGGGGTGACCCCCGGCGTCTGGTTGAGCGCCTGGTAGTCGGCGTAGACTCCGTTCTGCTCCTCCTGCGACAGGCCGTTCCACGCCTCCGTTCCGGGCGTCGGGGTGTCGCCGTGGTGGATCAGCAGCATGTACTTCATCGTCGTCCTCCTCTCGTGGTGCATGGTCGCCTCTGAGACGAACGGCGGAGGCGCGAGAGGACACTCAGGAGCTCGTCTTGTCGAGCAGCTGCAGCAGGTCGTGTGCGGCCAGCTCGATCTCCTTGTGGCGCCACTCGGCGGCACGGTAGTGGCAGGCGATAAGCCCTGTTCGATGGAGGCGGCGGAGGTCGCCGTACACGAACGCGTAGCGCGCCTTCGTCTCGTCGGCCGCGCCGTCGGTGAGCCCCAGATGCCACTCGGCGTACTCGTCCCAGGAGTGGGAGCGGAGATACGCGTTCTGGGCGGCGGCCTCCGGCTGCGCCTCGCCCCAGTCGCTGTCGAGGACGTACTGACGGCTCCGGATGAGCCGGTGCGCGTGGGCGACGGCGCGCTCGTTCACGGAATACGAGGCCACGCCTGAGGAATACCCCGGCTCGCCCGAGACAATGCTTTATATATGCCTATATAGGTATATGATGATCGCATGGCACGAGCAGCGACGACGGCGGATGCGTTCAACGCGGTGGCGGAGCCCCGGCGGCGGCAGATCGTCGACGCCCTTGCCGGCGGCGAACGGCCTGTGAACGACCTCGTCCGGCTGCTCGGCCTGAACCAGCCACAGGTGTCCAAGCACCTACGGGTGCTGCGAGAGGTAGGCGTGGTCGACGTGCGAGACGAAGGCCGACAGCGGGTCTACAGCCTGAACGGCCGGGCGCTGAAGCCCATCCACGACTGGGTGAAGAGCTACGAGCGCTCGTGGTCGGAGCGGTTCGACGCGCTCGACGTCGTGCTGCAGGACCTCAAGGAGAAGGAGGCAGGAGATGGCAGTGACGAGTAGCGGAACCGCGACGGTGTCGCTCCCGACGGACGAGCAGATCCTCATCACGCGGGAGTTCGACGCGCCGAAGCATCTGGTGTGGAGGGCGTTCACCACGCCGGAGCTGGTGAAGCGCTGGTGGAACGCGAAGCGCGGCGAGATGACCGTCGCCGAGATCGATCTCCGTGACGGCGGCAAGTGGCGGTACGCGATGGTGACCGACGACGGGTTCGAGGTCGCTTTCCATGGCGAGTACCGGGAGGTCGTCCTGCACGAGCGGATCGTCTCGACCGAGACGTACGAGGGCGTCCCCGAGGGAGTCTCCGAGGAGGATGCGACGACCGTCAACACGGCGACGTTCGTCGAGACGGACGGCCGGACGACTCTCACGCTCCTCGTGCAGGCGAGGACCAAGGAGTCACGGGACGCGATCATCGAGTCCGGGATGGAGGCGGGTCTCCAGGACGCGCTCGACCTGCTCGAAGAGGTCGCCGTCTCGCTCGGCTGAGCCGGATGCGTGGGGTCACCGGGAGCGCTGCGTCCCGGTGGCCTCGCGCGGTCGATCGTCAGATGGAGGCGAGGAGGCGGTCGAGCGGCGGCGGCACCTGGGTCGGTGCCAGCGCCTCGACGAACAACGGCGCGTACGTGATCTTCCCCGCATAGCTGCCCATGAAGCGGCGGAGCTGCTGGTCGTTGGGACGCCTCCGCCACGCAGGTTGCTTCTGGAGCGTCCGGAACGACCCCAGGTCGCCGTGCGCTTCCACCACAGCCTCGGCGGCATCGGGTCCGAGAGCACGGATCAGCTCGTCCTCGAGATCCTCGACGCAGACGTAGAACCCGAGCTCCGCCATGTCGGAGCGGGTGAGGCCCGAGCCGAGACCCGCGCGCTCGAGCGCACGCCCGAAGTCGCTCTCCTCGCCGGCGTCGCAGAGACCCGCGAGCCTGACGCCGAGCCCCTGTGGGCCGAACACGCCGAGGAAGCGTCCGATCGCCTGCGCGCCGCCCATCGGCACGACGGAGACGCCCTCGGCAGCGAGATCACGGCCGCGAAGCCGCGCCAACGCCTCGACCGCGCGCTGGTCGCTGATGCCTTCGACGAGCACGACCGTGCGAGCAGTGAACGCGTCGTCCGGCACGCCGAGCGACGACTGAACCGTTCGGAGGGCCTCCATGGGAGTCGCATTGTGTCCGCGGGAGGCTCTCCCGCCGGAGGTCATCGGCCGTCGCGGACGGTGAGCACGACGTTCCCGGTCTTCTCTCCCGTCTCGACGTACCGGGATGCCTCGACGACGTCCTCGAGCGGGTAGCTGCGATCGACGACCGCGCGGTATTTCCCCGCCTCCATGAGCTCCTTGAGGAGGAGGACGTCCCCCTTGCTGTACTTCGTGATTCCCATCCGAACCCGCTTGCTTCCGATCCAGCGCGTGAGCAGCGCGAGGGGTGGGACGTGCCACATGAATCCGGGATCCGTCTCGACGAACGTCCCACCCGGGACGAGCGAGCGCCGCGACCTCCGGAACGAGTGCTTGCCGACGGCGTCGAACACGACGTCGTAGGTCTTGCCGCTCTTCGTGAAGTCCTCCTGCAGGTAGTCGACGACCTCGTCCGCTCCGAGCGACCACACGAGCTCGGCGGTCTTCGTGTTGGTGACCGCTGTGACGTGGGCGCCGAGGTGCCTGGCGAGCTGCACCGCCGCGGTTCCAACTGCCCCGGACGCGCCGTAGACGAGGAGCCGCTTCCCTTCGAGAGGGCCCGCCGTGCGAAGGCACGCGAGTGCGAGCGCCGCCCCGTCGCTCGCGGGGGCGGCGTCGTGGAACGACATGCCGTCCGGGATGTGGGCGAGCGCGCCTTCCTCGCGGACGCAGACGTACTCGGCGTGTGCGCCCGCGCGGACGCCGAAGACGCGGTCGCCGACGGCGAGCTCACGGACGGCCTTGCCCGCCTCCACCACCTCCCCGGCCAGCTCGATGCCCGAGATCCGCTGCTTGGGCCGGCGCAGCCCGGTGTAGAAGCGGCTGATGAAGAACTCGGCGCTGCGCAGCCCGGTGTCCGTCCGCGTGACCGTCGTCGCGAACACCCTCACCAGGACCTCGTCGTCCTTCGGCACGGGCCGCTCGACGTCCTCGACCCGGAGAACCTCGGGAGGGCCGTAGCTGTCGTGGACGACAGCCCGCATTCTGGTTTTGGTCGTCAAGACTTTTACCGTAGCAGACAGTTATGGTCGCCGCGACAACAACGTTCCTGGCGCCAGAACGATGAGTTCCGGCAGTCGCTCGAGTCGTTAGTGGAACTTCGAAGGAGGAGGTGCGCTCATGTCCGTAGAAAGCGCGTGGCCGAAGGGTGTCGCGGCGATCACGCTCTTCGTCGAGGACCTGGTGGAGGCGAGGCGGTTCTACCACGAGGTCTTCGGCGTGCCCGTGCTCGTCGAGGACGACGACTCGACGGCGTACCGCTTCGGGAACACGATCGTCAACCTGCTGAAGGCGACAGCAGCGCCAGAGCTCATCGACCCGGCCCCGGTCGGCGGCCCCGACGCAGGAGCACGCCTCATGTTCACGATCGACGTGGACGACGTCGATGCGATGTGCGCCGAGCTCCGCTCGCGCGGCGTCGAGCTCCTGAACGGCCCGCTCGACCGGCCGTGGGGCGTTCGGACCGCGAGCTTCGCGGACCCGGCCGGCCACATCTGGGAGATCGCCACTTAGAGCGGGCCTGACCCGACCGACGCCCTCCCTACACTCTTCGCGCGATGGCTTCCGCTGGCACCCGCCGCGTCGAGCTCCTCGTGCCGGTGCGGACGCTGCTCATCGTCGGCGCTGCTGCGGGCGTCGCGCTCGCCTTCAAGGCGATCGGGGACACCTTCCTGATCGTCTTCATCGGCATCTTCCTCGCGCTCGTCTTCGAGTACCCCGTCCGCTTCGTCATGAGGAAGACCAACATGTCGCGCGGTCTTGCGGCGACCATCACCGTGCTCGGGACTGCGCTCCTGGTGACGATCTTCTTCCTCCTGCTTCTCGTGCCTCTCGTCGGGTCCGTGCGGGACTTTCTCCAGGACCTGCCGGCGCTCGTGGAGCAACTCCGCGACTCGGACGAGCTCTCGTGGCTCGGGGACTCGGGAGCCGCGGGGAACGTCCAGTCGGGCGCGGAGCAGGTCTCCGTGTCGGTCCCTGACGCGATCTCTGCCGTGCTGGGCATCGCGGGCAGCTTCTTCTCGGTTTTCCTCGCCGCGTTCACGATCCTCTTCATCTGCCTCTTCCTGCTCACGGACATCACGAACCTGAAGCGCTCGCTCGCGAGCGTGCTCATGCCCGGCGACGACGACCGCTGGCTAGGGGTGTGGGAGCGGGTCACCGAGTCCGTGTCGCGCTGGGCGATCGGCGTCGTCGTCATCGCGACGATCGCGGGCACGGTCCAGGGAACGACCGCATGGCTCCTCGGGTCGAGCTACGCACTCGGGCTCGGGCTGATCGCGGGGCTCTTCGACATGATCCCGAACATCGGAGCGACAATCGCCGGCTTCATCCTCGTGCCGGCGCTCTGGGCCGAGGAGGGGATAACGGCTGCCGTGATCATGCTCGTCGTCCTCCTCGTGTACCAGCAGCTCGAGAACAACATCCTCACGCCGAAGATCCAGGGTGCGGCCGTCCGGCTCTCGGGGTTCTTCATCATCGTCGCCGTCACTCTCTTCGGCGCGCTGCTCGGCGTTCTCGGCGCGTTGACCGCCGTCCCGCTCGCCGCAACGCTCCAGATCTTCATCCAGGAGCTCACGAAGGCTCGACGCGAGAAGGTCGCCGAGGCGAAACTCGAGGTCGGCGCCCCGCCCGAGACCGCCTAGGGGCCGGCGCGAGCCGGCCGCAAGCAGTCAGGGGCGCATGCCGAAGAGCCGCTTCTCCCTCGACAGGTGCGGCGGCCACTCGATCCGGCTCGCTCGTGCGAATCCGAGATAGGCGCGTAGCGCGTCGCGGATCGCCTCGACGAAGCCGTCCGCGCGGCGCGGCGCGAAGTCGTCCTCCCACCAGAGGCCGAGCACGCTCACGGTGCCGCTGTCGCGATCGATCCGCGGCTCGATGCGGCCCACGAAGCGGTCGCGGAAGAGCATCGGCAGCACGTACCAGCCGAAGCGCCGCTTGGCGGGTGGGAAGAAGAGGTCCCACACGTAGTCGAACTCGAACAGCGAGCCGAGAAGGGGGCGGTCCCAGATCAGCGGATCGAACGGCGAGAGAAACGCGACCGACGGGGACGGCTCCGAGGGCTCGGCCAGCAGCTCGACCTCGTCACGCAGCACGAACCGCTTGCCGCGCACGCCTTCGACGTCGACCGGAACCAGTTCGCCGCTCTCGATCAGCTCCTCGCGCAGCGCGGTCCTCCCCGGCAGCTCTGGAAGACTCGGGTCCGGCTTGGCGGGGCCGAGCCCGCCGAAGACGTCCCCGCCGCCGCTGGCGCCCAGGAGACCGTGCGCGCGGTACCGCGACAGCATCATGTGCCGAAGCTGCTCTCGCACGGGCAGCTCGCGCTCGAGCACGTCGGTGGGTAGCAGGCGCTCGACGACGTCGTAGTAGCGACGGTTGCCCTCGCGCCGCGCGAGGCCGAGCACGCCGGTGACGGTGTACGCCTCGAGCACGGCCCGCACGACGTTCGCCGGCGCCCCGAACCAGTCGGTCATGGCGCCGCGCTCACGCTCGAAGTCGCCTACCGCAAGTGGGCCGTCGGCGCGGAGTCGCTCGAGCACGCGTGCGGCGACATCGGCGTTCTCGGCGAGGACCTTCTGCGCGTTCCGGCTCCACGATCTTCTGAACCACGGGTAGTCGCTCGTGAGGACGAACGAGAGCCCCTTGTTGACCGCCTCGTACAGCTCCCGCCGCTCGTAGAGCGAGTCGCTCCATGCAGCCTCGTACCCGGCGATCCGCGCGTGGAGCACGAGATCGTGGCTGCGGCCGGCCACGGCGATCGGGTCGTACTGGAGCGAGCCGAAACGTCGGAGGAACTCGAGCACCGCTTCGGGCCCTCCCTCGAGCGTGCGCGCAGGACCGAGCAGGTGGCGTGCCACGAGGAACCGGCGCGCGTCCTCGGCGGTGACGTTCACGAGCCGGACGCTAGCGATATGCCGTTTCTGCTCGCACGACTTGCGACGCGGCCCGAGCTCGTTTCTGACGACTGGGCATCGCCGTCGAGGTCGGGCGAGGGGATGCTGCCGGGGGCGGCGGCTACGGCCCCTGCGGCGCACGAGCTGCAGGCGGCAGCTCCATCGATGCCCGTAATGCGACGAGAGGCGTGTCGGGCACGCGCACGAACCCGCGCTCGGGACGGTCGAGGTCGAAGGTGATCAGCAGCAGGACGGAGACGAACGCGGCCGCTAGGACCACTGTGATGACGCCGCGCGAGAGCATCGCGAGGTACAGCGCAAGCAGGCCGAGGCCGATGGCGGCGCCGAAGACTTCGATCGCGAGCACCGCCGACGGCACTCGGTTGTGAAGACCGGACACCTGCACGGTCTGCATGTCGATCATCTCGTTGAGCGTCTCGACATAGAGCCGTGGCGCGCTGTCGGTCGGCAAGTCGTCCAGCGCCTCGCTCGCCTTTCGCCAGAGCGAACGCTGGAGCGCTGAGCCGTCGGCGACGGCCGCCAGGAACGGCGCGCTTCCCGGAACCGAATGCGACATGCGGATTGTCGCGTCCGTGTACATCACGAGCTCGTCCAGCGAGCGCTCGCGCAGTGGCTCGTGCAGCGTCTGCGCGCGGAGATACGTCGTCCCGATCGCGTTCGCGCTGTCGACGACTGCCGACCGCCGCGCGTCGTAGCGGCCGACAGCCATGGTCAGCCCGAAGGCGAGAATGAGCCCGACGAGGCCGAGGAGCGCCGCCTGGAGGACCCCGAAAGGTTCGCGGAGCGAGTCCGCATGCGGTCGCAGCCTGTGGCCGATCACGATGCCGAGAAGCGTCGTGCCGAGCACGATCCCGAAGATGATCAGGCCCAGTTCGAAGCTGCTCAGCCGAAAGAACATCGGCCACGTTCTCGTGCGGCGGCGACCATCAACGGTCGATCATGCTCGTGAGGCCAGACGGAGCGGCCCCCGATGACTTCCACGCGCCGGGGCGGTCTATGGAGACAACGCGAAACCGACCAGCTCGGAGGAGGAGAGAGCCATGAGGAAGATCATCGCCGGCCTCTTCATCTCGCTCGACGGGGTCGTGGAAGCGCCCGATCAGTGGCACTTCCCGTACTTCAACGAGGAGATGGGAGCCGCCGTCACCGCGACCTTCGGCAGCGCAGACACGATGCTCTTCGGTCGCACGACCTACGACAGCTTCGCCGGCGCGTGGCCCGGGCGCGAGGAGGCGGGCGAGGAGGACGCCGCGTTCGCGAAGGCACTCGGCGACGTCCGCAAGATCGTCGTGTCGAGCCAGGACCTCGAGTTCACCTGGAGGAACTCCGAGCAACTCGAGGGCGACCTCGTCGACGCCGTGACTGCATTGAAGAGCGAGCCGGGAGCCAACATCTCGATGAGCGGCTCGGTCTCGGTGGTGCGTCAGCTGCTTGCTGCCGGCCTCCTCGACGAGCTGCATCTGCTGCTGCACCCGATCGCCGTCCGCAAGGGTATGCGGCTGTTCGACGAGGGCGAGGCGGCCGTCCCGTTGGAGCTCGTCTCGTCGGAGACGTTCGAGACCGGCGTTCTCAACCTCGTCTACGCGCCGGGCGCGGCGCGCGAAGGTGGGTACGAGGATGCGAAGGCCAGCCTCCCCGAGTCGGCGGAGAGCTAGGGGGTGATTCCCCGCCAGACCGTCTCGAGCAGCTCCTCGGCGTAGCGGTCGTCGATCGGGCCGAGCCCGAGCGGCAGGAGTCGGAGCAGCAGGGCGCCGCCGAGCAGGTCGGCGACTTGCTCGACGTCGACGTCCGCGCGGAGCTCGCCCGCGTCCTGTGCCTCCCGCAGACGGCGATGCAGCGCGTCGCGGCGCGGACGGACGACCCGTTCCGCGTAGACGTCTGCGAAGACCGGGTTGCGGTGGAGCTCGCCGAGCACGCCTGCGAGGAGACGCCCGAGCAGCGGGTCCGAGAACGTCCGCGAGAAGTCGCGCAGCCAGTTGAGCAGTAGTGAGTAGAGGTCGTCCGCGCGCCAGAGGTCGAAGTCGGTGGTCAATTCCCGCAGCGCGTCCGCGATGAGCTCTTCCTTCGAGCGCCAGCGGCGATAGATGGTGTTCCTGCCGACGCCGGCGCGCAGTGCGATCGCCTCGATGGTCGCCGCCTGGAAGCCACGCTCGGCGAGCAGGTCGAGCGCGGCTCGCGTGATGGCGTCGTCGGTCGAGCGGCGTCGAGGGCGTCCGGGCCGCCGCGGAGTCTCGGTGCGGGTGGCGTGGCGGGGCAACGACCGGTACGTTACATTACGAGAATCGACGGTCTCGTAATTCGCCGGACGGAGGGGCTGGAACGGTGTTCCGCAACATCCTCGTTGCGATCGACGCCTCACCGACGGCGATGACGGCGCTCGACGAGGCAGTCGATCTCGCCCGGGGCGAAGGCGCGCGGCTGACGCTGATCAGTGTCGCGCCGCCGCCGCGGATGGTCTTCGCCGCCGGTCCGCTCCACGCTCCCTATCCGAGCCAGGACGATCTCGTGCGCGAGGCCCGAGATGTCGTCGAGGGGCCGAGGCACTCGTCCCTCCGGACGTCTCCGTCACGTCGGTCGCTCGCGCCGGCTCTCCCGCCTCCGAGATCGTGAAGCGGGCGCAGGAGGGAGGACACGACCTCGTCGTCATCGGCTCGCACCGGCGCGGGCTCGTCGGCTCGCTGCTCCTCGGGAGCGTCAGCCGATCCGTCGTCAAGGGCAGCTCCGTCCCAGTGCTCGTCGCGCGACGTCCCCTGCCGGGGAACGTCGGAGTCGTGCTTCAGCCCCGTCCCGTCGGCGCAGAGCGGTCATCGCCCGGAGTGAGCACACGGGCGGCCGAGCCGGGCACGAGCGGCGCCACGGTGTTCCTCTGGCTGGTCGCGGCGCTCCTGCTCGAGTGCATGGTCGTCCTGTGGATGTTCGACCGCATGGTCGCTCCGTGACGGCAGCTCCGGCCCGCCAGCACTACAACCTGACGCTCGCCATCCTCACGATGGCCGGCACGGCGTTCGCGCTGCAGCAGACGATGGTGTTCCCGGCGCTCACGACGTTCCAGCACGAGTTCGACACGACCGCCGCGTGGGCGACGTGGGTGCTCACGGCGTTCCTCCTGACCGCGTCGGTGGCGACGCCGTTGCTCGGCAAGCTGGGAGACCAGCACGGCAAGGAGCGGATGCTCGTCATCGCGCTCTCGATCTTCCTGCTCGGCACGATCGGCGGCGCCTTCGCGTGGGACATCGGGTCGCTCATCTTCTTCCGCGCCGTCGCGGGCGCGGGCGGCGCGGTCTTCCCGCTGAGCTTCGGGATCATCCGCGACGAGTTCCCGGCGGACAAGGTGAAGGTCGGGATCGGGTTGCTCTCGGCCGTGTTCGGGGTCGGCGGCGGCTTCGGCATCGTCCTGTCCGGCCTCATCGTCGACAACCTCTCCTGGCGATGGCTCTTCGTCGCCGGAGCGATTCCGGTGGCCGTGTCGATCGTGCTCGTGCACAAGTTCGTACCGGAGTCGCCGATCAAGTCGCCTGCGCGACTCGACCTGCCTGGGGCGTTCCTGCTGGGCGCGGCCCTCGTTTCGCTGCTGATCGCGCTCACGGAGGGCGACCACTGGGGCTGGTCGTCGCCCGAGTTCCTGGGGCTGATCGCCGCGAGCGGTGTCCTGTTACTCGCCTGGATCTGGACCGAGCTGCGCGTCGCGGAGCCGATGGTCGACATGCGCATGATGAGCCAGCGGACGGTGTTCCTGACCAACACGACCGCCCTGATCGCCGGCTTCGCCATGCTCTCGTCGTTCGCGCTCGTCCCGCAGTTCGTGAGCACGCCGGCGACGTCGGGCTACGGCTTCGGCGCTTCGGCGACCGTCGCCGGCCTCTACCTCCTGCCCTCGTCCCTGATGATGCTCGTCGCCGGCCCGGCCGCCGGGGTCTTCGGACGGCGGTACGGGTCTAAGTGGCCGCTCGCGCTCGGAATGGCGCTCGTCGCCGTTGCCGGCCTGGGGCTCGCCGCGTTCCACGATCAGCCCTCGCACCTGGTCGTCGCGATGGTCTTGCTCGGGGCGGGCGTGGCCGCGTCGTTCGCGGCGATGGCGGCTCTCATCACCGAGAGCGTGCGCCCGACCGAGACCGGCATCGCCACGGGGATGAACACCGTCATGCGCACGATCGGCGGCGTCGTCGGCGGTCAGATCGGCGCCGCGATTCTTACGGCGCACACGGTTGCGGGGGCTGACTTCCCCGACGAGCAGGCCTACTCGATCGCCTTCGGCATGAGCGCCCTCGCGGCCGCAGTCGCGAGCGTCGTCGCCAGCTTCATCAGCGCACCGCTCCGCGCGAGGCGTCCCGAGCCGGCCGGCGTACTCGACTGAGCACACCGTCACCGGAGCGCGGCCCGCCCGAGCCTGCGGTAGCGTCGCTGCCATGCGCGTCGCCGGTGTGCGGCTCAGCCCGCCTTCAGTTCGCCTTCTGGCGGAGATCCTGGAGGACGCAGGCTACGCGGGGACGGCAGCGATCCTGACCGAAGGAATCAAGCTGCAGGTACTGGAGCCGGCGCTGACCCTCGAAGACCACCGGGCGATGCTGTTCGCGCTCGGCGAGCACTGCCCGACGGCGTTGGCGAGGCTGCGCCGGGAACTGCTCGAGGACGACAGGCGGAGGCGTCTGGCGGGCGCGTAGCGCTTCCGCGGGTCGTTTCCACCTGCCTGCGCGCGTCGGGCCGGTCCACCCGGGCTGGCGTCAGTGGGGCTGGATGTTCTGGTTGAGGCGGAAGAAGTTCGTCGGGTCGTAGATCTGCTTGAGCCGTGCGAGCCGCTCGTAGTTGCGCTCGCCGTAGGCCGCGCGCACGCGGTCCTGGCCCTCGTCGCCGAGGAAGTTGACGTAGACGCGCCCACCTGCGTGGGGCTCCATCGCGTCGAAGAAGTCCCGTGCCCAGGCGACGTGGCGGTCTGCTTCGGGGTCGTCCTCGGTCCAGACCGCGTTGATGTTCACGTTGTGGGCAGCGCTGCGCTGGCCGAACGCGGTCTCGCCCTCGTCTACGCGGGCGAGAGCACCGCCGAGCTGGAAGACGATGCAGTACGACTTGGGCGAGGTCTGGCCCGAGGCGTGCTCGACGAGGGTGTCGATGGCATCGTCGGTGAGGTGCGGCAGCTCGACGCTCTTCCAGTAGCGGTGCCAGCCGTGCGGCACGAAGGGGTCGAACATCGACTGTAGCGCCAGGTATGGCTTGGGCTCGAGTAGATCGGCGATGGGGGTGCCGAACTCCTTGAGGGGCCGCACGACTTCGACGCCCGCCTGGGGTGGACCGGCGTAGCAGGCCCCCACCATCACGATCGGCTTGCCGTGCACTTCGGCGGGCAGGAAGGGCAGCGGTTGCGCCACGCTCAGCTCGAAGATCGTCGTGAGCTCGTCGGGCGCGGCGGCGCAGAACTCGCGATAGAAGCACAGAAGTTCGGGCGCGGCCTCGAGCGGGTGGAAGATCGGCCCGGCGAGGACAGTCGGCCCCACTGGGTGCAGGCGGTACTCGAACGAGGTGACGATGCCGAAGTTCCCGCCGCCGCCGCGCACGCCCCAGAACAGGTCGGGGTTGACAGTCTGGCTCGCTGTCACGAGCTCGCCGTCGGCTGTGACGAGATCGACGGAAAGCAGGTTGTCGACGGTGGCGCCGTACTTGCGCATCAGCCAGCCGACGCCCCCGCCGAGCGTCAGGCCGGCGATGCCCGTGTGGGTGACGATCCCGCCCACGGTCGCCAGCCCGTGGAGCTGCGTCTCCCGGTCGAGGTTCCCCCAGAGCACGCCGGCCTGTGCCCGCGCCGTTCTCGCCTGCGGGTCGACCCGGATCCCCTTCATCGGCGAGAGGTCGATCACCAGTCCCTGGTCGCAGACCGCGTGCCCGGCGACGCCGTGACCGCCGGAACGGACCGCGACGAGCAGGTCGCGCTCGCGCGCGAACCGCACCGCAGCGACCACATCGGCCTCGCCCGTGCAGCGAGCGATGCAGGCCGGATGGCGGTCGATCGCACCGTTCCAGATCCTGCGGGCAGTGTCGTAGCCGGGGCTCGTCGGCAGCAGCAGCTCTCCGCCGAACGATCCGCCGAGCTCGTCGTACGCGGTTCTCTCCGCCGGCGAAGCCTGTCGTGACCGGATAGCGGTCATCTCGTCCTCCCAGCTGTGCTCGATGACGTCCGGGTAGCCATGCGGACAACGTAGGTCTGCCGACCCGGGCTCTCTAGCTCTAGTTTCGAACCAACCGGTTCGAGTTTCAGACCTACGCCCGATCCGCGCTGTCCCGCGGCTAGCATCGTGACGCGATGCGCAGCTATGCGCAGTACTGCCCGGTCGCCAAGGGAACCGAGATCCTCGGCGACCGTTGGACGCTTCTGATCGTGCGCGAGATGCTCGGTGGCGCGAGCGGCTTCAACGAGCTCCAACGTGGCCTCCCGGGGATCTCGCGCTCGGTCCTCACCGACCGCATGCGCACGCTCGAGCGGAACGAGGTCGTCGAACGCAGAACGGGTCCCAAGGGCCGCACTCTCGAATATCGCCTCACATCCGCGGGCCGCGACCTCGAGCCGGTCGTGCAGGCGATAGGGGAGTGGGGGGCGACGTGGTCCCTTACCGAGCCGCGCGCCGAGGAGCTCGATCCCTACTTGTTGATCGTCTGGCTGGCCCGCCACGTCGATCGCAGTCGGCTCCAGCCCAGCCGAACCGTGGTTCAGTTCGACTTTCGCGACCCCAAGCAGCGTTACTGGATGGTCCTCGAGCCCTCCGAGATGTCGGTCTGCCTCCAGCATCCCGGTTTCGACGTCGACCTCGCGGTCGTCGTCGACACCGCCACGCTCTACCGCGTCTACCTGGGACAAGTCGAGCTGGACGGCGCGATTCGAGCCGGCCAGCTGACGATGAGTGGCCCGCGGACGCTGCAACGCGGATTCGGCCATTGGTTCACCTGGAGCGCATTCGCCCCTGCCAGCCGCTCGGCGCAGGAGCGCCGCACCGCCGCCTCACGCCTTGCCGGCCCTCAGCGCGTACGGATCGCGGAAGCTCTACGGACGCCACGGTCAGCCGGCTGAGCGTGTGCCGCCGCCGTGAAGGGTTCGAGAACGTCACGTTCGAGGACGATGAAGAGGCGCTAGCAACGCCTGAGGCCGGCCGTCTAACGATCCAGTGCTGGCGGTCCTTGGGCCTCGCAGGGAAGGGCCGCCAGCCAAAAGCTCGAGCCCGGCCGTACCGGCTCGCGATCCGGCACTCGATGCTCGGGGACCCGTCCACAAGGGCCAATAGGGTGCGGGTCGTGCGCCTGCTCGTCGCCCGCTGCGAAGTCCGTTACTCCGGTCGCCTGACCGCCGTCCTGCCCGAGGCCGTGCGGCTGCTGATCCTGAAGTCCGACGGCTCCGTGCTCGTGCACGACGACGCGGGCGGCTACAAGCCGCTGAACTGGATGACAGGGCCGACGTTCATCGATGAGCTCGGCGACGTCCTCGTCGTCAGGAAGCCGAAGACGGAGGACGTGCTCGAGATCCGGCTCGTGGAGATCATCAGCGACGTCACGCACGACATGGGCGAGTCGGCGGCGCTGCAGAAGGACGGCGTCGAGCGCGACCTGCAGCTCGAGCTCGCTGCCGCGCCCGCGGCGCTCGGAGAGGAGCTGACGCTCGTGAAGCGTGAATGGTCGACGGAGGTGGGCCCGGTCGACCTGATGTGCAAGGACGAGACCGGTGAATGGGTCGCAGTCGAGATCAAGCGCATCGGGACGATCGACGCGGTCGAGCAGCTGACGCGCTACCTGGGCTTCATCCGCGAGGACCCCGCGAAGTCCGGGTGCCGCGGCATTCTCGCGGCGCAGAAGCTGAAGCCGCAGGCGGTTGCGCTTGCCGGTGCGCGCGGCATCCGCTGTGTCGAGGTCGACCTCGCGGTACTGCGCGGCGAGCGCGAGCCCGCGCTGACCCTGTTTCGATAGGCCGCGAGAGCGCCGACGTGCGGCGCTCTTGCAGTGCCCTCTGACGTACTCGAAACGTCGACCCGCTCCGTACCATCGCGCCGATGAGATCCACGCCTCGGTGCGGTCGAACGAGAAGACCAGCATGAGAGAAAGGACGAACCCATGAAACTGATCACCCAGACGCAAGTCACCGTCGATGGCGTGATGCAGGGAAACGGTGGCGCGTCGGATGAGGACCGCGAGAACGGATTCGAGCGCGGCGGATGGGCCATGGGGGTGGCCGACAGCGAGACCATGGCGTTTATCAACAGAGACCTACCAGAGCGCCGACGCGTTTCTGTTCGGCCGGCTGACCTACGAGCCTTCGCCGGCTACTGGGGCGCAGAGGAGCGGGCTCGCGCCGCGACGGAAGACCCGGGCAACCACCCGATCGCAGCTGCCTTGAACACGAAGCCCAAGTACCTCGCATCGACGACGCTCACCGAACCGCGCTGGTCGAACACGACCCTCCTCTCCGGTGACCTCGCAGCTGCCATCGCCGAGCTGAAAGCCAAGCCGGCGGGTGAGCTGCAGGTCCACGGCAGCGGCGCCCTGATCCGATGGCTGCTCGAAAACGACCTCGTCGACGAGATCACCCTGCTCATCGTCCCCGTGATCCTCGGCCAGGGCACTCGGCTGTTCGCCGAAAACGGCCCGGACATTGCGCTCGACCTGGTCGACTCGCGAACCGACTCGAAGGGCGTGACGATCCAGGTCTACCGACCCACCGGGCGACCGCAGTATCCAACCGCCACCGCCGACTGAGGCACGTGACATCAGCGATCGGACCCCTCGTTCACGCGTCGATACAGACCCGCGTGCGTGAAAGCTCGGTGCGGCGCTCTTCCAGAGCCCTCTGACGGACTCGAACCGTCGACCCCCTCCTTACCATGGAGGTGCTCTACCAACTGAGCTAAGAGGGCGCGCTCTGGACTGTATCCGAGCATGCTCGAGTGCAGGGAGGAGGATTCGAACCTCCGAAGGCTGAGCCAGCGGGTTTACAGCCCGCCCCCTTTGGCCACTCGGGAATCCCTGCGCGGCGGGCAATTGTAGCCGTGCTCCCGCGATCTACGATCCGGCGATGCAGCGGTTCGACGCGATCGTCGTCGGCGCCGGGCCTGCCGGGTCCGCGACGGCCATCAGGCTCGCGGGAGGCGGGGCGAAGGTCCTGCTCGTGGACCGCGCGCGCTTCCCTCGGGACAAGCCCTGCGGTGGAGGCCTCACGGGCCGAGCGCTCCGCCACGCGCCGTGCCCGGTCGATCCCGTCGTCGAGCACGTCGTCGACCGGTTCCGCATCCGGCTCCGGTACGGGCGGAGCTTCACGCGGCGCCACGACCAGCCACTCGTCCTCATGACGCAGCGCCGCCGGCTCGACCTCCATCTCGCGGGACAGGCCGCCGGTGCGGGCGCGGACTTCCGGGACGGCGTCCGGGTCTCCGACGTGCGCGACGAGGGCACGCAGGTATCCGCGCGCGTCGACGGCGAGGCGGTGGTCGCGGACGTGCTCGTGGGCGCCGACGGTGCCAATGGGATCGTCGCGCGCGAGACGGGCCTCGGCGCGGGCATCGTTCGAGGCGTCGCGCTCGAGGCGAACGTCTCGTACGGCGCTCTCGACCGCGACGCCGTCGAGGGAACGGCGGTGATCGAGCTCGGGGTCGTTCCGGGCGGCTACGGCTGGATCTTCCCGAAGGGGGATCACGCGAACGTCGGCGTCGGCGGCTGGGGCAGTGAAGGCCCGCGCCTGCGGGAGCACCTGCTGCGGCTGGTCGAGAAGCACGACATCGACGCCGCGGCCCTCCGCGACATGCGGGGCCACCGGCTGCCGATGCGTCAGCTCGGCGCCACGCCTGCCAGTGGGCGCGTCCTGCTCGTCGGCGATGCGGCCGGCCTCGTCGATCCGCTCTCGGGCGACGGCATCTACGAGGCCTTCGTCTCGGCGGAGCTCGCGGCACGCGCAATCCTCGGGGGCGATCTCCCTGCATACGAGACCCAGCTCGCGGCAGCACTCGACCAGCACGCAAGCGCGTCCTGGGCCGCGAAGCGTGCGCTCGACCGAAGCGCGGCGGCCTGCTTCTGGGCGGCACGCTCACCGGGCGTCTTCGGCGTCGTCGCAGGATTGCTGGCCGGAGACGTGCGGCACCCGAGCGAGGCGCGCGGCCTCGCGCGCCCGCCGCTGCGCGCGCTCGCGCGTCTTGCGACCCGGGGGCCGGCTCCGGGCGCGCCGTACTAAAGACCGCCGCCGCGCCTGCCGATGCTTGCCAGGCATGGAACTGATTCCCGTGCTCTCGCAGGCTGTCGAGCTGGGCGCTTCGGACGTCCACTTCAAGCTCGGCCAGCCGCCCGTGGTCCGCATCGACGGCGAGCTCCAGCTCATCGCGGACCACCCGCCGATGAACGAGTCATCGCTCGAGGAGGTCCTCTACTCGGTGACGGCCATCGCGCCGCGGCGCCGCGAGCTCTTCGAGGAGTCGGGTGAGCTCGACATCGCCTACTCGCATCCGACGTTGCCGCGCTTCCGCGTCAACGGCTTCCGGCAGCGCGGCTCCGTCTCCTTTGCGTTCCGGATCATCCCGAACACGATCCCCGGCTTTCACGACCTGAACCTGCCGGTCGGCGTCCAGCGGCTCGCAAGCGAGCACCGCGGCCTCGTCCTCGTCACCGGCGCGACCGGGTCGGGCAAGACGACCACGCTCGCGGCGATGCTCGACCACATCAACCGCACGCGGCGGCTGCACATCGTGACGGTCGAGGACCCGATCGAAGTCCTGCATCCGGACCGCGGTTGCATCGTCAACCAGCGCGAGGTCGGCCTCGATACGGCGAGCTTCGACCAGGCGATCCGGCGCGTCCTCCGCCAGGACCCCGACGTCATTCTCATCGGCGAGCTCCGCGATGCGGAGTCGGCCCAGGTCGCGCTCCAGGCCTCGGAATCCGGCCATCTGGTCTTCTCGACGCTGCACACCCTGGACGCGGCCGAGACGCTCGGCCGGCTCGTGGAGTTCTTCCCTGCCGCAAAGCACCAGCAGATCCGCTCGATCGTCGCCGGGACGCTGCGCGGCGTGATCAGCCAGCGACTGCTCCCGAAGGCAGACGGCGGGCGCGTGCCCGCGGTCGAGGTCATGGTCGTCAACGCGCGTATTCGCGACCTCATCCAGGAGAACCGGCCCGACGAGATCACCGACGCGGTGGCCGACGGCGAGTACTACGACATGCAGACGTTCCACAAGTCGCTGATCGAGCTCGTCCTCGCGGGCGAGGTCGAGCGCGAGGTCGCGGCGAACGCCGCGTCGAACCAGCACGACTTCCTCGTCGCGCTCGAGCATGCGACCAAGGAGCGGCGCGCCGAAGAGGCCGCGGACGAGGCGCCCGAGCCGGAGCCGCAGCGTCCCGCAGTTCTCATTCCCGGCGCCGGAGCCCTGCGGGTCTCGGGCTCCGACGACGTCGCGGCAGCGGGATGATCGAAGCGGCCCTCGTCCTCGGGCCGGCCCTCGCAGTCGGGAGCTTCCTGAACGTCGTCGTCGCGAGAGTGCCGGAACGCCGCTCGCTCGGCGGCCGCTCGGGCTGCCCGAGCTGCTCGGCCCCTATCGAGTGGTACGACAACGTCCCGATCCTCTCGTACTTCCTGCTCCGCGGCCGCTGCCGGAGCTGCGGAGAGCACATCTCGCCGCTCTATCCCGCGGTCGAGATCGTCACGACCGTTCTCATCGCTGCTGCGTTCTGGCGCTTCGGGCTCACGGCCTACGGTGCGCTCGCGGCGGCGTTCAGCGCCGTGCTCGTCGCCCTTTCGGCGATCGACGTCACGCACCGCATCGTCCCGAACCGGATCGTCATCCCGGCTGCCGCGATCACGCTCGTCGTCCACACGCTCATCGACCCGAGCCCCGAGTGGACGATCGCCGCGTTCGGCGCGGCGTCGTTCTTCCTCGCTGCGGCACTCATCTATCCCGCCGGCCTGGGGATGGGCGACGTGAAGCTCGCGCTGCTGCTCGGGGCGATGTTGGGGAGGACCGTCACCCTCGCGATCATGGTCGGGCTCGTATCCGCCCTCGTGCCGTCGATCGTCCTGTTCGCCCGCCACGGATCGAAGGCGCGGAAGATGGCGATCCCGCTCGTGCCCTTCCTGGCCCTCGGAGCGCTCGTCGCTCTCTACTGGGGTTCTCCCCTTCTTAGGGGATACACGTCACTCATGGAGTGACCCACTCTGAGATGCACCTCGGGATCAAGTACCTACATGCGGCGGTCGATATGCGTGGCGATGTGATGATCAAGCCTCGTTCTCTGGCGTTTCTACGGCGCGGCCCTCGGGCGCGCAGCGAGGGCGGCTTCACCCTCATCGAGGCCGTGTTCGCGATGGTCCTCTTCGCCGGCCTGGCAGCCGCCATGGCCGGCCTGCTCACGTCCGCGATCTCGTCGAACAAGCTCTCGCGCCACCGGACGATCGCCGACCAGGTCGCGATGGAGCAGATCGAGTCGATTCGCCGGCTCGACTATGACGACGTCGGAACCATCCTGGGCAACCCGCCGGGAACGGTTGCACCGACGACCTCGGTGAGCGTGGCCGGGTTCGACGCCACCGTCACGGTCCAGATCCGCTACGTCGACGACCCGACGCCAACGAGCTACGAGACCACCGCGAACTACAAGCGCGTCGTCGTGACGGTGCGCCGTGACGCTGACAATGCGCTGCTCGCGCGGGAGATCACATACGTCGCGCCGACGTCGAGGACGCCGTTCGGCGGCGTGAACCTCGCGATCATCGAGCCGCTCGTCATCGACTACGGGACGAGCGTGCCCGTCGAGGGCGTGACCGTCGACCTCTTGACCGGGCCCGACGCGCCTCGCAGCGACGTCACCGACTCGACTGGCACGGTCTCGTTCAAGAAGCTCACGCCGAACGCGACCACCAGCTGCCCGTCCGACTGCTACGACCTGACGGCCGACCTTTCCGGGTACGTGCAGCTCGACGCACCGACGCGGATCAACGTCGCCCCGGGCCAGACGGCGTCGCCGACCATCCAGATCTACCGCCCGAGCACGATCAACCTCGACGTTCGCAATTCGAGCGGGACACCGTTCACGGGCACGGCGTTCGTCAAGCTCACCTCTGCCCGCAACGGGATCACGCAGACGTTCACGGTCGCCGGGGGCACGGCCGCGATTCCCGCCGTCGCGGGCGAGCCGATCGTCCCGAGCGTCCAGTACACGGCGGACGCATGGACGACGGGGACCCCGCAGTGCGCGAGTCTCACGAAGTACGTGCCGGATGACTACCCGGACGTGCTCTCCACGACCTTCACGCTGACGCTCGGCGCCTGCCCGTCCGGGAGCATCGCCGCCACGGTGACGTGGGGCTCCGGCGGCCCGGCCGCCGCCGGTGCGACGGTGACCATCAGCGGCGGGCCGTACGCGCTCACCCCGACGTCCGGCACCACGAACGGCTCCGGTCAGGTGACGTTCTCGAACGTCCCCTCGGGAACGGGTTACACAGTCCAGGCCTCGCAGTACTCCCAGTCCGCGTCGCAGACGGTCGCGGTCACGACCGGGAACACGACGAACGTCACGCTTCCGCTGACTGCCGGAACGCTCACGGTGCAGGTCCGGTGGGCGAGTGTCGCGGTCAACGGCGCCACCGTCCAGGTGACCAGCGCATCCAGAGGCGTCAACCAGACGCTCACGACGACTGCGACCGGGAACGTCTCGTTCCCCGGCCTCCCGCCCGGGACCGACTACCAGGTCGTCGCGACGAAGTCGGGCCAGAGCACGACATTGACCAACGTCACGCTCACCGGTAGCGGGAACACCGTCACCGCCAACCTGCCGACCGGCACGGTGGTCGTCACCGTCAAGACGAGCTCCGGCGGTAACCCGGGAACGGCGGCGACCGCTCGGATCAAGCTCGGCCCGATGAGCATCAACGTCACCGGGACGACGAACTCCTCGGGCATCGTGACGTTCACGAACGTCCCGGTCGGCACGGGCTACACGATCCAGGCGTGGGTCACGTCCTGCTCGGGAACGACGAGAAGCCGGCAGTTCACGGCCCAGACGGTCAACTCGGGCTCGAACCCCTTCACCCTCCAGTACAACACGGCCACCTGCCCGCTGACATGAGCGTGCTGCGCCGTATCCACGCCGACGAGGGCGGCTTCACGCTGATCGAAGTGCTGAGCGCGATGTCGGTCTTCGGCATCGTGCTCGCCTCCTTCGCGATGGTGATGAGCTCGTCGATCCGCCACAGCGGGGAGATCGAGCAGCAGTCGAACCTCCAGACCGAGGCGAGGACCGCGATCACGACCATGGCCCAGGATCTTCGTCAGGTCTATGACGGCGACGACAACCTGGCGACTTCGCCGATCCAGTCGATCTTCGCGAACCAGATCACGTTTCTCACCCCCGATCGGCAGCTGCCGTTCCACCTGCGCCGCGTCACCTATCGGCTCCAGGGCACCAACCTCGAGCGGGCCTTCCTCACGAGCACCGACACCGACGGCTCCCCGTGGATTGGCATCTCGGCGGCCCCGTCGGCGTTCCGCACGGTGGTCCGAGACGTCGTGAACACGGGGACTCAGCCGGTCTTCCGGTACCTGGACGCGAACGGCGCCGTCACGGCGACCCCCACCGCGATCAGCACGATCGAGCTCCAGATCGTCGTCGCGACGAAAACCGCTCCGTCACGGAAGTACACCTACAAGTCGAGCGTGACCGTGCGGGGTGAGTCGTGAGCATCAGGCGCCGTCTCGCGCAGGAGCAGGGCTTCGGGATGATCCTCGTGGTCGTCGTCGTGGCGGCGCTGACGCTGCTGAGCATCATCCTCATCGACCAGGTCCGCAGCGAGTCGACGAGGAGCGTGCACCAGGTCTACGGCGGCACCTCGTTCCAGGCCGCGGAGGCGGGCATCGACGACTACGTCTCGAAGCTCGTCGACGACCGCCTCTACTACCTCCACTACGTGCACCCCGGCGAGGCCACGAGGCAGAACGGAGCCACGACCGTCGCCGCGGGCGGTGCGTGGAGCGGCGTCCAGAGCTGGTCGTACCCGAACGGAAAGGACGCGTGGCGGACGGTCCCGGACGGCTGCGTGGCGAGCGACCCCCAATGCTACGAGTACAACCTCCGTGTCTACCCGCCGGATGCGACGTCGAAGTACGTCCGGATCGTAGGGGCCGGCCGCAAGATGGGCGCGACGACCGACGTCCGCGTCATCGAGACCTACATCCGGCCGTCGTCGCTCGCCGACTACTACCGCGTGGTCGACGGCAACGTCAGCTGGGGCAGCGGCGCGACCACGAACGGGAAGATCTACGCGAACGGGACCGTCGACCACGACGGCATCGCTACGGCGGACATCTTCGCCGAGCAGCAGATCACGGGCTCCGTCTCGATGCAGAACGGCGCCCAGCGCTACGACATCGACACGAATCCGAACATCCGCGCGAAGATCAAGAACCCGATCGACTTTACGAGCTTCCTCACGTCGTTCACGGACATCGAGCGCGCCTCGCAGCTCGCGGGCGGGATCAACCTCCCGTACAACGCGTCGAAGGCTGCATATCGGCTGTCGTTCAAGAGCAACGGCACGATCGACATCGAGACGTGCGTCCGGAGCGGCTCGAATGACGTCGCCGACGTCGTTCCCGTCTGCACCTTCTACGCGAACAGCCTGGCTCCGCCGAACGGCGCGATCTACGCCTACCAGGACGTGATCGTGCGTGACGCGCCCACGGCCGGCGGCGTCAAGGGACGGTTCACGGTCGCCTCGAACGACGACATCATCGTCGCGGACAACATCCACTTCGTGACCTCGGGCCAGGACGTGCTCGGGCTCGTTGCGAAGAACAACGTCTACATCGCGAAGTACACGCCGGACCCGCTCACGTGGTCGGCGGGGGTCATCGCGCAGACGGGCACCTGGGAGGCGCGCGACTGGTCGGGGACGTTGAAGAGCCTGATGACGTTCCGCGGCATGTCGGCCACGGCCGACGGCGGCAGCTTCGCCGGGATGTTCGCAACCCGCGACTACGGCTACGACGACAGCTTCCTCTGGCTCCCGCCGCCGTGGTTCCCCGTGGTCGAGGACGCGTATACCGTGCTCTTCTTCCGCGAGCTGCCTTCGGGGACCTAGCCGCTCGTAGGCGCCGCCCTCGTCTCATGGCATAGGCGTGCTCTGCCGATAACCCATGGTGAGGGATATCTATGACCTTGAAGCCTTCTGGACGACTGCGGGCAGCGAAGGCACTCGGTAGCGATCCCGAGGCGGACGCGGCTGGCGAAAACGGACGAATCGGCGGGAGCTTCGCAACGCTCGCCGACCTCGTCGCCGACCTCATCGGCCCGATCGAGATCATTCCTCGCGACCGCCTGGCGGCCGCCAAGGCGAGAGCCGGAGTCGGCTCGCTCGCCGAGGCGCTCGCCGACGAGGGCCACGCGCAGTCGGACGGCATCGGCCGCTCGCTTGCGCGTCGCCACGGGCTTCCGTACATCGACCTCCAGGACGAGCGCCCCTCGGGAGACGCGATCGAGCAGATCCCGCTCCGCGCCCTCAAGCGCATCACGGCGATCCCGGTCTCGCTCCAGAACGGCCGCCTCCTCGTTGCGCTCGCCGACCCCTCGAACATCCTCGCGGTCGACGAGCTCCGGCTCGCGACCAAGCACCACCTCGATCTCGCGATCGCCGGACGCGACGACATCGTCGCCGAGCTCGACAGGCTCGAGCGCGCATCGGAGGTCTACGACACCCAGGCCGCCCTCGACGAGTTCGAGGTCGTCTCCGAGGACGAGGGCGACGACCTGGAGGCGGAGGACGGCGTCTCCGACGCGCCGCTCGTCCGGCTCGTGAACTCGATCATCATGCAGGCCGCGACCGATGGCGCCAGCGACATCCACTTCGAGCCGCAGGGCGACTCCCTGGTCGTGCGCACGCGCGTGGACGGCGTGCTCACCGAGCAGCAGCGGATTCCCAAGCGCATGCTGGCGGGTGTCACGACCCGCCTGAAGGTGCTCGCAAAGCTCGACATCGCCGAGCGGCGCAAGCCGCAGGACGGTCGCATCTCCCTGAACGCCACTGCCGTCGGCCGGCTGCTCGACGTCCGCGTCGCGACGCTGCCGACCGTCGAGGGCGAGCAGGTCGTGATGCGCCTCATCGACAAGTCGCGCTCTCTGCCGACACTCGAGTCGCTGGGGCTCTCCGAGACGATGCGCGCGCAGATCTCCCAGATCATCCGCAAGCCGACGGGCGCGATCCTCTCGACCGGCCCGACCGGATCCGGGAAGTCGACCTCGCTCTACGCGGCCCTCGCGCAGATCAACCGGCCAGAGATCAACATCATGACCGTCGAGGACCCGGTCGAGTACCGGCTAGCCGGCATCAACCAGGTTCAGATCAACGTCAAGGCCGACCTCACCTTTGCGTCGGCTCTCCGCTCGATTCTCCGCTCGGATCCCGACGTGATCATGGTCGGCGAGATCCGCGACACCGTGACGGCGAAGATGGCGATCGAGTCGGCTCTGACCGGCCACTTCGTGCTCTCGACGCTGCACACGAACGACGCGCCCGGCGCCCTCACGCGCCTCAACGAGATGGGCGTCGAGCCGTTCCTCACCGGATCTGCTGTCAGCGCGATCCTCGCGCAGCGCCTGGCACGGCGGCTGTGCACGAACTGCTGCGAGATGTACGCCCCGACCGTCGACGAGCTCCTCGCCGCGCGCATCTCCCCGGAGACGGCGCAGGCGCGCGAGGGCATGGTCGTCTACCGCAAGGTCGGCTGCCCGCGCTGCAACCGGACGGGCTACAAGGGCCGCATCGGCATCTTCCAGCTGCTGACGATGAACGACGAGCTGGAGTCCCTCGCGGCCGCGGACGCCTCGCGCGACGAGATCGACCGCGCGGCGTTCGCGAACGGGATGCGCTCCCTGTGGGACGACGGCATCGCGAAGGCGGCGGCCGGCCTCACTTCGGTCGAAGAGCTCGCCCGCGTCGTCTCGCAGTAACGATCGATGCCACAAATGAGAAGGGCGCGGTCTCCCGCGCCCTTTCTCGTGTGTGCTGCTGAGTTGCTTACGGACAGTTGCCCGGCACAGGCGTCGTGTTGACGCCGGGGCCGCGGAAGCTGTGCGGTGCGTTGGTGCCCGAGCCCGCGCCGTCGGCGTCGGACTGGATGCAGTAGCTCAAGCCGCCGCCGGTGATCGTCGGGTCGGCGTTGAGGTTGACCGCCTGGTCGATGGACTTGAGCTCGGCGATCGTCATTCCGGTGTACGTGTTGTGGTCGGCGTAGAAGGCCTCGACCGCCGGAACGGCCGCTCGCACGTTGGAGCCGGCCGCCCTGTTCTCGGCACGTTGCTTGAAGCCGAGGTAGGACGGGACGGCGATCGCGAGCAGGATGCCGATGATGACGAGGACGACGAGGAGCTCGATGAGCGTGAAGCCCGACTCCTCACTACGGAGACGCTGCGGCTGCGTCACGAGTTGCATGTGCTTCTCCCTCTGTGGATGGCGGAACCACAGGCGGAGAATCGGCGCGCTCGGCGGCCGGCAGTAACCCCCGGGCGGGTGACTGTCCGCGTCGCCTGGGGGAGGGTATGGGGAGTCGGCTACTCGACGACTTCGCCGTTCAGGTGCTCGAGCAAGCACAGGACTTCGGTGTGGAGTACGCCCGAGCCATCGTCAGCGTCGAGCGCAGAGCCGCGCCACGCGCGGCACTCGCGCCGCAACCCGGAAAGAGAAAGGGCGCGGTCTCCCGCGCCCTTTCTCGTGTGTGCTGCTGAGTTGCTTACGGACAGTTGCCCGGCACAGGCGTCGTGTCGACGCCGGGGCCGCGGAAGCTGTGCGGTGCGTTGGTGCCCGAGCCCGCGCCGTCGGCGTCGGACTGGATGCAGTAGCTCGCGCCGCCGCCGGTGATCGTCGGAGCCGCGTTCAGGTTGACCGCCTGGTCGATGGACTTGAGCTCGGCGGTCGTCATGCCGGTGTACGTGTTGTGGTCGGCATAGAAAGCCTCGACCGCAGGCAGAGCCGCGCGCACGTTGGAGCCGGCTGCCCTGTTCTCGGCGCGCTGCTTGAAGCCGAGGTAGGACGGGACGGCGATCGCGAGCAGGATGCCGATGATGACGAGGACGACGAGGAGCTCGATGAGCGTGAAGCCCGACTCCTCACCGCTCAGGCGCTTCTGCGCCCGCGTCACGAGTTGCATTCGCTTCTCCCTCTTTGGATGGGAAACCACAGCCGAAGCATCGGCAGGCAGTAGGTGATTCCCAGCCCCCGTGCGGGTGACTGTTGTCGCCTGCTTGGGGACGGGACTGGGGAGCCGACTACTCGACGACTTCGCAGTTCAGGTACTCGAGCGCGAGCAGCGCCTCGTCCACGAAGCGGCGGGCGTAGTCGGCGTCGGGGAAGTCGAACGGCCTCGTGATCGCATCTTCGCCCGGTGGGCGGTTGACGGGGAGCACCTCCGTCTCCACGACGACCGAGCCGTCGGCCGCACCCAGCGCCGTGAGCCGCGCGACGACGCGGCCTTCGCGCCGCACCTGGTAGGCGTAGAGCTCCGTGCGGGGAAGCGACTCGGAAGAGGGCGAGGCGGCCGCCGCGCGGGCGTTGCGGCTCATCGCGCGTTGAGCGCGGCCTGTGCGACGAGCTGTCCGTCGCTCGCCGCAGCGCCCTCGAGCCGCGTGGCGATGCGGCCGGGCCGCGTCACCACCACGACCGTGGGCGTCGTCGTGGCGCCGACGAACGTCTGCACCGCGCGGGCGCTCTGCTCGTTCAGCACGTTCACGGGGAGAAAGCCTGCGCGTGCGCCCCGAGCTCCGACTGCCGCCGCGACGACGGCCGACCGGTCCCCGATCGCGTTGCCCTGGTACAGGGAGACGACGACGACCTTCGAGTGGCGGAGCTTGTTCGCGACCTTCGGCGGGAGACCGGGCAGGAGCTGCACTCTCGGCTTGGGCGCGGGACGTGCCTGCGGCTTCGACGTCGGGCTCGTCGGCGCGGGCGGCGTCACAACCGCCGCCGTCTCGCCTCCGCCACCCATCAGGGGGCGGGCCACGAGAAAGAGACCGGCGAGGAGGATCGCAGCGCCGATCACGGCGAGATAGCGAGTCGAGGGCAGGGAGATCGTGGTGTTCATCGCTCCCTCGTTATCGGCACGGAGTGAGGGACGCTTTACCCCACTTGCCGATCCGAAAAAAGAGGCTCAGAAACACGAAAGGGCGCGGTCTCCCGCGCCCTTTCTCTTGTGTGCTGCTGAGTTGCTTACGGACAGTTGCCCGGCACAGGCGTCGTGTTGACGCCGGGGCCGCGGAAGCTGTGCGGTGCGTTGGTGCCCGAGCCCGCGCCGTCGGCGTCGGACTGGATGCAGTAGCTCGCGCCGCCGCCGGTGATCGTCGGAGCCGCGTTCAGGTTGACCGCCTGGTCGATGGACTTGAGCTCGGCGGTCGTCATGCCGGTGTACGTGTTGTGGTCGGCATAGAAAGCCTCGACCGCAGGCAGAGCCGCGCGCACGTTGGAGCCGGCTGCCCTGTTCTCGGCGCGCTGCTTGAAGCCGAGGTAGGACGGGACGGCGATCGCGAGCAGGATGCCGATGATGACGAGGACGACGAGGAGCTCGATGAGCGTGAAGCCCGACTCCTCACCGCTCAGGCGCTTCTGCGCCTTCTCGATGAACCGCATGGAACGCTCCCTTCGGAGTGTTGGGTAGAGGGGTGCCACGAAGCGCACCATCGGCAAAGGCCCCTGGTCGATCCTCCCCACATAGGGTGATCTCTGGGTGATCCAGTCCCTCAACTTGGGGGACTCGTGGTCGGAGGGCGTCGCGGAGGTGCCTCGCGCGCGCGTACGAGAGAAGGAACGCACCACCCTCTCAAGCCGGGGCGGCGCTCTGCCGATAGACGGCGTCGTGGAGATGAATCCCACAGCCGCCGTGCCGAGTCAGCACGCCCAGAGTGAGGCAGATCTTCCTCTCTCGATCGACGTTCTTCTCGAGCGCGCAGTGGATGCCGGAGCCTCCGACCTGCACATCACGGCAGGGTCGAAGCCGGTCGCGCGCGTGCACGGTCACATCGAGCCGCTCGAGGACTCGGCGGTGCTCGACCCCGAGGCGACGCGGCAGCTCCTCTACCGCATCACCACCACCGAGCAGCAGAAGCGCCTGGAGCTCGACCGGCAGCTCGACTTCGCGTACGGCGTGCGCGGGCTCGGCCGGTTCCGTGTCGGTGCCTACTACCAGCGCGAGGCGCTCGCGGCCGCGTTCCGGATGATCCCGACCGAGATCAAGTCCATCGAGGATCTCGGCCTGCCCCCCTCGCTCCACGAGTTCACGATGAAGCCGCGCGGCCTCGTTCTCTTCACCGGCCCGACGGGCTCCGGCAAGTCGACGTCGCTCGCCGCGCTGATCGACGAGATCAACAAGGCGCGGCGCGACCACATCATCACGATCGAGGACCCGATCGAGTTCCTGCACCAGCACAAGAGCTGCATCGTCAACCAGCGCGAGATCGGCGGCGACGCCACCGGCTTCGCCGACGCGCTGCGCGGCGCGCTCCGCCAGGACCCGGACGTGATCCTCCTCGGCGAGATGCGCGACCTCGAGACCATCTCGACCGCGCTCACCGCGGCCGAGACCGGCCACCTCGTCTTTGCCACCCTGCACACGCAGAGCGCCCCGAGCACGATCGACCGCGTCATCGACGCGTTCCCGGGCGAGCAGCAGGCGCAGGTGCGCATGCAGCTCGCGAACTCGCTCCAGGGCGTCGTCACGCAGACCCTGCTGCCCCGGGCCGACGGCAGCGGTCGTGTTTGCGCGCTCGAGATCCTCTTTCTCGACGACGCGATCCGGAACCTCATCCGCCAGGGAAAGATCGAGCAGGTCTACTCGTACATGCAGACGGGCACGCGCCGCGGAATGCAGACGATGGAGCAGTCGCTCGCGGAGCTGATCGAGAAGCGCACCATCACCGTCTCCGACGCACTCAGCCGCTCGAGCCGACCAGAGTCGCTCGTCGCCGCGCTCGAGCGCGCCGGGATCGCCGTTCCTACCATGCCGACAGAGGGTGAGCCTGCGGCCGCGCCGAATCTTGGTGCGACGCTGCGGGTCGCCGGGAGCTAGCTGCCATGTCTTTCTGGGAAGACCGCTTCGTCAATCGCCCGCATGCCGGCGGAATGCCGCCGAGCGACCCCTTCACGGACGTGCAGGGCTCGGCCTACCCGCATCTGCCGTCTCCCGACGAGCCCTCCTGGGGGTCCGCTGAGATCTCCGAGACCGAGGCGTCCTTGCCTGCCGAGGAGACCGAGACCCCGGTCGAGCTCGTCGAGGTCCTGCCGGTCGAGGACGAGAGCCACGAGGCCGAGCCGGTCGAGGTCGCGGACGACGCCGACTTCTTCCCGGTCGACGAGCCCGAGGTCGAGGTCGAAGCCGAATTCGAGGCCGAGGCTGAGCTCGAAGCCGAGTCGGTCGAGTACGAGCGCAAGGGGCTCTTCCGTCGACGCAAGCCGGTCGTCGCCGAGCCCGAAGCCGAAGAGCCCGGGGCCGAAGAGCTCGAGCCGGCCGTCGAGGAGCACGAGCACGAGTCGGAGGGCTTCGAGCCCGAGACCTGGAGCGTCGTCTCTGAGCCCGACGCCGAGTTCTCGTACGAGGCTTCCGACGAGCCCGCCGAAGAGGAAGTCGTGGAGAAGAAGCGCGGCCTCTTCAGGCGCCGCAAGAACGTCGAGGTCGAGAGCGCCGTCGAGACGGAGCTCGAGGACACCACGGAAGTCGAGTCGGACGCGGAGCCAGAGGACAATCCGTGGTACATCCCGGCCATCGAGGACGAGGAGCCGGCGGAGCAGGAGATCGCCGCGTCGTCCGAGGACTTCGAGGCACCCGCTGAGGAGCCCAAGAAGCGCGGCCTCTTCCGCCGGCGCAAGTCAGCGCCTGTCGAGGAGCCGGTCGCCGAGGACGCCGATGCCGAGCTCCTCGAGGACGAGTCGTTCGAGAACGTCACCTACTGGGGCTCCGAGGTCTCCGACGACGTCGAGCAGGCCGAAGAGCCGGTCTCCGAGCCCGAGGCCGACACGTATGTCTACGGCGAAGACGAGAGCCAGGCTGAGGACGCGCCGGTCGAGTCCGAGCCGGCCGAGGAGGCATCCGAGGACGCCTCCGACGAGGCAGCACACGAGGTCGTCGCGGACGGCTCCGAGGATGACGCCGCCGAGGACTCCCCTGTGGCGCCCGAGCCCGAGCCGGTCGAGACCGAGGTCTACGCGTCCGAGGACGTCGAGGTTCATGCATCCGAGGAGGTCGAGGTTCCGGCCGCCGAGGACGAACACCAGATTGACGATGCCGACCCGCTCGAGGACAGCGTCCCCGAGCTCGAGGACGAGCCGCAGGCCGAACCGACGGTCGACGAGTGGCAGGGCATTGACGACTCGCACGAGGACTACGAGATCGATTCGGCCGGCGACGAGGTCGTCGCCGAGCCGGTGCCGCTCAAGAAGCGGAACGGCGGCGGATCGAGAGGCAAGAAGGTCGTCGGCCTCAAGATCGGCGCCTCCCAGATCGCTGCGGCGGTCGTCTCCGGCAACGGGGCGAGCCCGGCTCTGGTCGACGTCGCACGCCGCTCGCTCGAGGAAGGCGTGGTCGTCGGAGGCGAGCTTCGAGACCATGACGCACTCGTCCATGCCCTCAAGGCGTTCTTCAAGGAGAGCCGCCTGCCCACGAAGAACGTCCGTCTGGGACTGTCGTCCAGCCGGGTCGGTGTCAGGACGTTCGACATCGCCGGCGTCGAGGACGAGGCGCGATTCGACAACGCGGTCCGCTTCAAGGCGCACGAGGTGCTCCCGGTCGCCGCGAACGAGTCCGTTCTCGACTATCGCGTCGTCGAGGAGCGGTACACCGAGGCCGGCGAGGTCTCGCACAAGGTGCTCCTCGTCGTCGCGCCTCGCGACCAGGTCGAGCCGTACATCGAGGCGTGCCGCGAGGCCGGGATCCGGCTCGCCGGCATCGACCTCGAGTCCTTCGGGCTTCTGCGCGCGTTCGTTCCCCCGTTCGGCACACGCAGCCGGACCGAGGACAGCGCGACCGTCGTCGTCTCGATCGGCCACGAGTCCTCCACTCTTCTCGTCGCCGGTGGCGGGATCTGCGAGTTCACCCGCGTCTTCGACTGGGGCGGAGGACAGCTCCAGAACGCGATCGCGGACGAGCTCGACGTGCCGCACATGGAGGCGGCGACGATCCTCACCCACCTCTCGCTCGACGGCCCCGGGCGCCATCTCGACTCGCTCGACGCCGACAAGCGAAGCCGCGCTCTCGACGCCGTCCGGACGAGGCTGACGCCCTTCGCCCGGGAGCTCGTGAGCTCGCTCCAGTTCTACCAGACCCAGCCCGAGTCTCTCGGCATCCGCGAGATCGTCATCACGGGCGGCACCGCCCACCTCGAGGGTCTCGCCGACGCGCTCAACCAGATGATCGGCGTGAGCGTCAGCGTCGGCGATCCGCTCGCTCGGGTCGACGTGCAGGTGGACATCCCGCCAGCGCTCGACGCGACGATCGGGTCGCTCGCCGTGCCGATCGGGCTCGCGATCGAGGACGAGCCGGGCCGGTCGGTCAACCTCCTGCCGAAGGAAGCACGCCAGGCGACGAAGCCGCCGAGGCTGCTCGCGGTCGCCGCGCCTCTCGCGGCTGCCATTCCGCTCGCAGCGCTCGCGTTCCTGTTCATGCAGGCGAGCGGCACCGCCGGAGACCGCAAGTCCGAGCTCGAGGTCGTGCAGGCGCAGGTCGACGCGCTGCCCGAGCCGACGAAGCCAACTCTCGACCCGACGCTCGCCGCAGATCAGGCGGCCCGTGCAACCGCGGTCGCGCAGATCCTCGGCACCAGGCTCACGTGGGAGCGCGTGCTCGGCGACGTGTCGCGCGTCCTTCCGTCCGGCGTCTCGCTGACGGAGCTCACCGCCACCGCGCCGCAGCCGACGACGCCCGAGGTGGTTCCTCCCACCACCACCGATGCGAGCTCGACCACGACGGCGAGCACGCCCGCGCCCGCGCCGCCGCCGCCGGCGGCGACCACGACGCCGACCGGCGTCACCGTCACCGGCTACGCGCTCAACTACGCGGACATCGCGCGGACGCTCGCCCGCCTGCAGGCGGTGCCGAGCCTCACGAGCGCCGAGCTGGAGAGCGCCACGCCGACCAAGCTCGGCAACAAGCGGGTCATCCAGTTCACGATCGTCGCCGCCCTGGCGACTCCAGGAGGTGTCCAGTGAGGGCCAACGTGAGCAACCGGACCGCCATCGCCCTGGGCGGGGCGGCTCTCGCGCTCGTTCTCCTCGGGCTCTGGTTCGTCGTCGTGTCCCCGAAGCGGAGCGAAGCAGCGAAGCTCCAGAGCGACGTCGCCGCTGCCGAGGCGGAGCTGGCCCAGAAGAAGGCCGACCTGGCCAATCCGTCTGCGGCCCTGACCGTCCGGACGAGCGATGTCTTCCGCCTCGCGAAGGCCCTCCCCGAGGATGCCAACGTCGCTGCGGTGATGCTCGACGTCGATCGCCTCGCCGCGCGGCACGGGCTCACGCTCGAGGGCTTCCAGCCCACGGTGCAGATCCCCGTCACCGGCTACTACGCGCAGCCCCTCACGCTGACCGTGCAGGGCCGGTTCGGCAAGGTCTCCCGCTTCCTCGGAGACGTGCGGAAGCTCGTCACGGTGAAGAAGGGCCGGCTCGTCGTCGACGGCCGTCTCTACTCCGTCACCGAGGTTCGGCTGACCAGGCCGGAAGGGGAGGACGTGCAGTTCCCGGTCGTTCGCGCCGGCATCACCCTGAACGCATTCGGCTTCACGCCAGGCGTGCCCCCGACCTTCCCCGACGCGACGGTGACCGACTCCACGACCCCGTCCGCTGACGGTACCTCCGCAGCAGGAGCGACTCCGTAATGGCCCCCACCACGAAATCAGAAGGCACCAGCAAGAAGCAGCTCTACATCGTCATCGGCGGCGCGGTTCTGCTCGCCATCCTGCTCGCGATCCAGCTGCCGAAGCTTCTCGGCGGGTCCGAGACGGCCGCACCCACGACGACGGGGGCCGTTCCGACCTCGTCGGAGACGACCGGCACGCCCAGCATCACCGGCGGTGCGGTCAGCGTCTCCGGCAGCGGCGCAGTCCTCGCCGGGGTCAAGATCGTTCCCGGTGTCACCGTCGAGCCCGGCGAGGGCCAGCTCGCCTCGTTCAGCCTCTTCCAGCACCGCGATCCGTTCGTCCAGCTCGTGAAGGACACGGCCGCCGCGGGCTCGCAGGACGGCGAGCCGGTGGGCGGCGTCAAGGTCTCGAACGGCGGCGGAGCCGCCGGACCGAAGGCCGTCAACGGCGCAGGCGGGCCGATCGTCACCGGCGCGACGCCCGGCACGGTCGCAGGCCCGTCGGAGCTGTCGACCGCGACGATCTGGGTCAACGGCAGCGACGAGTCCGTCGACGTCAAGAAGCGGTTCCCGAAGGTCGACCCGACCTTCGTCCTCCTGAGCCTGAAGCCGAAGGCGGCGCAGATCGGAGTCGTCGGCGGCGCGTTCACCGGCGGTGCGGCGATCACTCTGAAGATGGGGCAGTCGCTGACTCTCGTGAACACCGCAACTGGCGCCCGCTACACCCTCCGACTGCTCTACGCAGGCTCCCAGCCCGAGCAGGTGCAGCAGTTCTCCACGCAGGCCACGAACTAACCGAGGAATAGCGCGACCATGCCGACCTTCGCTTACAACGCGATCAACGCCCAGGGACTCGAGCAGACCGGCGAGATCTCGGCCACCGACCTGTCCGCGGCGCGCGATGCGCTCCGCGGCAGCGGGCTCCTCGCGGACTTCCTCCAGGAGCTCAAGGCCCCGACGCAGAGCGACTCGCGGCGCGGGTTCATGGGTCGCCAAAAGAAGGTCAAGCCGAAGTCGCTCCAGATCTTCTCGCGCCAGTTCGCGACGATGATCGAGGCGGGCCTCTCCGTCGTCACGGCTCTCGTCGTGCTCGAGCAGCAGACGGACGATCCGGCCCTCGGGGTCGTCATCGCCGACGTTCGCGAGCGCGTCGAGGCCGGCGCCTTCCTCTCCGAGGCGATGGCCTCGCATCCCGACACGTTCAACCGCCTCTACGTCTCGATGGTCGAGGCCGGTGAGGCGGCGGGCGTCCTCGACACGGTTCTCGACCGCGTCGCGACGCAGATCGAGAAGGAGCAGAAGATCAAGCGCCGCGTGAAGGGGGCGATGATCTACCCGATCGTCGTCCTGTCCTTCGCGACCCTCGTCCTCGCCGGGATGCTCATGTTCCTCGTCCCGGTCTTCACAAAGGTGTTCGACACGCTCGGCGGCGACCTGCCTGTGCTCACGCAGTACATCGTCAAGATGTCGGACGGCCTGCGGGCCTACTGGTTCATCATCTTCCCGGTGATCGGCGCCGTGATCTACGGCATCCGGCGGTGGAAGAAGACCGAGAGCGGGCGCCAGGTCTGGGATCGCTTGAAGCTGCGCCTGCCCGTGTCGATCGGCCAGGTCGTCCGCAAGGTTGCGATGGCGCGCTGGTCGCGCACGCTCTCGACGCTCATCTCCGCGGGCGTGGACATCGTCAAGGCGCTCGAGATCACCGCGCAGACGTCCGGGAACTGGGTCGTCGAGGACGAGACCGCGAGGCTCCGGATGCGCGTCCAGGAAGGCGCGACGATCGCGCAGCCGCTCGTCGAGAGCGGGATCTTCCCGCCCATGGTCTCGCAGATGGTGAAGATCGGCGAGGAGTCGGGAGAGCTCGAGAAGATGCTCGGAAAGGTCGCCGACTTCTACGAGGACGAGGTCGACGCATCCATTCAGGCGCTCACCTCGATCATCGAGCCGCTGATGATGATCGGCGTCGGAGTCATGGTCGGGATCATCGTCATCGCGATGTACCTCCCGATGTTCAAGATGCTGACGCTCATCGAGTAGCGGCTCAGGGCGGACATCCAGCGTGTCTTTCGGACCTCGGGACGGTCCGGGCAGGTGGGGACGGCGTAGAACAGAGCTCGCGCGAGTGGGCTCAGCATGACGGAGGCGAGAAGCGTGCGACTTCGACGTCAGCTTCGCTTCGGCTCGGCCGGGATCATCGTCACCTCGCCGTTCTCGTCGACCGACACGACGTAGCGGTTGGCGCCGCGCGCTCGAAGCCGACTCAGGATCGACTTCTGCTCGACGACGATCGCGTGGGTATCCGTGTGCGTCTCGATCTCGAAGCCCTGCTTGAGCTTGGACTCCACGAACGCGTCGAGAGCGTCCTTCCTTCCACCCGTCGGATCGATCTCTCCCGCCACCACGTCTTCCTTTCGAGGCTGAAAACCTAGCGTCCGCGAGCGGACGCGCTGACTCGCTTCCTGACGAACGCCCAGCCTAGGGGCCGGAGATCACGACCAATCGAACCGGCACTCCGTCCACGCTGCGCGTTGAAAGGTCGGCTGTCGCCTTCGACTCGACGAGCCCTTCCTCGTCCTCCGGCCGCACCGCGACCACGATCTCGTCCGCGGCGAAGGTCGCGAGCGCGTCTCGGATCGCCAGTTCCACGTCGGCCTCCCCGGCGACAGCCTCCACGGTCCTGCCCGGAAGCTGCTCGGCCGTACTCTCGGCCACGCGCTCGGCATGACTGAATGCCCGCTGATCGTTTGCAAGCCAGTCGAGCACCCCCTGCCGGACGACGGGCACGACGACCTTGATCACGTCGGCGTGACCGACCTGGGCTCGGAGTGCCGCTTCGGCATGCTCAACGGTGCTGACGACCAGAACGCTTCGCACCCAGCAAGGCTAACCGGACCCTGTGTGGTCTAAACGAGGGAATCCTCGCCAGCTTCATCATGGCCGCTCCGTCCGAGGCGTCAGTCGAGCCAGTTCGGCGCGCTCGACCAAGCACACGCCGCGCGCCGCAACGCTCAGGCAGCGGGCAGCGCCAGAGCGGCGCGGGCGGCGTCGTCGAACGGGGTCAGGGAGAACGGGACGAGCTCGCGGATGCGGTCGTCATGTGCGACCGTCGGGTTGCGGAGCCCTTCGATGAGTGGGCGCGCCGCACTCGCACGGACCGGCGTGACGAGGTGGAGCCAGTACGAGGAGAGGCGCGGGCTCAGCACCGGCACCTCGACGATGAGTCTGCGCCGTCCCCGGAGCGCGGCGATGCGCTCGATCATCTGCCTGTACGTCATCACTTCCGGGCCGCCGACGTCGTAGCTCTCGCCGCGGCTGGCCGCGTGACCTGCGACACCCGCGAGGTAGCGGACGACGTCGTCGAGCGCGATCGGCTGCGTCGGGGTGGAGACCCAGCGCGGGGCGATCATGGCCGGAAGTCGGTCGACGAGCGCGACGATCGTCTCGAAGCCCGCGCTGCCTCGTCCGACCACGACGGCCGCGCGGAGCGTGGTGACGGGGATGGAACCGGAGGCCAGAGCCGACGCGGTCTCGATCCTGCTCCGTAAGTGCGGGGACAGGTCCGGGAGCTCGTCTCCGAGCCCACCCAGGTACACGATCTGTTCGACGCCCGCCCGCTCGGCCTCGCGCGCCGTCGTCTCCGCTCCGCGACGGTCGAGCTCGGCGAAGTTCGACGATCCGAGCGAGTGGACGAGGTAGTACGCGACCTCGATGCCCTCGAGCGCTCGACGGACGGACGGTCCGTCGGTGACGTCGGCTGCCAGCGTTCGCACGTTCACGACGTCCTTGGGCGTGCGGGACACCGCCACGACGTCGTGCGCCCCTGCAAGCGCGGACACGAGAGCACGGCCGACAACACCTGTGGCGCCGAGGACGGCGATTTTCACTGCGCCTCCTCCGAGATCAAGCGTCGAAAGAACCGGCGGCTGATCGCCACGTGTAGTCGCCGCTGCATCGCATAGACAAGGCCACTCCGTGCGAGGAAGCCGTCGACCGCGACCCGCAGCTCGGTCGGGCTCCTACCGACCTGCGACACGCTGATGGTGCCGCCCTCGCCGAGGGCGAGCAGCCCGCCACGTATGCGGTACGAGCAGCTGATGTGCTCCGTACCGACCGTGACCTGGACGCCACCGAAGCGGAGGAGCGCCGGCCCGACTCCGAGGATGCGGAGCTCGAGGCCGTCGCCTGTCTCGCAGTAGCGGAGGAGCCGACGGGTCGCACGCGTCACCTCGACCCAGTAGCCGCCGCCGAGTGCCCTGGCTCCCGCGTCCGAGAAGGGAACGATCGGACGCCCCGTCTTCAGCGTCTGCTCGGTGACGAGAGAGCGGTCGGGACCCCGCCGCTCGGTCGAGCGGAAGCCGTCAGACGACGTGAGCATCGAGGCACTCGAAGTACTCGGGGCGACGCACGAGCGGGCTGCCTGCTTCCGCGGCGCGGTCACGACGCGGCGGTCGCGTGCGCGCGTGAAGCGATCCGTGCGGCCTCCACCACGGGATCGCCCAGGAGCCCGAGGACGCCGAGCTCGGCCGTCTCGACCGCGTTCGCTCCGGGTCCGCCGATCGCGACCGGGTACCGCGTCGCGAGCTCCCGGATGTCCAGCGCGATGCGCCGGACCCCGTCCTCGGTCGCGGCGGACAGGACGACGAGCGCAGGCTCGAGCGACTGAGCCGCAAGCTCGAGCGTCTCGAGCGGTGTGTCGCTTCCGAGGTATGCGACGCGCCATCCATGCGATCGCAGCGCGAGCCCGAACGCGATGAGGCCGAGCTCGTGCTGCTCACCAGGGATGCAGGCGAGGAGCGCCACAGGGCCGACGCCTCGTCCCCAGCCGCGCGCGAGCCCCAGCAGCCGCCCACGTACGACCCCCGAGGCGAAGTGCTCCTGGGCGACGGAGGCCTCGCCGCGTGACCAGCGCTCGCCGAGATCGTGGAGGTAGGGGAGGACGACGTCCGAGAGGGCGGTGTCGAGCGTCGCCGCGGCGAGCAGCCGGTCGAGCGTTGCCTGCGCCCCAGGCTCGTCATACGCGTCGAGTGACGCCCGGAGCTCGGCGCGCACCTCCGCCGACGCGAGCGGTGGAGGGCCTTGCTCGGTGGGAATGTCGCCAGTGCCCGCCGCGAGCGATGCAGCCTCTGCCGCCGCGTACCCCTCCGCGAGGTGCCGCTGCATCGTCTCCACCCGCCGAAGGTCGTCTGCGGAATAGAGCCTGAGCCCGCCGCGCGAGCGTGTGGGGCGAAGGAGACCGTACCTGCGTTCCCAGGCGCGGAGCAGCTCGGGGCTCACGCCGGAGCGCCTGCTCAGCTCGCCGATCCGAAGGAGCCCTGTCTCGCTCACGGTGCGACTATACAGCATGTGGACGAAAGCTTGACAAGAGTGCCAACGGCCGCTAGTCTCGCATCCTGTACAGCTAATGAACAGGAGGTGGACAGAATGAAAATCCTCAACATGCTCGCCGCCACGCTCGTGATCGTCGGCGCCCTGAACTGGGGCTTGGTCGCACTCGCCGAGTTCGACCTCGTGGCCGAGATCTTCGGTCTCGAGTTCGGCGAGACGAACGCCGCAACCCGCGTCGTGTACGGCCTCGTCGGGCTCGCCGGCGTGTACGGCATCTGGGCGCTCCTCGCCGGCCGTGCACGCGAGCTCACCGAGCCGCGCACGTCGGCATCCCACTGAAACCTGAACAGGAGAGGACAGGAATGACTCGCATCAGGACCATGATCGCGTTCGCGGTCGTCGCTCTCGTCGCCGTCGCGGCGCTAGGGCCTACGGCCTCCGCAACGCCTCGCGCGCAAGGCACCATCGTCGAGACGGCGGTCGCGACCGGCCAGTTCAAGACGCTGACGATGCTCCTCAAGCGTGCGGGGCTCGTTTCGACGCTGCAGAAGCCAGGCCCGTACACCGTGTTCGCACCCACGGACGCCGCCTTCAAGAAGGTGCCGAAGGCGACGATCAACGCGCTGCTCCAGGACCGGGCGACGCTGAAGGCCGTCCTGCTCTACCACGTCGTCGCCGGCAGGGTGCCCGCGGCGAAGGTCGTGAAACTCCGCTCGGCGAAGACCGCGAACGGGGCAAGCGTGCGGATCCGCGTCTCGGGGTCGAACGTCTTCGTCAACGGCGCGCAGGTGACCAAGCCCGACGTGATGGCTTCGAACGGCGTCATCCACGTCGTGAACCGCGTGCTGATCCCGCCTGCGTAAGACGTCCCTGGGGGGAGTGGGAACAGAGCTCCCGCCTTCGGGCGGGAGCTCCGCGCCGGCGGAGAAGCGACCTACTGCACCTAACCCGCGGCCGACCAACACCTCAGCGACGCTCTCGAGCGCGCGCGAGGGTCGCAACCGCGACCGCTGCGAGCCAGCCGGTGGCCACGGCGATGCCGATGCGCTCGCGGATGCCGGGGTTGTCGCCGCCCGTCGCGAGGAACGCACCGGCGGTGACGGCGGCGGCCGCGAGAGTGGCCGCTCCCGCGACCTTGTGAGGGCCGCGGACGAGCGCGAGCCCCGTCAATGCGATTCCGGCGATCACGAGAACGGTGGAGACCGTCGTCGCGGTCCAGTGGCCGATCTCGGCCGAGCCCGAGATCTCGAAACGCCCGCCGAGGCCGCACGCAGCCGCACCGTTCGGGCAATCGAGTCGCGTGAACGCGACGATGACGAAGCCGAAGCCGGCGAGCGCGATCGCGAGCCCTGCCACGCGCGAGACCTGCCACACGAGGATTGCCGCGAACACCATTGCCGCCGCTGCCGCCACGATCGCGAAGATCGCGATCCCAGCATGATCGGCGCCGTGTGCGGCGAGCACGCTCACGTAGTCACGCCGTTGTCTGTAGCCGGGCTCGAGCGCAGCCGCGACGAGGATCGCACCCCAGAAGCAGGCAACCCCTGCGAGCACGAGGATCGCTACCAGCTTGGCTCTGCCTCGTCCCCTCATGGCGGCCAAGTGATACCGCGCTGGCTGCTCAGAGGAGCGGCGAGATCGCTGCGAAGGCCGCAGCCTTCAGTCGCTCGCGGGCGCCTTCGGGTGCCCGCCCGGGCGACGAGACGACCTCGGCCGGGGTCGAGAAGCGCTCCTCGAACTGCGCGGCGAACGCCGGCGAGCGTACGAGGACGTCGATCTCGAAGAACCGCTTGAGGCTCCAGGCCTCGAGGTTGCACGTGCCGGCGAGGACGTCATGCCCGTCCCGAACGAATGCCTTGGCGTGGAGCATCGTCGGGTACCCGAGGATGCGGACGCCCGCTTCCAGCAACGCCGCGTGGTGGTGGTGCTGCGCGGCGGCGCACGCCCAGTTGTTCGCCTCGGCGGGGACGAACAGCCGGACACGCACGCCGCGCCGGGCGGCGCTCTCAATCCGCTTGATCATCCGTCGGTCGGTGACATAGGGATTGACGACGTCGAGGGTCTCGCGTGCGTTCTCGAGGAGGTCCGCGATCGCCGTCGTGATCGGCCGATACCGCCCCGGGGCGTTGTGCAGGACCGTCGCGGGAACGGCCCCGGGCTCGTCTTCGTGATCGGGGAGCAGGTCGTCGAGGTGCTCGACGGGTATCTCCGCGCCGAGCCAGCGAAAGGTCGCGAGAAAGACGAGCTGGAGCTGCGACACCACCGGGCCGGTCAGGCGGAGGAAGAGGTCGTGGAAGCGTCCGTCGTAGAAGTGGTCCTCGATCCCCGCACCGCCGACCCACCCGATGCGCCCGTCGACGACGAAGAGCTTGCGATGGTCGATGTGGCCGAGGGTGCGGAGGTTCCACCGTTGCTCGCCGCCTGCCGCAACCGGCTGTGCAGGCGCGCGAAGCTGCGTCGCGCGGACGACGCGGACCTCGACGCCTCCCGCGAGCAGCCGCTCGAAGAAGGCGCGGCTCGACTCGTCGGGGCCCGAGCCCTGGCGGTCGACGACGACACGAACGGGAACGCCCTCGGCCGCCTTGGCGAGCAGCGTGTCGGCGAACTGCTCGCCGATCTCTCCGGGCCGGAACCCGAACTGGTTGATGTGCACGGAGGACGACGCCGCCGCGATATCCGCCAGGATCGGCGGATAGAAGTTGCGTCCCTCGACATGGACGTCCGCCGTGTTGGCGGCGGTCTCGTCGAAGGCGAGCGCGAGGTCGGCGAGACGCACCGGCGCGCGCACGAGGCGCTCTGCCCGTTCTCGGAGGACGTTCAACGGCCCGTCACGAGCGCGAGGCTACTTCTTCCGCGCGGCCTGTCCGCGAGCGTCGCCGGTTCAGCCTGCAAAGCTCCGCGCGGGCTGCCCGACCACACCGACCTCGGCACGGAAGACCGAGCCGGCGAGTGGGTCGCCTTCGAGGTCTTCGCGGGACGTCGTGATGTACAGCTCGCTCAAGTCCGGCCCGCCGAACGTGCACGCCGTCGCCTTCTGCGTCGGCACGTCCACCACCGCATCGAGAGCGCCGTCGGTGCCGTACCGCCGGACCTTGCCCTGGTGTGGGTACGCGACCCAGACGCCGCCCTCGGCGTCCACGGTCAGGCCGTCCGGGCGAAGCTCGGGCGTCGCGACGAACGGCCGACGGCTGGTCAGCCCGGACTCGAAGTCGTAGTCGAACACGTCCGTCCGGTACGTGTCGGTGTCGTTGTAGTAGGCCAGCGTGCCGTCCGGGCTCCACTCGAGCCCGTTCGAGATCGTCACGCCCTCGAGCACGAGGTGCACGGATCGATCGGGGTCGAGCCGGTAGAGCGCGGCCGCGCCGGGTCTCTTGTCGTACGTCATCGACCCGCAGTAGAAGCGGCCGTCGGGGTCGCAGCCGCCGTCGTTCATCCGCTGGTTCGCGTCGTCCCAGAGCTCGTCCAGCGTCACGATCGTCCCGTCGGCCTCCTCGAGCGCAAAGCCTCGCTCGATGCCGATCACGGCACCCCCTCCGCGGCGTGGGCGAGTCGCGGCGGCGATGCTGGCCACGTGGCGCCGTCCGATCGAGCCGTCCGCCTCGAGCGAGAGGACGTCGCCGGCGAGCATGTCGACCCAGCGCAGGCCGCCCCAGGTCTCCGACCACACCGGGCCCTCTCCGTGGTACGCGACCGGGCCTGTGACCTGCTCGGCGACCACGTCGCTCAGGAGACGGCGAGGCGGAGCACGTTGCCCGACGGATCGAGGACGAACGGGCTGCCGTCGCCCTCCGGATCATCACGCGTCGGGCTCCCTGCTCGCTCGACCCGATCCAGGACGCGCGCGTGCTCGTCCGCGTCCGGGACGACGATCGTCGCGTGCCGGAGCGCGGCGGTCCCCGGGGACGGCGGCGGCGCCCCGGCGCTTTCCCACGTGTTCGTGCCGATGTGGTGGTGGTAGCCGCCGGCCGCGAGGAAGGCGGCCTGCGGTCCGAGCTGCGCCATGAGGCCGAAGCCGAGCACGTCGCGGTAGAAGGCGACCGTCTCCGGGATCGAGGCGACCTTCAGGTGCACGTGCCCCATGATCGTTCCTGCGGGGAGTCCGTCGAACGGCTCGGTCTCCGGGTCGTCGAGCTCGCCGAGGAGGCTCTGGACGTCGAGTGGAAGCGTCGTCATGCGTGCGTCGACCTTTCCGTCCCACACGTCCCGGGGGCGATCCCAGTAGATCTCGATGCCGTGGCCGTCCGGATCGCTCAGGTAGATCGCCTCGCTGACGAAGTGGTCGGAGAGACCCACGAGGCGAACGCGGTCGCGAGCGGCGTGCGCGAGCCACCGAGCGAGGTCGTGCCGCTCCGGGACGAGCAGCGCGAAGTGGTAGAGGCCGGTGAACCCACGCGCAGGGCGTGCCCCCGCCTCCTCGACGAGCACGAGCAGCTCGCGCGTCCCAGCACCGACGCTCGCTCGCCCGTCGTCCTCCCATAGGGTTTCCAGCCCGACCTCCGACCGGTAGTAGGAGAGCGACCGTTCGAGGTCGGCGACCGTCAGATGCACCGGCCCCGGTCGTGTCTGCGGCGAGATCCGCGCGTCCGCCCCGACACCGGTCGCTTCGAGCTCCTCCGGGTCCCGCGGAGCTTGCCCGGGCGACAACCGCTCGTGCTCGACGCCGGCCACGATCGGAGGGTATCGGTAGCGTGGCTCCATGCCCTCCGGCTGGCCTCCGTTGCCCTACGAGGAGTGGAGCGCGACCTGCGACACGATCCACGGGCACTCCCAGGTCCTCGGCAAGCTCGCTGTTGCCCTCTCGCCGCCGGAGCCGCAGTTCCAGCACGCGGCGCTCCGCCTGACCGCGCGCGGGTGGGAGACGCCGCCGCTGCCGGCGGCCGACCATTCGGGTGCGCTCGTGGTCGCGATGGATTTGCATGCGCACGCGGTGCTCGTCGAGCACAGCGGGGGCGCGGTCGAGCGGGTCGCGCTCGAACCCGACCGGTCGGTGGGTGAGGTGACCCGGGCCGTGCTGGCAGCCACCAGGAAGCTCGGCGGCCCGGTCGAGATCGATCCGACGCCGCAGGAGACCCCGTGGAAGACGCCCCTCGACGAGGACGACGAGCATGCGACGTACGACCCGGATCACGTCGCCGCCTACTTCGAAGCCGCGACGCGCGTCTCGATCGTGCTCGCCGCCCTCCGCGCGCCGTACCGAGGACGCTCGACGCCGGTCAACGCCTGGTGGGGCTCGTTCGATCTCGCCGTGAGCCTCTTCTCCGGCCGCCCTGCCGCTCCGCCCGCGGAGGACTTCATCACCCGCAACGCGATGGATGCCCAGGAGATCGCGGTCGGCTGGTGGCCGGGCGACCCTCGCTACCCGCGGGCTGCCTTCTACGCGTACGCGCATCCCGCCCCGGATGGCTTCGCGAGCGCCGAGCTCTCCCCCGAGGCCGCGCGTTGGGACGACACGCTAGGCGAATACATCCTCGACTGGGACGACGTACGGGGCGCCGACGACCCGCACGGCGCGGCGCTCGAGTTCGCCCGCTCGGCGGTTCGACACGCGTGCGCGGTCTGCGAGTGGGATCCCTCGCTGGCTGCCAGCGCCGACGGCATCCCGCCGCCCGTCGTCTGAACGGCTACGCGGCGACGACCGCGGCGCCCACGCCTGCCTCGTGGCAGTCGCGGCAGCGGGCTTCGTACTGCTCGGCGGCACCGACGACGACCGTCTCGCCCGAGTAGGGCGCAGGGAGGCCGTTCACGAGCCGCTGCGTCGTCGTTGCCGGGCCTCCACAGCGGTGGCAGACGGCCTGCAGCTTGTCGACGAACTCGGCGTGGGCGAGGAGCTCCGGCATCGGGCCGAACGGCAGTCGGCGGAAGTCCTGGTCGAGCCCGGCCGCGACGACGCGTGCGCCGCCGTCTGCGAGCTCGAGCGCCGCGGGAACGACGGACGGCTCGAAGAACTGCACCTCGTCGATCCCGACGACCTCGGCGTCCCGGGCTCGGACGAGCAGCTCCGAGACCGACGAGACCGGGACCGCACGCATGCGAATGCCCGCGTGGCTCACGACGTCGCCGACGTCGTAACGGTCGTCGATCGCGGGCTTGAAGATGATCACTCGCTGGCCCGCGATCTCCGCCCGCCGGAGCCGACGGATCATCTCCTCGCTCTTCCCGCTGAACATCGGGCCGCAGACGACCTCGAGCCAGCCGCCCCGCTGCGGTGGGATCCGGAACACGTGCGCGATCCTACGAAGGGGACCGGTCGGAACGACCGTCCTGGAAGAAGGCGGTAACGAGGCGGTGAAACGCCTTGCGGCGACGTGCTCCCGCGTGGCACTTCGTCTGCATGCGGTTCGCGATCATCGCCCGGCGGCCCACGCCCACGAACGAGGAGCTCGCCGCCGTCGTCGTCCCGGGGCCACGCTGGGAGCTGATGACGCCCGAGCAGGCGCTCGACATCCTGGTCGCGGGCGACGTCGTGCTCGGGCGGCTCGACGTGCTCCCGACGCTCGACGGGATGGACGACGGCCTCTGGGCACTCGGAGCGCTCGCGGCGCGTGGAGTCCTCGTCCTGAACGACCCGCCGGCGCTCCTCGGGGCGCACGACAAGCTGCTCACGGCACGGCTTCTTCGGCATGCGGGAATCCCGCATCCCCGGACCTGGCACGTTCGCGATGGTCGCCCCGTGCCGGTGCCGAGGCTCCCCGTCGTCGTCAAGCCGCGATTCGGGAGCTGGGGGAGCGAGGTCCACCGCTGTGACGACTACGACGCGCTGCACACCGCGCTCGCGACGGTCCGGGACACCGCGTGGTTCGGACGCCACGGCGCGCTCGTCCAGGAGCTCGTCCCGCCGCGTGGCTACGACCTCCGGATCGTCGTCGCCGAAGGTCGGGTCGTCGGCTCGGTCTTCCGCATAGCGGCGCCGGGGGAGTGGCGCACGAACGTGGCGCTGGGTGGGACCCGGCGCGCGCTGGCGCAGCCGCCCCGCGGGGCGACGACGATCGCGCTTGCCGCCGCGGCCGCAACCGGCGCTTCGCTCGTCGGCGTCGACCTGCTTCCGGACGGGGCGAGCTGGACCGTCCTCGAGCTGAACGGCGCGGTCGAGCTGACCCGGGAGTACGCCCCCTGGGGAGACGTGTTCGCCGAGATCGCGTTCGTCCTGGGGAGGGCCGCTCTCGACCGGCTTGCGGGGCGCTCGCACCTCGCCGCCGACATCGCCTGAGCCTCCGAATCTGCGGCGATACGCTGCTACACTCTCCCGCGCGCGGCGGCGTAGCTCAGCTGGTTAGAGCGCCGGACTCATAACCCGGAGGTCGGTGGTTCAAGTCCACCCGCCGCTATCTGGCGCTCTATCTTTAGATACGTCCTAACTCAACCAGGCAGAGAGAATGGCAACCGGAGTACGAGTCGCGATCACGCTCGCTTGCACTGAGTGCAAGCGGCGGAACTACCAGACGCAGAAGTCCAAGCGGAACTCGCCGGACCGTCTCGAGCTGTCCAAGTACTGCCGCTGGTGCGGCCGCCACACTCCGCACCGGGAGACCCGCTAGATGGCCCGCGAGACGCGACGACAGCGGCGCGCCGCGAGGGCTGCCGCGGGTGAGGCCGCAGGCGGTCGTCGGAGCCGCCAGGCTCAGGTTCGCCCGTCGCAGCAGCCCGTCAAGCAGCAGACCGGTCGCAAGGAGTCGAAGCAGCGCGGTCAGTTCGTGCGCGAGTCGTACGCCGAGCTGCGCAAGGTCGACTGGCCGAGCCGCACGCAGACGTTCCAGGGCGTCGTCGTCGTGATCATCGCCTGCACGATCGTCGGGTTCTATCTCTGGGGCCTCGACCAGATCTTCCGCCCGCTCGTCGACCGTGTCCTGCTGTAGGGGAGAGCGATGTTCCACTGGTACGTGATCAACACCTACTCGGGCCACGAGAACAAGGTCAAGACGAACCTCGAGCACCGGATCGTCTCCATGAACCAGGGGCCGAGCTTCCGGCGCGTCGTCGTGCCGACCGAGCAGGTGATCGAGACGAAGGACGGCCAGAAGGTGCAGACCGAGAAGCGGGTGCTGCCCGGCTACGTGCTCGTGAACATGAACATGACCGACGACTCGTGGACCGTCGTGAAGGGGACGCCCGGCGTCACCGGCTTCGTCGGTGCCGGGACGAAGCCCGTGCCGCTCTCGCAGCCCGAGGTCGACCGCATCCTCCACCACGGAGTGCCCGCGGGCGGCCAGGCGCAGAAGGCGATGGTCGAGTTCTCGCTCGGCGAGTCGGTGAAGGTTACGTCCGGCCCGCTCTCGGACTTCGACGGCGAGATCGTCGACGTCAACCCCGATGCGCAGAAGCTCAAGGTGCTCGTCGACATCTTCGAGCGGCAGGTTCCCGTCGAGCTCAGCTTCGACCAGGTGAAGAAGATCGACTGATGGCGAAGAAGATCCTCACCCTCATCAAGCTCCAGATCCCCGGCGGCCAGGCCAACCCGGCGCCTCCGGTTGGTCCTGCGCTCGGCCAGCACGGCGTCAACATCATGGAGTTCTGCAAGGCGTTCAACGCGCAGACTGCGCAGGAGAACGGCCGCATCACGCCGGTCGAGATCACCGTCTTCGAGGATCGCTCGTTCACCTTCATCACGAAGACGCCGCCCGCGGCCGTGCTGATCAAGGAGGCGCTCAACCTCGAGTCGGGCTCCGGCGAGCCGAACCGCAACAAGGTCGGCCGGCTCTCGCAGTCGCAGCTGCGCTCGATCGCAGAGACGAAGATGCCCGACCTGAACGCGCGCGACGTGGACGAGGCGATGAAGGTCATCGCCGGCACGGCTCGCTCGATGGGAGTGGAGGTCGACGCATGAGCAGCCACGGCAAGCGGTACAAGGATTCGCTCCAGCAGATCGACCGCGAGCAGGCGTACTCGCCCCTCGAGGCGGTCCGGCTCGTCAAGGGCATCCAGGCGGCGAAGTTCGACGAGACGGTCGAGGCGCACTTCCGGCTCGGCCTGAACGTCCGCCATGCCGACCAGCAGCTCCGCGGCACGATCATGCTCCCGCACGGCATCGGGAAGGACGTCCGCGTCGCCGTCTTCGCCGAGGGCGAGAAGGCCCGCGAGGCGGAGGAGGCAGGAGCGGACGTGGTCGGCTCGGCCGACCTCGCAACCCGGATCGAGGAGGGCTTCCTCGACTTCGACGTCGCGATCGCGACGCCGGATCAGATGGCCAACGTCGGCAAGCTCGGCCGGGTCCTCGGCCCGCGCGGCCTCATGCCGAACCCCAAGACGGGAACGGTGACGTTCGACATCGGCAAGGCCGTCCAGGACGCGAAGGCCGGCAAGCTCGAGTACCGGACCGACCGCGGTGGGAACGTCCACGTCCCGATCGGCAAGAAGAGCTTCGAGGAGCGCGCGCTGCTCGAGAACTACGCCGCGCTCATCGACGAGATCGTCCGCGCGAAGCCCTCAGCGGCGAAGGGCCGCTACATCCAGCAGATCACGCTGACGACCACGATGGGCCCGGGGATCCACGTCGACTCGTCGAAGACCCGCGACCTCACCGAGGAGCTCGACGGAGCACCGGACGCGGCGACGGAGGAAGCTACAGTTTCGGCCTAACTCACCGACGTTCCCGCCGAAGACAGCCGGCAGCCGCCTCGTGGCCCTGAGCCACAAGGCGTCGTAGGTCCGGCCGAGGCTGGTTCAACCGGAGCGCGTTCCGCGCGTCCGACCGAACCCGCCTCGCGCGGGTTTCGTCATTTTCGGAGGAACCAGATGCTCAAAACGGACAAGGAACGGATCGTCAGCCAGCTGGCCGCCGAGCTCAGTGCGGCCGAGACACTCATCGTCGCGGACTACCGCGGGCTCACGAACAAGCAGCTCGAGAGCCTGCGCGACGTGCTCCTCGAGCACGGGGCGCGTTTCCGCATCGTCAAGAACACGCTGACGAGGCGGGCGGCCGAGCAGGCCGGCGCCGACGCTCTGCTCGTGATGCTCGAGGGCCCGACCGCGATCGCATTCATCGAGTCCGACGGCGACCCGGCGGCCGTGGCGAAGGCGCTGCAGGCGACGGCGCGGGAGACGAACGTCCTCGAGCTCCGCGGCGGGATCCTCGAGGGGAAGACCCTGTCGGGCTCCGACGTCGCGCAGCTCGCGACGCTGCCGCCCCTGGACGTGCTCCGGGGACAGCTCGTCGGGGCGATCGTCGCTCCGCTCACACAGCTGCTCGCGCTCGTCGCCGCTCCGCTCACCGATCTGGTCGGGCTCATCGACGCCAGGATCGCGCAGCTCGAGGAGCAGGGCGAGGTCGTCGAGGAGGCTCCGGCCGCCGAAGCATCGGCAGCCGCCACCGAGGCCGAGCCCGCTGCGGAGGCCGAGCCCGCAGATGAGCCCGCTCCGGCGGACGAGCCCGAGGCGGAGGCGGACGCCGATTCAGCAGAAGAGGCGAGCTCGGAGGGCGACGACACGAGCTCCGATGACACAAGCTCCGAAGACACAAGTGACGGCGAGGAGGCCGAGTAATGGCAACTGACGTTTCGAAGGTTCTCGATCAGCTCGGGAAGATGACGGTCCTCGAGCTCGTCGAGCTCAAGAACTCGATCGAGGAGGAGTGGGGCGTCACCGCTGCCGCTCCGGTCGCGGTCGCGGCGGCAGGGCCCGCCGGCGGCGACGGCGCCGCGGCGGCGGAGGAGGAGAAGGACTCCTTCGACGTCGTCATCACGAGCGCCGGCGACAAGAAGATCCAGGTGATCAAGGTCGTGCGTGCGGTCACCGGGCTCGGGCTCAAGGAGGCGAAGGACCTCGTGGACGGCGCTCCTGGCACCGTCAAGGAGGCCGCCCCGAAGGAGGAGGCCGACTCCATCAAGGCTCAGCTCGAAGAGGCCGGGGCCGGCGTCGAGCTCAAGTAGCGGAAGGCGTTCGACAGAGGTTGCGAGCGGGCCGGGTCGCAAGACGCCCGGCCCGTCGTCGTTTCAGCGGTCGGCGGTCGAGCACGCAGCGGGGTCGGGAGCCCACGTTGGTGTGGTGGCGCGGGACGTCACCCAGCGCCCGTCGTTCCAGGTGCTCTTGTCGACTGCGAACGTCGCCACCCATGGGCCGACCCCGCACACGGGGACGGTGATCCGCGTCGTTCGGTCGGGCATGAGCCGGTAGACGTGACGGCCGCCTGGCTCGCGGACCACGAGGTTCATGCGCGTCGCCGGCGTTGCTACGAAGCTGAGACGTCCGGCCAACCTGCCGCCAGGGGTCTTCGGCCACACGCGTAGCGCCCCCTCGCGTCCGAACCAGCCGTCGGCGTAGTAGCCGTCGGCCATGAGGGCGATGCGCGGGACGCCGGTGGGACGCCACAGACGATGGGTAGGCGCCGATGCGACCAGTTGCGCGCCGCGAAACTGAATGCGTCCTCCGTACTCGTCGACGACGAGCGGCCGCACGACCGGCCGACCGTCGGACAGCAGCGTCCCGTCCTCTCCGATCGACACGCGCTCGACGTGGTACGCGTCGGGGGAGGTGACACCGGGGGCGAGGAGCAGGGAGCGCACCGATCGGTTCCAGAAGAGCTGCTGGTACGTGTCGCCGGCGACCGGGAATGTTCGGAGGAACGCGACGTCGTCGAGCCCCGTCTTGTCGATCCAGGAGCGCTCGGCCGGGAGGAACCGTTCTCTGACCTGGTCGGTTCCCTCGAGGTCGAGCGCGACCGCGCCGAGAGAGGCGAGGGCGCAGAACATCGTTGCGAGTGCGAGCGTGACGGAGGCGCCGCTCGACGGCAGGAGCGAGCACGCGAGCATGACTCCGACGAGGACGCTCACCGTGGCCGCGACCGCCAATGCGCCGTAGCCGGGGCTCTCGATCGCCTGCTCCAGGCGAAACGCGGCAAAGAGGAACGGCGACTGGATCTTCATCGTGGCCGCCGTGGCGAACGTCACCGGGACGATCGCGACGACGACGAGCGCCCCGACCGCGAGGAGCGCGAGCGATCGACGGTGCGGCCATCCGCGCGTCGCGTAGAGGGCGAAGAGCAGCGCGACGAGCGGTAGCGCGTAGAAGAAGTAGCGCTCCTGGATCAGTTCGACATCGCCCCACACGGACGCTTCCGCGAGCAGCCCGAGCGTCAGGCCGACGGAGAGCGCGGCGAAGGAAAGCTCCATGCGCGATCGTGGCTTCGCGACGGCGAGGACGGCGCCGAGGAGTGCCCCGGGGACGAGCAGCCAACCACACACGTATGCGAGCCCGAAGGCGTTGGTCGCGAGCCGGCCGACGAGATGTGCATCGATGCCGACCTCGAGGAAGGCACCGTACTGACCCACGGCGCCCGGCCGGGTCACGCTCGCGATCAGAGCGACCCCGAGCACGACGAGCGGCAGCGTCTGCTCCCGCGCCACTCGGGCGAGCGCCCGCTCGCGCAGGCCGACCACGGCGACCGCCAGGACGTAGGCGATCGGCAACACCATGAACTGCACCCTCGTGAGCACGGCGAGCGCCACGAGCGCGACGAAGGCGACCTGCCAACGCCTGCTCCCGCTCGCGAGGGCGACCGTTCCCACGAGAACCGCCGCGAGAGCGATCGGGTACCCGAAGGGCTCGGCGAGTATCCGTGCTGCGTAGAGAAAGTCGGGCACGGCCAGCGCGAATGCCGCGCAGCCGACTCCGAGTGCAGCGCTGAGACCGAGCCTTCGCGCCAGCAGATAGACGGGAACGACGACGAGAGACATCGCCAGCGTCGCCACCACCTGAACCAGGTGGTACGACAGTGCGACGTCACCGACGAGCCAGAGCGGTGCCGTCAAGACCGGCTGGACGAGAGCCGGAAACCCGGTGCCGGCTCCGCGCACGAGCGGGCTTCCGCTCTCGGCGAGCGACCGCGCGAGCTCCGCATAGAGATACTCGTCCGGAAAGTACGACGGCGTCGCCTTGTGCCACTCGACGAGCGAGCGCACGATCGTGCTCACGACGACGAGCGCTGCAAGGGTCAGCCCGATGCCGAGCCGGGACCTGACGAGGATGTCGGCGCCGAGGCGTCGCGGAAGCGAAGCCGCAGTCTCCACATCCTGGCTATCGGCAATCCCTGACGGCGCCTTGATCGGGGCCGGCGAGCGGGCTCCGGAGCACATGGGTTGCTACACTTCGCGGGCACTTCCCACCCGCTCGGAGGCGGTTGCGGTGGAGTGTGCTCGTGCGCTATCCTTCCCGGTTCCGCCGAGCTTCGCCCGTCCAACCCTGCACGCAGTTACTAGAGGGAGTCACATTTGAGCAGCGTCGCTGTCGCGCCTCGCGCGCGCAAGAGCTTTTCGCGCCTGAAGCACGTCCTCGATCTCCCCAACCTGATCGACATCCAGAAGGCCTCGTTCGATTGGTTCATGGAGATCGGTCTGCGGGAGACCATCGACGACATCTCGCCGATCGAGGACTACACAGGCACGCTGGCCGTCGAATTCGGAGACTACGAGTTCGGTGAGCCGCAGTTTTCAATCCAGGAGTGCCGCGAGAAGGACCTGACCTACCAGGTCCCGCTCTCGATCACGGTCCGTTTCGTCAACAAGGAGACCGGTGAGATCCGCGAGCAGCGGGTCTTCATGGGCGATTTCCCGATGATGACCCCTCGAGGGACGTTCATCATCAACGGCACCGAGCGCGTCATCGTCACGCAGCTCGTCCGGAGCCCCGGCGCCTACCTCATGGAGCCGAAGGACGCCACGAAGCAGGTCTTCATGGCGAACCTCATGCCGTCCCGTGGGTCGTGGCTCGAGGTCGAGATCGACAAGAAGGGAATCGTCTTCGCCCGCATCGACCGGAAGCGCAAGCTGACGGTCACCACGCTCCTTCGCGCCCTGCCGACCGGCGAGCGCTTCGAGGAGCTGTTCGGGGACATCCTGCCGGCCGACCGGCTGGCCGAGTTCCAGGTAGACGCCTCGACGAACGAGAAGATCCTCGAGCTCTTCGACGGCTCCCCGTTCATTCAGAACACGCTCGACAAGGACCCGTCCACTCGCGAGGACGAGGCGCTCATCGAGGTCTTCAAGAAGCAGCGGCCGGGCGAGCCGCCGACGCTCGAGAACGCGAAGAACCTCCTGAAGGGCCTGTTCTTCGATCCGAAGCGCTATGACCTGACGAAGGTCGGCCGATACAAGCTCGACCAGCGCCTCGGGCTCTCCGTGCCCGAGGACGTCCGCGTGCTCACGCCGGCGGACATCCTCGCGCTCGTCCGGCGCCTCATCGACCTTCCGACGAATCTCGGCCTCGTCGAGGAATCGAAGGACTACGCCGCAGACGCGGCGCAGCTGTCCCGAGACCCGATCCGGGGCGAGCTCGACGAGTACGAGGACTTCGGGAACCGTCGCCTGCGCACGACGGGCGAGCTGATCCAGGAGGCGTTCCGCGTCGGCCTGTATCGGATGGAGCGCGTCGTCCGCGAGCGGATGACGACGGAGGACGTCGACACGATCACGCCTCAGACGATCATCAACATCCGGCCGGTCGTCGCGGCGCTCAAGGAGTTCTTCGGCTCCTCGCAGCTCTCGCAGTTCATGGATCAGACGAACTCGCTCGCGGGTCTCACGCACCGCCGGCGCCTCTCGGCGCTCGGCGCGGGCGGCCTGACGCGCGAGCGCGCGCCGATCGAGGTGCGCGACGTCCACCCGACGCACTACGGGCGCATGTGCCCGATCGAGACGCCCGAGGGGCCGAACATCGGCCTCATCGGGTCGCTCGCATCCTTCGCGACCGTCTCCGAGTTCGGCTTCATCCAGACGCCGTACCGCGTCGTGAAGGCGGGCAAGGTGACGGACGAGATCATCTACCTCGACGCGGCGGAGGAGCGCCAGTTCACGATCGCCCAGGCCTCCGAGCCGGTCGATCCGAAGACGGGCAAGTTCCTGCACGAGCAGGTGCTCTGCCGCTCGAAGGACGGCGAGGCGGTCATGGCTGCGCCGAAGGACATCGAGTACATGGACGTGTCTCCGGCCCAGATCGTCTCGGTCGCGACGGCACTCATCCCGTTCCTCGAGCACAACGACGCGAACCGCGCGCTCATGGGCGCGAACATGCAGAAGCAGGCGGTGCCGCTGATGATCCCGCAGGCCCCGATCGTGGGCACCGGGCTCGAGTTCCGCGCAGCCGTGGACACCGGCGACGTCGTCCTCTCACGGAGTGACGGCTCGGTCGTGGACGTGGATGCCGAGCGCATCGTCGTCGAGGGGCGTGGCAGCCGGGACGAGTACCCGCTGACGAAGTTCATGCGCTCGAACCAGGGCACGATCATCCACCAGAAGCCCGTCGTGACCCTCGGCGATAAGGTGAAGAAGGGCGACGTGCTCGCGGACGGGAGCTCGACCGACCGCGGCGAGCTCGCGCTCGGGGCGAACCTGCTCGTCGCGTTCATGCCGTGGGAAGGGTTCAACTTCGAGGATGCGATCGTGATCTCGGAGCGGCTCGTCAAGGACGACGTGCTGAGCTCGATCCACATCCACGAGTACGAGATCGACGCGCGCTCGACGAAGCTCGGCGACGAGGAGATCACGCGCGACATCCCGAACCGCTCGGAGGAGTCGCTCGCGAACCTCGACGAGCGGGGCGTCGTGCGCATCGGCGCCGACGTCGACGCCGGCCACCTGCTCGTCGGCAAGGTCACGCCGAAGGGCGAGACCGAGCTCACGGCGGAGGAGAAGCTGATCCGCGCGATCTTCAAGGAGAAGGCGCGCGAGGTCCGCGACACCTCGCTCAAGGTGCCGAACGGCGAGGGCGGCAAGGTCATCGGCGTCAAGACGTTCTCCCGCGACGCGGGCGACGACCTGCCGCCGGGCGTGAACGAGCTCGTCCGCGTCTACGTCGCGAAGAAGCGCAAGATCGCGGAGGGCGACAAGCTCGCCGGCCGCCACGGGAACAAGGGCGTCATCGCGAAGATCGTCCCCGACGAGGACATGCCGTTCCTCGAGGACGGACGCGCGGTGGACGTCGTGCTGAACCCGCTCGGCGTCCCGAGCCGCATGAACATCGGACAGATCCTCGAGACTCACCTCGGGTGGGCCGCCGCGCACGGCGTCTTCGAGGAGGGCGACCCCGTGAGCCCGCGTGCTCCGATCAACGCTCCCGACCCGCGGGCCGTTGCCACGCCGGTGTTCGACGGCGCCACGCCGGAGGACGTCGACGCGGCGCTCCTCGAGTGGGCGCGCTCCGTCGAGGGCTCGAACGGCAGTTCCCGCAATGGCGCATCGAGCGACCGGAGCTCCGGGAAGGTGACGCTCTTCGACGGGAAGACGGGTGAGCCGTTCGCGCAGGCCGTGACGGTCGGCTTCATGTACATCCTGAAGCTGCTCCATCTGGTCGACGACAAGATCCACGCGCGCTCGACCGGCCCGTACTCGCTCGTCACGCAGCAGCCGCTCGGCGGAAAGGCGCAGTTCGGCGGCCAGCGCTTCGGTGAGATGGAGGTCTGGGCGCTCGAGGCCTATGGCGCCGCCTACACGCTGCAGGAGATGCTCACGATCAAGTCCGACGACACGATCGGGCGCGTCAAGGCGTACGAGGCGATCGTCAAGGGCGAGAACATCGCCGAGCCGTCGATCCCCGAGTCGTTCAAGGTGCTGCTGAAGGAGATGCAGTCCCTGGCGCTCGACGTCCAGGTGCTTTCGGACGAGGGCCGCGAGGTCGAGGTCCGGGAGGAGGACGACGAGCTCCTGCGGGCAGCCGAGGAGCTGGGTATCGACCTGTCGCCCGGCTCGCTCCAGGCCGCAGCCCGCCAGCCGACGGCCGAGGAGGTCGAGGAGGGCGGCGAGCGCGCTGACGACGGAGGCGAGCTCGTGCTCGCGGCCGACGAGGAGCTCGGCAACGTCGAGGGTGGAGAGCCCGCCGAGGGCGAGCCCGTCGAGGTGGCCGACGTCGAGGTCGAGGACTGATTTGAAGAAGCGACGAGACCAAGGAAAGAGGCGCTAGCACACGTGATCGACATCAACGATTTCGACGCGATCCGCATCGGGCTCGCGTCGAGCAAGCAGATCCGCGATTGGTCTTCCGGCGAGGTCACGAAGCCGGAGACCATCAACTACCGCACGCTCAAGCCCGAGCGCGACGGCCTCTTCTGCGAGCGCATCTTCGGCCCCACGAAGGACTGGGAGTGCTACTGCGGCAAGTACAAGCGCGTCCGCTACAAGGGCATCATCTGCGAGCGCTGCGGCGTCGAGGTGACGCGGCAGAAGGTTCGCCGTGAGCGGATGGGTCACATCGACCTCGCCGCGCCCGTCTCCCACATCTGGTTCTTCAAGGGCGTGCCGAGCCGCATCGGGTACCTCCTCGACATCGCGCCGCGCGAGCTCGAGAAGGTGCTCTACTTCGCCGCGTCGATCGTCACCGCGGTCGACCGCGAGAAGCGGCAGGAGGACATCGCAGACCTCGAGGACAAGGTCGCCGCCGAGAGCGAGCGCATCTACCTCGACCGGGACGAGGCGCTCTCCGCGCTCGACGACCGCCTCTCGCGCCGTCGCGACTACTTCGCGGCGGGCAAGGAGCGGAACTTCGACGAGGACGACGACTTCTGGGGCCGCGGCCTGTCCAACTGGGCCGAGGAGTCCGCCCTGCCGACGCTCGAGGAGATCCGAAGCCTCGGCGCAGGTGTCTTCGTCCAGCTCGCAAAGTCGATCTCGAACGAGGATCCGCGGCGCGTCCGCGAGCTCGTCCGGCAGACCGCGACCCGCGACGATCGCCGGCTCGCACCGCGCGAGGTCGAGTCCGTCGCGGCTGCGGCGATGCAGATCGTGTCCGCGCTCGAGCCGCTCCGGACGGAGCTCGAGAAGTCGTCCGGCTCGAAGAAGGGCGCCGTCACGAAGCACCTCAAGCGCCTCCAGGAGGCGCTGCTCGACGGCTCGGAGCTGGCCGAGGAGGACGCGGTGCTGGTCGAGTCCGTCGACCAGAAGAACCTCGAGCGGGCGCGCGAGGTCGGCAACGGCCTGCTCGCCGCCGTGCTCGAGCTGGTCGAGCCGGAGGCCGACGCGGCCGCGGTTCGCGAGCTCGCGTACGACCTCTGCCTCGTCGAGGGCACCCGCAAGGAGGACCTCGACGCGGTCGCGCAGTGGGCGCTCAAGGTCCGCGAGATGGTGGCCGACATCGAGGTCCGGCGCGAGGACACGCGCGAGGCCGCGGTGGACGCCGTCCGGCGCCTCGAGCAGACGTGGCTGCTGTTCAAGGAGCTCGAGCCGAAGATGATCGTCGGCGACGAGCAGATCTTCCGCGAGCTGAAGGACCGCTTCGGGTCCCCGTACGGCTTCGGGATCTACTTCCGCGGCGGCATGGGCGCCGAGGCGGTGCGCGACCTGCTGCGGGATCTCGACCTCGACGAAGAGTCGAAGTCGCTCCGCGAGACCATCAAGACGTCGAAGGGCCAGAAGCAGCAGCGCGCGATCAAGCGGCTCAAGGTCGTCGAGGCATTCATCAAGTCCGGCAACAAGCCGGAGTGGATGGTCCTCGAGGCCGTGCCGGTGATCCCGCCGGAGCTTCGCCCGATGGTGCAGCTCGACGGCGGGCGCTTCGCGACGAGTGACCTGAACGACCTCTATCGCAGGGTCATCAACCGCAACAACCGCCTGAAGAGGCTGCTCGACCTGGGCGCCCCCGAGATCATCGTGAACAACGAGAAGCGGATGCTCCAGGAGGCCGTCGACGCGCTGTTCGACAACGGCCGGCGCGGCCGTGCGGTCACCGGGCCGGGCAACCGACCCCTGAAGTCGCTCTCGGACATGCTCAAGGGCAAGCAGGGCCGCTTCCGGCAGAACCTGCTCGGAAAGCGAGTGGACTACTCGGGCCGCTCGGTGATCGTCGCCGGGCCGAACCTGAAGCTCCACCAGTGCGGTCTGCCCAAGCTCATGGCGCTCGAGCTCTTCAAGCCGTTCATCATGAGCCGGCTCGTCGAGCGGAAGGCCGTCCAGAACATCAAGGCGGCGAAGAAGATGGTCGAGTCGATGATCCCCGAGGTCTGGGACGTCCTCGAGGAGGTCATCGCGGAGCATCCGGTGCTTCTGAACCGGGCCCCGACGCTGCACAGGCTCGGCATCCAGGCGTTCGAGCCGGTACTCGTGGAGGGCAAGGCGATCCAGGTCCATCCGCTCGTCTGCCACGCGTTCAACGCGGACTTCGACGGCGACCAGATGGCCGTGCACCTGCCCCTCTCGGCGGAGGCGCAGGCGGAGGCGCGTGTGCTGATGCTCTCGGCGAACAACATTCTCTCGCCGGCGAGCGGCCGCCCTCTGGCCACTCCGACGCAGGACATGGTCCTCGGGGCGTACTTCCTCACGTACTGCACGCACGACCTCGAGAAGACGACGTCCGAGAAGCTCTCGAAGTCGCTCGGTGTCAAGGGCCTGCGCCGGTTCCGCACCGAGGAGGACGTGGAGCTCGACGTGGAGGCCGGCCAGATGGGCTTCCAGGATCCGATCGAGTACGAGTGGCGCGGCGAGCGGCTGCTGACCACGCCGGGTCGCGTGATCTTCAACTCCGAGGTCGAGCGGGCACTCATCGAGGCCGGTGTCGGGGACGTCGAGAACCACCCGTTCCTCAACCGGACGCTGTCGAAGCGCGAGCTCGACGGCTTCATCGGCGACCTCGTCGAGCACTACGGCCCGAACACGATCGCGGCCGCGCTCGACATCATCAAGTCGCTCACGTTCCGGTTTGCGACGCGGGCCGGGATCACGATCTCGAAGAACGACATCATCGTCCCGAAGGAGAAGGAAGAGATCCTCGCCCGCTTCGAGGCCGAGGTCGCGAGCGTCGAGAAGGAGTACGACCGCGGCCTCATGACCGAAGAGGAGCGGCACGAGCGGATCGTCGCGATCTGGACGCAGGCGACGAACGAGGTCGGAGACAAGATGATCGAGACGCTCGACGAGGTGAACCCGATCTTCATGATGGCCAACTCGGGAGCTCGTGGATCGTTCAACCAGATCCGCCAGCTCGCCGGCATGAGAGGCCTGATGGCGAATCCGAAGGGCGAGATCCTCGAGCGTCCCGTCAAGGCCAACTTCATGGAGGGCCTGACCGTGCTCGAGTACTTCATCTCGACCCACGGCGCGCGCAAGGGCCTCGCGGACACGGCGCTCCGCACGGCGGACTCGGGGTACCTGACGCGGCGTCTCGTCGACGTCTCGCAGGACGTGATCGTCCGCGAGGAGGACTGCGGGACGGCCGATGTCATCGACCTGCCGCTGATCCTCGACGACTCGCCGAACAAGAGCGTCGCCGGTCGTGTCGCCTCCGTGGACATCCACAAGCCGATCAAGGACGGCAAGCCCGGCAAGACGGTGATCGTCGGCAAGAACGAGGAGATCACCATGAGCCTGCTGCGCAAGCTCGTCGAGGAGTTCGGCGAGTACGCCGACACGGCCACGATCCCCGTGCGCTCGGTGCTCAAGTGCCGCAGCGAGTACGGGATCTGCAAGCTCTGCTACGGCACGTTCCTCGCGACCGGGGGCATGGCCGAGATCGGCGACGCGGTCGGCATCATCGCCGCGCAGTCGATCGGTGAGCCGGGCACGCAGCTCACGATGCGCACGTTCCACACGGGCGGCGTGGCCGGCGCGGACATCACGCACGGGCTCCCACGAGTCGTCGAGATCTTCGAGGCCCGGAACCCGAAGGGTGCGGGGACGCTGGCGGAGGTCGCCGGGAAGATCGACATCGACGACTCCGAGCGGACGATCAAGGTCACGATCACCCCGACCGAGCTCGACGAGGACGGCGAGCTGCCCACCCCGAAGGAGTACTCGTTCCCGCGGCGCACCCGGCTCAAGGTGGCGAAGGGCCAGCTCGTCGAGGTGGGCGATGCGCTGAACGAGGGCTCGCTCAACCCGGCCGAGCTGCTCCTGCTCCGGGATCCGACGACGACCGAGCTGTACCTCGTTGGCGAGGTGCAGAAGGTCTACAAGTCGCAGGGCGTCGAGATCCACGACAAGCACATCGAGCTCATCGTCAGGCAGATGCTGAAGAAGGTGCGCGTCGAGACGAACGGCGACACCGAGCTCCTGCCCGGCCAGCTCGTCGACCGGGTCGTGCTCGAGCGCGAGAACGCCCGGGTCAAGAAGGAGAAGGGCGAGCTCGCGACCTTCGAGCCGATCATCCTCGGCATCACGAAGGCGTCTCTCGCGACCGAGTCGTTCCTGTCCGCGGCTTCGTTCCAGGAGACCACGAAGGTCCTCACGGACGCGGCGATCGAGGGCAAGGTCGACCGGCTCAACGGCCTGAAGGAGAACGTGATCATCGGCAAGCTCATCCCGGCGGCGACCGGTCTCAAGCAGTACCGGAACATCTCGATCGAGCCGACGGAGCCGCTGCCGGTCACGTTCCAGCACCCGGAGGCCGAGGCGGAGCTGCTCGCCGCGCTCGAGGAGATCGGCGAGGGTGACGGCTTCGACCTCGACGCTCTCGGCCTGGGCGGGCTCGACGAGCCGACGCTCGGCGGCGACGCGGCCGAGGTCGAGAAGGCACCGGAAGAGGAATAGGCGTCTCCGGCGCGAGCCGGAAGCGATGTGTCGAAGGGCCTGGCGCGAGCCAGGCCCTTCTCGTTCCACGGTCGATCGAGCGCTAGCGGCGGCCGGCGGTGACGACCGTGTCCCGGCCGGCGCCCTTTGCGAGCGCGAGCGCGGCGTCGGCGCGCCCGAGCAGCGCTGCAGCATCGTCGAACGTCATGAGCTCGGCGACGCCACCGGAGATCGACAGCGCTCCGGCCTCGGCGAGCGGCCGCTCGCGCAGGTCGGTCTGAACCCGCTCGAACAGGCGCTCCGCATCGCGGCCCGCGCCCTTCGGCACGAGGACGCCGAAGCGGCCGCCGCCAATCCGGCACGGCAGGTCGTGCTTGCCGCAGGCATTCCGGAGGCGGCCCGCGATCTCCGCGAGCGCCGAGTCTGCGGCGAGATAGCCGATCTGCGCGTTCAGGGTCGTGAGCCGGTCGACGTCGAGCATTAGGAGCGAGAGCGGCTCGCCGACCCTCCGCGCTCGTCCCATCTCGCGGTCGAGCAGTGCGTGGAAGGCCTGCCGGTCGTAGAGCTCGGTTAGAGGATCGGTGTCCGGGACGGGATCTGCTTCGCGCAGCGCGAGCGTGCCTTCGAGCGCAGGCCGGGTGTCCGCGACGACGTTCTCGAGCGAGGTGATGTCGGGATCGCTGAACCGCCTGTCGGGCGAGCGCGTGAGCACGGCGAGCATGCCCGGCTCGTGGGGCGACTCGAGCAGCGGAACCGCCAGCCCGTAGCGAATGGGGGACGCACCGGGTGGCCCTTCGGCGTCGCCGTTGAAGGAGACCTGGATCGCACGCGCGCCCCGATAGTCCGGCACGCCGAGCCGGCCCACCTGTGCCGCCTCGTCCTCTGAGAGGCCGACCGTGGCGAGGATCGGCTCCTTGCTCGAATCGGCGACGATCGCGACCGCGGCATCGGCGGACGTGTGCTCGCGCGCGACCTCGAGCAGGCGCATGACGTTGCCGTGCTCGAGCGGCGGCGAGCTCATGCCGGCGCCCGCGACTGCCAGGGCCGGCCCGCGCTTCGGATCGGCGATCGCTGCGAGGATGCGGTCGGCGAGCGGCGTCACGGCGTCGTTCAGCGTCTGCGCGAACTCCGACAGGCGGTCGTCGTACCGCTCGAGCATCGTCGAGACGACCTCCTCGTGGCGACCGAAGAGGCGCCGGATCGCGACGGCGAAGAGCGCGATGCAGACGGCCGCGAGGACGACGGACACGACGTAGGCAGCGATGGTCACTTGGGTCCCCCTCGGCTCCGGGTCACAGGGGACAAGTAATAGCGTCAGGACCGGTCGGACCCTGCCCCGCCGGAGGCCGCCGAGGCGATGCCGACTGACGGCCTCGTTATCGTGGTCAGCCGAGTTGGAGCCAGCCCACGCCACCTCGTTGAGCCCGGTCCCGCCGGTCGCCGTCGCCGAGGGCCTCGTCGGCGACCAGGCCGCGGATCCCGTCGCGCGCGCGCGACTCGACCTGGTCGAGCCCGTCAGGCTTCCACCGGAGGGCAGGCTCTCCGCTTCGACGCTCGCGATTCTCGCTGCCGCCGCAGGTGTCGTCGCGATGCTGCTCGGTGGCTGGGCGTTCGTCTCGGGCATGTCGGACGATGACGCCACCGTCGCCGAGGCTCCGTCCGTTCCGAGCGGCTACGAGGAGGCGCTCGCGCTGCTCGCTGCGCCGAAGGTCGAGCGCCTGCCGCTCAAGGGGTCGGTCGGCCGCATCGTCCTCGCCGTTCGCCCGTCGGGCGAAGCGGCTCTCGTCCTCAATGGTCTCGGCGAGGCGGAGTCGGGCTGGGCCTATCAGGCGTGGATCGGCACGCCGGGGGCGATCACGCCTCGCTCGGCCGCGCTCTTCTCGGGTCGCGAGTCGGTCGTTCCCCTGGAGGCGCCCGTGCCGCCCGGTGCGACGCTCGCGGTCACGCTCGAGCCCGAGGACGGCTCGTTCGCGCCGACGCGGACGCCGAAGCTCGTCGTCCAGCGCCCGGCGAAGACGACCTAGGCCTTCGGGCTAGCGGCTGCTGCTTCCGCCGCCGCGGAAGATGTCGACGCGGTCCTTGCCGAGGTCCTTCGCGCGGTAGAGCGCGCCGTCCGCTCGCTCGAAGAGGCTCGCTGCCGTGTCCCCGTGCTCGAGCTCCGCGATGCCGGCGGAAACGCGCAGCCGGTGGCCGTCCGGGCCGAGCGAGGTCCCGCGCATCGCGTTGTGCACGCGCCGGTAGAGCTGGTCGGCGTCGACCGCACCCGACTCGGGGAGGATGACCGCGAACTCGTCGCCGCCGATACGGCACGCGACGTCCACGGAGCGCACCGCTTCCCGCAGCCGCTCGGACGCCTGCGAAAGCACGCGATCACCCGCGAGGTGGCCGATCTGGTCGTTGATGTTCTTGAAGTCGTCGAGGTCGAAGACGATCAGCGCGAGGTTCCGCTCGTAGCGTTGTGCGCGCTGGACCTCACGCCGGAGCGTCTCGTGGAAGTAGCGCTGGTTGTAGAGGCCGGTGAGCGCGTCGGTCTCGGCGAGCTTTCGCGCCTCGCCGTACCGGCGCGCGTTCTCGATCGCCGGCATCGAGCTCTCCGCGAGGCTCTCCGCCTGCTCGATCTGGTGCGAGTCGGGCTCGTGGTCGCTCTCGCGCCAGAAGAGCGAGAGCGTCCCGATCGGGCGGAGCTCGCGGCCGACGAGCGGGATGAAGACGCCGCCGCGGATGAGCGCGTCGTGCGGGAGGTCCTGGTCACGGCCGTACCGGTAGGAGACGGTGATCGTCCCGGAAAGCGCGCCCGCGACACCGGAGGTCGGCGGCTTCGCCGCCTCCTGAGGTGTCATGCCCCGCGTTGCGACGGCCGGCGCTCCGCCCTGGCCCTCGACGACCATCATCGCAGCGTCGATTCCCGTGAGCTCCATTGCCGCGTCGAGGACCCGATCCATGACCTCTTCGAGGTCGATCGATCCGCCGAGCTCGCCGAAGAGCCGGTTGCGCCGCGTCTCCCGCTCGGCGCGGTCGAGCGCCTCCGAGAGGTCGTTCGCCATCGCGTCCATCTTCGTGCGCATCTCGTCGACTGCACGCACGAGCTCGTGGCTCTCCGTGGGCGAGCCCGCGCTGCGCCGCCTGGAGACGAGGAGGCCGACCGCCGCCGCCAACGCGGCGGCGGCGATGATGATCACCGCAGCTGTAACCACACCGAACCCTTCGTTGTGCAGGCCCTGGATCCGCAGTGACCAGGACCGTGTCCTCCTCCGCTCAGCCCTCGAGCGGTGGGCGCACTGTACTTCGTCATGGTGATGCCGACCATCGCATCGAGCTGACCGTACGCGCTCACGTCAGTCCGATGCCTCATCGCCGGCCATTGCGACCACTACCGTGCCGGGCCCTGCGCGGCTTGCACGCTCGAGCGCGTGCTCGGCTCGATCGAGCAGGATCGCCGGGTCATCACCTGCTGCGAGCTCGCTGATGCCGGCCGAGACCGCAAGTCGGTCGAGATGCGTTGCCGGTTCGCTCTCGAGCGAGGCCTGCACCGCGGAGAAGACCTGCTCCGCCCGCGCGCTGTGCGACCCCGCGTGGATCGCGGCGATTTCGTCCTCCGAGACGCGGGCGCCGATCTCACCACCGCCGAGGATGTCTCGGAGACGAGACTCGACCTCGTCCAGGACGCGCTCGGCGGCCGTCTCTCCGTGCGCCTCCGCGATCCGGCGAATCCCGTCCACTCGCGCAACGAGCAGCGTCAGCGGCCGCTCGAGGTGCCGGGCGCGGTCGGTCTCACGTGCAAGCCGCTCCAGGAACGCGCCCCTGACCGACGGCGTGGCCGGCGGCGTCATCGGGACGGCAGCCGCGGCCGTGGCGAAGGCGAGCGGCTCGGTCCGTGTCCGGCCCACGGAGGCGAGAGCGCGCGCGTCCAGCGCCTTGCCCGACTCGTTCGGGCGCCACTCGACGAGACCGGACGCGAAGGTGAGCTGGCGTGCCGTGCCGAAGGGGGTCTGCGACACGGCGTCGAGCAGGCGTCCGTAGAGCCGGCGGGCCGGGTCCCCGGCGGTGTCGGGGAGGACGATCCCGAACTGGGACTCGCTGCGCCGGCATACGACGTCGGTCGCCCGCGTCGTACGCACGAGAAGCGACGCAAGCGTACGAAGCACCTCGGACTCGGGGCCATCGGCGGGCTCGTCACGCGTAAGGATCAGGAGCGACAGCGGCCCTCCCGTCTCGCGTGCGCGATCCACGGCCCGCTCGAGCGCGACATCGTAGCCCGCCGGCGAGCGGACGCCCGTGAGCGCGTCGGTGAGCTCGCGCTGCGCGGCCGCGAACCCGCGCGCCGCGGCCAGCCCGGGCCCGGCCTCCTCGGCCAGCGCCTCGAGCGCCTGGATGTGCTCGGGGCCGAATTGCCCCGACTCTGGCGCATACGCGGCGATCGTCCCGGTCTCGCGGCCGTCCTCCACGATCGGGACGACGAGCGCCGACGTGACCGGGTCCGAGGTGTCCGGAGGCCCCGGTCGGTACGACCAGTTGATCGTGACCGCCCGGAACGGGCCGGTCGCCCGAGCGAGCGGGGCGTCGATCGCGCGCGCATTCGACACGGTCCCGAACTCGGCGCCACGCGGCTCACCCTCGGGGCCCACGACCTGGACCGACGCTCCCCCCGCGCCCGTCCGCGTCGCGGCTTCGACCGCGACCCTTCTCAGGAGGTCGTCGAAGTCCACCGTGAGGCCGAGGTCGTCCACGCTGCGCGCCCGAACGCCCTCCGCGCGCTCGACAACGCGCTCGAGGCTGCGCGAGATCCCGGCGAGATGCTCGTCGAGCTTGCCGAGAACGGCTTCGAACCTCCGATTGGAGCGCGCACGCAGAGCCCGGGCCGCGAGCAGCGCGAGGGCGAGCGCGAGTATCGCCACGCAGGCAGAGATCGCCGCAATCGCCGTCTCCGTCGACACCACCCTCCCTCCTCCCGACGCACTGTAATCGGGAAGCTCCGCGGCTCAAGCGCCGTAGTCGAGCCGAATCGGCAGTTCCGGCGGTCGTTCTTTGCTACCATCTCGCGGCTTCGTTAGGCGGGGCCGCCGTTTTCCGCCTGCTTTTTCCTCAGAAGTCCACGACCATTCCCTAGGAGTAGCGTGCCCACCGTCAATCAGCTCGTGCGCAAGGGCCGGAAGGCCCCGCAGTCCAAGACCAAGACGCCTGCGCTCCGCGGAGCACCGCAGAAGCGCGGTGTCTGCACGCGCGTGATGACGCAGACCCCGAAGAAGCCGAACTCCGCGCTGCGCAAGGTCGCGCGCGTTCGCCTGACGAACGGGATGGAGGTCGGCGCGTACATCCCAGGTGAGGGGCACAACCTCCAGGAGCACTCGGTGGTCCTGGTGCGCGGCGGCCGCGTCAAGGATCTCCCGGGCTACCGCTACAAGGTCATCCGCGGCGGCCTCGACTCGTCGGGCGTCTCGAACCGGCGGCAGGCCCGCTCCAAGTACGGCGCGAAGAAGGCGTAGGACGAACCATGCCCCGCCGCGCCGAAGTACCGATTCGCCAGCCGGAGGCCGACGCCGTCCACGGCTCGGTGCTCGTCTCGCAGCTCGTCAACCGGATCATGCTCGACGGCAAGAAGTCGATCGCCGAGTCGATGGTGTACGACGCGCTTGCGATCGCGGCCGAGCGGACCGGGAAGCCCGAGCTCGAGGTCCTCGAGCAGGCGGTCAAGAGCGTCACGCCGGTGCTCGAGGTGCGCTCGAGGCGCGTAGGCGGTGCGAACTACCAGGTTCCCGTCGAGGTGCCGCAGCGGCGCGCGCGGACGCTCGCGCTGCGCTGGCTCGTCCAGGCCGCGCGCGATCGTCGCGAGAAGGGCATGCCGCAGAAGCTCGCCGGCGAGCTCATGGATGCCGTGAACCAGCAGGGCGGCGCGTTCAAGAAGAAGGACGACATCTACCGGATGGCGCAGGCCAACAAGGCCTTCGCGCACTACCGCTGGTAGGAGCTCCGAGATGACGACCGTCGCCACACCCGTCGCGCTCGACCGTGTCCGGAACATCGGGATCATGGCCCACATCGACGCGGGCAAGACCACGACGACCGAGCGGATCCTCTACTACACCGGCCGCACCCACAAGATGGGCGAGGTGCACGAGGGCGCCGCGACGATGGACTGGATGGCGCAGGAGCAGGAGCGCGGCATCACGATCACGTCGGCGGCCACGACGGCGTTCTGGCGGGACTTCCGGATCAACATTATCGATACGCCCGGGCACGTGGACTTTACCGTCGAGGTCGAGCGGAGCCTTCGCGTCCTCGACGGCGCGGTCGCCGTCTTCGACTCGGTCGCCGGCGTGCAGCCGCAGTCCGAGACCGTCTGGCGCCAGGCAGACCGCTACCGCGTCCCGCGCATCGCGTTCATCAACAAGATGGACCGCACCGGCGCCGACTTCGACGCGGCCGTGCAGTCGATGCGCGACCGGCTCGGCGCGAATCCCGTTCCCATCCAGCTTCCGATCGGCGAGGAGGACGCCTTCGCCGGGATCGTCGACATCGTCGAGATGACCGCGATCAGCTACACGAACGCCCTGGGCACCGAGTTCGCGATGGTGGAGATCCCGGCAGAGCTCCGTGACCGCGCCGAGGAGCTTCATCACGCGCTCATCGACGCCATCGCGGAGTTCGACGACGAGCTGACCGAGACATACCTCGAGGACGAGAGCGCGGTGACGCCGGAGATGATCAGGCGCGCGCTCCGTGCCGGGACGCTCTCGGGCAGCGTGACACCCGTGCTTCTCGGCTCGGCGTTCAAGAACAAGGGCGTGCAGCCGCTGCTCGACGCGATCATCGACTACCTCCCGAGCCCCGTGGACGTCCCGCCGGTGCAGGGCGTCAATCCGTCTGGCACCGAGGAGGTAACGAGGCCGCCGGCGCTCGAGGCTCCGTTCTCGGCGCTCGCGTTCAAGGTCATGACGGACCCGTACGTCGGCAAGCTGACGTACTTCCGCGTGTACTCGGGACAGGTGAAGGCCGGCGACCGCGTCCTCAACACCACGACGGGCAAGACCGAGCGCATCGGCCGCATCCTCCAGATGCACGCGAACCACCGTGAGGAGCGCGAGGAGATCGGGGCAGGCGAGATCGCGGCAGCGGTCGGGCTGAAGTCCACGACGACGGGCGACACGCTCGCCGTCGACTCGGCACCGATCGTGCTCGAGTCGATGACGTTCCCCGACCCCGTGATCTCCGTGGCGATCGAGCCGAAGACGAAGGGCGATCAGGACAAGCTCGCGACCGCGCTCCAGCGGCTCGCCGAGGAGGACCCGACCTTCCGCGTCTCGACCGACGACGAGACCGGCCAGACGATCATCGCCGGCATGGGCGAGCTGCACCTCGAGATCATCGTCGACCGCCTGCTCCGCGAGTTCCGCGTCGAGGGCAACGTCGGCCGTCCGCAGGTCTCGTACCGCGAGACGATCGGCCAGCCGGTCCAGAAGATCCAGGGGCGTTTTGTCCGGCAGACGGGCGGCTCGGGCCAGTACGGCGACGTCGTCATCAACCTCACCCCGCAGGAGCCGGGCGCGGGCTACGAGTTCGAGGACAAGATCGTCGGCGGCAAGATCCCGCGCGAGTACATCAAGCCCGTGGACGAAGGCATCCAGGAGGCGATGAGCGCAGGCATCCTCGCCGGCTTCCCGGTGGTGGACGTCAAGGTCGAGCTCGTGGATGGGTCGTACCACGAGGTGGACTCCAGCGAGCGCGCGTTCAAGATCGCAGGCTCGATGGCCTTCAAGGAGGCGATGAAGCGCGCGAAGCCGAGGTTGCTCGAGCCGATGATGGCGGTGGAGGTCGTCACACCGGAGGAGTACGTCGGCGACGTCATTGGTAACCTGAACGGCCGCCGGGGTCGGGTCGAGCAGCTCGAGCCGGTCGGCGGGTCGCAGTCGGTCCGCGCGAGTGTCCCGCTCGCGGAGATGTTCGGCTACGCGACAGACCTGCGCTCCATGTCGCAGGGCCGCGCCACGTTCAGCATGCAGTTCGATCGTTACGAGGAGGTCCCGGCGTCGATCGCAAGCACGATCGTCTCGGGCGACGGAGGAAAGGACTAACGGCAATGGCAAAGCAGAAGTTCGAGCGCAGCAAGCCGCACGTCAACGTCGGCACCATCGGTCACATCGACCACGGCAAGACGACGCTTACCGCTGCGATCACGAAGGTCCTCGCCGACGCGGGCACCACGACCGAGGCGACGTCCTTCGACGCGATCGACAAGGCGCCCGAGGAGAAGGCGCGCGGCATCACCATCAACACCGCGCACGTCGAGTACGAGACCGAGAACCGCCACTACGCGCACGTCGACTGCCCGGGGCACGCCGACTACATCAAGAACATGATCACCGGCGCCGCCCAGATGGACGGCGCGATCCTCGTCGTCTCGGCGGCCGACGGCCCCATGCCGCAGACACGCGAGCACATCCTCCTCGCCCGGCAGGTCGAGGTGCCGTCGATCGTCGTCGCGCTGAACAAGGCGGACATGGTCGACGACCCCGAGCTGCTCGAGCTGGTCGAGATGGAGGTTCGCGAGCTCCTCTCCAAGTACGAGTTCCCGGGCGACGACATCCCGGTCATCCAGGTCTCCGCGCTCAAGGCGCTCGAGGGCGACCCCGAGTGGACGCCGAAGATCCTCGAGCTCATGGAGGCCGTCGACACGTACATCCCCGAGCCGGTCCGCGACGTGGACAAGCCGTTCCTCATGCCGATCGAGGACGTCTTCACGATCACGGGCCGCGGCACGGTCGTGACCGGCCGCATCGAGCAGGGGAAGATGACCGTCGGCGAGGAGATCGAGATCGTCGGGATCCATCCCGAGACCGAGAAGACCGTCATCACGGGCCTCGAGATGTTCCAGAAGACCCTCGACTATGCGCAGGCCGGGGACAATGCCGGCGCGCTGCTTCGCGGCATCAAGCGCGAGGACGTCGAGCGCGGCCAGGTGCTGGCGAAGCCCGGCAGCATCACGCCCCACACGCACTACAAGGCCGAGGTGTACGTCCTCTCGAAGGACGAGGGCGGGCGCCACACGCCGTTCTTCGACGGCTACCGGCCGCAGTTCTACTTCCGGACGACCGACGTGACCGGCTCGATCAAGCTGCCCGAGGGGCAGGAGATGGTCATGCCGGGCGACAACACGAACATGGAGATCGAGCTCATCCAGCCGATCGCAATGGACCAGGGGCTTCGCTTCGCGATCCGCGAGGGCGGCCGCACGGTCGGCGCCGGCGTCGTCACGGAGATCATCACGTAGGGGCGGCTCGATCCGCCCTTACTCACTCAGGCACATGGCACAGCAGAAGATCCGCATCCGGCTCAAGGGTTACGACCACCAGCAGGTGGACCGCTCGGCGTCCCAGATCGTCGAGACGGCGCAGCGCACCGGCGCGACGATCACCGGCCCTGTGCCCCTGCCCACCGAGAAGAACGTCTACTGCGTGATCCGAAGCCCGTTCAAGGACAAGGACTCGCGGGAGCACTTCGAGGTGCGCACCCACAAGCGGCTCATCGACATCCACAGCCCCACCCCGAAGACGGTCGACTCGCTCATGCGGCTCGACCTCCCGGCGGGCGTCGACATCGAGATCAAGCTCTGAGATGAAGGGAATCCTCGGACGCAAGCTCGGCATGACGCAGGTCTTCGACGCGGAGACCGGCGTCATGTCCGCCGTCACCGTGATCGAGGCAGGCCCGTGCCCGGTCGTGCAGGTGAAGACCGTGGACACCGACGGCTACGACGCGGTCCAGCTGGCGTTCGACGCGGTCGCCGAGCGAAAGCTCGCGAAGGGCGAGATCGGCCATCTCGCGAAGGCCGGCGTCGGCCCGCACCGCCACCTCGTCGAGATGCGGGGGCCGAGCGGCCTCGCCGTCGGCGAGACGGTGACGGTCGAGTCGTTCGAGCCCGGCGAGGCCGTGAAGGTCTCGGGACTGTCGGTGGGCAAGGGGTTCCAGGGAACGATCAAGCGGCACGGGTTCACGCGCGGGCCGGTCACACACGGCTCGCACAACGTCCGCGCCCCCGGCTCGATCGGGGCCTCGGCGTACCCGTCGCGGGTCTTCAAGGGAATGCGCATGGCGGGCCGCATGGGCGGCGCGCGCGTCACCCAGCCGGGCCTCGTCGTCCACGAGGTGGACACGGAGCGCAACCTCCTGCTGATCCGGGGCTCCGTCCCGGGCCCGAAGAGCGGGATCGTGGAGATCAGGAGCGCGCACTGATGGCTGCGCTGAAGGCACCCGTGCTCGGCGGCGGCAAGTCGAAGGAGGTCTCGCTCGAGGCCGCGGTCTTCGCCGCCGACGTGAAGCCGCACCTCGTCCACGAGACCGTACGAGCGGAGATGAACGCCGCGCGGGCGGGCACTCGCGGCACGAAGAGCCGCGGGCTCGTCGCGGGAGGCCGCGCGAAGCCGTGGCGCCAGAAGGGCACAGGTCGCGCTCGCGCCGGGACGACCCGCGCGCCGCACTGGACCGGCGGAGGCGTCGCGTTCGCGCCGACGATGCGCAGCTTCGAGGTGAAGGTGAACCGCAAGGCACGCCGTGCCGCGCTGCGCGGCGCGCTCAGCTCGCACGCGGGCAACGAGACGTTCGCGCTCGTGAGCAGTGACTCGTTCACGGAGCCCTCGACGAAGCAGGCGGCGTCGCTGCTCGGCGACTGGCCGGGCGAGCTGCCGACGCTCCTCGTCGCGACCGAGGACGAGGAGGCGCTCATCAAGTCTTTCCGCAACCTCGACCGCGTCGTCGTGACCGTCCCGGCCGAGCTCGAGGTCGCGTCGGTCGTCTGGGCGCGCTCGCTGCTCGTCAGCGAGGCGGCGCTCCCGCTCGTGCTCGCACGCGCGGGCGTCGAGAACGGGGAGGAGGCGTCCGAGTGAGCCTGCATCCGAACGAGGTCCTCATCGCGCCGGTCGTATCCGAGAAGAGCTACTCGCTCATCTCCGACCGCAAGTACACGTTCCGCGTGCACGAGCGTGCGCACAAGACGCAGATCCGCCAGGCCGTCGAGGAGCTCTTCCACGTCGAGGTCCAGAACGTGAACGTCGTCAAGGTCCAGTCGAAGCCGAAGCGCCGCGGGATGACCAGCGGGCGCCGGCCCGGCTGGAAGAAAGCGATCGTCCAGCTGAAGGAAGGCCACGAGATCGAGATCTTCGAAGGAGCGGCCGTCTGATGGCTCTGCGCAAGTACAAGCCCACGAGCCCGGGCCGCCGCTTCATGGCCACGCCCGGCTTCGAGGAGGTCACGAAGTCCGAGCCGGAGAAGTCGCTCGTCGAGCCGCTCACGAAGAAAGGCGGCCGGAACAACCGCGGTCGCATCACGACGCGGCACCAGGGCGGCGGCCACAAGCGGCAGTACCGGAAGCTCGACTTCAAACGGACGAAGGACGGCGTGCCCGCGAAGGTCGCCGCGATCGAGTATGACCCGAATCGCTCTGCGCGGATCGCGCTGCTGCACTACGCGGACGGCGCGAAGTCGTACATCCTCGCGCCCTCTCGCGTGGGCGTCGGCGCAATGGTCGAGTCGGGCCCGAACGCGGACATCAAGGCCGGCAACGCGCTTCCGCTCGCGAACATCCCGACCGGCACGCTCGTGCACAACGTCGAGCTCAAGCCCGGCCAGGGCGGCCGGATGGCGCGCTCCGCGGGGTCGTCGGTGCAGCTCGTCGCGAAGGACGGCGACTACGGCGTCCTGCGCCTGCCGTCGGGCGAGCTTCGGCGGGTGCTGCTCACCTGCCGCGCGACCGTGGGCCAGGTCGGGAACACGGACCACGCCAACACCGCAAGCGGCAAGGCCGGCCGGAGCCGCTGGCTCGGCAAGCGGCCGACAGTCCGCGGATCCGCGATGAACCCGGTCGACCACCCGCACGGCGGCGGCGAGGGAAAGACCAAGGGGGGCCGGCACCCGGTCACGCCCTGGGGCGTCCCGACGCTCGGCAAGCGCACGCGCCGCAAGCACAAGGAATCCGACAAGCTCATCGTCCGCGGTCGTCGCCGCGGCAAGGAAAGGAAGCGCTGACCTAGATGTCGCGATCGTCGAAGAAGGGGCCTTTCGTCGAGGACCGGCTGATGAGCCGGATCGAGGCCATGAACGCAGCAGGCGACAAGCGGATGATCCGCACCTGGTCGCGTGCTTCGACCATCTTCCCCGACATGGTCGGGCACACGATCGCGGTCCACGACGGCCGCAAGCACGTGCCGGTCTTCGTGACCGAGCAGATGGTCGGCCACAAGCTCGGCGAGTTCGCGCCCACGCGGACGTTCCGCGGGCACGCCGGCGACAAGACGACGCAGATCAAGAGGAAGTGATGGCGACCACCGCGACAGACGACCGCCAGACCGTGCGCGCGCAGGCGAAGTGGGTTCGCATGTCCCCGCGCAAGGCGCGCCTGGTCCTGGATCACATCCGCGGGCGCTCTGTTCCCGAGGCGCGGACGATCCTCGCCTTCACGCAGCGCGCAGCCGCCATCGAGATCGAGAAGGTGCTCCGCTCCGCCGTCGCGAACGCGGAGGCGAACCACGGCCTCGACGGTGACGAGCTCCTCGTGCAGGCCGCGTACGCGGACGAAGGCCCCACGCTCAAGCGCTGGCGTCCTCGCGCGCGCGGCCGCGCCAATCGCATTCGCAAGCGGACCTGCCACGTGACCGTCGTGCTCATAGAGCCCGAAGAGCCCGCACGGCCGAAGCGCCGGAAGCGCGCGGCTGCAGCCGAGGCGCCCGCTCCAGCAGCAGAGGGCGCGAAGAAGGCCGCGTCCGAGGGCGAGTCCAAGCCGAAGCGCCGATCGCCGGCGAAGAAGAAGCCGGCTACGAAGAAGGAGGCGGTTGCCTGATGGGCCAGAAAGTGCATCCCGGCGGGTTCCGCGTCGGCGTCATCCATGACTGGAAATCCAACTGGTGGACCGGCACGCCGGAGTTCTCCGACTACCTGCTCGAGGATGTGAAGATCCGCGGGCACATCCTCCGCAAGCTTTCGCATGCGGGGCTGTCGGACATCCTGATCCGCAAGGACAAGCAGCGGATCACGGTCGACATCTACACGGCCCGGCCCGGGATCGTGATCGGCAAGTCGGGCGTCGAGGTGGATGCGCTCCGCCGCGAGCTCCACGCGATCACGAAGAAGAACGTCCACATCAACATCAACGAGATCAAGCGCCCCGAGCTCGACGCGAAACTCGTCGCGCAGTCGATCGCCGAGCAGCTCCAGAACCGGGTGAGCTTCCGCCGTGCGATGAAGCGGTCGCTCGCCTCCGCGATGCGCTCGGGCGCGCAGGGCATCAAGATCACCGCGGCGGGCAGGCTCGGCGGCGGCGAGATGAGCCGGCGCGAGATGTACTCCGAGGGCCGCGTTCCGCTGCACACGATCCGCGCGGACATCGATTACGGCTTCGCCGAGGCGCGCACGACCTTCGGCGCCATCGGCGTGAAGGTCTGGGTCAACAAGGGCGAGATCATGCCGGAGGGCTACGAGGGCGCAGGCGGGCGCGACGCCCGTCTGGGCGACCAGGATCAGGCTCGGCGCCGCCGTGGAGCGTCCGCCGAGGGTCTCGGCGCGTCCCGCGAGGGCCGTGGGCGCGGCGCCGACCGCGAGGGCCTCGGCATCGTCCCGCGCAAGCGGCGTGGCCAGCGTCCCGGTGGGCGCGGGCCTCGTCGGAGCCCGGCCGAGCGCGCCGCTCAGGAGCAGAATGTGACGGACGCCGTCGTCGAGGAGACTCCGACGCCCGCCGACGCGCCGGCAGTCGAGCCGGAGGTTCAGGTCGAGCAGGCTCCCGAGACGCCGGTGGAGGCCAAGCCCGAGGCCCAGGCCGAACAGGCTCCCGAGCCACCAGCCGAGGCGAAGCCCGATAACGAGGACAGCGCCTGATGTTGATGCCGCGCAAGACGAAGTACCGGCGCTACCACCGCGGTCATCGCCGGGGTATCTCGAAGGGCCAGACGGAGGTCACGTTCGGCGACTACGGGCTCAAGGCGCTCGAGCAGGGTTGGATCACCAACCGCCAGATCGAGGCTGCCCGTATCGCTGCGACGCGCAAGATCCGCAGGACCGGGAAGGTCTGGATCAACCTCTTCCCGGACAAGCCGTACACGAAGAAGCCGGCGGAGACGCGCATGGGCTCCGGCAAGGGATCGCCAGAAGGCTGGGTGGCGGTCGTCAAGCCGGGCCGGGTGATGTTCGAGCTCGCGGGCGTCCCCGAGCCGCTTGCGAAGGAGGCTCTGCGACTTGCGGGCCAGAAGCTGCCGATCAAGACGAAGTTCGTGAAGAGAGAGGCCGATCTCTTTGAGAGCTAGAGAGCTGCGCGAGCTCAGCGACGACCAGCTCGACCAGAAGATGGCCGAGACGCGCCAGGAGCTCTTCAATCTCCGCTTCCAGACCGCGACGGGCGTGCTCGAGAACAGCGCGCGCCTGCGCCACGCGAAGCACGAGATCGCCCGGATCCTGACCGTGAAGCACGAGCGTGCACGAGGAAAGAGCTAGATGGCTGACGAGACCGAACAGAACGAGACCGAGCAGAACGAGAACGTCGACGAGACCGAGGAGGCTCCCGTGGAGGAGCAGGCGCCCGAGGCAGAAGCCGAGGCCGCCGCCGAGGTCGAGGCTTCCGCCGAGGAGCCGGTTGCCGACGAGGCTCCCGGAGAGGAGCCAGTTGTCGAGGAGGCTCCCGCCGAGGAGCCGGTAGCCGAGGCTGCCGCGGAAGAGGTCGAGGCTGAGGCTTCCGCCGAGGAGCCGGAGGCCGGCGGCGACGCCGCGGATGATGCGGGGGCGGAGCCGAGCGCCGAGGGTGAAGCCGTGGAGACCGCGGCCGTGGAGACCGCGGCCGAGGAGCCGACAGCCGCCGAGTCCGCGAAGCGCAAGAAGAAGCGTCTCCCGCGGTCGGAGCGCCCCGCGCGCTCGAAGACGAAGCGCGAGAAGCCGGCAGAGCGGAAGCCGATCACGCGGCTCCCGAAGCCGGAGCACGCGCGCGGCCGGACCCAGGAACGGCAGGGCAAGGTCGTGTCGGCGGCGATGGACAAGACGATCGTCGTCCGCGTCGACACCGTGAAGATGCACCCGCGCTACAAGAAGGTCATCCGCCGCAGCTCGAAGTTCCACGCGCACGACGAGCAGAACGAGGCGAAGGTTGGGGACATCGTGCTCATCGTCGAGACGCGCCCGCTGTCGCGCATGAAGCGCTGGCGCCTCACGCGCGTCGTCGAGGCAGCGAAGTAGGGAGTGGGCGAGGCGTGATCCAGCAGGAGTCCAGGCTCAAGGTGGCCGACAACACGGGGGCTCGCGAGCTCCTCTGCATCCGCGTGCTCGGCGGCTCGCACCGCCGCTACGCGCGGGTCGGCGACGTGATCGTTGCTACCGTGAAGTCCGCAACGCCCCAGGGCTCGGTGAAGAAGGGCGAGGTCGTGAAAGCGGTCGTCGTCCGGACCAAGAAGCCCTTCAGTCGGGACGACGGCACGCTCATCGGGTTCGACGAGAACGCCGCCGTCCTGATCGACGCACAGAACAATCCGCGCGGGACGCGCATCTTCGGGCCCGTCGCGCGCGAGCTTCGCGAGAGGAATTACATGAAGATCGTCAGCCTGGCGCCGGAGGTGCTCTAGCCCGTGGCCGTGAAGATGAAGGTGAAGAAGGGCGATCTCGTCCAGATCCTGGCCGGGAAGGACCGCGGCAAGCAGGGCCACGTCATCGAGGCGCGCCCCTCCGAGCGCCGCGTGATCGTCGAGAACCTGAACATCGCGAAGCGGCACACGCGACCGCGGCCGATCAAGGACGCGTCCCGCATGGGCGGCACCCAGGTCGTGCCCGGCGGCATCATCGACAAGCCGTCGCCGATCCCGGTGTCGAACGTCATGGTCGTCTGCCCGGTGTGCGGAAATCCGACGCGCGTCGGGATGGTCGAGAAGGAGATCAAGGGCGAGACCGTCAGGATCCGTGTCTGCAAGCGCGAGGGCTGCCGCCAGGAGATCGACCGGTGAGCGCGACCGCTCCCGAGACGTACACGCCGCGCCTCAAGCAGCGGTACGAGGAAGAGCTGCGCAGCCGCCTCCAGGAGGAGCTCGAGCTCTCGTCCGTCATGCAGGTGCCCCGAGTGACGAAGGTCACGCTCAACATGGGCGTCGGCGAGGCGAAGACGGACGCGAAGGCGCTCGACGCCGCGATCGACGAGCTGACGCTGATCGCCGGGCAGCGGGCGCAGGTTCGTCGCGCGACGAAGTCGATCGCGAGCTTCAAGCTCCGCGAGGGCATGCCCGTGGGCGCGAAGGTGACGCTCCGCGGCGCCCGCATGTACGAGTTCCTCGACCGGCTCGCCTCGATTGCGCTGCCTCGCATCCGCGACTTCCGCGGCCTCGATCCGGAGGCGTTCGACGGCAGGGGCAACTACTCCATCGGGATCCGGGAGCAGATCATCTTCCCGGAGATCGACTACGACCAGGTTCCCGCGATCCGCGGGCTCGACGTCGCGATAACGACCTCCGCGAAAACGGACGACGAAGGGCGCGCGCTGCTCGCCGCCCTCGGGCTCCCCTTCGGCGGAGAGAGAAGGGACTCGTAACGCATGGCCAAGACATCGCTTCGCGTGAAGCAGCAGCGGAAGTCGAAGTACCAGGTTCGGGCATACACCCGCTGCACCCGCTGCGGGCGCTCACGTGCTGTCTACCGGAAGTTCGGCGTCTGCCGGATCTGCCTGCGCGAGCTCGCCCACCAGGGCGCGATCCCCGGCATGACGAAGTCGAGCTGGTAGGAGGGAAGAACGTGCTCACAGATCCGATTGCCGACATGCTCACCCGGATTCGCAACGCGAACCGAGCGCTGCACGACAGCGCTTCGATGCCGACTTCGCGCGTGAAGGAGGAGATCGCCCGCATCCTCAAGGACGAGGGCTACATCAAGGACTTCCGCGTGGTACAGCTCACGGACGAGCAGGACAAGGAGCTGCCGTTCAGGACGCTCGTCATCGAGCTGAAGTTCGCGAAGGACAGGCGCCGCGTAATCACCGATCTCAAGCGTGTCTCCAAGCCGGGTCGCCGCGTATACGCGCGCAAGGACCGGCTGCCGCGCGTGCTCGGTGGGCTCGGCACCTCGATCATGTCCACTTCGGGCGGGATCATCACGGGCCGCCAGGCCGCCGAGCGCGGTGTGGGCGGCGAGGTCATCGCCTTCGTCTGGTAGCCATGTCGCGAATCGGAAGACAGCCCATCACGTTGCCGGCCGGAGTCATGGTCGCGATCTCGCCCGGCCGCGTGCAGGTGAACGGGCCGCTCGGCGAGCTCAGCCAGGTGGTCCCGTCGCGCATGATGGTCGAGAAGTCGGAGGAGGAGATCATCGTGAAGCGCCCGACCGAGCGTGGGCAGGACCGCGCCCTGCACGGTCTCACGCGCACGCTGATCGCGAACATGGTCGAGGGCGTCACGAAGGGCTTCGAGAAGCAGCTCGAGATCCAGGGCGTCGGCTACCGCGCGCAGCTCAAGGGCACGGATCTCGAGCTCGCGGTCGGCTACTCGCACCCCGTCGTGATCAAGCCGCGCGCCGGTATCACCTTCGAGGTGCCGCAGCCGACGCAGGTCATCGTGAAGGGGATCGACAAGCAGATGGTGGGCCAGACTGCAGCCGAGGTCCGCAAGGTGAGGCCGCCCGAGCCGTACAAGGGCAAGGGCATCCGCTACGCGAACGAGCAGGTTCGCAGGAAGGTCGGGAAGAGGGCATGAGCGTCATGACGAAGAGAGAGGCGCGTCTGCGCCGCCACCGGCGCGTCCGGGCGAAGGTCTCGGGCACCGCCGAGCGGCCCCGCCTCGTCGTCTTCCGCTCGAATCGCGGCATCTTCGCGCAGCTCGTCGACGACGAGAGCGGCCGCACGCTCGCCTCCGCGAGCTGGACTGCTCTCGGCAAGAGCGGCGGCTCCAAGACCGAGCAGGCGGCCGAGGTCGGGAAGACATTGGCCGCCGTGGCCAAGAGCGCCGGCGTCGAGCGCTGCGTGTTCGACCGCGGCGGATACCTGTTCCATGGACGCGTGAAGGCGCTCGCTGAGGGCGCTCGAGAGGGAGGGCTCCAGTTTTGAGCACCAGAGAAGTCGCTGACTCGCGCGAGCTCAAGGAGCGCGTGATCGAGATCAACCGCGTCGCCAAGGTCGTCAAGGGTGGACGGCGGTTCTCGTTCACCGCGCTCGTCGTGATCGGCGACGAGGTCGACCGCGTCGGCCTCGGCTACGGGAAGGCGCGCGAAGTCCCGCTCGCGATCTCGAAGGCCGTCGAGGACGCCAAGAAGAATCTCTTCACCGTGCCGAAGCACGGGCAGACCATCACGCACGAGATCCTGGGCCGTTTCGACGCGGCTCGGGTGGTCCTGCGCCCCGCGAGCGAAGGCACCGGCGTCATCGCCGGCGGCGGCGTGCGCGCCGTGCTCGAGCTGGCCGGGATCCGCGACGTGCTGGCGAAGAGCCTTGGGACGACGACGCCGATCAACATGACGCGCGCGACCGTGAACGGCCTGCAGCGCCTCGTTCGGCCGGAGGACGTCGCCCAGCTCCGCGGCAAGACGATCGCGGAGGTGCTCCCGTTCCGGCCTCCCGTCGAGACCGACGAGGAGCCGGCCGATGCGCCCGTTGAGGAGCCTGCTCCCGAGCCGGCCGCCGAGCCCGTCGAGGACGAGACGCCCGAGCCTGCCGCCGAAGCGACCGCTACGGAGGACACGGAGTGAGCAAGCTCACGATCACGCAGGTGCGAAGCACGGTCGGCCAGACCTACCGCCACGAGGGCACGCTGCGTGCGCTCGGGCTCGGCAAGATCGGCCGCACCGTCGAGCGCGAGGACAGCCCGGAGCTGCGCGGAATGCTCCGTCACGTGAATCACCTCGTTCGCATCGAGGGGAAGGACGGCGTCGGTGCCTGACGAGCTCAACCTCTCCAATCTCCGGCCGGCGCAGCCGCGGAAGGACCGCAAGCGCGTGGGCCGCGGGCTCGGGTCCGGCAAGGGCCGCTACTCGGGCCGCGGGATCAAGGGCCAGAAGTCGCGCGCCGGGTCGCACACGATGCCCGCCGGGTTCGAGGGCGGCCAGATGCCGATCGACATGCGCATGGGCAAGCTCCGCGGCAACACGTCCGCGGACGCGATGCCCATCGGCCCGTTCCGGACGTACAGCCAGCCCGTCAACGTGGCCGAGCTCGAGGCGCGGTTCGACGCAGGCGCCGAGGTGACGCCCGAGGCGCTCAAGGCTGCGGGCCTCATCCGCAAGCTGTCAGTCGACGTGAAGGTGCTGGGCAAGGGCGAGCTCACGACGAAGCTCACCGTGTCCGCGCACGGCTTCTCGAAGTCCGCGATCGAGAAGATCGAGGCCGCCGGAGGAACCGTCACGTGGCTTCGCGGCGAGCCGGTCGAGAAGAAGAAGAAGAAGCACAAGGCGGCCAAGCCGGCCGCTCCCGAGCCGGACGAGGAGCCCACGTCGGAGGAGTCGGCCGAGAGCGCCGAGGAAGCACCCGCCGACGAGGAGGCCGAGGACTAGTCGATGTTCGGCTGGCTCGCGAGCGCCTGGAAGGTCCCGGAGCTCCGGAAGCGCGTGCTCTTCACCGCGATGATCCTCGCGGCGTATCGCCTCGGCTCCTGGATCCCGGCCCCCGGCGTCGATCCAAGTGCCATCGAGAACTACTTCTCGGGCCAGGGCGGCACCGTGCTCGGCCTGCTCAACCTCTTCTCCGGTGGAGCGCTGTCGCAGTTCTCGCTGTTCGCGCTCGGGATCATGCCGTACGTCACGGCCTCGATCATCCTGCAGCTCCTGACGGTCGTGATCCCGCGGCTGGCCGAGCTCCAGAAGGAGGGTGAGGCAGGCTACGCCAAGATCACGCAGTACACGCGCTACCTGACGGTCGTGCTCGCGGCCGCGCAGGCGACGGGGTACGCGTTCCTCTTCCGCGACCAGGGCATCTTGAACGCAGGCTCGGGCGAGCTGGTCCTGATCGTCGTGACCCTCACGGCCGGTACGACGCTCCTCATGTGGATGGGCGAGCTCATCACGAAGCGCGGCGTCGGCAACGGCATCTCGATCCTCATCTTCGCGTCCATCCTCGTCGGCGCCCCGATCGGCATCGCTGCCTGGTGGAACGGCGGCCCGATGGAGAAGCTCTTCTATCCGCTCATCGCGGTCGGGATCTGCGCGGCGGTCGTCTTCGTCCAGGAGGGCCAGCGCAGGATCCCGATCCAGTACGCGAAGCGGATGGTGGGCCGGCGGATGACGGCCGGCGGCTCGACCTATCTGCCGCTCCGCGTGAACATGGCGGGCGTCATCCCGATCATCTTCGCCGCGGCGATCCTGGCGTTCCCGCCGACGATCGCGCAGTACTTCCCGGCGACGCAGGACTTCGTGAACGAGTACTTCCAGCCCGGCGATTGGATCTACCTGCTGATCGAGGGCGTGATGATTGTCGTCTTCACGTACTTCTACACCGCGGTCCAGTTCAACCCGGTGGATCAGGCCGACAACCTCCGCCAGCACGGCGGGTACATCCCGGGCATCAGGCCGGGTCCGCCGACCGCGCAGTACCTCGACCGCGTTCTCTCGCGTCTGACGCTGCCGGGGTCGCTCTTCCTCGCGTGCGTGGCCGTGCTCCCGAGCCTCTTCATCAGGTACGGCGGGTTCTCACAGGCGAGCGCAGGCGCGCTCGGCGGCACCTCCGTACTGATCGCAGTCGGCGTTGCGCTCGACACCATGCGACAGATGGAGTCGCAGATGATGATGCGCAACTACGAGGGCTTCCTGAAATAGGGACGAGGCTCGTCTCGCCCCGGCCGGCGCGGACATGAGGATCCTGATTCTGGGCCCACAGGGATCGGGCAAGGGAACGCAGGCGAAGCGTCTGGCCGACGCGCGCGGTCTCGCGCACGTTGCGACAGGCGACATCCTGCGCAGCGCCGTCGCCGACGGCTCCGAGCTCGGCCGCCGCGTCGAGCCGATCCTGGAGCGTGGCGACCTCGTCCCGGACGACCTCATGATCGACCTCATCCGCGAGCGGCTCGAGGGAGAGGACGGGTTCGTCCTCGACGGCTTCCCGCGAACGATTCCGCAGGCCGAGGCGCTCGACGCGATGCTCGTCGAGATCGGAAAGCCGCTAGACGCCGTGATCCTGCTCGCCGTCGACGACGACGTCGCGACCGATCGCCTGCACGCGAGGTCGATCGCCGAGGGTCGCGCGGACGACTCGCCCGAGGCGATCCGCAACCGGCTGCGCCTGTACCACCAGCTGACCGAACCGCTCATCGAGCGCTATCGGGAGGACGGAACGCTCGTCGGCGTGGACGGCGTGGGTACGGTTGAGGACGTGGCAGCGCAGATCGAAGAGGCATTGACCCGGGTCGGAGCCGGCTCGGCGTGATCATCCGCAAGAGCCCACGCGAGATCGAGAAGATGGCGGCCGCCGGAGCCCTCGTTGCAGAGACGATCGCGCACGTGGGCAAGCTGCTCGTGCCCGGGGTGACGACCGCCGAGCTCGACGATGCGGCCGGAGCGTTCATCCGCGAGAAAGGCGGCATTCCGACGTCGGAGGGCTACAACGGGTTTCCGCGCGCCATCTGCATCTCGCAGAACGAGGTTGTCGTGCACGGGATCCCGGGTGGGTACGAGGTCGGTGAGGGCGACCTCGTGACTATCGACGTGGGTGTCACGCTCGACGGCTACATCGCGGACAGCGCGTACACGTTCGGTGTCGGGGAGATCGACGACGAGGCGCAGCGCCTTCTGGACGCGGCGCAGGACGCGCTCGACGCCGGCATCGCGCAGGCGACGGTCGGGAACCGCGTGGGAGACATCTCTCGCGCGGTCCAGGACGTCGTCGAGGCCGCCGGCTTCGCGGTCGTCCGCAACCTCGTGGGACATGGCGTCGGCCGCTACTACCACGAGGATCCGCACATCCCGAACTTCGGCGAGCCTGGCCGCGGGCCGCGGCTCTCGGAAGGGATGACGATCGCGATCGAGCCGATGATCACGGCGGGCGGCCCGGACGTCGTCATGGCCGCGGACGGCTGGACGGTCTCGACCGCCGACGGCTCGCTCTCCGCGCACTTCGAGCACACGGTCGCGATCACCGGCGACGGCCCCCGCATCCTCACGCCGAGGGTCGGAGTTCCGGCCCGGAACGCCGACGGGGCCGGAAAAAACAGTGTGCTACGATAGGCGACCGCGGCGCAGCTGCATGCTGCGCTGTGCGTAGTTGAAGCTCAGTGGTTCAAGCTGGCCTTTCGAGGTTGGTACAAGCGAGAAGCGCGAGGTCCGCGGCTGAGGGCCTGCTGAAAGGGAGATCTAGGAACAGAGCGGTTGGCCGTCAAGGAAGACAAGATCGAGGTCGAAGGAGAGGTCGTCGAAGCGCTCCCCAGCACGATGTTCAGGGTGCAGCTCGACTCAGGCCAGGACGTGCTCGCGAAGATCTCCGGGAAGATGCGCAAGAACTACATTCGGATCCTCCCGGGCGATCGCGTCAAGGTAGAGCTCTCCCCGTACGACCTCACGCGCGGCCGCATCACGTTCCGGCTCAAGTAAAGAGATGAAAGTCCGCCCGTCCGTCAAGCCCATGTGCGAGCGCTGCCGCGTGATCAAGCGGCACGGCCGCACGATCGTCATCTGCTCGAACCCCCGTCACAAGCAAAGGCAGGGCTAGTACCCATGGCCAGAATCGCGGGAGTCAACCTCCCCACCCAGAAGCGGCTCGTGATCGGGCTGACCTATATCTACGGCATCGGCGACGCGACGGCAGAGAAGATCTGCCGCCAGCTCGAGCTCGATCCGGACGAGAAGGTCCGCGACCTCACCGACGAGGAGGTCACGAAGCTCCGCAACTTCATCGACTCCGACCTCGAGGTGGAGGGCGACCTGCGGCGTGAGCGCGCGCAGGCGATCAAGCGCCTCACGGAGATCGGCGCCTATCGCGGTATCAGGCACCGTCGCGGGCTCCCGGTGCGCGGCCAGCGGACGAAGACGAACGCTCGCACGCGCAAGGGCCCGAAGAAGACCGTCGGCCGCGGCAAGAAGGCGACGAAGTAGTGGCTCCGCCTCGCAATCGTGGCCGTACGCGCCGGCGCGTCAAGAAGAACATCGCGATCGGCCAGGCGCACATCAAGACGTCGTTCAACAACACGATCGTGACGTTGACCGACCGCGAGGGGAACGTGATCGTGTGGGAGTCCGCCGGCTCCGCCGGGTTCAAGGGCTCGCGCAAGTCGACGCCGTTCGCGGCGCAGGTCACCGCCGACAGCGCGGCGCGCAAGGGCATGGAGCACGGTCTGCAGAAGGTCGAGGTCTTCGTGAAGGGCCCCGGCTCCGGGCGCGAGACCGCGATCCGCTCACTCCAGGCTGCCGGCCTCGAGATCCTCGGCGTCAAGGACGTCACCCCGCAGGCGCACAACGGCGTCCGGCTTCGGAAGCGGAGGCGCGTCTAGTGGCCCGCGACCTCGGCCCCAAGTGCCGGCTCTGTCGCCGTGAGGGTCTCAAGCTCTTCCTCAAGGGCGAGCGCTGCCTGACCGAGAAGTGCGCGGTCGAGCGCCGCGCCTACCCGCCGGGCGACCACGGCCGCGGGCGCATCAAGCAGTCCGAGTACCTGCTCCAGTTGCGCGAGAAGCAGAAGGCGCGGCGGTACTACGGCCTGCTCGAGAAGCAGTTCCGCAACACGTACGAGAAGGCGACACGCGGGCTCGGGGCTCCGGGCGAGAACCTGCTCCGGATGCTCGAGACGCGGCTCGACAACGTCGTCTACCGGCTCGGCTTCGCCGGCTCGCGCGCTCAGGCGCGGCAGCTCGTTCGCCACAACCACTTCCTCGTGAACGGCCGCCGAGTGAACATCCCGAGCTACGGCGTCCGGCCCGGAGAGGTGATCAGCCTCAAGCCGGGAAGCCCGGTCGAGCCGCTCGTCCGCGACGCCACCGACCTCACGGCGTCCGTCGCACCGTGGCTCCAGGCCGACCATGACGGCCTCACGGGGACCGTGCTCAAGTGGCCGGAGCGCTCCGAGATCGACGCGCCCGTCCAGGAATCGCTCATCGTCGAGCTCTACTCGAAGTAACGCCCCATGGGTGGGGAAGGCCCCGCCCGGTTTGAACGAGAAAGGACCGCTTTGGCTACACGCACAAGCCTGATGGACTTCCAGACTCCGCGGATCGTCCACGAGGAGACGGACGACCACCGCGGCGTCTTCGTGATCGAGCCGCTCGACCGCGGCTTCGGCCACACGTTCGGGAACTCGCTTCGCCGCGTTCTCCTGTCGTCGCTCGAGGGCGCCGCGGTGACCGCGGTGAAGATCGAGGGCGTCGCCCACGAGTTCACGACGCTTCCGGGCGTCCGCGAGGACGTCACGGACATCATCCTCAACCTCAAGAACCTCATCGTGCTCCTGCACGGCGCATCGCCCGAGATCGAGGTGTACATCGCGAAGAAGGGCGCGGGCGTCGTGACGGCGGCCGACATCGAGGCGCCGGCCGACCTCGAGATCTTGAACCCGGAGCTCGAGATCGCACACGTCTCCGACAAGGGCAAGCTCGAGATGAGCGTCACCATCGGCCGTGGCCGCGGCTACGTGCCGGCCGAGCTCAACCGCGGGCCCGAGACGACGATCGGTGTCATTCCGATCGACTCGATCTTCTCGCCGGTCCGCCGCGTCGCGTACGAGGTCGAGGCTGCCCGCGTCGGTCAGCGCACGGACTACGACAAGCTCGTCCTCGACGTCACGACGGACGGCTCGATCGAGCCGCGTGACGCGATCGGCCAGGGTGCCGAGATCCTCATCCGCCAGCTGGCGATCTTCACCGACCTCGACCGTATGGAGGGCTTCGGGGAGGTGAGCCCGGAGGCGGCGGCCGAGGCGCCCGCGGCACACGGGATGGAGAACTTCCCGATCGAGGAGCTCGAGCTCGGCGTCCGCTCGTACAACTGCCTCAAGCGCGTCGGCATCGAGACCATCGGCGACCTGACGTCGAAGTCGGAGAGCGAGCTCGTCGCGATCCCGAACTTCGGCCGCAAGTCGATCGAGGAGGTTCGCTCGGCGCTCGCAGCGCACGGCCTCACGCTCAAGGGCGAGGAGGCCCTCGTCTAGCGATGAGGCACAAGCGGTCGGGCAAAAAGCTCGGGCGGGACTCCGCCCATCGCAAGGCGCTCTACTCGAATCTCGCGGGCGCCCTGATCGAGCACGGCCGCATCGAGACGACCGAGGCCAAGGCGAAGGCCGTAAAGCCGTTCGCCGAGAAGATGATCACGCTGGGCAAGCGCGGCGACCTCCATGCCAGACGGCAGGCGCTCGCCGCGCTTCGCTCGAACGACGTCGTCCACCGGCTCTTCGCCGATATCGCGCCCCGCTTCGCGGAGCGCCCGGGCGGCTACACGCGCATCGTGCGAATCGGCGCCCGTCAGGGCGACGCCGCCGAGATGGTCTACCTCGAGCTCGTGGACCACGAGCCCGTGGCGTCGCCGCTCGGCGCACGCGCGAGGCGGGCCGAAGAGCCCGTCGAGGCGACCGCCGCCGGCGCCTGAGTCATAGCGCGGCAGCACGCTGAGTACGCTCTTCGAGCGTGCTCTTCCTCATCGCGCTCATCCTCGCGATCTTCTTCCTCCCGCAGCCGTGGGGGCTCATCGCGGTCGGGGTCGCGGCGGTGCTCGACATCCTCGAGACCTTTGGCTTCATGTGGTGGTCGAAGCGGCGTCGGGTGAGCGTGGGCATCGGCTCGCTCGTCGGGAAGCCGGGAGTCGCGTTGTCGGAGCTCTGGCCGGACGGCCAGGTGAAGGTGGAGGGGGAGATCTGGCGGGCGCGTTGCGCCGGAGGGTGCGACGCCGGCACCGAGGTCGTCGTCCGCTCGGTCGAAGGGCTCACGCTGGTCGTGGATCCGGCGTAGCCGGCCCCGGTACAGTCTTCGCATGGCGCGGATGGCGCCGCTCGCGCTCGTCCCGGTTCTCGTAGTCCTCGCAGTCGCGGCTTCCGGGCCTGCGGCGACGACCGAATGGGAGCAGCGTGCGAGTCTGCCGGTTCCGCGTACCGAGGTCGCGGCCGCCGTCGTGGGGAACGAGATCGCCGTCGTCGGCGGGTTCAACGCCGACGGGAGCCATTCCGCGCGCGCGGACGCCTACTCGCCCGCACTCGACCGCTGGCGCAGGCTCCCCGACCTTCCGGCGTCGGCGCACCACGCGATGGCCGTCGCACGGGCCGGGCGCCTCTACGTCCTCGGCGGCTATGGCCACACGGGCAATCCGCTCCGCACCGCGTACGTGCTCGAGAACGGCGCCTGGCGTGCGCTGCCGCGGCTCCCGTTCCCGCGCGCGGCGGCCGGCGCGGCGGTCGTCGGGAACCGGATCGTGGTCGCGGGCGGCGTCGTCCGCGTGAGCGGCGCCCGGCTCGCCAGGAACGCGCTTGCTTTCGACCTCCGAACGCGCCGCTGGGCGGTCGTGCCGGGGCCGACGCCGCGCGAGCACCTTGGCGTCGCGGCACTGGCGGGGGAGGTGTATGCGGTGGCGGGCCGCACGTCGGGGCTCGACACGAACCTGACTCACTTCGAGTCTTGGAGGCCCGGCGCTCGGCTCTGGCGTCGGCTCCCGCCTGTGCCCGACCCACGCGGCGGGACGGCGGCGGCCGGCATCGCCGGGCGCGTCGTCTCGGTGGGTGGTGAGGAGCCGGGCGGGACGATCCGGGAGGTGTACGCGTATCGCGCCGCGACGGGGACCTGGCAGCGGCTCGAGGATCTCCCGACGCCGCGGCACGGGCTCGGGGTCGTCGCGTTCGGCGGCCGCGTGTTCGTGATCGGCGGCGGCCCGGAGCCCGGTCTGACGGTCACCGGGGCGAACGAAGCGCTCGCAGTGGGCCGCTAGGCCGCCGTATCCCAGGCCACCGGCAGCGAGGCGAGGCTGCGGAAGATCGGGATCGGCCTCCAGTACAGGTCGGTCGCGTCGATCGCGAGCCGCAGCGTCGGCAGCCGTTCGAAGAGCGTGCGCAGCGCGACCTCGGCCTCGAGCCGGGCGAGCGGGGCGCCGAGGCAGAAGTGGCTGCCGCGGCCGAAGGCGACGTGCTTCACGTCCTCCCTGCGCAGATCGAGGGCCTCCGCGTCCGGGAATCGATCCGAGTCCCGGTTCGCGGAGCCGATCACGGCGATCACGAGATCGCCGCGGGCGATCGTGTGGCCGCCGATCTCGACGTCGTCCGCCGCCCAGCGCGTGATCGCGCGCTCGACCGGGCTGTCGAAGCGGAGCAGCTCCTCGATCGCGGACGGCAGGAGCGCCGGGTCCGAGCGCACGTCGGCGAGCGCATCCGGGTGCGTGAGCAGCGCGAGCACCGAGTTCGTGATCAGGCTCACGGTCGTCTCGTGCCCGGCCACGATGAGCAGGACGGCCATGCTGTAGAGCTCGTTCTCGCTGAGGTGGTCGCCTGCTTCCTCGGCCTGGACCAGTGCCGACACGAGGTCATCCCTCGGGTCGGCGCGACGAGTGGCGAACAGCGCGTCGAGGTATGCGACGAACTCGTCCGTGTGCACGCGGAACTGCTCCTGCAGCTCGGGTGTCAGCGCGGGGAGGACGAACGTGTTCGACCACGTGCGGAAGCGGTCGCGATCCTCTGCCGGGATACCGAGGAGCTCGGCGATGACGATGATGGGCAACGGGAAGGCGTAGTCGTCCACGAGGTCCATGGCGCCGCGGCTCTCGGTCGCGTCGAGAAGCTCGTCGGCGATCGACTCGATCCGCGGACGAAGCTGCTCGACCATCCGCGGCGTGAACGCCTTCGACACGAGACGCCGCAGGCGGCGATGGTCGTCGCCGTCTCGTGTGAGGAGGCTCTCGCCGATGCGCTCGTCGCCGAGGAGGTCTTCCCGTCGCCGCTCGAGCTCGTCGGCGTACAAGGCGCGCGCCGGATCGACGACGAACCGCTCGTCGTCGTGGAGCACGGAGACGACGTCCTCGTAGCGGGTGACGAACCAGATCGGAGTCTCGCCGTCGATTCCGGGCTGCTGCAGGACGGGATCGTCGCGTCGCATCCGCGCGTACGTCTCGTGCGTCGTCTCCCGGAAGTCGCTCGAGTACAGGTCGTACCGCCGCGACGTGGCCATTCGACGCCCATGATGTCAGGTCGTGAAGCTCAAGCTCGTGCTCCAGTACGACGGCACCGGATTTCGCGGCTGGGCCCGACAGCCCGGCCAGCGAACGGTGGAGGGTGCCGTACGGGAGGCCCTCGACGCGCTCTTCCCGCGCTGGGACGGTCTGGCGGTCGCGGGCCGTACCGATACCGGCGTGCACGCCACCGGTCAGGTTGCGAGCGTGGACGTCGAGGGCGGTCCGCCCCTGGAGCACGTGGCGGAAGCCCTCAACACCGCTCTCCCGGACGACGTGGCAGTTCTCGCGGCCGACGACGCTGCGTCGGACTTCCACGCCCGATTCTCCGCACGCGCCCGCGCGTACCGCTACCGCGTCCTCACGAGGCAGACGCGAGCACCGCTCGATGCCCGGCGCGTGCTGTGGTGGCCCCGCCCGATCGCACTCGACGCCCTCGCAGCCGCCGCCGCTCTCCTGCCGGGGGAGCGCGACTTCCGCGCATTCACCCCGTCCGACACGCAGCACGAGTCGTTCTCGAGGAACGTGCTTGCCGCGTCCTGGGAGCGGGAGGACGACCGCCTGGACTTCACGGTCGAGGCGGACAGCTTTCTCCGGCACATGGTGCGGACGCTCGTCGGGACGATGCTCGAGGCAGGGGCCGAGGCGCCCGATCGCATGAGCCGGCTGCTCCAGGGCCGCCCGCGTTCCGAGGCGGGGCTCACGGCGCCCGCGTGGGGCCTCTATCTCGAGCGCGTCCGCTACTGACTGCGCTTCCCGGTGCCGTGGCTACGATCGGGCGGTGCCCTCTCCGGTGCGCTTTCCCGTCGTCCTCTTCGACCTCGACGGCACGCTGATCGACTCGGGCCCGATCATCCTGGCCTCCATGACGCATGCGACGCGCACCGTGCTCGGGCGGGAGATCGCGTCGGAGGAGCTGGCGGCCATGATCGGCGGCCAGGGTCTCGTCGCGCAGATGCAGGCGCTTGCGCCGGACCACGTCGACGACCTCGTCGAGGCGTACCGGGTGCACAACGATCCGCTGCACGACACGCTGGAGGCGTTCGACGACGTGCTCGCGCTGCTGCCGCGCCTGCGCGCCGACGGGCGGACACTCGGCATCGTCACGGCCAAGCGCCACCGGACGGTCGCGCTTGCGGTCGAGCGGTTCCCTGCGCTCGGCGAGAACTTCTCGGTCGTGGTCGCGCACGAGGACACCGACCGCCACAAGCCCGACCCGGACCCGGTGCTCGCGGCCGCGGACCGGCTCGGCGCGGACGTCTCGGAGGTGGCATACGTCGGCGACTCGCCGTTCGACATCCGCGCCGCGAAGGCGGCAGGTGCGTTCGCCGTCGGCGTCGGTTGGGGAGGGATCCATGCCGACGAGGTGCTCCTCGCCGAGGAGCCGGACGCGTTCGTCCGTGAGCCGGAGGAGCTGCTCGATGTCCTCTAGGGCGGCTTCTGCGCGCGTCGACGAGCTGCGCTCGATCGTGAACGAGGCGCTTCTCGCATACCACGTCGAGGACGACCCGGTCATGACCGACGCCGAGTACGACCGGCTCTACGACGAGCTGGTCGCGCTCGAGAGCGAGCACCCGGATCTCGTCGTCGCGGACTCGCCGACCCAGCGGGTCGGGGCGGCGCCGTCGGAGCGCTTCCAGAAGGTCGAGCACCTGGTGCCGCTCGGGTCGCTGGACAAGGTGACGAACGAGGAGACGCTGGTGAAGTTCGCCGACGACGTGCGCAAGCGGCTCGGCACGGACGAGGCCGTCGCGTACCTCGTCGAGCCGAAGATCGACGGGCTCGCGGTGTCGCTCCTCTACGAGGACGGCCGCTACGTCCGCGGTGCGACGCGAGGGGACGGCGAACGCGGGGAGGACGTGTCGCCGAACCTGCGCACGATCAGGGCCATCCCGCTCTCGATGAGATCGACGGACGGAGAGTCGCTGCCGGCGCGGATCGAGGTGCGCGGGGAGGTCTTCATGCCGCTCTCGGGATTCAGGACGTTCACGGAGAAGCAGGCCGCCGAGGGCAAGCGCGCCGCGCCCAATCCGCGCAACGCCGCGGCCGGGTCCGTCCGCCAGCTCGATCCGTCGATCACGGCTGCTCGTCCGCTCTCGATCTGGACCTACGGTGTGGGCCACGTCGACGGCGTCGCCTTCCAGAGCCAGTGGGACGTCCTCCAGTGGCTGAAGGCGCACGGCTTCCGCACGAACCCGTACTCGGAGCGCCTCGACTCGATCGAGGAGGTCGCGAAGGCGGCCGCCGAGTGGGAGACGCGGCGCGCGGAGCTCGACTACGAGATCGACGGGATCGTGATCAAGGTGGACTCGCTCGATCAGCAGCGCAGGCTTGGCGCACTGCACGGCCGTCCCCGCTGGGCGAGGGCGTACAAGTGGGCGCCGATGACGGCACAGACGACGCTCAGGAAGATCCACATCCGAGTGGGCCGGACGGGCGCGCTCAACCCGTGGGCCGAGCTCGAACCGGTGCAGGTCGGTGGCGTGACGGTCTCGAACGCGACGCTTCACAACGAGGACGACATCAACCGCAAGGACCTCCGCCAGGGCGACACGGTCATCGTGCAGCGTGCGGGGGACGTGATCCCGCAGGTCGTCGGCCCGGTGCTGCCGCATGCGAAGGGCTCGCGCCGGTTCCGCATGCCCGCCAGGTGCCCGCTCTGCGGGACGGAGATCGTGAAGCCGGAGGGCGAGGTCATGCACCGCTGCCCGAACCGCGCCTGCCCGTCGCGCGGGCTCGAGACGCTGATCCACTGGGTCCAGGCCGCGATGGACATCGAGGGCGTCGGCGAGCAGTTCGTGCGCCGCCTCTGGGATCAGGGGCTCTTGCGCTCGATGCCCGACCTCTACCGCCTGACGCCCGAGCAGCTGACCGAGCTCGACGGGTACGGCGAGATCTCGGCGCAGAAGGCGATCGACTCGATCCAGACGTCGAAGGCCCAGCCGTTCTCGCGGGTGCTGTTCGGGCTCAACATCCCGAAGACCGGCTGGGTGCTTGCGCGCAACCTGGCGCGCCACTTCGGGTCGGTCGATGCGTTGCTCGCGGCCACGCAGGAGGACCTCGAGCAGGTCGAGGGGATCGGGCCGGACCGGGCAGAGCTCATCGCCGAATGGTTCGCCGACGAGGAGAACCGGAAGCTCGTCGAGGAGCTCCGCGCGCTGGGCCTCCAGATGACCGCGGGGGAGGCGGAGCGTCCGGTGGAAGGCCCGCTCACGGGGAACCAGTACGTCATCACAGGCACGCTCGAGGCCTGGTCGCGGGACGAGGCGAAGACGGCCCTGGAGGCGCTCGGAGCGAAGGTCTCGGAGTCCGTCTCGAAGAAGACGACGGGCGTGGTCGCCGGCGAGAGCCCCGGATCGAAGCTCGCGAAGGCGCAGAAGCTGGGCGTGCCGGTCCTCTCCGAGGACGAGCTCCGCGCGCTGCTCGCGCCCTAGGAGCGCGCGAGCACGGTCACGAACCGGTCCTGCGCGGCTCGCGCGGACCAGAACGAGACGGGCGAGCCGTTCTGGACGATCGCGAACGCGTAGCGACCTCTCACGAATCCAGCGAGGCTGCAGGCGAGCGACGTCGTACCCGTCTTCGCGACGACGCGGCGGAGGGTCGGCCGCGTCGCGAGCCTGTTCCGGAGCGTTCCGGAGACGCCGGCGACGGGGAGCGAGGCGACGAACGCGCTCCGTACTGCCGGGTCGACCGCGCCCGTGCGTAGAAGGGCGACGAGCGCCTGGGCGGTCAGCCGGTCGAGGCTCGAGAGCCCCGAGCCGTCGACGATCCGCACGCCGGTGGTCGGCACGCCCGCCTCCGAGAGCGACTTCCGCACGACGGCCGCCCCCGCGGCCGTCGACCCGCGACCGGTCCCGAACGCCCCGAGCTCCTTGAGGAGCATCTCGGCCATGAAGTTGTCGCTCGAGCGGTTCATCTGCTGGACGAGGACGCTCAGCCTCGCCGAGTGGTCGACCGCGAGCGGGACCGCCTCGCCCGCAACGCGACCGGTACGTGGCGTCTGCGCAACCGCGACTCCGCGGCGCGCCAAGGCCAGTCGCGAGGGCTGTCGCGGCGACCGTCGCCGAGCTGTTCGCGCCCGTGAGGTGCGCGCCGTTGACGACGAGGGCGGAGAGCGGCGGCGACTCGATGCCGAGGAAGTACGACTTCCAGCCCGGTGCATCGCGGCGTGCGTCGTAGTGGCGCTCGTCCGCGATGACGCTGCCGGTCACTCGCCGGATACCTGCGGCCTTGACGTCGCGTGCGAGGCGGCCGACGTCGGGGAGGCCGAGCGTCGGGTCTCCGTGGCCGACGAGATAGAGATTGCCGTGCCACTGGTCGCCGACGAGCTTTCCGGCTCCGAGGACCTCCGTGTGGAACCGGAAGCTCGGACCGAGCTGCTTCAGCGCGGCGAAAGAGACCGTGAGCTTCTCGGTCGACGCGGGAACGAGCGCCCGGGCCGCGTTGTGCTGGAAGACGACCTGCCCGGTCCGGAGGTCGACTGCGAGCGCGCCGGTTCGGCGACCGTCGACGTAGGGGGAGGCAAGCGCCTTCGTGAGCTTGGCCTCGAGACCGGAAGCCGTCGCGTGACCCGTGGGAGCTCCTTGCGCGCCGGCGGCACCCGTCGCGCCGACGGCACAGACGACGAGGAGGAGCCTGAGCGTCCTCGTTCGCATGGACAAAATCTAGGCGGACTTGCGGTCGGAGACCGGGGCTACGGGTAGACCGTGATGACGACTGTCTTCCGACCCCACTTGCGCGCGGCCGCGTGGTTCGGCATCCAGAGGTCGATGATCCTGCCCTTGATCCCGACGCCCATGTCTGCCGCGACACCTCGGCCGTAGCCGGGCACGAAGAGGCGAGTGCCGAGGGGGATTAGCTTGGGGTCGACGGCCACGACGCCCTTCCCGACCGGCAGGCCGCTCGCGGTGCGACCCGGCAGGTGGTACGCGACCGCGTCCACCTTGAGCTTGAAGGCGGCTGCCGTGGGCTGGCCCACGAGGTGGCCCTCTGCGGTGACCGTGGACGAGACTCCGGCGCCCCCTGTCGGGACGAGTGCCGCAGCTCCGATTCCACACAGGACCAAGACGAAGGTCGGTCCCCACCTTCTCGCTCCCCTGCGCACGAGGGGCGACCCTAACACAGACCCAATGTTTGTGACTGTCCAAAATGCCTCTTTGCAGTGATTTTTCGGCGGATTTTGGCTCTGTTGTCGGTTGCGGCCGTCCGGAGGTACTGCTAGGCTCCTCGACTTGTGACGGGCAGCGCCGCCACCGGCGGCCCTGTTCGGGGTAGAGCCCGTGGGAGCTCCACCACCGGATGGGCGCCGATTCTGTTCGTTCTCGTAGCCTCGGCTGCGGCGCTTCTGCTTGCCGTCAGTGCCGCTTCGGCCCAGACGATCACCTCGAAGAAGGAGCAGGCGCAGGCGATCTTGGCCGAGGTCGAGCAGCTCGACATGAACCTCTCGAGCACGATCGAGGCCTGGAACTATGCGAACATCGAGCTCGACTCGATCGACTCCGACCTCGAGAAGAACGGGCGCCACCTCGTCGCCGCCAAGAAGAGCCTCGTCGTGGCGCAAAGGCGAATCGAGACGCGGCTCCGTGACCTCTACGTCAACGGCAGCGGCGATTCGACGCTCGAGGTCCTCCTCGGAGCAAGCAGCCTCGACGACATCGTCTCGCGGCTGAACGCCATCGAGCGCGTCTCGCACCAGGACGCGCGGGTACTCCGGGAGGTCAAGCGGTTCAAGAAGGAGGTCGAGGCCAGCCGCGAGCGCCTGCAGAAGGCGCGCGCCGACCAGGCCCGCATCGTCGCCGAGCAGGCGGCCCAGAAGGCGGAGATCGAGTCCCGCCTGGCGGAGCGCCAGCAGATGCTCGCCTCGGTGAAGGACGAGATCGTGCAGCTCCAGGCGGAGGAGCGCCAGCGCCAGGCCGAATTGGCCGCCCAGGCGCGCGCCCGACTCCAGGCGCAGCAGGCAGCAGCGGTGGCCACGACGCAGGCTGGGTACAGCGACCCGTACAGCGAGCCGGCGTTCACCGACGTTCCGACCGGCGCGCCGCTTCCGGATGGGAGCCGGGCGTCCCAGGTCGTCGCGATCGCGATGCAGTACCTCGGCATCCCGTACGTGTGGGGTGGGGCAAGCCCGTCGCAGGGCTTCGACTGCTTCGGGCCTCGTCAGCTACGTGTACGGGCAGATCGGCATCTACATTCCGCACCACGCGGCGTCCGCGTACGGCTACGGCGTCCCGGTGTCCTATAGCGAGCTCCAGCCCGGCGACATGGTCTTCTTCAGCGGCCTCGGGCACATGGGCATGTACATCGGAGGCGGCCAGTTCATCCATGCGCCGCACACGGGCGACGTCGTCAAGATCTCGACCCTCGCCGGGTACGGGTCGTTCGTCGGCGCACGCCGCGTCCTCTGATTCGCGTCTAGCGGGCCGCGCCCTAGGGCACGTATAGCTCGTCGACCTGCGCCTCGAAGTGCTCGAGGACGGCGCGGCGGCGGAGCTTGAGCGTCGGCGTGATCTCGCCCGCCTCTGCGCTGAAGTCGCGTGGCAGGATCACGAAGCGCTTCACCTGCTCGTAGCGCGAGCGGTCGCGGTTCGCGTCGTCGACGACGCCTTGAACGATGTCCTGCACCTCGGGGTGCGCGGCGAGCGTCGAGATGTCGCCGTCCAGGCCGCGCTCGGCCGCCCAGTTGCCGATCTCCGTCTCGTCGAGCGTGATCAGTGCCGCCACGTACGGTCTCCGGTCGCCGACGACGAGCGCCTGCGAGATCCACTTCGACGTCTTCAGCTCGTTCTCGATGTTCTGAGGCGCGACGTTCTTGCCGCCCGCGGTGACGAGGATGTCCTTCTTCCGGTCTGTGACCTTGAGGAAGCCGTCCTCGTCGATCTCGCCCACGTCGCCGGTGCGGAGCCAGCCGTCGTCGGAGAGGACGGCGGCCGTCGCCTCCGGGTCCTTGAAGTAGCCCTTGAACACCGTCTCGCTGCGGATCAGGATCTCGCCGTCGTCGTCCGTGCGGATCTCGAAGCCCGGCAGCGGCGGCCCGACCGTGCCGAACCGGTACTTCTCGGCGCGGTTCGTGCTGCACGCGGTCGTGCACTCGGTGAGGCCGTATCCCTCCATGATCCGGATGCCGATCGCGTCGAAGAACTCGGCGATCTCCTTGGCGAGCGGCGCTCCCCCCGAGCCCGGGAGCCGCAGTCGCCCGCCTACCCGGTCACGGACCTTCGCGAAGACGAGGCGATCGGCGAGCTTGTGGCGCCTCGCGAGCCCACGGGGCACGGGCTTGCCCTCGCTCTCGAGGCGGCTCACCTCCCGCCCGATCGGCAGCGCCCAGTCGATGAGGCGGCGCTTGATCCCGGTTGCCGAGTCGAAACGCGCGACGACCGCGGCGTGCACCTTCTCGTACACGCGCGGAACGCTCGGGAACAGCGTCGGGCGTACCTGGAGCAGCGCATCGGCCACACGCTGCGGGTCCGCGAGCAGCCCGATCGTGAATCCGACGTACGCGCCGTCGAGGAGCATGAGCTTCCCGTAGTTGTGCGCGAGCGGCAGGTACAGGAGCATCACGTCGTCGCCCCGCATGAGCGTCTCCATCTCGTCGACGACGCTCGCCATCACGTAGTAGTTGCGGTGGCGGATCATGCAGCCCTTGGGAGGGCCGGTCGTGCCCGACGTGTAGATGATCGTGTACAGGTCCTCCTCGTCGATCGCGTCAGCCGCCTCGTCGAGCGCGTTCGGCGACGTCGCTGCGAAGTCGCGACCGTGGGCCGCGAGACCGTCGAGGTCGTGATACGTGAGCACGTGGGCGAGCCGCGGCGTCTCCTCGGCGATCGCCTCGACCTTGGCGAGCTGGGCCGCGTCCTCGCACACCACGCCGACAGCCTCCGAATGGGCGAGCAGGTAACCGACGTCGCGCTCCGAGCTCGAGGCGTAAATTGGGATGACGACGGCGCCGATCTGGGCGAGCGCGAAGTCGAGCAGCGCCCAGTCGAGACTGTTCTGGGCGAGGAGGCCCACCGCATCGCCCTTGCCCACGCCGCGGGCGAGGAAGCCGTTCGCGTAGTCGCGGACGCGCTGGTCCGCCTCCGCCCAGCTCACCTCGCGCCAGCCGCCTTCGCCGTCCTCGACGAGATATGCGGGCGTCGTCCGCCCCGCGGCGACAGCGTCCCGCCAGAGGCGGGCGATCGTCCGGCGCTCGCCGAACGGACGTCTCATCTGGGTCGCGGGTGCAGTTTCCGTCACGTGTGCAGAGCTTACTCAGGGCCGGAAGGGGTTACGCGCTGCACCACGAACCCTCCTGGTCCACCTACAGTTCGTCCTTCCACCACATGCGGACCTCCTGGAACGGCTCACTCAGCTTCGGCCTCGTGTCGATCCCCATCGGGCTTGCGCCCGCGACGAAGCCTGCCGCGCGCCAGTCGGACGTCTCGTTCCGGCAGCTCCACTCGGAGTGCCTGACACCGATCAAGCAGAAGCGCTGGTGCCCGGTGCACGACCGCGAGCTCTCGCAGGACGAGATCGTCCGCGGGTACGAGGTCGCCAAGGGCCAGTTCATCGTCGTCGAGGACGCGGATCTCGAGGCCCTCGAGCGCCATGACGACTCCCGCTCGATCGAGATCACGCGGTTCGTCCAGCAGGACACGGTGGACCCGATCTTCTTCGACCGCACGTACTACCTCGTGCCCGAGGCGAACGCGGCGCAGCGCCGTCCGTATGTCCTGCTGCTCGAGGCGATGAGCGAGTCCGGCACAGCCGCGCTCGGCCGTTTTGTACGTGCCGGCCGCGAGAGCCTCTGCCTCGTGCGCGCGAAGGACGACGCGCTCGTGCTCGAGACGCTCTTCCTCGCGGAGGACGTCCACTCGTCCGCCGAGATCGCCGAAGCGGTCGAGGGCACCGAGGTGAAGAAGACGGAGCTCGACCTCGCGCGCCAGATCATCGACGGTCTCTCAGGCGAGTTCGAGCCCGCGGAGTTGACGAGCGAGTACCGGCGCGACCTCAAGGCGCTGCTCGAGGCCAAGCTCGCAGGCGAGGAGATCACTGTCCCGGAGCCGGAGGAGGAGGTCGCTCCGGTCATCGATCTCATGGCGGCGTTGAAGGCAAGCGTGGCGGCGGCGCGCGGTGAGGACGACGAGCCGAAGCGCGCGCCGGCCAAGCGCAAGGCCGCAAGCGGCTCGAAGTCGCGCAGCAAAGCGCGCTCGTAGGCCGGACACCTCCGACCCCGGACGGGGCGAGCCTCGCCCCTAGGTGCTGCAGTGGGGCTCTAGGCCCTCGACCCTGCCGCGGCCGTCCCGACCGCCTCGAGCGATGCCTGGAAGAGCGTCTTGTCGATCTTGCCGTGGTAGATCGGTACGCCCTCCTCGACGCAGATGCGGATCACTTCGTCGCGGTCGATCCCCATCTCCTTGGCGAGCTCGTCCGGCGTCAGGTGGTTGGCCATCAACTACTCCTTCCTGAGGACACATAAGGGCGCTCACAAAAAAGAGCCCTGGGCGCACATGGCGCCGTCGGGCTCAAAATCGCTCCACTTGGCTCGGTGCGGGTCAAAGGGCCCGCTCCGTCAGAACATCCATCTGGCTCAGCATACTCCGGCCTCCGGCTCCACCGCAACGGCCTGCGGGAACCCCTGCTCAGACCGGGTTCTCGACCTCGATGAACTCCCACGGAAGACCGAATTCGTCGCCCAGGAGCGCCGTGAGCGCCTGCACGCCGAGCCGCTCCGTCGCGTAGTGCCCGGCCGCGACGAAGTGGATGCCGAGCTCCCTCGCGGTCGCGAGGCTCGGCTCCTCGGGCTCTCCCGTGACGAGCACGTCGTACCCCGCGTGCGCCGCATCGATCAGGTAGCGGCCCCCTCCGCCGGTAACGACCGCAACGCGCTCGATCACCGTCGGGCCCTCTGCGAAGATCAGCGGCTCGCGTCCGACTGCCTCGGCCACGCGGTCGCCGAGCGCCGCGATCGACGTCGGGCTCGTCCGGCCGCCGAACCCGATCTCGGCGAACGCGTCCTCGGGCTCTACGCCGATCGCGCGCGCGAGCCGAGCGTTGTTGCCGAGCTCGGGGTGCGCGTCGAGCGCGAGGTGGTAGGCGAGAAGCGTCATGTCAGCCTGGAAGAGCGCCTCCAGGCGTCTGCGCTGCCGGCGGTCGACGACGAGTGGCTCGTTGCGCCAGAACAGTCCGTGATGGACGACCAGTAGCTCGGCGCCCGCCTCGGCGGCCCGCTCGAAGAGCTCGAGCGAGGCAGAGACACCGCACGCGAGGCGTGAGATCTCGTCGCTCCCGAGGACCTGTGCCCCCGGCGGTGCGAACTCCGGCCAGCGGGCAACGTCGAGCAGCTCGTTCGCGCGTGCGACGATCGCATCCCGGCTCGCCATCGGGCGATTCTAGGAACGTCGGCGCCACGCATCGAGGCGATAGGTACCGGAGGGGGGAAGTTGGGGGAACCGGGGTTCCCCCACATCGATATCGGGGTGCCCAGATTTGAACTGGGGACCTCTCCGACCCGAACGGAGCGCGCTACCAGGCTGCGCCACACCCCGAGCGGGCACAGGGTACCGACTCGCGCGCGAGGTCGCCCGTCCGCATTGCCGATGCGGCCTATGCTCGCCACATGCTCACCGCCGTCCTCTTCGACGTGGACTTCACGCTCTTCCGACCCGGCCCGGAGCTCGGACCGGAGGGATATCGGCGTCTCGGGGAGCGGCATGGGCTCCTGCTCGACCCGGGGCGGTACGACGCGGCTCGCCTCGCGGCGATCGAGGAGCTCCAGGCCGCGCGCGACCTCGTCCACGACGAGGAGGTGTGGATCGCGTTCACCGAGCAGATCGTCCGTGGGATGGGCGGCGACGCCGAGGGAGCGAGGGAGTGCGCGGTCGACATGGTCCGGGCATGGGAGCAGCACGAGAACTTCGCGCTCTACGAGGACGCGCTGCCTGTCCTCGAGGAGCTCCGCAGGCACGGGCTGCGGATCGGTCTCGTCTCGAACGGTCAGCGCGACCTCGACGAGTTCACCGTCCACCACGGGCTGGATGTCGACGCCGTCGTCGGGTCGAAGGCGCACGGCCTGACGAAGCCGCACCCGTCGATCTTCGTCGCCGCCCTCGGGGCGCTGGGCGTGCGCGCCGCCGAGACGGCGATGGTCGGGGACTCCTACGAGGACGACATCGAGGGGGCTCGCTCGCTCGGCATGCGGGCGATCTTCCTCGATCGCGACGGCCTCCGGCCTGAAGAGCAGGACCGGATCGACACACTGCTCGCGCTGCCTGCGGCACTCGGTCTCGACGCAACACGGGCTTCGTAGTTCGCCGAAGACCTCGAATCGAGCTCATCCGCAGCTCTTGACTCGGCCTGCGGTGCACTTTAGGCTGCCGCGTCGCACGTAGCAAATGCGGCAATCAATGGGGAGGGGGCAGTATGAACCGGCCATTTGGGCGGGGCGCGCGGCTGTGCCTGGCCGTCGTCACCGTCGCTGCGTCGACGCTCGTACTTGCGGGCTCGGCGCTTCCAACGATCACACCGACGACGTCGGCGTCCGATCTCGCGAGCTCGATCGCGACGGACCCGAGTGTCGTCACCGGTGCGAGCCTTGTGGCGGTGCCGCCGCAAGGTACGCCGAACGCCGTCGCCGACACGGGAACGGCACTCGGCGGGTTCCCGACGGCAGGAAGCACGTACGCAATCCTCACGTCCGGGGACGCGAACCTCGCAGACGACGAGAACACGTCGGGGGGCAGCGGGGCGAACATCGCCGGGCCGAACGTCCGTGGGGACACGGACTTCGACGTCACGATCCTGAAGGTCGACCTGAACGTGCCGCAGGGCCGGAACTGCCTCACGCTTGACTTCCGGTTCCTTTCGGACGAGTACCCCGAATACGTCAATTCGGACTACAACGACGCGTTCATCGCCGAGCTCGACAACTCCACGTGGACGACGGCCGGCTCGGACATCACGGCGCCGAACAACTTCGCCTTCGACGCCTCCAACAACGTGATCTCGATCAACGCGGCGGGCGCTGCCAGCATGTCGGCCGGCGAGGCGAGCGGCACGACGTACGACGGAGCGACTCCGCTGCTCGGGGCGTCGTCGCCGATCACAGCGGGCGCTCACAGCCTCTATCTCTCGATCTTCGACCAGGGGGACGGGATCCTCGACTCGGCGGTCTTCCTCGACGGCCTCGTCCTCGGGACGACGGCGCCCGACGGCTGCAAGGCCGGGGCGACCGTTCTCTCCGCCGCCAAGACGGCGGACAATCCGACGACGCAGGCAGGAGGATCGAACGGCTACACGATCACCATCACCAACCCGTCCTCGGTGGCGGTCTCGCTGACGACGATCTCCGACGTGCTGCCGGCCGGCTTCAGCTACACGGCGGGCTCCACGACCGGAGCCACCACGAGCAACCCGTCGATCAACGGGCAGACGCTGACGTGGAACGGGCCGTTCAACGTTGCGGCGAACAGCAACGTGTCGCTCCACTTCAACGTGACGGTCTCGACGACGCCGGGTGACTACTTCAACGACGCCGGCGGAACTGCGAACGGAGGATCGGTCTCGCCGACAGGGCCGACCGCGAAGATCACCGTCACGGAGGCGGCTCCCGATTCGGCCGACCTCTCGGTCACGAAGACGGATTCGCCCGATCCTGTGGTCGTCGGTCAGGAGCTGACCTACACCATTACCGTGGCCAACGCAGGGCCGAGCACGGCACAGGGCGTGACCCTGTCCGATCCTCTGCCCGCCACGGTCTCGTTCGTCTCGGTGGTCACGAGCCAGGGCACCTGCACGAATGTCGTCAGCTGCAACCTGGGCTCACTCGCGTCCGGTGCGAGCGCGACGGTGACGATCAAGGTCACGCCGACGTCGGATGCGGATCTCACGAACACCGCGACCGTTTCGTCGTCCACGGCAGACTCGAACTCGGCGAACAACAGCGATACCGAGTCGACGACCGTGAACCCGCAGCAGCCGCCCACTGGCAACACGTGCGGCGACGTTCAGGGGAACGGGGTTCCGCGCGAGAACAAGAACGCGAAGTTCGCGTTCAACGTCCGGTACAAGACCGGTGCTGCGGCTCCGACTGGCAGCGTGTCGTTCACGGACAAGGCGGCGCCGATGGCCTTCCAGTCGACGGCGATCACGAGCCTCGTGATCACGGGTGACACGGCCACGGTTACCGGAACCGGTACCGCAAACGGGCAGGCGGTGACGTTCACACTCCATCTCATCGACAAGCCCGAGACGTTCTCGATCCAGCTCTCGAACGGCTACTCCGCGACGTGGACGCCGAAGACGGGCCGGGTGGAGATCCACCACAGCTGCAAGTAGGCACGCGTACTTTCGTGTGAGAGAGAGGCCCGCACATGCGGGCCTCTCTCGTTCTACGAGGGCGGCTCAGCGCTCGAGCTCGTGTCGCCAGGCGCTCGTGTGCTCCCCGAGCGTCGGTGCGGGGCCGGGAGGCTCGGAGCCGAACTCGACGGCCGCCTCCTCGAGCGTCGCGACGGGCCCGACGCAGGCGTCGGAGCCGTCGAAGAAGTCGAGCCACTCCGCGAGCGTCCGTGTCGCGAAGATCGAGGCGAGCTCGGCGGCCGGCGCTTCCTGGTCCGCCTCGTACTGCCGCTCGGCAAGATCCTCGCGACCGAGCAGCGTGCAGAGCCGCGTGAAGAACTTCTCCTCGAGGGCACCGACCGTCAGGAGTCGACCGTCGGCGCACTCGTAGACGCGGTAGCAGGCGAGCGCGCCGGAGAGCATCCGCGGCACCGGGTCGCCGTCGACCCGGTGGCTCACGAGGTCGTGCGAGCGATGCGTCATCGAGACGACGATCCGGGCGCCGACTCCCGTCCGCTCGCGCTCGAGCAGCGCCGCGAGCACGCGCGTGACCGCCCCGAGCGCGCCGGCGGCGAGGTCGGCCACCTGGATGGGCGGGAGCGCGGGGGCCGTGTCCTCGAGCGCCCCGGCCCAGCCGAGGTAGTTGAGGTCGTGACCGGCCCGCGCCGCGTGGCGGCCTTCCGTCCCGAAGCCCGTGATGGAGCAGTAGACCGCCGACGCGGGGACGTCATCGGGCCCGATCCCGAGCCTGGCGGCGACCCCCGGCCGGAACCCCTCGAGGACGACGTCGGCTCGGGCGCAGAGCGCACGCGCGAGCTCCGGCTCTGCCTTGAGATCGCACACGATCGACTCGCTGCCGGCGCGCAGCCGTGCGTCCCAGCCCGGTGCCGTGTGCCGAAGCGGGTCGCCCTCCGGAGGCTCGACCCGGACGACGCGAGCGCCGAGGCGAAGGAGCTCGCGGCTGGCGTAGGCGCCGGGGAGGTAGCGGGTGAAGTCGACGACCAGGGTCCCCGCGAGCGGTTGCATGCGCGTTGACCCTACCTCTATCCTCGCGTCGTTGACTGACCGTTCAATCGCCCTGGAGGACAAGCGGAAGCTTCTGCTCGATGCGGCTGTCCGGGTGTTCGCGCGCAACGGCTACCACGGGGCACGGGTGGGAGACATCGCAGAAGAGGCGGGCGTCGCGCACGGCCTGCTCTACCACTACTTCGACTCGAAGGAGCAGGTCCTGCAGGTCGTGTTCCGCGAGAACTTCGGCGAGCTCCTCGGCCGCTTCCGCGAGGTCGAGCAGGCCGACGAGCCAGCCGCCGAGAAGCTGGCGGGGCTCGCGAAGATCCTCCTTCGCTCCTGGCGCAACGACCCCGACCTCGTCACCGTCATGGTGCGCGAAGTGGCGCGGAGCCCGCAGCTCGAGCCGCAGGTCGGCGAGGTACGCGAGGCATTCGCGATCATCGAGCGGGTCATCGTCCAGGGCCAGGCGGAGGGGGCGTTCCGGGCCGACGTCGATGCCCGGTTCGCGAGCTGGGTCGTCTACGGAGGCCTCGAGGAGATCCTGACCGGCTGGGTGCTCGGGGGCCTCCCGGACGGGGACGACGACGTCGCGCGCGCCGAGCGCACGGCGATCGAGATCGCTCTCGGCGGCCTGCGTGCCTAGGCTCCGGCGATGACCAAGATCTTCAACCTCCACGGGGACGAGTGGGACCGGACCGAGGATCGGCCCGGGTGGCGGAGCAAGGACGCGTGGGTCGGCGCGCGCATCGGGTCCGAGCTGATCGGCGGCAGCATGTACGAGCTCGAGCCCGGCGATCGGCTGTGGCCGTACCACACCCATCATGCGAACGAGGAGTGGGTGGTCGTCCTGCGCGGCGAGCCAACGTTGCGAGCGGCCGACGGCGAGCACCAGCTGCGCGAGGGCGACGTCGTCGCGTTCCCTCGCGGCAAGAACGGCGCCCACCAGCTTGCAAACCGAACGGACGCACCGATCCGGGTGCTGATGCTCTCCACGCTCGTGAAGCCGGACGTCGTCGAGTACCTGGACAGCGGCAAGGTCGGCGCCCGGAGCGTGTCCGGGGAGCGGATCATGCTCGGTCGCCCGGGTCCCGAGCTCGACTACTGGGACGGGGAGGACTAGCCCGAACGAGCGCTTGATCCTTCCTCCCTCGCATGGTCATTGTTACCTCTGTGACAAGCGAGATCGTTGGCCGAGAGGAGGAGCTCGGGGCGCTCGCAACCTTCGTCGAGCGCAAGCCGAGTGGCCCCGCTGCGCTCGTGCTCAAGGGAGAGGCGGGCATCGGGAAGTCGACGCTCTGGGTCGCAGCCGTCGAGAGTGCACGAGCGCGCGGTTCGCGCGTGCTCGTTTCCCGACCATCGGAGACGGAACGGAGCCTCTCGTCCGCCGGACTGGGAGACCTGTTCGAGAGCGTGCTGGACGAGGTCGTCGACGAGCTGCCCCCGCCGCGGCGCCGGGCGCTCGAGGCCGCCCTCCTCGTGGGAGAGTCCTCGGAAGCAGCGGATGTCCGGGCGCTGGGGGTCGCTGTTCGGAACAGCCTCGAGATCCTTGCGGCCGCAGGGCCGCTCGTGGTCGCGGTCGATGACGTCCAGTGGCTCGACCGGACCACGGCAGCGACGCTGACGTTCGCCCTTCGACGAATGGAGGGCCCGGTCCTCCTGCTGCTCGCACGTCGGGTCGACGGAAACGGGCCTGCGTCGGAGCTCGAGCGCGCGCTTGCGGCCGAGGCCGTCGAGCGGCTCGCCGTCGGCCCGCTGAGCGTGGGCGCGATCCAGGTGCTGCTGCGCGATCGGCTTTGCCGCGTTTTCGCGCGGCCGACGCTGCTCCGCATACACGAGACCTCGGGCGGAAATCCCTTCTATGCGATCGAGCTCGCGCGGGCGCTTCCTGCGGACCTCGACCCGACGCGACCGCTGCCCGTGCCCGAGACCCTGGATGGGCTTCTGCGGGTGCGGCTCGCAGGGCTTCCGAAGGCGACGCAGGACGCGCTCGTCCTCGTCTCGGCACTCGGCTCGCCGCCGCTCAAGCTGCTCTCGGAGGCCGGCGTGCGCGAGGACGACCTCGAGCCGGCGTTCCACGCTCGCGTCATCGAGCGCGAGAACGGCTCCGTTCGCTTCACGCACCCGCTGCTCGCCTCGGTGCTCTATCTCGGGCGCTCTGCGAAGGAGCGGCGCGACGCCCATCGGTTCCTCGCCGACGTCGTCGTCGACCCGCTCGAGCGGTCTCGTCATCTCGCGCTAGCGACCGACGCCCCGGACGCAGAGGTCTCGGCCACGCTGGAGCATGCGGCGGAAGTGGCGCGGGCGCGCGGCGCGACGCTCGTCGCCGCAGAGCTCGGGGAGCACGCCATCAGGTTGACGCCCGCAACTGCGTTCGAGGACGAGCACCGGCGCACGATGGCCGCGGGCCGCGCGCACATGGCCGCCGGCGAGATCGAGCGTGCGCGCACGCTCGGCGAGGCGCTAGCCGGGAGAGGCCTCGAGGGTGTCACGCTGGCGGAGGTGCTCATGTACCTCAGCGAGCTCGAATCCGCCCGGCTCCCGGACAAGGTCGAGCTGCGCCGGCAGGCGCTTCGAGAGCAAGACCTCCCCGACGAGCTGCGGCAGCGCATCCATCAGCGTCTCGCGCTGGATCTCCGCTTCCTCGAGGGGAGGACTTCCGCGGTGGAGCATGCGCGCGCCGCGGTCGAGCTCGCAGACCGGCTCGACGACGACCGGCTCCGGGCGGGCGCCCTCGCAGTGCTTGCGCTGCTCGAGTTCCAGGGCGGCGAGCCGGGCTCGATCCGGCTTGCCGAGTACGCGGTCCAGCTCGCGGATGCGGCGGACGGCGGTTCCCCGCAGATCGATCCGGGATTCTGTCTCGCGCACACTCTCGTCTGGTCGTACGACGTCGTCCGCGCCCGGCAGGTGCTCGCGGGAATGGTGGGCACGTGGCAGGAGCGTGACGAGCGGGTGAGCGCGCAGGCGCTCTGGTATCTCTCGCTCGTCGAGCTCCGCGCCGGCCGTTTCCCGCTCGCGACGGAGCATGCTGAGCGGGCGAGAGCGATCAGCGTGCTCTACGGGCGTGACGAGGAGGAGGAGCCGCAGAACCTCTTCCCGATCGCGCTCGCGCTCGCCCACGAGGGCCGGCTCGAGGAGGCGCGCGACGCCGCCGAGCTCGGCCTCCGACTGACGGAGCAGCTCGACGTGCTCCTTCCAGGGTTCCCCGCCGCTCGTGGCCTCGTCGCGGCCTGGGAGGGTTCGGACGCCGAGGCGGCGGACCGCTTCGCGTTGGCAGAGGACACGGCCGACCGTGCCGAATGGGTCGAGCCGGGGCTCCGCTGGTGGCGTGCCACCTATGCGGAAACCCTCGTCGCGCTCGACAGGATGCAAGAGGCGAACGCCCTGCTCGACGACTGGGATGCGGGAGGCAGGCGGCTCGATCGCGTGCGGGTGCTCGCGGAGGTCACGCGCTGTCGTGGCCTCGTGGCCGCCGCCGGCGGCGACCTCGATGCCGCGATGTCGCTACTCGCCGAAGCCGCGAAGCGCCATGAAGCGGCGGACGATCGATTCGGGCGGGCGCAGGCTCTGCTCTCCCTCGGCGCGGTCAGGCGCCGCGACCGCAAGAAGCGCCTCGCCCGCGACGTGCTCGCTGAGGCGCTCGACATCTTCGAGAGGTGCGGAGCCGAGGGTTGGGCCGAACGCGCGCGGAGCGAGCTGGGTGTCGTCGGGGGACGGCGGCGGCAGGAGGGTTTGACGCCCGCGGAGCAGCGAGTCGCGGAGCTCGTCGCCGAGGGCCGGACGAACCGCGAGGTCGCCGCGACCCTCGTCCTCGGCGAGCGCACGGTGGAGACCCATCTCACGCACATCTACAAGAAGCTCGGCATCAGATCACGCACGGAGCTCGCCCGCACGCTTGACATGTCACGGTGAGCTCAAAGTTCAGGGGTTCCCACGATTTCTTCGTGGACGGACAGGTCTAGCCTCGATCCGGTGCCGAGCTACCTCGTCGAGACGTTTCTCGCGCGCAGCGCCACGCACGACCGCACTGCCCGAGAGCGGCGGGCTCGCTCGGTAGCCGATGAACTCAGGTGGAAGGGGATTCGGGTGCGCTACGAACGGTCGATCCACGTTCCCGAAGACGAGCTCTGCTTCTTCGTCTTCGAGGCCCCGTCGGGCAGCGACGCCGCGCTCGCAGCGGAGCTGGCGAGGCTCGATCCGTTCCGTATCGTCGAGGCCATCTCGACCGCCGCGGAGGGGGAGCGCGAGTGACTTCAACGCACCACGGAATGGAGGGGGAATGAGCAGGAAAATCGCGACCATCGCCATCGTGCTGGTCGTCGTCGGCGGCCTGATTCTCGGGGGCGCAGCGACGAGCAGTGCCAACCCGCCGCCCGCGGGCCCGCCCGATACGTACATCACGAGCTGGGACGCTGTCGGTAGTCAGGCGTTCACCGCAGCGGCGCTGACGCCGGCGGAGGGCCACACGATCTTCGCGTACGTCGCCATTGCGGTCTACGACTCCGTGATGGCGATCGAGGGCGGATATCGACCCTTCGCAGTCAAAGTCGACGCGCCCGACGGCGCATCGTCACAGGCAGCAGTCGCCGCGGCGGCTCACGCGATCCTCGTGCACTACCTCCCGGGTCAGCAGGCAACAATTCTCGACCCGGCGTACATCAACTCGCTCGCGACGATCTCGCCCGGCCAGGCGAAGAGCGACGGCATCGCGTTGGGTGAGGAGGTCGCAGGCAAGCTGATCGCCCTGCGGGCAGGAGACGGCTTCCGCGACCCGTCGTACACGTACACGCCGCCGGACCCGCCGGTTCCGGGGAAGTGGATCCCGACGGCGCCCACGACGCCGATCGGCCTCTACCTCGGGCACATGACGCCGTTCAGCCTGCCCTCCGCCGACATGTTCCGCCCGGACGGACCGCCGGCGTTGTCGAGTCAGAGGTGGGCGCGCGACTACAACGAGGTCAAGGAGATCGGCTCGGCGACGAGCACGACTCGCACCCCCGAGCAGACGGTGGCAGCTCGCTTCTGGGCGGAGCCACCGGTGCAGCAGGCACGGGGCTCGTTCCGGAAGTTCGTGCTCGACCATGGCCTCGACGTACGCGACTCGGCGCGCTTCATGGCGATGATCTCGGTCGTCTATGCGGACGCCCTGATCGCCTGCTTCGACGCCAAGTACACCTACACGTTCTGGCGGCCGATCACGGCAATCCGTGCCGGTGACACGGACGGGAACCCGGCCACCGTGGGCGATCCCACGTGGTCGACCCTGCTCGCAGCGACTCCGAATCATCCGGAGTACCCGAGTGCACATTCGTGCATCACGCCGGCCGGGGGACGCGTCATCTCGAGGTTCCTAGGGACGAAGAAGATCGACTTCACGGTCCCGAGCCTCCAGAACAACGGGGACCGCCACTACGCAACGGTTGACGAGTTGACGTATGACGTTGGAAACGCCCGCATCTGGGGTGGCATCCACTACCGCTTCTCCGTCCAGGACGGCATCAAGATCGGCACGGAGACGGTGGATCAGGTGCTCGACCACAACTTCAAGCGGTCGAGGTAAGCGGGGGAAACGGGCGGGCCGCCTTGGCGGTCCGCCCGGCTCGCGTCCGGCTAGCGGAACGCGTTCTCGCCGGTGAGCGCCTCGCCTACGACGAGCGTGTGCACCTCGTGCGTGCCCTCGTACGTGAGCACCGACTCGAGGTTGTTCACGTGCCGGATCACCGGATACTCGAGCGTGACGCCGTTCGCCCCGAGGATCGTGCGCGCGGATCTCGCGACCTCGATCGCGCCGCGGACGTTGCCCATCTTCCCGAGGCTGACGTGCTCGGGGCGGAGCGTCCCGGAGTCCTTCATGCGTCCCAGATGCAGTGCGACGAGCGACGCGCGGTTCAGCTCGAGCGCCATCTCCGCGAGCTTCTGCTGCGTGAGCTGGTAGCCGGCGATCGGCTTCCCGAACACGATCCGCTCCTTCGCGTACGACAGGGCGGACTCGAAGCAGGCGCGGCCGGAGCCGACGGCGCCCCAGACGATCCCGAAGCGCGCCTCGTTGAGGCACGAGAGCGGGCCGCGGAGGGTCGTGGCCCCGGGGAGGACGTTCTCGTCCGGGACGCGCACGTCCTGGAGGACGAGCTCCGACGTCACGGAGGCGCGGAGCGACAGCTTCTTGTGGATCTCGGGCGCGGAGAACCCCGGGAAGTCCTTCTCGACGATGAAGCCGCGGATGGCGCCGTCGTCCGTGCGCGCCCACACGATCGCGATGTCCGCAATCGTGCCGTTCGTGATCCACATCTTCGCGCCGTTCAGGATCCAGTCCGAGCCGTCCCGGCGCGCGTGCGTCCGCATCGCGCCGGGGTCCGACCCTGCATCCGGCTCCGTGAGCCCGAAGCAGCCGATCACCTCGCCCGTGTGCATCGGGGGCAGCCAGCGCTCCTTCTGCTCCTCGGAGCCCCAGCGCCAGATCGGGAACATCGCGAGCGAGCCCTGCACCGAGACGGCGCTACGGACGCCGGCGTCCCCCGCCTCGAGCTCCATGCACGTGAGCCCGTAGGCGACCGAGCTGGCGCCCGGGAGCCCGTACCCCTCGAGGTGCATCCCGAGGAGCCCGAGCTTCGCGAGCTCCCCGAAGAGCTCCCGCGGGAAGTACCCCTTCTCGAACCAGTCGCCGACCTCGTCGAGGACGTTGTCCCGCACGAACTGCCGCACGGTGTCACGGATCGCGCGCTCCTCGTCGTCGAGGAGGGCGTCGATCGCAAGGAAGTCGAGGGGGTCGATCGCCTGCGGCTCGGTCGTGGTCGTCGCCATGCCGGACACATCCTACGGGCGTCGGCGGAACGGCAGCCGCCTGTCTTGACGGGCGCGACCGAGCCCGCCTACACTGGTTGACTGACTAGTCAATCGAGGAGGAGCGGGGGAAAGGTGACGACAGTTGAGACAGGCGTCGACGCGGGCGTCTCGTTCGCGCTGACGGCCGAGCAGCGCGAGCTTCGGGCGCTGGCGCGCGAGTTCGCCGAGAAGGAGATCCGCCCGAAGGCGGCGGAGTACGACGAGAGCCAGACCCACCCGGGCGACGTCATCGCGAAGGCCCACGAGCTCGGCCTCATGAACGTCCACGTCCCGGAGGAGCTCGGCGGCTCGGCGCTCTCCACGCTCGAGGGCGTGCTGATCGGCGAGGAGCTCTCGTGGGGCTGCTCGGGGATGGCCGTCTCGGTCACCGCCAACACGCTCGGCTCGGCGCCGGTCATCCTCGCCGGGACCGAGGAGCAACGGCGGACGTGGCTCTCGCCGCTGCTCGACGAGCCGCTCCTCTGCTCGTTCGCGCTGAGCGAGCCCGACGCCGGCTCGGACGCGGCGCGCATCAAGGCGACGGCCGAGCGCCGGGGCGACGAGTACGTCCTGAACGGCTCGAAGATGTTCATCACGAACGCCGGCCACGCGTCCTGGTCGGTCGTCTTCGCATCGACCGACCGCTCGCAGGGGCACCGCGGCCTCTCGGCGTTCGTCGTCCCGATGGATGCCGAGGGCGTCTCGATCGAGAAGCATCTCGACAAGATGGGCCAGCGCACGACGGACACGTCCGCCTTTGCGCTGAACGACGTCGTCATCCCGGCCGCGAACCGGCTCGGGGAGGAGGGGGACGGCTTCAAGATCGCGATGCAGACGCTCGACTTCACGCGTCCTGGTACGGCCGCAGGCGCGGTCGGGGTCGCTCAGGCCGCGTACGACTACGCGGTCGAGTACGCGAAGGAGCGCGTGACGTTCGACGTGCCCATCGCGATGCACCAGGGCATCAACTTCATGATCGCGGACATGGCGACGGAGACCGAGGCGGCGCGCCTTCTAACGTGGCAGGCCGCGTGGATGCTCGACTCGGGTTACGGCCGCAAGGCGACGCTGTACTCGTCGTTCGCGAAGCGCTTCTCGGCGGACACGGCGATGAAGGTGACGACCGATGCCGTGCAGGTCTTCGGCGGCTACGGCTACATCAAGGAGTACCCGGTGGAGAAGCTCATGCGTGACGCGAAGCTCTTCCAGATCTACGAGGGGACCTCGCAGATCCAGCGCCTCGTGATCGCGAAGGAGATCTTCCTGCCGCGCGGCGACTAGATTCGCCTTGACTTCGGATACCGTCGGTATCAAAATACCGACGGTATCCGAATGGCAGCCGTCCGCACAACGAGACTCGAGCGCAAGGCGCAGACCCGCGCCGATCTCGTCGCCGCCGCCCGCGCCGTCTTCCTCCGGCAGGGGTTCCACGGAGCCACGCTCGACGCCATCGCAGAGGAAGCCGGGTACACGAAGGGCGCCGTCTATTCGAACTTCGAGGACAAGGACGCGCTCTTCCTCGCCGTGCTCGACGCGCACTACGAGCAGCGGGTGGACGCGTACGCCCGGATCATGCTCGAGGGCGACGACCTCGAGGAGACGTGGCGGGAGGTGAGCCGCTTCATGGTCGCCATGGACACGGACGAGCCGAGGTGGCTCCCGCTGCTCTCCGAGTTCAACGCGCATGCCGCCCGCCACGAGGTGCTGCGCGTCGCCTATGTGAAGACGCGCGAGCGATTCCTCGAGGCGGTTGCCCGGGTCATCGACTCGATGCAGTCGCGCTTCGACATCACTCTCAGGGTCTCGCCGCTCGAGGCCGCGCGCGCTTCCTCCGTCCTCATCCGGGGGTTCAGCGCGGAGCGCCGCCTCGAGCCCGACGCCGCCTCGCCGGAGCTCTTCGTCGAGGTCCATACCGCATTTCTCCGCGGCCTGACGCAGACCGCCGCCGAAAGGAGCACCGCATGACAGCCGTCGCCGTCAGTGTCGATCCGCTCGCCCCGGGTGCCCTACAAGCGCACGCGCTCGAGCTGCTCGAGCGCGACCGCTGGACGCGAGAGCGCCTACTCGACCATCAGCGCATACGGCTGCGCGCGCTGGTGCGCCACGCGGTGACGAGCTCGCCGTACTACCGCGAGGAGCTCGGGCCTGGCGCCGAGAACGCCGAGCTCGCCGACCTGCCGACGCTCTCGAAGACGCGCCTCATGGAGGATTTCGACCGCGTCGTCACCGATCGCAGGCTTCGTCTGGCGGACGTCGAGCCGTTCCTCGAGGAGGCCGACGCCGGCGCGCTGTACCTGGGCGAGTACCGGGTCTTCTCGACCTCGGGCACGACCGGAGTCCCGGGCCTCTTCCCGTACTCCCGGGCGGAGTTCGCCCACTGGGTCGCGGTCTTCATCCGCTCGTTCGCTCGGCTCGGCATGCGGGGGGACACGCGCATCGTGGGAATCGGGGCTCCGAGCGCGCTCCATCTCTCGCAGCAGGTCATCGCAGCGATGCTCGCCGGGCGCTCGGGGGCGCCCAGGATCTCGGTGACGACGCCGCTCGCCGAGATGGTGAAGGCGCTCGACGACTACCAGCCCGAGGTGATCGGCGGCTACCCGAGTGTCATCGCGCTGCTGGCGGAGGAGCAGCTCCAGGGTCGTCTCGCCATCTCACCGCGGGTCGTGCTCACGAGCTCGGAGGTGCTTACCGAGGACGCGGCCGCCAGGATCGAGGCCGCCTGGGTGAAGCCCGTCCAGGGCTACTTCTCCACCGAGGTGGGCGTTATCGCCGCCGACTCGCCCGAGCACGTGGGGATGCACGTGTGCGAGGAGGCGATCGTCGAGGTCGTCGACGAGGACAATCGCCCCGTTCCTCCCGGGACGCTCGGGAGCAAGGTGCTGCTCACGAACCTCGTCAACTACGCGCAGCCGCTCATCCGTTACGAGCTCTCGGACGCTGTCCAGCTCGAGTCGGGGGAGGACCCGAGCGGGCGCCCGTTCGACCGCATCGCGCGCATCGACGGCCGCAGCGACGACGTGCTTCGCCTGCCTGGCACCGACGGGCGGCCCGTGGCCGTCCATCCGTACCGGCTCCGTGCCCCCTTCGTGCGGCTCCTCGACGTGCTGCAGTACCAGGTGGTGCATCGCGCGGACGGGATCCTCGTGCAGGTGGTCGTGGGCAGCTCGGCCGCTCACGACCTGCCCGAGCAGGTCCGAGCCGCGGTGCGGGGCGCGCTCGCGGAGGCGGGAGCAGCGGTCCCGGTCGCGATCGCGGTCGTGGACGGGATCGGGCGGGAGCCAGGTCACGCGGCGAAGGTGAAGCTCGTCGTCTCGGAGGTCGATCAGGCCCAATAGGATCGCCCGCGTGGCGATCGAGATCGATCTCTCCGGGCGCGTCGCGCTCGTCACCGGGGGGTCGCGCGGGCTCGGGCGCGCGGATGCGCTCACGCTCGCGCGGGCGGGCGCCGACGTTGCGATCGCCGACATCCTCGTCGAGTCCGAGGTCTCGGAGGAGACCGACAGCTGGGGTGCGCTCGCGACCGCTGCGAGGGCCCAGGGGCTCATCCACACCGAGTCGACGGCCGAGGAGATCCGCGCGATGGGTCGCCGGTCGCTCGCGCTGAAGTGCGACGTCACCGACCGCGAGCAGGTCGCCTCGGCGGTGTCCCGGACGGTCGAGGAGCTCGGTTCCGTCGACATCCTCGTCAACAACGCAGCGACGCTCGACCACGTCGGCCAGTTCCACGACCAGAGCCCCGAGCTCTGGGAGCGCGACCTCCGCGTGAACCTTACGGGCTCCTTCAACTGCGCACAGGCCGTCTGGCCGCACATGAAGGAGCGCGGCTGGGGGCGGATCGTGAACATGGCCTCGGTGGCCGGGACGCTCGGCGGCTTCGGCCAGGCGAGCTACTCCACGACGAAAGCGGGCGCGCTCGGCCTGACGAAGACCCTCGCGATGGAGGGCGGGCGGCACGGCATCACATGCAACGCCATCGTGCCCGGGGTCATCGGGACCGAGGCGTACCACATGGCGAACCCGGCCATGAACGAGCGCATCGTCAACCGCACGGTGCTCAGACGTCCGGGCGACCCGCAGGACATCGCGAACGCGATCGCGTTCCTGTGCTCCGACCTCGCGGCGTACATCACCGGGGTCGGTCTGTACGTGTCCGGCGGCGTCGAGCTCTTCGTGTTCTAGAGCGCGTTTCCGAGCCTTTTTTGAACCGCGGAGGATCCGCGGCACGACGCTAGACTTCCGTGTTCCGTGCGCGCCGATTCGCCTCTGTTCGCGTCGAGCGTTCGCAGGCGCGACAGCGGTCGCTCGGCGCTCTGGACACTCGCCCTCGGGGCGGGAGTCTTCCTCGTCGTCGTCCTGCTCGTGGGGCTCGCGTACGCCGGTTCGTCGGCGAAGCTGGCCGAGGGGACTCGCGTCGCGGGCGTCGACATCGGCGGGATGACGAAGGACTCGGCCACCGCAAAGCTCGAGAGCGAGTACCGGGGCGTTGCCGATCAGCCCGTGACGTACGTCGCCGGCGAGGCATCGTTCTCCTTCGCCGCGTCGCAGCTCGGCGTCGAGCCCGACTGGCGGGGCGCCGTCGAGGCCGCAGCAAGCTCGGGCGACGGGTTCGGCCCGTTGCGCGGCTTCCGGCGGCTGCACACGCGGTTCTTCGGCGCGGACGTCCAGCCGTCGCTCGCCGTCTCCAACGCCGCGCTCGAGTACGCGCTCGACCGCATCGCCGCCAGCGTCGACCAGCAGCCGCGAAACGCTGCCGTCGTCCGCCGCGGGCTCCGCTTCGAGGTCGTGCAGGAGCGGTCCGGGATGCGGCTCGCGCGCGATGCCTCGGCCGAGCTCGTCGTCCGGTCGCTGGGCTCTATCGAGCGCCCCGACCACGCGGTCGCGCTCGCCGTCGCGGTCGCCGAGCCACGCGTGACCGCCCGGGTGCTCGCTGCGCCGGCGCGACGCGCGCGCCTCGTCGTGTCCGCTCCGGTCTTCCTTCGTTCGGACGCGCGGAGCTGGCGGCTCTCGAGAGCGCGGCTCGCGAGTCTGCTGGAGCTCCCCAGCGACGGCGCGCGCCGTCTGGCGATCGCCGGCCCGAAGGCCGATGCCTACTTCCACGGCCTTGCCGAGCGCGTGGGGAGGCCGCCGGTGGACGCGGGCTTCGAGGCGAGCGGCGAGGTCGTCGGCGTCACGCCGGCGCGTCCGGGCCTGGAACTCGACGTGCCGAAGACCGCGAGTGCGCTGCTGCGGGCCGCGACGTCGCGCTCGAATCGCACCGCACAGGTCTCAGTCGTGCGCGCGCTCCCGGATCGTTCGACCGCAGAGGCCCAAGCGCTGGGCATCGACAGGCTCATGGGCTCGTACAAGACCTACAACGCCGGCACCTGGGACCGGATCACCAACCTGCGCCTCGGCGTCACGCTTCTCGACGGCGCGCTCGTCGCGCCGGGAGGGACGTTCTCGCTCAACGACACGATCGGCGAGCGCACGGAGGAGCGCGGCTTCCGGACGGCTCCCGTGATCATCGGCACCGAGTACGAGGAGGAGGTCGGCGGAGGAACGTCACAGGTCGCGACCACGGTGTTCAACGCGGCCTGGGAGGCCGGAGTTCGGATCACGGAGCGGAACCCGCACAGCCTCTACATCAGCCGCTACCAGCTCGGTCGCGACGCGACCGTCTACTGGCCGTCCCTCGACCTGAAGTTCCAGAACGACACGAAGAGCTGGATCCTCGTGAAGGGCTACGCCGAGGGCGACGGCATTCGCGTCAGCCTCTATGGCGGCGAGCGCAGGCGGGTCGAGAGCTCCTCCGGCACGTTCGAGGTCACGGGCTCGGCACCGGTCGAGCGTGTCCCGGACCCGACGCTGCCGCGCGGCAGGACACTGGTCGAGTCGGAGGGCTCGTCGCCGAGCAGGACATCCGTGACCCGGACGATCTACGACGCGAACGGGGACCTCATACGGACGGAGACGTGGAACACGTCGTACAAGGGCGAGACCAGGATCGTGCACGTCGGGACGAAGCCTCCGACCCAGCCCAAGCCTCCCGGAAAGACGCCGCCGAAGGACGGGGCGAAGACCGGCGAGACCCCGCCGCCGACAGGCGGGACGACTACGCCGCCGGCGCCTCAGCCCTAGCGACGGCGTCCGCGAGCCAGTCCGGCACGCGTACCGGCCGGTACGTCTCCCGGTCCACGGTTGCGTGGCTCGTGTGGCCCTCGGCGACGAGTTCGCCCTCGCGCTCGATCCGATACTCGTAGCGGAAGCGCGCGCCGCGGAGGCCCGTGCAGCGAGCCCACACCGTCAGCCGTTCGTCGAAGTAGGCGGCGCGGTGGTACTTCACGAAGACCTCGGTCGTGAGCGCCTCGATGCCGCGGGCGCGGATCGCCGGGTAGCCGCCGGCGTGCTTCTCGAGGTACTCGACCCGTGCGACCTCGAGGTAGACCACGAAGGAGGCATGGTGTGCGATCCCCTGCGCGTCCGTTTCCGCGAACCGGACGCGGACCTCGGTCGAGAACGAAAAGCCGTCCACGAGGCGAAGCCTAAGATCCGGCGATGTCGATCGACGCACTGGCGGCGCTCGTGCGCGAGAGACAACCCTGCGTCGTCCTCACGGGCGCCGGGATCTCGACCGAGAGCGGGATTCCGGACTTCCGGTCGCCGACCGGGATCTGGGCCGAGGTCGACCCGTTCGAGGTCGCCTCGCTGCACGCGTTCCGTGCGGATCCCGAGCGCGTCTGGCGGTTCTACGGAACGCGCATCCACTCGCTTCTCGAAGCGGAGCCGAACGCGGGCCACCTCGCTCTCGCGGAGCTCGAGCGCCGTGGGCTCGTCGAGGCCGTCGTCACGCAGAACATCGACTCGCTCCACCACCGCGCCGGCAGCCGCGAGGTCGTCGAGGTGCATGGGTCGATCCGAACCTCGGTCTGTCTCGCGTGCGGGGCGAGCCAGGACCTCGAGGAAGTTCTCGCACAGCTCGAGTCGCGCCCTGCTCCGCTCTGCCCCCTGTGCGGGTCGATCCTCAAGCCGGGCGTGGTGCTCTTCGGCGAGCTCCTGCCCGGAGGAGCGATGGCGCGGGCGACCGAGCTCGCGCAGCGCGCCGCGCTCATGCTCGTGGTCGGCTCCTCCCTCGAGGTGTGGCCCGTCGCCGGCCTCCCGCTCGAGGCCGCGGAGCTCGCGATCGTCAACCGTGGCTCGACCGCGCTCGATGAGCGGGCGACGGTCAGGATCGACGGGGACGCGGGGCCGACGCTCGGCGCTCTGGTGGAGGCTCTCGCCTAGCAGAGGTTTACCGCGGTCGGCCGTGGTGATATGACTTTCGCCATGGCGGAGACAAAGACCGAGAGTGCGAAGACGAAGGACACCAAGGACAAGGACTTCATCGCACGGCTCGCGGACGCCGGCGAGGAGGCAATGGCGAGGTTCTCGGAGCTTCCGGGCGGTACCCGGGCGCTCAACGCCTTCAACGACCTGCGCGCGCGTGTCGACGACCTGAGCAGGAAGGTGCGCGGGATCGACGAGCTCGAGGCGCGCGTCGCGAAGCTCGAGAAGCAGGTCGCGGAGCTCAAGCGAGCTCCGAAGGCGGCGTCCAGCACGAGCGCGAGCAAGTCCTCCGAATAGCGTCGGCGGAACCTCGAGCCGCTGCGGGGTGTATGTGCGGCGGATGCGTGTCGGAGCTCTCAGCGTGGTGGCCGTCCTGTTCGCTCTCGCCGTCGTCTCGACGGCGCTCGCGAAGGAGGGCGTCGTCGCGGAAGTACTTACGCCCATCTCGCGCGACGCGAAGCCGGGCACGAAGGTCAACGTCGTCTGGACGGTCACCTCCGTCGAGAGCGAGGAATCGCATCCGTTCGGCGGGAGCGCGGTCTTCATCCGGCTCTTCGGCCCGTCCGGCGCGCACACCAAGCGTGTGTACGGCACCGAGGTCCAGTCGGGCCGCTTTCGCGCGACGCTGAGAATCCCGCGTGGCGGAGCCCGGCGCGTCGTGATCGGGTTGATGGGCGAGTCATGCGACGCCGAGGGCTGCCGGCCCTCACCCATCCTCTTCCGGGTCGCCGGAAGCCCGATTCGCTAGGTCTGGCCGGGCGGCGGGACGCGCAGTCGGAGTGCGCGCGGAACCACCTCGAACCGCGCCGGCGTCGTGCCCGGCTGCTCGCCATCGAGCTCGACCGGAAGCGGCTCGTCGGCGTCGACGCTGACGACCCGCCCTCGTAGCAACTCGAGCCGCGGGTGCGGCAGATGCTTTCCGCGGTACGTCTTCGGGAGCACGAAGAGCAGGTCTCGCTTCGTGACGTCGCCGATCATCATGACGTCGAAGAGACCGTCGTCGGGCTCGGCGTCGGGACACATCATCATCCCTCCCCCCAGGTAGCGGCCGTTCGCGACGAGGACGTCGATCATGCGCCCGCCGCGGATCTCGTCGTCGACCGACACACGGAGCTCGCCTGTCTGCCAGCCGACGAACACCGCCAGCGTCGCCCAGTAGTACGACACCTTCCCGCCGAGCGCCTTGGAGGTCTCGTTCGCGCGACGCGCAATCGCGCCGCTGATCCCTGCGCTCGCGACGTTCGCGAAGTACGCGCGACCTTCGGCGCCCGCCCAGGTCCGGAAGGTCACGAGCCCGAGGTCGATCGTGCGAACATTCTCCGCGAGCACCGTCGCGACGGCGTCCTCGAGCCGGCGTGAGATCCCGTACGTGCGAACGAAGTCCCACCCCGTGCCGTAGGGAAGCACTCCCAGGTCGAAACCCTCGAGGTCTGCGACCCCGTTCACGACCTCGTTTACGGAGCCGTCGCCCCCGACGACGACGACCAGCGTCGCGCCGCCCTGCACCGCTTCACGAGCGAGCGTGGCGAGGTGCCCCTGCTCCTCGGAGAGGAGCGCATCGCCGTGGAGCCCGAGCGACGCGCAGCGATGCGCGATCTCCGGCCAGCGGCGGCCGGTGCTGCCTCCGGCGGAGGCGGGGTTGACGAGAAAGACCGTTCGGTCGCTAATGGCCGGCTGTCGCCGTGTCGAGCGCGATCCGCGTCATCCGGTCGACGGCCGCGCGGAGCTCGTCGTCGGAGATCCTGACGAACTCGCCCTCGACGACGATGTCGCTCACGGTGAGCAGGCACCCGGAGAGGACGCCCTTGAGCGCGCCGAGCGTGAAGAGCGCCGCTGCCTCCATCTCCACCGCGAGGATCCCGCGCTTCGACCAGCGCTCGTACTGGCCCTCGTCCGGGTTGTAGAAGAGGTCGCTCGAGACGATCGGCCCCACTCGAACCTTGTCGCCCTTCTCCTTCGCCACGTGCACCGCCTCGTGGACGAGCTCCCAGCTCGCGGTCGGCGCGTGCGGCTCGCCGCCGACGAGGTGCGTCGCCGTCGCATCGGCCGGCACCGCGGAGATCGCGACAATGAGGTCGCCGAGCGCATGGTCGGCCTGCAGCCCGCCGCAGGTGCCCACCCGGAGCAGCCGCTTCACGCCGAGCTGGATCAGCTCGTCGAAGACGATCGTCGCGCCGGGGCAGCCCATGCCGGTTCCTTGCACCGACACCGGCTTGTCCTCCCATGTCCCCGTGAAACCGAGGAGACCGCGCTCGCCGTTCACCTGAGTCGCACCCTCGAGATACGTCTCGGCGATGTACTTCGCCCGCAGGGGGTCGCCGGGAAGGAGGCAGGCCTCCGCGTAGTCTCCGGGCTCGGCGCGCAGGTGGATCGGCATCGCCGGAACCCTATGGATTTCTCCGAGGGAGGATCCGCCGAACCGGTTCCGTGCAGGCTCCATAGAGTTCTCCCGCCGATGATCGGAGAGCTGCTCAGCCCGACCCTGGATCAGATCCTCGACTTCTGCGCGGAGGACCCGATCGAGCGCGTCTTCCTCGAGGACGTCGCCCGCCGCGGGCTCGGCCGCTTCGTCGGCATCGCAGAGGACGAAAGGCTCGTCGCGCTGTGCCACGTCGGCGTGAATGCCGTTCCTTCGGGCCGGGACTGCGGGACGTTCGCGCGCGATGTCGTGCGCGCGAGCCCCCGGATGCTGATCGGCGAGTCGCGCGCAGTCGGCGAGCTCTGGGCGGGCGCGAGCTCGAGGCTTCCGAGACCGCGCGAGGACCGTCCCGGGCAGCCGGTCTTCGTCATTCGCGACCTTCCGGAGTCGGGCGAGACCGGGCTCCGGCCGGCCACGCAGGACGACTTCGAGCTCCTCCTGCCTGCCTGCGCGGCCGCCCACGAGCAGGAGCTCGGCGTCGACCCGATGCGCCGCGACGCCGAGGGCTTCCGCTGGCGCACGCGCTCTCAGATAGAGGAGGGGAGATCCTGGCTCTGGGAGGAGGAAGGGACGATCCTGTTCAAGGCCGAGGCATCCGCCTGGACGCCGTCCGCCGTGCAGCTCCAGCAGGTCTGGGTCGACCCGCTCGTCCGCCGCGGGGGCTACGGCGCACGTGGGCTGCGCGATCTCTCTCGACGGCTGCTCGCGGCCGTCCCGGCAGTCTGCCTGTTCGTCCGCTCCGAGAACCTGCCCGCGATTCGGCTCTACGAGTCGATCGGGATGGAGCACGTCCTCGACTACCGCTCCGTGCTGCTCTGAGGCCGTGGACACGCTGCTTCTCGCCCGGCATGCCTTTGCCGCCTCGAACAGCGACGGCGGCACGGCCTCGTGCACGCCTCCGGGGGAGGGGCTGACCGCGGAGGGCGTCGCGCAGGGTCGCGCGCTCGCGAAGTCGCTCGCGGACGAGCACGTCGACCTCGGCGTCTCCAGCGAGATGCGCCGGACGCGGGAGACCCTGGAGCTGGCTCTCGCCGGCCGCGCGATCCCCCGCATCGTTGTCCCCGAGTTGAACGAGATCCACTTCGGGCGCTACGACGGCCTCCCGCTCGACGAGTACCGCGCGTGGGCGTGGTCCGAGCTCCCCGACGTACGTGCGCCAGGCCTCGGCGAGAGCCGCGCCGACGGGGCCGCGCGGTACGCGCGCGGACTACGGATCCTGCTCGCCCGTCCCGAGCCGGTCGTGCTCGCGATCGGCCACGCGCTCTCCATTCGCTACGTCGTCGATGCGGCGCAGGGCCTCGTGCCGGCTGCGCGGATGGCCCCCGTCCCGCATGCGCAGCCGTTCCGCTTCTCGGCGGACGACCTCGAGCGCGCCGCATCGCTGCTCGAGAGCTGGAGCGAGGCCCCGAAGTTCAGGGATCCCTCGAAGGAAGGTTGAGACCCGCCCTGCGCCCGCCGACGTCGAAGGCAATGGTGCGGCCCATGCGTTTCGTCGTGCTCGCGCTCGTCGCTGCTCTCGTCGGCGGTCTCGCCGTGGGCTGCGGCGGCAGCCAGGGAGGAGGAGCGGCCGCGCTCCCGGTGCTCCACGGGCTGACTCCGGTCGCGGACGCGACGGAGAAGGCGAGCTCGGCGCGGTTCGAGATGAACTTCGAGTTCCGGATGGGCGGGTTCGACACGCCCCTCGGCTTCAGTGCGGCGGGCGCCTACGACACGCCGGCGAAGAAGGCCGCGCTGACCATGGATCTCGGCTCCTTCGCGAAGCTGATCGGCGGGTTTGCAGGCGCGCTCGGCGGCGACGCTCCCGAGGGCCTCGACGACCCATCGAAGTGGAAGCTCGAAATGCGCCTCGACGGGACCGTCGCGTACATGCGCATGCCGTTCCTCGCGAGCGAGCTGCCCTCAGGCAAGGAGTGGGTCGGCATCGATCTCGAGCAGGCGGCGCGCATGCAGGGTCGCGATCTCGGAGAGCTGCAGTCGCTCGCGCAGGGAAGCGACCCGCGAGCGATGCTCGACTACCTGCGCTCCGTAGCCGGCGAGGTCACGCAGGTCGGGACCGAGGATGTGCGCGGAGTGCCGACGGCTCACTACTTCGCCGTCATCGACTGGCAGAAGCTGCTCCAGCAGGCCGCGAAAGAGGCGAACCAGCCCGGGCTCCTCGACCAGTTCCAGGGCTTCGGCGGGACGATGGACAACATCCCGGTCGACGTCTGGGTGGATGCCGACAGCCTCCTCCGGCGCATGACGATGACGTTCTCGATGAGCACGGGAAGCCAGGAGGCCGGAGGCTCGCTCCGGCTCGAGCTGTTCGACTACGGCGAGCCAGTCCGCGTCGAGGCACCTGCGGCCTCGGACGTCGTCGATGCGCTGTCGCTGAAGAGCTGACCCGGGTCGGCACAATCACGGCATGGCGAAGGCCGTGCCTGACCGTATCGAGGAGCGCGTCGAACGCTTCATCCTCGAGCACGCGCTGATCCCGCCCGCCGAGGAGGTCACGTGCCTCGTGTCCGGCGGCGCAGACTCGACGTGTCTCTGGCACCTGCTGGGCGCGCTCGGCTACCGCGTCTCCGCCGTGCACGTCGACCACGGCCTCCGCGGTGAGGAGTCGGATGAGGACGCCCGCCACTGCCGCGAGCTCATGGGCGCCGAGGTCGTCACGCCAAGTGTCAAATTGACACAAGGCGCGACGGAGGACCGTTTGCGGAAGCTTCGGTACGCGCTCACAGAGGGTCGCGGCCTACGGGCGACCGGCCACACCGCGTCGGACCAGGTCGAGACCGTCCTCTACCGCATCGTCTCCTCCGGGACGACGAAGGCGATCAAGCCGCGTCGCGAGGACGGAGTCGTTCGTCCCCTGCTCTCGCTCTGGCGCGAGGAGACGGAGGCGTACTGCAGTAAGCACGGGCTCCCGGTCCGGGTCGACTCGACGAACCGCGACACGAAGCGCGGGCTCATCCGGGAGGACATCCTCCCGCTCCTCCGTCGCCTCCACCCGGCCGCCGACCGCAACCTGCTCGGGCTCGCCGAGGGCGAGGCGCGGCTCCCGCGCGCGCTCGAGAAGACGCTCGCCGACCTCCTCGCCTCGACGGCCGGGACGAAGCAGGCCGACCTCGGCCGAGGGATTCGCGCCGTGCGCGAGTACGACGCGCTCCGGCTCGAAGGGCTCGTCGAGTTCGGCCCCTGGCGGCTCGAGAGCGAGGCGCCGGGGCTGCTCGTGCGGACGCGCCGGCCCGGCGATCGACTCGCGGGACGGCGGAAGAAAGTGCAGGATCTCTTCGTGGACGCCAAGGTTCCGAGGTCCGAGCGCGACGGGTGGCCGCTCGTGGTCTCGGGCGACGACGTCGTGTCGGTTCCGGGCATCGCGGAGGCGCCTGGCTGGGAAGGGGTCGTCCGCGCATGGAAAGATGAGGGTCGATGACCCAGGCGGAGCTCGCGAGCGGCGTGGGGGAGGTGCTCATCGAGGAGCCGGCCCTCCAGTCGCGCATCGGCGAGCTCGGCGTGGAGATCTCCGCCGACTACGCGGGCCGCGACCTTCTTCTCGTCGGCGTCCTCAAGGGCGCCGTGTTCTTCATGGCCGACCTGATGCGCGAGCTGACCGTCCCATGCGAGATCGACTTCATGGCCATCTCGAGCTACGGAGCCGCGACCGACTCGTCCGGTGTCGTGCGGATCCTCAAGGACCTGGACATCAACATCGCCGGCCGCGACGTGCTCGTCGTCGAGGACATCATCGACTCCGGCCTGACGCTCTCGTATCTCATGCGGAACCTTCGCGCGCGAAAGCCCGCCTCACTCGAGATCTGTGCACTCCTGACCAAGCCTGAGCGCCGCGAGATCGACGTGCCGGTGCGCTACATCGGCTTCGAGATCCCGAATCGTTTCGTCATCGGCTACGGGCTCGACTTCGCCGAGCGTTACCGGAATCTCCCGTACGTCGCCGTCCTGCACCCGGATCTGGTGCCGAGCGCAACATAGGCGCGCAATTGCCACGTAACCGCTCAAAGGGGCGGCGGGGGATGCGCCGAATAAGCACAGTGCTACCCTGCGACAGACCATGAATCGGTTCTTCCGAGGCGCCCTCTTCCCCCTCATAGTCATCGTCCTGCTCGTCTATCTGGCGAGCCAGACGTTGCTACCGGGGCGCTCGTCGGAGAAGAAGTTCACGTACTCGCAGGCCATCTCGGAGGTCAAGGCCGGGAACGTCGACGAGGCGCTCTTCACACCGAGCCGGCAGCAGCTGACACTGACGCTCGCAGGCGACGGCGGGAAGGTGAAGGTCAACTACCCGACGCCGCAGTCGGCGACGCAGTTCCAGAACCTCCTCGAGCAGGAGAACGTCCGGTTCGACTCCAAGGGAACCGGCTCGTCGACGTGGTGGGCGCTGCTCATCAACTTCCTGCCGTTCGTCCTGCTGATCGGCTTCTGGATCTTCCTCATGAACCAGATGCAGGGTGGCGGCTCGAAGGTCATGAGCTTCGGCAAGAGCCGCGCCAAGCGGATGTCGCCGGACTCGCCGAAGGTGACGTTCAAGGATGTCGCCGGCGCGGACGAGGCGGTCGAGGAGCTGCACGAGATCAAGGAGTTCCTCGAGAACCCGAAGAAGTTCCAGGCGCTCGGCGCGCGGATCCCGAAGGGCGTGCTCCTGTACGGGCCGCCCGGAACGGGCAAGACGCTCCTCGCGCGCGCGGTCGCCGGCGAGGCGGGCGTACCGTTCTTCTCGATCTCCGGCTCCGACTTCGTCGAGATGTTCGTCGGTGTCGGCGCCTCGCGCGTCCGCGACCTCTTCGAGCAGGCGAAGCAGGCGTCGCCGTGCATCATCTTCATGGACGAGATCGACGCGGTCGGTCGCCATCGCGGCGCCGGCCTCGGCGGCGGCCACGACGAGCGCGAGCAGACCTTGAACCAGCTCCTCGTCGAGATGGACGGCTTCGAGATGAAGGACAACATCATCCTGATCGCCGCCACCAACCGTCCCGATATCCTCGATCCCGCGCTTCTCCGCCCCGGCCGCTTCGACCGGCAGATCGTGGTCGACCGGCCGGATCGCCTCGGTCGTCGCAAGATCCTCGAGGTGCACTCGCGCGGAAAGCCGCTCGGGCGCGAGATCGAGCTCGACACGCTCGCAGCCGGCACGCCCGGCTTCACGGGCGCCGACCTCTCGAACCTGATCAACGAGGCGGCTCTCCTCGCCGCCAGGCGCGGCAAGAAGATGATCGAGCAGGACGAGCTCGAGGAAGGGATCATGCGCGTGATCGCCGGGCCCGAGAAGAAGGCCCGCCTTCTCTCCGAGAAGGAGCGCAAGATCACGGCGTACCACGAGATGGGCCACGCGCTCGTCGGCCACTACCTCGAGCACACGAACCCGGTGCACAAGATCACGATCGTCTCGCGAGGTCAGGCGCTCGGGCTCACGATCTCGTTGCCGACGGAGGACAAGTACCTGACGACGAAGTCCGCGCTCATGGACGAGCTCGCGATGACGCTCGGCGGCCGCGCTGCGGAGGAGCTCGTCTTCCACGAGGTCACGACGGGAGCTGCCAACGACCTCGAGCGGGTGACCGCGACCGCGAAGCAGATGATCATGCGCTTCGGGATGTCGGAGAAGCTCGGCCCCCGTGTGCTCGGTCAGAACCAGGACCTCCCCTTCCTCGGCCGCCACATGGGCTCGGAGCCCGATTACTCCGAAGAGGTGGCCAAGGAGATCGACGACGAGATCCGGCGCGTCATCGAAGAAGGCCACGACGCGGCGACCAACGTCCTGCGCGAGCACATGGACGAGCTGCACCGGCTGGCCGCGATCCTGATCGAGCGTGAGACGATCGACAAGGAGCAGTTCGAGCGCCTGCTCGCGGGCGAGTCGGACGAATCGGTCTTCCCGGAGGAAGTTCCGTCGGTACCCGAGCCGAAGACGGAAGAGGAGCGCAAGCCGAAGCTCAAGCCGCAGCCGCGCCCGATCCCCGGCACGGCCATGCAGCCGCCGCCCCCCGAGGGCGCACCCTCCTAGCCCGAGCTCCTGTCGCCCGACTAACCGGGCGAGCGCCGTGCGACGAGCACGACGACGAGCAGAGCCGACGCCGCGGCCGCGGCGCCCACCAGATCGACCGCGAGACCGCCCGTTCGGGCGAGATCCGAGACCGCCAGGAGAGCCGCCCCGGCGCCGAGCGCGGCGAACGCGAGACCGATGAGCAGTCCGAGCCGGCGGAACGCCTCTCCGGGCTCGTCCGCCACGTGCTCTCGCTCCTCGAGCGACCAGTAGCCGAGCTCGGCCGTCAGGAGGAGACCGGCGCCGAGAAGCGCGGCCTTCGCGTCCAGGCTGGGATCGTCGAGCGCGAGGTGGGTCGCGTAGGCGGCGCCGACGAGGCCGACCGAGAGTGCGACGAGCGGGCTCCAGCCGAGAACGACCGCGGCGACCATCGACAGGAACGCCAGCGCCACGAGGCGCACGCCGACGACGATCGCGAGGTCGTCCGCCCCGACGAGCGCCACGATCGAGAGGCCCACGACGAAGGCCACCGCGGCGATCGCAGTCGCTACACGCGTGCGAGCCCGGCCCGGCGGCGGAATGCTCTCACCCCCTCGACGGTGACCTGCAGCTCGACGTCGTCGCTCCAGCGGGCGCACGCGACGCCCAGGCGCGCAAGCCGCGCGCGCAACACCTCGCGTTGCAAGAGCCAAAGGCGATGTGCAAGGCGGTCGAGCTCGGTCGGTCCCGGCTCGACCAGCGGCTCGGGATCGACCTCCACCACGGAGACGTCGTAGCCGCGCGCGCGCAGGTCGGCGACCGTCGTGACGAAGCGCGGGTCGACGAGCGGTGTCAGCGCGAGGACGAGCGCCTTCGTCGGCAGGATCCTCGCGGGAATGATGTTCACGTCGCGCCAGGTGTACGTCGGCTCGACGCCGGTCTCGAGCAGGGACTCGACGAGCCGGAACCGCTGCGACGACCCCATGGCGGGCTGCAGCCAGCGCAGGACGCCGCCGAACGAGACGAGCCCGACGCGGTCCCGCCGCTCGAGATAGCGCGCCGCAAGCGAGGCGGCGGCGCGCACCGCATCGTCGAGCGTGCTCCGGTCGCCGCGGCGCACGTCCGCGAAGCTGTCGACGAAGATGACGACGTCCGTGTTCCGCTCGGGATGCCTGTCGTTCACGATGAGCGTCCCCGCGCGTCGCGCCGAGGCGCGCCAGTTGATCGAGCGGACACGGTCTCCGGGTACGAAGTCCCTGACGTCCGCGTACTCGATCCCGTCCCCCTTCGTGCGGGCGACCTCGCTCCCGGTGAACGCCTGCGTCTCGCGCGGCTGGACGATCTCGCGAAGGCGCTCGGTCCGTGGATACGCCTTCAGGCGCTCCGTGCTCTTCACGGACTGCTCCCACACGACCATACGGAGGAAGCTCCGGCCGCGGAGCTCGAGCGCGCCGACCTCGTAGAGCCCCCAGCGCGAGCAGCGAAGCTGGACGCGCAGCTCCCGCTCCTCGCCTGCCGCGAGCCTGAGCGCGAAGGCATCGACGCCGTCGACGACCTCCATGTCGGCGGAAAGGACGAGCAGGAGCTCGAGGCGGTCGATCGCAGCGTCCGTGCGAACGACGATCGACGCGCCCACCTCCTGGCCCTCGAGCACGCGCTCCTCGTCGAGCGCGAACGAGGCTTCGAGGCCGGGCGCGCCGCCGCGGAGGCCCGCCGCGAGCACGAGCGCGAACGGCGCCACGAGGACGGCGAGTTCCGGACGGCGCAGGGCGAGCGCCGCGATGAGGCCGGCACCGGCCAGGACCGCATACGCCTCGAGCCGCGGGCTGGCCGCGCGTCTCATCGGGCTGCCGTGACGTCCTCGGCCTTCGGAGTCGGGATGCTGTCGAGCACATCGCGAACGACGTCCTCGCCGGAGACCTGCTGCACCCAGAGCTCCGGTCGGAGCACGAGCCTGTGCGAGAGGGCGGCGACCGCAACTCCCTTCACGTCGTCCGGAAGCACGAAGTCCCGGCCGGATAGTGCCGCCTTGGCGCGTGACAGCTTCAGGAGCGCGAGGCTCCCCCGAGGGCTCGCGCCGACCGCGATGCTCGCCGACGTCCGGGTCGCTGCTACGAGGTCGACGCAGTAGGAGCGGACACTCTCGGCCACGTGCACGCTCTCGATCGCGCGCTGCATCCCGAGCAGCGTGTCCCGGTCGACTACCGGGGTCAGCACGACCTCGTCCTCCTCGCGCTCGATCCGGCGGCCGAGCACCTCGATCTCGTCGTCGCGCGCGGGGTAGCCGATGGTCGTACGCAGGAGAAAGCGGTCGAGCTGAGCCTCCGGAAGCGGGTACGTGCCCTCGTACTCGATCGGGTTCTGCGTCGCGATGACGAGAAACGGAGGGCCGAGCACGTGCGTCACGCCGTCGATCGTCACCTGGCGCTCCTGCATCGCCTCGAGCAGTGCCGCCTGCGTCTTTGGGGGTGCGCGGTTGATCTCGTCGCCGAGGAGCAGGTTCGTGAAGATCGGTCCCGGCCTGAACTCGAAATCGCCGTCACGCTGGTTCCAGATGGACGAGCCGGTGACGTCCGACGGCATGAGGTCGGGCGTGAACTGGACGCGCGAGAACTGCATGCTGAGTACCTGGGAGAACGAGCGCGCGGCGAGCGTCTTCGCGAGCCCGGGGAAGTCCTCGAGCAGGACGTGGCCGTCGGCGAGGAACCCGGTCAGGACGAGCTCGAGCGCGTCTCGCTTGCCGACGATGGCGCGCTCGACCTCGTCGAGCACTCGGCCCGACAGCTCGTGGACGCCTTCGAGGTCGACGCTGCTCATAGGTTCTCGAGTGATTCGACGACGCGCGCGAGGTCGCGGATAGGGATGCCGCGGGCGAGGCGGTCATCGGGTGGCGGCCGGTCTTCGCGCACGAGCTCCCATGTCTCGTCGCCGAGGGCCTTCCGCGCCCGCTCGGGCTGCGCCTCCAGCGCGACGCCGCGCCGCGAGGCGAGGAGCTCGGTTGCGAGCCCGCGCAGCCGCGGTCGCAGGCGGAAATGGAGGTCGAAAGCGCCTGCCACGGCCAGCGCTGTTCGCGCCTCCATCCGCGCGAGGGTCTCGGGCACTGAGCGCGACTGCCGCGCGCGCCGCTCCTGCGGCCTGAGCGCGGTCGCGCGCGGAAATGCACGCCGGAGCGCGGCGACCATGAGCACGAGACCGACGCCGCAGAGAACGAGGGCGAAGATACGTATCGCGAGAGTTGCTCGCCCGGGCACGAATGCGAGCACGAACGCGAAAGCCGTCGCGGGCAGGACGAGGAGCCTGACCGCGCGGGCGACATCGGCCCGGACCGCGCGGGAGCCTTCGCTCACGATGTCGCCGCCGGCTCGGACGGCTCGGGCTCGGCGAGCAGCTCCGCGGCGCGGGCGGCCGCCGCACGGAGGTCGTCGCGAATGTGCTCGAGCGCGGAGATCGCCTCGAGCTTCATCCCGTCGTCGACGGGATGGTGCGAGAACTTCGCCGTCGTGAAGAGGCCGGTGAGCGTCCGAACGGCCTCCGGGTCGACCTCGAGCCCGTCGAGCGCGCGGGGGACGTACTCCACCGCGGTCTCCTGAGCACGGCGCGGCAGGCCTGCGACTGCGAACGACCGCTCGAGCCGCGCGTACGCAGCGATGACCGCGCGGCGCGGGTCGGGCTCCGCGCGCAGGTCGTCGAGCGTCTCGTCGAGCACGTCGGCGAGCTGCTCGGCGACCGCGGCATCATCCTCGCCGAGCGCATGGCGGCGCCGCCTCGACGCGATGAAGAGCGCCGCGACGGCTGCGCCGATGAGGCCGACGACGATGAGAAGGGGTATCCAGGCGAACTCCGCCTGGTATGCGTCGGGGTCGCTGTCGCTCGGATCGATCGCCTGGCCGTTCGGCCCGAATTCGATCGTCCCACCGAGGCCTCCCTCGGGCAGGAGGCCCTGGTCGCGGACGAGATACACGATCCCTGTGAGGACCAGGAAGAACGTGATCAGGGCGATCGGGCCTATGCGCCGGTAGCGGCCCGAGGCCATCTCCTCCGCGATCTCCTTTCGCTGCATGAGGCCGTAGACGAAGATCACGGCGGCCGGAATGAGCGCGACCAGCGAGAAGGTGAAGAACGTGTCCAGCAGCGTCTCATGCGGCTTACGCGTGTCGCCCGTCCCGCTCGGCGTCGAGCCCGAGGACGCGACCGCGACGATCGCGACGAGGACGAACACCGCGGCGACGGCGAGGAGGAGGGGGCGGTTGACGCGCCCCCTCACGTCTCGTGCCTCGCGACCTGCGCTACGCCGGTGTAGTCGTGGGAGCGGCGGTGGCCGGAGCCGATCCGGCCGCCTCTTCCCAGTACCGGTTGAGCCCGCCCTGGACCTTCACGAACCAGACGATCGCCGTGACGATCAGGAATCCGAACGGGAACAGCCAGAGGCCGGTCCATCCACTGACGGGTTGCTCCTTGCCGGCGTGCTTGTACATGTTCCCGGCCTCGGACGGGATGACGAACGCGCTGACCGGGCTGATGAGGATCCAGACCACGAGACCGAGGACGCCCCCCAGGCCATCGCCCGTGTGCCGCTTCATCTCGTCCTGGGTCTTGTAGACCCAGTACCACCCGTAGAACCCGAGGGTGACGATGAAGAGCAGGATCCCGAAGCCGATCCCGCGAGGCTGCCCGAGCGGGCCGCTTGGTGCTGCTTGAGTGCTCATGACGCAGGATTGTGAGTCTTTCGTCGGATGCGTGCGGCGCTACGCTCCGCCACGTGACCGAGGACGGGGCGTCGCTCGAGGAACGGTTTCCGAGGCCGTCGGTCGTCGGCGTCCTGAACGTCACGCCGGACAGTTTCTCCGACGGAGGCGAGTTCGTGCGACCCGCCGACGCGATCGCCCACGGACGGCGACTCTTCGCGGAAGGCGCCGCGGTCGTGGACGTCGGCGGCGAGTCGACGCGCCCGGGCGCCCAGGCCGTGTCCGCCGAGGAGGAGATCGCGCGCGTCGAGCCGGTTCTCGAGGGCCTTACCGGGATCCCGGTGTCGATCGACACGTCGAAGGCAGAGGTTGCGCGGCACGCGCTCGACCTCGGAGCCGTCCTGGTGAACGACGTCACTGCACTGCGTGGCGACCCGGAGACGGCAGGCGTCGTCGCCGATCGTGGTGCGTACCTCTGCCTCATGCACATGCAGGGAGAGCCGCGCACGATGCAGGTGAGCCCACGGTACGACGACGTCGTCTCCGAGGTCGCATCGTTCCTGGAGGAGCGGCTGGGGTTCGCTGTCGCCCAGGGCATCCCGGAGGAGCGTGTCTGCCTCGACCCGGGCATCGGCTTCGGGAAGACGCCGGATCAGAACCTCGAGCTCGTCCGTCGTCTCGACCGCATCGTCGCGATCGGCCGGCCTGTCCTTATCGGCCTCTCGCGGAAGAGCACGCTCGGCAAGGTGCTCGGGGATGCGGCGGCGACGCACGGGACCATGGCAGCCTCCGTCGGCGCCTCGGTCGTCGCGTACGAGCGAGGCGCTTCGCTCCTGCGGGTCCACGACGTGCGGGAGACCGTCGAGGCGCTCGCGGTTGCAGCCGCCGTGGAGCGGGGAACGGTGAACGCATGACCATCGAGCTCTACGGCCTCGTCGTGTTCGGGCGCCACGGCTACCTGGAAGACGAGCGGCGCATCGGCCAGCGCTTCCTCGTCGACCTGTGGGCCGAGCTCGACGAGGATGCGACCCGTAGCGACGACATCGAGGAGACGGTCGACTACCGACGCCTGGCCGAGCTCGTGAAAGAGGTCTTCGGCGGCCCCTCCCGGCTCCTGCTGGAGGGTCTCGCGGGCGCGATCGCCGACGGAGCGATGGAACGCTTCTCTCAGGTTCGGTCGATCCGCGTCCGGATCCGGAAGCCGGACGTCGTCCTCGACCCGACGGTCGAGTATGCCGCCGTGATCGTCGAGCGGGCACGGGCCTGACGACGCGGGCCTACGTCGGGCTGGGCGCGAACCTCGGCCGGCGCGACGAGACGCTCCGGGAGGCCCTCCGCATGCTCGCGGAGACCGAAGGCGTCGAGGTCGTCGCGACCTCCAATCTGAGCGAGACCGATCCCGTCGGCGTCCTCGACCAGCCACGGTTTCTCAACGGCGCCGCGGCGCTCGACACGGAGCTCTCGGCGCGCGCGCTGCTCGACGAGCTGCTGTCCGTCGAGCGGCAGTTGGGCCGGGTGCGGGACGGGACGCGGTGGGGGCCGAGAATCGTCGATCTCGACCTGCTCCTGTACGGCGACGCGATCGTCGACGAGCCAGGGCTGCGCGTTCCGCATCCTCGTCTCCACGAGCGCCGATTTGCGTTGGAGCCGCTCGCAGAGCTGGATCCAAAGCTGGTCGTGCCGGGGGCCGGCAGAGTGTCGGACCTCCTGGCGGCGCTAGACTGAACGCCTATGTCGCACCTCGACGATCTCGACGAATTCGAGGCGGAGCTCGAGCTCTCACTCAAGCGGGAGTACTCGGCGGTCTTCGCGCTTTTCCGCTACTGCGTGCTCACGCAGGACGCCACATATCTCTGCAACAAGCTCGACGTCGAGGCGCTGCCGCAGTCGAGCTACCCGTTCTTCCACATCCGGATGGAGGACGTCTGGGTGTGGGACAAGAACAGGCCGAGCCGGATCATCCCCCGCGCCCAGGTGTACACCTCGGGCGACGTCACGGTCGAGGAGCTCCGTGGCGAGGGGGAGGAGCCGCGCCTGAGCGCCGAGGACCTCGCGGAGCGGATCGGCCAGCCGCTCTCGGGCGACGACGACGTCGCCTGAGCAGCCGCTTCCTCTCGCGCGAACTCTGATTCACTGGGCCCATGCTCCTGGCTGTCGACGTGGGCAACACCCAGACGGCGCTGGGCCTCTACTCCGGCCCCGAGCTCCGCGACCACTGGCGGCTCGCCACGGAGCGCTCCTCGACCGCTGACGAGCTCGGTGTGCTCCTTGGCGGGCTCCTCGACTTCGAGTCCGTGGACGCGATCTGCCTCTCCTCGACGGTGCCTGTCCTGATCCGGGAATGGGAGTCGGTCGCCGAGAAGTGGGCGCACGCACCGATCCTCGTTGTCGGGCCCGGCGTGAAGACGGGCATCCCGATCCGCTACGACGACCCGCGCGAGGTCGGTCCCGACCGCATCGTCAACGCGGTGGCGGCGAAAGAGCGATACGGCGCCCCAGTCGTCGTCGTCGACTTCGGCACCTCTACGAATTTCGACGTCGTCTCGCCGGAGGGCGAGTACGTCGGTGGCGTGCTGGCGCCCGGGATCGAGGTCTCGATGGAGGCTCTCTTCGCGCGCGCCGCGCGGCTCGTCGACGTCGACTACGTGGCCCCGGCGTCCGTCATCGGCAAGACCACGGTCGGCGGCCTGCAGTCCGGGATCGTCTACGGGTTCGCGGGCCAGGTGGACGGCATCGTCGGGCGCATCCGCGAGGAGCTCGGCGCCGAAGCTCCCGCCGTCGCCACCGGCGGCCTTGCCGACCTCGTCGCGCCGCACGCGCGAACGATCGAGAAGGTCGACCCGTTCCTCACGCTGGACGGATTGCACATGGTGTGGGAGCTGAATCGATGATTCCCGACTCCGGCCGGCTCGTCGTCTTCACGATCGCCGCGCTGGCGCTCCTGCTCGTGCCGGGGCCGGCGGTGCTCTACGTGGTCGCGCGGTCGATACAGCAGGGCCGGCGTGCGGGGCTCGCGTCGGTGCTCGGGATCCATGTCGGGACGCTCTTCCATATCGGTGCGGCAACGCTCGGGCTCTCCGCTCTCGTGCTCTCGTCGGCCGTCGCCTTCACCGCCGTGAAGGTCGCCGGCGCCGTCTACCTCGTCGGGCTCGGGCTCTGGACGCTCTTCTCCCGATCCGCGGAGACGGAGATCGCGCTCGGCGGCGAGCGGAACCTGCGCCGCGCATTCGCGCAGGGAATCGTCGTCAACGTCCTGAATCCGAAAACGGCGCTCTTTTTCCTCGCGTTCCTCCCGCAGTTCGTCGATCCCGATGCGGCTCATCCCGCGTTGCAGATCGCGTTCCTCGGCGTGCTCTTCGCGCTTCTGGGGCTCGTGACCGACTCTCTCTGGGCCATCGCCGCCGGGACCGCGGGCGGCGTGTTGCGCCGGTCACGGCGCTTCGTGCGCACGCAGCGGTACGTGACCGGGACCGTGTACATCGGGCTCGGCGTCGCGACGGCGCTGGTCGGCGGCGCCGAGGACTGAGCTCGGCCGGGGTCGGCTCTCAGCCGCCGCCGTAGACGGAGATCGGCAGCTCGAGCGTCACCTCGTCGCCCGACGGGATCTCCGCCTCGAGCCGCTCGACGAGCTCGATCGCTCCGGGCGCGGCTGCGAACAGCCTGCGCTCGACTTCCTCCGGCGAGTCGAGCTGGAGCAGCTCCTGCTTGAACGGCTTCGGGAACCGGCCCTGGCCCAGGTACCAGCCGTAGAACTTCTTGAGAAAGCTCGATGCCCGCCGCTCGCCGATCTCGCGTACCGTCTCGCGGATGAAGAGCACGAGCTCGGCCGCGACCTCCTCGCGTGTGGGCTCGGTGTCGTCGCCTTCGACGATCTCCCGGAGCACCCACGGGTTGCCCTGCGCGCCGCGCCCGACCATGACGGCCGCCGCACCCGTCGTTGCGAGAACCGACTGCGCCTTCGCTCTCGAGACGATGTCCCCCGATGCCACGACCGGGACGTCGACGAGCGAGACGAGCTCGGCGGTGAGCGCGTGGTCGGCGCTCCCGGTGTACATCTGCTCGGCAGAGCGCGGATGGAGCGTCAGCGACGACGCACCGGCCTCCACCAGCCTCGGGCCGAGCTCGAGGCAGGCGCGTGAGCCGTCCGCGACACCACGCCTCAGCTTCACCGACACGGGCAGGTCGACCGCGTCCGCGACGGCGGCGACGACCCTCGCGGCGCGATCCACGTCCTCGAGCAGCGTGGCGCCTGCGCCGGTGCGTGTGACCTTCTTCACGGGGCATCCGAAGTTGAGGTCGACGATGTCCGCACCGGCCGCCTGCACCATCCGCGCGCCCTCGGCCATCGGACCGGGATCGCTGCCGAAGAGCTGAATCGCGAGCGGATGCTCGTCCGCCGCGACCCGGAGGTACCCGAGCGTGCGCTCGTTCCTGTGCTCGATCCCTGCGCAGCTGACCATCTCGGAGCACACGAGGCCGGCGCCGTAGCGCCTTCCCTGCCTGCGAAATGCCTGCACGCTGACGCCTGCCATCGGCGCGAGGACCAGGCGCGTCGGGATCTCGACGTCGCGAATCCACCAGGTCTCGGTGAGGTCGATCTGCAAGACGACAAATGCTAGCCAGCCGCCGTTGACGAGCATCTCGGGCCGCAGCTACCATTCCGGGCCGTTCGGGGGGCCGCCGGCCCCGGCACACCATCTCTGGAGGGGCTTCGTGAAGGATGTGATCCTCACTCCCGAGGGCTTCAAGCAGCTGAAGGGAGAGCTCGACTACCTCCGTACCCAGCGTCGCAGGGAGGTCGCAGAGCGCATTGCCGCCGCCCGTGAGTTCGGCGAGATCGCCGAGAACGCGGAGTACGACGACGCGAAGAACGAGCAGATGATGCTCGAGCACCGTATCGCGCAGCTCGAGGAGCGGCTCGTCAACGCCCGCCTGATCGATACGAAGCGCGTCGACACGAGCGTCGTCTCGATCGGCTCGGTCGTGCGACTACGAGACGTCGATGCCAAGGAGACGATCGAGTACTTCATCGTCGGCTCGGCGGAGGCGAACCCCGCGGAGCGAAAGCTCTCGAACGAGTCCCCGGTCGGCAAGGCGATCATGGGCCGGAAGAAGGGCGAGACGGTCGAGGTCGCGACGCCCAGGGGCGCGAAGCTCAAGTTCAAGATCATGGAGATCAAGGCCGCGTAGGCTGGTCGCGTAGGCTGGGGCGCCATGCCCGCGCCGACGCGCTTTCCAGATCGGGACGAGATCGCGGCCGTACGGGCCGAGGTCGAGCCGCTCGAGAACGGAGCGGAGCTCAACGAGGTGCGCCGCCTCGCGGGCCGCGTGATGGCCCGCCGCGAGATGGGGAAGCTCGTCTTCCTCGACCTCGTCGACCGCTCCGGGCGCATCCAGCTGCTCTGCGACACGGGCCGCGTGGGAGACGTCGAGGTCCATCTCGGCGACCTGGTTGGGGTCGCGGGCAAGCCGGCCAAGTCACGGCGCGGAGAGCCGTCCCTCGCGGTCGAGGAGCTCACCGTCCTGGCGACGAACCGGAGCCCGCTCCCGGACACGTTCCACGGGCTGACGGACGTCGAGACGCGGTACCGCAAGCGATACCTCGACCTGCTCATGAGCGAGGAGTCGCGCGAGGCGTTCCTGCTTCGGAGCCGGATCGTCACGTCGATCCGCGACTACCTCGACGAGGAGGGGTTCGTGGAGGTCGAGACGCCGGTCCTGCAGCCGCGGTACGGCGGCGCCTTCGCGCGGCCGTTCGTCACGCACTCGGCCGAGCTCGAGGCGGACCTCTACCTGCGGATCGCGACCGAGCTCTATCTCAAGCGCCTCGTCGTCGGCGGTCTCGAGCGCGTCTACGAGATCGGGAAGGACTTCCGCAACGAGAGCGTCTCGTACAAGCACCAGCCCGAGTTCACGATGCTCGAGTGGTACGAGGCGTACGCCGACTACCAGGACACGATGACGCGGATCGAGGAGCTGCTCGAGCGTGTGGCACTCGAGGTCCTGGGAACGACCGTCGTCACGTTCCGCGAGCACGAGGTCGATCTCAAGCGGCCCTGGAAGCGGCTCGGCTTCGTCGACTCGCTCGAGGAGCACGAGCTCTGGACGCGGGACGAGAGCGAGCTTCGGTCATGGCTCGAGGAGCGCGGCGTGGACACGAGCGCGGACAGGGACTGGGCGCAGCTCGTCGACCACGCCTTCTCGCACTACGTCGAGCCGAACCTGATCGAGCCGACGATGGTCTACGGGCACCCGGTGGAGCTCTCGCCGTTCGCGCGCCTCATGGACGACGATCCAACGCTGACGCAGCGCTTCGAGTACTTCGCGGCAGGCATGGAGCTCGGGAACGCCTACTCGGAGATCAACGATCCCGACGAGCAGCAGCTGCGCTTCGACGAGCAGTCGGAGCACGTCCTCGGCGTCGCCGGCGACCCGGACTATGTCGAGGCGCTCTCGTACGGCATGCCCCCGACCGGCGGGCTCGGCCTCGGCATCGACCGCCTGGCGATGCTGCTCTCCGGCCGCGAGACGATCCGCGACGTCATTCTCTTCCCGGCGCTGCGCGGGAACTGACCCGCCGCCTCCGGCCGCTTACGCGGGCGTCTCGACCTTCGCGCGCTCGTACGCGATCACGTCGTCCAGGATCTCGTCCAGCAACTTCGTCGGAGCCCACCCGATCGCGGACCCGATCTTCTCGATCGACGGGACGCGGTGGAACATCTCCTCCATCGCCCCGTGCGGGAAGACCTCCTCGTACGGGACGAACGTCACGTCGGAGCCACTCGCCGCCTTCGCGCGCACCAGGTCGGCGAGGGCGCCGATTGCGATGCGCTCCTGGGAGCCGATGTTGAAGATCTCGCCCGCGGTGGACTGCTCCTCCACGAGGCCCTTGAGCCCGCGCACGGTGTCCGCCACGTGGCAGAAACATCGCGTCTGCGTCCCGTCCCCATGGACCTCGAGCGGGCGACCGGCCAGGGCCGCCTGGACGAAGCGCGGGATCACCATCCCGTACTGGCCGCTCTGCCGCGGTCCTACGGTGTTGAAGAGCCGTGCGATGACGCAGTCGAGGCCGCGCTCCTCATGCCACGCGAGGGCGAGGAACTCGTCGATCGCCTTGGAGTCCGCATACGCCCAGCGGCGGGCCGTCGTGGGGCCGTAGATCCGGCGCGCATCCTCCGCGAGGAGCTGCTCCTCGGGGTGGTCGCCGTACACCTCCGAGGACGAGGCGACGAGAACGCGCTTCCCGAACTTCGTGCAGTACTCGAGGACGTTCTCCGTGCCCTGGATGTTCGTGAGCAGCGTGTGCCCGGGCTGCTCGACGATGAGCTGGACGCCGACGACGGCCGCCAGGTGGTAGACGACGTCGCACTTGTGCACGAGCTCGCTGACGACGGCGGGGGAGAGGACGGACTCGACCACGAGGTGGAAGTCGTCCCGCTCGCTGAGCTGTGCGATGTTCTCCATCGAGCCCGTGGAGACGTCGTCCAGCGCGAAGACCTCCCAGCCCTGGTCGAGCAGAAGCTCGGCGAGATGGGAGCCGATGAAGCCGGCGCCGCCGGTGATGAGGGCCTTGCCCGACACGTGCGCAAGACTAACTGCCGGGATCGACAGGCCATTCGGACGGTGTCGGATCCTCACGGCAGGGAATTCACGAGCCGATGAGAATCCATGAACGAATCTGTAAAGACGGCAGCGGAAGGGAGTCGGCTACGATCAGGCCTCCACCTTCGACCCGGAGTGCGGCAATCCCGTCGGCCTCCGGAGACGTAGGACGGAAAGGAGGGTCGAAGGAGTGTTCGAGCGATTCACGGAACGGGCCAGACAGGTCGTCGTTCTCGCCCAGGACGAAGCACGGGCGCTGAAGCACAACTACATCGGCACCGAGCACATTCTCCTCGGCCTCCTGCGCGAGGAAGAGGGACTCGCCGCCCGCGTCCTCGAGTCGCTCGACATCACGGTGGAAGAGGTGCGCGCCCAGGTCGCGCGCATCGTGGGCCAGGGTGACGAGGTCACCACCGGTCAGATCCCGTTCACGCCGCGCGCCAAGAAGGTCCTCGAGCTGGCGCTGCGCGAAGCTCTCTCGCTCGGCCATAACTACATCGGCACCGAGCACATCCTCCTCGGTCTCGTCCGCGAGAACGAGGGCGTCGCCGCGCGCATCCTGCTCGACTTCGACGCCGACGCGGAGAAGATCCGCAACGAGATCATCCGCATGCTCTCGGGGCCCGGGCGCCGCCAGGCTGGTGCGAGCGCGCCGGCAGGCGAGAAGTCGAAGAGCTCGAAGCTCCTCGACCAGTTCGGCAGGAACTTCACGAAGCAGGCGCAGGAAGGCAAGCTCGACCCGGTCGTCGGCAGGCAGACCGAGATCGAGCGGATCATGCAGATCCTCTCGCGCCGCCAGAAGAACAACCCCGTCCTCATCGGTGAGCCCGGCGTCGGCAAGACTGCCGTGGTCGAAGGGCTGGCGCAGCGGATCTCCACCGGCGCCGTCCCCGAGCTCCTGAAGGGCAAGCAGATCTACTCGCTCGACCTTGCGGCGCTCGTCGCGGGCTCGAAGTACCGCGGTGAGTTCGAGGAGCGCCTGAAGAAGGTCATGAAGGAGATCTCCCAGCGGGGCGACATCATCCTGTTCATCGACGAGCTCCACAACCTCGTCGGTGCCGGCGCGGCCGAGGGCGCGATCGACGCGGCCTCGATCCTGAAGCCCGCCCTCGCGCGTGGTGAGATCCAGACGATCGGCGCGACGACGCTCGACGAGTACCGCAAGTACCTCGAGCGCGACGCGGCGCTCGAGCGGCGCTTCCAGCAGGTCCGCGTCGAGGAGCCGTCGATCGACGAGACCGTCCAGATCCTGCGCGGCCTCCGCGACCGCTACGAAGCGCACCACCGGTGCAAGATCTCCGACGACGCGCTGCAGGCCGCGGCCGTCCTCGCCGACCGCTACATCCAGGACCGGCATCTCCCGGACAAGGCGATCGACCTGATCGACGAGGCCGGCTCGCGCATCCGTATCGCCACCATGTCCGCTCCGCCGCGCTATCGCGAGCTGGAGGAGGAGATCGACAGGGTCCGGTCGGACAAGGAAGCGGCGATCGAGGCCCAGGAGTTCGAGAAGGCCGCCCAGCTCCGCGACAAGGAGCGCAAGCTCACGCAGAAGAAGAAGGAGCTCGAGGAGGACTGGCGCAACCAGGCCGACGAGGAGCAGCCGGAGGTCGGTGAGGACGAGATCGCCGACATCGTTTCGATGTGGACGGGGATCCCGGTCTTCAAGCTCACCGAGGCGGAGTCGCAGAAGCTCATCCACATGGAGGACGAGCTCCACAAGCGCGTCATCGGCCAGCACCAGGCGATCGTCGCCGTGTCCAAGTCGATCCGGCGCGCACGCGCGGGCATCAAGGACCCGAAGCGGCCGACCGGCTCCTTCATCTTCCTCGGGCCGTCCGGTGTCGGGAAGACCGAGCTGGCGCGGACGCTCGCCGAGTTCCTCTTCTCGGACGAGGACGCGATGATCCAGGTGGACATGTCGGAGTACATGGAGAAGCACTCCGTGTCCCGGCTCGTCGGCTCACCGCCCGGCTACGTCGGCTACGACGAGGGTGGCCAGCTCACCGAGGCCGTGCGTCGCAAGCCGTACTCGGTCCTCCTCCTGGACGAGATCGAGAAGGCGCACCCGGATGTCTTCAACATCCTCTTGCAGATCCTCGAAGACGGGAAGCTCACGGATTCGCAGGGGCGGAAGGTCGACTTCCGCAACACGATCGTGATCATGACGTCGAACCTCGGCGCAGCTCAGATCTCGAAGAACCAGACGCTTGGCTTCTCCGTCGGCGACGAGGAGGGCCTCACGTACGACGAGATGAAGGAGCGCGTCATGTCGGAGCTCAAGAAGGTGTTCCGGCCCGAGCTCCTCAACCGCATCGACGAGGTCATCGTCTTCCACAAGCTCGAGCGCGCGGAGATCCTCGAGGTCGTCGACCTTCTGATGAAGCGCGTCCGCGAGGAGATGGCGAAGCACGGCACCGTCATCGAGCTGACGCAGGAGGCCCGTGAGCTGTTGGTCGAGCAGGGCTACGACCCGGCGATGGGCGCGAGGCCGCTGCGCCGCGCGATCCAGCGTCTGATCGAGGACCCGCTCGCCGACTTCATCCTCGGGCGCGAGCTCACGCCGGCTTCGACCATCATCGTGGACAAGCGCGAGAACCCGGTCGGGGACGAGTCGCTGGTGGAGATCAGGCTGATCGAAGGCCCGCCGGTGCCGGCCACGGTGGGCGGTCCAGAGGACGCAGCTGACGATGGCGAGCTGTCGTCCGACGACCAGCCGGTCGTCGAGAACGACTAGCGGACCAGGCCGTTACCAGCGCGGCGGCGTCCGCTCGGCGGACGAGCGCTCGAGCGTGCGGTCGCGCGGCCGCCATTCGACGGCAGTGGGCTTAGGGTCGCGCTCCTGGGAGAAGTCCATGTACGCGCCGACCGCGACAAGGCCCGCCAGGAGAACGCCGAGGTAGCTCGCCCAGGTCGAGTCGCCGTCGCGGACGTTCTTCAGCACCGCGGCGATGAAGACGAAGCAGCCGAGGCCGAGGACGATCCGCGTGACCCACGGGTCGAAGGCGAGGTCGTCGTCGTGCTCGCGCAGCACCGCGAGGATGACGACTGCGAGCGTGGCGAGCGCCATGACGAGGCCCCAGAAGTCCCAGCCGTCGAGGCCGCGCGTCACGGTGCCGTTCTTCCCGAAGTCGACGGGGGTCGCCTGCCACGTGAGGAAGAGCGACACGAGGAGCAGGCCGCCTGCGCCGAGGAGGATCTTCGTCCCGAGACCGAAGTCGGCGATCCTACGCATCGCTCACCTCGGCCGGCAGAGCCGGTCCTGCGCGAGGAGCGCGGCCTGGCGCTTGTCGGCTTCGACGTCGAAAGCGCGGTCGTAGGTCATGGGCGGTGCTCCTTCCCAGAACGCATCGGGGAGGGCCCCCGGCCCGCTCACGCTGATCCGGTAGCGCTCGCCCATGCCGGACGGACGCGAGCCGTGCGGATAGAAGCCGTAACAGAACCCGCCCGTCCCGACGTGGCTCAGGAACCCGTTCTCCCGCTGCCAGCCCGCGCCGTACGCCGAGTTCAGCGTGTCGACGTACAGGTTGCGTCCGAACGAGTCCAGCGGCACTCCGGCCGGGGTCGAGGCGAAGCCGTGGATCCCGCGGCCGCGCCAGGTGTAACGCCCGAAGAGGGAGTGGAACTTGCGGTAGGCCCAGCCGATACCCACGTCGAGCGTCGGGACGGCGCCGGTCCAGTGCGACATGCGGAGCTCCCAGTCGTCGCGCGTCCCGGTCGCAGGCATCCCGTAGTTCCGAAGCCCGCGCTGCCAGCTCTGCAGCGCCCAGTAGGAGCCGTCGGGTGCTCTGCACGACGCGACGAGCCATGCAACCTCGACCTTCACCGGCTTGCAGACGTTCCTGAACCCTTTCTGCAGCGAGCGCCCGAACGTCTGCCAGCCGCCGGAGTAGTCGACGCGGAAGGCGACCTGCCTACGCAGCTGCGTCGCGTGGATCGCGTTCACGGCGCCCCACGCGAGCACATGCCGCGTGCGGCCCTGCACCTGGTAGGTCACGAGCGCCTTGCCGCCGGCGTCGACGTGGAGCCTGACGTTCGTCGCGTCCCTTGCGATCAGCTGCGACGCGCTCGCCGTGGGCGCGAAGAAGGCAACCGCGAGCGCGGTTGCGGCGACGGCAAGGATGAGAAACCGAATTCCGGCCACTGCGCGTGAGATCGGTCGAGCGCGCTCCAGAGGCTAGCCCACGCGCGAGTGATTCGGTGCGCTGGGACTGCCGCGCGTTCCGGGCTCCGTTAGCCTGGGCCGCGTGAGCGCGACGATCCGGCACGCGCAGCCGTCGGACTACGGCCGCGTGATCCAGCACCTCAACGCCTGGTGGGGTGGACGCGAGATGGCGCCGATGCTTCCGCAGCTCTTCTTCCTGCACTTCGAGGGCACGAGCTTCGTCGCGGACGACGGCGACGGCAGGCTCGCGGGATTCCTCGTGGGCTTCCTCTCGCAGACCGACCCGGATGACGCCTACGTCCACTTCGTAGGCGTCGCGCCCGAGCAGCGTGGCTCCGGGCTCGGGCGCGAGCTCTACGAGCGCTTCTTCACGGCCGCGCACGATGCGGGCCGTACGACCGTCCGCTGCGTGACGTCACCCGTGAACGAGAGCTCCATCGCCTTCCACGAGGCGCTCGGGTTCGAGGTCGATCGCGTCGCCGCGGACTATGACGGTCCAGGGGAGGACAGGGTCCTCCTCCTGAAGCGTCTGGGCTAGCTCGCCGCTAGGTCTTCTCTGGCTCGGCCGTGTCGTCGGGAGTCACGTCCGGCTCCGGTGCCGGCGGCGGCGGTGCTGCCGGCGGCGGTGCGGCTGCCGCGGGCGGCGCGGCGCCCGAGCCGCTCGAGGCGGTGAGGCTCTGGGCCTCGCTCTTCATCTGCTCGACGCCGCCTGCCTCCTGAACGGTTTGCCAGGCTCCGACCCCGATCACGACGCAGAGAACGAGCCCGATCCAGGCCCAGATCGTCTGCTCGTCGCCGAGGATCGAGATGAACTTGATGATCCCGAAGATCAGGATCAGGATGCCGAGCAGGCCGCCCGTCATCGCCGTCGAGACCGGGAGCGGGATGTTGACCGAGGCGAGGCGGACGATGAGCCAGGCCAGCAGGATGATCGTCAGGAGCCCGAGGACGACCCCGGCGAATCCGTGCCAGCCGCTCCAGCTCGCATCGATGCCGAGCTCGTCGGCGATGCTCCCGCCGAAGTCCTGCCAGGCCAGGAACAAATCGATCAAGAGCAGCACCGCGCCGATGAGCATGAGCTGCGCGCCGCGGCCGAGTTCATTGAACCTGTCCATGACGATCCCCGTCCTTTCGTTGTGTTCTCGTGCCTGTGTTCAACGGGCACTCTGAAGTGCCTGCCGGACAGTTTCAAGCGGATTCGCGCACTTTCGTGACGAAGGGCGTCGGATCCGGTTCCTAGACTGGCTCCGTGGCTCGACGAACGACTCAGCACGTGTGTGCCGACTGCGGCACGGCGAGCCCGCGCTGGCTCGGGAAGTGCCCCGGCTGCGGCGCGTTCGGGACGCTCGTCGAGGAGCGAGTGCAGGCGCCTACTGCGCAGACGACCGGCCGGGTCGCGACCTCCGTGGCGCTCGGCGAGGTGCGCGCGACGGAAGCCGACCGCCTGCCGACGGGGGTTCCGGAGCTCGACCGCGTGCTCGGAGGCGGGCTCGTGCCAGCCTCGCTCGTTCTCGTGGCCGGCGAGCCGGGGGTCGGGAAGTCGACGCTCCTGCTCAGCGTTCTCGGCGCGGTGTCGCGGGCGGGAAAGCGCGCCGTGCTCGTCACGGGAGAGGAGTCGGCGGCGCAGGTCTCCCTTCGCGCCGCGCGCATAGGCGGCGCCGGGTCGGTCGGGATCCTGGCGGAGACGGAGCTCGACACCGTCTGCGAGGCGCTCGAGCGCGAGCGGCCCGACGTGTGCGTCGTCGACTCCGTCCAGACTCTCCACGCCGCGGACGTCGCCTCGGCGCCGGGGTCCGTCGCGCAGGTGCGCGAGGCGGCCGGCCGGCTCATGCGGGTTGCGAAGGAGACGGGCGTGGCCACGATCCTCGTCGGTCACGTGACGAAGGACGGAGCGGTTGCCGGGCCGCGCGTGCTCGAGCATCTCGTCGACTGCGTGCTCCAGTTCGAGGGTGACCGCTACCACGCGTACCGCATCCTTCGCGCGACGAAGAACCGCTTCGGCTCCACGAACGAGCTCGGAGTGTTCGAGATGACCGGCTCCGGGCTCGTGGGCGTGCCGGACCCGTCCGAGCTCTTTGGGTCGACGCACCCGGGCGAGGTCGGGGCCGCGGTCGGCTGCGTGCTCGAGGGGAGCCGGCCGCTGTTGCTCGAGGTGCAGGCGCTCGTCGCACAGACCGAGCTCGCGATGCCGCGCCGCGTCGCGACAGGCGTTGACACGAGGCGCCTCGCGATGATCGTTGCCGTCCTCGGCCGTCACGCGGGGCTCGGGCTCGGCGGGTCGGACGTGTTCGTCAACGTCGCCGGGGGCGTCCGGGTCGAAGAGCCCGGCGCGGACCTCGCGATCGCGCTGGCCATCGCCTCCGCGGCCCGTGGCGTCCCGGTGCGGGAGGGATACGCCGCCTTCGGGGAGATCGGCCTCACCGGCAGGCTCCGGCCCGCGTCACAGGCGGAGCGGCGGCTTGCGGAGTGCCGGAAGCTCGGGATCACCGCGGTCGTCGCGCCCGCAGGGGGCCAGGGAGACGAATCGAACGGCTCCGCGGCTCCCAAGGTGCTCGGGGCGGATACCCTGCGGGCTGCGATCCGGCACGGCCTCGAATCGCGTTCGGACGTGGTCGAACCGGGCGAGACCGGCGACCGCGAAGCCGAGCCGCTCCTCAGCGGCGCCTGATCAGCGTTTCCAGGCGGTTCGTCGCCGGAACGGCGTCGACACCTGCCACGCAGAGCGTTGCAGTTCCGTTAAGGCACTGTGTCAAAACCGCTATCATGGGCTCAGGAGTTGGCAGTCGGGTTCCCTGCCGGCCCCTTTTTTTTGGCGTCGAACACCTGACTTGGGAGGCTGGCTTGTTCGATATCGGTGACAAGGTTGTCTATCCGCACCACGGGGCGGGCACGGTGGTCAAGAAGGAGAAGCGCGAAGTCCTCGGGGAGTCGCGGGAATATCTGACAATCCAGATCCTCCACAACGACATGACCGTGAACGTGCCCTGCGACAACGCGGAGCGCGTCGGGTTGCGTCAGGTGATCGACCAGCGCACGGTGCAGATGGTGGTGCGCACGCTCTCGGGCGGCTCGACGGAGATGCCGAAGAACTGGAACCGCCGCTTCAAGCACAACCGCGACAAGATGAAGACCGGCAACATCTTCGAGCTCGCGGAAGTCGTGCGGAACCTCGCGGTCCGGAACAACGAGAAGGGCCTCTCGACCGGCGAGAAGCAGATGTTCGTCAAGGCCAAGAAGATCCTCGCCTCCGAGCTCATGTACGCGAAGGACATGAGCGAGGAGGAGGCCGCGGAGTGGCTCGACGACGTCCTCTCCCGCGCCGGCCAGACGAAGCCGAGCGCGCGGGCAAAGCCGAAGGCCGCCGCCGCCAGCGCCTGAGAGGCACGTCCTCGCTCCGCGAGGATCTGCCTGGATGAACACGGACGGTCCTCCGGACGTCTCCGGCGAGGGAGGCGTCTGGGCGGTCATTCTTGCCGCGGGAGCGGGCGAGCGCCTCGGGCTCGACCGACCGAAGGCCTTCGCGGCGCTCGCGGGGCGTCCGCTGCTCGCCGAGAGCATCGACCGGCTCGACCGCTGCCCCTGGGTCGATGCGATCGTCGTGGCCGCGACGCCAGGCTGGGAGGAGCCGGCGATCCTGCTTGCGGAGGAGGTCGTGGCGACGAAGGTCGCGTCCTGCGTCACCGGCGGAGCGACCCGGGCGGAGTCTCTGCGCGCCGCGATGGCGGACGTCCCCGAGGAAGCGCTCATCGTCCTCGTGCACGACGCGGCGAGGCCGCTCGTCACCGATGCGATCGTGGAGCGGGTCCTGCAGCCGCTCGCCGAGGGCTATGACGGTGTCGTCCCGGTCGTGCCCGTCCCGGACACGCTCAAGCGCGTGTCCGGCGTCGTCGTCTCCGAGACGGTCTCGCGCGAAGGAGTCTTCGCCGCCCAGACGCCGCAGGCGTTCCTCGCACCAGCGTTGCGGCGTGGACTCGAGGGCGACCTCGCAGGCGCGACCGACTGCGCATCGCTCGTCGAGCGCAGCGGCGGCCGCGTCGCCGTCGTCGAGGGCGATCCGAGACTTCTGAAGGTGACGACGAAGGACGATCTCGCCATCGTCGAGACGCTGCTCGCGAGCGCCTAGAGGTGGCGCTCGAAGCCGTCTTCCTCGACGTCGGCGAGACGCTCGTCAACGAGGACCGCTACTGGCGCGAGGCGGCCGCGGCAGCCGGTCTTGAGCCCCACGTCGTGACCGCCGCGCTCGGCGTGACGATCGCACGTGGCGAGGACCACACCGCGCTCTGGTCGCATCTCGATGTCGAGCGTCCAAGCTCGGTGGCGGACATCTCGTACACGGAGGAAGACCTCTATCCGGACGCGCTGCCGTGTCTCGAGGCGCTCCGCGGCCTGGGGCTCCGGGTCGGGCTTGCGGGCAACCAGTCCGAGGTGCTCGAGCGCTGGACGCGCGAGACGCTTCGGGCTCCCGTGATCGGCTCGTCCGCGAGCTGGGGCGTGCGCAAGCCGGATCCTGCGTTCTTCGAGCGCATGCTCGAGGAGGCGGGCAGCGAGCCGCACGCGCTCGCGTACGTCGGCGACCGCGTGGACAACGACGTCGCGCCGGCACTCGAGGCCGGCCTCGTGGCCGTCCACGTCAGGCGTGGGCCGTGGGGGCGTCTCCAGCACGCGCCTCGCGAGGCACTCGTGATCGACTCGCTGTCCCAGCTGACGGACGCGCTAGCCTCGCGGGCGTGAGCGAGTTCAGGGTCGGGCTCGGTGTGGACGCGCATGCCCTCGTGGAGGGTGTCCCGCTCGTGCTCGCGGGGGTCGGCATCGACCATCCGCGAGGGCTCGCGGGCTACTCCGACGGCGACGTCGTCTCGCATGCGCTCATCGACGCGCTCCTGGGCGCCGCGGACCTGGGTGACATCGGGTCGTTCTTCCCTTCCGGAGACGAGCAGTACCGCGACGCCTCCTCACTCGACCTGCTCTGGAAGGCGTATCGGGAAGTGCGCGACGCGGGCTGGGAGCTCGTGAACGCGAACTGCGTCCTCGTCGGCGAGGAACCCCGGGTGGGACCGATTCGCGAGGAGATGGGCAGGCGGCTCGCCGACGCACTCGGCGTCGATGCCGGACGAATCACCGTGCATGCGACCACGACCGACACCCTCGGCTTCACGGGCCGCGGCGAGGGGCTCGCGGCGCAGGCCGTTGCGCTGCTCACTCGCAGGTGAGCCTCCGCTTCTTCTCGTACGACGAGCGCCCGGAGCTCGAGCAGCGCAAACGCCCACTGCTCGAGGCGTGGCCCGCGTTCATGTTCGAAGACCCCGTGGCCGGGGCACGTTGGCATTTGCTCTACGAGCGCTTCGGCGGCTTCCAGCACTTCCTCCTCGACGAAGAGTCGGACGAGCTGGTCGCAGAAGTGAACTCACTTCCGGTCCAAGTCGACCTGGACGATCTCCCCGATCGCGGGTGGGACGACGTGATGATGCGTGGTACTGACGCTCGCGAACCAGCGAACGTCGTCACGGCACTTCAGGTGATGATTGCGCCCGACCGGCAGGGTCAAGGGCTCAGCAGGCTTTGTCTCGAGCGCATGCGCGCGGTCGCAGAAGAGCACGGCTTCGAGCACCTCGTCGCTCCCGTGCGGCCGAGTTGGAAGGCGCGCTACCCACTCGTGCCGATCGAGCGGTACATCGGCTGGACGAACGCAGACGGGAATCTGTTCGATCCATGGCTCCGGACGCACGCCCGGCTGGGCGCGCGGCTCGTGCGGCCGTGCCACGAGGCGATGAGGATCCAGGGGACGGTCGCCCAGTGGGAGGAGTGGGCGGGCATGCCGTTCCCGGAGAGCGGCGACTTCGTCGTGCCGGGCGCCCTGACGCTGGTGAGCATCGACCGCGAGGCCGACCGCGGCGTCTACGTCGAGCCGAACGTCTGGATGCACCACCGCCTCTAGGACGGCAGCGCGACGGACTCGCCCTCGATGACGACGAGGCCGTCGCGCTCGAGCGAGCGGACGGCCTCATCGTCCAGGCCGCCGAGTTCCTGCGCCGTCTGAGCCACGAGACGGAGAACCGCCGCCCGCCGCTGCCGGAACGAGCCCTCGAACGGACCCTGCTTGCGCGCCGGCTCGTCTCGTGTGCCGCGCGAGGGGCAGCTCGACGCCAGCGGGCACTCGCCACAGCGCGGAATGCGGGCGACGCAGATCGTCGCGCCCAGGTCCATGAGCGCGTGCGCGGCAGCAGACGAGAACGACCCACCCGTGCGGCGGAGGACGCGCGTGACGTTCACGTCGACGGGCAGCACGTCCTCCTCGAGCGCGAAGCGTCGGATCGCAGCGGCCGTGTACGTTCCGACGCCGGGCAGCTCCGTCAGGTCGTCGGGCCAGCCGTGCGCCGCGATACGCATGGCCGCACGGTGGAGATTGACCGCTCGCCGGTTGTAGCCGAGGCCTTGCCACTCCCGAATCGCGTCACCCGCGGACGCGGCAGCCAGCGCCTCCGCCGTGGGCCAGCGCGCGAGCCACGCGAGGTAGCGGGGGATCACTCGCTCGACCTGCGTCTGCTGGAGCATGACCTCCGACACGAGGATCGCGTACGGGTCGCGTGTGTGCCGCCAGGGTAGGTCCCTTCCGTCGCGGTGGAACCATGCGAGCAAGAGGTCTTCCACGCTGTCAAACACTAGGGATTTCCGGGTTTCGGACTGGCCGTCGGTGCGCGATGCTTGACTGGCAACCACATCGTCGTCGGAGGGGGGAGCCCGTGCCATTCTCGAACGTCTTTCACAGGTTCGTCTTCAGGCGGACGGAGTCGCTGATCGCGGGTCGGATCCACCACTACCGGATCGCGCGCCTGCGCAACCTCTTTCAGTTCCAGGGAGCAGCCGCCGACCCCGTCATGCACATCGTCGCGCCGAACGGCACGATCCTGGCCGAGAACGACGACTTCACCGGCATGGCGTCGGAGATCATCTTCACACCCACGACGTCAGGCCCGGCGACGCTGATCATCCGTCCGTCGAGCACGAAGACGCCCGGCATGTGCGATCTCGAGAAGGGCCTCGACGGCATGGTTCCCACACCGATCGTCACGAACCTCACGTTCAACGGCGTGACGGCGTTCGCGGCCTGGAACGCGGGCGAGGTCTTCTCGACCTTCAACTCGACCGGCGACCCGATGCTCTTCGTCCGGACCTCGGCCGGGACGATGTTCATCGACGACGACTCGGGCCCGGGGCTGAACTCGCGCTTCGTCGCGCCGTTCGGCGGCGTAGGACGCGTGATCCTGGGCTCGTTCTCACTGTTCTCCGAGGGGGCATGCAGCTTGAGCCTCGAGCCGGCGGCAGGTGAGATCACGCTCTCGTTCAACCTCTCGGAGCGCATCGAGGAGCCTCCGGGGCGGCGCGAAGAGCCCGTGCTCTCGCCGGGAATGGAGCGGTACATCGCGACGCTTCGTGAGAGCAAGCCGGAGCTGGAGCCGCTCGAGCACGACGAGCGGGAGAAGCGGGTCCGGGAGTTGCAGGAGCAGTTCCTCGACGAGCACGAGCGCCGTCCGCTGATTCTTCCCGCACCGCAGGCAGCGGCCGACTACGTGCGCCTGCAGCGGATCTATCTGCGCCAGCTCGAGCGTATGGGTCGCGAGCTGGAAGAGCTGCCGTACGAGGAACGGGCCGCGAGGATCGCGGCGCTGAAGGAGGAGATCCTGGGGCCTCCGTAGAGAACGCGCTCGGAGCGCTCGCCGACTACGGTTACCGCGTGCTCCTGTACAACTCCGCGGTCTCGGGCAACTGCTACAAGGTGCGCCTCCTGCTCGCCCAGCTCGGCATCGAGTACGAGACGCAAGACGTGTCCGTCGTCGACCGCTCGAATCGCCAGGAGCTCCTCGGCGAGCTGAACCCCGGGCTACGCGTGCCCACGCTCGTGCTCGACGACGGGCGCTCGCTCGGCGAGTCGAACGCGATCCTCTGGTACTTCGGCGAGGGGACCTCCTTCGTGCCCGAAGACCAGTACGAGCGCGCCCAGGCGCTCCAGTGGATGTTCTTCGAGCAGTACAGCCACGAGCCGTACCTCGCCGTCGTGCGCTTCTGGCTGCGGTATTCGGGGGCGCCCGAGAAGTTCGCCGACCAGGTGCCCACCCGCCAGAAGGCGGGATACGCCGCGCTCGACGGGATGGAGCGGCATCTCGGTGCGCGCACGTTCCTCGTCGGCGAGCGCTACACCGTCGCCGACATCGCGCTGTACGCCTACACGCACGTCGCGCACGAGGGCGACTTCGACCTCGAGCCGTACCCGGCGATCCGGAGCTGGCTCGATCGGGTCGCGTCGCAGCCTGGGCACGTCCCGATCGACGGGTGACCGGAACGCCGGGCGTCGACATACGAGTCCGCTTCGCGCCGAGCCCCACGGGCTCGCTCCATGTGGGAAATGCGCTGACAGCGGTCGCGAACCGGCGCTTCGCCGACGAACGCGGAGGCGCGCTCGTCCTTCGTATCGACGACACCGACCCGACCCGGACGGTTGCAGGCGGCGAGGAGGCAATCCTCGAGGACCTGGCCTGGCTCGGGGTCGAGTGGGACGAGGGCCCTGTCCACCAGAGCGAGCGAGGAGCGCTCTACGCCGAGTCCGTTGAGCGCGCGCTGGCCTCGAGCAGCGCCGAGCGCGACGACGGTGCCGTCCGCCTCACACGAGACGGCACGACCCTCCTGCGGGCCGACGGGACCGCGACGTACCAGCTCGCGTCCGTCGTCGACGACCTCGATCTCGGCATCACGCACGTCATCCGCGGGTCGGATCACCGCCCGAACCTCGAGCTCCAGCAGCGGATCGCACGCGCGGTGGGCGGTGCGCTGCCCGAGGTGATCCACCACGGGCTCGTGCTCGGGCCGGACGGCAAGAAGCTCTCGAAGCGGCACGGGCACTCCTCGATCTCCGAGCTTCGAGACGAGGGCTTTCCTGCGAGCGCCGTGCGGGCGTACCTGTACGAGCTGGGGATGCCCGAGCACGACGTCCAGCTCGACCCGGCCCGGCTCCGTCGGCTGGCGGTAGACGCGATCGCGGCGATGTCGGACGAGGAGCTGACCGCGGCGGTGGATGCGCCGCTCGAGGTCGCCCCGGTGCTTCGCGGCGCGCGGTCGCTGGCGGAGGCGCGGGACTACGCACGGCTGCTCGCGGATCCCGCGCCCGTCGAGCTGCCGCGCGAAGCGGCGCCGACCCTCGAGCGCTTCGCCGAGCTCCGCTCGGCGTCGCCGGAGGAGCTCGATCATGCGGCCGCTCGCGAGCTCGTACGCGAGCTCAAGGCGGTCGGCGGAGACCTGCGGTCGCTGCGGCTCGCGCTCACCGGAGCGGAGACCGGGCCGGAGCTTGCCGCGGTGCTCGCGGCGCTGCCGCGCGAGGAGGCACTCGCCCGCGGCGACCGCGCAACCGTGCGCTGACACGCCGATACGATCGGCGGGTGAGGCTCTACGACACCTACACACGCGGGCATGTCGACCTGCCTCCTGCTCCGGGGCCGATCCGCATGTACGTGTGCGGCTCGACCGTGTACCAGCGCATCCATGTCGGCAACTCGAGGCCGTTCGTCCTCGGCATGTGGCTCCGCAACTGGCTGCGCCACACGGGCTACGACGTGACGCTCGTGCACAACATCACGGACGTCGACGACAAGGTCTACGCGGAGGCGGCGAAGCAGGGCATCCCGAGTCGCGAGCTCGCCGAGCGCGCGACGCAGTGGTTCTTCGAGGACACGGACGATCTCGGCCTCGGCCGGCCGGACGTCGAGCCGCGCGCCACCGAGACGATCCCGGAGATCATCGAGTTCATCGAGTCCCTGGTCGAGCGGGACATGGCGTACGCGGCGAGCGGTGACGTCTACTTCCGCGTCGCGCGCTTCCCCGAGTACGGAAGGCTCTCCGGCGCGAAGCTGGAGGAGATGATCGCCCAGGAGGAGAGCCCGCTGAAGGAGGACCAGCGGGACTTTGCGCTCTGGAAGGGCCAGAAGCCGCACGAGGACGCGGCCTGGGACTCGCCGTGGGGGCCTGGGCGCCCCGGGTGGCACATCGAGTGCTCCGCGATGGCCGAGAAGTATCTCGGGGACGAGTTCGAGATCCACGGTGGCGGCAACGACCTCCGCTTCCCGCACCACGAGAACGAGCTCGCGCAGTCGCGAAGCCTCGGCCATCCATTCGCTCAGATCTGGGTCCACAACGGGATGCTCGAGCTCGGGGACGCGAAGATGTCGAAGTCGCTCGGCAACGTCGTGACGCTGCGCAACGTCCTCGACGTCTGGGGGCGGGAGACGCTACTCGTCTTCCATCTCGGCGGGTTCTGGAGCAAGCCGGTGGACTTCGACGACGACGTGATGCAGCAGGCGGCCGCCCGGGCGGAGAGCTTCCGGGAGGTCTTCCGCAACCCGCACGAGCCGGCTCAGCCTGGCTCCTGGGAGCGCTTCAGCGCGGCGCTCGAGGACGACTTCTCCACACCGGCCGCCCTTGCCGTCATGCACGAGTGGCGGGACCACGACCTTCTTCGCCGTGCGCTCGGCGTCTTCGGGCTCGAGTCGCTCGCGGTCGACGAGGAGGCGCCGCCCGAGATCGTCTCCCTCGCCGAGCGTCGGCAGGCGGCGCGGGCGAGCCGGGACTTCGACGAGGCCGACCGGCTGCGACAGGAAATCGAGTCCGCAGGCTGGGAGGCGCGGGACGACCCTGACGGCTTCCGTCTCGTCCGGCGTCAGTGAAGCGGATCGCATGACGGCGACCCCGGAACTGGTCTACGGGCGGAACCCGGTTCGGGAAGCGCTGCGCGGTCCCCGCTCGGTGCACGAGGTCTGGGCGACCGAGCGCGCGACAGCGCACGTGCCCTGGATCGAGCTGGCGCCCCGGCACCAGGTGAAGCCGGAGCGCGCGCTCACGGAGGCTGCCGGCACGCGCGACCACCAGGGCGTCGTCGCGTGGTGCGACCCGTTCCGCTACGCCGACGCGTACGAGCTGGCACGAGCCGAGGCGCCTCTTCTCGTCTGCCTCGACCAGGTCACCGATCCGCAGAACTTCGGCGCCGTGGTGCGGAGCGCGGAGGGAGCCGGGGCAACGGGCGTCGTCGTGCCTGCGCATGGCTCCGCCCGCGTCACAGCGGCCGTTGCAAAGGCGTCGGCGGGCGCCATCGAGCACCTGCCGGTCGCGGTCGTCCCGAATCTGGCCCGCTACCTCGCAGAGGTCAAGGGGTCGGATCTCTGGGCGTACGCGGCCGAGGCGGAGGGAAGCGTGCCGCTCTGGTCCTCCGACCTCACCGGTGGGGTCGCGCTCGTCTTCGGCGCGGAGGGCAAGGGCGTGCGGCCGCTCGTCCGACGGACGTGCGACGGCGTCATCTCGATCCCGCTCGCGGGCCGTGTCGGCTCACTGAACGTGAGCGTCGCAGCGGCGGTCCTCCTCTACGAGGCAGCGCGTCAGCGCGCCGCCGCCTGATGGCCGATCCGACGCTGTACCTGTTCGACGGGCACAACCTCCTCCACGCGGGGTCGTTCGCGGACCAGCGTCAGCTCGTGGACACGCTCGCGAGCTACGTCGCGGGGCGCGGGGCGCGCGGGGTCGTGGTCTTCGACGGCGGTGGGGAGGAGCGGGAGATCGGCCCGCTGGCAGTGCGGTATGCCGCGCACGCGGACGACGTCCTCGAGCGGCTCGCCGCGGAGAATCGCGATACCGAGCTCGTCTGCCTCGTCTCCTCGGACGCCGTCGTCCGGCGCGTCTCGGGCCAGGAGGTGCGGAAGCTCGCATCCCGGTCCTTCCTCGCCGAGCTCGTGCCCGAGGAGCACCGCGACCACGAGCAGCGCGGAAGCGGGGGGCGGCTGCGGGACCGCCTCGATCCGGAGACGCGAGATCGTCTCGAGCGTCTCCGGAGAGGCTCGTAGGGGCGAGATCGCTCCCGCCCCTACGCGCGCCGCGTCTGGGGGGAAGGGGTACGCGGCGCTCCGCTCGGCCACCTGGTGGCCGGCGCGGCCGTTTCTGTCTCTCAGAGGGTGACAGCCGATCTCTGGCAGCGCGGTTCGGCGCTCAGGCGTCCTGCGGTGCGGTGACCCGTACCTGCAGTCTCAGCTGCGCAGGTACAGCAGGACGGCGAGGACCCGGCGGTGGTCGTCCGTGCTCGCGGGGAGATCGAGCTTCGAGAAGATGCTCGTGACGTGCTTCTCGACCGCGCGGAGCGTCACGTAGAGACGATCCGCGACCGCCTGGTTCGAGCGACCTTCGGCCATGAGCTCGAGCACCTCGCGCTCGCGCGGGGTGAGCTCGTCGAGCGGGTCGTCGTGGCGGCGCCTGCCGACGAGCTCGCTCACGACGGCCGGGTCCAGCGCCGAACCGCCCTCGGCCACCCGGCGCACGGCCGACGCGAACTGCTCGATATCGGCGACGCGATCCTTGAGCAGGTAGCCGACGCCCTCTGCGCTCTCCGAAAGCAGGTCGAGCGCGTACCCGGACTCGACGTACTGCGAGAGCACGAGAACGCCAGTGTTCGGGAAGCGCTCACGGATCTCCCTCGCCGCGCGAAGCCCCTCGTCGGTGTGCGTCGGCGGCATGCGGATGTCGACGATCGCGACGTCCGGCTTGTGCATGCCGACGTGCCGGAGCAGATCCTCCGCGTTCCCCGACTGCGCGACGACGTCGAAGCCGGACTCGGTGAGGAGCCTCGCGACACCCTCACGGAGGAGCACCGTGTCGTCGGCGAGGACCACGCTGACCGAGTTCCCGAGCGTCGCGATCGTCTTGCGCAGCGGCGGGAAGTCGCGCGGGAGGTCGTCGGCCAGCAGCTGATAGACCCGAACCGGCTCGGGCAGCCCTTCGAGCTGGTGCTCGCCGAGGTCGCGGTTCGGCACGTTGCCGACAGCCGTGAACGTCGCGGCAGAGAGCACGATCTGACCTCCGTGACCGGCGTTCGCGATCCGGGAAGCGCGCACGACGTCGACGCCTGTATAGCCCTCGACGCCGATCGACGGGGTGCCCGTGTGGAGGCCGATGCGCACACGCACCGTGACGTCATTCGGCCATTCGGCGTCGCGCATCGCGCGTTGCGCCTCGAGGGCCGCGTCGACGGCGCGCCCAGGCTCCGTGAACGCGGCCAGCAGTTCGTCGCCGACGGCGTCCACCTCGTGTCCCGCGTTGGCCGTGAGCGCCGACCGCAGGAGGTCGCGGATGCGCCCGATGACGACGGGGTAATCGACCTGGGCGTGTTGCTGGAGGGCGGTCGAGCCCTCGACATCTGCGAGAAGGAACGTGACGGTGCCGGCGGGAGGGCTGCTCACAGGCGCGAGTCTACGGACGCTATCCGGGCGTCGGGCGGACAGGGTGTAGTGGGATCTCCGCGCTGATCTTCGTCCCCTCGCCGGGAGGGCTCGTCACGAAGAATCGGCCCTCGAGTGCTTCCACGCGGTCGGCGAGCCCACGCAGACCGGATCCGCGATCGGGGTCGGCGCCGCCGACGCCGTCGTCCGAGACCGTGACCTGAAGCGTCCCGTTGGCCGTGCTCAAGGAGACAGCGGCCGACGTCGCCTGCCCGTACTTCACGACGTTGGTCAGGCTCTCGGCGACGACGTAGTAGGCCGCGGCCTCGACGGCGGGAGCCAGCCGCTCCTTCGGGGCCGCGAGCTCGACCGGGATAGGCGCGCGTGCGGCCAGGGCTTCGAGCGCTGGTCCGAGCCCGCGATCGGTGAGCACCGCCGGATGAATGCCGCGTGCGAGCTCCCGCAACTCCTCGAGCGCCTGCGCGAGCTCCTCGCGTGCGCCCTCGAGCAGTGTGCGGGCCTCCTCCGGCTTCTCGCGGAGCTTCGACTCGACGAGGCGAAGGTTGACCGAGAGCGCGACGAGCCGTTGCTGGGCGCCGTCGTGCAGGTTCCGCTCGAGTGCGCGCCGGGCCTCGTCCTCGGCCCGCACGATGCGCGCCCGCGACGCCCGGATCTCCTCCTCCTGCCGGCGTCTCAGCGTCACGTCGCTGCCCGTGAGGAGAACGAGCTTCTTCCCTCCAGGGTCGGGGACGGGCCGCGCCGTCCAGGCGACGAGGTGAGGTGTGCCGTCACGCTGGAACCAGCGCGACTCGCGCTCTTCCTGGGCGATCTCGGAGGCGTTCGCGATCGTCCGTCCCACGACGTCCTCGTCCTCGCGGACGATCACATCGACGAAGCTCTTGCCGCGGAGCTCGGCTTCCGTCCAGCCGAAGGTCTCGCGGAAGGCGCGGTTGCTCGCGTCCTCGACGAACGTCCCGTCGGGGTCGACCGCGATCAGGAAGCTTGGCACCGCCCTCGTGATGGCGTTCAGGAAGTCGCGCCGGCGCTGCACCTCCTGCTCGCGCTCGACGCGCTCGGTGACGTCGACGCCGCTGATGAGGAACAGCGTCCGGTCGTCGAGGCGGGGGAGGGAGGTACACGTCCAGGCGATGAGGAGCCGGCGGCCCGTGCTGGTCACCCAGTGGTGGTCGTTCTCGCCGACGATCTCGCCGGCGAACACGCGCTCGAGGATCGACTTCACGTCGTCGGCCTCCGTCGGGTCGACATAGCGCTCCCAGAAGAGATGACCGCCAGTCTCGTCCGGCGCGAACTCGAGCGTCTGCTCGAAGGCGATGTTCGTCGCGAGATCGACGACCAGGCCGGTCTCGTCGATCAGCGCCAGCAGGCTGGGCGCGTTGTTCGCGATCGCGTTGAGGAACGCGCGCTCGCGCTGCATCTCCTCGAGGAGATTCTCGCGGTCGGTGATGTCGAGCCCGCCGGCGATGATGCTGAGGACGGTTCCGTCCTCGGCCAGGACCGGCGCGCTTCGCCAGTAGATGACGCGTCGCTCCCCGTTCTGGTTCGTGAACGTGTTCTGGTACTCGCCGGAGGTGAAGTCGGGTGCCAGCTTGCGGAAACGCTCTCTCACGTCGTCTCGCTCGCTCGGGTCGATGTACACGTCCCAGAAGTAGGAGCCGCGGATCTGCTCCTGGTTGGCGGCGCCGGCCACCGCCACCGCCGCCTGGTTCTGATTGAGGATGCGGCCCTCAGTGGAGACGTTGACGAGCAGGCTCGGCGCCGTGTCCGTCACGGTCACGAGCTCGGCGTACTGCGCGCGCTGCTCGGCGTTGAGGCGCTCGTTCTGGACGGCGAGGCTCGCTGCCTTGGCGACGGCCGTGATGACGTCCCAGTTCGCCGCGAGCCTTGCGTCGTAGTCGAACACCGCGATCGGAAGACCGGAGCGCTCGATCGTGGTCTGCGCGCGGCCGGGCGCAGGGTTCGGCTCCGGCACGAAGTGGCCATCGGGCTCGACCCAGCGAGCGCTTCCGGTGAGGCGGTACCAGACGACGAGCGTCGGGTCGCCGAGCACCTGGGAGAGCGCATCGCGGAGAGGGCTTCCGTCCTGGAGCGCCGCGAGCACGCTCGCCACCGTCCTGGAGGGTCGGTGACGGATCTGTGCGTAGACGACCACCGTGGCAGCGCCCGCCACGGCGGCGAGCAGCGCGAGAGCGAGCGCGCCTCCGACGGAGATCAAGCGACGAGTGCGGCGAGCGCCTCGCCCGAGAGCTCGGCCTTCGGTAGGAAGCCGCGTGCGCAGGAATGCTCCACGAGGTCACCGTAGTCGGCCTGATCGCGGCTCGACGTGAGCACGATCGCGGGGACCCGGCCGCTGTCCTCGTCGAGGAGGTCGCAGATCTCGAACCCGGTCATGTCGGGAAGCTGCACGTCGAGGAGGACGATGTCCGGGCAGTGCTCGGCGACGGCCGCGAGCGCGGCGGCACCGTCGGAGGCCTCGGCCACGATCTCGAACTTGCTCGCCTCGAGGATCGCGCGTGCCGACGCGCGGAAGCTGGGATGGTCGTCCACGATCACGACGGTACGCGCCACAACCGGATCGTGGCAAAGCGCGGGCTGCGGCGTGGTACGGAGAACCCCACTGTGCGGGAAGATGCTTGGCGAACGTATGTTCTTAGCATCCTGCACTTTTCGCAATGACCTTGTAACGCCCCGGTAATGGTGCTAGCTTCTCCCTCAACTTCAAGGTGAGACTTGGCCGGAAACCTCCCGCCGCCCCGGCCCGGGACCGCGAAAACGACACCGTTCACGGGGGTACGACATGGCCATGGCCGCTCGCACCGCAACCGCACCGAAGACCGCCCAGCGAGCTCAGCGAGAGCTCGAGGACTTGCAGCTCGTGCTCCGTGCCCGCAACGGGAGCCAGGAGGCGCTCGACGGGCTCATGCGGCGGTACGCCGGCTTCGTCCGCCTGAAGGCGAGCTCGTACTTCCTCGCCGGCGGCGACTCGGACGACCTCGTGCAGGAGGGCATGATCGGCCTCTACAAGGCGGTGCGCGACTTCCGACCGGACAAGGAGACGTCGTTCCGGAGCTTCGCGGAGCTCTGCGTCACCCGGCAGATCATCACGGCGATCAAGACCGCGACCCGGTTCAAGCACGCACCGCTGAACACGTATGTCTCGTTCAGCCATACGCCCGCGGGACAGGAGTCCGAGGGCGACTGCACGCTCGGGGACGCCCTTCCGGGGCCGAGCGTCAACGACCCGTCGGTGTGCGTCGTCTCCACCGAGGAGCTTCAGAGCCTCGTGTTCTGCCTCGGCACCGGGCTCTCGTCGCTCGAGTCGGAGGCTCTCCGCCTCTACCTCGAGGGGCGCTCGTACGAGGAGATGGCCGAGGACCTCGACTGCGACACGAAGACGATCGACAACGCCCTCCAGCGCGTGAAGCGAAAGATCATCGCGCACCAGAAGACGCGCGAAGTCCTCGCCTAGAAGAGCCGGAGGCGGGACTCGAACCCACGGCCTAGCGCTTACAAGGCGCTTGCTCTACCAGCTGAGCTACTCCGGCGTCGGGCACAGAGTACGCGGTCGCGGGCGAGGCTCCGAGTTGCCTCGCCCGGCCTCCAGGTTCGATAATCGCTCGCTGACATGTCATTACGCGAGCAAACGGGCGCCGAACGGATCACGGAGGAGCGATCCCGGTACGTAACGGCGGGCGTCTCCACGCCGCGGCTCGTGGTCGCGGAGGCGGAAGGCGCGCGCATCACGGACGTCGACGGGCGCACGTTCGTCGACTTCGCCGGCGGGATCGGGTGCCAGAACACGGGCCATCGCCATCCGGCCGTGGTCGAGGCGATCAAGGCGCAGGCCGACCGCTATCTGCACCAGTGCTTCATGGTCGGCACGTACGAGCCGTTCGTGGACGTGTGCAAGCGGCTCGCCGAGCTTTCGCCGTGCGGGGACGGCGAGCAGCGCTCGATCCTCGTGAACTCCGGTGCCGAGGCGGTCGAGAACGCCGTGAAGATCGCGCGCGCCGCCACCGGGAGGTCGGCGGTCGTCGTCTTCGAGAACGCATTCCACGGACGCACGCTGCTCGCGATGACCATGACCGCGAAGGTCATGCCGTACAAGAAGGGCTTCGGGCCGTTCGCGCCCGAGGTGTACCGGGCGCCGGCGCCGTACCCGTACCGCGGCGTCTCGTCCGACGACGCGATCGCCGGCCTCGAGGAGCTCTTCCTCGCATCGGTCGATCCCGAGACGGTCGCCTGTGTCGTCCTCGAGCCGGTGCAGGGGGAAGGCGGCTTCATCCCGATGCCTGCCGACTACCCCGCGCGGCTCCAGGCGCTCTGCCGCAAGCACGGGATCCTGTATGTGGACGACGAGGTGCAGGCCGGCGTCGGCCGCACCGGGCGGATGTGGGCGATCGAGCACTACGACGGCGTCGAGCCGGACATCCTCGTCTCCGGGAAGTCGCTTGGCGGTGGTCTTCCGCTGGCCGGCGTGACCGGGCGCGCGGAGGTCATGGACGCGGTTCACGGAGGCGGCCTCGGTGGGACGTTCAGCGGGAACCCGCTCTCCTGCGCCGCCGCCCAGGCCGTGCTCGAGATCGTCACCGAGCCGGACTTCCTCGATGCGGCGGCGCGGCTCGGAGACACGCTGCGCGCGCGGCTCGAGGACATCGCGGGGCGGCGCGCGGAGATCGGCGAGGTGCGGGGGCTCGGCCCGATGCTCGCGTTCGAGTTCGTCGAGCAGTCGCCCGACCGCGCGAAGGCCGTCGTCGGGGAGGCGTTCGAGCGCGGTCTCGTCCTCCTCAGCTGCGGCCTGTACGGGAACGTGATCCGCCTGCTGCCTCCGCTCACGATCAGCGACGAAGAGCTCGACGAGGGCCTCGCGCTGCTCGAGGAGTCACTCGCAGCCGGTGACTGAAGCGGCGACGGCCGGGCCTCCCGCCGACATCCGCCTACGCGGCCTCACGAAGCGGTTCGGCGACGTCGTCGCGGTCGACGCGGTCGATCTCGACATCGCCCCCGGCGAGTTCTTCACGCTGCTCGGGCCGTCGGGCTCCGGGAAGACGACGACGCTGCGCATGATCGCCGGCTTCGAGCAACCGGATGGCGGCTCGATCGAGCTCGGCGGTCGGAATGTCGCGTCCATGCCTCCGTTCGATCGGCCGGTGAACACCGTCTTCCAGGACTACGCGCTCTTTCCGCACATGACGGTCCAGCAGAACGTTGAGTACGGGTTACGGGTCAGGCGCCTGCCGCGGTCGGAGCGCCGGGCTAGGGCCGCGGAGGCTCTGGCCATGGTCCGACTGCAGGGCTACGGAGACCGAAAGCCCGCTCAGCTTTCCGGTGGCCAGCGGCAGCGTGTGGCGCTCGCGCGGGCGCTCGTGAACCATCCCCAGGCGCTGCTCCTCGACGAGCCGCTCGGCGCACTCGACCTCAAGCTCCGCCAGGAGCTCCAGATCGAGCTGAAGCAGCTGCAGCAGGAGCTCGGCATGACGTTCGTGTACGTCACACACGACCAGGAGGAAGCGCTCTCGATGTCCGATCGCATCGCCGTCTTCAACGAAGGTCGCATCGAGCAGGTCGACACTCCTGCCCTGACGTACGAGCATCCGGCGACCGAGTTCGTGGCGGGCTTCATCGGCACGTCGAACGTGATCGAGCGTGACGGCAGGACGTACACCGTGCGACCGGAGAAGATCCGGCTCCTACCGGCCGAAGATGCCGCGGGGGAGGCGGGCACGGTCCGCGCAGCCGTGTATCTGGGGCCGGCAACGAGGTTCGTCGTCGCACTCGATGACGGCGGCGAGCTGTCGGTCGTCCAGCAGAACCTGGAGACGTCGTCCAGCGACGTCCACGAGATGGAGGGCACTCGCGTCCGCCTCACCTGGAGGCCGGACGTGGAGTTCGTCATAAAGGAGGAAAGGTGAGGAAACGAAATCGCATCGCGCCCGTCGCCCTGGCGTTCCTGGTGATCGGGCTGGCGATTCCTGCGGCGGGGGTCTCGAAAAGCTCCAGCTCAGCAATGCCGACGCGGATCGGCCAAGCGGAGGGGCAGCTGAAGATGGTGGCCTGGGAGGGCTATCTCGAAAAGTCCTGGGTCGGCCCGTTCGAGAAGAAGACGGGCTGCAAGGTCCAGGCGAAGTACGCGGCGTCCTCGGACGAGATGGTGACCCTGATGCGGTCCGGTGGCGGCGGCCAGTACGACCTGGTCTCGGCCTCCGGCGACGCGAGCCTGCGGCTGATTCTCGGAGGCGACATCGCCGAGACGAACGTGAAGCTCGTGAAGCCGTGGAAGGACTTCCACGCAGCGTTCAAGTCCCCGTCAACCAATACGGTCGGGGGCAAGCACTACGGGATCTCACTCCAGTTCGGGCCCAACATCCTTCTCTACAACACCAAGAAGGAGAAGAAGCCGACGTCGTGGTCCGCGATCTACGACCCGGCGAACAAGGGCCAGATCACGATCCCGGACAATGCGATCCAGATAGCGGACGCGGCCTGGTACCTGGCGAAGAAGCAGCCGTCGCTCAGGATCAAGGATCCGTACGAGCTCGACGCGAAGCAGTTCGCCGCCGCAATCGCGCTGCTCAAGCAGCAACGGCCGCTGCTCGCGAAGCACTGGGTGTACGCGTCCGACCAGATCGACCTGTTCAAGAACGGGAAGTCGACGATCGGTGCCGGGTGGCCGTACCAGGTCTCGACGTTGAAAGCGGCGAAGTTCCCGGTCGCGGCCGTCTCGCCGAAGGAAGGCGTCACGGGCTGGTTGGACACGTGGATGCTCTCGTCGGAGGCGAAGCACCCGAACTGCGCCTATCTGTGGTGGAACTACATCTCCACGCCGAAGGTGCAGGCGATGCAGGCCACCACCTACGGCGAGACCCCGGTGAACAAGAAGGCATGTCGCGAGATGGAGAAGCTCTCCAAGGGCTCCTGCAACACGTACTCCGCAGCGGCGCCCGCCTCCTACTACCGGTCGATCAAGTTCTGGAAGACGCCGCTCTCCGACTGCGGCGACAGCCGGGGCAAGGTCTGCATGCCGTACTCGAAGTGGGTGCAGGCATGGACGCAGGTCAAGGGGTAGGACACGCCAGAAGTGGCGGCTGACGCCACGACGCAAGCGACGGAGGGCTCGCCGAGAAAGGGGGCCCTCCGCGCTTCCTCCGCTCTCGCCTGGAGGCGGCCAGGAGGAAAGGCGGCGCTTGAGCTCGGGCTTCCGCTCGCCGCGTTCCTCATCGTCTACGTTGCGGCGCTCGTCGCCCTGCTGGTATCCGCGTTCTGGACGGTCGACGAGCTCACGAGCGAGGTGGTCCGGAACTGGACCCTCGACAACTTCCGAACGCTCTGGGACGACCCGACATATCGCAGGATCGTCTTCCGCACGCTCGGAATTGCGCTGGCGGTGACGGTGACCTGCATCGTCATCGCGTTCCCCTATGCGCTCTTCCTGCTGCACGTCGCAAATCAGCGGCTCCGTGTGCTCCTGCTTGTGGCCACGGTCGTGCCGCTCTGGGTCAGCTACCTCGTGCGCGTGTACTCTTGGCGCCTCATCCTGAATCCCGAGGGCGCGCTCAACTGGGCTCTGACGGGGCTCGGGCTCCCAGCCCAGAACATCCTCTACACGAACTGGGCGATGTGGCTGGTGTACTCGTACCTCTGGCTCCCGTTCATGGTGCTGCCCATCTACGCCGCCCTCGAGCGAGTGCCGGCCTCGTACCTCGAGGCGTCGGCGGACCTCGGGGCGAAGACCTTCACGACGCTGCGTCGCGTGGTCTTCCCGCTTGCCGTCCCGGGGATCGCAGCCGGTTCGATCTTCACGTTCTCGCTCACGCTCGGTGACTACATCGCGCCCGGCCTCGTCGGCGGGCCGGGGTCGCAGCTGATCGGGAACGTCGTCTTCGCGAATGTCGGGATCGCCAACAACACGCCCTTCGCCGCGGCATTCGCGACGGTGCCGCTCGCGATCATGGCCGTGTACCTCCTCCTCATGAGGCGCCTCGGGGCGTTCGAGAATCTCTAGCCGATGTTCACCCGGACCACGAGAATCGCGCTCTCGGCCTGGGGCATCGGAGTCTTCGCGTTCCTCTGGGCCCCGCTCGTGATCATGGGCGTCTACGCGTTCAACGCGTCGAACGTGCAGAGCTGGCCGATCCCGGGATTCACGACGAAGTGGTTCGGCGAGGCCTGGCGGGACGAGGAGGTGCGCGACGCGCTCTGGCTCTCGATCAAGGCAGGCCTCGTCGCGACCGCGGTCGCCTTGGTGCTCGGGTCCCTGGCTCGCGTTCGCGCTCTCTCGCCATCGCTTCTTCGGCCAGGACGCCGTCTCGTTCGTGTTCGTGTTGCCCATCGCGCTGCCCGGGATCATCACCGGGATGGCTCTCAACTCGTTTTTCAACTTCTGGTCGGTCGAGCTCAGCTTCTGGACGATCGTCATCGGCCACGCGACGTTCTGCGTGGTCATCGTCTTCAACAACGTTCTGGCGCGCCTCCGACGGACGTCGGGCTCGCTCTTCGAGGCATCCGCGGATCTCGGAGCGCACGGCTGGCAGACCTTTCGCTACGTGACGTTCCCCGTGGTCCGGACGGCGATCATCGCCGGCGGACTGCTCGCGTTCGCGCTGTCATGGGACGAGATCGTCGTGACCTACTTCACCGCCGGATCGCAGAACACGCTCCCGCTGATCATCTTCGGGAAGATCCGGCAAGGGCAGGAGCTTCCGATTGTCAACGCGATCGCGCTGTTCGTCATCCTCGTGTCGGTCATTCCCGTGTACATCGCAACGCGGCTCGCGGGCTCGGACGGCTCGGGGCTCACGCGGGATCGGTCGGGACCGGCTACAGCTGAGTCTGCGCGCTAGGCGGGGACCACGGTCCGCCGACGCTGTGGGCACTCTTTCTTCGGTGGGAGGCGCTCGCGGGCTGGGACTGTTGGTGGTTGCGGCGCTTGCGCTCGTGGCCGCGAGCTGCAGCGTGGGAGACGATGGCGGCCCGACGACCGAGATCGACGGCCTCGGATCGTCGCCTCGCGAGATCCGTGCCTCCGCCCGTGCCGAAGGCGATCTCGAGCTCGTCGCGTGGCCTGGATACGCGGACGAAGCCTCGACGGGCCCGTTCGCCCGTCAGACCGGCTGCACCGTGAACGTGACCGAAGCGGGGGACTCGGACGACATGCTTTCGCTGTTCAGGACGGGCGACTACGACGGCCTCTCCGTCTCGGGCGACATCAGCGGAGTGCTGATGGACGACGGCGACGTCGCGCCGATCGATCCCGAGCTCGTGCCGAACTACGAGGTCGTGGAGGGGAGCATCAAGAACCGGTCGTTCAACAGTCGCGACGGCCGGCCGTACGGCATGCCGATCGGTCGCGCCGCGAATGTCCTCGTGTTCCGGACGGACACCGTTCCGGAGGACACCGAGAGCTGGAACGTCATCTGGGACGAGGCGCGGAAGTACCGCGGCAGGCTCTCGATCTACGACGATGCGATGGTCATCGCCGAGGCTGCGAAGTACCTCCAGGCCACCCGGCCGGGGCTCGGAATCGACGATCCGTACCAGTTGAACGAGCAGCAGTTCCAGGCAGCGCTCCGGCTCTTGCGGGCGCAGGCGCCGTACGTGGGCGAGTACTGGACGCGGGACGACTCCGCACAGCTGGAGTCGTTCAGGAGCGGCGTGAGCGCGGTAGGGACGACACGACCAGACCGTCTACGCGCCATGGAGGCCGAGGGCATCCCGATCAAGGCGGTCAAGCCCGTCGAGGGCGTGACGGGTTGGTCGGACACGTGGATGGTCTCGTCGCATGCCGAGAACCCGAACTGCATGTACCTCTGGATGGACTACGCCGCGTCGCCCGAGGTACAGGCGCGGTTCGCTGAGTCGCAGCAGCAGGCGCCGGTCAACCTCGTCGCGTGCCAGCTCATGGAGAACCCGGACACGTGCACGGCGCTCCACGCCGACGACGAGGAGTGGTGGGACGGCGTCGAGTACTGGACGACCCCGAGCGAGGACTGTGCCGCTCCGACGCGCGACGAAACGTGCAAGACGCGCGACGAGTGGAAGGCGGCCTGGGCCGACCTTCGCGGGTAGGGCGTCAGGAGCTCGCGACGCCGGTGCCGACGGGGCAGGAAACGCCCGTGCCGCCGAGCCCGCAGTAGCCGTTCGGGTTCTTCGCGAGGTACTGCTGGTGATAGTCCTCGGCGTAGTAGAACGGGCCTGCCTCGGCCGTCTCGGTCGTGATCTCCCCGTATGCCGACTTCGCGAGCTCGGCCTGGAAACGAGCGCGCGACGCCAGGGCTGCTTCCTGCTGCGCGTCGCTCTCGAAGTAGATCGCGGAGCGGTATTGCGTCCCGACGTCGTTGCCTTGCCGCATGCCCTGGGTGGGGTCATGACCCTCCCAGAAGATGCGGAGCATCTCGTCGTAGCTCGTCTGCGACGGGTCGAAGACCGCGAGGACGACCTCCGCGTGGCCGGTTCTGCCCGAGCAGACCTCCTCGTACGTCGGGTTCGGCGTGATCCCGCCCGCGTAGCCGGCCGCCGTCGTGTACACGCCCGGCGCCTGCCAGAACAGCCGCTCGGCGCCCCAGAAGCAGCCCATGCCGACGACGATCCGCTCGTAGCCCTCCGGGAACGGCGGGACGAGGGGCGTTCCGAGCACGTAGTGCGCATCGGGCACCTGGATCGGCGTCTCCCGACCGGGGAGCGCAGTCTCGGGTGTCGGCAGCTCGAGCGGCTTGCGAGAGAAGAGCACGTTCGAAGGGTAGCGGTCGCAGTGCGGCAGAGAGGCTCGCCAGGACGACGCGTCAGCGGTCCGCTATCGCACCCAGAGCTGATCGAGTAGAAGCCCCCACTCGGGGTTGTTCTGGTAGTTGCCGACGCGCTTGGAGACGACTGTCGCACCCGATGGCGTGAACAGCGGAACCCAGGGCGCGAGGTCGACGATGTCGCGCTCGATCCTCGCCCAGGTCGCAACGGCGGCGTCCGCGTCGAGAGCCTGCGCCTCGAGTGCTTGCTCGATCCTGGTTTCGAGCTGCGGGTCGCAGAGGAAGCTGAGATCGGGAGGGCTGCACTTGAAGAGGTCGAGGAGGGACGAGGCCATCCGGGTGACGTTCCACCAGCCGATCATCCCGGCTTGCACGCCCAGGGTGCTCTCGTCGTACGCTCTGGCGAAGTAGGCGTCGATGTTCTCGGCGCGCCTGATGGTCGCCCGGTACCCGAGCGCCTCGAGCGCCCGGACCGCCCCTTCTGCCGCCTCCTCCCAGAAGCCGGGGTACGTCCAGATCGTCACGCTCATGCCCCGCGTTCCCGAGGCAGCGACCAGTCGGCGTGCACGCGCGAGGTCCGGAGCCTTCCACTCGCCCGTGCTGCTCGGGGCAGCGGTGTACGGGCAGTAGCGCCGGAAGCCCACGGTGCCTGGCGGGCGGAGCTGACACGTGGGCTCCGCAAACGCCGCGCCGTACGAGCTCGAGATCGCGGCACGGTCGACGGCGTAGTTCACCGCGCGTCGCACGCGGACGTCGTCGAACGGGGGTTGCCTCGTATTGAGGAAGAGAAGGACCGTTGCCTGAATCGTGTGCGTTCGGACCTGCGAGGGGTAGCGCGCACTGAAGCCCTCGAGCGCCTCAACGTCTTCGGGTCGTTCGGTAGAGGCATAGGTGACGTCGGCCCGCCTGCGCTCGACGGCCGTGACGCCGGCGCTCCCACGGGTCAGCCTGAGCTCGATCTCGTCGGGGAACCCGTCCGGGCGGGCGGCTCTCGAGCGCACGCGGAAGTAGGGATTGCGGACGAGCGTGAGCGCGCGTGCCGGCACGTAGCTCTCGATCATGTACGGCCCGGTCGAGGGGATGGGACGCGTCCCGAGCTCCCGATCCGGCGTGCCGCGCGGGATCGGGAACAGGTACAGCAGGTTCCGCAGGAACTGGCTCTCCGGTCGCCGGAGTTGGAAGACGATCGTCCCGGTAGCGTCGTCCGTCTGTATGCCCCGGCCGAGATCGCAGCTCCGGGGCAGGCTCGTGCAAGCCTCGGCGCCGACGATCGTCTGCCATTCGGGCTCCCGTCGTCCTGCACGAATCCCCCGCTCGAACGCGCGCCGGAAGTCGCTCGCCCTGACGAGCGTCCCGTCCGAGTAGCGCAGGCCGCGGTGGAGCTGGAACGCGTACCGCGTTCCGCCGGCAGATACCGTCGGCAGCGAGACCGCGAGGTTCGGCACGATCCGCCCGCCCTCGCTCCCGCCCCGGCGCACGGTGGCGACGAGCCCGTCGTAGGCGGCGCTGAGCGACGAGAACGTTCCCGCCCAGGTCATGTAGCTCGGATCGATCGAGCCCTGGATGGACCCACCGCCTCCGACGACCAGGCGCCCTCCCCGATGGCCGGCACCCGAGGCTTGGACGGCAAGCCAGACCTGATTCTCCGAGAGGGCGAGCCCCTTCGGCCGGTTCGCGATCGGGATGTGCTCGACGACGCGGTCTTCGGCGGGGTCGATGCGCACGATCTCCTCCGAGAACTCGCTGCTCACCCACACGGACTCGGGCCCGACCACGATGCTGTCGGGGCCCTCTCCGACCGGAATCGTGGCTGTGACGCGGTTCGTGGCCGGATCGATGCGCGAGACCGTGCCGTCGAGCGAGTTCGCGACCCACACCGAGCCGTCGCCGAAGGCGATTCCGGTTGGCCCGTTGCCCACGCCCACCGGTTCGAGGAGGCCGCCGCTCCGGGCATCGATGCGGACGACGTTCCGGCTCGACGCATCCGTGACCCAGACGCTGCCGCCGCCGACGGCAATGCCGCGACCGAGCGCGCGCGTCGGGATTGTCTCGCGGCCGCCGCGAATCACGTCGATCCTCGTGACGTTACGTTCTTCGGAGCTCGTCACCCAGACCGCCCCGCCTCCGACGGCGAGGGCGGTCGGCGTCACACCGACCGGAATCGCCTGAACCTCGCGGCTCGTCGGCGGGTCGATCCGCGACACCGTGCTGTCCAGCGAGTTCGCCACCCAGACCGCCCCGCCCCCGACGGCGATCCCGCTCGGGTCGCCGCCGACGTCGATGCGCTGGACGGAACTCGTCCGTGGATCGATGCGCGACACGGTTCCGTCCAGCGAGTTCGCCACCCACACTGACCCCTCGCCGACCGCGATGCTCGTGGGGCCGTTGCCGACCGGGACCTCTGCAACGAGCCGGTTCGAGCTCGCGTCGATTGCCGCGGCCGAGTTCGCTGAAGCTGCGCTGAGCCCCGGGTCGTCTCCCCCGGTGAGCTCGATGCCGGCCACGGCGGTCGCCGCGGACAGGAGCAGAACAGCGCCGACCGCGATCAAGACGCCGCTTCTGCGGCGAGCTCGGCCCGGCGGGGCGTGGGCTTTGCCCGGGAGATCGAGCCGTGCGTCCTGTCTCAGGATCGCCCCCTCGAGCTCCTGCAGATTCCGGCCGGGCTCGAGGCCGAGCTCGTCTGCGAGCGTCCTGCGCGCCTGCTGATAGGCAGCGAGAGCCTCCGCCTGGCGGCCCGAGCGGTGGAGGGCGAGCATAAGCTGCGCGCGCAGGCGCTCACGCAGCGGATGCTCTCGGACGAGCGCCTCGAGCTCCGATACGAGCTCGGCGTTGCGGCCGAGGGCGAGGTCGGCCTCGATTCGTTCCTCGAGGGCCGTCAGGCGCAGCTCGTCCAGGCGCGCGATCTCGCCCTGTGCGAACGGCTCGTTCGCGAAGTCCGAGAGCGGCTGTCCGCGCCAGAGGCCGAGAGCGGACCGGAGGGTCGCTGCCGCCGGCTCGGGCTCGCCCGCCGCGAGGAGCTCTCGGCCCTCCCCGAGCAGGCGCTCGAAACGGTCGAGGTCGAGCTGCTCGGGCTCGATCACGAGCAGGTAGCCATGCCCACGGGTCTCGAGGTGCCCGTTGCCGAGCGCCTTCCGGAGCTGCGAGACGTAGACATGGACGCTGTTGAGCGCGCTCACCGGCGGGTCGTCGTTCCAGAGGGCGTCGATCAGGCGGTCGGTCGAGACGACCTCGCGTGCGCTCAGGAGCAGCAGTGCAAGCAGCGCCCGCTGCTTGCCCGCGCCGACCTCGATCGGCTGCCCATGATCGAAGACCTCGAACGGGCCGAGAATGCGGAACTCGGTCGTGCCGTCATGACGAGTCAAGCGGCCTCACCTTCCGCGCGTCTCAAGCGTTGCGCAAGCGGAATTCAAGCACCGATAAAGCGGATCGGCGCACATTCCCGCGTGTGGTCGCTAGGGGCGCGGAAGGCGTGAGGAGCATCACAGGAGGGCTTCGCTGGCTCGTCGTGGTGGCGGCTCTGCTGTTGTCGCTCACCGCTGCGTCGAGTCAGGCAGCTAACCCTCCTGCGGAGCCGAGCGCTGACCGGCCGCCCACGGTCGTGGTCAGGGTTGGGGAGGGCGGATTCCAGTGGGCGGACGCCGGGGTGGGGGCGGCCGCGATGTTCGCCACGACGCTGCTCGCTCTCGGGCTCGTGCTGGCCCTGCGACCGGACCGCCGTAGTTCAACCGGAAGATGAGGCGCTCGAGTGAGCGCGGAAGGAGTCGGAGTGCCATGAGACCGAAAGCGAAGTGGCTCGTCGTCGTCTGCGTCATGGGCGTAGCCGCGTACGGGGGCAGCGTGCTGGCGACCCCCGGGGTCGCGGTGAGCCCGATGGCCGCTCACGGACATCACGCCGCAAACAAGGATGAGCTGGCGCAGGTGCGACACGCTACTGCCCAGTTCCGTAGCGTCGAAACGGCGAAGGCCGCTGGTTACGAGCTCGGTTACGTGAACGGATCCGGGGTTCGGATCATCACGGGCTGCATCGCGAACCCGACGGCCGGAGCAATGGGCTACCACTACTTCAACAAGGAGCTCGTCGACGACCTGGTCGTCGACACTCTGAGGCCCGAGGCCTTGGTCTACGAGCCGCAGCCCCACGGACGACTCAAGCTCGTTGCCGTGGAATGGGTCGTCCCGGGTCCCAATTCCAACCCTCCGGGGGTGTCCGCGCCGCCGACCGTCCTCGGGATGGAGATGCACATCCTGGTCCCGGCCGTCGGCTTCTACATCATGCACGCCTGGATCTTCAGGAATAACCCGGCGGGTGTGTTCGCAGACTGGAATCCGAAGGTCACCTGCCCCTAGGCGCCAGGCTTTCGCCGGGCAGGGCTGACGCTTGACGTACGACAACGAGCAGCAGGGCGGGCACTCCTCGCCCTGCTGCGCAGACGCTGCCGACTCCGGGTTGGGCGGTCCCCGGCGGGGACGCTCCGATCGTGCTGCCGGTGAACGCATTTCGTACTCGCGACACCGCTGCCTGCCCGTCCCCGAGGGTCTCGACCGGATCATCGTCGGCATAGCATCGGCATTGGCCCGTCCGATCGGTAGCGGCTCGGCCGCGCTAGGGCTCCGCCGCAGCCTCCCAGCCGTCGTACTCCGCGCGATGCGTCTCGGCGATCCGCTCGAACTGCTTGCGGTGCGTGTCGACCGTCGTCTCGTCGACCACCCGCATCGCCTCGGCCCGAACCGTCCATACCGGCTCTTCCCCGGCCGGAGGCTCGACGGTCGCGTCGAACCCGATCGCCTCGACGGACTCCGCCGCGGCGCGCGCGGACGTCTCGTCCGGGCACTCGAGGAAGTGGAGGACGTGACGCGGGAATGCGAGCTTCGCGCCTTTGCCGCGAAGCTGGTGGAGGATCAGGCGATCGAGCTCCGGCCCTTCCGGCCGCTCCTGACGAACGCGCATGCGGAAACGCATCGCTATGCCCTCGCCAGTGCCTGCTCGAGGTCGGACCAGAGCGCGTCGGCGTCCTCGAGGCCGACCGAGAGGCGCAGGAGGCCGGGCGGTACGCGATCCCCTTCCCAGCGCGACCTGGCTTCGATGCGTGAGGTGACGCCGCCGAGGCTGGTCATGTTGCGGACGAGGCTCGTGCCCGTCTCGACCCGGCGCGCCGCGTCGGCGTCGGCCACGTCGAAGGAGAGGAGGCCGCCGAACCCCGGGTAGCGGACGATCGCCACCGCCGGATGCTTCTCGAGGCGCTCGGCGAGGATCGACGCAGTCTGGGTCTGCCGGGCGAACCTGACCTCCAGCGTGGCGAGGCCACGCAGCACGAGCCACGCGACATCCGGTGCGGCAACCGGTCCCGTCCGTGTGCGGAACTCACGGAGGCGGGCGGCATCCTCTGCGCGGCGGCACACGACGACGCCCACGAGCGCGTCGTCGTGGCCCGCGAGGAACTTCGTCGCCGAGTGCACCACGAAGTCGCAGCCGTGCTCCAGCGGCCTCAGGTGGACCGGCGTCGCGGCGGTGGCGTCGCAGACGACGGGAACGCCGCGCGCCGTCGCCGCCGTGAAGTCGGGCATGGTCAGGAACGGATTCGAGGGCGCCTCGAGCCATACGAGGTCGGCGTCATCGGGAGGCGAGCCCTGCTGATCGAACTCGACGTGCTTGACGCCCCAGCGCCCGAGCTCGTGGAGAAGGACGCCGGTGCCGTAGTACGCGCCTTCGGCGAGCGCGATCGTCACCCCGGGGGACATAAGCGCCAGCACGAGGCTCGAGATCGCCGCGGAGCCCGACGCGAAGAGGAGCGCCTCGCCGCCGTCGAGGTCGCCGAGTGCGCGCTCGGCCTCGGCGATCGTCGGGCTCGAGAAGCGCGCGTACGAGAACGCGCCGGGCTCGCCGTCGACGTAGGGCCAGGTCGTCGAGCGGTCGAGTGGGGCGGTCACACGCGAACCCTAGATGTGCTCGACCCGGCTCCGTAGCGCGACAGCTCCCTCGCGGGCTCATCGTTAGGCTCCGCGGCGGTGTCCGAGACCCACGACACGACCGAGGCGAAGCTCCGCTGGCTCGAGGAGCTCGAGGCCGAAGCGAAGCCTCCGGAGGACGGAAAGGCGGTCGTGCGGCAGCGCGAGCGCGGCAAGCTGCTCGCCCGGGAGCGGCTCGACAGGCTCCTCGATCCCGGCTCGTTCGTCGAGCTCGACCGCTTCGTGCGTCACCGCGAGGTCGAGTTCGACATGCGTGCGAACCGGCCGTGGGGCGACGCGGTCGTGACGGGACACGGGACGATCTTCGGGCGCAAGGTCTTCGTCTTCTCGCAGGACTTCACCGTGTTCGGCGGATCGCTCTCCGAGGTATTCGCGGAGAAGGTGTGCAAGGTCATGGACCTGGCCGTGACATACGGCTGCCCGGTCGTCGGCATCAACGACTCGGGCGGCGCGCGGATCCAGGAGGGCGTCGTGTCGCTCGCCGGCTACGCGGAGATCTTCTGGCGGAACGTTCAGGCGAGCGGCGTCGTCCCGCAGATCTCGCTCGTGATGGGGCCATGCGCGGGCGGCGCCGTGTACTCGCCGGCGATGACGGACTTCGTGCTCATGGTCGAGGGAACGTCGAACATGTTCATCACGGGCCCCGACGTCGTGAAGACGGTCACCGGCGAGGACGTGACCTTCGAGGAGCTCGGTGGAGCCGCGACGCACGCGACGAAGTCGGGGGTCGCGCACTTCACCGCGCCGGACGAGGAGGCCTGTCTCGAGGACGCCCGCTACCTCCTCTCCTTCCTCCCGCAGAACAACCTCGAGCCGCCTCCATACGCGACCCCGTCCGATCCGGTCGACCGCGAGGACCCGGCGCTCGACACGATCGTCCCCGACAGCCCCAACCGGCCGTACGACATCAAGCAGGTCGTCGAGCGCATCGTCGACGACGGCGACTTCCTCGAGGTGCAGCCGCACTTCGCGGAGAACATCGTGTGCGGGTTCGCGCGCCTCGGCGGCCACTCTGTCGGCATCGTGGGGAACCAGCCTGCGGCGCTCGCCGGCGTGCTCGACATCGACGCATCGGTGAAGGCGGCCCGGTTCGTACGGACGTGTGACGCCTTCAACGTACCCCTCGTGACCTTCGTCGACGTGCCTGGATTCCTTCCCGGCACCGCGCAGGAGTGGGGCGGGATCATCCGCCACGGCGCGAAGCTCCTCTACGCGTACTCGGAGGCGACGGTGCCGAAGCTGACCGTCATCACGCGCAAGGCGTATGGCGGCGCTTACGACGTCATGTCCTCGAAGCACATCCGCGCGGACTTCAACGTCGCGTGGCCGACCGCCGAGGTCGCCGTGATGGGGCCGGAGGGCGCGGTCAACATCGTGTTCCGGCGTGAGCTCGAGGAGATGGACGATCCCGAGGCGCGCCGCGCCGAGCTGATTGCCGAGTACAAGGAGCGCTTCGCGAACCCCTACACGGCTGCCGAGCGCGGGTATGTTGACGATGTCATCGCCCCTCGACGCACCCGGCCGTGGCTCATCACCGCGCTCGAGACGGCGCTGCCGAAGCGCGAGCCAAAGCCGAAGCGAAAGCACGGGAACATTCCGCTCTGAGGGGGGAGAGATGACCGAAGTCGCAACACCACCGCGCAGCGACGTCCCGGTCGAGCGCACGTGGGACGCAGAGAGCGTCTTCCCGAGCGTCGAGGCCTGGGACGCGGCGCTCGAGGCGCTGCTTGCCGACCTTCCCGGGCTCGAGTCGTTCGCGGGCAGGCTCGAGGAAGGACCTGACGCCACGATCGAGGCGCTCGTTGCTCGCGACGACCTCGTGCGGCGTGCAGGCCAGGTCTTCGTCTACGCCTACCTCGACTACTCGGTCGATACGACCGCCCAGGACGCGGTCGCCCGCTTCGGGAAGGCGCAGACGGCGTTCGGCCAGATGCTTGCGGCGGTGGCGTTCATCGAGCCCGAGCTGCTCGCGCTCGGCCGCGAGCGGCTCGCGGAGTGGTCGACGGAGCGTTCCGAGCTCACCCCCTACGGCCACTACCTCGACGACCTCTTCAGGCGCGGCGAGCACGTCCGCTCGGTCGAGGTCGAGGAGCTGTTCGGACAGCTCGCCGACGCCCACGGCGGGCCGTACGCGGTCTACAGCGGTCTCGTGGACGGCGACCTCAGGTTCGCTGACGCAACGGGAGAGTCCGGCGAGAACGCGGAAGTCACTCAGGGATCGGTCGAGGTGCTGCTCACGAGCCCCGACAGGGCCCTGCGGCAGAGCGCCTGGGAGAGCTACGCGGACGGCTTTCGCTCCGTCCGGAACGCACTCGTCGCGAACTACGCGACCGCGGTCAAGATGGACGTCTTCTCCGGCCGGGCGCGCCGGCACGAATCGACGCGCTCCGCGTCACTTTTCGCCTCGAACATCCCGATCGAGGTCTTCGACAACCTGCTCGCGACGTTCGAGCGGCACCTGCCGACCTGGCACCGCTACTGGAAGGTGCGGGCGACGCTGATCGGAGTCGACACGCTGCAGCCGTTCGACCTCTGGGCGCCGCTCGGAGACGAGCCCTCCCAGCTGACGTACGAGCAGTGCGTCGACTGGGTGTGCGAGTCGCTCGACCCCCTCGGTGACGAGTACGTCGAGACCGTGCGCCGGGGATGTCTCGAGGAGCGCTGGATCGACGTCTACCCGAACCAGGGGAAGATGGGCGGCGCGTTCTCGGCCGGCTCGCCCGGGACCCACCCTTTCATCGTGATGAGCTTCGACGGCACTGCGGTGAGCCTCGGCACGCTCGCTCACGAGCTCGGCCACTCGATGCACTCGTACCTCGCGTGGAAGACGCAGCCGCTGATCTCCGCCCGCTACTCGCTCTTCGTCGCCGAGGTCGCCTCGAACTTCCACCAGGCGCTCCTGCGCGCGCACCTGCTCGACGTCGTCGCCGATCGGAACCTCGAGCTCGCCATCCTCGAGGAGGCGATGGCGAACTTCCACCGCTACTTCTTCATCATGCCGACGCTCGCACGCTTCGAGCGCGAGATGCACGAGCGCGTGGAGCAGGGCGAAGGGCTCACCGCCGACCTGCTCGAGGAGCGGATGGCGGACCTGTTCGGCGAGGCGTACGGGCCGGACTTCGAGTTCGACCGCGAGCGGGTCGGGATCACCTGGGCGCAGTTCTCGCACCTGTACGCGCCGTTCTACGTCTACCAGTACGCGACGGGCATCTCGGGTGCCCACGCGCTTGCGCGCGGGGTGCTCGCGCGCGAGCCGGGTGCGGCCGCGCGCTACCTCGACTTCCTGTCCGCCGGCGGCTCCGAGTACCCGCTCGACGTCCTGCGGACGGCGGGCGTCGACCTCACCGCGCCCGAGCCCGTCGAGGAGACGTTCGCCGTCCTCGCCGCGCTCGTGGACAGGCTCGAAGCTCTAGCCGACTGATCCTCTGTCGAGCGACACCGAGAGCTCGGGCGACGCCGCGAGGCTCTGGTAGACGACGCAGTAGCGCTCCGTGAGACGGAGCAGCGTCTCGAGCTGCTCCTCGGTCGCCTGGGTGTCGAGCTCGAAGCGGAGCCGGATTGCACGAAAGCCGACGGGCGCCTCGCGGTCGACTCCGAGCGTGCCGCGGAAGTCGAGGTCTCCTTCTGCGTGGACGCGGCCGGCCTCGATCGGGATCTCGAGCGAGGTCGACACCGCGAGGAGGGTGACGCCCGCGCACGCCGCGAGTGCCTCGAGGAGCATGTCACCGGAGCAGAGCGACGCCCCGTCGCCACCCGTCGCGGGATGAAGGCCGGCCTCGGCAAGCGCCCGGCCCGTCTCGACCGAGCACGTGATGCCCTCCCCGAGGGTCGCGGACGCACGCAGGACGACGAGCGCGGCATCCGGATCATCCCGGTACCGCCGCTTCAGCGGCTCCTGTGCAGCGCGAAGCGTCGTGCGGTCCACGGCTAGCCCTGTCCCGCGAGCGCGCGGAGACGGCCGACGCGATCATCGTCTTCGGTGAACGACGGGTCCGCTTCGGGCAGGAGCGAGAGCGCGAGCTCTGCGTTGTGCTGCGCCTCGTCAGCACGGCCGAGCGCGGCTGCGCTCTCCGCGAGGGCCTCGTGGTACCAGCCGTCGGGTGCGCCTTCGGCCTGCGTCCAGGCAATCGCGAGCTCGAGCTGCTCCGCCGCCTCCGCGTGCCGTCCGAGCGCCTGTTGGGCCTTCGCGACTCCGTAGCGACCGAAGGCGATCGCCTCGCGGTTGTCGGGATCTTCCAGTCGATGTGCGAGCGCCTGCTCGAACGACGCGAGCGCGGCCTCGTGCTCGCCGGCCTCGTACTGGTCCCAGCCGAGGTTGTTGAGCAGCGGCCCCACCCAGTAACGGCCGCCGTCCCCGGACTCCGAGATATCGATGCCGCGCCGTGTCCAGCCAAGCCGCTCTTCGCGCGTTGAGGCCGCGATCGCCGCCATGTGCGCCGAATCCGCCGCGATGAAGAGCTCTCCCCGCTCCTCAGCCGCCTCGGTCGCCCGCACGAACAGAGGGAGTGCAGCCTCCGGGCTCCCGCTCGAGTTCAGGAGCCGGCCGCGCTCGAGGTCGATGCGGATTCCGGCACGCGGGCTCGAGCTCGCAAGCGTCTCCGCCTCGCGCAGCCGCTTCTCGCCCTGCTCGAAGTCGCCTCGCAGTCCGCCGACCCGTGCAAGCTGCGTGAGCAGTTCCGCGCGCATGCCGTCGTCCTCCTCGGCGTGGAGACGCTCCGCGAAGCGGCTCTCGGTCCCGTCGAGGTCGCCGAAGTCCCAGAGAGGTCGCAGCTCGTCGCTCACGCCAGGTCTCCTGTCCCGCGGGGCACGAAAGCGTAGTCCACCGAGTCGCAGACGGGCTCGTAGCCGATCTCGGCGTAGATGCGGTTCGCGGTCGCGTTCTCGACGTCGGTGTAGAGGAAGCAGAAGCGGCGGCCGGCGGCGAGCAGCTTCGCGGAAACGGATGCCGTGAGCGCGCTCGCGTAGCCGCGCCTGCGGAGCTCCGGCGGCGTATAGACAGGCCCGATGCGGACTCCGTTCGGCGTCTCGCCTCCCCAGCCGACGAGCGATACCGGCTGCTCGTCCTCCCAGAACGCGAAGCCCCCGGCGCCCCGATCGATCCGGGCGGCCACCTGGCGCTCGGCGGCCTTCGGGTCGACGTCGTCGAAGCTCTCCTTCGCGAACGCGTGGACCCACTCCAGGAGGAGCCGCCGGTCGGCCGACGTCGCCGAGCGGGGCCGCCCGCGTACGCCCTGAACTGGCCGAACCGCGGTCAGCCGGTAGATCCGCTGTCGCATCCGGACGCGTCGTTCGAGCCGCGCTCGCGTGAGCCAGGCCTCGGCGAACTCGTCGGCCTCCGGAACCGCGGCGGTCACGCCTGGCAGCTCCGCGCGCTGCTCCCTGAGCGCTTCCGCGAGCGCCTCGATCCCGCCCGGGGCGAACGCACGCGCGAGGACGAGGTTGTAGGGCGGCGTCTGCAGGGCCGTCCCGACAGGGCTGCCATTCTCCCGGGCGAGCCAGCCGCGGAACTCGAGGTAGAGGCCGGGGTGGTCACGCAGGTTCCCCGCAATCCCGAGCATGAGGTTGTGTCGCGCCTCGTCGGCGAGCAGGAACGACTCCGTCGCGCCGAGGTACGCGGCCGGATCGTCGAACCGCTCGACCTGCACGCGCGGCATGGTATATCTCCGATGCAATGCCTAAGCAGAACTACACGGCCGCGGAGGCCGCACGTGTCCTCGGGATCTCGCTGGACACGTTGAGAAGGTGGGACCGCGCCGGCCGAATCCGCGTCGAGCGTGACGCCGCCAACCGCCGCGTCGTCCCCGCGTCCGAGGTCGAAAGGCTGCGTGGCGGCGAGGGTCCGAGGTCTTCTCCGCGCGCAACCGCTTTCGGGGCGTCGTCCGGTCTGTCGAGCTCGACGGGATCCTGGCCCGGGTCGAGATCGACGTGACGGAACCGGCGCGCGTCGTGGCGATCATCACCCGCGAGTCGGCGGAGGAGCTTGCACTCGCTGCCGGCATGAGTGCCGCAGGCGTCGTCAAGGCGACGAGCGTCATGGTGGAGCGGTGAGGGCTCGGCTCGCGGTGTTGGCCGCCGTGGTCGCGCTCGTCGCGGCGCTCGTGGCCACCGTCGCCCTCGCCGTTCCCGCGCGAGACACGCGCGCTGCTGCGCGCCCGATCGTTCTTGCTGCGGCATCTCTGACCGAGGTGCTGCCGCGAATCTTCCCCGACGCCACCTACTCCTTCGGGAGCTCCAACTCGCTTGCGGAGCAGGTCCGGCGGGGCGCCCCGTTCGACGTCTACCTGTCCGCGAGCCCCGCCTACACACAGGCCCTGTATCGCGACGAGCTGACGCGCAAGCCGGTCGCATTCGCGACGAACTCGCTGGTCATCATCGTCCCGCGCTCGAACCCCGCGAAGATCAAGACGGTCTTCGACCTTGCGAAGCGCCCGAAGCTCAAGCTCGTCGTGGCCGGACCGAAGGTGCCGATCGGCCTTTACACGCGCGAGGTTCTGAAGCGGCTGGGACTACTGCGCGTACTGAAGAAGACGGTCAGCCTCGAGCCCGACGTGAAGGGCATTGTCGGCAAGATTGCGCTCGGCCAGGGCGACGCAGGGTTCGTGTACGTCACGGACGCGCGCTCGGTGGCCACCGGGTCACCGTGATCCGCATTCCTGCGTGGGCCCAGCCGCGCGTGCGCTACGAGATCGCCGTAGTCGCCCGGTCGACGAAGAAGACGGCGGCGCAGGCATGGATCAGGGCGATCCTCTCCAACCGCGGGCAGACGGCCCTGAAGAACGCAGGGTTCCTGCCGATCCCGAAGGCGTCCCAGTAGACGCGCTCTTCCGCGCGACGTTCGCCCTCGTGACGGGCGTCGCGCTCGCATTCCTCCTGCTGCCGATAACCGCGGTGTTCCTCGAGGTACCGCCGGGCGACCTGATCTCCGCCCTCGGGACCGACGCCGCACGCGACGCGATCCGCGTCACCGCGGAGACGAACCTGATCGCGATGGCGCTCATCCTCGGCTTCGGGACTCCGGCCGCGTACTGGATCTCGACGCAGCGGGGCAGCCTCCGCGATGTTCTCGTGACGCTCGTGGAGCTCCCGCTCGTTCTCCCTCCGGCGGTTGCCGGCATCGGGCTCCTCGTCGCGTTCGGCCGGGCGGGCCTTCTCGGCGGCACGATCGAGTGGCTCGGGATCGACATCGCGTTCACGAAGGTCGCGGTGATCCTCGCGGTGACGTTCGTGGCGAGCCCGTTCTATCTCCGGACGGCGATCGCGGCGTTCGAGGGCGTCGATCTGACGCTTCCGTCCGCGGCGCGAACGCTCGGGGCGGGCCGCGGACGTGTCTTCTTTCGCGTGATGCTGCCGCTTGCACGCGGCGGCCTCGGCGCGGGCGCTGCGCTCGCGTTCGCGCGAGGGCTGGGCGAGTTCGGCGCCACGATCATGTTCGCGGGCTCGCTGCAGGGGGTCACGCAGACGCTCTCGCTTGCGATCTACGAGCAGTTCGACCTCGACTTCGACGTCGCGCTCGCGATCAGCGCGCTTCTCATCTGCCTCAGCGCGCTCGTCCTCCTCACCGTCAAGCTCACGACCAGATGGCGCTCCGAGTCCGATTCGATCATCCCCTCCGCAGCTTCGACGCGTCGGCTGACCTGACGGTCGAGCCGGCGAGGACGGTCGCCCTGGTGGGGCCGTCGGGCGCGGGGAAGACGACGCTGCTGCGCGTCGTCGCGGGTCTGCTCCGTCCGGCGAGCGGGCACGTCTCGCTGAACGGGACGACGCTGCTCGATACCGAGCGCGGAGTCGACGTCCCGCCCGAGCGCCGTAGGGTCGGCTACCTCTTCCAGGAGTACGCGCTCTTCCCGCACCTGGACGTGGCACGCAACGTGCGCTTCGGCGCAAGGAGGGACACCGACGTGCAGGCGCTCCTCGACCGCTTTCGCATCGGCAATCTGGCGAAAGCCCGCGTGCGCGAGCTCTCCGGGGGCGAGCGGCAGCGCGTCGCGCTCGCGCGCGCTCTCGCCCGCGACCCGGCCGTGCTCCTGCTCGACGAGCCGCTCTCCGCTCTCGACACGCACACGAGGACAGGCGTGCGGGCGGAGCTTCGACACCTGCTGGACGACCTCGGCCTGCCGACGATCGTCGTCACCCACGACTTCGAGGACGCCGCGACGCTCGCTCACCAGGTGGGCGTGATCAGCGACGGGCGTGTCCTCCAGCTCGGCAGCCCGAACGAGCTCGTCTCGGTCCCGACCGACGCGTTCGTGGCGAGCTTCACCGGGGCGACGCTGCTCCAGGGCCATGCGGTGGAAGCGGTCGACGGGCTCACGGGGATCGCTCTCGACGGCGGCCTCGTCGTCTGGAGCGCGGACCGCGCGGAGGGCGCCGTGAACGTTGCGGTCTACCCCTGGGACGTCTCCCTCGGTGCGGCGACGCCGGACGACTCGCGCCTGAACCACGTGAATGCGCCCGTCATCTCGCTCGCGCCGATGGGCAACCGCGTCCGCGTCCGCGTGGGCCCGCTCGTCGCCGAGATCACCGCAGCATCGGCCGGGCGCCTCGATCTACGACCGGGCGAGCTCGTGACCGCCTCGTTCAAGGCGACGGCTGTTCGCGTCTTCCCGCGCTAGCCGTCTAGGCTCGCGCCATGCCGATCGACGTCCGGCCACCGCTCTCCGATGGCGAGCGCGATGCGCTCGAGGCCGCGCTCGCGGAGGCTGGCGTTTCGGCTGACGGCCCTCCGGAGGCCTATCGCAGCGCATGGAGGCGGGCCGCCGCGCTTGAGGCGGTCGACGGCGAGCCGGACGCGGACGGCTACGCGCTCTCGCCGCGGAGCACCCGCGGCGCCACGCGCGCGTAGTCGAGCCCGGACACCCACGTCGCGACGAGCGCGAGAAGCAGCGCCCACCAGGCGACGTCGTCGCTCCAGGCGCCGGCCGCCGCGTAGCCGGCGATTGCGGCTGCGAGCGCCTGCGCCCAGGTCTTGAGCCGGCCGAGGTCTCGCGCGCCGAGCACGACGCCTCGCTCCAGTGCCGCGAGCCGGAGCCCTGAGACGAGGATCTCACGGACGACGATCAGCGCGACGATCCATGCGGGCGCGACTCCCTCGCCGATGAGCATCACGAGAGCCGCGAGCACGAGCACCTTGTCCGCGACGGGGTCGAGCAGCTTCCCGAGCGACGAGCTCGTGCCCTGGCGGCGTGCGAGCCAGCCGTCGACCTGGTCCGTGGCCATCGCGATCACGAAGATCGTCGTTGCCCAGTAGTTGTGGTTCTCGAAGTCCCAGGCGTAGAGAAGGACGACGACCGGGACCGCGGCCGCCCGAAGCACCGTGAGCTGATCCGCGAGACTCACCGTCCGGGAGAATACGCCTCCCATGGAGCCGTTCTCGAAGGTGCTCGTCGCCAACCGCGGGGAGATCGCGGTCCGCGTCTTCCGCACGCTCCGCGAGCTCGGGATCGCCACCGTCGCCGTCTACTCGGAGCCCGACCGGGACAAGCTCCACGTAGCCGTGGCGGACGAGGCGTACCTCCTCGGGCCGGGGCCGGCGGCGGAGAGCTACCTCCGCGGCGACCGGATCATCGAGGCCGCAGACCGCGCCGGCGCGGAAGCGATCCATCCGGGTTACGGCTTCCTCGCCGAGAACGCCGCGTTCGCCAGGGCGGTCGAGGCGGCCGGCCTGACGTGGATCGGCCCGCCGCCCGATGCGATCGAGGCGATGGGCTCGAAGATCGCGGCGCGCGAGCGGATGCGCGCTGCGGGCGTACCGATCGTCCCAGGCGCGACGGAGCCGGCCGAGAGCGTCTCGGATGCCCTCGCCGTCGCGGAGGAGATCGGCTTCCCGATCGCGATCAAGGCGTCTTCGGGCGGAGGAGGCAAGGGCCTCAAGGTCGCGCTGTCCGCTGAGGACGTGGAGCGCGCATTCGAGTCGGCACGGCGCGAGGGCGAGGCGTACTTCGCCGACCCGGCCGTCTACGTCGAGCGCTACCTCGAGGATCCCCGCCACGTCGAGGTGCAGGTCCTCGCCGACGCGCACGGGAACGTGATCCACCTCGGCGAGCGCGACTGCACCATTCAGCGACGTCACCAGAAGCTCGTCGAGGAGACGCCGTCCTCGGCAGTCGGCGCGGCGCTCCGCGAGCGCATCGGCCAGGTCGCCGTGGACGCAGCGGCGGCCGTGGGCTACCGCTCCGCAGGCACCGTGGAGGGTCTCCTCGCTGCAGACGGCTCGTACTACTTCCTGGAGATGAACACCCGGATCCAGGTGGAGCACACGGTCACCGAGGCGGTCACGGGCCTCGATCTCGTGCGGGAGCAGATCCTCATCGCCGCGGGGCGGGAGCTGACCATCGCGCAGGAGGACGTCGTCCTGCGTGGGCACGCGATCGAGTGCCGCATCAACGCCGAGGATCCCGCAAAGGGCTTCCTGCCGAGCCCGGGGCGCGTGACCGCGTACAGCGAGCCGTCGGGCATCGGCGTCCGCGTCGACTCGGCGATCCGTCCCGGCGACGAGGTTTCGGGCCTCTACGACCCGCTCGTCGCGAAGCTCATCGTCCACGACGTCGACCGCGAGCATGCGCGGCGCCGGATGCTCCGCGCGCTCGAGGAGTTCGTCGTCGAGGGGCCGACGACGCTCGTCTCGTTCCATCGCGCCCTGCTCGAGACGCCCTGCTTCGTCCGCGGCGAGACATGCGCCGGCATCGTCGAGTCGGAGGCGCTTGCACAGCGGGCACAGGAGCTGGACGCAGCGCGGTTCGAGCAGCGACGAGGTGGCGCGGTGTCGACGGACGGCGTGGGCACGCGCAGCCGCGTCCTCGCCCTCGAGCTCGACGGCCGTCTGCACGAGGTGCGGCTGCAACAGCCGGATCCCCCGTGGACGGAGGCCGCGCGACGCCACCGAGAGCGGTCGAAGGGGCTCACGGGAGCCGGCTCGGACGCCGTCGTCAGCCCGATGCAAGGGACCGTTCTCGAGGTGGAGGTCGCGGACGGCGACGCCGTCGAGGCGGGCCGCGTGATCTGCGTCGTCGAGGCGATGAAGATGGAGAACCCGATCGTCGCTCACGCGGACGGCATCGTGTTCGAGCTCGGAGTGGCCGTCGGGGAGCAGGTCGCGAACGGACAGGTGATCTGCGTCATCCGGCCGGGGGCCTGAGGTGGCGAGACCCGAGACGGGCGGCCGCTGCGCCGACCTCTCCGAGGCCGCCGGCGAGTCGCTCGGCGCGACGGCGGTCACGGCGCGGGCGTGGCTCCTCGTCGAGGTGCCCGGCGCGTGGCCCCGCGACGTATCGGCGCCCGGCACGCTGTCACCGGCCGCAGAGGAGGCGGTGGAGGCGTGGCTTGCCGCGACGCCCGGCTCGCGGCTCCAGTTCGTCCGCCGTCCCGGACGGGTCGAAGGAAAGCGGCTCGCGTACGTCGTCACGTCCGAGGAAGCGCTCGCTCAGGTGCACCGCTTCGAGCTCGATGGTCTCGACTCGCTCGGGGCCGCCCTCGCCGAGGGCGGCGAGCCCGTCGACGGATCGCTCGTGCTCGTATGTGCGCACGGGAGCCGCGACCAGTGCTGCTCGCTGCGGGGCACAGCCGTGTTCGGCGCCCTCGCCGGGCGACTCGGGGAGGAGGAGGTGTGGATCTCGTCGCACCTCGGTGGGCACCGGTTCGCGGCGAACGTCGTCGTGCTACCGGCGGGGCTCCAGTTCGGGCGTGTCACCACGGCCGAGGCGCCGTACGTCGTCGCGCGGGCGCTCGGCGGCAGGATCGAGCTCGAGCGCTATCGCGGTCGCACCGCGTACGACGCGGCGGCGCAGGCTGCCGAGCGCGCCGTTCGCGTCGCCGCCGGGCTCGACAGCGTCGGCGACCTGGCGCTGCTCGCCCAGGAGAACGGTCGGGTCCGGTTCGCGACGTGGGACGGACGCGAATGGGAGGCGGAGGCGAGCGAGGCGGAGAGCCCTCCCGTGCCCGCGAGCTGCGGCGACGAGCCCGCGCCCCAGCGGGCGACGGTCGCCCGGATCGTCGAGTCTCCCTCGTAGGCGCGCCGCCTCAGGGGCGCAGGCGGTACGCGCGATCGGTGATCCAGACCACGTTCTCCTCGAGGATGTCGCGCGTCGAGCCGATCGCGACGAGCGTCCCGAAGACGACCCGGACCCAGCTGCCCGCAACGAGCGATCCCGGCGCGGAGATCACGCCGTGCCAGGTGCCGTTCGACTCGAGGATCTTGGGCAGCTCCGGTTCGAAGCGGGTCGCGGGGCGGAGCGCAGGCAGCGTGCCCTGGACGTTGCGCTGCTCGAGCTCGGTCTTGCCGCCGGTCTCGAAGAGCATGAGGCCGAAGCTCCGGTCGAGCGTGGCGCGCGGGTCCCCGACCGCGTACGCGACGGACGTGTCGTTCGTCATGCGCACCCAAGCCTTCCATCCGTCGCGGAGCACCCGGAAGCGTTCGACCTCGAAGATGAGCTTCTGTCCCGGAGGACCGAACGTCTCCCGCCACCACAGCATCGCGACCTGCGGCCCTGCGGCGACGCTCGGCTCCGCCGGTGCCTTGTCCGCGTCGAGCACGACCGCGCGCGACGAGAAGACGAAGCCGACGAGGGCGGCGCCCAGGACCACGAGAGCGAGTGCCGTGCTGCGGCGCATCGGGAAATGCTCGCACACGCGGTTGCAGTACAGCCCACTCGGCTCCAGAGGCCTCTAGTACACTCGCGCGCGCCTTGGACCTCTACGAGTACCAGGGGAAAGAGCTCTTCGCGCGGTACGGGATCCCCGTGTCCGAGGGGCGGCTTGCCACGTCCCCGGCCGAGGCGCGGGCCGCCGCCGAGGAGCTCGGCGGCGCGGTCGTGGTCAAGGCTCAGGTCCTCACGGGAGGGCGCGGAAAGGCAGGAGGGATCAAGCTCGCGTCCTCGCCCGAGGAGGCGGAGTCGCATGCGGACGCGATCCTCGGCATGGACATCCGCGGCCACGTCGTCGACAAGGTCTGGATCGAGCGAGCGTCGGACATCGCCCGCGAGTACTACCTCTCGGTCACCTTCGACCGCGGCGCGAAGAAGCCGCTCTTCATGTTCACGACCGAGGGGGGCGTGGACATCGAGGAGGTCGCCGCGACGAAGCCGGAGGCGCTCGTCCGGCTCCATGTCGACCCGCTCGAAGGCCAACACGCCTGGCAGGCGCGCCGCCTCGTCTACGGCGCCGGCGTCGAGGATCCCGCGGAGCAGAAGCAGATCGCCGCGATCGTGGGGAAGCTGTACGAGGCGTTCGTCGGCTGCGAGGCGATGCTGTGCGAGATCAACCCGCTGATCGTGACTCCGGACGGCGAGGTGCGCGCCCTCGACGCGAAGTTCACGGTCGACGAGAACGCGCTCTTCCGGCATCCCGAGATCGCCGAGATGCGCGACGCTGCGGAGCTCGATCCGCTCGAGCGGCTGGCTCGAGAGAAGGGCGTCACGTACGTGAAGCTCGACGGCGAGGTCGGCGTGCTCGGGAACGGGGCCGGGCTGACGATGTCCACTGTCGACGTCGTGAACTTCGTCGGCGGGAGTCCCGCCAACTTCTGCGACCTCGGTGGCGGGGGAGACGCGCAGGGCGTCGTCGACGCCCTCGAGGTGATCACGAGCGACGAGCAGGTACGAGCGATCTTCTTCAACATCTTCGGCGGCATCACCCGTTGCGACGAGGTCGCGCGGGGGATCCTGCAGGCACTCGGGCAGATGGGGATCGACGACCCGATCGTCGTCCGCCTGGACGGCACGAACGCGGAGGAGGGGAGGCGCCTCCTGACCGAGGCCGCACCCCCGAATCTCCACGTCGAGGCGACGATGCTCGACGGGGCTCGAAGGGCGGTCGAGCTCGCGGGATGAGCGATCTCTGGTCTGAACGGGCAACGCTGTACGTCGAGTCGGACGCGCACCGCGCGGGCGACGACCTCGACCTGCTCGTCTCGTGGGCCGTGGGCGCACGCACGGCGCTCGACGTCGCCACGGGTGGAGGCCACGTCGCGCGTCGCTTCCGCGAGGCCGGCTTGACGGTGACGACGTGCGATCCGGCGCCGGGAATGCACCCGGACGTCGTGTGTCACGCCGAGTCGATTCCCTTCGCCGGTGCGAGCTTCGACGTCGTCGCCTGCCGCACGGCGGCCCATCACTTCTCCGACGCGGAGGCTGCGGTGCGCGAGATGGCGCGCGTCGCTCGCGAATCCGTGCTGCTCGTGGACACCCTCAACATGGGCGAGAGCGCCGAGCGCGCAGAAGCGCTACGCGACCCGAGCCATGTGCGGAACTACACGGAGGACGAGTGGAGGGCGATGGCCGCGTCGGCGATGCTCGAGATCGAGGAGCTCGTGGTCCTCCCGCACACGATCGACTTCCCGGCCTGGCTCGAGCGGACCGCATGCACGGGCGAGACCGCGAAGAAGGTGCGCGAGCTCTGGGGCGCGAGGGTCGCGGACGATCGGCTCACGCTCGACAAGATCGCGATTCGCGCGCGGAAGGCGGGCTGACGTGGCGATCCTGGTCGACGAGGGCACGCGGCTCGTGGTGCAGGGGCTGACCGGGTCCGAGGGACGGTTCCACGGTCTCCGCAACCGCGCCTACGGCACGAACCTCGTCGCGGGCGTCACACCGGGCAAGGGCGGCCAGGACGTCGAGGGCGTCCCCGTGTTCGATACCGTCGCCGCAGCGGTCTCGGAGACGGGCGCGAACACGTCGATGGTCTTCGTTCCGGCACCCTTCGCCGCCGACGCCGTGTACGAGGCCGTGGATGCCGGCATCGAGACGATCATCTGCATCACAGAAGGCGTGCCGGCGCACGACATGCTGCGCATCCACGCGTTCATCCAGGGCCGCGGCATCACGATGATCGGGCCGAACTGCCCGGGGGCGCTCTCACCCGGCAAGGCGAACGTCGGGATCATCCCGGCCGAGATCTTCCGCGAGGGCGCAATCGGGCTGGTCTCGCGCTCGGGCACGCTGACCTACCAGATCGGCCACGAGCTGACGCAGCTCGGCCTCGGGAACTCGACGATCGTCGGGATCGGTGGTGACCCGGTCGTCGGCTCTTCCTTCTTGGAGATCCTCTCGCGCTTCGAGCAGGACGCGCAGACCGAGCGCGTCGTGATGGTGGGTGAGATCGGCGGCGACGAGGAGGAGAAGGCCGCGGCGTTCATCGAGGCGGAGATGACGAAGCCGGTCGTCGCCTACATCGCAGGTTTCACCGCACCACCCGGCAAGACCATGGGCCATGCCGGCGCGATCATCTCCGGCTCCGCCGGCACCGCGCAGGCGAAGAAGGACGCACTCGAGGCTCGTGGCATCAGCGTCGGCACGACGCCCACGGAGGCCGCCCAGCTCGTCGCCCAGCTCGACTAGCGAGCTCGACCAGAGAGCTCGGCTAGGACAGGTCGATGTCCAGCTCGACGGGCTTGCCGCCGCGGCGCCTGCGGGGCATGTAGCGCGTCTTGCCGTCCCGCTTGAAGAAGTAGATACGGAACCGCCCGATCCCGAACCAGCCAAGCGACCCGACGCGCTCGAGCCCGGCCTTCACGATCGGCCCGTGGCTGCTCCGCGCCTCCGGGAGGAGGAAGCCGACGGCCCGCTCGAACCCCTCTTCGCGCAGCAGCTCGAGCGCGGTGACGTACGCCACTGTGGCGATATTGCGGCCGCGAAGTTCGGGGGTCGTGTAGGACGCACGCGCGTAGACCACCTTCGGGCCGATGGGTATGCACGCGCCGACCGCGTCGAAGAGCGCACGGTTCGAGTCGAGCCAGCCTGCGCTGATGATCCCGCCGTCCGACCACGCTGCGTAGATCCTCGATCCCGCTTCCATCCGGCGCGCGACCGTGGCGGCGTTCGCGTTCGGAGCAAACGCGACATAGGCGGAGATCTCGTCGGGAGTGAGCTTCTTGAGCGTCATCTCGATGTCGCACGGCGGGACGGTGTAATCGCCGGACATGTCCGCCGCGGCGACGACGACCCGCCGGTAGACGAGCCGGCCGAGCAGGCGCGGCCAGATGCTGCGCAGCCCCTCGCTGCGGATCAGCTCGCGAGCCATACGTGCGCGTGAGACGTGGTTCGTCGTGGGTGCCCTTTCGGCCGTGGGGTGTGTCTCAGTCGTGGTCATCGGCGGCGAGTTCGCGCATTCTGTCTCATGGTCGTCGATCCCGCTGTGTCGCGCGGTGTCGCCACCACTGCTTGCTGGTATCGAGTAGGGACACCTTGCGGAGACTCGTCGTGACGCCGGACGACACCCCGTGAAGACCAGTGCGGGCGAGGTTGATCCGGATCGGCCTTCCGCGCCGCGCGTAGACGACGAGATCGCCCTCCTCGATGCTCCGGTGCCCGAGCTTGCGCTTGTACTCGGCGTCGCCGAGCCCGAAGTCGAACACGGAGAGCTGCGGGTCGTCGATCAGATCCTCGATCGCCTTCGCGAGCAGGTACGCACCGACCCTGTGGTTGCCGTACGCCGGGTCGTAGCCCGCGCGCACGGAGGCGAACCGGGCCCGGTACGCCTCGCCCTGCTCGAATGCGATCGGGGGTTCCGTCGAGGTAGAGGACGTAGCTCCGGAACCAGCCGTGGTCCATCAGCATCCGCACCCGCGCCCGCTGGCGCTCGTCGTCGAGGAAGCCCACGCCGAGGCTGCGCTGGTACGTCCGCGCCGCGACCGACTCCGCGTCGCGGAGGTACTCGTCGAGGTCGGCGACCTCCCGGAAGCTGCGGATCGAGATGCCGGCGCCGAGCGCGTTCTCCACCTGGGTCGCGGTGCGGCGAATGCTCTTGCGCGTCCCGGACGAGAGCGACGCGAGGTACTCGTCGAACGTCGCCGGCAGCTCGATCCGCCAGCGCAGGTCGGTGCGTGCGATCCGCTGACGCGTGAGGAAGCCCGACCGCGCCTGCGCTGCGTCGCGGAGGCGTGAATCGCGCCGTATCTGGCGGAAGAGCAGCACATCCGCGTCGCCCTGGTCGAGACCCGCGAAGAGCTCGTCGAGGACGGCATCCGCGACGACGTCGTCCTCGAGGCCGAGCAGACCCTCGTGCACGACGGAGAGCGCCCGTACGACCGGTGCGTACACGGTCGTGTAACGGACCTTGCACGGAAGGCGAACCTGCGAAAGACGGGCGACCAGCATCGACTCGGTGCGCCCGTCGCGGTCGACCGCGAGCACGTGGGGGCGGAGGACCTGCGGTTCCCCCCGCAGCGACCAGAGGAAGTAGTCCGGGTCGGTCTGGACCTCGTCGCGTGCCATCCCCGTCCACACGTCGCGGAAGGTCTCGACCTGCTCGACCGTTCGAGCGATGCGAACGAGGACGCCGCTCCCCGCGATGCGCGCCGCGCTCCCCCGTGCGCGGGCGGGTGGGGAGCGGGGTTGACTGACCGCCTGTGCCGCCAGGCGTCCGCCGTCGCTGAATTCCGGAGTCGTGATGGGGCTCGTTCCGCCTGCACGGGGCGGCGTCGCCTCGTGCCGTCTGAGTCTCGGCGCGTGGTGGACCGACCGGCAAGGCCAGGCGTGGCGTTCGAGCGATGAAATGTCTCATCGCTGACAAGCCCGGATGCTCGCCGGGCAGCCGACGGCCGGCTCAGCCGGGCTCGAAGTCGCGCAGGAGAGCCTCGCGGCTCGGCGCCCGCACCTTGCGGAGGATGCTCGCGACGTGGCTCCGCACGGTCACGGGGGAGACGACGAGCCTGCGCGCGATCGCGGCCGTCGTGAGCCCCTGGCGCAGGAGGTCGAGGACCTGCCATTCGCGGCTCGTGAGCGTCTCGTAGCCGTCCTTCGCGAGCACGGGCCGCCGCCTCGGGCTTCGGTCCCGGAACTCGCCGATCACCCGCGCCATGAGCGCCGGCGGGAGAGCGGCCTCGCCGTTCAGGACGTCGCCGAGCGCGTCAGGCAGCGTTGCCGGGTCCATGTCCTTCAGCAGGTAGCCGGACGCGCCGGCACGAAGCGACGCGAACAGGTCTGTGTCGTCGCTCGAGACGGTCAGCATGACGATCTTCGCCTGCGGCAGCCGTGAGCTGATCTCCCACGCCGCGGCCACCCCGCTTCCCGGCATTCGCACGTCGAGGACGCAGATGTCCGGGGTCTCGCGAACCGCCGCTTCGATCGCGGCCGGAGCGTCGCCTGCCTCCGCGCAGACGACGAACCGCGAATCGGCTTCGAGCGCCCGTCGGATGTCGTGACGTGTCGGGACGTGGTCGTCGGCGAGGAGCACCCGGACGGGGTCGCTCACAGCGCCACGTCCACCTGCGTGCCGCTTCCCGGCTGGGAGTGAACCTCGAACGCGCCCCCGAACGCGTGCGCCCGTTCGCGCATGCTCGTCAGCCCGAACCCTTCGCGGCCCGCGGCGGACACGGCGGCGAGGTCGAACCCGCGTCCGTCGTCGCTCACGTGAAGGTGCACCTTGCGTCCGCTCTGGAGCTCGACGCGGACGAGCTCCGCTCCTCCGTGGCGCGCCGCATTCGAGATCGCCTCGCACGCGATTCGGATGAGTGCGTCGCGGCGGGGGTAGTCGAGCTCGATCCCAGGGGTCAGGACGAGATCGAGGTTCGTTCCCTCGCGGTTCGCGGTCTCGCGGGCGGCTTCCGCGAGCGCCAGCTCGAGCGGCTCGTCGATCGGCTTCGTGAGCGCGGCGATGGCGAGCCTGGACTCGCTGAGCGCGCGAGCGGTGCTCGCGCTCACCCGGGCGACCGTCGGGTCGTCGGCATCGAGGGAGCGGACGTTCCTGCCGATGAACGCGAGCTCCTGGGCGAGCCCGTCGTGGAGGTCGCGTGCGATCCGGCGCCGCTCCTCGAGGACCGCCGTCTGCGAGACCTTCTCCCAGTACGAGCGGATCTCCTGGACGGCGGCAAAGAGGATCGCGACGTAGAACGCGAGCCGGAAGAAGTCGCCGAAGTACACCCAGTCGGTGTACACGGACGGGTACAGGAAGTAGTTGAGGCGGGCGAATACCCCGAACACGGCTGCGACCGCGAGCCACGTCATCAGCTCGTCCTTCGTCCGGTTCGCCTTGTGGGCGAACCCGATTGCGGCGAGCACGTACAGGCCCATCCCGAGGAGCTGGGCCACGAGGACGGACGCGTGCCCGTCGAGAGTTGGCCGGCTCGCGTCTGCCGGCATCGGGCTGAGCTCGACGCCCGTCGGGAGCCGGGAGCCCAGGGCGAACACGACTACGGCCACGACGAGCAGCACCGCGGGAATCGAGAGCATGGCCGCGGCCAGCCGACCCCGTCCCACGCGGATGCGTCGAGGCGGGGCGAAGGCCGCGAACGCGAGGACGGCCGATCCGAGGAGGCCGCCGCAGATCCTCGCCCACGTCCCGAAGCGGTCGGGCTGGCTGTCGACGATCGCCGGGACCACCGCGAAGAAGACGTTCGAGGCGGCGAGCAGCCCGAGCGAGTAGCAGAGCGCAAAGTCGGCGAGGTTGCGGCTCCTGCGGTAGCGGCCGAAGACGAGGTAGGCGGCGAGGAGCCCGATGAGCGCTGCGGAGGTCTCGAGAGCAACGTGCAGCTCCGGGAGCTCGTAGGCGAAGTGAAGCGGCGAGACGAGGGCGACGACTGCCGTGGCTGCGGCCGAGAGGATCGCGGCGATGGCGACCGGCCGCGTGAGCCAGTAGAGCAGCGTTCGCTCGCGCGCATCGGCGATACGCGCTCGCTCGCGTGAGAGGAGTGGCTCCGCATGCCCCACGTAAACAGTGTGACCGTACGAGGCTCCTCCCGAAAGGGGCACAGTTGCAGCGCGTTCCTCGTGCGGGAACGGCTTCCGGCGCCTGTAGGCTCGAGGGGTGACCATCTCGTTCGCGCGTGGCGCACCGTCTCCGGAGCTGATCCCGGCCGCAGAGCTCGCGGACTGCGCGCACGCTGTCGCGCGGAGAGAAGGCGCAGCGGTGTTCTCCTACGGCCCCGGCGGGGGCTACGGCCCGCTCCGGGCATGGGTCGCCGAGCGCCACGGCGTCGGTCCCGATCGCGTCGTGCTCACGATGGGCGGGCTGCTGGGCTTCGTGCTGTACACCGCCGAGCTGCTCGAGCGAAGACCGGGGCGCGTCCTCGTGGAAGCGCCGAGCTACGACCGGCCGCTCAAGGTCCTCGCGCGCGAAGGGGCCGAGATCGTCCCGCTCGCCATGGACGAGGAGGGCCTCGACCCCGATGCGCTCGAGCACGAGCTCGGCTCACGACGCGACGCCCCGTCGTTCCTGTACACGATCCCGACGTTCCAGAACCCGAGCGGGCGCACGCTCAGCGCCGACCGCCGGATGAGGATCGCCGAGATCGCGGCCCGGCACGGGCTTCCTGTGCTGGAGGACGACCCGTACGGCCTCGTCCGGTACGAGGGCGACGCGCCGCCGACGCTCCACGAGCTCGAGGGCGGCGAGCTGGTGACGTACACGTCGTCGTTCTCGAAGACCGTCGCGCCGGGTCTCCGTACCGGCTACTTCGTGCTGCCCGCGAGCGAGGCCGGCGCGTTCGAGGAGAGGGCGAGCTCGATGTACATCTCGCCTCCCTTCTTCACCCAGGCGACGATCTCCGAGTTCATCGAGCAAGGTCGGTTCGAGCCGAACCTCGAGCGCGTCAAGGCGGGGCTCCGTGCCCGGCGCGATGCGATGCTCGAGGCGCTCGAGGCCGCGTTCCCGGACGGATCCACGTGGAGCCGTCCGGAGGGTGGGTACTTCGTCTGGCTCGACCTCGGCGAAGGCGGAGACGTGGCTGAGCTCGCCCGTCGTGCGGACGCCGAGGAGGTCGCTTTCGTCCCCGGGACCGATTTCTTCCCGCGTGCGTCGGAGCTCGGCGCGGGCTCCGCTCGGCTCGCGTTCAGCTACGAGCCTCCCGAGCGGATCACGGAAGGCATCGACCGACTCGGCAGCCTGCTCGCCGCGACGGTCTAGGTGCCGCTACCGCTCTTCCCGCGCTGCCGGTAGCGGTCGAAGAAGAAGCCGACGACGAAGCCGACGCCCAGGCAGAGGAAGATCAGGACGAGCAGGCGCACGCTCGCCGAGAAGAAGAGGAAGTCGATCTTCACCTTCTCGGAGTTGAGGAGCGCGACGATCACCGCATAGAGCGCGAGGACCCCGATGACGATCATCGTCCACGGCGTATCGCGCTTCGCCGGCGACTGGCCCGCTTCCACGCCGGGATCTTAGGCCGCTGCGTGTGCCACCGCGACGCCCGCGGCCTGGCGCGGGACGAGGCGGGGCTGCTGCGGCGGCGAGAGGGCGCCGCCCGATGCTGCGCGGTAGGTCGGGCAGGGCGCGTTCCCGGGGATCGCGCAGAGCCCCGCGCGCCGGAAGAAGCACTCGTCGCAGGTCGCCTTCGTGCGCTTCAACTGCGATGTCTCCGGCGGTCGCGTCCCATTGGCAAGGCCGCATTCTGGCGAGGCCGGAGCGGGGCGACAAGAGTCCGCGGCGATGAATCGGCCGCAAATTGCGCGTGTTTTCAGAACCGAAGAAAGACCTGCAAATTCAGCACTTCAGATCGACTGTTGCCAGCTTCTGCAACGCCTGTTGATAACTGTTCACAGGAATGACCGGCAGGTCGCCTGCGTACTTGCGGGCATCTTTCGCGTTGTCCCCTACCGGGACGAGGAAGACATCCACACCCGTCCGGCGCGCGCCGATCGTCTTCTGCTTGACGCCGCCGATGGGGAGGACGGTCCCGTCGAGGGCGAGCTCTCCTGTCGCGGCCACCTCGCAGCCGTGCGCGACGTTCTTCCCGAGCATCCGCGCGACCTCGAGCGCGAAGGGCAGGCCCGCCGAGGGGCCGCCGACGTCGCCGAGATCGATGTCGACGTCGATGGGGAGCTCGATGTTCGCCTTCTGACCCACCTCGATGCCGACGATCGGGCGCGGCGGATTCTCGGGGCTCGCGATCGTGGGAACCGTCACGTCGACGGACTTCCCGTTGCGCTCGACGGTCAGCTCGACCGGCTCTCCCGGCTTGCGCTTCCCGATCTCCGCCCGGAGCTCGTCCGTCGTGAGGACGCGCTTGCCGTCGACGGCGACGATGGTGTCGTACGGCTTCAGCCTGCCTGCCGCGGGCCCGTCCGAGAAGACCGTGGCGACCCGCAGGCCGACGGGCTCGATCTTGACGTCGTACCCGAGGGTCTTCAGCGCGACCGCCGACGCGATCTTCTCCGACTCCTCCATGTCGATCGCGTTCTGGCGGTCACGTTCCGCCTCCGTCGTGCCCGACGGGAGGAGCGCGTGCTCGGGATAGACGTCCGATCCTTCGGGTCGCGTGAAGGGCAGGAGCTGCTCGAGCCACGTCTCGCGCCTCACGAAGACGTCGACGTAGAAGACGTCGCCCGGCGCCGGGCGCGCGTTCTCGACGCTCACTCTGTCCGCCAGCGGGTTCGCATGACCGGGCGTGAAGAGGAAGTTGTTCGCCGGAGCCGTGTAGAGCGCGCCCGTCGCGACGACGAGCAGGACGAGCAGGACGGCGATATACCGGAAGCGCACTAGAGGCTGCGGAGAAGCCCGCCGTCGACGGGGATCACGGTCCCGCTGATGTAGGCCGCCCGATCGGAGCAGAGGAACGCGACGAGGTCGCCGATCTCCCGGGCCTTGCCGAGCCTGCCCAGCGGGATGGTCGCGAGGTCGTCCTCGGTCGGCCCGTCCGGGTACACCTCCCGGACGCGGTCGGTGTCGATCCGCCCGGGTGCGATCGAGTTCACGGTGATCCCCCTCGGGCCGAGCTCCCGCGCGAGCGTCTTCGCCCAGCCGACGACACCCGGCCGGAGAGAGTTCGAGAGGGCGAGGTTGTCCACGGGCTCACGCACCGTGCTCGATGTGACGTTGACGATGCGTCCCCCCTTGCTCCGTTCGAGGTGGGGGAGGCAGAGCGCGGTGAGCCGGACCACCGACACGAGCAGCAGCTCGACCGCCTTCCGGACGTTCTCCTCGTTCATCCCGAGCGCCGACGTGCGCGGCGGCCCGCCCGAGTTGTTGACGAGGATGTCGACGCCGCCGTGGGACTCGACGGCCGTCTCGACCAGCCGCTCGAGGTCGGCGCCGTTGCTGACGTCGCCTGCAACCGCGATCGCGCCGAGGCGCTGCGCCTCGCGCTCGAGGACGTCGGGCCTGCGGGCGAAGAGGACGAGGTTCGCGCCTTCATCGGCGAGGGCCTCGGCGATGCCGAGCCCGATGCCCGCGGAGCCTCCGCAGACGACGGCCGTTCTTCCCTTGAGCCCGAGGTCCATGCCGCTTCGAGCCGGGCGGCCCGCCTACGACCTCTTGAGGATGGACACGACCTCGCGCACCGCCGAGGCGGACGTGCGGAGCATCTTCTTCTCGTCCGGTGTCAGCTTCAGTCGCATGATCTCCTCGACGCCGCCGGCTCCGAGCTTCACCGGGACGCCCATGTAGAGGCCGCGGATCCCGTACTCGCCCTCGAGGTACGCCGTGCACGGGAGTACGCGCTTCTGGTCGAGGCAGATTGCGTCCACCATCTGCGCTGCGGCTGCGCCGGGCGCGTACCACGCCGACGTTCCGAGCAGGTTCACGAGCTCTCCGCCGCCGAAGCGGGTCCGCTTGACGAGTTTCGCGATCCGCGGCTTCGACACGAGCTCCGCGAGCGGGATGCCGCCGACGGTCGTCGCCGAGACCACGGGGACCATCTGATCGCCGTGGCCGCCGAGCACCATCGCGGTCACGTCCTGGACCGAGACTTCGAGCTCCTGCGCGATGAAGGCCGAGAAGCGCGCCGTGTCGAGGATCCCGGCCATGCCGAAGACGCGGCGCTTCGGGAACCGGGAGACCGCCCGAGCGACGTGGCACATCGCGTCGAGGGGGTTCGAGACGACGACGAGGACGGCCTTCGGCGACCGCTTCACCGCCTCCTTCGTCACCGCGGTGACGATCGCCTCGTTCGTGGAGACGAGGTCGTCCCGGCTCATGCCGGGCGCCCGGGGCCGACCCGCGGTGATGACGACGACCTCCGAGTCGGCGGTCGCGTCGTAGTCGTTCGCGCCGGCGATGCGCGGCTCGTAGCCCAGCACCGAGCCGGCCTGGTTCATGTCGAGCGCCTTCCCCTGCGGGAAGTTCGGGATGATGTCGACGAGGACGACGTCCGCGTAGTCGCGCCTGGCGATCTCCTGGGCGCACGTCGCTCCGACGTTCCCCGCGCCGACCACCGTCACCTTCGTCCGCATCTCCGCTCCTTGTCTAGCCGGGCTCGCGCTCGGCGAGCTTGGAAATGATGGCGTCTGCGTACTCGGACGTGCCGACCGCGGTGGGATCGTCTCGGGTCGGCTTCAGGTCGTAGGTGACCTTCTCGCCCTCGGCGATGACCGCCGTGACCGCCTGCTCGAGGCGTGCCGCGGCGTCCCGCTCTCCGAGGTGGTCGAGCATGAGCTTGCCGGAGAGGATCATCGCCGTCGGGTTCGCCTTGTTCTGGCCCTTGTAGCGCGGGGCGGAGCCGTGCGTCGCCTCGAAGACCGCCGCCTCGGTGCCGACGTTCGCCCCCGGTGCGAGGCCGAGCCCGCCGACGAGCCCGGCGGTGATGTCGCTGACGATGTCCCCGTACAGGTTCGGGAGAACGAGCACGTCGTACTCCTCCGGGCGCTGGACGAGGCCCATGCAGAGCGCGTCCACGAGCACCTCGCGCGCCGCGATCTCGGGGTACTCGGCCGCGACCTCGCGGAACACGGAGAGGAAGAGCCCGTCCGTGTACTTCATGATGTTCGCCTTCGTGATGCCCGCGACCTCGCGCCGCCCGTTGGCGCGCGCGTAGTCGAACGCGAACTGGATGATCCGGCGTGAGGCCTCGATGCTGATCGGCTTCACGGAGATCCCGGAGCCGGAGGCGATCTGCTTCGGCTGGAAGCCGTTCAGCAGCTCGATCACCCGCTCGGCCGTCTCCGTGCCGGCCTCGTACTCGATCCCCGCGTACAGGTCCTCCGTGTTCTCGCGGACGACGACGATGTCCACTCCGTCGTACCTCGAGCGGACGCCGGGGTAGGACTTGCACGGTCGGACGCACGCGTAGAGCTCGAGCTCGTGTCGGAGCGCGACGTTCACCGAGCGGAAGCCCGTGCCGATCGGGGTCGTGATCGGGCCCTTGAGCGCGACCCGGTTTTGCTTGATCGAGTCGAGCGTGTCGTCGGGAAGCGGCGTGCCCGCCTCCTCCATGACGTCGACACCGGCCTGGCGGACGTCCCAGTCGAACTCGACGCCCGTCGCCTCGAGAACGCGCCGGGCGGCCTCGGTCAGCTCCGGGCCTGTCCCGTCTCCGGGAATCAGCGTGACGCGATGGGCCATGAGCGCGGGGGATCGTACCTGTGCACGGTCGAAACCCCCGTCAGGTAGCGTCCGTCGCGGAGAGGGGCGCGATGAGCGAAACGACCGAATTCAGGCCCGGGCTCGAAGGTGTGGTCGCCGTCGAGACCGAGATCGCGGAGCCGGACCGCGAGGGCGGTGCGCTTCGCTATCGCGGCGTCGACATCGAGGAACTGGTCGGCCGCGTCCCGTACGAGAAGGTCTGGGGCCTGCTCGTGGACGAGAGCCTCGAACCGGGGATGCCGGACCCCGAACGGTACGAGCCGCCCGGCCTCACCGGGAACGCCCCGGCCGACGCGCAGGCGGAGATCGCCCGGCTGTCGGGCGTCTGGGGGCTGAAGAAGCTCGTCGACGCGACTGACGAGGAGGCGCGCGAGGACCTCGGGCGGCTCTCCGCGCAGGTGATGGCCATCGTCGCGCGCTCGGCGCGTGTCGCGGACGGGCACGAGGACTCCGTCCCGGACGACGTGGTCGCGGCCGGCAACACCGCGGCCGAGACCTTCCTGCTCCGCTGGCGCGGCGAGGCCGACCCCGCGCACGTGAAGGCGATCGACACCTACTGGATCTGCACGGCCGAGCACGGCCTCAACGCCTCGACCTTCACCGCGCGCATCGCAGCGTCGACCGGCGCGGACGCCGGCGCGGCGATGTCGGCCGCGATCGGTTCGCTCTCCGGTCCGCTCCACGGCGGCGCTCCGGCGCACGTCATCCCGATGATCGACGAGGTCGCGGAGACGAGCGACCCGGAGCAGTGGGTCTCCGACCTGCTCGACCGCGGCGACCGGATCATGGGCTTCGGTCACCGCGTGTACAGGGCCGAGGATCCCCGTGCCCGCCTCCTCGCACGCACCGCCGAGGAGCTCGGCTCGCCGCGCGTCGAGACCGCGAAAGCGCTCGAGGCGGCGGCTCTCGCCGAGCTGGGCCGGCGCCATCCCGAGCGCGTGCTGGCGACGAACGTCGAGTACTGGGCGGCGGTCGTCCTCGACGTCGCCGGAATCCCGGCGAAGCTCACACCGGCGATGTTCGCGTGCGCACGGGTCGCCGGCTGGTCGGCGCACATCCTCGAGCAGAAGCGCGTCGGACGGCTCATCAGGCCCGCGGCCCGCTACGTCGGCCCAGACGCTCGCTCGCTCGACTCCGTATGAAGCCCTGCTCGTCATGAACCTGGCCGAGGCGGCGGCCGAGGCTGACGCCCTCGCGGAGGCGGGCGACGAGCGCACGCTCGCCTCGCTCCGGGCGCAGTGGGACGACGAGCTCGAGGCTGCTGCGCGCGACCACGACTACCGCACACGGGCGCAGGCCTACAGGGCGATCGCCCAGTTCCGGTTCCGCCAGAAGCTCGAGCTGCTGCGTCGGGGTCTCGAGGACGAGAGCCCGGCCGCCCGCGGCTCCGCGCTCATCGCGCTCGAAGGGCTCTCGCGGAACCACCCGGGCGACGTGAACTCGTTCCGCCCGCTGCTGCACGAGCTCGTCGCGCGCGACCCGAACGTCGCCGTGCGCAGGCTTGCGGTGATCTGCCTGAAGAACGGAACGGCGAACCGCGACACGATCCAGCTGCTCGAGAGCATCGCGGAGTCGGACGAGGAGGACGCCGAGTTGCGCAAGACGGCACGGGTGGTCGGGGCGGCGCTCCGCAAGAGGGAACGGGCGAAATGAGCGTCCAGGTCGCCGTCGTCATGGGGTCGAAGTCGGACTGGGAGACGATGGAGCACGCCGTCGACACGCTCGCGAAGCTCGAGATCCCGCACGACGTGCGCGTGCTCTCGGCGCACCGGACGCCCGACGCGCTCGAGGAGTTCATCGCGGACGTCGAGGGGCGCGGGGCGCAGGTGTTCATCGCCGCGGCGGGCGGAGCGGCCCATCTCGCAGGCGTCGTCGCGTCGAAGTCGCTCCGGCCCGTGCTGGGCGTGCCCATGGGGAGCGCGCTCATGGGGCTCGACTCCCTGCTCTCGACGGTGCAGATGCCCGCCGGGATCCCGGTCGGCACTACCGCGATCGGCCGCGCCGGCGCCGTGAACGCTGCGTTGCTCGCGGCTGCGATTCTCGCGTGCTCGGACGAGGCGCTCGAGAGCCGGTTGCGCGCATACCGCGAGGAGCAGACCCGCGCGGTGCTCGAAATCGGCGACCCTCGTTAAGTTCATCCCTCGAATCAGGGGTTGTTGCCGATTTTTCTGGCACTATCCTGCGACGTGGGTCGGCGCCCTGAAGGGGGTCAGGCCCTTCTTGCGGTCGTGATTTCCGGGGATAAAGGGGGATGGGGATGGTCGCTCGTGGTCGAAGGCGGTTGCATGCCGCCGCTGGGCTTGCGGTAACAGCGGCAGCGCTTGCCGCCGTGCTTCTCGTTTCACCCGCCACTGCGGCGGGGACCTGCTCGTACGACAGCGGCACGAGAACGCTGACCGCGTCGATCAATCCGGGCCAGACGGCGACGCTCGTCGTCGTCGGCACCGCGCTGCACTTCGGCGAGCCGGCAACCGCTTGCGGCGCCGCCACCACGGCGAACACCGACCTGATCACGATCAGCGGGAACGTCGGTACGGCCGAGACGCTGATCCTCGACCACCGCGGCGGGGTCTTCGGCCCGGGCGCGTCGGCCGAGTTCAACTTCCCCGAGATCGAGATCGACGCCGCGCTCGGCGACTTCGCCGACACGGTCGTCATCTACGCGACGGAGGGCGCCGACATCATGGCGCCGGGGCAGAACGGCATTGCGCTGAACGACGACGGGGACGTCGACGTCACGCTCTCGCCGGCGATCCTGCACCTCGAGGCCCACATGCTCGGCGGCGACGACTACTTCAACGGTCGCGGCCAGGGCGGCGCCGGTCTCCATTTCCTCGGTCCGATCAAGCTGTGGGGCGACGACGGGAACGACGTCCTCCTGCGCGGCAGCTCGGATCCGGACGAGATCTACGGCGGCCTCGGGAACGACGAGATGCAGGGCCAGGAGCAGACCGACCTCATGGACGGCGGTCCAGGCGACGACCGCGTCGCCGGCGGCGACGGGAACGACGACATGACGGGCGGTCCCGGCCGAGACAACTTCCTGGGCTCGGGCGGCGATGACGTCATGCACGGCCAGGACGACGAGGCGGACGTCATCTTCAGCGGCGGTCCCGGTGCGGACACGGCCTACATCGACACGGGTCTGGACCCGACGCCGACCGCGACGGAGAGCGTGATCGGTGACGGTGCTCCTCCGCCGCCGCCTCCGCCTCCTCCGCCGCCTCCGCCTCCTCCGCCACCTCCGCCTCCGCCCCCGCCGCCTCCGCCACCCCCGCCACCGCCTCCGCCTCCTCCGGGCGCGTGCACGTTCGACGCGACGGCGCGGTCGGTGACGGCTTCGATCGGGGCCGGCGAGAGCCGTGTGCTGAAGGTGTCGGGCGGCGCGATCCTGTTCGGCGGCTCTCCTTGTGGGGCTGCGACGACGTCCAACACGGACACGATCTCCGTCTCCGGTAACGCGGGCACGGTGGAGACGCTCGATATCGACATGTCGGGTGGGGCGTTCGCTCCGGGCGCGACCCCGGAGGCGACTGGTACTTCCGACATCGAGCTCGTGACGACGCTCGGCGACGCGAGTGATCTCGTCGTCGTGCACGGCACGACGGGCGACGACACGATCCGGCTCGGCACGACCGGGCTGGGGCTGAACTCGGACACGGACGCGGACGTCACCTTTGCGCCGCAGCCCGCCCAGGTCGAGGTCTTCGGTCTCGGCGGCGCGAATGTGCTGTGGGCGAAGGGCGGCTCGGGTACCGGGGCGATCTTCCCGGGCGCGGTGACCTTGCGGGCCGGAAATGACGCGGGCAACGTGCTCGACGGCGGCGCCGGCAACGACACGCTTGTCGGCGGGGCCTCGAACGACACGATCAACGGCAACGACGGCAACGACACGATCGACGGCGCCGGCGGCAACGACACGATCTCCGGCGGCATCGGGATGGACGACATCACCGGCGGCGCGGGGCAGGACTCGCTGAGCGGCACCGGTGACAACGACACGCTTCGCGCGCAGGACGACGAGGCGGATCTGTTGCTGAGCGGCGGCTCGGGCATCGACACCGCGTACGTGGACACGGGCGTCGATCCGGGCACGGTGGGCGTGGAGAGCGTGATTGGTGACGGTGCTCCTCCGCCGCCGCCTCCGCCTCCTCCGCCTCCGCCTCCTCCGCCACCTCCGCCTCCGCCCCCGCCGCCTCCGCCACCCCCGCCACCGCCTCCGCCTCCTCCGGGCGCGTGCACGTTCGACGCGACGGCGCGGTCGGTGACGGCTTCGATCGGGGCCGGCGAGAGCCGTGTGCTGAAGGTGTCGGGCGGCGCGATCCTGTTCGGCGGCTCTCCTTGTGGGGCTGCGACGACGTCCAACACGGACACGATCTCCGTCTCCGGTAACGCGGGCACGGTGGAGACGCTCGATATCGACATGTCGGGTGGGGCGTTCGCTCCGGGCGCGACCCCGGAGGCGACTGGCATCTTCCGACATCGAGCTCGTGACGACGCTCGGTGACGCGAGTGATCTCGTCGTCGTGCACGGCACGACGGGCGACGACACGATCCGGCTCGGCACGACCGGGCTGGGGCTGAACTCGGACACGGACGCGGACGTCACCTTTGCGCCGCAGCCCGCCCAGGTCGAGGTCTTCGGTCTCGGTGGCGCGAATGTGCTGTGGGCGAAGGGCGGCTCGGGTACCGGGGCGATCTTCCCGGGCGCGGTGACCTTGCGGGCCGGAAATGACGCGGGCAACGTGCTCGACGGCGGCGCCGGCAACGACACGCTTGTCGGCGGTGCCTCGAACGACACGATCAACGGCAACGACGGCAACGACACGATCGACGGCGCCGGCGGCAACGACACGATCTCCGGCGGCATCGGGATGGACGACATCACCGGCGGCGCGGGGCAGGACTCGCTGAGCGGCACCGGTGACAACGACACGCTTCGCGCGCAGGACGACGAGGCGGATCTGTTGCTGAGCGGCGGCTCGGGCATCGACACCGCGTACGTGGACACGGGCGTCGATCCGGGCACGGTGGGCGTGGAGAGCGTGATCGGTGACGGTGCTCCTCCGCCACCGCCTCCGCCTCCTCCGCCTCCGCCGCCTCCGCCTCCTCCGCCACCGCCCCCGCCGCCTCCGCCACCCCCGCCACCGCCTCCGCCGGACGGGACGTGCACGTTCGACTCCGTCACGCGCACCGCGGCGGTGACGATGGGCGCAGGCTCATCGGCGACGCTGGAGGTCAGCTCGGGTGCCATCTGGTTCGGTGGAGCCGCGTGCGGCGCCGCCACCACGACGAACACCGACACGATCAACATCGCGGGTCATGTCGGCACCGTCGAGGACCTGGTCGTCAGCATGCTCGGCGGCGAGTTCGCACCGGGTGCGACGGCCGAGGCCGCCCCGGGTATCTCCGAGATCGAGATCAACGTCTCGCTCGGCGACACGACGGACGAGCTGACGGTCGCAGGCACGTCGGGCGCGGACACGATCCGGCTCGGCATGAGCGGCGTGAACCTCAACGGGGACACCGACCGCGACATCTCGTTCGCCCAGGTTCCCAACGTCGTGACCATCTACGGCGGCAGCGGCAACAACACGCTGAGCGCCAAGGGCGGCTTCGGGTCGGGGACGATCTACCTCGGGAAGGCCGTGATCATCAACGGGAACGACGGCGGCCTGATCCAGGGCGGCTCGGGCAACGACGAGCTCTACGGCGGCGCCGCGCACGAGCAGATCGAGGGTCAGAACGGCGACGACAAGATCGACGGCGGCGCCGGCAACGACAGCCTGCTCGGTCAGGGCGGCAACGACGACATGACCGGTGGCGCGGGCTCCGACGAGTTCCTGGGAGCGACCGGGAACGACACGATGCACGCGAACGACGGCGAGGCCGACGTCGCGATCAACGGCGGGAGCGAGGTCGATACCGCGTACTACGACAACGGCATCGACCCGAACCCCGTCGCGACGGAGAACCCGATACCGAGCTAGCTCGGCTTGTCGGAACGCGAGGTCTTCCTCCGCGCGTGAGGGTGAGCGCGGAAGTAGACCTCGCGTCTCCGGCTATCCGAGACGTGCGTGTACCGCTCGGTCGTGCCGAGGTCGGCATGGCCGAGCATCTCCTGGACGCTGCGGAGGTCGGCGCCACCCTCGAGGAGGTGCGTCGCGAACGAGTGCCGCAGCAGGTGGGGGTGGACACGCGTCGGTTCGAGGCCCGCCTTCTCGGCGAGCTTCCTCAGGATGAGGAACGCGCCGGCGCGGGTCAGTGGCCCGCCGCGGGCGTTCAGGAAGAGCTCGGGGCGATAGCGGCGGTCGAGGTGCGGGCGGCCGAGCGCGAGGTAGCGGCGGACGGCCTCGGCGGCGGGCCGGCCGAGCGGCACGAGACGTTCCTTGCCTCCCTTGCCGAGCGCGCGGACGATGCGAGCGTCGAGATCGACGGCGCCCTTTTCGAGGCCGACGGCCTCGGACACGCGTAGGCCGGCGCCGTACATGAGCTCGACGAGCGCGCGGTCGCGCAGCGTGCGCGGTGACGAGCCCGTCGCCGCATCGATGAGGCGCTCGGTCTCTCCCGGCGACAGCGCGCGCGGGAGGCGGCGCGGGCGCTTCGGGAGGACGAGGGCGGCCGCCGGGTTGTCGGCGCGCGCGCCTATGAGGCCCAGGTGACGGAAGTAGGCGCGTGCGGCGGACGTCCTGCGCGCGATCGTGGACGACGCGAGACCCGCAGCGCGCATCTCGGCCACCCAGCGCTCGAGGTCCTCGACCGTGGCATCGGCCACCGGCCCTCCGCGGAACGTGCCGAGCGCAGTCAGGTCGCGTCGGTAGGCGTCCACGGTGCGCGGCGAGCGCTGCGCAGCGAGGAAGAGGAGGAAGCGCTCGACGTCATGGTCGGCTTCGGACACGGCGAAACCGGATTCAACGGTCCGCGCCCGCCTCCTTCCGCGTCGACTACGAGCGGGGGTGCGAGCGGTCGTAGACGCGCCGGAGGCGGCGGGCGTCGACGTGGCTGTAGATCTGCGTCGTCGAGAGCGAGGAGTGGCCCAGGAGCTCCTGGATCGTGCGGAGATCCGCGCCGCCCTCGAGGAGGTGCGTCGCGAAGGCGTGGCGGAGCCGGTGCGGGTTGCGGAGGAGCCGCCGGACGGTGCTCGTGTCGAGCCTGCGGCCGCGGGCCGAGAGGAAGAGCGCGTCGTTCGCGCCGGTCACGAGCTCGGGCCGCGCGTCGCGGAGGTAGCGGGCGACGTGGTGTGCGGCCTCCTCGCCGAGCGGCACGACGCGCTCCTTGCCGCCCTTCCCGTGCACGTGCACTGCCTCGCGCTCGAAGTCGACGTCGACGAGGTCGAGCCCGACGACCTCTGCGGTCCGCAGCCCGCCCGAGTAGAGGAGCTCGAGCAGGGCACGATTCCTGAGCGCAAGCGGCGTGTCACCGTCGACGGCCTCGAGCAGCGCCGAGATCTCGCCCTCCTTCGGCGCGTCCGGCAGCCGTTGGGTGCGTGACGGTGCCAGCGAGGCATCGGGAACACGTGCCGGGCCGAACGTGAAGCGGAGGCAGGCGCGGATCGACGCCAGGCGCCGTGCGATCGACGCCGGCGCGAGGCGCTCGCGGCCGCGCCCCAGCTCCGCCACGTAGTCGGCGAGAACGCGAGCGTCCACATCGTCGAGGTCGAGCCCCGAGCGCTCGAGCCAGGCGGTGAACGCGCGGAGGTCGGACCCGTACGCGCGGCGTGTCGCCGGCGAGTGCCCACCGTGCTCGAGAAAGCGCTCGATAGCCGCGCCCGTGTCCACGCGACCGACTTCGCCGCGGGCCACCGGTCGCCTGCCACCCCGGCCGTACCCTTAGAGCGTGCCAGGACGCCGTTTCGGCAGCAGCAGCGCGGAAGACCTGCCCGAGCGCCCGGCGGACCCCGCGGTCCGTCGCGAGAATTTCCGCAGCATCGTCCGCCTCTTCCGGCCGTACCGGGTGCGGCTCGGCGTCGTCTGCGGGCTGATCGTGATCTCCGCCGGTATCGGGGTCGTGTCGCCGTTCCTCCTCCGCGAGGTGCTCGACGTCGCGATCCCGGAGGAGAACGTCCGCCTGCTGACCGTGCTCGTGGCCGGAATGGTCGCGATCCCCGTCGTCACCGGGGTGATCGGCGTCTGGCAGACGCTGCTCTCGAACCAGGTCGGCCAGAGCGTGATGCACGACCTGCGCTCCCAGGTGTACCGCCACCTCCAGCGCCTCTCGCTCGCCTTCTTCACGCGTACGCGCACGGGTGAGGTGCAGAGCAGGATCGCAAACGACATCGGCGGCATCGAGACGGTCGTCACCTCGACCGCCACCTCGGTGCTCGCGAACGTGACGACCGTCCTCGCGACGGTCGTCGCGATGGTGCTCCTCGACTGGAGGCTGGCGGCGTTCTCGCTTGCGCTGCTGCCGCTCTTCATCTGGTTGACGAAGCGCGTCGGCGCGCAGCGCAAGAAGGTGACAGCAGAACGCCAGGCGTCGCTTGCAGACGTCTCCTCGATCGTGCAGGAGTCGCTCTCGGTATCCGGGATCCTCCTGGGGAAGACGATGGGCCGCACGGACGACCTCGCGGAGCGCTTCGAGCGCGAGTCGAGCCGCCTGGCCGACCTCGAGGTCCGGAGCCGCATGACGGGGCGCTGGATGATGGCTGCGATCCAGACGTCGTTCGCGGTCATGCCGGCGCTCGTCTACTGGTTCGCGGGCTTCATGATCGCCCAGGGAAGCGAGACGATCTCGATCGGAACGCTCGTCGCGTTCACGACCCTTCAGACCCGGCTCTTCTGGCCCATCGGCGGCCTGCTCGGCGTGCAGGTCGAGGTGCACACGTCGCTCGCGCTCTTCGACCGGATCTTCGAGTACCTCGACCACGAGGTGGACATCGTGGAAGGCGAGCGCGTGCTCGAGCGGCCGCGCGGGGAGGTTCGGCTCGACTCCGTCTGGTTCCGCTACGAGCGCGGCCCGTGGACGCTCCAGGACGTGTCGTTCGCCGTCGCGCCCGGGACGAAGACCGCGCTCGTGGGGGAGACCGGCTCCGGGAAGACGACCTGCGCCTATCTCGTCGCGCGCCTCTACGACGCGAGCGAGGGCAGCGTCTCGATCGACGGCATGGACGTGCGGGAGCTCACGTTCGAGTCACTCGCCGCGACGGTCGGCGTCGTCTCGCAGGAGACCTACCTCTTCCACGCGACCGTGCGCGAGAACCTCCGCTTCGCGAAGCCGGACGCCTCCGACGAGGAGATCGAGGAAGCGGCGCGCGCGGCGCAGATCCACGATCTCGTCGCGAGCTTGCCGGAGGGCTACGACACCGTCGTCGGCGAGCGGGGATACCGCTTCTCCGGGGGTGAGAAGCAGCGGATCGCGATCGCGCGGACGATCCTGCGTAACCCGCCCGTGCTCGTGCTCGACGAGGCGACGTCGTCGCTCGACACGCAGACCGAGCGGCTCGTCCAGGAGGCGCTCGAGCGTCTGTCGGAGGGGCGAACGACGATCGCGATCGCGCACCGGCTCTCGACCGTCGAGGACGCGGACCAGATCGTCGTGCTCGACCACGGCCGCATCGTCGAGGTCGGCACGTACGACGAGCTCGTCGCCCGCGGCGGCCGTTTCGCGACCCTTGCGGCGCGGGAAGACCTCGTCGAACCGCCGATCGCAGCTGCGGCCGACGGCACCTAGCTCCGTCGGTTCCGCACGGGGGCGCGTAGCATTAGGCGCTCTCGGGGTTTCGCGGGGATACGACGATGAGGACACTTTCGTGATCGCCACCGTTCCGGGCCGGGGCTCACTGGCACGGCACGGCATCGAGCCGACAGGCGAGGTGCACTGGCACCCGACCGTCTCCCAGCTCTACATGCACGCGCTCGAGCGCGGCGACGGGCAGATCGCCGAAGGGGGCCCGCTCGTGGTGGACACGGGGGTGCACACGGGCCGTTCCCCGAAGGACAAGTTCTTCGTGCGGGAGCCGGGCTCGGAGCACCGGATCGCGTTCGGCGACCTGAACGCGCCGATCTCCGAGGAGCACTTCGAAGGGCTCCGCGACAAGCTGACGACGCGGCTCGGCGAGGACGACGTGTATGTCGTGGATGCGTTCGCGGGAGCCGACCCGGCGCACAGGATCGCCGTGCGGATCGTGACCGAGAGCCCCTGGCACGCCCTCTTCGCGAAGACGCTCTTCATCGATCCCACCGAGGAGGAGCTCGAGCGGATGGAGCCGGATGCGCTCGTCCTGCACGCGCCCTCGGTCACGGCGGATCCCGACGAGGACGGCACACGGACCGAGACCTTCGTCGCCCTGCATCCGACCCGCTCCGAGGTGCTGATCGGAGGGACGTACTACGCCGGCGAGATCAAGAAGTCGATCTTCACGCTCATGAACGACCGTCTTCCGCTCGAGGGCGTCCTCCCGATGCACTGCTCGGCGAACGTGGACGACGACGGCGCCGTCGCGGTCTTCTTCGGGCTCTCCGGCACGGGGAAGACGACCCTCTCGGCCGATCCCGCCCGCCACCTGATCGGCGACGACGAGCACGGCTGGGGCGACGAGGGCATCTTCAACTTCGAGGGCGGGTGCTACGCGAAGGTCATCCGGCTCAGGGCGGAGGCGGAGCCCGAGATCTACCGGACGACACACACGTTCGGGACGGTGCTCGAGAACGTCGTGATCGACGACCAGGGCGTGCTCGACCTCGACGACGACACGAAGACCGAGAACACACGCGGCGCATACAAGCTCGAGCAGATCGCGAACGCACTGCCGACCAAGCGTGCCGGCCATCCGCGGTCGGTCGTGTTCCTCACGGCGGACGCGTTCGGGATCCTGCCTCCGATCGCGCGCCTGACGCGCGACCAGGCGCTGTACTGGTTCCTCTCGGGCTTCACCGCGAAGCTCGCCGGCACCGAGATCGGCGTGACGGAGCCGCAGCCGACCTTCTCCGAGTGCTTCGGTGCACCCTTCCTGCCGCAGGCTCCCGCGGTCTACGCCCAGATGCTCGGCTCGAAGCTCGATCGCCACGGCTCGACGGTCTGGCTGGTGAACACCGGCTGGACGGGCGGCCCGTTCGGCGAGGGGAGCCGCATGCCGATCCATGCGACGAGAGTGCTTTTGCACGCCGCGCTCTCGGGCGAGCTCGACGAGGTCGAGTACCGGGTCGACCCGACCTTCGGTTTCGACGTGCCCGTCGAGGTCAAGGGCGTCGACACTGCTCTGCTCGACCCCCGATCCACGTGGCGAGACCCGGAGGCGTACGACCGCAAGGGGGCCGAGCTCGCGCGTATGTTCAGCGAGAATTTCACGCGGTTCGCGGACGAGGTCGGCGACGCCCTTGTCGCGGCCGGGCCGCGCTCGTGACGTGCGCTAACGACGGCTTAACGGATTTCTCAGCCTCCGCTCAGGTGAGCCTGCTCATATGAGCCGGGTGTCACGGGTCCGCGCAGTCCGGCCTTTCATCGTCGTGCTCGCCATCGCGCTCGTGTCCGCGCTGGCGGTGGCTGCCCTGGGCTCCGGGACTCGTGCGGGCGCGATCGAGTCGGTCGACTCGACGCGGCTCGACCGGCCGAGCCCTGGCCGCGCGCTCGGGTACCGCATCACGAAGCTCCAGCCGGGAAAGCTGCAGCAGGCGCCGATCTCGTGGCACGGTGGGCCAATCGTCACATCGACCGGGGAGACCGTGAACGTGCTCGTCTCCGACGCGTTCGCGGCGGACACGGTCACGCCCGAGAGCTGGGCGGAGTTCCTCGCGAAGCTCGTACACGGGTCCGAGCTCTCGTCCCTCACGACGTACATCGCGCCGCTCGACGAGATCCGCACCCTCTGCGGGGACGGCGCCCTCGGCTGCTACAGGCAGAACCGCTCGGTCGCGCTCGGGGAGAGCCTCCCCGACGGCACGACGCCGGAGGAGGTCGTCCGCCACGAGTACGGGCACCACATCGCGCTCTACCGCTCCAACACACCGTGGCGCTCAATCGACTGGGGCCCCAAGAACTGGGCGTCCGCGGCCGACATCTGCGCGCGCGTCGCGCGGCGCGAGGCGTTCCCGGGCAACGAGGACGAGCACTACGCGCAGAACCCGGGCGAGGCGTGGGCGGAGACGTATCGCCTGATGGACGAGCGCAAGGCGGGCATCACCTCGGCGACGTGGCAGATCATCGCGCCCAGCCTGTATCCAACCGAAGCCGCGCTCGTCGCCGCGGAGAAGGACGTCGTCCAGCCGTGGACCGCCGGGACGAAGAGCGTCTTCCGCAAGTCCGTCGCGAAGAACAAGCTCTGGTGGATCTCGCTCAGGACGCCGCTCGACGGGTCGATCGCCGTCACCGCACGCCTTCCGCGCGGCGGCCAGCACCGGGTCGAGCTCGTTGCCGCGGACAGGAAGACGGTTCTCAAGCGCGGAGCCGCGGCGGGTGCGAGTGTGCGTCGGATCTCGAGCACCGTGTGCGGGCAGCGCTCGGTGTTCGTTCGGGTGACACAGAGGGGCAAGCCGGGGCTCGTCACCGTCGTCGCGGCAACGCCGTAGGGCGAACGTGCTCCCGGTTCCACGGTCCACGTAGGGTGCTGGCGGCGTTCGCACAATCCGAGCTCTAGGGCGGCAGATGCACGTACTTTCGAACCGAGTCCTGGTCCTGACCGGAGCGGCCCTCGTCGCTCTCGCCCTCGGCCTTGCCGTCGGCGCCGCAGCGAGCGGCGGCCCTGGCTCGACCGAGGCGCGGCGGACGCTCGTCGTCACCGCGCCCGATGCGGCCGCGCGTCCCGAGGCCGTGGCCCGCGCTGCGGCGACCTGGTGCGGGACGCCGTCCGAGCTCGACACGAGGCCGAACGTCGTGTCCGGGAATCCGGTGCACTGGATCTACGCGATTCCCGCCGACGGGCCGGACCGCATGTCGACGTTCGCGAGCCGGATGCAGACCGACTGGGAGACGATCGACGGCTGGTGGAGGGGTCAGGATCCGACGCGCGCGCCCCGCTCGGACCTTGCGCAGTTTGCGTGCGGCAACCAGCTCGACATCTCGGTCGTGCGGCTCCCGCAGAGCGGGAGCCAGCTGGCCTCCCCCGAGTCGCCGTTCGAGCTCGTGTGGGACGGGATCGAAGCCCGCGGCTTCCGCTCCGAGTTCACGAAGTACGTCGTCTACTACGACGGCCCTGTGGGCGACGACAAGATCTGCGGCGTCGGCAGCACGGTTCCGAACGGGACCGGTCTCGCGGTCTTCCTTGCCCAGTCGTGCCCCGGCGTCGAGGCCGCCGAGGTGGTCGCGCACGAGCTCCTGCACGCCATGGGCGCTGTTCCGGGCTCCGCCCCGAACAACTGCCCACCGCCCGACGACGGGCACACGTGCGACAACGACCGCGATCTCATGTTCCCGTTCACCGACGGAACGCCCTTGACCGGGCTGCTCCTCGATCCCGGGCGCGACGACTACTACGGCCATTCAGGCGGATGGCCTGACATGCAGGACTCGCCGTGGCTCGTCCAGCTCGACCGGCAGGCGCCGTTCGCGCTCACCATCACGGGGCCAGGCCGGGTCACCGCCAACGTCCCCGGTCTCGACTGCGATCGGAGCTGCGCGACAACCTGGAACACCGGCACCCGGCTCACGCTCACCCCGACGCCGAGTGCGGGCGCAAAGCTCGTTCGCTGGTCGAACGGGTGCGTCGGCGTGTCGCAGTGCAGCGTCGCGGTCGGGCAAACCTCGGGTGCGAGCGCGTTCTTCGCGCCGTCGACCTATCGCGTGGCCGTCCGCGTCTCCGGCAAGGGCTCGATCCGCGGCCCGGGCGCCGGAATTCGCTGCCCGGGGCGCTGCGCGTCCCCCGCGCAGTCGTACGTTCCGTTGCGGCTCACGGCACAGGCGGGGAAGGGCTGGAGGTTCAGGAGCTGGACCGGTGCGTGCCGCGGGAAGCGTGCGACGTGCACGGTCCCGATGACGGCGAACACGAGCGCGCGCGCCGTCTTCCTCCGCCGCTAGCCGCTCGGACCCTTGTGTCACCGCTCCGGCGGGCGTAGGTTCGCGCCGCGGGGGTCGACGACTCGAGAGGGAGGCAGTCCGTGGGCAAGAGAGAGCTACGACCGAGTCCGACGCTTGTCATCGCCGTACTCGCACTGTTCTTCGCGCTCGGGGGAGCCGCCGGTGCGGCAGTGACCGCTGCCGTGCCGCTGGCGAAGCGTGCGCTGACGGCGGACAACGCGAAGAAGCTGAACGGGTTCAACGCGACGCAGATCGCAACGGCGGGAGCACGGGCGGGTGCGGAGATCCCGGGGCCGGCGAGCACCGCTGCGAGCCTCGTCAACGTGAAGACGACGACGACGTCCATCGCGGCAAACGCCGAGGGCGAGTTCACGATCGCGTGCGACGCGGGGCAGCGAGTCGCGGGCGGCGGGTTCGCGTCCGACGGGTCGGTGGTCAACTTCGACTCGCATCCCGCGAACGCGTCGACGTGGCGTCTGTATCTCGTGAACGCGAGCGAGACGGAGGGCGCAGCGGTCACGCTGTTCGCGACCTGCATCAGGTAGCGCCGACGCGCCTCCGGCCCGCCCCTTTGCGGGCGGGCTGGGGCGCGACGGTACGTGCCGTTCCCCGCGGGTTCATCAGGTAGCGTCCGACGAGATGGACGCCGTCCACGACGTGGTCGTCATCGGCGCCGGTTGCGCCGGAATGCGCGCCGCGATCGAGGCTTTCGACACCGGAGCGGACGTGGCGATGATCTCCAAGATCCACCCGGTTCGCAGCCACTCCGGCGCGGCCGAGGGCGGGATCAACGCAGCCCTCGGGAACGCGTCCGAGGACGATCCCGTGAAGCACGCCTACGACACGGTCAAGGGGTCGGACTACCTCGGCGACCAGGACGCGATCGAGATCCTCTGCGACGAGGCGCCGGACGACGTCTATCAGCTCGAGCACTGGGGAGCTGTGTTCTCGCGGACACCCGAAGGGCGGATCGCGCAGCGCCCGTTCGGCGCCGCGGGTGAGCCGCGGACCGCCTACGCGGCCGACATCACGGGCCACGTCCTCATCCACGTGCTCTACGAGCAGGTGATGAAGCGGGACATCCGCACATACGAGGAGTTCTTCGCGTGGAAGCTCGTCATCGAGGACGGCCGCTGCCAGGGCGTCATCGCCTGGGATCTCGTGAACGGCGGCCTGCACACGATCGGCGCGAAGACCGTGATCCTCGCGACGGGCGGAGCGGGCCGGCTGTACACGGGAACGACCAACGCGTACGCATGTACGGGCGACGGCATGTCCCTCGCGCTCCGCGCGGGGGTGGCCCTGAAGGACATGGAGATGATGCAGTTCCACCCGACGACGCTCGCGCCGACGGGAGTGCTCATCACCGAGGGCTGCCGTGGCGAAGGCGCTTACCTCCTGAACAAGGACGGCGAACGGTTCCTCGTCCGGTACGCGCCGAACGCGATGGAGCTCGCGTCGCGCGACGTCATCTCGCGCGCCGAGCAGACCGAGATCGACGACGGCCGCGGAATCGACGGCAACGTCCTCCTCGACCTGCGCCATCTCGGCGCGGAGAAGATCCTCGAGCGGCTTCACGGGACCCGCGAGCTCTCGATGACGTTCGCCGGCGTCGACCCGATCTACGAGCCCATTCCCGTCCGACCGGGCGCCCACTACCACATGGGCGGCGTGGACACGGACGTCTGGGGGCGCACCGAGATCGAGGCGCTGTACGCGGCCGGGGAGGTCGCATGCGTCTCCGTGCACGGCGCGAACCGGCTCGGCGGCAACGCGCTCATGGAGACGATCACGTACGGCAAGCGCGCCGGACGCCACGCGGCGGACTGGGCGCTCTCCAACACGACGGTGACGGTGCCCGAGGCCGTCGAGGTCGATGCCCAGCGCGAGCTGAAACAGCTCCTCGACCGCTCCGAGGGAGAGCGGCCGTGGAAGATCCGCGACGAGCTCGCACACACGATGCACGTCAACTTCGGCGTCTTCCGGCGCGAGGAGCAGATGGTCGAGCAGGGCGAGATCGTCGCAGGCCTTCGCGACCGTTACGAGCGCGTCGTCGTCGACGACAAGGGCGACGTCTTCAACAGCGATCTCACGCAGGCGCTCGAGCTCGGCTTCCTGCTCGAGCTTGCCGAGTGCATGGTCGTCTGCGGCCTCGCCCGCAAGGAGAGCCGCGGAGCGCACGCGCGACCGTACGACTTTCCCGACCGCGACGACGAGAACTACCTCCGGCACACGGTCGTCACGTGGGAGGATGGCGCGCCGAAGCTCGACTGGAAGCCGGTCACGGTCACGAAGTGGCAACCCGAGGAGAGGAAGTATTGAAGTGCTGACTCCACCCACATTCGGCACCCACTGGCGGCTGCAAAGCGGAGCCGGTCGTCGTCCTCGGTCGCGTCCGTACCTTTCAGGTACGAACGCTCCCTGCGCCCTCGACGCGCTTACTTTTCGCGCGCCGTTGGGTACCGACCGTGACTCGAGGCGGCACTAGTGCAGGTCGCGCTGAAGATCTGGCGGTACGACCCGGTTGCGGGTGAGCGTGCGCTGAAGGAGTACGAGTTCGACGCGCCGGAGTGGGTGACCCTGCTCGACTGCCTCGACATCGTGAAGGACCAGATCGACGGCTCGCTCGCGTACCGGAAGAGCTGCCGGATGATGATCTGCGGGTCGTGCGGGATGCGGATGGACGGCGCGGCCGTCCTCGCGTGCAAGACGCGGATGTACGACATCGCGCAGTCGGGCCACGTGCCGGTGATCTCGGCGATGGGGAACATGCCGATCGTCAAGGACCTGGTCACGGACATGCAGCCCTTCTGGGGGAAGATCCGCGCGATGTCTCCGTGGCTCGAGCCGGGCTACGCGGACCCCGGCGAGAAGGAGAACATCGTCTCCCAGGAGGAGATGGACACGATCCACAAGGAGGCGCTCTGCATCATGTGCGGCTGCTGCGTCTCCGAGTGCAACTCGATGGAGTCCGACCCGGAGTTCCTCGGACCGGCCGCGCTCGCCAAGGGCATGCGCTTCGTCGGGGACGCCCGCGACGCGTCGAAGGTCGAGCGTCTCCAGACGTACTCGGACCCGCACGGGATCTGGGATTGCACCCGCTGCTACTTCTGCCAGGAGCGCTGCCCGAAGGGCGTCGACCCACGGGACGCGATCGCGAAGCTCGGCGCCGAGGCGGTGAGCGAGGGCATCGACTCGGACATGGGCGCGAAGCACGCGAAGTGGTTCGTCACCTCGGCGAAGACGACCGGCTGGTTGCGCGAGACCGAGCTCGTTCCGAAGACGCAGGGCGTGCTCAAGTCGCTGAAGGAAGTGAAGTTCGCGATGGGGCTCGCTCAAGCACGGGAAGGTGCCGCCGCCGTTCCCGCCGCATGTCGCGAAGGACGTGGACGAGGCGCGCGCGCTGTACGACCTCGTGAAGGAGCAGGATCGCGAGGGCGCCCTCGGGATCGTCCAGGGCGAGCACGCGCTCGAGCGCCTCGAGTTCGAGCAGAGCGGCGATGCCGGCCGCGACCCGTACGGCGAGGGCTCGTTCCCGCAGCCGTTCCTGCCCGGCCAAGACGATGACGCCGAGGAGGCAGGCGCGTGAAGACCGTCGCCTACTACAAAGGCTGCCTCGCGTCGCTCTCCGCGAAGGAGCTCGACACCTCCACGCAGGCGCTCGCCCCGAAGGTGGGGATCGAGCTCATCGAGCTCGAGCGGGTCACGTGCTGCGGCGCGGGCGACATCCACGAGGCGGAGCCCGACTACTACCTGCACCTGAACGCGCGCATCCTGGCGTACGCCGAGGCGACGGGCTGCGACACGCTGATGACCGTCTGCAACGTCTGCACGCTGAACCTCCGGCAGGCGAACTTCCAGCTCAAGGGCGACGACGCGCTGCTCGCGCGCGTCAACGAGAACCTCGTGTCCGTGGGAGCGCCCGCGTACGGCGGCACCGTCGACGTCCAGCACTTCCTCTGGCTCGTGTCGGCCGGCGACGGGTACGAGCTGCTGAAGGAAGCGGCGCACAAGGGGCTCAAGGGGCTCAAGATCGCGCCGTTCTACGGCTGCCAGATCCTGCGCCCGTCGAAGCTCCTCGGCTTCGAGGACCCCGACCGTCCCGAGTCGCTCGAGCGCATCATCGAGGCATGCGGCGGCATCGCGATCGACTACCCGGCGAAGATCAAGTGCTGCGGGTTCCCGATCATCCAGGCGCGCGAGGATGTCGCGCTCGGCGAGCTCATCCAGCCGATCGAGCAGGCCTCCGAGGCGGGCGCCGACGCGATCGTGACGCCGTGCCCGCTCTGCCACCTCTCCCTCGATGCCTGGCAGTCGAAGCTTCGCGAGCAGACCGGCCGCGACTTCCGCATGCCGATCCTCCACCTCTCGCAGCTCATCGGCGTCGCCGCCGGGCTCGACGACTCCGAGCTCAAGTTCAAGCGGCACGTCGTCTCGGTCGAGCCGGTGGTCGAGAAGCTCCGCGTCTGAGAGACCCTCGCAACATGGCCTCCGGTTGAGGCGCGGCCGATGCTGACGTGGATCGTCATGGCGGCGGGTATCGTCGCGCTCGGCGCCCTCGCGTGGGGATGGTTCGAGGCGGGCTGGCTCCGCAAGCGGGTTCTCGAGGTGGAGCTCGAAGGCGCACCGAGGGAGCTCGACGGCATCCGCATCGCGCATCTCTCGGATCTCCATCTCGGTGTCCCGGGGCGCGGCAGGCGCGCGGCCGAGGAGGCGGTTGCCTGGGTCGTCGAGCGGAGGCCCGAGCTGATCTTCCTCACCGGTGACCTCGTCTCGAGACGGGACGGGCTGCCGCTGCTCGAGCGGCTGCTCGCCCAGCTGCCGGGCTGCATCGTCGTCCTGGGCAACCACGACTTCGCGGACAGCCGCGATCCGTTCTCGGAGCGGATCGACGGGGACGAGCTCGACCGGCTCGAAGGCGTCACGCTCCTCCTCGACGAGGCCACCGAGGTCGAGGTTCGCGGTCGCCGGGTCCAGATCGTCGGAGTCGATCCACGGACCTATGCGCGCTACGAGTCCCGCCCCGGAGAGCGCGCCGACGCAACCGCCGATCTCCGCATCCTCCTCTGTCATTTCCCGGGTGTCGTGCGGCGCATTCCCGAGGGCTCGTTCGACCTGATCCTTGCCGGGCACTTCCACGCCGGTCAGATCGTCGTGCCGTTCCCAGGTGGCCGGCTGCGTCTCGCCCACCTCGGTGCGCGAGACGTGGAAGGCCTCTACCGCTACGGCGCGACGGCTCTGCACGTGTCGCCGGGCATCGGCACGACCTTCGTCCCTTTCCGGTTCTTCGCGCGCCCGGAGGTCACGGAGCTCGTTGTACGATCGGCGTGATGGAGGGGAACGCCCTCATCTCGCCGCTCGTCGACGCAATCGGCTCGCCGCCTCAGGGCGCATGAGCTCACGCCTCGCGGGGCTGACCGGAGCGACGCTCGAGTCGGCGCCGTCCGTGTGCCAGACCTGCGTCTGGTGGCAGAGCCGCGGGAACCGCGAGGCCGACAAGGCGCGGTGGAGCGAGCGTGCGGAGGAGGAGTGGGGCGCGTGGGGGACGATCTACAGGGACGACGACGGCCGCGTGCTCGGGTCGATGCAGTACGGGCCTGCGCCGCTCTTCCCACGTGCGGTGGATCTCCCGGCGGGCCCTCCGTCGGAGGACGCCGTGCTCGTTACGTGTGCCTACCTCGTCTCCGACTCGCAGCCGTGGGTCGAGCAGTCGCTCTTCCTCGCGGCGATCGGCGAGTCCCGTGACAAGGGCGCCAGGGCGCTCGAGGCGTTCGGGTACCGCTACCGCGATGGGACACCGTCGAGCGAGCGCTTCCTCGTCCACCGCACGGTGTTCCCGCGTGACTTCCTCGCCGATTTCGGCTTCCGCACGATCCGCTCGGTGGGTCGCATCGAGCTGGCGCGCCTCGAGCTCGGCGGCCTTCAACCTGTCGAGGAAGGCGCCCGGGACAGGGTCCTGAAGGCCGTGCGCGAGGCCTTCCAGCCCGCTCCTGCACCCGCGCCCCCTGCAGGCGGCTGAGCGCGCTCACTTAGTGGCTCTGAGCCACAAAGTCCTCACACTTCCACGTTGGACGAGACACAGCCGACCGGCGGCGCCCGCGCAGGGGTCAGGCGGAGCTCTTGTGCCCGATCTCGGGCACGGGCTCGAGGAGGAGCGGCGATTCGTGCAGGTAGGTGGTTGCGCGGCGCTTCGACTCGATGTCGTGGAACACGCGCTCGACGTCCTCGGCGCTGAGGCCCGCCGCGCCCGCGACCGCGGCTGCCGGAATGCCCTCGTTGTGCGCGTAAAGGCACAGGTCGAGCACCTGGTAGGGCACGGAGAAGTAGAACTCCTCCTGGCTCTGCGGCAGCGAGTACGTGTCCGTCGTCGGTGGGCGGGAGCGGATCTCCTCCGGGATTCCCAGCTCCTCGGCGAGTTGGTAGACCTGGGTCTTGTACAGGTGCGCGATCGGCTTCACGTCCGCGAGGCCGTCCCCGCCCTTCACGAAGAAACCCTGGTCGTACTCGAGCCGGTTCGGCGTGCCCATGACGGCCCAGTCGAGACGGTCGGCGTGGTAGTACTCGAGCATCTTCCGTGTGCGCTGCTTGAAGTTCGTGGCGGCGACGACGGCCCGGTACGCGTCAGCTGTCAGCCGCGCCTGCGTGCGCTCTCCGGCCGGCGACTCGACGACGATCGAGAACACCGGTAGGCGGTCGCTCGCGAGCACGCTCGGGAGGACGAGCTTCGCCTTCCAGTCCGAGGTGAACTCGGGTACGACCGTGCGAATCGCCTCGTCGCGGCGCCGGTAGCAGCCCACCGCGTCGAGGATCGGGGTGATGTCCTCGACGACCGACTCGATGCCGAGGTGCTCGACGAGCAGGTTGCTCAGGTCGAGCGTCTCGCCGCTCGACTCCGACTCGGGGAGAAGGAGCGCGAGCACTCGCTCCGCGCCGAGCGCATGGGCGCAGAGCGCTGCGGCCACACTCGAGTCGATGCCGCCCGAGACGGCGACGATCGCGCCGCGCTTGCGCAGCCGTCGGAAGACGAGCTCCGGAAGGGTGGCTGCTACCTCGTCGAGCGCTGCCCGGCCGTCGAGCCTGAGCGCGTCGAGCGTGACGGGGCCGTCAGCCGTCGGCATTCGAGCCGCCGCCGGCGTCGAGCCTGCGGGCGACGTAGCCGGCGATCGCGTCGATGGAGTCGAGGTTCTCGGGGAGCACGTCGGCGTCCGGGATCTGGAAGTCGTACGTCGACTCGAGGTGCTCGATGACCTCGAGCACGCCCACGGAGTCGATGACGCCGACCTCGAGCAGCGAGTCGCCGCCCGCGAGCTCCGCGCCACTGCCGCCGAGCGGGAAGTTGTCCGTGATGAACCTGCGGACCTCGGTCTCGATTGCTGTCGTCTCTGTCATCTCTCTCTTGCGTTCGAAGGGCCTGGACCGGGCTAGAGGGTATCGGCACAGCGGGTCGAGCCTTGAGCCGAACCGTCTCGTACGTATCCTTCGGTGGGGCGACTGTGTGCGGGATCGCGGGCATCTACGCCCGGTCGGGGCGCCACGCCTCGCCGGAACTTCTCCTCGCCATGGCGGGAGAGCTGCGTCATCGTGGTCCCGACGGGGTGGGCCTCTATCTCGACGGCCGGTTCGGCATGTCCAACACCCGCCTCGCGATCGTGGACCTCGAGGGCGGCGACCAGCCGCTCTCGAACGAGGGCGGCCGCTACTGGGTGATGCAGAACGGCGAGGTCTACAACTACGTCGAGCTCCAGGACGAGCTGCGCTCGCTGGGCCACCGGTTCGAGACGTCGTCCGACACGGAGGTGCTCGCCCACGCCTACGACGAGTGGGGCGTCGACTGCCTGTCGCGGTTGAACGGAGACTTCGCGTTCGCGGTCTGGGACCGGAAGACGCAGGAGGTCTTCGTCGCGCGAGACCGCTTCGGCGTCCGGCCGCTCTTCGTCGCGGAGCTCGACGGGGATCTCGTCTTCGGCTCCGAGGCGAAGGCGCTCTTCCGCCATCCCTCAGCACGCCGTGAGCTCGATCCACTCGGGCTCGTCGAGGCATTCACGATCTGGTCGGTCCTGCCCGACCGCTCGGCGTTCGCCGGCATCCGCGAGCTGGCCCCCGCGCACTACCTTCGTTGGGGCCCCGACGGGCTGATCGAGGAGCGGCGCTGGTGGGACCACCGGTTCCCGCGCGTCGGCGAGCAACGCACGGTGACCGAGGCGGCCCTCGAGGAGGAGCTCACGGAGCTCCTGACCGACGCGACGCGCATCAGGCTGCGCGCCGACGTCCCGGTCGCTGCATACCTGAGCGGCGGCCTCGACTCGTCCGTCACCGCGGCCCTCGCGAGCAAGCTCTACCCGGGCACGCTGAACTCGTTCGGCGTCGGGTTCCGCGACCCGCTGTTCGACGAGAGCGAGTTCCAGGACCGTTTCGTGCGCGAGCTCGGGACCGACCTCACGCGTGTCGTCGTCGACTCGCCGGACATCGCCGAGCTGCTCCCGCGCGCGGTCGAGCTCTCAGAGAAGCCGACGCTGCGCACCGCGCTGACGCCGCTGCTCCGGCTGTCCGCCGCCGTCCGCGAAGCGGGCCTCAAGGTCGTCATCACGGGCGAGGGCGCGGATGAGCTCTTCGGCGGCTACGACATCTATCGCGAGAACAAGGTTCGCCGGTTCTGGGCGAAGGTGCCCGACTCCGAGATCAGGCCGCTGCTCTTCGCGCGGCTGAACGAGTTCCTCGGGAAGGACCTCAAGCGCTCGGGCGCGTTCCTCGCCGGGTTCTACAAGCGCGGGCTCGAGGACGTCGACGACCCGCTGTACAGCCACCGGCTTCGCTTCGCCAACACCGGCCGCGCGCTCCGTCTTCTCGACCAGGGGGTTCTCGTGCAGGCCGCGCTCGAAGGTGACAGCAGCGCGCGCGTCGAGGCCCGGCTCCCGGACGACTTCGGCGAGCTCACGTCGCTCGGCAAGGCGCAGTACCTCGAGATCATGACCTTCCTCGACACGTACTTGCTGCACTCGCAGGGCGACCGGATGCTCATGGGGAACTCGATCGAGGGCAGGTTCCCCTTCCTCGACTACCGCGTGGCCGAGTTCGCCGCGGCGCTCCCCGACGCGATGAAGGTGCGAGGTCTCGAGGAGAAGTACCTCCTCCGGAAGGCGGCCGGGCCGCTGATCCCGACCGAGATCTCCTCGCGCCGCAAGCGGCCGTACCGCGCGCCGATCGTGTCGGCGTTCGTCGGTCCGGGCGCGCCTGACTACGTGCGTGAGCTGCTGGATCCGGAGCACCTGCGCTCGGTCGGCCTGTTCAGGCCGGAAGCCGTCGAGCGGCTGGTGCAGAAGTGCGAGACGCCGGGCGCCGCGGGGGTGGGGGAGACCGACGAGATGGGCCTCGTCGGCACGCTCTCGGTGCTGCTCCTCCACGACCGCTTCGTCGCCCGCCCCGCGCTGGCCCCGACCGCGGTGGCGACGCGTCTCGTTGTCGGCGACCGGATTCAGGACACGGGCGCAACGCCGGCATCCGTCGCCGCGGGGGCGCGCTAGTGGCCGAGAATCGCCTGCTGCACGACAGCCTGAGCGCGGGCGCGGCCGCGACGCCGGAGAAGACCGCGCTCGTCGTCGACGGCCAGCGGCTCACGTATGCGGAGTTGCTCGACTCGGCGCGCCGCTTCGCGGCGGCGCTCCAGCGCCAGGGCCTCGAGCGCGGCGACCGCGTGGTCGTGTTCGCGGACAACTCGCTTCCCTGCGTCGTCTCCATCTTCGGGACGCTCATCGCGGGCGGCGTCTTCGTCGTCGTCAACCCGCAGACGAAAGAGGACAAGCTCGCGTACATCCTCGACGACTGCGAGGCGTCGTTCGTCGTCACGGAAGGCTCGATCGCGAAGGTCGCAGGGCGGGCCGCCGAGCGCGTGACCTCGGTCAAGGGCGTGATCAAGGCCGGAGGCGGCGGCCTCGACGGGATGACCTCCTACGAGGGCCTGCTGGCCGAGGGCGACGCGCTGCGGGGGCCGGGGACGATCCCCCTCGACCTCGCCGCGCTCATCTACACCTCGGGCAGCACGGGCAACCCGAAGGGCGTGATGGTGACCCACGGCAACATGGTGTTCACCGCGGGCAGCCTGAGCGAGTACCTGCGTCTCCGCCCCGAGGAGCGGATCCTGAACGTCCTCCCGCTCGCCTTCGACTACGGCCTCTACCAGCTCTTCATGGCCATTCGCATGGGCGCCACGCTCGTGCTCGAAAGGTCCTTCGTCTACCCGGCGCAGGTGCTGAACCGGATGGAGGAGGAAGAGGTCACCGTCTTCCCGGGCGTGCCGACGGTCTACGCGACGCTGGTCGGCATGCACGAGCGGGAACCGCTCCGGTTCGAGAGCGTCGAGCGCGTGACGAACACGGCGGCGGCGCTCCCGCCGAGCTTCCATGACCCGCTGCGCGAGGTCTTTCCGAACGCGCTCATCTTCCGGATGTACGGCCTCACGGAGTGCAAGCGTGTGAGCTACCTCGAGCCGGAGTTGCTCGACGAGAAGCCGACGTCGGTTGGAAAGGCCATCCCCGGCACGGAGACGCTCGTTCTCGACGAGCAGGGCAACCGGGTGGCGCCGGGGGAGACGGGCGTCCTCCACGTGCGCGGGCCGCACGTGATGGTGGGCTACTGGAACCTTCCGGACCGGACGGCCGAGATGCTCGTCGAGGGCCCGTTCCCGGGCGAGCGCATGCTTTGCACGCACGACCACTTCACGGTCGACGAGGAGGGCTTCCTCTACTTCGTGGGCCGGAGCGACGACATCATCAAGTCGCGCGGCGAGAAGGTGAGCCCTGCGGAAGTGGAGGACGCCCTCTACGCGATCTCGGGCGTGCGCGAGGCTGCCGTGATCGGCGTGCCCGACGAGCTGCTCGGCGAGGCCGTCCACGCGTACGTCGCGCTCGAGGAAAGCTCGGAGCTGACGGAGCGGGACATCATCGGAAGCTGCCGCACGCGGCTCGAGGGTTTCATGGTCCCCGCGCGGGTGCACTTCCTCGACGAGCTGCCGAAGACGGCGAGCGGGAAGATCCGGAAGAAGGGCCTCCAGGAGCCAGCCGCGGCCGTCGAACCCTAGGTCGCGCGCCCGTTCGTCGGCGCGATGAAAACGCCGCGCGTCATCCAGCCGAGCTCGTCGACGTCGACCCGCCGGAAGCCGCTGTCCTCGACCGCGTCCGCGAAGTCGGGCGGGCCCGTCAGGACGACGTACGCGGGACGCGGATCGTCGGCGAGCGAGCCGAGCACGCGCTCGAGGACCTGCTGCAGCGCCGGTACGCCGAACGGGTGGAAGAAGTAGAGGACGAGGGGGTCCGTGGGCGGGTCGAACTCCGTCGCGTCGGCGTGGACCGTCTCGATGCGCCCGGCGTCCGTGCCCAGGGTGGCGATGTTCTCGTGCGAGATCTCGAGCAGCGACTTCGCGAACTCGACGCCGACGATGCGCTTGAACGGGTACTCCGCCGCGAGCATGAGGACGCGGCCTTTGCCGCTCCCGTAGTCGACGAACGTGAAGTCGCTGTGATCGACGTGCAGCTTGTCCATGAGCAGCTCGAACTCGGAGACGCTCGAGGGCTCGTAGCGCACGGCGTGCTCGACGTTCTCGCTCGAGGTGTCGAGGTCGGGCACGCGCACCCAGGTTGCGGTGTCGACCCCGTGCTCCCGGTCGTATGCGCGATCGGCTCGGGACTTGCGGCGGAGCTCGCTCCTCTGGGCGACGATGCGCCACGCGCGTCCGAGCGTGCCTCGCACGCCGCGCGCGCGCAGCGAGCCCTGGAGGAGCCGCAGATGTGTGAGCAAGCTGGTCAACAGCGTGCATCACCTATCGGAAGGACAGTGTTGCCGACGTTAACCGGTTCCTGGGAGCCGGCCGTGTTGACGTCGCGGAAACGGCCCGGGCAGATCGTCGAGTTGCGCGCGCCGGACCTCACCGACTCGCTCACGCGCAGCGTGGTAGCGGCGCCCGAGCCCATGAAGCAGCGCTCGCACACGATGTCCGTCGGCATCCCGCCGTTCGCCGCATTGAGGAAGAGCTGCGCATTGGCGCCCGAGTTGCAGTTGATCTCGAGGTTCCGGAACGTGATGCGCTCGCCGCCGAGCGCCTGAATCCCGTCCTGGTGCGCTTCCGCGGGCTTGTCGTAGCAGCGGATGTAGCCGCTCCAGATCACGAGATCGTGAGCGACGGGACTGGGCGCGTTGATCTTGATGCCGTCGCCCGCCCACGTATCCACCTCGATCCTGCGGATCGTCCCGCTGCAATTCGTCCTCAGGTGGATCGCATCCACGTCCTTCGCGCCCGTGTTCATCGTGATCTTGACGAGATCGAGGTCGACCGGCCCATTGCAGATCCACGTCTTGTCGACGTCGACGACCTTGACCCCTGTCGGTGGGGGCGGTTTCGGCTCGCCCTGGTCGGGGCGCAGCACGGTCTCGCAGTCCGCCTGGGTGCGGTCGAGCAGGTCGGCGACCACGCGGTCCTTCCCGAGCCCGCAGTAGACGCGGTCGCGCGCGCCGTCGCGTGCGAGCACGATGTCGTTGCCCGGCCCGCCGGAGACGGTGTCCTGGCCGTGGCCGCCGTCGAGCACGTCGTTTCCGCCGAGCCCGCGCAGCCAGTCGTTGCCCGAATAGCCGAGGAGACGGTCCTTGCCGGCAGTGCCCACCAGCGTGTCCGCCTTCTTCGTGCCCTTCACGACCTTCTCGGCCGCGGCGGTCGCGAGCCCGGCGAGGGCGACGGTGAGAACGAGCGCACAGATGACCGTAAGCGCGCGCAGCGCTCGACGGTGCGCCCAACGCGGGCGCTTCTGGCCCCGCCCCTTTCCCCCGACCATCTAGGGCGAAGGTAGCAGAGGTTGCGAAGCCCTACGAGAGCGCGCTAACGCGGTGTTAACGGGCGGCGGCCGTCTGCGCCGGCGCGACGAGCTCCGCGATCTGGATCGCGTTCAGCGCAGCACCCTTCCGCAGGTTGTCGCAGGCGAGGAAAAGCGCGAGCCCGTTATCCGCGGCCGTGTCCGCGCGCACCCGCCCGACGAGCACCTCGTCACCGCCCGCGGCCTTCGCCGGAGACGGGAATTGCTCGAGGCGGATGCCGTCCGAGGCGCCCAGGATCGCCTCGGCCCGCTCGGCGGAGAGCGCCTCCTCCGTCTCGATCCAGACCGCCTCCGCGTGGCCCACGGGGATCGGCGTGCGCACGCAGGTCGCGGACAGCGGCAGCTCCGGAAGCTCGAGGATCTTGCGCGTCTCTGCGCGGATCTTCGCCTCCTCGTCGAACTCCACGCCGTCGAACGACCAGTCCATCCGCAGGTCGTGGTCGTCCGGCCGCTCGGCGCGAAGCCGCTCGAGCGCCTGCGCTCCCGCGCCGGAGACCGACTGGTACGTGGAGACGCGGACGCGCGCGAGCCCGACGGCGTCGCGCAGCGGAGCGAGGACGATGCTCAACGGGATGGAGCAACAGTTCGGGTTCGCGACGATCCCGCGATGCTCGAGGGCGCGCTTTCCGTTCACCTCGGGAACGACGAGCGGGATGCCCTCCTCGAGCCGAAAGGCGGCGGACTTGTCCACGCAGAGCGTGCCGGTCGCCGCTGTCGGCGGCACGAGCTCGCGGCTCGCATCGGTGCCAACCGAGAACAGGCACACGTCGAACTCGCCGCTCGTGAGCCGCTCGGAGGTCGCCTCCTCGATCGCGAAGCCGTCGACCGTCGAGCCGGCGGAACGGGCGGATGCGAACGCGGTGACGTCCGTGTACCCGCGCTCGCGCAAGAGGCCGAGCGTGACCCGGCCGACGGCACCGGTCGCCCCGACGACGGCGATCCGCGGGCCGGCGCTCACGAGGCCGTCTCCCGGACGAGTGAGGTAGGTGAACTTTGTGGCTCTGAGCCACTTGCGTTGTCAGCGCCCAGACCGAAGGCGTCGTGCAGCGCGGCGACGGCACGCTCGACGTCTCCACGGCGGACGTGGCACATGATCTTGATCGGGGACGTGGACACGATCAGCGGCTCGATCCCGTTTGCCTCGAGCGTCGTGAACGCGGTCGCAGCGACGCCAGGGTGGCTCTTCATTCCAGCGCCGACGACGCTCACCTTCCCGAGCTCCGCGTCAGCGCTCCACCGGGCGCCGAGCTCGTCGAGCGTCCGCGACGTTGCGTGCTCGTCCTCGTTCGGTGCGGAGAACACGATCTCGTCGCCCGTCTGGAGGATCGTGTCGACGTTGACCTGTGCGGCCGCGAGGGCGGAGAAGAGCGTCGCAGCCGGGATGTCGGAGACGCGGTACACGGTCTCGTCGAACGTGTGCGCGATCCCGGAGATCATCGCCTTCTCGAGCATCCGCTCCGACTCCTCTGCCGCCACCCACGTCCCGTCGTCATCCGAGAACGACGACCGGACGTGAAGCGCGACTCCGTGGCTTCTCGCAAACTCGACCGAGCGTAGCTGGAGGACCCGCGCGCCGGACGCGGACAGCTCGAGCATCTCGTCGTAGCTCACGGCGTCGAGCTTCCTCGCGTCCCCGACGACGCGTGGGTCGGCGCTGTAGACACCGTCGACGTCGGTGTAGATCTCACACGCGTCGGCGCCGAGCGCGGACGCGAGCGCGACGGCGGTCGTGTCCGACCCGCCCCGCCCGAGCGTCGTGATCTCGGCGTCCGTCGAGACGCCCTGGAAGCCGGCGACGAGCACGATCGCGCCGCGGTCGAGCGCGTCGTGGATCCGCCTCGCGCGCACCTCGACGATCTTCGCCTTTCCGTGCGACGTGTCGGTGACGATTCCCGCCTGCGAGCCGGTCAGGGAGACGGCGTCGTGCCCCAGGTCGATGAGCGCCATCGCCGCGAGTGCACACGAGACGCGCTCGCCGACCGAGACGAGCATGTCGAGCTCGCGCTCCTGAGGGCGAGGCGAGACGTCGCGGGCGAGCGCCAGGAGCTCGTCGGTCGAGTCGCCCATCGCGGAGAGCACGCCGACGACCCGCAGTCCTCGAGCGCGCGCGGCGGCGAGCCGGTGCGCGACCGCGGCGATCCGCTCGGTGTCGGCGACAGAAGACCCGCCGAACTTCATGACCACGATCCCGCCCCGCGCCGCTACGGCATCGGTGCCAACCGCAGGAACGCCCTCGAACTCGCTCGTCGGCATCCGGGAAAGTCTAGGGAGCAACCTCGCCACGACCTCTCAATCCGAGGAACGCCAACGGACGCCGGAGAGGGAGTGCCTCGAGGAAGGTGCGGGGGGAAGCCGTGTTACCCCAAAAAAACACTGAACCGACTGACCCGAAGGCCCGCCGGTTCAGTGGGCGCAATCTATGACGGACGGTTTCCGGTTGCAAGTCGATTTCCAACCGGAAATTCGCAATTTGCGCAGAAAACGTTCGGGGCTACATGTCGCGGCGGCCCGCGAGCGCCCTGCCGAGCGTGACCTCGTCCGCGTACTCGAGGTCGCCGCCCACCGGGAGACCGCTCGCAAGGCGCGTGACGCGAACTCTGTCGCGCAACCGGTCGGCGATGTACGCGGCGGTTGCCTCCCCGGTCATGGTGGGGTTCGTCGCGAGCACGACTTCCTCGACGCCTCCGCGCTCGATGCGCGAGAGGAGACCGCCGATGCGGAGATCGGACGGATCGACGCCGTCGATTGGCGAAAGTGCGCCGCCGAGCACGTGGTAGAGGCCGCGGTACTCGTGCGTCCGCTCGAGCGAGACGACGTCCACCGGCTGCTCGACGACGCAGATCACGGACCGGTCGCGGCGGGCGTCCGTGCACACGTCGCAGACCTCCTCCTCGGTGAGGTTCCCGCACTCGCGGCAGAATCGGACCCGCTGCTTGACCTCCTCGATCGCGCGCGCGAGCTCGAGCGCCTCCTCCGGGCGCGCCGAGAGCACGTGGAACGCGAGCCGCTGGGCCGTGCGCCGCCCGATTCCGGGCAGCTTCGCGAGCTGGACGACGAGGTTCTCGACCGCAGGGCTGAGCACGCGGGGAGCGTATCCGTCCGTTTCGGACGGGCCGGGCTCCCGTCCGGCCGTGCGCCGGCTGCCTGCGTCAGCTTCCCGGCAGCAGTCCGCCGAGGCCGCCGAGATCGCCCGGGACGATCCCGGACATCTTCGACTCCATCAGGCTGCGCGCCGAGCGGAGCGCCTCGTTCACCGCCGCGAGCACCATGTCTGCGAGCAGCTCGGGGTCGTCCGGGTCGATCGCCTTCGGATCGATGCGGATCTCGACCACGTCGCCTGCGCCGTTCGCCTTCACGGTGACCATCCCGCCCCCGGCCGAGGCCTCGACGACCTCCTTGGCCGCCTCTTCCTGGGCCTGGGCGAGCTCCGCCTGCATCCGCTGCGCTTCCTGGAGCATCTTGTTCATGTCGAACTTCATTTGTCCGGTTCCACCTCTCGGGCGTCGAATGTGTCCTTGAGCGAAGAGATCCAGTCGTCCTCGGAGATCGGCTCCTCCTCCCGCTCCTCGGCGTCGGCGGCCTCACCCGTCTCGAGGACGACCGTGAGCCGCCTTCCGGTCACCTCGTAGAGCGCGTCGTGGAGCACCCCGATGTTGCCGGGCTCACCGACCTGGCGGCGGTGGAAGTCCGCGCCGGCCGGGAACTCGAGCGTGAGCGTGTCGTCCGCGAGCTCTTTCGGTGTTGCCTCGGCGAGCAGGCTCGCCACCGGGATCGAGCGCTCGCGCACCGCCTCGACGATCGATCGCTGCCACGCATCGACGACCTGCTCGAGCTCGAGGTCCGGAGCGGGAGGCAGGTCGGATTGCGGCGGCGGCTCCGGCACGGGTGAGGCGCTCGCCTGCGGGCGCTCCGGGGGCTCGTCGGGCAGGTCTCTCGGAGCCTGCGCGACGGGGCCGGTGTGGGCCCGGCTCTCGAGGAGCTCGACGCGGTGCGCGAGCGACTCGCGAGAGAGGTCCGCGTGCGGCCGGGTCACTTTCACGATGGCGAGCTCGAGCGGCAGGCGCGGGTCGCCGCCCTGGCGCATGTCCTCGAGCGCGACGCCGAGCAGGTCGACGAGCCGCAGCACGGTCGGCTCCGGGAGCTGGTTTGCCTGCTGGCGCAGGAGCTCCTTCGTCTCCTCGGTCACCGGGAGCGAGTCGGGTACATGGCCGACGTGCTGGACGAGCAGCAGGTGGCGCAGGTGCTCGAGGAGGTCGGTGACGAGGCGTCCGAGGTCCTGGCCCTGCTCCGCGAGCTCCTCGATGAAGACGAGCGCGCCGGCGGTGTCCCGGTCCACGACCATGTCGCAGATCCGGAGGAGGGCGTCCTCGTCGACGGCGCCGAGCAGCTGGAGGACGGCCTGCGGGTCGATCGCGCCGTTCGTCGCGGACGCGAGCTGGTCGAACGTCGAGACGGCGTCCCGGAAGGCCCCGCGCGCGCTTCTCGCGATGAGCGAGAGCGACGCGTCCGGCGCCTCGATCCCCTCGCCGTCGGCGACCCGCCGGAGCACGGTCACGAGCTCGGCGAGCCGGGGGCGCTGGAACGCGAACGTCTGGCAGCGCGAGCGAACGGTCGGGATGACCTTGCCGAGGTCGGTCGTGCAGAAGACGAAGACGAGATGGGGTGGGGGCTCCTCGATGAGCTTCAGCAGCGCGTTCCAGGCCGCGTCGGTGAGCTGGTGCGCCTCGTCGAGGATGTAGACCTTGTGCCGCCCGGCGACCGGCTGGAGCACGACGCGCTCCCTGATCTCCCGGATGTCGTCGATCCCGCGCTGGGAGGCCGCGTCCATTTCGACGACGTCGAGCGACGTGCCGTTCGCGATCGCAACGCATGCCGAGCAGGTGCCGTCGGGGGACGAGGTCGGTGCCGCGGAGCTCTCGCAGTTGAGCGCTTTCGCGAGGATCCTCGCCATCGACGTCTTCCCGGTGCCGCGCGGGCCGGCGAAGAGATACGCCTGGCGCACCTGGTCGTGGTCGATCGCATTGCGCAGCGTCCGGACCACGGCCTCCTGCCCGACTACGTCGTCGAACGTCTGAGGGCGGTACTTCCGGTAGAGCGCGGTCACCCCGGTGATTCAAGCAGGTGGACGGGGCGCGAGAGATGCCCGGCCGTGCGCTCCGCCTTCGAGATCGGCATCACCGGAGGTACCTGCGTCGCCGACTCGGATCGGGCGGAGCCGCGGCACCTGAGAGGGAGTCCTTAGCGCTGCTTCCTTCCGGACCTGACGCGGTTCGGACGCTCCCAGTGCGCGGAACCCGATCTGTCAACGCCACGTGCGCAGACCCAATCCCGACGAACCGTCCCTCGGACGGCGTTCGGCCCCGCATGGAGCGGATTTCGGGTTCAGGGAACCGCTGACTCCCCACCTAGCGCGGCCGGGCACGGTCCAGACTACCGCGTGCGGGCTAGGATCGGATGAGGTCACCGTGATCGACGTCACGCTCCACACCGACGCCGCATGCCCCTGGGCCTACTCGGCGAACCCGGCGCTTCGTGTCCTCGAGTGGCGCTACGGCGACCAGCTCCGCTGGCGGCTCGTGCCGATCGGCCTTCGCGAGGAGGTGACCGAGGCGGCGCAGGCGCGTTTCGACGCCGGACGCTCCCTGCAGTCGAACGCGAGCTTCCGCGACCGCTACGGCATGCCGTTCGGGCTCGTGCCCAAGGAGCGGGCAGCCGCGACCGGCCGCGGGTGCCGCGCCATCGTCGCAGCGCGTCTGATCGAGCCCGGCAGCGAGTGGCGTGTTCTCCGGGCGCTGCAGCTTGCGAACTTCACGACGCAGCTCCTCCTCGACGACGACGAGCGCATCCGCGAAGCGTTGCAGGGACTTCCCGGCATCGACGCAGAGGCGATCGTCGCGCGGCTCGACGACACGGAGGTGTCGGAGGCGTACGAGCGCGACCGCGAGGAGGCCCGTCGTGCCGCGGGCACCGCAGCCGAGCTCCAGGGCAAGACGTCGACGTCGGACGGCCCGGTTCGCTTCACTGCGCCCTCGCTCGTCTTCGAGAAGGGCGGTCTGCGGCTCGTCGCCGGAGGCTGGCAGCCCGTTCTCTCGTACGACACGCTGCTCGCAAATCTCGACCCGACGCTCGAGCCCACGCCTCCGCCGGAAACGCCGATGCCGCTTCTCGACCACTTTCCCGCCGGGCTGACGACCGCCGAGATCGCCGCGCTGCTTGCGGACGGAGCCGACCCGGTGTCGGATCTCGCGAGTGCCGAGCGAGCCCTCCTCGAGCTCGTCGCCGAGGGCTTCGCGACGCGCGAGCCGCTGGGGCAGGATGCGGTCTGGCGTGCCGCGGCCGGTGTGCCGGCCGCCGAGCCCGCCGAGACCTCGGTCGCCGTCGCCTAGACGCGTTGGAGGCAGAAGCGCCACCAGCAGCGCCCGAAGAGCGCGGTGATCGCATCGAGCGCATGCTCGACGAGCGCGGCCGGACGTTCGGGAAAGTCCGCATCGCGATCGCACGAAGCGGAATCGCGATCGGGTTCCCGCGGGATCCGATGCTGCACGTCTCGTGGTGGGCGTTGGCAGCTGCCCTCGTCATCGCGAAGCTCCTTCGACGCCGCTAGCGCCGCGCCCCGAAGCCGGCTACGGCCCGCCCGCGTTCACGTATGCACGCTGCACCGCGAACGCCTGCGCCTCGAGCGGGTTGTTCTCGTACGAGAAGCCCGCGTCCGCGAACCCGACGCCGTACGCGCACGCGAAGGCGTCCTCGAACCCGAACCTCCGGTACTGGTCCACGTGCGTGAGCTCGTGGATCATGAGCCCGCGGTCCGCCAGCACCGTGTCGTCGATCGTGTCCTTCACATAGATCATGTACGCGAAGTTCACGCCGGCGATCTCCACGTGCGAGAACGTCATCGCGTCCGTGCCGTCCGAGAAGTGGTTCGCGGAGAGGGACGCGTTCTCGATGTAGAGCACTCGGTCGAGCGGGACGTCCGGGAAGAGCGGCGCCGCGTCCGCCTTGATCCGGTCCGACAGCCGTTTCGGCACCTTCCAGAAGTTGAGCAGGATGTTGTCCGCTTCCGCGAGGTTGTGGACGATGATCCCGGCGAGGCAGGCGCCGAGCATCGCGATCGCGTACGCGATGTCCTTGATCAGATCCCCCAGCCACGTCAGGGTCGCCTCCATCGCGTCGACGGCCGCCTCGTAGGCGCTCGCCGCCGCGTCGGCGAGGTGCTCGACGGCGTCGGCCGCGGCCTCGACGACGGTCTCGACCGCGCGCTGCGCGTCCTCCCACAGCTCCTCGACGGCTTCCGTGATGTCCTCCCAGGCGTCCTGCGCGGCGTTCTCGATCGACTCCCATGCGTCCTCCGCCGCGTCGGCGATCGCCTCCCACGCGTCCTCGACCGAGTCGGCGAGCGCGTTCCAGCCGGCCTCCACGATGTCGACGGCGCCCTCCACGACCTCCTCGGCGAGCTCGGCGAACGCCTCGTAGACGTCCTCGATCGTGTCGAGCGCGTCGTCGGCGAGGTCGCCGAGCGCGTCGATGGCGTCCTCGGCCAGCTCTCCGAGCGCGTCCACGGCGTCTTCTGCCGCGTCCCCGATCGCGTCCACGACGTCCTCGACCGCGTCGACGGTGTCCTCGACCGCGTCCTCGATCGCGTCACCGACGGCGTCCACGGCGTCGTCGACTGCGTCGACGAAGTCGTCGAACAGTCCCACGCGAGCGCCTAGTGCCCGCGGGCGGCGATGTCGGCGAGCAGGATCTCCATCGCTTCCTCCGACGAGAAGCCCGCCGTCTCGAGTGCCTTCTTCTTCTCGGCGAGCATCTCGGCCCGCTTGCGCATGATCTCCTTGACGTCGTTCGACTCGGAGATGTGGACGAGCCCCTGCTTCGCGAGGTCGACGCGGGCGTCGAAGCGGTTGAGCACCGAGCCCCGGGTCAGGCCGCCCACCGCCTCGTTGACGTCCTGCGTCACCGAGAGCTCGACGGCGCGTTGCGCCGCGGCTGCCGATGCGCTCGCGATCACGTCCTGCAGGTCCTGCGGCAAGGAGCCCGGAGCGACCTTCAGGCGTTGCCCCATCCCTTTCGAGACCACGTCCTTGATGTCGTTCTCGATCGCCGCCACGCGGAGCGTCGCTGGGACGATCGGGCGATCGCCCAGGATCGGCGCCACGAGGTCAGGGCGCGTGCGCGGTCTGGCCATGGTTCCTCCCCCTGTCGGCGGTGCACGTACCGGGAAGAACGGACGCGCGCGAAGCGGCGATGCCGTGCCCGCAGCCTCTCGCTGTCTCCATCGTGCTCCTCCCGGTCGGAAAGAGCCGCAGGGCCTCGACCCTAGACCTGAGGCGGGAACGCGTCAAGCGCGACTAGGCTGGAACGGTGAACGAGCCGGACGGACGCCCGAGCAACGTCCTCGTCCTGATGGGCACGCGGCCCGAGGCGATCAAGATGTTCCCGGTCGTCCACGCGCTTCGGCGCAGCCGCTGGTTCGCCCCCGTCGTGGTGACGACCGGCCAGCATCGCGACCTCGTGGCGCCGATCCTCGATCTCGCCGGGATCGAGCCGGACTTCGACCTCGATGTCGGGCGCCCTGGGCTGACGCTGAACGACCTCGTCGCATCGGTCGTGCAGCGCCTGGACGAATTCTGTCGCGAGCGCTTCGGAGCGACCGGGGCGACGGTGGCGACGCGCGAGCAGATCCGGGGCGACGGCTTCCCTGTCGCCGCCCTCGTGCACGGTGACACCTCGTCCGCGCTCGCCGCCGCCCTCGCTGCGTTCCACCTCCGCATCCCCGTCGTGCACGTCGAGGCAGGACTTCGCACACACTCGACGCTCACGCCGTTCCCGGAGGAGCTGAATCGGCAACTCATCGCGAGGATTGCGGCGTTCCATCTTGCGCCGACCTCGGTGAACAAGGAGAGCCTCGTGCGCGAGGCGGTGAGGGAGGAGCAGATCTTCGTCATCGGGAACACGGGCATCGACGCGCTCCGCTTCGCCGCCGGTCTGGAGGTGCTCATCGACGATGCGACGGTCCAGGAAGCAGTCGACTCGCGGGATCCGGTGGTCGTCGTGACGGCGCACCGCCGCGAGAACTGGAACGGCGGCCTCGCCCGCGTGGCCGAGGCGATCGGCCGGCTTGCGACGGAGTGGCCGGACGTCCGCTTCGTGGTGTCGCTCCATCCCAACCCGCTCGTTCGACGGGAGCTCGGCGAGCCGCTCGCGGGGTACACGAACGTGATTTGCTCGGAGCCGCTTACGTACGCCCAGTTCGCCCGCTTGCTCGCGCGGGCCAGTCTCGTCATCACGGATTCGGGCGGTATCCAGGAGGAGGCACCGTCGTTCGGCGTCCCCGTTCTGGTTGCCCGCGACAGCACCGAGCGTGAAGAGGGTATCGAGTCGGGCGTGCTGCACCTCGTCGGGACCGACGTCGAGCGCATCGTCGCGGAGGCGGGAAGGATCCTTCGTGATCCACGCCACCACCTCGTCGATCCGACGTCCAACCCGTACGGCGACGGACGCGCATCCGAGCGCTTCGTCGAAGCGCTCGAGTACCTCGGCGGCGTGGGGCCGGCTCCTCAGCGCTTCGGGCCAGGCTTCTCCCGCATGGCCGTGCTTCGTTCGGCGGGGTACGCCGGCGGTCTACTGACGGAACCGGAGCAGGAGCGGGACGCCCAGCCGAACAGGGACGAGGAGAACGATCGGTGGGTCGGCCGCTGATCGCGCTGACGCTGCCCTTCGAAGGGCTCCCGACGTGGGCGGGCGTGATTCTCTGGGCCGCGTTCGTCGTCATCGTCCTCATGCTCGTCTGGAGCGTCGCGCTCTTCGTCGCCTCGAGGCGTGCCCTCGGCCGGGCGCCCGAGCTCGTGCCGGGCGAGGAGGACGCGTTCCTGTGGGTGTTCCTCGTACCCGCGTTGAACGAGGAAGTGACGATCGGCGACAGCGTGCGCAGGCTCCTCGACGTCGAGGTGCCCAACAAGGTCGTCCTCGTCATCGACGACGGCTCGGAGGACGGCACGGCGGACGTCCTCGCAGCGATCGAGAGCCGGGACGTCGAGGTGCTGCGACGTGTCCCTCCGGACGCCCAGGTCGGCAAGGCGGCCGCGCTCAATGCCGGCTGGACGCATCTTGACTCGGTGCTCGCGAGACGGTTCGCCGGATGGACGCGCGACCGGATCGTCGTCGCGATCGTGGACGCCGATGGCCGTCTCGATCCAACCGCGCCACGTTTCGTCTCCGCGCACTTCCGCGATGAGAGGGTCGGCGGGCTTCAGGTCCTGGTCCGCATCTACAACCGCGGATCGGTGCTGACTTGGTTCCAGGACGTCGAGTTCTCGGTGTACGGCTTGCTCTACCAGGCGGCCCGAACCGCCTCGGGCACGGCCGGGATGGGAGGGAATGGGCAGTTCCACCGGCTTGCGACCCTCGATGCGATCGCGGACGAGGAGGCGGGCGGTCCGTGGCGTGACCGGCTGACGGAGGACCAGGACCTCGGGCTTCGTCTGATCGAGGCGGGGTGGAGGGGAGTCGCGGAGGCGCGAACGTCGGTCGACCAGCAGGGGCTCCCGAGCCTTCGACGGCTGTACCGGCAGCGGACACGCTGGGCGCAAGGGAACTTGCAGGCAATGTCCCATCTCGGCGCAGCAGCCCGCGCGGACGTCTCGCTCCTCGCCCGGGTCGACCTGCTGCTCTACCTGCTCCAGCCCGTGCTCCAGGCGATCGTCGGCGTCGCCTTCGTCGTTGGCATCGGCCTCGCGGTCTTCCAGGTCGCAGGGTTCGCGAGCGCCGGGCTCTCGTGGCAACTCGGCTTCTTCCTGGTCCTGGGCTACGGGGGCGTCGTGCTCGGGTGCCTTGCGCGTGGCCTCCAGTCCGGCGTCACCGGTGTGCTGAAGAGCATCCTCGTCGTCCCGGTCTATGCGGCGTACTCGTGGCTCATGTGGCCCGCGCTCCTGGGCGCGGCATACAGGCTCGTAACGGGCCAGGGCAGCTGGGCGAAGACTGCGCGGGAGCCGATCGAGGATCAGGCCGGCTGACGCTCGCGCTCTGTCAGCCGCGAGGTTGCGGGAAGCGGACGTGCATGTGGTTCTCGTGGTTCGGATAGGGAACGACGACTCCGCCCTGTCCGCGCAGGCCGGACGAGTACCCGACGAAGACGATCTGCGCGCCGGCGGCGAGGAAACGGTCGAGGAGGTCCTGCGCGAGCCGGTGGTCGACCTGGCTCGAGGTGCGCGGCGCACTCAGCCGACGGTCGCGGCGCGGGTAGTAGACGTCGACGTCGAGGCCGTTCTGGTGCGAGACGTGCTCGTTCATCCACCCGCCGCCGCGACGGCTGATATCGCCGACGACGACGGGTGGGGCGTTGGGGTGCGTCTCGCGATAGCTCTTGACCACGCTCAGGACCGCCCGGATCGTGCGCTCGTTCCCGTAGAGCCGGTCGGCACGGTTCGGGCTCGAGTCCGTGCTCGGGTTCCACGTGACCCAGTCAGGCCCGTCCACCGGGAGCTGCGTGCCGTCGACGAGGTGGCCCGAGAAGGGGAGGCCGATCGAATGTGCGTTGTTCCACTCGATCCGTGATGCGGGGTTCCTCTCCTCCTGCTGCTCGGACGCCTTCAGCCGCGCCGCGGTCAGTTCGACCCCCTGGAGCCGAGGGTCGCTGAGCCGGTACGTGAGGGTCGGCGGGTCTTCGTCGAGCGGGGCCGCGCTCGGCCCGCCCCGAAGCGCGGCGATCGGAAGCATCGTGGCCGAACCGAGGACGAGCGCGATCGCCGGCACGGTGCGCGTCGCACGCCTGCGCCTGCGCTCGGCCGCCGCGGCGGCCCGCCGTCGCCGCGATGCGTTGAGCCCCGTCTCGACCGGGAGGAGCGGGCCGGGCTCGCCCAGGTCGGCTGCGCCTGCAAGCGCAAGCTCGCCCCCCTGCTCGCGGAACCAGAGGACGTCGACGTCGAACCACACCTCGCCGGGGCGCCAGCCCATGAACGTCGTCCTTCGCTCGAAGGGGCGTGTGTCCTCCGGGAATCATCCGGAGACCATCTGGCAGTCTGTCTCGCATGGATGAGGCGACCGTCGAGTCGATGCTCCTCGCGCACTTCGAGCTCTCCCGGAGCGACCCGGGTCGCGCACACGAGATGTACGAGCCGGACGCCGTCCTCGAGTTTCCCCAGTCGGGCGAGCGCTTCGTGGGGGTCGTGAACTTTCGCGAGTGGAGGAGCACCTACCCGGCGTCCACGACGTTCGACGTCCGCGAGGTGAGGGGACACGGCGATCTCTGGGTCGCGGAGCTCACGGTCACCTACGACGACGGCCCCGCCAACTACGGGGTGAGCGTCCTCGAGTTGCGCGGCGACAGGATCGCTCGAGAGACGATCTACGTCGCCGAGGGCTGGGACCCGCCGGAATGGCGCGCGCAGTGGCGCGCCGCTCCCTAGAGACGAGGTCGTTCAGCCCAGGCGCATGCGCGCCAGCGCCTCCCGGACGTGGCGGTGGCCCAGCGTCTCGTAGCCGACGACGGTGACGATCGGCGCGAACATTACGACGAGGAGGCAGATCGCGACGCTGACCCCGAGCGCCGCCAGGGCGACCGCGAGGACGAGGACGGCGGCGCTTCCCGCGAGGAGCGTGAGGTGGAAGGGATCGAGGTGGCGCGTGAAGGAGGCGTAGATCCCGTAAAGAGCCGCGATGTAGATCGCGACCGGGACAACCGTGCTCAGGACTGTGCCGATGAGCGTCAGCGTCGTCTCGTGCTCGAGGTAGTAGGCGGCGACATGCAGGCCGCCGCCGATCGCGGCGAGCGAGCCGAAGATCACGATGTGGCCGTAGCCCCAGATGAACGACCGCTCGCGATGCAGCTCGAGGACTTCGGCCCACGGGATCGCGAAGTACGTCCACCACGTCGCGAAGATGAGGCCGATGCCCGCGACCGCGACGACCCCGGCCGTGACCGTCCACCCGGACGAGCCGTGGACGACGGCGTTGATCGAGGCCACCGTGCCGATGATCCCCTCGCCGAGCGTGATGATCACCAGGAGCCCGTACCGCTCCGCGATGTGATGTGCGTGCCAGGGCGTTCCGCCGCGCCGCCGCTCGGCGATGAGCGGTCCGGATACCTCGATGGCGATCAGCACCAGCGCGATGGCGAAGGTCGCCTCGATAGCCAGGTCGACGATCGCGAGCACGACCCAGAAGACCTGTGAGATCGAGATCGTCCAGATGTAGACCGACGCGGCAGGCCGACGAGCTGGGTCGTCACGCGCCGCCTGTGCCCACAGGAAGACCATCGGCACGCGCATCACGACGTAGCCGGCGACCATGACGCCGTTGTCGAGCGTGTCGCCTTCGGCGATCGATGCGAACGCCTGCTCGAGGCCGAGCGCGAGCACGATCACGCCGACCATCTGGATCATCGTCGCGAGGCGGAACATCCAGTCGTCGGTGTCGTACGCCGACGCGAACCACGAGTAGTTGATCCACGCCCACGCGACCGCGAACGTCGCGAACGCGAACCCGCCGATCCCGGTCCAGACATCGCCTGCGGCGAGATAGTGCGCGAGCTCGTCCGCGGCGATGCCGAAGGCGACGACGAACGTCAGGTCGAAGAGGAGCTCGAGCGGGGTCGCGCTCCGGTGGGCCTCGCCCGGATCCCGTCCGGCCATGTGCCGACGGCGGTGTGCGCGATCCGTGGTGGCGTCGGTTGCCATGTCGCGTGATCCTGGCATCTGGGCGGTCGCGTTCGAACGGGCTGGGCGCCCATTAGGATCCGCGCGCCGTGCGCATCCCCGTCCGCGTCAGCCTCGCACTCGCTCTCGCCTCGGGGCTGATCGTGTTTCTCGACGCAGGTGCCGTCCCCGCCTCCCCGGCTGCCGCCCTGCGCGTGCCGGAGGACGTTCGCTCGGTCAGCTACTTCCCCGCGCGTGGAGGGTGGACGCTGATGTGGACGCGTTTCGACGCCGACGCGATCGACCGCGACCTTGCTCGGGTCGCATCCCTGCACGCGAACACGGTGCGAGTGATCGTCCCGGTCCGCGTCTTCGGCTACCCGGAGCCCGACGCAGCGATGACCGCACGGCTCGAGACCGTGATCGCTCTCGCGGCGCGCAACGGCCTCTCCGTCGAGCTCACGCTCTTCGACTGGTGGCACGACTACGCGGACGTCGACGGGTCACGGCGATGGGCTGCGGCGCTCCTGTCGAGGTACGCCGGGGACACCCGGATCGCATTCGTCGAGCTGAAGAACGAGGTCCGGCCGCAGGACGCTGGCGCCGCGGATTGGGTAGCAGCGTTGATCCCGTACGTCCGCGAGGTCGTGCGACGCTCGATCTCCGTCTCCGTGCCCGCGCTCGATCCGGCTCGTGACCTGCGTCTGCTGCGCGCGGCCCTCGGCTCAGCCCAGCCGGACTTCTACTCGGCGCACTTCTACTGGCGGCCCGAGCTCGCCGTCGAGCACCTCGCTGCGGCGGGGGCGGCCGTCGCCCCGCTGCCGCTGCGGGTGGGGGAGACCGGCTACTCGACCGCCATCCCGTACGACGTTCTTCCCGGCGTGCCCGCGTCACCCTCCGCGCGGGAGGCCGAGCAGGCGTACTACCTTCGCTCGCTTGCGCGGGTCGCCCGCCGCCTCGGCCTGCCGCCGATCTCGCCGTGGATCCTGTACGACTTCGCGCCCGACGCGATCCCTCCGGACGACCCCGGCGTGCACAGCAACCCGCGGGAGTACCGCTTCGGCCTCTTCCGCGTCTCCGGCGAGCCGAAGCCCGCGGCCGCCGAGCTGCGGAAGATCTTCTCCGGCGCGCGCCTGGGCGGCTTCAACGGCGGCTTCGAGCACGCCGTCGGTGACGAGCAGGGCCGCTCGGTACCCGCGTTGTGGCGAATCAGGGGCGCGCTCAATGCCGCCTTCGCGCACGACCCGACCGTCGCTCGCACGGGTCGTGGCTCGGCACGGATCGATGGCGCGGGCGCCGGGACGAGGCCGGACGCCGCCTTTGCGATCGCACCACCCGATCCGGCCGTGCGCACGGGCGACCGTTCGACGGTCACCGCGTTCGCGCGGGCGGGGTCGAGTTGCGGCGAGGTACGCGTCTCTCTCCGCTGGTTCTCGGCCGCGGGAAGCGTCGTCGGCGGTGCGCCGTCCAGGCCGCTCCGTTGCGGCACTCTCGGCTGGCGGCGGCTGCGCGCGAGCGGGACCGCACCGGCAGGCGCCGCCTACGTCGGCATCTATCTGCGCGCAGCGGGGACGGTCGGGCCGGCGTGGTTCGACGACGTCTCGTACTCGTGTGTCCGTGTGGCGGGGTGACCTACTCCGCACCGTCGGACAGGTAGAACCTGCTCCGTGGCGTCGCGGTCGGTCAGGCTCACGAGCCCGGAACGCGTCCTGTTCCCCGACGAGGGAATCACGAAGCAGGACCTGTTCGAGTACTACGGCGCGATCGCGCCGGTGCTCGTCGCGCACCTCCGCAACCGGCCGTTCACGATGAAGCGCTCGCCCTATGGGGTCGGCGGTGACGTGTACTTCCAGAAGCAGGCGCCGAAGGGGATGCCCTCCTGGATCCCGACGCGCACGTTCACCACGCACCCGCGCGAGGGCGGTTCGCGGCTTGTCGACTTCCCGCTCGTCAACTCTCCGGAGGCGGTGCTCTGGATGGTTCAGATGAACTGCATCGACATGAACGCGTGGTACTCGCGCGTCGACAAGCCGGAGCGTCCGGATTTCGTGCTCTTCGACCTCGACCCGCCCGACGGAGGCTTCGCGGACGCGATCCGCGTCGCGCACCTGATCCGCGAGGAGCTGGAGCGGGCCGACCTCGACTCCTACGTCAAGACGAGCGGCGCGGACGGGATCCATGTGCTCGTCCCGATCGCGCGCCGTGCGACCTACGACCAGACGTACGCGTTCGCGGAACACGTCGCGCGCAGGCTCGAGGAGCGGCATCCAGGGCTGGTCACGACCGAATGGCTGAAGCGCAAGCGCGAGGGCGTGCTCGTCGATCACCGTCAGAACGCGCGCGGGAAGACGATCGCGTCGGTCTACTCGGTGCGGCCGAAGCCGGGCGCGCCAGTCTCGACGCCGCTTCGCTGGGACGAGCTGACAGAGGACGTGACGCCGCGCAGCTTCGGGATGCGCGAGGCGCTCGAACGGGTCGAACGGCACGGCGACCTGTTCGAGCCCGTGCTCGCAGGCGGGCAGGCTCTCGGGGCTGCCCTGAAGAAGCTGCGCTAGAGGGAACGCCTCCGCACAGAAGAGAGGCCCGCCGTAGCGGGCCTCTCGGAGTGCGTCAGTTGTCGCGCGCGAGTGTCAGCGCGGGACGACGCAGACGTTCAGCTCGTTGGAGGAAAGCTTGTTCAGCTTCTCCGCGTCGCTGGCTGCCTGGTAGAAGAGCAAGCCACATGCCTCGACGCCTTCAGGGGTGTAGTCGTGACCGGAGACGGTGTTGCGCTTGACCGTCGCATCGGCGCCGAACGAGACCTGGATCCCGTTCTGGGCGATGTAGTCGATCGGCCCAGCACCCGTTACCTTGTTGTTCTCGACCCGTGCCGAGGAGCCGGCACCGCGGACGGTGATCCCGCCCTTCTGGTACAGGCTCAGGACGTTGCCGCTGATCTGGCCCTTGGCGGCGCCGCTGGTCGGTCCGTTGGGGAGCTCCTCGGTCGTGTAGAGGATCCCGACGCCGTGCTGCGTGCCGTCGAAGGGGGTGTTGCCGATCTGCGAGATCGAGCTGTTCGTGACATCGACGTTCCCGCGGTAGTTGACGACGCCGAAGTACCTGGCGTTCTTGATCGTCGCGTTCTTCACGGATCCCTTGAATCCAGGGCCGTAAAAGACGCCGATGTCGCAGCCGCTTGCGTCGAGGTTGCCGGTCAGGTCGCGACCGATTCTGGCGGCGGTCAGGTTGATGCCGTCACGGTAGAAGCCGGTCGGCGTGCACCTGACACCGGATGTGTGGAAGGTGCAGAGATTCACTTCGTTCCCGGACAGCTTGTTCGTCCCGCCTACCGCGTCGCTGGCCGCGTCGTAGAAGAGCAGCCCGCAGGACTCGGTGCCAGCAGGGGTGTAGTTGTGTCCGGTGACGATGTTGCGCTTGACGGTTGCGTTGCTGTCGAACGAGACCTGAATCCCGTTCTGGGCGATCTTGTCGGTCGGCCCGGCGCCGGTCAGCGTGTTGTTCTCGATCTGTGCCGAGGCGCCGGCACCGCGAACGGTGATTCCGCCCTTCTGGTACAGGCTCAGAATGTTGCGCATGATCGTGCCCGTGGCCATCCCGCTGGTCGTCCCGTAGGGAACTTCCTCGGTCGTGTAGAGGACTCCGACGCCGTGCTGCGTGCCGTCGAAGGGGGTGTTGCCGATCTGCGAGATGGTGCTGTCCTTCACGTCGACCTTCCCGCGGTAGTTGACGACGCCGAAGTACCTGGCGTTCTTGATCGTCGCCTTGCTCACGGAGCCCACGGCGTCAGGGCCGTAGTAGACGCCGATGTCGCAGCCGGCGGCGTCGAGCGTGCCGGTCACGTTGCCACCGATCTTCGCGGCCGTGAGGTTGATGCCGTCACGGTAGAAGTCGGTCGGTGTGCACGTGGCACTCGGACTGGCGTTCGCTGAAGAAGCGAGTGCCGTGACTGCAAGCGCAACCAGCACGAGCAGCATGATGAGACGATTCATCCAGAAGACCTTTCGTTAGCGCGCGACCGCATGGCCCGCGATGGTTTCTCGCCGGGATCCGCCTGTTGCTCTTGGCAATCCCGTCAACTGACGCGACCCGAGAACCATCTCGATCGCGTGAACCGAGGGTAGCCCCATCCCGGCCGAAACGCTGTGACACAACTAGGTCATCTGAAGGCAACGAGCCGCCTGTTTCCAGGGGCTTTCTCGACGGGCGCACCCGGGATCGAACCAAGGAAGGATCCCAGGCCAACCAGGAGACGGTTCGAGTTCGCTACTGAGCCATGCCGATGAGAGAATGCCGTCGCCGCGCGGCGACGGCACAGGATCAGTACGGGTTCACGGTTCGGGCTCCGGCTCCACTACGTCTCGTGGAATGTCCCACACGACGCGAGCCTCGGCCGGGCCTCGCACCACCGCGACAAGCTGCGACCGCAACGCCGCCGCCGCGTTCAAGATCCAGTACCAGGCCGGGTACAACGGCCCGAGCAGAAGCACCCGGAGCCCTCGCGGGTCGTACCTGTACTCGATGACCAGCGCGATTGTCAGTTGAATGCTCGCGACGACGGCGATCGCGATCCCCCAACCGAGACCGAACCCGAACAGGTCGGACGACCCCGGCAGCAGGCCCCTCACGAGGGCGAGCAAGAGGGCTCCAGCTAGTGCGGCCACCCAGACCAGCGACGCGAGCGACTCGCCGACCACGAGCCACATGCGTCGGTTGCGCCAGTGCCACACCGCCTTAAAGTGGACGTGGAGCACCTCTCCCTGGCCACGTGCCCACCGCTTGCGCTGTGCCCAAAGCGCGCGCAACGTCGAAGGGACCTCCATGCCGACGAGAGCGTGCGGCTCGTAGGTCGTCTGCCAGCCGGCGAGGAGCAGCTTCCACGTGAGGTCGATGTCCTCCGTCGCCATCCGCGGGTCATACCCCCCGGCCTCCAGGACGCGGTCGCGCCGGAACAGCCCGAGCACGCCTGCAACCACCGCCACCCGGCCCGTGAGAGCCTGCGTCCGACGGATCAGCCCGATGACCGATGCTGCCTCCAGCACTTGCATCGCCGGGAGGAAGCGGCGGCGGTTGGTGACCTTCGGCGAGCCGACGACCGCCGCGAGAAGAGGGTTGCTGAGCATCCGCGCGACGAGAAGCTTGACCGCCTGCGGGTGCATGTGCGTATCGGCGTCGGTGACCACGACGAGCTGGTGGCGCGCGCGGGCGAATCCGTCGTTGAGGCGGTCGGCCTTGCCGCGATTGATCGGGTCCCTGACGACCTCGCAGCGCGCGTCTCCGCGTGCCGCTGCCAGGGCTACTGCCTCCGTCTGGTCTGTGGAGCCGTCGTCGAGGACAAGTACTTCGAGCTCCGGATAGTCGGCGGCGAGCGCCGCGTGGACGCTCGTGGCGATCACTGCCTCTTCGTTGTAGGCAGGGATCAGTACGGTGACGCCTGGCCAGCTTCCTCCAGGCGGGCCTGGTGTCTTGAGCTCGTCGAGCAGCCGGAAGAGCAGGCCGCCGGCGATCCACATCGCAGCGGTGCAGATCGGATACAGGGCGACGAACGCCAGCAACAACCTAGCCATGGGCCTCGAACCGCCGTTGCTCGCGCTGCCGAGCCGCGCGCAGGATCGACAGGACGACCAGCGACACGACGAACGCGACGATCGTCACCGCGAGTCCGATCTCGATCACGTTCACACGCTCGAGCGCAACAGCGGCGATCAGAAACGCCACGAGCCAGACGAGCGGGCCGAAGATGTAGACGAGGATCAGCGCTGGGCGCCGCGCCGGGCGGCTCGGCTGGAACCGCGGCGTCGCGAAGTCACGGTCGTCGGCCATCCCGCAGCGATCATGCCAGCGTGCTGGGCTAGCGCGTCAACGGCTGGCCGCCAGGCCCACGCTTCGACCAGCCCGCAACCCGGGCTGCGAACGCGGCGATGCCCGCCGACCCCCAGTGCCACGACGGCTCGGCCTTCAGCTTCGGCTGCCCGCCGATGCGGTGCTCATGCCAGAAGACGCCGAGACGGTCGCGGCCTGCAGCGAGTCGGAGCGCATCCAACGCCGCCCACGCCGTCGCTCGGTTTGCCGACGGGTCGATTCCCGCGGCGGCCAGGTCGTAGAGGATCCAGCCGATTCCCGCCGCGCCGCTGTCGAGCCCGACATGGATGGGAGAGCCGGCGTCTCCGGGGTCCTCCGCCCAGGAAGGCCCGTTACCCGCGATCCGGCGCAGCCATGTCCCCGCCTCGCGTGCGACTGCCCGATAGCCGCTGTCGCCCGTCGCACGGTACGCCTGCAGGTTGACCCAGGCTATGCCGGCGGCTCCGAGCTCGAAGCCGGGAGTCGCCCACGTCTGGTTGCTGTGGATCGGCCAGCGGCGACCCGTGCCGTCGACGACCGCGCGGTCGTTGACCCACCGAAGCAGGGCGCGGGCGGTGGCGAGGTCGGCGGCGCTGCGATCGCGGCGGTAACGCTCGAGGAACATCGCGGCCGCTCCGGCGGAGCCCGTGAGGAAGCCGGTGCTGTGCAGCTTGCTGTCCGAGCCTTCCGGCAGCGGTCGCGTCCCGTTCTCGGTCAGCAGGCGGAGGCGTGCGGCGCCGGCGCGCGCGTAGCTGCGGAGGCTCGGGTCGCCGGTGCGGTCGGCGAACACGTCGAGGGCCCACACGATCCCTGCCTCGCCCGGGCCGACGCCGTGGTAGGTGCGCTGCCAGTCGGGGTCGTCAGTCCACCGCCAGGAACAGACCTGCGGGCAAGACGTCCCCTCGGCCTGCGCGACGACCCAGCGCATGCCGGCGACCGCCGCGGCTCGGAACCGCGACTTCCGCGTGACCTCGAACAGCCGCCAGAGGTAATCGCTGATCCCGGCCGCGCCGTCGTCGAAGCTCGTGAAGTGCGTGGCAGAACGACGCCCGTCCGGGTCGGCCCAGTCCGGCCAGCGAAGGCCCCCGTCCGCCGGCTCGGCGACGCCGAGGAGGAAGTCGCCCGCCCCCTCAGCGGCGTGCAGGTACCTGGCGTCGCGGGTCACCGCGTAGGCGGCCAGGAGCCCCTCGCCCACGGAGGCCGCGCCGACGTCCCGATCGGTCTGGTAGTGCGGTGCCTGGATCGACGAGCGCCAGGCCCAGCCACCGGCAGGCATGGCACGGTGACGAGCCACCAACGAATCTGCGGCCATGCGAGCGACCTCGAGCGCTATCCGGTCGGCGCGCGGCGTCACGTCTGGCCGCCGCACCGTACCGCTCGCCGAGACCGAGGCCGCCGAGGCTACGAGAGCAGAGATGAGCAGTACGGTTACGAGACGCATGGCAAGAAGTACGGCCGTGACACTATCGGCGGTGGCGCGCGTCGCCTGTACCGGCTTCGTCTTCCTGGCGCTCGCCGGGTGCTCGGGGGGAGCGGAGCCGCGGACACCGGATCCGGCCCCGGAGGTGACCCTGACCCAGCAGGAAGAACAGCTCTGGGCCCCGTTGCCGCCGGACCGCTCCCAGATCCCCGTACTGCTCTACCACGGGATCGGGCCGGCGAGCGAATTCAGCGAGAGCGAGGCAGAGTTCGGCGTCGGCTTCGAGGACTTTGCGAAGCAGATGACGATGATCGAGCACGCCGGGTACGAGACGATCGACCTCGAGACGTTCATCGCCTTCGTGCAGGGCGAGCCGGTAGACCTCCCGCCGCGGCCCCTGCTGCTCACGTTCGACGATGGCCGGGCCGACTCCTGGACCGGGAGCGACGGAATCCTCGACGAGCTGGGTTTCAACGCCGTGATGTTCGTCGACGTCGGCCGCGTCGAGGACGGTGACCCCGAGTACCTCACCTGGGATGAGCTCGAGACCGTCGTGGACAGCGGCCGCTGGGAGTTGCAGCTCCACTCCGGATACGGCCACCAGCAGATCCGGTACGGCACCGGGCCGGACGACTTCGGCCCTTACTACGCCTACAAGGAGGTCACGGAGGACTTCGACAACTGGCAGAAGCGGGTGCGCTCGGACCTCGAATGGGGACACGACAGACTCGCGGAGCACGACTCGATGTACCGTCCACGCGCATTTGCGCCGCCATACGGCAACTACGGCCAGGACGGCACGAACGACGAGCGGATTCCCCCCGATCTGCTCGGCTGGCTCCTCGAGCGGTACGACGCGGTCTTCACGCAGGACGTGAACGCGCTGGCGAAACCCGCCAGCGGGCAGCCGCTCGGCCGGATCCAGGTCACGCGGGGGGTCACGGGCGGCGTCCTGCACGAGCGGCTGCTCTCAGGCGAGCAGTAGTGGGGATTACGACCTGAGCGACCTGGAGCGGGCGATGAGCGGTTCGCGAGCCGCCGGCGTAACGCCACCAACGATCCCAAGTGGGTGCGGCGCTGACGCGCACCGTTGACCGCCGTTTGGCCCGGATTTGGTCCCGGCCTCAAGCTCGATCCTCGAAATTTAGCTCCGGCAAACGGATTGAGGCTATGGGCGCACCTGGGATCGAACCAGGGAAAGATCCCAGGTGCAGGCCTTCCTGGGCCAAACTGGACATGTGATCGACCGGCGCGAAGGAACCACGTTCGAGCAACCCGCAGCGCGTGCAATCGAAGCGAGGCGCGCGGCTACCCGATCCGCTCCGGCGAACTCGCACACTGGTTCGCCGAGGCCGGGCTCCGCCTTCGTCGACCAGTATGGACAGGTCCGCGTCACCGAGCAGGCAAGGCAGACAATCGACGCTTTCGCGCTCTTCCTCGGTGACGCCGACCTCCGCGACGTCAACTTCGCGGACCTAGACATGGGTCTCATGGACGTCAACCTCGCGGGCGCCAACCTCGCGGGCGTCAACCTCTCTCGCGAGTATCTCTACGGCGCAATCCTCGCGGAAGCCAACCTTTCGCGCGCCAACCTCGCGGGCGCCACCCTCGTGGGCGCCAACGTCGCGGAAGCCAACCTTGCGAACGCCAACCTCAAGGGGGCCACCCTCGACCGCGCCTACCTCCGGTTCGCCATCCTCAAGGGCGCCGACCTTGAGGGCGCTTCCCTCGACGGCGCCAACCTCGAGGAGGCCTTCCTCCGAGGCGCACGGAACCTTGATCTCGACGTTTTCATCACCGGTTTGTCAGCGAAAGAGAAGGATGTGTTCCTCGCGAGGCAGAAGACTTTTCTCGACTCGCTGTCCCCTGATGAGTTGGCGAGGTTCAGTCTGACTCCGGAGAGACTGGCCGAGTTTCGCCGAGAGGCGAAGGCCTCTTGAGCCAGTCGCACTCGCCGTCGCTCAGTCGTGCGAGAACGCGTAGTCGCTAGTCCAAAGTGCCTCTTCGTCATGGGAACATACGTTCTTGACCGCGCAGCCGAACGCCCGCATACGCTTCCGCCGGGCGATCGAGCGCCGAGCCCTATGGCTGGCCGAGGACGCCGCCCGCGAACTCCCGAACCTGCCGCTCGACGATGCGCTCAAGCTCGTCCACCTCTACGCGGAGCGTGACTCGCCGAAGTACGAGGCGGCGGCGCTGCGCTGGCTCGAGCGTTACCTCACCGAGGGCTCACCGAGGCTCCAGCACTTCGCGGAGATCACGATGGACCTGGCGAAGCGGGAGACGTAGCGAGCCCACCGTCTTCCGCTCCCTACGCTCCCGCTCATGTGGTGAACTTGATCCCACACTGGGTGCGCTCGAAGTCCGTGATCTTCTTGACGTCGGCCAGCGTCATCGGCGCGAGCGGCGTGGTCTTCGAGTAGTGGTTCGCCTTGATGTGCTTGAAGTAGGCCATCTGATGTCTGACGGCCGTCTTGATCGAGCTCGGCGCGAGCGCGATGTACTTGTCGCCGTGCGCGACGGCTTCGTCGACGATCTTCTTGTACGCGCTCGGGGGCACCGTTGCGAAATTGAGGAAGCGTTTGTTCTTCATGGTCCCCAACCTCGTGTTGGCGTCGATGACGGCCTTGCACCACGACTTCGCGTCGACTACGCCGGCCGTCGCCGTGGACGTGCTCGTCGTAGCAGCGGCCGGTGCCACCGCGATGAGCGCCGCCACGATCGCGGTCGGAATGACTGCTCGCATCAGGGCTCCTCTCCGTCCTCCACTGGTTGCAGTCTGGTTCAGTCCTGCATGGTTACACCGGAGGAGGGTGGTGGCTAGTGGCTCGAGAGCAGCCGCAGCAGCGTCTTCTCCGCAGCGTCCGTTCGGTGCCCGCGCAGCGACACGAGCGGAAGCCGCCGCGACATGCGTCCTGACCCGCAGCGCGGTGACGTGGGGCCGGGTGGGTGTCCCGAACACCGCTCGGCCGAACGGCGCTGGCCAAGGGCGCAACCTACCCGAGAGCGTCGAACGCGGCCGGATAGACGATCCGACCGGCGAGGTCGGGGCTGTATCCCGGGAGCCGCTTGACCATGAAAGCGTCGTCGAGCATCGGATACGGGGCGATGAATCCAAGCGCGCTCGCCCGCTCGAAGCCGAAGCGAGGGTAGTACGAGGGATGGCCCTGAACCATGACGGCAGGCTCGCCTGCTTCTCCGGCGCGGCCGAGCGCGTCCCGGATCAGCTGTGCCCCCACACCGATGCGCTGGCGGTCAGGTCGAACCGACATCGGCGTGAGATTGAGGATCCTTGTACGGGATCCGCCTTCAACGCCGACCCAGCTCAACATCACGTGAGCAATCACACCGGAGGAGTCCTCGGCGACCAACGCCAGCTCCGGAATGAACTGTTCCGACGCCCGAATGCGCTCGACGAACGACACGACCTCGTCCGGGTGTCCGACGAATGCCGCGCGGACCACCTCTGCGATCACGGGATAGTCCGCGTCGCGCTCGAGACGGATGACGACGCCCTCGGCCACGGGTGGCGATGGTAATTGTCTCGACGCTGGCCAAGGCGAGGGTCTCTCTCCAACTACAGAGTTGTCTTAACTAGGATCGCCCAGGGAGAGGTGCCGCGCCTCCGTCAACCGGAAGGAGGCTGCCATGCCCAGCACCATCGCGAACCTTGTCGAGGTCGAGCTCGAAGAGGCCGCCTATCTGATCGCCGACGCACAGCAGGCGCTCATCGAGGGGGACTGGCCGGCGGCTGTGCGTGCGACCCATGCGGGACGCAGGGCGGCGAAGCAAGCGCTCGACGCGCTCATGCACGAGCGCTGGGAGCGCGTCGTCGTGCGTCCGAAGGAGGTCGCCGGCTAGGCCGTTTCTGCTCAGCGCGGTGCGGGGAGCAGCGAGCCTCCGACTAGAGTCTGTGCCCGGTGGGACGGCGCATCGACACGGTGACGATCGCGCTGGCTCATGGCGACGTCGTGATTCCGTGGACGTCGCGGGAAGCCTTACTCGCCCGCCTCGACGAGCGCGACGCGGCGCGGCTCCCGTTCCAGAACGCCGGAACCTCGGCGCCGGTCAAGCTGACGAGCGCGCAGCGGATGAATCTCATCCACGTCATCGTCGAGTGGTCGATGGCAGCCCCCGGCGGCTATGACGACCTGCCCGAAGGCATCGCCGACCTTCGCAACGAGCTGAGGGATGATCCTCCCGACAGGCCAGCCGAGTTACGAAGCTCCTGACCTGCGACCCGTTTCTGCGCAGCGCGGTGCGGGGTCAGCCGTATCGCGCTTCCGGCGGATGTCCGAAGAAAGTTGCGCGTTGCCTCCGTTGGCACCCGGAGGGAACATGTTCTGCAGCGCCGGTCCGCTTGTGGGGAAGCGGTCACGGCGCAGGGGGAAGAGCGTGCCCTTGGTCCGCGGCCCAATCAGGGGTATCGCTCTCTGAAAGGGCGTTTCTAGGTAGAGCCGCCCTAGTCAGATCGTTTTTGCGCCGTGCGGTGCGGGGGTCACGGAGGAGGCTCTACCAAGAACGGCCGGAGGCGTTGCCCCTGATCGCCGCCTGACCAGGGGCGGGGCGCCTCTCCCTCACGCCGTGACTGCTTCCCCACCAAGCGCATCGGCGCTGCGGAAATGTTCCCAGCTGGTGAAGCCTGCAAACGCGAAGTGCCGGGCTGCCGCCTTCTGAGCCGTCGATCGTCGAAGGCGGCATACCCGGCCTTGGCGGCGGATCGACCTTGGGGGGAAGGCCCGACACCAATCAACGACCCGCTAGGGGAGAGCTGCAGTGTGGGACTACAGCGGGGGCGGGCCGTGGGCGACCGTAACCCGCCGCGAGGACGGTGCGCGGTGATCCTGCGAGCGTGGTCAGGCGTTTCTATGCCGTGTGCATTGGGCAGAGCGTTTCTAGTCACCAGTTCCGCTCACACTCCGGCAGCCAGGTGGATCTGAACAAGGAGGTCGATGCATGCCCAAGCTGAGCATCTCAACGATCGTCGAGCTCGTCGCGGCGGCTCCACGCAACAGCGAACGTAGTGTCATCTGCATGGCGATCACAGACCGAGACGGGAAGGGGGTATCAGGACTTACCGAGAGCAACTTCACCATCGACGATTTGCTCGTCGCCCCTGGAGGATCTGGCGTGCGTATCGACGCGGTAGTCCCCAGAGTTCGGCCCGGTTTCTACAACCTCGATGTCGTTCCCTCGGAGCCATGGGAGGTGGGTGTCTACGTTCTCGGCGTCACCGTCGAGAGCGGCGACGACGATGGCACGAAGCTGGTCAAGATGGTGCTGGAGTAGGCGCCCGTTCAGGAGCCACTCGCGGAATCAGACGATTCAGGACAGCTGGCCTCGACCGTCGTCGTTCGGGTCTGACTCAAGGAGCTGGGCCGGGTGGGTGTCCCGAACACCACTCGGCCGAACGGCGCTGGCCAAATGCGCAACCGGCCTCGGCCGAACGATGACGCGCCGGCCGCTGTTTGCCTAGACGCTTTTCAGGACGTGTCCCTGCCTGGCATCGAGGGCTCGGTGACGCCCGACGCCTTGTAACACTGCGGCCCGGTAGCCGATCGTCTAGGAAGGGAGACCTCATGCGTCGGCGTGTTCGCCGCCCCTCGGCGGCTCTCGTAGTCGCCTGTGGCGCATTGCTCGTGGCCCTCAGCGGCACAAGCGTTGCGTCCGTGACTCAGGCCCTGCCACCGAACAGCGTCGGAGAAATAAACCTTCGCGACAGCGCCGTCACGTCGCCCAAGGTCGCCGACGGGACGTTGCAGATCGTCGACATCTCGGCCCGTGCCAGAGCGGCGCTCACTGGCTCTGTCGGCCCCGCGGGTCCGCCAGGGCCGCAGGGGGCGAAGGGTGATCCGGGACCGCCCGGGATAGCCGGGCTCGAGACGATCCAAGTTCAATCCGCCACCAACTCGATCAACGTGAAAGAGGTTCGTGCGAAATGCCGAGGCGGGAGACGAGTGCTCGGAGGAGGCGCGCGTACGAGCTTCAGCCTTCTCAGCGGCGCTCCCGGAGTCGCTCTCCTTACCAGCTCTCCAGAGCGAAAGGTGCAAGGGGGTCGTAACAGGGACGGATGGCTCGCGCGAGCGCATGAGACCGATCCCTTCAGCGGCACGTGGTACTTGCAGGTTCATGCGATCTGCGCGTTCGTGGACTAGACGCCGACTGCAGCAGAAGGTGAGAGGGGCGCTGAGAGGCGCCTCTTCTCTGGTCGCAGCTCCGCTCGCTACTCCGTCATCTGTGCCGTAACTAGAGAGTTGTCGAGGCTGCGATCGGGTGCCGCGCGAAGAATGAGGCGAGGCTCTCCGCCATCCCCTGAGGGTTTTCCACGTGAAGCAGGTGCGTGGCGCCGGGAAGCTCGAACAGCTCGACCTCGGGAAGCCAGGAGCGGAGGAGCTCGCGTCGCTCGGGAAACGTGGGAGCGCTCTTCTCGCCGACGACGGCGAGCACGGGCTGCGTGATGCGCCTCGCGTCTTCTTCTGTGAACGACCAGCGCTCCCAGAGTGCGGGCAGCTCCTGCGTGAAGAACGTGTCCGCGGCGGAGACTGCTTGCTCGAACGCCCCCGGGAGTCCTTGCTGGAGCGGGCCACGGTAGTCGGGACCGAAGACGCCGCGGAAGAATGTGTCGACGGCACCTTCCTTGTCTCCGGTGCGGTAGCGCTCGACTGCGGGCTCCACGAACTCGCGGCGGAAGGCGGCCTGCAGCTCGGTCGGCGGAGACGGTCGCGCGGCGTCCATCGAGACGACGGTGTGTACGGCGTCTGGTGCATCGAGGGCCAACTGGAGTGCGACCGCGACGCTCGACGAGTGACCGACGACGTGTGCGCGCTCGATCTCGAGCTCGCGCATGAGGAGCCGGCAGTGCCTGGCGTGGTCGGCCATCGTCACTGGCCCTGCGATCGAGCTGCTGCCTCCGAAGCCCGCCCGGTGGTAGCTGAGGACGCGGTGGCGGTCTCGGAGCGAAGGCTCGTCCAGAAGCGGCTCCGCCCAGATGGCGCTCACGCCCCAGTGGATGAGCACGACGGGCTCTCCCGATCCTCGGAGTTCGTACTCCAGCTCGAGACCATCGATGGCTGCTCGTTCCATCACGTTCATGACAGCCTCCTTCGTCCAGTAAAATGGATTAATAGACACTGGAGTGAATTGATCGGTACAGTAGTGGAAATGTCCGCTCGGGTCAAGCCGTCACGACGCAGCTACAACTCCCCGCTCCGGGCGGACCAGGCCCGCCAGACAAGAGGCCGGATACTCGACGCCGCCTATCAGCTCTTCGCCAACGGCGGCTACGCGAGGACCACGATCGCGGCGGTGGCAGATGAGGCCGGTGTCTCTCCGGAAACCATCTACCTGACGCTCGGCGGCAAGCGAGGCCTGCTCGAAGGCGTGATCGAAATGGCCATCACTCCCGACTCCTCCACGCAGGAGGACGAGCTTTGGAACCAGCTTGCGCACGTCACCGATGCGAGCGACCGTCTAGAGGCGATGGTCGAGTACAGCTGCGCGATCCTCGCTCGCACGGGACCCGTCCACGCTGTCATCCGGGGCGCCGCCGACAAGGAGCCGTTCGCTGCCGCCCTTGGCAGCCGGCTGCTGCACGACCGGCTGACAAACCAGACGGAGCGGATCGGGCGCTACCTGGGCTCCGCCCTCAGACCGGGGCTGTCAGTCTCCGAGGCGGGCGAACGGTTCTGCGCTCTCGCGAGTCCCGAGCTCTACCAGCTTCTGACTGTCGAGTTCGGCTGGACGGCCACGCGTCACCGGAACTGGCTGACAAGCTTGCTCGATACCGAGCTGCTCGGATCGTCGTCGACATCGTAGACGGGAGCGCTCGACGCGGGCGTTCGCTTTCGCCCTCCTGTTCTGTCCCGCGCTTGCGAGAGCGTGTCCTTACACCGCCGTCGGCCAATTCGCTCAAGAGACATTCCCGCGCACTCGCGCATCCGATCGGCGTCTCTTCGGGATGTAGCCTCGGTCACTACAGAGAAGCGAATCATCGACTCGCTCGGCTGGTTTGTCTTGCGAGTCACTGGGGCTATTCGCCCAGGAAGCGAGACACCTCAGCGGCTACGAGTTCGGGGGCCGTGAGGATCGCGAGGTGGCCTTCCCCGTTCAGCTCGGCCACCCGGCTGTCGGGAAGCACGGAGCGGGCGATCTCGGTGCCGGTCTTCGCCCACGCGGGGCTCTCGCTTCCGACGACAAGCAGCGTCGGGATCGCGAGTGTCGAGAACGCTTCCAAGGTGGGCCGGTAGGCCTCCTCCGCTCGGATTTCCCGTGGGATCGTGTGGGCGGCGGCCACCCTTTGTGCCCAAACTGGGGAGGCGCGAAGCTGGCCGAGCGCGTCGGAATCGAGGCCGGCTTCGGTCAGGAAGGTGCTGAGAAGCTGCTCACGGTCATCCGCGGCGAGCAGCGCATCGAGCTGGGTCAGGAGTTCTGATTCGATCTGCCGTACGCCCGGAGCGGGCTCGTACAGGATGAGCCGACGCAGGTTGGTGGCGAATGGGGCGGCGCCGAGCGCTACCGTCGCGCCGAATGAGTGCCCGAAGAGATCGGCCGGCTCCGCAAGCGAGGCCATGACCGTTGCAACATCAGCGAATTCGTGCTCTATCGCATACCCGCCGGTTGAATCGCCGCTCTCCCCGCGACCACGACGGTCGATCGCACACAGGGTGTAGCGATGCCTGAGCAGCGGCTCGAGAAAGCGGAAGCTGAAGCGCTCCACGCTCGTCCCGTGGAGCAGGACGAGCAGCGGCCCGGAGCCGGTCCGCTCATAGGCGAGCCGCGTTCCGTCGTTCGACGTCACGTACTCCACGGCGCCCGAACTGTACGACGCCCCAACAACCGGCGCCGAGCTCTGGCGTCAATGCCGAACACGCAGCCCGCGAGCTCCCGAACCTGCCGCTCGAGGATGCCCTCCAGCTCGTCCACCTGTACGCGGAGCGCGGCTCGCCGAAGTACGAGCGGGCGGCGCTGCGCTGGCTCGAGCGCTATCTGGCGAGGGCTCGGTCGCCCGCCGTGCGGTCGCTCGTCAGCAGCTGAACGACCCGCGCACGGACTTCCTCCCGAGCCCTGTCCCCGAGAACGAGCCTGCGCGCCGATTCTTCGTCAGCCGTATCTCGAGATCCGCTGCGTTGTAGACGCTCGCACGAACCCCAGGCGCGGTCACGGTGATCAGGCCCTTCGTGTACGTCCCGTCCTTCGCGACGACCGGATCGACCGCAGTCGCGGCGGGGTGCTTCCCCAGCAGGAGGCCGAAGTAGGCGTGCTTCTTCGCGCCTGCCAGCACGACGGTCCCGATGTTGACGACGATGTACCTGGGGTAGATGTCGCACTGGCCGCCACTGAAGTGGTACTCCTTGTTGTTCACGACCACCCGGGCCGTAGCAGTCCCGCAGAACGTCCGGGCCATCCCACCGGCGACCTTGGAGACGCCGGGCTTGCATGTCGGCATCGCCGCAGGACCTGCTGACGCGATCGCCGCCGCCACGGCAAGAGCGGCGCCTAGCACGACGATTCTGCTCCACATCTGGACCTCCTTGGAGACACGACGGGCATGCTGCTGGTGATCCGTCGGGTCAATAGACGTTGGTCGAGACCACGGCGCTGTCCTTTGTCGGGGTCATGCACGGGGAGAACACGCTCGATGCGCCAGTGACCACGAAGGCCTCGAAGCACGGCGGCGCGATTCCGGCGCCGATGCGGAAGAGGAATGAGGCGCTCGGTCCTAGCGGAGCACCGCGTTTGACCTCGGCCCCTTCCTGGAAGATTTTCGCCTTGAGCTCGTACTGCGTATAACTCTGGTCGCCTGGGGCCGCCTGCTCCTGAATGGTCGCGAACCAGCCGCCACCGGGCTTGTTCAGGTAGGAGACGAAACCGCCACGGATTGCACGCACTCCTGTCGGAGCGGACGACGTGAACAGGACCGTGCTGGGAACCGCAGGCTTCTTGGGAATGGGCGTGAGGAAGGCGGTGCCGGGGTAGCCCGCCTGCCAGGGCAAGCGGTAAAAGCAATCCTTCGTCGGGCAGTTCGGAAGCAGGTCCGTGATGATCTCGGGCAGGCTCACCGCATAGCGAAACGGGTATCCACCCTTGCGCACTCCCTCGACCCGGGGCCAGACGAGCCCGGCAAAGTGATCAACGCCGGCCAACGGGAGCAGATTGGGCGTCCATCCCAGCGTCTTGTCCCACTTGGGCGTGGGCAGCCCGTAATACGCCTCGGGCCAGATCGAGAACGGCTTGCCCGACGTGATCGTGATGTGACCCGTGCCTCCAGGACCAAGCGCCTCGGCCCTGAACGTGCTTCCAACGGTGCTTCCAAGGGCCAACTGGTCCAGGAACTTGAACGACGTGAGCTTGGCCGGCTGCGGCCCCGCCTCGAGGCTGAACACCGTCTCGTTGTAGGTCGCAGCCGCGAGGGTCCCGTGCTCATACATCTCGATCTCGTACGTCGCTTTCGAGAGCACGACGACCGGACAGGGGTACGACTTCTGGGTGCTCTGCGGGGAGCGGAGTGGCTTGGAGTCGACCGTGTCCGGCGCTGCCTTTGGTGGACCGCAGTCGCTTCCCTGGTATCGGAACTCGACGGTGATCGTCCCCTGGGGGTTGTAGCGCTGCATGTTGAATTCCACGGGCGGATCCCCGGGCTCGAGGTCGAAGCCGTACTCCCAGAGCTGGAGGCCGTCAGGGGAGAACCAACCGGTGTCCTCGGAGAACGCCGCGCTGTAGCGGCCCTTCAGCGAATCCCGGCACCGGTTCGTGACTGCCGCCCTCGAGCCGTACTCCAGATGGAGCTTGCCGTGGGCGAGATACCCCCGCGGATCGTGGAGGATCGGCTTCCCTTTCGCAAAGTCCTGGAACGGCGCGATCGCGAAAGACAGGCAAGGGGGAGCCTTGGTCGCACCCGTCTGCGGCAGCGGAATCGCCGCGATGCCCGTCGCGATCGATGGGCCGCGACCCACGTTCAACGTCTCCGCTCTCACCGGGATGCCTTCCGCGATCGGAGACCCTGGAAGGTTCATCGGCAAGGCGATTCTGCGCCCTCCTTCGAGGATCACGAGACGATGCTCATCGTCGGTCTCCGCCACCCGTCCGGTCAGCACGGCTCGTCCGGTGATTGCCGAGCACGCCGCGTCGAAGGCGCGCGAGAGGCCCGTCGCCGACGCGGTCGCATCAGCGACGAGGCTGCGTGCATCGAGGAGACGGCCGGTCTCCAGGCGCGTGGAAGCGTCGAGCGGTCGTTCGAAGACGCGCAGGGCTGCTCGAGCGAGCTTGCCATTCACGGCGGCGATGGCCTTCAGATCTCGCAAGCCGCTTCGTGTCGTGTTTGCCCCACGGCACAGGTCTGCGTGCGACACGCGGAGAACGCCTGCGGCGAGCATCGGGAGGCTTTGCTCGAGGCGCCTGCGAACGCTCGCCATCGAGTCGATTCTGCGTAGGCGGTTGGTCGCGGACCCGATGGTCGTCGCGATGTCGTGGAACCGCGTCACGCTTTCCTGAAGGAGGTCGGTGGCGGAACAGCCGTTGCGAAGCGGCTTCGCGCCTGTTGGCGTATCCGAGCACGCGTCTGCGCGCACGGGCACGCCATCGCGATCGCTGTCCGTGGGCCCCTGGTCGCTGTACGAGGCGTGGACCCCGAACTTCGCGATCACGAACGTGGGTGCGTCGACCCGAACCCTGCAGCCCGCGGTCCCTTCGCATGCCGCTCCCCAACCGAGGAAACGGAGTCCGGGCTCGGGCTCGGCCACGAGCGCGACTACGGCCGCGGTCGCGTAGTGCGACTCGCACTCGCCCGGGCATCCGATCCCCGGCGGTGTGCTGGTCACGTGACCTGGCCCAATCACCTGCACGACGAGTTGCACGCGGTTCGACGGGGAGGGCGGAGAAGGCTCAGGGCCGGGCGGTGGTGGAGTCGGGCTCACGTCGACCGTCCAGCGGTACGAGTCTTCGGCCCTGTACCTCCGCCCCGAGGCGTCGGTATTCGCTGCCTCGACCGTGAAGACGTGAAGACCCTCGGCGAGGTCCGAATACGACTTCGGCGAAACGCAGTCGCTCGGACGTGACCGATCGAGCGAGCAGGTGAACGTTGCCTGCTCGTTCGCGGCGAAGCCGAAGGATGCGGCAGGCGAGCTCGAGACGCTCGGGGGAGCAGAGCTGATCTGCACCTGGAGCCTCGCGCTCGTCGGCCGCGCGCCGGCCGCCGCGACCAGTGTGGTCGCGGCGAGGACGGCGCAAAGCACGACAGCCCCCCGAAATCGTGCGCGTCGCGGCGCAAACCCGACCACGAGCATGACCGCCGAGATGGCGGCTACCAGTGTGAACATCCCTTTCATCGGTTCCCTTCCCCCTTGTGGGTTGCGCTCCAGCGTCGCTTCGACAAAAGCGACGAGCTCGTCGGCTCCGTGGAAAGCGGTGCGCTCCGCAGAGCTGATGTGCTCGACGCCCACGCACGAGCACTCGGGCTCTTCCTTTGGCGCCACATCGAGACGCCGAGGGCAACGAGCACGGTCATGCAGAGCACGAAGCCGGCGAGCACTGCAACGAATGCCTCCTCGACCACGAGTTCGAGGAGTTCGCCACCGAGCAGAAGCAATGCGCTGATGGCCGAGGTCCAGCCGATCCAGCGCGCGTAGACGCTGCCGCTCAGGATTGCCGCCGCCAGCACCGTGAGGTAGAGGCCGAGCGCGAGTAACGCCACCCACATCAAGTCCTCCGTCGCGGTACTGGTGGCATCAAACGAGGCGAGATACGACTGCTTCGCTTCGGGCGGTGTCTCAGCCCAGGTGTCGGCGATGTCCTTCATCACGGCAGCGGAGACAATTCCGGCTGCTCCGAGCGCTCCCATGAGGACGAGGAAGGGCTGGCCGGCCCGGGCCCACTGTCGCCCGGGGTCCTCGGCGAGGGTGTGACCGACGACGGTGAAGGCCCCGACCGCGAGGAAGACGCCGACGAGATCCAGGAGCCGGTCGCCGACCCAGAGACCGTTGTCTGAGACGACTCGGACAGCCTCCCCAGGATCCCCGCCCCAATCTGGCTCGAGCACTGAGGCGACGAGCTGAGCCGCCGCGCCGAGGAAGGCGGCAAGGGCCGCGATGCGGAGGAGTCGACGGTCGTCCATGGCGACGACGGTAGGTCGCCTGACGCCGACCGACATCGATGGAATCCCTGGTCCCGCGCCGCCCAGGCCGAAGATTGGTGATTTCCCCAATGCTCCGGCCGGGTCTAGCATGAGACGATCCGCACGTGACCCGGACGGTGCTGATCGTCGATGACCATGCGGGCTTCCGTCGCCTCGCCCGCCGACTGCTCGAGGGCAGCGGCTTCACAGTCGTCAGCGAGGCGCACGACGGGACGACCGCGCTCGCGGCCTGCACAGCGCTACGCCCCGAGCCGTGCTCCTCGACGTCGCCCAGCCCGACACGGACGGCTTCGCGGTCGCCGAGCAACTCGTCGACGGCGTGGAACGTCCGGTCGTGATCCTGACCTCGAGCCGCGAGGCGGCCGGCTTCGCGGGCCGGCTCGAACGCAGCCCCGCCCGCGGGCTCATCCACAAGGACGATCCCTCGGCGCTCGCCGTGCTGGCAGGCGAGACGCGGTGAGCCGGCGCCTGCTCATCGGCATCGCGCTCGCCGGGGCGGTCGTGACCGCCGCGGCTGCATGGCTGGAGCTCACGGCGCAGGGCTACGACGACCTCGGTGCGACCGAGCAGGCGGTGGAGGCGGCGATCGCCGCGCTCTGGATCGCGACCGGTCTGGTCGCCTGGCAGCGGCGCCCGGGAAACCGGGTCGGCGCGCTGATGGTCGCCCTGGGGTTTGCCAGCTTGTTGCCGCACCTGACCTGGGAGGCCGCTCTGCCGTTCACCCTGGCCGAGCTCAACTTCGGGCTCGGCATCGCGGTCTTCGTGCACCTCATCCTCGCCTTCCCGGGCGGGCGGCTGTCCTCGAGTTTCGAGCGGTCGTTCGTGCTCTTCACTTACGGCGCGTGGCTGGTCGTCTCGCCCGCCTGGCAGCTTTTCTGGGATCCGCGCGCGGACGACGAGTGCCCGGGCTGCCCGCGCAACCTGCTGCTGGTCAGCCGGAATCCCGCGCTGTTCGACGCCCTCGACTTCGTCTCGCTGCTCGTCGCGGTCGCGATCCTCGCCACTACCACGGTGCTCGTTGTCCGGAAGGTCCGTCGGGCGACGGCGCCGACGCGCCGCGCGTACGCCCCCGTCCTGCTGGCGGCGGCCGTGGCCATCGTGCCGTTCTCCGCACTGCTCGCGCTCGACGTCCTCGCCGTGGCGGAGATCCCGCCCAGCGTGGTCTTCTGGCTCGGCGACTTCGCGTTCGCCATGATCCCGGTTGCGTTCCTCGTCGGTCTGCTGCGGACGCGGATGTACCGGTCGAGGGTGGCGGGGTTGGTGGTCGAGCTTGGTTCTGCGTCTCAGCCGGGCGAGGTGCGCGACGCGATCGCCCGCACGCTCGGCGACCCCTCGGTCGAGCTTGCCTTCTGGCTCCCCGAACGGGGACGCTACGTCAACCCCGACGGGAGCGAAGTCATCCTCGCCGACGAGCCAGGCCGTTCGGTCACCGTGCTCGAACATGAAGGGAACCGGCTCGCCGCGCTCGTCCACGACCCGGCGCTGCTCGACGACCCTGAGCTCGTCCGCGCGGTCGGCGCCGCGGCCACGCTCGCGCTCGAGAACTCACGGCTCCAGGCCGAGCTCCGCGCCCAACTCGCCGAGGTGCGCGCCTCCCGCGCCCGCATCGTCGAAGCAGGCGACGCCGAACGCCGCCGCCTCGAGCGCGACCTCCACGACGGCGCCCAGCAGCACCTGCTCGGGATCCGGCTCGCTCTCCAGCTCGCGCGCGGCCGGCTCGCAGACGGCGGCGCCGCCCTCGACGAGCTGCTCGCCGAAGCAGACACCGAGGCCGTCGACGCGCTCGCCGAGCTGCGCGCCCTCGCCCGCGGCATCCACCCCGCCATCCTCACTGAAGAAGGACTACCCGCCGCCCTCGCCGCACTCACCCGCCGCACACCGCTCCCCGTCGAACTGACCGTGCACCCCGACCGCCTCCCCGCACCGGTCGAGGCCACCGCCTACTTCGTCACCGCCGAGGCGCTCGCCAACATCGCCAAACACGCACACGCCTCACGAGCAACGATTGACGTCGCGCGCGCCAACGGCCGGCTCACCGTCGAGATCGCCGACGACGGCATCGGCGGCGCCGACACCGATGCTCCCGGACTCCGTGGCCTCCGCGACCGCGTCGAAGCCCTCGACGGCAACCTCCGCATCGACAGCCCCTCCGGCCACGGCACCCACCTCACCGCAACGATCCCCTGCGCGTGATCCTCGCCGACGAGGCCCGCCACCAGGCCCCAGCCCGTCGTCATCGCCCGAGGGGGTGGGTGCCTCGCGTGCGCGTGCGTGCGCGCGAGGGTGAGCTCGGACTCTCGCCGGGCGGCCCCCGGCGAATAGGCCCCGACAGTCCGGGACATGCGAGGGGGGAGGGGTCGTCACGTGAGGAATCAGTCTCAAAGACCTCCGACTCGTCGATTCTGTCGGGCGGTGGTCAGCGGTGGTCATCGCGTGTCGATGTGAGACGGTTACGCGACCGGGAGCTGTCTCATGCGTCACGAGGCACCGGTGATGGTCAGTCTGATCTGACACGAATCTGACACGCATGGTGCGCAAGCGAGAGGACGCTGGCAAACGCGACGGCGACCTAGCTCGCCGACCTGTCTGGCGGTGTAGAGCGCCGTCGTTCGTAAGGCAGGGCTATGCGACACCTCGTGCTGCCCAGGCGTGGGCTGTCAGCAGGAATGGTGCAGGAGGAAGCTTCGCGCGACACCGTTCCCGCAGCTGGGCTTGTCGCCTAGGGTCGAGTCCGGCGACATAGCTTCCGGCGGGTCCGACGCCGAACGTGAGCGGCTCCCACCACTCTTCGAAGCTCGAATGCTCAACGCGGATCGAGTGAGTCGCTTCCTCGATCTCCGCCAGTCCGGCTGCGGCGAACAGCTCCGCGAGATGGCCTTCGCGAACGCCGGCGAGGTGGGACTCGTCGGCCACGGTGGGGTCGAGCTCGCGCGCGGCATCCCAGAGCATGCTGACCGGGCCTCGGCCGCCGGCGTAGTCCCAGACCGACGCCGCCACTACACCCCGCTTCCGGGTCACACGCACCATCTCGGCCACTCCCGCCGCGGGGTCTTCCATGAGAAGGACCACCAGCTGCGCCAGCGTCGCGTCGAACTCAGCGTCCTGGAACGGCAACTGCTCGGCAGCTGCTCGCCGCACGTCGACGCCGGGATGACGCTCCTCCACCGCCGCGACAAAAGGTTCCGATGGATCGACGGCAGAAACCGCTGGTGCACCGAGTCGCCTGACCAACTCGGCTGTCAATGCGCCCGGCCCGCATCCGACGTCCAGCACTCGTTGACCCGCGGAGACCGTCGCGAGATCGGCCAGCTGAGGCGCAAGCAGTAGCGAGTACCTGCCCATGTAGCCGTCGTACGCGCCGGGGTCGACGGTGAAGCTCACGCCAGCACGCTAAAGCCTATGACGCGTGATCCACCGCCAAGGACATTCCCGCACACTCGGGCAGGCGAGTTAGCAATCGCCGCGAAGCCCGCTCGACGCGCCCCGACCCTTCCGACCACCACGACCTAGCGAGCGGAGTAATCGAGCTCGAGAAACTCGCTCACCTCGGACAGCCAGCGCTCCTGCACGAAGCGAACGTGATCGGGGTGCTCGTTATAGCGCTCGTACGCGGGACGATCTGCGAACTCCATCGATATCCCGTAGCGGTAGCCATTCTTCGGGCTCACTTCGGCCAGCAGCTCGAACGCCTCGACGCCTGGAATGGTTGCGAGCTGCTCCGCCGCCTGGAGGAAGTCACGTTCTTCCGGTGATCCTTCCTCATGGACGAGTGTGAATGCGACGGTGTGTCGGACGCGGTTGGCGACCATCGGCTGAGACTACTGCTCGGTCCTCGCGACCGCGAGCTAATTCGCCATCTCGTCGACGACCGTCCATTCGCCACCCATTTCTCGCCGCAGGACCTTGCCACAGCTTGGACAGCGCCGCTCCGTTGCTTCACGGACTGGCTCGTCGCCCGGAGCGCTGATCGCGGATTCCACGCGCGACCCGCAGTTCGGACAGGCATCGTGCTCGCTGTCCATGCCTCCTTGGTCCGGCTTGTTCATCGGACCTAGGTGCTGGGAAGAACGTCGCCGGGCCAGCTCGGGTAGTGGCCATCGGCTGGCCACGACGAGAGGATCATGACGATCCGAGTACCGATCACGCTGGAGACCTTGTGGCGCTCGTCGGGCTCGAAGGTGAGTAGCGTGCCCGACCACCCTGCCTCGACGACGTCGCCGCCCGCCTCAATACGCGCCGATCCGTCGACACCATCAGCAAAGCGCTCTCGGACTTGGTGCTCGCCGAGTTCGTCACCAGGCGTGAGACGGATCATGATCGCCCGTGCCGCGTCGACAGTCTCGGGAGCCTCCGCCCGGCGGGTCCCTCGCGCACCTCAATCTCTTTCACGTTCCACGACTGCACTGCTCCGATTCTAGGGAGGAGTTCGATGTGTTCGACGTGGCCCCGCTGCCAGAATCCCGGCCGAAACCCCGAAGGCGTCAACGTGCGTCTAGGCGCGCGAGACGATGGAGCCTCGCCGAGGCCCGAGAGCAGGCCCCGACCCCGGATCACGGTCCGAGGGGCTTGCGTGGTGGGTTGCCGTGCTGTGGCCCGCAGTCGCCTTCGGTGTGAGCCAACTCATCCCAGCGCTCCGTCGGCGATCGACTTTCGTTGTTGCGTGTGTCGCCGCGCTGGGAGTGGGGTGTTCTGGGTCGCGACGGCGGCGCTGGTAATCGACGTTGGGTAAGACGCCCCCCGCAACCAGGCCCCGCTCGTCCGTCGCCGTCGACGGGGTGGTGCCTCGCGTGCGCGCGCGTGCGCACGAGACAAAGTGGTGGGACGTGCGCGCCGCGTCGGGCGCGACAGGCCCCGACTCGGCGAACGCGCTCGAGGGGGTGGGGTACCCTCGCGCCTCTTCTCTTTCGCGTGCGCGCGCGTGCGCGCGAGAGGTGTATTGGCGCCCGGCCGCCGCCGGGTATCAGGCCGGTTTGCGTGCTCTGCGGCCGCGCCAGCCAGGATTTCGGTAGCGCCACCGGTAGCGCCACAGGGCGAGCACTTCCGGGCATCCCCGACACACAAGACCCGCATGGTTGAGCCAATACCGCTCAGCCGTGCGGACCGGAATGGGCGCACCTGGGATCGAACCAGGGACCTCTCGCGTGTGAAGCGAGCGCTCTCCCGCTGAGCTATGCGCCCGGGAGGGCGTAGGTTAGCGAGCTTTCGTCGAGGGCCTTGGTACCGTCACGCCCGTGCCTTCGACGCTCACGCCTCCGAAGGAACGCGCACGCCGTGGCACCGGGACCGGCTCCGGGACCCCGTGGCGGGTCATCGTCCGGAACGACGACCACAACACGTTTGAGGGCGTCGCGTTCGCGCTCTCGAGCGTCCTTCCCGGCGTGAGCTACGACCGCGGGATGACGTTCGCGAACCGCATCCACTCGACCGGTCAGGCGATCGTGTGGTCGGGACACAAGGAGCGCGCCGAGCTCTACTGGAGCCAACTCGAGGCCTTCGGCCTGACGATGGCGCCGCTCGAGCAGTAGCGGAGCCCGCGTCCCGAAACCCGTGGTAGCGTCCGCCGCGTGCCGCTGGCGCTCACCGGCTACGAGCTCGGGCTGCTCATCGTGGCCCTCGTGTTCATCGCTTTCGCGCTGGTCGTTGCGCTCGTCATCCCACGTGGCCGCCCCACGTTTCCGGGGAAGCGACTGCCGATCTTCATCGCAGTGTGCATCGGCCTCTTCGCGGCCCAGATCACCGCCGTCCTGCTGCTCGCCGAGGTCGGCGAGGCCGACGAGCATGTGGTCGGAGAGCAGCCGCAACCGGCGCCGGCGCCGTCACCGGAGCCGTCGCCCGGACCTCCACCGGCGGAGCCGCCTCCGGCCGAGCCTGCTCCGCCCGGGCCGCCACCGCCTCCTGCGGGCGGTGCCGAGGGCGACCCCGTCGCCGGCAAGGAGGTCTTCGTCGGCTCGGCCGGGTGTGGAGGCTGCCACACGCTCTCCGATGCGGGCACCACGGGCACGATCGGGCCGAACCTCGACTCGCTCCAGCCGTCGTACGACGCCGTGGTCCAGCAGGTCACAAACGGGGGCGGCGGCATGCCGCCGTTCAAGGACACGCTCACCGAACAGCAGATCAAGGACGTCGCCGCCTACGTCTCGCAGTCGGCCACGGGCTAGCCGCCGAACCGCCACGGTAGGCTGTACCGGCCTGGAGAGGTGTCCGAGCGGCCTAAGGAGCGCGACTGGAAATCGCGTACGTGCTGAAAGGTGCGTCGCGGGTTCAAATCCCGCCCTCTCCGCTCAGAGGCCCCGCAAGGGGTCTCATTTCGTCGATGGAGCCGAAGGGAGGAGCGATGGGGCGGATGCGGCGGGTGGTCGTTCTCGGCGCGGGGTCGAGCGGCGAGCACTTCGTCGGCGCGCTGCGGAAGCTCGACGCGGAGGCCGAGATCACGGTCGTCGAGCGCCATCTAGCAGGCGGCGAGTGCTCGTACTACGCGTGCATCCCGACGAAGACCTTGCTGCGGCCTGCCGAGGCGCTCGCTGCCGCCCGGCTCGCCCCAGGAGCAGCGGAGGCGGTGACCGGCGAGCTCGACCTGGAGCGCGTGTTCTGGTGGCGCGACCAGGTGACGGACGGTCGCGACGACTCCTGGCACGCAGGTTGGCTCGAGGAGCAGGGCGCGACCCTCGTCCGCGGCGAGGCGCGCGTCGCGCGTCCCGGAGTCGTCGAGGTGGAGGCGCGCGAGCTCGAGTACGACGCGCTCGTCATCGCGACCGGCTCCACGCCCTCTGTCCCGCCGATCGCAGGGATCGAGGACGTCGGCTACTGGACGAACCACGAGGCGGTGTGGGCGGGTGAGATCCCTGCGTCGCTCATCGTGCTCGGCGGCGGGCCCGTCGGCGTCGAGCTCGGCCAGTTCTTCCACCGTTCGGGTGCGCGGGTGACGATCGTGGACGGCAACGCCCACCTGCTGGGACGTGTCGACGCGGAGGCGGGCGACCTGCTCGCGGAGCGGCTCTCGGAGGAGGGCATCGACATCCGCCGCGAAGCGAAGGCGGAGCGCGTCGAGGCGACCGGGGACGGAGTCCGGCTCTACCTCGAGGGCGGAGACACGCTCGAGGCGGCCAGGCTCCTCGTCGCGACCGGCCGGACGCCGAACGTCGATGGCTTCGGATTCGAGCAGCTCGGCGTCGAGATCACGAAGCAGGGCATCTCCGTCGACGAGCGCCTGCAGGCTGCGGAGGGCGTCTGGGCGATCGGCGACGTCTCGGGGGTCGCGCTCCTCACCCACGTCGGGAAGTACCAGGCGCGGGTCGCCGCTGCGAACGTCGCCGGGCACGACGCCCGTGCCGACTACCGCGCGATCCCGGCCTCCGTCTTCACCGACCCGCAGGTCGGAAGCGTCGGCCGGATGGACGGTAACGACGTCGTAACGGCGAGGTACACCATCACGGGCGGCAGGCTGTCGACCTTCGAGCGGCCGAAGCGGGAAGGCCTCGTCAAGCTCGCCGCGGATCGCTCGCGCCGCGTGCTCGTGGGAGCGGTGACGGTCGGGCCGGAAGCAGGGGAGTGGCTCGGCCAGCTCACGCTCGCGGTGCGGGGCGAGGTGCCGCTCGACGTCCTGCTCGACACGATCCAGCCGTATCCGACCTTCTCCGAGGCGATCTTCAGCGCCCTGCTCGAGCTCCAGGACGCGCTCGCGGACTGAGCGATGCCCGAAGGCGACGCCCTTCATCGCGCGGCGGAGCGGCTCCGGCCGCTCGTCGGGCAGCGAATCGAGGCGGAGAGCCCGAATCCGCGCGGAGAGGCGACCGGTGTCGCCCGCGCCGTCGACGGGCGCGTGCTGGAGGGCGTCGACGCGGTCGGAAAGCACCTGCTGCTGCGCTTCGAGGGTGGTGTCGTGCTCCGGAGCCATCTGCGGATGAACGGGCGCTGGCGTCTCGATCCGCGCGGCCGCGAGCGCCGAGGCATGCCCTGGCTCGTGCTGCGCGGCCGCGAGTGGGAGGCGACGCAGTGGAACGGCCCGGTGCTCACGCTGGAGAAGCGGGCGGTCAGGCGTCTTGGGCCCGATCTCCTGGCCGACGGCACGGAGGTCGCGGCCGTCGTCGCGCGTATGCGGCTCGCCGGATCAGTCGCTCCTCGTGGGCGAGGCGCTCGTCGACCAGCGGCTCGTGGCGGGGATCGGGAACATGTGGCTCGCGGAAGCCCTGTGGCATGCCCGCGTCTCACCGTGGCGGCCTCTCGCAGACCTCTCGGACGACGAGCTGGCGGAGACGCTCGCATGGGCGCGCGAGCACATGCGCGCGGCCGTTCGCGGGAGCCGGTCGCCGCGGTCGGTCTATCGGCGGGCCGGGAGGCCTTGTCTCCGCTGCGGTACGCCGGTGAGCTCCCGCGGGCTCGGTGACATGAACCGGACGGCCTACTGGTGCAGTGCGTGCCAGCCGTCGCGTGCGGCGACGTAGAATCGCGCGGTGCCGCGGCTCCTCCTCACTGTCGCGTTGGGCCTGACGCTCGCGGTCGCCGCGGGGATCTCGGCCACGCGCGACTCTCCGGCTGCGACACCGACGCCGACGACAGGTCCCCCGCCGAAAGTCGAGACGACCCGCTGTCCCGCTGACGCCCGCGCGATCGAGAAGCAGGCGACGTGCGGCCACGTCGTGCTCCCGCTCGACCGGGAGAAGCCGGCGGGCACGAAGATCAGGATCTACTTCGAGCACTACCCGCACGGCGAGCGCGCAAAGGCCGTGCTCTCGACGGTTCTCTCGATCGAGGGCGGCCCGGGCTACCCGACGGCGGCCGACCGCGACGCGCGCGCAGAAGTCTGGCGGCCCGTGTCCGACCGCAGCGACCTCCTGCTGGTCGATCTCCGCGGCACAGGTGAGAGCGGCGCGCTCGGATGCAAGGCGTTCGCGAACTCGACCGCGAACTACGCCGAGCGCGGGGGACGCTGCGCGACGCAGCTCGGGCCGGACCGCGACCTCTACTCCACGTCGCAGGCCGTTCAGGATCTCGAGGCGGTGCTCCGAGCGGTCGGCGCAGGCAAGGTCGATCTGTACGGCGACTCGTACGGCTCCTACGCAGCGCAGGCATTCGCCCTCCGCTTCCCCGAGCGGCTCCGGTCGATCACCCTCGACGGGACCTACCCGCTACCCGGGACAGATCCTGCGGCGGCCGACCTCGTCGAGGCGGGACGACGAGGGCTCGAGCTGACCTGCGAACGAAGCCCCGGCTGCCCCGAGCCCGCTCGCGGCGACCCGGTCGGCCTCGTCACGCGCTACGTCGACGCGGTTCGCTCTGCCCCGTTCACGGGCTTCGGTCCGGACGGCGACGGCACTCGGACCCGCGTGAAGCTGAACGAGGACGCGCTCGTCCAGATCTTCTCGTCCGGGTACTACTTCCCGGCCCTGTGGCGCGAGCTGCCCGCCGCGGTGCTCGCAGCGGAGGGCGGAGACACGCGCCCCGATCCTGCGGCTCGGCGCCGAGACGGTGACGGTCGACGGAGGCGGTGAGGACCCGCCGTCGTTCTCCGAGTCCCTCTACCTCGCGGTGTCGTGCCACGACTACCCGCAGCTCTGGGACCCGGACACGCCGATCAAGGATCGCCCGAAGGAGGTCGAGTCCAGGCTCGCCGAGTATCCGGACGGCGCGTTCACCCCGTTCACGGGGGCAGCCTGGACCGGAACGGACTACGAGGGCTGGCTCGCATGTATGCGCTGGCCGTCGCCGGTGCGCGACGACCCGCCCGACCCGCCGGGCGCCGACTATCCGGACGTGCCGACGCTCGTCCTGAACGGCGACCTCGACACGATCACGACCTCCGCGCAGGCGGCCGTCGTCGCCGATCGGTTCCCGGAGAGCACGTTCGTCGAGGTGCAGAACTCCATCCACGTGACCGCGCTGTACGACAAGGATGCGTGCGCGTCACGGATCTACGTGCGCTTCCTCAAGACCCTCGACGCCGGTGACACGAGCTGCGCGAGCCGCATCCCGGAGCCGCACCTCGTCCCGCAGTTCCCGACGCGGGCCCAGGACGTCGTCCCGGCCGACAGCGCGCAGGGCGACGCCTCCACGCAAGCCGACCGACGGCTCGCGGCGGGCGCGGCGGCCACCGTCGCCGATGTCCTCTCGCGGTGGTGGGTCAACTACGACGGCACGAGCGTCGGCCTTCGCGGCGGCACGTGGTCGTACGAGGGCGACGACCCGGTCGTCTTCTCCCTCGACGCGGTCGAGTTCGTGCCGGGGATTCAGGTGTCCGGGACGGCGCGCTGGAACGTGGGCGACCGCACGCTCACGGCACGCGTCGACGTGACAGGGCCCGGAGGTGCGAAGGGCGACCTCCGCATCGCCTGGCCGCTGAGCGTGCAGCGCGCGACGGCGACACTCGACGGGAAGATCGCGACCAGGAACCTCGTCGCGACGATGCCGGCGCCCTAGTCGAAGACGAGGGGCGGCCGGAGCCGCCCCTCGAGCATCTCCTGCTGCTGTCGATGCTCCAGCATGCGAGCGGCACGTGGACGTGGGGCCGCTACGTCATCGTGCACCCTGCCGGTAACACGGATTTCGAAGAGGCGTCCAGTCGCTACCGAGCGCTACTCGTCGACCAGGCGACGTTCTCTTCGGTGAAAGTCGAGGAGCTCCTGGAGACCAACGTCCTCCCGGCACAGACCACCGGAGCCCTGTGCGATCGGTATCCACCTAGCTGACACGAGCAGCAGCACGCCAACGTGGGCCAGCGTGCGGGAATGTCCCTTGAGCGGAACTCGCCGACCGCGTGGGCGCGGGCTCTGGCCGCCCTATCGCGGCAGATCACAGATCGAGAAGTAGTCTCCCTGGATGGTCGCGGAGCGCATCCGGCACACCGTTGCGTTCACGCTCGTGCATGAGGAAGGCTCGGCGGAAGAACGTAGCTTCCTCGAGGCGGCCGAGAACCTCGCGACTATCCCGGGCGTTGAAATGTTCGAGCTACTTGCTGAGGTGAGCCCGAAAAATGGCTACCGCTTCGCGATCTCGATGGAATTCGCGGATCGAACCGCGTACAACCGCTACAACGAGCACCCCGATCACGTCCGCTTTGTGGAGGAGCGCTGGCTGTCCGAGGTAAGCGAGTTCCTCGAGCTCGACTACGCCGCTCGATAGGTCAACGTGGTCGGAGCGGTGACCGTCGAACGGCGTCCGACGACGGGTGCCTCGCGTGCCCAGTGTGCGGGAATGTCCCTTGACGAACCATCCATCCCGGATCCGAGGGCGACCGCGACGCTATCGGTAGCGGATCGCAACCGCGATCGTTGCCATCATGACGATCGCCGCAACGCTGTTAGGGACGATCAGCGCGAGGTTCGCCGCAGCGATCCCGTATGCGACCCACAGGCCGAAGCCGATGAGGAGGATGACGAAGAACGAGACAGAGACGCCGCGCGAACTCTGTTGGTCGACGATTCGACGTATCTGAAGGACCGGGCCGAGCGCCATCGCGATGGCCCAGGCCGCGGCGGCGAAAGCGAGCGTTGATTCCACATCCTCTCCTTCGAGTCGAGGTCGGTATCACGCCCGTGTGTTGGCGCTCTCGGATCAGAGTCCGCGGGCTCGAGAGCGACGGAGCAATCCTAGTCAGCTCGGACCGGCTTGCTGTTGCCGGAACATCTCGCGCCGCCCGGAAGTCCTCTGTAGACACGATCACCGCCTGGGCGAGTGTGCGGGAGGTCGTTCTGATACCGCCGCCACGACAAATTCGACGACCCGCCGCCATCGGCCAGCCTCGACGCCAATACGGCCGATCGACCGTAAAAGGCCTCAGCCAGCAAGACACTGGCATGCCCGAGCGTGCGGGAATGTCCCTTGAGAGCGGAGCGGGCGCCGACCCAGCGAACGGGATTAGGTCGCTCTCCGGAACCGATCCAGACTCTCGCCCTCGAGGATGAGCGCCGTCAGCCCAACTTCCGACTTCAGCTCGTGGTCTTCACCCCTCGTGCAAGAAGACCGCTACGCCTGCGCCGATCGGCTCGTGGACGCCATTCGCCCCGCTCACTTCTCCTGACCCCTCCAGGACGGCGATGATCTGCGGGTCGCTCGCGGGATGCCGACGGATCCGACCGCCCGGTTCGAATCGGAAGATCGCTGCTTTGACGAGCGCCCCTTCTTCGGAGGGCTGTGTCAACGGAGCCATTCTCACACCATCGAGCAGATCTCCACGCGGCACGAATGCCACGTCATCACCGAAGCTGAATCGCTCCATACCGACCTCCTGTTCGTCGTTCGAGGGCTGGCTCAAACAAGTCGGCGCTACTCAGTCCGCTGGAGTGCTGGGGTGGCCGGGGGGAGCACACGGTGGTCGGTGTGCGCTTCGTAGCCCGCGGCGACGGCGATCAAGGTCAACTCTGCGAAGGGCCGGCCCATGAGTTCGAGACCGATCGGGAGGCCATGAGAGGAGAACCCAGCCGGTACAACCATGGCGGGTAGGCCACCAAACGCGGCTGATCCGCAATCGAAGGGGCTCGGGTCTCCGCCGATCAGCGTGGCCGGGGAGGAAGACGCCGGATAGGCGATCGCGTCGAGGTCGTGCTCGTCCATGAGGGCGACGACCGCGTCACGGAACCGATGCCGTCCCTCGAGAGCTGCGCGGTACGCATCTGTGTCCAGGCTGGTCACCGCTTCCAACTCGGACAAGAATCCGCCCACCGCAGGGGTGACGACGTTCAGATCCACGATATCCCTGAACGACCGAACTGGAGCCCGGGGCTCGGCAGCGAGATAGTCATCGAGGGTGAAGCGCAACTCTCCGAGGAAGGGCCCGATATCCACGCCGCTCGGGAGGGTTATCTCCATGACCTCGACGCCGCCCGCCGTCATCTCTTCGATAGCGGAACCGATGACGCCCTCCACGTCGGAGTCTCCACTGAACGTGACCAGGCCGATGCGTCGGCCCGAAAGGCCATCGGGATCGACGGCGTTCAGGTAGGACGTCCTAACCGGCACCGTCGTTGGATCCGCAGGGTCCGCGCCGACCGTGGCATCGAGCATGATCGCGAGGTCGACGACGCTACGGGCTATCGGGCCGACGGCATCCAGCGTGGTCGAGAAAGGAATCACGCCGGCGCGCGACGAGAGGCCGCTCGTCGGCCGCAACCCGTACAGATCGTTGTGAGCTGCCGGGAGGCGGATCGATCCACAGGTATCGGTCCCGAGGCCGGCGGCGGCGAAGTTCGCGGTGACGGCCACCGCCGCGCCCCCGCTCGAGCCGCCGGGATCCCGGCTGAGGTCGTAGGGGTTGAGTGTCTGCCCGCCGAGAGATGAAACCGTCGTCCAGCCGAGGGCGAACTCGAAGAGGTTCGCCTTGCCGATGATGACCGCCCCCGCCTCGCGCAGCTTGCGCACCTGGAAGGCGTTCTCACCGGGTGTGAATCCCTTCAGTGCTAACGATCCAGCAGTTGTCTGCATGTCGGCGGTTCCGATGTTGTCCTTCACGACCACCGGGATGCCGTGCAGGGGTCCTCGAGGGCCAGAATCCGCGCGTTCGGCATCGAGAGCCGCCGCCTCGTCGCGCGCGGCAGGGTTTACCAGGATGAACGCGTTGAGTTTGGGCCCCGCATTGTCATAGGCAGCGATTCTTGCCAGATAGAAGTCGACCAGCTCGACCGCCGTGAGCTCACCGGTCTCCATCGCCTTCTGGAGCTCTGGGATCGTCGCTTCCAGAGCGGAGGGTGCGGAGCTGGAAGTCGTAGTGCAGCCGCTCGCGAGAACTACGACGAAGCAACAAGCCAACGCACATGCACCACGGCTCCGGATCCTCGACGCCCCCGGACGTCGGATGGTGACGTCGGGTTCCATCTGCGTGTCGATCGGCCTTACCCGCTGGCGTACGTGTAGATCAGCGTGCCTGAGTCGCGCTTCAGGACTCCGGGCTCGAGCGGGGTGAGCACGAACACACCCTTCGGGCGACCCTTCATCGTGATGACAACGCGCTGCTTCGATTCTCCGGGGCGGGTCACGAAGCCCTCGAGGCGCGCGCTCCACCCCTGTTTGTGGCCACCCATTCGGACAACCCGCCCGCGCCCGGTGACTTGCACATACTGGCCCGTGGGAGCCACGGTGGAAGTAGATGGGTACGGGGCTGGGACGTACTCAAGCACCAGTCGCCAAATCCGCCCTCGCTCATATCGAGTTGACAAGGTCCGGACGCTAAAGCTTCCCCTCTTGCCTTCGATGGCAAAGTTGTTACGTTCACCGCCCGGATTCCCGTTGCCAAAAAAGCCACGCACGGTGCCGAAGGCTGAGGCCGTGCCAACGACGAGGACGAGCAAAGCCGCAACGACGCCGACAAGGCGTCGTCCACGACGTTCCCTCCTTGCGCCTGCGCCTCGCAGCACTTCGTCCCAGTCAGCGGAGCCCGACCTCGGGGAAGGGTGCGGTCGAGGCTGGCGCGGTCGAGTTCGCTCATGTTGGTACCTCCTCCAATTGGCTTCGCAAGGCGGCGTGCGCGGCGTTGAGAGTCGCGGAGACCGTTCCGGTCTGGATTCCGAGCACCTCGCCGATCGCCGCGTACTCGAGATCGGCGTAGTAGCGCAGGAAGACAGCCGTTCGCTGGCGTTCCGGCAACCGCGCGAGCGCCACCCGTAGCTCGACGTCGTGCTCGGGATGGCCGTTCGCGGCGGCCAGTTGATCCTCGTCCATGGTCGGGCTCGCCTTGGGTGCTGCGGAACGAGCAGCGTTGAGGACGATGGGCCAGACCCAGGACTCGAGCGGACATTCGCGCCGGAAGGAACGGCGTCCGCGGACCGCGCGTGTAAACGCCTCTTGCACGGCGTCACGGGCGCGGTCTGAGTCGCCTGTCACGCTCGTAGCGACTCGTGTGAAGACGTCGAACCGACTGCGATACAACGCTTCGAGTTCCTTGAGGCTAGCTCCGCGGCGTCCGGTCACATGAGTAGGACACGGTAGTAGCTCGTTTTGTTTAGTCCCGCGACCCAGATGCACGTCGGCCGTGGGATCTTGGCGAACGGTCACCGTGGTTAGAGGAGAGCCGGACGATTCCTATGTGAAGCTGGTGTCATGCGTTGGCGAAAACGAACGCTCTCTTCCCTTGAACCTTGCAACGAAACTCGCGCCCAAGTGAGAGCTCGCTCGCATGCCCGAGCGTGCGGGAATGTCCCTTGACCGTCCGGGCGGGATCTAGCGGTCGCTCAGACACCGACCCGGTAAAGCTGCCAGCGCTCCGGAACTCCCTTCAGCTCGTGTTCTCCGGCGTCTTCGAACGAGAATCCGCTTCCGGCCGTGAGGTCCTTGACCGTACGGGAGACGAGAACGTTGCGTGGCCCCGCCATTCCTGCGATCCGTGCACCTATCGTCACGGCGAGTCCGGCTCGCTTCGCGTCCACGATCTCGCACTCCCCCGTGTGGATGCCGGCGCGGATCTCGAGCCCGATCTCGCCTACGCGATTCACGATGTCAAGCGCGCAGCGAATCGCGCGAGCAGGGCCGTCGAACGTGGCATAGAAGCCGTCGCCTGCCGTGTCGTTTTCGACGCCCTGCCAGTACTCCAGTGCATCGCGAACGATGGCGTGGTGGTTACGAATCACGTCCGCCCAGGCCCGGTCGCCCGCCGCCGCCTGGCGCTCGGTCGATCCGACGATGTCGGTGAAGAGGACCGTCCCGAGCACTGTTGCAGGCGCCTCGGCGGCTCGCTCACGGCCGATGAAGGCTTCGACGGCGTCGGCGATCTGGGCACGGTCCCCATAGGGCAACGCGTAGGGATCGCCTGAGATGAGCTGGAGTTGCGCGCCCGGAATCCTCGACTGAACGTACCGACTCTGTGCGGCGCCGGTCGGGGATTGTTCGCAATCGAGCACGAGCGTCGGGCATCGAAGCAGCGGCAATACCGCCGTGACGTCGGTCTCGCTCTCGACCCGAATCCAGTTCGCAGCCGTCGACGGGGACATGAAGTGGCGATCGAGTCGTGCGACCTGCGCCGCGAGGCGCTCGTCGCCGGCGAGGCTCGGTGCGCAGTCCTCGAGCCACGTACGGCCGAACTCCTTGCTTCCCATACGGTCCCGCGTCTCCGCCGCCTCCTCGCGAAGCTCGTCGGGTGTCTGGCCCCACGGGTACTCGGGCGACCACCGCCTCGTCGCGACCGCTCTGTTCCACACGAGCGACGCAACTCGGCTCGGATAGCTCGCGGCAAAGACCGCGAAGGCAGCACCGGTCGTGCGTTCGCCGAGCAGCACGGCGTGCGGTGACCGGATGGTGTCGAGCACCGTCAAGAGGTCCCGAGCCCGTGTCTCGAGGTCGGGAAACGTTGCGCCGCCCGAGAGTCCCGTCGCTCGCCGGTCGTGCAGGACAAGCCGGGAGAACTGCGAGAGCCGTTCGAACAGGTCGGCGAGCGCGTCGAGTTCCCACATGACGTCGACGTTGCCCCAGCTTTCGAGCTCGAGGACGAGGTCAACCGGCCCGTCACCGACCGTCTGGTAGGCGATGCTGACCCCGTCAGCCGTCGTCGCGTACTGCGTGTCCGGGACGCTCGTCACCCGCCGACCTTAAGCGATTGCCTGTCCAAGAACGAACTCGCACGGGAGAAGGCACAGTTGCCTGCCCGCGTGTGCGGGAATGTCGCTTGAGGCTGGGGTGGGCTAGCCGGTCCTCGAGAGCCGACCATCGTGGTCACGACGAGCACGAAGAGGAGGATCGCGGTCGGCGCGAACACGGCGCTCCGATGAGCTCTGCGTAGCCAGGTTGAGCACGACGGCGAGCGCGGAATAGATCGTCGTGAACCACGAGAGGGCGGTCACCAGTCTCCCCGGAGCGTTCTTGAGCGGGCCCTCATGTACTCGCGCCAGGATGGCAGCGGCCATTGCGAGCAGGATCGCGCAGGAGAAAAGAGCGACCTTTATGGCTCTGCCAGGCCGCGCGGCTTGCCATAGGAAGTTTTGCGTTGCCTGCCGTTGGCTCGGCGGACTAAGGTCGCCCACGGCCCGCCCCTGCTGCAGCCCCCACACTGCGGCTCTCCCCTAGCGGGTCGTAGATTGGCTGTCGGGCCTTCCCCCACGGTCGATCCGACACCAATGCCGCCGGGTGTGTCTGCCTTCGACGATCGACTCGTCAGGAGGCGGACATACCTGGCACCTCGCGTTTGTAGCGTTCACCAAGGTGGGAACATTTCACCAGCGCCGATTGGCTTTGGTGGGGACGCTGTCATGTGCGCTGGGGAGAGGCGCCCCGCCACTGGTCAGCGGCGATCAGGGCATCGTCTCTGGTCGTTCTTGGTAGAGCCTGCCTCCGTGACCCGCACCGCGCGGCGCAAGAACGACTGAGTAGGAACTACTCAGGCGACGTTCCGTTGCGCCAGGTTCATCGCGACCTCCGCGAAGTGCTCGAGCCTCGGCGAGCCCTCGGCCAGGTAGCGCTCGAGCCAGCGCAGCGCTGCCCGCTCGTACTTCGGCGAGTCCTGCTCCGCGTACAGGTGGACGAGCTGCAGCGCGTCCTCGAGCGGGAGGTGCGGGAGCTCGCGGGCCGCGTCCTCGGCCATCCACACCGCTCGCCGCTCGATCGCCCGGCGAAGCGGCTGCGGGCCTCCGGCTGTGCGGTCAAGAACGTATGTTCCCATGCCACGCAAAGGCACACTGTTAGGCTCGCCGCTCCAGAAACAGCGGAGAAGGAGGAGGCGGAGATGCATGCGATCGTCGTGCGCGTGACCATCCACAATGCGGACCGCACTCGGGAGGTGCTCAACGGCCAAGTTGTGCCGGGGGTCTCGGGCGCGCCCGGTTTCAAGACCGGCTACTGGACATGGTCGACCGGTGGTGGGGAGTTGAACGGACTCTCGATGATCATCTTTGACTCGGAGGAAAACGCGCGCGCGGCAGGCGATCGGATAAGCGCGATCGCGGCTGACGCACCCGACGACGTCACGCTCGATGGAGTCGAGGTCCGAGAGGTCGTCGCGTCGGCCTGATGATGTAGGACACGTCCCGACGAGCGTCTAGGCAGCGAGCTCCACGGACGGCATCGTTTCGCGTGGTGCCGGTTGCGCCTTTGGCCAGCGCCGTTCGGCCGGACAGCATGGGACACCCACTCGGCCCCCCACGTTTGCCAGCGGCCCGTCCTAGAGAGCGTTTTGCGCCGAGCTCGCCTTTCGGCTGGCGACCGCTTTCTCGCGGCAGCGAGAGCACTCGGGCTCGGGCTGCCCCGCCAAGTCGCTGGTCTCATGCCAGCGCGGAGGCAGCTTGCTCACGTTCAGCGTCGCCGTGGTGCGTATGGATACGGCCGCAACGACACGCGTGCAACGGGCTACGACATGAGGAGACGCAGAGCACGAGGAGTAGCCGTAGTACACCGACATGGCGTCTGGATTGTGCCTCGCAGCTGGGATCCTTCCCTGGTTCGACCCCAGGTGCGCCTGAACCGGGCCCCCGCAGGTCCATACTCGTCCTTCCCGAAATCCCGTGCGCCAGTTGTGCGCCAGTAAGCCCGTGAAATCGCGTCTCAATGCAGACAACGGCGGACGCTTCAAGGGCTAGCCGACGACGCTCGCAATCCCTGTCGTGATGCGGGATTGCGAGCGTTCATCAGCGGAGGGGGAGGGATTTGAACCCTCGAAGAGCTTGCACCCTTAACGGTTTTCGAGTTCAGCGTGCACAGATGCGATCACGTACCGGTGCGGGGTTTCGACCCCGCACCGGTACCCCTGAGTACGGACAGGTGCGCTCAGGTCGGTACCAAGCCTGGTGCCAATTTGTGGCGAGCGAGTGAAACGACAAGTGTCGGGCGTCGTCGAATACGACGCCGGGGAGAAGGCGTCCAACGGATCGAGATCGAAGGTGGCGGGTTCGCCGTCGCGCGCGGAAGCTGGAGTTGCGAGTCTTGTAACACAGATCACAAACGTGATATCGTCGGCCCGCTGTCGGATTGCAACCTCTGGGGGAGGTGGATGACATGGGGCAGCGCTCCAGCGAGCGGCTTCGGTCGATCCTGATCGGGGGCGTACTGCTGCTCTTCGTGTTCTCGGTGCCGGCCAGCACGGCGGCGGGGCCGGTGTTCGAGACGGGGGACCTGATCGTCAGCCAGGGCTACTGGGCGGGGGAGGACCTCACCTGGCATCGAGCTGACGGAACGCTCGTCAAGTCACTCGACGCCGGCTTCCAGGATGCGAGCGGGGCCGAGTTCGATCCCTCGGGCCGGCTGTGGGTCGTCAGCGTCGACGGAAACAAGGCTGTCGCCTTCGACAGCGCCGGCAACTCACTCGGCACGATCGTCGACGAGATCCACGACCCCTCGACTCCGGGCGGTCATCCAACGGACATCGCCTTCGACGCGAAGGGGAACGCGTACATCGGCGCCTACGAGTTCGAGGGGCCCATCACCAAGTTCGACCCGACCGGTTCACCGCTCGGGGTGATCGAGGAAGTCGAGGCAGACCACCTCGACCTCGCTGCAGATCAGTGCACCCTCTTCTTCCAGCACGCGAACAACGGGCCGACGTTCTACAAGGACATCTGCACCGACACGCCGGCGGACGCACCGTTCCCGCTCGTCGCGTACGACTACGGGGAACGTGATCCGTCGGAGTCGTTCGGGATGCGCATCCTCCCGGACTCGTCCCTGCTCTTGAACCTGCCGTCGAGCCCCACTCTTCGAGGGGCGACGGTTAGGGTTCAGGTCGACGGTACTCCCGTTCAGTACTACGACTCGCTGGACTGCGAGAGCGGGACGTGGATGGGCGTCACGATCGGCGTGGATGCGACGTCCTTCTGGTCGAGCTGCTCGACGGACGATGGCCTGGTCCCGACCGAGTTCGACGTCGAGACCGGCGCCGTCGTGCGGACCCTCCCCGCCGAGGGAATGGTGCAGGCGGTCTACGGGGGCTTCCGGGCGGCGCGAGACGCACCGGTCCTCTGCGGTGACGTGGAGGCGACGATCGTCGGGACCGATGGGCCGGACAAGCTGACTGGGACGAACGGGCCGGACGTCATCGCCGCCCTCGACGGAGACGACGTCATCACCGCATCGGGCGGAGACGACCTCATCTGCGGCGGTCTTGGCAACGACAAGATCGAGGCAGGCACCGGGAACGACTTCGTGTTCGGCGACGTCTTCTTCGGAGCTCCCGGCGGCGGGCGCGACCTGATCCGCGGTGGTTCCGGGGACGACGAGATCTTCGGCTGGGAAGGAGCCGACGAGCTGCACGGCGACGCCGGGGCGGACCTCATCGCGGGTCAGCAGGGCGTCGACTTCATCCGTGGCGGCCACGGCGAGGACACCGCGATCGGCGGGCCCGGAGACGACACGATCCACGGCGACACCAACGCCGACGTCCTGTACGGCGCGTTCGGCAACGATGCGATCTTCGGCGAAGACGGCGCGGACTACCTGAACGGCGACCTGCCGTTCCCACCGGACATGTCAGAGACCGAGGAGCCGGGGTCGTTCGAGGATCCGAACCCGAACTCGGACAGCTGCAACGGCGGCGCCGGCAACGACGCAGCCGAGTGGTGCGAGACGACCTCGAACGTCCCGTAGCGGGCAGACGGGGCGACGGGAGGCGTGCTTCCCGTCGCCCCCACCTCCGTCGTCCGTCGCGCGAGTCCCGAGGAAATCCGGGACCTGGTACGAGCTCGATCTCGTCGGTTCGACAGCGCTGGAGTCCCCTCCGCAACGAGCGCTGCGACAACCGGAGTCTCTCTTCCCTTGACGCGCAGGAGGCGCATCGGCTTCTCGCAGACATGCCGATCGCGCACTCGCGAAGCGCGTTCAACGCCGTGACGAGATCCTCGCCCTTCTGCGTGAGTCGGTAGGCGTACCGTGCCGGGCGCTCACCGTAGGGCTCGCGGTCGAAGATGCCTTCGCTCAGAAGGCGGTCAAGCGGTCGTCGAGCACATTCCGATGAGGAAGAGGCCGATCATGCGATCCCGCATGAGACCAGGATCTCTAGCGGAGGGGGAGGGATTTGAACCCTCGAGACGCTTGCACGTCTAACGGTTTTCGAGACCGCCCCGTTCGACCGCTCCGGCACCCCTCCGAGGTGATGCAGGGTACAAGAGTGCGCGCACTCCAACCGCGAGGGTTCAGGGAGGCGTTCGATCCGTCCGATATCCTGGCTGCCTTCGGGAGAAGTGGCCGAGTGGCTGAAGGCGGCGCCCTGCTAAGGCGTTAGGTGGGGAAAATCCCTGCCTCGAGGGTTCGAATCCCTCCTTCTCCGTTCCGGGTGCGACGAGCCGTGTCGCGCGTATCCCGGTCGCGCCGACTCGAGCTTCGATGATGGCCCTCGGCAGCGACTGGATCCGCGCTGCCGCCGCAGCCAGTCGTCGTCCGTCAGGCGGGCTTCGTTCTCATCGCGTCCCACAGGAAGTACACGAAGAGGCCGAGGAGCGGGATGACGAGGATGATGATGATCCAGAGCACCTTGGCGCCGACGCCGATGTCGTGACGGCGGATGACCCGCCAGGCGACGAGAAGCCAGACGAAGATCCACATTGCGAGCGCGGCGAAGGCGAGGCCCTGTCCGAACTCGTACGCGAGGAGCGCCGCGGTCATCGGGGAGGAACCTACAGGGCTTCAGTCATGGATGCGCGCGATGACGTCCTCGCGCTTCAGCAGCTTCACCTCGATGCCCCCGAGGCGGACCTCGTAGCCGGCGTCACGCGGGTAGAGCACCTTGTCGCCGGCCTCGATGCCGTTCGCGTCGCTTCCGACGGCGGTGACGATCCCTGTCCGGCAGGACGCCGCGGCCGCCGCGGACGCGGGCAGCACGAGCCCCGAGCGCGTCTCGGTCTCGTCCGAGACGGGCTGAACGACGACGAACTCGTCGAGCGGCTCGAGCGTGATGTCGACCTGGCCCTCGATCATGGTCACACGATACGCCAGCCGCTCACAGGCGGCCCGCCTTCACGATGCGCTGGAGGAACTGCTCCGTCCGCGGCTCGCGCGGCGCGCCGAAGATCTCGTCCGGCGTGCCCTGCTCGAGGATCACGCCCTCGTCGAGGAAGCAGACCCGGTGCGCGACGTCCCGGGCGAAGCTCATCTCGTGCGTCGCGATGAGCATCGTCATGCCTCCCAGCGCGAGCTCGCGGATGACGTCGAGAACCTCGGCGACGAGCTCGGGGTCGAGCGCGCTCGTGACCTCGTCCAGGAGCATCAGCTGCGGACGCATGGCGAGCGCGCGGACGATCGCGACCCGCTGCTGCTGGCCGCCCGAGAGCCGGTCGGGGTAGTCGTCGCGCTTGTCGGAGAGCCCGAAGCGCACGAGCAGCTCGTCGGCCCTCGCCTCCGCCTCGGCTCCCGAGATGCCCAGTGCCTTCCGCGGTCCGAGCGTGATGTTGCGAAGCACGGACATGTGCGGGAAGAGGTTGTACGACTGGAAGACGATCCCGATCCCTCGGCGGACGTCGTTCTCGTCCGCTCCAGGCGCCGTGATCTCGGTCCCGCGCACGAGGATCCGGCCGGCGTCGATCCGCTCGAGGAGGTTCACGCAGCGCAGGAGCGTGGACTTCCCCGAGCCGGACGCGCCGATGAGACATACAACCTCGTGCTCCGCGAGCGAGAGATCGATCCCGCGGAGCACCTCGAGCTTGCCGAACGACTTGTGCAGGCCTTCGATCTCGAGTGTGGGCGCTGGCGCCGTCATGCCACTCCCGCGGCCTGCCGCTTGCGCCGATCGCGCGCGACGAGCCAGTCGGTGAAGCGTGCGAGCGGGATCGTGATGAGAACGAACAGCGTCGCCGCGACGAGGTAGGGCGTCCCGTTGAACGTCGCCGCTTCATCGATCTGCGTCTGTCGGAGCACCTCGACGACCCCGAGCACGCTCACGAGCGCGGTGTCCTTCTGGAGCCCGATGAAATCGTTCAGCAACGGAGGGATCACCCGTCGGACGGCCTGCGGGATCACGACGAACCGCAGCGACTGCAGATGCGTCAGCCCGAGCGACCGCGCAGCCGCGTCCTGGCTCGAATGGACGGACTCGATACCTGCGCGATACACCTCGGACACGTACGCCGTGTATACGAGGACGAGCGAGACGGTGGCCCAGAAGATCTGGGAGTCCGGGACGCCTTCGAGCTGCAGCGCGGGCATGCCGACCCCGAGCATGAGGATGACCAGGATCGTGGGGACGCCGCGGAAGAAGTCCGTGTAGACGATCGCAAGCGCGCGAATCGGAAAGAAGACTGGCCCGGGGAGGCTCCGCAGCACCGCGAGCAGCATCGCGGTGACGAGGACGATTGCCTCCGCGATGAGGAAGATCCTCACGTTGATGAGGAAGGCACGCGCGATCTCCGGGAACGACTCCCGGTACAGCGGCCAGTCGAAGAAGTAGTCCTTGAACCGATCCCAGCCGGGTGATCGCGTGAGCAGCACCGCGACGACACCGAGGAAGACGAGTGTGCTGAGGACCGCGACGAGGACCTTCCGCCCCGGACCAGGGCGAGAGGTCCCGAAGCTCAAGATCCGAGAGCGGCGCTCGCTTTCCAGCTGCCGGGGCTACCTGAGGACGCGCAGATCGCTGCCACTCGGGAGCCAGCGGTCCTGCAGCGTCTTGATCGTGCCGTTCGCCCAGAGTCTGTTGAGCGCCCTGTTGACGCACCGGCGGAGCGAGTTGCCCTTCTCGAAGACCATGCCGAAGTGCTCCCTGCCACCGCGGACCGGGAGTCGGCCGACGATCACGCCGTCGTCGACCTGAACTCCTGTCACGTAGAAGGCGGTTGGCATGTCGACGACGATCCCGTCGATCTGGCCGTTCTGCAACGCCTGCACCGCGAGGTCGTTCGTGTCGTACGCAAGCGGCTTCTGCGACGGCTTGATGTGGTTGGCGATGTACTGGTAGCTCGTCGTGCCGAGCTGCGCCCCCAGCTTGTATCCCCGGAGATCGGCCATCGACTTCGCTCGCGCGACTGGCGTCCCCGCGCGTCCGACCAGCGACTGGTACACGAAGTAGTAGGAGTTCGAGAAGTCGACCTGCCCCGCGCGCTCGGGCGTCACCGAGACCTGTGCCACGTACCAGTCAAAGTTCTTGTCGCCGGGGCGGTAGGACTGGGTGAACGGCACCGGCGTCCACTGCACCTGGCGCTTGGCGAACCCGAGCTGGCGGGCGACCGCGTAGGCGACCGCGGACTCGTATCCCTGCCCGCTGTACGGGTTGGAGGTCTTCCACGGCTTCCGCGTCTGGCCGCCGCCCCACCAGGGCGGGAACGCGGGGTTGTCGGTACCGAGCGTCAGCCGTCCGTCCTCGACGAGGTTCAGGTTGCCCTTCGCGCAGCCTGGAATCTGCGCCGCCGCCGACGAGTTGCCGGTGGCGGTGGCTGCGAGCGCCAAGGCGAGAGCCGTGAGGACGACGGGGATGCCGAGAACGACGAGAGCCTTACGCATCGCAGATCTACTCCTAACGCCAGGGAGGACGGGGCAACGAGCGCGCCGAGCGTACCACCGGGCCGCTAGCGTGCGGCGCATGGCCTCACCCTTCGTCGAGCTCGAAGTCGGGGAGCGCGTCGTGAAGCTCACGAACCCCGACAAGGTGCTCTTCCCGAAGGCGAGGAAGACGAAGCGCGACCTGGCCGAGTACTACATCGCGGTCGGGGACGGCATCGTGCGAACGCTCTACGAGCGGCCGACACAGCTCCGCCGCTTCCCCGACGGGATCGCCGGTGAGGCGATCTACCAGAAGCGGGTGCCCGAGAAGCGGCCGGAGTGGGTCGAGACGGCGCGCGTGACCTTCCCGTCCGGGCGCCACGCCGACGAGCTGTGCGTGACGGAGCTCGCCCAGGTCGTCTGGGCCGCGAACCTGGCGGTCGTCGACTTCCATCCGTGGCCATCGCGCCGGAAGGACACGGAGCACCCGGATCAGCTGCGGATCGACATCGACCCGCAGCCTGGCACGACCTTCAAGGACGGGAAGCGCGTCGCGGCGCTGGTACGCGAGGTTCTCGAGGAGATCGGCTACGTCGGCTGGCCGAAGACCTCGGGGAACAGAGGTATTCATGTCTTCTGCCGCATCGAGCCGCTCTGGGACTTCCCGGTCGTCCGCCGAGCGGCGCTCGCTTTCGCGCGTGAGGTCGAACGCCGCCTGCCGAAGAAGGTCACGACCGCGTGGTGGAAGGAGGAGCGCGGCCGCCGCGTCTTCATCGACTTCAACCAGAACGCGCGCGACCGGACGATGGCGTCGGCCTACTCTGTGCGCGCGCGGCAGGACGCGAGCGTCTCGGCACCGGTCACCTGGGACGAGCTGCCCGACGTCGAGACCGAGGACTTCACGATGGCGACGATGCCCGAGCGGTTCGCGAAGCTCGGGGACATCCAGGCTGGTATGGACGACGCGACGTGCGACCTGCGCGTTCTTCTCGAGTGGGTCGAACGGGAGGAGAAGGAGGGGCTCGGCGAGGCGCCGTACCCGCCGAACTTCCCGAAGATGCCCGGCGAGCCACCACGTGTGCAGCCGTCGCGGGCGCGCAACCTGGAAGAGTGATGTAAAGCAGACTTGACATCGAGGTGGTGTCAAGCTAGCTTTACACCTCGATGCGAAACGACATCCGGGCGTTGCGGACCGAGCGAGGGCTCTCGCAGCAGGAGCTGGCGGAGGCGGTCGACGTCTCCCGCCAGACGATCAACTCGATCGAGAAGGACCGGTACACGCCGTCCCTCCCGCTTGCCTTGGCACTCGCCCGCTTCTTCGGCCGCCCCGTGGAGGAGATCTTCGATGACGAGCATGTATAGATCGCGCTGGTTCCTGCCCCTTTTCTCCGTCTCGCTCGGGATCGCGTGCTTCGTCGCCTTCTGGATCGGCGATGAGGAAGGGTCCGCCTGGTTCTCGCTCGCGCTGATGAGCGTCGTCGGCGTCGCGTTCCTGCTCGGCGGGCGGTTCGACATGGTGCGCGGGCTGCGCGGGGACGGGCGCGACGAGTACTGGGCACGGTTGGACGTGCACGCGACCGCGCTCGCCGGGCACGTCGTGATCGCCGTGATCATCGTCATGTGCCTGTGGGAGTGGGCGCACGGACGTGACGGCTCGCCCTACGTCGCGCTCGGCGCGATCACCGGGGTCGCGTACGTCGTCGCGCTCGCGGCCCTGCGGATCAGGAGCTGAGCAGGCTCGAGACGTCGATTCCCGGCTCCCGGGACGGCAGGAGCTCGTGCCAGGTGCACTGCTTCGGGTCCTTGTCGTCGCGGAAGCGGATGAGCTTCGTGCCGTGTCGGAAGCGGTGCGACTGCACCTTGTCGTAGCGCACCTCGACCACGAGCTCGGGCCGGATTGGGGACTCCTCGAGCTCGCCGCCGCCCCAGCGGTTCGGCTCCGAGAAGCGGCGCTCGGGCGCGTTCTTCAGCAGCGGGACGACCCGCTTTGCGATCTCGTCGTGCTTCGCGGGCGCGACGGCCGCCGACCCGACGTAGTCGATCTCGCCGTTCTCGTCGTACAGGCCGAGCAGCAGTGTCGCGACCCGGTCGGGCCGTGACTTCCAGCGCAGCCCGACGACGACGCAGTCCGCGGTCTTCTCCGGCTTCACCTTGACGACGCCGTCGCGCGATCCCGGGAGATATGCGACGTCGGCGCGCTTGGCGATCACGCCGTCGAGCCCGATCGCCTCGAACCGGTCGAGCCAGTCGAGAGCCTCGGTGCGGTCACGGGTCGCCGGTGAGAGCCGGAACCGCTTCGCCTTCCGCTCCAGCTCCTTGCGCCGCTCGGTGAGCGGCTTCCGCCAGATCTCCTCGCCCTTCCAGACGAGGACGTCGAACGCGATGAACTCGGCCGGGATCTCGGCCGAGAGCTTGTTCACCCGGCTCTCGGCGGGGTGGAGGCGCGTCTGCATGGCATCGAAGTCGAGGACACCGTCGCGTGCGATCACGATCTCCCCGTCGAGTGCCGACTGGGGCGGAAGCAGCTTGTCGAGCGGTCGCAGCTCGGGGAAGTAGCGAAGCAGCGGGCGGGCGTTCCGCGACCAGAGGCGGAGCTCGCCGGTCGTGTTTTCGAGCAGCCCGCGGAACCCGTCCCACTTGGGCTCGTACTGCCAGCCGTCGGGCTCCGGCAGCTCGCGCACCAGCTCGGCCTCCATCGGCGGGAACGGCACCGCGGGGTCGAGGTCGGCAGGCCGCTCGACGGGCTCGCCGGCTCCCCTGCGGCTGCGCGGACGCGCCATGGCCTGAACCTACCTTGTGGCTCAGAGCCACAAGACCGCTATAGGCTCTGAGCCCTCATGCGCCGCGTCGCCGTCACCGGTCTCGGAGCCGTCACACCGCTCGGCCACGACGCGCGGACGACGTGGGACGCTGCCGTCGCGGGGACGAGCGGTGTGGACTGGATCCGCTCGTTCGACCCGACCGGCTACCCCGTTCGCATCGCCTCCGAGGTGAAGGACTTCGATCCGGTTGCGGTTGTTGGTCCCAAGGACGCGCGCCGGCTCGAGCGGAACGTCATCCTCGCGGTCGCCGCCGCGCGGGAGGCATGGGCGGATGCCGGCGTCGAGGGCGTCGATCCCGCACGCGCCGGCATCCTTGTCGGATCCGCGATCGGCGGCGTCGTCGGCGTCCTCGAGCAGAACGGCGTCCTCGCGGCGCGAGGCCCGGATCGCGTCTCGCCGTGGTTCCTCCCGAACGTTCTGGTCGACTCCGCGAGCGGGCAGATCGCGATCGACCTCGGCATCCGTGGCCCGAACTACGCGCCCGTGTCGGCCTGCGCGACCGGGTCGCACGCGGTGGGCGAGGCGGCCGAGCTCATCCGGCGCGGAGACGCCGACGTCGTGCTCGCGGGCGGGACTGAGGCGTGCATGCACCCGGTGATCCTCGCCGGCTTCTGCGCGATGCGGGGGCTCGTCGCCGAGGAGGATGATCCGACGCGTGCTTCGCGTCCGTTCGACGCCACCCGGGCTGGCTTCGTCATGGGGGAGGGCGCGTGCGTGCACCTCCTGGAGGACTACGAGCGCGCCCGTGAGCGTGGTGCCCGCATCTACGCGGAGGTTCTCTCGTACGGAGCCTCGAACGATGCGCACCACATGGCGCAGCCCGACCCGGACTCGGTCGGGGTGGCGGAGATGATGCGCGGCGCGATCAAGCGCGCCGGGATCGAGCCGGAGCGCGTCGGCTACATCAACGCGCACGGCACCTCGACACCGCAGGGCGACCTCGCGGAGACGAAGGCGATCAAGGAGGTTTTCGGCCCGCACGCATACGAGCTCGCGGTCTCGTCGACGAAGTCGGTGCTCGGGCACTTGTTCGGGGCGGCCGGGGCGGTCGAGGCGATGATGTGCGTGCTGGCGCTGCACGAGGGCGTGCTGCCGCCGACGATCAACTACCGGAACCCGGACCCGGAGTGCGACCTCGACTACGTCCCGAACGAGGCGCGCCCCGTTCAGGTGGACGTCGCGCTCTCGAATGCCATGGGGCTCGGGGGGCACAACGCCTGCGTGCTCCTCGGTCACGTCGACGACTGACCGCGAGCGACGCCCGGCGCGCTCGCCGTATGCGCTCGCTGTGCGGTTCGCGACCGCCCGATCGACGCGCGACGACGACACTTTGTGGCTCTGAGCCACAAGTGTCTCGCTGGCACACATCCGGCACACAGTTCCGGCTCGCCGTCCGCGACGCTGCTCCCATGCCGGCCGCCGCACCCAGGTACGACCGGAGGATCCTGGACGCCATTCGCCGCCTCGACGACTCGAACCATCCGATCGCCGAGACCTGCCGCCGCGTCGGGGCTTTCGCTGAGCGGACGGGACTCCCGCGTCCCAGCTACGTGCACGTTCGACGCATCGTCCTCGCGGAGCGGGAGCGCGCGCATGAGGTCGCAGAAGCACGTGCCGCGCTCGTGGGCGCGCTGCTTGCGGGGAGGGGGCCGCTTGCGGCCATGCAAGCGATGGACGCGACGAGGAAGCGGACGGTGTGATGGACCTTTGTGGCTCTGAGCCACAAAGGTGGTCCCGACCTCGCTCGTCTCAACCCAGCGTCGAGAGGCGCGTGACGACCTCGGGCGTGAGCTCGTCCAGCGACTCGAGCACGAGATCCGCCAGGCCCAGGGCGTCCTCCGGCGGCGGGTAGCGCCGGTTCGGGATCGCGATCACCCGGAGGCCTGCGGCATGCGCGGAGCGGATCCCGTTCGCCGAGTCTTCAACTGCAGCCGCCCGCTCCGGCGCGACACCGAGCCACCTCGTCGCCTGCAGGTACACGTCGGGCGCCGGCTTGCCCCGCGACACCTCCTCCGACGAGACCGTCACCTCGAACAGCTCGCCGAGGCCGGCAGAGGCGAGCACCGCGTCGATCAGCGGCCGGTTGGACGACGACGCGAGCCCGAGCCTGAGCTCCTCGGCCAGCCGGCGTACGGCATCTGTCGCACCCTCGATGAGGGGCAGCTCCGTCGCATAGCGCTCCTGCATCCGCCGCACGACCTCGGCGTTGATCTCCTCGGGCGCGTCGGCGATCCCGATGACGTCGTGCATGTACCGCGACCACTCCGTCGAGCTCATTCCCATCATGTCCGCCTGCGCGCGCTCGTGCCAGCGGCCGCCGCGTTCCCGGGCGAGCTCCTCGCGCACCTCGTCCCAGACGTGCTCGGAATCGACGAGCACGCCGTCGAGATCGAAGATGACCGCCTCGATCACGAGGACAGGTACTCGCCGCGGACCCGAAGGAGCGGGGGTGCGTCGACGCCGAGCTCGACCCGCTCGACGTCGCATACGAACAACGTGTGCGTTCCCCCGGGAACCTCTTCCCGCAGTCCGCACTCGAGCCAGCCCAACGCGCCGACGAGGAGCGGCGCGCCGCTCGCACCGGGCTCGGTCGCGATCCCGTGCCACATCGCGATCGGCGGGACGCCGCGTGCGAAGTGCTGCGCAAGCCAGTCCTGGCCGGCGGCGAGCAGCGACAGCGCACCGCCGCCCGCCTCGCGCAGCAGCTCGTGCATGGCTGCGTCCCGAGAGATGGAGACGCCGACGAGCGGCGGATCGAGCGACAGGCTGAGCAGTGACCCGATCGTCAGCCCGAGCCGCTGGCCATCCGCGTCCACCGTAAGAACGCTGACCCCGGTCGGGTAGCGGCCGAACAGCGCGCGCAGGTCGTCCGGCTCCGGCATCGGCTCATCCTAGAAAGGAGTCGTGCTCGCTCAGGTGACGCGCGTGAGCGAGCTCGGCGTCAGCTCGGCGATCGACGGGTAGCCCGCGAGCCCGAGCGTAAGGTCGAAGTCCGCGCGGAAGTTCCGGAGGACCTCGCGTACGCCGTCCTCGCCGCCGGCCGCGAGCCCCCACACGTACGGCCGCCCGAGCCCGACTGCGGTGGCGCCGAGCGCGAGGGCGCGCAGGGCGTCGGCGCCCGAGCGCACGCCGCTGTCGAGGAGGATCGGCACACGGCCGTCGACGGCCGCGACCACCGGCGGGAGGGCGTCCATCGTCGCGATCGAGCCGTCCACCTGGCGTCCTCCATGGTTCGAGACGACGATCCCGTCCATCCCGTGCTCGACCGCCGCAGTCGCGTCGGCAGCGGAGAGCACGCCCTTGAGCAGGATCGGCAGCTTCGTCCGCTCGCGGAGGAACGCGAGGTCTTCCCAGGTGAGAGACGGACGCGAGTAGATCTCGACGAAGCGGCGTACGGCCGCACGCGCCTCGCCCGAGCGGAGGTTCCGAAGCCGGGGCCCGGGATACGACGAGACCATCTGCCAGAGCGTCCGCAGAGCCGAGGGCGTGATGCGGCCGGTCGGCGGCGCCTCCTCGAGGAGCGTCTCCCGGAGTTGCTCGACGAACACCGGATCGCTCGTGTACTGAGCGATGCCCTTGCCGCGCAGGAAGGGCAGGTACGCCAGGTCGAGGTCGCGGATGCGCCATCCGAGCATCGTCGTGTCCAGCGTGAGCATCACCGCCGTGCACCCGCACGCCTCCGCGCGACCGATGAGGCTCTCGACAAGGTCGTTCGAGGTGCTCCAGTAGAGCTGGAACCAGTGCGGTGCGTCCCCGAGCTCGCGAGCGCAGTCCTCCATCGGCCGCGACGCCTGGTTCGAGAAGGTCATGGGCACGCCCTCGCCGGCCGCCGCGCGGGCGACGGCCAGATCCGCGCCGCGGTGCGCCATCTCGAGCACGCCGATGGGGGAGAGGACGAACGGGCTCGGAAGGCGCGTGCCGAAAAGCTCGACCGATGTGTTTCTCACGGAGACGTCGTGCAGAACGCGCGGCACGATCCGCCAGCGCTCGAAGGCGGCACGGTTCTCCCGCATCGTCTCCTCCGTCCCTGCGCCGCCCGCGACGTACGCGAACGCCTCGGCGGACATCACGTCCTGCGCGCGCTGCTCGAGGCGCTCGACCGAGACCGGGACTCGCGGGCGGGCGCCGCGGGCGCCCCCTATGTAGACCTCGAACTGTCGCTCGCGGCCGATCCCGATCGGTGGCCGGCTCTCGGCGGGCACGGCGGGACCCTAGAACTCGGTCGGGGACACGGCAAGGCGCTATGAATCGGAGGCGCATGCCACGGTCAGCATCGTCCAGTGCCCACTACCCGCCGGTGAAGTCGCTCCTGGACAAGACGGTCTCGGGACTGCTCCTCCTGCTGCTCTCGCCGGTGCTCGTGTTCGTGCTCGGCGCCATGGCCGTGAACCGCATCGTCGCCCGCCGCGACCGCGGCCCCTTCCTCTATCGCGAGTCGCGGCTCTCCATGGGGGAGGCGTTCGACCTGTTGAAGTTCCGGACGCTGCGGCGCGCCGCGCTCTCGCGGCAGGCGGGCGAGGAGGCGCACGCGCGCCTGCTCGAGTCCGACTCGGACAACCTCACCTGGGCCGGCCGCCGGATCCTGAAGCCCTGGTACCTGGACGAGCTTCCGCAGCTCCTCAACGTCGTGAAAGGCGACATGAGCCTCGTCGGGCCGCGCCCGTGGCCGCCGTCGATGGCTGAGGCGCAGCTCGACAAGGGGCTGACTTACCGGAACGAGGTCCCTGCGGGCTGGACGGGGCTCGCTCAGGTGCACAAGGATCGGCAGGAACCTGCGCGCTACACGGACCTCGACCTCGAGTACGTCGACGCCTGTCGCACTCTGAGCCCGCTCGGCCTCGCACGCTACGACCTCGGGATCCTCTGGCAGACGGTGAGGCTGATGGCGCGCGGCGAGGGGCTGCGGTACTGACGCCGCCGGCACGACGAAAGGGCGCACGCAGGTGTAAGGGCTGTGTAACGAAACGATCGCGTCGGCCCATGCATCCGCTCGCCTGGTCCATGCTCCAGCCGAAGTCCGGGCTGCGGCGACGTAGCTCGTGAGCGGACGGCGCCGGCGGCCACCGGGTAACTCCCCAATTGCCCCCTCCCAGGCCGCCGCGCCGTCATTTTCTCGAAGATCTTCACCGCGCTTCGCGATCTGGTGAACGGGGAAAGAACAGCGTGAACAGGCTGCCGCTGGGCTATAGGGTTTGCCGCGTTCCAGGCACTCAACGAGGGGAGAGGGAATGCGCAGCCACATTCGGCTGACGTTCGTTGCCCTGGTCGCCGTCGTCGCAGCGCTCATCCTTGCGACCGGAGCGACCAGCAAGAGCAAACCACCGATCATCCAGAACGGTTCCGAGGTCGAGGTCCAGCTCCTCGCCCTCAACGACTTCCACGGGAACATCCAGCCGCCGGCCGGCTCCAGCGGGCGCGTCGGCACTGTGAACGCAGGCGGCGCCGAGTACCTCGCGACGCACGTGCGGGCGCTCTCCGAGACGAACCGCAACACCTTCGTCGTCTCGGCCGGTGACCTCATCGGCGCGAGCCCGCTGCTGTCGGCGCTCTTCCACGACGAGCCGACCATCGAGGCGATGAACATGATCGGCCTCGACCTCAACGCCGTCGGGAACCACGAGTTCGACGAGGGCACGACCGAGCTCCTGCGCATGCAGAACGGGGGTTGTCATCCGGTCGACGGCTGTCAGGACGGGGATCCGTTCGGTGGGGCGGACTTCAAGTTCCTCGCGGCCAACGTCGTCAACCACGACACGAAGCAGACGCTGTTCCCGCCGTATGCGATCGAGCACTTCAGCGGCGCGAAGATCGCGTTCATCGGCATGACGTTGGAGGGCACGCCGAACATCGTCAGCCCGTCCGGCGTCGCCGGCTTCGACTTCCTCGACGAGGCCGACACGGCGAACGCGCTCATCAAGAAGATCAAGAAGACGACCGACGCGATCGTCGTGCTCATCCACGAGGGCGGCTCGCCGACCGCGCTCGACATCAACGGTTGTGCCGGCGTCACCGGCGCGATCATCGACATCGCCGAGCGTCTGGACGACGAGGTCGACCTGATCGTCTCGGGTCACACTCACCAGCCGTACAACTGCGTATTCGGCGGCAAGCCCGTGACGAGCGCGTTCTCGTTCGGGCGGCTGATCACGGACATCGACGTGCGAGTGGACAAGCGGAAGCAGGAGGTGACGTCGATCGCGATCAACAACAAGATCGTGACCCGCGACGTCGCTCCCGCCGCGGACATCACCGCGTTGATCTCGAAGTACAACGCGCTCGCGGCGCCGATCGCGAACCGGACGATCGGGCACATCACCGGCGACATCCTGCGTACGAACGACGCCTCGCTCGAGCAGTCGATGGGCAACGTCATCGCGGACGCGCAGCTCGCCGCGACAGACGACCCGGGCTTCGGCGAGGCCGTGACATCGTTCATGAACCCGGGCGGGGTTCGAGCCGACCTGCTCTACCCGAGCAGCTCGGCGGGTGAGGGTGACGGTGTGGTCACGTACGGCGAGCTCTTCACGGTTCAGCCGTTCGGGAACTCGCTGGTCACGCTGACGCTCACCGGAACGCAGATCGACCGCATGCTCGAAGAGCAGTTCTGCGGGCTGAACTCGCCGGCCAACACCCCGGCCGGCTTCTTCAAGGTGCTGCTCCCGTCCGCGGGCTTCCACTACACGTGGGACCAGTCCGAGGCCGGCAAGGTGGACTGCAACGCGCAGAACGCGGTCGACCCGGCAGGCGTCTCGATCAACGGCACGGCGTTGAATCTCGCGGGCACCTACCGCGTCACGGTGAACAGCTTCCTCGCGGACGGCGGCGACGGGTTCGCCGTGCTGAAGCAGGGGACGGACCGCCTCGGCGGCGCCGTGGACACGGACGCCTTCGAGGCGTACCTCCAGGCGGCCGAGCCGACCGGCGTCTCGCCGGCGCCGCTCGACCGCATCGACGTCCAGCCGTAAGCAACTCGGAAGTGCGGCCGGCGGGTCACCGCCGGCCGCACTCCGCCGGCTCTACGCCTGGATCCAGGTCAGCGCGGCGACGCCGATCGCGATCGCGGCCACGCCGGCGGTTTGACGCCGGCTCAGCGTCTCGCCGAACAGCGCGTAGGCGGCGACTGCCGCAAGGACGCCGAACTGCGACGCGAGGACCGCGCTGATCGCGATGGCGTCTCGCGCACCGAGAGTGAACGCGGCGAACCCGATGACCTCGCCGATGCCCGCGAGCACCACGAACGGCAGCGCTTCACGTGTGACGACTAGGCGGCGCGCGAACAGCAACGGCACGGCGAGCACGACCACGCCGATCACGCGCGCCGGCAACAGCGCCCAGGGGATTGCGAGCTCATCGCTCACCTGGCCCGTCGCGTACAGGCTGACCCCGAACGAGAGCGCCGCGGCAACCGCGAGGACGACTGCGCGTCGTGGCTGACGTGCGGTCGTCTCCTCGACTACCACCTCCGTTCCCACGCTCGCGAGCGCGATCCCTGCCGCGACGAGGGCGAGGGTGACGCCGGCTCCCGGCGAAAGCGACTCCCCGGCGAGGATCGCCAGAACCGCCGCTATCGCGCCCTCCGTGGACACGATCGGCGCGACGATCGAGACCTGACCGGCTCGCAGCGCCGTCACGACGAGGAGGAGGCCTCCGAGATTCGCGGCACCTGCGAGGACGAGCAGCCCGACGGTGCCTCCGTCCAGGTCGTCCGGGATGCCGGCGATGAGCGCGGCAGGAGCGGTGACGACGAAGCCGACGAGCATCGCGAGCGCGATCACGGATGCGGACGGGAGAGTCCTGCTCGCCCGCGAGTAGCACATCGTGGTCGCCGCCCATGCAACCGCGGCAAAGAGGCCCCCGATGACCGCGGTCAAGCGCGGGTTCCGTCGGTCAGCACTCGGACCTGCGGCTCAGTCGGTCGCCGCGACCCAGGCCTTCGCGTCCTGGAGCTGATCCGGGTCGAAGACGCGTAGCTCGCCCGGGCTCAACCACCCAAAGGCGGCGACCGCTCGGCGCATCCAGTCCTTGTCGGTCACGACCGCGAACCGCTCCCACGCCTTCCGGTGCTTGAGTCCGACCGAGCCGGCGGTCTTCATGTCCTGCCAGAGCGCGTCGAGGTCGAGGCCGTCGAAGTCAGGGGCCGTCACGACGAGGTAACGCACCTGCTCGCCGCGGTCGAGGGCTTCGAGAACCGGGTCGACGAGCTCGTGGTACTCGTCCCCCGTGACCTTCCCCGACATGCGCACGCCGATCGTCCCGGGCGGCATGTCGGTGAGGTGCTCAACCACGGCATCAGGCTAGCTGAGGCCGGCTACCCGACCTTCACGCCCATCCGACCGAGGCGACGACGGGAGTCACCTACTTGGCCTGCGACGTGTGCACGGGATAGCGCAGATGCGTGACACCCACACCGGTGACGACCGTCGGATTCCCGAGGACAGTCGGTGTGTTCGCGAGGTGGTCGAACAGCCGCACGCCCGCGCCTAGCAACACGGCAGCCAGATCGATGTGGATCTCGTCGAGCAGCTCGGCGGCCAGGCACTGCTGGATCGTCTGGGCTCCGTGCACTCCTACGGACTTCGGCCCGGCGGCCGATTTCGCTCGAGCGACGGCGCTTTCGATGCCGTCGGTGACGAACTGGACTGTCGAGCCGGGCCGTGGCCAGCCGTCGGGCACGTGGTGGGTGGCGACGAAAGCGGGAATATCCCACGGGTGCTGGCCGCCCCAGCCGTCGGCGCGATCGAACGTACGCCGACCCGTGAGCATGGCGCCGACCTCAGCCTGCAAGCCGCTCAGGTGGTCGGCGCTCGGCGCCGAGACGCGGAACGTCATGCCGGATGTGGCGCTCGCTGTGGCGACCTCGACATCGCCCGAGAAGTACCAGTCGAAAACCTCCGCGACCCCGTCGTTCGCGTCGGCGACGTACCCGTCGAGAGACATCGACATGATCGCGACCACTCTGGTCACGGTGCAGCTCCATCGACGGAGACGAGCGTCGTCGTCGTCGGTTTCATGGGTCCGTCCCTTTCTCTCGTGGTGGCCTTTCTCGTTACGACCGCACCGAGGCGCGGATCTCATCGGTCGCAGCAGAGCCGTCCAGCCGACCTGACCCGTGGCGTCTCATTCGCCAGTCGTTCGCCGGCCACAGGAATGTGCGGGCTAACGCGGACGACTACGGACGGGAACGCTAGTAGAGGGCAACGCTCGCATGCCCTTCATTCATGCGGGATTGCGGCGTTCATCAGCGGCGGGGGTGGGATTCGAACCCACGAGACGCTTGCACGCCCAACGGTTTTCAAGACCGCCCCGTTCGACCGCTCCGGCACCCCGCCGTCGCGCATTGTGACCGACGCTAGGCGCGGATCTCGGACGGGGCGCCGTACTCCGTCAACACGTCCGGCACGTCCCCCTGGAAGTTCTCGAGGATCGCGAGCAGCGCGCGGTCGGTGACCATCGTCCCGTTCAACGTGTGGGGATGCTCCAGGCCGTGCTCCGTGCGGTAGCGGATACCGAGCCGGCGCGCCTGGAAGTCGGTCGTGTTCGAGCACGAGGTCACCTCGCGGTAACGCTCCTGGAACGGGAACCACGCTTCGATGTCGTACTTCTTCGCGGCGGATGCCCCGAGGTCGCCCGCGGCGACGTTCATCACGCGATACGGCAGCCCGAGCGCCTGGAGGAACTGCTCCTCGAGCTCGAGCATGCGGTCGTGCTCCTCCCATGAGGTGTGCGGCTCGACGAAGACGAACATCTCGACCTTGTTGAACTGGTGGACGCGGAACATCCCGCGCGTGTCCTTTCCCGCTGCCCCCGCCTCCCGGCGGAAGTTCGTCGAGAAGCCTGTGTACCGGAGCGGCAGCTCCTCGAGGACCTCTCCCATGTGCAGGGACGCCAGCGCGACCTCGGACGTGCCCGTGAGGAAAAGCCCGTCCGCCTCGAGCGCGTAGATGTTCGAGCGGTCGGTGGGAAAGAAGCCGGTTCCGTACATGGCCTCCTCGCGCACGAGCACGGGCGGGAGGACCGGCGTGAACCCCGCCTTCGCGAGATGCGAGAGCGCGAACTGGTACAGCGCCACGGCGACGAGGGCGGAGTCGCCGATGACATAGCCGAACCGCGCGCCGGAAACGCGCGCGGCGCGTTCCATGTCGAAGCGGCCGATCTCGGTGTGCTCGCGGAGCTCGTCGAACGCTCGGGGCTCGCCCACCCTCCGCAGCTCCGCTGCGTCCTCCTCGGTGTCGCCGTCCGGCGCGGACTCGTGAGGAGGGTTCGGAACGAGCGCGAGCACCTCGTCGCGTTCCGTCTCCGCAGCAGCGAGCTCCTCCTCGACCTGCTTCAGCTCTGCTTTGACCGCCTGCAGCGCCTCGAGCTCGTCCGGGCTCGGCTTCCCTTTGAGCTTCGTCCTGGAGCGAAGCTCGTCGACCTTCGGCACGAGAGCGCGCCAGCGCTCGTCCGCTGCCAGGAGGGAGTCGAACTGCTCTGCGGCGCCCTTGCGCGCGAGCGCGTCGCGCCAGCGTTCGGGGTCGCTGCGAGCAGCCTTGAGGTCGATCACGCAGGGAGTCTAGAAGCGGGCTCGACGACTTTGTGGCTCAGAGCCACAAGGTCTGGCCGCTCAGCTGCCGGCGACGGACGAGACGTACGCGGCGACGTCGTTGATCTGCTGCTCGGTCAACGTGCCCTTGAACGGCGGCATCACGCCCTGGCCGTTGGTGACACGGTCGACGACGAGATCGGCGCTCGGCATCGCGTCGTCGAGGTTCGGCCCGACCGTGCCCGAGGTGCCTGCGTCGGCGAGCGTGTGGCAGCTTCCGCAGCCGGCCGTTCCGATGAAGACCGCCTTGCCCGCAGCCGGGTCGCCCTGGCCGCCACCGCCACCGCCGCCTGTCTCGGTCTCGGTCTCGGTCGTCTCCGTCTCGGTCTCACCGGTGGTCTCGGTCTCGCCCGTCGTCTCGGTCTCGGTCGTCTCGGTCGTCTCCGTGGTCTCGGTCGTCCCGACCGTCCCCTCGACCGTCTCCGGGGTGGGCGATGTCTCCTCCTCGCCGCCGCAGCCGGCGGCCGCGAAGGTGAAGAGCGCCAGGAAGAGGGCGAGCACGAGAGCCGTACGACGCATCAGCGCGATCCTATACACGGCGCGCACGTTGGCGGACGTACCCGCGCGCGGTCCCGCGAAACCCCGCGACGAGTCCAGGAGAGGGCCGGGCCGCCGACCCTCTCTGTGCTGGCCTCTCCGTCGGAAATCGCCTACGCGGGCGCGACGCGTTCTTTGAGCGATCGAAGCTTGAACGCGAGCATGATGTCCGTGATCCCCTTCGACAGCGCGACGATGCCGACATAGACGAGCAGCAGGATCGCCTTGTCGCGGAAGCTCCCGGCCACCCAGAACGCGAGGCCGATCTCGATGAGCCCGACGACGAGCTGCAGCCACCACATGTCGAACTCGCCCTTCGTCGCGAAGGCGACGGCGATGTCGAAGATCCCCTTGAAGAGGAAGAAGAAGCCGATCACGGCGGCGAGTGCCTCGAACGTCGATCCGGGCTCGATGAACGCGAAGATCCCGACGAGGACGAAGATCACGCCCAGGATCCCGTGCACGAACTTCCAGCCGGTGGTGGAAACGGGGATAGCCATAAACTCGTCCACGCCCGCGATGATCGCCACGATCCCGAACAGGATCGCGACGGACGCCGCGCTCGTGATGTCGAAGCGGAAGATGACGAGCGAGAAGACGAGCCACGCGATGCCGCCGAGCAAGAACAGCCACCACCACCGGGCTGCCTCGCGGACGACCTCCCGCTCTTCGAACATGTTGTCCAGGGTGGACATCCCAACCTCCTCCAGTCGTGTCCAGCGCGCGTTTCTGTGCCACGGGCACCATTCCTGCCCGCCCGGACACCACCTGGCGACACTCACGGACGACGCGGGCTCTAGGCTGTAGCCCGATGATCGTCGAGCGCAGCATGCACCCCTCGTGGCTCTCGAACGCCTTCGTCCTCGCGGACGAGCCCGGCGGGACGGCCGTCTTCGTCGACAGCGGTGCACCGCTCGAGCCGCTGCTCGAGGTCGTCGACGAGCAGGCGCTCACGCCGACCCACCTCCTGATCACGCACGGCCACGCCGACCACGTGGCGGGAAACGACGAGCTCGTCGAGCGCTTCGGGCTCGAGGTCACGACAGGGCCGGTCGACACGGGCGCGCTCCGGATCGAGGTCCTGCAGACGCCGGGTCACTCGGACGACGGCGTGTCCTTCGTCGTCGGCGACATCTGCTTCACGGGCGACACGCTGTTCAAGGACGCGGTCGGCGGCGGGCCGGCGGGCGAGCTCAAGCACTCGGTCATGGACGTGCTCATGGCGCTCCCGCACGAGACGCGCATCTATCCGGGGCACACGGATGAGACAACGATCGGCCGCGAATGGGAGCAGAACCCGTTCGTCAGGTTCTGGCGCGGGCTCGATCCCGAGGACGGCCGAGCCTGTAAGGCGATGGGGGAGGACGCGACCATCGTAGTCTGGTCGCCGGACTACGACGGCAAGGGCAAGGCGCTCGTCCGCTTCGCGGACGGCAACGAGGCGATCCTGGGCGCCTCGCGGCTCGAGTTCTAAGCCCGATCCATATACCCGGCAGGGGTATACTGCGGGAGTGACCGAGCAGACGTACGCCGTCCCGGCGATCCACTGTGAGCACTGCGCGCTCTCGATCCGTGAAGAGGTCTCCGAGATTCCGGGGGTCGAGTCGGTCGAGGTTGACCTCGAAGCGAAGACCGTGACCGTCAGGGGCGACGGGGTCGCGGACGCGCTCGTGCGCGACGCGATCGTCGAAGCAGGCTACGAGGCGGCATGACCGCCGCGACCCAGGCCCCTCCTGAGGATCGGCGGGAGGTTCGCCTCGATCTCGAGGGCATGACGTGCGCATCGTGCGTCGCCCGGATCGAGCGCAAGCTCAACAAGCTCGAGGGCGTCGAGGCGACCGTGAACTTCGCGACCGAGCAGGCGACTGTGCGCCACGAGCCGTCGGTCACGGTCGACGACCTCGTCCGCGTGGTCGAGGCCGCCGGCTACCACGCGAGCCCGGCGGAGGCAGGGCATCGCCACGAGGAGGCAACCGGCCCGCTCGCGCTGCGCCTCGTCGTGGCGATCTCGCTCACGGTTCCTCTCACGTTGCTCGCGATGATCGGGCCGCTCCAGTTCTCGGGCTGGGAATGGGTCGCTTTCGCGCTCGCAACACCGGTCGTCCTGTGGTGCGGGAGCGCGTTCCACCGCGCCGCGCTCCGGAGCGCCCGCCATCTCGAGGCGACCATGGACACGCTCGTCTCGATCGGGACACTCGCGGCCTGGGCATGGTCGACGGTCGTCCTCGTCGCAGGGCTCGAGGAGGACACGTACTTCGAGGTCGCAGCGGTCATCACCACGCTCATCCTCCTTGGGCGCTACCTCGAGGCGCGTGCGAAGCACCGCTCCGGGGACGCTGTCCGCAAGCTGCTCGAGCTCGGCGCGAAGGAAGCACGTGTGCTGCGCGACGGCAGCGAGGCCGCTGTCCCGATCGAGGAGGTCGTCGTCGGCGACCTCGTCGTCGTCCGACCGGGGGAGAAGGTCGCGACCGACGGCGAGGTGGTGGAGGGCCGCTCGGCGCTCGACCAGTCGCTGCTCACCGGCGAGTCCTTGCCGGTCGAGGTCGAGCCGGGGTCGGAGGTCGTCGGAGGGTCGCTCAACACCTACGGGCGGCTGGTCGTCCGTGCGACGAAGGTCGGCGCCGACGCGGCGATCGCGCAGATCGCGCGGCTCGTCGAGGCGGCGCAGTCCGGCAAGGCGCCGGTGCAGCGTCTCGCGGACCGCGTGTCGTCCGTGTTCGTTCCCGTCGTGATCGCGATCTCGCTTGCCACGCTCGCCGGCTGGCTCCTCGCGGGCTCCTCGGCCGGCGCAGCGTTCACGGCCGCCGTGGCCGTGCTGATCATCGCCTGCCCGTGCGCGCTCGGGCTCGCAACCCCGACGGCGCTCATGGTCGGGACCGGACGCGGCGCCCAGCTCGGGATCCTCGTCAAGGGCCCCGAGGTGCTGGAGCAGACACGCAAGATCGGGACGATCGTGCTCGACAAGACCGGGACCGTGACCGAGGGCAAGATGGAGCTCGTCCGGGTCGACGCGCTCGACGGAGCGTCTCGTGCTGATGTCCTCCTTCGGGCCGGAGCCGTGGAGGACGCGTCGGAGCATCCGATCGGGCGCGCCATCGCCGCGGCGGCGCGCTCCGAGCTCGGCGATCTTCCACCGGTCACGTCGTTCGCCAACCTGCCGGGTATCGGGGTACGAGGCGTTGTCGACGCCGACGAGGTCGAAGTGGCGCGCCGGAACGGCGCGATCACCGTCTCCTGGGGCGGGCGACCGCGCGGAACGCTCGTCGTGCGCGACACGGTGAAGCCGTCGAGCGCCACCGCCGTCGCAGACCTCCGGCGCCTTGGTCTCGATCCGGTGCTCCTCACCGGTGACGAGGACGAGACAGCTCGACGCGTCGCGGCGGAGGTCGGCATCGAACGCGTTTGCGCGGAGGTTCTCCCGGCGGACAAGGCCGCGGAGGTGTCGCGCCTGCAGGAAGGCGGCCGGCTCGTCGCGATGGTCGGCGACGGCGTCAACGACGCCCCTGCTCTCGCGCAGGCCGATCTCGGGATCGCGATCGGGACCGGGACGGACATCGCGATCGAGGCGTCCGACGTGACGCTCGTCTCGGGCGACCTGCGAGCCGCCGCCGACGCGATCCGCCTCGCACGGCGAACGCTGCGGACGATCGAGGGGAACCTTTTCTGGGCCTTCGCCTACAACGTCGCCGCGATCCCCCTGGCGGTCGCCGGGCTGCTGAGCCCGATCGTCGCGGCCGCGGCCATGGCCGCTTCGAGCCTCTTCGTCGTCACGAACAGCCTCAGGCTCAGGCGGTTCCGGAGCGTCCGGGAAGGAGCAAACGCATGAGCGAGACCGAAGCGCCGACCCACGGCTACGTCGCAGACAAGGAGCGGCTCGTCAAGCGCCTTCATCGCATCGAAGGCCAGGTGCGTGGGGTCGAGCGGATGATCGAAGACGACCGTTACTGCATCGACGTCATCACGCAGATCTCCGCGGTCACCACCGCGCTCGAGAGCCTTGCGTTCCAGATCCTCGACGAGCACGTCAATCACTGCGTGGCGGGGGCTCTCGCCTCCGGTGACCCGGCCCTGGCCGAGGCCAAGAGCCAGGAGCTCCTCGAGGCAGTTCACCGCTTCGCCCGAGCGCGCTGACTGCGACGCGACTTAGTGGCTCAGAGCCACTAAGTCGATCAGCGCTCCTCGGCCGCGAGCCGAATCCCGAACGCGACGAGGACGACGCCCGTGACGACGTCGATGGCACGTCGTATCTGGCCGGTCAGGAGCGTGCTGAGCCGGGCCACCGCAACCGCGTAGAGCGAAAGCCAGGCGAGCGTGAGCGCGCAGAAGAGGAGACCGAGCGTGAGCAGCACCGCGAAGGCGCCGTCGCCCTCCGGCGCGAACTGCGGCAGCAGGCTCGCGAAGAAGATCGCCATCTTCGGGTTGCCCAGGTTGCTGATGAGCCCCTGCCGAAGCGCACGTCTCGGCGTGAGCGAGTTCGTCCTCGTGTCAATTTGATACTTGGAGTCCGCGGCGCCTCGCCGTGTGAGCGCCGTCCAGAGTGTCTGGGCGCCGAGGTAGACCAGGTACGCGGCGCCGGCGAGCTTGAGCGCACGGAATGCGGGCTCGGACGCGCTGAGGAGCGCGACGAGGCCTGCGCTCGCGGCGAGCGTCCACACCGCCTGGCCGAGCGATACGCCGGCCGCGGTCGCGATGCCGCTCCTCCGCCCGCCCGAGAGCGCGTTCCTGATGGTCAGCGCAGTGTCCTGACCCGGCGTGCAGATCACCACCGCCGACAGGGCGAGGAAGGCGCCGAGGCTCTGGAGCACGACGGAAGTATCGCCGGAGTGCCGACGTTCCCATCTCACAGTGCCGGGTGCTCGCGCGTTCCCCTCCTCGATGGCGACCCGCGCACAGCTCTCGCTCGTCGCCGTCGTGGTCGTGTGGGCCGGGTCGTTCTCGGTCATCAAGGTGCTGCTCGATCACGGCCTCGCCGCCGGCGACATCGCGGTCCTGCGCTACGCGATCGCCGCCCCGGGGTTTGCGCTGATCCTGTGGCGGGCGGGAGGGCTTCCCGGACTGAGCCGGCGCGACGGGGCCAGGATCGTGGTCGCGGGTGTCGTGATCGTCGTCGGCTACCACGTGTTCCTGAACCTCGGAACGCAGCACACGACATCGGGCGTCGCTGCGCTCGTGGTCGCGCTCGCGCCGGGGATGACGCTCGTTTTCGCCGTCCTCGTCGGCCTCGAGCGGCTGTACGCGCGGCGCGTGCTCGGGCTGCTGCTCGCGCTCGTCGGTGTCGGCGTCGTCGTCACGCTCGGCACCGGTGAGGAGCTCTCGCTCGAGAGCGCCAAGGGGCCGCTACTCGTGCTCGGTGCGCCGCTGTCGTTCGCGTTCTACAACGTCGTCCTCAAGCCGCTCCTCGGCCGCTACGACCTTCTTGCGCTGACGGCGGCAACCAGCCTCGTGGGCACCCTCGGCCTCCTCCCCTTCGTCCGAGGATCGACGTTCGACTCGGCTGCCGGACTGTCCGCACACGACCTCGCGCTGATCCTCTACCTGGGGATCCTCGCGACCCTGCTCGGCTACATCGGCTGGAACGTCGGGCTCCGCGGGCTCGGTCCGACGCGCGCCGTCGCATACGCATACGCGATCTCGCCGCTTGCAGTGCTCATCGGCGCCGTCGTCCTCGACGAGCCGGTGACCGTCTGGCTCGCGCTGGGCGCGGCCCTCGTCGTCGGCGGCATCGCGCTCGCGCAGCGTACGCCCGCACCGCAGCGGTCGGCTAGCGTCGCGGCGTGGCCGAGCAAGTCCTCTCGCAGCGCGACCTGAACCGCGCGCTGCTGGCGCGACAGCTCCTGCTCGAACGCTCGACGCTCCCGATCCCGCGCGCGGTCGAGCGCATCGGCGGGATCCAGGACCAGTACGCGCCGAACGCATACATCCGGCTCTGGTCGTGTCTCGAGGCCTTTCGGCGTGATGACCTGACCCGTGCGCTCGAACGGCGCACCGTCGTGCAGGCCTCGCTCATGCGCGCGACGATCCACGTCGTCTCCAAGCGGGACTTCTGGCCGCTCGCAGTCGCGGTCCGGGGTGGCCAGCAGGAGTGGTGGCTGCGCGTGCAGAAGCCGCGGCCGGACGAGAGCGAGCTCGAGGCGAAGGCGGACCGTCTGCGCGAGCTCATGGCTGACGGCCCGCGGCGGCACGAGGAGCTCGTGGAGATGGCGGGGCGTGGCTGGGGCATGGTCGGCCCGTGGCTCGAGCTCGTCCGCGTGCCTCCCTCGGGCACGTGGGAGCAGCGGCGCGCGCATCTCTTCCAGACCGCCGAGCGCTGGGTCGGGCCTGAGGACGTGGACGTCGACGAGGCGCTCGACCATCTCGTCCGGCGCTACCTCGGTGCATACGGGCCTGCGTCCCGGAGCGACATCGCGTCGTGGGCCGGGCTCAAGGCCGGCCACCTCGCGGCGACGCTCGACCGGCTCCGGCTGCGCCCGTTCCGCGGCGAGGACGGCTCCGAGCTCCTCGACGTTCCTCGCGCGCCGCTGCCGGACGCGGAGACCCCGGCGCCGGTGCGCTTTCTCCCGACCTGGGACGCCGTGCTCCTCGTCCACGCACGGCGCACCGGCGTGCTGCCCGAGCGCTACCGGCCGCTCGTCTTCTCGACGAAGAATCCACCCTCCGTACCGACCTTTCTCGTCGACGGCGCTGTCGCCGGGACCTGGCGGTACCAGAAGGGCAGGGTGACCCTGTCTCCGTTCGAGCGCCTCGAGCGGTCGGTTCTGCGGGAGCTTCGCGACGAGTCCGAGCGGCTCGCCGCATTCCACGTGTGATGGCCGACGCGCGCATGAGCGGGAGGTTCTCGGACGGCCCGTACGGCTTCCAGTGGATCGCGGACGAGCCGAAGCTGCTGCGGCGCGCCTCGCACGCGCTCGTCGCTGACGGGCAGGTCTGGCTTGTCGACCCGGTCGCCGTGGACGGGCTCGAGGAGCGTGTCCACGCGGCGGGACGGCCCGCAGGTGTCCTCCAGCTGCTCGACCGGCATCGCCGCGACTCGGCGGTCCTCGCTCGGGCGTTCGGCGTCCCCCTCCGCTTCGTGCCGCGCGCGGGCGGGCCCGGTGCTCCGTTCGAGGTGCTGCGCTCCGTGAACCTCCCGCGCTGGCGCGAGGCCGCACTCTGGTGGCCGGAGCGGGGGACGCTCGTCGTCGCCGACGCGCTGGGTACCGCTCCGTACTTCTGCGCGCCGGGTGAGCGGATCGGCGTGCACCCGTTTCTCCGCCTGCTCCCGCCTCGTGCGCTTGCGCGGCTCGACCCCGAGCATGTCCTTTGTGGGCACGGGGAGAGCCTGGACGGGCCCGAGGCCGCGGACGCCTTGCACGAGGCCCTGAGCACGGCGCGGCGGCGGACGCCTGCGTGGCTCCTCGGCCTCGTGCGCGCCCGCTCGGCGCGCTGACGTTGTGTAGAGGTCGCGACCGGCGGGTACGCGTCGTGGACCGAACGGAAGGAGGCACTCCATGGCCACGAACAAGCACGTCCAGCGCGGGACGCTCGCTCGAGGACCGCAACCGCGAGCAGCTCTACGAGCTCGCGAAGGAGCGGGGCATCGCGGGCCCCTCGAAGATGGGCAAGTGGGAGCTCATCGAGGCGCTCAGCCCCGCTGAACGAATCGCGACGGAGGCAGGTAGCGTGGCCCCGTGGCTCGCGAGCGCGTTCTCAGCCTGCGTGAGCTGAACCGCGCGCTTCTCGCCCGCCAACTCCTCCTCCGTCGCGTCTCACTCTCGGTTCCGCGCGCGATCGAGCGCGTCGGCGCGCTCCAGGCGCAGTGGCCGCCGTCCCCGTACATCGGGCTCTGGACGCGGCTCGAGGGATTCCGGCGGGAGCAGCTCGTACAGGCGGTCGAGCGTCGGCAGGTCGTGCGGGCGACGCTCATGCGCACGACGCTCCACCACGTCAGCGCACGCGACTATCTCGCGTACGCGGGCGAGCTCAGGGCCAGGCGGACGTCGAGCCTGGAAGGACAGATCGCGAGGTTCCCAGGCCGCGTAGATCTCGACGACTTCGTACAGCAGGTCATCGCCCATGCGTCCGAGCAGCCACGTACCCGGCCCGAGCTGCTCCGGCTGCTCGGCCTGCCGAAGCTGGAGCTCGACGACCGGAGGCCGTGGCTCGTCTGGCACCTCGTCTCGGCGCGTGCGGGACTCGTCCATGCTCCCGAGTCGTCCGCCTGGCGCATGAACACGAGCGGTGCGTACCTCGTCCCGGCCGACGTCTGGCTCGGCGCCCAGCCTGCGATGGGGGACGAGGCGGTCGGCTTTCTCGTCCGTCGCTACCTCGCGGCCTTCGGGCCGGCAACGCGCGCCGATGCGGCGCAGTGGACGGGGCTGACGGTCGCCACGCTCGAACCCGGGTTCGAGAACCTCCCTCTGCGACGGTTCCGGGACGAGGAGGGGCGCATGCTCTACGACCTCCCGCGTGCGCCGCTCCCGGCCGGGTCGACGCCCGCGCCGGCGAGGTTCCTCCCGATGTGGGACAGCACGCTGCTTTCGCACGACGACCGGCGGCGGATCTTGCCCGAGGCCTATCGCAAGACCGTCATCCGCAAGAACGGCGACGTTCGACCGACGTTCCTCGTCGACGGCTTCGTCGCGGGCCTCTGGACCGTCGAGGACGGCCGGGTCGAGCTGGAGCCGTTCGAGCCGATCCCACGCCGCGTACGGCGGGAGCTCGATGCGGAGGCCAAAGCCCTTGCCGAATTCCACCGAGCAAAGCACTAGGCTGCGACCGTGGCGGCTCGCCAGCAGCGTCCCCTCCCGCTGATCCTCGCCCGCGAGCTCGCGTCGCAGCTCGCGACGGCGACCTTCATCGCGGACGCGGAGGGCCAGCTCGTCTTCTACAACGAGCCTGCCGAGGAGATCCTCGGCCGGAGCTTCGCGGAGGCCGGATCGATGTCCGCGTCCGAGTGGGGCGCGCTGTTCAAGCTGGAGACGCTCGAGGGTGACCCGCTGCCGCCCGAGCAGATGCCGGCCGCCATCGCTCTCCTCGAGCAGCGTCCCGCGCACGGACGGCTCCGCATCACGGGCCTCGACGGCGTGAAGCGGACACTCTCAGTCACGGGGATACCGCTCTTCGCCTCGCGCGTCGATTGCGTCGGCATGCTCGCGCTCTTCTGGCAGGAGTCCGACGGGACGGACGCGTAGTGGGGCAGCTCGCACGCGTCTGGGGGTGCCGCGGCTCGCTCCCGACACCGGGCGAGGCGACCGTCCGCTACGGCGGGAACACGTCGTGCGTCCAGGTCAGCACGGATGACGGTGTCCCCGTGATCCTCGATGCAGGCACCGGGATCAAGCTGCTCGGCGCCGAGCTCGCGAGCGCCGAGCGAGTCCACGTTCTCCTGACCCACCTCCATCTCGACCACGTGGAAGGGCTCCGCTTCTTCGAGCCCCTCTGGCGCGAGGCCGCCGAGGTGCACATCTGGGGGCCTCCGTCGCCGCTCTTCTCGCTCCGCGACCGGATCGCCCGGGCATTCTCACCCCCGCTCTTCCCCGTCGACCTCGGTGACATCCCGGCCACTGTCGTCTTCCACGACGTTCCGGACGGGACGTGGGAGCTGGAGGGAATCCGGATCCTGGCCAACCACGTGTCGCACCCCGGCTCGACCGTCGGCTACCGGCTGGAGCTGAACGGCAGCGTGCTCGCGTTCATCCCGGACCACGAGCCCGTGCTCGGGGTCGAGCTCGATTCCCTCGAGCCGGAGTGGATCTCCGGTCATGCGCTCGCGGCGGGCGCGGACGTTCTCGTCCACGACTGCCAGTTCAGCGAGTCCGAATACCCCTCGCGGGTCGGCTGGGGCCACTCGAGCGTCGCGCATGCGGTCGGTTTCGCTCGTCGAGCGGACGTGGGGAGGCTCGTGCTCTTCCACCACGACCCGGACCGCTCGGACGACGGTGTCGATGTTCTCGTCGGACGCGCCGGCGAGCTGTGGGACGGGAACGGCGGCGCACCGCCGGTCGCGGCGTACGAGGGGATGTCGCTCGAGTCCTAGCTAGGTCGACGCCTCGACGGGATTCCGCACGCGCTCGCGCGCCTCGGCGTAGCGGACTGCTTCGTAGACGATGAGCCCGACGCAGAGGGCGGCGACCGCCGCGAGCGTCACGAGTGCGGGGACCTCGAGGGCGATCGGGATGAGGGCCACGAGCGCGCCGGTAACGACGAGCCGCCGGTGGCTCAACGTCCGCACGTTCCGGAGCCGGAAGAGGATGTGCGCTCCGAGGTAGAGGGCGACGCCGCCGCACAGCGCAACGGCCGGGACTGCGGCGAGCGGCTCGCCGATGTCGAGCAGCGTCTTCTTGACGCCGACTGCGAGGAGGATGATGCCCGCGATCATCGGGAGATGGAGGTAGCTGTACGAGTCGCGCGCCATCGTCAGCTGCTCCTTCCCGGTCGCCTCGCGTAGCCGGCGCTCGGCGACGATCGCGACGACGTCGAAGTACGCCCACCAGAGCGCGAACGCGATCGTGAGCCCGAGCGCAGCCGCGGTGATGACGCCGGGGCCGAGATCGTGCGTCACGCTTGCTCCGAGGGCGACGATCGTCTCGCCGATCGCGATGATGATGATCAGGCCGTGTCGCTCGGCGAAGTGGCCCGCCTCGAGCCGCCAGCCGCGGCCTCCTCCGATGAAGGCCCCGGCGAAGTCGCACGTCAGCGCTAAGACCCACACCGCCGTTTGCGCCGGCCCGTCCAGACTCGCGGCGACGAACAGGAGGACGATCGCGACGAGTGAGCCCACGGTGAGACGCGAGACAGCGGCGAGGAGGGCACGGTCGCCTCTGCCCGCGAACGCGTACAGGGCGAGGTGCGCGATGCGCACGACTGCGTACGCGCACGCGAAGACGAACGCGTCGTTGCCGAACACGTCCGGCACGGCAAGCGATGCCACGAGCATCGCGACCATGGCGCCGAACACGACGATCCGGACCTGACCCTGCTCGGGATCGACGGTGTTCGTCAGCCAGGCGTAGGCAGCCCACGCCCACCAAAGGACGCCGAGCACGACGAGGCCCTTCGCGAGCCCGGCCCAGGACGGGTCGCCGCTGATCAGCGCGGTCACTTGCGTGAACGCGAAGACGAAGACGAGGTCGAAGAAGAGCTCGAGCGGAGTGACGCGCTCCTCGCGGGTCTCCTGGCGCGACTGGACGGTCAGCGCCCCACCTCGTAGCGGAGGAAGAGGTAATCGCCGTGGCGGCGGACGCCGAGGAGCCGCTCGCGAACCCCGGGCGGCATGAGGTCGACGGACTCCGCGAGCCCGAACCGGGTCACATGGCCCCGGTCGCCGGCCAGGAGCGGCGAGACCGTGAGGAAGAGCTCGTCGGCCAGGCCCGCGCCGACGAGACGGCCGAACGTGTGCGGGCCGGCCTCGCTGAGAATGAGGAGCCGTCCCCGCTGGTGCAACGCGTCGATCGCCGCGCGCGGGTCGAGCACGGTGTCGTCGCCGAGCGCGACGATCGTCGAGGCCGCGGGCAGGAGGTCGCGCAGGCGGTCCGCGCCCGTCGTGCTCGTGAGCACGAGGGCTCCCGTCGCGAGCACGGGGTGGGAGGGGTCGATCGAGCCCCGCCCGGTAAGAATCGCGACCTCGGGCTGCTCCGTGGACTTCCCGAGCATCCGTCGGAGCTCGGCGAACTCATCGGCGGCGTCCGGGTAGACGCGGTCCGGCCTCCAGGTCCCTTCCGGAGAGGCCGCGAGCGTCCCTGCTCCGATGAGCACGACGTCCGCGAACGCCCGCAGGACGCCCATCACGAACCGGTCGGACTCGCTGTCGCCTGCGACGAGCGCGTTCGAGTTCGGGATCGCCGGGATCGCGACGACGCCGTCGATCGTGGCGACGAAGTTCGCGTAGAGGCGCGGCGACTCGAAGCCGATTGAGCCGCCGTAGAGCTCTGCCAGCACGTCGGGCAGAACGGCGGCGGGCAGCCCGCCAGGCTCGTAGAGCAGCTCGAGCGGGTCCATCGAGGCGGCTATGCGAAGGCCGACAGGGCGTCGTCGAGTCCGGCGTGCACGCGCGGATATTCGCAGGACCGTGGCCGCTCACCGGGCCTCGTGGGCGCATCGAGCGCTGCGGTCAAACCTAAGCGGATTCTAAGAAACGCAACCTCGAACTCACGTTTTCGTCATATCTCACATGCTGGACCCGCCGGCCCTCGGTGCCCAGCGTCTCGCTGGGCTTCCCTGCGGTAGAGGCGTTGCCCTCGACCGTGCCTCCGACTCCTGGTCCCGCCGATGACCGATCAGTGGATCGGACTGGATTTCCGGCACCTCACCGCGCTACGCGCGATCGCCGACGAGGGATCGTTCAAGGGGGCGGCGCGGCTCCTCGGCTATACGCCGTCGGCGATCAGTCAGCAGATAGCCGGGCTCGAGCGCGTCGTCGGTGTCCAGGTGATCGCGAGGGAGCATGGACGCCAGGCGGTCGGGCTGACCGAGGCCGGGCGGATCCTGCTCCGGCACATGAGCGCGATCGAGGCACGCCTGCACACGGCGAAGTCCGAGATCGACGCGCTCGCCGAGGGGACGAGCGGCGCGCTCCATGTCGGTGCCTTCGAAAGCGTGCGAACCCGGCTCCTGCCGGAGGTGATCGCGCGCTATCGCGATCTCTATCCGCGGGTGCGGGTCGAGGTCGACGAGGCCCTCTCGGATCTCGACCTTCTCGAGCACGTCGAGCGCGGCCTGCTCGACCTCGCGTTCACGCTCAACCCGCTGCCCGCTGGCCCGTTCGAGTCGCGGCTCCTCCTCCTCGACCGCTGGGTCCTCGTCGCCCAGACGGGCTCGAAGCACGCCGCGCTTCCTCCGGGACGACTGAGCCTCCGCGCCATATCCGAGCTTCCGCTCGTCACGTTCCGGGCACCCCGTGCGATCGACGCGGTGCTGGCGCAGTTCCAGGCTGCCGGTCTGGAGCCGCGCGTCGTGCTCCAGTCCGACTACAACGACGCCGTGCAGGAGCTCGCAGCGGCCGGCGCTGGGGTCGCGCTCATGCCGCGCCTCTCCGTGAACGCGCACGACGACCGGACGACGACGATCGACCTCGGGGACCTCCTCGCTCCGCGTGAGGTGGCTGTCGCCTGGCACAGCGAGCGCACGACGAGCGAGGCGTTCGCGGCGTTCGTGTCGCTCGCGGCCGATGTCGGCGCGGCGATCGAGGGGGACAGCACGGACGTTCCCGAGTGGCGTCGGGCCGCTGCGTCCTAGCCGGCCGGTAGAGCTCCCCGTTCGCTCAGGGCCCCGGCGAAACGTCGTTCGCCGAAATCCATCCAGGCGGCAGACCGGACGGATGCTCCGAGACCCTGAGCGACTCGGTGGAGGGAATAGCCGCACGGTAGTCGCCAGTGCCGTCGCGACCTAATTAGGATCGCTAAACTGCCGTTTGCCGATGAGCGCCAACCGCTTTCGAGCGCGAAATTGGCGAGGCGAATATTTGGCGGATTGAGAGTTAGTAAGCGCTGGTATCGCCTGATGAAGCGACGCTAATCGCCGCAACTCGACCGCCGCCGTCTAAGTAGCTAGCCGATCGAGAAACGGGCGCACGACCTCGGTGCGCGTTTGTGGTGCGCCCGGGCTCGTGAGGCGGAGGCCATCATCGGATGGAGGTCGATATGCGTAGACGGACAATCCTGCTCGCAGCCTGCGCGGGAGCGCTGGTAGCGAGCCTCATCATCGGCCCGGCCGCGACGGCAAAGCCCGAAGCAGCCTCGGCCGGAACCGTGGTCATCGGAGCCGACCAGGAGCCGGTGACGCTCAACTTCTACCTCACCGAGGGGAATTCGTACACGACGTCGCTGGCTGTCAGTCCCATCCTCGCAGCGGGGATGATCTACAACCAGAATGCGAAGCTCGTGCCGTTCCTCTTCGACGGTGCGCCCAAGATTCTCAAGTCGAATCCGCTCACGGTCACCTTCAAGTACAAGGATTCCGCGAAGTGGAGCGACGGCAAGCCGCTGACGGGGAACGACTTCCTCGCGACGTACCGGACGATCATGAACCCGAGCTGGGACATCACGTCCCGTGAGGGTTGGGAGGACATCGCGAGCGTCAAGGTCAAGGGCAAGGCCGTCACCGTGGCGTGGAAGAAGGGTCGCGCCTATGCGGCCTGGGACGCGCTTGTCGGAAACACGTCGCCGATGCCCGCACACAAGGTCGCCGGTCAGAACTTCAACGACCTGTGGCGGAACGGGATCGACGTCTCGAGTGGTCCGTTCAAGTTCGTGAGCTGGCAGAAGGGCACGCAGCTCGTGATGGCGAAGAACACCGCCTATAAGGCCGGCCCCGCTGCGAAGGTCGACCGGGTCGTCTTCCGGTACATCCCGTCGACGCCGTCGATCTTCCAGGCGCTCCAGTCGGGCGAGATCGACGAGACGGAGCCGCAGGCTCAGCTCCAGATCGTCGACATCCGGAAGAACTCGAACTTCAAGGTCCAGTCCGGCCCGGGGTACTTCTGGGAGCACATGGACATCCAGTTCGGGCCGCAGGGCCACCCGGCGCTCAAGAAGAAGTACGTGCGCCAGGCGATCATCACGGGCATCAATCGCAACCAGATCAAGCAGGCGCTTTACGTCGCGCCGGGCCTGGTCGCGAGCTCGAAGGACCTGCCCGTCCTGCAGAGCCACATCTTCAAGCCGTTCGAGCCCAACTACAAGCCGAACTGGGCGAAGTGGAGCTTCAGCCAGAAGAAGGTCATCGCTCTGCTGAAGAAGAACGGCTGCACCGGCGGCCCGAGCTCCCCGTCGGCGAACAACAACGACATCTGGAGCTGCCCGGGCGTCGGCAAGCTGTCGTTCCGCTTCACGACCACGAGCGGTAACCAGCTCCGCGCGCTGACGTTCGAGATCGCGCAGAAGCAGCTCAAGAGCGTCGGCATCGAGCTGATCCCGCGGTTCGGCCCGTCAGGGACCGTCTTCGGGCAGATCCTCCCGTCGGGTGACTGGGACATCTTCATGTTCACCTGGCAGGGGAGCCCGACGAGCTCGGCGACGAGCTTCGGCAACTACGGTTGCGGCGGGGATCAGAACTACATGAACTACTGCAACAAGAAGGTCTCCGCGATGCTGCAGAAGGCGCAGTTCACGCCCGACGCTCAGAAGCGGGCCGACCTCCTGAACAAGGCGGAAGCCCTCATGGTGGACGACGTCCCGTCCGTTCCGATGTTCGTTCGGCCGGGCTTCCTCATCAACAACAAGAAGCTGACCGGCACGGTCATCAACCCGACGAACCAGGGCTCGACCTGGAACATCGAGAAGTGGACGATGTCCGCGAGCTAGTCGCCGACACGTAGGCCGCAGGCTCCACCGCTGCCGCAGAGGCCCTGTCCCGGCTTTCAGAGTCGGGGCAGGGCCTTCTTTCGTGTGGAGCTCGATGACTTTGGCGTCTCGCCGGAGTCACCGGAGTGGACAGTGTCGTGCTCCGACCAGGGGGCCGGGTGACGGACGAGACGCAGGGCATCGACGAGAGCGTGACCGAGCTCCGGCGCTCGCTCGCAGGCGACGTGCTCGTGAGTGGAGACGCCGGGTACGACGCGGCACGCGTCTGCTTCAACGCGCTCGTCGACCGGAAGCCGGCGGTGATCGCACGCTGTCTCGGAGCGGCCGATGTCGCGTCGGCGCTCGACTTCGCGCGCTCGCACGATCTCGAGGTGGCGGTACGAGGCGGCGGGCACAACCCCGCGGGCCACTGCGTCAACGACGGCGGGCTCGTGATCGACCTCTCCCGGCTCAGGGATGTCGACGTGGATGCCGGTGCGCGCATAGCCCGCGCCGGAGGCGGCGCCACGTGGCTCGACTTCGACACCGCGACCCAGCGCGCCGGGCTCGTCACGCCCGGAGGAGTCGTCGGGTCGACGGGCGTCGGTGGGCTGACTCTCGGCGGGGGCATCGGCCATCTGACAGCACAGCACGGGCTGACCTGCGACAACCTGGTCGGCGCCGAGGTGGTGACGCCGGACGGCTCGGTCGTCTCGGCGGGCGCAGGCGGAGACGAGGCGTTGCTCTGGGGACTGCGCGGCGGCGGTGGGAACTTCGGGGTGGCGACGCGCCTCGACTTCGACCTGTTCCCGCTCGACCGCGTCGTCGGCGGGCGGCTCGTTTACCAGGGCCCCGACGTCCGCGACGCTCTTCGCGTCTTCCGCGACGTGGCCGCGCAGGCTCCACGCGACCTCGCCTGCCAGGCGGTGCTCGGCGTCGACGACTCCGGCTCGCCGAGCCTCCTCGTTGCGCCGTGCTACACGGGGCCGGGTGAGCCGCGCGAGCTCGTCGCGCTGCGTTCGGCGCCAGGTCTCGTGGAGGACGGCCTGCGCGGGCAATCGTTCCTCGACCAGCAGCTGATCTTCGACTCGCCCTACGGCGAGAACCGCCACTACTGGAAGGGCAACTTCGTCGACGAGCTTCCGGACGAGCTTCTCGACGAGCTTCTCGAGCGTGTCGTCTCGTTCGGCCGCGCACCGAGCCACGTGTTGGTCGAGTCGCTGCATGGCGCGCCGAGAGAGTCCGATGCGAGCCGGGGGCCGATCCGCTTCCGTCATGCGTCGTTCAACGTCAGCGCGATGGCGGTCTGGCGCGAGCCCGAGCAGGACGATGTGCACGTCGAGTGGGCGCGTTCCGCCGCGGCGGCAATGGAGCCGTGGTCGATCGGTGGCGGCTACGCGAACTACATGCAGGCGGACGAGCCGCACGAGCGAGTGCGCGCGGCATTCGGCGACGCGGCGTTCGAGCGGCTCCAGGAGCTGAAGGCGCGCTACGACCCGCAGAACGTCCTGCACCGCAACCAGAACATTCCGCCGCCGGCCGAATAGGTCGAGGCGTCCTCGGTCGAGCCCGTACGGTCAGGCGCGAAGACCGTCGGGCGTGACGACGAAGCCGACCTCGTCGACGAAGCACCACGCCCATGTCTCGCCCGGCTCGGCCGAGCGCGCGATCGCGTGGCCGTCCTCGGCCGCGTGCCTGCTCGCGTGACGGTTCGGCGACGAGTCGCAGCATCCGATCTTCCCGCAGGTCAGGCACATCCGGAGGTGGACCCACGGGCTGCCGATCTTCAGGCACTCCTCGCAGCCTGCGATCGCGTCGGGCAGCTCCGTCAGCTGAACCCCGCCGAGGTGCGTGCAATCAGCCATTGCGGCATCGTTGCAGCTTTGTGTAGAAGCGCATCGAGCACTCGACATTCACCGTCGTCGCTGCGACCATATGGAGGAGCGAAAGCGGGGAATGCGAAGGACCCGCGCGTCGTTTGAACCAATGTCGCGTCGGTGGCGTTTTCGCCGTTCGAGCGAGAAGCGCCCAGGCGCGAAGAAACAGAAGCGAAACGCTCGCCTGCCGAACGCGGTGTCGAGCGCAGAAAGGACGAAGTGACGAACAGCGTGATTTTCGAGGGTGAACTGAGCGTGTTCATCGACGCCGCCGAGGATCGGGGTGTCGTGGGCGAGGCCGAGCTGGATACGGTCGCGTTCGAGCATGACCTCGACGAGGACGAGCTCGCCGCCCTGCGGGCAGAGCTCGCCGTGCGCGAGGTCGAGATCCAGGCCGAGGAGCGGCACGATGCCGTCTCCGAGCCGGCTCCGGCGCCGCAGGCACGGGCCGAGGCCACCGTCGGGACCACGGACTCGCTCACCCTGTTCATGAACGAGATCGGCCGTCATCACCTGCTCACCGCAGCGGAGGAGGTCGAGCTCGCGAAGCTCGTCGAGCGTGGCGACGCGGCCGCGAAGGAGCGGATGATCAACTCGAACCTCCGCCTCGTGGTCTCCATCGCGAAGCGCTATCAGGGCCACGGGCTTCCGCTCGGCGACCTGATCCAGGAAGGGATCATCGGTCTGAACCGCGCGGTCGAGAAGTTCGACTGGCGGAAGGGCTTCAAGTTCTCGACGTACGCGACCTGGTGGATCCGCCAGGCGTGTCAGCGCGCCATCGCGAACCAGGGTCGGACGATCCGGGTTCCCGCCCATGTGCACGAGCGCCGCGTCAAGCTCGCGCGCGTGAGCCGGCGCCTCGAGGCCGAGCACGGACGCGCGCCGACGCAGGAGGAGCTCGCGGCCGCCGCCGGCTTCGAGATCCAGCACGTCGAGGAGGCACTCGGCGCGGTCGAGGCGTCCGTCTCGCTGAACCAGTCGGTGGGCGAGGACGGCGACGGCGAGCTCGGCGACCTGTTCGCCGATCCGACGTCGGTCGACCCGGTCGAGGAGGCAGACGACTCCTTCCGCGGGCAGGCCGTGCGTCAGGCTCTGCAGTCGCTGCCAGAGCTCGAGCGCCGGGTGCTCGAGCTGCGCTTCGGCTTCGACGGCGAGCAGCAGTCGCTCGAGACGATCGAGCGCGAGCTCGGCATCTCGCGCGAGCGGGTGCGCAAGCTCGAGCGCAACGCATTCGCACGGCTCGAGGCCGAGCTGAAGAACGTCGTCGGCGCCACCGCCGACGAGCTTGCAGATTCGGCCTGATCGACACCGACACGTAGACGAAGCCGCGGGCACAAGTCCGCGGCTTCGCTTTCTCCGGGCGTCCTGACGTCAGATGTCGAGTCGCTGATCCTCGAGATCGAGGTCGCGCGACACCCGTACCCACACGTCGTTGCTGATCACGCCCGTGCGGCGGAGCTCGGTGATGGCGGCGCGCTCCGCGTCGAGGAGCTCCCGTCGCAGCCGCTGGAAGTCCTGGGAGCGCATCTCGATACCGCCGTCGTCGCCGTCGTCGAGGCGCGCGCGGAAGCGGTTCGTGCGAAAGCGGTAGGAGCCGCGCACGCGTTCCGCGGTGTCCTCCCGAACCCAGTCTTCCTCCACGAGCTCCTCGAGTCGGGCGAGCGCCGCTTCGGCTGCGCGGATGCGCGCCTTCGCGTCCTCCCGGTCCGCGATCCCGTCGTCCTCTAGCCCGAGCTTGCGGATCACGAGCGGCAGCGTCAGCCCCTGGCCGACGAGCGTCACGAGGATGACCGCGAACGTCAGGAAGAGGATGAGGTCGCGTCCGGGAAACGGCGCCCCCTCGTCCGTCGTCAGCGGCACGGCGAGCGCCGCTGCCAGTGACACCGCGCCGCGCATTCCCGCCCACGAGACAAACACGGCGCCCTCCCAGCTCGATCTGCGCCCGGCCATCCGTTTCGGGAGGTCGAGGACGACGAAGACCCAGACGAAGCGGGCCGCGATCACGGTTGCGCTGACGAGCGCGGCGTAGCCGAGGAGCGTCCAGGCGGAAATGCCGTCGAGCCCGTCGACGACGACGGGGAGCTGGAGCCCGATCATCACGAAGAGCAGCGCGTTCAGGAGGTACTGCACGATCTCCCAGACGCCGGTTGCCTGGAGCCGGACCTGGGGATTCGTCAGCTCGGGCGTGTGCCAGCCGAGGTAGACGCCTGCCGAGACCGTGGCGAGGACCGCGGAGACGCCGATCAGCTCGGCCGGGATGAACGCGAAGTAGCCGGTGAGGAGCGAGATGGTGATCTCTGCCGGAGGGTTGTCGAGTCGCCGGCGCACCTGGCGCACGATCCAACCGACCCCGAGCCCGACTGCCACGCCGCCGACGACGGCCACGAGGAAGAGGGCCGGGGTGTAGATGGCGGAGAAAGAGCCGGCCACAACAGCCATGACCGCGACGCGGTAGAGGACGAGGCCCGTGCCGTCGTTGACCAGGCTCTCGCCCTCCACGATCGTCACGAGCTTGCGCGGCACGCCCAGCCGGCGCGCGATCGCGGTCGCGGCGATCGGGTCCGTCGGGGAGACGATCGCCCCGAGCACGAAGGCGGCCGGCCACGTCAGCCCGTCGACCGCCTCGTGCGCGACGACGGCGACGGCGATAGTCGTCATGACCACGAGACCGACCGCAAGCAGCCCTATCGGCTTCACACTCGCCCGCAGGTCGCGGAGCGACGTGAAGAACGCCGAGATGTAGAGAAGCGGGGGCAGGACCCCGAACAGGACGAGCTCCGGCTCGAGCTCGATCTCGGGCATGCCCGGGACGACGCCTAGCGCGAGCCCGCCGAGGACGAGGAGGATCGGGTAGGGAATGCGGAGCATGGGCGCGATCGCGAGCAGCGCGGCCACTGCCGTGATCAGCCCGAGCGCAACGAGGCCGTCCTGCAGGTCCAGATGCACGGCGTCATCGTGCCGCACCCGGCACGCGTGCGTCTCGTATGGCTGTACAGATCCGTGCTCGGGGCCACGCAGCGAATCCGCTCTGCAGACCAACGCCGCTTGACCAGCCGCTGCCAGTCGTTTATTCATACTGGACAGTGCGCGCTACCCACGACCCACGCGTGACCGTGGGGCTGATCGGGCTCGGCAACATGGGCACGGCGATGGCCGAGCGCCTCCTCGACGCGGGGTATCGGCTCGTCGTGAGCAACCGCACCCCAGGCAAGGCGGATGCCCTGAGCGCCAGGGGTGCGGGCGTCGCAGCATCGCCCGGCGAGCTCGCGTCGCAAGTGGAGGTCGTCATCACCTCGCTCGCCGACGACGACGCCTTCGAGGCGGTGGCGGAGCAGGTCGTCTCCACGGCGCGGCCGGGCACGGTCCTCGTGGACGTGAGCACAGTGTCCCCTGCCGCGTCGGCCCGGATCGCCGCGCTGGCGGAGGCTGCGTCAGTCGGTTACCTGCGCGCGCCCGTCAGCGGCAACCCGACCGTCGTCCGTGCGGGAAACCTCACGTTCATCGTCTCCGGCTCGGCCGAGACGCTCGAGGAAGTGGAGCCCGTGATCCGTGCGATCGGCCCGACCATCCACCACGTCGGGGACGGTGAGCAGGCCCGGGTCGTGAAGCTCGCGATCAACCTGATGATCGCCGTGCTCGCGCAGGTGATGTCCGAGGCGCTCGTGCTCGGCGAGGCCGCAGGCGTCTCCCGCGAGGCGGTCCTCGAGGTGATGGGGAGCTCGGCGGTGGGTGCCCCCTTCGTCAAGTACAAGTCCGAGCCGCTGCTGCGCGACGACTTCTCGGCGACGTTCACGACCGCGCTCATGGAGAAGGACATCGATCTCGTGCTCGACGCGGCCGACGACGCCGGCGTGGAGCTACCGCTGGCGCGAGAGATGAAGGATCACCTCCGAGCGGCGATCGAGGCCGGGTACGGGGACGACGACTTCATCGCACTCTTTCTGCACCTGAGGCGAGCGTCGGGCCTCGACGCGACGGCCAGTTCCCCACGATGAGCAAGCATCCTGATCAGGAGGTGGTGCGATGAGCACCCGAAACAGGTCCGTCGGCTCCCCCGACGCCACGCGTGCGGTGGACTGGGAGCAGCGAATCGACTTCCCGCGACTCCGCCGGGAGCGCCTCGACCGCGCGAAGGCCGCGCTCGAGGCGTCGGACCTCGGGGCCGTGCTCCTGTTCGACCCGAACAACATCCGCTACGTCACGAGCACGCATATCGGCGAGTGGGCGCGGGACAAGAACGCCCGTTTCACGCTCCTGATGCGGGGGGCGGACCCGATCCTGTGGGACTTCGGATCGGCCGCCAGGCACCACCAGCTCTTCGCGCCGTGGCTCCCACCGGAGAACTTCCGCGGCGGCGTGGCGCCGATGCGGGGCGCGATGCCCGTCGAGACCGGGATCCCGGACCGCCTCGGCGCAAAGATCGCGCACGAGCTCCGCGAGCTCGGCCTCCTGGACGACCCGCTCGGAGTCGACATGGCCGATCTCGTCACGATCGAGGCGCTCCAGCGAGCGGGGATCCACGTCACCGACGGGTCCCAGGTGCTGCTCGAGGCGCGCAAGATCAAGACGGACCAGGAGATCGCGCTCCTCGACCAGTCGGCGGGCCTCGTGGACGCGGTCTACGAGGAGATCTACCGGATGCTGCGGCCCGGGGTGTACGAGCACGAGATCGTCGCGCGGGCGCACCAGCTGCTCTTCGAGATGGGCTCGGAGCAGGTGGAGGCCGTGAACGCGGTCTCCGGCGACCGCTGCATCCCACACCCGCACGTGTTCTCGGACCGGCTCCTGCGGCCGGGAGACCAGGCGTTCTTCGACATCATCCACTCGTTCATGGGGTACCGAACGTGCTACTACCGCACGTTCAACGTGGGCGGCGTCAGCCATGCGCAGCTCGACGCGTACAAGCAGTGCCGGGAGTGGCTCGACTCCGCGATCGATCTCGTTCGGCCCGGCATGACGACCGACAGGATCGCGGAGGTCTGGCCCACCGCCCAGGAGCTCGGCTTCCCCGACGAGGAGACCTGCTTCGGCCTCCAGTTCGGGCACGGGATCGGCGTCGGGCTCTACGAGTCCCCGATGATCTCGCGCGTCCACTCCCTCGAGAGCCCGGTCGAGCTCGAGGAGGGGATGGTCTTCGCGCTCGAGACGTACTGCGCTGCGACCGATGGCCGGTCAGCCGCCCGGATCGAGGAGGAGGTCGTCGTCACGGCGACCGGGTGCGACGTGATCACGCGCTTCCCGGCGGAGGAGCTGCTCGTCGCCGGGCGCATGTACGTGCGTGGCGCCGATCTCGTGAAGGACGGCGACCACGCCGTGTCGCACGACGGTGAGCCGGATCTCGCCGCCGCGGTCGCATCGTCCGCCGTCGTCGAGCCTGCGGCCGTACCTCGGTGAGCGGCGACAGCGGGACACGCGAGCTCGCGGACGGGCGGCCCGGCTACCGCCTCGTTCGGCGCGAGGACATCCAGCTTGCCGACGCGCTCCCGGGTCGGTCGAGCGGCCTCCAGACCTGCCGCCTGGTCGACGGCACGCTCGGCTCGACCCACATGGCGCTGACGCTCGTGTCGCTCGTGGACGGTCACGTCGACGAGCACCTGCACTCGTTCGAGACGAGCTTCTACGTGCTCGAGGGGGAGCCGGTGCTCTACCTCGAGGGGCGCGGCGTGAGGCTGAAGCCCGGCGCGTGCGGTGCCATCCCGGTGGGATCGCCCCACGCGTTTCGCTCTATGGGCCCCGCACGGTGGATCGAGATGGCCTCCCCGAGGCCGCGCAGCGATGGCAGCGACACGTTCTTCCTCGGGCCGGCGCCCGACCTCGACGCCGAGCCGCTCGACGCGCGTGACCCCCGCAACCACAACCTCTTCCTGCTCACGGACGGCGAGACGGACCTCGATGCGCTCAAGCGGGGCCAGGCGATGGGCGCTCCGACGGTGTCCGGGAGCATGGCGACGGCGGTGCTGGCGTACAGCGGGATCGCAGTGAAGATGCTCGTCGACCAGCGGCTGGACGCGCAGCTGCACACGATGTTCATCGTCGACTACCAGCCCGGGGCCTGCGCGAACCCGCACGACCACCCGTTCGAGGAGTCGTACTACATCCTCGAAGGCGAGGTCGACGTGGTCGCGGACGGCGACCGCCACACGCTGCGCCCGGGCGACGTCTTCTGGACGGGGACCGGGTGCGTGCACGCGTTCTACGAGACCCAGGGGCGCCGGGTGCTGTGGCTCGAGACGTCGGCGCCTGGGCCGCCGCCGCGCCACTCGTATCGGCACCAGCGGGACTGGGACTACCTCACCGAGAGGCTCGCCTCCGACGCGAGCGTCGGGGCCGCATGAGCCACGTCAGCGATCAGCCGGCGACGGGCGTCCTCGACGACGTCGACCTGTACACGCAGATCTACCGCCGGATGCTCCTCATTCGCGGGTTCGAGGATCTCGTCCAGTCGCTCTTCCTCGCGGGGGAGGTCTACGGGACGACGCATCTCTACTCCGGCCAGGAGGCGGTGGCGACGGGGGTCGCGAGCGTCCTCGAGGAGAGAGACCGCATCGCGGCGACCTACCGCGGCCACGGCCATGCCCTCGCCATGGGCGTCGACCCGCAGGCTCTGCTCGACGAGATGCTCGGGCGCGAGTCGGGTGTCAACGGCGGGCGCGCCGGCTCGATGAACGTCAACTCGCCCGACAACCGGATGATCGGCTCGTTCGGGATCGTCGGCGGCAGCATCGCCGCGGCGACCGGTGCGGCCCTCGCGCTGAAGAAGACGACCGGCGGCGTCGCGGTTGCGTACTTCGGCGACGGCACCATGAACCAGGGGTACGTCTTCGAGTGCATGAACTTCTGCAAGGTGCTCGAGTTGCCGCTCGTGCTCGTCTGCGAGAACAACGGCTACGGCGAGTACACGCCGTTCCGGTCGGTGACAGCCGGTGAGATCCGCGCCCGCGCGGAGGTCATGGAGGTTCCGGCAGAGACGATCGACGGCATGAGCGTGTGGACGGTGCGCGAGGCCGCCGCGCGCGCGGTCGCGCACGCGCGCGCAGGGAACGGGCCCTTCTTCGTCGAGGCGATCACGTACCGCTTCGTCGGCCACTCGCGCAGCGACCCCGGTGCCTACAGGCCCGAGGGCGAGCTCGACGAGTGGAGGGCACGGGACCCGATCGTCGTCCTCCGTGCACAGCTCGAGGCGGAAGGCGTCGAAGCTCCCGGCCTCGACGAGATCGACCAGGAGATGGCCGACGAGCTCGAGCGGATGCGCGAGAGCGGGCTCGCGGCGCCGTTCCCGAGCGATCTGAGCGCCCGTGAGTTCAAGGAGTGACGTCGTCGTGGCGCGAGAGCTGACGATGCCGAAGCTGTCGGACTCGATGGCGGACGCCGTCATCCTGCGCTGGCTGAAGGCGCCCGGCGACGCGTTCGAACGCGGCGAGGGGCTGATCGAGGTCGAGACGGACAAGGCGACCGTCGTGTACGAGGCGGAGTCCGCGGGCACGCTCGCGTCGATCCTCGTGCCGGAAGGAGGCACGGCTGCGGTCGGGGAGCCGATCGCGACCCTCGGGAACGGCGAAGGCGTCCTCGGCGGGGAGGAGCGACCTACCCCGGCCGTGTCGCCCCGGCTCGAACCGGCGACTGCGGCGCCCGCAGCCGACGCTGCGGCGCCCGCGTCGAGCGACGGCTCCGGGGTGCGGCGTCCGAACGCGACGCCGGTGGCGAGGCGCACCGCCGTCGAGCTCGGCGTCTCCCTCCACGACGTCGCGGGCACGGGGCCGGGCGGCAGGATCACGACCGACGACGTGACCAGGGCCGCCGAGGCCGGGACGACGGCGCGTCCTGCGGAAGCCGGTGCCGCGGAAGGCGGAAAGGGCGATGTCACGACGCTCGAGCTGACGCCGACGCAGGCGACCATCGCCCGCCGCATGGTCGAGTCGGCGACCACGATTCCCGTGTTCACCGTCTCGATGGACATCGACGTGTCGGACATCGTCGCGTGGCGGCGCGATGCGCGAGCCGCGCGCGGCGACGTGCCCTCGCTCAACGACTTCGTCGTGAAGGCGGTGGGGAAAGCGCTGGGGGACTTTCCGCGCTTCAACGCGTCCTACGTCGACGGCAAGGTCGAGTGCTACTCGCGGATCAATGTCGGCATCGCCGTTGCGACTGACGACGCGCTGCTCGTCCCCGTCGTGTTCGACGCCGACCGAAAGTCGCTCACCGAGATCGCCGCGGACACGAGGCGGCTTGCCGATGCCGCCCGGCGCCGCGCGCTCGATCTCGCCGAGTTGCGCGGCGGCACCTTCACCGTCTCGAACCTCGGCATGTACGGCGTCGGCTCGTTCACCGCGATCATCGACTCTCCGCAGGTCGCGATCCTCGCTGTCGGCGGTGCTCGACGGACACCGTTCGAAGCCGGTCACGATGACGTCGGCTTTCGCGACCTCATGACCGTGAACCTCTCCTGCGACCACCGGGTCGTCTACGGCGCCGACGGCGCCCAGTTCCTGTCCCGGCTGCGCGAGCTGCTCGAGCGGCCGCTCGCGCTGGCGATGTAGCGATGAGAGGAGGGCGCTGACATGCCGATCGCCTTTCGCGCCGCGATCCGGGACGCGCTGGACGAGGCTCTCGCCGACGACGAGCGCGTGATCCTCTTCGGCGAGGACATCGCCGTGGCCGGCGGCGTCTTCGCGACGACCACCGGGCTCTACGACAAGTACGGCCCGGAGCGCGTCTTCGACACGCCCATCTCCGAGCTCGCGCTGACCGGCGCGGCATTCGGGTCGGCGGTGACCGGGATGCGCCCGGTGCTCGAGATCATGTTCGGCGACTTCCTGACGCTCGCGATGGACAGCCTCGTCAACCAGTCGACGAAGTACTGGTTCCTCACGCAGGAGCAAGTCAGCGTGCCGCTGACGATCCGGTCGGTCGTCGGAGCAGGCGGCCGCTTCGGAGCGATCCACTCGCAGATGCCCGTGTCCTGGTTCATGGGCGTGCCGGGCATCAAGATCGTCTGCCCCTCGACGCCCGCCGACGCGAAGGCGCTGCTGAAGGCCTCGATCCGTGACGACAACCCCGTGCTCTTCTTCGAGCACAAGCGCCTGTACACGCTCGAGGGCGAGGTGAACGGCGCGGAGGCAAGGCTGGGGGAGGCGGCGGTCGTCCGCGAGGGGACGGACATCACGCTTGTGACCGCGATGAAGAGCGTCCACGACGGCCTGGAGGCGGCCGACGTGCTCGATCGGGATCGCGTGTCCGTCGAGGTGATCGACCTGCGGACGCTGAGGCCGCTCGACATCCCGACGGTCCTCGCCTCCGTGCAGAAGACGAACCGGATCGTCGTCGTCGAGGAAGGGCCGCTGACGGGCGGCTGGGCCGGCGAGGTGCTCGCCTCGGTCACGGAGCAGGCCCTCGGCCACCTGGACGACGCGTGGCGCATCGCGACGCCCGATACTCCCATCCCGTACAGCCCTCCGCTCGAGGACGCTTTCCTGCCGGGACCCGAGCGCATCGCGGCCGAGATCCGCCGCCGCCTGAGGTAGATCGGAGCCCAATGCGCGAGCCGGTTATCTCATGAGCGACGCGGCGCCGGCCTCGGGGCCGTTGAACTTCGAGGCCTCGAAGGTCGGGAGCCGACTGCGCGCGGAGCGAGAGCGCCTCGGGATCGGGCTCCGCGAGCTCGCGCGACGCGTCGGCGTCTCACCGAGCCTCGTCTCGCAGATCGAGCTCGACCGGGTGAACCCCTCGGTCAGCACGCTGTACGCGCTCGTCACCGAGCTCGGCATGACGATGACCGATGTCTTCGGCGACTCGCCACGCGGCGAGCGTGTCGTCGTCCAGCGCGGCGACGGGCTGGCCGAGCGGCCGGAGACGAGGCAGGTGATCAACCTCGCATCCGGAGTCCGCTGGGAGAGGCTGACGCCGGTCAGCGACCGCGACGTCGAGTTCCTCTACGTCGTGTACCCCGTCGGGGCGGCGTCGTGCCCCGAGGACGCCTTGATGACGCACGGCGGCAAGGAGTACGGCTACGTGACGAGCGGGACGCTCGGGGTGCAGGTCGGCTTCGAGAAGTACGAGCTCGGCGCCGGCGGGTCGATCGCGTTCAACTCGTCGTCGCCGCACCGGCTGTGGGCGGTGGGCGACGAGCCGGTGCACGCGGTCTGGGTGGTCATCGGCCGGGAGGCCGATCCCCGCTCGCCGACCACGCAGCCGGCGCCGGTCGAGTAGCCGCGCGAGCCGCCTACGCCTCGCCTTCGCCGGCCTGGAGGCGGCCGACGCCCGCCCTGCTCGTTCGGAAACGAGCGAGGAGCTCGGGGCTCTGGTAGAGCACGAGTGCCAGCAGGATCAGCACGCCGATCGTGATCTGCGAGTACTCCGTCGGCTGGTGGAACAACGGCAGGACGTTGTCGATCAGCGAGAGGAAGAACGCGGCGAGCAGGGTGCCGACGAACGAGCCTTTCCCGCCGGAGAGCGCTGCCCCGCCGAGGACGGCCGCGGCGATGCTCTCGAGGCCGAAGTTGCCGATGAGCGGCGAGCCGATCTGGACCTGGGCCGCGAGGTAGAAGCCCGCGAGCGACGCCATCAGCGAACAGAGGACGAAGGCGAGGATCACCATGCGGCCGGTCGGCATCCCGAGCCGCCTCGACGACGTCTCGTCGAGCCCGACCGCCCTCATCGCCAGGCCCGTGCGCGTGCGATACAGCCACGCGTCGCCGAGGACGGCGAGCACGACGACGACGACGAAGGCAACCGGAAGGAAGCTGACACTCGTCGTGAGCCGGTCGATGACGTCGAGGTTGATAGGCCCCTCGGGGTGATCTCGGAGGAGGAGCGATGCGCCCTCGAGGATGCTGAACGTCGCGAGCGTCGCGATGATGGACGGAAGCTTCAGGACGCAGATGAGCAGGGCGTTGAAGATCCCCGTTGCCAGGCCTACTCCGACGACCGCCAGGGCTCCCGGGACCAGCGCCCAGCCCGTCGTCTCGTACGACATCGTGTATGAGGCGACCACGACGCAGAACGTCATGAGCGCCGCCACCGAGACGTCGAAGCCACCCACGAGCAGCGCGAAGGTCTGTCCCAGCGAGACGAGAGCGAGCGGCATCGCCAGGAGGAGCAGGTTGTGGATGTTGAAGCTCGTGAGGAATGCGTCCTGACGCGCTGTCGCGTACGCGCCGACAACCAGGATCAGCAGCGACATCAGGAGCAGCGGCAGTGCGCCGCTGAACCTGCCGATCCTCACGCCGACTCCTCGGGGCTCTCGGTTGCCTGCTCCCTCGCACCGGCCCGTCCGCCGACGATCGCCTCGACGATCCGGCGTTCCCCGAGCTCGTCACCGGGGATCTCGTCGACGATCTGGCCGCGCGACATGACGACCACCCGGTCGCAGAGGCCGGCGAGCTCGAGCGGGTCGCTCGACTTGACGATCGTCGCCACGCCCTCTTTCGCCTTCTCCCGCAACGCGCCGTAGATGTCGAACCGCGCGGCGACGTCGACGCCCTGGGTCGGCTCCTCGGCCAGGATGACCTTGACGTCTCCGCGGAGGAACGGCCGCGTCAGCGAGACCTTCTGCTGGTTTCCGCCCGAGAGCGTCTGTACGGGTTGCTCGATCGACGCCGTTCGGATGCTCAGGCGTTTCACGAGACCGTCGACCGTGCGACGCTCACGGATGCGGTTCAGGAGCCCGAGCCTCCCGAGCCGCCCCAGCACCTGGATCGTCGAGTTCGCTCGGACGCTCAGGACGGGGAAGAGCGATTCGGACGCGCGGTCGCCGCTGAGCAGGACGACTCCCGCGCGGAGAGGCCCCAGCGGGGAGCTCGAATCGAGCTCCTTGCCGTCGCAGGTCGCAGTGCCCGTGGCACGTTCGGCACCGGCGAGCGCGCGGAGGAACTGCACCTGACCGTTCCCTTCGGCGCCCGCGATTCCGACGATCTCACCGCTCGCCACCTCGAGGTCGATCGGTCCGAACCGATCGCCTCTGAGTCCCGAGACGCTGAGCAGCACCTCGCGTGACTCCTCGAGCTCGTGTCGCGCGGGAAACGCAAGCTGAAGTGGACGTCCGATCATGAGGGCGACGAGGCTCTCCTCCGACATCGAGGCGGCCTCGAACGTCCCCTGGCAGACGCCGTCGCGGAGAACGCTGATGCGATCGGCGATGCCAAGGACCTCCGGGAGCCGGTGGCTGACGTAGACGATCCCGACGCCGGCGCGACTCCGCTCGTGAACCAGTGCGTGCAGCCGGTCGACGTCCTCCGGACCGAGGGCCGTGGTCGGCTCGTCGAGGAGCAGCACCTTCGGTTTGGGGAGGAGCGCCTTGACGACCTCGAGGAGCTGTCTCTCCGCGAGCGAGAGCGCGCCCGTGGGCGCAATGGGCGAGATGTCGAGCTCGAACTCGGCCATCCGCTCGGCCGCCCATCGATCCATGCGTCCGTACGCCGGTCGGAGCTCGGAGGGTGCCGCGAGGTAGAGATTCTCGGCCACCGACAGGTGCAACACGTGCGAGTACGTCTGATAGGCGATGCCGAGACCGAGCCTGCGGCTCTCGGCGGGAGACACACGCCGGCTCTCCACGTCGCCCACGACCACGGTGCCCTCGTCCGGAGTGAGGAAACCGCTGGCTATCCCGAGCAGTGTCGATTTCCCGGACCCGTTCTCCCCGACGAGGGCGTGGATCTCGCCGGCACGGCAGTCGACGCTGACCTCACGCAGCGCCTGTACCGCACCGAACGCCTTCGAGACGCCCCGGAGCGTGAGGACGGGGCTCGCGGGGGAAACGGTGTCTCCCCCGCGAGCGGGCCCGGAACTCGACATCGACGTTCTGGTTCTGCTTCCGGCTCTTCCTACTTCGGATACATCTTCTTGAGCAGGGGCAGCGGGATCAGCGACGTCGCCGACGCCTCCTGCGGGTAGCCCTTGACGCAGGAGTCACGCTTCCGCTGGTTCTGCAGCTCGATCGGGAAGACGATCTTCGGCGGGATCTTCGCTCCCTTGAGCTTCATCATCGCCGCCGTGAAGGCGACCCGGATCTGCGTGTTGCCCGAGGTGTAGTAGTACATCTGCAGGTTCGGATTCTTGAGCTGGTTGAAGAGGCAGCCCATGCCGACGTCGTCCGTGCGGAGGGTCAGAACGGTGTTGAACGGCTTGCCGGCTGCCTTGTATGCCGCGTACCCACCCTGGGCCATGCCGAGCCCGTACTCGTAGCTCCAGCCCTTGATGTTGGGGTTCTTCGCGAGAACTCCGGCCACGACCTGCTGCACCTTCGAGGGATCCCAGTTGGTGGGCTCCTTCGCGACCACGTCGATCGACGACCTGAGCGGTGGCTCCTCGCACTTCTGCCAGCCCTCGGAGAGGGGGTTCCCGGGGAAGCCGCCGAGGAACGCGATCTCCCCGGACTTGACCTGGTTGTTCATCACGTACGCGTACGTCTTGCCGAGCGCGCAGGTGTCCTCGCCGACGACCGTCAGGTAGTTCTTGCCTGGATCGCTGACGTAGCCCCACGCATACGTCGCAACGGGGATTCCGGCGTCGGTCGCCTGCTTCATGACCGGGATCATCGCGTCGCCGAAGTCCGGATACGTGACGATCAGGTCGACGCCCTGGGCGATCGCCGCTTTCCAATCGGCGAACGCCTTGGTGAAGTCCGAGTGTGCGCTCGAGTAGATGATCCTGCCGACGTTGGGATATGTCAGTGCCTGGAGGATGAACTCCATCTTCGACATCTGTCGGTAGACGTTCTCGCCGAACTGCTCGATGTAGGCGACGGTGAGCTTGCCTTTCGTCCCGGTGGTGCAGCCGTTGTTCTTCCAGCACTTGAGCGCGAGGGCCTGGTTCACCTTCCTGTCGGCTCGACCGAGCCCGGCCAACGCGATGTTGCGCGACGTCTTGTCCTTCGGGAGGAGCGTTGCCTTGAAGAGCGTGTGCTTGAGCGTCGACGTCTTCGCGGCGTACACCTCGCCGAATCCCTTGCCCGTCGCGATCACCCCAGGCGTCGCGGCCGCCCCCTGCCTGTCGGCGGTGCCGCCGCTGCTTGTCGAGACGAGCGCGAGCGCGGTCCCGAACAGCACGAGTGTCAGCACGCCCACCACGAGTGCGCGCCTGCGTGGTGCCCGAGACTCCTTAGGTCCGTCCATCGTGCCTCCTTTTCGCGAGCCTCAGCTCGTGTTTTCCTTCACTTCGGGGTGGGTGCCTGCCGACGTTCCGATCGTCCGCAGGAGGCGACCGAGGAGCGATGCCATCCGGTCGCCCGAGACCAGCATCCCGACGATGATCGCGGCGCCGAACACGATGAACTGCAGCGCCGCCGAGAGCCCGAAGATGAGCAGCATCTCCGTCAGGAAGGTGAGCGCGAGCGCCGCCACCCAGGTCGACGTCGCACTCGCCAGTCCGCCCGAGAGTGCCGCGCCCGCCAGGACGACCGCGGCGATGGGCGCGAGGAGATAGGGGTCGCCGAAGGACGAGTCGATGCTGAGGCGCACGGCCGCGAGCAGGATCGCCGCGACTGCATAGAGAACGCCCGCCGCCGTATACGCGAACACGACGTGCGTTCGGACGCGCAGCCCGGTCATCCACGCCGCTCGCGGGTTCGCACCCACCGCCTGGAAGCGCCGACCGGTGGTCGTGTAGCGAAGCACGAGCGCGACGGCGACCGTGATCGCGACGCCCGTCCAGAACACGGCGCTGATCCCGAGTGGCTTTGCTGCCGCCCACGACGCGAGCGACTCCGGCACCCGCAACGAGACCGTGTTCTCGCGTGCGTACTTCGAGCTGTAGGCGAGCACGATCTGTCCGACGGCCAGTGTCACGATCAGCGGGTTCAGCCGCACGATCCCGACGAGGATCCCGTTGACGAGGCCCACGAGCCCCCCGAGGCCGAGGCAGACGAGGATCCCGACCGTCAGGCCATGGTTGTCACCCACGCTCACGCCGACGAGCACGTTCGCGCAGAGGGCGATTACGCCGGCGGTGGAGAGGTCGATGCCCGCCTGCATGACCACGAGCATCTGCCCGAGCGCGGCGATCGCGAGGATCGTCATGAACGGGAGGATGTAGGACCACGACGTGTTCTCGAGAGTGCTCGGCGCGAAGAGCGCGGCGACGACGAGGAGCGCCGCCATGGCAACCCAGATGGGGAGGAAGCGCGCTGCGACGAGTGCGCTGGCGACGACCCGTGCAGAGCGCCCCATTGTCGCGGCGTCGGCGACGCGGTCGGTGTCGCCGGGGACGCTCAAGGACCGCCCGATCCAGAGCGGGAAAACGGTGAAGAGCAAGCGGCGACCAGGTGTCCATTCTGCGCATCTCCGGCCGGGAGTGTCAACCGTGACCGAACGCACGCACGCGAATTTGCGGGCTTGCGTGCATCCGTGCTGAACAGAATCCGCGCACCACGAGCGGATGTCCGGCCGAGGAAGGTCACTGCACTCGTGTTGACTCGTCGGCGCGAGGGTGTTTATGCTCGCTGTACATCGGGCAGCGCGAGATCGGGCCTGCCACGGGCGAGGCGTGCTCACGCGCTTGTCGCGTAATCGACGTCGGCCAGCCAAGGAGAAGGAGTGGCATGAGCTCGCAGCGGCTAGTGATCCGCAACGGCTTCGTCGTCTCGATGGATCCCGAACTCGGCGAGATCCCGAACGGCGAGGTCCTCGTCGAGGACGGTGTCATCGTGGACGTCGGACGGGACCTCGGGGTGTCCGACGCGGAGGAGATCGACGCGACCGGGATGATCGTGATGCCCGGATTCGTGGACACGCACCGGCACACGTGGCAGACGCCTGTCCGCGGCGTACTGCCTTCCTGCACGCTCGACCACTACTTCGCGGTGATGCTCGGCCAGGTCGGCGGCTTCTACCGCCCGGAGGACGTGCACATCGGGGACTACGCCGGCGCGCTCGAGGCATTGAACGGCGGCGTCACGACTCTGCTCGACTGGTCGCACATCAGCAATACACCCGACCACTCCGATGCTGCGATCCAGGGGCTCAAGGACGCAGGCATCCGCGCCGTCTACGCGCACGGCATGCCGACCGGAGGAGAGTGGTGGATGCTGAGCGAGCTGAACCACCCGGAGGACATCCGCCGTATTCGCGACACGTACTTCGCCTCGGACGACGGCCTCCTCACCCTCGCCATGGCCGCTCGCCAGCCGGGCAACGTGAACGACGACGTCGCGAAGCACGACTGGGCGCTCGCGCGCGAGCTCGGGATCCTGATCAGCGTGCACGTCGGCATGCGCCTCCACAACCTGCACTACACGCCCGTGAAGGCCATGCACGATCTCGGGCTGATGGGCCCGGACGTCTGCTACATCCACATGACCGATCTGACCGACGAGGAGCTCGACTGGATCGCCGAGACCGGCGGCAAGGCCTCGATCGCGCCGTACGTCGAGATGCTGATGGGGCACGGGCCGCCCCCGACCGGGAAGATGGTGGCTCGGGGCGTCCGGCCCTCTCTCAGCGTCGACGTCGTCTCGAGCGTGCCGGGCGAGATGTTCAGCCAGATGCGGACGGCGCTCGCCTACGACCGGATCCTCGAGTTCACGGACACGCCGGACATCGCGTTCGCGCCGAAGCTCCAGCACAGGGACGTGCTCGAGTTCGCCACGATCGACGGAGCGCGCTCGATCATGCTCGAGGAGAGGGTCGGCTCGCTCACGCCCGGCAAGCAGGCGGACATCGTCCTCCTGAACGTCAACGCGATCAACACGATGCCGATGATCGACCCGATCGGGACGATCGTCGTGTTCTCCGACACGTCGAACGTCGACTCGGTGTTCGTCGCCGGCAAGGCCGTGAAACGGGGCGGCCAGCTCGTCGGCGCCGATCTCGACAAGATCTTCCAGAAGCTCGACGAGTCGAGGAACCACATCCTCGGCGAAGGCGGCCTGCTGCCCGACTGGGCGGCGGAGACGTCCGCGACGGTCTAGGTCCATTCGCTCGAGCCCGGTCCTCGCGGGCCGGGCTCGACGGCTCGGCTCGAAAGGAGATGGCAGTGGGGAACGTCGTCATCGTCGGCGGCACGCAGGGTCTCGGCCGCGAGCTCGCGCAGTCCTATGCGGACGAGGGCCGCGAGGTCGTCGTAACCGGGCGTGACCAGGCGCGCGCGGAGGCCGCCGCGAAGGAGATCGGCGGCGCGACCCGCGGCCTCGGCTTCGACCTCGCCGAGCCGCACACGATCGCTGGAGCCCTCGCGGGGGTCGAGGACGTCGACCATCTCGTCCTCGCCGCGATCGAGCGGGACGTGAACAAGATTCGCGAGTACGAGATCGACGCGGCGCTCCGGCTCGTCACCATGAAGCTCGTCGGCTACACGGAGGTGATCCACGTCCTCCTGCCGCAGATGCGGGACGACTCCTCGATCCTCATCTACGGAGGCCTTGCGCGCGACCGGCCCTACCCAGGCTCGACGACGGTCACGACCGTCAACGGGGGTGTGACGAGCCTCGTGCGGACCCTCGTCATCGAACTCGCTCCGATCCGCGTCAACGCGATCCACAACGGGATCGTCGGTGACAGTCCACAGTGGAAGGACATGGCGCCCGAACGTCACAAGGCACTCGTCGACAGGACCCCGATCGGACGCCTCGTGACGATGGAGGAGTCCATGGGGGCGGCCCGCTTCCTGCTCGAGAACCGCGCGATCAACGGCATCAACCTCGCGGTCGACGGCGGCTGGATGTGCATGTGACGCCCGAGCCTGCGTTCACGGAGACCATTCAGATCGCGATCGTCGTGCGCGACATCGAGGCGACGATGCGGACCTACGTCCACGAGTACGGGATAGGCCCGTGGGACATCTACGAGTTCAACCCGGGCACCGTGAAGGACCTACGGGAGAACGGCAAACCGGTCGAGCGTTCGTGGCGCCTCGCGCTCGCGAAGGTCGGCCAGATGCAGTGGGAGCTGATCCAGCCGCTCGACGACGAGAGCATCTACGCGCGCTTCCTCGCCGAGAAGGGCGAGGGCCTCCACCACGTCGGTGTCGCCGTGGAGAGCTACGCCGACACGATCGCGACGCTCGAGGCGAAAGGGCGTCGGGTGGTTCTCGGCGGCGAGTACGGCGGGCTCAACTTCGCCTATCTCTCCACGGACGAGGATCTCGGCCTCATCACCGAGATCTTCAGCGGGGCGCCCGGAGACGACCAGAAGCCGGACGCCGTCTACCCGCCGGCCTAGCCCGGCGGCTACTCGATGCCGGTCTCGGCCACGAGGGCCGCGAACACGTCGCGGAGGTCCTCGAGCGCGGACTCGACGTCGCCGCGAGAGGCTTCGCCGAGCTCAGCCCGTTCGGCGGTCTCGCGGGCCGAGCGGTACGCGAGCACGACCTCGAGCTCGCCTCCCTGCGCGGCAACGGCATCGTCGATCGCGTAACCGCTCTCGACGAGCATTCGGTGCACGAGGTCCGCGAACTGGCTGAGGCCGGCGTCGGGGTCGTCCGCGAGATCCTCATCGATCGACGCCCTGACGCTCTCCCAGTCGTGGAGCTCGAGGCCTGGCTCTTCCCTGTCGTAGCTGGTCACCACCGGAACGAGATGCCCGCCCAGAGGACTGTTCAAACAGGTCAGGCGTCCTCAGTCGGCGAGGAACGCCTCGAGGCGCTCGCCCTCGTCTTCGAGCTCGCGCCGGGTCGACGCCGAGAGCGGCTCGAACGGCTCGGCGACGATGCGCCCGTCGTCCACGCGCCAGGTGCCGGCGACGAGCCCGTCCACGAGGAACGTCTGGGCGACGTCGCCGTTCTGGCCGATGACGACCCTGCGGTACTTCTCCGGAAGCACGCGCGTCCGGTCTGCGAACGCGAGCAGCACGTTGTCCCACTTGGGCAGGAAACGGACGGGCGCCGACGTTTCGGGATCCGGCAAGGGCGCACGCGGGACGTCGAGGAGCTCGCGGCCCTGCTCGTCGCGGAACCGGCGTAGCTCGAGCCGATCGAGCGCCCGTTGGATCTCGGGCACGTGCATCATGCTCCACGCGACGACGTCCCGGCGCGATGCGGGTCCGAAGGCGGCGAAGTAGCGACGGACCATCTCGGCGCGCGCCTCGGTGGGGTCGTGCTCCTCGGGCTCGTCGAGCGCGACGAACCGACCCTCGGGCCGCCCGTCCCAGAGCGCCGTCTCGTGGTGATGGAGCAGGTGCGCACGCACGCGGGCGGCTCGCCAGGCGCGGCGCGCCTCGACGCCCTCGAGCCCGTGCTCCTGCTCGAAGTGGGCCACGCCGTCCGCCGAGGTGACGGGACCTGCGGCGGCCAGCGCGCGCGCCGACGAAGCGAGTCGCTTCGCGACCGCAGTCTCCCACGGGAAGTTCATCTCGCTCATCGCCGATCGGATGAGCGCGTAGTCCGATGGCGTGACGAGGTGGAGCGTCTGGCGCATCACGGGCGCCTTGATCACCGTGCCGCGGGCGAGCTCGCGCTCGAGCGCCGCGCGCCGGAAGCCCGCCGTGCGTGTCCAGATGCCGACGTACGGCGCCCGCGGCCACTGCGCCTGTATCCCGACGAGCCGTTCGATCAGCGCCTTCGGGGAGCTCCGCTTCCGCTCGAGCAGGAGCTGGCGGACAAGCGTCGCGCGATTCAGCTCGCGGAGCGTGAGGACGCGCTCGGCCACGCGCGCACGTTACCGAGACCTAGTCTCTCCCGATCGACGTCAGGAGAGGCAATGCAGATCACGAGGAACGACACCGCGACCACGCTAGGGCCGAGTGACTGGTTCACGGGCGCGGTCTATCTCGACCCGGTTGCTGCGCCGTCGGACGACTCGCGGCTGAGTGCGAGCAGTGTCCACTTCACTCCTGGTGCGCGCACCGCGTGGCACACACACCCGAACGGCCAGACCATCTACATCCTCGAGGGCGTCGGCTTCGCGCAGCGGCGCGGCGGTCCGATCGAGGTGATCCGGCCCGGCGACCGTGTGCTCTTCGAGCCGGGGGAGGACCACTGGCACGGCGCGACGCCGACGCGCCTCATGACCCATCTCGCGATGCTCGTCGTCGACGACGATGGCAACGCGGCGACGTGGGGTGAACACGTCACGGCGGAGGAGTACGCGGCTGGGCCGAGCGGCGACTGAGCCGGTCGCTGGACGGCCTCCTCGGGGATTGGCCCGAGCCGGCCTGCTTACCGCCCGAGACGCTGACCCGCGCGCTGTGCGTTCAGTTCGTAGAGCTCGCGCAAAGCCTCGGCTGGAAGCGGAAACCAGCGCCCGCGCTCGAACTCCTCGCTCAACGGCGGATCGTCGAGTGGCATCACGGGCGGGGCCGCCTCGACCGCGGCCACGAGGCGCCGCGCCTCCTCGAGGTGATCCGCGAGCGTTCCCGGGTCGACGATGGGACTGTGGGTCGCGACATCCAGCCGTCCCGACGCGAAGGAAACATCCGCGAGGCGAAGAGACGTCTGCTCGCCGCCGCGGTGTTTCCAGAGTCCGCTCTCGGGCTCGAAGCGATAGAGGGGGAGCAGCTTCCATCCCTCGTCCGCGACGAAGCGGACAGCTTCGAGGACGTACTCGAAGACTTCGTCGCTCGTGAAGTAGTTGAAGCTGAGGCGGACGAGCGAGAGCTTGGCCCCGAGATTGCCGGCCGCGGACTGCTGCTCCATCCAGGACGACCACCCGTGGTCGATCGGGTAGAGGCGGTGGAGGTAGGGCCCGGCGCAGAAGCAGCCGCTTCGCACCTGGATCCCGAACAGATCGTTCAGGAGCGAGGCGACGAAGTGCGAGTGGAGCAGCCTGCCGTCCGTGTGACGTAGGCCGAGCGTCACGACCGCAAGCCGGTCGAGCTCGGGGTTGCCGAGGATCTCGATACGGGGATTCGCGCCCCAGGAGCCGAGCGCGCGCCGCGCAAAGCTCGTCTCGCGGCGTCGTATCTCGTCGGTGCCGACCGCCTCCTTGAGCGCGAAGACGAGCCCGGCGCGGATCGACTCCACTATCCCGGGTGTGCCGGCTTCTTCACGGATCTCGGGGGCCGGGTGGTACGTCTGGACGCTCGGAGTGACGAAGAGGACCGTGCCGCCGCCGGGGACAGTGGGCGTGCGATTCGTGAATAGCGCGCGTTTGGCGACCAGCACACCGGGTGTGCCCGGCCCACCGACGAACTTGTGAGTCGAGACGAAGACGGCATCCTTGTATGCCAGCTGCCCGTCATCGCGCTCGGGGGACGGGTTCATGTCGATCGGCAGGTACGGGGCAGCGGCGGCGTAGTCGAAGCAGGCGAGCGCGCCGTGGCGGTGCAGCGCGATGGCGACTCCGTCGACGTCCGTCACGATCCCGGTCACGTTCGACGCCGCCGAGAAGCTGCCGATCTTCAGCGGCCGAGAAGCGTGCCGTCGCAGCTCGTGCACGAGGTGGTCGACGTCGACTCGACCGTCGGCGTCCTCACGGATCGCGACGACGTCGGCGATCGACTCTCGCCACGGGAGCTCGTTCGAGTGGTGCTCGTACGGGCCGACGAAGACGACGGGGCGATCGCTGGTACGGAGGGGGCGAAGGTGCAAACGCTCGGGCAGCCGTAGCCCCAGCACCTGCACGAGCTTGTCAATCGCGGCTGTCGAGCCCGTGCCGGTGAAGAGGACTACATCGTCGCTGCGACCGTTCACCGCGCGATGGATGATCTGGCGCGCCTCCTCTCGTAGCGCTGTCATCTGCCGTCCGGTGGCCGAGGCCTCGGTGTGCGTGTTCGCGTAGAGCGGCAGCACGTGCTCGCGAATGAAGTCCTCGACGAAGCCGAGGGCGCGGCCGGAGGCCGTGTAGTCGGCGTACACGAGCCGTCGCGGCCCGAACGGCCCGATGACCGGAGCGCCGTCGCCGAGGACCGAGTTGCGGATCGTGGCGATGAGCCGCTGGACAGCCAGTTCGTTCATCCGTTCACGCTGCCCTGACGAGCGCAGCGAGGTGCCTCCCCCATGCGGACACCGTAGGGAGCCGTCGCCGGGGCGTCTGTCACGGATCTGACTCTCGGAATGTCCCCGCCGTGACATGACGCTGCGCCGAGGGAAGACCGAGCTTTGCGTCCGATGGCGGGCGTCGCGTCGCGCCTGCCAAGGAGCCGCGCCGAGCGGCGTAGCATGGGTGCGTGAAGTTTCACGTCCTCGGTTCGCTCGAGGTCGTAGCCGCAGAGGGCCCAATCGAGTTGCCAGGCGCCAAGGAGCGCGCGGTTCTCGCCTATCTGCTCGCTCACCTCGGACGCTCGGTCTCGGCCGACGAGATCGTCGATGCCGTGTGGGGGGGACGAGCGCCGGCCTCGGCCACGCGATCGCTTCATGCCCGTGTGTCGCGGCTTCGCCGGCTGCTGGAGCCCGAACGGACCGCGGCATCGCAGTCCGTGATCCAGCGAGACGGAGTGGGCTACCGGCTCGCTGTCTCGACCGACGACGTCGACGCGGAGCAGTTCGTCCGGCTCGTCGCAGAGGCACGCGATCGCGCACCGGGAGAGTCACTCGCGACGGCGGAGCAAGCCCTCGACCTGTGGCGAGGGGAGCCGTACGGCCCGTTCCAGCAGCTCGAGTTCGCGCAGGCGGAGAACCGCCGGCTGAGTCCGTTTCCGCCACGGAAACGCAAAAGCCCTTAATTGCAGGCTCTTGCGAGATGGAGCTAGCCGGGCTCGAACCGGCGACCTCCTGGGTGCGATGCCTGCCTGATCCGGGACGATCAGGCGGAGACCGGGATGGTTGAGCGGAATCTCCACGTCTCTCTGTGGTCAGAATCCCGGTCCTTCCCGGGTGCTACTGACCAACCACTGACCAAGATCACCCGGGTCGCTGGTTCTCTGTCTGGCCTCCGATCTAGCTTCTCCGTTCATGGACTGGCTGCAGTTCTGGGACTTCACATCAGCCGACTGGGCGGGCCTGACATTCGTGCTTGTCTTCGTCGCGCTCATCGTTGCCTGGAGTGAGGCTCGCGCTGCGGCACGGCTACGCGAGGCCGAGACGCGTCCGTTCGTCACGATCGACCTCCACTCCGACAAGAGCCACATCATCTTCCTGACCGTTGCGAACATCGGACGTTCGATGGCACGCGACGTCACTTTCGCGATCGAGCCCAAACTGGAGAGCAAGACACTGCCCACCATCCCGAGGCTAAAGATGCTCGACCCAAATGGGGGCATCGCTTCCCTTCCTCCTGGCAAGACGATCAAGACAGCGTTCGATGTCTGGCCGCAACGGGCAGGGGCCGGGCTTCCTGACATGTACGAAGCAACCGCGGAATACGACGGTGAGCAGAGGCGGCGCTTCCTCTTCTGGAAGCGACCGAGGCACTATCGCGATCCGCCTATCACCCTCGACCTCGGCATCTACCGAGACGGCGTGCCCGAGCAGCGTAAGGACATGCACGACGTCCACGCCGTGCTCGTGCAGATCAAGAAGACGCTCGCCCGGTCAGGTCGTCAGGCCCCGCCCGATGACGAAGAAGAAGAAGACGAAGACGAAGACGAAGACGTAGGCCCGCCGTAGCAGGCCCCTACCTGTAGGACGCCCGGAGGCAGTCTTCGTTGGCTAAGGGTTCCATGTCACCCGTGCTGAGATTCGCCCCCCAGCACCCCGAGAAGGGCTCAAGCTGCGCGAACCACAGCTTGGGGTCGTGCGCCGTCGGGTGAGTGCCGGTGACGTATTCGGCAGGCCAAGACGACAGGCGCGGATAGCCCTCCGCCGCGAAGATTCTTAGCGCCGCTTCCCTGTCCTCCGGAGATCCCGTCGGGAGCGCAGGCTTTGAGACCTGAGGCTTTGGGCCGATGCAGTGCTCGTCCGCCACGGTGCCCGTGGCGAGAAACGGTCCTCCTCGTTGTCGATGCGGTGTTCCAGGTTCACCGCTACACACGACGCTAGCCGATACGAGCCCGTGGAAGCGTCGTACTCCCCATCCTCGTCCTCCTGGATGGCCCACGCCGTGAGCAGGTCTCCGAAGCGGCTCCATTCACCTTCCAGGCTCCCGTCGGTCTGAGAAAGAAGCTGTTCCGCGCGGACAGTGTCCTCAGCGCTGATCTCCTGGGAGCCTCCGCAACCGCTCGTCAGCGCAAGCGAGACCGAGACCGCGACGACTGCCCGCCGTGCCGTCACCGAGCCATCGCCTCCCTGATCGTCGCGTCCGTCTTGCCCCGGTCGTACAGATGGGCGTATCGGCTGAGGGTCACCCGAGCGTCCTCATGTCCCATGAGGCTCGCCAGCGTCACGGGCTCGATCCCGCGGGAGATCATCCGGCTCGCGAAGGCGTGGCGCATGGAGTGGAACGTAACGCCGTCGATTCCGGCATGCTCGGCCGCGGGTGTGAACCCGCGGGACTGGACGTTGCGATGCTCCAAGGCCTTCCCGTTGCGGGAGGCGAACACGGGGCTCTCGTCCGTGGAGAACTTCGACTTGAGCTTGAGCGCCGCCAGGAACTTCCTCATGTCCTCGGACAGCGGGATCCGGCGAAGCGCCGCCTCCGTCTTCGGCTCCGCGTACTCGTTTGTCCGGCCCCACTGACGACGGACATGGATGCTCCCCTCGGTCAGGTCAACGTCCTGCCACTGGAGCCCGAGAAGTTCCCCGAGCCGTAGCCCCGTGAAGAGCGCCGCCCTGATGAGCGGGGAGTAGTCGTACCGGCTCTCCGGCTGCTTGGCAAGGTACTTGGCCGCCTCGATCAGCTTGGTCGCTTCCTCGTCCGACCAGACGTGATCCTGTCGCCGCTCCCGCTTCGCGGGACGCTCGTCCTTGGTCAGAAGCGAAACCGGATTCACGTTGACGAGCCCTCGCCTGCGGGCGAGGTCGAAGGTGCCCGAGAGCGGGAGCAGGTGCGAGTTGATGGTTGAGGTCGCGAGTTCGCGACCCTCCAGCTTCCGGACGAAGCGTGCAACGTCGTCCACGTCGATCTCCCGCAGCTTCCGATGACCGAAGAGCGGAATGAGTTCCGCGTCCAGACTGTGTCTGTAGCCTATGAGAGTCCAGGGCCTGAGTCGCTGCGACTTCGACGCGTACCACTGCTCCGCGATCTCGCCAAAGCGGACGCTCGTGCGAGGGACTTTCTCGCCCTTGGCAACCTTGCCGCGAAGCTCCCCATACTCTGCGACCGCGTCGCGCTCCGTAGTGGCAATGAGCTTCACGCGACCTGAGCCCTGTATGTACCCGAAGTAGGTGCGTTCGCCCTTGGCCGGACGCCATGAGAGCCCGCGGTGGCGCGTCGAGCGGTACGTCGTGCGATCCTTGCTTTGCATCAGGACTTACCTCCTGGTGCCGGGCCGGGGGCGTTCATGCGCCGCCCGGCCATCTGAGTAGCCGGATCCGGAGCATAGGTCCGTCTGGTGGTCCGCGTCAAACATGGGTCGATTACTGGCTCGCCAACCAGTCCTCAACGGCTCTGAGATCCAGCATCAGTCGTTTTCCAATCCGCTTCGCCGGCCAGCCCTTCTCTCGCCACTGGCGCACCTGACGCGGCGTCGTCTCGAACGCCCTTGCAACACCCTCCACGTCCCGCCAGCTTGTCTGTACCTCTAGCCGATCAGCGACGCGCTTCGCGATCTCATCGATGAGCTCGTCCGGGAGGTTGAGCGCGACGCCACTCATGAGCTTCCTTCGGAAGCGGTGATCCGCGCTGGGAGCTTCTCGTCGGGTATGGACACCTCAGGAGTCGCGGGACCCATGATCGGTTCGTGTGAGAAGGAATCACCGCCCCTCGTGACGCGCCTCCGGTACTCACGCGGATGAACCCACCGCTCCCGCTGGTCGACGACCCATCCTGCGGCTCTCATCTCGTCGAGGCGAAGGCAGCGCCGGCCATTCTCGCGAGGCGGATCGAGGGGGACTCCTTGGTCGTAGCTGTACGCGAACGTTCCTACGCGGTGGCGGTCGAACGCTTCGACGCTCGAGAAGTCCTGTCCGCAGCTGGGACAGAAGTTCACCGTGGGCCCTCCGCAGCCGCGCTCTCATGCTCGGCGGCTGTGGGGCCGCCCCAGGACTCGAAGTGACGAGGTTGCGCCCGGAGGTTCCGCCTACCTATAGAGGGTGGCCTCCCGCCACCTTCTTCTATTGCGCGTATAGGGGACCCGGGAGGAGTGGGGATGGGCACTACCCGGCCCACCCTCGACGCCACCCGGTCGCGGGAGTGCGGACCCGAGCCGCTCCCCGGGTCGAAGGTGATGAGGCCGAGCGCCGCGAGGCGACGCAGGGCCTTGCCCACGGTCGTCTTGTGCACTTCGCCAAGGCCGGCGAGCTGCTCGTAGGTCGTGAAAAGCTCGACACCCGGAACGAGGCCGAGTTGCTTCTCGCGTCGGCAGATCCCCTCGTAGACGTCGACCGCGCTGCGCCAGCGGTGCTTCTTCAGGTATCCGGGCCAACCGAGGTCCGAGAACCGCTCGAAGGTCTCCTTGACCGGCCCCGCGAACTTCCCGGCCATGGCAGGGCAGTTGGCGGGACAGCCGATCGCATCGCAGGTCGGCTTCAAGGTCTCCGCGTAGACGCGGCTCCTCTTGTGGAGTCCGGGCGGGAAGTACCGCCACTTGCCGTCCGGCGTCTTCTCGAACGCGCTCCTGAGCGCCCTCTTCGCATCGGACGGGCGGTAGCCGACCTTGCGCGACCATCGCGAAAGCGCTTCTGCGACCCGTGGCTCTTCCAAGCCGAGGCGGCGGAGCTCGATGGCGATGGTGAATGCGGCGTTGTGACGAGCAGCTCCGCCGAGGTTGCCGTCGAGGAGAAAGGCGACGCACGGCTTGAGCTGTCCGGTCGGGACGCCGTACTCACGAGCGACGAGGCGCACGGCCTCCAACGCGACAACGTCCCGCGGCGCGCCACCGCTCACGATGCGCGGCCCGCCGCCCGCAGTGGGCGGGCGACAAGGAGTCCCAGGGCCTCGAGAAGGCGGGTCTTGCCGGATTGCTTCTCGGCAGAGGTAACGGCGATGCAGGGACTCGTCACCGCTGCGTCGACCAGATGCGTATGGACCACGAAGAGCGCGACCACCGCCGCCTGAGCGTCGGTCAATACGACGAAGCGGCGTGGGAAGTGCTCAACCTTCGCCGCAACGAGATCGGCTGGGGATGCCGTTGCTTGCAGGACGGAAGCAAGCTTCCCGTCCGGAAGGGCGGCGTCCGCCGTCTCCAAGGACGGGCCAGTGACGCGGGTTAGCTCGTCGGGCGGCTGGTGGTGCTGCTGAGCTTCGGTCTCTTCGCCATCGGGCACGTGAAGCGCTCCAGTCGTTGGATGTGGAATCGCTTCATCACGGGTTCTTCTCCTTGTCCGATGGATGGCGGGACGGAAGAGCTTCATCGTCCAATATGTGTCGGACGGTCAGTTGCGCGGTTGGCAATTCCTGTTTGCGCTGTTTACAGGACTGGTCACAGCGCGCGCTTACACTTGGGACGACGGGATGAGGGACCCGCCGCCGGTTCACTCGCCGCGGGGGTGGGGGCGCCGGCTCAAGCCTTCGACTCCGGCGACACCTCCTATTTCGCGCGCGCGCGAGGCGAAAATTCGTGGGTGTATCGACGAGGGCGCGACGGCACGAGGTCTCGCCAGTCCTTGACCACCATCCAGACCCCCACGACCACGGGGAGACCGAGCCAGGCGGAGATCGGCCAAGGTGCACGAGCTCGGGGCCGAGGGAACCTAGTAGGACCGCGAGCCCAAAGTGACACTCGTGAACAGTTGGCCGAGGACGAAGAGCCGTGGCCTGCGGGGATTCCTCTCGATTCGAAGGATCATCCGATCGAGCTGTCCCGACCGAGCGCTCTCGCCCCCAGAACGGTTCCGGTGACGACACCGTCGGCGCGAGCCAGATCGAAGTCGACCGCGAGGCGGAGGTCCTGCTTGGAGGAGTGCAGCGCGGCGACGAGCTGCGATCCCCGCAGTCCGACGATCTGACCGTGATACAGCGCTGTCTGGGCACCCATCCGAACGCGGCTTCGCTCCATCGCGACGCCGCCGTCCTCCAGCGGAACGCCCTCGAGGTAGATCTCGAGGTGATCGCGCGTATCTCCTCGAAGCGCGCCGTCGATCCGGATCGTGACGCGGCCGGAGGCGTCGACCGGCTGAATGTCCATTGCGCCCTCGAACTTCGCGTGGAACGGAGTCTGGACCGCACCCAAACCCGCCCGGGTGACCTTCGCCGACAGCGTCCGACCGGCCTGCGCAGAGATCACAGCACGGTTGCCGGCGATCCCTCCCGCCCTTGCGCCCCAGTGAGCCGCGAGCGGTCCGGCGACAGCCCACGTCGCCGTGAGGAGGATGGCGCCTCCTCCGACAGCGGCGAGCACGGGTCGCCTCCGCTGCCCGCGTGCCGCGGGGACGAGAAGCCGGCGCGCGGCCAGACCCCCCACGACGACCACGCTCGCGGCGTAGACGATCGGGGCCCAGCCGGAGCGTGTGTCGCTCCCGGTCCCGAGGCCGTGGATCGTCGCAGCGATGTAGACACCGTAGGCGAGCACGTGAATGCGTCGCCAGGCCTCGTATCGGATGCGCGTTCGCAGTCGCGAGCTCACCCAGACGGCGAGCAAGAGGTAGAGGGCGACGATCCCGAGCCCCATCCAGACCGGCCGATAGTGCGAGACGAAAGGAACGAGCACCTCGGCCAGACCAAAGTGCGTGAACGGGTCGACCAGCACCGCGAACACGTGAACGACGATGAAGACGAGGGCGAGGAGACTCAGATAACCGTGGAGCTCGTTCGTGATGAGCCGCGGCCACTTGGGCGTCTGCCACCGGTTCCGCAGCACGAGCCCGACGCTGACCGCGAGGCTCAGGAGGATGTATGCGGCAAAGCCGCCCGCCCGCGCCGTATCCCAGGTGACCGCGCTCCAGGTCGTCATGCCGCATCCGGGAGGAGCGAGGGCCAGGCGCCGACGGTTCGCTGCGTCCCGTCGCGGTACGTAAGACGCCCGGCGAGCCGGTGCCTCGAGAGGAGATCCGACCCGAGGTGTGATCCGAGCACGAAGCTCGCTGTCGCAGCGACTTCCGCCATCTTGCAGCTCTCGGCAGCGACGGTCACCTCCCGCAGCTCGTTCTCCGCCGACTCGCCGGTCGCCGGATCGACGAGGTGGTGGCGTCGCGCGCCTCCCTGGAACCAGGAGCGCCGTGCGACGCCCGACGTCGCGAGCGCGCCGCGAACGAGCGGGACGACTTGTCCCGCCGGATCCTCTCTCACGAGGACAGGCCAAGAACGCAGTCCCGCGGGCAGACCTCGAACCGAGAGATCGCCTCCCGCGCTGACGAGCGCCGGTGCTACGCCACGCCCGTCCAGGAGCTCGAGTGCGGCGTCGACGGCCATTCCTTTGGCGATCCCGCCGAAGTCGAGCGCGCACCCGACCGGAAGAGCAACCGTCCTCGAGCTCGGGTCGAGTGCGATCGAACGCCAGCCACCGCCGCGCACGGAGAGTCCCGCGACGGGCTCCACCCGGCGAGGCATCCGCTCGAACGATCTCGAGTATCCGATCCGAACGAGCTGGCGGAGGAGCGTCGGATCGAAAGCGCCACCCGTTGCGATCGCCGCGTCCACGCTCTCGCTGACGACCTCGAACAGCAGCACGCTGACAACGACGGGCTCGCCGGCGCGGGCGTTCAGTCGCGACAGCTCGCTGTCCACCAGGAACCTGCTGAGCGTCGCCTCCCAGTCCGCGAAGAGCTCTCGCACGGGTGTGATCGCCTCGCCGTGCTCGTCGGGCAGCAGCACCTGTACCTCCGTCCCCATCGCCGAAAAGCGATACGACCGCATCCCTTCGGTCTGCGCGAGCTCAGGAGACACTCGTCTGGGTCACCGGCGGGGCGGTGACCGGGCTCCCGACGGAGCCGGAGCCTTGATCGCCGAACGCGAACCCGTCATTTCGCTGGTCGAAGAACGTCGTCGGGCTCGCGGGCGTCCGCACGGAGGACGACTGCGGCGCGCTCTGAGCCGACGCTCCCTTCACCGTGTGTTGTGTCGCCAGACCGAACAGCGCCGCAAACCCGAGGACCGAGGCGATCGCGGAGCGCCTCTTCAGCAGCGACACGCGCGCGAATTGCCGTCGCCGCGCGAGATCGTGGTTCGGACCGTTGCCTGCCACTCAGCCGAGCGTAAGAGCCCCGGATAAGAGAGAGATGAGACCGACCTAAGGCGGCGCTAAGCCTGGCTGGGCCCCGGGTGTTGGCGGGCTCCGAGGTGAGCTGGCGTCTCGCAACAGGAACGCCGTGGCGACGCACGCTACGACCTCGTGCGCGGAGCTCGATCCGATCGTGTGGCCAGCCTTACGGCGATATACACGACGACGCCGACAACGACGACCCAGAAGAGCATCACGACGGTCATCCACGCCCAGTCCCAACCATTCATCCAGTGCACCGTGTCCTCCTTCGTCGACACGGTCACCTTCGGGCACGTCGGGTCACGGCGCCGCGGCGGTTAGTCCGTGTCGGACTCGAACATCCCTGCTAATCGCTGCTTTTCGCAGTCTAGGTGTGCACCCAGGTGTGCAAGTCGCACGAGAACTCTGCTGCTATCGGAAGCGAGAAACTCTGCTGCTACCGCAAGGGGGGTGGGGTGTCTACGGGGGCGCGAGCCGTCTGACAATACGCGGCAGATTTCGTGCATTTCCGTGCACTGCTTCCCGCCGGCCCAGCTAGTCGGTCAAGAAGCCGAACGTCGCCAGGCGATGAGCCCGCCGCTATCCGCCGCCCCCGCCAGGAATCGGCGGGTCGGCGGCGAGTGTCTTCTCCAGCCCGCGCGCGAGTTCCTCGCGCTCGGGCGAGGTCAGGCGTCCCGCTGGATGGAGCGGCTTGTACTGGACGGGCGGCATCGACCCGTTGCGCACGGACTCGACGGCATCCCCCGCGCCCTCACCCTGCGGCCTGTCCCACTCCGAGAAGTTGAGCGTCTCGCGGCCGCCCTTCACGTCGGCGTACACGAGCCACGAGACCGGAGCGATGTTGCTGTACCACGGCCACGTCGTGAGATTGCTGTGGCAGTCGTAGCACGCACCGACCGCAAGCTCGCGCGTCCGCGCCGAGTCCCACGCGACCTCTTTCGTCACCGGGGGGTTCGTGTGATTCCGTCCGTACGGAACGAGCTGTATGAGACCGAAGAGGACGACGCCGCCGAGGACGATCCAGAGGATCCACTTGCGCACGATTCGATGTTCGCGACGTCCACGCCAGCCGTCGTCGGTGGATATGCGGGAACGCCACGCGGATTTCTACTGATCGCCGAGCAGAAGGCCGAGGCGTGGCCGCGGTAGGGAGGGAAGCCGACGAGAGGGAGTCACAAGCAAGACGGCGGTGATCGCCGTCTTGCCCTCACTGAAGCGGGCTACCTAGGAGCTGAGAGGCCGCGGCGGCGAGGCACGCGATGCCAGAACGGCCGCAGCAGGGGGTCGGAGATCCTGCTCACGAGCGCCACGAGTCGAAGGCTCAAACCTCTTGCGGGACGCGTGACGAGCGTCGCGGCGAGCCAGCCCACGAGAACCCCGGCGAGGACGTCGCTCGGGTAGTGCATACCCAGCGCTACGCGGGAGAGCGCGATCAGAGTCGCGGCGATAAGGAACACGATCCCACCGCGCCGTGAGAAGGCAAGCACAGCGAACGCGATCGCGAATGCGGCAGTTGCATGGTCGCTCGGGAACGAGGGGTCGGCTGAGGGAACAGACAGCAGATGATCCGACGCGGGATGGGTCGTGTACGGCCGTGCGCGGCCCCAGATCATGTGCGCGATGACTTGGTTTGTGAGCATCGCGACCGCGGCCGATGCGAGCGCAGATGCACAGGCGAGCTTCCACTTGCGTTCGCTGTACGGACGGTCGAGAAACCAGAGCCCGACCGTGGCGATCACGTAGAGGGTCACGGCGGGCCCAGCCAGGAGCGTGACAGGGTCTTCGAGCCAGTCGCGGGTCGCGACACCGGCGTTGATCGCGTGGAAGAGGTACCAGTCCAGGTGCGGAACCGTAGCGGTTGCGATGCTCATCGTTGCAGAAGAGCTACCGCGCTTCTCTCTCCTCGCGGCGTTCTTCGGCGGCGTCTTTCGGCGATCGCGAGCCGATACCACCCGTGAGATGAGCGCGATCGCCGACGAGGTTCAGCTTCTCACGCCCGCACAGGCGGCCGCGGCACTGGCGGTGTCCCGGCGGCAACTCGACCGGCTGGTCGATGCCGGCGTGCTCAAGCCGGTGCGGTTGCTCCCGAACGGGAACCGATCGTGAGGGCGGCGATCAGTGCCACGCCTGCCCACGGTCTGCGGCAGTGCATCGCGGCCATCCTCGGTGATGATGGGCAAGTCCTGGGCAAGTCCTGGTGTCCGCTGGCGTCCTGTCGGCCGCGTTGGGGAGGTTTTCAACCGGCGCAGCCGCCGCTTCAACGGCGCATCCCGCGTCGGGAAATGGCGCAGTGCGTCGAGTCGACGGAAAAGTACGGGCCCATCTCAGGGTTCCGGCCGATGTCTTCCCGGCGTTTGGGCGCGATGCTCGCCGAGAAAGGGAGGAGTGATGGCTGATCAACTACTACGGAACCGGCGGCGCATTCTCTTCGTCGCCAATCAGGCCTGCGGCAATCCGGCACGCTGCTCCGAGGTGCGAACGCACGCGGAGCGCGCGGCGGATGTGCTCGTCGTCGCGCCTGTCCGGAGTTCGCTGCTCCACCGGTGGACGTCGGACGACGCCGAGGACCGGGCGCTCGCGGAAGAGCGTCTCGACGCCAGCATCGACTGCCTTCGTAAGCATGGCCTCCGGGCGCATGGCACGCTCGGTGACGGAGATCCGGTTCAGGCAATCGCGGACGCGCTGTACGACTTCCCGGCCGATGAGATCGTCATTTGTCTGGAGGAGCCGGAGCGGACGCACTGGCGTCGCAAAGGTGTGATCGAGCGGGCGAGGGGACGCTTCGGGCTGTCGGTGAGTGAGATCGCCGTGGCGTCGAGACACCCGGTGGCAGTCCCGTAAGGCGTTGCGCGGCCGTCGGCGCGTCACTCGGCGATGCGCAGCGTGGCGGAGGCGCCATCTTCTTGAGTCGTCGGCTGCTCAGCGACGCCGCGCCGCACGCTGGCCCCGAGTGGGCGTTCTCGCCCGCATGTCCGAGTGCGCGGAACGTTCCTTGAGCGATCGCCCAAGGGTTCTTGGGTCGGAATCGCGGTAGTCCGTAATTCCGAGCAGTAAAGGCTCAGCGGACGTGCTGATGCTGATCGGGCGGACACATGGCATCGTTCTGGCGTGACTCCGCACGCCAACCTTGGCGCGACCCAACTGCCACCGGGCCATTCCACGATCTTCCGTCAGTTCACGACTGAGCTCGCGATCGCACTCGTCGTCCTACTCGGGCTCATCACCGGCTCGGTGCTCCACATCCTTGGTGCCGACACGCCGGCAGATGTCGTCTGGGCAGGCGCCGCCGTGATCGTTCTCGGGCCTCTCGTCTGGTCGGTCGCGCGCAGCCTTGCTCGTCGCGATGTGGGCGTCGACGCGATCGCGCTCTTGGCGATTGCCGTTTCGCTCATTCTCGGCGAATACCTCACCGCCGTGATCGTGTCGCTCATGCTCGCCGGCGGCAACGCTCTCGAGGCAACCGCCAATGCCCGCGCGCGCCGCGAACTGCGACTCCTCGTCGAGCGCGCGCCCCGAGTCGCACACTGCCGCCGTGGCACGCTCGTCGAAGAGGTCGCGGTCGAAGAGCTCTTGCCCGGAGACGTCGTCATCGTCCGCGCCGGTGAGGTTGTCCCCGCGGACGGCACGATGTCGGGTCGCGCCGAAGCGGTGATCGACACTTCAGCCCTTACAGGCGAGCCGCTCCCGGTAACGGTGCGTCCAGGTGGTGAGGTCCTCAGCGGAACGGCGAATGCGGCCGACGCGTTCGACCTCTTGGTCACCCGCACATCGGCGGAGAGCGCGTACGCGGCGATCGTTCGGCTCGTCGAGCGCGCCACGGAACAGCGTGCGCCCTTCGTCCGCCTCGCCGACCGCTACGCAGCTTTCTTCCTTCCGGTGACGATTCTCGTCGCAGGCGGGGCATGGATCGCCTCCGGAGATCCAACGCGCATGCTCGCCGTGCTTGTGGTGGCGACACCCTGCCCGCTCATTCTCGCAGCGCCGATCGCGCTCGTTTCCGGACTCTCGCGCGCGGCTCGCGTCGGCGTGATCGTGAAGGGCGCCGGCGTCATCGAGCAGCTCGGCCGGGCGCGCACTGTGCTCTTCGACAAGACCGGGACTCTCACGCTCGGCTCACCGAAGGTCGAGCGCATCGTCCCTCTCGATGGAGTTGAGCCGACGGAGGCGCTTCGGCTCGCGGCGTCGCTCGACCAGCTCTCGGCGCACGTTCTCGCGGAAGCTCTCGTGCACGACGCCGAGAGTCGTGGCCTCCGCTTGACGACACCGACTGACGTGCGCGAGCAACCCGGCTCCGGGATAGCCGGCACCGTCGACCGCCGAGCCGTCGCGGTCGGTGCCGCCGGCTGGCTCGAAGGGCTCGGCTTCACCGGTGCCGAAGTGGCAGCGAGCGCATCGGACGGTCGGGATGACGTTGGCCGCGCGAAGGTATTCGTCGCCATCGACGGCCGACTCGCGGCGATGATCGTGATGGCCGATCACCTGCGCCAGGATGCCGCCGGTTTGACGGCGTCACTGCGTGAGGCAGGGATCAGGCACGTCGCGCTCGTCACCGGCGACAGCGCGCCCGTGGGCGAGGAGATCGGGCGCCTGGCCGGCGTCGACCGCGTCTACTCGGAGCAGAGTCCGGAAGACAAGCTCGAAGTGGTCAAGGCACTTCGCGCCAGAAACGAGCTCCACCCGGTGGTAATGGTCGGTGACGGAATCAACGACGCGCCGGCCCTCGCTCTCGCCGACGTCGGAATCGCCCTCGGTGCACAAGGAGCGACGGTCTCGTCCGAGACTGCGGACGTCGTGATCACTGTTGACCGCATCGACCGGGTAGCAGACGCCGTTCGCATCGGGCGTCGGTCGCTCCACATCGCGCGCCAGAGCGTGCTCGTTGGCATGGGTTTGAGCTTGATCGCGATGGCAGTAGCGGCCGCCGGCTATCTCCCACCCGTGTACGGCGCTCTACTGCAGGAGGGGATCGACGTGGTCGTCATCGTTAACGCCTTGCGCGCGCTGAAAGGTTGACACCAGAAGTCGTCAGGAGCGCAATCCGACGCCAGGCGCTCGCAGCCCTGACCGGAGCGATGCGAACGTGAGTAGTAAAACGTACGTAGACGGGTCGGTATCAGCCCGGACTTGTGGTTGCTACGGCTCTGCGAGGATCGGCTCATGAGTGTGTTCGATCGGGTTGTCGTGGGTGTTGACGGAACCGACTTCGGTTTCGAAGCGCTGCATCAGACGCTGGAGCTGAGTGCTCCTGGTCAGGCCGTTCTCGCCGTCACTGCTCTCGACACCGCGATTGCCGGACACGCCGGCTTCCGGATGGACTACTACAAGGCTCAACTCGAAGAGGAGGCCGAACGCGCCCGCGCCAGGGCGGTCGAGATCATCGGCGATCGACCCAAGTGCACGACTAAGGTCGTGCGAGGCGACGCGAAAGGCGTCCTACGACACGTCTGCAATGAGTACGACGCAACGCTCGTTGCGCTCGGGGGTCGAAGCAGCAGCCGGTTCCTCGGCATCATGGCTGGCGAGACAGCGAGCACGCTCCTTCACGAAGCGGCACGCTCGGTGCTCTTCGCTCGCCCGCAATGGGGTCAGCGCTGGCATCCGAACCGGGTCGTGGTCGGCCTGGATGGTTCGGACTCTTCGCTCGCAGCACTTGCTGTCGGCGATGACCTGGCCGCGCGGCTTGGCTCTGGGATACAGGTTGTGACGGCGACGGGCGGGAAGTCAGTCGAACGCGAGGGCGCATGGGCCGAACGCGTCACAGAATGGGATCCGGGGCATCCGTTCTCCGCCCTTCGCGACCGCTCAGCGTTGGCCGACCTTCTGATCCTCGGTTCGCGCGGCCTGCATGGTCTCCGCGCACTCGGAAGCGTGAGCGAGCGTGTTGCCCATCGGGCGCACTGCTCTGCGCTGATCGTTCATTCGACGCCGCCGCTCTGACTCAGAGACCTTGCGCACGTCGCTCCATCGAGCGGTCGGCTTGGCGGGAGGCGCAGTCGGAGCGAGTACGTGTGCCAGTGTTTGCATTGTCACCCGAACTACCCGCGCTTGTCACCGAGATTTGTTGGCGCTCCCCCGCAATGTCCTCGAAGAGAAGAGTCTTCCCGTCCGGAGACCACTGAGGTTGAAGACATGCCAACGATGCGTCACGCGGCCGCGTCCCTCGCCGACGCCGAGATCGAGCGCCCGGAGCCGTGACGGTGGTTCGGGTAGGCGCCGATAGGCGGGAGAGCGGTCCGCGCCACATGAGGGAGGCTGAATGAGCGCAACGCCCGACGCCGGTGTGGCCGCGCCAGGCTCGCGCGACGCGTGGCGGCTCGAGGCGAGCGTGGTTGCGGCCTCCCTGGGCGCCGACGCGCGTCGAGGGCTGAGCACGGCCGAGGCGGCAGCGCGACTCGCGCGCTTCGGGCCGAACCGGCTCGATACGGCGGAGCGCGTGCCCGTGTGGCGGAAGTTCCTCGGCCAGTTCGAAAACCCGCTGATCTACCTGCTGGTGGCGGCGGTCGTGGTCTCGCTAGTGGCGTGGGTGCTAGAGGGAGGCGGAGAGCCACCGTTCGACGCAATCGTGATCACGGCGATCATCGTCGCCAACGCTGTGCTCGGATACGTGCAGGAGGCGCGTGCCGAGCAGGCAGTCGCGGCGCTGCAACGGATGGCGGCGGCGACGGCCGGGGTCGTACGCGACGGACGCGAGGGGCGGATTCCAGCCACCGACGTGGTGCCGGGCGACATCCTGACGCTCGCCGAGGGCGACGCGGTCGCCGCCGACGCTCGGCTGGTCGAGGCGGCATCGCTGATGGTCGCCGAGGCTTCGCTGACTGGGGAGAGCGAGGCGGTGCTGAAGGAGATCGGCTCGATTGCGGACACGGTCGGACTGGGCGATCGGGTGAACATGGTGTTCAGCGGTACCGCGGTCGTGCGCGGGCGCGGCCGGGCTGTCGTGACCGCGACCGCAATGGCGACGGAGATGGGCAACATCGCCCACCTGCTCGGCCGGATGGAGGCGCAAGCCACGCCGCTGCAGCGGGAGATCGACCGGATAGGGCGCATGCTCGGGATCGCCGTGATCGCGATCGCGGCCGTCGTGGTCGGGGCGATCCTGCTGACGGCCGATATCCAGACGGCGTCGGATCTCGTTTCGGTGCTGCTCGTCGGGGTGTCGCTGGCGGTGGCGGCGGTGCCGGAGGGGCTTCCGGCCGTGCTGTCGGTAGTGCTGGCACTCGGCGTGCAGCGGATGGCGTCGCAGCGGGCGATCGTGAAGAGGCTGTCCTCGGTCGAGACGCTCGGGTCAGCGTCGGTGATCTGCTCCGACAAGACCGGGACCTTGACGAAGAACGAGATGACGATCGAGAAAGTTGTCACCGGCTCAGGCGAGGTCGACGTGACCGGCAGCGGCTATCGGCCAGAGGGCGACCTGCGCGTGGACGGGCGCCTGCTCGACGACCCTGTCCTGCTCGACGAGGTCCGCGCCGTGCTCGCATGCGGGAGCCTGGCAAACGACGCCGTGCTGCGCGAGGAAGGCGGCGAGTGGACGATCCAGGGCGATCCCACCGAGGCCGCCTTTCTGGTCGCCGAGGCAAAAGTCGAAGGGCTGACCGAGACACGCCGCTCGCGGTTCGAGCGCATCGGCGAGGTGCCATTCAGCTCCGAGCGGAAGCTGATGAGCACGCTGCATGCCGACCTCGAAGGTGAGCGCGGCGTCGCCGTCGTCACCAAGGGTGCGCCTGACGTGCTGCTGGCGCGCTGCAACGAGGAGCGTCTTGGCGGCCGTGTGCGACCGCTTTCGGAGACTCGCCGCAACGAGATCCTCGCGACCGTCGACCGGCTCGCCGACCGTGCGCTGCGTCCGCTGGCCGTCGCCTACCGGCCGCTGCCGGCGGGCGAGCGGCCGCCGGAGGACGAGTCGGTCGAGCGGGAGCTCGTCTATCTCGGGGTGGTCGGGATCATCGACCCGCCGCGGCCGGAGGCTAGAGCCGCGATCGCGGACGCACACGCCGCCGGTGTGCGAGTGCTGATGATTACCGGCGACCACCCTCAAACCGCGGTACGGGTCGCCACCGACCTCGGCATAGCCCCGCCAGGGTCCCGTGTCGTCACGGGCGGCGAGCTCGAAAACCTCGACGGGGACGCGTGCGCTGCCACGGTGCGGGAGGTATCCGTCTACGCCCGCGTCGCCCCGGAGCACAAGCTGCGGATCGTCGACGCGCTCCAGGCGGACGGACCCATCGTCGCGATGACCGGCGACGGCGTCAACGACGCGCCGGCGCTGAAGGCGGCGGACATCGGCGTCGCCATGGGCGTCGCCGGCACCGATGTCGCCAAGGAGGCGGCGGACATGATTCTCGCCGACGACAACTTCGCGACGATCGTCGGCGCCATCCGCGAGGGGCGCGGCATCTTCTCGAACATCCGCAAGTTCCTGCGCTTCCTGCTCTCTTCGAACATCGGCGAGGTCTTCACGATGTTCTTCGGCGTCGTGCTCGCCGGCGTGATTGGGCTCGAGGACACGGGCGAGGCGATCGCGGTGCCGTTGCTCGCGACGCAGATCCTCTGGATCAACCTGCTTACCGACAGCGCTCCCGCGCTCGCGCTCGGCATGGACGAGCCTCCCGACGGCGTTATGCGGCGCCCCCCGCGCCGACTCACCGACCGCGTCATCGACGCTGAGATGTGGGTCGGCATCCTCTGGATCGGCGCGGTGATGGCGGTGGTGACGCTCCTCGCGCTCGATCTACGGCTGCCGGGCGGGATCGTCGGCGACTCCGGGAACGTCGTCGAGGCGCGGACAATGGCGTTCACGACCCTGGTGGTCGCCCAGCTCTTCAACTGCTTCAATGCTCGCTCCGACCGCACGAGCGCCTTTCACGGGCTGTTCACGAATCGGTTTCTCTGGGGCGCGATCGCCCTCTCCGCGATGCTCCAGGTCGCGGTCGTGAACCTGCCGTTTCTCAACGACGCATTCGGTACGGCGCCGCTCGGGCTCGAGGAGTGGCTGATCTGCATCGGCCTCGCGAGCGTCGTTCTCTGGGCCGCCGAGGCGAAGAAGTTGCTCGAACGCCGGCTGCGAAGCAAGGCATGAAGTCGGACTCAGCGAGCCTAAACGGCGTTCGGATGGCTATCGAGTATGACCTCGCCGTGGTGAGCGAGTCGTGGAGCTCGTTGTTCTGAGAGGGCGCTGGCCGGCGCGAGTGTTCGTGAATGTCGCTTGGCGCGGGCGGCGGCGGCGAGCACCAGAGCCGTGGATCGGTAGTTGGCCACACCACGACGAGTGTTCGCCCCGATACGCCAGGTGCGGCCATGGAAGAACCTGGCCCGAGGAGGTGGTTTGTCATGCAGGTTTCGACAGGTGGGCCTTCAGTTGCCCTCGAGGGCGAGCTGGCGCCGCACCTGAGCCGCTGGCTGTGGCTCGTGAAGTGGTTCCTTGCCATTCCCCATACGGCGTCTTCAACATGACCGGCAACGTCTGGGAGTGGATGGGGACTGGTTCCATCCAACGTTTCGCCAACGCGATCGGACGCAAGATCCCGCCGGGCCGGGTCATGGCACGAGCCGCGTGCAGAAGGGTGGGTCGTATCTCTGCCACTACTCCTACTGCAGGCGCTATAGAGTCGCCGCGCGGCAGGGCTCTACACCCGACTCCTCCACCGGAAACGTAGGTTTCCGCTGCGCGCGGGACGGCTGAGCGTCGGCGCCACCGCCGCGCGAGTTGGGTCGCGGTTTTGGACGAAACCGTGACTAGCACCATTCGTCCGATTGGAGATTCGCCGATTCTCCGCTGAAATAACTCATTCAGCGGTTCGAGTGTCGCCACCGACCAAGGCCCCAGCCCGATAACAACGTTCAGGGGGGTGGGTGCCCTCGACACCTTCCTATTCCGCGTGCGCGCGCGTGCGCGTGCGGATGAGTTCGGAGTCTCGCCGGAGCGGGGGGACCCGGCTCCAGGCCCCAACGCGAGACGTTGCTCGGCGGGGGTGGGTAGCCCTCGCGTGCGCGTGCGTGCGCGCGAGACAGCTCACTCGCTCGCCGGACCTGCTTGAGTGGGGGGTGCGCGCCACGGTCGATGTCTCCCGCGATCTCCTCGGCCGTGGGAGTTTTCTTGCTAGAAGGAAGTGCCGGTCGTTACAGCTTGGCCGACACGCGGCACGACTCGCTACGGGGACCGGTTGCGCGAACGACGAAGGAGTCCACGCCGAACCAGTTCGGCACGGATCGCCGAAGCTCGATCGATCCGTCACCGTCCGGCCGTAGTTTCCCTCGGAACGCGGTGCGTCGCTCGTGGAGCATGATTACAGCCCACCTCGATCCATGCTGGCGAGTCTCGATCGCGAGCTCGACTCTGATGACGTCGTCGGCGGAGCGGAGGCGCAGCTTCACCTCGCTCGAACGCGAGCAGGCACCCGTCCGTCGGACGTCGTCCGGCCCGTCGTCAGCCCTGGCCGCGAGCGGCGGTGCCAACGCCGCACAAAGCGCGGCGAGAGCAAGGAGCACGCGGCGGGAGCCCAGCGACGTCACGTGCCGATGGTGCCCGCAAACCCACGACCTGCGCAATCGGACATCGGTCCTAGGACTCGATCCGAGTCACACCCTGACGCTGGGCCCATAGGGCAGCCTGGGTGCGATCCGTAACTCCGATGTGTCGGTAGACGCTCGTCAGGTGCGCCTTCACGGTCTTCTCGCTGATCCCCAGCTGCTGGGCTATGAGCTTGTTCGGGAGCCCCTCGGCGACCATCGCGAGGACTTCGCGCTCCCGATCGGAAAGCTCGTTGGCGGGACTCGTAGCCCGACGCGCGCTCAAGAGCGCGCGTGCGGCCTTCGGGTCGAGAGGCGACTCGCCCCGCGCGGCGGCCTGGATGGCGCGTGCGAGCGCGTCGGGCTCAGCGTCCTTCAGGAGATAGCCCGCTGCGCCCGCGTCGAGCGCGGTCAGGATTCGCTCGCGGTCGGAGAAGGACGTGAGGACGACGACGGCGACCTCTGGCTGGGCAGCCCGAATCCGTTTCGTCGCCTCGATCCCGTCCAGCACGGGCATCTCGAGGTCCATGAGCACGACGTCGGGATTTCGCTCGGCGGAGAGCGACACAGCCTCGTCACCGTTCGCCCCCGCGCCGACCAGCTCGACGTCGGCGAACGTTGCGAGGAGCTGCGCGAGGCCGGCTCGCACGACGGCGTGGTCATCGGCGATCACCACGCGGATCATGCGGTGGCTACTTCCAGAGAGAACGTCGTCCCCTCACCGGGCTTCGATCGCACTTCCAGACTCCCGCCCATCCGAGCTGCGAGCTCCTCGAGTAATGAGAGCCCCACGTGGCCGTCCGCGCGGCTCCGGTCGCGGTCCTCCTGGGTGAACCCGACCCCGTCGTCGGTCACCTCGAGGCCGGCCCAACCGTCCCGAGTGCTGACGCGCACCGCGAGGTGGCTCGCACCCGCGTGGCGCTCCACGTTCCGGATCGCCTCGCCTGCCCCGCGATAGAAGAGTTGCTCCGTGTCGTCGTCGAGGTTGAGCCCGTACACGACGTCCAGCGACGTCTCGATCCCGCGCCCTGCGAGCGGGGTGAGAAGGTCGCCTAGCGCAGCCTCGAGCCCCGTGGCCTGCAGGTTCGGAGGGTGGATCTCGACGAGGAGCGAGCGGATGCGCCGCATGCTGTCGCGCGTCCCGGACGCCGCATCCTGGAGAATCGAGCGGGTCGCCGAGGGGATCTGCGGGTCGGCCGAGCCGGCAGCGGCGCTGAGCGAGTAGGACATACCGGCGAGGTCCTGGACGACGCCGTCGTGGAGATCGGCGGCGATGCGGCGCCGCTCGTCGTCCGACGCCTCGACGGCGCGCACGAGAAGCATCTCGCGGTCGAGCTGACTCCGGCGCAGCCGTCGTGCGAGACGCCAGGCGAGGGGCACCTGTACGAGCCAGAGGAGGACGAGGCTGGCCAGCAGGAGCGCCGCGAACGGAAGCCAGATGCGGCGTCCCGTCGCCGTGACCGACGCCCCCCGCTGGTACGTCTCGAAGAGCAGAGGCGTTCCGTCAGGCGCCCGGATCGGGAGGTAGACCTCGTAGAGGCTGCCCTGACCCTGCTCGAAGCGGTTCTCGGGCCCCCCGAGGTCACTGCTCTCAGCGCGCGCCCCGCCCGTGCGCAGCACCTCGAGCTTCGAGTCGTCGAGCGGATACCTCGACCCGATCAACCGCGGCTCGTCGGAGTAGACGATGCGTCCATCGGCGGCCCAGATCTTGACGCGCACGACTCTCTCACCGAGCACGCGTTCCTGGACGACCGTGTCAAGACGGCGGAGCGCCGCCTGGTCGCCGTTCACCACGCCGGCGCCAAGAGCCGGCTCGACGATGCCCTGCCCCGTGAGGGCCGTGTACTGTCGCGCGTCCCGAAGCGCCTCGCTGTCGCCGATGCTCCGGAAGACGAGGAGCCAGCCGACGAGGAACACGGCTAGCACGAGCAGGCCAGTCAGCGCGAATTGCGAGACGGCGCTCGCCACCGACGGTGCGTCCGCGGCCGTGACTCGCGAGGCGATTCGCGGTTGCTGCAGCGGATCTCGTTCGTCGGCCATGCGGCCCTGAGTATCGCCGGGCACCGGAGCGACGGCGACGGCGTACGACCAATGTCCCATTGTGGCCCGGACCCGCCTCTCGGCACGCTTCATCACGTTAACGACACGAGTCGAGAGGAGACGGAGATGACGAAGTTGGGTGTGGGGATCATGGCGGGGCTACTGGGGCTCGCGATCGCGCTCGTCGCAGTTCCGACCGGGATGGCAAAGGACGGGGACATCCGAGTTCGGGGCACGTGCACGAAGTCCAGCACCTCCAAGCTGAAGCTGAGCGAGGAGGACGGACGAATCGAGGTCGAGTTCGAGGTCGACCAGAACCGGAACGGCGTGCGGTGGAACGTTGTCATTGCACAGAACGGCAAGCAGCGCGTCCGGACGACGCGCGTCACGAAGGCGCCCAGCGGCTCGTTCAACGCGCACGTGGTCGCGCCGAACACCTCCGGCAAGGACACCTTCAGGGCCAGGGCGACGAGCCCGTCCGGAGAGGTCTGCACCGCGCAAGCCTCCTTCTAAGCATGCCAGGTCGTCGGCATGCGACGGTCGCCCGGTAGCCAGGGGCGACCGTCGGCGTCGCGAGGACGACGGCAGCCGCGGCGAACCTGGTTCGAGCGCAGCTGGATCCCGCGTCTCATGGAGGGTGCAGGTAAAGAGCGGGAGCGACGAGACTCGAACCCGCGACCTCCGGCGTGACAGTTCTGTCCGCCGATGATCAGCCGTGGTCAGAGCCTGTCGTGACGCGATGGTTGAGCGGTTTACGACTCACCCGTGTGTCCGGGATCGGCGGGAATGGTCATCCTGATCTGACACAGATCTGACACATCCCGAGCTCAGTCCCCGTGAAGAACGGGGAGCCGAGTCAAAGGGGTTCTACGGCTTCGCCGATGGGGGAGGAGGTGTGGCGCTGATCGAGGCCGAGAGCGCTGTCGCGCTCGCCCGCACCACGGCCCCATGGGCGCCGTGGTTGCGTTTCACGACGAATCCGATCGTGCCGATCGAGGAATCGTCCGCCATCGCGGGAGAGGCCGTCGCCTTCCGCGACTCGGTTAGCTGAAATGTGGGCCCGCGTGGCGAGGTTCGACGGCGACCCGGTAGGGTCGCGGCTCCACCCCGACCTCGGAGGAACCGCATGAGCATCGTTGTCCGCTTCAACCCAACGAACGTGACGACCGAAAAGTACGACGAGAGCATCCGCAGACTCGAGGCTGCGGGCGAGTGGCCACCTGACGGCCTTCAGACGCATGTCCTCTTCGGGACTGAAGGGAACCTCAAGGTCAGCGAGATCTGGGACTCGCAAGAGCAATTGCAGGCGTTCGGTGAGCGGTTGATGCCGATCCTCGAGGACGTCGGAATCGAGTTCTCCGGAGCTCCGGAAATTTTCGAGGTTCACAACCTGATCGAGCGCTAGGCGACCCCGACTTCGTAGCGACGAGGTGACCGGCTCCAGGCCCCATCGCGAGACGTTGCTCGACGGGGGTGGGTAGCCCTCGCGTGCGCGTGCGTGCGCGGGAGGGAGGCGAGCGTCAACTGCGGAGACGTCGCCCCGTGAGCAGGCCCCCACCGCCCGAGCCCATCGCCGGGGCAGGGGGGACGACCGGCGAGCATGCCCTCGTCGATACACGCACGACTTTCGTCTCGCGCGCGCGCGCGAGCTAGGAAGGTGTGTCGCCGGAGTCCTTGTCTTGCGCCGGCCCCCACCCCCGCGCCGAGTGAACGCGCGACGGGTCCTTCTTGCGCATTCACCACAGCG
>CAWFIP010000001.1:0-222507 GCA_963815895.1 uncultured Actinomycetes bacterium | reverse complement strand
GGGTCACCCGGGCCATCTCGCTGAGCCCTTCGATCGGCGAAGCCATGAAGTTAACGACGAGCTGCGCAAGCGCGGCGTCGAAGTCACCGTCCGAAAACGGGAGCTGCTCGGCAGATGCCTGTCGTACATTGACGCCCGGATGGCGTTCCCGAGCGGCCTCGACGAACGGCTCCGACGGATCGACTGCACACACTCCAGCCGGCCCCAGCCGTCTGACGAGCTCGGCGGTCAGAGCACCTGGCCCACAGCCGACATCGAGGACGCGCTGCCCGGCGGCGACCTGGGAGAACTCACAAAACCCCGGCGCAAGCAGAATCGAGTACCTGCCCATAAAGCGGTCGTATGCATCGGCGTCGACCGTGAACATCGCGCGAATATACGCCTCGCCTGCGATCAGGACGATCCGCTCTTTGGTGTCTCGCTCTTCCTGGATCGAGACACATTTCCGATCACGATCACTCGGGCCTGAACGGCCACTTCCCTGAGCTGCGGCTAGTCTGCGTCGAGGTGGACGTGAGCTGACGCGCGGTCCTGTAGCTGGTCAGCCGCCGGAAGTGTCGCGACGGCGAGAACGAGTCCGGCTCCTACGCCACCTACGACGAGAGCTATACGGAGACCAAGCCCCGCAGCTCGATTTCGCAAGAGGCGCGGCAGCTTCGAGACGTGCGCCAGCACGTGGACGGCAGCCGCCCCGAACCAGACGATGAAGCTTGCCTTGTGCAGGCCGACAAGAGCCCCTTCGGTCTGATCGAGGACGAGTAGCGCGGTACCCGTCGCAAGCAGCACGATCGTCGAGACGATCAGAACAGGCGCGACGAGCGCCCGTAGTAGCAGAGGCGGCGGGCCTCGACCGACGTACTCGTCATCACCGCCGTAGTAGCGGAGCATGCGCCAACCCGTGCTCGCGAGCTTCAATGCGACCACGGGGATCAGGAGCATTCCGACGAAGGCGTGGACGGTGAGCAGTGGGTGCAGTCGCAGCAGCGTTGCTCCCTCGATCGCCAGCAGCAAGAGCAACACGGCGGCCACGACAGCCGTTAGATGCTCGTTCCCAGTGCTCCCGCCCGCGAGCAGTCGCCTGATCCAGGTCATCGGAACTGAATCGAACCAGAGAAGCCTGAGAAAGTGTTAAGCGACCAAGACCGTGATTGTCCCACGCTCGAGCGCCCGCCGGATCCCGAGGACATGTGCTCGAGGCGTATCGTCCTCACGGAGCGCGGGGTCTCGGCGATCGGCGTGATCCGCGAGGCCGTGGCAGACCTCGAGTGTGCGGGCGGCGCAGCTCGGCCCCGAGCGGTTCGACGGGCTCCGAACCTGCTGGTCGAACTCAACGAGCCAAGCCGGAGTCAGGTGGCGGCGAAGTAGATCGTGCAGGCGCCTCCGAACGCGAGGCACCAGATCGCGAATGGGATCAGCGTTCGCGTTTCGAAATAGCGCATCAGGAAGCGAACCGACAGATAGGCCGTCAGCGCCGCGCAGAGCGAGGCGACGAGCGCCTGACCGCGGATCCCGTTGCCCTCGCTGCCGGCGAGCTCCGGAAGCTTCAAGACCGCGGCAGCGCCGATGATGGGCGTCGCCAGGAGGAAGGCAAAACGAGCTGCATCCTTGTGCGAGAAGCCGACGACGAGCCCTCCGCCCATCGCCGCGCCTGTCCGCGAGATACCGGGGATGAGCGCGAGCGCCTGTGCGGCCCCGACGAAGAATGACTCCGGAAACGACACCTGCTTGGCGACACGGCGGTCATCGTCGTCATCGGTCTGCGGCGCCCGCCGCCGCAGCGCCTCGGCGCCGAAGAGGAGGACGCCGTTCACCATCAGAAAGAACGCCGCCGACTGAGGTGAGGCGAACAGGCCGCGCAAGGCGTGCTCCAGCGTCAGGCCGAGGATCCCCGCCGGGATCGTGCCGACGACGAGCAGCCAGCCAAGCTTCGCGTCGAAGTCGTCGGGCGCGATGCCCCGGTCGCGGAGGCTGCGGCCCATCCCCCGGAAGATGCGCATCCAGTCGCGCCAGAAGAAGACGAAGAGCACGATCGCAGTCGCGAGATGGGTCGCGACGAGGAACGTCAGGAAGTACCGGTCGTTCTGATGGATGTCCCAGCCGAAGAGACTCGGGAAGATCACGCTGTGGCCGAGACTTGAGATCGGGAAGAGCTCCGTGACCCCCTGGAGCAGTCCGAGCACGATCGCCTGGAAGTACGTGATGGGCGCGGACGCGATCACGTGCCGGTCGGCTGCTCGGTCTCTCTCTTATGTCCGGTCTGGAACCAGGCGAAGATCAGGAGCGCGACGCCGAGCAGGAACGCGGCAAGTCCGTGCTTGACGTGGTGATGGCCGGATCCCGCCTCGTGACCCGGGATCCATGTCGGAAGCGATCCTGCAGGCTCAGCCCAGTCGACGACGGCGAGAACGATGAGCGCTACGCCGAGAATCACGGCGAGTGCGATCACGACGGGATGTCGTGTATCCACGGAAGCGATTCATATCGGAAGACAATGTGCGATTCATCGCTTCCCCGCCACGAGGGCGTCAGCCGTCGTGTACGACCAGGACTGAGCAGTGGGCCCGGTGTGCGACTCTCTCGCTGACGCTTCCGAGCGCGCGGACGCCATGCAGGCCGCGCGAGCCGAGGATCAGGAGGTCGGCCAGTGTCGAGCGGTCGCGCAGAGCGCTCGACGGGTCTCCTGGATGCCACTCTGTGACGCGTTCGGCCCATGCGCCCTCGCGTTCGACAGACTTGCCGCCCGTCGCAGCCACGATTTGAAGCACCGAGCCGAGCCTCTCGGCTAGGTCATCGGCGACTGCAAGTGCTGCAAGCGAAGGTTCCGAGCCGTCCAGCCCGACCACGATCCGGGTCGGGTGCCAGCGCTCACCCCATTGCGGGCGCGCGATGAGTACCGAGCGTGCCGCTTCGTGCAAGAGCGTGCCAGCGGTCTCGCCGGTCATGATGCCGAGCAAGCGACTGCTGCTCCGACCTCCGAGTGCCACGAGAGTTGCGTCGTACTCCTCGCAGGTATGTCGTAGGACGCGCTTCGCATCACCTCGAGCGACCTTGGCCGTGCAGTTGGGTCGGTCGCCCATGATCTCGGCCGCCCTGGCGCGGGCATGTTCGGCCTCCTCTTCGAGTTGAGCCTTGTAGTAGTCCATCCGGAAGCCGGCGTATCCGGCGATCGTGGTGTCGAGAGCAGTGAGGGCGAGAACAGCCTGGCCAGGAGGGCTCAGCGCCAGCGTCTGATGCAGCGCTTCGAAGCCGAAGTCGGTTCCGTCAACACCCACCACAACGCGCTTAAACACAGTCACGGCTGAAGACCTCGACGACACCTCTCTCACCTCCGCATGTTCGGGGACACTATGGGCTGGGGAGCAGGGAGACGCTCGCGGGCTGTGGCCGCCGGCGTGCGCCGCTCGGCGAAGACCGATCCGAGAGTGGCCGCGGCCAGAATCAAGACGATGACGGCTAGAGAGACGGCAACCGGCAGGTGGTAGGCGTGGCTCAGCGCCATCTTGGCCCCGACGAAGACCAGGATGGCCGCTAGCGCGGGGCGCAGGTAGCGGAAGCGGCTCATCATCCCGGCGAGCAGGAAGTAGAGCGCCAGCATCCCAAGCACCGAGAAGGCGTTGGCCGCGAAGACGAGGAAGGCGTCGTCCGTGACGGCGAAGATCGCCGGCACTGAGTCGGCCGCGAAGGCGACGTCGGTTGTCGCCACCGCCACCAGGACAGCGAGCATCGGTGTCGCCAGCAGGCGCTTCTCGACTCGAACGACGAAGCGTTGGCCGTGGAAGCGCTGGGTCATCGGAATCACGCGGCGCAGCAGGCGCAAGACGATGTTGCGCTCGGGCTGGGCCTCGGCGTCGCGGACGGACAGCCGGAGCCCGGTCGCGATCAGAAAGACGCCGAGGACGTACACGGTCCAGGAGAAGCGCTCGAGCGCGACGGCGCCGCCGGCGATGAAGACTGCGCGCAAGGCGAGCGCGCCGAGCACGCCCCAGAGCAGCGCCCGGTGGCGGTACGGCGGCGGGACGGCGAAGTAGGTGAAGATGACGGCGAGGACGAAGACGTTGTCGATCGACAGGCTGCGCTCGATCAGGTAGCCGGACAGGTACGCCGTCGCCGCTTCGCCGCCGCGCCAGGCCCAGATGACGCCGGTGAAGCCGAGTGCAAGTACCAGCCAGATCGTCGTCCAGATAGCGGCTTCGCGAAGCTCCACCTCCTGCGCTCGGCGGTGGAAGACGAGCAGATCGACAAGCAACACCGCCAGCACACCGGCGACGAATAGAGCCCAAATCCAGAGAGCGACATCCAAACGAGTTCCTTCGGATCGAGTTCCGAAGGTCTCTCCGAGCCGCTCGGGCCTGGCGCTCCGGGCCGAAGCCGGGGTGACGAAGCGCCAAAGTGGATACTCCCCTTCGTCACGAACCCTACGTTGCCGGCTGCAGTCGCTGGTGCGGGGTTACTACCGATCGTCAGTCCGGGTTTTTCCTCAACCCAAACGTCGACCGGGCGACGGCGCGCTCGGCGAACGGCGAGTTGTCGTGATGACCGCGGGCGTCATTCCGTGGCTACCGCTGGCCCTGGGTAGGTGTCCCTTCCGTCCTCTCGGTGCTCCGGCTGGGGCCATCAGTGAACGTTCCTGAACCCTCGGGCATCGACGGCTCATTCGGCCGCCGTGCGCGGCTCGAGGACGACGACCGCTGTCTCTCGTGGGCGTCGTGCGGCGTAGCTGTCGAGGTTCTTGTCCAGTTCACGCCAGCGCTGCCACAGCCGTTCACGTTCGTCGCCGACTGCGGGCCTCCCCAGCACCTGGCGCCGGATCCCGCCTGCCAGCTCGACGACCGCGTGGGGATCGGCCTGCAGGTTCAGCCACCAGGCTGGCTCGGCGGCACCCCAGCCGTTCATGGCCATCGAGACCAGGTTTGGCCCGTCCTCGTCGTAGCCGAGGATCACGCTCCGCGGCTCGCCGCTGCGTCGGCCTGTCGTGGTGAGCCGCAAGGCGCCCCACTTACCTGGGCGCGGAGCCCACAACCCCTTGCGGCCGCCGCTGGCTCGCACGATCCGTCGGTGCACGTGCCAGAAGGTCTTGATGAACCATCGTGGTGGCAGGCGCGCCTTGCCTCCAGCCATGCCCATCTCTCCTCCGTGCCAATTCCATCCAGGTGCTGGCCTCAGGCTTGCACCGACGGGCTCCACGAGCATCCGCGAACCTCATGCAGGTGCTCCTCGCAGTCCCGGCGAACGCGGACTGAGGCTGGCTGGTGAGTGACTCTCAGGAGGCTTTCGTAGCCCAGTCCCGGGCAGCCTCTTCTTCCATCCGCTCCAAGCGCACGTAGTAGTCGGGGAACTCCTTCATGTGCGCGAGCGCGATCTTCCCGGTCAGGATCGGGTCGTCCGCGGTCACATCGGTCTGCGGATCGTGGGAGCCATGCTCGTACTCGACGTCCATGCCGTGGCGGAACTGCTCGAGGTCGAAGCGGCTCCAATCGACCCCGATCTCGTCGCCTACGCTTCTGGCTTCCTCGCTCGTTGTTCGTCGCGTCTCGGTCATCTCGCAGCCTCCCGTGCCGGTCCTCGCAAGCACCCTAGCGCCTCCCTGGTCATAGGAAGCCATTCGACGATCGGCACCCCCGAGCGACAGCGTCCGGCGCAGGGGCTTCCAGAGGCGAGCGCCTAACGCGGTTGTGGCCCTAGTCGTCGGGTTCCTCGACCTCCGTTTCGGTGTGCTCCTGCGTGGTCGTTGGGGTCGAGGCGGGTGGGGTTGGCTGGCCGATGTTGGCGCGGGGCGTGAGGTTGCCGACCGGGTCGTTCCGCGAGTCGGCCTGTCCGAGCAGCAGAATGTTGAGCGCGATGCCTCCGGCGGCGAGGGCGGCGACGGCGAGGACGACGAGCAGGATGCGGGTGAGAGGGCGGTGCATGCTCAGGCGGCGAGGGGTTCCGTAGCGAGCCGGCGGCGGAGCGTCGAGACAGCGTCAGGCTTGTTCACGAGCAGTGCGGCGATGAGGCGGTCGTCGGAGTCGAGGTAGTGCGCTTCGAGCGAGTCTGCTCCAGCGTCGAGATCGACGCGTGTCCAGCCTGCCGGAACGCCCACGTGCTGGAGTCTGAACCCGAACTGGTCGGACCAGAAGTACGGACTGGGGGCGCTGCGCGGCTCGTGCCCGAGGATCGTGCGGGCGACGGTGGTGGCCTGGTGGACGGCGCTCGACCAGTGCTCGAGCCGGAGGTGACGGGCGAGCGCTGGATGCCAGGCGGCGGCGGCGTCGCCGCAGGCGTAGACGTCGGGCAGCGCCGTTCGCCCCGCCTCGTCGGTGGCGATACTTGCCGGCAGCGCCAGTAGCTCTCCGGCGGGCTCGGCCCCGGCCGCGACGAGGAGGAGGTCGCAGGCGAGCTCGGTCCCGCTGGAGAGGGCGACTCCCCGCAGCGCACCAGCGCCGTCGCGGCGCAGCTGGGTGACGAGCGTCTCGGGCCGAAGGTCGACGCCGTGGGCACGGTAGCGGTGGGCGAGCAAGCGGCCCACCTCTTCGCCCAGCGTGCCTTCGAAGGGGAGCCGGCCCCTTGTCGACGAGCGTGACCTTGAGTCCGAGCGGGAGCGCGGTGGAGGCGACCTCGGTGCCGACGAAGCCGGCGCCGGCGATCACGAGCCGGCGGCCGGGGATGAGGTGCGCGCGCAGGCTTCGCGCGTCGGCGAGCGTGCGGAGGACGTGGACGCCGGGGCCGCTCAGGCCCGGAAGCTGGCACGGCCGGGCGCCGGTGGCGAGCACGAGCGCGTCCCAGCCGATCGCTTCACCGGCTGTCCAGGCGAGCTTCTGCGGAACCTCGATCCGGTCGACGCGCGTGCCGAGGAGGAGGCGGATGTCATTGTCCTCCCAGTAGGCCGGGGGCTGGAGGGCGAGCTCGCTGCGGGTGCCGGCAAGGAACTCCTTGGAGAGCGCGGGCCGCTCGTAGGGCGCGTGGAGCTCTTCGCCGACCAGCGTGATCTCGCCGTCGAAGCCCTCGGCGCGCAGCGTCTGCGCGCAGCGGCTGCCGGCGAGCCCCGCGCCGAGGATGAGTACGCGGCGGGGCATCAGGCGGCCTGGTCGACGTTCTGCGTCGTAGACGGTGATGGCGCCCATCGGGCATGCGGCGGCGGCCTCGAGGACTGCGGTCTCGTCGGTCTCGCCCTCGGCGACGTCGGCGAGGCCGTCGGCGCCGATCCGGATGCTGCGCGAGGCGAGCTCGGCGCAGATGCCGAAGCCGCTACAGAGCGAGCGATCGATCTCGATGCGATACACGTGTGTCTCCTTTCTCGGGTGGGACGAGTGCGCGCCAGGCGGTGGCGGCGAGGACGGCGCCGGTGGCGGCGCCGTAGAGCGCGAGCGCCCAGGTCGTGCCGCTGTCGGTTCCGGCGGCGAGCCCATGGAGCGTCGCGAAGCGCGAAGATGAGGTAGGTCGCCCAGTGCAGGCGGCGCCAGTTCCGGATCCCGATGCGCGTGCGGAGGGAGAAGGACGCGTAGACGACCACCATCAGTTCGGCGGCGAGTACGCCGAGTCCGGTCCAGAGCGGCCGGTAGGGCGCGATCCCGGGGACGAGCAGGTCGGCGATCGACATCGGCACGGTGCGATCGAGGAGGAGCGCGAGCGCGTGCAGCGAGAGGGCGCCGAGTCCGAGCAGGGCGAGGAAGCGGTGCAGGTCGGTCACGAGCGCCGGCTTCAGAGCCGAGAACGGCCGCGACTTGAGCACGAGCCCCGCGAGGACCGAGGCGGTCAGGAGCGCGTAGGCGACGAGGCCGCTCGTCCGCGCGAGGATCCAGAAGGTGGGGTCGCTCTTCATGCTGCGAGCCCTCCGGTCAGGAGCCTGCGCCCGTCGCGAGTGACGAGCACGGCCGGGATCCACTCCGCGTCGGCCTCCCGCTTCGCCCCGGCGGCCCCGGCGAGGAAGAGCGTCTTCGCGATCACCTCGGCCTCGGCGGCGCTCTCCGCGACGGCGGTCACGCGCAGCAGGTCGCCGTCGGCGGGATGTCCGGTCGAGGGGTCGATCAGATGGTGCTGCTCGTCGCCGCCGCGCCTCCAGCGGCGCCGGTCGCGGCCCGAGGTCGCGATCCCGCCGCCGGGGAACTCGAGCGTGATCGTGCCCTGGCTGGTCTCGACGCCGATGGGCCACGCCTTGCCGTGGAGGGCGATGTCCCCGCCCGCGTCGACGAGGCACGGGCCGACCGCGGCGAGGATCGCAGCTGCGCGATCGGCTGCGTAGCCCTTGGCGATCCCACCCAGGTCGAGCCGCACGCCGGGGTCGAGCTCGATCGTCGAGTCGGCTGTGTCCACGTGGACGCCGCCGCCGCAGGGGGCGCCGTGGACGGCCCCGTTCGCACGGTGCGCGGGCAGCTCGTCGAAGGTGCGGTCGTAGCCGGCCGCGACGACCGCGTCGTGCACGGTCGGGTCGAAGCGCCCGCTCGTGCGCTCCCGGGCGGCGAGTGCGAGCTCGACCAGCTCCAGCAGCTCCGGGCCGACGACCATCGTCCGGCGCCGGTTCAGCCGGGAGAGCTCCGACTCGGGATCGAAGCGCGAGAGGAGGCGCTCGCGCCGCCGCACGTCCGCCTCCGCGGCGGCGACGGCGGCGAAGGCCTTGGTGCTCGCGGGCGCGTCGAGGATGAGCTCCATCTCGGTGCCCATCGCGTGGAAGCGGCCGCGGAGCATCAGGAGCTCCTCGTGGTCGCGATCGGGGGCAGGGTGACGACGCGGACCGTGGGCGCTGGCGGCGGTGCGGCGGCGGCCGCGCGCGACCGGGCCAGCGCCGTGCGGTAGGCGTCCCAGCGGCGATCCACCACCTGCTGGACGAGCAGGGCGTCTCGCTGGAGCCGCTGCTCGCGCTGGTCGAGCGCGACCAGCCGCGGATCGCGGGGCGGCTCGATCCACGGCCGGGCGGCGATGCCCGCTCCGATGACGATGAAGGCGGCGACGGCGCCGGCGGCGGCGTAGAGGCGGGCGACGTGGCTAGTCATCGGCGCCCTCATGCTCGCCCTCGTCCTCGTGCTCCTCGCTGTGCTCGTCCTCGTGCGCTCCTGACGCCCGCACGGCGGGCTGGGGTGCACGGACGAAGATGGTGCGCGACGGGGCGGATTGGGCGGCGGCTCCGTTTCTGGTCGGGACGGCAGGCGGCTGCTCGGCGAGCGAGCGCTCGAGGGAGGCCTCGAGCCGGTCGAGCGTCTGGGTTCTGGCCGCGATCTCGGTGCTCGAGGCCGGCGTGGCCGCGGCGCCGACGGAACCGGTTCGCGTCAGGGCCAGCAGGCCGGCGACGGCGGCGGCGCCGAGTAGGACGACGATGGCGAACAGGTGCTTGCGGGACACTGCGGACCTCCTTCGGTCGGATGAGCTGGCTCGACGGTAGGAGGTCGCAGGCAAGGGCCGGGCGAGGGGAACGTAAAGCTTCGCCAAGCGCGGGTAACGCTTCTATCCTCGTGGCCGCTCGCGGCGGGCGGGCGTGCGACGATCCCGGCGTGCGCATCCTCATCGTCGAAGACGACGACGCGATCGCGAAGCCGCTTTCCGACGGGCTGCGTCGCGAGGGCTTTCAGGTGACGCGGGTCGCGACCGGGGAGGAGGCGCTGGAGGCGTCGTTGCCCGATCTCGTGCTGCTCGACCTGCGGCTGCCGGGAATGGACGGAACAGAGGTCTGCCGACGGCTGCGCGCCCGCTCGGACGTGCCGATCATCGTCGTCACCGCCAAGGGGGAGGAGGTCGATCGGGTGGTCGGGCTCGAGCTGGGCGCGGACGACTACATCGTCAAGCCGTTCGGCTTTCGCGAGCTGCTGGCCCGCATCCGGGCGGTGATGCGGCGCGTCCATCCGGGGAGCGACCGCTCGCAGATCCAGGCGGGCGAGCTGGAGATCGATGTCCGCGGCCGCCGCGTGACCCTCGCCGGTGAGTCGCTCGCGTTGACGACGAAGGAGTTCGACCTGCTGGCGCTGCTCGCCTCCGAGCCGGGTGCCGTCGTCTCGCGCCAGCGGATCCTGCGCGAGGTCTGGGACACCGAGTGGCTCGGCCCGACGAAGACGGTCGACGTGCACGTCGCCTCGCTGCGCAAGAAGCTCGGCGACCCGGCCTGGATCGAGACCGTGCGCGGCATCGGGCTGCGGCTCGTCCCCCGGCAGTGAGCAGGCGCCTGCTCGTCAGCTACCTGGCGCTGGCGATCGTCGTGCTCGCCCTGCTCGAGATCCCGCTCGGGATCTCCTACGCCCGCAACGAGCGCCATGACCTGAGCGTCAAAGTGGAACGGGACGCGGTCGCGCTCGCCTCGCTCGCCGAGGACGCGCTCGAACAACGAACATCCGCCCCGCCGGCGCTGACTCGGCTCGCCCGCCGCTACCAGAGCGACACTGGTGGACGGGTGATCGTCGTCGACGCGCAGGGGCGAGCGCTGGTCGACTCGGAGTCGCAGGGTGTCGGCGCCGACTTCTCGACCCGTCCGGAGATCGCGGCGGCGCTCGACGGGACGGTGGCGACCGGGACTCGCCACTCGCGCACGCTCGGGACCGATCTCCTCTACGTGGCGGTGCCGGTCGCCTCCGGCGGCGTCGTCCACGGCGCCGCCCGCATCACCTACCCAACCTCGGAGGTTGACGAGCGAGTGCGCCGCTACTGGCTGATCCTGGCCGCGATCGCTGCGGTCGTGCTCGCCGTTGCGGTGGCCTTGGCGGGCGGGTTCGCGCGCTGGATCGTGCGCCCGCTCAGCCGCGTCGACGACGCCGCCGGCGAGGTCGCCGGCGGCAACCTGGCCGTGCGCGTCCCTGCCGCCGGTCCGCCCGAGCTCCGCCGCCTCGCCGGCTCCTTCAACGAGATGGTCGCCAAGCTCCAGGCGCTGCTTCATTCGCAGGAGCAGTTCGTCGCCGATGCTTCCCACCAGCTCCGCACCCCGCTGACCGCGCTCCGCCTGCGGCTCGAGAACCTCGCCCAAGACGCAGGGTCGCAGCAGAGCGAGGAACTGGAGGGCGCGCTCGACGAACTCGAACGCCTCGGCGCGCTCGTCGACGGGCTGCTCACCCTCGCTCGTGCCGACCGGGCCGCCAGCGCGCCCGTTGAGCTCGACATCGCCGCCGCGATCGACGAGCGGGTCGAGGCCTGGTCGGCGCTGGCCGAGGAGCAGCACGTGCAGCTCCAGGCGCGCGCGCACGGCCGCCCGCACGCCCTCGTCACCCCGGGCCGGATCGAGCAGGTACTCGACAACCTGCTCGCGAACGCGCTCGAAGTCGCGCCCGCCGGCACCAGCATCGACCTGACCGCCGCGCGGTGCACACGGCTGGATCGAAGTTCGCGTCCTGGACCGTGGACCGGGCATGTCCAGCGACGAGATCGCGCGCGCCTTCGACCGCTTCTGGCGCGCCGACCAGGGCGAAGGCGGCTTCGGGCTCGGGCTCGCGATCGTGCAGCGGCTCGTCCACGCCGACGGCGGTGAGATCGAGCTGCAACCGCGCGCAGGCGGCGGCCTCGAGGCGATCGTTCGCCTCGCAGTCGCGAGCGAAGCCCCGCACGCGCGCTGAGAGCTTCAGAAGCTCACCGAGACCTGGCGAAGCTTTGCCATTCCCTGTCGCGGGCTTACCGAACCCGCCCCTACACTCGACGCAGAAGCTCTCCAACGGAGGATTGATCAATGACCAACAGCCCGCATCAAGCCATCATCGTGATCGGGGCCGAGGAGCCTGCCGAGGCGACACTGGTCGAGGCCGAGCAGTACGACGTGGTCGTCGTTATCGCCCGGGCGGTTCCCGACGTGAGGGACCGCTGGGTCATCGACGGCGACCGCGCTGTAGCGGCCGCTCGCGCACGCCTGGTCCGCACCCTCACGCGTCTCCGAGCCCGCGGAGTCCGCGTCCTCGGCGCCATCGGCGACCCGAACGCAACTGCAGCACGAAAGGACGCCCGCGCACTCTTCCCCGCCGCGGAGGCGATCCTCGGCTAGTAGCAGACGCAGGTGGTGACGAGTCTCGCGGGCTGGGTTGGTCGCAGCCGCGCCGGGCGCGGCTCAGGGGTGCGGGGAACTACGCAGCCGTCTCAGTGGTCGCGCGGATGTGCTCCGCAGCGCCTGAGTGATGCTCGCGTCTTGCTGGCGAGGAATGGAGGGAATGGTGGTGGGCGAGGCGACGCGAAACCCCAAGCGGATTCTGTACGTCGCATATCAAGCGTGCGGCAACCCGGCGCTCTGCGCTGAGGTGAGAGGGCACGCTGCTGAGGGCACGGAGGTGCAGGTGGTCGCTCCGGTGCTGAGTTCGCCGTTGCATCTGTGGACGTCGGACGACAGCGAGGACAGGGCGCACGCGGAGGCGCGTCTCGAGGAGAGCATCGGCTGTCTCCGCAAGCATGGTCTGCGCGCGCAGGGCACGCTTGGGGACGCCGACCCGGTGCAGGCGATCGCGGACACGTTGTTTGGATTCCCGGCCGACGAGATCGTCATCTGCCTGGAGGAGCCGGAGCGTCCGCACTGGATGCGCAAGGGTGTGGTCGAGCGTGCGAGGGAACGCTTCCATGTCCCGGTCACCGAGATCGACGTCGCAGCGAGGGAACCGGCGGCGCTCGCGTAGCGCCGGCCTGCGAGCCGCCGATTCAAGCTGTGTCGGGCTTTCGCACAATTCTGCTGTGGAGTGGGCTCGCGCTGCTCGTAGTGCTTGTCGCAATCCAGCTCGTTCCCTACGGCCGTGACCACACGAATCCCGCCGGCGGCCGCGACATCGCCTGGGACAGCCCGCGCACGGAGCAGCTGATGGCGGACGCGTGCATGGACTGTCACAGCAACCTGACGAAGTGGCCCTGGTACTCGAACGTCGCCCCCATCTCGTGGTTGGCGCCCTGGTCGATACACCCACGAATGTTCGCCTCGCGCGCGCGCGAGAGGTGAAGGTGTCGCCGGAGTCTGAGTCGGCACCCCCACCCCCGCGGTGAGTGAACCGGCGGCGGGTCCCTCATCCCGTCGTCTCCCTCGTCGATACACGCACGACTTTCGTCTCGCGCGCGCGAGCTAGGTAAGGTGTGTCGCCGGAGTCCTTGTCTTGCGCCGGCCCCCACCCGCGCCGAGTGAACGCGCGACGGGTCCTTCTGCGGACGCGTTCTGGTGCTGCTCCCCAGTGGTGCCCGCTAGGGCGTGATGATCATCTGCTCGGACCACGTGGATGACTCTCGGATCCACTGCACAGAGGTCAGGCTTCCCCATCAGAAGGTGGTCAGTCCTCGACTACTGACCAAATCGCTGACCAAACCGCCTCGTGACGCAGCTCGCGCTTCTCGTTGAGCAACAAAAAGGGCCTGTTTCCAGGCCCTTTGTTGGTGGAGCTAGCCGGGCTCGAACCGGCGACCTCCTGGGTGCGATCCAGGCGCTCTCCCAACTGAGCTATAGCCCCGCGGGAGGCGGATTGTAGCGGGCCGCCGCGGCGGCTTCTGCGGTCAGGCGATCGTCAGGAGCCGGGGCGAAGCGGGGATCCGAGGCCCGGGATGATCGGGCCGGTCTGCTTCGGCGGAGGCTTGCAGATCGCGCTCGCGCTCTCCGAGGGAGGGAGGACACGGGGCGTGTCCTGCGCATGGGGGATCGCCGCTCCGCCGATGAGGATGCCGAGGACCAGGAGCCAGAGAGCAGCGGTCACACGCGCCCACAGCGGATAGGGCCGCGTGCTCTCCACGGCGGCCGGGGCGGGGGCGACGCTCTCGACCGGCGGCCTGGCCGGGCGGGAAGGTCGTGCTCCGAAGGAGCCGGGCTCGGGGAGAGCCGCGCGCGCTCTCGCGGCGAGCTCCGGGTCGATCAGCGCCAGCTCGGGGCTCAGCGGCTCGTGCATGCGTTGGCCATTCTCGCTGAACCGGCGGACCTCGCGCGTCGGTTGCCCCGGTGTCGCGTCACAGGTTCGCGTCGATGCATCCACATCTCCGCAGAGCCATGCGGGATAGCGGGCGACCGTCCGTTTCGGCCATCTGGCCCGCGCCGCGGATGCGGGCTACCACGAGTCGGGTCAACGACGAAAGGAGGATGCGTGCACGCACGCATGCTTGGTATCGGGCTTGCGGCGGCGACTACTCTCGTGACGTCCACCGCCGTCGCGGGCGGCGGCAGCGGCTCGCCGGACCGGATCGTCGCCTGCCAGAAGGGAAGCGGCTACCTGCGGGTCGTCGACAACGCCTCGCGGTGTCGTCCGGGCGAGAAGGTGGTCGCCTGGAACGTCCGCGGGCCTGCCGGGCCTTCGGGTCCCGCGGGCGCTCCAGGCCCCGCCGGCCCCGCCGGATCTCGAGGTGCCGCGGGCCCGCCTGGGCCGGCCGGGCCGGCCGGGGCGCCCGGCGCCAAGGGAGACGCCGGCCCCGCGGGATCGCAGGGTCCTTCCGGGCCACCGGGTCCTCCCGGGCCCCAGGGGCAACCCGGCCCGCAGGGCCCGGCCGGACAGCAGGGGCCGCCGGGACCGGGGATCGACGCGATCGCCGACCTCGACGGATCGGCGTGCACCCGGTCCGACGGGGCGTCCGGAACGCTCGACGTCTCCACGAACGCGAGCAACCACGTCGACCTCGTCTGCGTCGGTGGGTCGTCGCCGCCACCCCCGCCGCCTCCGCCTCCGCCGCCCCCACCGACCGGCGTCAATCTCGTCATCAACGAGATCGACTACGACCAGGTCGGAGCGGACACCGGCGGCTTCGTCGAGATCAAGAACATCGGCGACACCTCGGCGAGCCTCGACGGCATCGCCCTCGTCCTCGTGAACGGTGGCGACGGCCAGGAGTACGGCCGCTCAGCGCTCACGGGCACGCTCGCGGCCGGCGCGTACCTCGTGGTCGAGATCGAGGCGCAGAACGGCGCGCCGGACGGCGTGGCGCTGGTCGACACCGTGACGCACGCGCTACTCGATGCGTTGTCCTACGAGGGCGGCATCACGGCGGCGGTGATCGACGGCCAGACCTACGACCTCGTCGAAGGGACGATGCTGCCGGAGACGGTCGCCGACTCGAACACGCAGGACGGGTCGCTCTCCAGGATCCCGGACGGCGAGGACCACGACGACGCTGCGGCTGACTGGGAGTTCACGACGACGAAGACGCGGGGCGCCGCGAACGTCGCGACGAGCTGACCCTACGGCGTTCCCGCGTCCGGCTTCCGGCGCCGGGCGCGGGAACGCACACGCCGAGCGAGGCGCTCCTCGAGCTCGGCGAGCTCGCGCTGGAGCTCGCGGTAGCTCGCCCACCGCTCGGACGACAGCTCGCCGCTCGCGAGCGCCGCCTGGATCGCGCATCCGGGCTCGGTCTCGTGACGACAGTCCGCGAACCGGCACTGGGACGCCAGCTCGACGATGTCGGCGAACGCCTCGTCCAGCCCGTCGTCCGCGAGCCAGAGGTGGAGCTCGCGGATGCCGGGGTTGTCGACGACGATGCCACCGCCGGGGAGCAGGACCAGCTGGCGACGCGTCGTCGTGTGTCGCCCCGATCCGTCGTCCGCTACGTCGCCGGTATCGAGGATGTCCTCGCCGACGAGCGCGTTGACGAGGGTCGACTTTCCGACGCCGGAAGGACCGACGAGAGCGCCAGTGGTCCCGGGGCCGAGCAGCGCGCGGACGCGGTCGAGCCCGAGGCCTGCCCGCGTCGACACGACGACGATCGGGACGTCGCCCGCGATCTCGCCGAGCTCGTCCGCGACGCGCTCCGGATCCTGCTCGAGGTCGGCCTTGAGCAGGAGGATCGCGGGCCGCGCGCCGCTCTCCCAGGCGAACGTGAGGTAGCGCTCGAGCAGGCGAGGGCTGGGCTCGTCGGCGAGCGACGCGGTCACGAACACGACGTCGACGTTGGCCGCGACGACCTGCTCGCGGGCGACATCGGAGCCCGGGTCGTGGGCCGCCCGGCGAGAGATCTTGGTCCTGCGCGGGAGCACGGCCTCGACCGTCGGGGCGTCGGCAGCAAGGTCGAGCGCGACCCAGTCTCCGACGACCGGGACGTCCGCGGTCGACGACATGCGCCGCGTGCGAGCTGGCAGGTGGGCGCGAACGTCGCTGTCCGTCGTGAACACGTCGTACGCGCCGCCTCGGTGTGGCGCGGCGACCCTGCCGGGCTCGAGCCCCTGTCGACGATGCGGCTCGAACGCGGCTTCCCAGGCGTCGTCCCAGCCGAGCGCCGTGAGCTCGCGAGCCTCGTCGGTGGAGCTCACCCGTCGACGGCCTGCGCGAGCGCCTGCTCGAGGTCCGGGTGCCGGAACTCGAATCCGGCGTCGAGCAGGCGGGCGGGGAGGGCGCGCTGGCTGCCGAGCAGCATCTCCTCGCCCATCTCGCCGAAGACCGTCTTCGCGGCGACACCCGGGAACGGCACGACGGTCGGCCGGTTGAGCGCTCTGCCGAGAGCCTTCGTGAACTGCGCATTCGTCACGGGGTTCGGCGAGGTGAGGTTGACAGGGCCGGAAAGATCGGTGGCGAGCGCGAAGCGGTAGGCCTCGACGAGATCGTCGAGCGAGACCCAGCTCCACCACTGCTTGCCGCTTCCGACGCGTCCGCCTGCGCCGAGCTTGAACGGAGTGCGCATCCGTTCGAGGACGCCACCCTGCGGCGCGAGCACGACGCCCTGTCGAAAGCTGACGACCCTGATCCCGGCCGCGCGGGCGGGCTCCGCCGCCTCCTCCCATGCCTTCCCGACCTCGCCGAGGAAGGTGCCGTCCAGCGTCGACTGCTCGGTCAGGATCTCGTCGCCGCGCTCGCCGTAGATGTGGACCCCTCCCGCGGAGAGGAGCACGTGGGGGCGCGGCTCGACGCTCGCAAGCGCCTTGGCGAGAGCCCGTGTCGTATCAACGCGAGAGGACCGGATCTCGGCCTTGCGTGACGCCGTCCACCTACGCCCGACGTTCGCCCCGCTCACGTTGATCGCGCCCCACACACCCGCGAGCGCACCGGCGTCGAGCGAGCCGCGAGCGGGATTCCACTCGACCTCGGTCGAGCTCGCCGGCGGTCTCCGGACGAGCCGGACGATCTCGTGCCCGTCCGCCTCGAGCGCCGGGACGAGCGCGGATCCGAGGAGCCCGGAGGCTCCCGACACGACGAGCTTCATGCCGGGATTCTGCAAGAAGGGCTGCTGCTAGGTTCGCGGCGTGGGCGCCGACGCCGGTTCACCGCGGGTGCGCGACGGTGTTCGTGCAGCCCTTCCGCTCGTGCTCGGACCGGTGCTCTTCGGTCTCACGTTCGGCGTCCTGGCCGAGGCTGCCGGCATGAGCGTGGGGTCGGCCGTCGTCATGTCGGCGACGACGTTCGCCGGCTCCGCGCAGTTCGCGGCCGCATCCGTGCTCGAGGACGGGGGGACCGTCTTCGCCGCGATCCTGTCCGCGGTGCTCCTGAACGCGCGCTATGCGGGCATGAGCATCGCGGTTGCGTCGATCTTTCCCGGCGGCAGGGTGCGCCGCTTCCTCGAGTCGCAGTTGATCGTCGACGAGTCGTGGGCGCTGTCCGGACGCTCGGGCCGTTTCGAATGGCCGATCCTCGTCGGCGCAGGTCTCTTCCTCTATGTGCTCTGGGTGGTGAGCACCGCTCTCGGGACTGTCGTCGGCGACGTGCTCGGCGACCCCAACGATCTCGGCCTCGACGCCGCGTTCGCCGCTCTGTTCCTCGCGCTCGCGCGGCCGTACCTGCGCGGGAGGCGCGCGCTCGAGGCGGCGGCGCTCGGCGGAGTCATCACGCTCGTCCTCCTACCGGTTGCTCCGGCGGGAGTGCCGCTGGTCGTGGCGGCAGTCGCCTGCCTGATGGGAGTGCGGCGATGAGCGACGCGTGGATCGTGGTGATCGTCGTCGGCGTCTTCACCGTGCTGTTCAAGGCCGCAGGCCCGGTGTTCCTCGGACGCCGTCAGCTTCCCGCCCGTGTCGATGCGGTGGTCGCGCTCATCGCGCCCGTGATGCTCACGGCTCTCGTCGTGACGCAGACGTTCGGCGGCGACGAGGAAGTCGCGGTCGACGCACGCGTGCCTGGCGTGGCCGCCGCAGCGGTCGCGATCTGGCGAGGCGCGCCGATCGTGCTGGCGATGGCGATCGCCGCCGTCGTCACCGCGGTGATCCGACTCGTCGCCTAGTACGTGCGCCGCGCGGGGGTGCGCCAGAGCACCGCCGCAGCGCCGACGACCTGGGCGACGAGGCTGAACCCGCCGATCAGGAGAAGCCACAGACGTGGATGCCGCATGGCCGGTTTATCGGCTCGATTGGCGGTTCTGTGAACCCCAGCGGCCGTTCCTCAGGCCGGAGGCCGAAGCACCGCGAACAGGTCTGTCACTTCGAGCTGACGGCTCCGGAAACGGAATGCCTGTGCAGGACGTCCTCCCGTCGGGCCGGGCGCACGCCGTTCGCCGGTCGGCTCGATCGCGCCGCGACGCAGCAGCACACGCTTCAGGTTCGTCGCGGAGACGTCGTACCCGAGCGCCGCCTCGTACACGTCGCGAAGCTCCGCGAGCGTGAACGTGCCCGGTGCGAGCGCGAAGCCGAGGTTGGAATACGAGAGCTTTCCGCGTAGACGCTCGCGGCCCGCCAGGACGATCGCTCCGTGGTCGAATGCGGTCGTCGGCAGCGCGTCGACCGGATGCCAGCGCGTGTCCGCCGGCACGCTGGGATCGATTCCGAGCGGGACGAGGCCGAGGTACGCAGTCGCGAGCTCCCAGCGCCCGGGGTGCCGGCCCGGATCGCTCCACGTCCCGAGCTGCTCGAGGTGCGCGACGTCGCGGACGTCCACCTTCGTCGCGAGGTGTCGCAGGATCGACGCCTCGAGGGTCTCGTGGGGGGCGAGGGATCCGCCCGGCAGCGACCAGGCGCCTCGGAACGGCTCGCGACCGCGCTCCCAGAGCAGCACCTGGAGCTCTCCGTCGCGGACCTGGAAGACGACGGCGAGCACGCCGTGCGCCGGAGCGGGCGAGCCGTGCTGGCCGGGTGAGGGGATCGTGGTAGACTCGGACACGAGGTTATTGCCTCAGAGTCGAAAACTACCATGAGCGACAACGAGACAGCGCGCACCGAGGATCGAGCCGACCTCCTCGTCGTCGGGAGCGGCGTCGCGGGCCTCGTCGGCGCGCTGTGCGCGGCGGGCGACGCGGACGTCCTCCTCATCTCGAAGGGACCGCTGCTGTCGTCGACCAGCTCGCTCGCCCAGGGCGGCATCGCAGCCGCGGTGGGAGACGACGACTCGCCCGAGCTGCATGCGGAGGACACCATGCGTGCGGGGCGCGGGCTCTGCCGCCCGAGTGCCGTGGACGCGCTGACCGTGGAGGCGCCCGCGCGCATCCGCGATCTCATCGAGCTCGGCGTCGAGTTCGACGAGGGGCTCGGGCTCGAGGGCGGCCATGGCCGTCGGCGCGTCGTCCATGCAGGCGGCGCCGCGACCGGAGACCGCGTCGCGCGCGTGCTCGCCGAGCGCGTGCTCGCGCATCCGCGCATCCGTGTCGTCGAGGGAGCCCGACTGCTCGAGCTCGCCACCGCCGGCGACCGTTGCGTCGGAGCGATCACGGATCGCGGCTCGATCGCGGCACGGGCCACGCTGCTCGCCACGGGCGGGGCGGCGGCACTCTGGCAGCGAACGACCAACCCTGCCGGCTCGGTCGGCGACGGGATGGCGGCCGCATACCGCGCCGGGGCAGCGCTCGGCGATCTCGAGTTCGTGCAGTTCCATCCCACGACGCTCGTGGACTCCTCGCTCCTTCTCTCCGAGGCGCTCCGCGGCGAGGGCGCGGTCCTCCTCGACGAGGGGGGGCAGCGCTTCACGGACGAGCTCGCCCCGCGCGACGTCGTCGCGCGCGAGATCGCGGCGCGTGGCACGGCGCTTCTCGACTTGCGCGAGATCGACCGCGGCCGCTTCCCGACCCTCATGGGCTCGCTCGAGCAGTCGGGCTACGACCCGGCGGAGACGCCCATCCCCGTTGCGCCTGCCGCGCACTACACGGTCGGCGGCATCGTCACCGACCTCGACGGGCGCTCCGACGTCGCGGGCCTCTATGCGGCGGGCGAGTGCGCCGCCACGGGCGTGCACGGCGCGAACAGGCTCGCGTCGAACTCGCTGCTCGAGTGCCTCGTATTCGGCCGCCGGGCCGCGCTCGCCGCGCTCGACGAGCCATCGCTCCCGCGGCACGTCGAGCTGTCGGAGACGCCGACCGAGCCCGAGACCGTGACGCCTGCGCTGCGCCGGGCCCTCTGGCGCGACTGCGGTCTGGTCCGCGACGCGGCCGGGCTCGAGCGGCTGCGAACCGCCCCGCATCTTCTGACCCGCCTGATCGCCGAGAGCGCTCTTCGCCGCGAAGAGAGCCGCGGCTCGCACTTCCGGGTCGACTTCCCGACCGAGAGCGATACGTTCGAACGGCATGTGGTGCTCCGCCGCGACGCCCCTCCGGAGCTCGAGACGTGGCGGTGACCTCTCATACCGACGCGCTGGACCGTGTCGTGCAGGCGAGCCTTGCCGAGGACGTCGGAGGCGGCGACGTGACGACCCAGGCGACCGTTGACGCAAACGCGACCGGCGTGGCCGTTCTCGTGACCCGGGCACCGGGCGTCGTTGCCGGCCTCGACGCCGCGGAGGCAGTCTTCCGCGCGCTCGATCCCGAGGCCGAGTTCGGCCGGCTCGTGGAGGACGGGGACGTGCTCCCAGGCCCCGTCCCGGTCGCGCGTGTCAGCGGCTCCCTCCGCGCGATCCTCACCGGGGAGCGCACCGCGCTCAATCTGCTCGGGCGACTCTCCGGGATCGCAACTGCGACGCGGCGCTATGTCGATGCCGTCGACGGAACGGGCGTGGCGATCCTCGACACACGCAAGACGACGCCGGGCCTCCGTGCGCTCGAGAAGCAGGCGGTCGCCGCAGGCGGAGGGCGCAACCACCGCTTCGGGCTCGACGACGGCGTCCTCGTGAAGGACAACCACCTCGCTGCGACCCGCTCGATCCGGGACGCCGTTGAGCGCGTGCGCGCCGCGACGGATCTCCCGGTCGAGGTCGAGTGCGACACGCTCGAGCAGCTCGAGGAGGCGCTTGCCGCGGGGGCCGACGCAGTTCTCCTCGACAACATGAGTCTCGACGAGCTGCGACGTGCCGTCGCCCTCACCGACGGGCGCGCGCGTCTCGAGGCGTCGGGCGGCGTGACGCTAGAGACCGTTCGCGCGATCGCCGAGACCGGGGTCGACGAGATCTCCATCGGCGCGCTCACGCATTCCGCACCTGCCCTCGACGTCTCACTGGAGCTCACGTGACCACACTCGAGATCGAGACCATGCACGAGGAGATCCGCGCGCTCGCGAGCGAACGCGGCGCCGTCATCCTCGCCCACAACTATCAGGTGCCCGAGGTACAAGACGTCGCAGACTTCGTCGGCGACTCGCTCGGGCTCTCGCGCGAGGCCGCCAGCACCGACGCGGAGGCGATCGTCTTCTGCGGCGTGCACTTCATGGCCGAGACCGCCGCGATCCTCTCACCCGAGAAGACCGTGCTCATCCCCGATCTCGACGCCGGCTGCTCGCTCGCCGCCTCGATCGACGCGGACCAGCTTCGGGCCTGGAAGGCCGAGAACCCGGGCGCCGTCGTCGTCTCGTACGTCAACACCACAGCGGAGGTGAAGGCGGAGAGCGACTACTGCTGCACCTCCGGGAACGCGAAGTCCGTGATCGAGTCGATTCCCGAGGATCGCGAGATCCTGTTCCTTCCCGACATGTACCTCGGGCTCTGGCTCGAGAAGGTCACAGGACGAAAGCTGCGCATCTGGCTGGGTGAGTGCCACGTCCACGCCGGGATCCGGCCGCAGGACATCGAGCGCTGGCAGGCGGACGCGCCGGACGCCGAGCTGCTCGTTCATCCCGAGTGCGGGTGCGCGAGCCAGTGCATGGCGTTCGGCAACGGGCGCACGCACATCCTCTCGACCGAAGGGATGATCAACTTCGCGCGGCGCTCGCCGAAGGAGCGGTTCCTTGTCGCGACGGAGACCGGGATCATCCACCGGCTCTCGAAGGAGGCGCCGGAGAAGCGCTTCGAGGCCGTCTCCGAGAAGGCAATCTGTCGCTACATGAAGATGATCACGCTCGAGAAGCTGCGCGACTCGCTCCGCGACTGGAAGCACGTCGTGACGGTGCCGGAGGACGTCGCGGCCCAGGCCCGCGGCGCGATCGACCGCATGGTCGCGATCACGTGAGCGACCTCGAGCTGAGCGCTGTCGAGCGCGAGTTCCTCGAGAAGCCGTTCGTCGGGGTCGTCACCACGCTGCACCGCGACGGGTCGCCGCAATCCACCGTTGTATGGGTCGACGTCGACGACGACGGGCCCTCGATCAACACTGCGTACGGCCGCGTGAAGCCGCGCAATCTGGAGAGGGACCCGCGCGTGTCCCTCGTCGTGGTCGATCCCGACGACGCGTACCGCTGGGTCAAGATCAACGGGACCGCGACGCTCGTGGACGAGGGCGCGGACGCCCAGATCGACCGCCTCTCGAAGAAGTACACAGGCCGCGATGTCTACGGCTCCCGGCAGCCGGGCGAGCAGCGCGTCTCGGTCCGCATCACCCCGACGCGGATCCAGAGCCGCGGGCTCGACGTCGAGTAGCCCGGTCGCCTCGTCTAGGCGACCCGCACCGAGTGCACGGGCGGCAGATTCGCTGCTGCGGTAAACCACGTCGCTCCCGCGTCGCGCGAGCCGAAGACGTCGCCCGACGTCGCGCCGAAGTAGAGAGCCATCTTCGGCCCCGAGCCTTCCCGCGCGAATGCCTGGCGAAGGATGGTGAGGTATGCGTTGTCAGCCGGGAGCCCGTCGCCGTGGGGCGTCCACGTGGCACCGGCATCTCTCGTCTCGTAGACGCGGACCCGACCCTCGGGCGTCACCCTGTCCATGTCGGCCACGAGCGGGATGACGTACGCGCTGTCCGGGTCGGCCGGGTCGATCACGAGCGGGAACCCGAAGTCCGAGGGCAGGCCCGTGTCCGTGCCGATGTCGATCCAGCTCTCGCCGCCGTCGTCCGAGCGGTAGACGCCGCCGTGGAACTGCATGAAGAGGCGCTCGGGCTTCGTCGGGTGGCGGTGCATGTTGTGGACGCAGAGGGTGAAGTGGTCATCGGGCGCGTCCTCGGGCATGTACCGCGCGCGGAGCCCCTTGTTCCCGTGTCGCCAGGACCTGCCGCCGTCGTCTGAGAGCCAGACGCCGACCGCGGAGATCGCGAGGGCGATCCGTGACGGGTCGCCGGGCCAGGTCGCGATCGAGTGCATGCACATCCCGCCGGCGCCCGGGTTCCACTCGGGCCGCGTGGGCTGGTCCCAGAACGGCTGGTTCAGCTCCCAGCTCATCCCACCGTCCCGGCTCTCGAAGAGCACGCCCGGCGCTCCGCCGGCATAGAGGAGGCCGTCCTCTTCGCCCGGCACGATCGACCAGAGGCGCTCGAGAGACGCGTCCCCGGCCTCGGGCAGCGCGACGCCTTCCGCCTGCTCCCATTCGCCCGACGGATCGTCGGTGACGAAGATCTTCGGCCCGTAGAACGCGGACGTGACGCACGCGAGGTAGCGGCCGCTGCGCTCGTCGCGGATCGCAAACTCGCAGGGCTCGCCCGCGAACGCGCGTGCCGTGACCTCGAACGTGCCGTTGTCGCCCTGCAGCGCGAAGAGGCCCTTCTTCGTGCCGACGAGAAGCTCGGTCATCTCAACCTCCGCTGATCGATGGGATCACCTGGATGCGGTCGTCGGCGCCGAGGGCGGTCTCCTCCCGCCCCTTCTCACCGTTGACGAACACATTGATGTGCTCGCGGATCGCGATCTGCTCGTCGAGGATCCAGCCGGCGATCGCCGGATGCTCCTCCTCGAGCGTGCGCAGGACGTCCCGCACGGTGGCGCCCTCGACCCGTAGCTCGCGGCGACCGCCCGCGAGCTCGGAGAGCGGTGCGCGCAGCCTTACGACCGCCATGACCCGATCCTAGAACGCATCACCGGTAAGACGACGAATGGGTCGAGAAATCATCGACACCCTGCATCGAAGATCGTGTGGCGGTCTTCGCGCTCGTTCTACGCGGGGAGCTCCAGGACGCCGTGCGGCGAGCCGAGCTCCTCGAGCTTCGCGAGGAACGGCTGGGGCGGGAACGCCTCCGGGCCGAGCACCCCTGCGCCTTCCCAGTCGCCGGAGGCGAGAAGCTCGAGGGCCGCGACCGGGTTCACCGCCGTCTGCCAGACGACGGCCTGCGAGCCGTACTCGCGCATCGACCACTCGTTGTCGACGACGTGGTACAGGTAGGTCTTCCTCGGGGTACCGTCCCGGCCGAGGCCGGTCACGAGCGTCCCGGCGCAGGTCTTCCCGCTCATGCGCTCGCCGAGCGTCGCGGGGTCGGGGAGAGCAGCGGCGACGACGTCGCGGGGCGCGACCTCGACGCCCTTCACACGGAGCTTCTCCTTCGAGTCGAGACCGAGCTTGTGCAGCGTCTTCAGCACTTCGATGAACTCGTCGCCGAGCCCGTACTTGAACGTGACCCGCCTGCAGTCGATCCAGCGCGGGACGAGCAGCACCTCCTCGTGCTCGACATTCACGCACTCGACCGGGCCGATGCCCTCTGGAAAGTCGAAGACCTCCGGCTCGGAGAAGGGCGGGGTCGTGAACCAGCCGCGCTCCTTCTCCCAGATCACTGGCGGGTTCAGGCACTCCTCGATGGTCGTCCAGATCGAGAACGTGGGCGCGAAGTCGTAGCCCTCGACGACGAGGTTCGCGCCGTCGCGGACGCCGACCTCGTCGATCTCCGAGAAGAGCTCGTCGGCTGCGTAGCGCGCGAAGACATCGGCGGCGCCGGGCTCGATGCCGATCCCGACGAGCGCGAGCTGGCCTTTCTCCTGCCAGGCGGACGCGCGCTCGAACTGGTAGTCGCCGAGCTTGACGCCGACCTTCTCGTGCGGCTCGGTCGGATGCGGCTCGGAGAGCGTCATCGCCATGTCGAGGTAGGTGACGCCGGCCTCGAAGCAGGCGTCGAAGATCTGCTCGTTGAAGACCGGGTCGACGGCGTTCAGGACCGCGTCGGCGCCGGTCTCCGCGATGAGGCGGAGCACGTCGTCCTTGCTCGAGGCGTCGACGGTGTGGGCGCTGAAGCGGCCGTCGTCGAGGCTCCCGACGACGGACTCGGCACGCTCGACTGCGTAATCCGACAGCGCACATGCGTCGAAGAAGGAACGGCGCCGCGCGATCGCGGCGAAGGCGGACCCGACTCCGCCCGTTCCGACAACGAGGAGCTTCACGGCGGCGAATTAATACCTGACCGCGCGGTCAGGCGGGAGTTGTCCGGGCGGTTGCCGGGAGATACGCTCACCTCGATTTCACCGAACGGAGGTCGTCTGTGAGCGTTTCGGTAACCCAGCACAAGCACTTCATCGGCGGCGAATGGGTGGAGTCGTCGAGCGGTGAGACGATGGAGGTGCTGAACCCCGCGACTGGCGAGGTGATCGCCGAGGTACCGCGCGGCTCGGCAGAGGACGTCGAGCGCGCCGTCGATGCGGCGAACAAGGCATGGGCGGAATGGCGGTCGAAGACGCCGAAGGACCGGATGGAGCTCCTGCTCGGCCTCGCGGACGTCATCGACGAGAACGCAGAGGAGCTCGCCCGCCTCGAGTCGCAGAACGTCGGCAAGCCCTGGTGGGTGGCGAAAGACGAGCCGGGCGCGATGTCCGACTGCCTCCGCTTCTTCGCGGGGGCCGCCCGTAATCTCGAGGGGAAGTCCGCCGGCGAGTACGTCGAGGGCTACACATCGATCATCCGGCGCGAGCCGCTCGGGATCGTCGCCGGCATCTGCCCCTGGAACTACCCGCTGTACATGGCGATCTGGAAGATCTGCCCTGCGCTTGCGGCCGGCAACGTGCAGATCATCAAGCCGGCCGAGCAGACGCCGCTCACGCTGCTGCGGTTCTGCGAGCTCGCTCAGGACATCATCCCGCCGGGCGTGCTCCAGGTCGTCACGGGCGACGGCATCCCGGCCGGCGATGCGCTCGTGCGGCACCCGGACATCCGCCTCGTCTCGCTCACGGGCGACACGGCGACCGGGAAGACCATTGCGAAGAACGCCGCCGACACCGTCAAGCGCCTCCACCTGGAGCTCGGCGGGAAGGCGCCGATGGTCGTGCTCGACGACGCGGACCCGGCGGCCGTCGCCGAGGCCGTGAAGCTCGGCGGCTACTTCAACTCGGGCCAGGACTGCACGGCCTCCTCGCGGATCCTCGTCTCGAAGTCGATCTACGACGACGTGTTGTCGCAGGCCGTGAAGGCGGTGGACGGCATGAGCGTCGGCGACCCCGCTACTGACGACGAAATCGAGATGGGACCGGTCATCTCGGCGGAGCAGCAGGAGCGGGTGCTCGGTTTTCTCGAGCGCGCGACCGCCGCGAAGGCGACGATCGTGACCGGTGGCGAGGCGCTCGGCGACCGCGGGTTCTTCGTGAAGCCGACCATCGTCGCCGACGTGTCACAGGACGCCGAGATCGTCCAGAACGAGGTGTTCGGGCCGGTCGTCACCATCCAGTCGTTCGGGTCGGACGACGAGGCGATCGCGATGGCCAACGGTGTGCGCTACGGCCTGGCCGCCTCGGTGTTCTCGGAGAGCGTCGGGCGCGCGATGAAGGTCGCGGCGAAGCTCGACTTCGGCACCGTCTGGGTGAACGAGCACCTCTTCCCGCTCGCGTCCGAGATGCCGCACGGCGGCTTCAAGGAGTCGGGCTACGGGAAGGACATGTCGCTCTACTCGATGGAGGAGTACACACGGATCAAGCACGTCGCGGTGAAGTTGGCCGAGTGACGCGGGGCGGCGTCACGAGATGAGCACGTCGCCGGATCGGGCGGCGCGGTCCGACGTCCTCGTCGAGCGGGCCCAGCTGGAGCCGGATGCGATCGGGTTCCGCGAGGCGCTCGCGGTCGGGATCGGGTCGACGGCCCCCGCGTACTCGCTCGCCGCCGTCATCGGGACGGTGACCGTGATCGTCGGGTTCCAGGCGCCCGGTGCGCTCCTCGCGTCGTTCGTCCCGATGTTCCTGATCGCGGCGGCTTTCTACTACATGAACCGTGCGGACCAGGACGCGGGGACGACCTTCTCGTGGGTCACGCGTGCGCTCGGCCCATGGCTCGGCTGGCTCGGTGGATGGGCGGTGTGCACGACCGGGATCCTCGTCGTGGGCTCGCTGGCGGACGTTGGAGCGAGATACACGTACGAGCTCTTCGGCTGGGAGGGCGCCGCGGGGTCCAAGTCCGCGGTGATGATCCTGGCCGTCGCCTACATCGTCGTCATGACGGCCGTCTGCATCCTCGGCACCGAGCTCGCTGCGGGGCTCCAGGAGATCCTCATCGTGATGCAGGTTGCGGCGCTCCTCCTCTTCGCGGGGGTGGCCCTCTACAAGGTCTATGACGGCTCGGCGCCGGCCGGGTCATCGAAGCCGCAGCTCGACTGGCTGTCGCCGTTTGCGATCGACAGCTCGTCGACGCTCGTCTCGGCGCTCCTCATCGGCGTCTTCATCTACTGGGGCTGGGAGAGCGCCGTCAACCTGACCGAGGAGACCCGCGACTCGTCCCGTGCTCCGGGCCTCGCCGCCATCGTGTCGACCCTGATCCTGCTCGTGACGTACGTGGGGGTCTCCATCGCCGTCGTCGCCTACGCGGGCCTCGAGACCCTCGCCGAGTACGACGACGACGACGCGATCTTCGCCGCGCTCGGCGGGGACGTGCTCGGATCGCCGCTCGACAAGCTCGTCATCCTGGCCATCGCGACCTCAGCGATCGCATCCACCCAGACCACGATCATCCCCTCGTCGCGCACCTCGTTCTCGATGGGGCGCCAGACGGCACTGCCGCGTGTCTTCGCAGCCGTCCATCCGCGGTTCCACACACCGTGGTTCTCGACCGCGGTGATCGCCGCGCTCGCGATCGTCTGGTACGTCCCGGTGAACCTCGCGTCGGAGAACTTCCTCTTCGACTCGATCACCGCGCTCTCTCTGATGATCGCCTTCTACTACGCCCTCACCGGGCTCGCGTGCGTCGTCTACTACCGCCGCGAGCTCACGAAGTCCGTCAAGAACTTCCTCTTCATCGGCGTCGGCCCGCTCGTCGGAGCGGCGATCCTCGGCTACCTCTTCGTGAAGTCCTCGATCGACTTCTCCGACCCGGAGAACTCGTACACCGGCCAGGACGTGCTCGGCCTCGGTGTGCCCTTCGTGATCGGGACGGGCTTTCTTCTCCTGGGCCTGGTGCTCCTCGTGCTCTGGCGGCTCGGCGGGAACGAGCGCTTCTTCGGCCGGCACGCGTTCGAGGCGGTCGACCCTGCGATCGCCTCGGGTGATGTCCAACCGGCTGCAACCGGGGGCCAGGAGTGAGCCGCAACATCGTGGTCGGCGTCGACGGCTCCGGCTGCTCCGACTGCGCGATGGCGCGCGCGATCGAGATCGCATCGGGTCTCGGCGACACCCTCATCGTCGCGTACGCCGTCGAGCCGCCGCACCGTTCGGTCGGCGACGAGTGGCGCCAGGCGCAGAGCGCGCTCGAGGAGATCGGGAGGCCGATGGTGGAGGCCGCGGTCGCACGAGCGACCGAGGCCGGCGTGACTGCCGTTCCGGTGCTCGTCCCGAAGAGACCGGTCGAGGCACTGCTCTCCCTCGCGGCCGAGCGCGACGCGCGGATGATCGTCGTCGGCTCCGCGAGCGAGCGCCCTCTCACCGGGATCATCCTCGGCGCGGTCCCGCACAAGCTTCTCCATCGCTCCTCCGTCCCCGTGCTCGTGGTCCCGATGCCCGACTGATGAGCACTCCTGCGGCCCCCGACGTGCGGCTCGAGAACGTCGTCAAGCGTTTCGACGACGCGGCCGCCGTGGACGGCGTCTCGGTCGACATCCCGCAAGGGTCGTTCTTCGCGCTCCTCGGCCCGTCCGGGTGCGGCAAGACCACGACGCTGCGCATGATCGGCGGCTTCGAGGAGCCGACGGAGGGCCGCATCCTGCTCGGGGACGAGGACGTCGTGGGGCTGCCGCCCTACAAGCGCGACGTCAACACCGTCTTCCAGAGCTACGCACTCTTCCCGCACATGAGCATCTCCGACAACGTCGCCTTCGGGCTCGAGCGTCGGAAGGTCGCGAAGGGCGAGATCCAGGGGCGGGTGCGGGAGATCCTCGACCTCGTCGGGCTCGCGCAGTTCGGGAACCGGAAGCCCCGACAGCTCTCGGGCGGCCAGCAGCAGCGCGTTGCCCTCGCACGCGCGCTCGTGAACCATCCGCGCGTCCTGCTCCTCGACGAGCCGCTCGGCGCGCTCGACCTCAAGCTGCGAAAGCAGATGCAGCTCGAGCTGAAACGGATCCAGAGCGAGGTCGGCATCACGTTCGTCCACGTCACGCACGATCAGGAGGAGGCGATGACGATGGCGGACACGATCGCGGTCATGAACCGCGGCCGGATCGAGCAGCTCGGCCCGCCGCAGGAGCTCTACGAGCGCCCGGAGACGGCGTTCGTGGCGGGCTTCCTCGGCGCCTCGAATCTCCTGCCGGGGACGGTCGAAGGCTCGGACGGCGTCCGGCTCGAGGACGGCACACTCGTACGTGCGGACGTCAGCGGCCGGTCCGGTGCGGTCTCTGCCGGTGTCCGGCCCGAGAAGATCACGATCGGAACGGGGGGAGGGGCGAACGAGCTCACGGGGACCGTGGCCGAGACCGCCTACATCGGGGTGGCCACCGAGGTCGTCGTCGAGACACCGCTCGGCGTCGTCCACGTCTTCGCCCAGAACATCGACTCGGGCGGGCGCATCCCCGCGCCGAGGTCGCCGGTGACCCTGACCTGGAGCCCGGATTCGACCTTCGTCGTCGACCGGGACCACTCTGCGGACGCAAAGGAGGGCGCATGAACCCCCGAATGACCCGGAGCCAGCTCGTGCGGCGCGGCGCCGCCGGACTGACGATTCTCTCGCTTCCCAGCCTGCTCGCTGCGTGCGGCGGGGGCGGCGGCGGCGGAAGCGAGTCCAGCGGCCAGCTCAACGACGTTCTCAACTTCTCGAACTGGGAGCTGTACGTCGACACGCCCTCGCTTCGGAAGGCCGCCGGCATGCCCGCCGATCCGACGACGCTCGAGCAGTTCACGACCAAGACGGGGATCAAGGTCAACTACTACGAGGACATCAACGGGAACCCCGAGTACTTCGCGACCGTCCAGGGACGGCTCGCCCAGGGACAGGGGATCGGGCGCGACATCATCGTCTCCACCGACAACGACAAGTACCTCGGCGAGTACCTCGACAACGACTGGGCCCTGAAGCTGGACAAGAGCCTCATCCCGAACATCTCGAACCTCATCGACGTGCAGGCGAGCCCCCCCTTCGACCCGAACCGCGACTACACGCTGCCGTGGTTCTCCGGCATGGACGGGATTGCCTGGAACGAGGACGTGACCGGCCCGGTGACCACCGTGAAACAACTCCTCGAAGACCCGAAGCTGAAGGGCAAGGTCGGTGTCTGGGGTCAGATGGGCGACACCCTCGGCCTCATCATGCTCAGCAACGGCGACGACCCCGCGAAGGTCACCGACGAGTCCTTCGATCGGGCGCTCACCACGCTCAAGACGGCGGTGGACTCCGGCCAGATTCGCAAGTTCTACGGCAACGACTACGCGCAGCCGCTCTCGACGGGCGACCTCGCGGCGTCCTTCGCGTGGTCGGGCGACATCGTCAACCTCCAGAACCCGAAGCTCAAGTGGGTCATCCCGGATACGGGGGGGATCATCTGGACCGACAACATGCTCATCCCGCTCGGAGGCAGCGTGCCCACGGCGTCGACGTACATGAACTTCGTGTACGAGCCGGAGATCGCCGCGCAGCTCGCTCTCGGCGCCAACTACATCTCGGCGGTCAAGGGCGTCAAGGAGGAGGCGGCGAAAATCAACCCGAAGGCGGTCGAGAACACACTCGTCTTCCCCACGGACGAAATGCTCGCGCAGATGCACCAGAACGACCCGGCGATGTTCTCCAACCAGGACTACGTCGACCAGTGGCTGAAGGTGAAGGGGACGTAGCCCCTTTCGGATGGGAACGTTCTTCCACCGCCACCGGGGTGCGACGCCATACCTCCTGCTCGCGCCCGGGATCCTGTGGCTCGCGATCTTCTTCCTGATCCCGCTCGCGTTCCTCGGGTACCAGGCACTCGGGTCCGGTGACTTCCCGAACTTCCAGTTCACCTGGGAGTTCTCGAACTTCTCGGACGGGATCCGCGACTACCACGAGCAGTTCATCCGGTCGTTCGTCTACGCCGGGATCTCGACCATCGCGTGCCTGCTCCTTGCGTACCCGCTCGTGTACTGGATCGCGTTCCGCGCCGGGCCGTGGAGGAACCTGTTCCTGCTCGCGATCGTCGCCCCCTTCTTCGTCACGTACCTCGTGCGGACGATCGCGTGGTTGAACATCCTCGCCGACCAGGGGCCGGTCGTAAGCCTCCTGAGAGACCTCCACATCCTCGGCCCCGACGGCCGTCTGCTCGCGACGACGTTCGCCGTCATCGCGGGGATCACCTACAACTTCTTCCCCTTCATGGCGCTGCCGATCTACGTCTCGCTGGAGCAGATCGACCCGCGCCTCCTCGAGGCCGCGAAGGATCTGTACTCGTCGCCGACGCAGGCGTTCCTGCGCGTGACGCTTCCGCTCTCCGCACCGGGGATCGTCGCCGGAACGCTTCTCACCTTCATCCCGGCGGCCGGCGACTTCATCAATGCGGCGCTTCTCGGCACGCCGAATCAATCGATGATCGGCAACGTCATCCAGGCCAAGTTCCTCGAGTCACTCGACTACCCGAGCGCGGCAGCCCTCTCGTTCATCCTCATGGGCTCGATCCTCGTTGCGTTGCTGATCTACGCGCGGATCGTCGGCTCGGAGCGGCTGACCGGGTGACCAGCGTCACGGCGGAACCGTCCCCCCGCGCTCGCTCCGGCGTGGCGTCTCGGGCGTGGAGGTTCGTGAAGCGGCATGCGCTGACGGTCTTCGCGATCCTTGTCGTCGCGTATCTGATGCTGCCCATCGCGGTTGTGATCGCGTTCTCGTTCAACGCGCCGTCGGGCCGCTTCAACTACATCTGGGAGGGGTTCACCCTCGACAACTGGGCCAATTGGAACGACGTCCTCGGCATCCAGAGCGCCGTTGTCACGTCGCTCGAGGTCGGTGTTCTTGCGACGGTCGTCGCAACCGCGCTCGGCACGCTGATCGCGATGGCGATCGTCCGGCACCGCTTCGTCGGGCGGGGCGCGACGAACGTGCTCGTCTTCCTGCCGATGTCGACGCCGGAGATCGTCCTCGGCGCGTCGCTTCTCACGCTCTTCCTGAACACGACAGCCGTGTTCCAGCTCGGGTTCGTGACGATCTTCATCGCGCACGTCATGTTCATCGTCAGCTTCATCGTCGTCACGGTGAAGGCGCGGCTGATCGGATTCGACCGGCACCTCGAAGAGGCCGCGATGGACCTGGGTGCGAACGAGTTCACGACGTTCCGCAAGGTGACGCTGCCGTTGCTTGCCCCAGCGATCGTCGCCGCCGCGCTCCTCGGGTTCGCACTTTCCATCGACGACTTCGTCATCACCTACTTCAACGGGGGCAGCGTCGACCAGACGTTCCCGGTTTTCGTCTGGGGCATCGCGCGAGTGGGCGTGCCGCCACAGGTGAACGTCGTCGCGAGCGCGATCTTCCTGGTTGCGATCGCGTTTGCCCTCGGTAACGTCATCTGGGAGTACCGCAGCGCGAAGAAACAACGACAAGGAGCCGCATGAGCCTGCCCGCCGTCACGCCGCTCGACCTGCAGAAAGCCGCCAAGGACCACCTCTGGATGCACTTCACGCGCATGGGCGAGTACGGCCGGGAGGAGGTGCCGATCATCGTCCGCGGCGAGGGCTGCTACCTCGAGGACGCGAACGGCCGGCGCTACCTCGACGCGCTCGCGGGGCTCTTCTCGGTGAACATCGGCTACTCGTTCGGCGACGAGGTCGGGCAGGCCGCGCACGAACAGATGCGCGAGCTGCCGTTCTACACCAACTGGTCGTACGCGCATCCGCGCGCGATCGAGCTCGCCGCCGAGATCGCCGCGCTCGCGCCCGGCGACCTGAACCGCTCGTTCTTCGTCAACGGCGGCTCCGAGGCCGTCGAGTCGGCGTGGAAGCTCGCGCGCCAGTACTACGCGGCGCGCGGCGACGCAGGGCCTCGCGCCGCACTTGCTGAGCCGGAGACGCGCCACGACGAGCATCTCGCCGCGTCGCGTAGTCCGCGGTACAAAGCGATTGCGCGGCACATCGCGTACCACGGCACGACGTTAGGCGCCCTGTCGATCAACGGGATCCCGGCGCTCCGTGAGCCGTTCGAGCCGCTCGTCCCCGAGGTGCGGCACGTCTCGAATACGAACCGCTACCACCGGCCGCCCGACGAGACGGAGGCGGCGTTCACGCGGTTCCTCCTCGACGAGCTCGAGCACGCGATACTCGCCATGGGCCCGGAGACGGTCTGCCTCGTGCACATGGAGCCGGTGCAGAACGCGGGCGGCTGCTTCACGCCCCCGGCGGGCTACTGGCAGGGCGTGCGCGAGATCTGCACGCGCTACGACATCCTCCTCTCCGCCGACGAGGTCATCACCGCGTTCGGCCGCATCGGCCACTGGTTCGGGTCCGAGCGCTACGACATCCGCCCGGACCTGATCACGTCGGCCAAGGGGCTCTCGTCGTCGTACGCAGCCATCGGCGCCGTCATCGCGACCGACCGGGTGATCGAGCCGTTCCTCGGCGAGACCTCGATGTTCTCGCACGGGATCACGTTCGGCGGGCATCCCGTGATGTGCGCGATCGCGCTCAAGAACATCGAGATCATGAAGCGGGAGCGCATCGTCGAACACGTCGCCGAGAACGAGGAAGCCTTCCGCGACACGCTTGCGCAGCTGCTCGACCTCCCGATCGTCGGCGACCTGCGCGGCACGGGGTTCTTCTGGGCGATCGAGCTCGTGAAGGACAAGGATTCCCGCGCGACGTTCACGGAGGAGGAGTGCGAGCGTCTCCTGCGCGGCTACCTCTCGAACGCGCTCTACGACGCGGGCCTCATCTGCCGCGCGGACGATCGTGGCGATCCCGTGCTCCAGATCTCGCCCCCGCTGGTCGCGACGCAGAAGGAGTTCGACGAGATCGCCGGCATCCTCGGCGACGTGCTGACCGAGGCCGGCAGGCTCATGCGCTGACGTGACCGCCTTGTGCATGTCGAGCGTGCTTTTGACATAGACTAGATGTCAAGTTAGCTTTACACCGACGTCGGCGCGTTGGGCTGCGGGAGGGCTGTAGCCTTCGACGTTCACGCAACCAGAGGGGGCCGAGCAGTGAGCGAGCAGGCGCAACAGAACGGGGCGGTCGTCGCTGCACACGACGTGACCCGCCGTTACGGAGAGGGCGACACCGCGGTCGACGCGCTGCGCGGAGTGAGCGTCGACATCGCGCCGGCCAAGGCGACAGCGGTCATGGGGCCGTCCGGCTCCGGGAAGTCGACGTTGATGCACATCCTCGCGGGGCTCGACAAGCCGACGTCGGGCAGCGTGGGAATCGCCGGCACCGAGATCACGACGCTCGGAGACAACGACCTGACGAAGCTTCGCCGCGAGCACATCGGCTTCGTCTTCCAGTTCTTCAACCTGCTGCCGATGCTGAGCGCGAAGGAGAACATCCTCCTGCCGCTGACGATCGCCGGCGAGAAGCCCGACCAGGAGTGGTTCGACAAGCTCGTCTCGGACGTCGGCCTTACGGACCGGCTCTCGCACCGGCCGTCCGAGCTGTCCGGCGGTCAGCAACAGCGCGTCGCGATCGCGCGCGCCCTGATCTCCCGGCCCACGGTGCTCTTCGCCGACGAGCCGACGGGCAACCTCGACTCGACGACGAGCGCCGAGATTCTGGAGCTCCTGCGACGCTCCGTCGACGAGTACGGCCAGACGATCGTGATGGTCACGCATGATGCTCGTGCTGCGGCCGCCGCGCACCGCGTCCTCTTCCTCGCTGACGGGCAGATCATCCGCGAGCTGGGCGAGTGCAACGCGCACCGCATCCACGAGGTCATGGAAGAGCTGGCTGCGGCGGCCTAGTGATCAAGGTCGCTCTCCGCGGTCTCGCGGGGCGCAAGCTTCGCGCAGTTCTGACTGGCATCGCGATCGTCCTTGGCGTCGCGATGATCAGCGGGACCTACATCCTCACGGACACGGTCCAGCGCGCGTTCACGAACCTCCTCGTCGACTCGTACGCAGGAACCGACGCGGTCGTCACGGGGAAGGGCCTCGATATCTCCGTCGACGGCGACAAGCCCCCGAGCCCGCCGGTCGACGAATCGGTGCTCGACACCGTGCGGGGCGCCGACGGGGTCGCGCTCGCGACCGGGAGCGTGCTCGACGAGCAGAACACGAAGGTTCTCACCCCCGAAGGCGAGGCGGTCAACTCCGACGGGTGGCCGACGCTGGGGTTCGGGATCGATACCTCATCCGAGATGGCGCGGTTCAACCCGCTCCAGCTGTTCGAGGGCCGGTGGCCTTCTGCGGCGGACGAGGTCGTCATCGATGCGGGGACGGCCGACGAGCAGGGGTACGCGGTCGGAGACACGGTCGGGGTCTCGACGTTGCAGCCGAAGCGTCCGTTTCGGCTCGTGGGAGTCGCGAAGTACGGCGAGGTCGACAGCCTCGGGGCGATCAGCTTCGTGGTGTTCACGGTCCCCGCAGCCCAGGAGCTCCTCGGGCGCGAGGGGCAGTACGACGCGATCTCCGTCGCGGCGAAGGACGGCGTCTCGGAGGACGACCTCGTAGCGTCCATCTCCCCGATCCTCCCACGCACCGCTGAGGTCGTGACCGCAAGTGCCGAGGCCGAGGAGCAGGCGGACGAGGTCAGCCAGTTCACGTCGATCTTCCGCTACTTCCTCCTCGCGTTCGCGGCGATCGCGCTCTTCGTGGGCGCGTTCGTCATCTTCAACACGTTCTCGATCACGGTCGCGCAGCGGACGCGCGAGTTCGCGACGCTCCGAACGATCGGCGCGTCACGGCGTCAGGTCCTCGGTTCGGTGATTCTCGAGTCGCTCGTCATCGGGTTCCTCGCGTCCATCGTGGGGCTGATCCTCGGCCTCCTCCTGGCGGAGGGGATCGAGGCGCTCTTCAGCTCGCTCGGCGTCGACCTCCCCAGCGCGGACCGCGTCTTCGCGACGAGGACGATCGTCGTCTCGCTCATCGTCGGCATGGGCATCACGCTGCTCGCAGGGCTGTTCCCGGCGATCCGTGCGACGCGCGTGCCGCCCATCGCAGCCGTGCGCGAGGGAGCGACGCTTCCTCAATCGCGCTTCGCACGGTTTACGCCGTGGTTCGCAGCGCTCATCGTCCTGCTCTCGCTCGTCCTGCTTGCGAGGGCGATGTTCTCCGACGCGCTCGGGACCGGGGACAGACTGCTCTCGATCGCCGGCGGCGTCCTCCTCCTCTTCCTCGGGGTCGCGATGCTTTCTTCCCGGCTCGTCCGGCCGCTCGCCTCGGTCGTTGGATTTCCCGCGCGGCGCGCCGGCGGCGTGGCAGGGAGGCTTGCGAGCGGAAACGCCCTGCGCAACCCGGGAAGAACCGCTTCGACGGCGGCTGCGCTGATGATCGGAATCGCGCTCGTCGCGTTCATCGCAACGCTGACGAACGGGATGAAGGCGTCGAACCGGGAGGCGATCGAGGAGCAGGTCACCGCCGACTACGTCGTGACCTCGCTCGACGGCTATACGCCGTTCGTGTCGGCGGCCGGCGACGCACTCGCCACCTCGCCGGCCCCCGAGATGGTGACGAGCGTCCGCTCGGACGCCGGCCAGGTGAACGGCGACACCACCGAGATCGGCGGCATCGAGCCGGACACGATCGCGGACGCCTACGCCTTCGACTGGAAGGAGGGCGACGAGAGCGTGCTCGCGACGCTCGGCAAGGACAGGGCGATCGTGAGCAGCAACTTCGCCGAGGACCACGACATCTCGGTCGGCGACGTCGTCACGATCCGCTCAACCGCGGACAAGACTGCCGACGTCACGGTGGTCGGGACGTTCGAGCCGCCGCCCTTCTACCCGCTCCTCGAGAGCGTCAACGTCTCGACCAACCTCTTCGACTCGCTCTACGACCGCCCGCGCAACCGCTGGACGTGGGCCAACGTCAACGGCGACCCGAACGACGAGAACCGCGCACAGATGGAGGCTGCGATCGCGGGCTTTCCCGACACGCAGCTCGAGACGCGTGAGCAGTGGATCCAGCGCGAGGACTCCGACTTCAACGAGTTCATCTCGTTCCTCTACGTGATGCTCACCCTGGCCGTCTTCGTGAGCATCTTCGGGATGATCAACACCCTCGTGCTCTCCGTCTACGAGCGCACGCGCGAGATCGGGATGCTGCGGGCGATCGGGATGACGCGGCGTCAGGTTCGCCGCATGATCCGGCAGGAGAGCGTCATCACGGCCCTGATCGGCGCGGCGATCGGGCTCCCGCTCGGGATCTTCCTCGCAGCGCTCGTGAATCGCGCGCTGTCGGAGTACGACGTGCGCTTCTCGATCCCGTGGGTGCAGCTCGTGGTGCTGACAATCGTCGCGATCGTCATCGGGATCCTTGCCGCGATCATGCCGGCGCGGCGCGCGGCCAAGCTGAAGCCCCTCGAGGCAATCGCGTACGAATGACCAGCTTCGCCATCAAGGGCCTGCTGAGCAGGAAGCTGCGGACCGCGCTGACGGCGCTTGCCATCGTCCTCGGCGTCGCGATGATCAGCGGCACCTACGTCCTGACGGACTCGATCTCGCAGGCGTTCGACAAGATCTTCACGGACATCCGGCAGGGCTCGAACGCCGTCATCACTGGCAAGTCCGCGTTCGACCTGAGCGACGGCAGCGGCGTCACCGAGCCGACGTTCAGCGAGTCGCTGCTGCCGAAGGTCGAGGCGCTGCCCGCAGTCGCGCAGGCTGAAGGCAGCGTCTCCTCCGACACGACCCAGTTCATCGGCGACGACGGCAAGGCGGTCGTCTTCGGCGGCGCGCCGAACCTCGGCTTCTCGATCGGGAACCCCGACTCGCCCTTCAACCCGCTCACGCTGGTCGAGGGTGCGTGGCCGGGGCCGAACGAGGTGATGGTCGACAAGGACACCGCCTCCAAGGAGGACTTCGAGGTCGGCGAGACCATCGGCGTCCAGGCCGAGGGGCCGGTCCAGAAACTGAAGGTCTCCGGGATCATGCAGTTCAGCTCGGGGCTCTCGATCGGGGGCGCGACGCTCGCCGGATTCGACCTCCCGACCGCCCAGAAGCTGATGAACAAGGTGGGGCAGCTCGACGAGATCGCGATCGCATCCAAGCCGGACGCGACGGAGCAGCAGCTCCTCGACGAGGTGGAGCCGATCCTTCCACCTGGGACGCAGGTCAAGACCGGGACCGAGCAGGCCGCATCCGACGCGGCCGACACGAACGAGTTCATCACCTTCCTCCAGGGCTTCCTGCTCGCGTTCGGCGGCATCGCGCTCTTCGTCGGCTCGTTCGTGATCGCGAACTCGCTCTCGATCACCATCGCCCAGCGGACGCGGGAGCTCGCGACGCTGCGGACGCTCGGCGCGTCCAGGCGCCAGGTGCTCGGCTCGATCATCGTCGAAGCGCTCGTCGTCGGAATCGTCGCCTCGCTCGTCGGGCTCTTCCTTGGCCTGCTCTTGGCGAAGGGGCTCTTCCGGCTCTTCGACGCGGTGGGCTTCACGCTCCCGAACACAGGCCTCGTCTTCGAGACGCGCACCGTCGTGGTGGCGCTGCTCGCGGGAATCCTCGTGACGCTGCTCGCGAGCCTGCGTCCTGCACTCCGGGCAACGCGCGTTCCGCCGATCGCGGCGGTCCGCGAGGGCGCGACGCTGCCGCCGGGCCGCTTCGCGCGCTTCCGCTGGATCGGCGCCGTGCTGATGACGGTCGCCGGGTTCGCGGCGCTGCTCTACGGCCTCTTCGGGAGCGGTCTCGACACCACGCAGGTCCTCATCTGGATGGGCCTCGGCGCACTGCTCATCTTCCTCGGGGTCGCGTTCTTCTCGTCCTGGCTCGTTCGCCCGCTGGCCCGCGTCCTCGGGGCGCCCGCCGCGTCGTTCGGCGGCGCCGCAGGGATCCTTGCCCGCGACAACTCGCGGAGAAACCCGCAACGCACGGCCTCGACAGCGGCCGCGCTGATGATCGGGCTCGCGCTGGTCACGCTCGTCGCGACGCTCGCCGCGGGCATCGTGTCCTCGTTCAGGGGCGCGGTGAACGATCTCTTCACCGGCGACTACGCCATCACCGCGCAAAACAACTTCTCGCCGATCCCGATCGACGCCGCCGAGACCGCCGCGAAGGCGCCCGGCGTGATCGCGGTCGGGAACGTGCGGACGGGTGAGGTGAGCGTGTTCGGCGGCCCGACCTTCGCCACCGCGGTCGATCCTGGCATGGCGCAGGTCATCGACATGGACTGGATAGAGGGATCCCAGGAGGTCTTCTCGGAGCTCGGCGAGACCGGAATCTTCGTCGACGACGGGACGGCGAAGGACAACGACCTCGCACTCGGGTCCTCCGTCACCGTGACCTTTGCCGACGGCACGAGCCGGCGCTTCGTCGTGAAGGGGATCTTCGACCCACCGGCCGGCGGGTCGCCCTTCGGCGAGGTGACGATGTCGGCCCAGGTCTGGGACGCCGAGAACGAGAACCCGAGGAACCTCTACTCGTTCGTGAAGATGGAGGGAGGAGCGAACGACGCGAACACGGCCACGCTCGACAAGGCGCTCGCCGACTTCCCGAACGCGAAGGCGCAGACCCGCCAGGAGTTCATCGACAACCAGATCTCCGGGCTCAGCTCCATCCTGAACATCCTCTACGTGCTGCTCGCGCTCTCCATCGTCGTCAGCCTCTTCGGGATCGTGAACACGCTCGTGCTGACCGTGTTCGAGCGCACGCGGGAGATCGGGATGCTGCGCGCGATCGGGATGACCCGCCGTCAGATCCGGCGCATGATCCGCCACGAGAGCGTCATCACGGCGCTCATCGGGGCGGCGGTGGGGATCGTGCTCGGGATCGTCCTCGCCGGGCTGCTCATCGCGCGTGTGGACTTCATCGAGTTCACCTTCCCGACGACGCAGGTCATCGTCTTCGTGATCGCCGCGATCGTCGTCGGCGTCGTCGCCGCCGTCTTCCCGGCGCGGCGCGCCGCGAAGCTGGACCCGCTCGAAGCGATCTCGTACGAGTAGACGCGCCGCGGCCTCAGCCGCGCTGCACCCTGATGTCGCCGACGCCGGCCTCGAGGTCCAGCGTCAGCTCCTGCGTCCCGGATGTCCCTGAGATCGAGTCGAGGTCGACGTCGAAGCCGTTCTCCTCCTCTCCGAGCACGTCCACGTTCCCGACTCCGACGTGCGCGTCGACCGTGATGTCCGTGTCCTCCGGCACGAGGACGAGCAGCTCGCCGATCCCGACGCTCGCCTCCACCGTCTCCTCGTCGAGGTCGAGGTCGGGCGCGGTCAGGTCGACCGTGAGCTTCCCGATCGCGTGGCGGAACGGCTCGAGATCGGCCGTGGTCTCCGGCCGCTTCGTCGACTCGCCGACTCCGCCCGAGAAGAGGTCGTCGTCCACGAGCAGAGCCGGAATCCCGATGAGCGCCACGAGGACTCCGACGACCACGAGGACGCGACGGCTGCCCCGGGTGAGCGCGATGGCCACTCCGAGCCCGATCAGGAGGACGCCGACCCACGTCGTCAACGAGAGGTCGACGACGTCCGCCTCCGAAAGGAGCCAGAGGACTCCGGCCCCGACGATCACCGCCCCGAGGGCGATCCGGCCGCTCATTTCCTCCCGCGAGCCACGATCGCGATGCCGACGGCGATGAGCGCGATCGGCCAGGTGTACTTCCAGGACAGGAAGTCGGGCCAGAGCTCGTCGAGCAGGAAGAAGAGCCCGAGCACGACGAAGGCGAGGCCGAGCACGACCGCCCCGCTCGTCCGCTCCGCTTCGCCGCTGACCGCCTCCCCGGTCACTCCGGCAGCCGGTTCCTCGGGGATCGCGATCCAGCCGATGACGTACAGAAGAATCCCTGCTCCGCCGGCGAAGACGAGCACGACCGCGGCGATGCGGATCAGCACCGCGTCCACGCCGAGGTACCTGCCGAGCCCTCCGCAGACGCCCGCGATGACGCTGTCGTCGCGCGAGCGGAAGAGGCGCTTCGGCCCGGCCGCGGCGGCCACAGGCTCGACCGGCGCCGGCTCGGGAGACGGCGGCGCCGCTGCCTGTGTGGGCTCGGGCTCCGCCGGTGCTCAGCCTGTGTCTCGGGCTCCGGCGCATGCGTCGCCCTGTCGTCGGGCTCCAGCGGCTGGTCCGTCACGCGGCCATCGTAGTAAGCGCTACGACCCGAGTCGCACGACGCCGGCCGTCGCGAGCTCGGCGATCTGGGCATCCGAGTAGCCCGCTTCACGGAGGACCTCGGCGGTGTGCTCGCCGACGAGAGGCGGAGGCGCACGGTGGCGCGCCCGCTCGCCCGCGAACGACACGGGAAGGGCGGCGAGCCGAAGGTCGGGGATGGTCGGATGGGGCACGGGCTGGAGGAGCTCGAGCGCCGCCGTCTGCTCCGACTCGACGACATCCGCGACGTCCGCCACGGGCGCCGCCGGCACGCCTGCCTCCCTGAGCTCCTCGTGCCACTCGCTCGTGTCGCGCTCGCGCAGCCGCTCCGAGAGGATCGCGATTAGCTGGTCACGGTTCCGGACGCGGTCCGGGTTCGTGCGGAACCGGTCGTCGGCGACGAGCTCGGGCAGGCCGACCACGTCGCAGACGGCGGCGAAGAGCCGGTCGTTGCCGCCAGCGACCATGAGCTCGCCGTCGCGTGTGGGAAGCACCTGGTAGGGAGCGACCATCGGGAAGACCGTTCCTTGCCCCGCCGGGACTGTTCCGTCGGCGAGGTAGCCGACGAGGTGGTAGCCGACGTACGTGAGCGCCGTCTCGTACAGGGACGTGTCGACGACCGTCCCGTCACCCGTCCGCTCGCGCTCGAGGAGCGCCGCCGCGATCCCGATCGCCGCCCACATCCCGGTGCCCATGTCGATCAGCGACGAGCCGACGCGCACGCCCGGCCGCCCCGGCTCGCCGGTCATGCTGATGAGGCCGCCGGCCGCCTGCATGAGCGCGTCGTACCCGGGCTCCTCGCGCAGAGGCCCGACGCTCCCGTACGCGCCGATGGAGCAATAGACGAGCCTCGGGTTGCGCTCCCGGACGGCGTCCTCACCGAGGCCGAGCCGGTCGGCGAGGCCGGGCCGCAGGCTCTGGAGGAAGACGTCCGCCTGCTCGCAGAGGCGCAGCACGGCGTTCCGGCCGCGCTCGTCGGAGAGCGAGACCGCGAGCGACCGCTTCCCGGCGTTCACGGACAGGAACATCGCGCTCTCGCCGTTCCAGAACGGCGGCCCCCAGGCGCGCCCGTCGTCGCCCGTGTCCGGGCGCTCGACCTTCACGACGTCGGCCCCGAGTGCACCGAGGATCTCGGCGCAGAACGGCCCGGCGATGGATGTCGTCACGTCCACGACGCGCATGCCTGCGAGCGGGAGGAACGGCATGGGCGCAATCATCGCCGGTCGCGCCTGCGAGGATGCGCGCGTGCCGGACTGGCTCGACTTCGATCAGATCGCGGACTGGGTATCGGGCGAGTGGTGGGCCTACCCGGTCATCTTCCTCGTCGCGGTCGTGGACGCGTTCTTTCCCGTCGTCCCGAGCGAGACGGTCGTCATCGTCGGCGGGAACCTCGCCAGCTCGAACGATCTCAGCCTGCCGCTCGTGATCCTCGCCGGCGCGACCGGGGCCGTCGTCGGCGACAACGTCTCGTACTGGCTCGGCCACTTCGTCGGCGAGCGCACGGTCAAGCGCTGGTTCCGCGGCGAGAAGGCGCGGCAGCGGCTCGAGTGGGCGGAGCGGATGCTCGACGAGCGCGGCGCGTACATCATCATCATCGCCCGCTTCATCCCCGGCGGCCGGACCGCAATCACGTTCTCGGCCGGGTACATCCCGACGTTCCCGTGGCGGCGGTTCATCGTCTACGACATCGCAGCGGGTGTCATATGGGCGACGTACGCGGCGCTCCTCGGCTACTTCGGCGGGAAGACGTTCGAGAACCACCCGTTCTTCGCGATCCTGATCGCCCTCGGCGTCGCGCTCGGAATCGGTTTCGTGATCGAGATCGTCAGGCACTTCCGGGCACGTCGGCAGACGGCCTGAGCCCGGCTCACGGGCCGATACGTACGCTCCCCGCATGAACCGGCTCGCCGGGGCAACGAGCCCGTACCTGCTCCAGCACGCCGAGAACCCGGTCGAGTGGTTCGAGTGGGGGGACGAGGCGTTCGAGCGCGCGCGCGAGGAGGACAAGCCGCTGCTCGTGTCCGTCGGCTACAGCTCCTGCCACTGGTGCCACGTGATGGCACACGAGTCGTTCGAGGACGCGGCGACCGCCGCGCTGATGAACGAGCTCTTCGTGAACGTGAAGGTCGACCGCGAGGAGCGACCGGACGTGGACGCCGTGACGATGGAGGCGACCGTCGGGATGACGGGAGGCGGCGGCTGGCCGACGACCGTGTTCATGACACCGGAGGGCAAGCCGTTCTACGCGGGCACGTACTTCCCGCCCGAGCCCCGGCACGGCATGCCGAGCTTCCAGGACGTCCTCTCCGCGGTCTCGAAGACGTGGAGCGAGAGGCGCGGGGACGTCGAGCGCCAGGCAGACCGGATCGACGAGGCACTCCGCGGCGTCGCCGGGGCGCCACCCTCGCGGGAGCCGCTGACCTCCTCTCTTCTCGGTGAGGCCGCGCGCGGGATCGCCCGCACCTTCGACCCGCAGTTCGGTGGCTTCGGCCGTGCACCGAAGTTCCCGGCGGCGTCGACCCTCGAGTTCCTCCTGCGCCGCGACGACGAGGAGGCGCTCGCGATGGTCACGGCGACGCTCGACGCGATGGCCGCGGGCGGCATGTACGACATCGTGGGCGGCGGCTTCCACCGCTACTCCGTCGACGACCGGTGGCTGGTGCCGCACTTCGAGAAGATGCTCTACGACAACGCGCTTCTCGCGTCGACGTATCTCCACGCCTGGGTCGTCACCGGAAGTGCGCGTTACCGCGAGGTGGCGGAGGAGACCGTCGAGTACATGCTCAGGGACCTCGCGCTCCCGGGCGGCGGGCTCGCCTCCGCCCAGGACGCCGACACCGACGGGGTCGAGGGGCTCACCTACACGTGGACGGTGGAGGAGGCGGCGGCCGCCGGGATACCGGGCGAGCAGCTCGAGCCGTTCGAGGACGGTCGCCTGATCGTCCGCGGCGAGATCGAGGCGGACCTGCGGGCCAGGGTGCTCGCTCTTCGCGACGAGCGCGTGCAGCCGTTCCGCGACGACAAGGCGCTCGCCTCGTGGAACGGGCTCGCCCTCGCCGCGATCGCGGAAGCTGCGTACCGGCTCGAGCGCGACGACTGGCTCGCAGCAGCGCGCGAGCTCGGTGAGTTCCTGCTCGGGCCGCTATCGGATGCCGACGGGCGCCTCTTCCGCTCCGTCCGCGACGGCCAGACGAGCGGGCACGGGTTTCTCGACGACTACGCGAACGTCGCGAACGGCCTCGTCGAGCTCCACGTTGCGACCGGTGACGTGCGCTGGCTGCTGGAAGCGCATCGCCTCGCGCTGCGCGCCGTCGCGCTCTTCGGCGACGAGGCCCATGGCGGCTTCTACCTCGCGCCGGCCGACGGAGACGGGCGCGTCCCGCGGACGAAGGACCTCCAGGACACGCCCGTCCCCTCCGGGAACTCGATGCTCGCGTGGGTGCTCCTGCGGCTTTCCCGCATCTGGGGCGACGACGAGCTCGAGAGGCTTGCCGTCGCCGTGTTCCGGCTCGTGGAGCCGGCCGTGCGCCGTGCGCCGGGGGCATTCGCCTGGGCGCTCGCCGGGCTCGACCTCTGGCTCAGCCCTCCGCGGGAGATCGCGATCGCCGGCGACGTGACTGCCCCCGTCGCCCGCGCCGCGCTCGCACCGTTCCAACCGAGCACGGCGGTGGCCATCGGCCCGTCCGAGGACGTGCCGCTCCTCGCCGGCAAGGGGCTCGTGGACGACGAGACTGCCGTCTACGTGTGCGAGCGGTTCGTCTGTCAGCGACCGGTGACGAAAGCGGAGGAGCTATGAGGGTTTGCCTGATGATCGAGGGCCAGGAAGGCGTCACCTGGGACGACTGGGTGCGCCTCGCGACGCTGGCGGAGACGCACGGGCTTGCGGGCCTCTTCCGCTCCGACCACTACACCGCGATCGTTCGCGACCAGGCAGGCGCGCTCGACGCATGGGCGACGCTGGCGGGGCTGGCGGCGGTGACGAAGCGGATCCGCCTCGGCACGCTCGTGTCGCCAGCGACGTTCCGCCATCCGAGCGCGTTGGCCCGAATGGCCGTCACGGTCGACCACATCTCCGGCGGCCGGGTGGAAGTCGGTCTCGGCTCCGGCTGGTACGAGCGCGAGCACATCGAGAACGGCTTCCCCTTCCTCGACGGGAAGGCTCGCTTCGACCTCTTCGCGGAGCAGGTCGAGGTCGTCGTGCGGTCGTGGACGGAGGACGGCTTCGACCACGAGGGTGCCACGTACACCCTGAAAGGCCAGACGGCACTCCCGAAGCCGGTGCAGCAGCCGCATCCCCCGCTCGTCCTCGGGGGCAGCGTCAAGAGCCGCTTCGCGGCGCTCGCCGCGCGCTACGCAGCCGAGGTCAACACCCTCGGCGCGACGAACGACGAGCTGGGCGCGCGCAGGGAGCGCCTCGACCGGGCGTGCGCCGAGGCGGGACGCGATCCGGCCACGCTCGGGTTCTCGGTCATGACGTCGTGCTTCCTCGGGACGGACCGGGCCGAGGTGGTCGAGCGAGTGCAGCGCTTCCTCGAAATCGCGGGCGGGGGCGATGCGGAGGCGACCATCGCCGAGCGTCGCGACCGCTGGCTCGTCGGGACGGTGGACGAGGTCGCCGCGCGGATCGAGGGCTTGCGCGCGACCGGCGTGACCGGCGTCTACCTCCAGCACCTGAACCACTCCGACGACGCGATGGTGGCGCTGATCGGCGACGGGCTGATACCTGCCCTCACGTAGAGTCCAGCCCATGACGACTACAGAGATCACGGGTGCGGAAGACGTCGCGTGGGACCTCTCCGACCTGTACGACGGCAGTGACGATCCACGACTGGAAGCGCACATCGCGGAGTCCGAGACCGCCGCAGCGGCCTTCCGAGAGCGCTACTACGGCAAGGTCGCGAGCCTCTCGGCGGGAGAGCTTGCCGATGCGATCGCGGAGCGTGAGCGCATGGAGGAGGTGCTGACGCGCGTCGGGTACTTCGCGCACCTGCACTTCGCGACCGACATGGCCGACCCGTCTCGTGGCGCGCTCGTCTCCCGCGTCACCGAGAAGGGCGCCGCGCTCGACACGCAGCTCCTGTTCTTCGGGCTGGAGATCGCGGAGATCGAGGACGACGCCGCGGAGGCGCTGCTCGAGGCGCCGGAGCTCGAGCACTGGCACCACTGGATCCGCTCGCTGCGCAAGTTCCGGCCGCATCTTCTCTCCGAGCCGGAGGAGAAGATCGTCACCGAGAAGAGCGTCTCGGGCGTCAGCGCCTGGGGCCGGCTGTACGAGGAGCTCCTCGGCGCGCTCCGGGTGGAGCTGGACGGATCGGAGACCTCCTTCGAGGAGGCGATGTCGAAGCTCTACTCGGGCGATCGCGACATCCGGCGGGACGCGGCGGAGGCCGTGACCCAGGCTCTCGAGCCCGGTCTGCGGACGCGCACGTTCGTCTTCAACACGATCCTGCTCGACAAGTCCATCGACGACCGCCTCCGCGGGTACCCGACCTGGATCTCGGCCCGCAACCTGCGAAACGACACGACCGACGAGGCCGTGCAGGCGCTCATCGACGCCGCCGTCTCCCGGTACGACGTCGTCCAGCGCTACTACACGCTGAAGGCGAAGCTCGTCGGGCTCGACCGGCTCACGTACTACGACCGCTTCGCGCCGATCGGCGAGGACCCGAGCAAGGTCTCGTGGGACGAGGCGCGTGACATCGTCGTTGGCGCGTACGCGGACTTCGCGCAGGAGGCCGGCGACGTCGCGGAGCGCTTCTTCACGGAGAGCTGGATCGACGCCCCCGTCCGCGACAACAAGCGCACCGGCGCGTTCTGCGCGACGGCGGTGCCGGGCGTGCATCCGTACGTGCTCATGAACTACACGGGCGACCGCCGTTCGATCCTGACGCTTGCGCACGAGCTCGGTCATGGCCTGCACGGCTGGATGGCGCAGCCGCTCGGGCTCTTCAACGCGGACACGCCGCTGACGACGGCCGAGACCGCCTCCGTGTTCGGCGAGGCGCTCACGTTCAAGCGCCTGCTCGCCATCGAGGAGGACCCGACGCGCCGCCTGAACCTGCTCGCCGGGCGGATCGAGGACTCGATCGCGACCGTCTTCCGCCAGATCGCGATGAACCGCTTCGAGGACGCGGTCCACACCGAGCGGCGCGCGCAGGGCGAGCTCTCGACCGAGCGGCTGGAGGAGATGTGGCTCGAGTCGCAGGCGAAGCTCTTCGGCAAGTCCGTGGACATCGACGGGTACGGGACGTGGTGGAGCTACATCCCGCATTTCCTCTCGACGCCGGGCTACGTCTACGCGTACGCCTACGGGTTCCTCTTCGCGCTCGCGATCTTCCGGCGCTACGAGCTCGAGGGCGACTCCCTGGTCGAGCCGTACTTCGACGTGCTGCGTGCCGGCGGCTCGCGTCCGCCGGAGGACCTCGCGAAGATCGTCGGCCTCGACCTCACCGACCCGGGCATCTGGAAGAGCGGGATCGACGCGCTCTCCGAGGAGCTCGACGAGGCGGAGGCGCTCGCGGCGGAGATCGGCCTGGGCTCGTAGACGCGGCCCGGCCTAGAGCCGGATCCCGAGCAGCGCCGCCTCGACCTCGCGCAGGCGGTCGACGTCGCTCCGCACGCCCGGCCCGGTGTCGTTGTAGATGAACGCCTCCGCGAGGCGCACGATCGCGTACGCGAGCGTCGCCGGGTCGACCGGTGCCTCGTAGGCGCCGCTCTCGACCTCCTCCTCGATCCACCCCCGGATGCGGGACACGATGTACGGCCGCACGACGCCGGAGCCGGAGGTGGTGATGCGCATCGCGGTCTCGCGCTCCTGCTCGACGAAGCTCCGGAGAGCGGGCGAGGCCGCGAAGCTGCGGTTGATGCGGTCGAATGCGTCGAGGAGGACGTGCGCGCCCTTCCCACGAGCCTCGGTGCGTGCCCCGTCGAGGACCGGCTCGACGGCGCGGATGATGACCTCCCCGATCAACCGATCTCGCGACCCGAACCAGCGATAGATCGTCGTGCGTCCGAGCCCGAGCTCGGCCGCGAGCGACTGCACGTCGACCCGCTGTCCGCGCAGGTAGCGGTAGAGGCCTGCCGCGAGGACGTCCTCGCGGCTCGCCGCGGCCGGACGGCCGCGCTTCACAGCAGTCGGGGCCCCCTCACTCACGAGCGAGCGAGCATAGCGTGACTTCGGAACATCGGCCGCGATTTGTTTTGAAACATTCGCACCGATCTGTAATCATCGCGCTCGAGGAGGCGCAACGGTGCGAACGCGAAGTGCCCTGCACGATCGCTGGTCTCGGACGGTCACGACGTCGCGTCTCGCGGCACATCCCTTCCACGGACCACGTCTGGCGGAGCGCAGTTTCCGACGGTACCCTCGCGCATGACAGGCAGGCGGGTCACGGAGCTACGAAGGAGGAGTCGGTGCGAAAGCTCATCGTAAGTGCGGTCGCGTTGATCGCTGCGCTTGCGTTCACGGTCTCGGGGGCAATCGGCGCGGCGGAGCAAGCTCCCGGCGTCACCGCGAGGACCATCACCATCGGCGGGACGTTCCCGCTCACCGGCCCGGCGGCGTCGTACGCCCCGATTCCGGTCGGGATGAAGGCGTACTTCGCGTACGTCAATGCCCGCAAGGGGCCTGACGGCAAGCGCGGCGTCATGGGCCGTCAGATCGTCTGGAAGTACTACGACGACGGGTACAACCCCGCGAACACCGCGCAGCTCACGCGGCGCCTCGTCGAGCAGGACAAGGTGTTCGCCACGGTCGGTCAGCTCGGCACCGAGCCGGTGCTCGGCGCACGCGCGTACCTGAACCAGCAGAAGGTGCCGCAGGCTCTCGTGTCGACCGGCGCGTCCTACTGGGGCACGCAGTGGAAGGAGTTCCCGTGGACGACCGGCTGGCAGCCCGACTACATCGCCGAGGGTCGCCTCTACGGTCTCCACATCAAGGCGAACAACCGGAACAAGAAGATCGCGATCGTCTACCAGAACGACGACTACGGGAAGGACTACCTGTACGGCTTCCTCGCGGCGCTCGGGAAGCAGTACGCCGACCAGAATGTCGTCGCGAAGGAAGCCGTCGAGACGACGGCGACGTCGGTCGCGGCTCAGATGACCCGCGTCCGGGCGAGCGGAGCGACGATCTTCGCGGTGTTCCAGCTCCCGACCCCGACGGTCCGGACGATCGCGACGGGGAAGGCGCTCGGCTACAACCCCGAGCAGATCTACATGAACTCGGTCGCGGCGATCAAGCCGGCGATGGATGGCATGGTCGCAGCAGCCGGTGCGCCATACACCAACGGGATCATCACGATCGGCTACGCCAAGGACCCGCAGGACCCGAGGTACAACAACGACCCGGCGATGAAGCTCTACCGAACGATCCTCGCCAAGTACGGCGGTGGGCTGAACCCCAACGACCAGCAGGTCTACTACGGCGTCGCGAAGGCCGAGGCGTTCGTTCAGATCCTGTACAAGGCCGGTAAGAACCTCACCCGCGCCGGTCTGATGAACGCGATCCTGAGCATGAACTATCCGAATAAGTTCCTGCTCAAGGGCGTCATGCAGAAGACGTCCAGGACGGATCACTTCATCGTCAGCCAGATGCAGCTCCAGCGGTACGACTCGACCGCGAAGCGGTTCATTCCGTTCGGCAAGCTGATCGAGGGCCGTCCGCGCTAGACGCGTCCTGACGTGTCGTACTAGAGGCCGGGCTCGCCCGGCCTCTAGTCGTTTCGGATCAGGTGGAGGTAGGGCTCGAGCTCGGCCCAGTACCCCTCCATCGTGGTCAGGCGCGTCGAGGCGTGCAGGAGATCCAGGGGTGCGAGATTGACCGCACGCACGATGGCGGTCGCCGGCCAGTCGTCACCGACGTCGACGAGGTTCACGCAGCCCGGCGCCTGCTCGAAGTGGCCGAGGAAGATGCGCTCGCCCGCGAGCGCGTAGGACAGGATCGCGCGGTTGACGGCGCCGTGGAGCACCGCGAGCGCCGAGTCCCAGCTCGTGTCCGCGAAGAGCGACTCGAGCGCGGGCAGGACGCGGTCGAAGAGCTCGCCGATCGTCTCCCCGCCGAGGAAGCGCTTCTCGTTCGGGACGACGCCGCGGAAGGCGTGGACGAACTCGTCCTCGAGCTCGTCGGGCGGGATCGACGAGAGCCGCGCTCCCTTCAGCTCCCGGAGCGCGGGCCAGGTCTCGACCTCGACCTTGTGGCTCTGAGCCACTATCTCCGCGGTCTCTACCGCGCGCGGCAGCGGGCTGGCGAGGACACGGTCGAACGAGATCGGCTCGAGGAGCGCACGCGCGGCCTCGGCCTGCGCGCGCCCCTCCTCGGTCAGGTGGACCTCGTCCTCCCGCGCCGGACCGCCGCGGCTGTCGAAGTACGAGACCGCGCCGTGACGCATGAGGTACAGGCGGCGGCGCATCCGCGTCATAGGATCGCACGGTGCCGCATCCCGCTGGGCCCTCGAACGCCGGGTCGCCTGCCGCCGCGCCGTCGGGTGACGTCGTCGAGACGGCTGCAGCCGCAGCAGGCCTCGCGAAGCCGCCGCTGCTGATTCTCGAGCGCGTGCGCGCGTTTCTCGACGAGCACGGGCTCGGGAGCGGGGAGGTGCGGGCGGGCCGCATCGGAGAGGGTGGGGGGTCGAACTTCACGTTCCTGCTCGAGCGCGACGACGGCGAGTTCGTCCTTCGGCGCCCTCCCCGCCCTCCGCTGCCGCCGTCGGCGCACGACGTCGTCCGCGAGGCGAGGCTCCAGCTGGCGCTGCGCGAGGCGGGATTCGACCGGCTCCCGACCATCGTCGCGGTCGGCGAGGACGAGAGCATCCTCGGCGTCCCGTTCTACGTCATGACCTACCTCGACGGCCATGTCCCCACCGACGAGCTGCCGCCCGGGCTCGAGAGCGAGCCGTCGCGTCGCGCCCTCGGAGACGACCTCGTCGACGCGCTGGTCGAGATCCACGCGGCGGACGTCACGACGCCGGCGCTCGCGGCCTTCGCGCGCCCGGGCAGCTACAACGAGCGACAGGTCCGGCGGTTCTCACAGCTCTGGGGAATCAACAAGACCCGCGAGCTTCCGCAGGTCGACCGGGTCGGCGGGTGGCTCGCAGACAACGTGCCCGATCCGCTCCCGGAGACGGTCGTCCACGGCGACTTTCGTCTCGGCAACACGATGGTCGCGTCGCCCGAGCCGACGCGCATCGTCGCGGTGCTCGACTGGGAGATGGGCGCGATCGGCGATCCGCGCGCAGACGTCGGCTATCTGCTCGCGACGTACAGCGAGCCGGGCGGCCCGCCGAACCCGCTCGGGACGTCCCCGGTGACCGCGCTCCCGGGCTTCCCGTCCAGAGCGGACCTCGTCGAGCGCTACGCCGCGCACAGCGGTCGCGACGTCGAGCCCCTCGCCTGGTTCGAGGCGCTCGCGCTCTGGAAGGCCGCCGTCTTCTGCGAGGCGATCTACGGCCGCTTCCTGCGCGGTGAGCTCGGCGCCGAGGACGAGCGCGCGGCCCGCTTCGAGCAGGGCGTGCCGTACCTCGCCGACGCGGCCGCGGAAGCGATCGCGCGCGCCTGATCGCCAAGTGTCAAATTGACACTTGGCTCAGAGCGCGAGCTCCGCGAGTGCGCGAATCGCCTCGGGCTGCTGCGTCGAGACGAGCAGTGAGGTCGCCCCTGACTCGCGCCACGCGTCGAGACGCTCCGCGAGCCGCTCCTTGGGGCCGACGAGCGCAACCTCGTCGACGAACGCATCGGGCACGAGCGCGGCCGCATCGCGCTTCGACCCGTTCAGGTAGAGATCCTGGATCTTCTCCGCCTCCGCCTCGTAGCCGTAGCGGCGCATGAGGTCGTTGTAGAAGTTCTTGCCGCGCGAGCCCATGCCGCCGACGTAGAGCGCGTAGTACGGCTTCAGGAAGTCGCGGCCCGCCTCGACGTCGTCGATGAGGATCGTCGGAGCTGACGGCGCGATGTCGAAGTCGTCGCCGCCGCGCGCGACAGCTTCGGGGAAGACGTCGCGCGCCTTCTCCGGCGACCAGAAGATCGGTAGCCAGCCGTCCGCGATCTCGGTCGCCTGCCGGACGGCCTTGGGGGACATGGCGGCGATGTAGATGGGGATCTCGGCGCGCAGCGGCCGAGCCATCAGCTTGAGCGGCTTGCCGAGACCGGTCCCGTCCTGGAACGGGATGTCGTAGTGCTCGCCGTGATGTTCGAGCACCTCCCGGCGCAGCGCCTTGCGCACGATCTCCACGTACTCGCGCGTCTTCGTGAGCGGCTTGCCCCACGGTTGCCCGTGCCAGCCCTCGACCACCTGCGGGCCGGACGTCCCGAGCCCGAGGAGAAAGCGACCGCCCGACAGCAGGTCCAGCGTCGCCGCCGTCATCGCGGTGTTCGCCGGCGTGCGGCCGGGGATCTGCATGATCGCGGAGCCGAGCTTGATCCTCGTCGTGGTCGCGCCGAGCCACGCGAGGACGCTCACGCAGTCCGTTCCCCACGCCTCGGCGGCCCACGCGGACGCGTAGCCGAGCCGCTCCGCCTCCTGCGCGAGCGCGATCGGCTCGAGCGGGCTCGTCCCCGGCGGCGCGTAGCCCATGTAGAAGCCGAGTCGCATCGTCGCGTGCGATGCTAACGCCGTGGCGATCGCCGACCTGCGCCCGACGGACGAGGTGCTCGAGATCCGCGCACGCGTGCGCGAGTTCATGGAGGAGCACGTCTATCCGAACGAGCCGATCCTCAACCGCGAGGACGCCGAGGCGGACGCGCTCGTCGAGCGACTGCGCGGCCTCGCGCGAGAGCAGGGCCTCTGGGCGCCGCACCTGCCGCCCGAGGCGGGCGGCTCGAGCGGGAGCTTCCTCGTCTACGCGTTCCTGAACGAGGAGATCGGGCGCTCGACCTGGGCCCAGCTCGTTTTCGGTTGCCAGGCGCCCGATGCCGGGAACGGCGAGATCCTGTGGCAGTTCGGGACGGACGAGCAGAAGGAGCGCTGGCTGCGGCCGCTCGTCGCGGGTGACGTGCGCTCGTTCTTCTCGATGACCGAGCCGGACGTGTCGGGCTCCGACCCGACCGGGCTCAGGACTCGTGCCGTGCGCGACGGCGAGGAGTGGGTCATCGACGGGCACAAGTGGTTCTCGTCGGGAGCCGAGGGCGCGGGCTTCGGGATCGTGATGGCCGTCACCGACCCGGACGCGGAGCCGCATCGCCGCGCGACGCAGATCATCGTCCCGGTGGACACGCCGGGGATCGAGATCAGCCCGGTGCCCGTGATGGGCCACGCGGGTCATGGATGGACGACGCACTGCGAGGTCACGTACTCGGGGGTGCGCGTGCCGGTCGAGAACACGCTGGGCGGGGTGGGGGAGGGCTTCCGCATCGCGCAGAAGCGCCTCGGCCCCGGTCGGATCCACCACGTCATGCGCTGGCTCGGGCAGATGCAGCGGGCGTTCGAGCTCATGTGCACGTATGCGCTCGAGCGTGAGACCTTCGGCGGGCCGCTCGCGGACAAGCAGACCGTCCAGAACTGGATCGCGGACTCGGCGGCCGAGATCCAGGCCTGCCGCCTGCTGACACTCGACGCGGCACGCAAGATCGACGAGGGCGATGAAGCGCGCGTCGACGTTTCCGTGATCAAGTTCTACGCAGCGCGCGTGCTGAACGAGGTGATCGACCGCGCGGTGCAGGTGCACGGCGCTCGCGGGTTGACGGATCGGACTCCGCTCGCCGGGATGCTCCAGCAGGCGCGGAGCGCCCGGATCTACGACGGCCCGGACGAGGTCCACCGCATGGTCGTCTCGCGGCGGATCCTGAAGTCCTTCGCCGCCGGCGACGGCTGGCGCTTCGACTAGACGACGGCGCACGAGCCCTCAGCGCGGCCCGGGCACGCCCTTGAACTCGTAGAGCAGCGGCTCGCGGCCGGGCTGGACGATCCACGCCTCGCCCGTGCCCTCGCTCTTGTAGGCGGCCCACACGCCCTCGGCCACCGCTGACGCGTCGAGCAGGCGGTAGCCGCGCTCGCGGAGCTCGTCCCGGAAGCCGTTCGTCGTCAGCGCAGTGTCGGCCCACCCGGGGCAGACCGCCTGGATGCGGATTCCACGCTCCATGAGCTGCGCGGCCACGGACCGGACGAAGCCGACGACCGCGTGCTTCGTCAGGCCGTAGATCGGGTCGTCCGGGATCGCGGTCAGCCCGGCGAGGGATGCCGTGACGACGATCGTGCTGCCCTTCGGCATCACGCGGTCGAGCCGGCGGACGCCGAAGACGACGCCGTCGACGTTGACCCCGAGCGCACGTCGATACTGCTCGTCAGTGAGGGCCGCGATGTCTCCGTCGTCGCCGGTGATGACCCCTGCGTTCAGGCAGGCGAGGTCGACGGAGCCGATGTGCTCCCACGCCTCCGGATCGGAGACGTCGAAGCCGTTCACGAGATCGAGCTCCTGCACCTGGAAGCCCTCTCCCCGCAGCTTCGAGACGATTGCGCTCCCGATGCCCCCCGCAGAGCCGGTCACCAGCGCCGTCACGGAATCAAGACCACCTTTCCTGTCGTTTGTCGTTCCTCGATCAACCTGTGCGCCTCGCCGGCGTCCTCGAGCGGGAGCTCGTGGCCCACGATCGGGCGCACGACGCCACCTTCCCAGAGGCGGAGGACGTCCTTCGCCGCCTGCTCGACGAAGTCCGGGCGGAGCGCGGTGAGCCGGCCGAGGTAGAAGCCCTGGACGCCGATATTGCGCCCGACGAGCAACGCCGGGTTCACCTCTTCCCAGAGCCCGCCCGCATAGCCTGCGGCGATCACCGAGCCCAGCGGCTTGACCAGCCCGAGCGCGCTCTTGAAGACGTCGCCGCCGACGAGGTCGTACACGACGTCCACGGGCTCGAGCTCACCGAGTCCCTCGTACGTCACGCCCTCGTCGGCCCCGAGCGAGCGCGTGAGCTCGAGCTTCTCCTCGCTGCCGACGGCGGCGATCGGGCGCCCGTTCAGCGCCTTCACGAGCTGGACTGCCGCCGTCCCGACCGCCCCGGCCGCGGCGGTCACGAGGACGCGCGAGCCGAATCCGATCCGGACGAGCTCCGTGAGCGGGATCCAGGCAGTAAGGAACGCGAGCGGGAAGGCCGCACCCTCGGCGAAGCTCGCCTGCTCCGGCAGGGGAAGCAGCCAGCGACGATCCACGAGCGCCTTGCTGGCGTATCCGCCTCCGAGCGACCGCGTGAAGCCGAGGACGCGCTGCCCGTCGAGCTCGCCTGCGATCTCCGATCCGAGCACCGTCGGCAGCTCGGGCATCTGCGGGTAGTTGGCGGTGCGGATGAGCACGTCCGCGAAGTTGATCCCGGCCGCACGGACGTCGACGACCGCCTGGCCGTCTCCGGCCACGGGGTCCGGCAGGTCGCGGAGGACGAGGTTCTCCGGTCCGCCCGTGCCTTCGAGCACCACCGCTTTCATCTGTGACGCCTAGCGCCCCGTGAACTGCGGCTCGCGCTTCTCGAGGAACGCGGTCACGCCCTCGAGCCCGTCCTCGCTCGCGAGACAGCGGCGGAAGCCCTCCGCCTCGCGCCGTAGCCCCTCCTCGAGCGGGAGGTCGCGCGTGGTGCGTGCGAGCTCACGCAGCACACCGATCGCGACCGGAGACCGGGCGGCGATCGTCCGGGCGATCTCGAGCGCGGTCTCGTGGACCTGCTCGCGCGGCACGATCCGCTCGACGAGGCCCCACTCATACGCCGTGCGCCCGTCGATGAAGTCGCCGGTCATGTTCAGGAGCATCGCTCGCCCGAGCCCGACGAGGCGCGGGAGCCGCTGCGTCCCGCCGCCGCCGGGGATGAGCCCCAGCTTGATCTCCGGCTGCCCCAGCTGCGCGTCCTCGGCTGCGACACGGATGTCGCAGCACATCGCGACCTCGAGCCCGCCGCCGAGGCAGAACCCGTGGATTGCGGCGACGCATGGCGTCCGTGCCGCGTCCATGCGGTGCCCGAGGCGCTGGATGCCACGGGCCGACCCGCCGTTGTCGTCATGCGCCGACTCGCGCAGGGTCGGGAACTCGGAGATGTCCGCCCCCGCGACGAACGCTCGCTCGCCGGCGCCCTCGAGCACGATCGCGCGGACGGCGTCCTCGGTGTCGAGCCGCGCGAGCTCGGCCTCGAGCTCCTCGAGCAACGGGGCCGAGAGCGCGTTGACGGGAGGATGGTCGATCGTGACGACGGCGACGGCGCCGTCGATCTCGCTCGAGATGAACTTCGCCAACCTAGGCCGTCTCCGCCGGCTGAGCGCTCGCGAACTGCTCGCGGAGCGTGGTCTTCCGGAACTTGCCGACCGCGGTCTTCGGGATCTCGTCGACGAACTCGAACCGGTCGGGGAGCCACCACTTCGCGAAGCTCGGGGCGAGGAATTCGCGGAGCTCGTCGTCCGTCGCCTCCGCGTCCTCCTTCAGGACGACGACGGCGAGCGGTCGCTCCGACCACTTGTCATCGGGCACCGCGATGACCGCCGCCTCGGCGACGGCGGGATGCCCCATGAGCGCGTTCTCGAGCGCGACGGTGGAGATCCACTCGCCGCCCGACTTGACGAGATCCTTGGCGCGATCCTGCACCTCGACGAAGCCGTCGGAGTGGATGCTCACGACGTCGCCGGTCCTGAACCAGCCGTCGTCGGTCCAGCGGTCGGCGCCGTCGTCGGAGGCGTAGTAGGCCGATGCGATCGACGGGCCACGCACCTCGAGCTCGCCCATGGTCGCGCCGTCCCACGGGACGAGGCCCTCGGCGCCACGGGCGCGGATCTCGACGAACGGGATCGTGAGCCCCTGCAGCGCGCGCCGTGAGTACGCCTCGTCCTTCGCCAGGCCCGTCTCCTGACCCGGGCCCCCGGAGATCGTTCCCACCGGGCTCATCTCCGTCATGCCCCATCCGTGGACGATGTGCAGGCCGTGCCGCTCGCCGAACGCCTCGATCATGGCGCGCGGCGGCGCGGCGCCTCCGACGGTCATGAACCGCATCGAGGAGAGATCCCACTTGCCCGGGCTCGCATCGAGGGCCTGCAGGATTCCCATCCAGATCGTGGGGACGCCCGCTGAGACTGTGATCCTCTGCTCGACGAACCCGTCGAGCAGGGACTCCGGATCCATGTGCGGCCCGGGGAAGGCCTGCTTGACGCCGTTCAGCGTCGAGGAGAACGGGAAGCACCACGCGTTCGCGTGGAACATGGGTACGACGGGGAGGCACACGTCGTCGGCATGGATGCCCAGCGTCGCGTTCACCGTGAGCGCATGGAGCGCGATCGCGCGATGCGAGTAGAGGACGCCCTTGGGTCGGCCGGTGGTGCCGCTCGTGTAACACATCGCTGCGGCCGTGTTCTCGGGCAGGTCGCGGTACGAGAACTCCGACTCGTTCGCGTCGGCCAGGAGGTCCTCGTAGTCGAGCGTCCCGTCCGGCGCCGGGCCTGCGCCGACCGCGATGACGTGCTCGAAGCTGCAGCGGGGGACGAACTGCTCGGCGAGCGGCCACAGGATCTTGTCGACGAGCAGCACGCGGTCGCCGCCGTGCGTCGCGATGTAGACGTTGTCGTCGGGATGGAGGCGGAGGTTCAGCGTGTGGGTCACGAACCCGCCGACGGGCGCGCCCATGTACGCCTCGAGGTGCTGCGAGTGGTTCCACATGAACGTCCCGACACGGTCACCGTCCTCCAGACCGAGCTTGCGGAGCGCGACGACGAGCTTCTTCGTGCGCGAGACGAAGTCGGCGTACGTGTACGTGTGCCAGCTCTTGTCGGGCAGGCGGCTCGCGATCTCCTGGCCGCCGTAGAGCTCGTCGGCGCGCCGCATGATCGCGGGCACGTTGAGCTGGTAGTCCATCATCAGGCCGTCCACGCTCAGCCTCCTTGGGTTACGGACACCGGTGCCTGCTGCGGTTCGGGCACCTGCCCGTCGATGAGCGACCCCGCGATCTCGGCGCGGAGCTGCGTGCCCGAGGCCAGGAAGCTCTCGTTCCAGAGCGCCCGCTTGTAGAGCCGATGGAGCACGTGCTCCCACGTGAAGCCGATGCCGCCGTGCACCTGGATCGAGGTCTCGCAGACCACGACGGCAGCCTCGGACGCATACGCCTTCGCCGCGGCGGCCGCGATCGGTGCCTGCTCGTCGTCCACCGACACGCACCAGGCGGCCCAGAGCGACAGCGAGCGCGACATCTCGAGCTTCGTGAACGCGTTCGCGAGCGGATGTGAGATCGCCTGGTAGACGCCGATCCGCTTGCCGAACTGCTCGCGCTCCGTCGCGTACTCGATCGCGTACTCGAGTGCGCGCCCGGCGACTCCGCAGGACTCCAGCGCGAGCGCGACGAGCGCGCGGCGCCGGATCTCCTCCAGCACACCCGAGTCGGCGAGGCGACGTCCCGGCTCTCCGCCTCGTAGGACGCCGAGCGGCCGGCTCTCGTCCGTCGTCTCGAGGAGGTCGCGGTCGGCTCCTTCGAGCTCGTAGATCCCGTCGCCGCCGATGATCGCGACGCGCTCGGCGCTGTCGAGGTCGCTGACGAGCGGCCCGAGCGCGAGCGTCCAGCTCGCGTCGCCGGCCGCCACCTCGGATCGCTGGTCGTCCGGCAGAGCCGGAAGCGCGAGGGCGATCGTCGAGAAGTACGGCCCGTGATGAACGGCGCGTCCGAGCTCCTCGAAGATCACCGCCTCCTCGAGGAACGTGAGCCCGGCGCCGCCCTGCTCCTCCGCGATCGACACGCCCGTCCAGCCGAGCTCGGCGAGATCGCGCCAGCTCACGTCCGGGTGCTCGGCAAGGAACGCCCTCGCCTGCTCGCGGAGCTCCTGCTGCTCTGGTGTGAACGTGAAGTCCATCAGCGCGACTTGGGGAGGCCGAGCACGCGCTCGGCGACGATGTTCCGGAGGATCTCCGACGTGCCCGCCTCGATCGTGTTGCCGCGGCTGCGGAGCTGCTGGTACTGCCAGTAGCCGTTGTACGGCGCGTTGCCGTTCGCGAGTGGCGCGTCCGGGCCGAGGAGCTCGAGCGCGAGCTTCGTCACGCGCTGGTTCGCCTCCGACCAGACGAGCTTCGCGATCGACCCCTCGGGTCCGGGGATTCCGGTCTTCACGAGTTGCGAGAGCGAGCGCGCGTTCGTGAAGCGAAGGGCCTGTAGCTCGACCACTCGTACGCGATCCGGTCGCGCTGGAGCTGGTCGGCACCGCGGTCGCGCGCGAGCGTGGCGAGCTTCCTGATCTGCACCTCGAGCGCAGCCTGCAGTGCGAATCCGAGCGTCCCCCGCTCGTGGAGGAGCGTCGTCATCGCGACCTGCCAGCCCTCGCCGATCTCGCCGAGCACGTTCTCGGCAGGCACCTCGACACCGGTGAAGAAGATCTCGTTGAACTCGGCCTCGCCTGTGATCTGGCGCAGGGGCCGCACTTCGACTCCGGGCGAGTGCATGTCGACGATGAGGTACGTCAGCCCTGCATGGCGGGACGATTCCGGGTCGCTGCGTGTGACGAGGATGCACCAGTCCGCAATGTGCGCGAACGACGACCACACCTTCTGGCCGTCGACGACGAAGCGCTCGCCGTCGAGCCGCGCGGTCGTGCGCACGCCGGCGAGGTCGGAGCCCGCGTCCGGCTCCGAGAAGCCCTGGCACCAGATCTCCTCGGCGGAGAGGATCGGTGCGAGGTGCCGCTTCTTCTGCTTCTCTGAGCCGTGGGCCATGATCGTCGGCCCGGCCATGCCGAGCCCGATGACGCCGATGTGGGGAGGAGCCTCGGCGCGAGCGATCTCCTCGAGGAAGATCGCCTGGTGCGTGTACGGCGCGCCGCCGCCGCCGTACTCCTTCGGCCAGGTCAGACCCGCATAGCCCGCGTCGTAGAGCGCGCGGCTCCATGCGCGCGCCTCCGGCTCGTCGAACCGCGCCGAGCCTCCGCGGTGCCCGCGCAGCTTCTCCGGCAGGTTTTCCTCGAGCCAGGCCCGGAGGTCGGCCCGGAACGCCGCCTCCTCGGGCGTGTCGCGGAGGTCCACGAACGCGATGCTAAAGGTGCGCGCGCCCGCGCGTCCATTGCAGCGGCTCTGCGGGCGCGATTAGGGTTTCGCGCCAGATGGCTCTTCTCGCCGTCCGGGACGTCACGCTTCGCTTCGGAGGCATCGTCGCTCTCGACGGCGTCTCGTTCGACGTGCAGCAGGGGCACATCTCTGGCCTGATCGGGCCGAACGGCGCGGGGAAGACCACCGCGTTCAACGTCATCACGCGCCTCTACAAGCCGGACGCGGGCGAGGTCGAGTTCGACGGCGAGTCGCTCCTCCGCGAGGCTCCGCACCAGATCGTCCGCAAGGGCATCGCGCGGACGTTCCAGAACATCCAGCTCTTCCGGACGATGTCCGTCCTCGAGAACGTCCTCGTCGGCGCACACTCTCGCGGCCGGACCGTCACCGAGGACGACGCGAACGAGGCGCTCGACGTCGTCGGCCTTCGGGACCGCGCCCGCTTCCCCGCAGCGGCGCTGCCGTACGGGATCCAGAAGCGCGTCGAGCTCGCGCGAGCCCTCGTCGCGAAGCCACGCCTTCTCCTGCTCGACGAGCCGGCGGGCGGCCTGAACCACGAGGAGGTCGCCGACCTCGGCGCGTTCATCAAGCGGATCCGCGACGAGTTCGAGCTGACCGTGCTCCTCGTCGAGCACCACATGAACCTCGTCATGTCCATCTCCGACCACGTGAACGTCCTGAGCTTCGGACGCAAGATCGCGGACGGCGCTCCCGCGGACGTTCGCGCCGACCCGGCCGTGATCGAGGCGTATCTCGGGACGGACGAGGATGACGACGAGCCCGTCCGTCCCGCTTCCGTCCCCGACGAGGAAGAGACGGAGGAGTGACCGCGCTCCTCGAGCTCCGCGGCGTCCAGGCGCGCTACGGCCCGGTGCAGGCGCTGCACGACGTGTCGCTCACGGTCGACGAGGGCGAGGTCGTCGCGGTGCTGGGCGCCAACGGGGCCGGGAAGACGACGACGCTCCGCGCGATCTCCGGAACGGTCCAGCGCAGCGGTTCGCTCGAGCTCGGCGGCAACGTCCTCCGCGGCGGGCCCGAGACGGCCGCGCGCGCGGGAATCGCCCACGTGCCGGAGGGCCGCGGGACGTTCGTCGAGCTCACCGTGGACGAGAATCTCCGCCTCGGCGCCTACACGCGGCGCGACCGGCAGGTGAAGGCCGACATGCAGCGGGTCGCCGAGTACTTCCCCTGGATGGCGGAGCGCGCGAGCCAGCGCGCGGGGACGCTCTCGGGCGGCGAGCAGCAGATGCTCGCGCTCGGTCGCGCGCTCATGAGCCGGCCGCGCCTGCTCCTGCTCGACGAGCCGTCGCTCGGGCTCGCGCCGATGGTCGTCCGCGAGTTCTTCCAGATCGTCCGGGAGCTGAACGAGAGCGAGGGCCTCACCGTGCTGGTCGTGGAGCAGGACGCGCGCATCGCGCTCTCGATCTCGTCGCGGGCGTACGTGCTCGAGGTCGGCCGCGTCGCGCTCACCGGGCCGAGCGACGCGCTTCGAGACGACGAGAACGTCCGGCGGAGCTACCTCGGGTACTGATGCTGGCCTCGTCCTTCTCCGAGTTCATGCAGCACGTCGTCTCGGGTCTCGCCGCCGGTGGGGTCTTCGCCCTGCTCGCGCTGGCGCTCGTGATCATCCACCGCTCGACCGGTGTCATCAACTTCGCGCAGGGCGAGATGGCGACGCTCTCCGCGTACATCGCGTGGACGCTCATCGTGAACCACGGCTGGGGCTACTGGCCCGCTGCGGCGACGACGCTCGTGGTGTCGTTCGTCGGCGGCGTGCTCATCCACCGGGTCGTGATCCGGCCGGTGGAGCGCGGGAGCGTGCTCCGGATCGTCATCGTGACGATCGGCCTGCTCATCGCCATCAACGGCTTCATCGTCTGGCAATGGAGCGGCGTGCCGCAGCTGCTCGAAGGCCCGTTCGGGACCAGCACGTACACCATCGGCGGCGTCGTCGTATCGGCGCACGAGATCGGGACGATCTGCGTCGCCCTCGGCATCGTGGCGCTGCTCTGGGCTCTCTTTCGCTTCACGAAGCTCGGCCTCGCCCTCCGGGCTGCGGCGGTCAACCCGGAGGAAGCTCGGCTCGTGGGCGTCCGCGTGACCTGGATGCTCGCGCTCGGCTGGGGCCTCGCGGCGACGCTCGGCGCGGTCGCGGGCCTGCTCACCGCGCCCTCGAACTTCGCGCTCGACCCGAACATGATGGCGCCGGTCCTCATCTACGCCTTCGCGGCCGCGGTGCTCGGCGGCATCGACTCGCCGCTCGGTGCCGTCGTCGGCGGGCTCACGCTCGGGGTCCTCCTGAACCTGCTCAGCTACCTCAGCCGGTACGGCATGTTCGACTGGTTCAGCGAGGAACTGCGGCTGCCCGCGGCCCTCCTGATCATCCTCGGCACGCTCCTCGTGCGGCCGCAGGGGCTCTTCGGGAAGCCGGAGGTGAAGCGGGTATGACCGCTCGCCAGAAGCGAGTCGTCGGCTTCGTCGCGTTCGCGCTCTTCGTGGTGTTCGTGGCGGTGCTGCCGGCCTTCGTCAGCGACTTCAAGGCGCGCGACTACTCGTACGTCGGGATCTACCTCATCGCACTCCTCGGCCTGAACATCCTCACCGGCTACACGGGGCAGATCTCGCTCGGCCACGGGGCGTTCATGGCGATCGGCGGGTACACGACGGCGATCCTCATGGTCGGGAACGAGCAGTTCGGCGGGCCGATCTCGGGCGGGATGAAGGACGTCTGGACACTCCCGATTGCGGGTCTCGTCGCCGGGCTCGTGGGGCTCGCGTTCGGAGTTCCGGCGCTCCGGCTATCGGGCCTCTACCTCGCCCTCGCGACGTTCGCGGTCGCTGTCGCCATGCCGTCCACGCTCAGGCGCTTCGAGGAGTTCACCGGCGGCAGCACCGGCATCCAGCTCACGGGCTCGCCCGAGCTCACCGGCTCGGGGACGAACGTCGAAATCCTCGGGAGGTCGCTCACCCCGAACGACTGGATGTACTACCTCGCCTGGTCGATCGCGCTCGTCGCCTTCGCGGTTGCGTGGTTCGTGCTCCGCGGGAGGACCGGCCGCGCGTTCCGCGCCGTGCGCGACTCGGAGACCGCGGCGGTCGCCTCGGGCGTGAGCCTTGCCCACTACAAGACGCTCGCCTTCGGCATCAGCGCCGCCTACGCGGGCGTCGCGGGCGGGCTCTTCGCGATCGCGACCGCGAGCGTCAACCCCGAGAACTTCCCGGTCGCGCTCTCGATCTTCCTGCTCGTCGGCATCGTCGTCGGCGGCCTCGGCGGCCTCTCCGGGCTCGTCTTCGGCGCGATCTTCGTCTACTTCATCCCGCTGTGGGCCCAGGGCCAGGATCTCGGATCGCTGCTCCCCGACAGGATCGTCACCGAGGCGCAGAAGCCGGGGGGCGCCTCGGTGGTCTTCGGGGTCGCCCTCATCCTCCTGATGTTCTTCCTCCCGAACGGCGTGGGCGGCCTCTTCCGACGGGCCGGCGAGCTGCTCTCGCGCTGGCGCCTCTCGCGGCCCGGCTGACCCCGGTCAGAACTCGACGCAGGGCAAGACCTCCACCGCGACGCCCGGGCTGACCGGGACACGGCCCGCGAGCTCGAGCGCCTCCTCTCGCGTCGCGACGTCGACGAGGTAGAAGCCGCCGATCGCCTCCTTCGTCTCGGCGAAGGGCCCGTCGGTGACGATCGGGTCCGGCCCGGGACGCACGACGGCGGCCGTCGAGGGATCCTCGAGCGCCTCGCCGCCCGCGTGCGCTCCGCGCTCCCGGAGCATGTCCGCATAGGCCACGTGCTGCCCGAAGATGGCGCGCCGCTCGTCCGGGCCCATGGCCGCCTCCGCCTCGCTGTCTCCGCGAATCAGGAACAGGTACCGCATGGCTTCTCCTTGGTCGATGTCGATGACACGACGAACGAGAGCGGATCTTCTCGACAGCGAGGCGGAGCCGGAGCGTCTAGCCGACGCCGGGACTGGGCGCGTACTCGCCGAGGAAGTCCGGCCCGATGATCTGCTGCTCGACGGCGGCCTGGCCGATGTAGCAGCGCCACTCGCGGCCGTCCGACGTCAGCGAGCGGCACCCGCCGTTCACGTGCTTCGTCGCGTCGACGGTCGGCTCGACCGTCCCTTTCCAGTCGGACACCTCCGGCGCGGGCGGACGCTCGAGCGTGCAGAGATACTCGACGTCCTGGACGACGACCGTGCAGGACGGGCTCGTCCCTGCGAGGGCGAGCGTCCCGGCGGGCAGGCTCTCGGCGACGTCCTCTTCGCCGATGAGCTGCGTCGCGGCAAGGGCGACTCCCGGAACCGCGACGGCGAGAACGGCCGCGGCGAGCACGACCCTGGTCGATAGACGGCGACGCCCTGGCGTGGGCGAGGGCTCGGCGACGAGGTCGGCCGCCGCGGCCTCTTCCAGCGCGTCGCCGAGACGGTGGAGCGTGGGGGAGTGATCGGTCATCTCGCGGTCTCCTTCGAAGGATCGAGGCCGAGTCGGAGCGCGGACAGGCCGCGATGCACGCGGACACGGGCGGCTTCGGGCGTCGTGCCGAGCTCGTCCGCGAGCTCGTCGTACGTGAGGTCGTCGACGAAGCGCAACCGAATCGCGTCCGCCTGGCCCTCCGGGAGCGCGGCGAGCGCCTCCTCGAGCCCGTCGACCCAGGCCTCGTCCGGCTCGACGGCCGCAGGCTCGCGGTCGAGCCGCTCGAGGATCCCGAGCCGGTCGCACGCCGCCCGCTCGAGCCGACCGCGGCGGACCGACTGCGAGAGGACGTTCCGCGCGATTCCGAACAGCCAGGGCGCCGCCGAGCCTTCGGCCTCGTCGCGGAACCGGGTGCGGGCGAGCCAGGCCTGCGCGAATGTCTCCGCCGTGAGGTCGTGAGCGGCGTCGTCGCTCCGTGTCCGACTCAGGTGGAAGCGGTACATGCGCTCCGCGTAGCGGTCGTACAGCTCGCGAAAAGGTGGCGCCTCGGTGCGCGACGCCTCGAGGAGCTGCGCATCGGTCGTCATGCGTTTCCTGGACATGTCGTCACTGCCACCTCCGTGATCGTTGTCCTCGGGAGATGGCGCGAGGGGCTGACGATGTTACGTCCGCCGCGGCGGCAAGGTTCCGCGGCGAGTCGAACGTGCGTGAGACGATAGCCCCGTGCACGAGCTGCTTGCCGCCCGGCTCGAGGACCTGCTCGCGGAGGCACGCGGGCTGCGTCCGCAGCGCCTCGTCACCTACTCGCCGAAGGTCTTCATCCCGCTCACGACGCTCTGCCGCGACGTGTGCGGCTACTGCACGTTCGCCCGTCCGCCGCGACGGGGCGAGCGCGCGTACCTGACCGAGGAGGAGGTGCTGGACGTCGCTCGCGCGGGAGCTGCCGCCGGGTGCCGGGAGGCGCTGTTCACGCTCGGGGACAAGCCCGAGCGCCGGTACAAGGTTGCGCGCGAGGAGCTCCGCGCGCTCGGCTGCGAGACGACGCTCGAGTACCTCGCCCGCTGCGCGAAGCTCGTCCTCGACGAGACCGGCCTGCTGCCGCACCTGAACCCGGGGGTCATGACGCGCGCCGAGCTCGAGCTGCTCAGGCCGGTCAGCGCGTCGATGGGGATCATGTTGGAGACGACCGCCGAGCGGCTTGCCGAACGAGGCGGGCCGCACTGGGCCTCCCCGGACAAGAGCCCGGCTCGCCGCCTCGAGACGATCCGCCTGGCTGGCGAGCTCGCGATCCCGTTCACGAGCGGGATCCTCATCGGCATCGGCGAGACGCGGGAGGAGCGGATCGATGCGCTCCTCGCGCTACGCGCGCTCGGCGAGGAGCACGGCCACGTGCAGGAGGTGATCGTCCAGAACTTCCGTGCGAAGCCCGGCACGCGCATGGCCTCGCACCCGGAGCCGTCGCTCGACGACCACCTGTGGACGATCGCCGTCGCGCGGATCCTTCTCGGCCCGGACTGGCACGTGCAGGCGCCGCCGAACCTCGCCTACGACGACTTCCCGACGCTGCTCGACGCCGGCATCGACGACTGGGGCGGCGTCTCGCCCGTGACCATCGACCATGTGAACCCGGAGGCGCCCTGGCCCGAGATCGACCGGCTCGCAGAGGCGACGCGCAGCCGGGGCGCGGAGCTCGCGCCGCGACTCGCGGTGTACCCGGAGTACGTCGCCGACCTCGACCGCTGGTGCGACCCGCAGGTGGCCCCGTTCGTCCGTCGCGCGTCCGACGCCGCCGGGCTCGCGCGCGACGACTCGTGGGCTCCGGGCGAGCCGGGCGCGGTCCCCTACGTGGTACGCCGCGGCGCGCCGCCGCTCGGGCTCGCGGGCGACGAGCTCGGGGAGGACGAGCTGACGCGGCTGCTCGAGACGCGCGGCCACGAGGCGCAGCACGTCTTCGCCGCCGCCGACCGCCTGCGCCGCCAGGTTTGCGGCGACGATGTGACGTACGTCGTCACCCGGAACGTCCAGTACACCAATGTCTGCTACTTCCGCTGCGGGTTCTGCGCGTTCTCGAAGGGCAAGCTCGCGCGGAACCTCCGCGGCGCGCCGTACCTCGTCCCGTTCGAGGAGATCGTGCGCCGGGCCGAGGAGGCGTGGGAGCGGGGCGCGACGGAGATCTGCCTCCAGGGCGGGATCCACCCGGCGTTCACGGGCGAGTACTACGCGGAGGTCGTCCGCGCGATCAAGGCCGCCGTCCCCGGGATCCACGTGCACGCGTTCTCGGCGCTCGAGGTCTGGCAGGGCGCCGCGACGCTCGGCCTCTCGCTCGAGGAGTACCTGCGGCTCCTGCACGAGCTCGGGCTCGGCTCGCTTCCGGGGACCGCTGCAGAGGTGCTCGACGACGAGGTGCGGCGCGTGATCTGTCCCGACAAGGTGACGACCGACCAGTGGCTCGCCGTACACGACGCCGCGCATCGGGTCGGCCTGAGCTCGAACGTCACGCTCATGTTCGGCCACGCGGACACGCCGCGGAGCTGGGCGCGCCACCTCCTGCGCGCGCGCGAGCAGCAGCGGGAGACGGGCGGCTTCACCGAGTTCGTCCCGCTGCCCTTCGTGCCCATGGAGGCGCCGATGTACGTGCAGGGCCGGGCGCGCCGCGGCCCGACCTTCCGTGAGACGCTGCTCGTGCATGCGGTCGCGCGGCTCGCGCTCCACCCGTGGATCACGAACATCCAGGCCTCCTGGGTGAAGCTCGGGCCCGAGGGATCGCGCGAGGCGCTCGCCGCGGGTGTGAACGACCTCGGCGGGACGCTCATGAACGAGTCGATCTCGCGCTCCGCCGGCGCCGAGTTCGGGCAGGAGATGCCGCCGGAGTCGATGGAGGAGCTCATCCGCTCCGCGGGGCGGGTCCCGCGGCAGCGGACGACGCTCTACGAGACGCCGCCGGAGGAGCGAGTGGCGGCGTCGTTCGGCGCAGCGCCGCTCGCCGAGCCGCTGAACCCGCCGGTGCAGGACGCGGGGCTCGTCGCACCGCCGCGGCTCGTGCGCCCGGGTCTCATCGGCGCGCCTGCACGCTGATGGACCACCTCGCGCTCGCCGTTTCCGACCAGGCGCGCTCGGTCCGGTTCTACGCCCACTACTTCGGGTTCGTGCCCGAGGAGGCCCCGCGCGAGGACGGCGTGCTGATCCTCCACGACGAGGCGGGGTTCTCGCTGGCGATCGGGCAGATCGAAGAGCCGATCGTGCTTCCGCCGTTCTTCCACTTCGGCCGGGGAGCCGAGAGCCCGGACGACGTGCGCGCCTTTCGCAACCGTGTGCAGGCGGACGGCCTCGAGATCGTCGACTGGTGGGACGAGGACGACTACGTGAGCGTGAAGTTCCGCGACCCGGACGGGTACGTCATCGAGGTCGGCTGGGAGCCGGACGACTAGTCGACGGCCTCGAGGGCCTTGCGGAGCCACCACGGCAGCATCGGGCCCATCTCGTCACCGGTGCTCGGTTCGACGTTGTCGACGATCGAGCGGTAGCTGACCGCCTGATTCAGCGCCGCGAGCGGCTGGGCGAGGCGCCAGGCCTCTAGCAGCTCGTCGTGCGATCCCGTCTCGATCCATGCCGAGAGGTAGATGTCGCGGAGAGCCTCCCGAACCTCCTCGATCTCCTCGAAGAAAACGAGAAGGAGGTCCATGAGCGGATTCCCCACGCTCGCATCAGTCCAGTCGAAGAACACATAGTTGTCGCCGCCCCGGGCGACGTTCGCCAGGTGCAGGTCGCCGTGGACGAGGGCGGTCGGGAGCACCCCCGCAGCGAGCCGCTCACACCCTTCGAGGAACGTGGGCAGGGAGGCGTCGAGCTGCTCCCGCTCCTGCGGCTCGAGGCCGAGGAGGTCGTCGCGGTCGGCGAGCAGGTCACGGATTGCGTGCGCGAGCCATTCGGGGCTGCGATCGAACAGTCCGAGTGCGAGCAGATCGTCCGCCACGGGCGCCGACTCGACCTGTAAGGCGGCATACCGCGAGAGCACCTCGACCTTGGTGTCGCGATCGGCTTTCCAGCCGACGAGCGGGCCGAAGTCGTCGAGCAGCATCAGCCGGCGTTCGCCGTCGACGGCCAGCGGCTTCGGAATCCGCACGGGGAAGCACTCGGCGAGACCGCGCGTGACGGCGCCCTCGTCCACGAAGAGCGGCGAGCGCGCGGTCGCCTTGAGGTACACGTCGCCCTCCGCCGTCGGCGCGCGCAGGATCGAGGAGATGCACCAGCTGGAGATCTGCTCGACCGGCCCGGTCCGTGCCCGCCCGATCCCTTCGAGCGCACCGTCGAGCCATTCGACCGCGCCCGCGTACCAGCCGCGGTGGGACCAGGGCGGGCGGAGCGGGTGGCCCCTGTCTGCGAAGGCGCGCTCGAGCAGATTGCGATCGCGCGACGACATCGCCTCCGGGACGCTGTCGTCCGGCCCGAGCCAGACGGCGCCGGGCGGCGCCACGGTCCCGAGCGGCTCGAGCTCGAGCGCGGTCTCGACGAGGCGGTGCTCGTCGTCGAGCGTCCGCGAGACGGGGCGGACGACCACCGTCTCGATCCCGAGGAGCCCGGCGAACGCCTCGCGAACCTTCGGCAGCTCGTCGTCTGCATCGCCGTCGATCTCCACGTCCGGGAGCGCTGCGTCGCCGGTCACGAGCACCCGCCCGTCCGCGTCCCGGACGAGGCCGAGAACGCGCGTGCTGCGCGTTTCCTCGCTCACGTCTCGAGCGCGAGCAGGTCGTCCACCGTCTCGCGGCGGCGGATCACTCGTGCCTCGCCGCCGCTCACGAGCACCGCAGCCGGACGAGGGACGCCGTTGTAGTTCGAGCTCATGGCGAGCGTGTACGCGCCGGTCGCGGGCACGGCGAGCAGGTCCCCCCGGCGGGGCGGCGGTAGCAAGACGTCGTCGATGAGCACGTCGCCCGACTCGCAGTGCATTCCGGCGATGCTCACCTCCTCGGTCTCCTCCGCGTCGGCGCGCGCGGCGTCGACGGCCGTGTAGCGCGCGTCGTAGAGCTGGGGGCGCGGGTTGTCGGACATCCCTCCGTCGACCGCGACCCAGGTTCGTTCGGGCAGTCGCTTCACCGCTCCCACGCGATAGAGCGTCACCCCCGCCTGTCCCACGAGGCAGCGCCCCGGCTCGAGCCATACCTCGGGCGACGAGAGCCCCGCCGCCGCGAAGGTGTCCCGCACGGTCTCCGAAGCCGACGCCGCGAGCTCCGCAGCGTCGGGCACGGTCTCGTCCGGGTGGTGGCGGATGCCGAAGCCGCCGCCGAGGTCGGCGACGCGCGCTTCCCAGCCGAGCGCGTCGCGGCAGCGTGCGGCGAAGCCCGCGAGGCGCCGGATCGTCTCTGCCTGCGCGGTGAAGTCGGGAAGCTGCGAGCCGACATGGACATGAACGCCGAGCACGTCGAGGCCGAGCTCGAGCGCGTCGGCGACTGCCTGCTGCGCCTGCTCGGGCGGCAGGCCGAACTTCGAGCCGTGATGCCCGGTCACGATGGCCTCGTGCGTGTCGGCGTCGACGCCGAGCGTGACCCGGACGAGGACCTGCCTGACACCGGCTGCGGCAGCCAGCGTGGGCTCGTCGGGAGCGTCGAGCACGACGGGTGCGCTCTCGGCCGCCGCCTCGCGGAGAAAGGCCTCGTCCTTGTTGTTCCCGTGCACGACGAGCTGCCCGCCGCCGAGCCCCGCCGCCCGGGCGAACGCGAGCTCGCCGGCCGTCGCGACGTCGGCGCCGATGCCCTCATCGTGCAAGAGCCGGAGCAGCGCTACGTTCGGGAACGCCTTGGTCCCGACGAAGACGCGTCCGCCCTCGCCGACCGCTTCGCGGAGCGTGCGCGCACGAGCGAGCAGCGTCTCCTCGCAGTAGACGACGAGCGGCGTCCCGAACCGCTCGGCGAGCTCGGGTGCGGCCGCCCCGCCGAGCACGAGGACGCCGTTTTCGATGCGCGCCGAATCCGGGAACAGATCGAGCATCCGGCGATTCTGACTGTTACCCTGAGACCTCATGAAGCAGCTGCTTGCATAGGACTGGGAGCGGTACGCGGCACTGCCGTGGCGTTCCCTCCAGGCCTCTCGTCAGAGAGGCTTTTTTGTATCCGGAATCGAACGAGGCAGGACATGGAGCGGTACGAGCCCAAGACAATCGAGGCGAAGTGGCAGCGCGTGTGGGAGGACGCGCACGCCTTCGCGGTGCCGAACCCGGAGCCAGGAGCCGAGTCGGCTGCCGAGCCGAAGAACTACGTGCTGGAGATGCTGCCGTACCCGTCCGGGTCGCTGCACATGGGGCACATGCTCGTGTACACGATCGGGGACGTCGTCACGCACTTCCGCCGCCGCAGCGGCGCGCGCGTCCTGCACCCGCAAGGCTTCGACGCGTTCGGCCTGCCCGCTGAGAACGCTGCCATCAGCGAGGGGCTGCACCCGCGCGAGACCGTGGAGCGGAACATCGCGAGCATCCGCGAGTCGATGCGCCGGATCGGCTGGGCGATCGACTGGGAGCGGCTCGTATCGACGCACGAGCCCGAGTACTACCGCTGGCAGCAGTGGCAGTTCCTGCGGTTCTACGAGCGCGGCCTCGCGTACCGGAAGGCGGCGCCCGTCAAGTGGTGCCCGAACGACCAGACCGTGCTCGCGAACGAGCAGGTCCGCGAGGGCCGCTGTGAGCGTTGTGGAGCAGAGGTCGAGTCGCGGCTCATGGACCAGTGGTTCTTCCGGATCACCGACTACGCACAGGCGCTGCTCGACGACCTCGAGGCGCTCGAGTGGCCGGAGTCGATCAAGGCGCGCCAGCGGAACTGGATCGGCCGCTCGGAGGGCGCAGAGATCCTCTTCCGGATCGAAGAGCTCGACGAGGACGTACCGGTCTTCACGACGAGGCCCGACACGCTGTACGGGGCGACGTTCTTCGTCCTCGCGCCGGAGCATGAGCTCGTCGCGCGGATCGAGTCCGAAGAGGTTCAGGACTATGTGCGCCGCGCAGGCGCGAAGAAGACCGCGGACCGCGCCGCGGCAACGGAGAAGACGGGCGTCTTCACCGGCCTGCATGCCGTCAACCCGGTGAACGACGAGCGTTTGCCCGTGTACGTCGCCGACTACGTTCTGACGGACTACGGAACCGGGGCGATCATGGCCGTCCCGGCCCACGACGAGCGCGACTTCGAGTTCGCACGGGCATTCGACCTGCCCGTGAGGCACGTGGTCCGACCTCGGGACGCGGACGTCGACGAGGCAACCGCGTACGTCGAGCACACCGAAGACGAGATCCTCGTCAACTCCGGCGAGTTCGACGGCATGCCGGCGACCGACGGAGGGCGGCGGATCGTCGAGAAGCTCGAGACCGAGGGACGCGGTCGCTTTGCCGTCAACTACCGCCTCCGCGACTGGGGCTTCTCGCGACAGCGGTACTGGGGCTGCCCCATCCCCGTCGTGTACTGCGACGACTGCGGGATCGTTCCCGTTCCGGAGGTCGACCTCCCCGTCGTGCTTCCCGAGATCGAGGACTACAAGCCGAAGGGTCAGCCTCCGCTCGCGCAGGCGGAGGACTGGGTGAACGTGCCCTGCCCGCGCTGCGGAGGGCCTGGCCGCCGCGAGGTCGAGACGATGGACACGTTCGTCGACTCGTCCTGGTACTTCCTGCGCTACTGCGACCCGCACAACGACCAGGCGCCGTTCGATCGCGGCGCCGTCGACTACTGGAATCCCATCGACCTGTACATCGGCGGCGTCGACCACGCAACCGTCCACATGATCTACGCGCGGTTCTGGATCAAGGTGCTGAACGAGCTCGGCCTCGTCGGCTTCCGCGAGCCGTTCGCAAGCTTCTTCTCCAACGGCTGGGTCACGCTCGGGAAGTCGAAGATGTCGAAGCGGGCGGGCAATGTCGTCGGGCCGGACGAGTCCGTCGCGCGCTACGGCGCGGACGCGTGCCGCCTGAACATCCTCTTCCTCGGCCCCGCGAACGAGGACATGGAGTGGACGGAGACGAGCGTCGAGGCGATGAACCGCTTCGTCCGGCGGCTGTGGAGCGTCGTCGGCGAGGTGGCCGAGACGGCGCCGGAGGGTCCGGCCGAGGGTGGCCCGCTTGCGCGCAAGGCGCACGCGACGATCGCGAAGGTCACGGACGACATCGGTCGCAGGTACGCGTTCAACACGGCGATCGCGGCCGTGATGGAGCTGGTCAACGAGCTCTCGAGGGACCGAGCGGGTGGCGACGCGCGCCTTGCGGCCGAGACCGCCGTGTCCCTGATCCAGCCGTATGCGCCGCACGTTGCCGAGGAGCTGTGGGAGCGCCTCGGGCACGAGCGCCTGTGGGAGGCGAGCTGGCCCGTGGCCGATCCCGCGATGCTCGAGCAGGAGACCGTCGAGGTCGTCGTGCAGGTCGACGGGCGGGTCCGCGATCGGCTGCACGTCTCCCCGCACACGTCCGAGCAGGAGCTCGTCGCGCTCGCGCAGGAGTCGGAACGCGTCCACGCACACCTCGACGGGGCCGAGGTCGTCCGGACGGTGGTCGTTCCCGGCAAGCTCGTCAACTTCGTGACGTCCTCGTAACCCGTCTCCGTGCCGCCGGCCCGAGGTGGGCGAGGCGCGAAGAGACACGCACTCGGCACGAAGCCGTTCCCCATCCGTGACCGGTTCCCCGGAACGATGGCCACATGCCGTCGATCTCGGTCTCGCGCCCGACCGCACTCGTCCTCGTGAGCGTCGTGCTCGCCCTGCTCGTGCTCGTCGGCAATCGCCTCGCGGGCGCCGGTGCGGCGCACGAGCCGGAGGTCGCTGCCCCGCTCGAGCCTGTAGCCGCGGCGGCACCTCAACACGTCGTCGTGCACGTCGTGGGCGCGGTGCGGCATCCGGGCCTGTACCGGCTGCGCGACGGATCGCGCATCGCCGACGCGGTGAGGCGTGCGGGCGGCGCATCACGACGTGCGAATCTCGGCGGGCTCAACCTCGCGGCGCCGCTCGTGGACGGTGCGCAGGTCGTCGTGCCCGCGCGGGTGCAAATCGTGCCCGGCGCGGCGCCCGGGGGCGCGTCGTCCGCAACGGGTGTGCCGGGGACAGCCGCGGGCGCGGCCCCGACGCAGAAGCTGAGCCTCTCGACCGCGACGGCCGAGCAGCTCGACGAGCTCCCCGGGGTGGGGCCGGTCACCGCGCAGAAGATTCTCGACTATCGAGCCGAGCACGGCTTTGTCCGCTCGGTCGACGACCTGGACGCTGTCCCCGGCATCGGCCCTGCGCGGATCGAGCAACTGCGCGAGCTCGTGACCCCGTGAGGCGAGTCGTCGAGCTGCACTGGCCGGCGCTCCTCGCGGGATCCGCATGTGCGGGCCTCGCGGGGTCGAACTGGGTGCACGCCGACGTTCCTCTGATGTCCGCGAGCGGGCTGCCGGCGCGCCCGCTTCTCGCCTGCGTTCTCGTCTCCGCCCTCGTCGCGATGTGCTTCTGGGACGGCGCCCGTCGGTTCGTCGCGCTCTGTCTGGCGCTCGTCGTCCTCGGTCTCTTCTGGGGGACGGTTCGCCTCGACGCGCTCGCACGGAGCCCCCTGTCGGCCGAGATCGGTAACCAGGCGCGCGCGGAGCTCGTCGTCGTCGGCAGTGCGCGGCAGACGTCATGGGCGGTTCGCGTCCCTGCGGAGGTCGTTGCCTTCGATGGGCGTCGCCTCCGCGAGCGTGTCCTGCTCGTCCTGCCGCTCGGGAGGTCGCCGCCACGCGGCGCGATCCTGGATGCGAGCGTCCGCATCACGGAGCCTCGCGCCCCCGATGACGGCGGCTTCGACGAGCGGGGATGGCTCGCGCGCCAGGGAATCCATGTCGTCGCGAGGGCGCGATCCTGGGACCAGATCGGGTCGCGTGGCGGGATGGCTGGCCTCGGCGACGTGCTACGCGACCGCATCGAGACCGCGGTCGGACGCGGTACGACGGGGTTGCGCCGGGCGCTCGTGCTCGGCGTCGTGCTCGGTGAGGACGAGGGTCTCTCCGAAGGCGTCCGCGACGACTTTCGAGCCTCGGGGCTCGCGCACCTGCTCGCCGTCTCCGGGCAGAACATCGCGTTCATCGCCGGCGGGATCTACGGGCTGGCCTGGCTCGTGCGGCTGCCGCGTGTCTGGCGCGAGCTCGTCATCCTCGCTGCGATCGCGTTCTACGTCCTCGCCGTCGGTTGGCAGGCGTCCGTCGTGCGCGCCGGCGTCGCGGGCGCGCTCGTGTCGCTCGCGTGGCTCCTCGCACGGCCGAGCGACCGCTGGCACTTCCTCGCGGTGGGCGCGTTGATCCTCCTCGCCTGGACTCCGGCAACCCTCTTCGAGCCCGGCTTCCAGCTCTCGTTCGCCGCCGTCGCCGGGATCTTCCTCGCGCTTCCCCGCGTCCGCGCTCTCTCCGACGGATACCCGATCCCGCGCGGCGTCGCCGAGGCGCTCGGCATCGCGCTCGTGTGCGGCCTCGTCACCGCGCCGATCGTCCTCCTGCAGTTCGGCGCGGCGCCGCTCTACACGGTTCCCGCGAACGCGCTCGCGGCGCCCGCGCCTCCGCTCGTGCTCGGGCTCGGGCTCATCGCAGCTGCTGCCGACCCGGTCTCACCGGCGGCTGCTACCGCACTCGCCTGGCTCGCCGGCTGGGCGGCCGCCTGGATCGAGCTCGTCGCGCGTGTCACCGCCGCGCTCCCCGGTGCCCAGATCGGGCCGAGGGCGGCGCTGGTGTTGCTCGGCTCGGCGGTCGCCGGCGTGGTCGTGCTCCGGCAGAGCCCTGAGCATCTCCGCTGGCGTCGGCTTTCCGGCGGTGGTGGCGCGGTTCCGCTTCTCGGCGTCGCCTGCGTCGCCCTCGGCGCTGCGGTCGCGTGGTCGTTTCGCGCGCCACCCGCCTGGCACCCGCCGTCGGGCTTCCGTGCGACCTTCCTGGACGTCGGACAGGGAGACGCGGTCCTGCTCGAGACCGCATCGGCGCGGGTACTCGTGGACGAAGGGCCACCGGAAGCCGATGTCGCAGGCCAGCTCTCCCGTCTCGGCGTGCGGTCGCTGTCCGCGGTCGTCCTCACACACCCGGAGCGCGACCACGTCGGTGGAGCGGAGAGCGTCCTTCGGCGGCTTCGCGTCGGAACCGTGCTCGATCCAGAGCTCGCGGCCACCGGTCCCGAGCACGACGAGGCCGTGGCTGCCGCTCGAGAGCGAGGCATCCCTGTTCGGCGGATCCGCGCCGGCTCGGTGTTCAAGGCGGGAGGGCTCGTGCTCCGGGTGCTCTCGCCGGACGACCCCGGTCTTGCTTCGGAGAATCCGAACCTCAACGCGGCCGTGATCGTTGCGTCGTACGGCGAGCTCGACGTGTTCCTTCCCGCAGACGCGGAGTCGGAGGTGACCGCTCGTCTCCCGCTCCGCGCGGTCGAGATCCTCAAGGTCGCCCACCATGGCTCTGCGGATCCGGGCCTCGAGGACGAGCTCCGGACGTTGAGGCCGCAGATCGCCGTGATCTCGGCGGGGAGGAACAACGAGTACGGACATCCGCGGCCGGAGACTCTCGCCGCGCTCGCCACCGTGCCCGGGCTCGCGGTCTACCGGACGGACCGAGACGGGCGCGTCGTCGTGGAGTCCGACGGCGTCGGGCTTCGCGTGCGGACCGGAGGCTAGAGTTGCCGAGTGGCGTCGGAACGCGAGCTGAAGCCCGTCTACCTCCTCACGGGAAGCGACCGGCCGAAGATCGAGACTGCGCTTGCGCGCCTCCGCGGGCGATTTCCGGGCGAAGCCGCCGAGATCGTGAGCGCTCCCGACACGCCAGGCCACGCGGCCGTCGCCCTGTGCAACGCGGGAAGCCTCTTCGGCGATGCACGCCTGGTCGTCGTGGAGAACGTCGACGGGCGCCGCGACTCGGACGGCCGTCTGAAGGGCGGCTGGAAGGCCGCCGACGTCTCGACGGTCGCCGCCTACCTCGCCAGCCCTGCTCCTGCCACGGTCCTCTGCCTCGTCGGTGAAGAGGTGAAGAAGTCCACCCCGTTGGCGAAGGCGTGCGCGAAAGCGGGCGAGATCCTCGAATACAGCGTCGCGAAGAACAAGCTCCAGGGCTGGGTCGCGGAGCAGTTCAGGCAGCGGGACGTTCAGGCGGAGCCCGAGGCGATCACAATGCTGATCCAGCTCGTCGGAGACGACCTGCATGCGCTCGCGCTCGAGGTCGACAAGCTCGCGGTCTGGGCCGACGGGGAGCCGATCGGCGAGCGCGAGGTCGAGGCACTCGCATCGCCGGCCGCCGGCGAGCCGACGTTCGCGTTGACGGACGCGTGGGGGGCGCACAACACGGGGCGTGCCCTCGCGGCGAGCGAGACGATCTTCGAGCGAAGCGCAAAGCCCCGCCGCGACACGGCGAGCCGCCTCGCGGCGACCCTCGGCAGTCACTTCGGGAAGCTCCGCTCGATCAAACGGCTCGCGGCGGAGGGCGTTCGTGCACGAGATGCTGCGGGCAGGCTCCGCATGCACCCGTACTACGCCGAGAAGGTCTTCGCCCAGGCCGAGGGCTTCTCGAACGACGAGCTACGCGACGCCGTCGTAAGGCTCTCTGAGCTCGACGGCGCGCTGAAGGGCGGGAGCAAGCTCGCGCCCGACCTCGAGGTGCAGCGCGCGCTCGTCGACCTCACACGAAACGGGGGCTCCTCGCGACACGCATAGGAGACGGGTCTCCGCCCGCCTCGCGTCGCTCAGAGGTTCCGCCGGCTAGGTGGCCGCTTGCCCGGTGACGATCTTCGCCGCCTGCGACTTCTTGCGCGCCGCGGTATTCGCGTGCAGCGCGCCACGGCTGGTCGCCCGGTCGATCGTTCGCACGAGCGTACGGTGCTCGGTAGCGACCAGCTCCGCGTCACCCTCGGCGACGGCTGACTCGAGGCGCTTCGTGAGCGTCTTGATCGTCGACCGGTACCACAGGTTCTCGCCATGCTGGCGCTCCTGGATCCGTACGCGCTTCTTCTGCTGCTTGATGTTCGCCATATCGAGAGAACGCCCGCTTGCGTGCGGGCCCGCGCGATGGTAGCAAGTCGCCGGCGCGGGCTCCCCAGCAGGACCCGCTGGGACAATCCGCGGCGTGACGAGCCCGTCCGAGATCCCGGACACGTTGCCCGCGGTCGAGGAGCTGGACCACCGCCACCGGCTCGCGCGGTCGACCGCGATCTTCTCGGTCGCTACCGCGATCTCGCGGGGGCTCGGCCTCTTGCGGGAGATCGTCGTCGCGTACTACTTCGGGATCAGCGGGAAGATCAACGCCTTCACGGTCGCGATCCAGATCCCGAACCTCGTCCGTGCGCTGGTCGCGGATGCGGCGCTCACCGGCGCCTTCGTCCCCGTCTTCAGTGAGCTGCTGGAGAAGGGCGAGAAGCAGCGCGCCTGGCGCGTCGCGTCCACGCTCTTCTGGCTGACGATGCTCGTCCTCGGCGGCGTCACGGCGCTCTTCATTCTGTTGGCGCCGCTGCTCATGCGGCCCTTCGGGGACCCGGGCGGCGACTTCGACCTCGCCGTCGGACTGTCGCGCGTGCTCTTCCCGATCGTCGTGCTGCTCGGGCTGTCGGGGATCGTGGTCGGGATCCTCAACACGTATCACCAGTTCGCAGTCCCGGCGCTCACGCCGGTCGCATGGAACCTCGTCATCGTCCTCGGCCTCGTCCTCGGCGTGCCACGGATCGACGACGAGAACGCACAGCTCTACCTCTATGCCGGCGTGGTCGTTCTCGGGACGCTCGTGCAGTTGCTGCTTCCATTTCCGTGGCTCCGCCGTCTCGACGGCCGCCTGACGATGGTGCTCGATTGGCGCGATCCGGCCGTGCGGCGCGTGCTCGTCCTGATGCTCCCGGTGACGCTGACCATCGGGCTGATCAACGTCAATTTCGTCGTCGACACGCTCTTCGCGTCGCGCCTGCTCGATCCAGAGCTCGCGCCGGCTGCGATCGACAAGGCGTTCCGCCTCTACATGCTCCCGCAGGGGATCTTCTCGGTTGCCGTGACCACCGTGATGTTCCCGACGCTCGCGCGCCTCGCGGCGCGGCGGGACGACGCGGGGCTCCGGCGTGCGCTCGACGGTGGGATCCGCCAGATCGCGTTCCTCCTCGTCCCGGCGGCCCTCGTCACGATCGCGCTCGCGGAGCCGATCGTCCGACTCGTCTACGAGCGCGGCGAGTTCACGGCCGAGGATACGACGATCGTCGCCCAGTGCCTCCAGGCGTTCTCCATCGGGCTCGCCTTCAACGGCTGGATGCTGATCCTCAACCGGAGCTTCTACGCGGTGCAGTCGAACTGGATCCCGACCGCTGTGGCCGTGGGCGCGCTCGCGCTCAATGCCGCTCTCGACGCCGTCTTCTACCGGCTCGGAATCTGGGGTATCCCGCTCGCGACCGCATCCGTGAACATCCTCGCCGCCTCGACGCTCTTCGTGATGATGCGCCGCCGTCTCGGGCTCGAGCGCGTCCTTCGGACCGGTGGCGTCGTCCTCCGCATCACGGTCGCCTCGACCGCCGCCGCGCTCGCTGCGCTCGGCGTCTGGTACGGGCTCGACAAGGCGCTCGGCACCGAGTTCTTCGGGCAGCTGATCTCGGTCTCCGGCGGCCTCGCCGCCGCGACGCTGGCCTACGTCGGCGCGTCTCGGGCGCTCGGGGTTCGCGAGCTGAACACGTTGCTACTGTTGCGTGCCCGGCGCGACGAGCCTGTCGAGTAGCGCCGTCCCACTTTCATGAAGCAGGAACGGATCCGCAACTTCGCGATCATCGCGCACATCGACCATGGCAAGTCGACGCTCGCGGATCGCGTCCTCGAGCTGACCGACGCCGTCCCGCAGCGCGAGATGCGCGAGCAGATCCTCGACTCGATGGAGCTCGAGCGGGAGCGCGGCATCACGATCAAGGCGCAGGCGGTGCGTGTGCTCTGGAAGGGCCACGAGCTGAACCTCATCGACACGCCTGGCCACGTCGACTTCACGTACGAGGTCTCGCGCTCGCTCCAGGCGTGCGAGGGCGCGCTCCTCCTCGTCGACGCCGCGCAGGGCATCGAGGCGCAGACGCTCGCCAACGCGTATCTCGCGCTCGACAACGAGCTCGAGATCGTCCCCGTCGCGAACAAGATCGACCTCCCGCAGGCAGATGCCGACGGCGCCGCGGCGGAGCTCGCTCAGCTGCTCGGCGACGTTCCCGAGCACGTCCTCAGGATCTCGGCGAAGACCGGGCTCGGAGTCGAAGCGGTTCTCGACGCCATCGTCGAGCGGATTCCGGCGCCGGCCGGCGAGCCCGACGCGCCCGCCCGTGCGCTCATCTTCGACTCGTCGTACGACCAGTACCGGGGCGTCCTCGCGTTCGTCCGTGTGGTCGACGGCAGTTTCGAGCCCGGCGAGCCGCTTCGCGCGATGGCGCAGGGAACCGAGTTCGAGGCCGAGGAGCTCGGCGTGATGTCGCCTGCCCGAGTCCCGGTCGACTCGCTTACCGCCGGCGAGGTCGGCTACGTCGTGACCGGCCTCAAGGACGTGTCACGGCTTCGTGTCGGGGACACCCTCACCTCGCGGCGCCGTCCTGCAGCCGAGCCGCTTCCCGGCTACCAGGACGTGAAGCCGATGGTCTTCGCCGGCATCTTCCCGACTGACTCCGACGAGTACCCGGAGCTCCGCGATGCCCTCGAGCGGCTCAAGCTCAACGACGGGTCGCTCTTCTACGAGCCGGAGACGTCGCAGGCGCTTGGATTCGGCTTCCGCTGCGGCTTCCTCGGGCTCCTCCACATGGAGATCGTCCGTGAGCGTCTCGAGCGGGAGTTCGACCTCGACCTGCTCATCACCGCGCCGACCGTCGCGTACCGCGCGACGAAGCGCACCGGCGAGGTAGTCGAGGTGCACAACCCGGCCGAGATGCCGAGCGAGGTCGAGCTCGTCGAGGAGCCGTACATCCGTGCGTCGGTCATCGTTCCGAAGGACTTCGTCGGGCCCGTCATGGAGCTCGCGACCGAGCGCCGCGGTCGCTTCGACCACATGGAGTACCTGAGCGAAGGCCGCGTTCTTCTCTCCTACGAGCTGCCGCTCGGCGAGATCGTGCTCGACTTCTACGACCAGCTGAAGTCACGCACGCGGGGGTACGCGAGCTTCGACTACGACGTCGCGGGCTTTCAGCCCGGCAACCTGTCGCGCGTGGACATCCTCGTCGGCGGGGAGCAGGTCGACGCGCTTTCGCTCATCGTCCATCGCGACGAGGCGTACGAACGCGGACGTCAGCTCGTCGAACGTCTGCGTAAGGAGATCCCGCGACAGATGTTCGACGTGCCGGTGCAGGCCGCGATCGGCTCCAGGGTGATCGCGCGCGAGACGATCAAGGCACGCCGGAAGGACGTGCTTGCGAAGTGCTACGGCGGCGACATCACGCGCAAGCGGAAGCTGCTCGAGAAGCAGAAGAAGGGCAAGAAGCGGATGAAGCAGGTCGGCGGGGTCGAGGTTCCGCAGGAGGCCTTCCTCGCCGTCCTCAACCTCGGGGACGACAAGAAGCGCTGATGGGCGTTCGGCATCTCTACGTGCACCTGCCGTTCTGCGTGCACCGGTGCGGCTACTGCGACTTCGTCACCGTGACCGGCCGCCGCGGTGAGCACGCCGCGTACGTCGAGGCGCTGCTCGCGGAGCTCGATCTCGAGCGCGGCGTCCTCTCCGAGCACCTCGAGACGGTCTTCGTCGGCGGTGGGACGCCGACCTTCACGGAGAGCGATGCGCTCGCGCACATGCTCGACGCCTTCCCTGCCGCGGAGGAGGTCACGGTCGAGGCGAATCCCGAGACCGTGACGGCGGAGCTGGCGCGGATCCTCCAGCGGGGCGGCGTCAATCGCGTCTCGCTCGGTGCACAGAGCCTCCAGCCCCACGTCCTCTCGGTTCTCGAGCGCCGCGCCGGCCCCGACGACGTCCGGCGAGCTGTGTACCTTCTTCGTGATGCCGGATTTGACAACGTCTCCCTCGACTTCCTCTACGGCGTCCCGGGTCAGAGCACCTCCGACCTCGAGCGCGACCTGGCGGAGGCGCTGACTCTCGGGCCGGAGCACATGTCGTGGTACGAGCTCGAGGCGAAGCCGGGGACGCGGTTCACCTACGCGCACGGCGACGAGCTCGTGCGGCAGGCCGAGGCGATGGAGGGCTACTACGAGTGCGTCGTCGACACGCTGACGAGTGCCGGCTACCGCTGGTACGAGACTGCGAACTTCTGCGTCGAGCCCGATCGGGCGGGCGGCCGCGACCTGCGGGCCCGGCACAACCTCGGCTACTGGCTCGGCCGCGACTACCTCGGGATCGGGATCGGCGCCGTCTCCACGGTCGACGGCGTGCGCAGGCGCAACGCGCCTGGTCTGGCCGCGTACGTGCGGGCGTCGGGAGCGGGCACGAGGCCTCCCTCGGAGCTCGAGACGATCGACGACGCGACGCGCACGCGCGAGCGCCTGCTGCTCGGCCTCCGGCTCGACGAGCCGCTGGCTCTCGAAGACGTCGCGGACGCACTCGACTACGAGGCGGCCGAGCGGCTCGTCGCAGGCGGGCTCGTCGAGGTCATCCCCAACGGAAGCCGGAGCGGCGACCAGATGCAGCTCACGCGGCGCGGACGGTTTCTCGCGGGCGGCGTGAGCGCGGAGCTCATGACGCTCGGCGCCGACTGAGCGCGTCGGCCCGCGGGGCCCGAAGGGAACCGTGTGGGCGCCCGCCGCGCGGGGTCGGCGCCCTGGAAACGGCTGGGCACCCGGGTACCATCGGACCGAGATGCAGCTCTCGCCGAGGAAGAGGGAGATCCTCCGGCACGTCGTCGAGGAGTACGTCGCGACGGGGCAACCCGTCGGCTCGCGGGTGCTCGTGGAGCGGTCCGGGCTGAATGTCTCGTCGTCCACGGTACGGGGCGAGCTGGCGGAGCTCGAGACGCTCGGGCTGCTCATGCATCCGCACACGTCGGCTGGCCGCCTTCCCACCGACAGCGGCTACCGGTTGTATACCGAGGAGCTCGTGGCGTCGCTCGAAGGGCGTCCGGATGCACTCGGTGTCGACCTGCGCGCGATGCGAGACGAGCTCGAGGACGCGCTGCGCGCGACGACCGACATGCTCTCGCGGGGGACACGCCTCCTCGCGCTCGTGTCCGCGCCGTCGCTCGGGACGGCGACGATCCGCCACGTCGAGGTGCTCGCGCTGCAGCCTACGAGCGTCATGGTCGTCGCGATCACCTCCACCGGCGGCGTGACGAAGCGCGTCTTTCGTCTCGAGCACGCGGTCGATCCCGGCCTCGTCTCGTGGGCGGGCGAGTACCTGAACGACCGTCTGACGGGAATCCGGATCGGCTCGAGCAGTGCCCGGCGCCGACTCCAGGCGCCGGAGCTGGCACCACGCGAGCGCGAGTTCCTCTCGCTGCTCGGCTCCGCGATCCTCGAGGCGGGTGCCGAGGACGGCCCGCAGGTCTTCGTCGGCGGGGCGCCCGGGCTGCTCGAGGAGGCCCGGGCCGAAGAGCTCGAGGCGACGCTTCGCCTGCTCGAGCTGCTCGAGCGCCGTGCCGCCGTGCTCGCTCTCGTGAGCGAGGCCCTGGAGCCATTGCGCCCCGTCGTCCACGTCGGCCCGCAGCTCGACGACGGCCAGCTCCACGACCTGTCGCTCGTCGGCGCGACCTACGGTCTCCAGCACCGCGCGCTCGGCGCGGTGGGGCTCATCGGCCCGATTCGCATGGACTACGAGAAGGCGATCCGCTCCGTGCGGGCAGCCGCATTCGAGCTCTCCCGCTTCGTCGAAGACGTCTACGAGGACGACTGACCCCGATGGCGACGCGCGAGCGCGACTACTACGAGGTGCTCGGCGTTCCCCGCGACGCGGGCGACGCCGATATCAAGCGGGCATTCCGAAAGCTCGCGCGCGAACTGCACCCGGACGTCTCGAGCGCCCCGGAGGCGGACAAGGACTTCCGTGAGGTCGCCGAAGCGTTCGAGGTCCTGTCTGACCCGGAGCGCCGAGCGACCTACGACCGCTTCGGCCACGCGGGACTGAGGCGCGGCGGGTTCCAGCCGACCTTCACCGACTTCGGGAACATCGCCGACGTCTTCACGGCGTTCTTCGGCGAGGACCTCTTCGGTGCGGGTGTGCGCGACCGCGGGCCGGCCCGCGGCGGAGACATCCAGGTCGCGCTCGAGATCGAGCTCGAGGACGCCTTCACGGGCGTGACGGTTCCCCTATCCGTCGACGTCGCGGCGCAGTGCGAGACCTGCGGCGGAGCGGGCTCGGAGCCCGGGACGGGAACGGCGTCCTGCAGCACGTGCGGAGGAAGCGGAGTGCTCCGACGGATCTCGCGGAACGTCTTCGGCGAGTTCGTCAGCCAACGGACCTGTCCGCAGTGCGGTGGACGCGGTCACGTGCTCGAGGCTCCCTGCCGGAGCTGCGACGGCGACGGCCGGACGGTCTCGCGGCAGCAGCTCGAGGTGGAGATCCCGCGCGGCATCCACGACGGCCAGACGATTCGGATGCGCGGGCGGGGACACGCCGCTTTCCGGGGCGGCGAGCGAGGCGACGTGTATGCCACAGTTCGGGTGCGGCCCCACGCGCAGCTTCTCCGTGACGGAGACGACCTGCACACGGCCGCGCGCGTGACGATGACGGGTGCCGCGCTCGGAACCGCGCTCGACGTTCCAGGTCTCGAGGGCGAGGTCGAGCTGCGGGTTCCGGCCGGCGCGCAACCGGGTCAGGTCCTCGTGCTTCACGGAGAGGGGATGCCCTCGCTGCACGGCTCGCGTCGCGGCAATCTCTACGTCCGGCTCGACGTTGCCGTGCCGTCGCGGCTCAACGACGAACAGCGCGGCCTGCTCGAGGAGTTCGATCGCGCGACCGACGAGACCGCGTATGCGTCGGACGACGAGGACGAAGGGTTCTTCCGGCGCCTGAAGAGCGCGCTCCGGTAGCGAAGCTCCTTCGCGTCTCGCTGCACGTCGCAACGGAGGACGCGGAGAGCGCTCGCGCCAGGCTGCTCGTGCTCGCGCCCGCCGGCTTCGAGGAACTCGAGCGACCCGGCACCGTCGAGCTTGTCGCATACACGGACGACGTGGGGGCGTCGGCGATCCGGAATGCGTTCCCGGGTTCGATCTCCACGCCGGTCGAGCCAGGCTGGGAGGAGCGCTGGCGCGAGTTCCACCATGCGGTGCGCGCCGGCGGTCTCTGGGTCGGCCCGCCATGGGACCTGCCGCCCGCGGGTGAGCCCTCCGTCGTCATAGACCCGGGCCGTGCTTTCGGCACCGGTGCGCACCCAACGACCCGAGCGTGTCTCGAGCTCCTCACGCCCCGGGCGCCGTCGAGCCTCCTCGACGCGGGCTGCGGTTCGGGTGTCATCTCGATCGCGGCGGCGCTGCTCGGCTTCGAGCCCGTCATCGCCGTGGACTCAGACCCGGTGGCGGTCGAGGTGACGAAGGAGAACGCGGCCCGAAACGGCGTCAGGATCGACGCCCAGCTGCTCGATGCGCTCGCCGACCCGCTACCGAGCGCAGATCTCGTCGTCGCGAACATCGAGCTCGGGATCGTCGAGTCGCTGCTCTTCCGGCGTCCCGCGGCTCATGCGATCACGTCGGGATACCTCGCGGGTGAGCTCCCGCGCGCGCCGGGCTGGATCGCCGTCGAGTCGATCGAGCTCGAAGGTTGGGCTGCGCACGTCTTCCGGGCAGCCTGATGAGGCGGCTCGGGTCGCGCCGTCCGCGCTGGCTCTAAGCTTCTCGGCTCCGATGGCGTCCTTCTCCGTGCGCTTCCTCGGCTGCAAGGTGTCCTTCGCGGATGCGCAGCTGGCTCGTGAGCGGCTGCTCGCAGACGGGCACGCTGAGCGGGACGGTGCGGCGGACGTCGCGGTCGTGAACTCGTGCTGCGTGACGCACGAGGCGGTGTCCAAGTCGCGGCAGGCTGTGGCACGGGCTGCGCGCACCCATGACCGGGTGTACGTCACCGGTTGCGCGGCGAACCTCGCGGATGCTTTCGCGGGGTTGCCCGAGAACGTGCACGTCGTCGCACGGACCGGGGAGGAGGCAGCCGCGACGGTCGCCGGCGACGTCGGCGCGGTCGGCTGCGTCCAGAGCGAGCCCCGGCTCGAGCGCACGCGGGCGTTCGTGAAGATCCAGGACGGCTGCTCGTTCTCGTGCGCGTTTTGCGTGATCCCGCTCGTCCGCGGCGGCACGCGGAGCCGGCGTGCAGAGCACGTGCTCGCCGAGATCCGGCGCCGCGTGTCCCAGGGACACCGCGAGATCGTGCTCACGGGTGTCAACCTCGGCTGCTTCCGCGATCGGGATGCCGGGTACGGCCTTCCGCAGCTCGTGCGTGAGGCGGGCTCGTTACCGGGAGTCGACCGGCTTCGCCTCTCGTCCATTGAGGTCAATCACGTGACGTCCGACCTGGTCGACGCGCTCGAGAGCACGGAGGTGGTGTCCAGCCACGTCCACGTCCCCCTCCAGTCCGGCGACGACCGGATCCTCCGCGCGATGCAGCGCCGCTACAGCGCGGAGCAGTACCTCGCCCGCGTCGAGCCGCTCTCCGGTTACAACCTCACGACCGACGTCATCGTCGGCTTTCCGGGCGAGGACGACGACGCGTTCGAGCGGACGCTCGACGTCGTTCGTGCCGCGGGCATCACGAAGGTCCACGTCTTTCCGTACTCGCCCAGGCCCGGCACCGTGACCGCGGCCGCGGACACGGTTCCACCCGAGGTGAAGAAGGAGCGCGGTGCGAGGCTGCGCGGGCTGTCCGACGAGCTGTGCCGCCGGCGCTGGGAGTCGAAGCTCGGGACGACCGACCGGGTGCTCGTCGACCGGCCCGGGCGCGGCTACGGCGACGACTACACACCGTGGCTCGTCGAGGCGCCCGTCGGCGAGCTCGTCCGTGCCCGTGCCGTCGGGCTGTCGGAGGAGGGGATCCTTGCCGTCGCAGCGTGAGGAGTCGTGTCTCTTCTGCCGCCTCGTCGCGGAGGGCGACCACGTACACGCCGCGGACGGCTTCGTCGCGATCCGCGACATCAAGCCGGTCGCGGAGACGCACCTGCTCGTGCTTCCGGAGCGTCACGTGGACACGTTCAGGGACGTCGCGGAGTTCCCGGACGAGGAGGCGGGACGCATGCTCCGCTTCGTCGCGGAGACGGCGAAGAAGGCAGGGCTCGAGGACTACCGCGTGCTCGTGAACGTCGGTGCAAGGGCCGGCCAGACGGTCTTCCACCTCCACTGGCACGTACTCGGCGGGCGAATGGACGCGGGCCAGATCGTGAGCGCGCTTGCGCCGGCAACCTCCACCGGCGACGATGCGGGGCCACCATGAGCCTCATCGCGCGCATCGAGTCCGACCTCAAGGCCGCCCGCCTCGCGCGGGACAACGACCTGCGCGACGCGCTCAGCCTGCTACTCAGCTCGCTCAAGGCGGCGGAGAAGGAGCTCCAGCGCCCGCTGTCCGAGGAGGAAGAGCTGCAGGTGCTTCAGCGCGAGCGGAAGCGTCGAGTCGAAGCAGCGGAGGCATTCCGCGCGGCGGGCCGGGAGGAGCAGGCAGACGACGAGGACTTCGAGCTCGAGGTCCTCGAGGACTACATGCCCGAGCAGCTCTCCGAGGAGGAGATCGAGGAGATCATCGACGACGTCATCTCCGAGGTCGGAGCGACGAGCATCCGCGACCTGGGGCGCGTGATGGCGGGAGTCATGCACCAGGTCTCCGGCCGCGCGGACGGCTCGACCGTGAATCAGCTCGTGAAGGAGAAGCTGGCCTAGAGCGAGCGGTCGCCGAAGCACTCGTGGAATGTCGCGGTGCGGCCGATATCCGAGGCATGCGGCGACTGCCTCTTGTGCGGGTCCTCCTGCTGACTGCTGTTCTCGCAGCCTGGGCGTCCGGCGCGGCCACGGCATCGGCCGACGTTCGGGTACAGAACACGGCCACGATCACCGCCTCGGTCGACCTCGATCGGCAGCGACCCATCTCGTTCGATGCGCGGGAGGGTGCCGTGGACCAGAGCTCGATTCGCTCTCTGGATCCGGTACATGCGAGTGAGAGCACAAGTTCAGACGACCCGGACTCGCACGGCAAAGGCCGTGCAAGCGCCGCGCTCGCTGCGGCCTTCCTCCTCGCAGGAGTGGTGGCCTTGCTCATAGCCGCCGCGACGCGGGTGCGCAACAGCTGGCCCGCCTAGACTGACCCCGGTGCCTCAAGAGGTTCTGGACGTATCGAACGAGGTGGCTGCGGAGCTCGCGGGCGTGGAGGACGGCGTCCTCGACGCGCTCCGCGAGCGGCTCCAGTGCTCGATCTCGCTGCGCGGGAACAGGCTGACGCTCGCGGGCGACGGCGAGCACGTCGCGGCCGCGCGGGCGGTCGTGGACGAGCTGGTCGAGCTCGTCGAAGGGGGGCACCAGGTCGGCCCCGACACGGTCGGCGCGGTGCTGACGGCGCTCGACCAGGCCGAGGACGTTCGCGACGTCTTCGAGGACGTCGTCTGGCGGCACCGCGGGAAGAAGATCACGCCGAAGACCGTCAACCAGAAGCGCTACGTCGACGCGATCCGCGGGGGGACGGTGACGTTCTCGGTCGGCCCGGCCGGCACCGGCAAGACGTACCTCGCCATGGCGCTTGCGGTCGCGGCGCTCTCGGAAGGCGAGGTCGGCCGCATCATCCTCACGCGCCCCGCGGTCGAGGCTGGCGAGCGGCTGGGGTTCCTCCCGGGAGACATGCTCGCAAAGGTCGACCCGTACCTGCGGCCGCTCTACGACGCGCTCTACGACATGCTCGACCCGGAGCGCCTCGCGGGCTACATGGAGCGCGGGACGATCGAGGTCGCCCCGCTCGCGTTCATGCGTGGGAGGACGCTGAACGACTCCTTCATCGTCCTCGACGAGGCGCAGAACACGACGCCGGAGCAGATGCAGATGTTCCTCACTCGCCTCGGCTTCGGGTCGAGGATGGTGGTGACCGGCGACATCACGCAGGTCGACCTCCCGCGCGACCAGGCGTCAGGGCTCATCCAGGTGCGCGAGATCCTCGCGGGTATCGAGGGCATCTCCTTCGTCGAGTTCGGGCACGAGGACGTCGTCCGGCACAAGCTCGTGCAGCGGATCGTCGAGGCGTACAAGCGCCACGCCGAGGAGACCGGCACCGCGCGCCGGCGCTGAGCCGTGATCTCGGTCGAGACGACGAATCGCAGCGGCGCGGAGGTCGACGAGGGCGCGGCCGTCCAGTTCGCGCGCCGCGTGCTCGAGGCGGAGGGCGTCCACGACGGCGAGCTCGGGATCACGTTCGTCGGGCCGGACGAGATCCGCGAGCTGAAGGGCGAGCACCTGGGCATCGACGAGGAGACGGACGGGCTCTCGTTCCCGCTGGACGGGCTCGACGAGCTGCCCGCGGGCGAGCCGCGGGCGCTCGGCGACGTCGTGCTCTGCCCGCAGGTGACGGGCGAGAACTGGCGGCCGCCGCTCGTGCACGGCCTCCTGCACCTGCTCGGCTACGACCACGGGGCCGAGATGGAGGCTAGGGAGCAGCGGCACGCCGAGGAGCGTGTGCAGTGAGCTCGCGCCAGCGCAGCCCGTCGATCCTCGACAGCTTCAACTACGCGGCCGAGGGCGTGATCCACGCGCTTCGCACGCAGCGGAACCTCTGGATCCACTTCACGATCGCGGCCGGCGTCCTCGTCGCGGCGCTCGCGTTCGGCGTCTCGAGGATCGAGCTGATGCTCCTGCTGCTCGCGATCACGTTCGTCCTCGTCGCGGAGCTCGTGAACACCGCGATCGAGGCCGCGGTCGACGTGGCCTCGACCTCGTTCGATCCGATGGCAAAGCTCGCGAAGGACATCGCGGCGGGCGCCGTGCTCATTGCGGCGCTGAACGCCGTCGCCGTCGGGTATCTCGTGTTCTCCGGGGCGGTCGCCGACCGCAGCTCGAAGTTCCTCGACCGCCTCGCCGACGTCCCCGAGGAGCTGACGCTCGTCGCTCTCGCGGTGACGATCATCGTCGTGATCGCCGTCAAGGCGGTCACGGGCCGGGGGACGCCGCTCCGGGGCGGCCTTCCTTCAGGGCATGCCGCGGTCGCGTTCGCGGGGTGGATGGCCGTTACGCTCGTGCTCGACGACTCGTCCCACCACTTCCTCGTCTCGACTTTGACCTTCATCATGGCCCTCCTCGTTGCCCAGACCCGTGTCGAGAGCGGGGTCCACTCGGCGTCCGAGGTCGCGACCGGCGGCGCCCTCGGAGCGCTCATCACCCTGGCGCTGTTCCAGGCGTTCGGATGAGCGGCGAACCGCTCACGGACGCGGAGCTGCTCGCCGCCGCGGATGCAGTGGCCGAGCGTGCGTATGCCCCGTACTCCTCGTTCGACGTCGGGTGCGCGGTCCTCACCGGCGACGGGAAGGTCGTCGAGGGCGTGAACGTCGAGAACGCTGCATACCCGCTCGGCATCTGCGCGGAGCGAACCGCGTTCGCGCGCGCGATCGCGATGGGCTACAGGCCAGGCGACTTCGTCGCCGCGGCGATCACGGCGTCGCCGTGTGGCGGCTGCAGGCAGTGGCTGCTCGAGATGGGCGTCGGTCGGGTGGTGTTCCGGAACGGCGGCCGCGTCGTCGTCCTGACGCCCGACGAGCTCCTGCCCGAGTCGTTCGAGCTGCCGAAGGGCTAGAGGTGAAGAGCGGCGTCGTCGCAGTCGCCGGCCGTCCGAACGTCGGCAAGTCCACCCTCGTCAACTCGCTCGCGGGCGAGAAGGTCGCGATCACGTCGAGCGTGCCGAACACGACGCGGCGCCGCGTGTTCGGCGTCGCGAACGGCCCGGACTACCAGCTCGCGCTCGTCGATATGCCGGGCTTCCAACGCCCGCTCGACGCCCTGACGGAGCGGATGCAGGCGACCGTCGACTCGTCCTTCGAGGACGTCGACGCCGTCCTCCTCGTCGTCGACGCACGCGCGCACATCGGGTCCGGCGACCGGTTCGTCGCGAGCCGCGTCTTCGCGCTCGGGAAGCCGGTGATCATCGTCGTGAACAAGGTCGACCGGCTCAAGCCGGGGCATGTCGCGTCGCAGATGCAGGCGGCCGCACGGCTGGGCGACTTCCATGCGCTGCACCCGGTGAGCGCGAAGACGAAGGACGGGATCGGCGAGCTCCGCGACGACCTCGTCTCGCTCATGCCGGAGGGTCCTCAGCTCTTCCCGCTCGAGCAGCGGACGGATCTCACGGTGGAGGAGCGCGTAGCCGAGGTGATCCGCGAGAAGGCCCTCCAGCTGACGCGTGAGGAGGTGCCGCACGCCGTCTACGTGGAGGTGGACGAGATCGCGGAGAAGGTCGTGCGCGCGTTCGTCTACGTCGAGACGGAGTCGCAGAAGGGAATCCTCGTCGGGAAGAAGGGCGCGATGATCCGCGAGATCGGCACGCGTGCGAGGCCCGAGGTCGAGGCACTCGTCGGACATCCTGTCTACCTCGAGCTGCAGGTGAAGGTGCGGCCGAAGTGGCGGCGTGATCCGAAGCTCCTCGAGCGGCTGGGCTTGTAGGCATTGCGAGACGTCGTCGTCGAGGGGCCGGACGTCGTCGTGCGCCTCGGCGGCTGGGACGCAGTCTGGGCGCTCAAGCGTGAGCTCCGGATCCCGCTCGACGCGATCGTGTCCGTGCGTGTCGGCCGGTTCGACGGGGAAGGCTGGCGTGTCGGAGGCACGTCGGTTCCGTTCACGGAGGTCCGTGCCGGCCGCTTCCGCAAGGACGGACGCCGGGAGTTCGTGAGCTTCGGGCGGCGCGACCCCGTCCTCGTCCTCGACGGCGACCGCTCCCGCGGCGCGCCCTACGACGTCGTGGCGATCGAGGTTCCGGCTCCCGAAGATGTCGCGACCGTGATCGAGAACGCGCGCCGGTCCAACTGAGTTCGGCGATCCGCGTCGACGCCGACGTCGGATAGCGCGAGGTCGGCGGACGGGACGACAGGGCTACACTCGCACGGTGGCCAAGGCGCCTGCACTCGTAGGCGGGTTCGAGCTCCCCCTCGAGCCGCGCCTGCCGCGCATCGGGTCGATCGACGCGGTCGCGCTCGAGGAGCGCGCCGCCTCGCTCGCGAAACGCTCGATCAAGCGGGAGTCGAAGCTCCAGGCGCTCGACCTCGCCGTGCGGATGATGGACTTGACGACGCTCGAAGGGCAGGACACGCCCGGAAAGGTCGCGGCGCTCTGCTCGAAGGCGATCCGTCCCGATCCGGTCGACCTGAGCGTGCCTTCGGTCGCGGCGGTGTGCGTCTACCCGAACCTCGTCGCGACGGCGAAGGAGCGGCTGGGCGGGAGCGGCGTGAAGGTCGCCTCCGTCGCGACCGCGTTCCCCTCGGGCCAGTCTCCGACTGACATCAAGGTCGCGGAGACGCGTGCCGTCGTGGAGCTCGGGGCCGACGAGGTGGACATGGTCATCGATCGCGGAGCGTTCCTCTCGGGCCGCTACGCGAAGGTCTACGACGAGATCGTGAGGGTGAAGGAGGCGTGTGGCGACGTCCACCTCAAGGTGATCCTCGAGACGGGCGAGCTCGGCACCTACGACAACGTGCGTCGCGCGTCGCTCCTCGCGATCGCGGCCGGGGCGGACTTCATCAAGACCTCGACCGGAAAGGTCAGCCCGGCGGCGACGCTCCCGGTGACGCTCTGCATGATGGAGGCCGTCCGCGACGTGCACGCCGAGACGGGCCGCATCGTGGGCATCAAGCCGGCCGGCGGGATCAGGCAGTCGAAGCAGGCCGTGCAGTACCTCGTCGTCCTCTACGAGACGCTCGGTGTGCAGTGGATGACACCCGACCTGTTCCGCTTCGGCGCATCCACGCTCCTGAACGACGTGCTCATGCAGATCCGCAAGGAGCGCACGGGGCGCTATCAGTCCGGCGACTACTTCACGATCGACTGATGGCGCAGGTCGAAAAGCGCTCCGCCGCCGTCCCGGCTCCCATGGAGTGGGAATACGCGCCGGCTCCGGAGGCGCGCGACATCGTCGAGATCAAGCCGCGCTACGGGCTCTTCATCGGCGGTGAGGAGGTCGAGCCGAGGTCCGGCAAGACGCTCGAGTCGGTGTCGCCCTCGACCGAGGAGTCGCTCTACGAGTTCGCGCTCGCCGGCGCGGAGGACGTCGATCTTGCGGTCTCGACCGCGCGCGACGCCTACGAGGACGGCTGGGCGAAGCTCGCACCATCCGAGCGCGCGAAGTACCTCTACCGCATCGCGCGGATCCTCCAGGAGCGCTCGCGCGAGTTCGCGGTCGCGGAGTCGCTCGACGGCGGGAAGCCGATCAAGGAGTCGCGCGACGTCGATCTCCCGCTTGCGGCCGCGCACTTCTTCTACTACGCCGGCTGGGCGGACAAGCTCGAGTACGCGTTCCCGAACCGGAAGCCGACGCCGCTGGGCGTCGCGGCGCAGATCATCCCATGGAACTTCCCGCTGCTCATGCTCTCGTGGAAGATCGCGCCCGCGCTCGCATGCGGCAACACCGTCGTCCTGAAGCCCGCGGAGACGACGCCGTTGACCGCGCTCCTCTTCACCGACGTCTGCCGCCAGGCGGAGCTGCCTCCGGGCGTGGTCAACATCGTCACGGGCGACGGTACGACCGGCGCGCACCTGGTCAAGCACGAGGGCATCGACAAGCTCGCATTCACCGGGTCGACGGAAGTCGGGAAGCTGATCATGCGCGAGCTCGCCGGGCGCGGCGTGAAGCTGACGCTCGAGCTCGGCGGGAAGGCCGCGAACATCGTGTTCGACGACGCGGCGCTCGACCAGGCGGTCGAGGGCATCGTGAACGGCATCTACTTCAACCAGGGCCACGTCTGCTGTGCGGGGTCGCGGCTGCTCGTGCAGGAGTCGATCTACGAGCAGCTCATCGACAAGCTGAAGCTCCGCCTCTCGACGCTCCGGGTCGGCGACCCGCTGGACAAGAACACCGACGTCGGCGCCATCAACTCGAGCGAGCAGCTGAAGCGCATCACAGAGCTCGTCGCGAGCGGGGAGGAGGAAGGCGCGGAGATCTTCCAGCCCGAGTGCCGCCTGCCGGAGCGGGGCTACTGGTTCCGCCCGACGCTCTTCACGAACGTCGCGCAGAGCTACCGCATCGCGCAGGAGGAGATCTTCGGGCCGGTTCTCTCGACGCTCACCTTCCGGACGCCCGAGGAGGCGGTCGAGAAGGCGAACAACACGCCGTACGGGCTGTCGGCGGGCGTATGGACCGAAAAGGGGTCGCGGATCCTGTGGATGGTCGAGCGCCTGCGAGCGGGGGTCGTGTGGGCGAACACGTTCAACCGCTTCGACCCGTCTTCGCCGTTTGGCGGCTACAAGGAGTCGGGCTTCGGGCGCGAGGGCGGCCGCCACGGGCTCGAGCCGTACCTGAGGCTCGAGTGAGCGCCGCAGTGGGTGTTCGCGACGCGCGCACAGCGCACGCCCCACCCTGGGTGGGGTGCTGGGCCACCCTCCACCCGCTGTCGAGCGTAACGCGAACCATTCGCGAAACGCGCACGCATTCGTGCCGAAGGTGCGCCGATGTGTTCACAGCGCCGCGCCGAACGGGGGCCGTGCGTGACCCGGCTACCCGTCAAGAAGACGTACAAGCTCTATGTGGGCGGGGCGTTCCCGCGGTCGGAGTCCGGGCGAACGTACGAGGCCGAGGGGCAGAACGTCGCCCGCGCCTCGCGGAAGGACGTTCGCGACGCGATCCGCGCGGCGCGTGCCGCATTCCCCGTCTGGTCGGGGATGACCGCGTACAACCGTGGGCAGGTGCTGTACCGGCTCGCGGAGATGCTCGAGGCGCGTGCGACGGACCTCGCCGCCGTCTGCAGCGGGCGGAAGGAGGTCGAGGCTGCGATCGATCGCGTCGTCTGGTACGCGGGCTGGTCGGACAAGTTGTCCCAGGTGCTCGGCGGATCGAATCCCGTCGCCGGCCCGTACTTCGACTTCACCGTTCCGGAGCCGACCGGCGTCGTCGCCGTGCTCGCCCCGGTCGAGCCGCCCCTCGCCGGCATCGTGTCGCGGATCGTTCCGGCGCTCGTCGGCGGAAACGCGGTCGTCGTGGTGGCATCGGAGGAGCACCCGTTGCCGGCGATCGAGCTCGCGGAGGCGCTCGCGACGTCGGACGTGCCCGGGGGAGCAGTCAACATCCTCACCGGCTTCCGCGAGGAGCTTGCGCCGTGGCTCGCCGCGCACATGGACGTGAACGCGATCGACCTCACCGGAGCGGACGGCGACCTCGCGGAGCTCGAGCGCCTCGCGGCCGACAACGTGAAGCGCGTCGTTCGCTCCACGGCAGACGCCCAGAGCCCGTGGGAGATCGCCTCGTTCGTCGAGCTCAAGACCGTCTGGCACCCGATAGGGCTCTAGGTTGGCCGCGGCGCGTTCGGCGTCCTAGCCGCGCGTCGCGTACACGGCCTGGCGAAAGCGCGAGGCCACGGGCTCCGATGCCAGCACCCACGCTACGAGCGGACGGTTGCCGGCGTAGTGCACCGAGATGTAGTCGGCGAGCATGCGTCCCGAGACGGTGTTCGGCAGCCAGCGTGGGCGCATGCTCTGGGCGGAAAGCCGGCGCGGAGCCCCGAAGCCGGTCGCGGCTCCGGTGGACTCGACGAGCTCGGCGTCGATCCCGCCCGGACGGACGACGTAGTACGCGACGGCGACGCGCCCCGTTCCTGAATGGATGCCGATCGCCGGGATGAACGCGTTCCTGCGGGAGGTGATCGCGACAGGAGTGCTCCACGAGGTGCCGTCCGCCGACGTCGCGACGAGCACGCTGTTCGCGTCGCAGCCGGGGTCGAACCGGCAGTCGTGCCACGTCACCCACACGCGACCCGACGGATCGACGTCGGCCGAGGGCAGAGGGAAGAAACGGAGCTCGCGAATGGAGCTCACGTGGATCTCCGCGACCTGCGCAACGGGACTGAAGCTCAGGCCCCCGTCGCGCGAGACCGACGAGCCGATTCGCCTCCCGCCCCAGTTGAAGATCACGACGAGATCTCCCGTCGGCCGGATGACCGGAAAGGCCCCGACCGCGTCGGCGACGGCGATGGCGACCGGGCCCGACCAGCTCAGGCCACCGTCGGTCGAGGTCAGGACCGCGATGCTCCCGTTCCGGACCGTGTCCGTGTAGGCGAGGTAGCACCGGCCGCGCTTCGGGCTCGTGGCGCCGTTGTCGCAGGTGATCCAGTTCTTGTCGAAGGTGATGCCGGTCGGGTGGCCGCCCTCGATCGCGATCACCGGGTTGCCCCACGTGAAGCCGTCGCTCGAGCGGCTGACGGTGAGGCGCGTGATCTGGTCCTGGATCGCGAGCGTAGAGATGAGCCACGTGCGCGTCCCGGCGTCGTAGGCGACGACCGGATCGCTCGCGCGCACGTGTGGGCCGGCCGGCACGCTCTCCTGCGTGAGGGCGGGTAGGAGCCCGCTCCGCCACATGCGTCCGTCGTCGCTCGAGACCGCGAAGCCGATGTTGTCCGCGCCACCGTCGACGCGGCGGCCGACCTGATAGGTCACCACGGTCGTCCGTCCCACGGTGAGGCTGTCGGGCTCGACCTCCGTCTCGTGCTGGCCCGTCGTCGTCGTGTACGGATCGCGGGAGAGCCGCCTCCCGACGATCTCGCAGTCGCGCGCGACGACGTCGAGCGGGTCGGCGTTCACGACGTCGAGCCCTGAGCCGCAGAGGACGCGGTCCCGGGCGCCGTCGTACTCGGCCGAGATCCGGTCGACCCCGGGTCCCGCGACGAGCCGGTCGCGACCGGGCCCGCCGCTCAGGAAGTCGGCGCCCGCGAGAGTGACCAGCTGGTCTGCGCCGCCGCGACCGAACAGCACGTCGGCACGCGGCGTTCCGACGAGATGGTCGTTCCGGTTCGTCCCTTCGATCGTCCTTGCGGCCCCCACGCCGGCGAAGAGCACGAGCAGCGTGAGCACGACGACCGGGACACGCATTCGCTGCACCCTAGACGTCCCAGCGCGCACGTCGGTTGGCTGAGTAGCATCCGCCGGGTTGAGCAGGTTGAGTCAGGCGATAGCCGAAGGCGACGGCATCTCGGTGCTGGTCGAGGTCGCGGACGGCAGCGAGGCCGCGGCTGCGGAGCTGCAGGGCGCAGATGCGCTCGCGGTCGCGCGCGGCGCGATCGATCTCGGCGACGGATCGCAGCTCCCGGTGCTTCTTCTCGAGAACCCCGTCGAGTCCTCAGGAGTGACGGCCGACGCTGTCGTCGTCCCTCCGGATGCCGAGGCGTGGGATCGCGCCCAGGGCCTCGGGATCGACTGCGTCGTCCGGGTTGCTGCCGCCGAGGATCTCGAGCGCGCGCTCGAGGAGCTTGATCCAGAGGTGTTCCTGCTCAGCACCGAGCCGGGATCCGACGAAAACGAGCTCGAATCGCTGCTCGCGCTGCTGCACGACGTTCCGGCCGGGAAGCTTGCGATCGCGGAGCTGCGCGATGCGTCGGCGGACGAGGTCGCCGAGCTCGAGCGGGCCGGCGTCGACGCGGTACTCGTGACCTCACACGACGTCGCAGCACTCGTTCCGGCCGAGCCGCCCGAGGTCTAGGAGGTCTACGCGACCGTCCCGCTCGCCGCGATCCAGGCGTTCGGGACGGGTCGAGGAGAGCGCGTCGCCTCCTCGAGCGAGATGTCGACGATGTCGTTCCCCTGGACTGCCGCCATGCGTCCCCACGTCCCCGAGGACGCGAGCACTGCTGCTTTCAGGCCAAGCCTCGTCGCCAGGAATCGGTCCCGTGCCGTCGGGGTTCCGCCACGCTGGACGTGTCCGAGCACGGTGACGCGGGTCTCGTAGCCGGTCGCCCGGGTCACCTCTTCCGCGACCACGTGTCCGATGCCGCCGAGACGCGCGTACCCGTACGGGTCGACACCCTGCATCACGGGCATGCCCTGCTCGCCCGAGCGACGAGTCAGCGTGTACCCCTCGGCGACGACGACGATGGAGAAGTCGCGGCCCTCTTCATGCCGGAGCCGAAGCTCGTCGCAGACGTCCTCGATGGGCATCGGCCGCTCCGGCACGAGAATGACGTCGGCGCCTCCCGCCGTGCCGCTTTCGGCCGCGATCCAGCCCGTGTTCCGTCCCATTACCTCGACGACCATCACCCGGTTGTGCGACTCGGCCGTGGTGTGCAGGCGGTCGATCGCCTCGGTGCAGATCTGGACGGCCGTATCGAACCCGATCGTGACGTCCGTGCCGGCGAGGTCGTTGTCGATCGTCTTCGGGACGCCGACCACGTGATAGCCATGCTCGGTGTGGAGGCGATGGGCGATGCCGAGCGTCCCCTCCCCGCCGATCGCCACGACGCCCTCGAGCTCGAGGGCCCGCGTCGTCGCGAGCACGGTCTCGATGCCGCCTTCCTCGTGGAAGGGGTTCCAGCCCGATGACCCCAAGATCGTTCCGCCCCGCGGAAGGATGCCTGCGACCGCTCGGCGGTCAAGGGCGTCCGCCCCGCGCCCGCCGAGCCCGTGCCAGCCTTCGCGGATGCCGAGCACCTGATGGCCCGCAGCGAGCGAGCCGCGAACGATCGCGCGGATGGCCGCGTTGAGGCCGGGGCAGTCGCCGCCTCCCGTTAGGACTCCGAAGGTGCTCACGGCCGTCTCAGTAGAGGAACATCGGCTTGCCGAGGACGTGACGCACCTTCGGTCGGTAGTGCGCCGCGTCGTAGAGCTCGTCGACGTCGACGCGCTTGACGCCCTCGCGGACAGCGGTGATCGGAACGGTCGTGTAGGAGCCGTTCCGCAGCGAGACCATGCGACCGGTGTCTCCCTCGAGCGCCAGGTCGGCAGCCGTGACTGCGTAGTTCGTCGCCACCATGAGGTCGAGCGAGTCGGGGCTTCCCGAGCGCATGAGGTACGCGACCTGCTGGTAGATGATGTCCTCCCCCGTGCGCTCCTTCAGGGCCTCCCCGAGGAGCAGCCCGATCCCGCCGAGCTTGCGGTGCCCGTACGCGTCGGCCTCGCCCGAGAGGACGAGCTCGCCGCTCGCCGCGGTCGCGCCCTCGGAGACCGTCACCATCGCGTAGCTCGACGGGTTTGCTCGCTTGTCGGCCATGAGCAGCTCGGCGAGCCGGTCGACGTCGAACGGGACCTCCGAGATGACCGCGCGGTCGACGCCGGCAAGGTAGGCGGTGATGAGGCATGTCTCGCCGCTGTAGCGCCCGAAGAGCTCGACGACCGCGATGCGCTCGTGGCTCCCGGAGCTCGTGCGGAGGTTGTGGATGAACTGGACGCCGCGGGTGACCGCCGTCGAGAAGCCGATGCAGTAGTCCGTGCCGTGGACGTCGTTGTCCATCGTCTTCGGGATCGCGATCACCGGCACACCCTCGTCGTGGAGGCGGAGCGCGTACGAGAGCGTGTCGTCCCCGCCGATCGGCACCAGAGCGTCGATCCCGAGGTGCTCGATCACGCGCAGGACGTGCTCCGTGAAGTCGAACGGGCCCTCGCCCGTCGCCTGGTCGGCGAGGAACGCCGGGACGTCGCCCGCGCGCACGTTGCCAGGGTTCGTGCGCGACGTGTGTAGGACGGTGCCGCCCGTGCGATCGATCGTTCGAACGCTGGACGGGTCGAGCGGCGCCACCTTGTCCGTGCCCGAGGACGGGTCGTCGAGGTCGTACTCGAGCAGCCCTGCCCAGCCGCGGCGGATGCCGACGACCTCGTGCCCGGCATCGTCGACCCGGTTGACGAACGCCTTGATGCACGGGTTGAGCCCGGGGACGTCGCCGCCGCCTGTGAGCACGCCGAGTCGCATGTAGGCGGCAGCCTAACGACGGTGGCCGCGCCGAGTACCCTGTGCACGCGCCGGAGTGGCGGAACTGGCAGACGCGCAGGACTCAAAATCCTGTGTCCCCTGGGACGTGTGGGTTCGATCCCCACCTCCGGCATCGCCCCTCCCCGCCGACCGCTCTCATTTGCGCCCTGCGGCGCAAGCCCCGATACTGCCGGGGCGCCGGCTTCCCCGGTGTGCACCTGCGCAATCCAACTGAGGAGGACAGTGTTGAGTGTGAGAAAGAGCGCGCTCGCAGCGTTTGCGCTGCTCATCGCGGCTCTCGCTCTCGTCGCCGCGGGCTGCGGCGGCGGTGACGGTGGCGGCGGGGACGTCGAGGCCCTTCCGTCGTCGTCGTGCACGGGGCTCGAGTTCGAAGGCGACGGCGATCCGGATTACATCCTCGCTTCCGACTTCCCGCTCCAGGGCTCGTCGCGCACGCAGACCGAGCAGATCGTCGCCGCGATCCGGCACGAGCTCAGTGAACGCGGCTGGAAGGCCGGCGACTACAACATCGGCTTCCAGTCGTGTGACGACGCGACCGCACAGGCTGCGAAGTGGGACTCGGGCAAGTGCTCGCAGAACGGCAACGCGTATGCGGACAACGACGCGGTGATCGCGGTCATCGGGACGTTCAACTCCGGATGCGCGCAGATCATCATCCCGCTGCTGAACGCCGCGCCTGACGGCGGCATCGCGATGATGTCACCGGCGAACACGTATCCGTGCCTGACGGTGAACCTGCCGGGCGGATGCGAGGCCTCGGAGCCGGCGAAGTACTATCCGAACGGCACGCGGAACTACGCGCGCGTCGCGCCTGCGGACGACTACCAGGGCGCGTTCGTCGCGGAGTTCATGCAGAAGCAGGGCATCAAGAGCGTCTACATCCTCAACGACAAAGAGGCCTACGGCCTCGGCGTCGCGACGACGACGCGCAAGGCAGCGGAGTTTGTCGGGATCAAGGTCGCTGGATTCGACTCCTGGGATCCGAAGGCCTCGAGCTACGAGGCGCTCATGGGCAAGATCAAGAACAGCGGTGCGGACGCCGTGTTCCTCGGCGGCCTCATCGACGAGAACGGCGCCCAGGTCATCAAGGACAAGGTCGCCGTCCTCGGCCCGAACGACGGTGCCGTGAAGCTGCTCGCTCCCGACGGCTTCACCACTCAGGCCACCATCGACGAGTCCGGACCGGCCGCGAAGGGCATGTTCATGTCCGTCGCGGGTGTGCCGATCGACTCGTTCACCGGAACGGCGTCCGAGTACATCGACTCCCTGCTCGCGACCGAGCTCAAGGGCAAGACGATCGACCCGTACGCGATCTACGGCGCCCAGTCGGCGCAGATCGTGCTCGACGCGATCGCCGCCTCGGACGGGAGCCGCTCCGACGTGATCGCGAAGATGTTCGCGTCGGAGGTCACGGACGGGCTTCTCGGCTCGTTCAACTTCAACGAGAACGGCGATCCGACGAACGCGTCTGGCGCCGTGGTCGGCTTCACGATGTACGTCGCGACCGACAAGCTCGTGACGGAGGACAACTTCGCTCCCAAGCCTGAGACCGTTCAGGCGGCTGGGGCGTAGAGGAACCACAGCGCTCGAGAGCTGGGAGGGCATTGCCCTCTCAGCTCTCGGCGTTTAGAGTCGCCCTCCGATGGCCACGGCGACGGCGGCTTTGCAGCGCGTACGCGGGTCGAGCCTGATCGACATCATCGGGCTCCTCCTCCTCGCCACGGTCATCGTCTGGCTCTTCGTCAAGTTCGTCGAGGATCCGACGCGCTTCCTGAACGTCATGATCATCGGGGTCACGAACGGCGCCATCTACGGGCTGGTCGCGCTCGGCTACACGCTCGTCTACGGGATCCTCCAGCTCATCAACTTCGCCCATGGCGACGTGTTCGCGCTCTCGGGCCTCGTTGCCAGCACGCTGATCGTGTCCGTGTTCGGGCTCGACGAGAGCTCGAGCGTGATCGCGATCATCGTGGGGCTCCTCGTCACCCTGGCGATCACGATGCCGATGTTCGCGCTCATCAACGCGGGCATCGAGCGCATCGCGTACAAGCCGTTGCGCAACGCGCCACGGCTGGCGCCGTTGATCACGGCGGTCGGCGTGTCGTTCATCGTCCAGAACATCGCGCTCGCCATCTACGGCGTGGACTTCGAGTCCGTGCCGAACTTCATCCCGCGCACGAAGGCGTTCGAGATCGGCGGCGTGATCTTCCCGTGGAACAAGCTGGCCGTCTTCCTCATCGTCATCCCGGTCCTCGTCCTGCTCACGTGGTTCGTCCGCTCGACGCGCCAGGGGAAGGCGATGCGTGCGGTGGCACAGGACACGGAGGCCTCCGCGATGATGGGGATCAACGTCAACCGCACGATCTCGGTGACCTTCTTCATTGCCGGAGCGCTCGCTGCGGTCGCCGGGCTCGTGTATCTCCTGCAGTTCAACATGCGCTACGACACGGGCTTCCAGCTCGGGCTGATCGCGTTCACCGCGGCGGTGCTCGGTGGCATCGGGAACCTCACCGGGGCCGTGCTGGGGGCGATGGTGATCGGCTGCGTGGAGGCCACGAACGAAGGGCTCGACGGGACGCCGGGCAGCGACTGGACGCGCTCGATCGTCTTCGGGATCCTGATCATCACGCTCGTCTTCCGGCCGCAGGGCATCCTCGGGGAGCGGACGCCCGAGGGGGCGTGACGACGCCATGAGCGAGGCCGCCCAGTCCTTCGCCGCGCGCGCGCGCACCGAGCGCGCATGGTGGCTCGTCTTCGGCCTCGTCGTCTTCGGGCTGCTCTACCCGTTCCTCGTCGACACCCTGCAGGACCTGCCGCTCATCGGGGACTTCGTTCCCCGTACGGGCTCGATGGTGATCATGGTCACGTTCACGATGATGGCGCTCGGGTTGAACATCGTCGTCGGGTACGCGGGCCTCCTCGACCTCGGGTACGTCGCGTTCTACGCAGCCGGCGCGTACGTCGCCGGGTGGCTCGCGTCTCTCCAGTTCGAGGACGTCTCGTTCTCGTTCCTGTCCAGCGCGAACTCCGACCAGCCCGGAATCCATCTCTCGATGTGGCTCATCCTGCCCCTCGCTGGCCTGTTCACGATGCTCGTCGGCATCGTCATCGGCCTGCCGACGCTCCGGCTGCGCGGCGACTACCTCGCGATCGTGACCCTCGGCTTCGGCGAGATCGTGCCGCAGTTCGTGCGCAACGCGGACTCCCTCGGCGGCTTCGACCTGACGAACGGCACGTTCGGGATCGCACCCATCGACTCCCTCGCGTTCGGAGCCTTCGTCTTCCGCGAGCAGGACAACAAGGACGACCTCTACTACTGGGCCGCGGTCGGGTTGCTGCTCTTCACCGTGTTCTGCTGCATCCGGCTCCGCGACTCAAGGCTCGGACGCGCCTGGATCGCGATCCGCGAGGACGAGACGGCGGCCGCGGCGATGGGCGTCCCGCTGATGCGCACGAAGACGTGGTCGTACGCGATCGGCGCGTTCTTCGGCGGGATCGCAGGCGCGTTCTACGCGAGCTACAAGGCGGGCGCGTTCCCGGCGGACTTCTACTTCAACTTCTCGATCTTCTTGCTCTGCATGGTGATCCTCGGGGGCATGGGGAGCATCTGGGGCGTGTTCGTCGGCGGGATGATCCTCGGGTATCTCAATATCGAGGGCCTCGCCACCATCGGCTCGAAGGTGCAGGATGCCGGGCTCGACTTCGACCCGACGAAGTACCAGTTCGGCATCTACGGCGGGATCATCGTCGCGATGATGCTCTTGCGCCCGACGGGCTTGATTCCCGAACGCAGGCACAAGATCGAGCTCGAGGAGGGCGTGCACGACACGCCGTTCTACGACGTCCAGACAGAGGGTGCGCTCACCGATCGAAACCCGTCGGACGACTAGGCATGAGCGCCCAGCCGGACAACCTCCTCGTCGCCGAGCAAGTGCGGAAGGAGTTCGGCGGCCTCGTCGCCACCGACGACGTCGACTTCACGATCCCGCGCGGCTCCATCGTCGCGCTGATCGGGCCGAACGGCGCCGGCAAGACGACGTTCTTCAACCAGATCACCGGCGTCTACGTGCCGACGTCCGGCTCGATCGTGTTCGACGGCGCCGAGGTCGTCGGGAAGCCCCCGCACGCGATCGTCGAGCTCGGAGTGGGCCGGACGTTCCAGAACATCCGGCTCTTCGCACAGATGACGGCGCTCGAGAACGTGCTCGTCGGCATGCACTGCCGGCTAAAGGGGGGCATCCTCGGCTCCATCCTCCGCACGCCGAGGGTCAAGCGGGAGGAGCGCGAGGCGCGAGAGAAGGCAAGGGAGCTCCTCCGCTACTGCGGGATCCCGCGCCGGCACGAGGAGTACGCGGGCACCCTTCCGTACGGAGATCAGCGACGCCTCGAGGTCGCACGTGCTCTCGCCACCGACCCGAAGCTGATCCTCCTCGACGAGCCAACCGCGGGGATGAACCCGCAGGAGACCGCGGAGTTCACCGACTTCGTCCGACGGCTCCGCGACGACAGGGGGCTCACCGTGCTGCTCATCGAGCACGACATGAAGGTCGTCATGGGCGTGTCGGAGCGCATCACCGTGCTCGAGTACGGCGGGAAGATCGCGGAGGGCACGCCCGCGGAGATCCAGGCGGACGAGCGCGTGATCGAGGCGTATCTCGGCTCCGGAGCGACGGCATGAGCGAGAGCACCCCGACCGCCGGGCCTGTCATCGAGCTCGAGGACGTGCACGTCTACTACGGCGCGATCCACGCGCTGAAGGGCATCTCCCTCACCGTCCGCGCCGGCGAGATCGTGACCCTGATCGGCGCGAACGGCGCTGGGAAGTCCACGACGCTGCGGGCGATCAACGGCATCAACAAGCCGCGCCAGGGCTCGATCCGCTTCCAGGGCGACGACATCACCGGAGCGGCACCGCACACGATCGTGAAGCGCGGCATCGCGCAGAGCCCGGAGGGCAGGCGGCTCTTCCCCCGCATGACCGTGACCGAGAACCTCGAGATGGGCGCCTTCCAGCGCTCGGACAAGGAGAACTTCGCCGACGACATGGAGCGCGTGTTCACGCTCTTCCCCCGCCTCAAGGAGCGCCGCACGCAGAAGGCCGGGACGATGTCGGGCGGGGAGCAGCAGATGTGCGCGATCGGGCGCGCGCTCATGGCGCGGCCGAAGCTCCTGCTCCTCGACGAGCCCTCGATGGGCCTCGCGCCCATCTTCGTCGAGCGGATCTTCGAGACCGTCGTCGAGGTCAACAAGCAGGGCACTCCGGTGCTCCTTGTCGAGCAGAACGCGCTCATGGCGCTCGACGTCGCGCATCGCGGCTACGTCATGGAGACCGGCCGCATCCCGCTCGAGGGCCCGGCCTCCGAGCTGAAGACGAACGAGCAGGTCCGCAAGACCTACCTCGGCGAGTCGTAGAGGCTCAGCCGACGACGAGCGCCGGATAGGGCGGCGCGAGCAGGATCCCCACGCGACCGCGTCCGCCCGCGACGCCGTGCGCCATCTCGAGCGCGCTCCCGATCCCGTGGCTCGGCACGAAGCCGAGCGTCCTGGCGGCGGTGGCGTCACGGCACCCGGCAACGATCACGCGTCCGAGTTGCGAGAGCGCGGGCTTGCAGCTCGCCCAGTCGGCGAACGGGAGTAGGGGATGGCAGGCGGACCCGTCGCGGTACGCGTCGCGGGCGCGCCCGTCCCCCGCCGCCTCCGCCTCGACCTCGGCGAGCGTCTCGTCGTCGTGGGCATCACGCAGGGCACGGAACATCGCCGCGTAGGGCGCCTGCGTGCCTGACGCGAACGTGCGCCGAAGCGGATGCACGAGCACGAGCGTCCCGCCGGGGCGGACGGGGAAGGCGTCGCGGCGGAGGCGCAGGGCGATTCCAAGCGCGAGCGCGGCTGCGGTGACGGGGTTGACCGGCTCGCGCGGGAACTCGATGCCCGTCCACGGCACGCCGACGACGAGCGCGTCCAGCGGCTCCGCGAGGGCGGTGTCCCGCAGCGCGACACCGCGCAGGAGCGCCTCGGCGTGCGCGACCGACGGTTGGCCGGCATAGGCGGCGATTGCCTGCAGGCTCCGGCCCTGTCGTTCGAGCACGGCGCGTCGCAACACGTCCGGCATCGCCGAGACGAGCTTGCGGAGCGGCGAGCGGGCGAGACGCTCGACGACCTCGAGCTCGTCCGGGTACCCGCGATACGTGCCCGTGAGCCGCGGCAGATCGAGGACGAGCGACACGCCGATCAGCGACGTGTGCTTCGAGACGACCGACTCCACGGCCCGTGCAAGCTCCCACTCGGGCTCGCCTGCGGCCTCGAGCAGCGAGTCCACGGCCGCGATCCGGCGAACCGTCCGCGCGTCGGCCGCCGCGAGGAGCGTGCCGGGGCCGCCGTGGAGCACGGTCTCCGCCGCCCCGACGACCACCGTGACGTCCGATTCGACGACGGCGCGGTTCAGGCGGACGGTCTCGCGGCCCTCCAACACGGCCACGAGATCGGGCGACTCCGCATCGTGGACGAGCACGGTGCCCCGGAACGATCGCGCGAGCGTGCGGGGGCAGGAGCAGGCGGGCAAGGTCGCGTACGCCCGAGCGGCGGCCGAGCCCGGTCGCGACGAGCATCGTCTGCTGCTCGTCCGGGATGCCGCACGCTTCGAGCTCCCGGACGACCGCCGCGAGCGCAAGGGCGCGCGGGTCGTTCGGGACGCTCGGGACCGGGAGCGTGGGCGGCTCGACCACGATCGTCGCGCGAGCTCCCTTGCGCGCGACAGCGGCGAGCGACGGGCCAGAGAGCGGGAAGCGCAGCGCGTCACGAACCGCGGCACGAACGTCCACCACCTGTTTCGGTGGCGGGGGCGGACGGAGGACGACGTCGTCCTCGGCCACCGGGACGAGAACGAGGCGGGAGCCCGAGAGCAGCGGGACGCGACGCAAGCGCAGAAATCTATGCGCAGCCCAAGATTCGCTGACGCGCGAATCTCGGGCGCGCCGAATCGCATGCCCGCTCCCGCGGGCGGGACGATACCGTTGCGACGTGAGCCCGAAGACCATCACGGGCGAGGAGCTGGAGCTCGACGACGCGCCCGTCCAGGACACGGAGCTCTTCCTCGTCGACGGCAACAACCTGGCGTACCGCGCGTTCTTCGCGTTGCCCGAGGAACTCCAGACGACCGAGGGACAGCCCACGAATGCACTGCTCGGGTTCACGAACATGCTCTTCAAGCTCCTCTCCGACTACAAGCCGCGCGGGGTCGCCGTCGCTTGGGACACGAGGCCTGTCCACCGCACCGAGATCTCGGCGGAGTACAAGTCCGACCGGCGGCCGATGCCGGATCTCCTGCGCGAGCAGTTCCCGCACTTCCGGCCGATCGTCGAGGCGTTCGGATACCAGAACCTCGAGTTCGAGGGCTGGGAGGCAGACGACGTGATCGCGACCATCGCGACGGCGGCGGACGACGCGGCTGTGAAGACCTGCGTCGTCTCGACCGACCGCGACGCCTTCCAGCTCTGCTCGGAGAACGTCTGCCTGATGATGACGCCGCGCGGCGTCGCCGACGTGCACGTGTACACGCCCGAACGGGTCGAGCTGCGCTACGGCGTTCGTCCCGACCAGGTTCCGGACTTCATCGGCCTGAAGGGCGACACGAGCGACAACATCCCGGGCGTCCCGGGCATCGGGGACAAGACGGCCGGACAGCTCATCGCGCAGTACGGCTCGCTCGAGGAGGTCATCGAGCACGCGGACGACCTATCGCCTGCACGCAAGAAGAACATCATCGAGCACGCCGACCAGGCGCGGGCCTCGAAGGTCCTCGCGACCATGCGCCGCGACCTCGAGCTCGACGTCGACCCCACGGAGCTCGTCTCCCGCCCGCCGGATCGCTCGGCTCTCAAGGAGATCTTCCGCCGGTTCGAGTTCCGCGGGCTCCTGAGCCGCGTCGACACGCTCGACGAGGCGCTCCCCGCGGCCGAGCTCCCGAAGGCGGAGACGCAGTCGGTCGTGTGGCGCGAGGGAGACCTGCCGAAGCTCGAAGGCCGCATCGGCCTCGCCGCCGACGCCGACCGCGTGGCCGTCGCGAACGGGACCGGCGAGGTCGTGGTGGCACCACGGCCGAGTGGCATGTTGACGCTCGATCCCAGGGCGAACGTCGCAGCGCACGACGCCAAAGCGCTGCGCGTCCACGCAACCGACGACACGATGATCGCGGCCTACCTCATCGATCCGGGCCGCGCGGAGTACCTGCCGGAGGACCTGGCCGCCGAGCAGGGCGTCGAGCTCGAGCCCGAGCCGCCTGCCGAGGAGGAGACGGCCGCGCTCGTCCGCCGCGCGGAAGCAGCTCGCCGGCTCGCGCCGATCCTCCGCGAGCGGGTCCGCGAGCGCGGTCTCGAGCGGCTCTACGACGAGGTCGAGCTCCCGCTCACCGAGGTGCTCGCCGCGATGGAGGAGGCTGGAGTCCGGATCGACACGTACCGGATGGGCGAGATCACGGCCCGGCTCCGCGATCGTGTGGAGGAGCTCGAGGCGCGCGCGTACGACCTCGCCGGCGAGGAGTTCGTGATCGGGTCGCCGATGCAACTCGGTCGCGTGCTGTTCGAGAAGCTCGAGCTCACGCCCGGACGGAAGGGCAAGACCGGGTACTCGACGGACGGGAAGGTGCTCCGCGCGATCCGCGGCGACCACGAGATCGTTCCCGTGATCGAGGAGTGGCGCGAGCTGTCGAAGCTCCTCAACACGTACCTCGAGCCGCTGCCCACGCTGCTCGGGGACGACGGGCGCCTGCACACGACCATCAACCAGGCGGTCGCCGCGACGGGGCGGCTCTCGACCTCGAACCCGAACCTCCAGTCCATCCCGATCCGCACCGACCTCGGCCGCGAGATCCGGTCGGCGTTCGTCGCGGAGCCGGGGAGCCGGCTGCTGTCCGCCGACTACTCGCAGATCGAGCTCCGGATCCTCGCGCACGTCTCGGGCGAGCCGAAGCTGAAGGACGCGTTCCTCCGCGGCGAGGACATCCACACCGCAACCGCGGCGGAGGTCCTCGGCAAGGACCCGCGGACGCTGACGACGAACGAGCGCGCGATCGCGAAGATGATCAACTTCGGGATCGTCTACGGGATCTCGGCGTTCGGGCTCTCGGAGAACCTCGACATCCCGAAGGACCAGGCGCAGGAGTACATCGACGCCTACCTCGCGCGGTTCCCGCGCGTACAGGCCTTCATCGCCCGCACGATCACGCAGACCGCGGAGGACGGGTACGCGAGCAGCCTCCTCGGGCGCCGCCGCCCCGTCCCCGAGCTCCGCGCCTCGAACCGTCAGACGCGTGGGTTCGGAGAGCGCGTCGCCGTGAACTTCGTCATGCAGGGCTCGAACGCGGACATCATCAAGGTCGCGATGGTCGCGATCCACCGGCGGCTGCGCGACGAGGGGAGAGGGGCCCGGCTCGTGCTCCAGGTCCACGACGAGCTGCTGCTCGAGGTCCCGGAGACGGAGATCACCGCCGTTCGCGAGCTCGTACGGGAGGAGATGACGAGCGCCTACCCGCTCGATCCGCCGCTCGCCGTCGACATCGGCGTCGGCGACGACTGGGCCGAGGCGAAAGCGTGACTGTCTCCGGTGTCCCGGACGGTTACCGCACCCTCAGCCCGTACCTTCTCGTCGAGAATGCCGAGGGCCTGCTCTCGTTCGTCACGGCCGTTTTCGACACGGAAGTGCGGCGCCGCATGACAGGAGAAGCCGGCGGCTTGCATGCCGAGCTCGACCTCGGCGACTCCGCGCTCATGGTCGGCGAGGGCGGCGGCGAGAGGTTCCCGGCGATGCTGCACGTCTACGTCGAGGATGCGGACGAGGTCTATGCGCGTGCCCTCGCGGGGGGCGCACCTCGGCCGCCGAGCCGCACGACACGAGCTTCGGCGACCACCGTGCGGCGTTCGACGACAGCTGGGGCAACCAGTGGTGGGTCGCCACGCGGCGTTCCTGACGTCTGAGCAGGAGCTTTTCCACAACCTGGCTATACTCCGCGGCTCAGAATGGCCAACGACACCGCCGAGAAGCCCACCGCCGTCGAAGAAGGGGTTTGGACGACCGGCCCCGATGGGGAGCTGGTTCCGGACTACGACGCTGCCTTTCCCGAGATAAACGAGGGCGAGGTCGTGCACGGCACCGTCGTGCGCGTGGACAAGGACGAGGTGCTCGTCGACATCGGCTACAAGTCCGAAGGCGTCATTCCCGTCGCCGAGCTCACGATCCGACGAGCCGTCAACCCGGCCGACGAGGTCGCCGTCGGCGAGGAGATCGATGCGCTCGTCCTCACCAAGGAGGACACGGAAGGGCGCCTGATCCTGTCCAAGAAGCGCGCTCGCTTCGAGCTCGCCTGGAAGGCGATCGAGGCGGCTGCCGAGAGCGGCGAGCCGGTGAACGGCCGGGTCATCGAGGTCGTCAAGGGCGGCCTCATCCTCGACCTCGGCGTGCGCGGCTTCCTGCCCGCTTCCCTCGTCGACATCAGGCGCGTCCAGGACCTCGACGAGTTCCTGGGCCGCGAGCTGCGCTGCAAGGTCATCGAGCTGAACCGCTCGCGGAACAATGTCGTTCTCTCCCGTCGCGCCGTCCTCGAGGACGAGCGCAAGGAGATGCGGCAGGCCATCCTCGACCGCCTGAACCCGGGCGACGTCATCGAGGGGCAGATCTCGAACATCGTCGACTTCGGCGCGTTCGTCGATCTCGACGGCATGGACGGGCTGATCCACATCTCGGAGCTGTCCTGGAGCCATGTGAACCACCCGTCCGAGGTGCTCGACATCGGGCAGACGGTCAAGGTCAAGGTGCTCGACATCGACCGCGACCGCCAGCGCATCTCGCTCGGCCTCAAGCAGACGCAGAGCGATCCCTGGCAGCAGGTGCTCGACCACTACAACGAGGGGGACGTCGTCGAGGGTCGGGTGGCGAAGGTCGTCACGTTCGGCGCCTTCGTCGAGATCCTCCCGGGCGTCGAGGGCCTCGTGCACATCTCCGAGCTCGCAGCGCATCACGTCGAGAATCCGCGCGAGGTCGTGCAGCAGGGCCAGGCGGTGAACGTCCGCGTCCTCGAGATCGACGGCGAGCGCCGGCGCCTGTCGCTGTCGCTGAAGCGCGTCGAGGAGGGCGAGCAGCCCGTTCCGCGTGCGGACGGCGCCGAATCGGTTCACACGATGCCCGATCTCAAGCTGACCGAGGAGGCCTTCCCGTCAGGAGCGGCTGCGGTCGCCGACGAGGTCGTCGAGGAGGTCGAGGCCGGCGAGCCGGTCGAGGACTCCGGCGAGGCGCCGGTCGACGAGGCAGCCGTCGAGGAGGCGGTGGTCGAAGACGCAGCCGTCGACGATGCCGCGGTCGAAGAGGCAGTGGTCGAAGACGCGGTGATCGAAGAGACCGCCGTCGAAGAGGCAACGGTCGAAGAGGCAACGGTCGAAGAGGCAGCGGTCGAGAGGCAGCTGCCGAAGATGCGGCGGTCGACGAGCTTGCAGAGGAGTCGTCCGAGCCCGAGGCCGGCGACGTCTCGGTCGAGGCGGACGCGGACACGGTCGCGCATGCTTCGTCGGTCGAGCCCGAAGCCGATTCTCCCGAGCAGTCCGACTCGTAAGGAGCCCGACGCGGTGGCGCCGGACCGCGAGGCGCGGCCGCTGGCCGTCGCCATCACGGGCGGAATCGGCGCAGGGAAGAGCGCGGCGCTCGCGTCGTTCCGGCGCCACGGCGCGGCGACCGTCTCCAGCGACGAGATCGTCCATCACCTCCTGAAGTCCGATCCGGACGTCAAGCAAGCGCTGGTCGACCGCTTCGGGGACGAGATCCTCGGCGATGATGGCTCGCCGGATCGTGAGCGGATCGGGATCCGCGTGTTCCGCGACCGCGAGGCGCTCGACTGGCTCGAGAAGCTCCTCCACCCTCTCGTATCGCGGGAGTACCTCGACTGGCGCGAGCAGCTGGCGAAGCTCCCGATCCCGCCGGCCGTGTGCGTGACCGAGGTCCCGCTGCTCTACGAGGTCGGCGCCGAGACGCGCTTCGACAAGGTCGTCGTCGTGACCGCGCCGCGTCAGCTGCGCGAGGCGCGGCGGGGCGGCCGGAAGGACGACCGCGAGTCGCGCCTCCTGTCCGACCGTGAGAAGACGAAGCGCGGCGACTTCGTGTACGTGAACACAGGCACGCCCGACGAGCTCGACGCGTGGGTCGCGGGCGTGATGGCTACCCTGACCGCGGAGGCGTCGCCCGAATCAGGCAGTGAGTAGCCAAGTGTCAATTTGACACTTGGGGTGGTGGACGCCCTCCGGGAGCTGATCGCGTGCGGATCCTGACCCTGGCAGCCGTCCTCGTCCTGGCCGTGGCCGCGGTCGGCGCGTGGGTCGTCGAAGCGGAGCCCGACTGGTACCTGCGCGCGCGATACCCGCTCGAGTACGAGCAGATCTTGAGGACGCACGGCGCGAGTCACGAGCTCGACCCGGCGCTCGTCGCGGCCGTGGTCTACGTCGAGAGCCGGTTCGATCCGAATGCCGAGTCCGAGGCAGGCGCAATCGGCCTCATGCAGCTCCTTCCCGACACCGCGGAGGGCATCGCCCTGCGCACCGGAGGATCGAACTTCGTCACCGCCGACCTGCGTGACCCGGACATCAACGTCCGCTACGGCACCTGGTACCTCGAGCACCTGTACCGCCGATACGGCGACATGCGCCTCGCCCTCGCCGCGTACCACGCGGGGCAAGGAAACGTCGACGAGTGGCGGCGCACAGGCGCCGGCATCGTGTTCCCCGAGACACGGCAGTACGTGAGCCGCGTGCTGGAGCTCTCGCGGCTCTACAAACGCGTGTACCGGGACGAGCTCCGCAGCAGCTAGCCGGGCCGACCGTCGCCGCCGACGGCGTCGTCGAGCAGGCGAGCACGAGGCTCGGCGGGAGGCATCTCGTCGCCGCTGGCGCGCCCGAGCGCGAGCCCGTTCAGGACGAGGTTCACGAACCTCCCGATGTCCCGAGCCTCGATGTCGTCCCGGAACTCGCCCGTTCGCTGCGCCTCCTCGATCCGGGCACGGTTGACGGGGACGACCTCCTCCTGGCGCTGGTCGATGCGCCGGCGGAACTCCGCATCGGTGCGCACCCGCCGCACGAGCTCGAGGTAGACGCCGAGCCACGCAGGATCGAGCTCCAGCACCTCGCCGACGACCGCGGAGAGCCCCTGGTTGACCCAGAGGTCGGAGATGCGCCGCGAGTCCTCGACCGCCAGCTCGACGAAGAGCTCCTCCTTGGAGGGGAAGTAGTTGAAGATCGCGCCGCGCGAGAGGCCGCTCGCCTCCTCGAGGCGCGCGACCGTGGCACCCTCGTAGCCGTGCTCGGCGAAGCAGCGGCGTGCGGCGCCGAGGATCTGCTGTCGGCGCTCGGCTTTGCGTTCCTCGGAGATCTTGGGCATCGGCTAGGTCACACTTTACAAAACCGTACGGACGTTTTATATTCTCACGCGTGAGCCACGTGAAGAAGACCGCGGTCAGCGCGCTCATCAGCGCGGAGATCGTCTCGGTTCTCGGCACGAGGATGACCTACCTCGCGCTCCCGTGGTTCGTGCTCGTCACGACCGGGTCACCGGGGAAGATGACGCTCGTCCTCGCGGCCGAGCTCGCTCCGATGGCGATCCTCGGCATCCCCAGCGGAATGCTCGTTCAGCGGCTCGGCGCACGGAACACGATGCTGCTCGCCGACTTCGCACGTGCACCGATTCTCGCGTCGATCCCGATCCTCCACGCGGCAGACCTATTGAGCTTCCCGCTCCTCCTCGGCCTGGTCGCGCTGCTCGGCTGCTTCATGCCGCCCTACTTCGCGTCGCAGCGGGTCATCCTGCCCGAGCTCGTCGGTGAGGACGAGCGCCGGATGTCGCAGGCGAACAGCGCCATCGAGGGGGGCACCGCCTTCGCAGCGCTCATCGGGCCTGCGCTCGCCGGCCTCCTCATCCCGCTCATCGGCGCCCCAAATGTCCTGTACGTGGACGCTGCGTCGTACCTCGTCGCGTTCGTCCTGGTCGCCGTCTTCGTCCCTCGCCGCGAGCGCATCGCCGGAGCGCTGCCGGGCGGCGTGCTCGACGGCGTCCGCTTTCTCCTCCGAGACAGCCTCCTCGCCCCGATCGCCGTGATCGTCGTCGCGTTCGGCTTCCTCGCGTCGGGTATGTCCGCGGGCCTCCCGGTATACGCGTACGCGGAGTTCGACGGAAGCTCGCGCATCGCCGGTCTGTTCTATGCGGCGCTCGGGGCGGGAGCTGTGGTGGGAAGCATCGTCGCGGTGATGGCTGTCCGGAAGGTGGCGCCGCTGCGTCTCGCCGGGCTTGCGATCCTCGCCTTCGTCGTGCCGATCTGGGTGCTTCCGTTCATGCCTCCCTGGCCGTTGGTCGGCCTCGCGCTTTTCGTCGCGATGTTCTTCACCCCGCTCATCAACGGGCCGTTCTTCGCGGTTCTCACCGCACGGACCCCTGATGCACTGCGCGCGAAGGTGATGACCGCCGTGATCGCGATCAACACCCTCGCTGCTCCGCTCGGCTTCCTCGTTGCGGGTCAGGTCCTCGAGCGGTGGGGCGTCGCGACCCTCTTTGCGCTCGTCGCCGTCGGGATGACGCTCGCCGCGCTGTCGTTCTCCGCGATCGCGCTCCGCTTCCGCGAGTTCGATCTGGCGCCCGAGCCCGTTCCGACCTAGGACAGAAATGCTGCCGGCGCGACCTGGGGCCGCGCCGGCGGGTGATCGGCTACTTCGCGCAGGTGGCGTACACCGTTGCGTTCGCCGTGCTGGATCCGAGGTTGAGACCTCCGGCCGACCATGTGGTGTCGCTCTTCGGATAGCTGTCGATGAGGACGACAGCTCCGTCCGAGGTGAGGCCTCCACCGGTCACCTTGCTACCTGAGTCGCAGGTTACGTCGGTGCCGTTGGCCCCTTCCGCCGCGATCTGCACCGACTGCGTCTTGATGGTCACCAGGCCGGCGATGCTCGCCGCGGGCCGCGGGCCCGCGGGCGACTGCTGCAGCGCAGCCTGTGTGCCCTTCGCGGCTGCCGACGCAACGATCTGCGCCGACGTCTGGCCACCGAGCTTCTTCGCGTTCTCGGCGACGAGCGCCTTCTTCGCAAGCGGAACTGCCGCCGTGACAACGGCCCCCGCGGTTCCCCCGAGTGCGACGAAGAGTGCGATCATCGCGACGACGAACGCAGCGCTCGGTCGCTTGATCCGTGATACGTGCACTTCTGCCTCCTTTCGTGCGCCGGAGGCAAGACCGGCGCGTCCTTGGCACGTGGAGGCTGCGCGTTGCTGCTCAAGAAACGCTCAATGAGTGCGGGCAGGAGGCAGCACAGATCAGTCGTGCGTTACCCGCACGGTGAACGGGCCACCGACGCCGTGCCGTGTGACTCGCAGCACGAGTGAGCGCTCGCCGCACACCGTGGTAGACACGCGCTTCTCCGCCCGTCCCGCCCAAAGGCCAGTCCAGAGAACGGTCTTCCCGTCCGCGCTCAGGACCTCGAGATCGTGCAGCCCACCCCGTGCGAATGCGAGCGACACGGTCAGGTTGCCGTCGAGCGGGGTCGAGACCTTCGTCTTCCAGCTCTTCCGCTTGCCCGTGAAGCGCGCGCGCACCTGTTGCGCCACGGGCGCCGTCCAGGGGGTCGCGACATCCCTTTCCGCCGCATTGAGGGCGGCGTCATTCGGGTAGAACGAGCTGTCGACGAGCGGCCACGAGAAGCTGGTGGCTCCGGCTCGGAGCTCGTTCAGGACGCGGAATGTCTCCGCGAACGCCTCGCCCGGGTTGAGTGTGTAGTTCCGGTCCTCGTTGCCGGGGAACGCCGTTCCCTGTCTCGCTCGAAGGCAGACGTTCATGACGGAAGCCCAGTTCTTCGGGCCCGTGTCAACGGCGAGCCACGGCGGGTTCGCGCGGCTTGCGGCGACGTGATGGCCGTACTCGTGCCGCGCGACCTCTTCCGGCGTCACGCCCTGAACCGTCTCGTTCATGAAGTACAGCGTGTTGCCCCCGTAGCAGCCGAGTGAGTACTCGCTGCAGATGTCCGCCATCTCGGACGGGGTCACGACATAGGCGCTGACGGTCGTGAGCTCGGGTCCGTGCAGCATCGCGGAGAAGAACTCCGCCCACCGCTGTCCGGTCGCCGCGCCGTCCGGGTAAGAGGGGCTGACGAACACGCGGACGCTCTCGCCGGTGGTCGTTGTGAACGTACCGCCCTGCCACGCAGTGGCGCGGACTGGGGTGCTGCGGCGGACGCCGGCGTCCTGCGCCAGGAGGTACCCGACGCTTGCAGCCCGGTCGTCGAGGCTCCGAGGAGCAGCAGCACCAGTCGCAGCGGCGCTCGCGACGAGCACCGCTGCGAGCAACGTCATGCGGAGTCTCCTAGTGAGGCTCCGCCCATCCCTACTTGACGCAGACGGCATACAGCCCTCCGGTCTGCGTTCCGGGTGCGTTCTGCGACAGGGTGAGGTACATCCGCCAACCGCTTCCGTCCGCCGTCGGCCGGTCATCCCATGCGGCCGCCCAGCCCTGCGGGTCGTCCCAGCCCCCACCAACCGCCTTCTGGGGCGAGTCACATGTGACCGTGAAGTCGCCGTAGCCGTCGGGAGCGAGCGACCACGTGCCGGTCTTGACCGTCACGAGGCCGGCAGCCGAGCTCGCAGGCCCGGGAAGCTGGGCAGCCTGCTGCGCGATCTGCTGCGAGGTCTGGCCGCCGAGCTTCTTCGCGTTGTCCGCGGTCAGGGCCCGCTTGGCGAGCGGTACGGCCGCGTTCACGACCGCTCCGGCGGTGCCGCCGAGGCCGACGAACAGCCCGACCGTCGCCACGATCAGTGCCGGGCTGGGCCGCTTGAATCGCTTGGTGGTCATGGAGCCTTCCTTCCTGCGTCGCCATCGCGACGCGTCGTCCGTGTTGAAGGAGGCTCGCCCGACGTCTTCAAGAACCGCTCAAGAGAAAGGCCGCCTCGAGGCGGCCTTTCTCCTGCACGGGGCAGCTTTGGCTCAGCGGACAGTGAACTTGAACGACTTCGTCACCGTCGCCTCGTCGACTTGCGCCGTGATCGAGCCGCGAAGCACCTTGCGCTTCGCGCCCTTCGGGATCCGCATCGAGCACCGTGCACTGCTGTCAGCGAGGCTTCCCGTCGCGCGCAGCGACTGCTTGCCGGCCTTTGCCTTGCACGTGACCTGACCGGACGCGATCGCCTGCTCGTCGCTCCGAGTCAGGACTGCGCTGACCACGAAGGCCTTGCCTGCCACCGGCCTGGCGGGAGCGCCGGCGGGGGTGCTGATGGCCAGCGTGAGCGGCGCGTAGGAGTAGGCGTAGAAAGGCGGCCCGTCCGGAGCAAGGTCCGACGCGATGGTGTCGCCGTTCGCGTCGTCCAAGTCGGACTCGAAGGCGAACGCGAACCTCTCCATCGAGCCGAGCTCGCTCCGCGCGATGCGAACGGTGAGCACGCCGTTCGCGTAGCTCGACGTGAGACTCGACTGGAAGTCGAACATGAGGATGTTGCCGTTGACGTGGGCCATCAGTCCGCCGTTGCCATCAGCGAGGAAGAAGTGCTCCGCCCCGATGCCGTGAGCCGTGAACCCTGTCGCGGGGTTCGAGTCGGCATCGATGTACCCCCAGAAGGTCGCGTCTGGTGAGAGCACGGGCTGGTTCGTCGTGACGGTGAACGTCACCGTCACATCGTCGTGCGACACGGCCACGCTCGTGATGTCCGGTGCCGAGCCGGAGTCGCCTGCTGGATCGGAGTAACTGCGATCCGCGAGCGCGCCCGGGGCGCCGACGAGCACGAGGGCCGCGAGCGCCGCCGCGACCAGGCCGAGCCTTTTCGTTCGTTGTGTGTGCATCTGAACACCTCCTTGGCCGCAATGGTCGAAGGCCGCGCTCAAGTAGCGCTCAACGAGAAAGGGCCACCGGGAGGCGGCCCTTTCTCGAGTGCGGGTCGGTGCGCTACCGCGGCTTGGGCAGGCAGAACTGGTTCCGCGGAGTCTTGCCGTCCCAGGTGAATCCCTTCGCGGTCGCGCGCCTGATCGTCGTCGTCAGGCAGCCGCCGAGCTTCGGCCGTGGGATTCGATACGTCGTGCGGCCGGCTGGCCCGGTCACGGCACGCGTCGAGACGTACACGCCTCCGTTCCAGCGGACTAGTCCGCGGACGATCGCGTTGGAGATCGACTTCCCCGCCGCGTCCCGGGCCCACACGCTCACGAGCACGCCGTTCCGCTGCGCCCGATAGGTGATGGACTCGATGTGGAGCCGGGCGGGGACCACGCGCAGCGAGGCCGTCGCGGACACCGACTCCGCGACGTTCGACGCGGTCGCGGTGACCGTGGCCGGCCCAAGCGTGCGACCGGCGATGAACGTCGTCTCACTCCCGGACGGGGTCGACAGTGTCCCGATGGGCGTCGGCGCGAGCGACCAGCTCGCGGCCACGGGAAACGCGTTGCCGTACGAGTCGGCGCCGGTGGACGCGACGCGCTGCACGCCACGAGCGGGAACGTCCGCGGTCGCGGGCACCACGGCGAACGTTGCCATTGGCCCGGGGAGCACTGTCAGGATCTGAGTGCCGTTCGTAGCTCCCTCTGCGGCCGACGTCAGCGTGTGGCTTCCCGCCTTCGTGTCCAGGTAGTAGAAGGGGACGGTCGTCCGGGTTCCGGCTGCGATCGTGAGTGCGAGCGTCGGCGACCAGGGACCGGTCGGGCTCGTCGAGAACGTGCCCGTCGAAGAGCTCGAGCTGACAGTGATGGACAGGGCCGTCGGCGTGGTCACGGCGAGCCCAGAGCTCGTGACGAGCGCGAGGTTCATCGGCGCGGACACCGATCCCGCCGTGATCGTCTGCGGCGCGGTCGCGAACCCGAGAACGGGCTGCGTCCAGGTGCGGAACGACTTCCAGGCCTCGTTCAGGGTCGCGCCCTCGACGTCGAACGCGCACTGGAGGCTCTGACTCGGTGGGCCGCAGGCCGCGCTTCCCGGATCCGTCGGGTCGGTGACCTCGGCCGAGTCGCGGATCGCCGCGGCGAGGCGGTCGAGCACGAGGCCGCTCTTGGCAGCGAACTCGCCGGCGGGAACTCCTCCGGCGTTCCTCGGCGCCCAGGCGAAGCCCCAGTGGTCTTGCGGCTGCGCGGTCGTCGCGCTGAAGTACCGCAAGGCGTGAACCTGGGACGAGACGTATGCCCCCATCTGCTCGGCCTGCACCATCGTCCACCCGTAGCCCGTCTCACGCTCCCAGGCGGCATTCGCCAACGGGCTGTAGGTCGCCTGCAGATACGAACGGGCCGTCTCGATCGTCGCAGGGCCGACGCCCGCGAGCACCAGCGGATGCTGGAGGTAGTCGTTCACGTAGTCGCGACGCGTCGCCTCGGGCGCCCCGGGAACGGCGTGGTTGCGAATGTCGCCGTACACCTCCTGGCCCCAGTCGCTGACGTACGCGCTCATGTCCGTCCAGAAAGCAGCGTCCGAGTACCAGTTCTGGAGGTTCGTCTGGAGCAGCGACGTGTCGCTCGTCCGCTGCCCGACTCCGACCACGAAGACGGCGCCCCGAACGCGTGCGCCGGTGCCCTCGTACAGCCCGCGCAGGAGGTCGCGGATGTTCGCGCGCGCATTGCCGGTGTTGCGCCGGACAGCGGTGCTCAGCTCGTTGACCACCCAGGTGTCGCCCTTGGCCACGTCGTAGCCGGCGGCAGCCATGCGCTCACGCGCCGTGATGCCGGCCGTGTACCAGCTCGAACCGGTGCTCTGAACCCATCTCGACCACGTCGTGAAGTGGATCTCGGCCATCGCGTGAAAGTTCGGGCCGAGCGCGCGGATGCGGCCGGCGGCGTTCGGGCGAGGCTTCGTCTTGTCCGCGACGATCGGAGGGACCGACACGTAGTACTGGGCGCATGGAGACGCGGTGGCCGCGAGCTTCGTCGCGAGGCGCAGGTAGTCGGTTGCCGCATAGAAGACGCCGCGCAGCGGCCGGCAATCCGAGGGCGCCTGCGTGCGGCGTGCACGCGTTGCGACGAGGCGTCGCCAAAGCGCCTCCGTCTTCGCAGGCTCGAGGGAAGCAACCGGTGCCGGCTCGGCCGCATGGCTCGGCGGCGCCGTAGCGAGCGTGCTTCCCGTGCTCGCCGGCGCGACCGCGAGCACGATGCCGAGTGCGAGCAAGAGTCCGACTCCGTGCTTCACGACTGACCTCCCGTCTCTCCGCGTGGGTCATGGTGCATGCTGTTCATGCGGAGGAAGTAATCGCCGGTGGCGCTCAAGAAGCGCTCAACGTTCGACGAACTCGATCGAGCGCTCGCTCGTGAGAACGAGCGAGCCCGCCTCGAACCAGCGGCCGGAGAACCGATGCCAGCCCGCCGCGAGCCCATCGGGAAAGATGGCGACGCTGAGCTTGCTGACCGCGCGCTCCCCGTCGACCGTCAGATCGGTGTCGAGCGACACCAGGTCGGCGTCCACCAGGAGTTCGAATCTCGTCTCCTCGTCCCTCGCCCAGCTGCCCTCCGGGTCCGGCTCGCTCGGCTCGGGGACGAACCCGTAGCCGATCCAGAAGGGCGCATCGGCGGTCATGACCGCCGGCGTCGCGGAGCCCGGGAAGATGTTGAGCCGAGCTCCTGGGCGAGACGTCTCGCCCGCGGATGCGGGGAGGACGATGAAGGCAGCCATGAGTTCTCCTTTTCGGCGTGCGGGTCTCGTGTGCATGCACGTCACTGTCGACCCCGCCGCTCAAGGAGCGCTCAAGCACGAAATCGTCCGCGCGATAGACGCCGGGGCTTGCGCGTGCGAAGCTAGATCGTCCCAAAAGGCACATGTGGGGTTGGAGATGAGCGGATCGCGTCAGGGGGGCGATCGCAAGCTCGAGCTACGGCTGCTCGGCCCGCTCGAGGCAGTGCAGGACGGCCGCTTCGTCACGCTCGGGGGCGCGAAGCCGCGGGCGCTGCTCGCGGTGCTTGCGCTCGATCTCGGTCGCGTCGTCTCTGCTGACCGGCTCGTGGAAGCGCTCTGGCCGGGGGAAACGCCGGACTCGGCCCCGCACGCAGTCCAGGTGTACGTCTCGCAGCTCCGGAAGGCGCTGGGGCCCGTCATCGTCACGCGACCACCCGGGTACGCGCTCGAGCTCGACCGGGGGTCGGTCGACCTCCATGTGTTCGCACGCCTCACGGACGAGGGGCGGGAGGCGCTCCAGGCCGGGAGCACGGAGACCGCCGAGGCGTCGCTGCGCGAGGCGCTCGCACTCTGGCGCGGCCCGGCGCTCGCCGACTTCGTCTACGAGCCGTTCGCGCAGAACGAGATCGCCCGCCTCGAGGAGCTGCGCACCGTCGTCCTCGAGGAGCGGATCGACGCCGATCTCGCGCTCGGCCGCCACGCAGAGCTCGTCTCGGAGCTCGAGGCGCTCGTCCAGGCCCACCCGCTCCGCGAGCGGCCGCGCGGGCAGCTCATGCTCGCGCTCTACCGGTCGGGGCGTCAGGCAGACGCACTTGCCGCGTTCCGCGCCGCGCGCGAGACGCTGCTCGACGAGCTCGGCCTCGATCCGGGGCCCGAGCTCAAGGAGCTGGAGTCGGCGATCCTGCGGCAGGACGAGTCCCTGCTGCTCGAGGAGACCGCGCGCGCCGGGCCGTCGATGCAGTTCCGGCGCCTCGTCACGATCCTCTTCTGTGACGTCGTCGAGTCGATGGCGCTCGCGGAAGCGCTCGATGCAGAGGCGCTCGGACGCGTCCTGCAGAGCTACTTCGAAACGGTGTCCGCCGCGATCACGCGACACGGCGGCGCGGTCGAGAAGTACGCCGGCGACGCCGTGATGGCGGCGTTCGGCATCCCCGTGTCCCACGAAGACGATGCGCTTCGCGCAGCCCGCGCGGCGCTCGACGTCCGGGCAGGGCTTGCCGTTCTCAACGAGCGACTCGTCTCGGACTTCGGAGTGGGGCTCGAGGTCCGCATCGGCCTGGAGTCGGGGGAGGTCGTCGCGACGACGACCGACGCCCGGCAGCGGCTCGTCACCGGCGAGGCGGTCGGCATCGCCGCCAAGCTCGAGCAGGCTGCGGGCGACGGCGAGATCGTCGTCGGCGAGGTGGCCGCCAGGCTGATCGACCACGCCGCGCAGCTCGAGTCGCTCGGCGAGCTCGAGATCAAGGGCAAGCGAGACCCGGTACGTGCGTACCGGCTCCTGGAGCTCGAGCCCGTCGGTCCAGCGTTCGAGAGCCGGCTCGACGCGCCGCTCGTCGGACGCAAGCGCGAGCTGACGGCGCTCCGCAGAGCGCTGAAGCGAGCCGTGGAGACCGGCACAGCCCGCGCGAAGGTTGTCGTCGGTCATCCTGGTGCGGGGAAGTCACGCCTCGTCGCCGAGCTCGCGGGCCGCGCGAAGGACGTGACGACACTCTGGGGTCGCTGCCTCTCGTACGGGGAGGGCATCACCTACTGGCCGCTGCGCGAGGTGCTCGCCGATGCCCCGGAAGGCGAGCAACGCGACGCCGTGCTCGCGGCGCTCGATGCCGAGACACCGCCGCCCGCGCCCGAGATCGCCTGGCTCTTCCGGCAGTTCTGCGAGGCGCTGGGCCGCGAGCGGCCGCTCGTCCTCGTCTTCGACGACGTCCACTGGGCCGAGCCGACGTTCCTCGAGCTCGTCGAGCACCTGGCCGGCAAGGGCGAGGCCCCGATCCTCGTCGTCTGCATCGCGCGCGAGGAGCTCCTCGAGGAACGGCCGGCATTCCTCGACGGCCTGCCGAGCGCCGACTACCTCGTGCTCGATGCCTTGTCCGCGGACGAGACGGATACGCTCCTCGATCACCTCGGCGGGGCCGTGCTCGAGTCCGATCAACGCGATCGCATCGTCGCGACTGCCGAGGGCAACCCGTTCTTCCTCGAGCAGCTGCTCGCGCTGGCGCTCGAAGGCGGGCTCGCCGAGGGAAGGCTTCCGGAGACGGTCCAGGCGCTCCTCGCCGCGCGCCTCGACCGGCTTGGACCCGGGGAGCGGGCAGTGCTCGAGCGCGGGGCAGTCATCGGGAAGGAGTTCCGTCTCGACGACGTTGCCGCGCTGCTCGAGCCTGAGGCGGCGCCAACCTCCGAGGTGCACATGCAGGCGCTGTCGGCCCGCGGATTCGTGCGGCCGTCTGACCCCGGCCGGTTCCGATTCCGCCACGTTCTCGTGCAGGAGGCCGTCTACCGCGCGGCCCCGAAGCGTCTCCGCGCGGACCTGCACGAGCGCTTCATCGACCGCTTCGAGGGCCGGGACGACGAGCCTGCGGATCTCGATGAGTTCGCCGGTTACCACCTCGAGCAGGCGCATCGGTTGCGAACAGAGCTGGGGGAGTCCGATCGCAGGACCAAGCGACTCGCAGAGGAAGCCGGGCGCCGGCTCGGCGACGCCGGCTTCCGAGCACTCAAGCGCGGCGACATGCCCGCGACGATCAGCCTGCTGGAGCGGGCGATTCCGTTGCTCCCGCGCGAGCAAGAGGCGCACTACGAGCTCATGTGCGAACTCGGCGTCGCTCGTGATGCGGCGGGACAGTCCAAGGCCAGCAACATGACCTTGCTCGAGGCAATCGACGGGGCGGAACGCGCTGGGCACCGACGAGTTGAGCTGCGTGCGAGGATCGAAGCTGCATACCTGCGCCTTCTCACTGAGCCCGAAGGTGCGGCGCGGGAGCTGATCAAGGTGGCCGAAAGGGCAGTGCCCGTGTTCGAGGCCGTAGCGGACAATCGCTCCCTCGCTCGGGCGTGGCTCCTCCTCGGATACGTCCGCGGCGGGATCCACGGGAACCACACCGCCTGGAGAGAAGCAGAAGAGCGCGCGCTCGAGTACTACCGGATCACCGGATTCCCGCCAGCCACATGTCTAGGACAAATCGCGGCAGCAACGTATTGGGGGCCAACTCCTGTGACCATGGGCATCGAAGGCTGCGCCGGGCTTCTCGCTGACGAGACGATCGGGCATGCGGGTCGGGCGTCGGTCATCCCGTATCTGGGCGGTCTGCATGCGCAGGTCGGCCGCTTCGACCATGCGCGGGAGCTCATTGCCGAGGCGAGACATGCACTCGAGGAGTTGGGCGCATCGGGAGCCGCCGTCGTGCATTGCGGAACGGTGGCGGCCGACATCGAGCTGCTCGCCTCCGATCTTCCAGCCGCGGAGCGTACGCTCCGTGACCAATGCGAGTACCTGGAGCGCACGCAGGACCTGAGCCACTTCGCAGTCAGGGCCGCGAAACTCGCGGACGCGATCTATAGACAGGATCGAATCGACGAGGCTGAACAGTGGATGATCGTCGCGCGTGCCAACGCCGCGAGCGACGACCAGAGCGTCCAACTCGTGCTCGGCCCGGTCGAGGCAAGGCTTCTCGCACGGAGAGGAGAGGTCGAGAAAGCACGCGAGCTCGCCGAGGAGGTCGTTCGCCTCGCAGATCGGACCGATGGGCTCAACCGGATCGCCGCAACGAGGCTTGCGCTCGCGGAGGTACTGCGCACTGGCGAGTTGCACGCCGCGGCCAATCGAGCCATCGAAGACGCGATCGCGCTGTTCGCACAAAAGGGCAACGTTGTCGGCGTCGCGACCGCGCGAGGTCTCCTCGAACTGAGCGTCTCCGCATAGAGGGAGGCCCGCGATGCGGGCCTCCCTCGTCTCGCTTCGTGCTGTGGCATCAGCCGCCCTTGGGGCCGCCGTCGGCATACGCGACGAGCGGAGCCGCGAGCGCGAGCAGACCAACCGCAAGCACGACCAGCATCGCGTGCAGTGACTTGACCTGGCGCATCGTTCCCCTCCTTCCGGGTTCTTGGGTGCGCCGGTCACGCTCGGGCCGACCGCTAACGCCGCAGCCACAGGCGGCTAACGGGCGGCTAATGGCCGTGCAATTTCAACCTGTGAATTTCGTGCGCCCGAATGGGGATCAGTGGTCGTGGCGCATGCCGTGAAATCTCGCGCGCACACCCGCGTGGAGAGGTCGTCCAGATCGCGATATAGGGCTGGTCGTGTTCAGCACCAACCTGCGCGCGCAGACGTTCGTGCAGAGCAACTCTTGAGCCTGGACGGTCGCTGGCCTATCCTGCGTGCGATTCGTCCGTATGCGGCGCGGACCAAGTGGGAGGTTCGCGTGATGGCAACAGGAACCGCGGTCGCGGGGAAGGCGAGGGTCGGGCCTGGAGCCGCGACCAACGGTGCCGGGCGAGACGATGCTTCCGAGTTCGTGACGTTTCCCGATCTCGTCCGCGCGCACCGGGCGTGGGAGCTCGAGCTCTACGACGGGGCTCGCGAGAGTCTCCGGTCAGACTCCACACTCGAGGACGACTTCAAGCGCAAGTGGGCCCTGTTCGAGCACAAGTACGGCCAGATCAAGAACGCGTACTGGTCGGTCCGCGATGCCTCGGCGGTCGCGTTCTCGGTGAAGAAGCGGCGAAGGACAGTGCGCCTGTGGGGTCATGAGCACATCCCGCGCTTTCACCGCGTGACGGACTGGGCTACCCGCGACGAGCCCGAGGTTGCCAGGGCGCTCGACGATTGCGAGTCGCTTGCCGTCCGGGTCGAGGAGATCCTGCGCGGCCCGAGTGAGCTGATCGCGTTGCGCCGCATCAACGCTGTGGCAAGCCAGCTGCTGGGATACGTCGACCGCGAGTGGGGTCGTCAAGCACCGCCCGCGGCCGCCGGGCTGCAAGCGCCGGACTGGGTCCATCAGGCGCAGTGCAAGGAGTTCGTGCACGAGCAGCGCAGTGAGCTCGCCGACGTCGCGAGCTTCTACAGGCGCACCGGCGAGGGGCAGGGGAAGATCCTGTTCTTCTGGGGCATGGTGCAGGGCCTGCTCGTCCTCGCACTGGTCACGGCCATGACCGTCGGGCTCACGTGGCCCGTCGACAGCCTCGACGGTGGCCCGGCGCACTGGGGAGAGCTCCAGCTGTTCATCATCAGCGTCATGGCCGGCGCGCTCGGCGCATTTCTGAGCGTGCTGCAGCGCATGGCCTCGACCGACGAGTCGAAGTTCACACTCGACTTCGAGGTCGGGCGGGCCAACGTGCGTTGGCTCGGGATCTACCGTCCCTTCGTCGGTGGGGTCTTCGGTGTCGCGACGTTCCTCTTGCTCGCGAGCGGGATCCTGCAGACGCAGACACCCGGGGTGGACCGCGACTACGCCTACTACGGCATCCTCGCGTTCTTCTCCGGCTTCTTCGAGCGGTTCACGAAGGTACCGACCGACATCGCTTCCGCGGGGGAAACGGGAGCGGCCGCGAAGGCCGAGAAGGCCGACAGCGGAACCGGCGCCGGCAAGACTCAACAGGGGGGCTAGAGCCGCCGGCGCATTGGGTGGGAGCCCTCTCCGCTGCGAGAGGGCTTCCCCTTGCGCCTGTGACACGATCGGCTCAAACGTCCGCGCCGTTTCTGACCGTGAAGCGGAAGCGCGCCGAGTCGCCATGTCCGGCGATGTCCGTCGCCGTGACCACGAGGTCGTAGACGCCGTCATGGAGCGTGCGCGTGTCGAACGGGTGCGGCATCAGCTTGAAGACGAAACGGCCGTGCTGGAGGTACGAGTAGTGCGATCCGAAGACGGACTGGTTCTGATACGTGCCGCGCGCTAATGAGCTCCAGAAGCGGTCGTCGGACGGGATGGACTGCCGAACGTCGCGTGCGACGCGCTCGGGAACGGCGACCCGGCCGTTCCAGTGCTCGACGCGCCACGTGATCCGCGCCGGCGTGGTGGGCCAGTTCCGGTAGATGGTCGGCGTGCGCAGGCCGGGCGTGTCGATCGGCTCCGTGGTGTCGATCGCCTCGGCGATCAGGTAGACGCGGCCGCGAACGGCCTGCGGCATCTCGTCGGGCCCTCGCTCGTCCCGGCGGACGGCGATGTCCAGCACCTCGGGCATCGTCGTGTCCTGGTACGGCGACAGGCGGGCCGGCGCGACCGGATTCACTACGCGTCCCCGCTCCAGCACCGTCACATGGACGTGGGCCTCGGAGCGCTGGATGCGCCCGAGCAGCGTCTTGCCGGCGATGACCTTCTGGCCGATCCGGACCCGGGCGTCGATGTGCCAGTACTCGAACGCGCGTCCGTTGCCGCAGTCGACGCCGATCCACTCGTCCGTGACCTGCGTGACCGTTCCAGATGCGACCGGGTACACCGCAGTGCGATCGGGAGCGGTGATGTCGACGCCCTCGTGGAACGTGAACTTCCCGTCTCCGTTGAGGAGGGTGGAGAGCGTGGGAGGGCCGTCGAACTGCGTTCGCGGGTCGCCGAACGCGCCGCGGATCTGATGCGGCCGGTCGAACGGCTTCACGGGCCATCCGAAGGCGCCCGAGCATCCTGAGGGGGAGCCGCCCTGCTGCGCCGCCTGGACGGCGACCGCGGGGACGAGGAGGCAGACGAGAGAGCCGGCGAGGACTGGGAGCGCCCTCTTCACGAGACGTGCAGCTGAAGTAGTCATGGCGGCACCGTCGGAGGGCGCCCAAACCATGCGGTCACACCGCGCCAACAGCGCACCAACGGCCGTTGAGCGCCTCTTGAGCGGTGTCTCGTCTCATGGAAAGAGCCAGATCAGGAAGGAGGGTCGCGCATGCAAAGAAAGCGAAGAACCCCTGGACACACCGCTTTCGGCGGAGTTAGTGTCACTTGTGACGTTTGATTTCCGGATACTGGGCCCGCTCGAGGTCGAAGGACCTGCCGGCTCGGTCGCTGTCGGGGGGCTGCGACAGCGGGCACTGCTCGCCGTGCTCGTGCTGGACGCGGGCCGTGTGGTGGCGACGGACCGTCTTGTCGATCAGGTGTGGGGCGAGGCTGCGCCGAAGACTGCGACGACCTCACTCCAGAACGCGGTCTCGCGGCTCAGGCGCGAGCTCGGACCCGAGGTGCTCGCGACACAGGCGCCTGGCTACGTGCTCCGGATCCGACCCGAGCAGCTGGACGCGAACCGGTTCGAGTCGCAGCTTCGCGCGGCGCGGCGCGCGGCGCCCGAGGCGCGGCGCGACCTGCTCGAGAGCGCGCTTCGCCTGTGGCGCGGCCCCGCGCTCGCGGAGTTCACGTTCGAGCGCTTCGCAGAGCCCGAGATCCGACGGCTGGAGGAGCTGCGTGTCGTTGCGCTCGAGGAGCGCATCGATGCGGATCTCGAGCTCGGCCGCCACGGCGACGTCGTCGGCGAGCTGGAGTCGCTCGTCCGCGAGCATCCGCTGCGCGAGACGTTTCGCCGGCAGCTGATGCTGGCGCTCTACCGCAGCGGACGGCAGGCGGAGGCGCTCGACGCGTACCAGGACGCGCGCGCGCGCTTCGTCGACGAGCTAGGTATCGAGCCGGGCCCAGAGCTGAGGCGACTCCAGGCGGAGATCCTCCGGCAAGACACGGCGATCGGGCACGCTCCCACCAACGGCAGCCGCGATGCGGACGGCGAGATCGTGAAGGCGATCGTCGCAGGTCGCGTGGTCCCGGTCATCGGTCTCGACGGCGCCGGAGATCTGGCGGCGCACCTGGCCCGGGCGTTCGACGTGCCCGACGACCGGCCCATAGATCTGGCGCGGATCTCGCAGTACGTGGCGACGATGCAGGGGTTCGGGCCGCTCTACGACGAGCTGCATGCGCTCTTCGAGGCCGCTGTCGAGCCGGGGCCGCTGCACCGCTTCCTCGCCCGGTTACCCGCGCTGCTCCGGGCGAGAGGCGCTCCGCACCAGCTGATCGTGACCACGAACTTCGACCTGGCTCTCGAGCGTGCGTTCGAGGAGGAGGGGGAGGAGCTCGACATCGTCGCGTACGTGGCGAGCGGGTCGCACCGCGGCCGCTTCTGGCATCGCCCACCGGGCGAAGCTCCGCGGCCGATCGACGTGCCCAACACGTACGCGACGGAGCTCTCGCTCGAGCGCCGGACAATCCTGTTGAAGCTCCACGGCGCGGTCGATCCGCTTCCCGAGCGGGAGTGGGAGAGCTTCGTCATCACCGAGGACGACTACATCGGGTACCTCGGAAGCTCCGATCTCAGCGCGGTCGTCCCGGTCGCGCTCGCAGCGAAGCTGCGCCGTAGTCATTTCCTGTTCCTCGGGTACGAGATGGCCGACTGGAGCCTGCGGCTCATCCTCCACCGGATCTGGGGCGACCGTCCTGTCGGCTACCGGTCGTGGGCGGTCCAGGGCTCGCCGAGCCTGCTCGCGCAGGCGTTCTGGCGGAGCTTCGACGTGGCCGCGCTCGACGTCGATCCCCAGGCATACGTCGAGCTGCTCGAGCAGCGCCTGGCGGCGGCATGAACACGGTTCCTTCGTCACCGTACAAGGGGCTCAGCGCGTTCGAGGACTCCGAGCTCGACGCGCTCCTCTTCTTCGGTCGCGAGCGCGAAAGCGAGATCGTCGTCGCGAACCTGATCGCCTCGCGCCTCACGGTGCTCTACGGGCCCAGCGGCGTCGGCAAGTCATCCCTGCTGCGAGCATCCGTCGCACGGTCGTTGCGGGAATTGCCTGAAGAGCCGCGCGTGATCCTCTTCGACCGTTGGGGAGACGATCCCGGCGAGCTTGCCGCGAACGTTGCCGAGTTACTCGGCGAGCGTGCAGCAAGCGGCCTGCACGAGGTCGTCGAGCGGACGCAGCAGTCGCATGACGTCTATCTCCTTCTCGACCAGGTCGAGGAGTACTTCGTCTACCAGGCGAACGAGGTTCCCTTCGAGGCGGAACTGGCGCGCGTGGTCGGAGAGCCGCTGCGGGTGAATGTGCTCCTCTCGCTGCGTGAGGACTCGCTCGCTCGGCTGGATCGGTTCAAGCGACGCATCCCTTCGATCTATGGGAACTCGCTGAGGCTCGACCGCATGGATCGGGCGGCCGGTCGGATGGCGATCACCGGGCCGGTCGAGAGGTGGAACGAGCTCACTGGTGAGCGCGTGGAAATGGAACGGCCGCTGGTGGAGGAAGTGCTGGATGGCGTGGGTGCGGGGCAGATCGAGCTGGCGGCCGGCGGCCTCGGGTCGGTGGAGGGGAACGGCCGGCCCTATGCGGTCGAGGCGCCATACCTCCAGCTCGTCATGCAACGCCTATGGGAAGAGGAGCGCTCAGACGGCTCCGAACGTCTGCGGGCGACGACGCTCGAGGCTCTGGGAGGACCACGCCAGATCGTCGCCGATCATCTCGAGCGCGCGGTGGAGCGCCTGACGCTCGACGAGCGCGACGTCGCCGCGCAGCTCTTCACGTACCTCGTCACGCCGTCGGGTACCAAGATCGCTCACGAGGTCCACGACCTCGCCGAATACGCCGGAGTCGAGGAGACCGCAGCGGCGCCCGTGGTCGCAACGCTCTCGGACCACAGGATCGTGCGCCCGGACGAGGCGGGGAGGATCGAGATCTTCCACGACGTTCTGGCCGAGCCTGTGCTGGCCTGGCGCACGAGGCACCGAACTGCCCGCGAGATCGACCGCGAGCTCGCAGAAGGTCGCAGGCGACGCCGACGGCTACGCCTGCTCTTCGGACTCGCGCTTGTTGCGCTCGCGCTGATGAGCGCTGTCACCGCGTTCGCGCTGTCCCAGCGCAGCAAGGCGCAGCGGCAAGCGCAAGAGGCGCGCGCGCATCAACTCGAGGCGATTTCGTCGACGATGCTTGCGCCGGATCCCGAGCTGAGCTTGGTCCTCGCTCGCGAGGCCGCGCGGGTCGCTGATACCGAGACATCGGAGACCGGCCTGAGGTCGGCGATCGTCGCGTCGAACGTGAGGACGGTCGTTCGCGTCGGTGAGCCGCTCCTTGGCGCGATCCTACGCGCCGGCCGGGTGGAGGTCGCGACTGCGAGCGGGCAGCTCATGAGCGCGGACGGCGATACCGGTCGAGACCTCGCTACGCTCGGGAGGGCTCAACCGGGCCGTCACGTCTCGTTTGCCGCCAACGGGATAGCGCTCTTCACGGAAGGCGACGGTGGGCTGTCGGTCATCCGTCCGGATGGAGACGCATTCGAGGTTCCCCGGGCCTCGGGTGTCATCGCCGCGGAGATTTCGTCCGACGCGTCCCGACTCGTTGCCGTGTCGAAGGGAAGTGCGAGCCTGATCGACGTCGGTACGGGAAGACTGCTGCAGCGGTACGCACATCCCGGCGTCCAGTCGGCGGCGATCTCCCGCGACAACACGACAATTGCGACCGGCTCGAGCGATGGTTCGATTCGGCTGTGGCTTGCAGGCGGTCGACAGCTGCGCACGGTAATCGACCAGGGCCACATCCTCGCGCTCGCCTTCAGCCCCGATGCCACCTCGATCGCGAGCGCGAGCTCGGACGGCGTGGCGCGACTATGGAACGTCCGTGGCGGTTCGGTGATCGTGCCGCTCGAGACCGATGCGTCGAGCATCAGGGACATCGGATTCAGCACGGACGGCGCACTCGTAGTGACCGGAAGCGAGGACGGGTCGGCTCGTATCTCGTGGGCGGACACCGGGGCAACACAGTTGACGTACTCCGGCCACGACGGACGGATTACGTCCGCGTCCTTCTCGGGGCGAGAGGGAAGTTCGGTCGTGACCGCGAGCCTCGATGGGACGGTCAGGATCTGGAACGGTCTCTACCAGCCTGTCCTGCGCCGACTTGCGAGGCTCCCACGGCCGGTGTCGGATGTGGCCGTTGGCGACGGGCGTCGTATCCGAGCGACGTTGTCGGATGGTCAAGTGCGCGTTCTCGATCTCAAGAGTGGCAAGACGATCGCCCTTGAGCGGGGCGAGCCTCGTTCTCGCCAGGTCGTCGGTCCAGACGGGGTCACGGCAACCATTCGCGGCAGTACCGTCGTGCTGCGGGCGAACGAGGAGACCAGAGTCCTCAAAGGTCATCGGGATCGCGTTCGATCCGTCGCTTTCACGCCGGACGGCGCATTGCTCGCGACCGCGAGCCGTGACGGGGACGTACGTGTCTGGACCGTCGCAACAGGCCAGAGTCATGCCCTACACCACAAGCAGGCCGTGAGCGACGTCACCTTCAGCCCCGACGGGCGCTGGCTATTGACCGGGGCGGGGAGGGCGGCGCTCTGGGACCCATTCGGGGCCGAACCCCTCATCCGCCTCCAGGGGCACGTGGGGCCGGTCACCGCCGTTGCCTTCGACGACGGTGGGCGGACGATCGTGACGGGCGGCGCCGACGGGACGGTTCGTACCTACGCCTGCACGATCTGTGGTGATCTCGACGACCTCCTCGCACTTGCCGACAGACGGCTGAAGCGGACGGGTCGTGAGCTCACTCCGGAGGAGCGCGAGCGCTACCTACGCTAGGACTGGCTAGCTCCCCGGCTTGCTGGGGCGGTACTCGTACGCCCCGATGTCCGGCCACTCGTCGCGTAGCCGCCCGACGATGTCACGCCGCGCGCCGAAGCGTCTGTCCGCCTGGTCGATGAGCAGCCAGGACGCGGCGGTGGGACGGCCTCGTGCATCGAGATGAGCCCGGCCGAGGCGGTTGATGCCGTTGCACCGGCTTCCACGCAGCACGACGTTGGAGATCGCGAGGCGCGCGACGCTGCACACGTAGTGCGGCTCCTCGACCAGACCGAGGACGTTGTTCGCGAGGATCGGCCGCTTGTGGCGCTGCATGCGCCAGTAGACGCCGCTCATGCGGATCGAGCCGGCGTAGCCGTCGATGCGCTTCGCGCCGGTGAGGACCGTGTTGTTCACGATCCGGACGCGCCGCGGAACGCGTTTCATCCGCTTGCTGCCGACGATGATCGCGACGCGAGCGTGGTACCCGGGCACGCGTGGGTCGGTGCCATTGAACACGTTGTTCACGATCGTCACCCGATCGACGGCACCGATCAGATAGAGCTGCGCCGCGCCGTTCTTGTAGACGCCGAATGTGTTGTCCTCGACGAGCAGCTTGCTGCCGGACCAGAGCGACACGAGGTCCTGGTGGCCGCAGCGGTGGCGGTTCATCCTGCACGGGAGCGCGCGCTCGAAGCGGTTCCCGCGCAGCGTCAGCCCATAGCCGAACTTGCCATGGATGAAGTCGCAACCTCGGCAGTCATGGAACCAGTTGTTCAGGACAGTGATGTGCCGCGCGCGCTGCTGCAGGTGGAGGCAGTTCGAGAAGAGCACGGAGCGGTCGCCGCACCGTCGGAACTCGCTGTTCCGGATCAGGACGTGGCTCGAGTTCGGGATGTGGACGGTCGCGCGGAGGCGCGTGTGCTCTGCGGTCACGAGTACGTCGTTCAGCTCGATGTGCTTCGAGCGGTAGATCTTCAGCCAGCCGTCCTCGGTGACAGGTTTGATCGTCAGCCCCTTCACCGTCACGTGCTGGGTGTGGTCGAGGAGCAGGCTCTCGACGATGACTCCGCGTTCGCCGACGATTCGGAGTTGCCGCGCCGAACGCGAGGGGACCACGAGCTCGCCCCGGTAGACGTGACGGCGGAGGTGGATCGTGCCGCTGCGGTAGCGAAGCTTGGCAACCGCGGCGGCGAACTCAGCGTTGCTGCGGACGTGGATCGACGCCGCTTCGGGCCGGCCCTCCGCGCCGAGCGGGAGCGCGAGGAACAGCATGACGAGAACCGCAGCCAGACGGGATAGCGGAATCCTGACCCCTCCTCTCCGACGCGGACTCTAACCCGCTGCAGGGCGACGGAATACCCCCTATCCGACGGGCTACGCTTGCCGCTGATGCAGCGGGCCTTCAAGACCACCGACCAGTACGCGCCGATGGGCGACCAGCCGCGTGCGATCGACGAGATCGCGGAGTCGATCGAGGGCGGGAATCGCTTTCAGACGCTGCTCGGCGCGACGGGCACGGGCAAGACCGCGACGATGGCCTGGACGATCGAGAAGCTGCAGCGGCCGGCGCTCGTCATCGCGCACAACAAGACGCTTGCCGCGCAGCTCTGCAACGAGTTCCGGGAGTTCTTCCCGGACAACGCAGTCGAGTACTTCGTCTCGTACTACGACTACTACCAGCCCGAGGCGTACATCCCGCAGGCCGACCTCTACATCGAGAAGGACTCGTCCCAGAACGACGACATCGCGCGGTTGCGGCTCTCCGCGACGGCGTCGCTGCTCACGCGCCGCGATGTCGTGGTGGTCGCGTCGGTGTCGTGTATCTACGGCCTCGGCTCGCCGGAGGAGTGGCGCGAGCGGCTGCTCGTGCTCGAGGTGGGGGAGGAGCACGACCGCGACGCGGTGCTCCGCATGCTCATCGACAGCCAGTACGTCCGGAACGACACCGTGCTCGGCCGCGGCCGCTTCCGGGTGAAGGGCGACGTGGTCGAGATCCAGCCGGCGAACGGGGAGACCGCGTACCGCGTCTCCTTCTTCGGCGACGAGGTGGAGCAGATCACGCACTTCGACCCGCTTACCGGCGAGGTCTACGCGCGCATGGACAACCTCGCGATCTGGCCCGCGACCGAGTACATCACCTCGCGCCCGACGATCGAGCGCGCCGTGGACGACATCCGCGCGGAGCTCGAGCAGCAGGTCGCGATGTTCGAGACCGAGGGGCGAATGCTCGAGGCGCACCGCATCCGGCAGCGCACCGAGTACGACATGGAGATGCTGAAGGAGCTCGGGTTCACGAACGGCATCGAGAACTACTCGCGGGTCCTCGAAGGGCGGCCCGCCGGATCGCACCCGTTCACGCTCATCGACTACTTCCCCGACGACTTCGTCGTCTTCGTCGACGAGTCGCACCAGACGGTGCCGCAGCTCGGCGGCATGTACGAGGGGGACCGCTCGCGCAAGCAGACGCTCGTCGACTACGGCTTCCGCCTGCCCTCTGCGCTCGACAACCGCCCGCTCCGCTTCGACGAGTTCCTCGGCAAGGTTCCGCAGCTCGTGTTCGTGTCCGCGACGCCGGGAGCGTTCGAGCTCTCGCGGTCGGCGACGGTCGCGGAGCAGCTCATCAGGCCGACGGGCGTTATCGACCCCGAGGTGGAGATGCGTGCGACCCGGAACCAGATCGACGACCTCATGAACGAGATCCGGCGCCGCGAGGAGGCGGGGGAGCGCGTTCTCGTCACGACGCTGACGAAGAAGATGGCCGAGGACCTGACCGACTACCTGCTCGAGGCGGGGATCCGCGCGCGCTACCTGCACTCGGAGATCGACACGCTCGAGCGGATCGCGATCATCCGCGAGCTCCGCCTCGGCGAGTACGACGTGCTCGTAGGCGTGAACCTGCTCCGCGAGGGCCTCGACCTCCCCGAGGTCTCGCTCGTCGCTGTGCTCGACGCCGACAAGGAGGGCTTCCTCCGCGGCCGCACCTCGCTCATCCAGACGATCGGGCGCGCGGCGCGGAACGTGAACGGGAAGGTGCTGCTCTACGCAGACAAGGTGACCGAGGCGATCCGCGACGCGATGGCGGAGACGAACCGACGCCGCGACGTGCAACGCGCGTACAACACCGAGCACGGGATCACGCCGGAGACGATCGTGAAGGGCGTCTCCGACATCGCGGAGCTCCTCGCGTTGGAGTCGCCGAACGTGCCCTCGCGCCGCCGCCGAGGCAAGGTCGAGGTCGAGGGCATGTCGCAGGACGAGCTCGAGAAGCTGGTCGTCACGCTCGAGGAGGAGATGTACCTCGCTGCCGAGGAGCTCCGGTTCGAATACGCGGCGAAGCTGCGCGACGAGATCAAGGATCTCAGGCGCGAGCTCCAGGCCGTCGCGGCCGTCTAGCGCTCAGGCACAGGCGTCGCACACCGCCGCCGCCCAGACCTGGACGGCCTTCGCACGGCGATAGTGGCGGTGGACACCGGTCTCGAGCGCGAAGCCGATCGCGCCGTGAACCTGCTGGGCGCTCGCGGTGACCTCGCGGGACGCGGAGCCGGCCCAGAGCAGCGCGGGCCCTCTCGCTCCAAGTGTCAATTTGACACTTGGCTCCACGACGGCGGCCTCCCACGCGAGGAGGACGAGGCCTTCCCGCGCAAGCGCGGCGTCCGCGAGGCGGGCCTGGATTGCGGGCATCGCCGCGAGCGGGCGGCCGAACTGCTCGCGTGCGCGCGCGTGCGCAATCGTGGTCTCGAGCGCCGCGTCGGCGAGTCCTGCAAGGTAGGCGAGCGTCGCGGCGGCCCACGCGTTCCAGCGCGTGTCCGCCTCGCCGGCAGGAAGCGGCTCTGGATCGGAGAGGGCTGCGACGACCGTACCCGTCCCGTCGAGCGTCGGCTGGTGCTCGCGCTCCGCGGCGGGTCGGGCCGATGCCAGCCCCCAGCCTGGTTGCGGAACGGCGCACGTCTCCGCGTCAGCGCCGTGGCGGATCCTGCGGCCGACCGCGAGCGGGGCTCCCAGCGTCGCCTCGTCCAGGAGGGACACGGGAGCGACGGCTCGCCCGAGCTCCATCGCGCCCGCGACGACCGGGCCGAGCTCCGCTGCCCAGAGCTCCTTCCAGCCGGTGCTCTCGAGGCGCCGCTCGAGCGCTCCGTCGCGGTCGTCGAGCCAGGTCGCGAGCTCGGGCTCGACCGGCGGCGCCCAGTCGCCGACCGCCGCTCGAATCGACTCGCCGAACAGGCGGAGCTCGGTGGAGACCTCGAAGTTCACGCGAGCTCCCGCAGGACGGACTCCGTGTCGGCGCCGAGCTCCGGAGCAGGCTCGCCCGACCGTCCGCCGACGAGCGAGCCGAGCATCTGCACCGGCCCGAGCCCGGGCTGGTCGACCCGTGCGACGAGCCCGGACGCCGTGACCTGGGCGTCCGCGTGCACGGACTCGCGGACGAGCACAGGGCTTGCGGGCACGCCGGCCTCCCTGAGACGCTCGAGGAGAGCCGCGGCCGCGTCGTCCGCAATCGCTCGCTCGATCCGGCTCGTGAGATCTCGCTTGGCCGCGAGGAGGCTCTCGTCGTCGGGCACGAGGTCCGGAGCCTCGATCGTCGGGTCCTCGACGCCGAACAGCCCCGCGAAGGCCAGGCGCTGAGCGACGTTGAGGCACGCGACCGCGACGAACCCGTCGCGCGTCTCGTAGCACCGGTAGTAGGGGTTCATCGCAAGTCCGCCGTCGATCTCCTCGGCACGCGCGGTGAGGTCGGCGGAGGTCGCGGTTCGAGCCGTTTCACCCGCCTCGCCCTCGAGCCAGACGAGGTCCTGCACCTGCACTGCGAGCGCCGCGGCGTGCAAGGAGACGTCCACGAGCCGTCCGACGCGGGACGCTCGGGCGGAGACGAGCGCCGCGAGAACCTGGCTGGCGAGGAGATACCCGGCGGTGAGATCGGCAAGCGGGATCCCGCCGGCGCGGACGGGCACCGTGTCGCCGCGACCTGCGTGTGCCGTGAGCAAGCCCGTGCGAGCCTGCGCGACGAGGTCGTAGGCTGGCGTCCCAGCGAGCGGGCCCGAGCTCCCGAAAGACGACACGACTCCGACCACGAGGCTCGGCTTCACCGCGTGAACGCTGTCCCAGTCGAGCCCGAACGCGGCGGCCCGGGGAGGGGCGTAGTTGTGAATCACGATGTCCGCGTGCGCGAGCAACGCGGCGCTCCGCTCGCGCGCGTCCTCGACCTTGAGGTCGAGGACGACCGACCTCTTGCCGCGGTTCAGCGGGATGAAATAGCGCCCGAGACCCGGGGCGACCGGCATGACGTAGCGATAGCCGTCGCCCGTGGGAGGCTCGACCTTGATCACCTCGGCGCCGAGGTCGCCGAGGACCACGCCGCACAACGGGCCTGCGACGTACTGCGCGTACTCCACGACGCGCACTCCGGCGAGGGGCGGAGCGGTCACAGCTCGAGCCCTCGCCGCGCAATCACGAGCTGTTGCACCTCGGCCGTTCCGCCCGAGATGGTCGAGCCGACGGAGGCGCGGTACAGCGCTCCGACCCGGCCTTCTACCGGCGACGACGCGTCGCCGTCCACGAGCCCTTCGGGGCCGAGCAGGTCGACGGCCGTATCCGCGACGCGCTGCGTCACGCGCGCCCCGGCGAGCTTCGCCATAGCCGAGGCCGTGGCGGCGGGCAGGCCGCGGTCGATGAGCCAGGCGGCGCGGAAGGAGAGAAGTCGGGCAGCCTCGAGCTCGCCGCGGAGGGACGCCAGCGCCCTGCTCGTGCCGACGTGCTCCTCGAGCCGGTCGAGGACCCAGAGCACGCCGCCGAGCTTCTCGGAGGTCACGCGCTCGAAGTCGAGCGTGTGCATCAGCACCTTCCAGCCGCCGTGCAGCTCGCCGACGAGGTTCGAGCGCGGGATCTCGACGCCCTCGAGGAAGACCTCGCAGAGCGAGCCCCCTCCGAGCGCCGGGAAACGCCGGACGGTGATCCCCGGGGTGGAGATGTCGGCGACCAGTACGGAGATGCCCTCGTGCTTCGGCCGCTCCGGATCGGTGCGCACGGCGAGGTAGATCCAGTCGGCGAGGTGGGCGCTCGAGGTCCAGATCTTGTGCCCGTCGACGACGAGGCGGTCGCCGTCGAGCACGGCCCGTGTGCGCAGCGAGGCGAGGTCGCTCCCCGCGCCCGGCTCCGAGAAGCCCTGGCAGAAGACGAGCTCGCCGCGGGCGATCGCCGGCAGCAGCTGCTCCTTCAGATGGGGCTCCGCGAAGCGCTCGAGCGCGGCGCCGATCGTCTTCGAGGAGAGCAGGTAGAGGGAGAGCGGCAGCCAGTGGTAGCCGAAGACGTCCTCGACGAGCGCGGCGTCCAGGTTCGTGAGCCCCCGGCCGCCGACCTCCTTCGGCCACGGAAGCCCGATCCACCCCGCCCGGCCGAGCTCGCGGGTCACTTCGCGCGAGTCGCCGTCGGAGAGAAGGCCCTGGCGCCGCCACTCGGGGTCCGCCTCGAGCAGTGGACGGAGGCTTTCGCAGAACGCGGCCGCCTCCTCGCGGAGCGTCAGCTGCTCAGCCGTGAGCCGTAGGTCCACGACCGATCCTAGAACGCGCTGGACGTGGAGTTCCTAGCATGGGCGCGATGGAGCACCGCCGCGCCTGGATCCCGCTCTCCGACGGCGTGCGGCTCGCGACGCGCCTCTGGCTTCCTGACGACCGGCCGGCCGCGACGGTCCTCGAGGCGCTCCCGTACCGGATGGACGACCTCACGTCGTCGTACTCCGGGGAGTACGAGCGCCTCTGCACGGAGGGAGGGCTCGCCGTCGCCCGGGTCGATCTTCGCGGTACCGGCTCCTCCGGGGGCTTCGCGGAGGACGAGTACCCGCCGCAGGAGCAGGCTGACCTGATCGAGGCGATCGCCTGGCTCGCCGACCAGGACTGGAGCAACGGTCGCGTCGGGATGTACGGCACCTCGTACTCCGGCTTCAACTCGATCCAGCTCGCTGTAGAGCGTCCGCCCGCGCTCGGCGCGATCTGCGCGATCTACGCGACGGACGACCGGTACACGGACGATGTGCACTTCACCGGGGGCGCGTTGCGGGCGATCGACCTCGTCGACTACGTCCTGTACATGGCGGCGATGAACGTGCTCCCACCGGTGCCGGCGGTCTTCGGCGACGGGTGGCGCGACGAGTGGCTTCAGAGGATAGAGAGCGCGGAGCCGTGGCTCCTGCGCTGGCTCGAGGAGCAGGTGGACGGGCCCTATTGGCGCCACGGGTCGCTCCGGCCCGGCTACGACCGCATCGAGTGTCCGACGATGATCGTCGCCGGCTGGGCCGACGGCTACCGCAACAACACCTTCCGGACGTTCGAGGCACTCGAATGCCCGAAACGGCTCCTCATCGGCCCGTGGAGCCACATGTCCACCGCGACGTCGCTCCCGGGGCCGCACATCGACCTCGTTCCGGAGCTCGTCCGCTGGTTCCGCCGCTGGCTCTGCGACGAGCCGAATGGTGTCGAGGAGGAGCCCCCGATCCAAGTGTTCGTCCGGCGCTCGACGAAGCCCGAGCCCGATCTCGCCGAGCTCCGCGGCGACTGGCGCGCCGAGCCCGGATGGCCGCTCGACCGCATGCGGGCCTACGTGCTCAAGCCCGAGCCCGCCGAGGGCGAGGACACCATCGTGATTCGCGGCGACGTCGGTGCCAGCGCGTGGATCTCGTGTGCGGGCCGGCTCCCCTGGGGGCAGCCGATCGACCAGCGCGAAGACGACGCGCTCTCGCTCGTCTACGAGTGGCAGCCCCTCGACGCGGAGCTCGAGATCATGGGCCACGCGGAGCTCGCGGCCACGATCACTTCGTCCGTCCCGGTCACGTACCTATCGGCGAAGCTCTGCGACGTCTTTCCGGACGGCACGTCGGCGCTCGTGACGCGCGGCGTCCTGAACCTCGCGCACCGGGACTCCTCGACGGCGCCGGAGCCGCTCGAGCCAGGGACACCCGTGGCGGTGCGCGTGGAGCTCGACGCGACATCGTGGGTCTTCGAAGCTGGACATCGGCTCCGTCTCTCCCTGGCGCCCGCGGATTGGCCGAACGTCTGGCCGCCTCCCGCCTCAGGCACGTTGACCGTCGATCGGGCCGCGCTCGAGCTCTCGCTGCCGGTCGTCGAAGGGGAGCCCGCGATCCCGGCGCCTCCGCAATTCACGCCGTCACCGGGGAAGGAGACGCACGGGCCCGACCCGACCGGCGAGCAGCCGCAGCTCGTCTGGCGGATCGAACACGACGTACTCGGGCGAGAACGGAGCGCAGTCGTGTCGCACGGCTCCGCATACGAGGGCGAGGAAGGCGCGCGGGTGGAGGAGCGCTACGAGGGGGCGGTTGGCGTCTCGACCACCGACCCGGCCGCCGCGTGGGCGCGCGCCACGAGCCGCTATGTCATCCGCTGGCCCGAGGCCGACTGCGCGACGGAGGCGCGGCTCGACCTCCGCTCCGACGCTGACGCGTACCACGTCGTCATCGACGTCGTTGCCGAGGAGCTCGGCGAAGGTGACGGCGTCGTCGGCATCGGCCGTCGCGAGCGACGCTTCGAACGGACGATCCCTCGCCGCCTGCAGTAGCTCTGCCGGCGGAGCGGTTCTAGGACGTCTCGGCGAGGATGCACGCCGTCCGGTGGCCGTGCGCGCCGCGCAGCTCCGGATCGGTCGTCTTGCAGGCGTCGATCGCGATCGGGCAGCGAGGGTGGAACCGGCAGCCGGAAGGCACCTCGATCGGGTTCGGGGTCTCTCCGCGCAGGATCTGAGCGGTCATCCGGCTCCGCGGGTCCCTCCGCGGCACGACCGAGAGGAGCGCCTTCGTATACGGGTGCCGGGGATGGTCGATCACCTCGCGCGCCGGGCCCTCCTCCACGATGCGACCGAGGTACATGACACAGATGCGGTCCGCAAAGCGCGCGGCCGTCGAGAGATCGTGGGTGATCATGAGCACGGCGAGGCCCCGCTGGCGTAGCTCGTCGAGGATGGCGAGGATGCCGGCCCGGACCGACACGTCGAGCATCGAGACAGGCTCGTCGGCCACGAGCAGATCCGGCTCGAGCACGAGGCTCGTTGCGATCGCGACGCGTTGCCGCTGGCCGCCGGAGAGCTCGTGCGGGTAGCGGTCGACGAAGAGCTCGGCGGGTGCCAGCCCGACGCGCTCGAGCGCATCGGCAACCGCGGCCTGCCGCTCGGAGCGTGAGCCGATGCCGTGGATCACCAAGGGCTCCGCCACGGTCGCTGAAACCCGGAAGCGGGGATCGAGCGACTCGTAGGGATCCTGGTAGATGATCTGCATCCGCCGGCGGAGACGGCGCAGGTCGTCGTTGCCGAGCTTCGTGACGTCCGTCCCGTCGAAGCGCACGCTTCCGCTCTCCGCCTGGACGAGCCGCAGAACGGCCTGGGCGGTCGACGTCTTGCCGCACCCCGACTCCCCGACGAGAGCGACCATCTCGCCCTGCGCCACGCCGAGCGAGACACCGGACACGGCATTCACGTGGAGCTGCGGCCGTCGCATGACCGCGCCCGCAAGCCCGCGGGGGATGCGGTAGCGGACGACGAGGTCGTCCACCTGGAGCAGCGGCCCGCCGTTGGCGCTTGCCACGGTCACGACACGGCCGCCAGGGACTCCGCGTAGTGGCACGCGCTGACGTGCCCGGCGCCCATCGTGCGCAGCTCCGGAAGCTCCACGACACAACGGCTCTGAGCCCGGTCGCAGCGCGGTGCGAAGGGGCAGCCCTCTATGTCGTGGTCGAGCCGCGGTGGGACGCCGGGGATCGAGACGACATCGTCGCGCGACTCGAGGTCGGGCGTCGCCGCCCAGAGCAGGCGCGTGTACGGATGCCTCGTCTCGTGATAAAGCGCGTCCGTCGGCCCCTGCTCCACGATCTTCCCGGCGTACATCACCGCCGCATGGGTGCAGGTCTGGGCCACGATCGGCAGGTCGTGCGTGACGAAGACGAGGGCGAGCCCGAGCTCGTCCGAAAGATGCGTGAGGAGGTCGAGGATCTGGGCCTGCACCATCACGTCGAGCGCGGTCGTCGGCTCGTCCGCCAGGAGAACGCGTGGGTTGCAGGCGAGCGCCATCGCGATCGCGGCGCGCTGTCGCATCCCGCCGGAGAGCTCGTGTGGGTAGCTGTTCGCGCGATTCGGCGCGATGCCGACCGTCTCGAGGAGCTCACGCACCCGCGCGGACGCTTCCTTCCCGCGCGCCAGTCCGTGGAGCTCCATCGGCTCGGCGATCTGCTCGCCGACGCGCTTCACCGGGTCGAACGCATTCATCGCGCCCTGAAACACCATGGCGACGTCCTTCCAGCGGTGCGGCGAGATGGTCTGCTCGCCGCCGACGAGCACGTCCGTCCCGTCGAGCAGGATCCGGCCGGATACCGAGGCGGTGGGCGGCAGCAGGCCCATCAGCGCGAGGACGGTCGTGGTCTTGCCGCAGCCGGACTCGCCGACCATGCCGAGCCGCGTGCCCGCGTCGATCGAGAACGACACGCCCTGCACCGGGTGCAGCGTCCCGCCGTTCGGCAGGTCGAACCAGACGTTGAGGTCCTCGACCTCGAGCAGCGCGGGGTTCATGGCTCCTGCCGCCGCGCGGACGGGAGCACACGGAAGCGCCGGACCGACAGGTGCCCCGTGCGAAGGCGCGGGTTGAGCGCGTCCTCCATCGCCTGCCCGAGGATCGTGCACGCGAGGACGACGAACATGACGCACAGCCCGGGCGGGATGATCGCCCACCAGGCGTCGTTGATGATCGCGTCGTCCGTGAATGCGTTCTCGATCAGGCGGCCCCACGAGATGGCGGTCGGATCTCCGAGCCCGAGAAACGTGATGAACGTCTCGGCGAAGATCGCGTACGCGATCAGCAGCACGGTGTTTGCGATCAGGAGCGGGGTCACCTGCGGCAGGACGTGGCGGAGGACCAGGCGGGAATTGCGAGCGCCGAGCGCGCGCGCACGCTGGACGTAGACGCGCTCCCGGACGCTCTTCGTCTGGGCGCGGAGCAGCCGCGCGGTGAACGTCCAGTAGATGATCCCGATGATCACGATGATGTTCCACGTGCTCCGGCCGAAGAGCGCCGCGATCACGATCATCAGCGGCACGTCCGGGATGACGAGGAAGTAGTCCGTCGTGCGCATCAGCACGGTGTCGGTCTTGCCCCCGAAGTAGCCGGCGAGCACCCCGACGGTGCCGCCGATCACCGCGGAGATGGCCGCGGCGCAGAAGCCGATGAGGAGGGAGATGCGCGCCCCCGCCACCAGCATCGAGACCATGTTCGCCCCGCCGCCGTCGGTTCCCAGCGGGAACTCCTTGCTCGGGGGCTCGAAGACCTCGCCGACCTGTTTCTTCGGGTCGTCGCCGACGAGGAGCGGTCCCGCGATGGCGAGGAAGACGAAGAACGCCAGCACGGCCAGCGCGACCAGCGCGGTGCGGTTGCGGAGGATCGGCGACGCGAGGGCCCGCAGCGCGAGCGAGCGGGTTGCGGGAGCTTCTTCCGCGGGCGGCGCGCCCGTCTGCACGGGGCTCACTCCGAGACCCTCGGGTCCAGCTTGAAGTAGAGGAGGTCGGCGATCAGGTTGAAGAGGATCACCGACAGGGTGAGGAGGAGGAACGCCGCCTGGAGCACCGGGTAGTCACGCTGGTCGATCGCCTCCACGATCAGTAGGCCGATGCCGGGGTACGAGAAGACGTACTCGACCGTGATCGCCCCGCCGATGATGAACCCGAGCGAGAGCGCGACGAGGGTGATCACCGGCAGCATCGCGTTCCGGAACCCGTGCTTCCACACGGTGGCCCAGTTCGAGAGCCCCTTGGCCCTGGAGGTCAGGACGTAGTCTTCGCCCAGCGTCTCGAGCATGGCCGAGCGCACGATGAGCGTGTACTCGCCGAAGACGACGAGCCCCAGCGTGAGCGCCGGCAGGATCATGTGCTCGAGCCGGTCGACGACGACCTCGATCGCGGTGGGGTCGCTGAGGATCCCGAGGGTCGGGTCCTTGACCCCGGCGGTGGGTAACCCGAGCCAGGCCGCGACGTAGAGGACGATGACGAGGCCGAGCCACTGCGGCGCCATGGAGTAGAAGCTGAGCCCGCCCCAGAGCACCGTCTTGTCCGTTGCCGTCCCGCGTCGCCAGGCCGCGATGACGCCGGTCAGGATGCCGAACACGATCGCGAAGAGCGTCCCGAGCGCGACCATCGGGACCGTGTTCTTGATCGGCTCCCAGAGGACCGAGGTGACGGGCTCCTCGGTGCGGAGAGAGCGGCCCATGCTCCCATGGGCGAGGTCGACGAGGTAGATCTGGTACTGCTCCCACTTCGACTTGTCGAGCCCGAGCTCGCGCCGCTGGAACTCCTTGAAGTCCTGCGTGCATGTTCGGCAGCGAAGGGCGGAGACCGCGTCGCCCGAGAGCGAGCGGAAGAGGACGAAGTTCAGCGTGACGGCCACGAAGACGGTGCCGATCGCGAACAGCACCCGCTTGACGACGTAGTCGCTACCGCGCATCAGGGGTGCCGCCCGCGATCGATTCCGTCAGGCCTGGCTCAGCCCACCTTCCGAGGGCTCGTGTAGTACGTCTTCGAGAAGGCGCTCAGCGGGTTCTTGAATCCCGTCCACTTCGTCGAGGTCGCGTCCAGCGCCACGTGGTTCGTGAGCTGGGTGTACACGAACGCGTCGTAGACCATCTTCTGCATCTTGTAGATGATCGCCTTCCGCTTCGCAGGGTCGACCGTGACGCCCTGCTTCTCGTAGAGCTTGTCGTATGCCGGGTTGTCCCAGCCGGTGTCGCTCCACGAGCACCACTGGTCCTTCGTCACGACGGAGAGCTGGAAGTCGGGCTCGGGGCCGGCGATCCAGTCCCACATCGCGATGTCGAACTTCGAGTAGCCGATGCTCTTTGCCGCGTCGCACTTCTCGTCCGTCTCGAGGGCATAGCTCGCCGTCGCGTCGCCACCGACCTTCAGCACCGCCGTGACACCCAGCTTCGCGAATCCCTCCTTGACGATCTCGAACATCCGGGTGCCGTTGAAGTCCAACGAGGTCGGGATGATGATCTCGTACTTCATCGGATGGGCCGGCTGCGCGTACTTGCCGCTCGTCGCCGGGGCGACACGAACCCTGTCGGAGCCGCGCTTGTAGCCGAGCTTGTCGAGCGCCGTGTTCGCGGCACCGCAGTTGTACTTCGTCGGTCCCAGATTCGGGTTCTCGAGAGGCGAGATGTGCCCGACGAGGCTCTCGACCTTCGTCGCGTAGCCACCGAAGACGACCTCGATCATCTTGTCGCGGTTGACGCACATGGAGAGCGCCTTCTTCACCCGCGGGTCGAGGAGCTCGCGGTTCTTCGGCTTGCGTGAGTTCGAGTTCCACGTGATGTTCGTGATCTCGCCGCCCGGCCACTGGTTGACCTTCGCTCCCTTGCTCTTCTTGACCGCATTCACCGCGCCGAAGGGCACCTGGTCGATCCAGTCGAGGTTGCCCTGCCGCAGCTCCGCGATCATCGAGTCGGAGTTCGTGTAGAAGGTCAGCGCGACCGCGTCCGCGTTCGACTTCGGCCCGTAGAAGTTCGGGTCCGGGATGAAGACGGTGGTGCCCTTCTTCTCGTAGTCCTTGATCGTGTAGGCGCCGCCGGTGACCATCGGGAGCTTCCCCTCCGGCCGGTACGTCTTGATCGCCTTGCCGCCCGACTGCTTCTTCTCGTACGGCTCCCAGACGTGCTTGGGCACGATCGGCATGCCAGCGATGAGCCAGAGCGCGTTCCCGACAGGCGCCTCGTAGTTGACGACGAGCGTCGTCGCGTTCGGGGCCGTCGCGTTCTTCGCGTGGTTGAGCGCCGTCGCTTGCACGGCCGTGGCGCCGGCCGCGTACTTGATGGTCGTGTTGATCGTCCAGGCCGCGTCGGCAGCAGTCATGGGCTTGCCGTCGGACCACTTCGCGCCCTTGCGGAGCTTGTACGTCCAGGTCTTGCCGCCCTTCGAGGGCTTCCACGACGTCGCCCAGTCGGCGGCGATGTAGTAGCCCTTCGACTTCGAGTAGTCCACCTGGACGAGCAGCGGATAGACCATGATCATCGCGTTCAGACCCTGTCCCTCGATGTAGTTCCAGGGGTTGAACGAGTCGACGTAGCTCGTCGTGCCGATTCGCAGGATCCCGCTGCCTCCGGCGTTCGCCTCGACAGCTGCGGCCTGGGCCGTGCCACCCTTGGAGCCGGCCAATCCCGCAGCGGCCGCCACGACGAGCGCGGTCGTTGCCAGTAGGACGATCATCAGACGCTTCGACTGCCCTCTCTTCATGTTTTCTCCACCTTCCAGAGTCGTTGCCCCGCACCCTTTGACGACGACGACGTCATTGAAGTTGCGTTGCGGGCGATTATCCACGCCCCTTACAGCAGGTACCAGTCCAGGAACCGCTCGAGGCGTCGATAGAAGTCGATCTGCGGGCCTGCGCGCAGGAGTCCGTGGGCCTCGGTCGGGTAGGTCACGTACTCGTACACCTTGCCGAGCCTCGAGAGCCCGGCGACGAGCTCCTCCGACTGCTTGGGGTGCACCCGCTCGTCCTTTTCGCCGTGTGCGACGAGGATCGGGGCCTCGACCTGGTCGAGGCGGTGGACGGCCGATGCCCGCTCGTATGCCTCTCGCGACTGGGCTGGGCTACCGGCGAGGTTCTCCTGTGCATCGTGGACGCCGCCGCGGTCGCCCTGCGACCACGAGGTGAGGAAGTTCGAGTCGCCGTACTTGCAGACCGCGCAGCGGAAGCGGTGCTCGGGGTCGTCGGTCACCGCGAGCAGTGAGATGAACGAGCCCCAGCTCGCGCCGAAGATCGCGAGCCGCGTCCCATCCACCCAGTCGAGCGTGCGCAGGTAGTCCGCCGCGGCCAGGCAGTCCTTCGTGTCGCCCACGCCGACCTGGCCGTGCAGCAGCCGCTCGAAGTCGCGGCCGTAGCCCGTCGAGCCGCGGTAGTTCGGCGCGAGCCACGCATAGCCCTTGTCCACGAAGTACTGCGCGTGCCCGTCCCACTCGTCGCCGTAGGCGGAAATGGGGCCGCCGTGTGGGTACACGACCGCAGGTGCGGGCCTCTCGGCCGAGGCGTCCGGAGGCCGGAAGAGGTACGCATGGACCTCCACGCCGTCGAACGACCGGTAGGCGATCTCCTCCGGGACGACGTGCGGCGCCGTGCGGACGGCGAGCGGCGCGGGCGCGAGCACGGTCTCCGGCTCCGACCCCGGGGCGACCACGCGGAGCTCGGGCGGCGTCGCCTGGTCCTCGTACGTCGCGACGATCGCCTCATCCGTGGTCCAGTGCGGGTCGCCCCAGGCGCCCCCTGGCGCGAGCTGGCTGACGTCGCCGGACGAGGCATCCACCAGCACGAGGTCGTACCGGCCGTGGCGGCCGCGGGTGGCGACGAGGCGGTCGCCGTCGGGGTGCCAGCGATGCTCGAAGAAGTCTGCATCGTCGTGCGTGAGCTGACGTGCTCCGGAGCCGTCGGCCCCGACGACGTGCAGCTCGTACCAGCCGGAGCTCTCCGAGACGTAGGCGAGGAGCGACCCGTCCGGAGACCACCGTGCCCCTCTGTCGTGGATGCTCACGGCCCCGCTGAGCGCCCGTGTCTCGCCGCTCTCGAGCGAGGTGACCCGGACCTCGCTGCGGTTGAGATCGGCGCGCGGCTGGAACGTGTACGCGATCGAGGTGCCGTCGGGAGAGACGGCGGCATCCCACTCCTCGCCCAACGAGTCGAGGTCGCCGTGCTCCCGGACGAGCCGGCGCGGCCACGGGTCGTCGACGTCGACGACGGCGAGGCGTGAGGTGTCGTCGCGCTCCATGGAGACGAGAAGCGTCTTCACGTCCAGCCAGACCGGGCTTCCGGCCTCGAGTAGCCGCCTCGGCGTCCCGCCCTCGAGGCTTGTGAGCCAGAGCGCGCCCTGATCCGCGTACGCGACTGTCCGCCCGTCCGGCGAGACCGCGGGCGTCGTGTCCTCCCAGTACGGCATCGGGTCGCGCCCTGTGGTCAGCCGGTGCGCAAGCGCGCCTTGTGTCAAATTGACACTTGGGGTGGCGCGGCTCTCGAGCGTCAGCGTCCAGAGATCGGAGGTGTCGCGGTCCTGGATGAAGACGAGCGTCCGACCGTCGGGGGCAAGCGCAAGGCTGCGCGGCCGCTCGGTCGCGGCGATCGCCTCGAGACGCCAGTGGGGCGGCGGACTGGACTCCCGCTTCGTCGGCGTGGGCACGCCGCCGTACTCCTCCTTGCCGATCCAGACGTCCAGCGGCTCGGGCACTAGCGGGCGCTCCCCTCCTCGATTCCCTCGAGCGCCGCGAGGACGAGACCCCCGAGCGCGGCGAGATCGTAGCCCCCTTCCTGCACGACGACGGTCGGAAGCGATAGGGCGCCGAGTGCGCGTCCGCCGGCACGGAAGCCGTCCGCCGTGACGCGAAGGGGGGCCGCAGGGTCGTCGACGGCCGCGTCGACGCCGAGCGCGACGACGATCGCGTCCACGCCGCGCACCCACTCTGCCGCGCCCTCCACGGCCGCGACCCACTCCGGATCGCCCGCTCCCGGGTCGAGCGGGACGTTCCGGTTCGTCTCGGTGCTCTCGTCCTCGAGGCCGAGAAAGTGAGGGAACCAGCCCGCTCGCGGATCGACGTGGACCGAGCACGTGAGCACGTCCTCGCGCTGGAAGAAGATCGCCTGTGCGCCGTTCCCCTGGTGTGCGTCCACGTCCACGATCGCCACCCTTGCGAAACCGCGCTCGCGGAGCCGCTCGGCCGCGACAGCGGAGTTGTTCAGGTAACAGCTCCCGCCGAACGCCGCGCGCGTCACGTGGTGTCCCGGCGGGCGCGTGCACGCGTACGCGATGCGCCTGCCGTCGGTGACGAGGTCGGCCGCGGTCAGCGCGACGTCCACCGCCGCGCGCGCCGCTGTCCAGGTACCGGCACCGACCGGCGTCATCGTGTCGAACGCGTACAGCCCGGCCCGCGCCGACATCGCGGCGGGGACGGATGCCCTCTGGCCGGCGAGCAGACCGGGGTGGGGGAAGATGTACGGCACGACGCGGCTCTGGCCCGGGTCCTCCGGGTAGCCGGCCTCCTGCCAGAGATCCCATGCCTCCCGCAGGAACGAGACGAGCCCCGGGTCGTGGACGGCGAGCAGCGTCGAGTCGTCGTGCGGCACGGCCTCTACGACGGATGCGCCTGCCCCGACGAGCGCGTCGCGAATCGTGAGAGCGCGGTCCGGCCCCTCGTTCCCCGGGTCCGGGAGGCCGATCCAGACCTCGCCGCCCGGCTCGTGAAGCAGGCAGTCGTCGCTCCACACGACGGGGAGAGCGAGCGGCACGCGCCGACGATAGCCCTTGTAGGCTCGCCCGGGTGACGAGCCCCGCGACGATTCCGGCGCCCAGGGGGCCGCGCCTGCGGGAGCTGGGCCTGCGGATCGGGATCTACGAGACGGGGCCTCTGAATGCGATCACCGACGTCCCGGGCGTGCTCGTCGGCCACGCCACGGTGTGGCGCGACGAGCCCGATCCGCCCGCCGGACGCGGTGTGGGTCGGAGCGGGGTCACGGCGATCGTCCCGGCGGATCCGGCGACGCTCGTCTCGCGGCCGATCCCCGCAGGCACGGATGTCCTGAACGGTGCGGGCGAGCTGACGAGCTCGATTGCGATCCGCGAGTGGGGGGTGATCGAGACTCCCGTCTACCTCACGGCGACCATGTCGGTGGGCCGGGTCTATGACGGCGCGGTGCGGGCGGCGATTGCCGCCGACCCGCGCATCGGCGTCGAGCACTTCGTCATCCCCGTCGTCGGCGAGTGCGACGACGGCTGGCTCTCGGAGGCTCGCGTGGTCCAGGTCGAGCTGGACGACGTGGCCGCCGCTCTCGCGAGCGCCGACGGCGGGCTGCCCGCCGAGGGAGCCGTCGGGGCGGGCACCGGGATGATGACCTTCGACTTCAAGGCAGGGATCGGCACGGCCAGCCGGGTGCTCCCGGCTCACGAGGCGACGCTCGGTGTCCTCGTGCTCTCGAACTTCGGTGTCCTCCGCGACCTCGTCGTCGCGGGCGTCCCGGTCGGCGAGCTCCTCGGCGGCGGGGGCGCGCGCGGGAACGGCGACGGCAGCTGCATCGGTCTGGTGATCACCGACGCCCCGCTCGGCCCACACGAGCTGACGCGCGTCGCACGTCGCTGCGGCCTCGGGCTCGCGCGCACGGGATCCGTCGCCTACAACGGGAGCGGGGAGATCTTCCTCGCGCTCTCGACCGGCGGCCGCATCGAGCAAGAGACCGGCGGCATGCGCGCCGTAGCCTCGCCGTCGCTGCTCAACGACCTCTTCGCGGCCACCGTCGAGGCGACCGAGGAGGCCGTTCTGAACTCGCTGTGGGCGGCGCCCGAGGTCGTCGGCCGAGAGGGCCGCGTCGCGCCGTGCCTCCCACACGACGATGTCCTCGAGCTGTTGCGGCGGCACCACCGAATGTCGTGAGGGTACGGTGACGGCATGTGTCGAAACATCCGCACGCTTCACAACTTCGAGCCGCCTGCGAGCGAGGGCGAGGTGCAGGCCGCTGCGCTCCAGTACGTCCGCAAGGTAAGCGGGTCGGCGAAGCCGTCGAAGGCGAACGAGCAGGCGTTCGCGCGGGCCGTCGCGGAGATCGCGGCAGTGACGCAGCGCCTCCTCGACGAGCTCGTGACGACGGCGCCGGCACGCGACCGCGAGCTCGAGGCGGCGAAGGCGCGGGCGCGCGCGGCCGTGCGCTTCGGTACGGCGGCCTAGCCCCTACGCACGACCGACGAGGTGCGAGACGACGTGCCCGGCGTCGTCGCCGACCCCGAACAGCAGCGACGACCTGCGCGTGTGCAGCCAGTGGAGACCGAGGAAGTAGAGACCGGGGACATCCGTGACGCCGCGCCGTTGCACGGGCCACCCGTGCTCGTCGAAGAGCGGCGCGTCGATCCAGCCGAACGAAGGCCGGTACCCGGTCGTCCAGAGCACCGTCGTGATGTCGGCCGTGCGCAGGTCCAGGCGGTCGATCGTGCGCACGTCCCGGAAAGGCGCCTCGGCCTCGCGCTCGTCCGCGGTCGACGCCGCTATCGGCGATGTGAGCCTCGATCGCGCCGAGGACCCGGGCGCGGAGCTCTTCGCCGAAAGCGAGGCTCTCCTCGAGATCGGATGCGAGCGTCAGTGTGTGCCCATGGACGTCGACGAGTCGCCCGAGCAAGGTCACACCACGCGCCTCGAGCCAGCGCGGGTGGCAGTCGTGGCCGCCGTCGTTCCCTGAGATCGGGGGATTGCACAGAAGCCGAGCAGCTGGCGACGGGAGTGTGTCGACCGTCTGGTCCAGGTAGCCGCTCTCGACGAGCCAATGGACGATGTCGCGCCCGCGGTAGCGCCTCGGTAGCCACGGGCAGCGCCCGACCGAGAGGTAGACGGTGCGGCCCGCCAGGCGCAGCTCGTCGGCGATCTGGCAGCCGGACTGACCTCCGCCTACGACGAGGACAGCTCCGTCGGGCAGCTGCTCCGGCCGCCGGTACGCGTCGGTCTGCAACTGGAATACGTCGTCGGGGAGTTGCTGCGCCAGCGTGTTCGGCGTCGGGCTCTGGTACGCGCCGGTCGCGACGACGACGTTGCGGGCGTGCAGTGTCTCGCCCGCCGCCTCGACCTGGAGCCCGCCGGCTTCGCGACGAAGCGCGACCGCCTCGACCCCGGCTCGCACCGGCGCAGAGAACGAGCCGGCGTAGTCGTCCAGGTACGAAATAGTCTCTTCCCGCGAGGAGAACGCCTCCGGCTCCGGGCCGTCGTATTCGAAGCCGGGCAGCTGCTGGGTGAACTTCGGAGTGTTGAGGTAGAAGCCGTCCCAGCGCCGGTTCCTCCATGAGTCGGCCACCTCGCCACGCTCCAGGACGACGTGCTCGCGGCCGGCTTGCGAGAGGTGGTAGCTCGCCGACAGGCCTGCCTGGCCCGCGCCGATCACGACGGTGTCGATCCGCTCCGTCATCGCCAGCACAACAGTGTTACGCGTTCGGTGTCTCAAGCGCCGCGTGCTCGTGCCGATACGCACCCAAGATGAGAGATCGGCTCGTCCCAATGCTCGCGCTCGCGGCGTTCGTCGCGTGCGTCCCTCCGGCGCTCCTCCACTTCGTCGGCCGCGACAAGGTCCAGTTCGGCGGCACCGTGCACTTCTGGGGCGTTGCCCTCGGAGCACTGATGGCAACCGTCTCCGCAGCTGCCCTGACCGTCGTCGGCGCCCGCCGCCGCGACGGCCGGGCGGTGCTCGTGGGGAGCGCGTTCTGCGTCATGGCTGCGCTCCTCGTTCTGCACGGTCTGACGACGCCCGGCGTCCTCGTCGACATGAACGGCGTGGTCGCGTTCACGGGCGGTGCGACGCTTCCGGTAGGCGGGGCGATCCTTGCGCTGAGCGTCCTGCCGATCCTGCGGCGGCCCGAGGCCGTGAAGCCGGTTCTGGCCCTCCTCGCCGTTGCCGTGGTCCTCGTCGCTGCGCTCGGCGCGGCGGCCGTGCTCGAGCCGGCTCTCGTGCCGAACGTCCCCGAGACGGGAAGCCCACTCGCGTGGACGGTCCTCATCGTCGGCCTCTCGTTCTACTGCCTGCTCATCATCCGCGCGCTCCGCACGTACCTCCTGACGCACCGCCTCTCCGACCTGACCGTCGTCGTCGGCCTCGTCTGGCTCGTGAGCGCGCTTGCCGCCTCGCTCCTGCTCGGGTTCATGGAGCTCGGCTGGTGGCTCGGCCACGGGTTCGAGATCGTGGGCATCGCGCTCGTCGGGATCCCAGTCGCGGCCGACCTCATGCGCACCGTGCCGTCGCGGCCGCTGGTGGGCGACCTGCGCGGCGCCGACCTCGTCTCGGCGGAGGAGGCCTTCCTCGGCTCGCAGGTCCGCTCGCTCCTCGTGGACCTCGCGCACAAGGACGAGTACACGGAGGAGCACACCCGCCGCGTCGCGCTCCGCGCCGTGCAGGTGGGAGAGGAGCTCGGTCTCGCTTCCCCGCAGCTGCGCAGCCTCGCGGTCGGCGGGCTCCTCCACGACATCGGCAAGCTGCGCTGCCCCGACGAGATCCTGAAGAAGCCCGCCCCGCTCACCGACTCCGAGTACGCGGTCGTCAGGGAGCACGCGGAGGCCGGGCGCAGGCTCCTGAAGGAGCTCGGCGGCTTCGGCGACACCGTCCTGCGTCTCGTGCGGAACCACCACGAGCGGCTCGACGGCACCGGCTACCCGCACGGCCTCACCGACGCCGACATCGACCTCGACACGAGGATCCTCGCGGTCTGCGACGTGTACGACGCCCTGCGCTCGGCCCGCGTCTACCGCGAGGCGTGGTCGCACGAGCGGGCGATGAAGCTCCTCCGTGACGCCGCGGGAGAAGCATTCGACGCACGCTGCATCGATGCGCTCGAGCGCGTGCTCGGACGCGAGCAGTCGGCCGGGCTCGCGGTCGCCGTCTGATTCAGGCGGCGGTGAGCGTGCCGAGCTTGTCGCGCAGGTAGCGCAGGTACGGCTGCGGGTCGATCGGCCCGCCGACGACGCGCTCGATCGTCTCGGACGGCGTGAACTTGCTCCCCAGGACGTACAGGTTCGTGCGCAGCCACTCGTGCAGCTGCCCGAACTCCCCGCGCTCGAACTGATCCGCGAGGTCGGGCATCGCGATGAGCGCCTTCTCCCAGATCTGCACCGAGAGCACGCTGCCGATGAGGTAGGTGGGGAAGTAGCCGAAGAGCCCGGTCGACCAGTGCGAGTCCTGCAGGACACCGAGACGGTCCTCGGGTACCTGGAGGCCGACGAGCTCCTCGAAGCGGCTGTTCCATGCGTCCGGCAGATCCTTCACGGCGAGCCGACCGGCGAGCAGCTCCTGCTCGAGCTCGAACCGGAGGATGACGTGCAGGCCGTAGCTCACCTCGTCGGCGTCGACCCGGATGAAGCCCCTGCGCGCGCGGTTGACAGACCGATGGAACTCGGTGAGCGACACGTCGCCGAGCACGTCCGCGAACGCGCTCTGCACGCGTGGGTAGAACCAGCGCCAGAAGGGCAGCGAGCGGCCGACGACGTTCTCCCAGAGCCGGCTCTGGGACTCGTGCAGCGCGGCCGAGCACCCGCCGGCGTTGGGCGTGCGCGCGAGGTCCGGGCTCACACCCCACTCGTAGAGACCGTGGCCGCATTCGTGCATCGCCGTCCACAGGGAGGTGAGGTCCGACTCCGCGTAGCGCGTCGTGAGGCGTACGTCGCCGACGCCGAGCGTCACCTCGAACGGATGGACCGCGAGGTCCAGCCGGAACTGGTCCCAGTCCGCGCCGAACGCGGTGATGAGATCGCGCGAGAGCTCGTCCTGGGCCGGAATCGGGAACGGGCCGGTCATGAACTCGTCTTCCTCGTCCGTCGCGTGCTCCGCGACGAGGGCGGAGATCTCGGGCGCGAGGACGGCGAAGATCTCACGCACGTCCGACGTGCGCATTCCCTCCTCGAAGTCGTCGAGGACGACGTCGTACGGGTCGTCGTACGGCGCGAAGCACTCGATCCAGCGGCGACGAAGCTCCAGCACCCGCTCGAGCCAGGGCTGGAAGGCGGCGAAATCGCTCGCCTGTCGTGCGTTCACCCACGCCTGGTGGGCCTCGGCCTCGACCTGCACGATCTCGCCCGCGAGCTCGCCGGGAACCCGGCGAAGCTTGTCGAAGTCGTGTCGCGCCGCCCGCAGGAGGCATGCGTCGTCCGAGTCCGCCGGCAGCGACTCCCGGTAGGGCTCGAGCGTCTCGAGGAGCTCCCCGATCCGGTCGTCGATCTGTCGAGCATGCGCGATCGTCTCGAGCGTCGCGAGCTGGGTCGCGCGCGACTTCTGCCCGCCGGGCGGCATCCAGACCTCCATGTCCCACCCGAGGACGTACTGGGCCCGCTGGACGTCTGCGATCTCGGCGAGGCGCGCCTTGAGCTCGACCAACGGCTCCATCGGGCGCGAACTGTAACCGCGGATCGCTTCGCGGAGGTAAAAGATCCGGGAAATCGGCTGGTTCCGGCCGGGGCTCTCTATACACTCACGGCGTGTCGAACGAGTCGCCTGAGCTGTTCGATGACGTCTACCTCGGGCTTCGCGCCGGCGGCGCCGTGCGGAAGCAGCGGCGCGGCGAGCCGCTCTCGGCCGAGGAGCAGGAGGCGATCGGTCGCTGGCGCCGTCTCTCGCTCTGGCGGAAGTTCATCGCGGTCGGCGCATTCGCGCTCGGCACCTTCGGGCTCGGCTTCACCGTCGGCGGCCTGATCTTCGGCCGCTGGCGCAAAGCTTGATGGTGCGCCTTCGGCGCAGACCTTGACGGTGGGCCGACGGCGCAACGCTTGACGGTGCGCCGATGGCGCAACGCGCAGGGCTTCCTCTCGGCCTGAGGGCGGAAACCGACCGGGGCGCTCCTCGCGAAGTACCGGAGTACCGAGCGAAGGAGGAATTGTGCGAACACTCATCGCCGTCGTCGGCGTCGCGCTCGTCCTGACCGGACTCGCGTCTGCGGCGCCGCAGGCGGACACCTACAACCTCGCCTCCACGATGAAGGCGCGCTCCGAGATTCCGAGGCCCAGGGGCGTGCCGGCCGGCGCGACCGGCCTCTTCAAGGGGAAGGCCGTCGAGCTCTCGAACGATCGCGCCCGGCTCACGTGGCGCCTGACGTTCTCGACGCTCAGCGGACGCGCGTTGGCTGCACACATCCACTCGGGCAAGGTCGGGAAGGCGGGCGGCGTGATGGTGCCGTTGTGCGGGCCGTGCCGGAGCGGTCAGCGCGGGACGGCCACGATCACGCATGCGCAGCTGCGCACGATCGAGATCGGGCGCGCGTACGTCAACATCCACACCGCGAGGAACACGGCCGGCGAGATCCGCGGCCAGGTGAAGTCGACGGAGGTCGAGGGGTCGGGGTCGAACCCGCCGCCCCCGTCCCCACCGGCTCCGCCCGGACCGACACCGCCGCCCGTCCCGTATCCGTAGCTAGACGCAGGGCTCGGGAGTGAAACTCTGGTGCCCGCGGCCGGGCTGGCAGCGCTGCGCCCACTCGGCGGCTGTGAGCTCGTAGACGTCGCCGTCGGGCGTGAAGGTCAGCGTCCAGCGCTCGGCACGCACGGAGTCGTCGAAGAGCCCGTCGAGCGTGACGACGACAGTCGCAGGCCCCGTCCCTTCGGCGGGTGTCACACTGGCGATCGACGTCCGTGCGGCGTCGTGCTCGTCGAGGCGGAGGAACTCTCCGGCCGACATCACAGGCGAGCCTTCCCAGTGCTCCTCGACGCCGTCGGCGTACTCCTGGAAGCCGTCGACCGCAACCGTGCCGTCGGCTGCCGGGTCAGGAGGGCCTGCCCACGCAGCCTGGTCGTCGCTCATGTCGTCGGCACACCCGGCGAGGGCGACGGCGGAGAGAGCCACGGCCGCGAGAACGGTGATTCGCACGGCGCTCTTGTACACGAAAGGCCACCCAGAGGCGCGGCGCGGGCTCGGATCGACCCGACCGAACGTCTGTTCGACCGGCTAGACTTCTTCGCTCATGGCTGCCGACCAGCTCACCGTGCACGGAGCCCGTGAGCACAACCTGAAGAACGTCACCGTCGTGCTCCCGCGGCACGCTCTCGTGACCATCACCGGGCTCTCCGGATCCGGGAAGTCGTCGCTCGCCTTCGACACGATCTACGCCGAGGGTCAGCGCCGATACGTGGAGTCGCTGTCCGCGTACGCGCGCCAGTTCCTGCAGATGATGGAGAAGCCCGACGTCGACTCGATCGACGGGCTCTCGCCGGCGATCTCGATCGACCAGAAGACCACATCGCGGAACCCGCGCTCGACGGTCGGGACGGTCACGGAGATCTACGACTACCTCCGGCTGCTCTACGCCCGGATCGGGCGTCCGCATTGCCCGATCTGCGGCCGGCCGATCGCGGGTCAGTCGCTCGACCAGATCGTCGAGCAGGTGCTGCGGCTGCCCGAAGGCACGAGGTTCACGGTCAACGCGCCCGTCGTCCGCGACCGAAAGGGCGAGTACAAGGACGTGCTCGAGGAGTTCCGCCGTGACGGCTTCACGCGGGTGAAGGTCGACGGCGAGCAGCGGCTGCTCGAGGAGCCGATCGAGCTCGACAAGAAGTACAAGCACACGATCGAGGTCGTCGTCGACCGGCTCGTGATGAAGGCCGACCTGCGGCAGCGGCTCGCGCAGTCGATCGAGACCGCGACGTCCCTTGCCGAGGGCCTCGTCGTGATCGATGTCCTCGATGGGGAACAGATGACGTTCTCGGAGAACTTCGCGTGCCCGGAGCACGGTGTCTCGCTCCCGGAGCTCGAGCCCCGCATCTTCTCGTTCAACTCACCGCACGGCGCCTGCCCGCGCTGCACGGGCCTCGGGTCGCAGCTCGAGATCGACCCCGACATGCTCGTGCCGGACACGTCGCTGACCGTCAACGAGGGCGCGCTCGTGCCGTGGACGATCGGGAGCCAGAGCTTCTACGAGAGCGTCATCCAGGCGGTCGGAGAGCGCTACGAGATCGACCTCGACACGCCGTGGCGCGACCTTCCCCGCGAGGACCAGGACAAGTTCCTGTTCGGCACCGGCGGCGACAAGATCCTCGTGACCTACCGCAACCGGATGGGGCGGCACCGGAAGTACACGATGGCCTTCGAGGGTCTCGTCACCAACCTCCAACGCCGGTACAAGGAGACGGACTCGCCGCAGCAGCGCGAGCGGATCGAGGAGTACATGAGCTTCCGGCCGTGCCCGCAGTGCGGCGGGGCGAGGCTGAAGCCGGAGGTGCTTGCCGTGACGGTCGGCGGGGAGTCGATTCACGGGTTTGCGCAGTTGTCGGTGACTGCCTCGCTCCGGTTCGTGGACGGGCTCGAGCTGACGAAGACCGAGGAGCTGATCGGGCGCCGGATCCTGAAGGAGATCCGGGAGCGCCTGACGTTTCTCGACAACGTCGGCGTCGGCTACCTCCAGCTCGATCGCGCCGCGAAGACGCTCTCGGGAGGCGAGGCGCAGCGCCTCCGGCTCGCGACGCAGATCGGCTCGCAGCTCGTCGGCGTGCTCTACATCCTCGACGAGCCGTCGATCGGGTTGCACCAGCGGGACAACGGGAAGCTGATCGCGACGCTCGAGCGGCTGCGCGACCTCGGCAACACCGTCCTCGTGGTCGAGCACGACGAGCAGATGATGCGACTCGCCGACTGGATCGTGGACATGGGCCCCGGGGCGGGCGAGCACGGCGGCGAGGTGGTCGCGGAAGGTCCGTCCGAGGCAATCGAGCGGAATCCGAAGTCAGTCACCGGGAAGTTCCTCTCGGGCGAGCGCCGCATCGCCGTCCCGCCGCGACGCGACGACGACGGCCGCGGCTGGTTCGCGGTCCGCGGCGCGTCCATGCACAACTTGAAGAACATCGACGTGGAGTTCCCGGTCGGACGTCTCACGGCGGTGACCGGCGTCTCCGGCTCGGGGAAGTCCACGCTCGTGAACGAGATCGTCTACAAGGCGCTCGCGAATCGCCTCAACCGGATGCGCACGAAGCCGGGCGACCACGAGTCGGTCGAGGGCATCGACGTCTTCGACAAGGTGATCGATATCGACCAGACGCCCATCGGGCGCACGCCGCGCTCGAACCCGGCGACGTACACCGACCTGTTCACGCACGTCCGCGAGCTCTATTCGTTGACGCCGGAGTCCAAGGTGCGCGGTTACAAGCCCGGCCGGTTCTCGTTCAACGTCCGCGGCGGCCGCTGCGAGGCGTGCAAGGGGGACGGGCAGATCAAGATCGAGATGCATTTCCTGCCCGACGTCTACGTCCCGTGCGAGACGTGCCACGGGCGGCGGTACAACCGGGAGACGCTCGAGGTGCGGTTCAAGGGCAAGTCGATCGCCGACGTGCTCGAGATGTCGGTCGAGGAGGCTCTCGACTTCTTCGCGAAGATCCCGAAGATTCGGCGGCGCCTGCAGACGCTCCACGACGTCGGGCTCGACTACATCAAGCTCGGGCAGCCGGCGACGACGCTCTCGGGCGGCGAGGCGCAGCGGGTGAAGCTCGCCGCCGAGCTCTCGAAGGTCGCGACCGGCAAGACGCTCTACATCCTCGACGAGCCGACCACCGGGCTCCACTTCGCGGACATCGAGAAGCTGCTCGAGGTCCTGCAGCGACTCGTCGACGCGGGGAACTCGGTCATCGTCATCGAGCACAACCTCGACGTCATCAAGCAAGCAGACTGGATCGTCGATCTCGGGCCCGAGGGCGGCGAGGCGGGCGGCGAGGTGATCGCCACCGGCACGCCGGAAGACGTCGCGGACGTCGAGGGCTCGTACACGGGTCAGTTCCTGCGCGGCGTCCTCGCGGAACCGGCAGCAGCAGCCGCGTAGCGCCTCCAGCGCCGTCCCTCGATCGAGGTCACTCATGCCTCGTACGGGTGATGGAGTGGACATCCCTCGGATGCGACCGTTTGGTGGAGGTCTGCGGCCCTGCTGGAAGACGGAGGAAGGCACACGTGGCGTCACTCAATCGAGCGAGAACCGTGCGACTGCCCGCGCCACGCCGTTTGGGCGGCTGGCTTCGTGGACTAGCCCGTCCCGGCGTCGTCGCGGCCGCCGTCGGAGTCGCTGCGATCGCCGTCTGGTTCTTCGGCGTGCGCGACCTTCCAGGCCCGCTCGACCCGGCGACTGCGGAGCTCTGGGTGCTCTTCCTCGTCTTCGCGGTCGCGGAGCTCTACGTGACGGATGCGCGTGACCGGTCCGAGCTCGTCCCGCTCTCACCACACGAGGCGGGTCTCGTGCTCGGGTTCTTCCTGCTTGCGCCGACCGACCTCGTCCTAGCGCAGCTCGCCGGGGCCACGGTCGCCCTCGGCGGCGTCAACCTGGGCCGGCTCCGTATCGACGTGCTGGCGCTCCGGATCGCCACGCTGGCGCTCGGCACGTGTCTCGGCCTCGTCGTCTTCCACGCGATCCTCGGCAGCGCCGATCACACGGGCCCTGTCGGCTGGGTCGGAGCGATCGCCGGAGCCTCGGTCGCAGCGGGGACGAGCCTTGCGCTCGGCTTCGTGAGCCGCCCGCGGCAGCGGCACGACGAGCCTCTCTTCGTGGCGGCCGCGATCACGGCCGGCGCGGCGCTTGCGAGCTCGAGCATCGCGCTCGCGGCTGTCGCGCTCGCCCGCAACTCCGACATCGCGACGATCCTCCTCATCGTTCCGTTCGCGGCGTGCGCGCTCATCCTTCGCGCGTATGCGTCCGAGCGCATGCGGCTGAAGCACCTGCAGACGCTCTACGAGTCGATGCGTACGGCGCAGCAGACGACCGGCCTCGATGAAGGCGTCGCCGAGTTCCTCGGCACGACGAGGCGGCTAGTGAGAGCAGACGTCGCGCGCCTCGTGCTCTTCCCGCGGAACGGGTCGTCCACGCTCGTCGCGTCGATGACGCCCGTGGGACACGAGCCGCTCCAGCCGACGAAGCTCACGGCGGCACAACATGCCGCGATCCGCGCCGTTGCAGACTCCGGACGGACGGTGCTGGTGTCCGAGGGACGGGTGCCGGAGAAGCCCTTCGAGCGACTACTCGACGACCTGCAGATGCGCGAGGTGATGCTGACGCCGCTCCGCGTCGAGTCGGAGATCCGCGGTGTGCTCCTCGTCGGCGACCGCGCAAATGAGGAGCGCTTCCGCACCGAGCACCTGCGCCTGCTCGAGACATACGCGGGCCACGCCGGCGTGCTCATCGAGAACGACCGGCTCGAGGAATCGGTCACGGAGCTGACCGAGCTGAAGGACCAGCTGCGGCACCAGGCCTACCACGACGCGCTCACCGGTCTCCCGAACCGGATGCTCTTCGCCGAGCGGGTCGGCCGCTCGCTCGTCGACGGCGACCTCGGTGGGACGGCAGTGCTCTTCCTCGATCTCGACGACTTCAAGACGATCAACGACAGCCTCGGCCACTACGTCGGCGACCAGCTCCTGATCGCGGTCGCCCGTCGCGTCGAGTCCTGCATCCGGCCGATCGACCTCCCGGCCCGGCTCGGCGGGGACGAGTTCGCGGTCCTCCTCCGCCGCACCACGACCGAGGAGGCGGAGCAGATCGCGGATCGTCTCGTCACGGCCATCGAGCAGCCGTTCGTCATCGACAAGCGCGACATCACGATCCACGTGAGCGTCGGCATCGCGCTGAGCGGCGAGGACGTCACCGTCGCCGAGGAGCTCCTGCGCAACGCCGACGTCGCCATGTACGACGCAAAGCGCGCCGGAAAGCGCAGCTTCGTGACCTACGAGCCCGAGATGCACACGCGAGTCCGCGAGCGGCAGGAGCTCGCCTTCGCGATCGAGCGGGCGGTCGAGCATGGGGAGTTCGGCGTGCACTACCAGCCGATCGTCGACCTCGAGCGGCGCACGCTCGTCGCGTTCGAGGCGCTGGCCCGCTGGAACCGTCCCGGCCACGGCGTCGTCGGCCCGGGAGCGTTCATCCCGCTCGCCGACGAGCTCGGGTACATGGTCGAGATCGGCCGGGCGGTGCTGCGCGAGGCATGCCGGCAGGCGCGCTCGTGGGAGCTCGCGTACCCGAACCACGCGCACCTGACCGTGAACGTCAACCTCGCGCCGAGCGAGCTCCAGAACCCGGAGCTGTCGCGTGAGGTCGCGGCGGTCCTCGCCGAGACCGGGCTCGGCCCCGAGCGGCTTGCGTTCGAGATCACGGAGAGCGGCGTCATGCGCAACCCGGAGGTCGCACTCCAGACGATGCGCGAGCTCCGCGAGCTCGGCGTCGCGCTCGGGCTCGACGACTTCGGCACCGGCCACTCGTCGCTCGCCTACCTCCGCGAGTTCCCACTCGACAGCCTCAAGATCGCGCGTCCGTTCGTCATGGGCCTCCCGGACGGAGAGCTCGACGCCGTGTTCGTGGAGGCGATCGTGCGCCTTGCGACCTCGCTCGGCCTCGACGTCGTCGCCGAAGGGATCGAGTCCGTCGCACAGTGCCAGGCAGTCGCAGCCCTCGGCTGCACGCATGCCCAGGGTTTCTACTTCGGGGAGCCGCTCGCAGGACTTGGAATCTCCACGTACCTGTGGGCGCCGACGCTTCCCGCCCAGGGCGGCCTCTCGCTCGTCAACGTCGCGTAGAAGCGACTGTCGCCTACGGCGTCAGGACGGCCTGCGTCTGCGTGACACGGGCGACGTGCCTGCCCTCCGCGTCGCGCAGGTCCGTCTCCACGACGACGGTCGTCCGGCCGCTGTGGAGGACGCGCGACGTCGCATCCACATGCCCGTCGCGCACCGCACGGAAGAAGTTCGTCTTCGACTCGATCGTCGCGGTCCTCGTCGCGCCCTCGGGAAGGTTGAGGAACGCGCAATAGGCGCCGGCGGAGTCGGCAAGTGTCATGAGCGCACCGCCGTGGAGGATCCCTCCGGCCGTGCAGAGCCGGTCCTGGTGCTCGAGGCGCATGTGCACCTCCTCGGGCGACGCCGCGACCACCTCGAGGCCGAGGGTCTCGGTCAGTGGCATCGACGCATGTGCCTGCGCAGTCAGCTCGGCGTCCGAACCGGTCACGCGGGCACTCTAGTTCCGTCTACTCTCGGCGTGTGATCCTCGAGTCGGCAGGGAACGGCGACGGGCTCTCGCCCGAGCGCGCCTGGTGGCTGCGGGTGCCGGCCGTGCTCCTGAGCCCGCGACCGGTCTTCTATGCGCTGCGCGAGGACGACCCAGAGGACGTCACCGCGCGCTCCGAACCGCTGCTGCTGGTCGTGCTCATGGCAGGAGCTGCGACCGTGCTCGCCACGCCGACTGCGGGCGGACTGCTCGACAACCCGAGCTACGACCCGCTGCTGCTCGCGGTCTGGACCTTCATCGCGGGCGGCATCTACGGCGTCGTCGGCTACTTTCTGCTCGGCTTCGCGATCTTCTTCGGCGCGCGGCTCATGGGGAGCCTCGGGAGCTTCCGCCGGGAGCGGCAGCTCGCGGGCTTTGCACTCGTGCCGCTGGCCGTCTCACTGCTCGTCGTCCTACCGCTGCGGCTCGTGATCTACGGCGGCGACACGTTCCACGCCGGGGGTGCGGACGAGGGAACGGGCGAGGCCGTGCTGCTCGGGCTGCAGCTCGTGTTCGCTGGCTGGTCACTCGGGCTCCTCCTGCTCGGAGTCCGCGTCGTGCATGGATGGGACTGGCTGCGGTCGGCAGCGGTCGTCCTCTCGGGGGCCGCGATCCTGGCCGCGCTCGTCGGCGTCTTCGCGTTGGTCTAGGGCGGGACGGGCCTCGCCTCTACAACCAGGTCTCGGCCTCCGAGACCGGGCGGCTGCCCTGCTCGAAGATCTCGAGCTCCTCCTTCGGCATCGCGTACGAGTGCTGCTCCTCGGGGAACCGACGTTCGCGCACGTCCTCCGCGAACGCCGCGAGCGCGGTGCGGATGACGTCCCCGACGTCCGCGTAGCGCTTGACGAAACGGGCGGTGTGGCCCTCGTAGAGCCCGAGCAGGTCGTGCCAGACGAGCACCTGCCCGTCGCAGTCCGGGCCTGCGCCGATGCCGATGGTCGGGATCGTGAGCGCACTCGTGATCCGGGCCGAGACCGGTGAGGGCACGGCCTCGAGAACGAGCGAGAAGCACCCGGCAGCCTCGAGCGCACGCGCGTCTGCGAGGAGCGCGAGCGCTTTCTCGGCGGTCCGGCCCTGCGCCTTGAAGCCACCGAGCATCGTCGCGGACTGCGGCGTGAGCCCGATGTGCCCCATGACCGGGATACCTGCGCCGACGATCGCACGGACCCGGGACAGCGTTGCCCCTGCTCCCTCCAGCTTGACCGCATCCGCGCCCGCCTCCTTTACGAAGCGGATCGCGTTCCTCACCGCCTCGTCGTCGGACACCTGAAACGAGCCGAACGGCATGTCGGCGATCACGAGTGGACGGCGTGCGCCGCGCGTGACCGCCCGCGTGAGGACAAGCATCTCGTCCATCGACGCGGGGACGGTTGACTCGTGGCCGAGCACCGTCATCGCCGCGGAGTCGCCGACGAGCACGAGGTCGGCGCCTGCCTGGTCGGCGAGTCTGCCGCCGGGGGCGTCATACGCGGTGACCATGACGATGGGCTGCCGCCTCGCCTTCATCTCGAGGAGCTCGGTCAGTGGGAGCTTTCCCGGCGCGGGCGTGGCCGGCGCGGGCTGCTGTGGGCGGATGCTCATCCTTCTTCTCCTTCGAGGACGACGTTGTCGATGAGGCGGGTCGATCCGATGCGCACTGCCCCGGCGAGGACGGGAGGGTCGAAGTCGGCGCGCTCGATGTAGTCGACGACGAGCCCGTTCGAGGCCGCGAGCAGGTCGCGCGCGGTCTCGGCATCGCGGGTGGCGAGCGCGCGCGAGAACGCGAGCGCGCTCTCCCGTTGGCTCGACGAGAGGCGAGCGTTGCGCGACGAGAGCGCGAGCCCGTCTCCGTCGCGGACGGTCGGGAGGACGCGAAGCTCGATTTCGAGCGCGAGGTCGCGGATCAGGCGCCGTATCACCTCGACCTGCTGGGCGTCCTTCTGTCCGAAGTACGCATGGGTCGGGCGGACGATCGTGAAGAGCTTGAGGACGACCGTCGCGACGCCGCGGAAGTGTCCCGGCCGGTGCACGCCCTCGAGGATCGAGCCGAGCTCGGTCACCTCGACCCACGTCTGGAACCCAGTCGGGTACATCTCGTCGGCGGACGGCGCGAAGACGAGGTCTACGCCGGCCTCGCGCGCGAGCTCGAGATCGTGAGCCTCGTCGTACGGGTAGCCCTCGAGGTCGGAAGCCTCCGAGAACTGGGACGGATTGACGAAGAGCGACAGCACCACCGTGTCGCACTCGGCGCGTGCTGCGCGCAGGAGCGAGAGGTGGCCCTCGTGCAGGGCGCCCATCGTCGGCACGATCGCGATCGCGCCGTCGCGTCGTCCGGCGAGCTCGCGCCGTACTGCGTCGATCGTCCGCGGCGTCCTCACAACGGCCGTTCCGTGCCTTGCGCCAATTTGGCACTTGGCAGGTCTTGCCCTGCGATGTCTGCGGTCGCCTCGGCGAGGACCAGATAGAGCTCCTCGAGCTCGGGCGCCAGCTCGCGGATTGCGCCGAGATGCCGCTCGACCGTCTCCCAGTCTCCTCGCGCGATCGGGCCCGTGAGCTCGAACCCGTTCTCGATCACCCGGCGCATGAGCGGGTCGAGCGCCTCCGGCGACGCGCCCGCGGCCTCGAATAGGCGGCCGGCGGCAGCACGGAGCGTCACGAGGTAGTTCGAGGCGACGGCGGCGCCCGCGTGGTACGCGGCATGCCCGTCGTCCTCGAGCTCGAAGGGGCGTAGTCCGAGCGTCTCGGCGAGCCAGAAGCCGGTCGCGAGCGCTTCGCCGTCGTCTGCGGTCACCGCCGCCCAGGCACCGTCGAGCTGCTCGGCGCCGCGCGCCTTCGTGAACGTCTGCAGCGGGTGCATCGAGAACCGGCGTGTGTGGGGCTCGAGCGCGCCGAGCCGCGTCGCACCGCTCACGTGGGCGATCCACGGGCCGGGCGCGACGGCCGCGGCGACCTCCGCGATCGCATGGTCGGGGACACACAGCAGGACGAGATCGGGCTCGAGCGCGTCGAGGGACACACCCCGCTCTGCGAGGCGCTCACTCACCGCTCCGCCGACCCGCCCACGCGCGCCGATGACGTCGATGCTGTCGATCATGGTGGCTCCAGTTCCGTTGCCGGATACCAGGCAAACGGGAGGATACCCCTCCCGTGGGTGGACGAGGCGTTCGGCGGGGAGTACCCTCGCGCGCGCCCATGGATCGCGAACACGGCAACACACGTCGCTCGAGCGCGGCGGGCCGCAAGGTCCGCCGCTGGTGGAGGGTCGGAGGCGAGGTTCTCCGCCGGGAAGGCCCCGGTCGCCTGCTCGTCCGCTCCGGCACGGCAGTGCGCGGGCTCGTGTATCGCGACGTCATCCTCGTCGCACTCGACCTGTCACGGGATGTCCCGGAGGTCGCAGCGGTGGTCCCCGTCGTCATGAGACTGCTCCGCCCTGACGACGTCGCAGCGTATGCGCGTTTCCGCGGGCTGTCCGTCGAGCACGTCACGACGCGTCGCCGACTGGAGAGCGGCGATGCCTGCATCGCCGGCTGGGTCGACGACGACATCGTGACCGCAGGCTGGTACAGCTTCGGCACCGCGTGGGTCGACGACGTCGGTCGTGGCCTGCGCCTTCGTCCTGACGAGGTCTTCGGTTACGACCTGTACACGGCAGAGGCGCACCGCGGGCAGGGTGTCGCCTCCCAGCGAGGCCGGTGGGCTGCCGCCCACCTCCGGGCGGAGGGCTACCGGACCCTCGTCGCGGGGATCTCGCCCCAGAACCTCCCGGTGCGGGGCCCCACCCAGAAGCTCGGCTACGACACGCTCGGCCGGGCCGGGTTCGTGCGGCTCGGCCCTTTGCGGCGCGATTTCGTCCTGCCAGAGGGCGGCGTGCGTCGGTGGGGGCGTCGAGCGGATCCGATCGAGACGCAGCGTGACTTCGGGCTGCCTCCTGCCGTCTGAGACCCCTCGATCTTCTCCCACTGCTGAGTACCCTCAGACCGGGGGGATCTGCTGGAGGCCTACGACAAACGCGAGCGCCGGTTCCGTGGAATCGAGCGCACTGCCGGGCGCTGGCGCCGCAAGGCGGGTGAGGTGCTGCGCCGAGAGGGCGCGGGCCGTCTCTTCGCCCGGTCTCGTGTGGTCGTGGTGAGCGCGGTGTATCGCCATGTCGTATTCGTCGGCATGGAGCTCGCGACCCCTGTTCGCCTGCTCGCGCGCGGCCCACGCGTCGAGATGCGGCTCCTCGAGCCTGGCGAGGTCGAGGCGTACGCGCGCTTTCGTGGGGCGCCCGTCGAGGCGGTGCCCGTACGTCGCCGGCTCGCGGACGGCCGCGTCTGCGTCGCGGCCTGGCTCGACGGCGAGATCGTGTGCGCCGCCTGGTACGCCTTTGGGACGGTCTGGGTGGACGAGATCGAGCGCCCGCTCATGCTCGCCGCGGACGAGGCGTACGTCTACGACTCGTACACGACCGAGAGCCTCCGCGGGCTCGGCATCGCGGCCGTGCGGGGGGAGTGGGCGATCGAGCACTTTCGCGGGCTCGGGTTCAGACGCACGGTCGGCTGGGTCTCGCCGGAGAACCTCCCCGCCTTCGGGCCGGGGCGCAAGCTCGGCGCGACGACGCTCGGCCGGGCCGGCTACGTGAGGCTCGGGCCCTGGCGGCGCGAGTTCGTCCAGCCCGTCGGCCGCGAGCGACGGTGGGCAACGCGCCGCGAGCCGATCGTCCTCGAGCGCGACTTCGACCTCGTCCGGGACGCCTGAGGCGTCACTCGGCGTCGTCGCCGAGCCGGCGCTCGAGTCGCGCACGCGCCTCGGGCCAATCGTCGTCGACGATCGCGTACCAGGCGCTGTCGCGGTTCTCGCCCTCGCGAACGAGCATGTGCTTCCGGTGGACTCCCTCGAAGGACGCACCCAGCGCCTCGAGAGCCCCACGGGAGCGCTCGTTGAGGGCATCCGTCTTGAACTCGACGCGACGACAGCCGAGCACGTCGAAGGCGTGCTCCAGCTGGAGGAGCTTCGCCTCGACGTTCGCGCCGGTGCCCCATGCGGACGGGTGCAGCCACGTCCAGCCGATCTCGAGCGACCGGTGCTCGGGCCGGAGCGCGAGGTAGCGCGTCGAGCCGACGATCCCGTGCTCGCGGCTCACCGTCACGAACGGCACCTCGGTGCCGGCCTCGGCCGCAGTGAGAACCTCCGTGATCCAGGCGCTCCAGGCCGCGCGCGTGGCGGGCTGCACGACGCTGAGCCAGCGCCACGTACGCGGGTCGCGCGACGCCTCCCAGAGCCCGTCGGCGTGGCTCTCCGCAAGCGGCTCGAGCCGAACCACGCGGCCTTCGAGGGCGGGGACGTGCACGCGTGCCACCGCCGCCGACAGTACACTCGGCGCATGCCGATCTACGAGTACGCCTGCATGGAGTGCGAGTCGCATTTCGACGAGCTCGTGCGCAGCTCGGAGCAAGCGGTCACCTGTCCGGAGTGCGGCGCGGCGAACGTGCTCAAGCAGTTCTCGACGTTCGCGGTGCACGGCGGGTCGGCGCCGAAGGCGAGCGTCGCGGCGCCGGCTCCCCGGAGCGGCGGCTGCTGCGGCGGCTCCTGCGGCTGCGGGCACTAGACAAGCCGGGTCGGGACGCATCCGGACGGGGCCGTAGACTGACGGTCCCATGACGGACGCCGTCGAACGAGCAGCGGCACTCCGGGAGTACGCGGAGGAGACGTCCGGGTGCGTCAAGTGCGCGCTCGCGAAGGGCAGGACGCAGGTCGTCTTCGGCTCCGGGAATCCGGACGCAGACCTCATGTTCGTCGGAGAGGCGCCCGGCTTCCACGAGGACCAGCAGGGCGTGCCGTTCGTCGGGCAGGCGGGACAGCTCCTCGACCGCCTGCTCGAGGGCATCGGGCTCACGCGCGCCGACGTGTTCGTCGCGAACGTCCTGAAGTGCAGGCCTCCCGGCAATCGCGACCCGCTGCCCGAGGAAATCGCGGCGTGCGAGCCGCATCTCTTCCGGCAGATCGAGCTCATCGAGCCTACGCTCGTCGCGACTCTCGGCAACTTCGCGACGAAGCTCCTGTCCGGGCGCCCGGCGGGGATCACGCGCGTTCACGGGCATCCGCAGGAGGTGACGCTCGGCGCACGCCGCGTGCAGCTCTATCCGATCTACCACCCCGCGGCCGCGCTGTATACGCCATCGATGCTGAAGGTGCTCGAGGAGGACTTCTCGCGCATCCCGCAACTGCTCGACATCTCGTTCGCCGAGACGGCTGTCGCGCCCGAGCCCGTCGCCGAGCCGGCCGAGGAGCCGGAGTCGGTGCAGCTCGGGCTCTTCTAGCCACCCCTGCCCGGGCAGGTGCGCCAGCTGAAATGGAGGTGACGGTGACCACCGGGTCCGCGGAGGCCACGGAGTCGGTGGCCGCGCAGCTTGCGGCTCGCCTCGCGGTCGGAGACGTCGTGGCGGTCTCGGGCGAGCTCGGGTCGGGCAAGACGACCTTCGTTCGCGGCGCGTGCCGCGCGCTCGGGGTGACCGCACCGGTCACGAGCCCGACGTTCACGATCGGCCATCGCTATCCGGGACAAGCGGACGTTTCGCATATCGACCTCTTCCGGTTCAACGGGGTCTCGGCGGCCGAATGGGGCGATCTCGAGCCGTACTTCGAGAACGCGATCGTCTTCGTGGAGTGGCCGGAGGCGGGTCGTGACGTGCTCCCGCCCGCCCGCGTGGCCGTTCGGCTGCAGCACGCCGGCGGTGATCGCCGCCGCCTCGTGCTCGCGTCCGAGGACGGCGCGCTGCTAGAAGGACTCGTGCCGTGCTGATCCTCGCCTTCGATACCGCCACGGACATCGCGACGAGCGCGCTCGTCGACGACGCCGAGCTGCTCGGAGAGCGCGTCTCGCTCCCGCGGACGGTGCTCGAGGACGTGGACGGGATGCTCCGCGCCGCGGGGCGCTCGCCCCGTGAGCTCCAGGGGATCGTCGTCGGAACCGGGCCTGGCAGCTTCACGAGCACGCGTATCGGTCTTGCGGTCGCGCGCGGCCTCGCGTTGGCGCTCGACGTGCCCGTCGCGGGCGTGTCGACCCTCGATGCGCTCGCCGCCGGCGCGCGCGCTGCGGGGCAGGAGGAGGCGCTCCCGGTCGTCGACGCACGCCGGCGCGAGGTCTTCGTACGCGGAGCGGACGGAGAGCCGCGCGCCGTGACTCCCGCCGCGCTCGCGCTCGAGCCGGGCACCGTGTGCGTCGGCAGTGGCGCCACGCGCTATCGGGACGCGCTCGAAGGCCTTGGGGGGGTTGTGCCGTCGGACGAGGACGAGCTTCATCTCCCGCGGGCGCGTTTTCACGCGGCGCTCGCCGAGGATTTCGGCGCCGCCGAGGACGTTCTGCCCATCTACGTGCGCGCCCCTGATGTCGAGGTGCGGGCGTGAAGATCGAGCTCCGTGCACTCGGCCCGCGCGATCTCGACGCTCTCGAGGCGATCGAGCGGGCGTCCTACCCGTCGCCGTGGTCGCGCGCGATGTTCTCGGCCGAGCTCCAGAAGCCCGGCGCGCTCGCCATGGGCGCGTACGTCGAGACGGACGAGCTCGTCGGCTTCGCGATCGCCTCGCGCTACGTCGACGCGTGGCACGTGATGAACGTCGCGGTCGCTCCGTCCTTCCGGCGTCGCGGAGTCGCGCAGGCGCTGCTCGAGCGCCTCTTCGAGGTGACCGCCTCCGATCCGAGGCGTGGGTACACGCTCGAGGTCCGCGTCTCCAACGCCGATGCGATCCGGCTGTACGAGCGGCTCGGGTTCGAAGCACGCGGCATCCGGCGGGGCTACTACACCGACAACCGTGAGGACGCCCTGATCATGTGGCGCGAGGCCACGCCGAGCGAGGTCGCGTCGTGATCCTCGGGATCGAGACCTCCTGCGACGAGACGGCGGCGTCGGTCGTCACCGAGGAGGGCGACGTGCTCTCCTCGATCGTCTCCTCGCAGGCGGGGCTGCACGCGAAGTACGGGGGCGTCGTGCCCGAGGTCGCCTCGCGGCACCACCTCGAGCTCGTCGTGCCGGTCGTCCGGGAGTCGCTCGTCGAAGCCGGCATGTCCCTGGAGGAGATGGACGCGGTCGCCGTCACGCAGGGCCCGGGACTCGTGGGCGCTCTTCTCGTCGGCCTTTCGGCCGCCAAGGCGATCGCATGGTCGAACGGCGCACCGCTCATCCCGGTCGACCACCTCGACGGGCACGTCGCATCGCTCTATCTCCGGCCGGATCCCCTCGAGCCGCCGTTCCTCTGCCTCCTCGCCAGCGGCGGTCACACGCTCCTGCTCGCCGTGCGCGAGCACGGCCGGTCGGAGCGGCTCGGGACGACGCTCGACGACGCGGCGGGCGAGGCGTTCGACAAGGGGGCACGTCTCCTCGGGCTCGGGTACCCGGGTGGCGCCGCGATCGACCGGCTCGCGCAGGACGGCGATCCACAGGCATTCCGGTTCCCGGTCGCCCGTGTGAACGGCCTCGACTTCTCGTTCTCGGGGCTCAAGACCGCGCTCCTCTACACGCTGCGCGACCTCGAAGAGAAGGAGGCCGAGCGCCGGAAGGCCGACATCGCGGCCTCGTACCAGGACGCCATCGTGAGGGCGCTCGTGGGCCGGACGCGCGAGGCCGCCGAGCAGACCGGCCTGGAGCGGATCGCCGTCGTCGGCGGCGTCGCGGCGAACTCGGCGCTTCGCGCTGCCCTTCATGACGCGCGCTTCGCGCCCCTCGAGCTCTGCACGGACAACGCCGCGATGATCGCCTCAGCGGCGCGCTACGCCGACCGCCTTCCCTCCCCCGACTACCTTGGCCTCGACGCCTATGCCTCGGTCGCGTAGAGCATCCGCGCTCGCGGCGACTGCTGCCGTGGTCCTGGCGGCCGTCCTGGGAGGCCTCGCCGTCGGCGACGCGCCGGCCCAGATCTCGTCCATCGACGAGGCGGGCTGGCAGGGCGTGCTCGGGGTTCGCGCGGACGTGTCGACCGCACAGCGGTACATCGTCGTCCTGCGCGGGCCTTCGCTGGCCATGCGCGTCGAAGCGGAGGGCGGTGCGGCAACCGAGACGCAGATGCGCGGCTGGGTTGCCTCGGCACGTGCGGCACAGGAGCAGTTCCTGCGCCGGATCGCCGCGAGCGGCGCGGCGATCTCCGCGGAGCATCGCTACGTCCGTGTGCTGAACGCGGTCGCGGCGCGGCTCGACCCGACATCGCTCGAGATGCTCGAGCGCGATCGCGAGGTCGTTGCCGTGTATCCCGTTCGCGTGGCGTATCCGACCGCGACGGACGTCAGCCCCGGGGTCCCTGTTGCCGTGCCGGCCTCGGTGCCCGGCCTCGGTGTCCCGGGGCTCGAGGGACGGGGCGTGGTGGTCGCACTGCTCGACACGGGCGTGGACCAGTCGCACCCGTTCCTCCGTGAAAGCGTCACCTCGGGCATCGACGTCATCACGCCGGGGAGCGGCGCCATCGCGCAGCCGCATCCGACGATCCCGCGCCGGCCGGAACGTCACGGAACCGAGCTTGCGGGGGTCGTGGCCGGTTCGGAAGGGCCGGCAGGGCTCCACGGCATCGCCCCGGGCGCGACGATCCTGCCGATTCGCGTGGCGGGCTGGCAACCGGACGCCGAGGGGGGATACGCGGTCTACTCGCGCACCGATCAGGTGCTCGCCGGGCTCGAGGCGGCGGTCGACCCCAACGAGGACGGCGACACGCACGACGCCGCCCGCATTGCGCTCATCGGCGTCGCCGAGCCGTACGCATCGTTCCCGGACGGGCCGCTCGCGCGCGCGATCGAGGGGGCGACGACGCTCGACACGCTCGTCGTCGTGCCCGCAGGGAACGACGGGCATGCAGGGCCGACGTTCGGAAGTGTCGCCGGTCCGGGTGGTGCGCCCTCGGCGCTCACGGTCGGAGCGGTGGACGGCCGGCCGGCATCGCCGACCGTGCGTGTCTACGTGCGTGCGGCGCTACGGGTGCTCTTCGACGGCGTGCTCCCGCTCGGGGGCGCGCCGACCGATACGGTGACGGCCGGCGTCGTGTCGGTTCCGCGCGCGGTCAGCGCCCGCGGCATCGGCGCGCTCTTCGACGAGCAGGGCACGAGCTCGATCGCGGGTCGCGCCGCCCTCATCACGCGCGGCAGCCTGTCCGACGAGGCCGTGGACGAGGCCGCCTCGGCAGGCGCGCGCTCGATCCTCGTGGACGGCCCGCTGCCCGCCGGTGCGTTCGGCCTCGCCGTGCCGACCGGCGTCCCGGTCGTCGGCCTTCCGACGGAGCTCGCCAGCTCGATCCGCGAGCTGGAGTCGGCGGGGATCCCCGTGACCGTCTCGATCGGCGCCGTGCACGTTGCGGAGAACACCGGCGGCGGGTCCGTCGCCTCGTTCTCGTCGCGTGGCCTCGCCTTCGGCGGCACGCCGAAACCCGAGCTGATTGCACCGGGTGTCTCCGTGCCGACGTCGGAGCCGGGGCGGACCGAGGAGGGCGAGGTTCGCTACGGGACCGTCAGCGGCACGAGCGTGTCGGCTGCCGTCACGGCGGGCGCCGCCGCGGTGCTCGCCGAGGGCCGGCCGCTCGCGGGCGCACGCGAGCTACGCGGACTGCTCGTGGGGTCGTCGGAGGCGGTGAGCGACGGCGACGCGTCGGTCGCCGGGTTGCTCGACCTCCAGGGCGCAGTGCAGCAGGAGGTCGCGATCGAGCCGTCCGTGCTCGCGCTCCCGATGTCGGCGAGCAGCCCGACCAGGGTCGACGAGACCATTCGCGTGCGGAATCTCAGCGCGAGGCGCGTGCCGGTCCGGATTCGCAGCGCCGAGACTCCCGAGGGCGTCGAGGTGACGCCGCTCCGGGTGCAGGCGCTCCTGGCGCCCGGGCAGGCCCGCGACCTCCGGGTCCGTTTCCGGCTCGAGGACTTCGAAGGGCAGGTCGGGGCCGGCGAGGTCGAGATCGTCGTCCGGGGGTCGCCGGTCGTCCGCGTGCCGTACGTCATCTCGAGGCCGTCGCCCGACGTCGACCTCCTGTCGCAGGTCTCGCTGCAGACGACGGGCGACAGGATCACGGACGTCACGCCGGCCGTCGTGAGCTTCGTCGCGGGAGCGATCGGGGAAGGCGCGGACCCGGAGATCCGGCCGGTCGGAGAGCTCGAGGTGCAGCTCTGGCGCGGCGGATCGATGAGGGGCGTGCTCTCTACGCGCAGGGAGCTGCTCCCGGGTCGGTACGCGTTCGGGCTCACCGGCCGCGGTCCGCGCGGCGAGCGCCTCCCGCGAGGCAACTACGAGGTGCGGCTCGTCGCACGCCCGGAGGACGGGACGCGCCGCCAGGTCGCGTCCGTCGACTACGCGGTGCGATAGAGCCCGCGCGGGTCGCGCGGCACCCGGGTGTATCCTCGCGCCGTCGAGATGAGCCAGGAGGCGTTCGATGTCTGATGCGGTCGTGGCGACGCACCTGCGCGAGAACCCGTACGGCCTCGCCAAGGAGCAGCTCACGCGAGTGGGGCAGATCTTCGGGATCGACCCGAACCTCATCCGCGTGCTGTCTCAGGTCAAGAAGGCCGTCGAGGTGTCGATCCCCGTCGCGATGGACGACGGGACCACCGAGGTGTTCGCCGGCTACCGCGTGACGCACAACATTGCGCGCGGGCCGTCGAAGGGCGGCATTCGCTACCACCCGAACGTCACGCGCGACGAGGTCAAGGCGCTCGCGATGTGGATGACCTGGAAGTGCGCGCTCATGGCGCTGCCGTTCGGCGGCGCGAAGGGCGGAGTCGTGTGCGATCCGAAGAAGCTGTCGGGCTCCGAGCTCGAGCGCATGACGCGCCGCTACACGAGCGAGATCATCAACGACATCGGGCCCGAGCGGGACATCCCCGCGCCCGACGTCGGCACCGACGGCCGGGTCATGGCGTGGATCTTCGACACCTACTCGATGAACAAGGGCCACTCCGTGCTCGGCGTCGTCACCGGGAAGCCACTCTCGATCGGCGGGTCGCTCGGACGCGAGGAGGCGACCGCGCGGGGTGCGCTCTACTGCATCCAGGGGCTCTCGGTGAAGCAGGGCAAGCGCGTGACCGACTTCTCCGTCGCGATCCAGGGATTCGGCAACGTCGGCGCCACGCTTGCACGGCTCCTGCATCTCGAGGGCGCGAAGGTCGTCGCCGTCTCGGACTCGCGCGGCGGCGTGTACAACGCCAACGGCATCGACGTGCCTGCGGCCATCGCGCACAAGCAGGAGCACGGGGCCCTCCAAGGGCTCGCGAACGCGGAGGCGATAACGAACGACGAGTTCATCGAGCTGCCGTGCGACATCCTCGCCCCCTGCGCCCTCGAGCAGGTCGTGACCGAGGAGAACGCCGACCGCGTCAAGGCGACGATCGTCTGTGAGGGCGCCAACGGGCCTGTGACACCGGCCGCCGACATGATTCTCGAGGACCGCGGCGTCCTCGTCCTCCCCGACGTGCTCGCCAACGCCGGCGGCGTCGTCGTCTCGTACTTCGAGTGGGTGCAGGGGCTCCAGGAGTACTTCTGGCGCGAGGAAGAGGTGAACGCGAAGCTGCACGACATCGTCGCGCGAGCATTCGAGGAGACGTGGCAGACGCGCGAGCGGATCGGGACGAGCATGCGCATGGCCGCGTATGGGCTGGCCGTGCAGCGCGTCGCGGAGGCGACGACGACGAGGGGCCTGTACCCGTAGCCCGCGTCACGCTCTACCGCGCGGCGCAGTGCCATCTCTGCGAGCGCGCGCTCGAGGTGCTACGAGAGGCGCAGGCCGAGCTCGGGTTCGAGCTCCAGCTCGTCGAGATCGACGGCAATGCGGAGCTCGAGTCCCGCTACCGGGAGCGCATCCCCGTGGTCGAGATCGACGGCGAACCGGTGTTCACGTACTTCGTCGAACCGGACGCGCTCAGGAAGCGCTTGGCGGTTCCTTCGACGGGGGAGGGGCGGCCACTGGCAGAATCGTGACGATTTGTCACAAGCTGGTTGATGCGAGAGGGGCGTCGTGGCGGAGCGGTTGACAGTGGGGGTTGCGGCCCGCTTGAGCAGATACCTGCAGGTGCTCACGCAGGCACGGAAGATGGGCAAGGACCGGATCTCCTCCCAGGAGATCGCGGAGTACACCAACATCAACGCGACGCAGATCCGGCGCGACCTGTCGGCGTTCGGCAGGTTCGGGAAGCGCGGCGTCGGCTACCGGACGGACGCGCTGCTCGACGAGATCCGGAAGATCCTGCGCACACAGGGGCAGCACAACATCGCGCTCGTCGGCGCTGGCCGTCTCGGGAGCGCGATCGCGAGCTCTCCGATCTTCGGCGAGCACGGGATCAACATCGCGGCGATCCTCGAGAACGACCCGGAGAAGGTCGGCCAGCGTGTCGGCGACCTGCGCGTGAGCTCCATGGACGACCTCGGCGAGATCGCGCGCGAGCGGAACATCATCGTGGGAGTGATCGCCGTGCCCGCCGAGAGCGCGCAGGAGGCTGCAGACGCGCTCATCGGCGCCGGCGTGAAGATCGTCTTCAACTACTCGGAGGCGCTCCTCGACACTCCTCCCGACGTGCAGGTGCACACGTCGAACCCCGCGGTCGAGCTGCTCTACGCGCTCTATTTCCACCTCACGTAGGGCGCGAGCCGGGGCCGTGATTTGATCGCGGCGTCGTGAAGATCCTGATCTGGCACGGCTACCTCCTCGGCGGGACGGGCTCGAACGTCTACACCCGCCAGCTCGCACGGGAGTGGAGCCGGAAGGGCCACGACGTGACGGTCCTGAGCCAGGACCCGCACCCTGAGCTCTCGGACATCGGCGGCGCCGAGGCGGCGAGGCCCGAAACCGGCCCGCTGTTGCCGGTCTTCGTCCTCGACGAGTACGAAGGGCGTGACGTGAAGCGCGTGCAGGACTGCAGCCGCGAGGAGCTCGACCGCTGGGTGGAGGCGAACGCTGCTGCCGTGCGCGAGCACCTGCCCGCGGATCTCCTGTACTGCAACCACGTGCTCCTCGGCGGGCCGGTCGGCGTCGCCTCCGGTGCGCCGTTCGTCGTCAAGGCGCACGGCTCCGAGCTGGAGTACTCCATGCGCGGGAACCCCGAGCTCGAGAAGTGGGGGCTCGAAGTCCTCGAGCGCGCCCATGCAGTGGTCGTCGGCTCCGTGCACATCGGGGAGGTCCTGGACGAGGTCTGCGGCTACCGGGGCGAGGTGCACGAGATCCCGCCGGGCGTCGACGTCGACGCCTGGAGGCCGCAGCCCCGCGGGGAGGCGCTCACGGATCTGCTCGCGGAGGCGCGAAACGATCCGCCGAACCCTGGGAACGCAAGCGAGCGATTGCCGGACGAGGGGAACGCCGAGCGGCTCGAGGCCTTCCTAGCGGGCGACACGCCGACGGTCGTCTACTTCGGCAAGCTCCTCTACAACAAGGGCGTTCACCTCCTCCTGGAGGCGATGAAGAAGATCAACGCCCGCGCGGTGATCGTCGGCTTCGGCGACTACCGCGACGAGCTCGAGGGGCTCGCCGATCCCGCCACCACGCTGTTCACCGGACCGCTTGAGCACCGGCACCTGGAGCACCTGCTCGCCTACGCGGATGCCTGCGTCGTCCCCTCGATCTTCCCGGAGGCGTTCGGGATGGTCGCCGCGGAGGCGGCGGCCGCGGGCTGCCCGCCGCTCGTCGCCAACCACTCCGGGCTCGCCGAGATCGCACAGGGGCTCGCCGAGGACTATCCGCCGGAGCTCCGTGAGCTCGCGTCCTTCACGAACGGCGACGTCGACGAGCTCCGGACCAGGCTCTCACGGCTCCTCGCGCTTCCGGCTGCCGAGCGGGAGGCGATCCGCGCGGCTGCCCGGCAGGCGACGGTCGAGCGCTGGAGCTGGAGCGGCGTGGCCGAGCGGCTCCTCGCACTCAGAAGCTGACAACGCTTCCACTAAGTTAGTGCCGCCATGGGCGACGAGCAGAAGCTCTCACCGGACGAGCAGATCGCGCTCGCGCGCGAGCAGTTCGAGAACGCGACGGACTTCACGGCCGCGGTCGAGGAGGAGTTCGCGCTCGTCGACCCCGGCTCGCTCGACCTCACGAACCGCTTCGAGGAGGTACAGGCGGCCGCTCCCGGGACGCAGCTCGAGGAGCATCTCGTCGGCGAGCTCATCGCCTCCGAGGTCGAGGTTCGCACGGGCCGGCAGGACACGTTCGCCGACGTTCCCGGCGTGATGGCCGAGCGGCGTTCCCAGCTCCAGGCGCTCGTGGAGCCGATGGGGATCCTCCTCGGCGCGACCGGCACCCACCCGTGGGCGGACTGGAAGCAGCAGCGGATCATCGACACGCCGCACTACCGCCGGAACGACGAGCTCCTCCGCTACGTCGTGTGGCGCAACAACACCTTCGGCCTGCACGTGCACGTTGCGATTCGCGGTGCGGACCGGGCGATCGCCGTGCTCGACGCGATGCGGAACTACCTGCCGGAGATCCTCGCGCTCTCCGCGAGCTCACCGTTCGTCGAGGGCGTCAACTCGGGTCTGCACTCGGCGCGAACACAGATCTTCACGCGCTTCTTCCCGCGCTGCGGCGTCCCGGACTCCTTCGGCTCCTGGGCGGAGTACGAGCGCTTCGTGCGGTTCCTCTACGACACGGGCTCGATAACCGAGCACACGCAGATCTGGTGGAGCGTTCGCCCGCACCTCGCGTTCCCCACCATCGAGATCCGCATCGCGGACGGGCAGCCGGACCTCGGGGAGGCCCAGGCACTCGCGGCGTTCGCCGCGTCGCTCGTCGCGCGTGTCGCGCGCGCATATGACGAGGGCCGCCCGGTGGAGCCGCTTCCGCATCGGCTGATCGAGGAGAACTTCTGGCGCGCGCTCCGGTGGGGGCTCCCGGGCGAGCTGCTCGACTTCGACCGCGGCGCGCCGATCCCGGCGCGGCAACGGCTCGAGGAGCTCGTCGAGTGGGTGCACCCCGTCGCGGAGGAGATCGGCGCTGCGCCGTACCTCGCGATCCCGGAGCGGAACGCAGCCGAGCGCCAGATCGACCGCTTCGAGGACGGTGCGACGTTGGAGCAGATCTACGCGGAGCAGGTGCAGGCGACGGAGCGGATCGGTGGCTGAGGAGACTCCGGGCGGTCGGATGCCGACCGAGGAGGAGCTGCGCGACGCGCTCGACCGCGTCGGCGTGGCCGACGTGCTGCTGAACGCCGTCTCCGCCACGGCTTCGCTCGGCTTCCGGCGCGTGTCGGCCGAAGCGCGGGACCTGTCGCAGGCGCGGCTCGCGATCGAGGCGCTGCGCGCCCTCGAGCCCGTGCTGAAGGAGAGCGGCGTCGAGGAGGCCGTCGTGCGCGACCTCGAGCAGGCGCGACTGAACCTCCAGCTCGCGTATGCGAAGGCCCTCGAGGAGGACACCGCTGGAGGCTGAGATCGGGGTCTTCGGGGGCTCCGGCTTCTACGAGCTCCTCGACGACGTGGAGGAAGTCGTCGTCGAGACGCCGTTCGGCGCGCCCTCGGCGCCGCCCGTGATCGGCGAGGTCGGCGGAAAGCGCGTCGCCTTCATGCCGCGGCACGGGCGGAAGCACGAGCTGCCTCCGTCCCAGATCAACTACCGGGCGAACGTCTGGGCGCTGAAGGAGCTCGGCGTGCGGCGGGTCATCGGCCCGTGCGCGTCCGGCGCCCTCCGGGCCGACCTCGCGCTCGGAGAGTTCGTCGTCTGCGACCAGTTCGTCGACCGCACGACCGGTCGCTCGGACACGTTCTACGACGGGCCGGACACGACGCACGTCTCGCCCGCGGACCCGTACTGCGCCGATCTGCGCGGAATCCTCGTCGAGACGGCCCGCGAGCTCGGAGTTCCGGTGCGCGACGGAGGCACCGTCGTCGTCATCCAGGGGCCGCGGTTCTCGACCCGCGCGGAGTCGGAGTGGTTCCAGCGCATGGGCTGGGATGTGATCAACATGACCGCGTACCCGGAGGGCTATCTCGCGCGCGAGCTCGAGCTCTGCTACGCGAACATCTCGATGGTGACCGACCACGACGTCGGCGTGGGTGGTGCCGAGCCGGTCTCGCACGAGACGGTGCTCCGCGTGTTCACCGAGAACAACGAGCGGTTACGGGAGCTCCTCTTCGCGGCAATCCCGAGGATCGGCCCGCAGCCGGACGACGCCTGCGCGTCGGCGCTCCAGGGAGCGCGGGTCTCGTGAGCGAGACTCCCGGGGGCGCCGGTTGACCGCCGAGCGCCCGCGGGCTTGTGATACATAATCCGCCGCGCCGAGCAGTCTCGGCGCTTCGTCTGTGATGGGCGGGAGACCGGAGGACCATGGATTTCTTCGTTGACCACGCCGTCGGGTTTGCGCTCGCGTGCGCAGCCGTGGCGGTCTTGTATGGGCTGTACCTGACCTGGTGGCTGCTGAAGCAGCCGGCCGGGAACGAGCGGATGCAGGAGATCGCTCGCGCGATCCAGGAGGGGGCGGCCGCCTACCTCCGCAAGCAGTACACGACCATCGCCGTCGTCGCGATCGTCCCCTTCTTCCTACTCGGGTTCTACAACGAGCTCGGCTGGGGCACGGCGTTCGGCTTCCTCATCGGAGCGCTCTTCTCCGCGGCGGCGGGCTTCATCGGTATGAACGTCGCCGTGCGCTCGAACGTGCGCACCGCGGAGGCGGCGCGCGAGGGGTTGCAGCCGGCATTCCGCGTGGCGTTCAGGGCGGGCTCGGTGACGGGTCTCCTCGTCGTCGGCCTCGGGCTCCTCGGCGTTGCGGGCTACTACTGGGTGCTCACGGACTGGATCGGCAACTCGCCGGAATCGGCCGTCGACGATCTCATCGGGCTCGCGTTCGGCGGCTCGCTCATCTCGGTCTTCGCCCGCCTCGGCGGCGGCATCTACACGAAGGCCGCCGACGTCGGCGCCGACCTGGTCGGGAAGATCGAGGCGGGCATCCCAGAGGACGACCCGCGCAACCCGGCCGTGATCGCCGACAACGTCGGCGACAACGTCGGTGACTGCGCAGGCATGGCCGCCGACCTCTTCGAGACGTACGCGGTGACGGCGGTGGCCGTGATGCTGCTCGGCATCGGGTTCGACCAACAGGAGCTCTGGCTGTACCCGTTCGCGCTCGGCGGCATCTCGATCCTCGCCTCGGTGATCGGCACATTCTTCGCCCGCGTCGGAAGCGGGCCGAACGCGATCATCAACGCGCTCTACCGGAGCGTCCTCGTCGCGACGATTCTCTCCGCGCTCGGGTTCATCCCCGTCACCATGGCCTACGACAGCGGCGAGTTCGGGTTCTGGAACCTCTACGGCTCGGCCCTGATCGGGCTCGGCGTGACGTTCCTCCTCGTCGCGATAACCGAGTTCTACACCGGCACCCGCTGGAATCCCGTGAAGCAGATCGCGAAGGCATCCCAGACGGGACATGCCACGAACATCATCGAGGGCCTCGCGGTCGGGATGCAGGCGACGGCATTGCCCGTGGTCGTGATCGCTTCAAGCATCGTCGGTGCCTACTACGCGGCGGGCGAGTCGCTGTACGGGATCGGGGTCGCGGTCATGGCCCAGCTGTCGATGACCGGCCTCATCGTCGCCCTCGACGCCTACGGCCCGGTCACGGACAACGCGGGCGGCATCGCCGAGATGGCCGACCTGCCCGAGTCAGTGCGCGGGGTCACCGATCCCCTCGACGCCGTCGGCAACACGACCAAGGCGGTGACGAAGGGCTACGCGATCGGCTCCGCGGGCCTGGCAGCGCTCATCCTCTTCGACGAGTACGGACGCGGCCTCTCAGAAGAGGGCCTGACGATCTCGTTCAACCTCCAGGACCCATGGGTCATCGCCGGCCTCTTCATCGGCGGGCTCATGCCGTTCCTCTTCGCCTCGCTCGCGATGCAGGCGGTCGGACGCGTGGGCGGCCAGGTGGTCGAGGAGGTCCGCCGTCAGTTCCGCGAGGACCCGGGGATCATGGAGGGGACGTCGCGGCCGGACTACTCGCGGTCGATCTCGATCGTCACCGGCTCCGCGATCAGGGAGATGATGCTGCCGGCGGCGATCCCGATCGCGATCCCGATCGTCGTCGGGATCATCAGGCCGGAGATGCTCGGCGGCCTCCTGATCGGGACGATCGTGACAGGCATCTTCCTGGCGATCGCGATGACCTCGGGCGGAGGCGCCTGGGACAACGCGAAGAAGACGATCGAGGACGGCCTCTACGGCGGCAAGGGCTCCGAGGCCCACGCCGCCGCGATCACGGGCGACACGGTCGGCGATCCCTACAAGGACACGGCCGGCCCGGCGATCAACCCGATGATCAAGATCGCGAACATCGTCGCGATCCTCATCATCCCGCTCATCGCTTCGATTCACGGCTGACCTTCGAGGCAGGGCCGCCCGCCCGGGCGGCCCTGCTCCTCTTGTCGCATCCAGGCGTCGCAATTAGGATGCGGCCGTTCCTGACCCGGCTGCTCGACCTGCGGCTCGGTAGCCACGAACGGAGGGGAGAGAAGGCAATGCGAAGAACGCCAGTGCCGCACAGGCGCTTGCTCGCACTGCTCGGGGTGTGTGCCGCCTTGCTCGTACCCGTCGCCATCGCCGGCGCGGACACGGGAGAGGTCGGCTCGTCGCCCGACATCAGCAACGGCCAGATGACCCAGGACATGCTCGGCGCCTGGTTCGTCCAGCTGTCCGGGAAACCGGTGGCAGACGGCGGTAACGCCACGGCCCTGACAGCGAAGCGGCAGAAGTTCCATGCCGACGCGAAGAAGGCGGGGATCTCGTACAAGACCCGCTACGAGTTCCAGAAGCTCTGGAACGGCCTCTCGATCGAGGTCGGCGCAGGGCAGCTCGAGAAGGTGCTGGCCCTGCCGAACGTCGAGGCGATCTATCCGGTCAACACCGTTTCGATCCCGGAGACGACGCCGGCGTCGATTCCGGATCTCGCCACGGCGATCAAGATGACGGGCGCGGACATCGCCCAGAACGAGCTCGGCCTGACGGGTGAAGGGGTCAAGGTCGCCGTGATGGATACGGGCATCGACCTCGACCACCCGGATCTCGGCGGGGACGGGACTGCCGGTGCGCCGTTCGCGAACTCCCGCGTCGTCTCGCAGTGGGACTTCGTGGGTGACGCGTACAACGCGGACCCGGCCTCGACGGCCTACAGCCCGACTCCGGTGCCGGACCCCGTCGCGGACGACTGCAACGGCCACGGCACGCACGTCTCGGGCATCGTCGGCGCAGACGGCGAAGTCACGGGCGTCGCTCCGGGTGTCACGTTCGGCGCGTACCGCGTCTTCGGGTGCGAAGGGTCGACGACCGACGAGGTCATGATCGCCGCGATGGAGCGGGCCCTCGACGACGACATGGACGTCCTGAACATGTCGATCGGCGACGCGTTCAACAACTGGCACCAGTCGCCGACGGGCCAGGCCTCGACGAACCTCGTGAAGAAGGGCATGGTCGTCGTGGCGTCGATCGGCAACAGCGGGGCCAACGGCGTCTATTCGGGCGGCGTGCCCGGGATGGGCGACAAGGTCATCGGCGTGGCTTCCTACGACAACAGCCACGTCGCGCTCACGACGTTCACGGTGACCCCGGCCGGCCTCACGATCGGCTACGGCAACGCCGCGGCGGCGCCGCCTGCGCCGACCACGGGCAGCCTGCCGCTGGCCAAGACGGGGACTCCGGCGACCACCAACGACGCATGCACGGTGGCCGGGCCGCTCCCGGATCTGACCGGGAAGGCAGTGCTCATCCGTCGCGGCACGTGCGGCTTCTACGAGAAGTCGCGCCGCGCACAGCTGGCCGGCGCCTCCGCCGTCGTGCTCTACAACAACGTCCCGGGCCGCTTCAGCCCGACCGTCGCCGTCGCGGCGGGAGCCGACGGGAACCCCGTCACGATCCCGGTCGTCGCAGTCTCGGACACCGAGGGCGTGTCGATCAACAACGCGATCGACGCTGGGCCGCAGACGCTCAACTGGACGGACGACACGGGCTCGTTCACGAACCCGACCGGCGGTCTCATCTCGTCGTTCAGCTCGTACGGGCTCGAGGCAGAGCTCGACCTCAAGCCGGACATCGGCGCACCGGGCGGTCTCATCCGGTCGACGTATCCGCTCGAGGACGGGGCGTACGCGACGATCAGCGGCACCTCGATGGCCTCCCCGCACGTCGCGGGAGCCGCCGCGCTGCTGCTGCAGGCGAAGCCGAACACGAACCCGGGTAGCGTCCGGACGCTCTTCCAGAACAGCGCCGACCCGGCGCCGTGGTTCGGGAACCCGGCACTCGGCTTCCTCGACAACGTCCACCGGCAGGGTGCCGGCATGGTCGACATCGACGATGCGATCCTCGCCGAGACGGAGGTCTCACCGAGCAAGCTCGCGCTCGGCGAGAGCCAGTCCGGCCCGGCGGCACGCCAGATCGAGGTGTGGAACCGCAGCAAGAATGCGACCACGTACGACCTCTCGTACGTGAACGCGCTCTCGACGAGCGGGAGCACGTTCGCCCCGAGCTTCAACACCTCGGATGCGTCCGTGGCGTTCAGCTCGCCGAGCGTGAGCGTCCCCGCGCAGTCGAAGGTCACGTTCACGGCGACGATCACGCCGTCGACAGGTCCTGCGAAGGGCGTCTACGGCGGCTACATCGTCCTGACGCCCCAGGGCGGCGCGGGTCAGACCTACCGCGTCCCGTTCGCGGGCTTCATCGGCGACTACCAGTCGATCGTCGCGGCGACGCCGACGTCGTTCGGCTTCCCGTGGGTCTCGCGGCTCACGTCGTGCAGCTCGGCGCTCGTTCGCGGGCTCCAGTGCTTCGATCCGGCTGGCGTCTACACGAACGCACCGGGCGGCACGTTCTCGATGGCGGATGCCTTCAACGTGCCGCAGCTGCTGGTCCACCTGGACCACCAGGCTCGGCGGATGAAGGTGGAGGTCCGGAACGCAACCACAGGCAAGACGTGGCATCTCGCGTTCGACCTCGAGCACCTGGCGAGAAGCTCCGGCTCGACGAGCTTCTTCGCCTTCCCGTTCAACGGTCAGACGACCGGCGCGAACGGGGCGAAGTCGTTCACGGTTCCGGACGGGACCTACGTCTTCAAGATCACCATCGTCAAGGCCGGCGGGTCGAGCTCGAATCCCGCGCACACGGAGAGCCTGACGACGTCGCAGTTCACGATCGACCGCCCGTAGCGGCGATCGCGAGACGACCTGACGAGGGGCCGGCGCATGCCGGCCCCTCGCTCGGTTCGCCGCGGATCCCGGTTGCTGTGCCCCGGCCGCGCAACTAGGATGCCCGCGGTTCGAAAGACGGCTGCGGCAGCGGCCGTCAGGGCTACGACAGGGGAGGGAAGAACGACGACCGGCAGTGAAAGTGCCCCCAGGTGGGTCTGCATACATGCCGGTCTCGGTGACCCTCGTTCGTCCGTTGTCGTCACGTGGCGGCGCCTCGCCGGGCGTCCGCCGACCTCGGTGTAGGAGAGAGGGGAGAAGCATGTCGATACGAAACGTGCGGCTCGCCGCGGGGCTGGTCTTGCTCCCGCTGGCGTGCCTGCTCGTCGCCACCGCCGCAAGCGGAGGCGTAAGCCAATCGGCTCCCGCAGGACAGAAGCTCGGCAAGCACGACCGCCAGCTGATCCTGGCGGCGAAGATGGCCGGGGAGTCGACGGTCACATTGCTGCTCGCGTCCCAGGAAGGGCAGAACGCCGCCGCGATCTCGGCCCTTCAGGCCGCCGGCGCCAAGATCCAGTTCCAGGACGACGAGGTGAGCTACATCACGGCGTCGATCCCCGTCGACAATGCCAACGTGGTCGAGTCGATCGACGCGATCCAGTCGGCGGACGTCGACGAGGTCGTGCCGCTGCCGGACCCGTCCCCCGATGCGAGCCAGCCGGCGCAGCCGCAGCCCGCACCGGGCGCCGGCACGCCGAAGGACAACCCGTACATGCCGATCGGGGAGACCAAGGCGGCCGCGTTCCTCGCGGCACACCCGACGTGGGACGGACGCAACATCACGATCGGGATCGTCGACACCGGCATCGACCTCCACCACACGAGCCTCCAGAAGACGAGCACGGGCGCACGCAAGATCGTGCAGTGGATCGCCGGCACGCATCCGGCGACCGACAACGATCCGACGTGGCTCCTGAGCACGACCGACGTCAACGCGAGGAACGGCACGTTCACTGTCGACGGCGTGACGTACACGGCGCCGACGACCCGCGGGCACTTCTTCTGGAGCGTGCTGAACGAGGGCGACTCCCGCTTCACGGGGAGCGAGTACGGAAATGACCTGAACCGCGACGGCAACCCGGCCGGCTCGAGCCGCCTCTTCGGCGTCATCCGCGACAGCGAGCGGATCTGGGTCGACAGGGATCAGGACAAGAGCTTCAAGGACGAGACGGCGATGCAGGAGTACGCCAAGAAGTTCGACGTCCAGTACCTGGGCACGGACAACCCGGCCACGCCGGTGCGTGAGGCCGTCCCCTTCGTCGTCCAGATCGGCAAGGCAACCGTCGGCACGACGGAGAACACCTACGTCAACATCGGCATCGTCGCCGGCGCCCACGGCTCGCATGTCGCGGGCATCGCGGCCGGCAACAGCCTGTTCGGCGGTGCGATGAGCGGCGCGGCTCCGGGCGCGAAGATCATCTCGACGCGTGCCTGCCTCTTCAACACGGGCTGCACGAACCACGCACTGACCGAGGGAATGATCAGGACGTGGCGCATGGGGGCCGACATCATCAACATGAGCATCGGAGGCCTGCCGGCGCTCAACGACGGCTTCAACGCGCGCTGCGACACTACCAGCGCCTGATCGACAAGAAGAACGTCCAGCTCGTCCTGTCGCAGGGCAACAACGGCCCCGGCGTGAACACCGCCGGCGACCCGGGCGCCTGCACGCACGTCATGGCGATGGGCGCGTACCTGTCTAGGGCGTCGATGCAGAAGAACTACGGCGCCGACACGCCATACGACGACAACCTGAACTACTTCACGCTCGCTCGGCCCGCGCGAGGACGGCGGCTTCAAGCCACAGGCCGTCGCTCCGGGCTCGGCGGTCTCGACGACGCCGGAGTGGCAGCCGGGTGGCCCGGTTCCGGGCACGTACACGCTGCCGCCGGGCTACTCGATGTTCAACGGGACGTCGATGGCGTCGCCGCAGGGCGCGGGGGCGGGAGCGCTGCTCCTGTCGGCCGCGAAGGCGTACGAGCGTTCAGGTGAAGACCGCGCAGCTGCGCAAGGCGCTCAACTCGACGGCCCGCTACCTCGATCCGGACCGCTTCGGCGCGATGGCGCAGGGGAACGGGATCCTCGACGTCGTGAAGGCCTGGGACATCCTCAAGACGCGCCCCGAGGCGGTCGACATCACGGCGACCGTCCCGGTGAACACCGATCCTCAGCGGATTCCTGCGCCCGACGCCGGGAATCGGCACCGGGCATCTACGACCGTGAGGGCGTTACGGCGGGCGAGTCGTACTCCCGCACGTACACGGTCACGCGCACGAGCGGCGGGAACAACCCGCGCACGTTCAACCTCAGCTGGGTCGGGAACGACGGCACCTTCAGCACGGCCGCCTCGGTCACCCTCCCGCTGAACGTGGCGACGTCCGTCCAGGTCGACATCGACCCGGACGTCGGTGGGCACTCCGCGATCCTCAACTTCGACGATCCGTCGAGCCCGGGGATCGAGTTCCAGACGATGAACACAGTGCTTGCGCCGTACGAGTTCAACGCCGACAACGGCTACTCGCAGGCGGTGAGCGACTCGGTCGGACGTGGACAGCAGCTGCACTACTTCTTCCGCGTGCCGGCGGGCACGCCGGCGTTCCGCGTCGATCTCGACACCGCGGCGTCGACCACGCCGGGCACCGGCCAGATCAGGTTCCTGCGCTGGCATCCGTACGGCCTCGCGATCGAGTCCAACGCGGTGTCGGAGTGCTACGTGCCGGCGGCCGCGGCCGGCTGCGCGGCGGGTGATCCGCTGTCGCGGACGGTCACGAATCCGCTGGCGGGTGTCTGGGAGGTCACGGTCGACGCACGGCGGACGTCCGATGCGGACTTCACGCCGTTCACGCTGACCGGGACGATCATCGGCGCGACGGTATCGCCGAACCCGGACCTCATCGCGACGGCGACGATCGGTGTCCCGGTCGCGCGCTCGTACACGCTGACGAACGTGTTCGGGCCCGTTCACGGGCCGGGCCGTCGGGACCGCGCTCGGGAGCGCCCGCATCGGGCCGTTCACGATCGCGCATCTCGCGACGCAGCAGTTCCAGACGGTTGTCCCGGCCGGGGCCACGCAGTTCCGTGCCACGATCGGGGGACCGTCGGATCCGGGAGCGGACCTCGACCTCTTCGTCTTCCGCTGCTACCCAGGCTGCGTGCTGTCGGGCAGAGCGCGGACGGGGACTCCGAGGAGTCGGTCACGATCAACAACCCGGTCGCGGCGACGTACATCGTCCTCGTCGACGGGTTCTACGTGCCGCGGGCTCCACGTCGTACAACTACATCGACATCTTCACCAAGAGCCCGTCCCTCGGGACGATCGCGGTCACGGACGCGAACGCGCTCCGGCCGGCCGGGTCGTCGTGGACGGTGTCGGCGACGTCACGGCGGCGAAGCGCCCACGGCAGGGCGCGTCCTCGCTGGGAACGTCGAGGTTCGAACGGACACGAACCTCCTCGTCGGGTCTGGACAGGTCATCGTCCAGAACGTCACGCCGTAGCAACCGGCTGAAGACCGACGAACGCGAGGGCCCCGCTCCGGCGGGGCCCTCGTCCTCTCTGGAACAATCGGGGCATGCGCTTTGTGCTTCTCGCAGCGGTCGCGTTGGCCATGGTCGCGTCGTACGACGGCGCTCGGCGCGTCCGACGCAGGCGTCCCGCGCTACGGATCACGGACCTTTCCCCGCTTACGGTGCGCGGCGCCAACTTCCGGCCTGGTGAGCGCGTGAAGCTGTTGGTGAACGCCGTCACGCCGCTGTCCCGCTCCGTCCGGGCCGGCTCGCGCGGACGGTTCGTCGCGAGGCTCGGCGTCCGCGTGGACGCCAGCGTCTGCTCGGTGGTCGTGCAGGCGATCGGGGCGGCGGGCAGCCGGGCGATGGTCGACATGGCGAGGCCGGGCTGCGACGAGCGGCCGTAGACCAGCGCCCGCGAGCCCGAACGACAGCGTCTCTTGAGCGAGACGGCCGAATGGCCTAGATTGCGTGCGTCAGAGGGCCGGAGGTGGCCGGCCCCGAACCGAAGGGGAGGGAAAGTGAGAAAAGCCGTTGCAGCACTCGCTGCGCTCGGCCTCCTGATCGCGCTGCTTGCAGTGAGCGCAGGGGCAGGCGCGGCGCCGGCGCCCAAGTCGTACCTGATCCTGGCGAAGGGCGAGAAGCTGCCCGCGAACGTCGCCGCTCAGGTGCAGGCGGCAGGGGGCACGCTCACGAGCACGATCCCGCAGGTCGGCATCGCGGTCGCGAGCACCACGAGCGCCGACTTCAAGGGGAAAGCCGCGAAGATCGGCACCGTCGTACCGAACGTGAAGATCCAGCTCGTCGATCCGCTTCGCAAGGTCGAGGGGCCGATCGTCCAGTTCGGGAACCCGCCGAATAGCGGGGACAACGATGCGTTCTTCGACCTCCAGTACGGGCACGACACCGTGGACGCCCCGGAGGCCTGGAACGCGGGCGAGCGGGGTGACGGCGTACGCGTCGCCGTGCTCGATACGGGCTTCGACACCGACCATCCCGATCTCGCGCCGAACGTCGACTTCGCTGCGAGCAAGGACTTCACCGGCGAGGGCCTGACGTATCACTTCGCGGACCCGTTCAGCCACGGCTCGCACACGGCCGGCACGGTGGCGGCCGCGGACAACGGGATCGGCACCATCGGTGTCGCTCCCGAGGCGACGCTCATCCTCGTGAAGATGCTGCGTGACGAGGGGAGCGGCACGTTCGCCGACGGCATCGCGGCCATCGTGTACGCGGCCGGCGCGGCCGACGCGGACGTCATCAGCATGAGCTGGGGCGCGCGCGTCCCGAAGGCGGGCGATCCGACCGATCCGGAGCTCGACACGCCGGAGAAGGTCGCGGAGCTGAAGCACGCGCTGAACCTCGCGACGCGGTTCGCCTTCAAGGAGGGCGCGACGCTCGTCGCGTCGGCCGGGAACGACGGCGAGAACTACGACGAGAACGTCGGGATCCTGAGCCTGCCCGCAATGGCCGACAACGTCCTCGCCATATCGGCGACGACGCCGATCGGCTGGGCGGTCAACCCCGCCGTGAACAAGTCGACGAACCTCGCGAGCTATTCGAACTACGGGACGTCGATCATCGACTTCTCGGCGCCGGGTGGCGACGTTCTGTACCCGGGGAACGAGAACTGCACCGTCGGTGGCCTCACGAGGCCGTGCTGGGTCTTCGACCTCGTGTTCTCGACGGGGAGCAACCTGAACCCGGCCATCGCCAGCTACTTCTGGGCCGGCGGGACGAGCATGGCTGCTCCGCACGTCTCCGGCGTCGCGGCGATCATCATCGGCGCGCACGGCGGCAACATGAATCCGCGTGACGTCGAGCGGATCCTCAAGCAGTCGGCGGACGATCGCGTTGGCAAGCCCAAGTTCTTCGGGCGCGGCCAGGTGAACGCCGGCAACGCCGTCGCTCCGTAGAGCGCACGGCTCGACGAGTCAACGAGGGGCCGGTATTCGCCGGCCCCTCGTTCTTCCCGGCGAGTTAGCCGGCGTGCATCGCGGTTTCGGGCTCGGAAACCGTCGTTGAGTACGACCCCCAGGTGGGCTAGGACCACCCCATCAGCGACCCCGCGTGGCTCCAAGGCCCCGCCGACAAGGGGAGGGAACAACTGTGAATCGACTCGTAGCGGTGCTCGCGTCCGCGGGCGCCCTCGTCGTGGTCCTCGCACTGACCTCCGGTGCGGGCGCCGCGACGCCGGCAGCGAAGTCGTACCTCATCCTGGCGAAGGGGGAGAAGCTTCCCGCGAACGTCCAGGCGCAGGTCGCGGCGGCGGGCGGAACTCTCACGAACACGATCCCGCAAGTCGGGATCGCGGTTGCCAGCACGACGAGCCCCGACTTCAAGGCGAGGGCCTCGAAGATCGGCTCCGTCGTCCCGAACCTCGAGATCGACCTCGTCGACCCGCGCCGTGGCATCGCCGGGCCGAGCCTCTCCGCGTTCGCCAACCCGCCGACGAGCGGTGACGACGACGAGTTCTTCGACCTGCAGTACGGGCACGACACGGTGGACGCACCCGAGGCGTGGGACGCGGGCGAGCGGGGCGACGGTGTCCGTGTCGCCGTGCTCGACACGGGCTTCGACACCGACCATCCCGATCTCGTGCCCAACATCGACTTCGCCGCGAGCAGGGACTTCACGGGCGAGGGCCTCACGTATGCGCTTCCCGATCCGTTCAGTCACGGGACGCACACCGCCGGCACGGTGGCCGCGGCGGACAACGGCCTCGGCACGATCGGCGTGGCGCCCGACGCGACCCTGGTCCTCGTGAAGATGCTCGGCGACGACGGCACCGGCGACTTCGAGGACGGCATCGAGGCGATCGTGTACGCGGCAGGTGCTGCCGACGCCGACGTCGTCAGCATGAGCTGGGGCGTCCGCGTCCCGCGTGCGGGCGATCCGACCGATCCCGACGCCGACACACCGGAGGAGGTCGCCGAGCTCAAGCGTGCGCTCAACCTCGCCACGCGGTTCGCGAACCGGCAGGGAGCGACGCTCGTGGCATCCACCGGCAACGACGGAGAGGACTACGACCAGAACGTCGGGATCCTCAGTATCCCCGCGATGTCCGATCACGTTCTCGCGGTCTCCGCGACGACGCCGATCGGCTGGGCGGTGGACCCGGCCGCGAACAGGTCGACGACCCTCGCAAGCTACTCGAACTACGGCAACTCCATCGTCGACTTCACCGCCCCCGGCGGCGACATCCTGTATCCCGGGAACGAGCAGTGCACGGTCGGGCCGGTGACGAACTTCTGCTTCGTCTTCGACCTCGTGTTCTCGACCGGGAGCAGCCTGGTCCCGGGCCAGGGCGCCTACTTCTGGTCCGGTGGGACGAGCATGGCGGTCCCGCACGTCTCGGGCGTCGCGGCGATCGTCATCGGCGCGCACGGCGGCGAGATGAATCCGCGTGACGTCGAGCGGATCCTGAAGCAGTCGGCAGACGACCGCATCGGCAGGCCCAAGTTCTTCGGACACGGCCAGGTGAACGCCGGCAACGCAGTCGCGCCGTAGCGACGCGGAGGGCGCACGAGCGAGGGGCCGGCCAAGCACCGGCCCCTCGCGGTTGTAGGCTTGCGCGCCGTGCCTGGTCGCCGCCGGAGACGGCAGGTGGAGATGGAGCGCGTGCTCGGCACGCCGGCTCTGTTCGCGACCGCGTACGGGAACGTCGGCTCCTCGATCTACTACGCGCTCGGTCTCACCGCGTTCTACGCCCTCGGGCTGACACCGCTCGTCTTCGTCGCCGCGGGCATCGTCTTCGCCGCCACCGCCGCGACGTACGCCGAGGGCACCGCGCGCTTCCCGGAGGCGGGCGGCTCGGCCAGCTTCGCGCGGCACGCCTTCGACGAGCTCGTGAGCTTCACGGCCGGCTGGGCGCAGATGCTCGTGTACGTCGTAACCGTCGCCGTGTCGGCCTTCTTCGTCCCGCACTACCTCTCGGTCTTCTGGGAGCCGCTGCGGACGAACCCGTGGGACATCGTCGGCGGAGCCATCGTGATCGCGGTGCTCGTCGCACTGAACGTCGTCGGCGTCAAGGAGGCGGCGCGGCTGAGCATCACGCTCGCAGTCCTCGACTTCGGGACGCAGATCCTCCTCGTCGCGATCGGCTTCGCGCTGGTGCTCAGCCCCGAGGTGCTCGTGGACAACATCCACTGGGGGGTCGCGCCCACCTGGTCGAACCTCGCGATCGCGATTCCCGTCGCGATGCTCGCGTACACCGGGATCGAAACGGTCTCGAATCTCGCCGAGGAGACCCGCGATCCGGTGCGGACCGTGCCCAGGGCGATCACCCTGATCGCGGGCGCCGTCTTCGCGATCTACTTCACCCTTCCGCTCGTCGCGCTGTCGGCGCTCCCGGTGGAGGAGATCAACGGTGAGCTGACGACCCGTCTCGCGCTCCCGCCGGAGGAGGGCGGGTACGCGAACGACCCGATCCTCGGCGTCGTCCAGAACCTCGGGCTGGAGGGGACGACGCTGGACGTCGCGGAGATCTACGTCGGCATCCTCGCGGCCACGATCCTCTTCATCGCGACGAACGCGGGCGTCATCGGCGCCTCCCGCATCACGTACTCGATGGCGAGCTACCGCCAGCTGCCGGAACGCCTGCGCACCCTGCATCCGCGCTTCAAGACACCGTGGCTCTCGCTCGTCGTGTTCGCGGGCATCATCCCGATCCTCCTGCTCATCCCGGGCGACGTGAACTTCATCGGGACGCTCTACTCGCTCGGAGCGACGCTCTCGTTCACCGTCGCGCATGCCTCGCTCGTCCGGTTGCGGATGCATGACCGGCGGGAGTCGGAGGTTGTGTATCGCGCGTACCCGAACATGCGCGTCGGCAGCGTCAACTGGCCATTGTTCGCCATCGCGGGAGGCATCGCCACCGGCGCCTCGTTCCTCGTGCTCGTCGTGCAGAACCCGACCACACGCTGGGTCGGGCTGGGCTGGATGGTGTTCGGCCTCATCGCCTACGTCGTGTACCGGCGCCGCTTCGTGCAGGCCCCTCTCGGCGAGATCGTGAAGGCGCCGCCTGCGTTCGGCCCGGAGCTCGCGCTCGAGTACCGCCGCATCCTCGTCCCGGTCGTGCCGGGCAAGCCCTCGGACGAGGCGCTCGACCTCGCCTGCCGGCTGGCGGCGGAACGTGGTGCGCGTATCGTCGCCGTCACGGTGATCGAGATGCCGCTCGACCGCCACCTCGCGGATGTCGCGCCGGAGCTCGAATCGGTCGCGAATCGTGAGCTCGACGAGGCCGTCGCGATCGGCGACTCGTACGGTGTCCCCGTCGTCGGGCGCCTCGAGCGGGCTCGGGCGGCCGGCCCGGCGATCGTCGCAGAGGCGGAGGCGCGGCAGGCCGAGATCATCGTGCTCGGCGCGCAGCGGATGGAGCTGACCGCGCGCCAGCGCGCGGTGTTCGGAAAGACGGTCGAGTACGTCCTCAAGAACGCACCGTGCAGGACGCTCGTCGTGGCATCGGGAGCGACGGCATGACCGAGTCATGCCGGCAGGAGGGGAAGCGGGGGAACCGGAGCGTTCCCCCGACGAAGCGCGCCGATGCGCAGCATCGGCGTCAACGCGCAGCGGGTACGTGGGGGAAACCGGGTTTCCCCCACGCGACCGGGCCTTTGGCGAGGGAGGTGGTGTGAGGATCTATCGCGTGGCGATCGTGGTGCTCTCCATCGCCTTCGTCGCGATCGGCTGCGCGCTGCTCGTGAGAACGGCGCTCGAGGGCGGCGGTGTGGTCGGGTTCGTGCTCGGTGGGCTCTTCATCGCACTCGGCGTGGGGCGGATCGTCATCGAGCGCAAGAGGCCCGTCTGATGGCCCGCAAGCTCCGCGGGTTCGAGCGTGTCCTCGACCTCCCGGCGCTCTTCGCCGTGGCGTACGGCGAGATCGCCTCCTCGCTGTACATCGCGCTCGGGATCGTCGCGGCGCAGGCGCTCGGACTGACACCGCTCGTGCTGCTACTGACCGGGCTTCTGTTCCTCACGGTGTCTCTGTCCTACGCCGAGGGGACGGCGGCCCTTCCGGAGACGGGCGGCGCAGCGACCTTCGTGCGGAGGGCGTTCAACGACCTCGCCGGCTTCATCACCGGGTGGGCGCTCTTCCTCGACTACCTGATCGTCATGGCGCTGTCGGCGCTGTTCTTGCCGCACTATCTCGGCGCCGCGCTGTCCGCGGACTCGCTCCGGGAGTCGCCCTGGGACGCGCTGATCGGGTGCCTCGTCATCGCGGCGATCGCCGGCATGCGCCTCTTCCGCCACACGCGCCTGCACACGGGCGCGCTGGCGGTCGCGGTCCTCGACCTGATCGTCCAGGGCGTGCTCGTGCTGCTCGGTGCCGCGTTCCTCCTCTCTCCGGAGACGCTGCGCGAGGGATTCGGGTTCGCGAGCGGCCAGCAGTGGGGCGACCTCGCCTTCGCGCTCCCACTCGCCATGCTCGCGTTCACGGGCCTCGAGACCGCAGCGAACCTCGCAGAAGAGGCGCGCGAGCCGGGTCGCACGCTCCCGCGCTCGCTGTTCTCCGCGATCGGGCTCGTCGTCCTCGTGACCGTGCTGATCGCAGCCATCGGCCTGTCCGCGTACCCCGTTACGGGCGGCGAGACCGCGCTCGGCGACGAGTGGCTGGAGGCACCGCTCGTCGGCATCGCCGCGGCGTTCGAGGGCGAGCTTCCAGGCGTCCTCGTGGACGCGCTGCGGATGGCGGTCGGCATCTCGGGCGCGCTCATCCTGCTCGGCGCCGCGACGACCTCGGTCTCGGGCATCACCCGCCTCACCTACTCGCTCGCCGAGCACGGCTCGCTCCCGCGCGAGTTCGCGCGCCTCGAGCGGCGCGCGCTCGTCTCGAGCGAGGCGATCCTGATCGCGGCGGCGCTCGGGATCGGCGCGATCCTGGTCACCGAGGTCGCGGCGGACGGCGATCCGGCGTTCCTCGCCAGCGCGTACTCGTTCGGCGTCCTGCTCGCGTTCACGGCGGCACAGCTCGCCGTCATCTGGCTCAGGATCCGGGAGCCCGCACTCCACCGGCCCTTCCGGGCCCGGCCGGAAGTGACGATTCGCGGCCACCGGCTACCGCTCGCTGCGCTCGTCGGCGCCCCGGCGACGTTCGTGATCTGGGTGCTCGCGCTGGCGACGCACCCGGGCGCGCGCTACGCGGGCCCGCTGTGGCTCCTTGCCGGCCTGGTCGTCTTCGTGGCCGTTCGGCGCAAGACCCGCCATGGTCTCCTGGAGCACGTCGCGCCGGTCGAGGAGCTTCCGCCTGCTCCGGAGTTCACGCGGATCCTCGTCCCGATGAAGCTCGGCGACATCGGCGAGGAGATGGTCGCGACGGCGATCGCGATCGCGAAGGAGAGCGGAGGCGAGGTCCTCGCGTTCACGGTCGTGCGCGTGCCGCGCAAGTACCCGCTCGAGGGGGAGCTCCCGGCGGACGTGGCCGAAAAGGTGGAGCAGACGCTCGCGGAGGCGCGGGCGCTCGGCCTCGACCACGGCGTCGAGGTCGAGACGGACGTCGTGCGGGCGCGCTCGATCGGACACGCGATCCTCGAGGAGGCAGAGTCCCGGAACGCGGACCTGATCGTCGTCGGGTCCGCCGCACGCTGGCGGCGGCAATCGCGCTTCTTCTCTCCGACCGTCGACTTCCTCCTGCGCCGAGCGCCATGCGAGGTGCTCGTCGTCGCGTTCCCCGAGGGCGTGTTCGTGGAGTAACCTGACCCGCCGTGAAGGTTGTGGTCATCGGATGTGGACGGGTGGGGTCGGCGGTCGCGAAGGGCCTCGCGAGCGACGATTGGGACGTGTCTGTCGTGGACGAGTCGGAGGATGCCCTCGCGCGTCTCGGGCCCGGCTGGCGCGGCGGCTTCGTCCTCGGCCACGGCATGGATACGAGCGTGCTGGACGACGCCGGCGTCGCCGAGGCGGACGCCGCGGTGGTCGCGACGGACGGAGACAACACGAACGTCGTGATCGGCCAGGTCCTCCAGAAGCGCTACGGAATCGGAACCGTCGTCGTGCGCGTGCTCGATCCGGCGCGCGCCAAGTTCTACGCCGAGCGCGGGCTCCAGACCGTGTGCCCGACGCAGACGGCGATCTCGGTGCTGCTCGACACGGTGCGCGCGACGCGCCCCGCGCCGGTCGAGGCGACCTGATGTACGTCATCGTCGCCGGTGGGGGCAAGGTAGGCGCGAACTCGACGCGCTCGCTGCTCGAGATGGGGCACGAGGTGACGCTGGTGGAGCAGCGATCCGACCGGTTCGCGCGGCTCGAAGAGGAGTTCGGCCCGGTCGCCTTGCGCGGCGACGCCACCGAGATCAACGTGCTCGAGCGAGCGGGGATCGCTCGGCCCCCGGAGCTCGTGCTCGCGGTAACCGGTGACGACGAGGACAACCTCGTGATCTCCCAGATCGCGAAGGAGGGCTACGGCGTCGAGAAGGCGATAGCGCGCGTCAACGACCCGCGGAACCAGCCGACCTTCAGCCTGCTGGGGATCAAGCAGACGATCTGCGCGACGACCAGCATCCTCGGCCTCGTGGAGCACGAGGTGCCTGAGCACGGGCTCGTGCGGCTGCTGGCGCTGCAGGAGGAGGGCCTCGACATCGTCGAGGTGCAGATCGAGAAGAACTCGCCGGTGGCGGGAGAGCGCGTCGGAGGCATCACGTTGCCCGAGGGATCGCGGCTCATCTCGGTCTTCCGGCACGGGCGCTCGGAGCTCGTCGAGCCGAACACGGTGCTTCGGCCGGGCGACCAGGTGCTTGCGATCGTGGCGGACGACTCGGCGCTCGACCTGCGCCAGGCGCTCCTCGGCGCAAGGCAGCGCTCGGGCTAGACCCGCCAGTAGTGCCGCGTGAGGAGCGCGAACACCGGCACGATCTCGAGCCGGCCGAGCCACATGAGGACGATCATCGTCACCTTCGACACATCGCCGAGCGGTGCGAACGAGCCGAAGGGGCCGGTGATGCCGAAGCCGGGGCCGCCGTTGCCGAGAGCGCTCGCGGAGACCGCGATCGTGTCCAGCGCGTTCAGGGGCACGTTGCTGATCGCCGAGTCGATCGCGATGACCGACGCCCCGACTGCCCAGATGCCGATGTAGAGGAGGAGGAACGCCCCGATCGCGCGGAGCGTGCGCTCGTCGACCGGGCTGCCGTTCAGGCGCACGGGCATGACGACCTCCGGGCTCACCGTCTGGTCGAGCTCGCGCCGGAGCACCTTGCCGACGAGCAGGTGGCGCACGATCTTGATCGAGCCCGCTCGTCGAGCCCGCCGAGCCGCCGGCGAACATGAGCGCGAAGAGCGTCAGCAGGCACAGCACCGGCCACGTCGCGAAGTCGAGTGTCGCGAAGCCCGTGGTCGTGACGATCGAGACCGCCTGGAAGACGCCGGCCCGCACGGCTGCCTCTCCCTCCTCGATCCCGAATGCCCAGAGCTGGATCGTGAGCGCCACGGCGGCCGCGAGACTGATGACGACGTACAGCCGGAACTCCTCGTCACGGGCGAAGAGCCGAGGACGCGCCTTGACGACTCCGCGGTAGAGAAGGACGAAGTTCGCCCCCGCGATGAACATGAAGAGCGCGATGATCCATTGCGTCTCGGCGGAGAACGCGGCGATCGAGTCCACCTGCGTGGAGAACCCGCCCGTCGGCATCGTCGTGAACGCGTGCGCAAGCGCCTCGTACGGCGTCATCGCGTCGTCGATGCCGAGCCACCCGAGCGACGCGAGAAGGAGGGCGAGGAGCGCCGTCAGCCCGATGTACAGGACCCAGAGCAGCCGCGCCGTCTGGCGGATCCGGTCCGGCAGGCGCGAGACCTCGGGTCCGGGGAGCTCCGACTCCATCATCTGGCGACCGCCCACCCTGAGCCGGGGAAGCACGGCCACCGCGAGGATGATGATCCCCATGCCTCCGAGCCACTGCGTGAACTGGCGCCACATCGAGAGCGAGCGCGAGAGGTCGCCGTAGTCCGTCACGACGCTTGCGCCTGTCGTCGTCGCGGCGGACATCCCCTCGAGGTAGGCGTCGATCGGATGGTCGAGCTGCTCGCCACCGACGAAGAGGTACGGAAGCGATGCGAACGCGGCGGTCAGGAGCAGCATGGCCGACACGACGAAGAACCCCTCCCGGACGCCGACTCGCTGCGCAGCGCCCGCCGTCAGGCGCTGCAGCACGAGCCCGAGCCCGCTCGTGAGCGCCCCCGTGACCAGAAACGGCCAGATGGGCTCGCTGTACCAGAGCGCGACGGCGGCCGGGAACAGGACGACGATGCCGAGGTACATCCCGAGCGTGCCGAGGAGGTTGAGCGAGGCCCTGACGTCGACCGCGAGTCGCCGCTTGCGGCGCCGGACGACCGTGCCCGCGACCGTCACAGCGCCTTGACGACTCGAGGTGCGTCCGCCGCTGCGGTGAAGACGATCACGCGGTCGCCCGCCTGCAGCACGTCGTCGCGGTGCGGGAACATCGCGTCGCCGTTGCGGACGACCGCGCCGATCAGCGCCCCGCGCACTGGCATCTCCTTGAACTTCTTGCCGATGTAGTCGCTCGTGTCCTTGAGCGTGACGTCGAGGACCTCGTAACGGCTTCCCTCGAGAAGCGTGACCTGCTTCGTCCGCGGGTCGTGCGCGAAGCGGATGATCTCCTCGGCCGTCACGTCGCGCGGGTTCACCGAGACGTCGATCCCGCCCTGCTCGAACGCGGGGACGGAGACCGCCTCGTGTGCGATCCCGATCGTGAACTGCACACCGTGGACCTCGGCCAGGGACGCGGCATAGAGATTCTTCGCGTCGTCGCGCATCGCGAAGATCGCCGCGTCCGTCTGCCCGATGCGCTCGCGCTCGATGAAGTCCGGCTCGACCCCGGTCGCGTGGTAGACGCGCACGGCCGGCAGGTGCTCGGCGACGACACGGGCGCGCTCCGCCGACGCCTCGACCAGCCGCACCTCGATGCCCTGCTCCAGCAGCACCCGCGCGATCGCGGTACCCACGCGGCCCGCCCCGTAGATGACGACGTCGCGCACCTTCCCCTCGCCTGGGGCGAGCAGCGCGCTCCACGCCTGCGCTGCCTGCGGGGAGCCGATCACGACGATGCGGTCGCCGGGCTGGATCTCGTCGTCGCCGCCGGGCAGGAGCATCCGGTCACCGCGGATGATCGCGGCGACCTTCGAGTCCGACGGCGTTCGGGCGTCGCGCAGCGGCCTGCCGACGAGATCGGCAGACGCACCCTGCTCGACGTCGAACTCGACGATCTGCACCTGGCCCTCCGCGAAGACGTCCGTCTGCCTGGCGGCGGGCACGCCGATGACCCGGCTGATCGCGTGTGCGGTCTCGAGCTCCGAGCAGACGACGAAGTCGACGTCCAGCTGGCCGGCGCGCCACAGCTCGACATACTCGACGTTCGACGTCCGGATGACCGTCGTCGCCTTCTTCGCCTCCGCTCTGGCAAACATGCCGGCGACGAGGTTCACCTCGTCCCGCGACGTGCACGCGATGACGAGGTCCTGGGTTGCGACACCGGCGTTGACGAGGTCCTGGCGGCTCGTTCCGTCGCCTTCGAAGGTTGCGACGTCGTAGCGCTCGGCGAACGCGGCGAGCCGCGAGGGCTCGGTGTCGAGGACCGTGACCTCGTGGTCGGCGTGCAACGCATCGACGATCGCGAAGCCGACCTGGCCCGCGCCGATCACGAACACCCTCACGAGCGCGAAGCGTACTCGGGTGCATCGCGGATTCGGGCGCGACCGGTACCGTGGCGGCGTGCGCGTCCTGACGATCCTCGCGCTCGCGGGCACGCTGGCGGTCGTCGCAGGCTCCGTGGCCGGAAGCGATTCGGGACAGGCCGCGGAGAGCGCCTTCCGCAGGACGTTCGTCGCTCGTGCGTTCGACGCGCCGGTTCTCGTCACGAACGCGCCCGGCGACCCGCGCGCGATCTACGTCGTCGAGCAGAGCGGGAGGATCATCCGCGTCGCCTCGGGCAGGCGGACGGTGTTCCTCGACGTGCGGCGGCTCGTGAACTTCGGCGGCGAGCGCGGTCTACTCGGTCTCGCCTTCAACCCCGGGTACGCGAAGAACCGGAGCTTCTATGTCGCCTACACCACCTCGAACCAGAACGTCGTCGCGCGCTATCGCTCGCGGGGCACGAGAGCGCTGCCGGGCTCGGCCGGCATCCTCCTTGCGGTCGACGACCCGTACGGGAACCACAACGGCGGCCATCTCGCCTTCGGCAAGGACGGGCTCCTCTACACGAGCATCGGCGACGGCGGGGCCGGCGGCGACCCGGAGGACAGGGCGCAGAACCCGCAGTCGCAGTTCGGGAAGCTGCTCGCGCTGAACGTCTCGCAGCCGGGCGCGCAGTGGCAGATTGCCGCGCTCGGGCTGCGGAACCCGTGGCGATTCTCGTTCGACCGCGCGAACGGGGACCTCTACATCGGAGACGTCGGGCAGGGCGCCGTCGAGGAGATCGACTACACCCCGAGGCGCAGCCCGGGTCTCGAGAACTACGGCTGGGACGCGTACGAGGGGACGAGCCGGTACGAGGACACCGAGCTCGGCCCGGGGACGCTCGTCGCGCCGATCACGGAGTACGGGCACGGGGACGACAACTGCACCGTGGTGGGCGGGTACGTCTATCGCGGCAAGGCGAGGCCCGCAGAGCGAGGTCGCTACATCTTCGGCGACTACTGCAGCGGGATCGTCTGGAGCCTCCGGGTGAAGGGCGGGAAAGCCACGGGCCTCCGCCGCGAGCCGTTCCGCATCGAGGGCCTGACCTCGTTCGGAGAGAACGCCGCCGGTGAGATCTTCGCCACCAACGAGGTCGGCGAGATGTACCGCGTGACCTAGCCGGCGCGGCGCCGGACGCGCGGCGACTGGCCGAGCGCGGCGTACGCGAGCGCGTTCAGCGACTCGTTGAGCTCGCGGAGCTCCCGCGCGACGAGCGCGAATCCCTCCTGCTGCTCGTTCGTCCGGTTCAGGCGCTCGAGCTGGGCCGCGATGCGGTCGAGACGCTCGAGTAGGGCGTCCAGCTGCCGGTCTCCGAGATCCTTCGTCGGCTCCATGTGGCCGATTCTACGCCGAGGCCGCGAGCAGCTCGCCGACCGTGCGGGCGACGACCGCATCGGCGCCGAGCGTCTCGAGCAGGCGCTCGAGCGCGCCGTCGCCCGTCTCGAGCGCGGAAATGCGGCGGTCGGCGCCGAGCTGGGCGACCGCGACACGTGCGAGCGGCTCCGGGGCGTCGGTGAAGATGCCGACCTCGCGCCCGGCCGTGTCGAGCGCCCGCAGGGCGGCGCTGACGTTCGGATCCCGGCGGAGATAGACCGGTGCGCGCTCCTCGCCGAACCGCTCCAGCAGCGCCCGCCAGTTCCCCGCCCCGCGGCGATCGAGCTCGGCCGCGGCCGCAGCCCGATCCTCCGGCAGCGCCGCGCCCTCGAGCGCGAAGAGCCCGCTCACGGATTCGAGCCATGCCTTCCAGAGCGGGCGTGTGTCGGCGAGCGCGCCGTCGAGGTCGACGGCAATCGGCGTGCCGCTCACGCGGGCCGCCGTCGCGAGCGTAGGCAGTGCCCGAGCGCGATGCCGCAGACGACGCCCACCGTGTCGATCGCGACGTCGAGCGGCTTCCCTGCCCGGCCAGGGACGAACGTCTGGTGGATCTCGTCGCTCACGGCGTACGCGACCCCGAGCGCGAGCGCGACTCCGATGCGCCCGGTGGCGCGTAGGAGTAGCGCGCCCAGCACCGCGTACTCGGCGGCGTGCGCGAGCTTTCTCAGGACGAGATCCCAGCCTCCGAGCCCTGTGCCGAGGTCGGGGACGGACGAGAAAGCGAAGATCAGCGCGGCCCACGCGACGACCGGAAGCCAGAGCAAGAGCCATCGGTGTCTGTGACCGATGGCCCGGAAACCCGCACCACTCCGTGGCTCGGTGCCAGACACCGTCCGATGATAGGCTCGCCGCCGACACAAGGGAGCACGGTGAGGGAACCCGGTGCGAGTCCGGGACGGTCCCGCCGCTGTGAGGGGAGTAGCTCGCCCGCCACGACGCCACTGGCCATCGCTCGTCGAGCGGGCTGGGAAGGCGGCGGGGGAGGGAGCCCCGAGTCAGAAGACCTGCCGCGCCTCCCCCATAGCCGAACCCCTCGCGGAAGGAGATTCAGGTGCTTCGTTCGTCAATTGTCGCCGCCGCTTCGCTGGTGGCCGCGTTCGTCGTGTTCGTCGCCGGGGCTGCCGGGGCGGGCGCGGCGCAGACCGCGTTCCCGGTCACGATCGTCACCGCGGACGGCAAGGTGAAGGTCTCGAAGAAGCCGCGCCGGATCGTCTCGCTCTCGCCCACCGCTACCGAGACGCTCTTCGCCATCGGCGCGGGCAAGCAGGTCATCGCGGTGGACGACCAGTCCGACTATCCGAAGAGCGCCCCGAAGACGACGCTCTCGGGCTTCACGCCCAACGTCGAGGCGATCGCCGAGTACCGGCCCGACCTCGTGATCGTCTCCTACGACTCGAAGGGGCTCATCAGCGCGCTCCGGAAGCTCAAGATCACCGTCATCCACCAAGACGCCGCGAAGAGCTTCCAGGGGGCGTACCAACAGATCCGTCAGCTCGGCATGGCCACGGACCACCTGCCGGAGGCAACGCGCCTCGTCCGGAGGATGAAGGCGAAGATCAGGCGGATCGTGGACGCCTCGAGCGAGAAGGCAAGCCGCCTCACGGTCTACCACGAGCTCACCCCGGACTTCTTCTCCGCCACGTCGAGCACGTTCGTCGGCAAGGTCTACTCGGCTCTTGGCCTGCGCAACATCGCCGATGCCGCGGACTCGTCGGGCACCGGCTATCCGCAGCTCTCGGCCGAGTACATCGTCTCGTCGAGCCCTGATCTAATCGTGCTCGCCGACAGCATCTGCTGCGGCCAGAAGCCGTCGACGGTTGCGGCGCGGCCCGGCTGGGATCGTGTCAGCGCGGTGCGAACGGGCTCGATCCTCCGCGTCCACGACTCCATCGCCTCGCGCTGGGGCCCACGGCTCGTCGACTTCTTCAGGGCGCTGTCCGCCGCACTCGCCCGTCTCTAGCTCGTGAGCGCCACCGCCGCGTACGAGTCGAAGGTCCGGGCGCGGGGCATGACCCCGCTCTGGGCGTGCGCGGCGGTGGCGTTCCTCGTGCTCTCGCTCGTCGTGGGCGTGCTCGCGGGGCCGATCGACCTCGGGGTCGGCCGTGTGTTCGAGTCGGCCGCGGCACGTGCTCACCTACCCGGGTTCACGTCCCCGCTCTCACCGACGGAGGAGGCGATCCTCTGGCAGATCCGCGTACCGCGCGTCGTGCTTGCGGCACTCGTCGGCGGGATGCTGTCGCTCGCCGGCGCCACGTACCAGGGGGTCTTCCGCAACCCGCTCGCCGACCCGTACCTCCTCGGCGTAGCGGCGGGCGCCGGCCTCGGGGCGACGATCGCGATCGCCTACCTCCCGGACGGCCTGCGCGGCCAGCGGGCGCTGCCGGTTGCGGCGTTCATCGGCGGAGCCATCGCGGTGATGCTGACCTACGCGGTCGGGCGCTCGGCGCGCCGCGAACGGGATGCCGCAACCCTCGTCCTCGCGGGCGTCACGGTCGCCGCGTTCTTCACGGCCTGGCAGACGTTCGTCCAGCAGCAGAACTCCGAGACGCTGCAGCAGGTGTACTCGTGGATCCTCGGGAACATCCCGAGCACCGGCTGGACTGACGTCGTGCTGATCCTCCCGTACGTCGCCGTCGCGGCCGTGGTCATCATCGCCCTCCGCCGCGTCGTCGACATCCTCAACCTCGGCGACGACGAGGCGGCGAGCCTCGGAGTGAACGTGCGCCGCGTCCGGCTCGCGCTCGTGGTGGCCGCGACGCTCGGGACTGCCGCGGCGGTCGCGGTGACCGGCTTGATTGGTTTCGTCGGGATCATCGTCCCGCATGCCCTTCGCCTGCTCACCGGTGCGAGCTACAGAGCGCTGATCCCACTCTCGGTGATCGCCGGGGCCGGGTTCCTCGTCCTTGCCGACGTCATCGCCCGGACTGCGCTCTCGCCGGCCGAGATCCCGCTCGGCGTCGTGACCGCGTTCCTCGGCGCACCGTTCTTCGCCCTCGTGCTCCGCTCGACGAGGTCGACGGCCGCGTGAGCGCGATCGGCCTGCACGGCGTCAGCGTGGCTCTCGGCGGCCACCCGGTTCTGCACGGCATCGACCTCGACATCGCGCAGGGCGAGTGGGTCGCGCTCATCGGCCCGAACGGCGCCGGCAAGACCACGATGCTGCGTTCCGTCGCGCGGCTCGTGCCGTTCTCCGGAGCGATCGAGCTCGACGGCCGGGACACGTCCGAGCTCAGCCGTACGGAGCTCGCGCGACTCCTCGCCGTGGTCCCCCAGGAGCCGGCGACGCCGCCGTGGATGACGGTGGGGGAGTACGTGCTCCTCGGTCGGACCCCGCATCTCGGCCCGCTCGCGAAGGAGGGTCATCGCGATCGCGGCGCCGCGGCGGAGGCGCTCGCCCGTCTCGACCTGCTCGGCTACGCGGAACGGCGGCTCGGGACGCTGTCCGGCGGTGAGAAGCAGCGCGTCGTCGTCGCGCGCGCGCTCGCCCAGGAGGCGCCGATCGTCCTGCTCGACGAGCCGACCGCGTCGCTGGACATCGGACACCAGCAGCAGGCGCTCGAGCTGCTCGACGCGCTTCGCGCCGAGTCGGGCCTCACACTCGTGGCCGCGATGCACGACCTGACGCTCGCCGCACAGTACGCCGACCGCATGGTGCTGCTCGACGACGGGCGCGTCGTCGCAGACGGCGGCCCGGCCGACGTGCTGACAGAGCACCTCATCGCGCGTCACTACGACGCGTCCATCGAGGTCGTGAGCATCGACGGGCGGATCGCGGTCGTCCCGACGCGCCCGACGGCGGGCTGAGCCGTGGCCCTCACCGTCCTCCTCGGCGGCGCGCGCAGCGGGAAGTCGCGCCTCGCGCTCGAGCTCGCGGCCGCCTCAGGCGCGCCGGTGACGTTTCTCGCGACGGGCGAGGCACGGGACGACGAGATGGCCGAGCGCATCGAGCGCCACCGAGCCGAGCGGCCCGTCGACTGGTCGACCGTCGAAGAGCCCTCTGCGATCGAGGAGGCGTTCGGAAGAATCGATCCCGGCCACACGGTCGTGCTCGACTGCCTCACGCTGTGGGCGGCGAACGCGTTGGAGCGCGACGGCGATCCGGAGAGCGTCCTCGAGTCGGCGGCGAGCGCGGCGGCGGTCGCAGCCGAGCGGCCGGGACTGACGATTGCGATCTCGAACGAGGTGGGGCTCGGGGTGGTGCCGGCGACGGAGCTCGGACGCGTCTACCGCGACCTCCTCGGATCGGTCAATCGGCTCTGGGTGGAAGCGTCGGCCGAGGCCCGCTTCGTGATCGCCGGCCGCAGCCTCCCGCTCGACCGCATCGCTCCATGAGCGCGCCTCCGATCGATGAAGGGGCGGCGCGGGCGGCGCGAGCCGAGCTCGATCGCAAGACGAAGCCCCGCGGAAGCCTCGGCCGCCTCGAGGAGCTCGCTGTGCGAATGGCGGGGATTCGCGGCACCGTCGACCTGGAGCCACTGCGCGCCGCGATCGTCGTCGCCGCAGGAGATCACGGCGTCGCCCGGGAAGGCGTCAGTGCGTACCCGCAGGAAGTGACCCGGCAGATGCTCGCGAACTTTGCCTCCGGAGGCGCCGCCGTCTCCGTCCTCGCACGGCAGGCGGGAGCTGAGCTGGTCGTCGTCGACGCGGGGGTCGTCGAGCCGTTCCGTGATCAGGCCGTGCGCGACCTCCGCCTCGGGCCTGGCACCGACAACGCCGCCGAGGGCCCGGCGATGTCGAAGGAGCAGGCATCCGAGGCGATCCGACGGGGAGAGGCGCTCGCGCGCGAGCTCGTCGCAGGCGGGGCCTCGGTCATCGCCCTCGGGGACATGGGCATCGGGAACTCGACCTCCGCATCCGCGCTCTCGTGCGCGCTCCTCGGCTGCGACCCCGCGGCGGTCTGCGGCCCGGGAACGGGGCTCGACGCAGAGGGAGTCGCACGCAAGGTCGAGGTCGTCGAGCGCATACTCGAATGCAACCACCCGGACCCGGCGGACGCGCTCGGCACGCTCGCCGCGCTCGGCGGGTTCGAGATCGCGCTGCTCGTGGGCGTCACGATCGGCGCCGCCGAATGCCGTGCGATCGTCGTCCTCGACGGCTTCATCACGAGCGCGGCTGCGCTCGTGGCGACGCGTCTCGAGCCCGAGGTCACCGGCTACCTCGTCGCCTCGCATCTCTCGCCCGAGCCAGGTCACGCGGTCGTCCTCGGCGATCTCGGGCTCGACCCGCTCCTCGACCTCGGGCTGCGCCTCGGCGAGGGCAGCGGCGCCGCGCTCGTGCTCCCGCTGCTCGACGCCGCGCGGGCGATCCTCGTCGAGATGGCGACGTTCGAGGAGGCCGGCGTCACGGACACGGGCCGATGACCGTGCTGCGGCCTGTCGTCGCGGCGGTCGCGTTCCTGACGCGAATCCCGGTCGCGCGTGCCGTGCACGTCGACGCGCGGGACGTCGCCCGAGGCGTCTGGCTGTTCCCGCTCGTCGGCGGCGCCGTCGGCGGAATCAGCGGCCTGCTGGCCGACGTCGCATCCGACCGGCTACCCGCTCTTGCAGCCGGAGCGCTCGCCGTCGGCGTCGCCGCGTTGCTCACGGGTGCGCTGCACTACGACGCGCTCGCCGATACCGCAGATGCGTTCGGCACCTCCGATCGGGAACGCGCGCTCGAGATCATGCGCGACCACGCGATCGGCGCCTTCGGTGCGATCACGCTGATCGTCGTGTGCCTGCTCGACGCAGCGCTGCTCGGCGCTCTCGCTCTGGAGAACGACGCTGCGCTCGTCGGCCTTGCGGCCGGCGCATGCGCTCGCGCAGGAATGCTGTTTCCGGCGCTGGCTCTGCCGAATGCGCGGTCGGGCGAGGGCCAGGGGCAGCTTCTCGCCGGGATCGGCCTCGTCCCGGTCGCGGCTGCCGCCGCGCTCGCGGTCCTTCTCTCGCTGCCGGCAGGTTGGCCGGGACTGGGCTGCGTTGCAGGTGCTGCCGTCGCGGTGCTCGTCGCCGGTTTCGCGGCGGCGCGGAAGTTCGGCGGTGTCACGGGTGACGTCCTGGGCGCGACCGCGAAGGTCGCCGAGACGGGCGCGTTGCTCGCGGCAGTGCTCGTCCTCGGCTAGGCCCCTTGGAGTTGCAGCGTCGCGGTGCAACACTGGAAGTCGATGGTGCGAAGGGCCGTGCTTGTCTCGATCGCCGCGTGTCTGCTCGTGTTCCCGGCCACCGCTTTAGCCAAGGGCCAGATCTTCTTCGAGGACACGGTCCCGTCGGGCACGTCGTCCTACGTCCGCTTCAACACCCATCGGCCGGCCTCGTTCCGGATCCTCCTCCGCGTGCCGACGGACGGTCGCGCACGGCTCTTCCTCCTGGGCAAGAAGGCGCCGAAGGGCGGGCCGCTCGTCGACACAAAGACGTCGTCATGCGAGGGCGCGGCGGGCTCGTTCTTCTGCAAGGGCTCGTTCGAGCCGCTTCCGAAGGGGACGTACGCGTGGCGCATCAGCTGGCTCGGACGCCAGCCCGCGCACGTCGAGCTCACCGTCCGCTGGTAGTCGCTCGAAGCCCCGGCGGACCGGGCGGCTAGCATCGGCTCGATGGCCGTCACCGCACCACAGGCGTACCTCGCGGACCTGAACGACGCACAGCGCGAGGCAGTCGTGACCACCGAGGGGCCGCTTCTCGTCGTCGCGGGCGCCGGCTCCGGCAAGACGCGGGTCCTCACGTACCGCGTCGCGCACCTGATCCACGCGTGCGGCGTGAAGCCGAACGAGATCCTCGCCATCACGTTCACGAACAAGGCGGCGGGGGAGATGCGCGAGCGCCTCGCGGTCATGCTCGGAGGCACCTCCCGGGCGATCTGGATCCTCACGTTCCACGCGGCGTGTGGCCGGATCCTGCGGCGGGAGGCGGAGCGGCTCGGCTATCGCTCGAGCTTCACGATCTACGACGACCAGGACCAGGTTCGCCTCGTCAAGGCCTGCCTCGAGGAGCTCGGCAAGGACCCGAAGCGCTTCTCGCCGCGCGGGATCCACCACCAGATCTCGCAGGCGAAGAACCAGCTCGTCTCGCCGGAGGAGTACACGAAGCGCGTCGCGTCGTTCTGGGACCAGACCGTCGCGGAGGTGTACGAGCTGTACCAGCGGCGGCTCCATGCGTCGAATGCCGTCGACTTCGACGACCTGATCATGCTCACCGTGGAAGTGCTAGAGCGCTTCCCCGAGGCGCTCACGCGGTGGCGGAAGGCGTTCCGCTACATCCTCGTCGACGAGTACCAGGACACGAACCACGCCCAGTACCGGCTGCTGCAGCTCCTCGGCGGCGAGCACGGGAACGTCTGCGCAGTCGGCGACCCGGACCAGTCCATCTATGCGTTCCGCGGCGCGGACATCCGCAACATCATGGAGTTCGAGCACGACTTTTCCGGTACGCAGGTCATCCCGCTCGAGCAGAACTACCGCTCGACGAACAACATCCTCCGCGCGGCGAACGCCGTCATCGAGCACAACCGCGAGCGGAAGCCGAAGCAGCTCTTCTCCGACCTCGGCGAGGGAGACCCCGTCCGCGTCGTCGAGGTCGAGGACGAGCATGCGGAGGCGCGGTTCGTCGCAGCCGAGATCGCATCGCTCATCGACGGCGGCATGTCGGCGAGCGAGATCGCGGTCTTCTACCGGACGAATGCGCAGTCGCGAGTCCTCGAGGACGTGCTCGTGCGGCAGGACGTCCCGTACCAGGTCATCGGCGGCCCTCGGTTCTACGAACGGGCGGAGATCCGGGACGCGACCGCGTACCTGAGCGTCCTCGCGAACCCGCGTGACGCCGGCTCGCTGCTCCGCATCGCGAACCGGCCGAGGCGCGGAATCGGGGACACCTCGCTCCAGCGCCTCGTCGCGCACGCCGAGGCGAGCGGGCGCACGCTCTTCGCGGCGATGGCGGATCCCGAGGCGGCCGGGCTCGCCGCGGCCTCGGTCCGTGCCGTGCGAGCCTTCCACGCGCTGATGGAGACGCTGATGGTCGCCGCGCAGGAGCTGCCGGTGGACGAGCTCGTCGAGCGCGTGCTCGAGAAGTCGGGGACGATCGAGGCGCTCGAGGCCGAGCGGACGATCGAGGCGCGCGGCCGCATCGAGAACCTGCAGGAGCTCGTCGGCGTCGCGCGGGAGTACCGCCAGCAGGCGGAGGATCCCGCCCTGGCCGGCTTCCTCCAGGACATCTCGCTGGTCTCGGACCAGGACACGATCGAGGACGACCGGGGCCTCGTCACGCTCATGACGCTCCACAACGCGAAGGGACTGGAGTTCAAGGCAGTCTTCGCGATCGGGATGGAGGAGGGCATCTTCCCGCACGCCCGCTCGCTCGAGGAGCAGGGCGTGGAGGAGGAGCGAAGGCTCTGCTACGTCGGCCTCACGCGTGCCATGGAGCGCCTGACGTTGACGCACACGCTTGCTCGCTCGCTCTACGGCCGGCGCACGCAGAACCTCGCGTCGCGCTTCCTCGACGAGCTGCCGATGGAGATCGAGCGCGACCGGCTGCAGCCAGCGTCGTGGAGCGGCTACCGCCCAGCAGGAGGCATCGAGCCGCGCGTGGACATCCCGGCGCTCTCGACCGGGGACGCCGTGCGGCACGCGTCGCTCGGCGAGGGAATCATCACGGCGATGGAGCCAGGAGGCGTCGTGACCGTCCGCTTCGGCGACGACGGCTCGGAACGCCGGCTCATGGTGGACTACGCACCGCTGGAGAAGATCGGATGACGTTCAGAGTCAGAGAGACGCGCGACCTCGAGGAGTTCGGGCAGGCCGTCTTCGCGATCGGGCAGTACTTCGGCCTCGATCCCACCGAGGAGCGCATGGAGCGGTTCTCGAAGAACCTCCCCATCGAGCGCATGCACGCCGTCTGGGAGGACGGCTCCATCGTCGGGGGCGGGGGCGCGTTCCCCTTCGAGCTCACGGTTCCGGGCGCGATCGTTCCGACCGCGGGCGTCACGGTCGTCGGCACGTATCCGACACATCGGCGTCGGGGCGTGCTTCGCCGCCTCATGCGCGCGCAGCTCGACGACGTCCACGAGCGCGGCGAGCCGCTTGCGCTGCTCTGGGCGTCGGAGGAGACGATCTACGGACGCTTCGGCTACGGGATGGCATCGCTCTGCGGCGAGATCGCCGTCCCCAAGGAGTACTCGGGGTTCGCGCGCCCGTGGGAGCGTGAAGGCTCGCTTCGCTTCGTCGATGCGGCAGAGGCACTCGAGCTCTTCCCGCGGGTCTGGGACAGGGTGCGTCGGGCAACCCCGGGGATGCTCGGCAGGACCCGCAACTGGTGGGAGCTCCGGATCCTCTTCGAGCAGCCGGGCGCAAGCGAGGGCGGCCCGAAGCGCTTCGTCGTCCTCGAGCGGGACGGCAAGCCCGAGGGCTACGCGATCTACCGCCACAAGCCGAAGTGGGAGGGAGGGGCCTCGCAGTCCGAGCTCGCGGTCGTCGAGGCCGTCGCGCTAGACGGGCGACCGACCGCGGAGCTGTGGCGGTTCCTCTTCGACATCGACTGGGCGGCGACCATCACGGCCCACCTGCTCCCGGTCGACCATCCGCTCTTCCAACTGCTCGCAAACCCGCGGCGCATGCAGTTCCGCGTCGGCGACGGCCTCTGGGCGCGGCTCGTCGACGTCGGGGAGGCGTTGTCCGCGCGCTCGTATGCGACCGATGGAGCTGTCGTGTTCGAGGTGAGGGACGAGTTCTGCCCCTGGAACGAGGGCCGCTGGCGCCTCGCGGACGGCACGGCGAAGCGGACGACTGCAGCTCCGCAGCTTCGCTGCGACGTGGCCGCGCTCGGCGCCGTGTACCTCGGCGGGTTCGGCTTCTCCGAGCTGGTCCGCGGCGGTCGCGTCGAGGAAGTGCGGCGCGGCGCGGCCAGGCGCGCGGACGCCATGTTCGCATCGTCGCCGGCGCCGTGGTGCCCGGAGATCTTCTAGCCGGGATCTACTAGCGCTCGCCGAGCTCGAGGAACCCGAGCTCGAGCATCGTGCGTGCGATCTCGAGCGCGCCCGCCCTGAACGCAGCGAGGTCGTTCTCGTCCACTCCACGCGACACCGCCGCCAGCTCGATCGCGTCGCGCAGCGTTCGCGACCCGTCGAGGAACGGGAGGAGGCTCGCGGTGTTCTGGTCGATCCCGGCGCGGAACCCGAGTCCCTCGTCGAGCACGACCGTCATCGACTCGACGACGTAGCCGCCGTCGCCGAACGCAAGCTCCTGCTCCGCCCGGGTGCGCCCCACGAGGAGCGGTGACCGGTCGAGGAGCGCCGAGACGTCGTCGAGCCCTGCGAGGTAGTCGTTCGCCTCGAAGACACGGAGAACGTGGTCGCTCGCCGGCGCCGGGTGGCCGGCCGGCACGCGGTCGGCGCGGAACCAGCGCGGGGCACCCGTCCGCCTGCGCAGGAGGACCGCGCCCTCGACCACGGCGTCGGCGCCGATCTCCGCGAGGTAGCCGATCCAGCGGTCGAGCGTCTCACCGAACATGTCGGGATCGCGCGCCAGCTCCTCGTTCCAGATCGCCGCATGCGTGAACGGATCCCGCGAGGCCCCGTGCAGGAGCCAGGCGTCGCACTCGGTCCCCTCGAGCCAGTGGCGTGGGCGCGCCGCCCAGTCCTCGCCCTCGACGACCCACGCGATGAGCAGGTGGGCGAATCCGCCTTCTTCGAGGTAACCGGGGGTCTCGCGGACAAGGTGCTCGCTGAACCCGTCCGAGTAGGCGCCGCCGTCCCGGAAGGCGTACCGGGTGTCCGGCGAGATGACATAGGGCGCGTTGCACAGGACGAGGTCGAAGCGCTCGCCGACGACGGGCTCGAACAGGCTTCCTTCGCGGAACTCGACGTTCGTCACCTCGTTCAGCCGGGCGTTGAACGCGGCGAGGTTGAGGGCCCGCGGGTTCACGTCGACCGCGACGACGCGCTCGCAGTGACGGGCGGCCCAGATCGCCTGAACGCCCGAGCCCGTCCCGATGTCGAGGGCGGCTCGCGCAGGAGACCGGACGGTCAGGCTGCCCAGGATCGCGGAAGGGGCCGTGACCGTCGCGACATAGTCGGCTGGACCACCGGAGGGGCCCTCGTCCGCGTAGCGGTTCCCTGCGAGGAGAAGCTCCGCCTGGGGCACGATGCGGACAGTCGCCTGCACGGTGCTGCCCGCGGGCTCGGCAACGCCCAGCTCTTCGAGCTCGTCGACCCCGAGCGGCGCCATCGTCCGCTCGAGCGCAGCGCTCTGGACCGGTTCGCCGAGGAAGAAGAAGCGGATGGCGGTCTCGAGCGGGGTCGCTGCCGTCAGGCGGCGCAGGTGGACGGGCACGTCTCGCGCACGGCCCTGGTAGGCGTCATCGCCGAGGAGCTCCCTGATCGCGTCGCCCGTGTAGCCGATCGAGCGAAGCGCATCGCGCAGACGATCGACGGTCTTCGTCCGTTCGAGCGCGATCGGGCCGGAGGTCGCGCGCTCCCCTTGCGGCGCCTTTACCACGGCGTGACTCTACGGCTTGTCAGGCTTTCGCCTGCTCGCTAGAGTCGATCGGCCGAGCGTCCTGCGGCCGCAAGGCGTCTGTCACCTCCGGGAGGGGCACGATGGCTGCAGTCGACTACTTCCTGAAGATCGAGGGGATCGACGGCGAGAGCGCACACGCGAAGCACAAGGGCGAGATCGACGTGGAGTCCTGGAGCTGGGGCGAGACGCACCCTGCATCGCCCGCCGCCGGAGCCGGGGTCGGGGCGGGCAAGGTCACGATGAACGACTTTACGTTCACGATGAAGCTGAGCAAGGCGTCGCCGAAGCTCTTCCTCGCTTGCGCCACGGGCGAGCACATCAAGTCGGCGTGGATGACCGCGCATCGTGCGGGCGGCAAGGATCAGGGCTACTTCCTGAAGTGGTCCTTCGGCGACCTGCTCGTCTCCGGGTACCACGCCGGCGCCTCCGCCGGCGAAGCTCCCCTGGACAGCGTGTCGTTCGCCTTCTCGAAGCTTGAGGTCGAGTACAAGGAACAGAAAGCCGACGGCAGCCTCGCGGCCTCCATCAGGGCCGGCTGGGACGTCAAGGCCAACAAGAAGTTCTGACGAGCCGCTCCTCGTACTGACCCAGGCGGGGGTTCGACTCGCTGCCGCGTCCGCGTCAGACTGACCCGCATGGATGAGCTCGTCCCGATCCCCGAGCACGGGAGGACGTACTCAGCGGTCCGCCGCGTGCGCCTCTCCGACATGGACAGCCGCGGGAGAGTCAGGTTCGACACCATCGCGCGCTACCTCCAGGACGTCGCGATCGACGATGTGCAGGAGACCGGCTGGGGGATGCCCGAGCACCTCTGGTTCATCCGGAGCATCCGCATCGACGTCCTCGAGCCGTTTCTCAACGACCGAGAGGTGGAGCTCGTCACGTGGTGCAACGGCGTCGCGACGATCGCTGCCGGCCGGCGGTGGTCGGTCCTCGGCGACGCCGGGGGGCGGGCCGAGGTGGACAGCGTCTGGATCCACCTCACACCCGATGAACGGCCTGCGCGCATCGACGGCTTCGATCTCTACGCCGGCGCTGCGGGCGGACGGACCGTGTCCCGCAAGCTCCTGCTCCCGGACCCGCCGGAGGATGCCGGGCGCGTGGCGTGGCAGGTACGCGCCACTGACATCGACAGGCACGGGCACGTCAACAACGCTGCCTACTGGCAGGCGGTCGAGGAGCGTCTCGCACGGCGCGGGGCGGACCCGGGTGCCCCGCTTCGGGTGCGCATCGAGTACCGGCAGCCGATCGATCCGGACGATTCCTTGAGCCTGCTCGAGTACGACGTCGAGGATGCGTTCGGTCTCGCGTTCGTGACTCCGGTCGCCGTGAACTCGGTTGCCCACGTCGAGCTGCTGCGGGTCTGACGGGCCGATCGCGCCGTCGAGGGCGAGGACGGGGTTCGTGAGGAGCATCTCGCGATGCACCGCGAACCGGAACATCGCGCTCGTCGCCGCGATGGTGCCCCGGATCGTGGAGCCGGACAGTCCGGCCAGTCTGAGCCGGTCGATGAGCCGGCGAAGATGCGCCGGGGTCACGTCCCGAACGCGGGTCGAGTGCCCGAGAGCGGGGAGGACGTGCGACGTGATGCGCTGCTCGTACAGGTCGAGCGTCGACCTGGACAGCGCACCCTTCGGGGCGACGTACGACCCGGAGCGGGCCTCCTCGATGAATCGCTCCGCGAGCGTCTGGAGCCTGAGCGACCCGGAGCCGATCCCCGACTCCTCGGCGAACCTAGGCGATCCAGACGGCCTTCGAAGCGCTAAAGGGTCCAACTGACGAGGGCCGCAGCTGCGGCCCTCGTCGCTTCATCGGATCTGATCGCTCAGCGCGTCGACAACCGCGTCTTCGTCCGCGTCACGACCGTCAGAACTGCTAGTCCGCCCAGAAGAAGGGCAAAGCCCATGCCGCTGACAACTCCGATCGCCGCATCGCCCCAGTCGAAAGTGTTCGCCGAGCGGACGACGATGCTGGAGGTCCCAGGAGATATCGCGCCAGGTCCCCGCGCCCCAGCCCTGTCGTCGGGCCGCGTGGCCCGTTGCGCTGCACCGGCAGACGCCACGGCTCCCGGGCCACGGGCACCGGCCCGATCGTCCGGCCGCGTGGCGCGTTGCGCTGCATCGGTAGAGACCAAGGCTCCGGGGCCGCGTGGGCCCGCCCGATCGTCCGGGCGAACCACGCTCGACCGGTCGTTGAACCAATCATCCGCGCCGGCGATCGGCGCCCCGACGGTCAGCGCTGCGACGACGACCGCGAGTGTCACGAAGATCACAGGTCGCTTCGAGATGCTCATGATGCTCCTTCCGTCGTGACCGCCCTCTGCGGTCTTCGCGAAGAGGATCGGAGCGCGCGGCTGGCAGGGACCTAACACGCGGTAAGACGCGTCCCGAAGCGCAGTACGGTTGCCCCATGCAGTTCCGGATCCTTGGCCCACTCGAGGCTCAGGACGGTGATCGCCGTCTCGACTTGGGCGCACCGGGGCAGCGCGCCCTGCTCACGGTCCTGCTCCTTCACGCGAACGAGATCGTCCCGACGGACCGGCTCGCGGACGACCTCTGGCCGGGCGGCGTTCCCCGGACTGCCGCAAAGACGATCCAGGTCTACGTCTCCAACCTTCGCAAGGCACTTGGAGCAGCTCGAGACGCGCTGGAGACACACGGCTCCGGGTACCTCCTGCGCGTGCGGCCGGGCGAGCTCGACCTCTACGAGTTCGAGCGGCTCTTGGAACGAGCCCCGAGAGAGGAGCCCGCGGAGCGCGCGACGACACTTCGCTCCGCTCTGTCGCTGTGGCGAGGAGAGCCGCTGGCGGACTTCGCGTACGAGCAGTTCGTGCAGACCGAGTCGGCCCGCCTCGAGGAGCTGCGCCGGCTGGCGTTGGAGGAGCGGATCGAGGCCGACCTCGCGCTCGGGCAGGGACCGGAGCTCGTCCCGGAGCTGGAGGCGCTCGTCGTCCAGCGGCCGTTGGAGGAGCGCCCACGCGCACAGCTCATGCTCGCCCTGTACAGAGCCGGACGGCAGGCCGACGCTCTCGCCGTCTTCCGCGAAGGCAGGCGTGTGCTCGACGAAGAGTTGGGGCTCGAGCTCGGAGAGCAGCTGCGTGAGCTCGAGCGCGCGATCCTTCGCCAGGACCCTGCACTTTCGGTGACGGCGGCGGCCAAGCCGTCGACCTCGATCATCGCGGTCTCGGGGCGACCGAGCGGGCTCGCGCTCCTCCTTCCGCTCGCTGAGGCGCTCGCCCGTGGCCCGACGGCGAGGGAGCTCGTACTCGCGCAGATCGTGCAGCCCGCGGAGATCGCCGCTGCGACCAGGACGCTCGAGCATGTGCGCCACGATCTCCGCGGGCGCGGCGTCGCCGTCCGCGTGGCCGCCTTCTCGTCGTCTTCACCGGGCGAGGACGTCGTCCGGCTGGCGACGCTTCAGGATGCCGACTTGCTGTTGGTCTCGAGCGCAGGAGATCCCCTCAGCGGCACGTTCGCCAGTGTGTTCTCCGAGGCGACCTGCGACGTCGCCGCGGTGGTCGAGTGGCCCGAGGAGGCGAAAGGCGGCCCGATCGTCGTCCCCTTCGGTGCGTTCGAGCACGACTGGGCGGCGCTCGAGCTCGGTGCGTGGGCCGCCACCGTGCTCGAGCGACCGTTGCACCTCATCGGTGCCGCGGACGAACGAGCCGGCGAGCGCGATGCCAGCCGACTGCTTGCGGATGCGTCGCTCATCGTCCAACACACCACCGGAGTCGTCGCGGAGCCTCTGCTCGGCCGTCCCGGCAAGGCGAGCATTGCCGAGCTCGCCCAGAACGCGGGGCTCCTCGTTCTCGGGCTGTCGGAGCGATGGCGCACGGAGGGACTCGGAGCGACTCGGTCTGCGCTCGTGGCCGCTCCTCCCGCGCCGACCGTGCTCGTACGACGCGGGCTGCGGCCGAGCGGGATCGCGCCTCCGGCGGCGCTGACGCGTTTCACCTGGTCGATCGAACGGTCGAGAATCGGGATCTGAGGTGTCACCGGAGATCGGAACGCAGCTGGCCGGCTACCGGATCGACGGTGTGGTCGGTCGCGGCGGCATGGGGGTCGTCTACCGGGCGACCGAGCTCGCGCTCGACCGGCCCGTCGCGCTGAAGCTGATCGCGCCCGAGTTTGCGCACGATCGCTCGTTCCACGGGCGTTTCTTGCGCGAGTCGCGCCTCGCGGCCTCGCTCGATCACCCCGGAATCCTCCCCGTCTACGCAGCCGGCGAGGCAGGCGGCGAGCTGTATCTCGCAACGCGATACGTGGACGGCACCGATCTTCGTGCGATCCTGGCGGACGAAAGGACGCTTCCGCCCGAGCGTGCGCTGGCTCTTGTCGGTCAGGTCGCCGAAGCGCTAGACGCAGCCCACCGGCGGGGGCTCGTGCACCGCGACGTCAAGCCGGGAAACGTCCTCGTCGACGCCTCGGATCACTGCTACCTGTGCGACTTCGGCCTGACGAAGCAGCTCGGCGACGGCGGGACGACCGCCTCGGGCCTGCTCGCGGGCTCGCTCGACTACCTCGCGCCGGAGCAGATCCGCCGTGGAGAGGTCGACGGTCGCACCGACGAGTACGCGCTCGCCTGTGTCCTCTACGAGTGCCTGTCCGGTGCTCCGCCCTTTCGGCGCGAGACGGAAGCGCAGACGCTGTGGGCGCACATGCAGGAGGAGCCGCCACGGCTCGCGGCCCACCCGGAGCTCGCTGCCGTCTTCGCCCGCGGGCTCGCCAAGGAAGCTGCCCAGCGCTACGAGACCTGTGCCGCGTTCGTCGATGACGCCCGTTCCGAGCTCGGCCTCGGCCCGTCGCCCACGGCGGTCAGGAGGCGCCGCCTGCGTGTCGGGCGTCGGCTCGTGCTGGCCGGCGCAGCCCTGATCGCCGCTGCCGCCGCCGCCGTTGCCTTCGCCCTGACGCTCGGCTCCGAGGGCGGGCTCGTCGCGCCGCCGAACTCGCTAGCCGCGATCGACCCGGTCTCCCGCACGGTCGTCGCCGCGATCCCGGTGGGTGCCGCCCCGACGACGGTGGCCGCCTCGGACGACTGGGTCTGGGTGATCAACTCGAACGACGGAGCCGGCACGATCTCGCGGATCGACCCGGACACACGCCGCGTCGTCAAGACGTTCTCGGTCTTCGGCACGCCGAACGACCTGCTCGCAGCCGCCGGCGCGCTCTGGGTCGGCACCACGGACGGACGTGTCTTCCAGATCGAGCCCTCGTCGGATCTCGAGGACCAGCGCTGGCTGCTGCCGAACGCCGAGAAGTCGAGCCCCTTCGTCTTCGATCCAGGCGACGGCTACCTCGCCTACGGCGCGAATACAGTCTGGGCGGCGAGCTTCCGTGCGATCTCGCGAATTGACCCGACGACTTCTGAGCTCGTCCCGGGGACGAGTGCCTTCTGGGGCCGGCTCGCATATGGATTCGGCTCGATCTGGGCTATCGGCCTCGAGCAGCGTCTCGTTCGCCTCGCTCCCGTGACGCTGCGACCCAGAGCGACCGTCGAACTCTCGTTCCGATCAAAGGACGTCACCGTGGGAGAGGGCAGCGTCTGGCTCCCCGACGAGCGCGGACACCAGGTCTGGCGGGTCGATCCGGGGCGGAATGTCCTGGAGGACACATACGACGTCGGCGGGCGCACCGTCGCGGTCGCCGTCGGCGCCGGTGCCGTCTGGGCGCCGAGCGACGACGGCGCGCTCGTCCGCATCGATCCGACGACGGGGGAGACGGAGCGGATCGATGTCGGCGGCGCGCCGACGGGGGTGGCGGTCGGCGCCGGCCTCGTGTGGGTCAGCGTCCGTTAGCTTGACGTCACTTCCAACCGGGCAGATCATCCCGGTGTGCAGAGGTCTGTCCTTGCCGCGACGCTAGCGGCGAGCGCCCTCGCCGCCGGCTGCACGGGTGGCGGCGACAAGAGCGTGACCCCGGTGGATACGACGTCGTGCGCGGATGTCTTCTACGAGGGCGAGGGTGAGCCGGACGCGATCATCGTCTCGGACGTATCACTGCGCTTCCCGAGCACACCCATCAGGGCCGCAATGATCAGGGTGGTCAAGGGCGTCCTGCGTCAGCGGGGTTTCCGGGCGGGCACATACCGCGTCGGCTACCAGTCCTGCGGAGCCGACTCCGACGACGAAGGGGCATGCGAGCGAAACGCGAGGTCCTATGCCGCCGCGAAGGATGTGCTCGGACTGATCGGACCGTTCTACTCGAGCTGTGCTGCCCTCCAGATTCCGATCCTCAGCCGCCGAGCGGCAGGACCGCTCGCGATGGTGAGCCCGACGAATACGGATCCGGGCCTCACGTTGAACACGCGTAACTCCGACCACGATCCAGGAGCCCTCTACGCGGACGGGGTGCGGAACTATGTACGCGTCGTGGCACCCGACAGCGCCCAAGGAGCCGCCGCCGCGACCCTCGCGAAGCAGATGGGAGCAGAGCGGGTCGTCGCGTTCGTGAACCGCGAGCCGGTCTCATTCCGGTGGTACGGGCCGTCTGTCGGCGGCGGCTTCGTCGAGGAGGCTCGAAGCCTCGGGCTCGTCACGACCGAGCTCAGGTGGCGTCCTCAAAGGAGCTATACGTCGATCGCGAGGCGAGCCGCGGCCGCACGACCGCAGTTCGTCTTCTTCGCCGGGAACGCCCAGAACAACGCCAGACGCTTGCTCGAGGACGTTCGCCGCCAGGTCGGCCCTGACGTGGTGTTCGCCGCCGGAGACCAGTTCGTGGCCGACCCCTCAAGTCCGAAAGCGTTCGGTCGCGTCGGCGAGGGACTTCGCGCGACCTCAACCAGTCTCGGTTTTGAGTCGCTCACGCCTGCCGGACGACGGTTCCTGCGCTCGGTCGGCGTGTCTCGGGAGCTTGGCTCCTCAGAGGGGTACGGGGGCTCGGCGGAGGGGGCCGCCGTTGCCACAGAGGCGCTGCTGGAGGCGATCGCGCGCTCGAACGGCACTCGCGCGTCGGTCGTCGAGCAGCTGTTCGAGACGAGGCTGAAAGGCGGGTTCCTGGGGCCGTTCTCGTTCGACCAGAGGGGAGACATCACGCCGGCTCGCATCGCCTTGTTCACGATCCGCAATGGCGAAGTCGTCCTCGACGGCGTCGTCCGTGTTCCGAGTCGCCCCGACAATTGATCGTCAGCGTGCCGGACCGATCGCTCGTCCGCGCCGCGGCGCGGAACAACGTCGTCCGCGCCGACGAGTGACGCAGGATCGTGGCGATCTGTTCGTCGGGCATCCCCGCCGAACGGAGCAATCCGGCAGCCGAGTGCCTGAGCCCCTCCCGCCGGCCGAGATGACCACCAGCTCGCCCAGCTGGCGCTCCCGGGCGAAATCCCAGATGTAGAGGCAGATCAACGGGTCCGTGGCAGCGCGTGGCGCCTTGGGGCGAGGGGGGTGGTGGGGGCATCCCCCCCGAAAAAGTTGAGCACGCATGAGCCTCCCATACGGGCGCTCGCCGTCGCTGGCATCCATGGCAAGCGCGCCCAAGGGGGACGCCACGCCGTGCCCTGTGACGGACTGCTGAGTCGATCTCCATTCTCGGTGTAGGGTGAACTGGATGTCGCGTCCGCTTCTCTTCTTCGCCGCCGTCGCTTCGTTGGCGATCCTCGCGGCGGGCTGTGGCTCGAGCGGGGGCGGCTCGACCACCACCACGACGACTGCCTCGGCTACCGAGACCTGGGCGAACGGCGTCTGCACGTCGATCACGACCTGGCAGTCAGCGCTCACGTCGGCTGCCGACTCTCTCAAGAGCGACCCGACGAAGAACGGGCTGCAGACGGCCGCCGACGATGCGAAGTCCGCGACGCAGACCCTCGCTTCCGACCTGAAGGGGCTCGGTAAGCCCGACACCGCAGCGGGTCAGCAGGCAAAGGATTCGCTCGACCAGCTCGCGACCAACTTGCAGACGGATGTCGACACGATGGAGAGCGCCGTCAGTGGTGCCTCCGGCGTGAGCGGAGTGGTCAGTGCGGTCACGACGGTGACGACCACGCTCGCGACGATGGGAACGCAGGTCAAAACGACGTTCACCGACCTGCAGGGACTCGACTCGAATGGCGAACTGAAGGACGCGTTCGCGAGCTCGAGCTCCTGCGACTCGCTCACCAGCGGTTCCTGACTCCAGGACTCGGCGGCGAGGCTTCAGCAAGGCGGCGGCGGTGACGGCGCTTGCAATTTCGCCCAACGGAGAACTACCGATGCCCTCCGTCCTCTCTGCGCGTAGCGTCGATGGTGACAATTTCGACGAGAGGAGAGTCATGGTTACACCGGTAACCAATACCCCAGTTCTTGATCTGATCAAGACGATGACGAGGGACTCGATCGAGGCATCGACGCTCGATGAGAAGGAGCTCATGCTCGTTCGCATCGCGGCGCTCATTGCGGTCGACGCTCCTCCGGCCTCGTACCTGGTGAATCTCGGAGCGGCCTCCGAGCTGGGCATCGACCTGGACGACATCCGCGGAGTCTTCGCCGCCGTCGCCCCGATCGTTGGCACCCCGCGCCTGGTTCATGCGGCGGGCAACATCTTCCGCGCGCTGGGAGCTGCGTACGAGCTCGCTGAGTTCGAGGAGTTCGAGATCGACGAGAGGTAAGGGCTAGCCGCGCGCGAAGAAGCGCGCACCCACCTTCGGCTCGCTACGGCGGGCCGTTGGTGTTGGCGCAGCGCGATCTCGCACGGTCAATCAAGCCCGTTCCGCACCGCGAACGCACCTACTGTGACGCCTGTCTCTCTCAGTTCAAGAGTCGGTATGACGTGCATCACTCTCAACGCGAAGGAGACGCGATGGCACGCAAACATCACGACGACGTAACAGAACCCCCGTTGACAACGCGTAGTCGCTCCGCGACGCCCTCAACAAGCGGGATGAAGACGGCTAGGAACTCGTCACGGCTGCTCTCACGCCCGCCAGCCAAGGGCCGTTGCGGCGCCGTCAGGCGCCGTCTCCTCTCGGCCGCTGGCGGGTCCTCGCCCTTGCCCCGTGAACTCTTCATCTCCTTCGCCTTCACTTTCGCTCCGCCGTAGCTCTGCGTGACGAGGAGCTTGCCTCCTGTCCAGCCGAAGATCAGCACAACGAGTAGGAGTGCGTAGCCCATGTTGACCACCGTCGTGACGAGTTGCTGGGAGAGCGAGTAGGCCGTGGCGGTGTTAGCGTCCGTGTAGTCATTGAGGGCGACGACGTTCGCGGCCTGAGTGATCCCGACCGCTCCAGGGGTCACGGAGGTCATGTTTGCTGCCGAACTGGAGCCGATCACGCTCATCACCGAGTCGAAGGTGACCGGGATCGAGTAGGCGGCCAGAAAGACCATGATCACGCCGACCTTTGCCGCATAGCTGCCGACCTGGGGCAGCAGCACTCGCTTGCCGTAGGCGCCCGGGCTCTCCAGGATCTTGCCGCCCTCCTTCGCCTTTTCCCACATCTTCTTCAGCCAGCGCCAGAAGATCCGCGCGACGATCACGACCAGGAACCCGCCGCCGATCAGCAGCAGCAGCGTCAGTGGCCCGTGGTCGCGGAACCAGCCGAGCTCGACGTTGAAAGCCGCGCCCGCCTGGAGGAAGAGATACAGGTAGACGACTCCGCCGACAATCGTGAAGAAGATCTTGTTGACTAGGTACGCGGCGAGGATTCCCGGGAACGTCGAGTCGGGGATGATCGCGACGAACATCAGGAGCGTCACGAAGGTGCCGATGTTGGCCGGCAGGAAGTTGTTCATCGAGACGCCGACTGCGTATGCGGTGATGATCGGCCACAGTTGGGCGCGGCCGGGGTATGCGTAGGAGAGGATCCCGTAGTAGGCGAGCCCGTTCAGCGAAGTCTGCAGGATTTGCAGCAGCGAGCCGAGCACGAGGTACCCGAGCGGTACCTCCTTGATCTGCTTCCAGACGCTCTGCAGCCAGCCGATCACGTCGACGCCCAACAGCCGCAGTACGACCGCGAGCACGAGCAGTCCCACGAGCCAGGCACAGATCTTGACGATCCGGCGCTTGCGCGACCGGTCCTGGAACGGCGTGACCGCCTCGACTGCGCTAGCCACCGGACATCCCCGACCGAGATCTCGGTGCTGCTGCATGTGGTCTGATCGGGTCAGGCACTCGTGACCTCGCCGACCGAGGCCTGCCCGGCCTCGAGCTTGCCGGCCGCGACCTGCTCCCGGTAGGTCTTCGTGACCTCTCCAAGCACGATCTGGATCGTCGCAGCGACCGGGACGGCGATCAGCGCTCCGACCACTCCGAGCAGGGCGCCAAAGAGTGCGACCGCGACGATGATGAAGAAAGCCGACAGCTTGACGGCCTTGCGCTGGATCGTCGGTGTGAGGACGCTGTTCTCGATTTGCTGGTAGATCAGCACCACGGCGAGCATGATCAGCGCCGCTGTCAGACCCTCCTCCGCGAGCAGCGT